>NZ_JBUBHM010000001.1:0-2331881 GCF_057198005.1 Lactobacillus sp. WILCCON 0058
TTGTTCGATTTAGAAAAATTCTGGGATAGCTTCAACGCTGAAATGCGGTCCGAATTTAACGAAGTATCCTATAATGCCTGGTTCAAAAACACCAAGCCCGTCTCCTTCAACAAGGACACCCATGAATTGGTAATCTCCGTCCAAACCCCCGTGGCAAAGGGGTATTGGGAGCAAAACATCTCCGCTAACCTGATCCAGTCGGCTTATGCCTACGCGGGAATCGACATCTACCCGGTTTTCGTCGTTAAGAACGGCCCGGCAGCCAGCAGCGAAAGAATGCTGGAGCCCCAGCCGCAGGCCAAGCCCGAGAAAGCCCGGCCGCAGGGCCGGGAATTCACCAAGGACCTGCGCTTAAACGAGAAGTACACCTTCGAAAACTTCATTCAAGGCGAGGGCAACAAACTGGCTGCCGGGGCCGCTTTGGCGGTTGCCGACAACCCGGGGACCTTCTACAACCCCTTGTTCATCTTCGGGGGCGTGGGCCTTGGTAAAACCCACTTGATGCAGGCGATCGGCCACCAGATGCTGGCGGAAAGACCAGATGCCAAGGTTGTCTACATTCAAAGTGAGACTTTTGTCAACGACTTCATCAATTCCATCAAGAACAAGACCCAGGACAAGTTCCGGGAGAAATACCGGACTGCTGACCTGCTCTTGGTCGACGACATCCAGTTCTTCGCCAAGAAGGAAGGGATTCAGGAAGAATTCTTCCATACTTTTGAGACTCTCTATAATGATCAAAAGCAGATCGTCATGACCAGTGACCGGCTGCCAACGGAAATTCCCGACCTGTCCGAGCGGCTGGTCTCGCGTTTTGCCTGGGGACTGCAGGTTGAAATCACCCCGCCAGACCTGGAAACCCGGATCGCCATCCTGCGCAAGAAGGCTGAATCCGAAGGCCTGGAGATCGATGAAAGCACCCTGGACTACGTGGCCAGTCAGGTCGATACTAATATCCGGGAGCTGGAAGGGGCCCTGGTCAAAGTCCAGGCCCAGGCCACCATTCAAAAGCAGGACATCAACATTGGCTTAGCCCGGTCGGCTTTAGCTGACCTCAAGCTGGTCCAGAAGAGCAGGGGACTGCAGATTTCCAAGATCCAGGAAGTCGTGGCCAACTACTTCCAGACCTCAGTGCCGGACCTTAAAGGAAAGAAGCGGGTAAGGCAGATCGTCATCCCACGCCAGATTGCCATGTACCTGTCCCGCGAGCTCACCGACGCCAGCCTGCCGAAAATCGGCCAGGAATTCGGGGGTAAGGACCACACGACCGTGATGCATGCCTGCGACAAAATCGCCCGGCAGATCAAAACGGACACTGAAATCAAGTCCGCTGTTTCCGACCTGCGGCAGATGCTGGAAAGATAGGTCCGTTGATAACTTGTGGACAAGTCCTTGATTTATCCACAACTTTTCAACTGGCAAAAGTCCGAATTACCGGGCTTCCGGTTAGTTATCAACAGAATTCACAGGACCTACTACTACAACTATCTATATAATAAATAATTAAATAAAGAGAGCAGCAAACTAACCAAGGAGGATCAGATGAAATTTACTGTACAGCGCAATCTTTTTATCAATGACTTGAATTCCGTTTTAAAGGCAGTTTCCTCAAGAGCCCAGATTCCAATTTTGAGTGGGATCAAGCTGGACCTGACTGAAACTGAATTGATCATGACAGGCAGCAATGCCGATATTTCCATTGAATTGAACCAGCCGGTTTCTGATGACCTGCGGGTTGAATCAACCGGCTCTATTGTCGTGACCGCCCACCTGTTCAGCGAAATTGTCCGCAAGTTGCCGGGCAGGGAATTTACTTTCGAAGTCAAGGAAGGCAACCAGATCCAGATCACCTCTGACAAGGCTGACTACACCATCAACGGCCTGGATGCCAGCGCCTACCCGCGCCTGCCGGAAATTGCCGGAACTTCCTTCAGTCTGCCGTCCAAGACCCTGCGGGAATTGATCACCCAGACTGTTTTCGCCGTATCTACCGAAGAAAGCCGGCCAACTCTGACCGGGGTCAACTTCAGCTTCAAGAACGGGCAGATCAAGGCCGTGGCTACTGACTCCCACCGCCTGTCCCAAAGAATCGTCGACGTTGAAGCCGGCCCAAGCGAAGACCTGTCCCTGATCATCCCGGGCAAGAACCTGCAGGAACTGGCTCAGATCATCGGCGACGCTGACCAGGACATCAAGGTTTACCTGGGCGACAGCCAGATCCGCTTTGAATTTGAAAACCTGTCCTTCTACACCCGCCTTTTGGAAGGAGCCTACCCGGACGTTGACCGACTTTTGCCAACTGAATCAACGACCAGCGTCCAGTTCAGAGTTTCTGACTTGATGCAGACTTTGAGCCGGGCCAGCCTCTTGACGCACGCCAACCGGACCAACGCTGTCCAAATGACGCTGAACGTGGCCGACCAAACCGTCCTGGTTTCCGGTAATTCACCAGAAGTAGGGAAGATTGAAGAAGAAGTCGGCTTCAGCAGCCTAACTGGCCGGGACTTGACCATTTCCTTCAACCCGGACTACATGGCCGCTGCCCTGCGGGCCTCAGTAACTGACTCGGTCATCATCAACTTCACGGAAAGCCTGCGGCCATTCACGGTCGTGCCAAATGACCAGTCAATCGAATTCGTCCAGCTGATCACTCCAATCCGAACTTTCTAAAACAGACTGCCAATAATTTACAAAAGCCACTCTCCGGAGTGGCTTTTTTTCGACCATTTTTTCATACAAGCGTTTTTTACGGCTTTTAGCCCAGAATACTTGCTTTATGTACCACGATACTAAATAGGCAAATGAGCGCTCAGAGGCCCTAAAAATGGCCTTCTTGATTGAGTTTCCTTGGAAAAAAGACTATAATTTATAAGTGGAATACTAGTTTTAGTTTTACATTGTTGAAGGTGAAGACTATCGAAACTTTTGCGATTAATGGTGAATTCATCACCCTCGGTCAATTTTTGAAAGATGAGTGTATCGTTTCCTCGGGCGGGCAGGCCAAGTGGTACCTCAAGGACAATCCAGCCCAAGTCAACGGGGAAGAAGACGACCGCCGGGGCAGGAAGCTCTATCCTGGTGACCGCTTGACCATTGCCGGCAAGGAATACGAGCTGGTTCAGGGGCTTTAATGTACCTGGGCCGGTTTAAGCAGAGCGGTTTCCGCAACCTGGCTCCCCTTGACCTGGAATTTGACCCGCACGTGAACGTTTTTCTGGGTGAAAATGCCCAGGGCAAGACCAACCTGCTGGAAGCAATCTACTTTCTGGCCCTCAGCCGGTCCCATCGGACCAGCAATGACCGGGAGATGATTGCCTTCGGCCAGGACTTTGCCAGCCTGGCTGGCCGGGTCCACAAGCGCCAGCTGGACCTTGACCTGCGCATCGTCATCAGCAAGAAGGGCAAGAGCGCCTGGGTCAACCGGGTCGAGCAGGCCCGGCTTTCCAAGTATGTGGGCCACCTTAACGCCATCCTCTTTTCTCCGGAAGACCTGGAACTGGTGAAGGGGGCCCCTTCTTTGCGCCGGCGCTTCATGGACCTGGAATTCGGCCAGATCAACCCGGAATATCTCTATTTCGCCAGCCAGTATCGGCAGCTGCTCCAGCAGAGAAACAACTATCTCAAGCAGCTGGCTCGCCGGCAGGCCAGTGACCAGGTTCTGCTCGGGGTTTTGACCGAGCAGGTGGCCACCGCGGCCAGTGAACTGATCTGGCGGCGCTACCGCTATTTGGCCGACCTCAACCGTTACGCGGCCGAGGCCTACCGGGCCATCAGCGGGCAAAGAGAAGAGCTGCGGGTCCTTTACCGGCCCTCAGCCAAGGAAATTACGGATGAAGACCAGCCGGCCCAGATCAAGCAGAAGCTGCTGGACCGCTTTGACCAGATCGCTGACGATGAGCTCAGACGGGCCACGACCCAGCTGGGCCCCCACCGCGACGACCTGGAATTTCAGCTGGACGGCAAGAATGCCCACCTGTTTGCCTCTCAGGGCCAGCAGCGGACCATTGCCCTCAGCCTGAAACTGGCGGAAATCCAGCTGATCAAGCAGCTGACGGGAGAAGAGCCGATCCTGCTTTTGGACGACGTGATGAGCGAACTGGACCAGAACCGCCAGGCGGCCCTGCTCAATTTCATCCATGGTCAAACCCAGACTTTTATTACGACAACCGATCTGGATGGTATTTCCCAGGAAATAGTCAAACAGCCGCGAATTTTTTACATCCATTCCGGCCAAATTATAGAAAAAGAGGAAGGATTAAATGGCAGACGAAGATAACAAATTGAAGAAGGCCAAGCAGTTTGAAAAAGAAGCTGACAAGTACAATGCCAGCCAGATTCAAGTCCTTGGCGGCCTGGAAGCCGTACGCAAGCGTCCGGGGATGTACATTGGCTCAACCAGCTCCCAAGGCTTGCACCACCTGGTCTGGGAAATCATCGACAACGGGATCGACGAAGCCCTGGCGGGCTTTGCGACCAAGATCGAAGTCACCGTCAACGAAGACAACAGCGTGACTGTTCAAGACGACGGGCGGGGGATCCCGGTCGACATCGAAAAGAAGACCGGCCGGCCAGCCGTTGAAACCGTTTATACGGTTCTGCACGCCGGTGGTAAGTTCGGCGGTGGCGGATACAAGGTTTCCGGTGGTCTGCACGGGGTCGGGGCTTCAGTTGTCAACGCCCTGTCCACCAAGCTGAACGTGACGGTTATGCGGGACGGCAAGAAGTACCACATTGCCTTTGACCACGGCCGGGTCGTTGAAGAGCTGAAGGAAGTCGGGACCGTGCCTTTGACTGAACACGGGACCATCGTCCACTTCTGGCCGGACCCGAACATCTTCACGGAAACCACGGTTTTTGACGACAAGATCTTGAAGAACCGGATCCGGGAACTGGCCTTCTTGAACAAGGGGCTGAAGCTGACCTTCACTGACAAGCGCAAGGATACGGCGGAAACCGACGTCTACCACTTCGAAGGCGGGATCAAGGAATACGTCTCCTTCCTCAACCGGGGCCAGGAGGTGCTTTTTGACGAGCCAATCTACGTGGAAGGCAAGTACGAGGGCATCGACGTTGAAGTCTCCCTGCAGTACACGACCGGCTACAAGACGACTTTGATGACTTTTGCCAACAACATCCACACCTATGAAGGCGGGATGCACGAGGCGGGCTTCAAGACAGCCTTGACCCGGGTGGTCAACGACTACGCCCACAAGGCCAAGATCTTGAAGGAAAACGACGACAACCTGTCTGGGGAGGACATCCGGGAAGGGATGACGGCCGTGATTTCCGTCAAGCACCCGAACCCGCAGTTTGAAGGGCAGACCAAGACCAAGCTGGGCAACTCCGACGCCAGAACTGCCGTTGACCGGGCCTTCTCTGAAACCTTCTCCACTTTCTTGATGGAAAACCCGCAGGTAGCCCGCAAGATCGTGGAAAAGGGGCAATTGGCCGAAAGAGCCAGAGTTGCCGCCAAGCGCGCCCGGGAAGTTACCCGGAAGAAGTCCGGCCTGGAAATCGCCAACCTGCCAGGCAAATTGGCCGACAACACTTCAAATGACCCGAACATCTCCGAACTCTTCATCGTCGAAGGGGACTCCGCCGGCGGCAGCGCCAAGCAAGGGCGGAGCCGGCTGACCCAGGCCATTCTGCCAATCCGGGGGAAGATCCTGAACGTGGAAAAGGCCTCAATGGACCGGATCCTGGCCAACCAGGAAATCCGGACCTTGTTTACGGCCCTGGGGACTGGCTTTGGGGCAGACTTTGACGTCTCCAAGGCCCGCTACCACAAGCTGATCATCATGACTGACGCCGATGTCGACGGGGCCCACATCCGGACCCTGCTCTTGACTCTCTTCTACCGCTACATGCGGCCGATGATCGACAAGGGCTACGTTTACATCGCCCGTCCGCCTCTGTACCAAGTGCGCCAGGGCAAGCTGATCAAGTACCTGGACACTGACGAAGAACTCCACGACTACCTTGGGTCATTGCAGCCAAGCCCGAAGCCAATCGTGCAGCGCTACAAGGGGCTGGGGGAAATGGACGCTGAACAATTGTGGGAGACGACCATGGACCCAGAAAACCGCCGCCTGGACCGGGTAGACCCGGAATACGCCAAGGACGCGGATGAAGTCTTTGAAATGCTGATGGGCAACGAAGTTGGCCCGCGGCGGAAGTTCATCGAAGACAATGCCCAATATGTTGAAAACTTGGATGCTTAATGGGAGGTAGGAATGGATAACGAAAATCAAGGACAAGACCGGCGGATCAGAAATGTCGATCTGACGCAAACGATGCGGAGCTCCTTCTTGGACTACGCCATGTCCGTCATCGTGGCGCGTGCTTTGCCAGACGTCCGCGACGGCTTGAAGCCGGTCCAGCGGCGGATCCTGTACGGGATGAACGAGCTGGGCGTGACTCCAGACAAGCCTTACAAGAAGAGTGCCAGAATCGTCGGGGACGTCATGGGTAAGTACCACCCGCACGGCGACTCCTCCATTTACCTGGCCATGGCTCACATGGCCCAGGACTTTGCCTACCGCTACATGCTGGTAGACGGGCACGGCAACTTCGGTTCCGTTGACGGTGACCGGCCGGCTGCCATGCGTTACACTGAAGCCAGAATGAGCAAGATTGCCGTGGAAATGCTCCGCGACATCAACAAGAACACGGTTGACTGGCAGAGAAACTACGACGACACGGAAAACGAACCGACCGTCCTGCCAGCCAGAATTCCTAACCTTCTGGTCAACGGTTCCAGCGGTATCGCGGTCGGGATGACCACCAACATTCCGCCGCACAACCTGTCTGAAGTCATTTCCGGCATTCACATGCTGATGAAGAACCCGGACGTGACGACCAAGGAACTGATGAAGGCCATCCCAGGGCCGGACTTCCCAACCGGTGGGATCTTGATGGGCCGGGGCGGGGTCCTGCACGCTTATGAAACTGGCAAGGGCAATATCGTCGTCCGGGCCAAGACCGAAATCGAAACGGAAAAGAGCGGGCGGGAAAGAATCATCGTCAGCGAGATTCCTTACCTGGTCAACAAGGCTGAATTGGTTCAGAAGATTGCTGAATTGGCCCGCGACAAGGTTATCGACGGCATTACCGGGGTCCGAGATGAATCCGACCAGAGCGGGATGCGGATCACGATTGACGTGCGCCGGGATGCCAGCGCCAGCGTGGTTTTGAACAACCTCTTCAAGGAAACCCAGATGCAGTCCAACTTCGCCATGAACATGGTGGCGATCGTGGACGGGGCACCGAAGTTCCTGACCTTGAAGCAGATGCTGCAGTACTACCTGGCCCACCAGGAAGACGTAATCACCCGCCGGACCAAGTTCGACTTGGAAAAGGCTGAAGCCAGAGCCCACATCCTGGAAGGTTTGCGGGTAGCGCTGGATCATATCGACGAAATCGTCAGCCTGATCCGGAACTCTGAATCAAGCGACATCGCCAAGGCGGGCTTGATCAGCCGCTTTGACCTGGACGACCGCCAGGCCCAGGCCATCCTGGACATGCGTCTGGTCCGCCTGACCGGTTTGGAAAGAGACAAGGTCGAAGGCGAATACCAGGAGCTTTTGGTCAAGATTGCTGACTACAAGGACATTCTGGCCAAGCCGGAAAGAATCGACCAGATCATCTACGACGAGCTGCTGGATATCCAGAAGCGCTTTGGCGACAAGCGCCGGACCCAGATCACGGCCAGCGAAGTGGTCACGATCGAAGACGAAGACTTGATCGAAGAACAAGACGTCCTTTTGACCTTGACCCACCAGGGCTATGTCAAGCGGATGCTGATCGACGACTTCAAGACCCAGAACCGCGGCGGCAAGGGGATCAAGGGGATGGGCGTCCAAAAGGGCGACTTCATCGAGCACCTGCTCTACTCAAGCACCCACGACTACCTCTTCTTCTACACCAACAAGGGCAAGGTCTACATGAAGAAGGCCTACGAAATCCCGGAATACGGCAGAAGCGCCAAGGGCCTGCCAATCGTCAACCTCCTGCAGCTGGAGAAGGGAGAGCACATCCAGACCGTGGTCAGCGTGCCGCAAGGGCATGAAGACGACTACGCCTTCTTCATCACCAAGCTTGGGACGGTCAAGCGGACCAAGATCAAGGAATTTGAAAACATCCGGACCAACGGTCTGATTGCCTTGACCTTGAAGGACGGCGACGAACTGTCCAACGTTCTGACCACTGACGGTCAGCAGAACATTTTGATTGCCACCCACCAGGGCTACGCCGTGACCTTCAATGAAGACGACGTCCGGGCCATGGGCAGAAGCGCGGCCGGCGTCCGGGGGATCAACCTCCGCGAAGGCGACTACGTGGTTGGCTCCGGGATCTTAAAGCCGGAAGATGAAGTTCTGACCATCTCTGAAAAGGGCTACGGCAAGCGGACCGCGGCCAGCGAATACCCGGTCAAGGGCCGGGGCGGCAAGGGGATCCAGACCGCCAAGATCGGCGAAAAGAACGGTCCTCTGGCTGGCGTGGCCGTGGTTGACGGGCAAAGCGACATCATGCTGATCACCACTGACGGGATCATGATCCGCTTCAAGACCAGCGATGTCTCCCAGACTGGCCGGTCAACTATGGGCGTTCGCCTGATCAAGGTAGCTGACGGCAATGCCGTGGCAAGCATGGCAGTCGTACCGGCTGAAGACGAAGACGAAGCTGAAAGCGAGCCGGAAACGGAAGCCTAAGAAGCAAAAACAAAAAAGTAAGATAAAATAAAAAATTACCAGCATTTTTGGCGTAATAGTTAGTGGGAAGAAAATCCCGGATCACGTGTAAAAAATGTTTGGTAATTTTTTTATTTTGTGCTAAAATTAGGCATTGCGAGTAATTAGATCAATTACTCCTTGTTCTTGATTTTAGCAAGAACCATTTAGTCCAAAAGGAGGTGCAATAGTCTATGACAACCAAGTACGAAATTACTTACATCATCAAGCCAGACGTTGACGATGAAGCAAAGAAGGCCATTATTGACAAGTACACTAAGGTGATCGCTGACAATGGTGGTGAAATGGTTGAAGCTAAGGACTGGGGCAAGCGTCGTTTCGCATACGAAATCGAAAAGTATCGTGAAGGTAGTTACTACATCATGACCTTCACTGCTGACGACGCTGCTGCTGTCAACGAATTTGCCCGTTTGAGCAAGATCGACGACTCAGTTCTGCGTTCAATGACTGTCAAGTTAGACAAGTAATTGTAGTTTTCCGTAATACAGGAATAGGAAGGAAATAAGTATGATCAATAATGTTGTACTTGTTGGCCGTTTAACACGTGATCCTGAATTACGTACTACTGGGAGCGGCATCTCGGTTGCTACGTTCACTTTAGCCGTTGACCGGCAGTTTACCAATGCATCAGGCCAGAGAGAAGCGGACTTCATCAGCTGCGTGATTTGGCGCAAGGCTGCGGAGAATTTCTGCAACTTCACCAGCAAGGGCAGTTTGGTGGGCATCCAGGGCCGGATCCAGACCAGAAACTATGATAACAAGGACGGCCAAAGAGTTTACGTGACAGAAGTCCTCGTGGACAACTTCTCACTGCTCGAATCACGCCGCGAGCGTGAAAGCCGTCAGCAAAACGGCGGGTTTGGCGGCTACGGCCAAGGTCAAAGCCAAAACTCCGGCTTCAACTCCGGATTTGGCGGCGGCAGCGGCTATGCTGGCAATAACGCCTTCGGCAACCCAGCCCAATCAAACGGGGCTGCTAATGCCGGATTCAATGAAGATAACAAGAAAGACGGCTTTGCCGGCGGAGATACGAATGCCAACCCGTTCGACAGCTCTGACGGTGCAATCAACGTCTCAAATGACGATCTTCCATTTTAAAATTACACAAGAAAGGATCTGAAGACATGCCTCAACAAAGAAGAGGTGGTCGTCGTCGCCGCAAGGTTGACTTTATCGCAGCCAACCACATCGACTACGTAGACTACAAGGATGTTGATCTGTTGAAACGTTTTATCTCAGAAAGAGGTAAAATCTTGCCACGTCGTGTCACTGGTACTAGCGCTAAGAACCAACGCAAGGTTGCCAACGCTATCAAGAGAGCCCGGATTATGGGCCTTCTGCCATTCGTAGCTGAAGACTAAGCAGCAGGATCAATAAGCAAATAAAGAGACCGAAAGGAGCTGGACTCCTCCCGGTCTCTTTTTCTTTTCTGTTTTGTGGCGGCCGGCAATAGGTTATAATGGAGATAGTTTAGTCTGCTTTAAAGATGTGGAAGAATTTTATGAAAAACTTTTTACGCAAACTTGAATTGCCAGAATTCGTCCGGGATTCCAGATTGATCATTGCCTTCTCAAGCGTCGCCTTCTTGACGGTGCTGAGCACGGTTGTGGCTTTCTTCATCAACCGGATCTTCGGGGTGGCGCTGTTGCTGGTCCTGATCGTGGATGTCTTTTGGGTCGTTTTCGGCGTTTACATTCTCGCGAAAAATACCAACAATTACGCGGCCAACCTCTCCTACCGGATCAAGCGGGGGGAGCAGGAGGCCATGATCAAGATGCCGCTGGGGATCCTCCTTTACGACGAATCCCGGCACATCCAATGGGTCAACCCCTACCTGCAGCTCTATCTGGGCGACAAGGACGCCATCGGCAAGACGATTACGGCAGTCGACCGGAAGCTGGGCAAGCTGGTTGAAGAAGCCCTTGAGGCCCAGACTTCTGAAAGCAAGGTGGTCAAGTGGGGGGACCACCAATTTGAAATGGTCGTCCAAGACAGCATCGGGGTCATTTATCTGCTCGACATTACCCGCTATGCTGACTTGGCTGACAAGTACCGGGCTGAGCGCCTGGCTATCGGCCAGATTTTTGTCGACAACTACGACGAGCTCAGCGAGCGGATGCACGACCAGGAACTGGCCAGAACCAGCACCTACCTGCAGACGACCTTGAACGACTATGCCAAGAAGTTCAAGGCCTACCTGAAGCGGATCGATGAGGACCACTTTTTGCTTCTGGCCCACTTGCAGGACCTGGAAGCCATGGAAGAAGACAAGTTCTCAGTTTTGGACAAGATCCGCCTGGAAACCAGCCGGAACAACACTCCTTTGACCTTGTCGGTCGGGATTGCCTACGGGGGCGAGTCACTGAGAAAGATCGCCAACCAGGCCCAGGCCAACTTGGACCTGGCCTTAGGCCGGGGCGGGGACCAGGTAGTTCTTAGGGAACTGGGCCAGGTGGCCCGCTTCTACGGGGGCAAGTCCAACCCAATGGAAAAGCGCACCCGGGTCCGGGCCAGAATGGTTTCCCAGGCCTTGGGCGAGCTCTTCAAGGATGTTGACCAGGTCTTCGTCCAAGGGCACCAGCGGCCTGATATGGACTCTGTCGGCAGCGGGATCGGGGTCGTCAAGATCGCCCGTCTGCACGGGGTCAAGGCCCACTTTTTGCTGGACACGGCCCACTGCAACTATGACGTTGACCGCCTGGTCAAGAAGATGCAGGCGGCTGACCCCCAGCTGGACCTGTTTGTCAGCCCGGATGAGGCCAACGCGGTCGTGACGGACAACTCCCTTTTGGTCATGGTGGACCACTCCAAGTACTCCATCACTTATGACCAGAAGCTCTATGACCGCTTGAAGAACCGGATCGTGGTAATCGACCACCACCGGCGGGGGGAAGAATTCCCGGAGAACCCGATGCTGACCTACGTGGAGCCATATGCTTCCTCAGCCAGCGAACTGGTGACGGAAATGGTCGAATACCAGCAGCCAGCTGAGGACAACCGGGTCTTGACCAACCTGGAAGCCACGGCCATGCTGGCCGGGATCACGGTCGACTCCAAGGAATTCTCCCTCAGAACGGGGACCAGAACCTTTGACGCGGCCAGCTACCTGCGGTCGATCGGGGCGGACTCCTCGGTGGTCAGCGAGCTTTTGAAGGAAGACATTTCCAGCTTCCTGGTCAAGAGCCACTTGGTGGCCAGCCTGCAGATGCTGCGGCCGAAGATGGCGGTCATGCAGGGGCCGGAGGACAAGGTGATCGACCCGATCCTGACCGCCCAGGCAGCCGACACGGCCCTGGATTTGGAAGGGGTGTCGGCATCTTTTGCCATCACAAGAAGAAGCAGCGACAAGGTCGGAATTTCGGCCCGGTCGATGGGTCATATCAACGTCCAGGTGATCATGGAGAAGCTGGGCGGGGGTGGCCACTTGTCCAACGCGGCGACCCAGATCAAGGACGTGACGGTGGAAGAGGCCTGTCAGCGCTTGCTGGCGGCCATTGACGAATATCTGGAAGAAAACAGTTAAAGAAGAAAAGGAGCTATGAAAGATGAAAGTTATTTTTATGCAAGACGTTAAGGGCAGAGGCAAGCGGGGCCAGGTCAAGGACGTGCCAGACGGCTACGCCCAAAACTACCTGATCAAGCGGGGGCTGGCCAAGGAAGCCAACAAGGGCAACCTGAACACCCTGAAGCGGGTGGAAGCCAACGAAAAGGCTGAATACGAAGCGCAAAAGGCAGCTGCCCAAGAGATCAAGAAGCAGCTGGAAGCTGACGAAACTATGGTTGAACTGAAGTCCAAGGCCGGCAGCGACTCCCGCCTCTTCGGTTCAATCTCCAGCAAGAAGATCATCGAAGGCCTGGACAAGCAGTTCGGCATCAAGCTGGACAAGCACAAGCTGGAACTGCGGGAACCAATCAAGGTTCTGGGCTACACTAATGTGCCAGTCAAGCTCTTCAAGGGTGTTGAATCAAAGGTCCGGGTCCACGTTACCCAAGAAAATTAAGAAGCTGAAAGAAGCCGTGATTGATGGATAATCTTGTCACGCAGCAGATCCCGCATGATTCTGCTGCTGAAAAAGCCGTTTTAGGGGCGATTTTCATTGATCCCGAAGTCATCAACGAAGTTAGCTCGGTCTTAGAGCCGACTGATTTTTATGAACATGCCAACCGCCTGGTCTACAGCGCCCTTTTGGCCCTCTATGACGAGAGCAGGTCAATCGACCTGGTTACCCTGCAAGAGGAGCTCAAGCGGCGGGGACAATTGGAAGAACTGGGCGACATGGCCTACGTGTCAGAGCTTTTGCTGGCAACGCCAACTGCCTTTCACGCCAAGGACTATGCCCGCATCGTTCACCAGAAGGCCCAGCTGCGCAACCTGATCAACGCCAGCCAGAAGATCATCTCCAGTGCCATTCAAGGGTCTGACAGCGTGGATGAGATCCTCAGCAACGCTGAAAATGAGATCATGAACGTCTCCAATGAAAAGGGGAGCGGGGGTTTTCACCAGATTGAGGACCTGGTTGCCGGGGCCTTGGAGCAGAT
Source organism: Lactobacillus sp. WILCCON 0058 (assembly GCF_057198005.1). Classification (NCBI taxonomy): domain Bacteria; kingdom Bacillati; phylum Bacillota; class Bacilli; order Lactobacillales; family Lactobacillaceae; genus Lactobacillus; species Lactobacillus sp. WILCCON 0058. Next base: position 13,290 of record NZ_JBUBHM010000001.1, read on the forward strand.
TTCAAATAATGCTCAGAACCAGGACGCGGTTACGGGTCTACGGACGGGTTTTGCCTACCTGGACGAGATGACGACGGGGCTGCATGATGACGAATTGATCATTTTGGCGGCCCGGCCGGGTGTCGGGAAGACCTCTTTTGCCATGAACATCGCCAAGAATGTGGGCGTTACTGAGAAAAAGCCGGTAGCGGTCTTCTCCCTGGAAATGTCTGGTGAGCAGCTGGTGCAGCGGATGCTGGCCTCAACGGGCCTGATCGACTCCCAGCACCTCAGAACGGGGATCCTGGACCAAAAGGAGTGGAAACAGCTGGAAATGGCGGGGAATGTCTTGCGGCATGCTCCGATTTATATCGATGACACGCCGGGGATCAAGATCAGCGAAATCCGGGCCGAGTGCCTGGCCCTGCAAAAGGAGCGGGGCGACCTGGGCTTGGTCGTGATCGACTACCTGCAGCTGATTGAAGGGCCAAAGACTGAGTCCCGCCAGCAGGAAGTTTCCGCGATCTCCCGCCAGCTCAAGAAGATGGCCAAGGAATTGCACGTGCCGGTAATTTCCCTGTCGCAGTTGTCGCGGTCAGTTGAGCAGCGGCAGGACAAGCGGCCAATTTTGTCAGACTTGCGGGAATCCGGGTCAATCGAACAGGACGCCGACATCGTTGGCTTCCTCTACCGGGACGACTATTACCGGGATGAGGATGACGACGGTGAGGAACCGAAGGACGATCCGGAAAACGTTGAAGTTGAAGTTATTATTGAAAAGAACCGGTCAGGCCGGCGGGGATCAGCCAAGCTGATGTTCTCCAAGCCTTACAACCGCTTCTCCAACCTGGACCCAGGCCATGAGGCCCAGGGGTAGGGGGAAAAGAAAAAGAAGTGCGCAAAAAACGCACTTCTTTTTTAAACTTGCAAAAATAAAAAGAAAACCCTCCGTGTTGAAGGGGGAGGAAATTCATGCCGCCTTAGCATGACCAGGTTTTACCTGCTGAGTGGTTAAATTCGCCATTTTGACATCGGCATAGCGTCGGGTATCGGGCGGCCCATCCTGCTTAGATAGCAGTTAATTAGAAGTCAGATTTGCCTCATTTGTTAACCTACATTTATTTTAGCACAGAGGATTTAAGATGGAAAACTTTAAGTTTAATAGCTATTATGGTGACATCAGAGATTTAGATATTCCTCGAAACTATCATCTTCCTAACAAGAAAGAAATAGATTTATTGAATAGATATTCTAAATCTATTCAAAAGGCAGTAAAATTCTATGATGCTATTTCTGGAAAGAATATGAGGGTAAACTATGCTTTTAAAGACGATAGAGGCATTTCAATTCTTCCAGTTCGCTTTAAAAAAGAGAATTTTGAGCATTTACTTGGACTAAAATATTTGAATATTTCAGCTAGTCAAGTTTTTAAGCGATTCAAAAAGGGTTATACGCCAAGGCGACCACTATGTCTCGAAAACTATGGTTATACATTTGAAAAGTTGGCAGTATTGGATAAGCTAGAGAAAATTACAGATGCAGATACCTTGATTATTACTGACTTGAGCAAAGTTGGACAAGCAAAGACGATCAACTTCAATCGAGCACTGAGGACAGAGGACCGGGATCTCATGCTCGCATTGAAGGATTTTCAAGTTAATCTGTACTCACCTAGAAGTCTGCTGAGCCTTGCTTCTGAACGGGCTAAAGAAAAGTACAGTCATGTTAGGGAAAAAGATTGTGTTATGGTATATAACTCTGAAAAGACCGATAGAGGGGTACGCACTAATGTTATTTCTACAAACCATAATGTGGAAATAGATTTGTCTAAATGCTAGTTTCCCAGGATTTTACAACTCAAACCATACGGTTGGCAGATTTTCTGCTAACCGTATTTCTTTTTATGCATGACTTTCTAGAAACGCGAGGATCTCAGCTTTGGTTCTGGTACTTTTATCAATAGCTTTTAGTAATTCCTCCTGCTCTCGGTGCTTCTTGAGCTCATAGAGGGCATCAAGCTTCTCTGACGCTTTATCGCAGCGCTCTTTGAGGCGTCGGAGCTGTTCTTCTGTTTGGGAGATCTCTGCTTCAATAGTTTTAATACTCTTCGTTCTCGGCATCTTCATCATCATCTTTCTGTTCTTCTGGCATTGCGGCGTTCTTAATGTCTTTTCCAATCAGTCTTGCCTGTGCTTTGATCCATTCTTCGTCTAGCCCAAAAGCGCCTAGTATTACTTTCTGGGTAGCCGTGACTGCGTGATCGAGCTTATAGTTGCCGTTCGGCTGTCGTATCAGTTCAATCTTTTCGAGCTCTTTCAGTGCCGAAGGTACGTTCAGATAGTTAGGCTTGCCCGGCATTTCGGCTTTACGTTTTCTCAGAAGCGTGTAGATTCTTGCCCGGATTATCAAAGCAATGAACTGAATGAAGATCTTCGCTTCAGCTGCCTGGCTGCTTGCGACTCTGAATGAACGGTTGCCAAGGAAGGTCTTATCACTGCCAAACAGCTTTTCTGAGATATCGCGGCTTTTGTAAAGGTTCAAAGCTTCTGAAGCCGTCATCTTTTCAGAGGTCACAATTGCGAAATAGCCGCACAGCTGCAGCTCTCGTTCAATGACATCTTCCCGCTCCTCGTAGCCATAGAACTTGCCTTTGTGGTAGGTAAGCTTGAAGTAGTGCTCGTATCTCTTTGGAAGCTTGTATTCTCTGCCCTTTATCTTGTCCATCTCGGCTTCCATTCGGTCCAGATCAGCTTCCAGTCTAGCACGTTCGCTGGCCTGCTTCTTGGCTTTGTAGTAGATGTGGAAGTAGCGGTCAGTGTCGTCATCCGCGTACAGCTTGGCTTTAACCGTCATACCATAAGTCCGGTAAGCCTTGATTGAGCAGGCTCTCTTTGATTCGAAGTCACCCATGTGCTCCATGATCAAGCCGTGTACAAAGGAGGCTCTGCCTTTAACCATCATCACGAAATCATAGTCACATGAGTCCATGAACTGGATGTTAGCCTTACTGAAGTATCCGCGATCAAGGATGAAGCCTATCTTCTTATAGCCGTAGCCGCGAATCTTCTCCAGCATGTATTTCAGCTGCGAGACGTCAACGATACTGCCCGGGTAGCTCTCGTAAAGCAGGGGCTTCTCATTGGTCATATCGTAAGCAATCGAGTAGTTGATGATTGGCGCGCCAACGTCATTCTTGGGGTGACCGTATTCAGCCATCTCAATATCTCCAGCCTTGCAGTTCTTGTTGGTGGAGTCATAGGAAACGTAGATTTTCTCATTCTTGTCATGGGTGGCGTTCCAGCTGTTCAAGAAGTCGACCCTGTCATTGTCATCGATCTCGCGAATGAAGCGCGAGATTGTAGAGTCACTGTAAATCTTGTTCTGTGGCGTCATCAATGGATGGTTGTAGGCATAATCCGGGAAGTGCTGAGCCACGTTGCTTTCTGCGATAACAGAGTACGCGGCCAGGTCAAGGAGCAGTCCTTTTCCCCGATCATCCCAGCGCTTCAAGTGTTCAGCGAGCTTGTAGTCTTCAATAATTCGTCTGACTACAGAGAAGGCACCAATTCGGATACAGCTGCTTCTGGACTCATTGACTGGTTCAGCCGCCGTTCCTTCGGCGGGAATCTCAACATCAGGGAAGAATTTTTCGAAGTTGGGGTTAGGGAACATCATTCCCGGATGATCAGGGGCAGCTTTCCCAATGGTCGTTCTTTTGGCGACGTTGTATTTCTTCTCGGGAAGGTACTCTCTAGCATAAGTGTATTCGATGTAGGTAGTCTTGCCTCGTTTATTTCTGGAAATTTTACCAGTGTTCTTAGGAATATTTACTAGGCAGTTGTAGTACATGATGCTCTCCTTCATTGAGTATGATATCATACTCAAATTATAACATAGAAAAGCACATCAATGCAAGCAAAGATGTGCTAAAAATGTAGTATTTTTGCGGGTTTAGAGCACTTGATTAGGCGACTTGAGTTTGATTGGCCTGGGAAGTTAGCACTAAAACAACTGAGTTGATGGTTGCAATCGCCCAACAAGCCGAAAAGGAATTTCAAGAAGAAAACCGGAATAGTTTAGCTAGACGTCGGAAGGGAATCTAGCGAAGACCGGATAGATGAAAGCAGAGGAGTCCTATTTGCGTTGCTTTTAAGTACTTTTGTTTGATAAAATAGAGCAAATTTTCATATAAGGAGGAGCATGCAATGTATAACGGCATGATCACGGAGGAAAATCACGCGGCTATAACCAAGATGTTGGTTGAGGCCATGCAAGAAATGGCTTTGTCGCGGAATGACAGTATTGAAAGCCCCGTTTCTCTAAGCTTGTTTTTACTGGAAATGGGGGTCAATGATCCTACGGTAGAGGATAAGCTAGTGAAGAAGACGGTTGATATGGTCTTTTCAGCCGAAGATGCGATGAAGCTGACAACCCAGGACTTTCAAAAGGAATTTGCCAGAATCTCGCCGCTAATCGCGGATGAAGGATCAGTCAAGTATATTGTACGTTGGATCGGCATGTACTTTGTTCCAAAGGTCTATCCAGTATCTTTCAATTTGCTTTAGCCAGCAAAAAAGCGCGAATCGTTGCTGATTCGCGCTTTTTGTTATTCTTGCTTGATGTCGTAGGCCTCAAAGAAGATTGGCCCTTTCTTTGAGTCATTGAAATTAGGCCGGTCCTTGTAGGGATCCTCGCTTTTGTTGAAGGGCAGGGTAAGGCTCTGCCGGGTCGTTTCAATAATGTTGTTAAAAATCTGCCGGAAGATAGTCCGCATTTCCGGATCCATGGCAAAGTATGCCCGGCCAAAACGGTAGGTGCCGGTAAAACCGCTGATCTGCTTGATCTTGGTGATGTCCAGGCTGCCAAAAGCTTCAAAAAGAGCGGACCACATCTGCCCTCTTTTTTCCGCGGGAATCTGGTGGTTGAAGGCGATCAGGGAGTGGCGGATCACCCGGGCTGTAGCTGTAAGGCCTTCTTGCGCCAAAACATAGCTGTCCCGGCCAACGCTCCAGGTTCTTGGGTCGTGCTGGTTGAGTGCTGGCTGGGTGCACTTGACGACCAAGACGCGCTCAGTATGGTCCAGCATGCAGCCGACGATGGAGCTTTCCGGGATGTAGGTCTTCATCTTTTTGATATTGTCTTGGAAGCCGCTGGTCCCGTAAATCTGGTGCCGGTAGCCAGGCCCGTCAAAACTGTAGGACTTGATGACCCGGGCTTGAATCTGCGGGTCAGCAAAGGCCAAAGCGTAGTGGGCGTAGTTGCCCCCCTTGGAGTGGCCGGTGATATAGATCCGGTCATTTGGGTAGGCCTGGCCGATCTGGTTGAGATATTTAGCGGCCAGCTTTTGTCCGGTAATTTCCGGTGTATAATTCATGACCATGTCCTCGCTCCAGCCGATCATGGACTGGTCGGTGCCCCGGTAGGCGACCAGGATGGTCCGGTCGTCCAAGCGGAAGGCGCCAGCGTTGAACTGGATGGGTTCGGGCTCAATCTCCATCTTGTTGACCCAGTCCAGGACGGTCAAGTCAGCCAGGCGGGGGGACTTGGGCAAGAGCAGGAGTTCAGTTTTGTCCAGGCCCTGCCAGTCATGGCCCTCTCGCTGGTAGACGGACTGGCAGACCTCGCCTAGGCTGTGGCCAACCGTGCTGCCGTCAAAGGGAAGGTAGGCCAGGGATGCCATTAGGGAAGCATCCAGGCTGTTGAAAGGGCAAGCTTGAAAAGGCAGATCGCCTCGCCAGCGCAGATAGTCTAATGTTGATGCCATCGCAAAAACCTCCTTAGCTAACATTGTACATTATTGCGCAAAAAGCGGGGCAGGGAAGGCTTTTATTGATTTGATGTAATTCTTTATTTACAAAAAACTTTAAAGGTGTATGATTACGGCATAGAATGAAAAGGAGATGAGACGAATGAAAGTTGTAACAGTTAAGTCAATCTGGCTGACCTTGCTCACGGTCTTGAGCTTTGTCCTGCCATTTTGGGGCTGGCTGCCACTGGTGTACTTGTACAGCCAACGGCAGGATCCGGCCATGCAGGGGATGGAAAAGACACTTAAGCTCGCGGCCGGCGTGCAAGTGGCGTACTTGGTGATTTTGGCGGTAATCTTCTACTTCTTTGCCCCGATTCACGGTTAAAAACAGATAATTTCAATTTTTTTGGTAAAAGCTCTTGTCAAGGACACGTTTTTATGGTTTAATTAATAACTGTGTTAAGGCACAAGAGTCGCTGACTTAGCTCAGTTGGCAGAGCACTTCACTAGTAATGAAGGGGTCGGAGGTTCGAATCCTCTAGTCAGCATATATAAAGAAAATGACCTTGTTTAAGCAAGGTCATTTTTTGTTGCATTCAGTTTCAACATGACAGACCGCCGGCGACGGACGGCAACGGAATGGGCAATGCCTTGATCAAAATAGGCGATGCCCTTTTTTTCATCGTAATTTTGCACTGCATCCAGGTTTATCAAGCTTTGCCGGTCAGCTGGAACCAAGCTTGGATACCTTTTTTCATAATCCTTGAGGGTGCCCAGGCAATCGAAGACCTTATTTTTTGCATAAACCCGCAAGGTCTTGTACTTCTTCGGCTGAATACTGATGTAATAGAGGTCAGCAAGTGGAATTTTTTCAACGAAATTGCGGATTTTGCTGTAGGTAAAATAGCTTGTCTGCTTTGCCGAAGTCATGGTCAGTCGGTAGCGCTTATACGCGGTATCAACTGTTTCATAGATTCTGTGCTGGATTTGCGCGGGAGCCGCGTCTTTGGTGATATAGTCCAATGGCTCAACGTGCCGCTCAATGGTTAGCCGCAAGGCCGTCGCGTCGGCAGTAACAAAGACGATTTGGCTTAAAATACCGATATTTTTGATCCGGCTGGCGACTTCAATGCCGTCCAGACTGGTCTTCAGGTCAATATCCAAAAAGGCCAGGTAGTTCAGGTCTTGATGCTCCGCGATATAAGCCAATACGCTGTGAGGATCACCGGTACTCAAGACGACACGGGCATCATAAGCAGCAGGCGTCGGGTTGATCTGGATTCTGTTTTCAATCATTTGCTGAATGATTTCACGTTCAGCGGTATTGTCTTCCAAAACGATGATGGCTAGCATTTTTCTATCCCTTCTGAATAACTAGTTCAAATGAAATTTCGCTGGGGCTTTGCTCAATTTCCAAGGACAAATAAGGGTCACTGTTGACTATTTCGTTGACATTATCAAGTCCCAGGCCATCATGGTCCTGCTTGCTCGTTACCCTTGGCTTCAGAACTTGGGCAAGATTAACTGGCTGGGAAATCGTATTTTGCACGATCAAGGAGTAATTGTTGCCCGAGTATTTGGTCAGCAGAACGCTGATCTGCCCGTCTGCCTGTGACTGGCAGGCTTCAATCGCGTTGTCCAAAAAAATGCCAACGCAGCGGATGATGTTCACGATATTCACGGGCAAAGAGGCAATTGGCTTGTTGATTTCAACCCTGGTCTTGATGCCTTGGTCTTGGGCCTGCTGCAGCTTGTCGATGATCAAGTATTTCAGTTCCTTGATCTGCAGATTGGCTAGTTCCAAAGTCATTGAGTTGGCCGCTTCTTGCAGGCGGTTGCTGCCTGCGACCAGTTCTTCAAGGTACTTGCTGGCCCCGGCGACATCGTCGGTCAGCAGGTAGCCGTTTAAGGCCAGGAGGCTGTTTTTGTAATCATGCCGCGCCTTGCGCAGGGAGATATTCGCCTCTTCCAAGCGGGAGGAATATTCCTGGATCTGCTGGATTTCTGCTTTTTGAACCCGCGTGGCCATAATTTCCTGGTTCTCTTGAATCGCCTGGTAGAGATTGAAAAAGAGGACCGTGATCAGCAAAAGCACGATAGTCATCAAGCCCAGTTCCACCAAGGGGGCGATATTGAATACCTCAAGCATGACCCAAATCGCGTAGGTGACCAGCAGGAAGGACCAAATGATCCAAACCAGCAAGTTTAAAAACTTGGGATTGCCTTTGACGTCAGCAGCAGTTTTTTCCAGATTTAGGGCGAAGTGCTTTTTCAAAAAGTAAAAGAGCAGGCAGATCAAGATTTCCGGAAGGAAGCAAACTAAATTAATGGCCACGTGATCAAGCAGGTGGTGAGTAAAAAAGTAGAAGAGCAGTTGGACGATCCAGCCGAAGAGCTCACCCAGGATGGGGTAAAGGATCAAGACCAAATAGTAGAAGAAGAGTCTGCTCAGGATTTTGCCCTGCCCGCGCGCGAAAAGCTGAGAGATTAATTGAACGGCAATGATTGCCGCCAGGACATATTGGTAGCCAAAGAGCACCGGGAGTAGCAGGAGAGGATAAAGGAGCAGGTCAGACCTTTTTAGGCGGGCAAGGGTAAAGGCCAGAAGGACCGAGAAAAGGTAAGGGTTAAAAGCTAGATTGTTGAACAAGCTGTTGATCATTTTTTTATTTCCTTGAAAATACACGTGTTACAGAACGGTTGTTATTTATCTTAAAGCAGCGTCTGGCAAAGTTCAACGCTGGCAACGCTCAAGGCTAAAAATTCGACGCTCAAAAATTATTTTTACGCGGGAGGCTGGAAAGGCATATAACAAGAGGCATAGATCTTAAGGGAGGAAATAACTATGAATACAGATACTCAAAATTTTCAAACAGAAAATAATCCAGCATTGAATTTACAAGGAATTGCTACAAGTCTTCGGGCTAAAAAGCGGCGAAGCACAAGAGGTGGCAGTCACAGCAATATTAGTATTCTGTGTGATCAGATCCATATCAATATTTGGCCTTAATGATTGAATTAGGACAGAGATTAGAGATCTTAAGGGAGGAAATACTGATGGGAAATTATATTCTGATGATCGAAAAAGAGCTGAACCAGGCTTTCAAGGAATTGGAGCAGCCAAGAAGCAAGCATTGGAATTGGCACAATTCCTACAGCCACATCAGCATCATGTGCCCAAACAGCCACAGCCACTTTTCGTTTAAAATCCGTTAAGCCATGAAGCTGCTAAAGATCACGCCACGCTTGCTCTGGGGCATCCTGCTGAGCATAATTGCCAGTTTGCTGAATTTGTATCTGCCCCTGCTGGTTCGCCATTTTATCAACCTTAAGCAGTTCGCCTGGTCAGGACTTTCTAAAAAAGTCTTGCTGCTGGGCGGGGCGATCCTTATTGGCAATCTCCTGGTCAGCACTATAAGCGACTACTTGATCAGCAGTGAAGGCGATCGCCAAGTCCGCCAGCTGCGCCTGCGTCTCCAAAAGCAGGTCCTGCGCCTGCCACAGAAATATTTTGATCAGCAGATCAGCGGCAATTTGACCAGCCGGATCATCAACGATGTCAACGTGCTGAGAAGCTTTTTGACCGAAACGATCCCGGCGGTGGTTACGGGCAGCTTGACCATCTTGGGCACGATGCTCATCACCTTCTCTTTGGACTGGAAGCTGACCCTGCTCATGCTGCTGGTCTTTCCTATTGACGGACTGGTGACGGTTCCTTTAGGAAAAATCAGCGAAGTGATCGCTGACCAAACCCAAAGCAGCCTGGCGTCTTTGACCGGGGTCACCAGTGAAAGCATCAAGCAGATCAAGACCGTTAAATTGAACAAGGCGGAAGAGGACGTTTTTGCCAAAAATACCAGGGAGATCAACAAGCTCTACAGCCTGTCCCTTAAAAGCGACCGAATCGCGGCGGTGATTGGGCCCTTGCAGTCGCTGCTGTCTTTTTGCCTGATTATGGCCGTCGTTCTTTATGGGACACTGAGGGTAAAAAGCGGTTCTCTGTCATCTGGGACCCTGGGGGCCTTTATGATGTACTTTTTTCAAATCATTGCTCCCATCAACAATGTCGCGCTTTTTTATTCTGACAGAAAGCAAATGCTGGGCGCCACGCGCAAGATCAGCGAAATCATTAACGAAGCTGCTGAAGAAACGGCTGGCAAGGAGCAGCGGGCAGTCGCGCAAGGCAACAGCCTGCTCAAGCTTGACCAGGTCAGTTTTGCCTACCAGGAGCTGCCAGTCTTGGAAAAGGTCGATTTGGAAATCAGAAGCGGTGAAAAAATCGCCTTGGTTGGGGCGACGGGGGCTGGAAAGACCACCTTGGTCAACGTTATCACGCGCTTGTATCCGGTTGACGCGGGCCGAATCAGCTTAAACGGCCAGGCAAGCACGGATTTTTCCCTGGAGCAATGGCGGGGCTTTTTCAGCGTCGTGCTGCAGGAAAACACGATTGTCTCGGGGAGCATCCGCGATAATTTGACTTTGGGTTTAAACAGAAAAGTGACGGATCAGGAGCTTTGGGATGCTTTGGCCCTGGTGCGTTTGGAGGAATACGCGAAAAAATTGCCGAAAGGGTTAGACAGTTTGCTGGGAGAGAGCGGAAAGCAGCTCTCCGGCGGGCAAAGGCAGAGGCTGCAGATTGCCCGGGCCTGCCTGCGCGACTTTAAATTTTTGATTTTGGATGAGGCAACATCGAATTTAGACGCGGATACTGAAAAAATCATCATGACCGCCTTGGACCGATTGAAGCGGACCAAGAACTGCGGCCAGATCACGATCGCGCACCGGCTGGCCACGATCGCCAACAGCGACCGGATCTATTTCATCAAGAATAAAACAGTTGTTGCCAGCGGCAGTCATGAGGAACTGCTGGAAAAAGTTCCCGACTACCGCCGTTATGTTCATGAACAGCAGCTTAAGGAAAAGAGGTAGGCAGGCATGTTGGAGGAGCAGATAAAGTATTTGGAGGCGGCCCGGAACAGAGGCAGCCTCTTTTACACCAGGCAAAAGGGGAAGGAAGAGCACTTTTTTACGCTTAAAGACCGGCCGGACGCGGCCTGGCTGGAGAAAAAGACCGCCAATTGGCATTACGTCCTGTATGAACCAGATGAATTGCCAGTCCAGGGCTGGAAGATTCACTTGAGTGCCACGGTTAAGCAGGCCCAGGGGATGCTGGATGCAGTAGCGCCGTGGCTGATCAAGCAGAAAGTTTCTTTCAAGTTTCAAAGCAGCCTGGAGCAATACGTTGAATCTAATTCCAAGTACGCTGACCGCGGCGAAAGCGGGAAATTTATCACGGTTTACCCGCGCGGCGAGGAGGAATTTGCTTGCCTGCTGGCAGAATTGCAAAAGCTGACGGAAACTTTTGCTCTGGGACCATATATTTTGAGCGACCAAAACTGGCAGGAGAGCAACGTTTATTTCCGTTATGGCGGCTTTAAGCCGCTTTATCTGGTCAACGCGGCTGGCGAGCGGGTGCCGGCAATATATGACCCGGCTGGAAACAAAGTAGAAGACCAGCGGCTGCCTTATTACCAGAAACCTGATTTTGTCAAAGACCTGCCAATTTTTGGCAAAAATACTTTTCCAAAGCAGGCAGCTTTCGCCCCTTTAGAGGAGTATCAAGTCAAAGAAGCCCTGCACTTCAGCAATGCTGGTGGGGTGTATTTGGCCTTGTATGAGGGGAAAAAAGTAGTTTTAAAGGAAGGGCGCCGGCAAGCAGGCCTGGATGCCAATCTGAAGGATGGCTTTGTCAGAGTTGAAAATGAAGCTGAAATCTTGCGGCAGTTGGCGGACCTGCCAGGCGTGGTGAATTATCTGGCCGATTTTACCTCATGGCGGCACCACTTTTTGGCCGAGGAATATATTGCCGGGCAAAGCCTGGAAGAGCTTCTGGCCACGGAATTTCCTTTTGTCGTTGGGGATCTTGAAAAAAAGGCCCGCTATAAGGCCAAGGCGAGCAAAATTTTAGAGCAGCTGAAGGAGCTGCTAAAGCAGATTCACGCCCGTGGTCTCGCCGTTGGCGACCTGTCCTTAAGCAATATCCTGGTTACAGAAGATGGGGACGTCCGCCTGATTGACCTTGAAAACGCGGGCAAGGCTAGGGAAAAGTATGTCCCGGGTCTGACGACGGTTGGCTTTGTTTCTCGGGCGGCCAAGACTTACGCGGAAGCTGACGATTTTGCCTTGGCGCGGATTGCCTACTATCTTTTCCTGCCGGTCATTCCAGTTGCTGATTTGGCGCCGGATATAATTGCCAAGCAGGAAAAATGGATTGGGGGCTATTTTGGCCAGGATGTAGTCCAATTTTTACGGAAAATTGCTGGAAACGTGCAGGCGTCCGTACCAATTTTTCTGGAAAAGCCCCTGACTATTCCAGAGAAAGATCTGAGCCGGCAGACCGTGGACTTTTTTAAAGAAGGCTTAACTAGGGGGATCCTGCGGCATTCGCGCTTTGATCAGGTAGGATTAGTGCCAAATTTATATGAGGAAAATGCTGATCCTATGGAGCTGTTGAACTTAGCTCATGGCGCCGCGGGCATTTTATGGGCAGTTGGCCAGAACACGGACCTGCAGGCTTGGGTAGCAAGAAATCAAGGGAAGATAATCAAGATTGCGGAAGAGTCTGCGGCAATTGGCTTGTTCAACGGCACAGCTGGTTTGGCAAGTGTCTTGGAAAAGCGGGATTTTCCGGACTTGGCTAAGCAGATGAGGCAAATCCTGCGACAAAAAGTTGATCTGAATATGGCGGATAATTCGCTGGCCACGGGCTTGACCGGGATTGCCCTGGCCTTGCTGGAAGAGGACCCGGAAGTAAGTAAAAAAATCGCGGAAGAGCTGGCCGGCAGATGGGAGCAGGTGGATTTTGCCAATTTCGCGGATGAGGATGTTGGCCTGCTGACAGGCTGGGGCGGCGTGAGCTGGCTTTTTTGGCAATTAGGGCAAAAAGAAGCGGCGGAAGAAATCGTTTCGCGGATCTTGCGGGACCATGCTGAAGAAGCAGAGACTTTGACCATTAGCGATCAATCGCGCGGCTTTGCAAGGCTGCTTCCATATTTGGAAAACGGAAACTTCGGCCTGGCCCTGCTGATGCATAAATTCATGAGGGAGGATCCGGCTTTTAAGCAGAGATATCAGCTCTTGTTTGATAAGCTGAAAAAGTCTTGTTTGACCTATTGCACCTACATGGAGACGCTGGTATCGGGTTATAGCGGCGTGCTTCCGCTGGCCAAGAGTCTGGCTGGCGATGGTGACTATGCGCTGCTGGATTACGCTTTAGCTGCTTTGAACCAGTATTTGGTCGCGGGCAATGACGAAATTTTGGCGCCTGGAAAATATGGCTACAAGCTGAGCTTGGACTTTTCAACCGGGAGCGCGGGATTGTTGACCCTGCTGAAAGATCTGCGGCAAGGCGATGAGTTCAGCTGGTTGCCGCTTTGACAGGCAAGGAGACAGAAGCATGGACAATGTAATTTTGAATTTTGAAAAAATGGTTGAAAGAAATGCTAAGCGACTGTCCCGTAAAGAGATTACGCCTGCCAGCAGTCTCAGCATTCTTTGCACGGGGCATGACGTCAGCAATTTTGGGATCGGTGAGCTTCTTTTCAAGCTGTTTAAGTAGTGAATGAAACAAGATTATTTTTTTATTAAAAATTATTGACTTTCTCATTTTAGGGCGTTAGAATATCAACATAAATAGCAGTGAATAAAATCATTAGAAAGGAGATGTGAAAAATGAGCGTTGAATTTAGCAACAGTGATAGAATCGGTTGGCGTAAGGGCTGTGGTACAAGATAGCTTAGTTTTGAGGCGTCAAGCACTAATTGTGTTTGGCGCTTTTTGTATATGGAGGAGAAAGCATGGATTTACGTATAAAAAGGACCTTACAACCTCTGATCAATGGAGATCAAATTGTATTTGGTATCGGGAATAAAGGATTAATCAGAAAAGTGCCGGATACCGAATTGAATGAAAAAGTCATTAAATACTTAAACGGGGAACTGGACAGAAAAGACTTGAAGATTTCAGATCAAGAACTGATCAATATAATTGAGAAATTTCGGTCTTTAGGCTTAATTACTACTAATTCGTATAGCGATAACTCAAAATATTCCAGAAATATCAGCTTCTTTGAATGGATGGACACGTCGGACAATGTTGATCCAAATATATACCAAGAAAAATTGCAGAAAGCAAAAGTAGCTGTGTTTGGAGTTGGCGGGATTGGATCTGCAATGGCTGAATACCTGGTTAGAGCAGGAGTAAAGGACATAAAACTGGTTGATTTTGATACAGTGGAAGAATCAAATCTCACGAGACAAACTGCTTATGTGGAAAGCGATGTAAATAAAGCTAAGATACTGGCATGTTCAGATTACTTAAAGAAGATAGACAGCACTGTTAATGTGGAGACTGTACATTGTAAGATTACAGGTACGGATGATATCGAAGCGAATATTGATGCTGAAACTGATCTGATTGTAAATTCGATGGATCAACCAGCAGAATTAGACAGCTGGTTTGATGAAGTTGCTAATAAGACTAAAAAAGCTGTGATATTTAGCAGCTACGCTTCAACTGCAGCAAATGTGTATCCTAAAATTCCAGGTGTAACAAGAGATTACAGTGAATTTTTAGGTAAGGAACAGATTACAAAAGACTGCATAATTGACAACAGTTTTCCAATGGCTGCAATTTCATCTGTAACAGCAATGGCAGCGGGCATGGCTAGTTACTACGCAATTATGTTTCTAACTGGAATTCGAATTCCGAAAGATGCTATTCAGATAGATTTTGATGGATGGACAATCTTGAAGATTAATGTTTCTGTAGCGGGATAAGGAGGAGTAAATTGCTAAAATTGTGGCTGAAAGCTAATCGGCCGCGGGCAGCCGTATTGCTGGCGCTGAGCGTTTTGTTTCAAGCTGTGTCAGCCTACAGTCTGTACTTGATCAGCCCGCAGCTGAACAGCTTGATTGGTGGAAAATTTACTTGGCTTTTCGGCCTAGCCCTGCTTAAATTAGCTTTGGATTTGTTTGGCAACCTGCTTTTGGCGGTAAACAACTACTTGTTCAGCCAGCAGAGTCAAGCAGCGAGCGACAGCTACCGGCAAAATTTGCTGCAGGCCTACTATGGCAGCAATGATCAGTGGCCGACAGCTGATCTGCAGAATGACTTGGTCAATAATTTGCAGGTGATCAACCAAGATTATTGGCAAAGCATCTATTATTTCGTCAACAATGTGCTCTACGCCTTTTTTGTCAGTGTGGCAATTCTTTCCTTTAATTGGCAACTGGTTCTTTGTGCTTGGGCAATCGCTATTGTGGCTCTTTTTGTGCCGAAGCTCTTTGAAGAAAAAAGCAGCGCGGCAACTGAAGCCGTGGTTAACCGCAATCAAAAGTATCTGCAGGCACTGGACCAGTGGCTGGCAGCGATTGAGGAACTGCGGCGTTTTTCTTTAAAAAAGGTACTGTGCCGGCAGCTTGGTGAGGAAAGCCAAAAATTGGAGGACGCCCGGATCAAGCGGCAAGCTTGCCTGTCAGTCGCGGAATTCACGCAAGAAATAGTCGACAATATCGGGATCGTGGGAGTCCCTTTTCTGGCGGGAATACTGTACTTTAGAGGCCAGGTGGCTTTCGGGGCAATCATCGCTGCTGGTTATTTAGCCAATGGCGTTTTCAGTTCCCTGCAAGAAGCTTTTTCGGCGTATATTTCAGCAAAATCAACGACTAAGCTGAATGAAAACATGCTCCAGCATTTGCAAGTTCAAGCGACCACGAAGACTGAAGATCCCCAAACGATTGTCGGCCGGGGAATAGAAGCGAACTTGGGCGGGCAAGTGATCAAATATCCTGATTTTACGATCAAGGCAGGGGAGAAGGTCTTGCTTACCGGGCCGAGTGGCTGCGGGAAAAGCAGCTTGCTCAAACTCCTGCTTGGCCAAATTAAACCCAGCAAAGGCCAGTTGACATATTTGGATTCTGAAGGAAAGGAAATCCCAAATCCGGCCCGGTCTTTTGAATATCTGCCGCAGGCTGGCTGGATTTTTCCAGGAACGGTCGCTGACAATATCACCATGTATGATGGCAAAAAGCAAAGTGAATTGGCGGAGGTACTGCAAAAGGTTGGCTTAGACCGGGACTTTCCCAAGGCAGCTGACCTCGGCCGTGAAGTCGGTCCCCGGCAGGCAGACCTGTCCGGCGGGCAGAAGCAGAAGATTTTCCTGGCCCGCGGACTCTTGCGCCATAAAAAAGTATCTTTGATGGATGAACCGTTGAGTGCGCTTGACCAGGCCAGCCGGCAGAAAATTTTGCCACTTCTGCTGGCCCGGAAGCAGACTTTGATTTTTGTTGGGCATAATTTACCGCTCGAAGAGCGGGAGCGATTTGATCAAGTGATCAATCTGAAAGAAGGGGAAGATTTTGCAAATTAAAGATTTGTTTCGGCTAAATCCCGGCCGCTTTCCGGCATTATTGTTGGCCCGGGCATCGACGGCTTTGCTGACGGCATGGGCGGCTTTTGCCTTGACCTGGGAGTTCAGCGCGATAAAAGACCGGCATTTTCAGCAGTTTCTGCTGTTTGCAGCTCTGCAGCTCTGCTTGCTCCTGCTCGGCAGCCTGCTTGACCAAGTGACCGATTATTTCTGGGAACTTCACCTTGAAAAGTATTTTCATCAGATCCGGCAGGAGGTTCTTGCCCACGCTTATGCTGAAGCGGCTGGGACAAAGGAAAATCTGCAAAATGAATTGACTAATGACTTGGAAATGCTGAAGGAACAGTACGCTGATTCTATTGGCGGTATCGTTCATTCGGCCGTCTTGCTGGCCCTGGTTGCCGGTTCTCTGGCATCTTTCCGCTGGAGCCTGCTCTTACTGGTTATTGTCGTAAGCGTCTTGCAGATGTACTTGCCGCGCGTGCTTGATGAGCCGCTGCAAAAAGCTACTGACAAAATTTCGGCCAGCAACCGGAAATATTTGCAGACCCTAGCAGACTGGCTCAATGGCATTGATACTTTGCGCCGCTACGCGGTCGGGGAAAAATTCTTAAGCAGTATTCACGCTGACGCCCGTGAATTAGAGTCTGCTTATGTGAAGCAGCAGAAAGTTGACCAGGAACTGGAATACCTTAATCAAGCTATTTATTCTTTGGGGAACACGCTGATTTTCCTGCTGACTGCTTATCTGGTAGCGCGCGGGCAGCTCGAATTCGGCTTGATTGCCTCGGTAAATGACTTCAGCTTGTACCTGTTTGGCTCTTTGATGAACATTGCCAATTACCGGGGACAGCTGGTTGCCAGCCGCGGCTTGCAGGAAAAGATTCTGGACTTGCGGCAGCCACTGGCTCAAGCAGAAGAAAAGGGGACAGCGCCAGCAGCCTTCTCTGTAAAGGATCTTCGGCTGACTTTTGCCAATGGACATGAAATCAAGTATCCAGACATCCAAGTCAAGCCGGGTGAAAAAGTACTTTTGACCGGGGCCAACGGGACTGGTAAGTCGACGCTGTTTAAGCTTCTGGTAGGGGAAGCAGTCGCCAGCGGCGGCCAGATCAGCTTTTTTGACCAGGCTGGGAAAAGGGTGACGCCTGACCGGACTAAAATCGGCTACTTGCCACAGGAGGCAATTTTATTGCCAAGTAGCGTTATGAATAACATCACTATGTTTGATCCAGATCTTGAGTCAAAGGCAGAGGCCAGCGCGGCCGATGCCCAGCTGGCTGAGGCAGTTGATAGTTGGCCTCAAGGCCTGAAAACGCCAGTTGACTTGGCGGGGGACAATTTGTCTGGCGGACAGAAGCAGAAAGTGGTGATGGCCCGCGCGGAAGTTCATGACAGCCAGCTTCTCTTGATTGATGAAGGGACCAGCGCGATCGACCAAGCAGCTGGCCGGAAAATCCTAGACAAATTGCTTCAATCCAAGCAGACGGTGGTTTTGGTCGCGCACAATCTGACTAAGGAAGAGCGGGACCTGTTTGACCGGGAAATTAAACTGCCCGCCTAAAAAAATCAACTTTTTTCGCGAAAGCTCTTGTCAAGGACACGTTTTTATGGTTTAATTAATAACTGTGTTAAGGCACAAGAGTCGCTGACTTAGCTCAGTTGGCAGAGCACTTCACTAGTAATGAAGGGGTCGGAGGTTCGAATCCTCTAGTCAGCATATTTTAACCGTCACCTGCAGGGTGGCGGTTTTTTCTTGCCTAAAATCCTTCAAGCTTTTATAAAAAATGTTTCATCCGCTTTGGACTATAATGTAAATGTAGTATGAAAATTACAGAAATCAGGAGGAAGAAAATGGCACTCATTGAACTCAAGCAGGTGTCCTACCAGGCTGGTGACCAGAAAATCCTGCAAGACGTCTCCTTTGCGGTGGAGGAGGGGGACTACCTCACCTTGACCGGGCCGTCAGGCAGCGGGAAAAGCACGACTTTGAAGCTGATCGCGGGCTTGATCTCGCCTAATAAGGGGGAGATTTTTTACCAGGGGCAAAATCTTGATAACCTGGACCTGGTCCAGTACCGCCGGCAGGTGTCCTACTGCTTCCAGCAGCCAACCTTGTTCGACGAAACGGTTAAGGACAACCTGGCCCTGCCTTTTGCCATCCGCAAGCAGGACTTTGATGAAAAGCGGGCTAAGGTTGCCTTGCAGCAGGTGGATCTGCCAGCTGACTATCTGGACAAAAAGATTACCACCCAGTCTGGCGGGGAGAAGCAGCGGGTGGCTTTAATCCGCAACCTGCTTTTCCGGCCGGAGGTTCTCCTGTTGGACGAGGTGACGACAGGGCTGGATGAAGAGAGCAAGCAGATCGTCCACCAGCTGATCGCCCGGGTACACCAGGAGGGGACCACGATCGTGCAGGTGACCCACGACCAAGAGGAGCTGGCCGCTTCCAAGCAGCTCCTGCACATGGAAAAAGGAGGAGTGCTCAAATGAAATCAATGGCTGTCAGCGATCTGTCATTAATCTTGTCTTTTGCCCTGGTCCTGGTGTCCGTGGCGATTTCCTGGAAGGAAAAGCTGGGCTTGACCAAGGACATTTTTTATAGCGTGGGCCGGGCTATCGTCCAGCTGGTCATCGTCGGCTACGTCTTGAAGTTCATCATGCAGGTCAACAATGCCATTTTGACCCTCTTGATGACCCTGTTTATCATTTTTAACGCGGCCTGGAACGCTAACAAGCGGGATCCCAACCCGAACCGCCAGCTCTGGCAGTCAATCGTGGCTCTTTTGATCGGGACTTACATCACCCTAGGCGTGCTGCTGCTGACTCAGACGGTGAAGTTGAAGCCGATGCAGATCATTCCGATTACGGGGATGATCGCCGGCAATGAGATGGTGGCGATGGGCCTGTGCTATAAGGCTTTAGCCACGGGTTTCCATGACCAGCGCCAGCAGGTTTTGGAAAAAATTGCCCTCGGGGCTGACGTGAAGACGGCCAGTATGACCATCCTGCGGCGGAGCATCAAGACTGCCATGCAGCCGACGATCGACTCGGCTAAGACGGTGGGGCTGGTCAGCCTGCCGGGGATGAT
Source organism: Lactobacillus sp. WILCCON 0058 (assembly GCF_057198005.1). NCBI lineage: Bacteria > Bacillati > Bacillota > Bacilli > Lactobacillales > Lactobacillaceae > Lactobacillus > Lactobacillus sp. WILCCON 0058. The sequence continues at coordinate 32,538 of NZ_JBUBHM010000001.1, forward strand.
GTCAGGGTTGATTTTTGCCGGCGTGGACCCAGTTTACGCAATCAAGTACCAGATTATGGTCACTTTCATGCTTTTGTCAGCGACTGGCCTGGGCGCCGTGATCGCGGGCTACCTGTCCTACCGCAATTACTTCAACAAGCGGAGCCAGCTGCGGGAAGAGGAGTAGGAGCGATGAGTGCATGACTTGACGCGCATTCAGTAAGAAATATTATAGAGAAGAAAAGCTACATTAACTCACATCACACAGAGTGAGTTAATGTAGCTATTTGTTTAAAAAAATTAGTCGTGCCTTAGCTTCCGGCCAACGGTGCTTTTGGACATGCCAGTCAGAATTGCCATTTCCCGGATAGTGAAATTTTCTTTTTGCAGATCGTGAAGTTCTGGTGAGTGGCCGGTTACACTTTGGTAGATATTTTGCAGGTATTTAGCTGGATCTGCTTGGATGTTGCTGAAGGTTACGGCAGTTTCAACCATCTTTTTCAAGTCACCAGGGAGGGGGATCCTGTCTCCGTATAAAGCAATTATCTTCTTAAACAGCCGGATATTTTTCGCCAGACCCTGGTACTCTTGGTAAACGTTATTCATTATCGCGACAGCTACTTCGGTCAAGTCTTCCTGGCTGTACTGGTCAAAATTGACAATTAACTTAAAATGCAAGCTCAATGGCAGCTTGAAGGACTCAATCGAGTTTGCCGTGGCAATTATAGTAAATCCGGGCAGCAGGTTATCGAGTCCTTTTAGAAAAGCGTCCTGGTCTGAAGCAATTGCATCGATTCCCTCTAAAAGAACGATTATCTGGTTAGGGTAGGGATAGTTGTTGATCTCATAAAAGGCTTGAGCGAGATTTCTTGGAATTTGGCCAGTTTTTTCGCTGATTAAGGATTGGCAGTCAACTTTTAGCAACTTGCGGTTAAGGATCTTGGAGATTGTTTTGGCAGACGAATTTTTTCCAGTACCTGGCTGGCCTTTAAAAAGGAACTTGTTCACGTTCATACTGTTGTAGACCGCGTTAACGATCCATTCAAGCTTGTCAGCAACTTTTTCCGGTAAGGGCAGCTGGCCAACTGGAGTTGATGGAACTTCTTCTAGGAAAGTCAGAGAAGAAGTTTGCGGCACAAAAATATTGGCTTTGGCGACTAAAGTATCTATGTAGTTGCCGAGTTCTTCATCTCCTAATTTCCGAAAGTCATCGGCGATTTGCTGAGCTTTTTCGGTAAAGGCATAATCATTGCATTCTTCGTGATATTTGATTAGATCGACTATGTCCTTCTTCTTCATGTGTACCGCCTCTCGTCTTTGCTTGCTGAACCTATTATATCGCAGGCGGGACAAAAAACACTATTTTGGGACAAGGAGGCTGGAATACTTAAAGACGGTGTACCAAGTCATGACTAGAGTAAAATATGAAGTAGGATGGCAAGGGTAGATAAGTGTCATAGAGGAGTAGCATAATGAGCGATTCAAAGTCGACTTATTCAGAAGCTTCTGAGTATTATGTCAATGTTACCGTGCCGCAAAATGATATTGATCGGGATAGGTATCTCAGAAGCAAGGATCGGGAAAAGAAGTGGAACCAGGATTGGCTTAAGAACAAGGTCAATGTTAATGAGGTTGTAGATCGCTTTGTGCCTAAAGGAGATCCAAATAGGTCATTTCATACAGAGGGTGGAGTGAAATTTGATTTCGAGGGTACCAGATATAAAATCAAATGCGATAAGGTTGCCGGCTACTTGCGCATTTTTGACAAAAAAGTAGGAATGTTTTGTAAATTAGACGGAACACCATCAGATGATTTAAAGGTAACACACTTTAAAATTATTAAGAGAGAGGAAATGTAGAATGAGATTACAAGTTGCGTTGGATGACCGGGCTCTGAAGTACTACAAGGTGCATTATGTTGATGGCGAGCCATCAGTTGAGTATTACTTTGATGAGAAGACGGCTCAAGCTTTGGAAGATGATGGCTTCTTAACTGAGATGTGGCATAAGTTCGATGCCTTGTTTGACTGGGGGGATTACGACTTCTTTGAGCCCGACAAGTGTGTGAAATTTCGTGAATGGTTGCTTGACCGGATGAAGCGGCCAATGAACGATACGGTTCGTCCAGTGTACGAAAAAATGCTGGAGTATGCTAATTTGGCAATTAAATGCAATACCGGGATTGCTTTTAACTTTTAGGAGGCATCAGTGAAGAAGTCATACTCTTTGCTTACGATACATTTAGACCGGCTGCCGATGCCGGCTAAACCACTTCGTTTGGTGTCTAGCGAAACCGCGTCTGATGTTTAAGGGTTAGATAAGTGTCATAGAGGAGCAACATAATGAGTGATTCAAAATCGACGTATTCTGAAGCTTCTGAGTATTACGTCAATGTTACCGTGCCGCAAAATGATATTGATCGCGGCCGGTATATCAGGAGCAAAGATCGGGAAAAGGAATGGAACCAAGATTGGGTTAAGAACAAGGTAAATATTAATGAGGTTGTAGATCGTTTTGTACCTAAAGGAGATCCAAAGAGGTCATTTCATACAGAGGGTGGAGTGAAATTTGATTTCGAGGGTACCAGATATAAAATCAAATGCGATAAGGTTGCCGGCTACTTGCGTATTTTTGACAAAAAAGTAGAAATGTTTTGTAAATTAGATGGTACGCCATCTAGGAACTTAAAAGAGACTCACTTTAAAATTAAAAAGAGAGGAGAGATGTAACATGTGGTTGTTAGTTGCGTTAGATGATCGTGCATTAAAGTATGACGAAGCGTACAAAATCCATTATGTCGATGGTCAGCCAGCGGCTGAGTACTACTTTGATGAGAAGACTGCCCAGGCTTTGGAAGACGATGGCTTCTTGACTGAGATGTGGGATAAGTTTGATGCCATGTTTGACTGGGGGGATTTTGATTTCTTCGAGCCCGACAAGTGCGTGAAATTTCGAGAGTGGTTGCTTGACCGGATGAAGCGGCCGATGAATGATACGGTCCGTCCAGTTTATGAGAAGATGCTGGAATTTGCTAATCTGGCGATTAAGTGCAATACCGGCATTGCCTTTGACTTTTAGGAGGCATCAGTGAAGAAGTCATACTCTTTGCTTACAATACATTTAGACCGGCTGCCGATGCCGGCTAAACCACTTCGTTTGGTGTCTAGCGAAACTGTGTCTGATGTTTTAGAGTTAGGTTCTGTGTACTGTCTGTTTGATTATCCGGTTTGTCAAAGGAAGCTTTCTGCTTCAAAAATGTTGCAGACAGAAAGTTTGCTGAAACTGAGAAATTTGGTTGAAGTTCAGCCGGAATGTACAAATTTAGTTGTTGAGCTGGATCTTAATTGTTATTCAGAGATCATGAATTTGCTCTTTCTCAAACGTTGCGTTCAAGCTATACAGTATTTAAAGACAGAATTTCCTGCCTTGACAGTTTTGCTAGCTTGTCCTCACGAGGACATGAAAATGTGGTCGGATGTGATGGAACAGTTACTTCCGAAGCCATGACTTTTAGTTTTCTGTCTAAAAACTTGTGTAAATAGCCGGCAAAATTAACTCAATATGCTGCGATTAACCATAATCGATGCAATCGAAGCGCGACGATTAGCCATAATCGATGCAATCAAAGCGCGATGATTAGCGAAATCGATGCAATCGAAGTGCGACGATTAACGGAAATCGTGCTAAAATGAATGATATGATTAAGAGAAAAAGTGTCGTTTAAAGTGCTACGATTGGGGTGATATGGATGAAAGAAACACGGACGATGGAGTACAAGGAGAAGGTAACAAATACATTCTTGAAGACGGTCAGTGCTTACTCTAATTACGGAACTGGACAGATCGTCTTTGGCATTAATGACGCGGGTGAAGTAGTAGGCCTTGATGATCCGGAAAAGACCTGTCTGGATGTTGAAAACAAAATCAATGACAGCATTAGTCCAAAACCCAACTATACTTTGCAGGTTACCCCGGAAAAAACTGTTGTTTTAGAAGTAAAAGAGGGTTTGGATAAACCATACTTGTATCGTGGCAAGGCATATAAAAGAAATGATACTTCATCAATTGAAGTTTCCAGGGGAGAATTAAACCGCCTAACCTTGCAAGGGACAAATCAGAGTTTTGACGAGCAAACCAGTAGTGCTGATTCGTTGTCATTTGAGCAGCTGACGCGGGAGTTGCAAGAAAAGGTTGGTATTGAGGCGGTTACCAAGGATATTCTCAAAAGCCTGAATCTCTATTCTGACCGGCGCGGCTATAACCATGCTGCTGAATTGCTGGCAGATGAGAATACTTTTCCCGGCATCGACATGATTCGGTTTGGTAAAAGCATCAATGAAATCATGGATCGCCGCACGATTAAACACTGCTCCCTTTTGACTCAGTATCATGAGGCAATCAAAGAATTTCAAAAATACTATGAGTATGAAGTGATCGAGGGCAGCCAGCGGCAGGTCAAGTGGCTGATTCCGATGACCGCCTTCCGGGAAGCAGTAGCTAATGCCTTGGTTCATCGGGCTTGGGACGTGCCGGCTAACATCCAGATAGCTATGTTTGAGGACAGGATTGAATTGACTTCGCCAGGTGGTCTGCCCTTCGGTATCAATGAAGAAGAATATCTGGACGGCTATGTCTCCGTTCCGCGCAATCCAATTATTGCCAACGTTTTTTATCGCTTGAATTACATCGAGCTGTTCGGAACAGGAATCAGAAGAATTCAGCAAGCTTATGACCAACTGCCCATGCAGCCACGCTTTAAGGTCAGTGGCCAGTCAGTACGGGTCATCTTGCCGTTGGCTCAGCAAAATATGCAGCTTAGCCCAGATGAAGAACTAATTTTGCAAAGTCTGGAGCCTAACCAGCCCCTTGCCAAAAAAGAGCTGGCTGACATGACTGGGATCAACAGCAGCCGTTTGAGCCGCCTTTTGCGCAAGCTGACTGACCGGCATTTGCTGACTAAGGTTGGCGCTGGTCGGGGGACTAAGTATTACCGCTAATTTTCATCATAAAAAAAGCTCTAACTGCCTCTGTGGCAATTAGAGCTTTGTTTGTTTCTAAAATTAATTCGCGGTCCGGCTTACTTCACGTTGGCAGCCTTGATGTAACGGCCGACGTTGATCCGGTAGTAAGTCTTGCCAGCAATCTTCCGCTTGCCGCCGTAAGTGAAGACTTGCTTGCCCTTCTTCAAGGTAGCAACTGACTTCACCCGCTTGCCCTTGCTGTTGTAAGTCCAAGCATTGTGAACCAGCTTGCGGGCAGTACCGTCAACGTTGTTAGCCTTGATGTACTGGTTGGTCCCGATCTTGTAGTAGTTGCTGCTGCCGATCTTGACGATCCCGCCGATCACGTAAACGTAAGTGTACGCGCTCTTGTAAGCACCGGTTCTCTTGCCGGCGGAAGTGTAGACGTAAGACTTAGACATGATCTTCTTCTTAGTCTTGCTTACAGGTGCTTGACTGGCTGGCGTCTTAGATGAGCTGGAGCTTGATGAAGAACTGGATGATGAGCTTGAGCTGATTGACAGAGGCAGAACTGAGATGTTCCCGTCAACGTTCAGACCCTTCCAGTTTTCAGTGAACTGCCAGATGATGACCCCGTTCATTGACGGGAAGTATGAAAAGTCTGGCGCGTCGATCCGGCCTGAGCTGGTGTAGTAGGCTACCCACAGTGAGTTAGGGTAGCTTGCCGTAACCGTGCTCGTGTTGACCGCGTTGTTCAAAAGGTAAGAACCAGAGTAGAGCAATGGCTGGTAGCCGGCGGCCTTGATCTTCTTCATAAAGGCCATGATGGCGCTGGTGTTGGCACTCTTGCTCCCGCTGGTTGAGTTGCCGCTGCTGGTTTCCCAGTCACAAGCCAGGTATGAGCCTGCTGGCAGGCTGACAGCCTTGGCGCTGGCGATAGCGTAGTCCGCTTCGCTCTTGGCTCTGGATGAGCTGGAACCGAAGTTGGCGAAGTGGTAGGCCATTGGCAACAGGTTGTTGGCCTTGGCGCTGGCTACTTGTGCCTTGGCGTTTGGATTCCGGTAGCTGGTGCCTTCGCTGACTTTGACAATGACGAACTGGGCGCCCGCCTTGCTGTACTTGGTCGTGCTGGTTGGCTGGTAGCTTGACACGTCGACCCCATAAGAACGGCTGCTGGCGCTGGTCGTGCTGGCCTGTGCCAGGCCGGCAAAGCTCATGCTGACAGCTGCCGTCAATGTGGAGACTAATGCAAGCAGTTTAAGGTGTTTAAGCTTCATGTAAGGTACTCCCATTAAAAAATTGTGTTGGCTTCAAATGCTCAAAATAAGTGGTTTATTTTGCAACAATTCTCATTATATAACTGTAATGTTACAAAACCTTGACACAGACTTTTCTAATTTTTAAATAATGTTACAGCTTTTTGGTACTGAAAAGGCTTCACTTTAAGCAGATCGTTTGAGCTTGTCCGCCTGTTTATGTAAAATACCCTTTGTCGTTGTCATGAACCAGCAATATAGATAAGGAAGCGATAGGAAATGCAGATCAGAAAAGCAGAACTGAAAGATTTTGACCAAGTGATGGCGATCCTGCAGGACGGGCGCAACCAGTTGGCGGAAAGCGGGATTGACCAGTGGCAGTGGGACTACCCGAACCCTGACCACGTCCGCGAGGACATCGAGAACGGCTACGCTTACTTGGCCAAGGCCGACGATGGGGAAACCGTCGGGACTTTGACCATCATTCCAGCGCCGGACCACGCTTACGACCAGTTGGACGGCCACTGGCAAGTCGACACGAATGACTACGTCACTGTTCACCGGGTAGCTATCCACTCCGACCATACCGGCCACGGCTATGCCTCACAGCTCTACCAGGCCGTGATCAATTACTTTACCAGCGGCTTCAATGACGTCAAGTCCGTCAGAGTCGACACCCATGAGGACAACCTGCCGATGCAGCACTTGATCGAAAAGAGCGGCTTCAAGCGGGTGGGCACCCTGCACGGGGTCTACCGGGAAAGTGAAATCAGCTACGTCTACGAATTAGTCACGGCTTAAATTATACTTACTAAGTAATAAGTAAACAATATAAGCAAACAGTTTAAAAATAATAGTTGTTTTGAAATTCGTAAGGAAAAGATCATAATTCCATCACAACTATCTTGTATATTAGATTCGTAGCTTGAGGTTGTGGAGAGCCGCAAGTTGCAACATCCAAATTTCTTTTATTTTTCTTTCCTCAATGTAACATTGCATTGAATTTTATACATACACAACACATTCCTAACCAAAGTCAGCTGCTCTTCTAAGCAACTGGCTTTTCTTGTGCTCTGAAAATGAAAACGTGCGTGTTATACTAGTTATTACCAGATTAGAAAAAAGTCAGCACGAATTGCTTTCATATTTTTTAAGCAAGCATATAATAGAGCTTACTGAGCAACAAGGAGGGGCCAAAAGTGAAATCAGTCTTGATCAGTCAAGATCTATCCTGCGTTGGTCAAGTCTCGCTGGCGGTCGCCTTGCCCGTGTTAGGGGCCAGCGGCCTGCAGACCGCGGCTTTGCCAACGGCAATTTTGTCTACGCATACGGGCGGATTCGGGGAGAACACCTTCCTGGACCTGTCGGCCAGTCTGCCAGATATTTGGGCGCACTGGGACAAGGAAAATATCTCTTTTGACGCCATCTATTTGGGCTACCTGGGCCAGGCAGCCAGCCGGGTCTGGGAGAAGGGGCTGGAAGAATACAGCCGGCAGGGGAAACTGATCTTGCTGGACCCGGCCATGGCTGACCACGGCCGTCTCTACCGCGGCTTTGATGACAGCTATGTTGTCCAGATGCAGCGGCTGGCCCGGCAGGCAACGATTTTGACGCCGAACTTGACTGAAGCCTTGCTGCTCTTGAATGAGCCGGTCGACTTTACTGAGGTTGACAGCCACCGGGCCTGCGTGATTACCCAGCGCCTGGCCCAGAAGTTTGCCCTGTCCCAGGTGGTTTTGACCGGGGTGCCCCTGGCCGACAACCGGATTGGGGTTTACGGGCTCAGCCGGGGCGGCCGGGTTTGGGAAAGAACCCAGGACCGGATTCCGCGTAGCTATTTTGGTACCGGGGACCTTTTTGCCAGCTGCCTCTTGGCCGGCCTGCTTCACGGGCTGGACTTGGAGCAGGCGGCTGGCGTGGCCGGAGACTTCGTGGCCAAGGCAATCCTGGCGACTGATTTGGACCAGGACCAGCGCTTCGGCCCTAATTACGCGGCGGCCCTGCCTTGGCTCTTGCGGCAGTTGCAAAATTAGTGCATTGATCATCTATTTTTAGGAGGAGAAGAAAAATGCGCGATGAACAGAATTCTTTAAGAGCAGTCGTGATGACCGGCTTGTTCGCGGCCATGATTTATATCGGCATCTGGGTCCTGCGGATCCCGCTGCCGGCAGTCGTGGGCCGGCCTTTCATCCACTTCGGCAACACCTTGACGGCCGTGGCAATTCTCTACCTGGGCTTCCGCAATGGGGCCTTGGCGGGGATCATCGGCCTGGGCGGCTTTGACATTCTCAACGGCTACGCGGCTACCAGCTGGCTGACCATGCTGGAAGTCGTAGTCGTGGCTGCCGTTTTGTCAGCTGTCTACAAGGGCATGAAGTACAACGACAGCAAGAAGAACATCATTATTTTGGCGGTCATCGCCGGGGTAACCAAGATTTTTACCTCTTACGCGACGACGGTCGTGGAGGCCTTGATGGCCGGGACGGCTTTGCAGCCGGCCCTGGTAGCGGCCTTCTTGAGCCTGCTGGCCACGGTAATCAACTCCTGTTCAACCGCGGTTTGCACGCCAATTCTCTACTTTGCATTGAAAGATATTACCGTCCGCGTCATGAAGCGGGCACACTAAAAGGCTTCCCGGCTGGGAAGCCTTTTTAATTGCCAAAAAGCTGGTCGGCGATTTTGGCCGGCAGGGGATCAGGCAGGACCAGGTCCAGGCCAACCGCGCTCTTGCCCTTGAGCTTAACCTCGCGGACCGTGGCAGGATCAATTTTTGCCGAGCCCAGGTAGTAAAACTTCGGGCCGTAGGCATCAGCCCGCTTGACGAAGACTGGAATCCGGGTGACTTGCTGGCCGGATTCCGTGCCCCGCAAGAGCTGCTGGACTTCCGGAGAAGACAGGTGGCGGGGAGTTCTGGTGTACCAGGCCAGGCGCTGGCCGCGGGCTTGGTTGTCGTAGCGGGCGTTTCTTTGCTCCTGGTCAGTTTTTTGATAAGTGATAAAGACCGGGCAGACGTCACCGGTCAGCCGGTAGCCGTACATGGGCCGGCTGACATCTAGCGGCCAGTTGAGCAGGCGGCAGACCTCCTTGCGGTCGTAAGCCGCGTAAAGGGTGAAGTCTTGCGCTGGGTCTTTTTCTTTGGCGAGGAATAAGCCGGTTTTGACCGCGTCTTTAAAAAGGCGAAGGAAGTCCGGACTGCCTTGGACAATTTTGGAGTTTAAAGACCAGCAGCCGTCTTTTAAGCAGGCGACAGGCTCGCCGCCGTACTTGGCTTTTTGGGTAGTCGAACCGCTTTTGACATCATAAAAGTCCAAGGACAGGATGGCTGCTAGAGATTTTTCCAAGGCGGGTGAGTCGTAGGCCCCGTATTTTTGCAAAAGAGCTTGGAAATCAGTTTGCCTGATTTTGCCTTTTTGCAAAAGAACCTGCAAAAGCAAAAGCTCATGCGGCCGTTGACCCGGGGTCAGTTCCTTGGTAACGAAGGAGAGAAGCTGGCTTTCGTAAGAGGACAGCTGGCAGGGCTGACCCATTTTGGCCAGGAAGGCCCCGTAGTGGGGCAGGGACTTGCTGTCCAGCCAGAGGCGGGGCGAGACTTGGCCTTTTTTGGCAAAATCCAGCAAAAGGGGCGGCCGGCCTAGCTGCTGGGCAAGGTCACCGTAGGCTTCTCGCAGCTGCTTGAGTGAGTCCAGCTTGACCTTGTCCAGGGAGGCTAGGATCTCCTGGCTGGCGATCCGGCTGAAGTTGATGGTGGACAGGCCGGCAAAGCTGACGGTTTGCAGCTGGTATTTCAGCTGGTCGCGGGAGAGCTTTTTCCCGGCTAAGGCCAGGGGAATCAAATAGTTGTTTTGGTAGTTGCCGATGAAGTCCAGGACGGTGACGAAGTCTTGGCCCGGGTAGAGGCGCAGGCCCCGGCCCAGCTGCTGGATGAAGACCGTGGCTGACTGGGTGGCCCGGAGCATGACGATTTGGTTGAGGGCGGGAATGTCCACGCCTTCGTTGAAGAGGTCGACCGTTACCAAGTAGTGAAGGCGGCCGTTTTCCAGGTCCTTGACCGCCTGCCGGCGGACAGCTGGAGAATCCAGGTTGGTCAAGGCCTGGGCTGGCTGGCCCTGGTTCGTGAAAGCTTCTGCCAATTGCCGGGCTTCTTCCTGCCGGCTGCAGAAGACCAGGCCGCAGGGGCGGGGACCGCTATAGCCGTAGTAGTCCAGTTCTTTAAGCAGGTAATTGGCCCGCTCTTTTGTGCCCAGCCAGCGGAGGTCGCTGAAGTCATCAGAAGTCTGGCCGTCAATTTCGTAGTCGCGGATGCCGATATAGTGGAAGGGCGTGAGCATTTTGCTTTCCAGGGCATCGGCCAGGCGGATCTCGTAGGCTAAATTGTAGTCAAAGAGAGCAAAAATATCCTGCTGATCCATCCGCTCCGGCGTGGCCGTCAGGCCCAGGCAAAAGACCGGGCTGAAGTGGCTGAGGACTTTTTGATAGCTGGGGGCGGCGGACCGGTGGGCTTCATCGATCAAGATGTAGTCATAAAAATCAGCAGCCTGACTGGCCAGGAACTGGTCCTGGGAAACGGTCTGGATGGTCGCGAAGGTGTAGCGGGCCTGCTGGTGGCTGGTCCCAGTCAAAAGGGCGAAGTCGCTGTCCTTGCCGCCGATGACTTTTTTGAAGGTCTCCAGGGCCTTGCGGGCAATCTCTTCCCGGTGGACCAGGTAGAGGAAGCGGCGGGGGGCAAAGTCTTTGACCGCTAAAGCCGCCAGGTAGGTCTTGCCTGTCCCGGTAGCGGAAACCACCAGGGCCCGGCGGGTGCCGCTTTTGACTATGGCTTGGAGATTTTTTAGGGCGGCTGCCTGCATCTGGTTGGGAACGATCTTTTCTTGTTTCACGTGTAACACAGGCTTGGCTGGTGGCTGCCAGCTTTTTTCATAGTCGGCCAGCCAGAGGCGGGTCAAGGGCTGGCTTTTGGCCATCAAGTCTGCTAAAGCCGCGGCTAGTTGCTGGGTCAAAGCCGAATCGTTTTGAGAGTCGACCTTGAGGCACCATTCCTGGTTGGCCAGAAGGGCGGATCGGGTGAAGTTGGCGCTGCCGATGACGGCGGTCTGCCAGTCCCCGTGGTCAAAAAGATAGCCCTTGGCGTGGAAGGGGCCGTCTACGATCCGGACTTGTAGATTTGGAATTTTTAAGAGTTCGGCGAAAACCCGGGGCTGGTTGAAGGCCAGGTAGGTCCCGGTGATGATGGTGCCCTGGACTCCGCTGGCTTGCAGGTCTTCCATAACCAGTTTGAAAGCTGGCAGCATGTCGGCGGTAATGAAGGCCACGGTCCAAGTGAATGACTGGCAGGTCAGCAGCTGCCGGCGCAGGGTTTGCCAGATGTTTTCTTGCTGATTGCTGACGAGCCGGGGCGGGCTCAAAGGGGAAAGTTCCATGGAATCGACCTCACTGTGGAAAGATTTTTTACCATCATAACATACGCTGGCAGCAGGGCAGATAGGAAAAGAACTATGTTACATGTGAAACAATCAGCGCTATAATAATAGTGAAAATAATAAAAGCTTTTTTACAGAGGAGTGAACAATGAAAGCGAAGGAAATCCGGGCTTTGGCCCGGGAAAACTTGAAGCAGATCCCGAAGAAGGTCTATATGCCGATGGGTCTGCTGCTGATTGTGGCAAATATCATACCGAATGTCGTTGACCAGGCGACCGATTCCAAGTCGGGAGCCGGAGCCAATATCATCTTTTTCCTTTTGGAAATCGCGGCCGCGCTGTTGACGGCTAACGGCTACATCTTCTTTGACCGCTGGCGGAATAAGATCCAAAAGGGCGGGGAAGAGCCGAATGCCTGGTGCGGCTTGACCGGCCAGCACATTGCTCGCTTGCTCATTTATGGGGTGATTGAAGCCTTGATCATCGGGACCGGGACCGTGGCAATCGCGGCCGCGGTAGTTGGGTCAGCCATTCCGCAAGTGCCGGTGGTGGCAGGCATCATTCTTTTGATCTTGCTGGTCGTTTTGCTGGTCTGGATCGAGCTGCGGCTGACCTATGTTGTCTACGTGATCGACGAAGACGTCCAGGCCGGGCAGAAGCGGTCAGTCTGGGCGGAAATCGGCGTTGGCTGGAAGCTGACCAAGGGCCGGGTCTGGAAGCTGCTCTGTTTGAACCTGTCCTTCTTGGGCTGGTACATTTTAACCGCCTTTACTCTGGGAATTTTGGGGATCTGGCTGATGCCATACTATAATTTGGCAATCGCGGAAACTTATGAGCTGAGCAAGGATGAGAAATATTAATATAGTTAGGACTGACTCAAAGACGCGCTATGGCGCGTCTTTTTTTACGGGCGGGGAAGAATAGCTTATAATTTTTATAGAAAGGACGTGAGGCAGATGGAACAAGCCCTATATATCAGCGAGGTGCACATGGACCTGAACGAGTACACCAGGATGGCCATGAAGGTGACGGAAAAAAGCCGGCGGCGGATCATCATGATCGCGGAAGCAATCTGGATCGCGGCCGGAGCGGTGGCTTTCGCCTTGAAACAGTACGACTTCACGGTCATGTTTGCCCTGGTGATTGCTTTTTACCCAGCGGCAATCGTCTACCTCTATAAGCGGCGGTTGAAGAAAATCTACGCGGGCATGCCGGCCATCAAGGATGACTACGTGCGCTACGAATTTTACCCGGACCACTTTTTGATTTTGACCAACCGGGGGGACGGGGAATACCGCTATGACCAGATCACCCGCTATATTGAAACTGACGAGGAAATCATCATGATGCCGGCTTCAGACCAAGGCATGCTGCTCTTGAAGAAGAACTGCAGCCCGGAACTGATCGATTTTTTGCGGGAGAAATGCCAGCAATAGTTTCACGTGTAACATGGCAAAAGTGGCAAATCCCGGAAAAAGCTGTTAAGATTAAGAAAACAGGCTTTTTAAAAAGGAGCTGGTAAGAAATGAAATTTTCCCATAAATTGAGCGACGCGGTCCACCTGCTGGCCTATATCGAGATTTTTCCCGATGGCGACCTGTCCAGCCGGGCGATCGCAAGCAGTATCGTGACCAATCCCAGCATGGTGCGGAGCCTGATGATGGACCTGCGCAAGGCAGGGCTGTTGAAGACCAAGCAGGGGAGTGCTGAGCCGGAATTGGCCAAGCAGCCGGAAGAAATCAGCCTCTATGATATTTTCGCGGCAGTCGACATGGATCACCACTTGCTGCACGTTGATGAAGACACGGAGCAGAAGTGCCCAGTTGGCGGCAACATTCAAGGGCCGCTGGCCAAGGCCTACGCGGAAGTGGAAGAGGCAGCTTTTGCCAAGATGCGGGAGATCAGCCTGCAGGAAATCGTCAAGCAGATAAAAGAAGAAGGGCAACTTGCCTAATTACGTCAGCGAAAGCTGGCGTTTTTTTATGGGAAAAGGTGTTGACTTTAAAAATACACGTGCTAGAATAATTGTAGATTTAAAAATAACAAGTAAACAAAACAGAGAAAAAAGAAAACTAACGGAGGCAATTATGAAGTACGCTATTTCAGCGGCTACTGGCAACTTTGGCCAGACCGCGGTCAAGAAGCTGGTCGAAGCAGTTGGGGCAGAAAATGTAGTGGCGATCGTCCGCGATGAAGAAAAGGGCAAGAAGCTTTTCCCGGGCGTGGAAATCCGCCAGGCCGACTACGGCGATGAAACAGCTGTAGAAAAGGCTTTGGACGGCGTGGACAAGTTTCTCTTCATTTCTTCTCAGCCAGGCGGGGCAGTAACTAGAGCTGACCAGCACAAGAACGTGGTAGAAGCTGCTAAGAAAGCCGGCGTTGGCTATGTGGCTTACACCAGCTTCCCGAAGGCCAGCGAAAGCGACAACTGGCTGGCAGCTGACCACAAGCTGACGGAAAAGCTGCTTAAGGAGAGCGGGATCAAGCACTCTTTCCTGCGCGACAACTGGTACTTGGAAAACGATCTGTCATTCCTGGCTCCAGGTCCAGCCAACCGTCTTTACTGGGCAAATAATTTTGCCGGCTGGGCACTGGAAAGAGAATACGCGGAAGCAGCGGTCAAGGTTTTGACTAGTGACGATCCAAAGGAAGTTTATGAATTTGCCGGCCCAAAACGGAGCTACGAGGATTTGGCAGCGGCTTTGAACGCGGCAACTGGTGAAGACACTGCAGCTAAGCAGGTCAGCCAGGACGAATACGTGCAGGTCTTGGAAGGCGTGGGCCTGGATCATGACACGGCGGCAATGTACGCCAGCTTCCAGCAGCCAATTGATGATGGCTCATTGACTGAAGAAAGCAGCGACCTGGAAGAAGTTCTGGGTGGCTTGACTCCACTGGACCAGGCAATCAAGGAACTTTTGGCAAAGTAGCTTTGGCGGGGTGCTTTTTCTGAAAAAGCAGGTATAATGTAGGAAAAGTTACTTGTTTTTGAAAAAAGGAGCAGAACAATGCCATTTGTACACATTGAACTCTTGGCTGGCCGTACGCCAGAACAACTGGAAAAGATGATGAAGGACGTGACCCGGGTGATCTCAGAAGACACTGGCGCGCCAAAGGAACACATCTCTGTTATTGTCAGCGAACTTGGCAAGCAGCAGCTGGCTCAAGGCGGCGAATGGAGAGAACCACAAGCCTAAGAATTTGGACTCACCCAGAGCGGGTGGGTCTTTTTTTCGGGAAAATAACAGGTGGGAAATAATGTGCAAAGTGAATCAAGAGAGGAAAAAGGCTAGAGAAACAAAAGGTGAGGGGACTTTTTTAGAAGAAAAAATCTTAGTAAAATTAGTATAAGAACTGACTGAACTCGGTATAAGTTTTGTGATAAGATAATAGATGAAAAGTGAGTAGAAAACAGCGACTGAGGCGAAAGCGGAAGATAAAACGCAACACAGCACAGCGAAGCCAGCACTGACAAGGAAGGGTCAGGGCTGGCTTTTGTTTTCGGAAAGAAAAGAGGGCTGGCGGCTGCTGCGCTGCCGATTTTCCATTACGACTAAATCGTAATAAACAAGAAATCGCGCCAGACCGGCCTTTTAGCGCTGCCGGCTGCAAAAAAAGTTCGAGACACAGATAATGTGTCTCGAACGGAGGTAGTAAAAATGATTACCAGTATCAAACTTTTGGAAGCCAACCAGATCCTGGCCCAGGTCTTGGACAGCGAGAGGGGCAGTGAGATCAACGTCAAGAAGTTCTGCAAGCTGGCTGCCTGCTCCCGGCCAACCTTTTATGCCCACTATGGCAGCATGCGGCAGCTCAGCGCAGAATTGCTATTAAAGAAGCTGGACCAGCATTTGTACTTTGCAAGCGGTGATTACGCCAGCGGCTTAAAGAGACTATTGACCTATATGGAAAAAGACCGCTGTTTCATTTTGAACTTGGTGGCCTTGATTGATGCGGAGAAGGGGAAAGCCAAGGGTAAAGAGTTTGCGGCCCGTTTTCCACGGAAAGTAGAATGGCTGCTGCGAAAGAAGACAGTTTGCTACGTTGATGCCCATTCCTTAAGCGGGGACTATTCGATTAAGACTCTGAATAATGCAGCTCACATTATCTATGCGATCCTGTACGAGTGGCTGGCTGAAGGACTGCATCTAAGCGCGCGGGATGTTTATGACCGCTGCCAATTGGCAATTGAGATTGTCGAAGAACAGACAAATAAGAAAGCGCTTTTGTAATTTGGAAAAGAAAAAGCAAAAAACTTTTAGAAAAAATATCAGCCAAAAAATCACCTTTTTCCGAACAAAGAAAACAGAAAGAAAGCAAAAATGCCAACTACACTTGATATTGCCGAACGAGATCAGGCTCCACCTTATCACAACTCTGCCGGGTGTTCATAATGTAAACCGGATGAAAAGCTTGATTTGACCTTTCAAAAATAACGAGTATACTAATATTTGTTGCCGCGTGAGACAGGAAGTTCTCGCGGAGGCAAAAAAGAAAATATCGAAAACTTGTTGACAAGAATCAAACAAGCGAGTAAGATATAAAACGTTGCGTCACTTGACGCAAGTTGGTACTTTGAAAACTGAACAAAGTTTCGCAGTGTGCGGGTCAAACATTGTTTGATCCAAACAAATAAGCGAAGTCAATTCGCAAGCAAATAATCTGGAGCAGATTAAAAAGGCTCAATTTTCAAATTGAGAGTTTGATCCTGGCTCAGGACGAACGCTGGCGGCGTGCCTAATACATGCAAGTCGAGCGAGCTGAATTCAAAGATTCCTTCGGGATGATTTGTTGGACGCTAGCGGCGGATGGGTGAGTAACACGTGGGCAATCTGCCCTAAAGACTGGGATACCACTTGGAAACAGGTGCTAATACCGGATAACAACATGAATCGCATGATTCAAGTTTGAAAGGCGGCTTTTAGCTGTCACTTTAGGATGAGCCCGCGGCGCATTAGCTAGTTGGTGGGGTAAAGGCCTACCAAGGCAATGATGCGTAGCCGAGTTGAGAGACTGATCGGCCACATTGGGACTGAGACACGGCCCAAACTCCTACGGGAGGCAGCAGTAGGGAATCTTCCACAATGGACGCAAGTCTGATGGAGCAACGCCGCGTGAGTGAAGAAGGTTTTCGGATCGTAAAGCTCTGTTGTTGGTGAAGAAGGATAGAGGCAGTAACTGGTCTTTATTTGACGGTAATCAACCAGAAAGTCACGGCTAACTACGTGCCAGCAGCCGCGGTAATACGTAGGTGGCAAGCGTTGTCCGGATTTATTGGGCGTAAAGCGAGCGCAGGCGGAATGATAAGTCTGATGTGAAAGCCCACGGCTCAACCGTGGAACTGCATCGGAAACTGTCATTCTTGAGTGCAGAAGAGGAGAGTGGAACTCCATGTGTAGCGGTGGAATGCGTAGATATATGGAAGAACACCAGTGGCGAAGGCGGCTCTCTGGTCTGCAACTGACGCTGAGGCTCGAAAGCATGGGTAGCGAACAGGATTAGATACCCTGGTAGTCCATGCCGTAAACGATGAGCGCTAGGTGTTGGGGACTTTCCGGTTCTCAGTGCCGCAGCAAACGCATTAAGCGCTCCGCCTGGGGAGTACGACCGCAAGGTTGAAACTCAAAGGAATTGACGGGGGCCCGCACAAGCGGTGGAGCATGTGGTTTAATTCGAAGCAACGCGAAGAACCTTACCAGGTCTTGACATCCTGTGCAAAACTTAGAGATAAGTCTTTCCCTTCGGGGACGCAGAGACAGGTGGTGCATGGCTGTCGTCAGCTCGTGTCGTGAGATGTTGGGTTAAGTCCCGCAACGAGCGCAACCCTTGTCTTTAGTTGCCATCATTAAGTTGGGCACTCTAGAGAGACTGCCGGTGACAAACCGGAGGAAGGTGGGGATGACGTCAAGTCATCATGCCCCTTATGACCTGGGCTACACACGTGCTACAATGGGCAGTACAACGAGAAGCGAACCTGTGAAGGCAAGCGGATCTCTTAAAGCTGTTCTCAGTTCGGACTGCAGGCTGCAACTCGCCTGCACGAAGCTGGAATCGCTAGTAATCGCGGATCAGCACGCCGCGGTGAATACGTTCCCGGGCCTTGTACACACCGCCCGTCACACCATGGAAGTCTGCAATGCCCAAAGTCGGTGGGATAACCTTTTAGGAGTCAGCCGCCTAAGGCAGGGCAGATGACTGGGGTGAAGTCGTAACAAGGTAGCCGTAGGAGAACCTGCGGCTGGATCACCTCCTTTCTAAGGAAAGACACACAATCAGAGAGTGGGAACACTAATAGACGATTGTGAGTTACGGAAGCACACTGCAAGAAACTTTGTTCAGTTTTGAGAGTATCAACTCTCACTTGTACGTTGAAAACTGAATATCTTAATTCCAAGAAAAAACCGAGAATCATTGAGATCAATGAAAACATTGCAAAGCGACCTAGAGAGTTCGAAAGAACAAAACTTGCAAGGTCAAGTGAAGAAGGGCGCACGGTGAATGCCTTGGCACTGGAAGCCGATGAAGGACGCGACTAACCGCGAAAGTCTTCGGGGAGCCGTAAGTAGGCTTTGATCCGGAGGTCTCCGAATGGGGGAACCCAGCATGTGCAGACATGCTATTCTTGTGTGAATACATAGCACAAGAAAGGAACACGCAGTGAACTGAAACATCTAAGTAGCTGCAGGAAGAGAAAGAAATATCGATTTCCCAAGTAGCGGCGAGCGAACAGGAAAGAGCCCAAACCGGCAGATTTATCTGCCGGGGTTGTAGGACTGAGACATGGCACTTCAGAGGATAGCAGAAGCGTTTGGGAAGACGCGCCAGAGAGGGTGAGAGCCCCGTAAGCGAAATCCAAAGAAGGCCTATCAGTATCCTGAGTAGGGCGGGACACGTGAAATCCCGTTTGAATCCGCGAGGACCATCTCGCAAGGCTAAATACTAACCAGTGACCGATAGTGAACCAGTACCGTGAGGGAAAGGTGAAAAGAACCCCGGGAGGGGAGTGAAAGAGAACCTGAAACCGTGTGCCTACAAGTAGTCAAAGCCCGTTAAGGGGTAATGGCGTGCCTTTTGTAGAATGAACCGGCGAGTTGCGTTAGTCAGCAAGGTTAAGTCAGAAAAGACGGAGCCGCAGCGAAAGCGAGTCTGAAGAGGGCGAGCAGTTGGCTGACGCAGACCCGAAACCAAGTGACCTACCCATGACCAGGTTGAAGGCGCGGTAAAACGCGCTGGAGGACCGAACCCACGTAAGTTGAAAATTGCGGGGATGAGTTGTGGGTAGCGGTGAAATTCCAAACGAACTTGGAGATAGCTGGTTCTCTCCGAAATAGCTTTAGGGCTAGCCTCGCAAAGAGGATGCTGGAGGTAGAGCTCTGTTTGGACTAGGGGCCCGTCAAGGGTTACTGAATTCAGATAAACTGCGAATTCCAGACATTTATGTGCGGGAGTCAGACTGCGAGTGATAAGATCCGTAGTCGAAAGGGAAACAGCCCAGATCACCAGTTAAGGTCCCAAAATTCATGCTAAGTGGAAAAGGATGTGGAGTTGCGCAGACAACTAGGACGTTGGCTCAGAAGCAGCCATCATTCAAAGAGTGCGTAATAGCTCACTAGTCGAGTGACGCCGCGCCGAAAATTTACCGGGGCTAAGCATGATACCGAAACTGTGGATGTGCATTATGCACGTGGTAGGAGAGCGTTCTAGCGGCGGAGAAGCATGACCGAGAGGACATGTGGAGCTTCTAGAAGTGAGAATGCCGGTATGAGTAACGAAAGACAGGTGAGAATCCTGTCCGCCGCAAGACTAAGGTTTCCTGGGGCAGGCTCGTCCGCCCAGGGTAAGTCGGGACCTAAGGCGAGGCCGAGAGGCGTAGTCGATGGACAACAGGTTGAGATTCCTGTACTGCACCGAATCGTTATGAGCGATGGAGGGACGCAGGAGGCTAGCAGCGCGTGGTGCTGGATACCACGTTCAAGCGTCAAGTCTGAGAGCGAGTCAAATGCTTGCTTTCATAAGGACAAGGCGTGATGAGGAGCGAAATTAAAGTAGCGAAGGCTGCGACGTCACACTGCCGAGAAAAGCTTCTAGCCAGAAACGGTGCACCCGTACCGCAAACCGACACAGGTAGTCGAGGAGAGTATCCTCAGGTGAGCGAGAGAACTCTCGTTAAGGAACTCGGCAAAATGGCCCCGTAACTTCGGGAGAAGGGGCGCTGGTCGCAAGATCAGCCGCAGTGAAAAGGCCCAAGCAACTGTTTATCAAAAACACAGGCATCTGCAAAATCGTAAGATGAAGTATAGGTGCTGACACCTGCCCGGTGCTGGAAGGTTAAGAGGAGAGCTTAGCGCAAGCGAAGGTTTGAATTGAAGCCCCAGTAAACGGCGGCCGTAACTATAACGGTCCTAAGGTAGCGAAATTCCTTGTCGGGTAAGTTCCGACCTGCACGAAAGGTGTAATGATTTGGGCACTGTCTCAACGAGAGACTCGGTGAAATTATAATACCCGTGAAGATGCGGGTTACCCGCGACAGGACGGAAAGACCCCATGGAGCTTTACTGCAGTTTAATATTGGGTATCTGTCAAGCATGTACAGGATAGGTAGGAGCCTGAGAAGATAGGACGCCAGTCTTATCTGAGGCGCTGTTGGGATACTACCCTTGCTTGACGGATGCTCTAACTCAGGCCTGTGATCCAGGCCGAGGACAGTGTTTGACGGGCAGTTTGACTGGGGCGGTCGCCTCCTAAAGTGTAACGGAGGCGCCCAAAGGTTCCCTCAGAATGGTTGGAAATCATTCGCAGAGTGTAAAGGTAAAAGGGAGCTTGACTGCGAGAGATACAGCTCGAGCAGGTACGAAAGTAGGGCTTAGTGATCTGGTGGTACCGCATGGAAGGGCCATCACTCAACGGATAAAAGCTACCCTGGGGATAACAGGCTTATCTCCCCCAAGAGTTCACATCGACGGGGAGGTTTGGCACCTCGATGTCGGCTCGTCGCATCCTGGGGCTGAAGTCGGTCCCAAGGGTTGGGCTGTTCGCCCATTAAAGCGGCACGCGAGCTGGGTTCAGAACGTCGTGAGACAGTTCGGTCCCTATCCGTCGTGGGCGCAGGAAATTTGAGAGGAGCTGTCCTTAGTACGAGAGGACCGGGATGGACGCACCGCTGGTGTACCAGTTGTCTTGCCAAAGGCATCGCTGGGTAGCTATGTGCGGACGGGATAAGCGCTGAAAGCATCTAAGTGCGAAGCCCCCCTCAAGATGAGATTTCCCATTTCTTCAAGAAAGTAAGACACCTCAGAGACGATGAGGTAGATAGGCCGGGAGTGGAAGAAGCGTGAGCTTTGGAGCGGACCGGTACTAATCAGTCGAGGACTTGACCAAAAGAGCGAAGCAATGAAGGTTTTGACTAGGAAGAGATATTCAGTTTTGAGCGTGCAAGCTCAAAGAGAGTGCGGTGGCAATGGCAAGAAGGATACACCTGTTCCCATGCCGAACACAGCAGTTAAGCTTCTTAACGCCGAAAGTAGTTGGTGGGAAACTGCCTGCGAGGATAGGAAGCTGCCGCGCGAGACAAGAGTCAGACGGAAGTCTGGCTCTTTTTTGATATATTGAAAAAATGAAGTGAATACTAACAACGGCCGGCGAAATGTCGGTCGTTTTTTTACGTTCCAACGGCCTGCGCTATGGCCACGCTAGTGGTCTGTAATAAACTAGCTACTCCTTTGGAACTACTTAAAAAGTCAAAAACAAAAGACATATTTTTTAAACCTACTAGACATACTCTTTTTGCAAGCGTATAATGTGTTTTGTAAGCGATAACACATTGGAGAGAAGTTCTAGGAGGTAATTAGAATGGCTGAAAAAACGATTATGCTGTGCTGCTCAGCAGGGATGAGTACCAGTATGCTGGTTAAGAAGATGCAAGAAGCTGCTAAGAAGGACGGCTTGGACTACGAAATTTTTGCCTGTCCAGCAGCTGAAGCTGATTCAAACTTGGAAAACAAGAACATCAGCTGCATCTTGCTTGGGCCGCAAGTCCGCTACATGCTGGCTGACTTCCAAAAGAAGGTTGAAGGCACCGATGTTCCAGTCGATGTCATCGACATGGCTGCTTACGGCATGATGGACGGAGAAAAGGTTGTTCAACAAGCTACTAAGGTAATGAGCAAGTAAAGAGCTTTTGCGTTTGTAAATTGAGGAAAAAGTGATGAGTACAGAAACTACAAAGCAGGGTGGATTCAGTGCTTTTGTCAATCAAAAGATTCTGCCACCAATTATGAAGTTTGTTAACACGAAGGCTGTTAAGGCTATCCAAGACGGGATGGTCTACTCGCTGCCATTTATCATTATTGGGTCGATCTTCTTGATCATGTCCAACTTCCCAATTCCGGCAGTGTCCCAAGCCCTGGCCAACAGTGGCTGGTCAGCCTTCTTTAGCCAGGCTTACACGGCCAGTTTCGGGATGATCTCAGTTTGGTCAGTCGTCGGGATTGCCTATGTCTATGTCAAGAATGAAAAAGTTGAGCCTCTTCCGGCTGCTTTGACTGCTCTGTCAGCCTTCCTGCTTTTGCAATTCATGCAGGTTGACAGCCCGCTGAAGGCCGCTGAAGCCAGCGGCATCAGCAACGCGGCCGGCAAGGTCGTACTGTCAGGCTCAGCCGTTACGCAAAACATCGACAAATTGCCGCACGCTTTGCAGACCTTCCTGGCTTCACCAGTCACTAACGTTTTGAACATTACCTGGTTTGGCGGCCAAGGGATGGTTGCTGCTATCATCATCGGCCTTTTGGTCGGTTGGAGCTACAGCGCCATGATGAAGAAGGGCTGGAAGATCAAGCTGCCAGAACAAGTTCCATCCAGCGTTTCCAAGCAGTTCTCAGCCATGATCCCAGCCGGTGTTGACTTGACTGCCTGCATGCTGCTGTTTGCTGCCTTCAAGACTTTTGGCAACACTGACATGTTGCAATGGATCTACCAAGTTCTGGAAATGCCGATGCAGGGTCTGTCTGACTCATGGGGCGGGGCCATCGTTATCGGCCTGGCCGTACCATTCTTCTGGTTCTTCGGCGTTCACGGCGGTTTGATCGTCGGTTCAGTTGCCGGCGCCTTCCTTCTGCCAAACACCGCGGCTAACGCTGCTTTGTACCACGCGGGCAAATTGTCTGTTGCCCAAGGGGCTCACGTTATTACCAACGAATTCTACAACAACTTCATCAACCTGACTGGTTCAGGTATTACGATCGGTTTGGTTGTCTTCACGGTTTGGTTCGCCAAGTCCCAGCAGATGAAGGCAATTGGTAAGATCGAACTCGTACCGTCAATTTTCAACATCAACGAACCATTCCTGTTCGGTTTGCCACTGGTTATGAACCCATTCCTGGCCGTGCCATTCTTCTGCGTGCCGCTGATCGTCAGCCTGTCAACTTATGGCTTGATCCGTTACGGCATCCTGCCACCGCTTAACGGTGTTGCGGCTCCATGGACCACGCCAGCTGTTCTGTCCGGTTTCTTCATTGGTGGCTGGAAGATTGCCATCTGGCAGTTCTGCGTTTTGGTAATTTCAACTTTGGTTTACTTCCCATTTGCCAAGCGTTACGACCAAGTTTTGCTGAAGCGGGAACAAGAAAACGCTGAAGCTGAAGCAAAGGCGTAAATCGACGATAATTTAGATTGAAAAAGGTTAAAAATAATGAGTGAAGAAGAACAAACTATGCAGTCCGTCATGGGCTTGATCGTCAACGCCGGCAATGCCCGGGCTTTTGCCAAGGAAGCTATTGACGCGGCTCACGAAGGTGATTTTGAAAAGGCGCACGGCAAGCTTAAGGAAGCCAACAACGCCTTGGTAGATGCTCACAACTCGCAAACTGCCATGCTGACCAAGGAAGCCAGTGGTGAACATATCCAGCTGACCTTGCTGGTTGTGCACTCGCAAGACCACTTGATGACCGCGATTACTTACATCGACCTGGCAAATGAACTGGTTTCTGTCTACGAAAAGATGGCAGAAAAGAAGTAAAGCCAGCTGGCGACAAGAACTGAAAACAAGCGGCTCATAGTTGAAAAATGTCGTCCAAGCTGACCTGGCTAGGCCAGTCATTTAACAAACAAGGTGATCAAAGAATGAATTTAGCAGCAATCGACATTGGCGGCAGCACAATCAAGTTCGCGACCTGGGAAGACGGCCGCTTGCAAAAAGTGCACGCTCTGCCAACCCCGGACAATCTGGAAGACTTCTACAGCCTTTTGGGCGGGGAAGTGGCCAAGATCAAGGCGGAAAGCGCCGTGACCGGGGTAGCCATCTCTTCACCAGGTGCCGTGAACAAGCAAAGCGGGGTCATTGAAGGGGCCAGCGCTCTGCCTTACATCCATAATTTCCCGATCGTGCCGAAATTGGAAGAAATCTTCGGCCTGCCAGTAAGCATCGAAAATGATGCCAACTGCGCGGCTCTGGCCGAACTGGCTGACGGTGCCGGCAAAAACAATTCCTCCCTGGCCTTTATGGTCATCGGTACCGGCGTCGGCGGGGCCATCATCTTCAACCGGCAGATCTGGCACGGTGCCCACCTTTACGGGGGCGAGTTCGGCTACCAAACCACGGCTGAAGCCGGCATGACCTTGAGCCAGGCTGCTTCCCCGGTCCAAATGGCTGAACGCTACAGTGAGGCCAGCGGCCATGAAGCTTCCGGCAAAGAAGTCTACGACCTGGCCAAGGCCGGCGATCCTCTGGCTCTTAAGGAAAGAAACCGGTCGATCAAGGCTTTGGCAGCTGCTATTTTCAACCTGCAGCACGGCTTTGACCCGGAAAAGATCATCATCGGCGGGGCGATTTCCAACAACCCTGACCTGCTGGGCCTTTTGAATGAAGAAATTGAACGAATCCGCCAAGAGGTGGGCATTGCCACCGTCAAGCCAGACCTGGCCGTGTGTGAATACCGCGGTGAAGCCAACTTGCGCGGCTGCGTATATGATTTTGAACAAGAACATGGAGAAGAATAATGCTGAAGTTTCCAGATGATTTTGCCTGGGGTGCTGCCTGCTCAGGCCCGCAGACTGAAGGCCGCTTTAACAAGCGTCACCGTAACGTTTTTGACTATTGGTACGACACTGACCCGCAAGCTTTTTACAATGGGGTCGGGCCGGACACGGCGTCCAACTTTTACAATGACTACAAGAAGGACCTGCCTTTGATGAAGGAAGCCGGCATCAAGCACCTGCGGACCTCAATCCAGTGGTCCCGCTTGATTGCTGACTTTGAGACGGGCGAAGTTGACCCGGACGGGGCCAAGTTCTACAGCGACCTGATCGACTGCATGCTGGAAAACGGCATTGAACCTTACATGAACCTCTGCCACTTCGACATGCCTTACGAACTGCAAAAGAAGTACGGCGGCTGGGAAGACAAGCACGTCGGCGACTTGTTCGCCAAGTTTGCTGACAAGTGCTTCGAGCTCTACGGCGACCGGGTCAAGCACTGGTTCACCTTCAACGAGCCTAAGGTTATCGTTGACGGGGCTTACCTGTACAAGTTCCACTACCCGCTCAAAGTTGACGGCCCGCTGGCTGTCCAGGTAACTTACAACATCAACCTGGCTTCCGCCAAGGCTATTCAAAAGTTCCACACCCGCTTCAATGACGACGAGCACACGGTTGGGATCATCTTGAACCTGACCCCGGCTTACCCAAGATCAAACGAGCCAGCTGACCTGGAAGCAGCGGAATTTGCCAACCTTTGGTGCGTTGACCTTTGGCTTGAGGCCGCCATCAAGGGGACCTTCCCGGAAAAAATCGTCAAGATCCTGGCTGATGATGGCGTTCTCTGGGATGCTACTCAAGAAGAACTGGACTTGATCAAGGAAAGCACGATCGACCTGCTGGGCGTCAACTACTACCAGCCAATGCGGGTTCAAGCACCAGCCATCTCTCCAAAGAGCCTGCAAGACTGGATGCCGGACATCCACTTCGACAACTACGAGATGCCAGGCCGGATCATGAACGTCGACAAGGGCTGGGAAATCTACCCGAAGGCCCTCTACGACATCTCCGTCAACCTGCGTGAAAACTATGATAACTTCCCGTGGTTTGTTTCAGAAAACGGCATGGGTGTTTCCAGAGAAGAACGCTTCCTGGACGACAAGGGTGAAGTCCAAGACGACTACCGGATCAACTTTATCCGCGACCACTTGAAGTGGCTCCACAAGGGGATCAGCGAAGGCAGCAACTGCAAGGGCTACTTCCTCTGGACTGCCATTGACAACTGGTCCTGGATGAACGCCTACCGGAACCGCTACGGCTTGATCCGCGACGACATCCACACCCAAAAGAAGACTTTGAAGAAGTCCGCTTACTGGTACCGGAAGCTGAGCGATACTAACGAACTCGACGCTGATTAAGAAAGCGGTCGACAAGCCTTGCCGGAAAGGTTTACAATGGAAGCTGTAAAGAAAAAACATGTTTTTTAAGGAGAAGCAAAACAAATGGCAGAACCATTATTTTTGGAACCAGTTTTTCATGAAAAAATTTGGGGCGGCACTGGCTTAAAAGACGAATTTGGCTACCAGATTCCCAGTGACCACACCGGTGAAGCTTGGGCAATTTCCGCCCACCCGCACGGCCCGGCGACCATCAAGAACGGCCCTTACAAGGGGATGAAGCTGAATGAGCTTTGGGACCAGCACCGGGAACTTTTTGGCAATGCCAAAGGGGATGTCTTCCCGCTTCTGACCAAGATTTTGGATGCCAACCAAGACCTGTCCGTGCAAGTGCACCCGGACAATGAATACGCCAGAATCCACGAAGGGGAATTGGGCAAGACTGAATCCTGGTACGTGATCAAGGCCAAGCCAGGCGCTAAGCTCTACTACGGCCACAATGCCCAGACCCGGGAAGAATTCGCCGAAATGGTGAAAAACGGGGAATGGAAGAAGCTCTTGCGGACCGTTCCGGTGCACGAAGGTGACTTCTTCTACGTGCCGCATGGCATGGTGCACGCTGTCGGCAGCGGCATCATGGTTTTGGAAACCCAGCAGTCCAGCGACACCACCTACCGGATGTACGACTTTGACCGGGTGGACAAGAAGACCGGCAAGCTGCGGGAACTTCACCTGCAGCAGTCAATCGACACGGTGCAAGTGCCGTTTGAGATGCCAAAGCTCAACCATGAAGAATGGGATGTTGGCGACGTTCACGTGACCCAGTTCGTTATGGCGGAATACTTCGGCGTCTTCAAGCTGGATGTTCACGGCAAGGGCGACTTTGAGATCAAGGACGGCAAGTACCGCTTGCTGTCAGTTTTGGACGGAGCTTGCGACTTGACGGTCGACGGGCAGACTTACCCGCTGAAAAAAGGTGATCATCTGATTTTGCCAACGACGATTTCCTGTTATACTTTAGATGGTCAAGCAACGATTATCGCTTCCAAACCAGGCGATGAAGCTTAAAAGACAAAATCGAAAGTTAACAGAAGCATAGGTGAGAACATGACAGATACTTTTGTAGGCAGCATTGAAGCCGGCGGCACCAAGTTCATCTTAGGCGTGCAAAACGTGGAAACTGGGGAAACGACGGCAACCAAGCGGGTGCCAACCACGACTCCGGCGGAAACTTTGGCAGCCTGCCGGGACTTCTTCAAGGAGAACCCAGTCAAGGCCATCGGGATCGGCTCTTTTGGCCCGATCGACATCGACCCGAAGTCAGAGACTTTTGGCTACATTTCCAAGACCCCAAAGCCAGGCTGGTCAAATACTGAATTGAAGGGCTACTTTGAAAAGGAACTGGGCGTACCAGCCGTTTTGACGACTGACGTCAACGCTTCCTGCTACGGGGAATACATTGCCCGCGGCCGGGATGATGAAAAGACCTACCTTTACATCACCATCGGTACTGGCGTTGGGGCTGGTGCCATCCAGCAAGGCCACTTCATCGGCTACACCAACCACTCAGAAATGGGCCACATGCGCATTCCTAAGCGGGCGGACGACAAGTATGAAGGCGGTTGTCCTTTCCACCACGACGCCTGTGGGGAAGGCCTGACGGCTGGTCCGACCATCAAGGGCAGAACCGGGATTCCTGGTGAAGACCTGGACCGCAGCCACCCAGTCTTTGACTTGATTTCCTACTACGTGGCGGAGATGCTCTACAACATCTACCTGACCATCCGGCCAGACGTCATGGTTGTCGGCGGGTCAGTTTTGAACGAAGGCGACATGCCAACGGTCAGAAAGTACTTCGCGGAAATGAACAACGACTACGTTGCCTTGCCGGACTTGGACGAACTGATCGTGCGGCCAATCGTTGCCAACAACGGTTCAGCTACCCTGGGCTGCTTTGAAATGGCCAAGGACCTGCTTAAGTAACAAGCGGAAAAACAAGATAATAGCACTAAAAAACCAGCTCAAGCGAAAGCTTGGGCTGGTTTTGTTATGGATTGATTTTTATTTCAGTTCCCCATTTTCCAGGGTCAAGGTCCGGTCATAGACTAGGCCGGGGATGTCATCGTGGCTGGCAACGACGACGGACTTGCCTTCAGTTTTCAGCCGCTCAAGCAGGTCGACAAACTGCTTGACCCCTTTCTTGTCGATGCCCCGGGTTGGTTCGTCCAAAAGAATGATGTTTTGGTCTTCCATGATAGCCTGGATGATGCCGACTTTCTGCCGCATGCCAATAGAGTATTTGCCAACGGCTTGCCGGCTGTCTGGGTCCAGGTCAAAGTCGGTGAGCAGCTTTTTGACCTTGTCTTCCTGGAACTTGTGGTGGACATTGGCCAAGAAACGCAGGTTGGCCCAGGCGGTTTCATATTCCAAAAAGCCCGGGTTTTCGATCAAGGCCCCGATCACGTCGCCGGAGTCCAGGCTGACCGTGCCGCTGTCGGCCTTAAGCAGACCAGTGATGATCTTGAATAAAGTTGACTTGCCGGATCCGTTGACCCCGACGATGTGGATCAATTCGCCCGGCTTGACAGTTAAAGAAACGTCTTTTAGGACGTCGACGTCTTTGAATTTTTTGCTGACATGAGTAACCTGTAACATTTTTCCTCCAAAAGCAAAAATCAGAAGTAGATATAGTGAGTGGCCCGGTATAAGGGGTCAAAGATAATACTGTACTTGGACAAAAGGGTGGACTGCTCCAGATTGTAGTGATAGAGCATGATCACGGCAATGGCGATGATGAAGATCAGCCAGGGGTGGCTGACTCTTAAGCTCAAAATCATGAAAAGGACACACAGGGTAAAGCAGAGCAGGTGCAAGAAGAGGAGCAGACTGCCCAAGGCCGGACTGCCCCATCTGAAGTAGTGGCGAACGCCCAGCAGGTAGGGGATGGCCAAGCCAACCGTCATGACCAGGATGTCCAGCAAAATCAGCTGGAGCAGCTTCTTTACCAGTCCAGTTTCAGCCTGGCGGATGCCAAGAAAGACAGCGATGGGGCGGACTTTAAGGATCTGGCTGAAAATGATCAAGAGGACAAAGGTCTGCAGATATAGGGAAAGCAGGTTGTTGTATAAGAAGAAGTAGACAATATCTCTTTCCTTTATAGCGTGCAGTGTATAGATGCTGGCAGCAGCAGACAGGATGAAGATCAAGGCCAGGCTAAGTTCGCGGAAGCGTTTAGTTTGTGGCAGAAGCTCGAGGTCAATATCAGCCATTTTGCACCTTCTTCAGATACCAGAATCTGATTAGGCCGGCAGCTATCAGCAGGCAAGTGGCCAGGGTCAAGAAGTAAAGACCATAGACATTGACGGGCTGGTGAGCATTTACGAATGATAACAGGCCTGGAGACATGATATTTGGCAGGAAAAACATATCTGACAAGATCAACAAAGGCCATCCCATAGCAACAAAAACCGTTGGCAACAAGATGCATAGTAGCATGATGATTGATCCACTTATCAGATACAGGCTGTTTTTCTTGATCCAAAGGCCCACTGCGAGGATAAGCAGAGAGAAGCTGCCCCAGCCGATGGCAGACATTGAGACATACAGAATTAAAGCTAGCAAGCTGTTCTGTGAAAGAGAAACGCTGGATTTGTCCCAAAGGTAAAAACTAGGATTTTGGTAGACAAAAGGACTGTAAAAGAGACTGATGATGATCATCTGATAGACGTTGATCAGAATAGCCAGACCAAAGCCAGTGACAAAGGCTCTTAGGCAGGCAGTTTTAAGATAGCCGTGATAGCCCGACCGCTGCTGGTAGTTTGAAAACGAATTGTTGTTTTTGGTAAAGACGGCGAGCGTTGATCCTATTACAGGTATCAGTGAAAATCCAAATAGGTATAAATAAAAGGGATCGTCTAATACGCCGCCAAACTGAATACCGAAAAACATATACAGAAAATTATCAGGATCAAAACGGACAATCTTATTTTGATTGATTTGGTAAAAAAGCTGGCCAGTTATCAATAACAGATAAAGACAAACCAGAGAGATAGCGATTTTTCTTGAACGACTCAATTTTTTGATTCCTTCCAAAAATAAAAGGGAGGCTGAGCGCCTCCCGTGCATTACTTGTAATCGGAACTAAAGTGCAACTTTACTCTGGTCGTACTTAGCTCATAACTTTGAGAACGAACGTCTGCGTAATAGTAATAGTTCTTTTTCCCGGAGTTGTTGCCTGCCCGTGTCGTTTGATTTAATTTCAATGGCACAGTGTTAGATCTAGTCGCGGCGTTGCTGTTGATCAAATGAACTTTATAACCAAAGGTAGCTGGCAAGGCATCTCCATTAAATGATGCATAATTAGAATTGGTCATTTTCTTGTTGGGACTGCCATAAGAGCTCCAGCGGCCATGGTCACTGACAGTTTCTTCACTGATAGTCCAGTAAGGCTTTCCAGAGGCTGAAACAACAGTAACGCCTAATGCAAAAATGGTGGTTAAAGGAACTAAAATTTTTACTAAAAGCTTATTCATTTCGAATATCCTTCCCTTTCATACAATTTGATGTTTTTTATGATAGCAATGTGAAAACGGTGTGTCAATAGAAATTTGACTTTTTCTTGACGATTTTGAAAAAAATGCAAAAAGACCAACCCAAGATGTCTTGAGTTGGTCTTTTAAAGAGTGTTATTTCAGTTCCCCGTTTTCCAGGGTCAAGGTCCGGTCATAGACTAGGCCGGGGATGTCATCGTGGCTGGCAACGACGACGGACTTGCCTTCAGTTTTCAGCCGCTCAAGCAGGTCGACAAACTGCTTGACCCCTTTTTTGTCGATGCCCCGGGTTGGTTCGTCCAAAAGAATGATGTTTTGGTCTTCCATGATGGCCTGGATGATGCCAACTTTCTGCCGCATGCCAATAGAGTATTTGCCAACGGCTTGCCGGCTGTCTGGGTCCAGGTCAAAGTCGGTGAGCAGCTTTCTGACCTTGTCTTCCTGGAACTTATGGTGGACATTGGCCAAGAAACGCAGATTGGCCCAGGCGGTTTCATATTCCAGAAAGCCCGGGTTTTCGATCAAGGCCCCGATCACATCGCCGGAGTCCAGACTGACCGTGCCGCTGTCGGCCTTAAGCAGGCCAGTGATGATCTTGAATAAAGTTGACTTGCCAGACCCGTTGACCCCAACGATGTGGATCAATTCGCCCGGCTTGACAGTTAAAGAAACATCTTTGAGAACGTCGGCGTCTTTAAATTTCTTGCTGACATGAGTAACCTGTAACATTTTTCCTCCAAAAGCAAAAATCAGAAGTATATATGGTGAGTGGCCCGGTATAAGGGGTCAAAGATAATACTGTACTTGGACAAAAGGGTGGACTGCTCCAGATTGTAGTGGTAGAGCATGATCACGGCTATGGCGATGATGAAGATCAGCCAAGGGTGGCTGACTTTTAAGCTTAAAAGCATGAAGAGGGCACATAAGGCAAAGCAGAGCAGGTGCAAGAAGAGGAGCTGAATGCCCATGGGCGGACTGCCCCATCTAAAGTAGTGGCGAACGCCCAGCAGGTAGGGGATAGCCAAGCCAACCGTCATGACCAGGATATCCAGCAAGATCAGCTGGAGCAGCTTCTTTACCAGTCCAGTTCCAGCCTGGCGGATGCCAAGAAAGACAGCAATGGGGCGGACTTTAAGGATCTGGCCGAAAATGATCAAGAGGACGAAGGTCTGCAGATATAGGGAAAGCAGATTGTTGTATAAGAAGAAGTAGACAATGTCTCTTTCCTTTATGGCGTGCAGTGTATAGATGCTGGCAGCAGCAGACAGGATGAAGATCAAGGCCAGGCTAAGTTCGCGGAAGCGTTTGGTTTGCGGCAGAAGCTCGAGGTCAATATCAGCCATTTTGCACCTTCTTCAGATACCAAAATCTGATTAGACCGGCAACTATCAGCAGGCAGGTGGCCAGGGTCAGGAAGTAAAGACCGTAGACATTGACAGGCTGGTGAGCATTCACGAATGATAACAGGCCTGGAGACATGATGTTTGGCAGGAAGAACATATCTGACAAGATCAACAAAGGACCACTGTTGGCAGTTATAAGTGTAGGAGTTAAGATACAGATCAACATAATAATAGTACCGCTTACCAGATACAGGCTGTTTTTGGTGATCAAAAGGCCAACTGCAAGGATAAGTAAGGAAAAACTGCCCCAGCCGATGGCAGACATTAAAACATACAGAATTAAAGCTACCAAGCTATTCTGTGAAAGAGAAACGCCACCGGAATTGTCCCAAAGGAAAAAACTGGGATTTTGGTAGACAAAAGGACTGTAAAAGAGGCTGATAATAATCATTTGATAGATATTGATCAGCACAGCCAGACCAAAGCCGGTGCCAAAAGCTCTTAAGCAGGCAGTTTTAAGATAGCCATGATAGCCCGACCGCTGCTGGTAATTTGAAAACGAATTATTGTTTTTGGTAAAGACGGCGAGCGCTGATCCTATTACAGGTATCAATGAAAATTCAAGTAGGTATAGAGAGAAGGCATCGTCTAACACGCCGCCAAACTGAATACCGAAAAACATATACAGAAAATTATCAGGATCAAAACGGACAATCTTATTTTGATTGATTTCATAAAAAATCTGCCAGGTTACCAATATTAGATAAAGGCAAACCAGAGAGATGGCGATTTTCCTTGAACGACTCAATTTTTTAACTCCTTCCAAAAATAAAAGGGAGGCTGAGCGCCTCCCGTGCATTACTTGTAATCGGAACTAAAGTGCAGCTTTACTCTGGTCGTATTTGGCTCATACTTTTTAGAGCGAACATCGGCGTAATAGTGGTAGCCCTTTTTCCCTGAATTATCATGAGCTCTAGTAGTATGATTCAGTTCCAATGGAACTGTACCAGATCTTGTGGCTGCCTTGTTATTGATCAAGTGAACCTTATAGCCAAAGCTTGCCGGTAATGCGTCACCATTGAATGACGCGTAATTGGAGTTGGTCATCTTCTTGTTGGGACTGCCATAAGAGCTCCAACGACCATGATCGCTAACGGTTTCTGAACTGATTGTCCAGTATGCTTTGCCTGAGGCAGAAACAACAGTAACGCCTAATACAAAGACAGTGGTTAAAGGAACTAAGACTTTGAGTAAAAGCTTACTCAATCAAAACATCTTCTTTCTTAAAAATTAATTCTTTCCTAAAACCAACTCAATGGTAGCACGGTTGAATATTTTGTCAACCTTTATTGCGTTTTTTGTGACTTTTTTGAATTTTCAGCGAATAAAAAGACCAACCCAAGATGTCTTGAGTTGGTCATACTTTATTCTTGATAATGTTCCGACGTAACGATATACACGAACGAGCTCTTTTCCTGACTGGCCAGCCAGCGCATTCTGATCTTGAATTCCAGGCCGCCGCTTTCATAACTGGCCGAAATTGCCCGGTCCTTCCCCTGGCAGCGGTCCATCTGCTCTAACAGGAATTTATCCACGGCCGGCAGCTTAGCAAGAGTCTCAGCCGAAACAGCTTGCCCGTTCTCTGCTATTGCCAGCAAACGTTTCAAGGCGTGGTTGAAGTAAAGGTAGCTTATGTTATCCCCGTCTTTTTCAATGATGGCCATCGGCACGTCGATATTTTCACCCAGGCTGGAATTCTGTTCTGCCAGGCTGTGGGTCGGGTTGGACAAAACGTTGACCCGGTCGATCTGGCTGTAGTAGTCGCTTAAGCTGATATCTTCAAGCTGGTCGCCAGCTTTGCCCAGGAACTGCCGCAATTCCTCCGGCTCCATGGAAGCCGCGAAGAGATAGCCCTGTTGGTACTGGCAGCCGATCTCCTTGAGGAAATCTGACTGGCTCCGGTTCTCGATCCCCTCGCATAAAGTCTCGATCCCCAGCCGTTTGGCCATGTCGACGATTTCTGAAATGATGATCTTGCTCTGGGAGTTTGCGGTAAAGTTTTCCAAAAAGCCCATGTCGATCTTCAGCAGGTCAAAGTCAAAGTCCTTCAAGTTGTTCATGCTGGAGTAGCCGCTGCCAAAGTCGTCCATCCAAATCTCATAGCCCAAATCATGCAGCTGGGCGATGATCTCCTTCAGCTGGTCCGGGGCACTGGCAATGACTGATTCCAAAACTTCAATCTTCAGATACTTGCTTGGAACCTGGTACTGGGTCCTGATTTTCTCGATTTCCGCGACAATATCACAGGAGTTGAAGTCAACTGGTGAGATGTTGACGGAAATCACCGGGATCGGCAGGCCCATCCGCTGGCAGCTCTGCTGCAGTTGGCAGACCTGGCGGAAAATCTCCAGATCCAGCAGGTGGATTTGCCGGGTCTCTTCCAGAATTCCAATGAACTGGTCGGGCGGAATTGCCCCCCGCTGACGGTCATTCCACCGGGCCAGGGCCTCAAAGCTGCGGATCTGCCCGGTCAAGCTGCGGATGACTGGCTGGAAGAAGGGCTTGATGTCGCCATTTTCCAAGGCCTGCTTGAAGTTGATCAAGACGAAGTCCCGGCTGTCGTAAACTGCCTGAACTTCCGGCCCATAAACGCAGTAGACCCGCTGGCGGTCGGACCCGATCAGGCGCATGGCCCGCCGGGCCCGGTCGACCGTGGCGATGACGTCCTCTTTGCCATCTTTGGTCTGGTAGATCCCGGCCTTGATCCCAATCGAATCAATTGCCGTTACCTTTTTGGAGATGTCCCGGATCTTTTGCTTGGCCTCAGTCAAGGGCGTGCAAGTTAAAAGGACGAAGTTGTCTTCCGTGTAGCGGACTAAGATGTCATCTTCCTGGTCAAAAAAGTCCCGCAAAACCCGGGAGACAGTCCGGAGCAGGTCGTCGCCGCCTTGGTAGCCAAAGCGGTCGTTGTAGCTGTGCATGCCGGAAATGTTGAACAGGATAACCAGGGGATGCTGGTCTTTTTTTGCCAGCTTCTTAAGGAAGTTTCCCGCGAAATTATGGAAGTAGTTGGCATTTGGCAGGCCGGTGATTTCGTCGGTAAAGAAGTTGGCTGCCCGGTCCCCGGTCTTCATGGCCTGCTTCTCAGCGTACATCTTGCTGTCAGCCTGTTTCAAGAGGTCAGCCAGGGGAGTTTTTTCTTTAGGCAGGTGGATGTAGCCGGTAGCTACTTGCGGGGCGGATTGCAGCTTGTCGACCTGACTGTAGTAGCTGATCCTTTCTCTGGTCAGCTGCACCAGCTTGTCAGCCTGCTTGTCGTCAGTGACCGTAATGACTGCCAAAAATTCGTCGCCCCCGTAACGGCAGACAATCCCATCATTGCCTGTCTGCAGGACGTCGTCCAGGGCCTGGCCGATGGCCCGGATGGCATGGTCGCCTTCCACGTGCCCGTAGACGTCGTTGACTGATTTAAGTCCGTTCATGTCAATCATGAAGAGGTAGTACTGGTCACTTGTACCCTGCTTCCAGATATCGTCGATGTATTCCCTGAGGTTTTCTCGGTTTCTCAAGCCCGTCAGACTGTCGATAGTTGCTTCCTTAATAGAGGAGTTCAGCTGGTAAAGGAAGTTGAAGGTGAAATAAAAAGTTACCGCGTAAGAGTAAAGGGGCAGGGCCGTGGACAGCATGACTTCGATGAAGCCGAAGACCGTCATCAGAACTGGATAGAAGGTCAAGACCAGGTAGTAGTGGCCCAGGCCGTTTTTCCGGTTGATTATGGCATTATAAGCCGTAATCACAAAGACGAAGGCAGAATAACTGATCGGCAGGAAAAGGAAAAGGCCTGAGAAAAATGGCGTAAAAGCATTGATATTATTGGTAGAGAACATCAGCTGGGGCGCGAAAATAGCGCAGATCAAGTCCACGGCTGAGATCGCGATCGGCAGGGCCAGGACGAACCGGCTTTGCCTTTTGTCAGTGGTCAAGGGCAGCTCAATCTTGTAAGCCACGAACATCAAAGTGGTATAGCTGAGGATGTTCAGAGTGATCGACAAACAAAGACTGGTAAAATTGACCAGAAATTGGTTGCTGGGCAGGATATGGTTCATCAACAGGGTCCGGGTTCCGTCTAAAAAGAGGTAAGCGGCCTGGAGGCCCAAACTGATATTGAACCAGTGATGCTGGCGGTTGTGCCGTTTGATTTGCAACGATGAGCGAAGCAGTAATGAGATTATAATGACACAGAAATATTCCGAGACCGCGTAGGCAAATGCTCGAGTAATTTGCATGGCATGCTCCCTATAAAATATGATATGTTCCTTAATTAATATAATAACTCATTTGCCTTAACAAAAGGGACTGGAGGGTTCAAAACAATTGATTAAAAAATTAGATGTTAGCGCTTTTAATTCACGCGCGAATATGTTATATTTTTAACTTGGAATGGATAGTCTTAATTCTTCATAATATAAGTATTATCCACAGTTAATCAGGATGTTTTGAATACAGGACAAGGAAAATGGGAGAAATTGAAGAGGCGCTTAAGCGGCAGCTGGCGGGCCGGGTTTGGTCTGCCGGCTTGCGCCGCCAGCTGGAAAGCAAGGATATTTGTTTAAGCGATTTGCTGCTGGACAAGCAAAGACTGAACGTAATCAAGTCAGCTGACGTCCCTTTAATCCGCCAGGCCCTGGACGAATTGCAACAGAATTTCCGCGAGGCAGTCAAGCAGGTTCTGCAAACTGAAATAGAAGCTGCTTCTGACGCGGACCGGCTGGCCTGGCTGCTCCTGCAGCTTTTTGCCAAGAAAAGGAAAAGAGTCCGGGACCTGACGGTTGACCAGCTGGCTCTCCTGCAGACTGAGGAAGCTGAGAAATACGTCTTTTTTCATGGGCCGCGGATCTATTTCCGCAACAACGCCTGCTTTTCGACTAATATTTTCCCGGCAGACCTGGTCCACATCAGTGAACTTGCCGGCCTAAAAAAGCAGCCAGCAGCTTTTTCCTGCCTGCTGCAGGGCGAAGAAGTGGACGGAGAAGAACTCAGAAGCTGGTTTGACCTTTTTGGCCCCCTGTATGAAGAAAAGTACTTCGGCAAACACTACGGCCCGGGCGTGGAACTGGCGGGATTTCAAATCTCTAGCGGGAGAAAAGATCCCCGGATCTATTATGTCCTGCGCTACCTGCTCAAGGATAAAGAGCCAGAGTCAAAAGCAAAAAGTCTGGCTGCAATTCCTTTAAAGACGATTCTAAGGCGGAATTTAATCTGCCATGAGGCCTTCAAATGATGACGGTCTACAGCCGGGAGTACTACCGGGCAGGATTAGCCGAAGGAAAAATCAAGGCCAAGAAGCTGGACAGCTACCGGCTGGGGCCGGACTTTGTTATGGCTTATGACCTGGGCCCGGCCGCCCCTTACCGGACCTTGCTGGTCGACCGGAAGCAGGGGGAGATCGTCTTAAAAGCCACGACCAAGACCCTGCTGGCTCACTTCGTCAACGAAGACCTGCCTGGCGGCTATCCTTTGCAGGAAAAGCTCTACCAGCTCCTGGAGATCCGGGAGCAGCACGTGATTTCAGCGGGGCACGGGGCGCTTTTTTCTCCGGAATCCTTTCACGCCGGCTTGGTCGATCTAATCGCCCTGCAGCGGATGCGGGGGATGGAAGCCTGCCAAGGCGGGATGCTCATGACCGATTTGGCCGGGGTCAACTGCTATTTCTTTCAGCTGAAGCGCGGCTATGCCAACGCCAGCCGGCAAGTGGAAGAAGCAGTTGAGCACAATGCCCTCTACTGCAGCCTTTTTCATGGTCTGGCTGGTCAAGTAGGCTGCCCGGTCTGCCGGCAAGGTGACTGGAACCTGCTCTACGGACCCAGCTACCAGCAGGCGGTTGAGGCAGACTTGGCCGGCAAGCTTCCGTCTTTAAGGCAGCTTTTGGCTGAGATCCGGGCAGAAGAAAGGCAGGCTTTTAAAAAGGTCCTGCTGGATGAACTCGGCCTGCCTGTTTTGCCAGACGATTTAGACTATGCCTTAAAGCAGGCAGAGAAAAAGTTCTTGTTCAGAATATAACGAAAAGCCCCCGCACTCGCGGGGGCTTTGCTTCCTTATAATAATTCAGACTAACTGCCGGCGGAGTTTCTCCAGGGCCTGCTTCTTGATCCGGCTGGCCGTCCGGTAGGGGATGTTCATCAAGTCGGCCGTTTCCTTAAGGCTGCGTCCAGCCAGGAGGTTCTGGCCTAAAAGCAGCTTTTCGCTAGTCGACAGCTTCTTCCAGGCTTCCTTAAGAAGCAGATTGTGCTGGTCGGCCTGGCCAACAAAGGCGGCGGCCAGCAGCGGTTCATCGTGGTCTCTTTGCCGCTTTCTCTGCCGGAGCAGGTCAAGGACCCGCCAGTAGACCTTGCGGAAGGCCAATTTGTCTGCTTCTTCCCGCGGCTGGTCAGCCATTTCCCGCAGGCATTGGGCGTAGACGATCAAGCCTTCTTGAAAAAGGTCCTCGTAATCGGCACACTTCCGGTAGACATGGGCCGTTTTCAAGGCTCCGGCAACTAATTTCCGGTTTTCCCAGGCTTGGTCCATTGCTTGATTGATTTGCATGTTCATTTTTTCGCACTCCTTAATTATTTTCTTGCTTGGCGCCTTGCAAGTATTAGCTTAAGGGCTTTGCCAAAGGAGTGCTGACCGGGAGCGAGGGGGCAAAAAGCCCGTTTTTCCGCTCTTTATACTTTGAAGGAAATGTAAGAACGGCTGTTTAAGGGCAAGTTTAGGGGTTGAATCCAGGTAAAAAATAAAACTTTTCCTAGGAGAAAAGCAAGAAAGTCGTCATAGATCATTCATACTTCCCCCGTATCATTTGAGCCATAGATCAAGAGATCTTGATCTATGATTCCATACCTTTTTTTATTCTTTCCAAGACAAGCAATTACGTGGCCTCCGGGCCGCATCTATATCTATTTTTTTACGCGAAAAAGCGCTGGACGTCGCGGTCCAGCGCTTTTTTCTTTTGTGTTCAGTATTCTTCTCTTCTCAAGAATTTAGCTTAATTAGAAAGTCAGCTTCAAGAAGTACTTGACGAACAGGGCAGCCAAAACGGCACCGGCAAATGGCGCGGTACCTGGCACGATCAAGCCGTATTGCCAGTCGTTGTTGGCCTTGTTCTTGATTGGCAGGATTTGGTAAGCCAGACGTGGCCCCAAGTCCCGGGCTTGGTTCATGGCGAAGCCAGTAGTACCGCCCAGGCCCATACCGATCGCCCAAACCAGCAGACCAACCAGAAGTGGAGTCCAGCCGAGCTTTTCAAACTTGGCAACGATAGCCAGGATACCGCTCAAGAAGATGGTAGTGGCGATCATTTCGACCATCCAGTTCCGTGGCAGGTTGCGCAGGTTAGGGTTGGTGGAGAAGATGTTCCGGGTGGCCACGCCGTCGATGGTGTCTTCGGAAGCCTTGAAGTGGTCAGCGTACATGAAGTAAGCCAGAAGAGCCCCGGCAAAGGCACCGGCGAATTCAGCCAGAGTGTAAGGGATGAAGCTGGACCATGGGATCAGACCCAGGATAGCCTGGCAGAGAGCCATGGCTGGGTTCATGCAGACGCCGCCGAAGATGAAGAGGCAGGCAGTGATCCCGAATGACCAGGTAGTAATGGCGAAAATGTGGCCTGAGCCGTGGTACTTGGTCTTGTTCAAAACGTCATCGCAGTGCACGCCAACACCGAAAAGAATCATGAGCCCGGTAGACAGGAACTCATTTAACAAGTTGTGCATCAAAATTCTGTTCTCCTTGCAGTAGATAATTTTTAAGGTACATAACAGCTAATAATTATATACCTATAGCCGGCAAAAAGATATAGGGAATCGTGATTTTTTGAACATGAATGCGCTTTTTTAGCTAGATTTAACAAACTTTCTAGGGAAAAGTAAGTGAATTGTTCACAAAACCGGGCCAGCTGCTGAAAAACAAAAGTGCCTGGTCTTTTTGCCGATGGAAATTTCACTGAAGGGAAGAATTAGCATCATAGTTTGTTCAAATTTACTGTGTACTATAAGAATCGTAGACGAGCTGAAAGAACTTGTCTATAACTCATATTTCTTATATTTTTCTTTCCCTGATATACACAACATACATATACACTACCTAAGAAGCAGCTAGCCATAAGCAGCTGCTTTTTTGGTGTCCAGGGATATTTTTTGTTTTCATAAGTCCAAAATGGCTGTTATGGCTTTTTCGTAATATATATGCGTAAAGCTTTTGAAAAAGGACATTAAAAGATGTTAAAAAGGCTTGCACATGAAAATGAAAATGATTATCCTAGAATTAGTGAAAGTTGTACCAGTTAGTAGTGGACTGGGTCAAGAGTGTATAATCCAGGCCATTTTTTGGAAATGAAAGGGAAAGAAAGAGAGATGCAAGAAGACAATAATAAACGCAAGCTTGAATACCAAGCTTTTTTGCCCTACGCCGCCCTGCTTTTGCTAGCGGCGTATTTCTGTTACCGGCAGATGCGGACGGGGAACGTCATCATCGGGTCGGATACGATTTTCCACTATAACCGCTTCTATGAAGCGGCTGAGCAGATCAAGCACGGCAACTTCAACTGGTTCATGACCATGTATGGTTTCAGCCACTCAGGCCGGGTGATCAACGCATTGTACGGGCCGCTTTTTGCTTATGCCAATGGCTTGCTCTTATTGCTTGTTAAAAGCTGGTACCGGTATCAGCTGGTCAGCTCCTTTATCGTCTACGCGGTTGGGGGGACCAGCATGTACTGGGCCCTGCGCCGCTTTGACAGCCGGCGGTCAGTTGCCACGCTTTTGGCCGCGTTTTACATGACGATCGGCTGGCTGCCCCGCTGGCAGGAAGGGACCAACTTCTCCGGCATTGGGGCGGCGATGATGCCTTACGCCATCTTGGTGGCCGCGGACATGATTCTGGACAAGGAAAAGCCAATTCACTGGGTCAAGCTGGGCCTTTTGATGGCTATCGCCTTGGAAGTGCACCTGCTGACGGCCGTGATGTACGTGGCCCTCTTGCTTCCAGCCTGGCTTTATGCCATGGTCCAAAACAAGTGGTCCCGCCAGCTTTGGCTGGAGACTTTTAAAGCGGTCGGCCTGGCCGTCTTGCTGTCTTTGAACACCCTGGCCCCGCTTCTCTGGATATCCAAGACCAATAAGCTGGCCGCCCCGTCGACGATGGACATGATGGATCAGTCCTTGCATCTCAGACACATTTATATCAGACACAATCCTTTAAACATCGTCAATTACAGTATGCGGGGCAGCCTGCCTTACTGGCTGGCCTACATCTTTATTGGCCAGCTGGTCTATGCCCTTTGGCGGCGGAAGGAAAACCGGCTCAACTGCTGGGTCAGCCTCTATGGCTGCTTCTGGCTGCTGGTCTCCTCCCGGATGCTGCCTTGGGGCCATATTTCCAACCGCTTGCCGGTCCTGGCCCGCTTCCTCCAGTTCCCGTCCCGCTTTATCTGCCTGGCTTATCCTTTGATTTTGCTGGGGATAGGGATGTCGGCGGAAATCATGCTGAAGAAGTCCAAGCACTTCGCCTGGCTGATCTACGGGCTGGCTGGCCTGTCTCTGGTCATCAGCGTGAACAGCCTGGTCTACTACATGAATGTTGATGCTTGGAATGGCTATTTGACCAATGTCGGTCACAATGCCATCACCAATTTTGGCCATGAAGTCACTGATCCGGGCAGGCACAAGATCAAGAAGACCAAGAAGGGCTTGATCGCTTTGACTCCCGCCCGCAAAGAGGCCATGCGGCAGGCTAACGCGGCCACGCACTCTAAAGACCTGCATAAGTTTTTGACCTTGACCAAA
This sequence comes from Lactobacillus sp. WILCCON 0058, assembly GCF_057198005.1. Taxonomy (NCBI): domain Bacteria; kingdom Bacillati; phylum Bacillota; class Bacilli; order Lactobacillales; family Lactobacillaceae; genus Lactobacillus; species Lactobacillus sp. WILCCON 0058. The sequence continues at coordinate 74,229 of NZ_JBUBHM010000001.1, forward strand.
AAGCCAATCGCCGACTACCTGCCAGTTTACAAATTTGACCCTAAGCCGGTCATTACCGGCTGGTCAGATGCTTATAAGAACAAGCAATATTGGCAAGAGCAGACCGACAAGGCGGCCAGTTCCTACAATAAGACGGTTTTGAATCACAAGGTCAGAAAGCCGCTCAAGATCAAGGCCGTCAAGGGCGGAAAAATCAAGCTGACCTGGAAGAGCAAGGGCAAAAATAAGCGGCTGCCAGTCGTGACTTATGCCCAGTCCAAGCTGACGGTCAACGGCAAAGTTTTGCATAAGTATGAAAGAAGCCGGATCGGCGCTCCCTTGGTGGCCAGCCAAAAGGGCAAGAACGTGGCCTACCTGGAATTCGTGACTCCTTTCTGGATGAAGCTGCTTTTAGCAATTTCCCTGCTTTCCTGGCCTGGCTTTATTTGTGCCGGCTTAGGGGTTAAACTTAAGAGTAAGCAAGCAGAAAGGGAAGAAAAGAAGTAAAAACATGAAAAAGATTTCAATTATCGTGCCTTGCTACAACGAAGAAGCGGCTTTGCCCCTTTTTTATCCTGTAGCTCATGAGGTGCTGGAAAAACTGCCCGACGACTACGAGCTGATTTTTGTCAATGACGGGTCCAAGGACAAGACTTTGGACATCCTGCGCGACCTGGCCGCTAAGGATCCCCATGTCTTTTACATTTCATTTTCAAGAAACTTCGGCAAAGAATCCGCCATGTACGCGGGCTTTGTCAACGCCAGCGGGGACTACGTGGCTGTGATGGACGCCGACTTGCAGGATCCGCCGGCCCTTTTGCCGGAAATGATCAAGATTCTGGACTCCGGTGAATACGACAGCGTGGCCACCAGACGGGAGGACCGGAAGGGTGAGCCGCCGATCAGAAGCTGGTTTGCCCGCAAGTTCTACCAGATCATCAACAAGATCTCTGACGCTGATGTGGTCGACGGGGCCCGGGACTTCCGCTTGATGAAGCGGGATATGGTTGACGCGATCGTGGAAATGAGTGAGTACAACCGTTTCTCCAAGGGGATTTTTGGCTGGGTCGGCTTCAAGACCTACTGGCTCCCTTATGAAAACGTGGAAAGAGTGGCCGGGGAAAGCAAGTGGAACTTCTGGAAGCTGTTCAAGTACGCCATTGACGGGATTATCAACTTTTCTCTGGTGCCGCTGAACCTGTCTTCCTGGATGGGCTTCCTCATGACCGGGGTGTCCTTTATCATGCTGATCGTAATTGTTCTGCGCAAGTTGATCAAGGGCGACCCGGTAGCCGGCTGGGCCTCCTTGATCTGCGTGGTGATCTTTATCGGGGGTCTGGTCATGCTCAGCCTCGGCGTGATGGGTCAGTACCTGGCCAAGATTTACATGGAAAGCAAGCACCGGCCCCACTACATTTCCAGTGAATCAAATATTAAAGATGTTAAAAAGATCGACTAAGGTCGGTCTTTTATTTTTGCCTGTTTTTTAAAGTTATAATTCCATAGCAATTATTCTTTGGGATAAAAAGACCTTTCAGTGTTATTGTTATAACTTTTGTGTCATAATTAGTAACACTGAAAATAAGGAGCAGTTAATGAGCAGCAAGTACAAAATGCGCCGTGGGGATTACATCTTTTTAACGACCGTCTTTATCGGCTTGATTCTGGTGCTTTCTTCCATGGGAAAGTGGAGCTACCAGCAATTTAAGAGTACAGAGGAAAACCGGGCCCTGCAGACAGCTGAACTGGTGGGCAGGTCTTTTTCTCCAGCTCTGGAACAGGCTGAAGACTTTAGCCGGGAATTAGCACAGACGACTATTGATGACAATGGTCAGGTGACCAATTTTGCCAAAAGAAGCCGGGAAATATTGGCAACAGGTTATGTACAGGGCAGCTATCTGGTTACCGTGCAGGGAAACTGGCAGGCCAACCCCGGGCTGACGAATGAACTTAAGCAGGCTTATCAGCAGTTCAGCCGCGGACATTGCCGGGCATATGCCGTGAGCAAGAAGAAAACCATCATGCAAGGACCTGTCACCCTCAAGGGCGGAGAAAGCGGGATGATTTTTTACCGGCCGGTTTTCGTCAAAGGACAGCTGTGGGGCTTCGCGGTCGTAGCGGTCAATGCCAAGCAGCTGCTAAAGGCCAGTTTAGGCAATTTGAAGCATGGGGACTACAACTACCGCCTCTTGAGAAGTCCGGTTGACAGCAAGAAGTACAGTCTGATGTCCAGATCAAAGGCGGCTGTCGTCAGTCCAGTGGCATACAGCTTCAAGCCCAGCAGTTCAAGTGGCAGCTGGAAGATCTACGTTTCACCAAAAGGCGGTTGGACTTATGAGCAAAGAAGCAGCCGGGTGATGGTCTTATTCAGTTTGCTGGCGCTTGGGATCTTTTGCCTGGCGGTAGCCTTGGTCAGGCACCAGGCCCGCACGAGGCTGTTAAAAGAAGAAGCGACCGTTGACCCCTTGACCCAGATCAACAACCGCCTGGGCTTCAATGAGCAGCTGAAGCGCTGTTTAAAGGGGCAGGAAGGTGGCAAGTTTACCCTGGTCATGGTCGATGTTGACGACTTCAAGCTTTTCAACGACTTATACGGCCACCAGATCGGGGATGAAGTCTTGAAGCAGGTGGCCAGAGGGCTGCAAGAGGCTGTGGGAAGCCGCGGCGTGGTGGGCCGGACTGGCGGGGACGAATTCATGCTGGCCTTGCTGGGGCTGGACGCGGATGACTGCCAGACGGTGATCCAGCGGATTCTGACGGCCGACCATCAGATCACTTATTTTGGCCACAAAGTCAAGTACAGCTTGTCGATCGGCTACGCGGACAGCCCGCGGCAGGGGAAGAAGCTGGAAGGCTTGATCAGCCGGGCTGACGAAGCTCTCTATGAGGTCAAATTGAGCGGCAAGAGCGGGGCCCAGTACTATTCCGGGGAAACCAGCAAGCCCCTTAGATCCCAGCTGGGCTTCACCCTGCATGACATCGCGGCCAATATTCCTACTGCTCTGATGATCTACAAGCCGGAAAACGGCCATATTCTTTTCGTCAATCAAGGAACCCTGCGCCTTTTAGGCTATGACAATCTGTGGGACTTTTTTGGCCGGGTGAACACCCAAGCCGGACATGTCGTGGCTCCGCGGGACATGGATTTGGTCGAGGTTTGGCTGAAGAAATTTACGGCTGAAGCTGAGATTGGCGATATCCATAAGCTGAACTATCACGTCATCAGTCAGAGCGGGCAGGAAATTGCTGTCAAGTCCAACTTCAGCATGGTCGACAATCCCCATTACGGGAAGCTGGTCTACCAAACGCTGACAACGGCTTGAGGAGAGTAGGAGAAAACGATGCAAACAATGGTTGGCCGTGTCTCTCAAAAGGGACAAGTTGTTATTCCGGCTTCAATTCGAAAGGAATTGAACTTGACCAAAGGTAGTGAAGTCACCTTTGAGGTTCAAGATGATAAAATCATGATTAAAAAGCTGCCAAGTGCTTTAGATTGGGCCGATTTGATCGATCAAATTCCAGAAGAAGGCGTTGACTTTGACGAAAATGGCCATTATGATCCTAAGAAGTCACCAGAGTTTCATGACTGGATGGTTAATGGCTAATGCGTCCAATGAAAGTGTAAATCTGTTTGAATTTATTCAGAAAAATCAGAAGAAATAGTCAAAAGGACATCCCGGCGGATGTCCTTTTTTCGTGCTCTTTTACTTTTCTTCCTGGCCGGTAAACTGGGCGAAGTATTTGTCCAGGTAGACCTTGTAGCTGACGGTCATGATGACGTTGCGGAGCATGGTCTTGTATTCCCCGTGCTCGTGGCCGATGTCGGCCAGTTCGTCTTTAAAACCGAAGACGTAGGCCAGGACGTTTTCCAGCTCATCAACCATGTAGTTGTAGGCCGTCTCGGTGTCGTAGCTGGACCGCTGCAGCTTTAAGGCTTCGCGCAGGTCAGCCAGGGAGAGGACGTTTTTAGAAATGGCAATGAAAGTCAGCTCGGCAATCTGCTGGCGGCTGTAGAGCTTCTTTTTAGGCGAGGCAATCAAGTCGTGCTTGACATAGTTGCTGACCATGGAACTGGTCAGGTGGACGTTTTCCAAGGGGGCCAGGGCCTCATTGATATAGGTCGCGGTCTGCTCCAGGTACAGGCCCATCTGGGGCAAGTCTTGGTAGCGGGGCAGGTGCAGGCCGGCCAGGGAACGGGCAATTTTTTCCATAAAAACCTCCTGTCAGCTGATACAAAAGATACAGGCAAAATGAAATTCAATCATCCACATTATAGCAAATCGGCTTAGCGGTTTTCAAAAAACTTGACATAGGGACTTTCCTGCTATAGACTTAAGCAAAAGTTTTTAAGAAACCGATGACGAGGATTATAAAATATGACGATTAAGATAGTGACTGATTCCGGGGCCAACATGACGGCGGGGAATTTGGGCGGCTGCCAGTTGGAAGTAGCGGCCTTGAGCTTGATTCAAGGGGACAAGACCTGGGCGGACGACGCCAGCTTTGACCAGGTGGAATTCAATGAAAGGGCTAAAAGCGGGATCGCGGCTTCTTCAGCCTGTCCTAGTATCGCTGCCTGGCTGGATGCTTACGCCGGGGGCAGTGAAATCTATGTTTTGACCATCTCTTCAGTCTTGTCCGGCAGCTACAATTCTGCTGTCCAGGCGGCAAAGATCTACCAAGAAGAGCATCCAAACGTCTTGATTCACGTTTTTGACAGCAAAAGCGCGGGTCCGGCCCAGTTTTTGGCGGCAGAAAAGATCGCGGAACTGAAAGAAAAAGGGATGCAGTTTCCTAACCTGGTAGAGACCGTGAGCGACTACCTGGAAAACCATATCCGCCTCTTTTTCGCCTTAAAGTCGATGACCAACTTAGCCAATAACGGCCGGGTCAGTCCGGCAGTAGCCAAGATTGCCGGCCTTTTGAAAATATGGATCTACGGCTGGGCAGAGGAAGGCGAAATCAAGCCTTTGGGCAAGGCCAGAGGGGAGAAGAAGACCCTGGCTGCCCTGCTGAAAACTTTGGAAGAGAAAGGCTATACGGGCGGCCGGGTCAAGATTGACCACGCTGACAACTTCGACAGCGCGGCTGAGCTCCACGACCAGATCAGAAAAAAGCATCCAGAGGCCAAGGTTGACCTGGGCAACTGCCATGCTCTATGCAGCTTCTACGCTGAAGAGGGCGGGCTGATGATTGGGATTGAAATTTAGCAAGTAAAAACTCAGCACCGGTCCGGGTGCTGAGTTTTTACTTCTTGTCTTGTCTTGTCTTGTCTTGTCTTGTCTTGTCTTGTCTTGTCTTGTCTTGTCTTGTCTAAGTAATGGCCAAAGTTGTTGATCGCGCAGACGTACATGTCCCGGTCCTGGTAGTTGGCCAAATGGCGGACCTCGATAGAGCTGTAGTTGTCCAGCATGCCGTTGACGGCAGCCTTGGCCTTCTTGCTTCTGCCCATCAGATTGAGCAGGAGATTCTTATAAAAAGCCGAATCATTGACGATTTCCTGCCATTCTTCTTGATCCAGGTGGCGACGGGTCAATTCGTCCTTGTAGGCAAAATTGGTGAAGTAGTAGATCAGCTGGTCGCCGCTCCGCCGCTCGATCAAGGCCAGGGGCATTTCCAGGTGCTTTATTCCCTGGGAAATATGACTGACCATCGGGTTGACCAAAATGTTGGTTTCACCGATCGTATCATAGTAGTTGTTCATCTCTTGCGGCTCGTAGTGGTCCGCGCCATTCTTTTCGATCAAGGCCAGCATTTCTTCCTCTGGCAGGGGCTTGGAGAAGTGGAAACCCTGCAGGCGGTCGCAGCCGATGGCTTTGAGGAAGTCGGCCTGGTCTTTGGTCTCGACCCCTTCGCAAAGGGTATGGATGCCCAGATGCTTGGCCATGTCGACGATTTCCCGCAAAATAATATGGCTGCGGGAGTTGGTCTTGAAGTTCTTCAAAAAAATCATATCGATCTTCAAGAGGTCAAAGTCGAAGTCCTTCAAGTTGTTCAGACTGGAGTAGCCGCTGCCGAAGTCATCCATCCAGATCTGGTAGCCAGCAGCGTGGAACTTGTCCATAGCCTTGTGCAGCTGTTCCGGCACCGTGGTCAAGGTTGATTCCAGGATCTCGATCTTCAAGTAGGAGGTCGGGATCTTGTGCTTTCTCCTGATAGCATCGACTTCCGCAAAAATATCACAGACCTGGAAGTCGACCCGGGAGAGGTTGACAGAGACGGGCTGGATCGGGATCCCCCGCTTGTAGCAGGAGGACAGCATCTCACAAACTTGGTCGATGATCGACAAATCCAGGCGGTTGATCAAGTGGGTATCTTCCAGAATACCGATAAAAGTCGCCGGGCTGAGGACGCCTTCCTTAGGATCGATCCACCGGGCCAGGGCCTCATAGCCGCAAACCTTGCCGGTCAAGCTGCGGATTTCCATCTGGTAGTAAGGCTTGATCCAGCGCTTGTCCAGGGCTTCCTGGAAGTGGGTCAAGACGTAGTCGCGGTTGACGTACTTCTCCCGGACGCTTTCGTCAAAAACATGATACAGTTGGGTCAAGTCATCTCCGGTATACTGGAGGGCCTTCCTGGCCTTGTCGATGGCCGACTTGATGCTTTCTCTGGGATCAGTGTAGTAGCAGATTCCGGCCTTGATTCCGCCGACGGAGTAGTTGCGGAGAACGAATTTCTGCAGCTCTTTGATTTTGGCGATATAATCGGTATCGGTCGACAAAACCACGAAACGGTCGTCATTGTAGCGGATGACCAGGCCGTCGGGGAAGAGGTTTAAGAGTTGCTTGCTGATCTTGACCAAGAAGCGGTCGCCTGCCAGATAGCCGAAGTGCTCATTGTAGCCGTGCATCCCAATAACGTTAAAAAGAATGACCCTGGGCTGGTCGCCGGCCCGCAGCTTGCTGACCAGATAGTCCTTGCCGAAACTAGTCAAATAAGCCCCGTTGAGCAGACCGGTCAAATTGTCCTCATACTGTTCATTGGAAGGAATATGGCTGATTTGAATTGGCTGGGTGTCGACCGCATCTTCCCCAATGTTCAAATACTCCACGAAAAGCAGGCCTTGGCCGGAAAAATCCTGCCTGCTTAAGTGCAGGAGAACGGTTTGGTAGCTTTCGGTCAGCTTGATCCTGCAGGTCAAAAGATCTTGTTTGGCCTTGAGCATGTTGCTGGTGATGTAGCTGATGTCTCGCAGGTGGTTCAGCAGGTCTTCCCGGCTTAACTGGTAAAGCCGGCAAAGGCCGTCAGAAACCAGGAGGGGAATAAGCTTGCCTTCGTACTCTTGAAAGACGGCCAGGGCGAAATTCAGTTGTTCATAGCTTTCGCGGTTTGCCGCGGAAAAGTGGTAAAGTTCTGTCATGTCTCGATCCTCATGGAGCAACTGGCGGAATATAAATAAAAAACTGTACGATGATTTTTGTTAATTATAAGCTAAAAACTATAAACTAGGCTAGTACCATATTAGCACTCGTTCCCCTTGTTTGTTAAGCCTTTTCAGGGATTGCTTTCAAAATAATATTAGTGGTAAAAAATAACAAATGCTTTAATGGCATAGAAAGGTAAAAATGCGAATTATATTACTTGGCGACAGCATCTTCGCCCGAAAAGAAGGCCTGGACCAGCCCCGGATCAACTGGACCTTGAAAGAGAGAAAATCTGACCTGGAAATCGACAATACGGCGGTGTCCGGCATCAATTCCGGCGCCCTGCTGGCCTTATTAGGCGACCTGGCCTTAAAGCGGCCCCGGGCTGACCAGCTTTTCTTAATGGTGGGGATCAATGACGCGGCCAGCCATAAGCAAGTACCACTCAATCAGTACCGGCAGAACCTCCAGGCCATTGTCTCCGCCCTGGTCTGTTTTTATCCAGGGGTCAAAACTGTCCTGGTCTCCGGGCCGGCAGTAGATGAAAGCAAGCAGCGGGGGCGGACCAACGCAAAATTGGCAAAGTATGCTAAAGTAATGGGGGAAGTCGCGGCTGAATACCAGGTCGCCTACGCCGACTTTTTCACGGCCATGCTGAAGGAGGGGGACCTTGCAGACTTGTGCCGGGGAGAACTCGATGATGGCCTGCATTTTGGCTCGCGCGGTTATCAATTGCTGGCAGCGGAAATGATGAAGCAGCTGCCCAAGGAAGAGGTTGAACAATGAAGAAGATCTATGTGGTTCGCCATGGCCGGACCTATTTGAACAAGTACCAGCGCCTGCAGGGCTGGTCTGACGCCCCTTTGACTGAAGAAGGGATCGAAGGTGCCCACCAGCTGGGAAAGGCCTTGAAGGACCAGCATTTTGACCTGGTGGCCTCCAGTGACTTGAAGCGGGCCGCTGACACCCGGAAGATCATCGTTTCAGAAAATGACAACTGGGAGTCAACCAAGATGACCCAGACCGCTGACTTGCGGGAGCTCTTTTTCGGCTACTACGAGGCCTTCCATGACACGGAAGGGGTAGCGGCAGCCTTTAAGTCCACCAAGTACCCCCGCCTGGTCGACGCGGTCAAGGACGGCTACACCTGGCGGGAAATCGGGGACTTGTTCCACGCGGCTGACCCGGAAGGGGATGCTGAAAGCGGGAGCGAGTTTGAAGAGCGCCTGAAGCGCGGGATCGACTATCTGGTCAACTATGATGAGTCAGAACGGATCCTTTTGGTTGGCCATGCCTGCGTCATTCACTGCCTGGCCTGCATCTACGGGGGCAAGCACCTTAGAACGGAATTGCCTAAGCACAACGAGATGACGGTCTTGAATGTCGATGACAACGGCCAGGTCAGCCTGGAAGAATTTGGTCGGCCGATGTACTGATTTTTTGCCAGCAGGCCTATAATAGGATGTAGAAAAAACAGGGAAAGATCTATCGAAAATGGTAGGTGAGACAGATGATTAGTAAAGAAAACAAGTTGCTGATCCGGCGCTATCTTTACGCCATGATCAACATGTACGGCATTATTCCGCTCAGACACGCGTACCACATTTTCAGCCACCAGAACCCCTTGCTCAATATTGACGAGGACGACTTCTGGGAATTCACCATGCTGGACCAGAGCGACCAGGACTACAATATCGCTGGTGAAGGGGAGCTGCTGGTTGAAGACCGCGGCGAAGACGAGGATGAGGAATTCTACCTTTACGGCGACTGGGTCTTGATGGACCTGCCGCAGGATTTCAAGCAGATCAAAAAGCTCCAGCACAACCGCCTTTATTACGTGCCGGAGAAGGATGAATTTTTGCGCCGGGAAAATGAATGGTACTATGAACGGACCACGGCGACGGAAGAGTACCGCCAGTATCTGAAAGACAGCAATCCTGGCCTCAGCGACGACCGGCTGGAAGAAGCCTTCTTTGAGGCGCTGACCCAGCTGCACTCGGTCAGCTACGGCAAGACGGTGGAAGAGACCATCAACGCCGTGCCCCGGTCTTTGCGCTTGATCGGCTTTACTGTCACTGATGAGCAGGAAGACGAGCTGCGGGACCTGCTCAGACGGATGCTGGACGGGACCCGGCAGGAAGCTTTGCGAGGGAAGATGTACAAGTACCACAAGCTGCCGACTACCTTGGAAATCATCGAAACGGAAGGCTTGACGCCGGAAAACATCTCCCGGATCCACAGCGGGAAGATCGACGCCATGGAGTTGGTTCCACAGATCGAGCTCAAGCAGCCTGACCTGGCCCAGCAGCTGGTCACGCTTTACCAGCAGTAAGGCGAAATTGAAGAAAGTAAAAGACGAAGCTCTAAGAAGAACTTCGTCTTTTTGCATGCTTTCTGACAGCTTATTTTTGATAGCCGCGGCTGACCTTGCCGGCGTAAGTGGCAAAAATCGCTCGCAGGCGCGGGGCCAGGGCGACAACCAGGGCCAGTTTGGCCAAAGTCGTTGGCAAAAAAGGCCAGATAGCAGCGCTAGCCGCGGCCGTAAATGGTAAGTGGCTGATCCAGGCTAGCCAGGCCGCGCCCAAGAGCAGCTGCAAAAAGAGGGCAATCCCGGCAGCCAGGGTCAAATAAAATCTGTTTCCTTTAGCCAGACCCGTGATCAGGGCCAGGGGCAAGAAGCCCCAGAGAAAGCCCCCGTTAGGCCCGAAAAGAACGGCGATGCCGCCACTGGCCCCGCTGAAGACGGGGAGGCCGGTGGCTCCTAAGAGCAGGTAGAGGGCGACGGCGCCGGTTCCCAGCTGCCAGCCAAAGGCAGCCGCGATCAAAGGAATCACCAGGGTCTGCAGGGTAAAAGGGACCCCGCCCGGCAAGGGGACCGCCAGCTGGCTGCCGACAATGATCAGGGCCGTGGACAAGGCTAAAAGACAAAGCTGAAAAGTATTTTTTCTGGACATGTTTCTCCTCCAATCCAGTAAAACTATTGCTTACTTGATTAATATAGTTTTACTGGAGCTTTTTGTCAATAAGATATTTTATTGAGTACACGTATAGTAATTATTACGAGAAAACTAAGTCTAGTGGCTAAGTGCCGAGGATGCTACTAGATATACACAACTTCCACAGAAGTTATCCACAAGATATCGTAGTTGCTTGTCGGAGTAAGGCCCAAGATGTGGAAAAAGAAAAAATGGGGGTAAGATAAGTTGAAGACAATTTTTTGCACTGGCCCAGCTTTTTGTCTATAATGGAAACTTAATACGCCTAATAGAAACAAGTAATGTAACAGAAAATAAGGAGGCCACATGCGCTATCAGCAAATTATCCTGGACGTTGACGACACCTTGCTCGACACTGAAGCAACGGTGCACGATTCCCTGGTTCAGCTCTTTAAATCCCATGGCTGGGAGATCAGTGACGAATTTGAAAAAGAATTCCACGCCTATAACCAGGGTCTCTGGCGCCGGCTGGAAAAGGGCGAGCTGACCTTGGACCAGCTCTATGAGATCATGTTCCCGGACATTATTAAAAAGTATTGCGGGGTCGAAGTCGACGGGATGGAGACGGCTGACGAATTCCACAGTTACTTCCATACCGGCCACAAGCTCCTGCCTGGAGTCAAGGACACCCTCCGCTATGCCAAAAGACTGGGCTACAGCCTGGCGGTTTTGAGCAACGGGGAACAGTTTGGCCAGGAGCACCGGCTGGAATTAGCCGGGATTAGGCACTACTTTGACCTGGTCGTGACCAGCCAGGAAGCCGGGGTGCAGAAGCCAAACGCGGAAATTTTTGACTACTTTTTCGCCAGAAGCGGCTACAGCCCCAACCAGACGGTCTTCTTCGGCGATGGCCTGTCCTCTGACATCATGGGGGCGGAAAACTACGGCTTTGACAGCATCTGGTACAACCACCGCCACCGGCAAAAGACCCTGCCGGTCCATCCCCTCTTTGAGGTGGACAACTACGCCCAGTTCCAGCGGATCTTGAAAAAAGACTTCGCCCCGACCGCTTTGCGTTAGTTTCCGTGTATACTTAAAGTAAGTAAACTTTAAGAAGGACTTGGGGAAAAATGGAAAATTACTTTTTTGATTTCGACGGCACGATCTGCGAATCGCGCCACATCTACGCGGCCAGCGTGCAGAAGGCCTTTGAGGCCCGGGGAGTCAAGGTGCCAAGCACCGAAGATATTTACCAGGCCATGGGGATTCCGATCGATGTCTCAATTGCCCGCTGGGCCCAGGAAGGGCACAGAAGCGACCTGGCCCAGACCCTGTTTGAGGAAAGCATGGCGGAATATGCCCTGCTGGAGGACGACCAGGTCCGCCTTTTTCCAGGGATCGTGAAGACCTTGACCCAGCTGAAACTGGCCGGCAAGCAGCTCTTCGTCTGCTCCAGCAAGACCCACCCGGAAATTGCCCACAATCTGGAAAATCTGGGCCTGCTGGATCTGTTTGTTGATTTTGTCGGGGCCGATGAGGTGGTCAACCATAAGCCGGCCAGCGATGAGATCGACCTGTTGGCCAAGCGGCATGGCTTGGATTTGAAGGAATCGATTATGCTGGGGGATGCCAAGTACGACATTCGGATGGGAAAGAACGCCGGCTGCGCGACCTGTGCCTGCACCTGGGGCGCCTTTGACCCGGCCAGCCTCAAAAAAGAAAAGGCTGACTATACGGTCGACTATCCCCTGGAAATTTTGAATATTTAAGAAAAATAAAGCGTAAAAAGCAACAGAGAGTAAAGAAAAACAGAAAGTGAAGATAAAATGCGACTGATTTCTTGGAACATCGACTCATTGAACGCGGCCTTGACGGGGACCTCCCCGCGGGCGGAAATGACCCGGGGGGTCTTGAAGAACTTGCATGACCTGGATCCAGACGTCCTGGCCCTGCAGGAAACCAAGCTGCCAGCCAGCGGGCCAAGCAAGAAGCACCAGGCTGCCCTGGCTGACCTTTTCCCGGAATATGACTTCGTTTGGCGCTCCAGCGTGGAGCCAGCCCGGAAGGGTTACGCGGGCACGATGTTTTTATACAAAAAGGGCCTGGATCCGGTGGTGACCCGGCCGGAAATCGGGGCCCCGGAGCCGATGGACTTTGAGGGCCGGATCCTGACCCTGGAATTCCCGGACTTTTACGTGACCCAGGTCTACACGCCAAATGCCGGCAACGGCTTGGTCCGCTTGGGCGACCGGCAGGAATGGGATAAGTGCTACCGGGCCTACCTTGAAGAATTGGACAAAAAGAAGCCGGTTTTAGCCAGCGGGGACTTCAATGCCGCCTACCAGGAAATCGACTTGAAGCATCCGGAGTCAAACCACCATTCAGCCGGCTTTACGGATGAAGAAAGAGCCGGCTTTGGCCAGCTTTTAGCAGCGGGCTTCACGGATACCTTCCGCCAGATCCATGGCCAGGTTGAAGGGGTCTACTCCTGGTGGGCCCAGCGGGTGCGGACGGCCAAGGCCAATAATTCCGGCTGGAGAATCGACTACTGGCTGGTCTCCAACCGCCTGGCCGACCAGGTGGAGAAGTCGGAAATGATCGCGACTGGGGAAAGAGCGGATCATTGTCCAATTTTATTGGAAATTAATCTATAATTCGGTTACAATTAGAAGTTAGAGGATGAAAAAACAAAGAACTTTTAGCAAAGAATTTTAGTATTAGTATATGAGGCGTATGTGTATATGAAGAGATTAGAAAAAGGGGTCATCGGTCTGATCCTGGTCATTTTTGCCGGCACGGCGATTATGGCCTTCAGCAGCGGTGGCCAGAAAGCAGAAAGCAGTTCAGACGCCTTCGATACCTCAGAGTACCAGAAGGCAGTCAAGTCAACGGACAACCACCACTTCAAGAACTTGAAGGTGGAATTGACCGGCAAGAAGAGCAAGATTACTGGCATCCTGCCCAAGTCACCAACCACGATCAGCCTGCTCAAGCAGTGGAAGAAGAAGAAGGTTGACTTGAATTTCAAGGCCAGCAAGAAGGACGGCTTGCTCGTCAGCACGCAGAAGGTTAACCTGCCAACCCCTAAGGGGCAGGAATTGACCCATGCCATTACGGGCGAGATCGGCTATGATCCAGCCAGTGACAAGCTGCTGATTTTTGCCAGCGACAAGAACTACAGCCAGGGCTTCTACCCCCTGGGCCGCTTGAAGAGAAACGGCCCAAGCTCAGTATCTTTGAGCGCTGGCCAGGATCCGCTGGAATTCAGTTTTACAGATTAAGCAGAAGGACTTTCATTTTTATGGAAGTCCTTTTTCTTTTGCCGTGACTTTCTTTTCATAATTTTTAACCAGGTTCAAACTTTTTTAATTAAGTAAAGCTTGCACTTTGGCCAAACTTGTTTTATTGTTAATTATGAAAAAATAATTGACGATATATTAAAAAGCAAGGAGGAATCTTTGATGAGAAAAGTAGCAGTGATCGGCATGGGACACGTTGGGGCCACGGCGGCCTTTATTCTCTTTACGCACGGGGTAGCAGACGAATTGGTCTTGCTGGACAAGAATGAGACCAAGTGCCAGGCTGAATGGGGCGACCTGCGCGACACCCTGGGCAGAAATGACTTCTACGTCAACGTCAAGTGGGGCGACTGGAAGGAATTGGCGGACACCGACTTGATCATCACCGCTTTTGGTGACGTGGCGGCCTCAATCACGACTGGTGACCGTTTCGCGGAATTCCCGATCAACACCAAGAACGCGGTTGAAGTTGGCCAGAAGATCAAGGACAGCGGCTTCAAGGGCGTCATCATCAACATCTCCAATCCTTGCGACGTGGTAACTTCTATCTTGCAAAAGGTGACCGGCCTGCCAAAGAATCAAGTCTTTGGGACCGGGACCTTCCTGGATACTTCCAGAATGCAGCGGGTCGTCGGGGAAAAGTTGGGCCAGGACCCAAGAAACGTGTCCGGCTTCAACCTGGGCGAGCACGGGTCCAGCCAGTTTACGGCCTGGTCAACCGTCTGGGTCAACAACCGGCCAGCCAAGGACCTCTTCAATGAAGAAGAGAAAGAAGAAATGGACCGCTTGAGCAAGGACAATGCTTTCAAGGTTGGCAAGGGCAAGGGCTACACTTGCTACGCTGTTGCTACCTGCGCGGTTCGTTTGGCCAGAGCAGTCTTCTCTGACGCCAAGTTCTACGGCCCAACCAGCTGCTACGTTGAATCCTTGGGGACCTACATCGGCTACCCTTCAATCGTTGGCAAGCATGGGGTAGAAGAAGTACCAGTTTTGGATTTGCCAGCTGATGAACAGGCCAAATTGGAAGCTTCTGCCAAGAAGCTGAAGGACAGTCTGGCCAGCTTGGAATAAAAAAACAAAAACTTTAAAAGTAAAGTCAAGATGTTAGAAAATCCTCCCGTCAGGGAGGATTTTTGTTATAATAAACTAAATTACAAAAAGTAAGTAGCATGTTTGACAGGAGGCAAAAAATGACTTTGCACGGTTTGGAAGATACTTACGAATTGGCCAACGGGGTCAAAATTCCCGTGATTGGTTTCGGGACCTGGCAGACGCCAGATGGCGACGTGGCTCAAGAAGCAGTTGAAGCAGCCTTGAATGCCGGCTACCGGCATATCGACACGGCCGCGGCTTATGGCAATGAGGCGAGCGTGGGCCGGGCCATCAAGAAGAGCGGGGTTAAGAGGGGCGACTTGTTCGTGACCAGCAAGCTCTGGAACGGGTCCCACAGCTATGAAGGAGCCAAGGCCGCTATTGACGACAGCCTGCTCAAACTAGACACGGACTACCTGGACCTGTACTTGATCCACTGGCCAAATCCGGTTGCTGTCCGGGACCACTGGGCAGAAGCCAACGCGGAAGCCTGGCGGGCCATGGAAGAAGCTGTTCAGGCTGGCAAGATCCGGGCGATCGGTGTTTCCAACTTCCGCCGCCACCACCTGGAAGCCCTCTTGAAGACGGCAGAAATCAAGCCTGTGGTCAACCAGATCTGCCTTAACCCAAATGACCTGCAAGCGGAAGTAACGGCCGCTAACAAGGAATATGGCCTTTTGAGCGAGGCTTACAGTCCTTTGGGGACGGGTGGCCTTTTGGGCAATGAGACCATCAAGGCAGTTGGGGCCAAGTATGGCAAGTCCAGCGCCCAGGTTTTGATCCGCTGGTCCCTGCAGCATGGCTTCTTGCCGTTGCCAAAGTCAGTCCACCCGGACTACATCGAGGCCAACGCCGAAGTCTTTGACTTTGAACTTACCGAAGACGACATGACCAAGCTGGATGGCCTGCAAGGGATCGGGCAGCCGGTTTTGGATCCGGACCAAGCTGAATTTTAGCGAAAAACTGAAAATTTTTATGAAAAAGACTGCACAACGTACCAGAAACCTGTCTGGTATTTATGCAGTGTTTTTGTATATATTCGCAAAAGCCGAACGAAAATTGCAAAAATTTTTTTGAAAAAATTTTTTCGGTGGCTGAAGGCTTACGGGGTTTGAATTGAACCGACATACATTTTCTCGTGTTCGCCTGGTTACACGATACTAGATATTGTGTTTCACAGGAAGACTGCTAACATATGGAGTGCTTAGAAAATAATGAGACAAGCAGAAAGGATCTGAGAAGATGAGTGAAGAAATATCGCTCTCGGCTGAATTTGTCGACCGGGTGAAAAAGAGTGTAAAACCCCACTGGGGCAAGCTGGGCTGGGTAACCTACAAGCGGACCTATGCCCGCTGGCTGCCGGAAAAGGGGCGGAGTGAAAACTGGGATGAAACCGTCAAGCGGGTGGTTGAAGGAAACATCAACCTGGATCCCCGGCTCAAGGACTCCCCAAGTCTGGAACTGAAGCAGAGCCTGACTGAAGAAGCTGAACGGCTCTACAAGCTGATCTACGGTTTGGGTGCGACGCCATCTGGCCGGAACTTGTGGATTTCCGGGACCGACTACCAAAGACGGACCGGGGATTCCTTGAACAACTGCTGGTTTGTGGCTATCCGCCCGCAAAAGTACGGGGACAGCAAGATTGTGCCCAGCTATCTTAGCAAGCAGGAAAAGGCTGTCTCCATGCCTTTCTCCTTCCTCTTTGACGAACTGATGAAGGGGGGCGGGGTTGGCTTCTCAGTTGCCAGATCCAACATCAGCCAGATCCCCCGGGTCGATTTTGCCATCGACCTGCAGCTGGTAATCGACGAGACCAGTGAATCTTACGATGCTTCCGTCAAGGTTGGGGCCGTTGGCAAAAATGAATTGGTCCAAGATTCTGACAGCATCTACTACCGCCTGCCGGACACCCGGGAAGGCTGGGTTTTGGCTAATGCCCTCTTGATCGACCTCCACTTTGCCCAAACCAACCCGGACCGCAAGCAAAAGCTGATCCTGGACTTGTCTGACATCCGTCCTTACGGGGCAGAGATCCACGGTTTCGGCGGCACGGCTTCCGGCCCAATGCCTTTGATCTCCATGCTGCTGGACGTCAACGAAGTCTTGAACAATAAGGCCGGCGGCCGTCTTACGGCTGTCGATGCCACTGACATCTGCAACTTGATCGGCAAGGCAGTCGTGGCTGGCAATGTCCGCCGGTCAGCCGAACTGGCCCTGGGCTCAAACGACGACCAGGACTTCATTTCCATGAAGCAGGACCAGGAGAAGCTGATGCACCACCGCTGGGCATCCAACAACAGCGTGGCGGTTGACTCAGCCTTCAGCGGCTACCAGCCAATCGCTGCCGGGATCCGGGAAAACGGGGAGCCGGGGATCGTGAACCTGGACTTGTCCAAGAACTATGGCCGGATCATTGATGGCTACCAGGCCGGAATTGACGGGGACGTGGAAGGGACCAACCCTTGCGGGGAGATCTCCCTGGCCAACGGGGAACCTTGCAACCTCTTTGAAGTCTTCCCGCTGATCGCGGAAGAACAGGGCTGGGACCTGCAGGAAGTCTTTGCCTTGGCGGCCCGCTACACCAAGCGGGTAACTTTTAGTCCTTATGACTGGGAAATTTCCCGGGAAATAATTCAAAAGAACCGCCGGATCGGGATCTCCATGTCCGGGATCCAGGACTGGCTCTTGACCAGACTGGGCAACCGGGTGGTCACTGGCTTCAAGGATGACTTTGACCCGGAAACCCATGAAGCCATTAAGGTGCCAGTCTACGACAAGCGGGCCATCAAGGCGGTTGATCACCTTTACAAGGCAGTGGTCAAGGCTGATCAGGCCTACAGCAAGACTTTGGGCTGCAATGAATCAATCAAGCACACCACGGTCAAGCCGTCAGGCACGGTGGCTAAGCTGGCCGGGGCCAGTGAAGGCATGCACTTCCACTACGGTGCTTACTTGATCCAGCGGATCCGTTTCCAGGATTCTGACCCGCTTTTGCCAGCCTTGAAGGCCTGCGGCTACCGGACGGAAGCAGATATCTACACGGAAAACACGACCTGCGTGGAATTTCCGATCAAGGCGGTAGGGGCGGATAACCCTAACTTTGCTTCAGCCGGCACGGTTTCAATCGCGGAACAATTTGCTACCCAGGCCTTCTTGCAGACTTACTGGTCGGACAACGCGGTTTCCTGCACGATTACTTTCCAGGATTCTGAAGCAGACCAGGTTGAATCCTTGCTCCGCCAGTACCGCTTCATCACCAAGTCGACCTCGCTTTTGCCATACTTTGGCGGATCGCTCCAGCAAGCGCCAAAGGAACCGATCGACAAGGAGACTTATGAAAAGCGCAGCCGGGAAATCACCGGCGACGTGGAAGAGGTCTTCAGCCAGCTGAATAGCGACGTCAAGGACCTGGAACTGGTCGACCAGACTGACTGTGAAGGCGGCGCCTGCCCAGTTAAGTAAGGCAGATAAAGAAAAAATAAAAGACAAAAATAAAACTGAAATAAAAAACGGGAGAAACAAAAGATGAAAAAGAAGATTTTAGCAGTCGTAGTTGCCTTGGCAGCCTTCGTGGGCCTTTTTGCCAGCCAGCCTGTCCAAAGGCAAAGCGTGCAAGCAGCTAAGACCACCAAGACGGCTAAGGCCAAGCAAATCAGCGTGACCTACACTTTGAAGGACACGACCAAGGCCAAGAACAAGCAGACTGTAGCCAAGAAGACCTTCAAGGTCAAGAAAGGGACGAGCGTCTTCACTGTTTTGAAAAAGGCCTGGAAGGTCAGCTACACTAAATCTTCATACGGCGTCTTCATCACCAAGATCAAGGGGCTGGGCGACGAAAAGAAGAAGCTCTACTGGACTTACACAGTTAACGGCAAGATGGCCAAGGTAGCGGCTGACAAGGACAAGCTGACCAAGAACAAGTCCAAGGTTGTCTTCACTCTGAAGCAATACTAAGATGCAGACCAAGGAACGCTACCAGCTGCAAAGGCTGACCCTGCTGGCCCTGCTAACGGCGATGTGCGTGGTTTTGCGGATCTTTAAAATTATCGATATCCCCAATGTCCAGCCAGTGACTGATATTATCATGCTAGCCACGCTGGAACTGGGGGCAGGGACGGGGATTCTCCTGGCCGTTTTGGTCATGGTGATCTCCAACATCTTCCTGGGCTTTGGAATTTGGACCTTGCCGCAGATTTTTGCCTACGCGGCCTGCGCCTTGACCGTGGCATTATTTGCCAGGCTTTTGCCGCTGAAAAGCCGGAAATTCTACTGGCTGCAGGAGCTCCTGGTCGGCTTTCTGGGCCTGGAATACGGCTTCTTCGTCAGCCTGGGCATGGCTGGCTGGGGCGGCTGGGCAGCTTTCATCGCCTACTGGGTCAGCGGCCTGACCTTTGACTTGTATCACGCCGCCGGCAACCTGGCCTTTTATCCTATCCTTTATCTGCCATTGATTTTGGGCCTGGACCGGTTTAAAAAGAAAGCAGGGTGGAAGCAAAATGCTCAAAGTCTACACTAAAGTCGGCGACCAGGGGAAAACCAAGCAGGTTACCGGCAAGATGGTTGCCAAATACACCCCGCAGATCCAGACACTGGGAGCTCTCGATGAGCTGCAGTCCTGGCTGGGGGTTACGGTGGCCAACCTTTCTCCGGCCTGCCAGAGATTGGAAGAAAAGCTGATCAAGCTGGAGCGGGAACTGTATGAATTGCAGGCTGACCTGGTGGTCAAGCGGCACCATACGATTACTTTGGCTGAAGTGACTTACATGGAAGAGCAGATTGATGCCTGGACGGAAGAATTGCCGGAAATGAAGGAATTCATCCTGCCTGGCGGGTCAAAGACCAGCGCCAACCTCCAGTATGCCCGGGCACTGGCCCGGACCAGCGAGCGGGTCTGCGTGCTGTATGCGGACGAAAGCGGGGAGGTCAAGAGCGACAGCCTCAAGTATCTAAACCGCCTGTCAGACTACCTGTTCGTCATGGCTCGCTATGCCAACCTTTTAGAGGGCGTGGCTGACGTTAAGAGCAAGCCTGCCCGACGTCCGAAAAAATAAGCAAGCAAATTAAAAAGTGTTGGATGACTTAGAGAGCAAGCATCCAACACTTTTTCTTCTACAAATCAGCAAGCAAAAACCCGCGGGTGAGAAGGCCCCGCGGGTTTTCGTTTTAGCTTTTAATGGATAAGTTTAAAAGTATGTGTTTGTAAAGTAATGTAAGTAATTTTTAAGTAGATTGTTGTAAGAAAATCTGTAAGTTTTAAAAAAGGGATTTCTAAGCGGCTAGATTAGCCAACCTTAACTGGAGTTTCAGCTTCCTTGCCTTCAACCAATTCAAGGTTGTTGTCGAAGGCCTTAACTACCATGTTGCGAACAGCGTGAGTAGTGTAGAAAGCAGTGTGTGGAGTTACCAGAACGTTTGGACGAGCGATCAAGTCAGCCAAACGTGCGTCTGGGAATTCCTTGCCTTCCCAGTCTTCGTTGAAGACGCCAACTTCACCTTCGTAAACGTCCATTACGTAACCGAAGACCTTGCCTGAGTCCAAACCACGGATAACAGCGTCAGTGTCAACCAATGGACCACGTGATACGTTAACGATAACTACGTCTTGCTTCATTTCAGCAATTGACTTGTCGTTGATCATGTGAACGTTAGCTGGAACGTCAGGAACGTGCAGGGAAATAACGTCAGCTTGCTTGTACAGGTCGTCAAGTGAGTCTACGTAGTAGCCCTTCTTTTCCAATTCTGGGTTGCGGAAGATGTCGTAAGCGATAACCTTAGCGCCGAAGCCTTCCATGATTTGCATGAAAACTTGACCGATGTGGCCAGTACCTACAACACCGACAACTTGGTCGCGAACTTCACGGCCGATAGTTGGTGCCCAACGCAGGTCGTGACGGGCAACCTTTTCGTCCATACGCTTGTCTTGACGCAGGATGCGGGCAGCTTGGATAGCAGCGTGTTCTGCGATAGCGTCTGGTGAGTAAACTGGAACGTTGGTGATTTGGAAGCCAAGTTCCTTAGCCTTAGCCATGTCGATGTTGTCAACACCAACGTTACGCAGGCTCATCTTAGTGATGCCGTTGTCTGCCAAAGCTTGCAGAGTTTCAGCGGTGTAGTCAAGTTGTTGGTAAACAACAACACCGTCAGCACCCTTTGCCAAAGCAGCAGTTTCTGGAGTCAAAAGCTTGTCAGTGTATTCAACTTCGACGTCCTTGTGAGCGTCTTCCCATTCCTTCAAGAATGGCTTTTCATCTTCACGAATTGCGTAAGCAAAAATTTTAGTCATTAATTGTCCCTCCGTTATTCTTGCTCTTACATTGATAATCTTAGCACAAAATCGCCGGGTAAAAAACTAAAATGTGAGTATTTGAGCAAATATTTTTATTGTAAGCGCTATACTAAGCGAATAGCTTGCCGCTAGTTCGTGAACGTGAACGTTTTTCACAAACTATATTTGTCAAAAAGCTCCAGACCCTTTAAACTGGTTTTAGCAAATAAAGGAGCAAGAAAAATGACAGTGCAAAAAATCATCCACGACCCCCTCCGTTTAAGTCAGCCGGCAGCTAAAGCAGCTGCCAGTGACCGGCAAGCGGCCCAGGACCTGCTGGACACCCTGCTGGCCCACCGGGAAAGCGTTGACGGCCTGCCGCCCGCCGCTGGCCTGGCTGCCAACATGATTGGGGTAAACAAGGCGATTATCGCGGTAAACGCCGGCTTTTTACCTATAGTTATGCTCAACCCTAAGATCGTTAAAAGATCCGGCCACTACCTGGCAAAAGAAGGCTGCCTGTCTTTGACGGGAGAGCGGTCAGTTGACCGCTATGAAGAAATCACGGTCAAGTACCAGGACATGGATTTAAAAGAGCATGGGCAGGCCTTTACAGGCTTTGTGGCGGAAACCATCCAACATGAAGTCGACCACTGCAAGGGCAAATTAATTTAATTAAGGCAGGAAAGCAAAAAGCTGGGCCAAACGGCTCAGCTTTTTTAATCGGTCAAGTAGGAAACCGGCTTGTTGACTTCGACCTTGGTGCCGGAGTATTTCTTGGCGATCCACTTCTGGATCTGCTTGTTATGGTAGAGCTTGCCCAGCTTCTTGTAAGCGGCATTGTTCTTGCTTTTCTTAGCGGTGGCCAGGACATTGATGTTGTTCTTGGTGCTCTGGTCGATCTTTTCGTGGTAAAGGGAGTCCTTCAGCACGTTCAAGTTGCCGGCCAGGGCGATGGTGTTGCCGATGAGGACGGCGTCGACGGACTTGATGACCCGGGGGCCGGTGGTATCATCGATCAGCTTGAACTTGAACTTCTTGGGGTTGGAAACAATGTCGTTGGTGTTGCCGCTGGCTGAGTCAAAGTTTTTCTTCAGCTTAATCAGGCCGGCGCTTTGCAAAAGCAGGAGCCCTCTGGCTTCGTTGGCGGCGTTGTTGGCCAGGGCAATGGTCGCGCCTTTAGGCAGGTCGGAGAGCTTCTTGTACTTGGATGAGTAGATACCCATTGGCTCCAGGTAGGTTGTGGCCAAGGCTACTTGCTGGCCGGTATTGCTCTTGGACTTGTTGTAGGCTTCCAGGTAGGCCCAGGAAGCAAAGGCACTGACGTTGATGCTGCCGTCAGAGGTTGCCCGCAGGAGGCTGGGCCCGTCGGTAAAAGCCTTCACCTTGATCTTAAGGCCCAGCTTTTTGGCCTGGCTGCTCTTGGCGATGTGCTGCCAGACTTGGACGTCGGGGCCGATGGAGCCGACAGTGACGGTAGTCGTCTGGCTCTTGGCCGTTTGCCGGGAAGAAGTCAGGCGCAGGGCGAAGAAGGCGGCAATGATGACGACGAGGGCGATGGCGGCGGCGATGAGCCGTTGCTGCTTTTTCTTTCTTCTCATGATTTTTGCTCCTAAAAATAAAAACTAGTCTTCAACCACGTGGCGGTTAAATGGGTCGTCGCTGATGCCCTTCTTCAGGATATCATTGCACCATTCCTTGGCGCTGAAGAGGGAGTGGTCGCGGTAGTTGCCGCAGCTTTCGATGGTGGTGCCAGGCACGTCTTCCCAAGTGATGTCGTCTCTGATGGCCTTGAGGGAGTCGCGCAGGGCCTTGGCTACTTCAGTGGTCGTGTGTTCACCCCAGGTAATCAAGTGGAAACCGGTCCGGCAGCCGAATGGGGAGCAGTCGATGACGCCGTCTAAGCGGTCGCGCAGGAGGCTGGCCAGGAGGTGTTCAATGGTGTGCAGGCCGCCAGTTGGGATGGCGTTTTCGTTAGGCTGCACCAGGCGGAGGTCGAAGTTGGAGATCTTGTCGCCATTAGGGCCTTCTTCAACGGTGATCAAGCGGACGTAAGGTGCCTTAACTTTAGTGTGATCCAATTCAAAACTTTCTACTTTAGCCATGATGATAATCTCCTTTTTTCTAAAAAATACTGGTTGACTAAATTACTTGAAAAAACGTGACAAAAAAAGTCCCTGAACGAAAATGCTTTCGCTCAGGGACGTATTAGCGTGTTACCACCCATCTTCACGGTCTAAAAAAGACCGCCTTTAAGTACGCTCCGCCTGGGCGGAGTTATACTCGGGCGCGGTATCGGGCGCCTCCCGCGGGAAGCTTGCTAGTGCTCGCCTCCCGTATGACTCAAAGACCATGTTCGCCGGGGCCTCTTCAGCGCTTTTCAGCCACCGCGCCTCTCTGAAAGAAGATTTGACCAGCTACTTATCTTTTCCTTGTCAACGTGTTTTCATTTTTTAATCATAATATAATAACGATGGCCGCTTGTCAACCTTTCGCGGCAAAAATTGTCTAAGCCGGCTAATCGTCTTGTTTTTGCTTGCCGGAATTAAATTTCCGGTCCCGCAAATAGTCGGCAATCGTCGCGCCAATGAAGATCAAGTCAAAGGGGCCTAGAAGAGCCAGTCCGGCGATGTTCAACATGCTATAGGCTGCCGCGTTGGTAACTACGATGATTCCGATAGGAATCAGCATGTTCCAATAACCAATCCGGTAACGGAAGAAGTCTCTAATTTCTTGCAGTTTTGGCGCAAAAGGTACAGCCAAAATAAAGCCAAGCAGCAGCCCTGACGCGAAGATGCTGATTAACAAACTGTTTGGAACCATGATAATACCTCAAAAATTTACTTTCCTAGAAAACAACAAATACGGGATTAATACCTGGAATTATAGTTCTGTTTCTAACGGCATACAAGTGGAAATTATCCAAGCCAGCTAATCGTCTTGGCCGTGGTCCTGCTTGGCTTCTTCCTCGCGCTTGATCTTGAGGACTAAGGGGGTCAGTTTGATAACCAGGAACTTGGCAAAGTAGTAGGTAATCACGAAGAAGATGATGATGCCAACCAGTTGGGCAAGCAGGACTGGCCAGATGTTGTAAGCTACCTCAGCTAAAATCATTTTTTCTCACTCCATTTCAAAAAATATGTTTTTTACTTTTGACGTCAAGACAATTATAACTCTATATCTTAATTGTGTATAAGTTTTTCACACTATATATCAAAACAAAAAACGAAGCCGCTTTAATGTGCGGCTTCGTTTTTGAATGATTAAGCTTTTTCTTTCATCATCTGTAAGTACTTGGGTTGGTCAGACTTTGGAACGCCCAATGCATCCAAGGCCTGCTCAGCTGATACATTAAACTTTACCATTACGCTCAGAGCATCAGCTACTTTTGCTTTGTCAACACCTTCATCAATTCCTTGCTTGCGACCTTCATCAACTCCGAGCTTGTGCTCATGGCGTAAAGTTGTCTCGTATTCCAATCTGTTCGCCCTCCATTCTTGATTATGATTGTAGTAATCCATCTTCTTGGCGATGTCATTAATCAGAGCATTCTTGCGGTCAACTTGTCCATTCATCAGATCCAAGAACTTCTGCATGGTCGGACTGACTTTGCCGTTCACTCCCTTTGAGTTGACGTAGACGACGTGAGTGCCATCGCCAAGTGCCCGGTGTGTTTTCGGACAATACACGATGTAATCTGAAACACGCTCCTTGTCCCCGAACTGGTCAAAGGGAGAGAAGATAATTACGAACATCGGTGGCAAATCATCATAGTCAGTCCCGGCCAGCAAAGTGGTCATGTCAACCAAAGCCTTGTAATAGCGGCTCCGTTTTGGTTGAAAATCCCGCGACAGCTGCATTTCGATGTCGTAGATTCGCCCTTGTTCGTCAAAAGCCTGGATATCCAACCGGATAGCCTTATCTTCACGGCCACCCTTGATTTGTGACTGGGCTTTTGTCGTTACCTTTTTAATCTTGAGTTCTGGCAGCAATTCTTGCAAGAGCCGGGTGCAGATCTGTTCATCGCTCATCACCGCGAAAAACATAAAATCGTCAGTAATGCCAATCGGTTCGTACTGGTTCAAATTATTTTCCTTGCTCATATTATAAAACATCCTTTCACTAGTAAGCTATTTTTCCCCCTCCATTTACTAGTACGTTTTTTCGGCAAAAATTTTCTGACAAATTCAATTTATTTGAAGGAAATGGCGAAAAAGTCCCAAAACTCTTTACACTACTTGCTCAGAGTAAAGAAAAAACCGCCAGCCGCGGTTAAATACCAGCGGCTGGCGGTTATTAATTTTTAGCCCAAACGGTTGAGCAGTTCCTTCAAGAAGTCGTAAGTGCTGCCGACGTAGCGGTAGTCTGAGTCTTCGAAGACGATAGCGTTCGGGTTAGTGTTGACGGAGATGATGTTTTCAGCATGGTCAACAGTAAAGGTGTATTGCGGCGCGCCGGCAATCCCCAGGTTGATCAAAACTTGTGGCTTGATCTTGTGGCCGTTGACGCCGAGTTGCTGGCCACGGTTGAAGTCTGAGCCGACCATTGGTCTGGTAACCCCGATTTCAGCGCCCAGCTTTTCAGCTACTTGCTTGGCCAGAGCGATAGTTTCTGGTTGGTTGGCACCGCGGCCCAGAGCCAGAACGATCTTGGCCTTTGGCAGGCCGGCTGCTTGTGATGGGCTGCTTACCGCGTCAACCGCGCCGGCTGGAGTCTTGGCTGCTTCTAAAAGCGGCAGGATCTGGTCAAGGTCAGTCAAGTCAGCCTGCTTTCTTGCCACTTCCTGGCTTGGTACATCAGCCATTTCAGCATTGCTGATTTCCGTGTACATCTTTTCGATCGTGCCTTCAGCGATTTCCATGGCTCTGGCGTCTCTTACCAGGTGTTCTGGGGCAAATTCAGCGCTGTAGCCGTAGCCGCCCATGATTTGCAGGGTCAAGTCGCAGGATTCAACCGCTGCCTTGCTGCCGAAGCACTTGGCCATAGCGGATTGTTCCATGTATGGCAGGCCGGCATCCTTACGGCGGGCAGCTTCCTCGTAAACCAAACGGGTCAGTTCCTTGTTGGTTGCAATCTTGCTGATCTTGTATTGAGTAACTTGCATGTCCTTAAGCAGGGTATTGCCTGACTTGCGCTTAGCCGCGTAGTTTTTGGCAATATCAAGGGCGTGTTCCTGGATCCCAGTCAAAACGGCCCCCATCAAGTAGCGGGCATCATCGTGGGCGTTGTTGGCAATTTCCAAACCTTGCCCCCGCTTGCCCAGCATGTTTTCTGGACCAACTTCGATCTGGTTCATGACAACTTCACCGCAAGGAATCCCCCGCAAGCCGATAAACTTTTCAACATAGCCGAAGGAGAAGCCTGGCATCCCCTTGTCCACGATAAAGACAGAGTATTCGTCAGGACCGGTCTTCACATTGACTGAGTAGACTTGAGCCAGGGTCCCGTTGGTAATCATGACCTTGTCGCCGTTGATGATCCAGCGGCCGTCCTTTTCAACCGCGTAGGACTGGTGCTTGCTTGGGTCTGAGCCGCCTTCTGGTTCAGTGTTGGAGAAGCCAAGGATGGCTTGGGCACCCCAGGCAAAGTAGCGCTCCTTAGCAGCGTCAGTGCCGTACTTAGCCAGCTGGTCACAGCTCTTGTAGTGGCCTTCCAGCATTACGCCGACACTGGCGTTGGCCTTGGCCAGGATGTTGACGATCTTGCCGGCGGTCATGGCAGAGACGTCCAGTCCGCCATATTCCTTGGGAATTTTTGCCCGCAAAAGGCCCAGGTCAACGATCTTCTGGAAAAGGCCGTTTGGCAGCTTGGCCTGGCGGTCGATCTGCAGGTCAAAAGGCGCTACGTCCTTGTCTGCCAATTGCTGAACGGCTTGCAAAAGTTCGGTTTCGTTAGTCATGCTAGTATCCTCATCATTCTTTTATTATATAGAAAAGTAGTAATTTTTATTTTGTGCAGTCAAAATAAAGAAAACGCTTTTATAGTTAATATACTATCACGAACTAGTAGCAATGCGCAATAGGAGAATAAAAAAGGCTCACTTTCGTGAACCTTTCCAGGTTAATCAAGTTGAATTTCGCGGTCAAAAAGCTGGCGGCTTTCCGCGGTCAGATTGTGGGCGACGAACATGATCGTTTTATCCGTCTTGAGCAAGCGGGCAATAATCTCCCGCGTGGCGGCCTGGTCAATAGCGCTGGTGCCTTCATCGATCAAAAGCAGCTGGCTGTGGTAAAGATAGCTGCGGGCCAGAACGATTTTTTGCCGCTGGCCGCCAGAAACATTGCTGTTTTCTACGGCAACTCTTGTATCAAGCCCGGCCGGCCAAAGATGCAGGTCCTCACTTAAGTTCACCTGGTCTGCTGTTTGGCGGAGCAAGTCTTGATCGCTTAAATCTGGATTGAACATGGTCATGTTTTCGGCAACGCTGCCGGGGAAAAGCTGGGGATCCTGGGGGAGATAGCCGATTTGACTCAAGTTGGGCTGAATGGCCTGCCCCTTCTGGTCCAGATAGTGAATTTCTCCACTGGCTGCCTTGACTTCACCTAAGAGCAGCTTGAAAAAAGTACTTTTCCCCCGGCCGCTGGCGCCGGTCAGCAAAACTTTTTCTCCAGGCTGCAGCTTGATGGCCGGGTAAACCAGGGTGAGGCCGTTAAAGTCAACGGTTAAAGGACTGCTGGCAAAAGCAGCTGGAGCTTGGCCGGTCTCTTTTTTCTCCGGGACAGCTTCTCTTTGCTTAAGCAGGTCTTGCCGCAGCTGGCGGCTGCCGGAAATTTCGCCTAAGTAGTCAGCCGCGTTCTGCAGATTGCCAAAAAAGTCACTGTTAAAAGAAGCAATGCTGCTGAGCAGGCCAAAAGCCGTCCAGTGTTGGATGACCAAAAAGGCGGTCAAGAGCAGGATCAAGCTGCTGCCAAGAGAATATGCCAGCTGATTGAGGTAATCCAAGAGGGCAGAGACGGCGCTTTTGTGCACATGAGCATCTTCTAGCTCCTTGGCGGCCAGGCCGGCTTTTTCCTTAAACCAGGCTAAGGATAGGCAGCGGTGCAAGTCGCCAAGGCCGAGCAGCCAGTCGCCAAGAAGCTTGAGATAGGCCTGGTTCTGCGCGGCCAGTCTTTGATTGGCATGGTTGAGCTGGCGGTCAAGCAGGCGGGGAAGGTAGATCTGCATCAAGGCAAAGATGAGGCAGGCGATGAAGAGGCTCCAGTGAAAACTGAGCAGAGCGCCGCCGGCAGCCAGGACCGTCATGCCGGCCTTAAAGCTGCTGTAAATATTGCGAAGGTAGCTGACAGTTAGCAGGTCTCCTTCCTTAAGCAGCTGGTTTTGCGCCTGGGCTGGATCGTTTGCTTGGCCATCATTGAATATATGCAGGGCAAGCTCTTGCCGGATCTGCTGCAGGTAGCTTTGGATCAGCTTTTCCAGGGCCAGGTTGCCGTAGTAGGTGAGCAGGGCACTGAAGGCCAAGCAGGCCAGCTGCAGGGCCAGCATTTGGGCAAAAAGCACGGGCTGCCGGTTTCTTAAAGCATTGAATTCCAGGGTCAAGGCGTAAGAAGACCCGACCAGCAGCAAGGAGCTTAAAGCCGCGGCCAGGAAGAGCAGGCTGCTTTTGACTGGTTTGCGGAGGTAAAATTCTTTAAAAGTCATACATGCTTCTTTCTAGCTAAGCTGATTTCCCGGTCAAAGCGGGCTTTTTGTTCAGGGCTTAAATTGTGGGCAACGAAGATGACGGTTGCCGGCAATTGGCAAAGAGTCTGCAAGATTTGGTCCTGGCCAGTCCGGTCAACCGCGCTGAGTGACTCATCCAGCAAAAGCAGGGGAAAGTTATGGCTTAAAGTCCGGGCAAGAGCCAGTTTTTGCTTTTGACCGCCGGACAGGGTCAAATCGTCTGAAGTAATCTGGCGCTGGGGATCAAGCTTGAGGCCGACTTCTTCCAGGTAATCTTTTGGATCAGCACTTAGGCCAGGGGTATGCATGGTCACGTTTTCCGCCAAAGTCGCGGGGAACAGGACCAGGTCCTGGGCCAGATAGCCGATTGAGTAAGGATCCGGCTGGAAGGCTTGGCCAGCAGCGTCTTTAAAAACGATCTGGCCTCTTTCAGCTTGTAAATCACCTAAAAGCAGTTTTAGCAGGGTGCTTTTACCACTGCCGCTGTCGCCAGTGATGAGGATTTTTTCACCAGCATGGATGGTCAAATCGGGGTAGGACAGAAGCTGCTTGCTGCGGGTTAGGGAGACCTGGTTAATCTCGATTTGGGCCATCAAGCTGACCGGCTGCAGATTGTCATTTTTCTTGCTTTCCTGCAGGCGGCTAAGCCGCTGGCGCAGGCTTTTGGTCGAGTTCAGATAAGAATAGCTGCCGGCGATGTTTTCCAGGACGGAAAAAATACTGCTGGCGAAATAACCAGCCGCAATGACGCCGCCTAAGGACATTTGTCCTTTAAAGAAGAGGAAGCCGGCGATGAGGGGGATGCTGACTGTGCCTAAGGCGTTGCTAAGGCTTTGCAGGCACTGGATCTGGCTGTTGATCTTGCGGCGGCTGACTTGCCGGTCGGCCAGCTCTTGGCCGGACTTAAGCAAGGCTTTTTGATAAGGGCTTTTGGCAAAATAGCGGCGAAGTTCTGCCAGGCCGGCAGTCCATTGGGCAATAGTCGCTAAAAAGTGCTGGTTGGCAACTGACAATTGATCAGTGGCCTGGTTGCTGTATTTTTCCAATAAGCGGGCAATCGCGAAGGAAGTCACGGTAGTTAAGAGGCTGGCCAGGAGCAGGAGCCAGTGAAAAGACAAGAGGCTGGCGACAACCATAAGCGCGTTGATAACGTCACAGATCAAGTAAAAGAGAACAGTCGCGTAATCGTAAGTCAAGGTGTCAAGGTCTTGGCTAAAGTGGTTGGTCATTTCGGAGACGCCGGCAGGCTGTTGGTAATAGTGGTCAGCCAGTCTGTCTCTGACGCCGTGCAGATACTGCTGGGTCTGCTTGCTGAAGAGGTAGTTGGCCCCGTTGAAAGCCAAGTTCAGTACTAAGGCCAGGGCAAACTGAATCAGAAGCAGGCTACAAAAAATGTTAAAACGGCCGGCGGAAACTTGGTTGACCATTGGCGAGAACAGGTAAGTTGAAGTAACGTCGATGACCTGGGTCATGACCAGCAGGGCAAAGATTATGGCGAAGCGGCCCCGGTTGCTGTTGATTAGTTTACGTAAAGTCATGAGTAAAAATGGTGTAGTCTTTTTCTCCTAAAGGATCTTGGGATATGAGTTGCATAACGGTTTCGGCATCTTTTTTTAGACCTAGTTTTGCTAGAGAGGCTGCTAAGATTTGTTTCATTCTTTTTATACCTAAAACATCGCCCAACTGCCGGTATTCTGATAGAGCATCTATGCTGCCAGATATGGCAAGTGAAAAATCTTCGGTCTTGTAGTCAATATAAGCAGCTGTAGCAAATTCTTCAGCTAAATACTCACTGTTATACGCAGAAGTCAGTTTGATGCTGTTTTTTATGATTTCTTTGGCAAGATCATAGTTTTGCAACTCTAGTTCTAATTGAACTTGATTAATTGAAACTTGACTATAATAACGAACAAGCTCAGAAATCAATGTAGTGTTGGCAGCATCGCTTGTGGTAATACAGCTGCTTAGAATTGTACTGGCACTAAGCAACAGAAGACGGGCGTCTTGCAGATGCTGATAGTGATTATCGGCGGTAGAAATTAGAGCTAGCGCAAGTAAGTTGTCAATAAGAACTAAAGATTCCTCAGTTTGATCTTGAAGAATCATTTTAGAGGTCAAGACTGACATCGTTTTATAAAAATCCTCAGTATTATTAGTACGTTTTAGTTTTAAGACGCACAAGCGATGAAGTATCAGTCTTTGAATTTCAGGTTCCTCTGCTTTATCTAAAGCTAAGTTAAAAATTATTTCTGCTAATCTGGCATCCCTCTCAATACCGCAAAGCGTAGCGAGTTTTACCAAATCGGCTGGGGAATCTATCTGACATAATTCATCTTGCCGGAGTGTGACCACTGAGTGACAAGACGAATAGTAGCCGAGGATCATTACGATAGAATCAATCCAAGTTGCCAGGTCGAAGATATCAATTGTCATGAGCTGGGCTACGATCTCTTCTTCGGTTGGCAAAGTTATCCCAAGCTTTTTGCTGACTTGTTCAATAAAGTAGAATTGTGATGTCGATTTACGCAGCCCGAAGTCCGTTAAGAATTCAGGTGCTTTTAGACTTCTGCTGTGAGCGGGTTTGTTTTGTAAAACTGTTTCTTTTGCGTATTGTATTCTTTCAAACAAAACAGGAGATTCTTGCCATGAAGAATCTCCTGACTTGAAAGAACTTAAAAATGATTCAAATTTCATGCTCTTCCCTTAGTAATTACATTGTGATTCCATGAAAGCACGATATCTGAAAAATAAGAAATCGTGTTGTTGTCTAAATCTTCAATTACTTGTTCCAAATCCATTGTTATCACCTCTTTATCATTTTTTAGTAATTTTAATCCAATTCTATAGCCTGTTCAACCGGTATAAGCAGAAAACATTAACTATTTTCATTACTATTGCTTTTCACTTCTTGCTCATACTTTGTTAATTTCTTATAAGCTTTTTTGCTCCCGCGGTTCAAGTCCTTGTTAAATTTATATTCTTGCCAGTCGCTTATGAAGAGCAGGTCCAGGTTATAACCCTCTGGATAAAGGTCGGCAGCTTTTCGCCGTAATTTCAGCCGCTTAACGGGAACGACATAAAATTGTTTGTTGATAAAAATTTTGGCTAAGGTTCGGTCTGCTTCCAAAGCGTAGAAAATACCCTCTTTTTCCAGATTGCCCGCGTAGACCACGTCTCCTTTGCAAAAATGTGTTTTGACTATTTTGCCAGTGGCTTTTTCTTTCAAAACGACCGTGCTGCTGTTGAGTGGCAATTGACCGGCTAAAACTTTTTGCGCCTGGTCGATAATTTCTTTTGGCATCCCTACTTTTTGAGCGATCCAAAAAGCCCGGCTCTGGCCGACTTGGTCTAAGAGCAGACGGTATGTTGGGGTGAGAGTGTCAGCATTGAAGTCCATTGACGCGGTCCGGTAATTTG
Organism: Lactobacillus sp. WILCCON 0058; assembly: GCF_057198005.1. Classification (NCBI taxonomy): domain Bacteria; kingdom Bacillati; phylum Bacillota; class Bacilli; order Lactobacillales; family Lactobacillaceae; genus Lactobacillus; species Lactobacillus sp. WILCCON 0058. The sequence continues at coordinate 106,240 of NZ_JBUBHM010000001.1, forward strand.
GATGCTTAACGGCATAGTCCTTGATCTTACTGTAGTGGGTCGTGGCTAAAACCAAGCATCCCTTAAGTTGCAGGGCTTGCAAGACGGAAATAGCAATAGCAGCTCCCTCATCAGGGTCAGTGCCACTTCCCAGTTCATCGAGCAAAACCAGACTGCGGCTTTGAGCGTGAGTGACAATTTCGGCAATATTGGTCATTTCTGCTGAGAAGGTCGACAGGGAGTTATCTAGGTCCTGTTGGTCACCAATTTGGCTGAAAATTTGCTGGCTGACAGGAATGTCGCAGATTTCCCGGCTAGGCAGATAAAGCCCAATCTCTGTCATCATGATAGCCAGGCCGCAGGTTTTTAAAGTGGCGGTTTTGCCACCGGCATTTGGTCCAGTAATGATCAAGCCGCGAACTGGTGACTCGATTTCCAGGTCAAGTGGAACGGGATTTTTAAGCAGGGGATGCCGCATCCCCCGTAAAAGCAGCTGATTTGTCTGATTTAATCTGGCCCGCTTGCCATTTAGCTCCCGGCTATACCGTGCCCGGGCCATAATTTGATCAATTGCCGCGACGATATCAATGTTACGTAATAGGTCGTGGCTTTCTTCATAGACGGCAGCGGTCAGTTGTCCGAGTATCATCGCTTCAATAGCTTCAATTTGTCCCTTGACAGCAATCTTTTCGCTGCTTAGTTGGTCCAGCTTGCGTGGAAGAATGAAGGCAGTCTGCCCATTGGCCGAATAAGCGATGATTCGTCCAGCGATTGCCTTTTTAAAGCTGCTTTTGACGGGCAGAGTCAAGTGGCCATCTTTTTCTACCAGCCGCTGTTCTTGCAAACTTTGGCTGACTTTCTTGCTTTGCAGCAACTTACCAGCGGCGTCTTTTATTTCCTGGTTCAGTTCCCGTTCTTGTCGCCGCAGCCGCCTCAAGTCGCGGTCAGCGCTGTCGGCAACTTGACCATGTTCTATTGACTGATAAATCTGTTCAACCAGTTTTGGAAAAAGCTGGAGCTCTTCACCATAGGAATTAAGGATTGGAACCAGATCTTTTTCTCTGCACAAAAAGCGTTGCAGCAATTCACAGACCCGGAGATAATCAGCAACTTTTTCCAAATCATCTGCTGATAGAAGGAGTCCCCTCTGAGCGCGATTGATCAATGGCAAAAGGGAATCTGAAGAAACAAACGGCAGCTGCAAGCGCCGCTCTAAGAGCCGCGTACCTTCTTCTGTTTCGTCGAGTAAGTGGACAACGGCTGCCGGCTTGGTCAATGGCTGGGCTTGCAGAAGCAAGTTTTTAGCTTCGTGGGACTTGGCGTAAGACGCTACTTGGGTAAGGACTTGTACAAATTGCAATTGGTCGTTTTCAAAAAATTCAGTCATCTAATTTTCCTTTAATCTGATATGCGTAAAAAAACCGGTCTCCAAAAAAGTTGGAGACCGGTTGATATTATTCTGCTTTAATTAGGCAAAGTTTTCCTGCAGGTCCTTCACGCCGGCATCTGACAGGGTGGTGTAGATTGAGCCCTTAACGCCTTTGAAGGTTTCCAGGCTGAGGTCGATGCTCTTTTCACCATTGCTGCCATCGCTGACTGCCACGCCCAAAAGCTTGTAGGCGGTTGAAGTCGGGTCTGGTGAGAAGTACAGGCGCTTCTTGCCGTCAGTTACTGACTTTTCAGTGTAGAAGTAAACCTTGGCCGGGCTGGACTTGACTGCCAGGTTGAGGTCGCTGGAGTCAACCTTGTTCAAGGTCAGCAATTCGTAGTGCTGAGCCAGGTGACCGCCAACGCTTTGGAAGACAGCCAGGAACTTTTCAGTTGCTTCAGGGTCAACTTCACCGAAGTCGATGTTGTCGTTTTCTTGTACCAATGACAAGATCAACAAGTGCTTAGTATCCTTGTCGTAGTAGACGCTGAAGTTTTCAACGCCGCCTGGCCAAGGAGCCTTGCCCTTTTCATATTGAGTGAAGTAGACGCTTGAGTCGTTCTTGACAACCAGCTTGTTTGCACCGTCAACGGTCTCCAGACTGATGATCGGCATTGGCGGAACATAGCTGTCCTTTTGACGCTGTGCCCACAGCTGGGATTGCTTCTTCTTTTCATTGCGGGAGTTGATGTAGGTACCGACGCAGATGATGATGATTAAAATTAAAAGTATCCAACCCATAGTTGTCTAAACCTCCAGTGTTGGCATTTCTTCCGAGCTGAAAAAATGCTTGATTAATGCTAAGTTAAAATTTATCTGGCTCAAAGCAAAACGCTAAGCCCGCTTATATCTTTTAATTTTACTACAAAATAGCCGTTTGGCAAACCTTGTATAGGCCGCAAAGTTATTTAAATTAAGCGGAGACGGGATTTTTTAAGAAAATAGCAGCTGACCCTTATTAGAAATAAATTAAGTTAGTTTTTAGCATTCTTTGCAATGCTTTCTCTTAAGTAGCCCAGGTACTTTTGCCCGATGGAAGAGAGCTGGTGCAGGCGGTTGGTCAGGTAGCCGATTTCAATGTATTCATCGCTGATCAAAGGCCGGGCGATGATGTCGTCCCCGTTTAAGTCAGCGTTGATGATCCCTGAAGAGATGGTATAGCCGTTTAAGCCGATTGCCAGGTTAAACAGGGTGGCCCGGTCGCTGACAATAATGGATTTTGGTGAGTGCTGGTCAGCCAGGGTTTCTTCCCAGTAATAGAAGGAATTGTGCTGGCCCTGGTCGTAGCTGAGCTTGGGGTAGGGCAAGAGGTCGGCTAAAGAGATAGATTTTTTGCCGGCCAGGGGATGGTTTCTGTATAAAAAGACGTGGGGGCGGGCCTTAAAAAGGGGGGTAAAGCTGAGCTCCTTTTCCTGGAAGCTGTTTTCCATGACCTGGCGGTTGTAGCGGCTGAGGTAGACGATGCCGATCTCGCTGTGGAGGTTGGCCACGTCTTCGATGACTTCATAGGTCCGCATTTCTTTGAGGCTGGCCTGGTAGTCGCTCTGGCCGATTTCTTTTAACAGCTGGACGAAAGCGTCAACGGCGAAAGCATAGTGCTGGGCTGCCACGGAAAAAATCTTTGGCGCGCTGGCCTGGTCACCGTAGCGGCGCTCAAGCAGCTGGACCTGGTCCAGGATCTGCTGGGCGTACTGCATGAACTCCCGGCCATCTTCAGTCAAGCTAACCCCTTTTTTGCCCCGGATCAGGATGGTGATCCCCATTTCTTTTTCCAGCTGCTTGATGGCGCTGGACAGGGTGGGCTGGGCGATGAAAAGCTCTTTGGCTGCCTCGGTCATGTTGCCGAGGGCGACGACTTTTTGCAGATAGAGCAGTTGCTGGATGCGCATGGTTGAACCTCTTGCTTTCTGGAATAAAAATAAACTGGTACTTGTTTTGTCTGATAAATGGCCTTAGAATACGCGTAATAAGTTATGTGCATGACATAAAATCGGAGGCGAATAACGATGGAAGATAAAAAAGTTGCTGACTTACAGGAACTGTTCAAGCTCATGAAGAGAGTCGCGCCTAGAATCACTTATACCATCCTTGAGGACACCCACTCTTTTTACGTGAGATGCCCAACCTCATCTGAGTTTAAGACCTTGATGACCTTTATGGGAGCTATTGGCGGTTACTTTGCCTTTGGCGGTGGTGACCACCGTTACGCGGAAGTGACAATCATCGATTTTGACGAAAACTGGCGGCACCACTCCACGAGGTTTGTCTAGCTGTGCGGGCCAGCTGACCCACTTTTGGATCGGCTGGCTCTTTCTTTTAACCATCCATAGCTTAAATCTATCGATAAGTGATAAAAATAGCTATTTTCAATCATAACGAGATCTGGCTATAATAACAAGCATTAAGAGCAAATTAAAAATACGATTTAAAAACTTCGGAGGTAATTCAGATGTCATTTCCACGTTACGATATTGTCGGCAGTTTCTTGCGTCCAGCAGCATTAAAGGAAGCCCGGGAAAAATTTGCCCGCGGCGAAATCAGCCAGGCCGAGCTTACGGCCGTAGAAGACCAGGAAATCAAAGACCTGGTGCAAAAAGAAGTCGCTGCCGGCTTGAAGGTGGTTTCTGATGGGGAATTCCGCCGCAGCTATTGGCACTTGGATACCTTCTGGGGCTTTGGCGGGGTAGAACACGTGCGGGCTGATCATGGCTACTTCTTCCATGATGAAGAAACCCGGCCAGACGCCGCCAAGTTGGTTGGCAAATTGACTTATGAAGCCGGCCACCCGGACGTAGCAGCTTTTGACTTCCTCAAGCCTTTGGCGGATGCGGCTGGCGTTGAAGCCCGGCAGAGTATCCCTGCCCCAGCTCAGCTCTACTGTGAATTGATCTGCCGCAACGATGAATTGATCGCGGCTACTGATGCCGTTTACCCAGACCGGGCAGAACTGGCCAAGGACGTTTCCAAGGTCTACCGGGAATTGATTTTGGACTTGTACAAGCATGGTGCCCGCGACATCAAGCTGGACGACTGTACTTGGGGCGTCTTGGTCAACGACAGTTTCTGGCATGCTTTTGACGAAGGCCACCTTAAGCGCGAAGAAATCCTGCAGCTTTACAAGGAAATCAATGAAAATGCCTTGGTTGACCTGCCAGAGGATTTGCGGATCACGACCCACATCTGCCGGGGCAACTACGACTCAACTTGGGCTTCAGAAGGTGGCTACGGCCCAGCTGCTCCTTACGTCTTCAAGGAAAAAGGGGTGGACGCCTTCTACCTGGAATTTGACGACGACCGGTCAGGCGACTTCGCTCCTTTGGCTGAAGTGCCGGCTGACAAGGTAGTTGTTTTGGGCCTGGTAACCAGCAAGAAGCCGGAATTGGAAGACCCGGAAGCTTTGAAGGCCCGGATCAAGGAAGCAGGCCAGTACCACCCATTGGCTACTACGGCTCTCAGCACCCAGTGCGGCTTTGCCTCAACTGAAGAAGGCAACCACTTGACTGATGAAGAACAATGGGCCAAGATCAAGCTGGTCATCGACACGGCTAAGGAAGTTTGGCCAGACGCTGAATAATCAATAGGGATGCCTCCTTGCGCGGGGCATCTTTTTGATATTTCCTTTATGCGTATGCTATGGTATCATTTTCTTGTATTCGTATATGTGAATTTCAATTTTTGCTGGAGGAAAAATTAGAATGAGAGCGAGAAAAAGTATCTTAGCAATTTCGGTGAACATGCTGTTGATCGTGGCTGCCTGTTTGCTGATCGACAAATTAGTCCACAGACAGAGCACTTTTTGGGGGATTCTTCCTTTCCTAGCCTTCTATGGGGCCTATGAGTTCCAAATGAGCGAATCCGTACCAAAGAGAGTCCACACAATTGTAAACGTGGTCTTGGGAGTGGCCGCTTTAGCCATTGCCGGCGTGCTCTTATATATCAGTTTCCATAACTAAACAAACAAGATTAGATGCCTCCTTACACGGGGCATCTTTTTGATACTTGGAAAAAGTGTCACATGTCTGATAATTTTTTCAAAAAGTCAGCCGAAGCGCTTTCGCAAAGCTGAATTCTTCTTTATAATAGGACTAGCAAAAAGAGAACATTGAAGAAATGAGGCAACTACTTTGAAGAAATATGCATTTGGTGTTGACATCGGTGGTACCACTGTAAAGATTGGTTTGTTTGAAACCAACGGTGAATTGTCACAAAAGTGGGAAATCCCAACCAGAAAAGAAGGCAACGGGGCCAAGATCCTGCCTGACATCGCGGCTTCTCTGAACGACAAGCTGAAGGAACTGGACATTCCTAAGGAAGAAGTAGCCGGGATCGGCATTGACGTGCCAGGTCCAATCCTGGATGATGAAATCGTCAACCGCTGCGTCAACCTGGGTTGGGGCGTCTTCAACGTGGCTGAAAAGGTCCGCAAGCTGACTGGCCTGGACGAAGTCAAGGTAGCCAACGACGCCAACGCTGCCGCTTTGGGTGAAATGTGGCAAGGCGGCGGTGAAAGCCACCAAAACGTTGTCATGGTTACCCTGGGTACCGGCGTCGGCGGCGGGATCATCTCTGAAGGCAAGATCGTTGCTGGTGCCTTCGGTGCTGCCGGGGAAATCGGCCACCTTTTGGTCAACAAGGATGAAACCCAGCTTTGTGGCTGCGGCAAGAAGGGCCACCTGGAACAATACGTTTCCGCGACTGGTATTGCCCGCAAGGCCAAGGAACTTTTGATGGAAAGCAATGAAGAATCCAGCCTGCGCGAAGTTGAAGAACTTGACGCCAAGGCCGTCTTTGACGCGGCTAAGGAAGGCGACAAGCTGGCTTTGGAAATCGTTGACTTTGTCGGCCAGACCCTGGGCGCGGCTTTGGCTTCCATCTCCTGCGTCTTTGATCCAGAAGTCTACGTTATCGGCGGCGGGGTCTCCAAGGCAGGTCAAATCTTGATCGACACGGTGCAAAAGTACTTCGTTGAAGCAGCCTTCCACGCTTCTGAAGGCACGGAAATTGCCCTGGCCCAACTGGGCAACGATGCCGGCATGTACGGTGCCGTTAAGATGGTTCTGTAAGATAAAGAAGAAAAAATCTTAAAATTCCATAACACGCGAAAAACGAGGCAGGCCTTTCGGCTTGTCTCGTTTTTTGCTTGCTTAAGTTTTATCAAGGGTATATTGCTTAGTATTGAAACCAGAAACAGATTTGCTTTACTTGGACAGGAGGTCAGCAACGTGCTTGCCTGAGTAGAAGCAGTAGCCACCTTCAGTACCTGGCATGTTCGGGCCGTAAGTGTCACCGATCAGCATGCCGGCAGCGTCGTTACCGATAGCGTACAAGCCTTCGATAGCTGCACCTTGTTGGTCAAGAACTTGGTTTTCCAAGTTGACCTTCAAGCCACCCATCGTACAGAAGGCACCGATACCTTGTTCAATAGCGTAGAATGGACCTTCAGCAACTGGAATCATGAAGTCCTTGCTCTTGCCGAAGTCAACGTCTTCGCCCTTGGCTGCCAGTTCGTTGTAACGGTCAACAGTTGCCTTAAGTTCTGGCAGGTTCAGCTTTTCAGCCAGTTCTTCAATGCTGTCAGCCTTGGTCAAGAACTTAGCGTTCCGGCCCAAAGCTTCATCAAGTTCTGCTTGCAGGTGTGGAAGCTTGGTGTCGTGGTAGTCGTAAGTCCCCATTGCCTTGTAGAGACCTTCGTTTTGCAGGTGGTCAATCGTCTTTTGGTCAACGATAGTGTAGAACTTGTTTTGGGTGAAGAGGGCGTTGCCGGCTTCTGAGAAGTTGTCAACAACTTCTTCGTTAACGAAACGTTGACCCTTTTCGTTGACCCAAAGCAGTGATTGCTGGTTGGCTGCACCGTTCATTTCGTCGTAACGGTAGATGTAGCTTGGCTTGTCTGGGTCCTTGATGTAGCCACCAAACAGCATGGCCATGCCCATAGCGTAACGTTGAGCGCCAACGTTCCAAGCCAGTTCCAGGCCGTCACCAGTGTTCTTGCCGGAGTTGCATGGGATCAATTGGTCAGCGTTGTAGTTGGTGTACTTGGCGATCAAGTCCTTGTTGTTCAAGTAGCCGCCAGTTGCCAGGATGACGTTCTTGGCCTTGATGTCGCTAACGGTTTGGTCAGCCAGGTTCTTGACGCGGACGCCGACAACCTTGCCGCCTTCGGTCAAAAGTTCTTCGACTTCGTGTTGAGTAGCGATTTCCCCGCCAAGTTCTTGGAACTTAGGTGCCATAACTTGGTGAATGACAGCTTCACAGCGGCCGTCAAACAAGTGCCAAGTTCTTTCACCGCTGCCCAGTGGTTCAACGTCCAACCACTTAACGCCCAAGTCGTCCAACCATTGGATGATGTCGGCTGAACCGGCGATGTATTGCTTCCAGGTGTTGGTGTCAGCCTTGTAGTGGGAATAGCTCAATTCTTCGTTCAAGGCGTCTTCTTCAGTCAGCTTGTAGTCGTCATGCTTCTTTTGCATGAATGAGTTGACCGCGAAAATACCTTCAACGTGGTTGCCGCTGCCACCGATTGAGTGGCCCTTTTCCAGGATCACCGTGTCCAGGCCGTTGTGGGCTGCTTCATAACCTGCTGCGAAACCGGAAGCCCCGCCGCCGACAATTACCAAATCGTATTGCTTCTTCAAAGTCATCTGTATTTCCTCCTTCATGTTTTCGCTTACATTATAGACTGGCTTTGTAGTAGAATTGTAGGTGTAAATAGGTCACCAGGTGAACATTGAGGTACGGGTAAATGGATTTGAACCAATTGCAGATGTTTGTAAAAGTCGCCCAGGCAGGCAGCTTCGACCGCGTGGCAGAGGAGAATTACGTCAGTCAGCGGGCGGTTTCCCGCTTGATCAAGCGGCTGGAGGAGGAACTGGGGATGCAGCTTTTTTCCCGGGGCAGCAACCGGATCAAGCTCACCCCAGCCGGTGAATATTTTGCTAAAGAAGTGGAAGACTATTTGACCAGGTTTTCAGATATGGTGACTCTGGCCCAGAAGATCGGCCAGGAAGAGGTCAGCCACTTGAATATTGGCTTTTTCTCAGCTTTTGACGGGGTCTTGCTGCGTGAGCAGGTCTTGAATTACCAGAAAAAAGGCAAGGATGAGATCAAGTTCAATATCGTCGAGGAATCGGTGGAGCATATCTTGTCTGACCTGGCTTTGAAAAAGCTGGACTGCGGCTTCATCAACAACTATGGCCGCTACACCAAGCTCAACCGCCGCCTTTACGACTTTATCGATGTCTATCAAGGGGAGATGATGCTGGCGCTCAGCCGGCAGAACCCTTTGGCTAAAAAGCCTTATCTTGAGGAAAAAGATCTCGTGGGCAAGGACCTGCTTTACTACAGCAGTGAAAATTCCCAGTACATGCAGGATACTTTTTTGGCGACGTTGGGCAGCGATGTCGGCCAATACCAGATTAAGCGGGTCGCGTCTTTGGAAAACCTGCTTTTGGCTTGCTCCTTGGACCAGGGCCTGGCCTATCTGCCTAAGGACCTGCTGGACAAGTTCAGCCAGCCGGATGACAGCCTTGTCTTCAAGAGATTTCACTCGGCCCGGATCAGCCAGAACTATACTATGCAATTAGTCTTCAGAGCTGATGACCAGTCTCCGGCTTTGAAAAAGTTTACTGCCAGCATCGTCGCTGACCGGGAGAAAAAATAGGAGAGAACCAGAGCCAATGTCATTAAGTTAAGGGATTGACAACAAGAAAGAACCGTATTATCCAAAATTTGGGTAGTACGGTTCTTTTGACTTTTGTAGGATTCGGAATAAAAATAAACGTGGAAGTGTCATTAGCACTCCCACGTTTTTCGTAAACAGTAGAAATATATTGAAAGCTGTGTAAACTATGAAATCTCAATCTCTACCTGTAAATATTTTAGCTCTACTTGATTCTATTATCAATGAAGCGGTATCCAAAATTTCGGAATTTACCACCAAACCAACTGCTTTTAGCAGACACCGTGTGATTGACGTTTCTAAGCTGATTATGTTGATCATCAATATGCAGTCCGAGAGCATTCAGAAGGAGCTGTTCAAGAACATATCGCTTTCTGGCTGTAGTATTACAGCTTCCGCTTTTGTACAAGCCAAAGCTAAGCTTAAACCTGACATATTCAGATACATTTTTGACCAGCTTAATATGAATCTTACGAGTCTAAAACTATACAATGATGAATATAGACTGTTTGCCATTGACGGCTCAGACTTTAATCAAGTATGGAATCCTAAATCTGAAAATATCGTCCGTTTTGAAGGCGCCAATCGCAAACCTTACTGCCAGGTTCATCTTAATGCCCTGTACGATCTTGAAAATAAGATCTATCAAGATTGTGTGATTCAACCTAAGAACAGGATGGATGAACGAAAGGCAGCCGTTGAGATGCTTTCTAGGCTTGATTGCGGAAAATATATCGTCTTGATGGATCGCGGATATCTATCCTTCAATATGATTCAGCACTGCAACGTAAACAAAGACTGCTACTACGTGATAAGGTCAAAAACGGGTTTCACTGCGATCAAGGAAATCAGCCAGCTGCCCGATGAAGAATATGACGGTATCCTTGACTGCTGGGTAACTACATCTAACCATTTCTATACCCAAAACAAAGATCATCTCAATATACATCTGGTAAACCATGTAAATCATCAGTACAAGAAGTTCAAATCCAAGAATAGTAAGGACAACAGCTGGGACTTTAAACAGTTTTGTCATGTGAGATTCCGTGTATGCAAGTTCAGAATCAACCCTGATGATGCTCCGAATAAGGAGCAGTGGGAAGTCCTGGTAACTAATCTTGACGCAGATAAGTTTCCGCTCGACAGAATGAAAGAACTATACAATTTACGCTGGGGAATTGAGAAGTCTTTCAAGACACTTAAGTACGATGACTGCGGAATCCAGTTCCATTCCAAGAAAGACGAGTTTGTAAAGATGGAGCTGTATGCCCATCTGATTGCCTACAATGTGATAATGACCATGGTGAACCAGGCTTATGCTCCGCATCCTAAGTCAAAATCTGACAGCCCATACCAGATAAACCTATCCATGGCGTTCTTTTTAGCACATTATTTACTAGGTGCTGGATGGCTAAAGAAGAATTATGAGGAGTTACTGTATATGATTTCGATGTATATCGGGATGATTAGGCCAAACCGAAGTTACAATCGAAATATACATCCAAGAAGTGCAGTAGTTTTCAATTACCGGCTCTAATTTTGTAAGGTTTGCATAGCTTTCAAGTCCTACTAAGGACTATTTTGTCATGCGTAGAAACAAAAAAACTTGTTCAAGGATCACACCAAAACGGCGTGATATTGAACAAGTTTTTATTTAGAACCGATCTATGGTCAATGTCAATCCCTTAACTTAATGACATTGAACCAGAGCTATGGTTCTCTCCTGTTTCGTTTGTAGTTTATGCTTTTTTCTGTTTAAGGTAGATATTAAATCCAATAATCAGCAAGGAATAGATAATAAAAATTATCGAAAATAGGTGCTGCCACTTAAGCAACAGTAGGGCGACCAAAATGATCGCTAAAACGATATCGGCCGTTCTTAGGTTGGGGAAGTAGGACAAAATTGGCAGAACTATCAGTAAAATTGCCTCTACGATAACCAAAAACTTGATAAATGTATCGCCAGGTTCTGTAAGGTTTGGAAAACTTGGTACCGCCTCGATCAATAAGAAAAGTGAGCAAGCAAGGCCACATAACAAAAGTAGCAAGTTGAGTGCTTTTTGGGTTGATCTTTTCATATGAGCACCTCGTTAATACTTTGTTACTTTATGTATGCAAGTTGGCTTAAACGTGCCTTTAAACCAGTGTGTAGCAAGATCGTGTGGGCGGACAATCGTACTATCATTATAGGAGGTACGTACAGAAGACTTTGTCGCTCCCCAATAATATGACAATAAGACATACTTTGAACAGTAACTTGGTGATTTATGGATTAAGTTAGAAGTTATCGCATATAAAGGGTTGTCTTTTTTGTACATATGGTTATAAGCATATGTGGAAGCAGCATCTGCATATTTTGGATGGGCTTTAATTCTGTATACAAGAACATAATTGGATCCGCCTGAATGGTGCTTAAAGAAATATTCTTTTGTGTGGTGCTCAGCACGGTGTAGGTAACCAGGCATCTCAAGAACATACTTTGATGACGTTGCAATTGCAGCATGCCCCACATATTTGCCCATTGAGTTAGTTCCATAGCATATTAGAATATCTCCGGCCTTCATGTTATAACCGCTGTGAGCAGCTATGAGATTGGTAAATAAGCTTGAAAATGCAGAGGAATGACTGTCGTTATGTGCACTAACCGTGGTAGGATTATCTTTTGGGCTCAGTTCTGGAACTTCATAATTGTCTTCTGCAATATACTGCGAGAAAGATATAGTCGGGTTATCTTGAACATAAGTTAAATATGCAGGAAAGACAGATTTTTTACAAAGCTGTATAAAATCGCTTTTAGGCATATTATTATCAGTTAATATTCCTTTCTGGCGTCCCTCATTGTATGCTTGTACAAATTCGCTATTTTGTTGACTAGAAGTATCACTTGTTTCTGCAAGAGTTGTTTTAGTCATATTTATACAGCAAAGCAAAGTAACACAAAAAAGTAGTATAAACTTCTTATGCTGTAATCTCATGATATTCCCTCCAAATAATATCTGAAGCAACAGAAAATGTATAAAAAGGTGTTTATCCTTTCTGATTTGCCTCTATTATTGGTCTGTCTCTTTATAATGTCAACAGTGAACTTAAAATTGTTGGCCCAATTAGTACACGCCCAGGAGCTTATACTCATTTGAAAGAGAGATGGAAAAGAAAAAATAGCATACAAAATAAAAAGCATGAAACAAGTTAAAACTTGCTTCACGCTTATTTTGTTTATTCTAAAGAGTCCAGGGTAGCCTTCATTGTCGCGGCTGAAGCCTGCATCTTGGCCAATTCGCTGTCATTTAACGGCAATTCCAGCACGTGGCTAATCCCTTGCCCGTTGATGATGGCCAGGGTGCCCAGGTAGATCTCATCCTTGATCCCGTATTCCCCATGTAATGGAGCAGAAAGAGGCAGGGCCAGGTCGTTGTTTTCCAAAATGGCAGCTACGATCTTGGCCAGCATCATAGCTACGCCATAGTAGGTCGCGCCTTTTTTGCCGATGATCTCGCCGCCCTTTTCCCGGACGTGGGCTTCAATCTCATCCAAGGCTTCTTCCGTCATGCCCGGATATTCAAGCAAGGGTTTGCCGTTGACCACGGCGCTTGAGAAGTTCTCAAAGCTGCTGTCGCCATGTTCGCCCAGAACCCAGGCGTTGACTGATTCAATTGGCACTTGCAGCCGCTTGGCCAGCTCCACCCGCAAACGGGCTGAGTCCAGGGAAGTCCCGGTCCCGATGACCCGCTTCTTCGGGAAGCCGGACAATTTCTGGGTCAAAGTAGTCAAGATGTCGACCGGGTTGGCGGAAACGACGAAGATGCCGCTGAAGCCAGAAGCCACGACTGGATCAACGATGCTCCTCAAGATGGCTTCATTCTTCTTGATCAAGTCAAGGCGGCTTTCACCTGGCTTGCGGGGCACGCCAGCCGTGATAACTACCACGTCAGCGTCAGCCGCGTCGCTGTAGTCGCCAGCTCTGAGCTTGGTTTGGCCCGTGAAGTAGGTCAAGTCTTCCAGGTCCAGGCAGTCGCCCGCGGCCCGGTCCTTATTCAAGTCGCAGATGACCAGTTCGTCCACCCGCGTCGTTTGCAATAAATCGTTGGCAAAGTTGGAGCCGACAGCACCATCGCCAACCAGCAGGACTTTTCTATTCATATTTGTTCCTCCCTCAAGGAAATTCGTTAACCTTATTATAACTGAATTCGGGTCAAATATTTCCCGGGAAATAAAAAACGCGGCCCAGAGGACTGCGTTTCTTAGAAATGTGATGTGATGTGATAAAACTTAAGCTTGCTACGACAAAGTAGTTTGCTTGGCGGCGCCTGTTAGTGATAGGAGTAGAGGCGCCGCATGTGATGAGTAAGGAAAAAATAAGTTTGTCTGTCTGTAAGAGACAGGAACCGAAAAATGTTGAAATACATATCTGAGTTCAGAGCCGGCTCTTGCCTGTAAAAAACAAGTAACATAATAGAAAAGCAAAAGCATGGCAACAGCCGCTCCAGAACCTGTTAAGAGGTTTTACCAACCGGTGGCATGCTCGGATCGCCACCCGTCAGTAGTACCGAAAATTATAACGACTGAAGGAGAAAAAATGAGAAAAATAACTAGCCGCATAACTTTCGAAGAATATAGTACTACGGTTTATCTCAATAATCAAAAAAAATGCCTACTTTTTTGATTATTAAAAAAGCGGGCTTTTTGTAAGCGGTTGGGAGAGAAGAAAAACTGCAGATAATTAAGCTTGTGATCTGGTCAACTTTTCTAAAAGGTAGGTACCAAAAGGAAAACGGCTCCAGCAAGATGGGAGCCGTGACATGGTAGATATTCTAATTCTTGTTTGTTTTCTAGTTTGCTTACTAGTTTTTGTATTTCCTGCCTTAAGCAGCCCGCTTCTTGGCCTGGATTTCTTTGAGGCCTGGCAGGGTGATCATGACCAAGAAACTGATGATGTAGAGGGCGGACAAGAAGCCCATAACCACGTACAGGTTGTAGTGGTCCATCAGGGCGCCGATGATGACGGAAGAGAAGCCCCCAATGGCCCGGCCGGTGTTCATGATCAAGTTGTTGGCAGTGGACCGGATTTCAGTCGGGTAGAGTTGGCTGATTACCGCCCCGTAGCCGCCGAACATCCCGTTGGAGAAGAAGCCGGTCAAGGCTCCGGCCAAAAGCATGGCCCAGTAGCTGGTTACATTGACGATGGCAAAGACCACGACCGCGCTGCCCAAAAGGAAGATGCCAAAAGCCCATCGGGGACCGATCTTGTCCATGATGGTGCCGAAGACCATCATCCCAATGCTCATGCCGATGATAGTAGCGATCATCCAGTAAGAAGAGCCAGAAACTGACAAGCCCTGCTTTTGTTGCACGATTGATGGCAGCCAGTTCATCAAGCCAAAGTAGCCGGCGATCTGTACGATCGTCATAACCATCAGGCCCAAGGTCTGCAAAGCCAGGCGGGGCGTTTCAAACAAGCGGCCGAAGGAGATCTTTTCACTCGTTTCTTCCGCCTTTTTGTGAGCGGCCAAAAATTCATCGCTTTCCTTGACGTGGCGGCGGACAAAGTAGGTCAAGACAACCGGCACTACCCCAAAGAGGAAGAGAGTATTCCAGCCATATGCCGGAATGATCCAGGCAGCCAGAAGAGCAGCCACGATAGACCCGATTTGGCCTCCGATGGCCGCCACTGAGCTGGCCCGGCCGATTTGGTTAGCCTGGAAGTTTTCCGCGATCAAGGCAATCCCGACCCCGTATTCACCCCCGGCCCCGATCCCGGCCAAGAAGCGGAGGGCATAGAGGGCGGTGATGTTGTGGGCAAAGTAGGTTAAGCCAGTCGCGATGGCAAAAAGAAAGATCGTATAGCTGAAAGTCTTGACCCGGCCGATACGATCTCCTAGCAGCCCAAAGAGCGCGCCACCGAAGAACATTCCGAGGTTGGTAAAGGTTCCGATCCAGCCGCCGGCCGCGGAGCTGATGTGCATCTGCGCGATGATTTCCGACAGGGAGAATGACAGGAACATGACGTCCATGTTTTCCAGCAGGAAGCCGGAAGACATGGAGGCCAAAACCCACTTTTGGTTAGTGGACATTGAGCTGGTATTATCCATTATTAACTTGTACCTCCAAAATTAATGCTCACGGACATTACTTATTTTGTATCGTTACCAATTATTTGCGTTTTTCTTAAGATTGTCAAGGACTATTGAAAAACAATCGTTATTTAATCACTCGGTCCGGTCGCTGATGGCCTTTGGCAGGGCGATATTGTGGTGGAGGCTGGGCCAAAGATGCCGGTCAGCTAAAGCAATCATCGGCCCGTTGACCAGGAGGCAAAGGATGGTGCCAATATTGACAGCATAGATTTTGCCAGTAATCAGCCAGCAGATGCCAGTGAGCAAAAGCGGTACGCTGAAGTTGATCAGCTGGGCCCGGACGACCTTGTTTCTGCAGTAGAGAAAGCGGAGAATGTTGGTTGTGTCGTCATTGGGGTGCATGATCAAGTTTGCCCTTTGATAAAAGGAAATGGAGCAGCCTAAAGTCATGATGCCAAAAAGCCCGGCCGCCAGCCGCCAAGGCAAAGGAAGTCCCGGCAGGCCAAGGGCGGAAAAGAGGCTGGTGAACAAATTGATGAAGTAGCTGAAGCAGGCGATAAAGACGACCTCACCCAAAAAGCGGGGCAGGTCGAAGCGCCGCAAGAGCAGCTGGTTGACCAGAGCTACCAGGCAGCCGGTCAAAAACATGGCCAGGGCAATGCTGGTGTGGAAAATATGGGCCAGGTTGACCTCTGACGCCCCCCAGGGAGCCGTGCCGATATTGCTGGAAATGGTGATCCCGTTGCCAAAAGCGTTCAAGACCAGGCCGATCGCCAAAGCTGCCAGGCGGCGGGGCAGAGGGTCAAAGCCTTCACCTGTTTTTGGCTTAAAGGAAGACAAAAGAGTATGGAGAGAAAAGTGAGATTTGCTGATATCCAAAATATGCCTCAATGAAAAAAGTCAACTGATTTAGTATTAACAATTTTAGTCTATTGATTACCATATATCCAATAGAATTTATCTATAAAAGTGAGTGCAAGCTTAGAAACATTTTCAATAGGACGAATCTATCAATAAAATAAAATTGCTTATTATTAAATGTAAGCGGTTTACGGTATACTGAAAAGTGAGAAAAACAACAAAAGGAGTGAAAGCTATGTCAGCTAAGAAGCACCGGTATGCCGCCACGGCCTCTACTGTTTACTTTTCATACTTTATGATGGGGATTGGGATGTCCCTTCTGGCCCAGTTCAAGCCCCAGTTTGCCTCCCTCTGGCACTCTTCAATTTCCGGAGTCCTAAGCGTGGTCAGCGCTGTTGGGATCGGGGGGATCGTCTCCATCTTGATCACTGGCCCTATTTCAGACCACTTTGGCCGCCGGGCTTCAGCCGTTATCGGCCACTTGCTCTGGGCGGTCTACTACATCGGCCTGCTTTACGCTCCGAATTTTGCTGTTGCCTACATTATCGGGATCCTGGGCGGGATCGCCAATTCCTTCTTGAACGCGTCCAACTTCCCGGCCTTGATGGAAATTTTCCCAGAAAGCGCCTCAGTAGCGGGCCTGATGTCCAAGTTTGCCATCAATATCGGCCAATTCTGCCTGCCTTTAGCCATTTTGCTGGGGACGGCCCTGGGTTCTGGCTACCGGACCGTCTTCATGCTGGCTGGTATCTTGTACATCGTCATGGCCTTGATTCTGGCCTTTTCACCATATCCAGACCAGGTCAGCGGTCCAAAAAAGCAGGAAAAAGCCAAGCACGATTTCAACCTGGGCGTCTGGAGCCTGGTTCTGATGGGCTTCACCTCCACGGCTGCCTTCCTGCTCTGGATCAACACCTACCAGGAACTGGCCAAGTCCTACGGGATCGCCAACCCCAGCTCTTTGCAGTCAGTCTACGCGGTCGGGGCCTCAATTGCCGTCCTCTTCAACTCCTTTATCATTAAAAAAGGGGTCAAGGAAATCGACATTTTGATCTGGTACCCCCTGCTCAGCGCGGCTGGCCTGCTTTTGGCCTACTTCATCAAGGCCCCGCAGATTCTCTACCTGACCAGTCTGGCGGTAGGCTTCTTCGCGGCCAGCGGCCTTTATCAGCTGGGCCAAAGCGTCCTGGGTCAGATGTACCCGGACATGAAGGCGACTGTCCAGTCTTGGGGCGGTTTCTTCTCTGCCTTCGCCAATTTCGCCATCATCCAGCTGGCGGCTTCCATTACGGCCCGGACCGGCGCGGCTGCCCCGCGTTTGATCCTGCTTTTGAACGTGGCCAACATGTTGCTTGGCACGGCTTTGGCCTTCGTGGTTAAGCGGGTTGGGCAGAAAAAGCAGGGCAAGACTAATTAATATACTACTTTCAATAAAGACGATCTATTAATAAAAAGACCGGGACTTATTTTTTTAAGTTTCCGGTCTTTTTATAATGAAAGCGATTGTAGAAAAATGATTAGCAGGAGAAGATCTCATGAGCAAAGAAACACTTAAAGCGCAAGCACAAGGCCGTAACGGGGAAATCGACTTTGACATCGAAATCGAAAACCGGGAAATCGCCGATATCAAGGTAACCAAGAGTTCAGAAACCAAGGCTGTCTTCAACCAGGCCTTCGGCCAGCTCCGCGACAACGTTCTGGCTGCCAACAGCTTCAACGTTGACGCTGTTTCCGGGGCCACCATCATGACCAAGGCCATCCTGGAATCCGGCCAAAAGGCGCTGGACGAAGCAGGTCTTGAGCCAGCTCCCCGCCCAGTTGACAGAAGCCACAAGGCTGTTACTTTGGACGTTGACGTGGCCGTTGTCGGCTCCGGTATGGCCGGCCTCATCGCTGCCTGCCGGGCCTTGTCCATGGGCAAGAAGGTCGTCGTTTTGGAAAAGAACGGCTATGTCGGCGGGGCTTCAATCTTAAACGGGTCCAACGTGACCGCTACCGGGTCAAAACTGGCCAAGAAAATCTTTGGCTCTTTAGCTGAAGAAGACTCAGCCCAGCGCCTTTTTGACGATATTACCAGAGAATGCCGGGGGACCAACTACCCGGAAATGTCCCATCTGCTGGCCGACAACATCGGCAAGGCCATCGACTTTATCACTGACTTTGCTGGCTTGACCTACCAAAAGGCGGAAACCCAGACCATTGAACACAGCGTCAACCGGCAAGTGGAAATGCCAAGCCAAAGTTCTTACGAAGTCGTAACCAAGGTGGCTGACGCCTTCAAGGCCAAGGGCGGGATCCTGTTGACCGACGCCCGGGTTGAAGAATTGAAGAAGAACCCTGCCGGCGTCTTGACCAGCCTGGTTGCTGAAGGCAAGCACCAAACTACCACGGTCAACTTCAAGTCTCTGGTTTTAGCAGCCGGTGGCTGGGGCGCCAAGGACTTCAAGGAACACAAGACTGATATTCCTTACTACGGGCCAATGACCTCAACCGGTGACTACTTCGGCTTTGCCAAGGGCATGAACCTGGTTACCCGGAACCTGGACTGGTACAAGGTCTACCCGCACGGCTTGGAAGTTGAACCTGGCATTGCCAAATTGACTACTTACTCAACCAAGGAAGCCAGCGACATGGGGGCAATTTTTGTCAACCGGGCCGGCAAGCGGGTAGTCAACGAAAGCCTGCCTTACACCCACTTCCGTGACGCGATCGCCAATGAAAAGGACAAGACTTGCTTTGTCTTGATGGACCAGCGGATTTGGGACCGCTACTACGAACTGATGCTTAAGTACGGCTTCACTGCTGAAGAAGTCCAAGGCTTCTTTGCCAATGATGGCAAAAAGAGCCCAGTTCTGGTCAAGGGTGACCTGGCCACTGTAGCGCAAAAGGCTGGCATCGACTACGGCAACTTGAAGGAAACCTTCGACCACTACCAGGAATACGCCAAGGCTGGCCGCGATCCGGAATTCGGCCGCGATGCCAAGTTCCTGCACGAACTTGAAGGCGACACTTACTACGTCATTGAACAAAAGCTCCGTTTCTGCACCACCATGGGCGGCTACGAAGCCACTAAGGACATGCAGCTTTTGGACAATGACTTTAAGCCAGTTGCCAACTTCTACGCTGCTGGTGAACTGGTTGGCGGGGCTAACGGCAAGGACTCAATGCCGTCAATGATGAACTCCTGGTCCTACGCTTCCGGTTTCGTTGCTGGTACGGCCGCAGCTGACAATGCCAACAACTACGTGCTTGACGCCGTGACCAGCGCCAGCCACGCTCCGGCTCCTAAGCCAGAAGCAACTTCCGGCGCCAGCCACTAGCATTGCTAACTATTCACAAATTTCCTCCTAAGGCAAAAAGGGGCTATGTGAAAATATACACTTTGTCCTTTTTTGCCGCGGGAACCATCTTCCTTACAAAAACTTGCTAAAAAAGCCCAAGCTGATGCTTGGGCTTTTTCTTGTTAAACGAGTTTATGTTCGTTATTGTAATGCTTCCGGCAGTAAGACTTGATAAATTGTTCGAATCTGGTTACGGCCGGGGTCAAGAAGTGGTCGGACTTTTTCACGACAAAGATCGGGTGAACGCCGACATTGTTTTCAATATGCAAAAGCTTGACCGTCTGCGGGTCCAGCTGGGGCAAATGCGGCACGATAGCTACCCCGTAGCCCCAGTGAACGAAGCCGATGATAGTGTGGTCTTCCATGGATTCCATGACGATCTTCGGCTTCACGCCGGCTTCAGCGAACATCTTGTCCAGGCGCTGGCGCAGGCCGCTTTGCTTGCTGTAGTAGATCATCGGGAACTTGGCCAAATCAGCCAGGGAGACAGAGTCCTTTTTGGCTAGAGGATTGGAGAAGGGGACGACAGCCAGCATTTCCTGGTCAACCAGGTGGGAGATGTCGACCTTGTCCTCCAGGCCAGGCAGGTCAGGAGCGGATGAGACGACCAGGTCCAGGTCATCATTGACCAGCTGTTCAACCAAATCGTCAGTTGTCCCCTGCACGAAGGAGAAGGAAATGTCCTTGGTGTCTTTTTCCTGCTTAAACTTGTAGATCAGCTGGGGAATCAAGTCCTGGCCCATGGTAAAGGTGAAGCCGACCCGGATATGACCCCGGTTGACGTCCAGCAATTCGGCAATGTATTCGCCGCCCCGGTCCAGGTCGCTTAAACCGCTCTTGACGTATTCCAGGTAGATCTTGCCATAGTTGGTTAAGCGGATGTTCCGGCCTTCTTTTTCAAAAAGGGGTACGCCGAGTTCTTCCTCAATGCTGCTGATGGCGTAGGAGAGGGAAGGCTGGGAGATGCCCAGCTTTTCAGCGGCCTTGGCCATGTGCTCCGTCTTGGCCAGCTCGACGAAGAAACGCAGATGTCGAATGTTCATATTTGCCTCCAAATCATCACAACAGTTTTTCCATGCCTATATTATACCGTTAAACAAGAACTGATAAAATGCTTTTATCAATAATTTTGCTTTGCCTTATTTATCACGAAGGCTGAAAACGATAACATAATAGTGAATTGAGAAAAAAGTAACTTGTTAAAAGTTTAAAGGAGATTCCAGAAATGGCAGACGAAAGAAACAACGAGATTGAAGAAACGAAGATTCAAGGCGTAAGCGGCCCAATCACCGGCTGGCTTGACGGGCACACGATTTTGGTCGGCTTGATGGCTTACCCGATCCGCCACACCATGTCACCAACCATGCACAACAACGCTTTTGCCAAGTTGGGCTTGAACGGGGCTTACCTTTGCTTTGAAATCGACAACGAAAAGCTGCCAGGCGCTATCGACGCTATCCGGACCTTGGACATGCGGGGGTCAAACGTCTCAATGCCAAACAAGAAGAAGGTCATCCCTTACCTGGACAAGCTGGACAAGACTTCACAAATGTGTGACGCCGTTAACACCATCGTCAACGAACACGGCGTTTTGACCGGCTACACCACTGACGGCATGGGCTGGCTGCGGGCCTTGAAGAAGGACGGCCAAGACGTTAAGGGCAAGGTTATCACTTTGGCCGGTGCCGGCGGTGCCGCTACTCCAATCGCTGTTACTGCTTCTCTGGAAGGCGCCAAGGAAATCCGCATCTTCAACCAGGACGACGACAAGTGGGCACAAGCAGTCAAGAACGTTGAAACCATCAACAAGGAAACTGACTGCGTGGCCAGCGTTCACCACCTGGAAGACAAGGAAGACTTCAAGAAGTCAATCGCTGAATCAGACATCTACTGCGACGCTACCAGCGTAGGGATGAACCCATTGCAAGACCAGACTTTGGTTGAAGACCCATCATGGTTCCACGAAGACATGGTTGTTTCCGACACTGTTTACGCACCACGCAAGACCAAGCTGATGGAAGTCGCTGAAAAGGCTGGCGTAAAGCACATCTACAACGGGATCGGCATGATGATCGAACAAGGCGCTGCTGCCTTCAAGCTGTGGACTGGCAAGGAAATGCCAACCGACTACATCCAGGAAATCATGGATGCCAACAAGTAATCTGTAATTTTTAACCTGCAAATTTAATAGAAATTGGTTTAAATCAATACCTTCTGCAGCTGAATACTCGCCGACAGAAGGTATTTTTGGAAGGACAAAATCATGAAAAAGAACAAGTACATGATGACTGCCTTCATGCTGTACATGAACTACTTCGTGCACGGGATGGGCGTTATCATCATCTCACAAAACGCCACCAATTTGGCTCACCAATGGGGCACGACCGCGACCGGCGCCATTGCCGTAGTCTCCTCTTTGGGGGTTGGGAGAATCATCAACCTTTTGATCTCAGGTATCCTGTCTGACAAGTTCGGCAGAAAGCCATTCGTGCAACTGGGGATTGTCTTCTACCTGATCTTCTTCGTCGGCCTGCTCTTCTCTAAGAGCGTGACTGTGGCCTACATCTTGGGGATCTGCGCCGGGATGGCCAACTCCTTCCTGGACACTGGTACTTACCCAGCCCTGATGGAAATCTTCCCAGATGCCAAGGGGACTTCCAACGTTGTTTTGAAGGCCTTCATCTCTGGTGCTCAGTTCCTCTTGCCATTCATCGTCAGTGGCCTGGCAAGTGCCGGCGCATGGTACGGCTGGTCAATCGTGATTCCAGCTGCCATCCTGGTTATCACCTTCATCTACTTCCTTAAGGGTGCCTTCCCAGACTCCAAGGCAGTTGCTGAAGCTGAAGAAAAGAAGGCTGAAGAAGCTGAAGCAGCAGCAGCTGCTGACAGCGACAAGCCGGCAGTCAAGTCCAACAAGTGGCTGGACGGTACCCTGTTCATCCTTTATGGCTACATTTCCCAAGCTACCTTCTACATGGTCAGCCAAATGCTGACCCAATACGGGCAGTCAATCAGCCACATGAGCGACAGCGCTGCCCACGCCCTGGTTTCCTGGTACTCACTTGGTTCAATCTGCTGCGTCCTGTTTACTGCAGTGATCGGCCGCAAGTTCAAGGAAGTGCAATTGGTGCCAATCTACACTTTGGGTGCCTTTATCGCCATCTTCTTGATGTGGGCATACCCAGCCAGCGCGGTTTTGATGGGCATTCTGGCCTTCGCCGTTGGTTTCTTTGCCGCTGGTGGCGTAATGCAGCTGGGCTTGACGGTTATGGCCGACTTCTTCCCAGCTGGCAAGGGGACGGTTACTGGTTTCTTCTACACTGCCGGTTCAATCGCTTCCTTCACTATTCCTTTGGTCATCAACGCTTTGCCAGGGATGAGAGAAGTTATGTTCTTTGACGTGATCGTTGCCCTGCTGGGCTTCGTGGACACGACCATCATTGCTATCCGTTACAAGCACCTGTTTGGTTCACTGAAGAAGTAATTTTTTTAAAAAAGCAAAAAACAGAAGGTATTAATATGACTACTGTAAAAGTTAGAAACATTGTTTTGGGCGAAGGCCTGCCAAAGATTGCCGTGCCAAACGTTGGCGTGACTGAAGAAGAAATTCTGGCTTCCGCCAAGGAAATCGCGGCTGCCAAGCCGGACATCATGGAATGGCGGATCGACTACTACGAAGCCGGCATCAAGGACAATGAAAAGCTGATCGCTACGGCCAAGGCTTTGCGGGACGTAGTCGGCGAACTGCCGATCCTGGTTACTTTCAGAACCAAGAACGAAGGCGGCGTCCTGGAACTGGGTGAAGACGAATACCTGGACCTGGTGGCTACTGTAGTAACCAACCGTTTGGGTGACGCGGTCGACATCGAACTTTTCCACGATGAAGAAAGAGTCAAGGACCTGGTTAAGCAAGCTCACAACTACAACGTGGTAGTTATCATGAGCAACCACGACTTTGAAAAGGTGCCAGCCAAGGACGTCATCGAATTCCGTTTGAAGAAGATGGCTGAATTGGGTGCTGACGTGCCAAAACTGGCCTGCATGCCGCACAGCGCTGACGACGTTTTGACTCTGTTAAGCGCTACTAACGACGCCCGCAAGGCACTCTCAACGCCAATCATCACCATGGCAATGGCTGACTTGGGCAAGGTCAGCCGGATTGCCGGCCAAGTCTTCGGCTCCTGCCTGTCATTCGGTGCCGTTGGCAAGACTTCAGCACCTGGCCAATTGTCAATCGAAGACTTGAGAAACGCTGAAAATTACTTGGAACTGCACTAATAACCAAGAGAAACGCTTTTCTTGAAAATAAAGCTCCCGTATCACTCGCGATACGGGAGCTTTTTTGGTGGGGAGAGATTGTTTAGTCGCTTAGGTCTTCGCCGTCACTGGCGATAACCTTCTTGTACCAGTAGAAGGAGTCCTTTGGAATCCGCTTGAGGCTGCCTTCGCCCTTGTCATCGCGGTCAACGTAGACAAAGCCGTAGCGCTTGCGCATTTCACCGGTCCCGGCGGAAACCAGGTCAATGCAGCCCCACATTTCGTAACCCATTAGATCAACGCCATCGAGGTTGATGGCGTCGCGCATGGAAGAGATGCACTGCTGCAGGTAGGAGATTCTTTCCGGGTCGTGGATCTTGCCGTCTTCACTGATCTGGTCCTTGACCCCGATGCCGTTTTCCACGATCCAGAGCGGCTTGTGGTAACGGTCCCAGAGCTGGTTCAAGGCGATCCGCAATACGTCAGGGTCGATCGTCCAGCCCCAGTCATTGGTCTTAAGGTAAGGGTTCTTGACCCCCATAGCCAGGTTGCCGCCAGCTGTGTCGCCAGTTTCATGGGTAGTCGTTACGGATGAAGAGTAGCAGGAGAAGCTGAGGAAGTCAGCCGGGTACTGGGCCAGGAGCTCGTAGTCGCTGTCTTCATCGTCCAGCTTGATCCCTTCAGCTTCGTATTTCTTCAAGATCCAGTCTGGGTAGCGGCCGCCGGTCTGGACGTCACTGTAAAAGAGGGTAGCGTCGCTTTGCTTGAGGGCCTTCAATTGGTCCTTCGGGTCAGCCGTCAAGGCGTAGACCGGGCCGTAAGCCAGCATCTGGCCGACCTTGATTTCCGGGTCGATTTCCCGGGCCGCCTTGACCGTCAAAGCGCTGGCCACGAATTGGTTGTGGGCGCCTTGGGCCTTGCTTTGGGCATCATCGGTCAAAATACCAGCTGCCATGTAAGGGCTGAGGCTCATCATGTTGATTTCGTTGAAGGTCAGGTAGTACTTAACCAGGCCCTTGTAGCGCTGCATGACCGTCTTGGCGTAGTTGACGAAGAAGTCGATTAGCTTGCGGCTGGTCCAGCCATTGTACTTGATAGAGAGGTTGAGCGGAGTTTCGTAGTGAGACAGGGTCACCAAAGGTTCAATGCCGTACTTGCGGCATTCCTGGAAAACTTTTTCGTAGAATTCCAAGCCCTTTTCGTTTGGCTCAGTGTCGTCACCATTCGGGAAGATCCGGGCCCAGTTGATGGAGAGGCGGAAGCACTTGAAGCCCATCTCACTCATCAGCTTGATATCTTCCTGGTAGTGGTGGTAGAAGTCAGTTGCCGTATGGCTTGGGTAGTAGTAGCCGTCCAAAACAGCCGGTTCTGCTCCTTCCGGGAAGGTCATTGACTGGCCAAAGGCCATTGGCACATAGCCGCTTTCCCCGGTCTGCGGGTTCTTCCAAGTGATCTTTCTGGCTTCAGTGTGGGAGCCGTTGGTCATTACGTCGGCCGTGCTGAGGCCTTTGCCGTCTTCTAAATAGGCGCCTTCATACTGGTTGGCGGCAGTGGCCCCGCCCCAAAGGAAGTCTTTTGGAAATTTTGCCATGATTTGTCTCCTTATCTGTTATTGCTTTAATTTTTACTAGCTATATTACCTGTGTTTAATGCACGAAAAGATTTGCCGGAGGCAAATCTTTCCATGAACGTTTTTGAGAGAAATATGTATTAGTGTTTTGCCGCTAGGACAGGGCCAGCAGCTGGTCGCCGGCCTTAACCGCGCTAAGTTTGCTGTCGCCAATTTCATGGTAGGACTTGGAATTGGTGATGATGACTGGCGTGGTCAAGTCGTAGCCCTTGGCCTTGATAGCGTCCAGGTCAAACTTAACCAGTGGCTGGCCGGCTTTGACTTCTTGGCCCTTGGAGACCAGGACTTCGAAGCCTTCGCCGTTAAGTTCAACCGTGTCCATGCCGATGTGGATCAAGATTTCCGCGCCGTTCTTGCTCTTCAGGCCAATAGCGTGGCCAGTTGGGAAGACCAGGCTGACCGTGCCGTCAACTGGTGACTTCAAGAGCCCTTCGCTTGGCTTGATGGCAATGCCATCGCCCATAGCGCCGGAAGAGAAGACTTCGTCTTTTACTTCGCTCAGCGGGCAAACTTCACCGGCAACTGGGGCCAGGATAGTTTCACCGGCAACAGTTACTGAAGGAGCTTCTGCTGGAGCAGCTTCAGTAGTTTGAGTAGTTTCTTCTTCCCCGTAAAGGCGAGGAACCTTGGTCATCATGGTCAAGGCAAAGCCCAGGATCAGTGAGATGACCGCGCAGATAGCCAGGTTGATCACACTGGCGAATGAACCAGTCTTAGGGTTGATGTATGAAGGGAAGGCGAAGATCCCCATACCACCCATAGCGTAGCCGGTAACGTTGGTCAGACCGCAGTAGATACCTTGGATGGCACCAGCGATACAAGTCATGATGAATGGAGTCTTCATCGGCAGGGTAACACCGTAGATAGCTGGTTCAGTAACCCCGAAGATTGAGGAAATCAAGGCCGGGGTAGCGAGTTCTTTGACTTTCTTTTCCTTGGTCTTGATCATGATGGCTGCCAAAGCCCCAGTTTGGGCGAAGCAGACGGCAACTGACGGGTTCAGGAGAACTGACCAGCCCTTTTGGGCAAAGTCCATGATAGCCAGAGGAACCAGACCCCAGTGCAGGCCGAACATAACCAGTACCTGCCAGAGCCCACCAAGAACTGCCCCGTAAAGCATCGGGCTGAACTTGTAAATAGCCTGGAAGGCAACCCCAACCCAGTTTGACAGGGTGTTGGCTACCGGCCCAATCAAGAGTATGGACAAAGGTACTGAGATCAGAAGGGTGAAGAATGGAACAGCGAACATCTTGATGTCAGTTGGCATCCATTTCTTCATCCGCTTTTCAACCAGGGAGGCAAACCAAACGGCCAGGATAATTGGAATCACCGTTTGGAAGTAGCCGCCGCTCGGCAGCTTGATCGGCAGGCCGAAAAAGGTAGTAGTCGCCTTAACGGTCGTGCTCAAGGTCGGGTAGAGCATAGCCCCAGCCAGTGCCAGGCCAGTGAACTGGTCAAGCTTGAACTTCCGGGCAGCAGTCAAGGCCAGGAAGAATGGCAGGTATTGGAACATCCCATCGCCCATGGCATTGAAGATGATGTAAATACCGTTAGTGGAAGCCATCCCAGTGGCAGCCAGGAGGGCAGTCAGACCCTTAAGCATACCGGCGGCACAGAGGACGCCCAGGAAAGGCTGGAAGATGCTGGAGATCAAGTCGACGAAGCGGTCGAAGAGGTTGCCCTTAGGCGCGTCTTCCGCGTCGTCTTCAGCGACTTCCCCAACCCCCTTGATGTGGGAGTTTCTGAGAACCGCGTCGTAAACGTCGGCGACTTCGTTGCCGATAACCACTTGGTATTGGCCGCCGGCTTTAGCAACGGTGATGACCCCGTCGCGCTTCTTCAGGTAGTCGGTATCAGCCTTGGATTCGTCTTTTAACACAAAGCGCAGTCTGGTCACGCAGTGCTTGAGGGAGGAGACGTTCTCTTCCCCGCCGACGTGCGCAACGATGTCTTTGGCTAGTTCATCGTAATTTTTTGCCATAATCGTTATCCTCACTTTTACAATTTGTCAAAATAAAAACCCGCAAGCCAGGATTCTTCACGTGGAAAAGATAGAAAGAGTCCTGTATAAGCTTGCGGGTTCATGCCTAGTCGAACTAGTAACACACCTGGTTTAAGCGAAAAAAAGAACCTATCGGTAAATCAAGTAAGACTGACAAATGATATTGCCAGCGGCTGATTTCGTGATAGGTTCATGCCTGATTTAACAGTAACACGCTTAAGACATTTGTCATGATAGCGCTTCATAAAAGCGCTGTCAACAGAAAATGCGGAATTTTTTATTTTTTAGCGGTGAGTCACCCGCCAGATGTGAAGAATCAAGTAGGTCTGGTCATCGGCTGACAGGGTCCAGTCATCTTCCCGCTTGAGATACTGGGCAATCCGGTCGACGGTGTCTTTTTCCTTTGGGTACTTGGCAACCATCAGCTGCAGGAGGGCTGGGTCCAGTTCGGCGCTATTTTCCTTGCCGGTCAAGTGGCGGATGATCAGGGCCCGGAGGTGGGTAATGAAGCGCTCGTAATTGAAGCTGTCGGTATCCAGGGTGATCCCGTATTGGTATTGGACAATATTGACAATCCCGCCCAAGTAGCGGGTCATCCGCATGGTGTCTTGCAGTTTGGAACCGTCGGATTCGGCATTGATGAAGTGGTAGGTTAAAGATACGGCTTCAGAACAGTCGAAGGTTAGGTGGACAGTGTCAGAGATGATCTTTAGGGCTTCTTTAGCCGCGGCGTATTCTTTTGGAAAGAGGGTCTTGGTTTCCCAGCTGCCGCTCATGGGGTTGAGTTCCGCTCCGTCCAGGGTCCGCTTGATCATGAAGTCGATGTGGTCAGCCAGGGCAAAGTACTGGTAGCCGGTAAAGGAGATGCCGTACTTGCTTTCCAGCATTTCGCAGACCTGGTCAGTGGCGGCAAAGGACTGGGGATCAATGCCCTTGACGATGTCCGGTTCGACCTGGTCGATTTCGTCTTGAGCTTTAAAGCGGCGTTCGATTTTGCTTTCATCGACAGGCATCCCTGGTTTAAGCCCAAAGCCAATCCCCTTGCCAATGACGACCCAGTCTTTGCCAGCTGAGTCTTTGACAAGGGCAGCGTTGTTGTTGTAGTTTTTGATAAATTCCATAGCAAGTCCTCGTTAACAAATCATAATCGCGTCATTATTCAATGTTAGCGTTAACAGAGATAATTTGTCAATCCGCTTTTTACATAGAGAGTTTAGTGGGTATTTTTGAAATTATTGGTAAAACAATAGAAAAAATAGATTGATAAAAGTGGCAGATTGCCTTTCTTTATAGAGTGGCAAGCGCTAGCATATTTTTTAGAGATAAAAACAAAGGACTGAAAAGATGACTGACGAAAGAAGCAATGACATTTTACCGGTAAAAATCAACGGGATTACCGGACCAGTAACCGGCTGGCTGGACGGGCACACCATCTTGTTGGGCCTGTTCGCGAATCCAATCAGACACTCAGTTTCACCGACCATGCACAACAATGCCATGGCTAAGCTGGGCTTGAATGGGGCCTATCTCTGCTTTGAGATCGGGCCGGACCGGATTGAGGACGCGGTCAAGGCTCTGCGGACTTTGGACATGCGGGGAGCCAATGTATCTATGCCAAACAAGCAGGCAATCATCCCCTACCTGGACAAGCTGGATCCGGCAGCAAAAATCTGCGGGGCGGTCAACACGGTGGTCAATGACCATGGCTTTTTGACGGGCTATACCACTGACGGGACAGGCTGGCTGCGGTCTTTGCAAGAAGACGGCCAGGACGTGAAGGGGCAGGTTATGACTTTAGCTGGTGCCGGCGGGGCGGCGATCCCGATTGCTGTAGCCGCGGCTATGGGCGGAGCCAAGGAAATCAGAATTTTTAATATCCACGACCGCAACTGGGAACCGGCCAAAGGCAAGGTAGCCGCGATTAATGAGGCGACTGACTGTGTCTGCAGCTTGAACCCGATGGAAGACAAGGAAGCTTTCAAGCAGTCGATCGCGGAATCTGGGATCTATTGCGACGCGACCGGGGTAGGGATGCCGCCGCTGGACGACCTGTCACTGGTGGAAGATCCATCCTGGCTGCATGAGGACATGGTTGTCAGCGACACGGTTTATGAACCGCGGGAAACCAAACTGATGCGGATCGCCAAAGAGGCCGGCGTTAAGCACATCTATAACGGTCTGGGCATGGTGGTCGGCCAGGGAGCAGAGTCCTTCAAGCTCTGGACTGGCAAGGAGATGCCGGTTGACTACATCAAGGAAATCGTCGCTAAGGCGTAAGAAAAGCGGACAAGTTAAACTTGTCCGCTTTTTTGCTGCTTATTTTTTCTTGAGCAGGTCCTTGTACATCGGCCGGTCTGCCTCGGGGATGCCCAGCAGGTCCATGGCTCCATCTGGAGTTAAGTTGGTGGTGTTCAGAATGTTGCGCAAGTAGTCTTGCGTCACCTTCTCGGTCGTTTCTTTAGTAACTTCTTTAGTTACTTCCTCAGTCGTTTCCTTCTTGGCCTGGTCAAGCTTGACCTGGATAAATTGTGGCATTACTTCAGTTATGGTGGTCACCTCGTTCTCATCTCTTTTTTCCAATTCCTTGATTAACTCGTCAAAAGCCTTCTTTCCCGTAGTATACCACCAGCGTGAGCACGGGGTAGAGGGTTTTATTTTCTCCAAAAAATATTTGAATTAGCTGATCTCTTCCTGCAGCTCGGCCGCTTGGAAGGCCTCGACCAGGTCCTTTAAGGCTGGCGAGAGGTCAGCCCCGCGGCGGACGCCGATAAAATAGGTCAGCTTGATCTGCTTGGGATCAAGGGGGTAGAGGTTGATTGGCAGGTGCTCCAGCCGCTTCAAGATGCTGGCTGAGGAGACCGTAAAGCCGACCCCATTGACAGCCAGGTTGGTGGCGGTGATGACGCTGTTGGAGGTCATCCGGACATTTGGCCGGACGCGGAAATAATGAAAGAGCCCATTGACCTGGTGGCGGATGGCGGATTCGCCGTTGCTTAAGACAAAAGGCTGCTGGAGCAGCTCTTTGGGATCATAATCAGCTGGATCGAGGATGAAGCGGTCCTTGAGATAGTATTTGGAATTTTCCGGGATCACAATATAGTAGACCTCCCCGCCATTGATATAAGTGTCAATTCCTTGCGCGACAGTTTCCGGCGTTTGCCCCATATAGCAGTCGACGTCCCCGCCCAAGAGCCGGTCTTCGCTGGTGTGGGGGAAGCCTTCAGCGATCTGGATCTTGACCTGGGGGTGCTTGTCCAAGAAGGCGGGCAGGATTTTAGGCAAAAGGAAGGTGCCCAGGCTTTCCAGAATGGCGATCCGGATGACTTCTTCCTTGTGGTTGCTGAAGCGCTCCAGGGCGTTGGCCAGCTGGTGGCGCTGGGCAGAAATGTTTTCCAGGTACTGGTAGTAGATCTGGCCGGATTCAGTCAGGGTAAAGGGAACCTTGTCCCGGTTGATGATGGTGGTTCCCAGCTTCTTTTCCACCCGCTTGATCAGCTGGGTCAGGTAGGGCTGGGAAATGTAGAGGTTTTCGGCAGCCCGGGTGAAGTTGCTTTCCTTGAGCAGGACTTCCAGGTAGTTGAGCATGATGTCGGGATCGTTCATTTTCTTTTGTCTCCATTTTTTGCTAAAAAAGTCTTGTTTTTACGATAACACAGATGTTATCGGTTGATAATATTAAAAGTCGTTCATTTTTTATCGGGAAAATATTAGAATTGACTTATCAAGTAAAGAAAACGCTAACAAGCTGATAAAAATATAAACAAAGGAGCAAAAATCATGTCAATGAAATCAGGTACCTACAAGGTTAAGGCCAAAGGCCACGGCTCATCATTCATGCCAATGGAAGTCACTATTGAAAACGACAAGGTGGCGGACATCACGGTTGACTCAGCCGGAGAAACCAGCGGGATCGCTGATGAAGTCTTCAAGCGCCTGCCAAAGGCCATCATCGACGGGCAAACCTTGAACGTCGACGCCGTTTCCGGGGCTTCAATCTCCTCACAAGGGGTGATCGACGGGGTCGCCGAAGCGATCAATGAAGCCGGCGGGGATGCTGAAGAATGGAAGAAGCGCGACAAGCCAGCTTCTTCAGCAGCCAAGGATGAAGAATACGACACTGACGTGGTTGTCATCGGTGCTGGCGGGGCTGGTCTGGCCGCTGCTACCCGGTCTCTGCAACATGATAAGAAAGTTGTTATTCTGGAAAAGTTCCCGCAACTGGGCGGCAACACTGCCCGGGCCGGTGGTCCAATGAACGCGGCTGAACCTGAATGGCAAAAGGGCTTCAAGGCTCTGCCTGGTGAAAAGGAAACCTTACAGGAACTGGCTGAAACGCCAACCAGCGAAATCGACCCAGAATACGTGGAAGACTTCGAAAAGCTGCGTGACCAAATCAAGGCTTACCTTGACTCAGGTGAAGACTACCTCTTTGACTCAGTTCTTTTGCACGAAATTCAAACCTACCTCGGCGGCAAGCGGGTAGACCTGAAGGGCAACGAAATCCACGGCAAGTACGAACTGGTAACGACCTTGGTCAACAATGTCCTGGACTCAGTCAACTGGCTGACCGACTTGGGCGTGAAGTTTGACCGCAGCGACGTAACCATGCCAGTTGGTGCTTTATGGCGCAGAGGCCACAAGCCGGTTGAACCAATGGGCTTTGCCTTCATCCACGTTTTGGGCGACTGGGTCAAGGCACATGGGGCAACCGTTTTGACTGAAACCCGGGCCAAGCACTTGATCATTGAAGGCGGCAAGGTTACCGGCGTGATTGCCGAAAAGACTGACGGCTCCAAGGTAACTGTCCACGCCAAGAGCGTGATTTTGACTGCCGGCGGCTTCGGTGCCAACACCAAGATGGTGCAAAAGTACAACACTTACTGGAGTGAAATTGCTGACGACATCGCCACGACCAACTCACCAGCCATCACCGGTGACGGTATCGCTCTGGGCCAAGAAGCAGGTGCTGCTTTGACTGGGATGGGCTTCATTCAACTCATGCCAGTTTCTGACCCGGTAACCGGGGAACTTTTCACTGGCTTGCAAACTCCGCCAGAAAACTTCATCATGGTCAACCAAAAGGGTAAACGCTTCGTTAACGAATTTGCGGAACGTGACACTCTGGCCAAGGCAGCGATCGACAACGGTGGCCTCTTCTACCTGATTGCCGACGACAAGATCAAGGAAACGGCCTACAACACCACGCAAGAATCAATCGACGCACAAGTTGAAGCCGGCACTTTGTTCAGAGCTGATACTCTGGAAGAACTGGCTGAAAAGGTGGGGATGGACCCAGCAGTATTGACCGACACTATCAAGAAGTACAACTCTTACGTTGATGCCGGCCACGACCCGGAATTCGGCAAGAGCGCCTTCCACCTGAAGTGCGAAGTCGCACCATTCTACGCAACTCCGCGGAAGCCGGCCATCCACCACACTATGGGCGGTCTGGTCATCGATACCAAAGCCCACGTATTGGACGAAGAAGGCCACGTCATCGCGGGCTTGTACTCAGCTGGTGAAAACGCGGGCGGCCTGCACGCCGGCAACCGTTTGGGCGGGAACTCCCTGGCTGACATCTTTACCTTTGGCCGGATCGCTGCCGACACGGCCAACGAAGAAGCTCCAGCGGCTGACGCGGTCAGCGGGGCATCCCAGCACTAATAAACGAGTAAAAAGTAATAAAAATACGATTATTTTTTAGGAGAAGAAAGTTGGATGCAACTGTAACAAGTGGCAAAAAGCGCAGCTATTTGTCCACGGCCGTAGCCGTTTACACCACGTTTTTAATGTGCGGGATTATCATGTCAATCTCCGCTCAATACAAGCCACAACTGGCCGCACTTTGGGGCCAGAAAGGCAATATCGCCGCAGTACTCTCGGTAAGCTCGGCTGTTGGGGTCGGGGGGATCATTGGTACTCTGGCAGGCCCGATTTCCGACAAGTTTGGTCGCCGGTTTGCGGCTATCATGGCTTGCCTGTGCACGGTCATCAACTTTGCCGGTTTCATGCTGGCACCTAACGTAACAGTAGCGTACGTCTGCTCTTTGATTGGCGGGATCGGCAACTCATTCATGAATGCTGGCTTGACCCCATCAATGCAGGACGCTTACCCAGATAAGCGGTCAATGCTGACTGTTTTGACAAAATTCTTTGTCAGCTTCGGGCAATTCATTCTGCCATTCGTCATTGTTGCTTTTAACGCCCAACATATTCCTTTCCAAGTTGCTTTCTGGGGCATTGCAATTGTTTATGCAGTGATTGGCGTAGCTTGCTTTTTCCTGCCATTTCCGGAAGTTGGTGGTGACAAGCAAGCTGCTGCTGAGCAAATTGCTTCGGCAGATGTTGCCAAGCCAAAGATGAAAGTAACTCTGGAAGCTGTAATTTTGGGGCTGATGGGTTTCAGTACTACTGCTGTCTTTATGGTGTGGACCAACACCAATCAAGAACTGGGCAAGCTGTACGGCTTATCTAACCCGGCGATGCTGCAATCAGTTTACGCAATTGCCTCTCTGGTCTCAGTTTTGACTACTTCAGCAATGGTGGCTAAGGGTGTCCGTGAATCAACGATTTTGATTGTCTACCCGGCAGTTTGTGCCGCTGGCCTGCTCTTGTCCTACTTTGTACAAAGCGGTCCGCTTCTGTATGTTTTGGCCGCAATCATGGGTTGGTTTGCAGCCGGTGGTTTGATGCAGCTGGCAGTCGCATTGCTGGCTGGCCTTTACCCAGCTCACAAGGCCACTGCCATCTCAATCGTCGGCTTGGGCAACGCTTTGTCCAACTGGCTGGTTATCCGGGCTTGCGGTTCAATCACCGCAACTGCCGGCAGCAACGCTCCTAGAGTAATCCTGCTGATGAACATGGTCATCGCAGTTATTGGGGTTGTCTTCGGCATCATCGTTCGCATCAGCCAAAACAAGCGGGCAAAAAAGAACATTACCAACTTGGAAAGCTAAGAACAGGAGAATAAAAAAATGAGTGAAAAAGACGTAACGATCATGCGGGACGGCCTCAAGTTGGCCGCTAAGGTATCAATTCCAGACAGTGAAGAATACGACCTGGCCATCCTGGCTTACGGTTTTGTGGGCATGATGGACCCGAAGGTCAACGATTTGCTGCCAGTGATTGCGGAAAAGCTGCAGGAAAAGGGCCTGGCTACGGTCCGCTTTGACTTCAACGGCCACGGCTTAAGCGAAGGTCCTCTGGACAATATGTCGATCTTCAACGAACTGGAAGACTACGAAGCAGTCATGAAGTATGTTTCGGGCTTGAAGGGCATCAAGAAGATCTACCTGATCGGCCACTCCCAAGGCGCGGTTTTGTCATCAATGATGGCCGGCTTTTACGCCGATAAGATCTCCAAGCTGGTGCTGATGTCACCGGCCGCAACCCTGGTTGACGATGCAAGAATCGGCACCTGCATGGGTGAAGAGTATGACCCTAACGTCGTACCGGACAAGCTGGACTTTGGCGACTTCAAGCTTAACGGCTGGTACTTCAGAACCGCCAAGTTCATCAACATTTATAACACCGCGGCTGCCTACCGCGGACCAGTCCTGGTTCTGCACGGCGAAGATGACAAGATCGTCAATAACTACGCAGGCCGTCACTACCAGGCCATCTATGATAACTGCGAATTCCACTTGATCTCGGGCAGCGACCACGGCTTGCACCAAAACCGCGATGAAGTCTATGATCGCGTTTTGAACTTTTTGACTGATTAATCCTTTGAATTATGTAGGCTGCTGTTTGGCAGCCTATTATTTTTGAAAAAATGGGTGAGAGCAATGAAAATTTTTACTAAAAAAATCGGCGACCGGGGCGCCAAGGCCAGTTACTACATCCAAGAAGCCGACGCGTCAGTTGATGAAAAACGCAAAGCGCCTTTCCTAATCATCGTGCCGGGCGGGGCTTACTGCTACACGGCCTGGCGGGAGAGAGAACCAATCGCCTTTGAGTTCATCAGCACAGGTTTCTCATGTGCCATTTTTGACTACGCGACTGAGGGAGCAGAATTTTTTGATGGAAATCATGACTATAGCCGCGATCCAGTCAGTGCATTTCCCAATCCCTTGATTGACTTGGCAAAGCTGGTTGCTGAAGTCAGAAGACATGCTGAAGAATGGCAACTCGATCCGGAAAGCATAAATGTGATTGGCTTTTCAGCCGGTGGTAACTTAACGGCTCAGCTGGCTGCCTACTGGCAGACTCCTTGGCTGGCCAAGCTGACAGGCTTGAAAGCAGAACAGATGCGGCCAGATTCAGTAGGCCTTTGCTACCCGGCTATCAAGATGGTCGATTTGAATAATCATAATATTGCAGTTTTGAACAAGGTCAAGGTTAGCGTGGACTTGATCAATTACGCGGCAACTGGCTTGGACCAGTCAGCTGAAAGAATTGCCATGATCAACTTGGATCAGGCAGTGACCAGCCAGTTTCCGCGGACCTTCATTTGGGGAACGACGGAAGATTTAAACTGTCATGTTGGGGATGCGATTAACTTTGCCGGTGACCTAGCCAAAAATAAAGTTCCGTTTGAGTTCCATATGTATCAAAAGGGCAATCACGGAATGTCCTTGGCAGACAAGCGGACTGATGGCCGGCCAGATCATTCTCTTAGCGACCCGCAAGCTGCTTCTTGGACAAAACTCTACTTGGGCTGGCTCAGTGAGAATAACTTGTACCACCTGTTGTAAAACAGACACAAAAAATATTTTAGGATCGGAGTAATACTATGTTCTACAAAAGCCACTTTGGCACCATTTTGACTTCTGTATTGTCCATGTTCATGGGCCTGGTGATGGCCATCTTTATCATCATCTTGAACCACCTGCCATTCAACTGGGTTAACCTGTTTGAATTGACTGCGGAAATCAACTTGATTGTCTTTTTCTTCAGCTTGTTCATCCCTTACAACGCCTGGGGTGACTGGTTTGCCGGCCTCTTCCACTTAAAAGAAGGCACGGTTGCCTTCAAGCTGGTCCAAGGGATTATCCCTTCCGCCGTTTTGAACACGCTCAACACCTTTATCTGTACTGGTGCCAGCATTTTTTACAACGAGTCTATCCCTAAGGCAGCGCGGATGACCGCCTACCTTAACGGCTGCAAGGAAGCCTGGATCCCATGCTTCATCGTATCCTACATCGCTTCTTTCGCGGCTGTCTGGCTGGGCAAGAAAGTTGCGGAAAAATACGTCAAGTAATTGCCAATAAAAAATAAGATCATGAAGGAGCAATTTTCCTTCATGATCTTTTTGTCTCTGGCAAAAATTATTCTCCCCGCCAGCCGGCAATATCCCAGCTGGTGAAGTCATAGTCCAGTTTCTTCTTGTAGATTCTTTCGTAGGCCTGGACCTTCAGCTTGTAATCTTCTTCCATCAAGCGGCTGGCATTCTCGCTGGCCGTCTTGGTCGGGTCCGGGTAAAGCACGTCCAGAACATGTACGGTGTACCGGGTCTGGTAGAAGTGCTCGTTCTTCTTTTCCAATTTTGGCAGGTCCTGGATTTCCACAAAAGTCGAAATCACCGGCACGTTGCACTTGGCCGCGAAGTAGTAGGCTCCGCGCTGCGGCTTGCGGGGCTTGCGGTAGTTCCACCACATCTCCTGCTCCGGGAAGATCAGGACCCAGT
Organism: Lactobacillus sp. WILCCON 0058; assembly: GCF_057198005.1. Lineage (NCBI taxonomy): Bacteria > Bacillati > Bacillota > Bacilli > Lactobacillales > Lactobacillaceae > Lactobacillus > Lactobacillus sp. WILCCON 0058. Next base: position 143,119 of record NZ_JBUBHM010000001.1, read on the forward strand.
GATCCTGATTAAAGGCGTGGTTCAAGTGCTGGATGAATTCCCGGCCCAGGTAGTTGGGACTCTGGGTCAAAGGAATTGAACCCATATTGTTCATGATGTAGGAGAAGAAGCCCGGCAGCTTCAAGTTGGTCTCCTCAATCACGATGTCCATCCGCCGGTGGGCCTTTTGAGCCAGGCGGTTAACAGCCAAAGCGTCGATCTGGTTGAAGTGGTTGGCGGTCACGATGGCCCCGCCTTTTGGCAGGCCACTCAGCTTATCTATACCAGTTACCTTGGTTGAACCAGAAATCGTCTTGGTCAAAGCCTGCAGCAGCTCGTGGCCCACGGCCCCGTCAAATTTTGTCTTGACCTTGTCTTGCTTTTGCCAAAAGTCTTCCACCAGAGCCAGCTTTTCCTCGCTGGTCATCATTGGATCGCCGATTTCTGTCTTGGCGGTAAAGTTCCGTTCGTTCGCGGCCTGCTTGATATTGTGAATCACGTCCAGGCGCTTGTCACCGATAATCATCTTATTCTCCTTAGTTCCTTACAGGGTAACCTTGACTTTCTGTTTCACGTGGAACCAGTTTTGCGGATCCTGCAAAATCTGGCCGACCATGTCGACCATGCCCTGCATCTTGGCCAGTTCGTCCTTCCGGTCCTGGTCGCTGAAAGCAGCCAGCTGCTTTTGCAATTCTTCGTAAAAAGGCGTCTCTTTTGCAGCCTGCCAGAAGTAGCTGCCGTACTTGACTTCTTCAAAGTGCCAAGGCTTGTAGAAGAGGTTGTAGTGGATCAAGTAAGGGCCGGCCATTTCCTGGTCAAAGTCGTTAGGCATGGCGTCCCAGCGTGGGTCCAGCAATTTGATCCGGCCAGAGCAGATCTCGTTTAAGTAGTCCTGGTCAGGGGCGATCGAGTTGAACTGGTAGGTCGACAGTAGCTGCAGGAACTTGTCTAAAAAGCCTTCTTCCCGCATGGCCTGGCAGTTCATGACCAAAACGCCGGAGTTGACGTATTTGTCCGGATCGATCCCCAGGCAGTCTCTGATGTAGGTCTGCAAGGGCTCAATGTAGTGGACCGACTGGTCATGGCAGGCAGCGACCAGGTTGTTTCCCAATTCCGTCTGGTAGAGGCCGGCGATGTCGGCGTTCACGACCGTGTCAGCATCGATATAAACAGCCTTGTCGTATTCGGGGAAGAGGTCCGGGATGAAAAGGCGGTAGAAGATCGACAGGGTAAAGAAGTCAGCCCGGAGATAGTTGCCTTTTTTATTTTGGATTTGGGCAAAAAGCTGGTCATCCAGCTGCCGGAAGATGATCTTGACATTGTCTTTTTCAAAAGCAGCCAGGGCTTGCTGGTTGGCTGGGCTCAACCCCTGGTGCAGGATGATGATTGTGTAGTCGTTTTGACTTCCGGCGTTTTTCGCCAAAGAGCTCAAAGATACGGCCAGGTAGGGGGTAAAGTCGTCGCTGATGGTGTAAAAAATTGGAATCGTCATTTCTTTCCTCCGAAAGCAGTCTTGCTCTTTTTGTCTTACAGCTGGTCCTTCAGCTGCAGGTATTCATTGAGCAGGTCGTCATATTCGTGCAGGTTGAGCACGCTGTGGACCCGTTTCACGTCCCAAGGCTTGACCGTCTGGGTTCTGAAGTAAGGGAAGAAGCGGAAGCTGGTGGTAAAGTGCTGGATGACCGTGTCGTCCTGGAGGGCGTATTGCTCATTGTACTTGCGCGGGGCAATCCGCTTTTCCTTGGCCAATTTGTTGATGGCCGTCTGGTCAGGCAGGAACATTTTCTGGACCTGCATCAAGTGCCGGACACGTTTAAAGAGGCCAGTCCGCTTGATTTCCGGCATGTTCAAAAGGAGGACCCCGGAATTTAGATAGTCAAAAAGCTTCTTTTGATTGTGGAAGAAGAAGCGGCCGAAGTAGTCCAGAACCCCAACCAGTTCCGTCCCGGCCAAGTCCTGAGTGTAGAACTGGTCAACCGGCCGGCGGATGATCACGTCGTCATCCAGGTAGAGGATGCGGTCGGGAATCTGCGGCAGCTCGTCGGCAAAAAGCCGGAGCATGGCATATGGGGTGAAGCGGGTGCCCATGTTGGCCGTCGGCGGCTCCTTGATGAAGTTTTCGGTGCAGTCGATCAGTTCCAGGCTGCTGTTAGGATTGTCAGCCACGATGAGAGAACGGATGAAGTCAGCCGCGTGCTGGCTGAAGGGCTTAAAGGACCGGTGTTTGCTGTGGGCCTTCATGGTCAGGATGTAGACGTGAATTTCCTCGCCGCGCTCGGCTTTCAGCAGTGATAAAACGGCAATCAGCACGCCTCTTTCAGCGTTGTGGTCACCGCAAAAAAGAAAGTTCATGATTCTGCCTCCTTTTTTAGTAGAAAAAATCCTATTTCCTACTGTCAATTTTAACATACGAGCAATACTCGCAAGTGCTCAGTTTTGCCCGCTCCCGCATGCTTTGAGCAATTTCATCATGCAGCTTTTCCTGGGCCGCCTTCTTGCCCAAATTCTTGTCCGGGTAAAAGGGACCGTCGATGTAGACCGTGATTTTCGGCCGTTTTCTCCAGCGGCAGGGCTGGTAGGTGGTCGTCATGGCAAAAGCCGGGGCCTTTAAGCTGACCGGGAAGTTGAAGCTGGTCGCCGGGAAGGGGCGGATCTTGGTGTAGTAGGGCCAAAGGTGGGCTTCCGGGTAGATGACGATAGCCGCCTTCTTTTCTTCATAGGCGTACTTGACGTCCTTGAGCAGGCTGATGGACTGCTTGATGTTTTTCCCGACCGGCAGGCCGGCCACGGGAATTACGTACTTGCCTAAAAAAGGAATACCCCAGTTGGCCTGGGCAGCCAGGGCATAGTAGCGGTAGGGGTTGACGATGGTCATGGGGGTGAAGGGGTCACCCAGCATCTGGGTGTGGTTGCCGTAGACAAAGTAGCCCTGCTTTTTAAAGGGGCGCAATTTTTCCTTGCCTTTGACTCTGACCAATAAAAAGAGGCGGGAGTAGAGCCAGGCAAAGGCGCAGGCCAGGCTGCGGACTAAACCATTCCAGATTCGCCAGCCAAATCCCTTCCGGAAGACCTGATAGTCGTCTGGGAGTTGGAAGTCCTGCTGGGCAGAACTGACCAGGTCCTCGCTTTCGCTGTGGTAGTAGTAAGTCTTTTTACTCATAAAAAGTCCCCGCTTGCTGTAAAATAAAAAAAGCACTGCGAGTGCAGTGCTTAGGGATGATGGGTCGTCAGGGGATCGAACCCTGGACACCCGGATTAAGAGTCCGGTGCTCTGCCAGCTGAGCTAACGACCCGTGTCAACCAACACTTTTATTATGCCATAAATCTCAGCAAAAGCAATCTCCTTTTTTACATTAATTGTAATTTTTTTAATTTCGCGAACAAATCAAGTATAATAGGGACAGTGAAGGAGGTCTATGATGCCTAAAAAAATTCTCGTCGTTGACGACGAAAAGCCGATTTCCGATATTATCAAGTTTAACTTGACCAAAGAGGGTTTTGATGTAGAGACCGCTTATGACGGCGAGGAAGCTGTCGAGAAGGTTGAAGAATACAACCCTGACTTAATGATTTTAGACTTAATGCTTCCGAAGAAAGACGGGCTGGAAGTAGCCCGGGAAGTCCGCCAGACCCACGACATGCCGATCATCATGGTTACCGCCAAGGGCGGCGAGATTGACAAGGTCCTCGGCCTGGAAATGGGGGCGGACGACTACGTGACCAAGCCTTTCTCCAACCGTGAGCTGGTGGCCCGGGTCAAGGCTAATTTGCGCCGCCGGGACATCGTCAAGAAGGCAGTGGAAGTCAACCAGCAAAAGGAAAAAGAACAGGAAAGCAATGATATCCAGATCGGCAACCTGCTGATCAAGCCGGATGCCTACCTGGTCGAAAAGAATGGGGAAAAAATCGAACTGACCCACCGGGAGTTTGAGCTGCTCTATTACATGGCCCAGCATATGGACCAGGTCATGACCAGAGAGCACCTCTTGCAGACGGTCTGGGGCTACGACTACTTCGGCGACGTCCGGACGGTCGATGTAACGGTTCACCGCTTGCGGGAAAAGATTGAAGACAACCCGGTCCGGCCGAAAATTTTGGTCACCCGGCGGGGTGTCGGCTACTTCGTCAAGCAGCAAACAGAAGAATAATTTTCCAGAGCCACTGTTTGAGGTGGCTTTCTTTATGTGGATGGATTAATGAAGAAAGATAAAAAAGCACGCAAAGAGAAAGTGAAGAGAGAGAAGACCCACCGGCTTAAACGCCTGGTCAGCTCGATCCAGACCAAGATCGCCCTTATCTTCATGCTCCTTTTGCTGGCCACGATTGAAATCATCGGGGCCTACTTTACCCGGCAGATGGAGCAGACCAGCATTGACAACTTTCAAACCACGATTCAGCTGCAGTCGATCGTGACCGACCAGTTGACTACCCAGCTGGTCAAGAATGGCAAAAGCGCTGACCGGAAGATGAATCAGATCATCACCGACTACAGCAATGACGCGATTTCTGAGATCCAGGTCGTGGACAATAAAAACGTGATCCGGGCCGTGTCCAACCTAAATGACAAAAACCGGGTGGGGCAATTGTCCAACAATGGCGATATCCGGGAAGTGATCAACTCCGGCCAGCAGAAGACCCAGATCACTAGCGGCCAGAAGGGCAGCTTCATGGTTCAAATCGTGCCCCTGACCAGCGGGACCAACATCGTTGGGGCAGTCTATGTCCGGGCCAGCATGGCTGACGTCTTCAACAACTTGCGCAACGTCTCGATGATGTTTTTGACGGCCTCGCTTATTGCCGTAATCGTGGCGGCGATTGCCTCCATGTTTATTTCCCGGGCAATAACCCGGCCGATTGAAGAGCTCCGCCAGCAGGCCATCCAAGTGGCTGACGGGGACTACTCGACCCAGGTCAAGATCTACTCAAATGACGAACTGGGCCAGCTGGGGGCGGCCTTTAACACCCTCTCAGCCAAGATCGAGCGGTCCAATGAGCAGTCAGAATCTGAGCGCCGGCGGCTGGACAGCGTCCTGTCCCACATGACCGACGGGGTGATCGCGACTGACCGGCACGGGAACGTGTCGATCATGAACCAGATGGCCCAGGACTTCCTGGACATCAAGGCCGAAGACGCGATCAACAAGCCGATTTCCCAAGTTCTGGGCCTGGGGGACGAATACACTTCCCAGGACTTGATCTCCAACCAAAGCGACATGCAGGTCACGGTCAATGCCGGTACGGATGATGAAATGATCCTGCACGCCAGCTTTACCTTGATCAAGCGGGTAACGGGCTTTGTGTCCGGGGCCGTCTGCGTCTTGCACGACGTGACTGAGCAGATCAAAAATGAAGATGAGCAGCGGCAGTTCGTTTCCAACGTTTCCCACGAATTGCGGACTCCTTTGACCAGCGTCCGGGCTTATATTGAAGCCTTGAATGAGGGGGCCTGGAAAGATCCAGAGATTGCCCCGCAGTTTTTGGAAGTCACGCAAAAGGAAACTGAACGGATGATCCGGATGGTCAATGACCTTTTGGTCTTGTCCAGAATGGACCGGGGGGCCACCAAGCTGGAACCGGAATGGGTCAACTTTACCGACTTTGTTGCCCACCTGCTCAACCGCTTTGACATGATTGTCGAGCATGACCAGGGCGAGGCCCAAAGCGATACCAAGGAATACGTGATCAAGCGGGACCTGGGCAACCAGGCCCTGTGGGTGGAAATCGACACCGACCAGATGATGCGGGTGATCGACAATATCATGAACAACGCCATCAAGTATTCCCCTGACGGGGGGACCATTACGGTCCGCTTGACCCAGAACCAGAACCAGATCCTGCTTAGCATCAGCGACCAGGGGCTGGGGATTCCGAGAAAGGACCTGGGCAAGATCTTTGACCGCTTCTACCGGGCAGACAAGGCCCGGTCCCGGGCCCAAGGCGGGACCGGCTTGGGCCTGGCCATCGCCAAGGAAATCGTGACGGCCCATGGCGGCCGGATCTGGGCTGACAGCCGGGAAGGGCATGGGTCAACCTTCTACATTGCCCTGCCATATGAACCAATGGATGAGGAGGATGAATGGGATGAAGTTTAAATTCAAGTTCAAATTCAATGATTTTCTCCTCCACCTGGCGACCTTGACCGTGATTTTGATCTCAATCGGCCTCTGGGTCACGGTGATGACCAGTGACCAGCGCTTCAGCCGGATCAGCAATGAGTCTTCTTCGCAGAGTTCGGCCTCTTTGACGACCCACTACCGGAATATCCAGACTTTTTACGCGCCGGGCCAGACCTATGTCTTTCAAGACGGGGTCCGCTACCAGGTGCATGACGCCAAGCGGAACCTGCCTTTGAAGTTCGTCCAGTACTTGGAAAAGGTCAAGCTGGGGGTAATTGAGAAGGTATCGGATGATTCTGCCGATTACAAGAAACTGCTGGATGACCAGAACTATATCATGTTTGCCTACCCGGACCAGATCAATTTCACGGTGCTTTTAGGCAAGAAGCAAGCCAATTCCAGCCTGCAGTTCAACCGGGTCTTTGTCCCGGCCAAGAGCAAGATTCGCTATCTTTACTTTGGCAACGACAGCGGCAGCCGGGTTTACCGGGTGAAGATCAAGTCTGGCTCTTTTCAGCAGCTGGTCAAGTACGTAAAGAGTGCTCAAGACAAACAGGAGGTCAGCTTCCTGCATTTGAAGAAGCTTTATGTGCCTTTTTATGCTCAAGCAGTTAAAGTTAAGGAATACAGCTATCTCATCAGCTACCAGTCCAGCAGCTACTATGCCTCCAGGCTTCTGGGCAGCAGCTACCGCAAGTCGGTGGCCAAGAATGGCCGTACGGTCTACACGGCCGGCTATTCCAAGCGCCTGCAGATTCCTAAGGAAGGCAAAAGCAGTGACCACCAGTATCTTTACCAAAACTATCTGACCGGCCAAGAGCGGACGGCCACGCAGCGAATGCTGGAAAGTGCCGCTTATGTCAAGCAGCTGGGCCTGGCTGAGCAGGACCTCCGCTTTTTTGAAAGCAGCGGCAAGACGGTGGCTTATATCAACTATATTGAAGGTTATCCGATTTTTGCCAATGACACCCTGGCCCAAACCCAGGTGACCATGGGAACGGAAACGGTCAGCGTGGCTTTCAGCAGCATGAACCTGCAGATCCCGATCCCTTATGACGGGCAGGCCAAGACCCTGCCTAAGACCGCGACCTTGCTTAAAGAGCTGGACAGCATCGGCATCAAAGAAAGCGAAATCGAGAGGATCACCATCGGCTACCATATCAAGGCCGACAAGAAGCGCAGCGACTTGATCACTCTGGTGCCAACCTACTTTATCAAGGTAGGCGGCAGCTGGAACAGCCTCGCTGGCTGGAAGAAGGCTAAGGCCGAAAATGCTGATCTTTTGATTGACGGATCCAGTTCCAGCAGTTACTCGTCTTCAACTAGCTCCAGCCAGTCCAGCAGTGAGGCAAGCTCAGCTTCCAGCTCAAGCGGCAGCCAAGCGGGCAGCCAGGCTCCGGAAAGCAGTCAGGAAGCGTCTTCCAGCAGCCGCAGCCAATCAGTGTCTGAATCCAGCTCAAGTTCCAGCAGCTCCAGCTCAAGTTCAGCCGTATCATCAAGTTCAGTCAGCTCAGAGGAGGAAGAAAACTAATGGATCATCGCAAAATTGAATGGCTTTTTCTGATCCTCTTCTGCCTGGTCGACATTTACCTTTTGATTGAGCTCTGGCGGGCACCGGTCACTTTGACTTCTTCAACCAGCTCAGTGACGACCTCGACCAGCTTGAAGGCTGAAATGAAGTCGGACAATATCACGGTTCCCTCCCTGTCCAGGAAGGGGGACTCGGGCTACTACCTGGCCACAAGAAGCAAGAGCGACTTGAAAGAAGCCGCCAAGAAGCTCAGCAGCGACGTGTCCACCAGCTATGCTGAAGGGGACAAGACCCTGTACGCGACTATGAAAAACGCGATTTCGCTGGAGCGGATGACGGTAAGTGAATTCAAGAATGACAAAAATTACGTGCTGCATGGCAAGCAGTATGTTTATGCCAAGAACCTTTCCAGCAACAGCAGCTACGTTTACGTGCAGAAGTCCCAGTACGGGCAGGTCTACAGCAGCCTGGCCCAGCTGGTGGTCAACGTCAAGGACAAGAAGATCACGGGCTACTACCAGACCTATTTGAGTGACTTGACCAGCGTGCGGGAATTGCAGGCCACCATCAGCCCCTGGCGGGCAGTCACTAACCTCTATACCACCCGGGAACTGGCCGACAACTCCCGGGTGATGCAGGTCAAGCTGGGCTACACCAAATTGACCGAGGTCCGGGGCAGCGTGATCTTTGTCCCGACCTGGCTGGTCTGGATCGAAAACAAGAGCAGCAAGAGCAGCAGTTTGAAGCGGGTCAACGCCTTTAATGGCCAGCTTTTGCAAAACAGTACATTGGATGATTAAGGGCAGGAAGGGACAAATTTGCAATTCGCGGTATTATCAAGCGGATCAGCGGGCAACTGCAGCTTGCTGATGACTGACCAGCACAAGATTTTGATGGACGCCGGGCTTTCGGGCAAGAAGACCAAGGAGCTTTTAGCCAAGGTAGGCGTGGCGATTGAAGACCTGGACATGGTCTTTTTAAGTCACGACCATGGCGACCACAGCGGAGGAATGGGGGTCCTCATGCGCCGCTATCCCCAGCTGAACGCCTTCAGCAACACGGGCACCTGGAAGTACCTGGAGGAGACCGGCAAGATCGGCCGCCTGCCGGAAGAGCAGATCAATGTGATTGAGCCGGGCCAGACCAAGTGCTATGGGGACTTAGAAGTGACGGCTTTTGCCACCAGCCATGACGCGGCTCAGCCCCAGTACTACGTTTTTTCCAGCGGGGGCAAGCGCCTGGCCTGCTTGACGGACACGGGCTACGTGTCTGAAGAAGTCGAATATGAGATTCAAGACGCGGATGCCTATTTGCTCGAGTTCAACTATGACGACTTGATGCTGAGAAGCGGCCCCTATCCCTGGAGCCTGCAGCAGCGGGTTCGGTCAGATCACGGCCACCTGTCAAACGAGCAGGCGGCTGAGACTCTGGCCAGGGTTATCAGTTCTAAAACCAAGCATGTTTTCATGGCCCACCGCAGCCAGCAGAACAATTTGAACTATTTGGCCCGGGACGTGGCGGAGCAGGTTCTGGCGGAAAAAGATGCCGACGTCTCCAGTGACCTGGAATTGCACGATACCGAGCCGATGACGCCGAGTTCTTTAATTAATTTATAATACGAGGGCTTTAAAGCTTTTAATACGTTTTGTTCATATATACTTCAAAAAGCTTGGATATGATAATGACAACGATAAGGAGTGATAACCATGTCTGAAGAACAAGATAAGCAAAGAAACACGCGCAAGAAGGAAAATAACCGTTTGTTAACTAAAGCGGCCATCATTGGGGTCGTTGCCGGTCTTTTGGGCGGTGGGATTGCTTACGGCGGCTTGTCAGCAGCCAATTTGAACAGCAATTCTTCATCATCCACGGCCAGCTCAAGCAGCAGCAACACTGGTGAAACCGGGTCAGTGACGACTTCATCCAGCGGCACTACTAAGGTCAACAAGTCAACGACCACCAGCGGGACGATGACTTCCGCTTACAAGAAGGTCCAGAACGCGGTTGTTTCAGTCTTGAACTACAAGTACACTTCCAGTTCATCATCAAGCTCTGACATCTACAGCATGTTCGGCTATGGCGATTCAGATTCCAGCTCAGATTCATCCAGCTCCAAGAAGTCTTTGACTTTGTACTCTGAAGGTTCCGGGGTCATCTACACGACGGCCAACGGCAAGGGCTACATCGTCACTAACAACCACGTTATTTCCGGGGCAGCCAAGGTGAAGGTCATCCTGGCTTCCGGGAAGACGATTTCCGCTAAGGTTGTCGGCAAGGACTCAACCAGTGACTTGGCTGTCCTGTCAATCGACTCCAAGTACGTGACCCAAACCGCTTCATTTGGCGACTCCAGCAGCCTGCAGTCTGGGCAGACGGTGATTGCCATCGGTTCACCAGAAGGGTCTGAATATGCGTCTACGGTAACGCAAGGGATCATTTCCTCACCAAGCCGGACGATCACTTACAACTCCAACCAGATGACGGTCATCCAGACGGACGCGGCCATCAACTCCGGTAACTCCGGTGGTCCATTGGTCAACTCAGATGGTCAAGTTATCGGGATTAACTCCATGAAGCTGTCCAGCTCCAGCAGCGGCGACTCAGTTGAAGGGATGGGCTTCGCGATCCCGTCAAACGAAGTTGTGACGATCGTCAACCAATTGGTCAAGAAGGGGAAGATCACCCGGCCGCAATTGGGCATCAAGGTTGCGGCGATTGCTGAACTGAACAGCTACTACAAGAAGCAGCTGGGCATTTCAACCAGTCTGAAGAAGGGCCTGTACGTGGCTAGCGTAACTTCAGGCAGCGCGGCAGCCAGTGCCGGGATCAAGAAGGGCGACGTGATTACGGCTGCTGACGGCAAGACGGTCAACGACGTGGCCACCCTGCACAGCATCTTGTACAGCCACAATGTTGGCGACAAGGTCAAGATCACGGTCAACCGGAACGGCAAGACCATGACCTTCACGGTAACCCTGCAGGCAAGCAACTAATTTAAGAACAAATAATCCAGTGGATCAGCAGATCTGTTGGATTTTTTGTTTTTTTCAAAACAAAAGCGGGGTAAAGCCAAGGTAAAGTTCGGAAATATTTCTTGTCAAGGAAAATTTTTAGGGAAACTTTATCCCCAATCCTGTGGAAAAGACTGTGAATTGTGCAAAAAATGGGGTAAAAAGCTCCTGAAAAGCTGTGGATAAGCTGTGGATTGTGTGTAAGTTCCACGGGCAAAAGTCATGTTAAAACGTCTGTTCAAGGCGGCAGGCCGGGCTTTTTCGGTGATTGTTTGTGAAAATGTCCAGTCCACAGGCGGCTTGTGGAATGGTTACACGGAATTTTAGAAATTTTTTGGCAAAAAGCTAGACCTAGATAGAATTCTGCTCTAGTCCACTAGATCTAGAAAAGGCCTTTCCACAGCTGTGGAAAAAGGCGGTTGATAAATTGTTAATTGTGGGGATAGAAGCAAAAATGGTAAAATAGGTGCATTATGAATATCAAAATTGTTTGCGTTGGAAAATTAAAAGAGAAGTATTTTAAGGATGGGATCGCGGAGTACCAGAAGCGGCTGAGCCGCTTTGCCAAGGTGGAGATCGTGCAGGTGCCGGATGAGAAGGCGCCGGAAAGCCTCAGCCCGGCCCAGATGGAAGAAGTCAAGAAGCGGGAAGGCGAGCGGATCCTGAGCAAGATCAAGGACAAAGAATATGTCTACGTCCTAGCCATTAAGGGCAAAGAGCGGGCTAGCGAAGAGTTCGCCAAGGAACTGAAGGATCTGGGAACCTACGGGCATTCCGACATTACTTTCGTGATCGGGGGGAGCCTGGGGACCAGTGACGCGGTCAACAAGCGGGCCAACGATCTCTTCAGTTTCGGCAAGCTGACCATGCCCCACCAATTGATGCGGCTGGTTTTGATTGAGCAGATTTACCGGGCCTTTATGATCAACTCCGGCAGTCCTTACCACAAGTAGAATAGATTTTTTAGCCTCTCCTGGGAAATACGCAGGAGAGGCTTTTTGTATACGAATTAGTCTAGTGCTAGAATCTAAGGTGAAAGTGTTTTATTAGGGGGAGCTGAATAAAAAATGGAGATCTGTGATTTGCTCAAGCAGACGAGAATAGATTTGGGCTTGACCCAGCAGGGAATGGCGGGAGAAGTCATGTCAGTGGCCCAGTACTCTCGGATTGAGAGCGGAGAGCAGCGGATCAAGGCTGAGGATCTGCTGGAGCTTTTGGAAAGCCACAACTATGATTTGGGCTACTTTTTCACCAAAATGATTTATAGCCGGCGAGAGGAAAAAGAGGCTGACTGGATCAATATCGAGTTCCGGGTGAAGAGCGCCTTTTATGATTGGAACTGGAAAAAGATGAGCTTTTTGAAAGAGCAGGCGGCCAATCTGACGGGGAAGACAGCCCTGCGGGTTGGCGGGGACCTGGTGGCTTATCTGCTGGATCCAGACCTTAAAGATCATGAGCAGCTAAAAAACGAGGTATCGGATTATTTCTTCAGTCTGGACAATTGGATGGACGATACGGAAGCAATTGTTGTTTTTGCCGCGGCGATTCAGTTGATGAAGTTTGATATTGCCTACTTTTGGCTGAGTGAACTGCTAGACAAGTATCAACAGATCGATAATTTTTCTAGAGACCAGCAGGAAGCGGTAGGCAAGGCCTGTGTCAGCTTCTGTCAGCGCTGCAGGAAAGAAGGCATTGCCAAGGCGGCCAAGCCGGCCATAGAAGTTCTAGGACAGCTGTCTCCTTGCCTGGAGTTTGTAGCCTACCGCTTGCTTGGCAAGTATTACGCGGGGCTTTTTTCAGGGCAAGATGAGGAGGCGGAAAGAATCAAGGGGATACTCAGAGAATCTGGACTGGAAAGATTTGTCGATCATTTTCTCTTGTGAAGATTTGCAGATCTGCAAATGCTGATTCATATCTGCAATTTTGCTCTCTAGCTGGAAAAAGCGATGTAGAATAGCCATGTAAACGGATTATGAGTCATGAAAGGGACGATTTAAATGACTAAAACAGAGCATTACATGTGGCTGGCTAATGACCTGCTTTTGACGGCAGCTGCAGTGTCGCTGATCATTAATTTAGTCGGCCAGACGGCTTCCGGTTATGCCTTCAGTGGCAGTCATGGGCAGGCAACAGAACTGCTTTATGATGCCTTTATTTTGCTCGTTGCCGTGGCTGCTTTGGGAGTATGGCTGAGCAAGTGGTTGGCTCCTGCAGCGGCTTGGGTGATTGGCGCCTGCCTTTTGCTGGGCCTTGTAATTGACCGGGTGGTAGGCCTGTATTTCGGCTTGACCTGGTACTGGACTTCGGCTGTTGTTGCTTTGGCGGTCAGTCTGGTTCTGGCCAGCTACCGCTGGCGGGGGAAGGCAGTCTTTAACTATTGGCTGGCCGGCATCCTCTTGGCCGTCAGCCTAATCAGCTGCGTGATGGCCTGGGTTGGGTAAAAACGAAGGTGACAGAGATGAAATTCTTAAAGATTTTAGTCAAAGTGGTTGATGTAATCTTACTATGCTTTTTGACTGTGGTAGTTTGCTCAAATTTAAAGGATTACATCAATGCCCTAAGAACGATCAAAGGGACGGATTTAAAGGTAACGGTTTTGGGCCATGTGGTTTTTATCTTGGTCTTGTTGGCAGAATTATCCTTAGCTGTATTCAGCCAAAAAATTCCCCGTAAGCCGTTCTTGATTATTGGCCTAGTTTGCATCGCCTTGACGTTGATAGGACTGATTACGCCAATCGCTTTTGGTCCGGGCAATTTACCACTTAACTTCTTGGCCTTAGTGTTATTGGCTGTTAGCCGCTTTTTGCAAGAAAACATAGCTCAGAAGAGAACGTTGTGAAGAGAAAAAGTTATTAAACTTAGCAAGAACCACGCGTTAACATATGTAAATCTGGTTGCTGTAATTTTTAACAAAAGCAAAAAATGACGGCTGCCGCAAAAATCACTGCTCCAAAATTTAGCTTAGGTTTATAATATAAGTGAATAGTTTTTTGGAAATAGGAGCGTGATTATGATGAAAAACTTTGCAACTAAGCCAGCCGTCAAAACCGTCTTTCTGCTGGCTGGTATCTGTTTGGCCTTGTTTATGGCGGTTCAGTGGATCTTAGCCTTGGGCGACCCAGGTCCAGTTTCATGGACAATCGCTGGCATGATCGCGATCACCCTGCTGACCCTATTTCTGGGTCTCACGCCCTTGACCAAGCTCAGCCCGGCAGTAGGCTACGTAACTGTTGCAGCATTAGCAGTTATCGTCTTGATTTTTGTCTTCAATATTCATGAATACATCTCAATCGGCATTTTGTACCTAATCTACGCGGCCCTGGCCTGTGGCCTTTTACGGGCTAAAAAATAATAGATAGACAGAAAAATGGCTTCCGGGATTTTCTCCCAGAAGCCATTTTCATTATGCGGATTTGATTAAGCGAAGATTTCTTCAACTTCAACTACTACGGCAGCAGCAGTTTCCGGCTTGCCAACCTTAGCAGCGTATTCCTTGGCGAAGTCGTCGCCTTCGTGGATAGTCACGCTGCCGACCACGCGCACGTTAGTGTGGCTTGGCACGTCAGCAACTACAACAGCAACCTTGCTGCCGTTCTTGATGTTTTCCCACAAGTGTGAGAAGGTAACTTCGCTCCAGACCAGGTGCTTGTCGTCCAAAGCAGTTACGGAACCCTTAGGACCAACTTGTGGGTTGCCGTCCTTGTCAACGGAAGCAACGAATGCCAAAGCGTCGTTAAAGAACTTTTGTTGGTCAGCAGTCAAAGTAGTAGCGTCTAATTTCTTCATAATAGTAATTTCCCTTCTTTTTACTTAAGTAGCAATTTTTTCTCTTGATACTTAGTATTATAGGACCTCCCCAGGCAAAAGAAATTGATCTAGGTCAATTTTATAACTTTTTTACTAAAATTTTTTTGCAACTTTTATGGCAGTAAAAAAGCTCCCAGATTCAAAAGAAGAATGGCAATAACAAAGAGCAGCCAGTCCTTACCAGTCAGCGGCACTTCAACGATCACCGACCGCGGGGCGCCTTCCCGGTAGCCATGGGACTCCATCCCTTGGGCCAGGTTGTCGGCGCTGTTTAAAGCCACCAAAATTGCCTTAAAGTAGAGAACCGGGGACCAAAAGGAGAGGTAGACTCCCCGCATCATCCCGGCCACCCGGATCTGCTTGACCGCGGCCTGCATGCGGGGAATGATGTTCAAAGCCGCCAAGGTCCCGTAGGCAAACTTGCTTGGCAGGTGCAGGTTCTGTTCCAGTGACCGGGCCATCTCTTCGGCCGTGGTCGAAATGGTCAGGCAGGCCGTGGTAAAGGTATATACGAGCACCCGGCTGGAAATGTCCAAAGCATACCAGAGGTCGCGGTGGTCACTGAAGATGTAGCCAGAAGAAAAGACGGTAATTGCCGCCAGGCCCGCCGCCAAAAGCATCCCGCCCAGGGCCTTGGGCTTGATCCGCCGGTATAAAAGGTAGGCAAAGGCCAGGACAATAACGATGATGTTGCTGATGAGGCTGACCCTAAAAGATAACTCCAGTGAAATGATCAAGGTCAGCAAGAACTTCAAGCTGGGATTCATTTTGCTTTTAGTCATTTTCTCCTCCCCCTAGTCTTCTACAAAAGCCAGTTTTTTGTCAGCCAGGCGCAGGTGATAGTCACACCAATCGCTGATTCCGTAAAACTGGTGGCTGATCAGCAGGATCGTCTGCTTGCTCTTTTCCTGGCACTCTTGCAAAAGCTTCACGACTTGCTCAATCGACTTCTGGTCCAGGCCGCTCAAGGGCTCATCGATCAAAAGCACTTCCTGGCCCGACAGAAGCATCAAGAGGATCTGCAGCTTCTTTTTCTGCCCGCCCGACAAGGAGTAGACTACCTGGTCTAAGTGGTCCGCCAAACCCAGATCAGCCAAGGCTTGGTCCAAAACTTCCGGGCTGAAGTAGGGCGAAGGGTGCTTTTGGCTCAAATCCAGCTCCTCTTTGACAGTAATCGCCATGAACTGGTCACTTGCATTTTGAAAAATTTGCGCCACATGCTGGAAGTAGGTCCGCTCCTTGAGCTTGGCCACTTCCTTGCCCTCCCAGGTTAAGGAGCCCTGGTAGTCCAGCAGCTTGGTCATGGCCTTAAACAGGGAGCTCTTCCCGCTGCCGTTTGGCCCCGTGATCAAGGTCACCTTCCCCTTGGGGATGGCTAATTCCTTTTGCTCAATTAAAGGCCGGCCCTGCTTGATGGTGAAATTTTTCATGACAAAAGCCGCTGGCTCGTTCTCTGGCAGGGCAAAATGCAGGCCGATTGGCTCAGTAGCCAGGAGAAGGGCTTGTTCATCCTGGCTCAAGAGTTCCACCTGCCCGCCTTCAAAGCGGTAGACCCCGTCCACCTTGCCCTGGTAGTCGTCAAAAAGGTGGTCGGTAATGATGATGGTCTTGCCCTGTTCTTTCAGCTTGGCTAAGCGGCCGATCAAGAAGCGGCGGGCTGCTGGGTCCACGCTGGCAAAAGGCTCATCCAGCAAAAAGAGATCCACGTCCATGGCGACCAGGACAGCTAAGGCTACCCGCTGCTTTTCCCCGCCAGACATGGTCACGATCTTCTGGTCCAAAAGGGAATCGATTTCCGCGAACTCGCTGGCCTTTTGCAGCCGGTTTTCAAATTCTTCTTTATTTTTCCCCAGGTTTTCCATGGCAAAAATAATCTCTTCTCTGGGCGTGGCCATGGTAAACTGCTCGCCAGCTTCCTGGAACATCATGGCCTGACTCCGTCCGCCCAAATCGATCTGTCCGCTGGTCAGCTGGCCTCCGTATTTCGGGTAGAGGCCGGCCATGATCTTCAAGAGGGTCGACTTGCCGCAGCCAGTTGGCCCGATCAAGAGGGAAAAAGTCCCCGCCGGCAGGGTCAAGGACAGGTCGCGGATAACCTCCCGGTCCCCGTAGGAAAAAGTTAAGTGGTCAATTGTCAGTTCTGCTTGCAAAATAAAAAGTCACCTCAAAAGCAGGGTGACCAGAAGTAAAGTTTCATTTTCCCTTGCCAGCATTACCTGGCCAGGTTCCATGGGTATCATCTCAGCCTTCCGGCACCCCGTTGATTCGTCTAATTGATTCTTATTTTATTATATTGGATCTGCTAAAGCCTGTCTAATTCAAACTTTGTCCAAACTGATTGAAAAAGCCGATTTATAGCACTTTTCTTAAAATAATCTTGGAAGAAGCTTTTACTGGCAATTTTTTAGCTGTATCCTAAAATTAAGGACTTTTAGAATTTAGTGGGAGCGAAAAAATGTCAGATCAACGAAGACGAATAATTACCGTGGCCTTGATGCTGTCAAACGTCATGTCCGGTTTGGACAACACGATCATCAACACGGCCTTGTCGCGGATCATTGCTGATTTGCACGGGATTGAATATACCGGCTGGCTGGTAGCCATCTTCTTATTGGGGACGGCTGTTTCTACGCCTCTGTGGAGCAAGTTGGGCGAGCGGCGGGGGAATAAACTGGCCTACCAGTTGTCAGCCGCCTGCTTTTTGCTGGGGGCGCTGCTCCAAGGCTGCGCCCAGCAGATGTCTTTTCTCTTGACCTTCCGCCTTTTGGCCGGGATTGGCAACGGGGGAATGGTGTCGCTTCCTTATATTATCTACTCTGACCTTTATCCAAATGCCCACAAGCGCTTAAAGGTGCTGGGTATGGTGTCCGCCTTCTTCACCACGGCCACCATCTTAGGGCCGCTTTTCGGGGGCTGGATCGTTGACGTCTTGTCTTGGCGCTGGGTCTTTTACATCAATATCCCCTTTGCCTTGATTTCCATCGTCTTGATCCAAATCTTTTTCCAGGAAGAGGAAAAAGCTCGGTCAGTCCACAAGGTCGACTTGGGCGGGGCTATCTGCCTGTCCTTTGGGGTGGTGGCCCTTTTGCTCGGGACCCAGCTGGTAGAATCGGCGGGAATCGCCACGGCTCTGTTGATCTTCGCGGCGGCCTTGATTTTCATCGGCCTCTTGGTCATTATTGAGCGCCGGGCGGAGGACCCGATTATCCCGGGCCGCTTGTTCAAAAATATCCCCCTGGTCGTCGACTTCACCTTGTTTGTCTTGATCTGGGCTGCCATGTCGGCTTACAGCGTCTACGCGCCGATGTGGGCGGAAGGCTTGATGGCCACGACTGCCCTGGTCGGGGGGATGACCCAGATCCCTGGGGCCTTTACCGACATGCTGGGCTCCTTGTCAGTGGAAAAAATGCGCCGGCGCTGGTCGGCCTACCAGGTCATGCTGGCCACCTGCTGGATTTTGGCGGCGGGCTACCTGATGATGGCGGTGGCTCCGCGCTACTTCCCTTACTGGGGGATTTTAATCGCCGGGATGCTGCAGGGCTGGGGCAACGGGGTCATGTTCAACCAGCTTCAGGTTAAGGTGCAAGAAGACGCGGAAAGCAAGGACGTGCCGGTCGCGACTTCCTTCTCTTACTTGATCCGGATGCTGGCCATGGCTGTTTCCTCCAGCGTCTTCGGGGTCATTTTGAATGAGCACCTGGCTAAAGGGGTCAAGGCTAGCGGGGGCAAGATCACTTTGTCCATGCTCAACCACCTGTCAGACGCCAAGACCCGGGTCAATCTGCCTAAGCAGGACTTGGGCCAGATGGAGAACATCCTCTACGGGGCTATTCACGCGATTTTCTGGGCCGCCTTTATCCTGGTCTTCTTGTCTTTGCTTATCGCCATCTGGGCCCGCTGGCGGGAGAAAAAAATGGCCAAGTTACGGTGATTTTTTAGAAAGGAGAGAGCCGATGACTGAAATTGCCAAGCTGCGGAAAAAATTGCTGGAGGCAGGGGATGCCGCCCTGCCGCTGAACAAAGGAAAAGGTCAGACCGCTGATTGTCAGTTTGTTTTACTAGGCGACAAAGCTGAAGGCTGGAAGACTGACTCTTTGACTGCCTTGCTGCTGCTCGCGGGGACGGGGCGCTTCCGGGCTGGCCAGCAAAAGTGGCAGGTCAAGCCCGGCGACTGGTTTCTCCTGGCAGCTGGCCAATCTTGCCAGGCCAGTTTAAAAGAGGGGCTCTTGGTCCAGCTTGTCTTGCCAAAAGCTTTTGCCATGCAGGACTTGAAAAAGGAGCTTATGCTGGGAGAAGCTGAAGAAGTAGGGACTCACGGCCGGGTGGCGGTTGACGGGCCGGCTGGGGAGGCTTTCCTGGCGGCCTTGACTGAGTACCAGACCAGCGTTTTTTTATCTTCAGTCTTGCTCAAAAGCCAGCTGCTGACTGCCTTGGCCTTGGCCCAGCGAGCACTAAATGAAGCGGGCAGCTTGAGCGAGCGGGAGATCCGCCGCTATATTAGTGAAAACTACGTCTCGACCAGCTTGAAGGCGGCCGCGGATTACTACCAGCTCAGTCCCAACTATTTTTCCGACCTGGTCAAGAAGAAGACCGGGCAGAGCTTCATTGAGTTGGTTGACGAACAGAAGATGGAGGCGGCCGTCCGCCTTTTGGCCCGGCCAGACCTGTCGATCAAGCAGATCATCGGCCTGGTTGGCTACCGGGGCAAGTCCTTCTTTTATGAAAAATTCGGCAAGTACTATGGGATGTCACCGGCGGCCAAGCGCAAGGAGCTCTTCCGCCAGCAGGGCATCAATTTATAAAGAGAGAAAACCGCTGAACTGTAAGTTCAGCGGTTTTTGCATGAAAAGAAATAGAAATTTTCAAATATGAAAAGTAAGGATGCAGGAACAGTTTGAGTGTTAGAATATTAGACAATTATTAACTAAATATGAGGAGAAGAAAGAATGATTGAAATCAACCAGCTTTCTTTTGATTATCGGACTTTTAGCAAGGAACCGGGATTAAAGGGAGCTCTGCAGGATATCTTCCACCGGAAATACCAGCTGGTGCCTGCCTTGAAAGATCTGAATTTGACTATAAAAGATGGTGAAATTATTGGCTTGATTGGACCAAATGGAGCAGGGAAGACGACATTGACCAAACTGCTGACGGGGATTATTCAGCCAAGCAGTGGCAGCGTGAAAGTAGCTGGGCTTATTCCAGGAAGTCGTCAAAAGAAGCTGTTGCGGCAAATTGGGGTCATGTTTGGGCAAAAGTCGCAGCTGTCTTGGAACTTGCCTGCTGTTGACACTTTGAATATGCTGGCGGCCATTTATCAATTAAAGCCAGACCGTTATCAAGCCAGATTGCGGGAGTTGAGCGATTTACTGGATATTGGCGAGATCGTAAAAACGCCGGTCCGCAAATTGTCTTTGGGCCAGCGGATCCGCTGTGAACTTGCTTGTTCCTTGATCCATGAACCAAGCTACCTGTTTCTGGATGAACCAACCATTGGCCTGGACCTATTAACGCAGGAAAAAATCTACAATTTTTTAAAAACTGAAAACAGACTGCATCAGACGACGATTATTTTAACTTCGCACAATGTCCGTGATATTGAGGCCTTAGCCCAGCGTTTGCTGATTTTGAGCAAAGGAGAGTTGATTTTTAATGACAGCTTGAATAAGTTGCCTCTTCAGATCGATCAATCCGATAGCTATTGCTTGAAGTATTGGATCAATGACCAGACTGACGTGCGGGAAGAAATCATTCATGATCCTCAGCAGCTTTTTGTGAAGATGGAAAAATTCCAGCCGGAACAGATCATTTCTTTAAGCAAAAGTGGAATATCAGCCGAAGAGGTCATCTTGAAAATATATCAAAGAGAGAAACAATGAAAAGATATCTGCCTGTTTATTATCTTGGCTTGAAGAACAGTTTGATCTACCGGGCTAATATGATCATGAAGCTGGTCCTGCAATTGGCGAGTCTGCTGGTTACAGTTTTAATGTGGAAGTTTATCTTGGCAGAGTCCGGCAACTTTCAGCAAATGGCCCGTTATCTGCTGGCAACCAATTTGATTAGTTTAATTTTTACAACCGGGCCGGTTTTTCAATTCGCGGACATGGTCGAATCTGGGAATCTTTCCCTCTATTTAACGAGACCTTTATCCTTGTACTGGTACCTGTTCAATTACAATTTAGGCCTGCAGACGCCACTATTGCTGTTGTATTTTATCTTGCTTCTGTTCTTGGTAAAAAGCGCTGGACCAGTGTTTTTGCTCTTGATCTACCTTCTTTTGAGCAGTCTGATGTTTTTCAGTTTGATGATGGTCCTGGCTATGCTCAGCTTTTGGTTGATCAATATGTGGCCGCTTAGAAGCGGAATTAACGCAGTTTACCTCTTGCTAGGAGGATTATATTTTCCTTTGAATTTATTGGGCCCGGTTTACCAGTATTTGAAATACAACCCTTTTTCCTTGGTGACGGATTTTCCAGCGCGCTTGTTGACGGGAACAATAAGCCAGCGCGATTTTTTCGCAAATTGCCTAGCCGTTTGCTGCTGGCTGCTTCTTAGCGTGCTGCTAGGAAAAGCGTTGTTCAAAAAAGGCATTAAAACTTTTGAGGGGGCAGGAGCATGAGAAAGGTCAAGGCTATTTGGCGGCAAAGCTTAGCTGAGTTTATGATCTACCGTGGTACTAGCATTATTACTTTTCTTTTGGCAACTGTCTTTCTGTTGATTGAGCTGCTTGCGGGGCAAGTTTATTTTAGTCAGCGTGAGAACTTGGCTGGCTGGACAGCGAACCGCTACTACGTCATGATCAGTTTCATGAATAGCGCGACCTATCTTTACAATTTGTTTTTCATTTTAGGCCATGAAGGACTGGGTGAAGACATCCTTGAAGGTAATCTCGACTATCTGTTGGTTAGGCCCAGTTCGAGTTACTGGCTGGCAGTTGGCAGAAGTTTGGATATTCCAAGTTTTTTCAACTTGCTGCTTTCGCTTGGATTACTGGCTTATTACCTTACTCATGAAGGGGCAAGTTTTGGCCAGATCATGCTGATCAATTGCATGATCGTTTTACCCGCAGCCTTGATTTTCATTTTGAACCAATTGTGCTTAACTTTGCTTTTTTGGTTTGAGGGCTTAACGGCCTTGGGGGGTATTGTAGAGGACCTGGTCAGTTTGGCCGGACGGCCAAAACAGATTTTCCCCCGAGTTATTCAGCAGTTTTTTACATGGATCATTCCACTTTTGCTAGTCAGCAATTTGCCAGTGGACTGGCTGCTAGGACGGGGAAAAATCCTGCTCTTGTATCTGCTCGTTTTTTTGCCCATCCTTTACTGGCTCTCGGTTAAGTTTTGGCAGCGGGGGCTGAGGCGTTATTCATCGGCTAATTGAGAAATGATTATCTAGAAAGGAGGTGTTGCGATATGGGACGTACTAGAACTGAATTAACGAAAGGCGGACCATTTCTTGTGGAAGGCTTAAATGATGAAGAATTAAACTTCTTCAACGCTTTAATGAGCAGTCCGAAAGAATTATCTGACCAATTAAACAATGTTAAAACAGAAGTAGTTAAGTAGAGTAGAAAAGATCACGGCTAATGGCATCTTTTAGGAAAGCCAATATTGCGTGATCTTTTATTTTATGGAGGGAAAGATTTGCAAATTGAGAGAGAAGTGCCAGATACTGATGCACACACTAATTGGCTTGAGTTAATCAATCGACTGCATTTAACTGCTGACTATAGAATGTGGGTTTCTGCTAATCTAGCCTTGCAAACCGTTCAGTGTATTTTAAGGGACTCAAAAAAGAAACAAGTTTCCGTTGGAATGGGCAAAGGGATGAGTCATATGCCCGTATTAGGAGCTGAATTCGAGAGTATAGAGCATTTGTTTTATAACTCGCAGATACATTCGGCTAAGCAACGAGTGCTTGTGTCGCAGATTATGGAACAAGATCTTGATTTTTTGGATGATCCAGCTTTAAATCAGCTTTCAAAAAGCACAAAGCTGACAGTAGATTCTTTTGTCGATATCGAAAGCTCAAAAGAAGTCTATTATCCATCCTTTTTAAGCGACGTTAATTTCATAGACGATGGTGTTTCGATAAACAATCATGCCTACCAGTATGCTTCTGATAGTGGTTATGCAAGTGGATCAACTGTAAATGAAGCTTTGCTTCATTCCATTAACGAATTGATTGAAAGAGACAGTATTTCAAGGTTCATCATCAAGTATGGCTTAGGTCTTAAGGAAAACTCGGTAACTGCATTTAAGATAATTCCTAAATCCTTGCCTAAAGATTTGTATAAAATCTATCTAGGACTAAAAGATACGGCAGATACAGAAGTAATACTGGTAAAAGTAATTAATAGCTATCAAATACCGACCTATTTTACCGCTGTTCTATCTCAAGGTAGCGATATTCTCCCAATTTACGGTTCAGGGAGCTCAGTAGATGAGCGATACGCTATAATGAGATCGCTCACGGAGGCATACCAATTAGTATCCGTAAAAAAAGAAAGCGAAAGTCAACAATTACGGAAACGTTTGAACTTGATATGGTCTGAAATCTCTCCTATGAAGAAGATGCTGTCTCTAACTTTTACAAAAAAGTTGGCTAGCGTGAGATATCGTCAATATGATATATATGCAAAAGAAGTTGACCAGATGATCAGCTATGAGAGGGAGAGGCTTAAACAAGAAGGCAGGAAAATTTATTATCGAGTGGTGAAAGAAGATCCGGGCTTTGTACTCGTTCAGTCGTTAATACCTCATTTTGAACGCTTCAATCTGGTTTTTGAAGGTCAAATTGTAACGCCTAGGCTGAGTAGCAACGGCTATCAGTAAACGCTACCCCAATAATCCAATAGTTCACTTACCAAATTGCTTAAGCCAATTTCAGTTAGAGATTTTAAATAAGCATTGATTTCCCGGTCATCGCCGCTTTCCCGGTAAGCCAGCAATTTTTTTAAAAAAACGATTCTGATTTTAAAAGCGGCCATTTGCTGTGGCAAATCAATTGTCAGAAGCTGATTCAAAACGTGGCTTGCGACAGAGTTTTGTTTTTGTTGGATCAAGCTGAAAACAATATTGGTCAGAGCCGTCCAGGCATTCAAATACAGTTCATAGTCTACCTGTTCTAAGTGGTTGAGTTGGTGGATGATTTTACTGCTGTATGAAATGAGTAGGTCAGAGTCAAGCAAATAAACAGAATTCTCAAGAAAACGTAGGCTTTTGAAATCTAAGTACTCGCTATCAAGCAGTAAATCTTTAAAAATCTCTAGGTCAGCTTCTGTTAAACAATTTATTTTAGTCAAAGTAAAATAGCTGTTGGCCGCGGCGACTGCCTTTCCTAAAATATCTGGATCTTTTGTTTGATGAAAGCTGCTGATTTGCCGTAAAAAGATCTGATGAAGCCTCCGGCTGTCTTTTTGCTGGATGAGCAATTGCAGCTCATCATAGTAGGAGTTGTCTAGATATCCTTGGACTTCCGTATACGCAAAAAACTCCCGGGGGGTGACTCCCACCCGGTCTAATAAGGCTAAAAACTTTTTGAGCCGAATATCGTCGACATCATTTTCCCAGCGTGACAAGGCAGGGCTTGAAGTGATATCTTTCGCTGCTTTCTGCAGCGTCATCTTCTTATAATTCCGTAGCCTTTTAAAATATTGTCCGTACATTTTTTCTTTCATCTAATACACATTTTTGAAAAAGGTAGCAATTTAATACGTGCATTATAACAAATAGAAGACGGAAGATAAATATAACTTAAATTTAGGTAGAGCAAAAAAGCTTCCAGAAAAATCTGGAAGCTTTTGTGTTGAAATTACATTTTTTCCAAGCGCTTGATCCGGTCAGCCGTTGGCGGGTGGGTGTCAAACAAGTGGCTTAAGCTGTGCCGTCTGATCGGGTCCTCGATGTACAAGGACGCGCTGGCGCTGCTGGCCGCCTGCATGGGCTGGCTGTTCTCAATCTTGGTCAAGGCGCTGATCAAGCCGTGCGGGTTCCGGGTCAATTCAACTGAACTGGCGTCAGCCAGGTATTCCCGGTTTCTGGACAAAGCCATCTGAGCCAGGCTGGCTGCCAGCGGTCCCAGGATCAGAACGAAAATAACCCCGATCACGCCGATGATCATCCCAAGCGTTCCGCCTTCCCGGTCGTCGTCATCGTCCCTGTCAATGCCAAAGCCGAACCAGACCCAGTTTTGGGCAAAGTCGGCGATAAAGCTGATGGCGCTGACCAAAACCAGGGCCACCATGGACAGGCGGATGTCATAGTTGCGGATATGGGAAATCTCGTGGCCCAGGACCCCTTCCAGCTCTTCTCTGTTCATCATGTCTAAGAGACCCTGGGTAACAGCGATGGCTGACTTGTCCGGGGACAGGCCGGTTGCGAAAGCGTTGGGGCTCTTGTCCGGAATCAAGTAGACCTCAGGCATGGGAATATTGGCTACTAAGGCCATGTCTTCCACGATGTGAAAAAGCTGGGGATTGTCCTCTTTATTTAAATGCTGGGCATGGTTCATGCTCATGACGACATTGACCGGATCCTGGAAGACCAGGAAAGAGTAAATCAAGGCAATGACGCCGGCGGTCAAAACGCCTGGCAGGGGCTTGTCCCACAGCAGCTGGCCTAACCCAGCGCCCACCAGGGCAAAGATCAAAACGAAAACGACCAGGACCCCGGCCGTTTTCCGCTTGTTTTGGGCAATTTGTTGATATAGCATGGCGATCCCTTAATCTTTAAAAGGATACCTTTGGTACCTTGGTTTCTTCTTCAGGGATGTCCAGGTAGTCAACCTTGGTGAAGTGGTGGATGTTGGCTACGATGTTGGATGGGAAGACCACCAGCATCTTGTTGTAGACAGCCGCGCTGGAGTTGAACAATTGCCGTGAGTAGGCAATCTTGTTTTCCGTGTTGGTCAGTTCTTCCTGCAGGTTGGCGAAGTTGGTGTTGGCCTTCAGGTCCGGGTAGCTTTCAGACAAGGCGAAGATGGTCTTCAAGCTGTCAGTGATTTGGTTGGAGACCTTCATGGCCCCTTCGTGGTCGTCAGCCGGAATTTGGGTCAGCTGGTTTCTGAGTTCAACCACCTTGCTCAAAGTTTCCTTTTCGTGCTTGGCGTAGCCCTTGACGGTTTCCACCAGGTTAGGGATCAAGTCGTTCCGCCGCTTGAGCTGAACGCTGATCTGACTCCAGGCCTCTTCAGTGTTAACCTTGGCCTTTTGCAGGCCGTTGTAGGCTGAAATGTAAAAAATAACGATTAATACGACTAAAATAGCAATAATCCAGACTGCCATTTTTTGCCTCCCTTTCTAGGCCCCAGAGGGGCGTGAATTCACTTTGGCCAGATGCTTCCGGCCGTTTTAATAAGATTATATATTAAAAGCTAACTGAGCACTAGTTTTTAAACAAAAAACGCCTCCTAAGGAGACGCTTGAGAGATTTGAAATGTTGCTACAGGTTCAGCTTGACGATGACCCAGCCGATAAGGGAGAGGATGATCAAGCCGGCGATCTGGTAGCCCAGCCACTTCGGGAAGAACTTCTTCTTAGCATCCTTGGAAGCGTGGGCGTAGAAGGTCCGCATAACCAGCATGTTGGCCATGGACCCGATTGGTGACCCGAAGCCACCAATGTTGGAACCTAAAGTCAAGGCTTCAGCGTACTTGGAGAACTTGCCGACCAGGATGGTGGACGGGACGTTGCTCATGACCTGGCTGGACAGGATGGCCGTCCAGTAAGTGCTCATTTCAGTGCCGACCAGGCCGTGGATCAAGGTCACGACAAAAGGAATCTGCTGGATGTCGCTGATGAAGACGAAGAACAGGGTAAAGGTCAGCAAGAGTGAGTAGTCAATGTGGAGCAGGATCTTCCAGTTGACGATCAAGGCCCAGATGATGGAAGCCAGCATTGGCATCCAGATGGGAACGAACTTGAAGACGCCGACGAAGAAGAAGGCGAAGATGACCGTGGTGATCATCGTCATTGGCCAGCTGACGTCGATTTCAACCACTTCCTGGGTTGGGATGTCCTTCTTTGGAATAAAGAAGAAGACGCAGAGAAAGACAACCATGGCCGCGATCAAGTAAGGCAGGGTCCACTTAAAGAAGGTGGCTGGCATCAAGTGGTAGTTGGAGACCACGAAGATGTTGTGGGGGTTGCCCCATGGGGTGAAGGCCGCCCCGATGTTGGCCCCCATCCCGATCAAGGTGGCTGGCAGGATTTCCGGCAACTTGTACTTCTTGGCGATGTTCAAGTACAGGGGAATCATAGTCAAGCAGGTGATGTCGTTGCCCAGGAACATGCCCGAGAAGACGGACAAGAGAGTAAAAAGGAGGATCAGTTTCCGGGTGGAGTCAGCGATCGCCGTCAGTTTATAGGCAATAATATCCAAGACGTGCAGGTAGCTGTAGACCTGGATCAAGACCAGCATGGTCGTGACGGACTCAATCGTGTGCCAGTTCATGTCGGCGCTGCGCGGCCGGGCAAAGAAGAGACTGATGATGGTGATCACGATGGTGATCTGCAGAATTCGGTCGCTAAAAATTTTCTTTAAGACGGTCAAAAAATTATTTGAACTTTTGCTTTTGGCGGCTTCCATATAAATTCCTCTACTCAGAATCATGCTTACAAAATTTACGTAAAGTTAACGAAAAGCGAAAACGGACTTTACTTTCGTGTAGTTCCATTGTCAACCATTTTTCGCTAAATCTCAATAGTTCAAAATTAACGAACAGATGTTATTGAAAGGATGTTGGCAAAACGCACTAGACCAAAAACCCGGCTTTTTTAGCTGCTTGAAAAAACAGAAAAGTTTTAAGAAAGCGGTTTAGTTACTGGTAATACGGGATTTATGCCGGAAGGCAAAAAATGGACTTTGCTGCCTTTTTTAAGCGATTAAAACGTGTCGACTTTTTACAAGGCCACAAAAAAGTCAAAAGCATGCTTTTGGTTTCTGAAATAATGTAAGCGGTGTCGAAAGTGAAAAAGAGAAGCAGTGAGCTGCTAAAAATCCGCCTTAGACGTTTTTGTTAAATCCATTTAACATTTCTGACTGAAGACAGCTCCGCAGTTTTTTGCCGAAAAAGGGCCTGGGGGCAAAGAAATGCCGAAAAGGCTTGCCTAACATAGGGGAAGAGGGGTATAATTACTACTGATTTTCGAAAATCGATGAAAGGATGAAGAGACATGTCAAGAAATATCCACACGGGTATCAACCCACACCGTCGTCCACGTAACGCTTCTAACGCTAAGGAACGCGTTGCTCACGCAGCTGCAGTTGTAAACTACTTGAACCAAGCTGCTAAGGACGAAAACAAGTAATTTGTTTTTGAACAGACAATAAAGGCCCCGGCTTAGCGCTGGGGTCTTTTTTTCGCCCGCTTTTTGCCTTATGATAGGAAAAGCTAAGAGACAAGTAAGTAAGAAAAGAGGATGCAATAATGAAGTTTCAGTGCAGCAGCTGCGGCTTAAGACTGGAATCCCTGCATTTCAAGCTGCCCGGCCTGGTCAACGACCGCCTGACCAGCCTGTGTGACATCTGCCGGCAGCGGGGGCTGGATCCGGCAGCTTACCCTAATCCCGTGGTCAAGCTCTTCGCGGCCAACCTCCTCTATGCCTTTGTGGGCAAGGACGGGGAAGCTGCTGATGACTTTACCCTGCCGGATTTAAAAATCCGCCGGTCCTACGAGGCCCTCATGCAGGACTATGACGGCAATGTCCTGGCCAAGCAGCAGCTCTCCAGATCAGACTTCAACCAGGCCGTGATCAAGGCAGAGGATGATCCCAGCTTCTTTTTACCAGGGAAACTGCCTTTCGCGGAAAAACTCCAAGCTTTAGGCCTCAGCGTTGACTTCCAGTTAAACGAGGTTGACTACATCGACCGGGAGCGGATCCGGGCCAAGTATAAGTACCGCTGCCAGTATTGCGGCCGGCGGGGGCGGAGCGTGGACCATAAGGACCCTGTTTCTGTTTCACACGATAACAGCCTGGACAATCTGACCCTGTCTTGCAGCGAGTGCAACCGGATCAAGTCCAACATGCCCTATGACCTTTTCGTTAAGCTGAACGAAGAATTGCAGCCTTTAAACAAGAAGCTGGTCAAGTACGAGAATGCCCTGGGCCCTTTGGAAAAAGAATTCCAGGACCGGCGGAATCTGCTGGCGGCCAAGGTGCATTTAAAGGGCGTGGTGAATGACCCGGAACTGGCCGCTATCCGCAAGCAAAACAAGCGCCTGCGGGATGCTATCGACAGCTTGGAGAGCGACTATGACGCGGCTCGCCACTTGCGCGAGGACCACTTCAAGTTGGGCTGGAAGCTCTATTTGGCCCAGCAGGACAAGGAAATCATCTAGTTTGGATAACTTAAGCCTTATGAAGAGAGCACTAAAAGTTAGACCGGAAAGCTTTTTGCAGAAAAAAACTCCAGAATGTACAGGCTTACAAAATTTACAAAAGCGCTACAGAACAACCTGCAGCGCTTTTTCGTTTTGTAATCAGACCGATACATTCTTGTAACAATTGAAAGTTATACTATAGATTGTTAGCAAACAAACCACATGTTAAAGGAGAAAAGAAGTTTCATGAAGAAAAAGAATCTGTTGATGACTGCTTTGGCAACGCTGAGTGCTTCCGGCGCCCTTTTGACCACGGGTGCCAACGCTTTGGCTGACAGCTACACTGTTGTTAAGAACGACACCCTGTGGGGCTTGTCAAAGAAGTACGGCGTTTCAGTAAGCGACTTGAAGAAGGCTAACGGCGTTTCCGGCCATTTGATCTATGTGGGTCAGAAGCTGCAGATCCCAGCCAAGTCAACTAAGGCAGTCAAGGCTGCCAAGACTAGCACGTCTGCTGCAACTAGCGTAAACACTACTGCAACTACCCACACGGTTGTAAAGGGCGACACTTTGTGGAGCCTGGCTAAGAAGTACGGCGTTTCCGTGAGTGCCTTGATGAAGGCCAACAACTTATCAAGCAGCACCATCTTGATCGGCCAAAGCTTGAACCTGCGGGCCGGCATGACTACTTACGGGGTGGGCGGCGTAACTACTGGCTCAAGCTCAACTGCTGCAAGCACTAACACTGCATCAGCCAGCACGACTGCTTCCAGCCAGGCACCCAAGGCAAAGAAGACTACTACTAAGACGAAGAGTACCACTACTAACACCAGCACTAGTGCCAAGGCTCAGAGCCAGTCAACTGCTTCTAACACCAGTGCGGCCACCACGACCAACACTAATACTGCAGCAAGCACTGCTTCAAGTACCACTTCAAGCACTAACACGGCAGCAACTAACAACACCGCGTCAAGCACTAACACGACGGCTTCAAATACCAATACTGCAGCAAGCAGCAGTCAAGCAGTCAGCCAGGCACCAACTGGTTCAACTTCTAGCTCAACTTCAACTTCAACCGCATCAGCCAGTGCCAGCGCGATTACTTCATACGCTTTGACCTTCCTGGGCGTGCCTTACGTTTGGGGCGGGACCACGCCAAGCGGCTTTGACTGCTCTGGCTTGGTACAATACGTTTACAGCCACTTCGGCATCAACCTGGGCCGGACTACTTACACCCAGCAATACGCCGGCACCAAGATCAGCGTAGCCAGCGCCCAAGCCGGTGACCTTTACTTCTGGGGTTCATACGGTTCAGCCTACCACGTAGCCATCGCCTTGGGCGGCGGCCAATATGTCATGGCTCCAGCCCCAGGCCAAAACGTGATGGTCGGCAGCGTGTCCTCCTACACGCCAAGCTTTGCCGTTCGCGTTTTAGGCTAAAATACTCATTGATAGCAAACAGTTCTCAAGCAGCGTCAGCCAGCCGGCTGGCGTTGTTTCGTTTTCTGGGCCACAAGCAAGGGTGTACTATTTTGTTTATAATTGTCAGCTTTTTAATTTTGCTTTTATTATAATATCTACTGAAACTTTTGAATAAAAGCCGCTATAACGGGATTTAGACAGATAATAAAATAATTGTTCGGAAAACGCTGTTAAAATTACTTTTATAACTAGATAGCGTTGCAGCTATAATTTAATAAGCTATCAGCTCAAAAAAACTTTTTTTCAAGCAAATATGGGCTATAATCTAAAGGTAAAAAGGACAAATTAAGGTAGGCAACTTTTAGATTAAAGGGGATCGCGGGAAAATGACAAATACGGCTCTGCTTTACGCGCTGGGGGAATTCTTCTGCATGGCAATCATGCTGATCTTGACCGGCGCTTTAAAGCCAATTACGAACTATGGCAAAAGAGAAAAGTGGCTGGCGGTATCGCTGGTCAGTGAAACCCTTTATTTTTTAGGCGACGCCCTGGACAAGCTGCAAACGGGCGGGGTTCTGCCAGCCAGCCAGGCAGGTCTGCTTTTTACCGGGACGTATAAGCTGTGGATGCTGGACTTTGTCAGTCTGGCAGTCTTTTTCTACATCGATCAATGTGGGGAATTCAGCCTGGCCGACAGCCGGTCCAAGCGGATGCTGGTCTGCTCAGTTGCCCTGCTTAATGGGATCTTTGAACTGTTCGTTCTCTTGATCAACCCTGGCAGGCTCTTAACGGCCAAGCTTCAGCCAACCCTCCTTTACAACCTCCTGCTTTTGCTGGTTCCCCTCCTGTATTCTTTGGCCGCGATTGGTCTGGCCATCAATGGGATCCGGCAGAGCCCTTCCAAAAATATCCGGCAATTTTACCTGACCACGGCCAGCTGGCCGATGCTCCTGGTCATCTTCGGTGGCCTGGACATCTACGTTGATACCTTTCCATTTTACGCCTACGTGGCCACGGCTTGCCTCTTGTTCTTGGCGGTTTACCAGTTTAGAACTCTGGTTGACACCGTGTCTTTGGGCAGCTTGAGCAACATCAAGGGCCGGGAAAAGCTGAGAACCCACCTAAGAAGCATTCAAAGACGGGGAAGCAGCCGTGAATACTACCTGCTTTTAATCGATATGAACGGCCTCAGGTCGATCAATGACATCTATGGCCGGTCAGAAGGCGACCGGGTCTTGTTTGTGGTCAGCCAGGCGGTTGAGAAATTGTCGGAAAAAATGCACGGCTTCAGCTGCCACTATGGCGGGGATGAATTTTTGGCCGTGGTGAAGCTGGCTGATGACGCCGCGGTCAAAAGCTTTTTTGACGACATGCAGGAAGAGGTCAAGCATCTGTCTGATGTGCATGGCCTGTCTGTTTCGCCCCAGCTGGTGACTTCTGCTGTCCGCTTGGACATGGCTGACGGGGATCTGGCGGCGCAATTGCGGATCGCGGAAGAAAAGGTCTACCACCAAAAGCGGGACCTGGATGGGGAAATCCGGGAAAACAACTTCTTCGTCGACAAGGTGACTGGCCTGCCCAACACCAACTACTTCCACAGTTTTGCCCGCTCCTACCTTAAGTCTTGCCTGGAAAAAGGGGATACGCCTGCTGTTGTTTTGATCAATGTCAGTAACATGCAGGCCTACAACAATCGCTATGGCTTTGAGAAGGGCGACCAGCTTCTCTTGCAGATTGCCCAAATTCTGCAGAAGTTTTTTAAGGATGGAGTATTGGTCCGCTTCGCGGAAGACAACTTCCTCTTGGCCACGGACGCGCCCGACCTGGTAAAGAGCCTGGAAGAGGCGGCAGATGAGGTTAACAAGGAGACAGACGCCAGCATCCGGGCCGGGGTCTACCACTATAAAGACGTCAGCGAGGGTTTGATGACGGCGGTCGACAAGGCCAAGCGGGCTTTGCGCTACCTCAACAACAACCGGGCTGTTGTCTGCCAGGTCTACAACAGGGAAGTCCGGGAAGAATTTGAAAGACGGGGCTATGTCCTGGAGAACTTCCAAAAAGCCTTGGACGAGGGCTGGATCCGGCCTTACTTCCAGCTGGAGAGCCGCAGCTTGACCGGGCGGATCTGCGGGGCAGAAGCCCTGGCCCGCTGGGTTGACCCAAAGTACGGGGTTTTGGGACCGAATTTCTTTATTGAGGTTCTGGAAGAGGCCCACCTGGTGCACAAGCTGGACTTATCCATCATCCGCCAAGTCTGCGCTATGCTGGCCAGAAGAAGAGAGGAAAAGAAGCCTTTGGTGCCGATCTCGGTCAACCTCTCCCGGGTGGACTTCCAGGTCTGCGACATTTTTGCCGAGATTGAAAAAATCCGTCAGCACTTCAACTTGCCGTCCAGTCTGCTGAAAATCGAAATCCTGGAATCGACCGTGACCAGCAAACCGCAGGAATTGCGGCAGGCTATCGCCAATTTCCATAAGAGCGGTTATGAGGTCTGGATGGACGACTTCGGCAGCGGCTATTCCAACTTCAATAATTTGGATGAATATGATTTTGACCTTTTGAAGATCGATATGGTCTTTTTGCGGGACTTTAACAGCCGGTCCAAGGTCAAGACCTTGCTGGCCATTGTGGTTGACATGGCCAAAAAGCTGGGGATGCACACCCTTTGTGAAGGGGTGGAAACCCAGGAGCAGTCGGATTTCCTCAGAGAAATTGGCTGCGAGCGCCAGCAGGGCTACTTGTTCTCCAAGCCGATTCCGGAAGAAGAATTTTTGGCAAAGCTGGAGGCCGGCCAACTGGAGGATCCTTGCAGCAACCACTACTATGACCAAATCAGCCAGGTTAATGTGCTGTTTGACCCGATGATTGATCAGACCGGTCAGTCAGCTGTTGGCATCAAGTTGCCGATCTGCATCCTGGAGCGCGGCACTGACCATAAGGTGCGGGCCAGCTTCATGAATGAGAGCTGCCGGCGGGCCTTGGGCCGCTATGGTGAACCGTCTGAAGGCGCCATTGAGCAACTCAGTCAGGATTATCCATTCAAGCAGACGCTTTTGGAACTGATGGATGAGAGCCTTAAAGAAAAAGAGCAAGTAGGCCGCGTCTATAACTTCAAGGGCAAGCAGTACTTGTTGGAGGTCCGCTACCTGGCCCACGACCAAAAGAGTCAGCGCGACGCCTTCGTCTACACCTTTGAAGGCTTGGCCAAGTAGGGTAGAAAGAAGATAAGCAAAAGGCTTCCGCGTCGCGGAAGCCTTTTCTTGTATTTGTGATTTAGTTGTTAGTGCTACGATGGATATGATCCAGAATTATCTCCTCCACGATTAGTAAACTTTTCAGTTAAGGCAAAAGCGAAAATAATTATGATAAAAAGCATGAACAGGTCAACAATAATGGCCCATCCTGGATCACTGTCGTACTCTAGCATCATAGTCCATGATGAGGTCAAACCCAGACAACCCAGCTCATTAATGATCAATTGCAAAAACCAGATAATCTTCTGCCAACCTTGTTTTATCGTGTCTTGTTTGCACTCAAAGAACCAAGTCCAAAGAGCGGCCACTGCAATCATTACCAGCAATAGCAGGTAGACTAAAAAGAGCGGCCAAGAAATACTTTTGGCGACCCGGTCCATGAAGCCAAAAAAGCCATTGGCTGGTCCAGACAAGCGCCACTTAGCTGAATTATCTACAATCAACCGCAAAGGCCAAGTAGCAAAATACACGTTAACGATTAATTGCAGACCAAATACAATTTTTCTTTTCATCCTTTCCACCTCACAAAGTCCATCTTTCTCGTTAGTGTAATAGCACTACAGTATTTTTAGTAATGAAGAAACGTGCACAAGAAACATATACTCCTATCATTCTTCAGCACTATCGCAGCAATACACTAGCACAACAAGAAAAGCTCATCATCTCACAAACTTTTCATATAGTTAATTATACTCTTAAAGTACTTTGATTTGGCATTGAAACATAAATTTAGCTGTTTTTTCTTTGATTTTTACTTATTTGTTTAAAAAAGTTTTTTTGAAATTTTTCGATGAACTTCGCAAGAATTTAAATCGCGTTATTTTCCGCAAACAGAAAAGCAGCCGTGAGGCTGCTTTTTCTATGCATTCATTAAATTTGCGGGCCACGGAAGTTGGCTAAGAACTTCTGGGTCTTTTCGCTTTGCGGATGGTTGAAGATTTCATCCGGACTGCCTTGTTCAGCCACGTAACCATCGCTCATGAAGAGGACCTGGTCGGAAACTTCCTTGGCGAAGGCCATTTCGTGGGTAACCACGATCATGGTCAAACCGGTCTTGGCCAGCTTCTTCATGGTTTCCAAAACTTCTCCGACCATTTCCGGGTCAAGGGCACTAGTCGGTTCGTCGAAGAGGAGGATTTCCGGGTTCATGGAGATGGCTCTGGCAATCGCTACTCTCTGCTTCTGCCCACCAGACAGTTGACGGGGCTTAGCGTCGACGTAGGGGTCCATCCCAACGGTCTTCAGGTTCTCCAAGGCAATCTTCTTGGCTTCTTCCTTTGACCGCTTCAGAACCAGTTCCTGGCCGATCATGCAGTTTTGCAAGACGTTCTTGTTTTCAAAAAGCTCAAACTGCTGGAAAACCATGCCGACCTTGGACCGGTAGTGGGGGATGTTGAAGTTTTCATCCAGGATGTTTTGGTCATGGAAAAGAATTTTCCCGCCAGTTGGATCTTCCAGCAAGTTGATGCAGCGGAGCATGGTTGACTTACCGCCACCGGAAGGACCGATGACCGTCATAACCTCGCCCTTGTGGACTTCAAAAGAAATGTCCTTCAAAACCTGGTGTTCACCGTAAGCCTTTTGCAGGTGCTGAACGTTTAAAATAGTTTCATTGTCCTTGTAATCAGCCATCTTTTACTTGTCTCCTTCCTGCTTGCCGACTTGAACTTGGTTGGCCATCATATTGTAGTTTTCAGGACCTTCGATGTGCTTTTCAATCAAGTTGAAGATCCGGGTGATCGTAAAGGTCAAGAAGAGGTAGATGACCGAGATGACCAGGTAGGTTTGGAAGAACTGGAAGCTCTGGCTGGCAATCGTTGAACCAACGAAGAACAGTTCTGATACTGAAATGATGCTCAATACTGAAGTGTCCTTGATGTTGACGATAAATTCGTTGGTGATTGACGGCAGACAGTTCCGGATGGCCTGTGGCAGGATGATGTTCCACATTCTCTGGTTGTGGGTCATCCCCAAAGCACTGGCGGCTTCAAACTGCCCCTTCGGCGTGGAGATGATCCCCCCGCGGATGACTTCGGCCAGGTAGGCCCCGGTGTTGATGGAGACGATGATCAAAGCGGCAACCGTTCTGTTCAAGTTGATGTGCCAGAACTGGGCAATCCCGTAGTAGATAACCGCGGCTTGAACCATCATTGGCGTACCGCGGAAGATTTCAACGTAGACTGACAAAAGCCACTTGCAGAAGGCTAAAAGGCCCTTCTTGAACTTGTTCTTTGGCTCTGGAATAGTCCGCACGATCCCGACCAATAAACCGATGAAGAAACCGGCAATGGTACCGATCAAGGAGATCAAGAGAGTCATCCCGATCCCTTCCAGGATCATCTGCCCGTAGTTCTTCAGCATGGAGACCAGCCAGTTTTCCTTCTTGGTGTTGGTCTGCGGCTGCTGCTGAACAGCTTCCTTCATCAGCTTGTTTCTTTCTGAAGTGGAAATGCCGGCCAAAACCTTGTTGACCTGACTGAGCAGCTGGTCGTTGCCCTTCTTGACCCCGATGGAAACTTCAGCGTCAGAAGAGGAGACCTTGAAGCCCTTCATCTTGGACAGGTTGACCCCGGTGATGTTGGAGTCGACCATCTTGAAGGAGGTCAGTTCCGTGTCTTCAGCCACGTAACCGTCGATCGTCCCTGCTTCCAGGGATTCCCGCATGGCGGCGAAGTCCTTGGAGGCTGGCTCACGCGTAGCGCCTGGCAGCTGCTTGATCAGGTCATAGTGCAGAGTCCCTTGCTGGGCGGTCAGCTTGGCCCCCTTGAAGTCAGTCAGGTACTTGGCCTTGGCGTACTTGCTCTGCTTGTTGACGATGACCACGAAGTTGGTGGTCCGGTATGGAGTGGTAAAGTTGATGGCCTTCCGTCTTTCAGCCGTTGGGCTCATCCCGGCAATGATCAAGTCGATCTTGCCACTGGTCAGGGCTGGCAAAAGCCCGTCCCACTGGGTCTTTTCCACGATGACCTTCTTGCCCAGCTTCTTGGCAATGATCTTGGCGATCTTGACGTCGTAACCATTGGCGTAGGAGCTGGTCCCGTCGATCTTGACCGCGCCGTTAGCGGACGTGGTCTGGGTCCAGTTGTATGGAGCGTAGTTGGCTTCCATCCCAATCTTCAAGGTGCCGCTGGCTTGCGCCGGCTGGCTCCAACTGACAGCTAAGACAAGCGTCAGGACCGCCGCCATTAAGGCGCTGATCCAGCTGCTGTGCTTTTTCATCTGAATAAACCTCCGATATGCTTTTTGCAAGTTATGAAATACAATAAAAAGCGGCAAAAAAGCCCCATTGCGTGTACAATGAGGCTTGCTTTGTTTCTGTAAAATTCAGTATGAATACCAAAAATTATAGCGCTCCCTAGAAAACTAGGACAGTCTGCAGAATTTTCTCCTGCAGCCCAACCAACAGCGCGCACGACTACCCTGCTGATTTCGGCGATATCCCTTAGTGACAAGGCTCAGCACTGTCAGTGAGCTCCCCTTGCTTTTGTGAACGATCGCGACCTCTATTGTATTGGATAATTTTTTAACTACATTTAGGCTAAATTACTTTTAAGAAAATGTCAAGAAAAAATTAGCTTTTTGAATTTTTGGCGATTGTCAGCGCTTTTCTTATTCACGCCCAGCCATGATCTTCCGCCCAGTCCCGCTTCTTCATGCCAGAAACGTAGGGGTTGCCGGCCAGGTAATAGCGAAGAGGCGCCTGGGCCCATTCCGGGTCAGCTTGGACGATCCCGATTCTAGGGGAAGCGGCGATCTCTTTAGCCGCTTTTTTCTCAGTCAAATCAATGGTGAAAGGACTGTCCGCCAAAGGGGCCAGGTCCCATTTTCTTGACTTGATACCCATGGCCTGCATTAATTTGGCTGGTCCGTTGGTCAAAAGGACCCCGTTTTTGCCGCCCCGGTTTTTGGTCATTTCGTCGATGCCCCAGACTGGCTCAATGGCCCGGATTAAGACCCCCTGGGGGTTGCCTTCCTCCTGGCAGGCCACGTCGAAAAAGACGTACTGCCGCTGGGCATAGATGTAAATTGTCCCGCCTGCCCGCCACAGGCCCTCGTTGGCCTGGCTTCTTCTTCCCCCAAAGGAGTGGGCGGCCCGGTCCTTTACCCCCAGGTAGGCTTCGGCTTCAACGATATAGCCGCCGATTTTTTCCCCGCCGGCTTGATAGTAAAAAGGGCGGCCGATCAAGTCCTGGCAGATCTCGCTGGTGGGCCGGCCGGTGAAAAAATTCCTGTAGTCCATTGCTTAATCAATCTTTCTAACTAAAATAAGAAATACAGTAAAAGCCGTAATAAAAAACATCTTTAAGAGAAAGCGTGCATCTATGTCAACGATCAAAACTGTCCGTATCTATGCCAAAGAGCAGCCAGCTGGCTACCGGATCTTAGTCGACCGGCTCTGGCCCCGGGGGGTCAAAAAAGAAGCCGCCAATTTGGACGAGTGGGAGAAAGAGCTGGCTCCCAGCCGGGAATTGCGGAGCTGGTTCAAGCATGACCCGGACCGGTATCCGGACTTCCGTCAATATTACTTGGAAGAATTAGCGGACAATCCGGAATGGCCGGCTTTCGTGGAACATTTGCAAGAGCTCTTGCAAAAAGAAGATGTCCTCTTTTTGTACGGGGCTAAAGATGAAGAGCACAACCAGGCCATTGTCTTAAAAGAAGCAGCTGAAGCTGCTCTGGCTAAACTTCCTTAAAAACTTCCAAGGCGTCGCCGATCAGCTGCTTGATCCCTTGTGCCGGGATCTCAGTCAGGTTGACCGCCCAAATTTTGGCGTCTTTTGGCGCGTAGCCTAAGAGGCCGGCGAAGGGGTAGACGACGAAGCTGGTGCCGACGATCACGACCAGGTCACTTTGCCGCATTTCCAGGATGGACTGGTTGACATTGTCCGGGTTGATGCCTTCCCCGTAAAGGACGATGCCGGGCCGGATGATGCCGCCGCACTCGTGCTTGTAGCCCTTGGCGTATTCCTCATAGCTGACCTTTTGCTTGCACTTGGAGCAGTAGATGTCGTAGAGGTTGCCATGAAATTCGGTCACGTGCTGGTTGCCGGCCTGCCGGTCCAGGGTGTCGATGTTTTGGGTGATGAGGGCCCCTTTTTCATTGCAGATGGCCGCGATCTTTTGGTGGATCAGGTTCGGCTTGGCGTCCGGGAAGTACATGTTTTGCATGACGAAGTCGTAAAAAAGCTGGGGCCGGTCATAGAGGGTCTCCTCGCTCAAGATGACTTCCGGGGGTTCGCTGACCCCGTTGTAGATGCCAGTTTTGGACCGGTAGTCGGGGATGCCGGAGTGGGTTGACACGCCAGCCCCGGTCAAAAAGACGGGGTGCTTGGCCTTTTTCAGGTCTGCTTTAAATTCAGCAAGTTTTGCTTGGTCCATTTTTTTGCCTCTTTCTTAAGAAAAATCGGCTTAATGCCTTTTGATTCTATTATAAGCGCTTGATTTGCTATAATTAAGCTACTAGTTTCAGAAGATATTATATTTGAGGTGAATCCATGGACACGTTATTTTACTTGGTCGCCGACACCCTGCTGGCGGCCTATGCCGGCTACAGCTGGTACTGCCAGGCTTCGGTGATCATGCGGGCCCGCTGGCGGATGACGGCGGTGATCATGCCAATCCTGCTGGTCTGGCTGGGGGCCACCAGCTGGGGCTATTCGGACATGGGCACTCCTGGCTTTATCATCTTCCTGGCCCTCTTTATTTTGACGGGGATTCTGGAAGCCACGTCAGGCTTGGCCGACAAGCGGGTCGTTTTGAGCGGCTACTTCCGCCGGACCTTGAAATACAGTGAAATCAGCCAGGTGATCCTGACCGCGGCGCCGCCGGAAGTGGGCGACCTGTCGATCGCGGCCCTGGAAACCAGCCGCCACCAGATCTACTACCTCCGCTTCAACAAGCAGGCCAGCGACGTGGTCTCTTTTTTGATGCAGCGCCTGGAACGCGGGGTAAATATTGACGTAAGAAAAATGGGTTAGTCAACTGACTAACCCGTTTTTTGTTCTAAATTGTTCTTGTTTTATCTTCTCTTGTTTTCTTGTTTCTTATTTTTTACAGAATTGGTGATAAAAGGCGGGAGAAGTTCTGCAAGGCGTGCAGCCAGCGGGACTGCTTCTTGATTATTTCCGGCGTCAGAAGGGTTGACTGCTCCATGTCCTTTTCAAACTGGTCGGACATCTCCTTGTTGAAGGCCCGGTCGTAAACGAAGACATTGTCTTCAAAATTGAGGTCATAAGACCGGTAGTCCTGGTTGACGCTGCCGACAGTCGCGTACTTGTCGTCGACGATGATGGTCTTGGCGTGCATGAAGCCGTTGTTGTAGGTGTAGACCTTGACCCCGATCTTGACCAGTTGGTTGGCGTACCATTGGGTTGCCCGGTAGATGAAGGGGTGGTCCGGCATGCAGGGGATCATGATCCTCAGATCAACCCCTGAGCTGGCCAGGATCTGCCAGGCGGCAATCATGGCTTCGTCCGGAATCAAGTAAGGGGTCTGGATCCAGACCCGCTTTCTGGCCAGCATCATCAAGCGGACCAGGCCGTTTCTCATGTATGGCTCGTCATTGTCGGGACCGTCGGAAACAACCTGGACAGCCATATCGCCTTTAGAGATGTCGTTTTCATCCAAATCGGGGAAGAGCTTCTCGTCAAAGCTGATCAGTTCTTCTTCCCGGACGGCGGAAGCGTTCCA
Organism: Lactobacillus sp. WILCCON 0058; assembly: GCF_057198005.1. Classification (NCBI taxonomy): domain Bacteria; kingdom Bacillati; phylum Bacillota; class Bacilli; order Lactobacillales; family Lactobacillaceae; genus Lactobacillus; species Lactobacillus sp. WILCCON 0058. The sequence goes on from NZ_JBUBHM010000001.1 coordinate 183,254, forward strand.
GTCCATCACGAATCTTTCCTGCAAAAGCAGGGAGGCTGACCCGACCAGGCGGAGGTGGGTGTCCCGCCAGTAGCCGAATTTTTTCTTCCGGCCCAAGTACTGGTCGCCGACGTTGAAGCCCCCGGTCCAGGAGGTAACCCCGTCGATGACCACGATCTTCCGGTGGAGGTGGTAGTTGATCCGGTTCCGGGAAATCATGTTCCTTGAAGTGATGAAGGGCAAAACGTCCCCGCCGGCGTCAACCAGCTGCTTGAACCAGCTCTTGGAGGCCCCGAATGACCCCCAGGCGTCGTAGAGGACCCGGACCTGGACGCCCTCTTGGGCTTTCTGGATCAAAAGCTTGAGGAATTCGTTGCCGATGGCGTCGTTATAGATGGTGTAGTATTCAACGTTGATGCTGGATTTTGCTTGTCTGATGTCGGCAAAAAGGTCCCGGAACTTGGCATGCCCGTCAGTGTAAAGCTTAAGCTTGTTGTTTTTGGTGATGGGGGACTCTTGGTCCTTGTCCAGGTACTTGATCAAGATGTGGGCGCTAGGGGAGGTGTCATTTTGGTCAATTTTAGCCGGGGCCTCGGTGATCATTTTTTGCACGTTGGAGAGGCCGATGTGCTTTTGCCGGTTGATGGCAAAAAGGTTTTCCTGGGAAATCCCCCGGCCGACGAAGCCGTAGATGATGAAGCCAACAACCGGCAGGATGATCAAGACGATCAGCCAGGCCCAGGAGGTGGCGACCGACCGTTTTCTGTGGAAGACGGTCCAGAGGGCCAGGATGGCGTTGGCGAAGAAGATGATGTGCCAAATATCGATCCAAGAGATGGCAGTCACTTTTAAAGTCCTTTCTTGATTTTGTCTAAGCCTAAAAAACGGTCCAGGATGCCGATGACGAAGGGCTCGTCATGCATCTGCGAGTGCTCGGCATTGTCGCCGCGGACCTCGACTTCCTGGTAGTAGACCGCGTCCGGGGCCAGGATATAGCGGATGCTTTTGGCGGAAACCACGGAGATGAAGCGGTCGGAATTGGTCGTGTCCAAGACGTTGCCGTAGATGTTCAAAACCCGGATGCTGGGGCTGAAGTCCCGCCGGTGGCGGAGCATATAGGAATAGTGCGGGGTCATTACGCTGGGCCGGCCATTTTCAGTCAAGCGGTTGACATTGGGGATGTCGCCTAAATACATGACACCGTTGAAGGGGCCGGCGATCAAAGCGCAGCTGGCCAGGTGGGGGAAGTTTTTCCGCTTGGCATAGCGCATTTCCGTAGCGACCACGCAAGGCGAGCCCAAAGAATGGGCCACGGCGCTGTAGCGGGTAAAGCCGTATTTTTTGCTCAGAAAAGGCAGGATGAAGCTGAGGTAGTAGTTGATGGCCTGGTAGCCGGCAATCCGGTCCTTGAAGGCCAGCTGGATGATTGGCTGCTTGTCACCAGTGTAGCAGCCAGTCAGCTTGATCCGGCCAGTCAAGTCAGCTTCTACTTTCAAGAAGCGGGAGTCGCCCTTTTGCTTGAGGGCATCTTCAACCATCACCTTAGTGGTGTAGTCCCCGCCGCGGAAGCCGTGGACGTAGATGATCGGAACCTGGTCAGAGCCGCTTGCCTGGTTTTCAGCCAGGTCGCTGACCCGCTTGCCCCGCAGCTTCAGCAAGATCCGGCAAGGCGGAAAGGTCGCCAGGATGCCCAAGAAGAACATCATGGCCAGGGAGTGGTCCCGGGGGTCGGGATTTTTGCCGCGCTTTTTTTCAGTTTCTTCAGCATACTTTTTGGAATTAAAAAAGAGCACAGTTGTCCCGCCTTTTGATATGACCCCCGAAATTAGGACACTAATTTCGGGGGTTATTTTCATGACTAAATACACTAAAGAAATCAAACTCGCTATTTACCACGAATGGGTAGACGATCATAGAAGAGGCACCTACCTCAGCCGAAAATATGGGATGGAGCGCGGAGGAATCCAATATTTGGTAGACTTGATCCAAAAGCATGGCGAAGACATTTTGGATCGCCCACAACAGAAATATACTGCTGATTTCAAGCTTGCTGCCATTGATAGAGTTCTGCTAGGTGGTGAAGCTCTTAGGCAGGTTTCCTTAGACTTAGGGCTTACAAATACAGGAATTCTTGCAAATTGGCTTCGCTCTTTCAAAGAAAACGGGTATACTGTCATTACCAAGAAGAAAGGTAGACCACCCAAGAATGCCCAAAAGCAAGGACAAACAACGGATCAAAGAGCTGGAAGAGCAGGTAAAGAGGCTTACAGTCGAGCTTGCATACATAAAAAAATTGGAGGCCTTAATTCAAGAACGGAAGAGCCAAGAAAAGAAAAATTAGCTCGTGCAATCACTGAATTAAGGCAAGAATTGCGGCTTAGCGTTAAGTACATTATCGACGTTATCAATGCCAACCCTGGATTGCCTCATATCTCAAGAAGTAACTACTACTACCAAATCCATAAGCCTGATAAGGATTCTGGTAACCAGAAGCTGATGGATAGAATCAAAGAGATCTTTCTTGAACACAGCCGACGCTATGGGTACCGGCGAATTTACGGACAGCTTCGCCGGGAAGGCTATGAGATCAACCATAAGAAGGTGCAGAGGCTCATGCAAAAGATGGGCTTATTCGCCATCGCAATCCGCAAGAAACGTAAATACAGCAGCTATTACGGCGTTCAAGGCAAGATCAAGCCAGACTTAATCAAGCGCAATTTTTACGCAATTATTCCGGACAGACATTGGTTTACCGACGTGACTGAATTCCATCTTAAAGATCAAAAGCTCTACCTTTCTCCAATTATCGATGGTTGTACCCAAGAAATCATCTCCTACAACATTTCTAGGCACCCAGACCTTAAGCAAGTGATGACTATGCTAGATGACGCATTTGAGAAGCACCCGGCTCTTAACGGGCTTATTTTCCACTCAGACCGTGGCTGGCAATATCAGCACCAAGCATATCAAGCGGCTCTGGCTAACAGAGGGATCGATCAGAGCATGTCCAGGTTGGGTAATTCTCTTGATGACGGCTTAATGGAGGGCTTCTTCGGCATTCTTAAGCGGGAGATGTTCTACGGCCAAGAACATAAATACAAGGACTTAAATGAGCTTGAACAAGCTATTCACAAATACATCGATTACTACAACAACGTAAGAATCAAGACAGGACGAAAAAACATGACCCCGATTGAATATCGGAATCATGTTTTAACAACCTTAACGGCGTAATACTAAATTGTCCCAATTTTGGGGGTCACATCATTTCTCTGATACAATTGCTTTGTAAACATCATACCATTTTAGCAGAAGAGAGGGAGCAGATGAAATTTTACGTTGTTAAAAAAGGCTACCGGCCAGGAATCTACCACAGTTGGCCGGAGGCAGAGGAGCAGGTCAAGGGCTTTTCCGGGGCGGAATACAAGTCCTTCAGCAATATGATGGAGGCCCTGGACTACCTGCAGATGGACCCGGAAGACTCGCTCAAGGCCCTGCAGGGGGCTGAGGACGACCTGCAGGCCGCTATTTCCCGGGTCAGACAGGGCGGAAGGCAAAATAAACAAGCTGAAAATAAGAGCAAAAAAGAATTTACGTCAGCTTCTAAGTACGTCGCCCATATTTTTACCGACGGGGGCTGCCGGAACAACGGGACCCACAAGGGCGGGCACGTACAGGCAGACGACAAGGCAGCCTGGGCTTATTTGATCGAATATGGCGGCCAGAAATTGTCCGCCAGCGGCGGTCGCTTTGGGGCCACCAACAACGAAATGGAAATGACTGCTTTTTTGGAAAGCTTGAAGAAGCTGGAAGAACTGGGCTTAAATAACCAGCCTCTCTTGTTCTCTTTAGACTCCCAGTATGTCATCAAGGCCGTCAGCGACACAGAGCAAGGCCCGGCCTGGATCAAGAGCTGGCAGAGACGGGGCTGGAAGAAGGCAGATGGGTCGGCAGTTGCCAACCGCGAGCTCTGGCAGGAAATCGCCGGGGAAATGGCCAAGTTTGCCCAGCCGGAATTTGAATGGGTCAAGGGGCACGCCAACAGTGCCGGCAACAACTTTGTCGACGGTCTGCTCAACAAGTACATGGACCAGATGTAAGGCAGAGACAGAAAAAGCCCGCGCTTGGCGCGGGCTTTTTGCATGAATATTTTAATTTTTAGATATTGTCCAACTTTTATTGCTTCATTACTTGCCAAAACTGGAGAAGAGGCTGGTAAAGAAGTTGACGATGGCGTCCCAGAGCTTCTGCAGGGCGTTGCGGTTTTCGCTGGTATTCAGTTTGGCGAAGATCCCCTTGGCGCTCTTCTGGATAGCGCTCATGGCCTGGCTGGCCTGCTGCTTGAAGGAAGAGGAGTTGAGGGCACCAGAGTCGCGGATTTCAACCAGGATGTTGACGATCTGCTGCTTCTGTTCGTTGGTGATCACGTTGGTCAGATTGTTGTTTTTGATCTGGTTGTTGACGATCGTAACGATCTGGTTCTTCGTGATGCTTGAGCCCTTTTGGGCCATTTCCTTCTTGGCCCCGGCCACGGCATTGTTGAGCTGGGCGTCGGAGTAGCCGTCCTTGCCCTTGTTTTCCTTGGTGATGCCGCTTAAGGTGTTCAATTCGTCCTGGGCCGCGGTGATCTGCTTCTGGTTCAGCTTCTCCCCGCTCTTGGCGTAGGCCTTGTAGATCCCAGCCAGGGCGCCGGAACCGTCGATCGGGGTCGCGGAAGTGACGTAGATGTTGGCGTCAGTGATCCCGGCCGTTACCGCCGCGTTTCTGTACTGGTTGGCGGTAATGGTAGTGATGTTGTTTTGCCCGTTGTAGTTGAGGATGCGGACGTTGATCCCGCTGCCGGAGCTGGTTTTTTCAATGGCAGCGCTGGACCAGACCCCCGAAGAGGAGGTAAAGGAGCTGCCGGACGGGTTCAGGTAGGTAACCAGGTCGCTGCCCGTTACCGTCAAGGTGTTGTAGCTGCTGGAGTCGCTGAGGGCGCCTTTTAAAACGTCCAAGGTGCCTTGCTTTTGGCTTTCAGTTAATGACGTCCCCAGGGTAATGACCGGGGTGGTGTCTTCGGCGGCAGAGACCCTGCCAGCCGCTAGGCCCAAGCCCAAAAAGAGGGCGCAGGCCGTAATGATTTTCTTGATTTTCATGTTCATTTTGCTAAGTCTCCTTGTTTTTTGTTTTCATGCTCCGCCTATAATTATACTAGAGTTTGTTTTGGGGATATCTCTCTTAGCAAAAATTTAAGCAAGCCCGGGCCAGCGGCAGATTCGCGGCGAAGATGATATAATGTAAAGGATAGATTTGGAGAGGGGGATGCGGCTTTGCCAGCAAATGCCGACTTGAAGCTGACAGTCATCATGACTGTCTACAACCAAGAGAAATACCTGGCTCGGGCCTTGGACTATTTGCTTGAGCAGAAGAACCAGCAGTTCAAGCTGCTGGTCATTGACGATGGCTCGACTGATTCGACGGCGGAAATCGCGGCCAGCTACCAGGACCGCTTCCAGTATTTTGACCTGGTCAGCAAGGCTAATGAAGGGGTAGCTGCCGCCCGGAACCTGGGCCTGGACATGGTCGACACGCCGTACTTTATTTTTCATGATGGAGACGACTGGGTTGAGCCGGACTACACTGACTACTTCATCAAGGCTTTTGACCGCCACCCGGATGATGACATGGTGACCTGCGGCTACTACGTCGATCAAGCAGGGGAGCCGTCCGTGCCGATTACTAAGCCAGTTGAAGGTGAATTGACCCGGCTTGAGGCTGTTTTAAAGGTCTTGGGCAGTGCCCACTCGCCGGTGAAGGGCTATACCTGGAACAAGTGCTACAAGACCCAGCTGGTCCGCCGCCTGCACCTGCGCTTTAACGAAGACTTGGACCTAATGGAAGACCAGGTTTTCAATATTGACTATCTCATGCAGACTGAAGGCTGCTACTACAGCTCCGTGCCGCTTTACCATTACTGGCAAAGGGCCGACAGCGCGGTTCATACAGTCAGCTGGGATCACTTCTGGAGCATCGTGGGGGCCAACATTTCGATCTACAAGAGCATTTTTTCCCACTTGTGGAAGAAGCTCCTCAGCAAGCGGCCGCAGACTTCGGAATACCAAGGCAGTTATGTAAGGGAAAGGATCAAAGATGATCATCAAAGTTAATGGAGTCGATCTTTACTACCAAAAGCTCGGTCAGGGCCACCCCCTGATCCTGCTGCACGGCCACCACTTGGACGGGGGGATGTACAGCAAGGTGATTGCTCCTTTGTCACTGTACTACACGGTCTATACCCTGGACATGCGGGGGCACGGCTTAAGTGGCGGCGACGGGGCTGAACACTACCAGACCGAAGTTGAAGACCTGGCCGTCTTCATCAAAGAGCTTGGTTTGGAGCAGCCATACGTCTTTGGCTACGACTCCGGCGGTTTAGTGACCTTGATGCTGGCCAGCCAGCAGCCCGATATTTTGGGCAAGGCGATCGTGGCCGGGGTCTTCATTGATGGCCGGGGAATCCACAAGTACCACTATCTGACTGAAGGTGTCCGGCGTTTTCTCCGCTTTGACCGCGACAGCCGGGTGGAACTTACTGAATCTTATATGGAGCCGGAAAGCCTGGAGCAGATCAAGATTCCCGTTCTCTGCGTGGTCGGGGAAAACGACTGGGTCAAAGTCGAACATGTCCGCTGGTACAGCAGCTTGATTCCAAACGGCCGCCTGGCCTTGATGCCGCGGCAGACCCATGATTCCTACGTGGTGGACAGCTTGAAGATTTTGGACCTGATCAAAGATTTTTGCAAGGAATAATGAGAAAACGGCCGATCAAAGCCGAACCTTTGCTATAATGTTACTGTAGATACAATAGATTCAATTAATGAGAGTGTTTCTAAGGGGCTCATGATGACATCAATTACAAAAGAAGAAATTCATAAGCTGCTCAACCCGATGAAGCTGATCGGGCTCGGCGGCAATCCGCAATTGAACGAAAAGGTAGCCAGCACGCTGGGCGTTCCTTTGATCGAAACGACGGTTCACCACTTCAGCGATGGTGAAATCCAGGTCAACATCGCGGAAAGCGTCCGGGGCTGCGACGTCTTCGTCATCCAGTCAATTCAAGATCCGGTCAATGAAAACTTCATGGAACTGGAAATCGTCCTGGATGCCCTCCACCGGGCTTCAGCCCACACGGTCAACTGCGTGATTCCGTACCTGGCCTACTCTCGCTCTGACACCAAGACCCGGTCCCGGGAACCAATCACGGCCAAGCTGATTGCCAACCTGCTCCAGCTGACCGGGATCGACCGGGTATTGACCATCGACTTGCACGCTTCTCAAATCCAGGGCTTCTACAACGTGCCGGTTGACCACCTGCACGCGATGCCGCTTTTGGGCCAGTACTTCCTGGACAACGGGATCGCGGCCAAGGATGACGACGACGTGGTCGTTGTTTCACCAGACCACAGCGGCACTAAGTTGGCCCGGGTCTTCGGCCAGTACTTCAACGCGCCGATCGCCATCGTTGACCAGCGCGGGGCCCGCTACGATGACAGCGTCCACGACATGATCGGTGACGTCAAGGGCAAGAAGTGCATCATCGTTGACGACTTGATCGACACTGGCACCCGCCTGGCTTCATCAACCCGGTCAGTCTTCGCTGCCGGCGCGACCAAGGTCTACGCGGCTGCCACCCACGCCTTGCTGTCACAAGACGCGATCAAGATCTTGAACGGCTTGCCGCTGGAACAAATCGTGGTTACGGATACCATCAAGCATGAAAAGTATCCTGACCGGATGGTCCGGATCTCAGTTGACCGCCTCCTGGCCAAGGGGATTGACCATATTTACAACGATCGCTCAATTCACGACATTTTTGATGAACAAAACCGCTTCACCAAAGACTAAGGCGCGATCAAACGGGAGACCGCTAGCGGTCTCCTTTTTTGTTTATGTTGATTTTTCTCTTATTTTGCTCTTGTTTTTTAGATTATTTTTGGGAATGTGACTGAAGAAAGCGGGAAAAATAACAGATTTGGGTAAAATCAAGCGTTATCGCTGTGATTAGGCAAGGAAATCTTGCTATAATTTTATTAACTTTACAGAGAGGATGAGATGATCGATGGCAAGAAGAAAGAACATGCAGAGAAGGCGGGAGATTTTGGACAACACCTTCCGCTTGATCAGAGCCAATGGCTTTGACCATGTTTCCCTGCAGATGATCGCGGAGAACTCGGGTATTTCCAAGTCCCTGCTGCAGTCCTACTACCCACACAAGGCAAGATTGATGACAGATATCGTCAGAAACCTGTTCAACACCATGTGGGACCAGGTAGAAGCAAACTATCACGTGCCCAAGAAGAACCCCTTTGCCCGGGTGGATGCTTTGATCTACACGATCGCGACTTTGGGGATGACGGACAAGGGCTTGGACCGGGTAATTACGGAGGCCTTTACTGACCAGACTTCTTTGGACAACTGGAGCCGGATGCTGGATGAGTGGATGAAGTCCCACCATGCTTTTTCTGAATACAGCAACTACCAGGAAATCCGGACCGGGATTGCCTTTATCGTTACGGGGGTCGGCCGTTTGTACCGGGACCGGGAAAAGCACGGTCTTAACGCGACCCAGCTGGCCGACTACTCAACCAGTTCCCTGATGTACAGCTTTTTGCACGCGGATCCGGAAGAAATTACGGCCGTGCTGGAAGAAGGTCACGGAATCATTGACGACAGCAACATCGGTGAGGTCCACAACGAGATCGACACTATGTTTGACGAAGGCAAGGAAATTTACAGTTAGGAGCGAGCGCATGGCAGAAAGTTCCGGAACGCGCAGACGAAGGAACAACTATGAAATCGCGGACAACGCGTTAGAATACAAGCGTCCCTTGGCCTTTATAGCTTTCTTATTGCTCAGCTTATTGCTGGCCACGGGAACTTTTCTGAATCCTGCTTTCATGAAGGAAACCATCAAGACCGACAGCAATACGGTTGTGGTCAGTCAGCAGGTCAACAGCCACTTTAACCGCCTGGCCACGATCGTCAACGGGTCCAGCGATGAAAAGAACCTGATCTCTGACGACCAGGCCAGAGAAGTTGCCGACTTGATCATTGACTACAAGTACGGCTGGCACTTTATCCATACCAGCAATCTTGATCTGGCCAAGGATATCAAGGCCGTGATCTTGAAGAAGGAGCAGACGGACACCGACCAGGTGACCGCCATCCGCAAGAAGCTGAAGAAGCAGAGCAATTCTTCAGTCTATATTGTCAGCAACGCCTTTGACCTGGCCACGGTCATGCTGGAGGCCAACTTGATCACGATCATCCGGATCGTCAACCTGCTGGTGATTCTGCTTTGCCTGGTGGCATTAGTCTCGATTTTGCGGGAGGCTTTCGCCAGTCACACCAAGCGGGCAGTGATTCACGACATGACAGCCGGGCTGATGTGGACCGCCTTTTGGTTCATCCTGGTTTACGGGATCTTGGCCATGGTGCCGATCTTTATGGATACCTCGGTGATTACCGTGGCCGACCTGGGCTACTGGCTGGAAATCGCCAGCGGGGTCTTCCTGGACTTCGTGATCGCCGGCGTCATTTTATATGTTGTCAGCGCCATTCCATGGCAGGCAACTTCAAATTAACATAGCAAAAAGGCAAAGCCAGCGGCTTTGCCTTTTTAGTTTGCTATTTACTCTATTTGAGAATGGTGATCTGCTTGCCTTTGGCGGCGATGTAGCCATCCTTTTTTAATTTGGAGAACTCCCGGCTGAGAGTTTCGGGGGTGATGCCCAGCAGGCTGGCCAGGTCTTTCTTCTTTAGGGGCAGGGTGAAGGTGCTTGATCCGGCTTCATCAGCGTAGTCTTTAAGACTGGCGTAGAGGCGGGGGCCAGCTTCCAGGCTGTTGCGGCGCATGGCGTTCTTCTGGGCACTGACCAGGCGCTTGCCGAACTCGTTTAAGAGGTGCAAGGACAGCTCTGGTGACTTGAGCAGAAGGTCCTGGAAGTCGGAATAGTTGATGGAGCAGGCCGTGCTGTCTTCCAGGGCTTCGATGAAGAGGTCGTCGTTTTCCGTGTCAAAGAGGTTTTCTTCCCCGTTGATGTCGCCCTTTTGCATTAGGCTGAGGACCTGCTCATGGCCGTCGGGGCTGAGGCTGTAGACCTTGGCCCGGCCTGAGTCCAGGGACATGACCGATAAGCGGCCATCGCCCGGGGCATGGATCAAGCTCCCTTTTTTAAAAAACTGCTGGTGGGTCGAAATGTGAACCAAGTCCTGGCGCAGGTCCAGGGGGAGGTTCTTGAAAATCGGCACGTGGCTGATGCAATTTAACTCGTCGTGTTGCTGCATAGTTGTCTGTTTTGCTTTAATTTATACACTTACTTGTTTACTTCTTCTTACTGGATTTTTTAGCAGATTTCTTACTGGTCTTTTTAGCTTTAGACTTGGATTTCTTGCTAGATTTTTTAGATTTAGCCTTAGGCTTAGATTTCTTACCAGACTTTTTCGTGGACTTTTTACTAGACTTCTTGCTGGATTTCTTAGTAGTCTTCTTAGCCTTGCTGGTCTTCTTGACCGCCTTGGCATTGGTGATCTTCTTGCTCTTGACGGTGGAGATCTTCTTGCCGACCTTGTAGAGGTACTTGGCCAGGCCCTTGTTTTGCAGATCCTGCTGGCTGACCTTGTTCTTGCTTTGGGTGCTGGAAGAGGAGACCTTGCTGGAATAAGTCTGGCTGCTGCTCTGCTTGAAGAGCTTGAAGCTGTAAGTAGCCAGGTTACCGGCTCTGACCGTATATTTGTGGCCGGCTGTCAGCTGCAGCTTGCTTGGGTAGTAGGTGATCACGGTCTGGAAGTTGCCGAAGCCGTATTCGCTGTAGTTGGCTACCTGGCTGGCCGTGACTGTCTTACCGGTATCATCGTCAGTAACGGTGATCTTTGGCGTTGAGGTCACGATCTTGTTTGAGAAGTACAAAGACCAGGCGATGTTTTGTCCATTTAAAAGCTCCAGGGGGAAGACCCCGGCGTTTGGATAGGCCACCATTTCCCGGCTGGCAGTTCTTGAGCTGTCGCCTACGTTCAAAACCTGATTGACTGAGTAGCGGTAGCCATTGGTCCCGTAGGCTGCCCCAACTGAGATCTTGCTGAGGCGGGTGGACAAAAGCCAAGCCCGGTGGCCGGTGTCAGAACCTGACAGGTTGTAGCGGTCGGTCAAGAGGTCGGTCACGACATCCCCGGCTGTCTGCGGGCTGGCATTGAAGTTAAGGTTGGCCGAGTTGGAAATATCCTGGGCCAAAAGCCAGTTCTTTTTTGAAATGTAGCTTGGCCGCTTCTCGTTTGGCAGCCCGTGCTGGTTGACGAACGGGTTGGCATTGATGGCGGCCATGACGGCGGCTGTCGTCTGGGCATTCTTGTTGCCCTGGCTGGTCGTCTTGACGGCGGTTAAGCCGAAGAGGTCACGGTAGTAGTTGATGTAGGCGACTTGCTCGTTGATGTAGCTGGTCTTTAAGCTGCCCGCCTTGAACTTCTTCTTCAAGGAAGGCTTGCTGGCATAGATATTCTGCTGGGTGTAGACGGCCTTGCTCAAGGCCTGGTATTCTCTTTGAAAACGAAGCACCTCTGCCTGTTCCTGCGGCGTGAATTCCGCTGCCTGGACAGTCGTAGGCCCCACTGCCAAAAAGATTGTCGGCAGCAAAAACAGTACTGGTTTATGACGCATCTTCATCAACCCCTTTCTAGTTTATATTATAGCTGATTTTTTTCTTTTTTCGCCATTAAGCGCTTTCGCTAAAAAAGCTTAAAATTTGCCGGGAAAGTGCGCCAAAAGCCCGAGTTTTCGGTATAATACAGAGTTGATAAAAGGAGACGAAACAATGACGAAAAAAACACAAGTTGGTTTGATTTTTGGTGGGAACTCCTCCGAATACGAAGTTTCAATCACTTCAGCCGGCAACATCTACAAGGCAATCGACAAGGACAAGTTTGACGTGCACCCGATCTGGATCACGAACTCCGGCTATGTGGCCAGTGAAGCTGATTCATACAAGGTCCTGGAAGAGCCAGACTACATGGTGGAAAAGACCGATAAGACGGCCAACCTTTCCAACTTGATCGAGCTGGCTTCCCGGCCGGAACTGGACGTGCTTTTCCCAATCGTCCACGGCAACCTGGGCGAAGACGGGGTTCTGCAAGGCCTCTTCCGCCTGATCGACAAGCCTTTCGTCGGGGTCGACGTTTTGGCGGCAGCCGTAACCATGGACAAGGAATTCACCAAGATCCTGGCCCAAAGAGCCGGCGTGCCGGTAGCCAAGTGGGTATCCATCAAGCGCTACGAATACGAAGACGCCAAGAACCAAAAGCTCAGCTACGACTGGGTCAGCGGCCAGCTGGGCACCAGCAACCTCTTCGTCAAGCCGTCCAACCAGGGTTCTTCCGTCGGCATCACCCACGTAGTTGACGACAGCAATTACGCTGAAGCTTTGGCTGAAGCCTTCAAGTACGATGACAAGGTTTTGGTTGAAGAAGGGATCGTCGGCACTGAAGTTGAAACTGCCGTTTTGGGCAATGACCACCCGGTAGTTTCCGGGGTCGGCCGGATCATCAACGCCGATAACACTTGGTACAGCTACGAAAACAAGTACAGCGAAGAATCAACCACGACCCTGCAGATCCCAGCCCAGATCCCGGCAGAAACCGCGGAAAAGGTCCGGGAAAACGCCTTGAAGATCTACCAGATCACTGAATGCAGCGGCATGGCCCGGGTTGACTCCATGCTTAGAGAAAGCGACGGGGAAGTCATCTTCAACGAATTGAACGCCCTGCCAGGCTTTACCAACATCAGCATGTACCCGAAGCTGTTTGAAGAAGCTGGGATTTCTTACCCAGACTTGATCACCCGCTTGATCAAGCTGGCTGAAGAGCGCTACGCCCACAAGAAGACCCTCCTGCACAAGCACGACTAAGGGAAAAGTTCTTTGAAAATTTAGTTTTTTGCGAAAGAAAGTCAGAACATGAGTGAGATAAGTGAGCAGATGAAGACCAGTGAAGCCGCCCAGGCCCTTGGGGTCAGCGAAAACACCCTGCGCAAGTATTCGCAGGCGGTGGAAAAGGCCACATCACCCGCTTACTTTCCCCGGGTCAAGAATGCCCGCCGCTACCGGCCAGCAGACTTGGAAAAGCTGAAGCAAATGCAGGACCTGGTCAAGAAGGGCCAGAAGGTCGACCAAGCTGCCCGGGAACTTTTTGCCAGCGAAAAGAAAGAAGAGCCGGTAAAAACCGCCAGGGAAGACCAGCTGGAAGCCGCCCTGGCCGCTAAGGACCAGGAAATTGCCGAGCTGAAAGAGCAGCTGGCCCAGCTGAAAGCGGATAAGGCAGAAAAAACTGCTGAAGAGCAGGCAGCCGACGATGTCCTGGACCTGCCCGATTTTGATGACGGCTTTTTGGAAGAAGAGCCAGTCACCCCGGAACAAAAAAGGGCCCAGGTCGTGGCTGACATGGCCAAGAGCGACCAGGAAGTCCACCGGGAACTGCTCAGCCGGGCCCAGGAGAACGCGGCCAAAGGGGCACCAACTTACCGGACCCTGGCCGACATGCAGCTGGCGCCTAAGAAGACTCCCTGGTGGAAGAAAATTTTTAAATAATGGCGCAAATTGCTAAATTAAGCTTAAATATTAAGGGGGACCGCGAAAGCGGTCCTTTTTTTGCACTAAAATAAAAAGTGCTGAAAACTAAAACAAAAAACAGAAAGGCAAACGCGAAGAGGATGGAAACGAAAAAGCAGCGCTTCTTGGCCGCCCTGGTTCTGCTGGCCGTGGGTCTGGGCCTGGCCGCGCTGACCTATTTTAAGACGACTGGCTACAAGAACCCAGTGGCGGTGATCACGGACACGAAGATCAAGGAACGGCTGCTGAAAAAAGAAACTGATATTTACGGCAACAAGGATGAAGAACGCCGGCAGTACCTCCATGTCCAGGTCTTAACCGGCAAGTACAAGGGGCAGACCTTTGAAACGGTCAATACCTACTATCCTTCCCAGCTGGTCACCCAGAAGTACCGGGCCGGCGAGCGGGTCTTCGTGACTGTAACCGACGGCAGCCTGGCCTTGGTTTCGCCGAAAAGAGACTGGATTCTGGTCATGACCTTGGCCATTACTTTGTCCTTGATGGTGGCCGTGGTCGGCCGGCGGAGCTGGCACTTGATCGTCTCCATGGCCATCAGCTGGATCCTGTTTTACTGCTTGATTCTCTGGGACGTGGCAGTCAACGGGGCCGGGATCATCTGGATGTTCTCTGTGGCTGATATCGTCTTCTCCTTCTTCAGCCTGGCGATCGTGCAGGGGATTAATAAAAAGATGTTGGTCACCTGGCTGGCGACCTTGCTCGGGGTCTTCGTCTCTTTTGCTCTCTGTTACGCCGTTATTAAACTGACCGGGGAGACCTACCTCAACTATGAAATGGGCGACTACGCTACCCAGGACACGCGGGGGATCTTCATGGCCCAGGCCCTGCTGGGGGTACTTGGGGCAGTGATGGACGAGGCAACGGACATTGTTTCCAGCCTGTATGAATTGATCCAGCACAAGCCCGATATCACCGTCAAGGAGCTTTTGGCCAGCGGACGGACGATGGGGCAGGAGATCATGGGACCCTTGATCAACGTCTTGGTTTTGATCTTCATTTCTGAAGCCCTGCCTGAAAGCATCCTGTACTTCCGGGACAACAATACTATCGGGACGACTTTTAACTTCACCATGTCCTTGGGGGCAACGCAGAGCGCGGTTTCAGCGATCGGGATCGTTTTGACCATCGTTTTTGCCAGCCTCTGCAGCCTTCTCTTTTTAAAAAAGCCGGAGAAAGGAGGTAAGCAATAATGAGCAGCCTTGGTGCTTTAATCATTGTTTTGGCCATCTTGATGACCGTCATCGGCGGGGAGACCGGGATCCGCAGCTTCTTCAGCGTATTGATCAACAGCCTCTTGCTGGTCCTGGTGGCCATGCTCATCTCCTGGGGCTTGAGCATCCCCGTTATCACCGCGATCTTCGTGCCCCTCAAGCTGGTCACGATCATCTTCCTGGGCACCCATGACTATACCGTGGCCAAAAATTCCTTCTATGCCTCTTTGATCGTCCTAGGCTTGGTCAGCGTTTTGATCTTAGGCATCCAATATCTGGCGCAAGCCGCCGGTCTGGGGCCGGAAGCCGGGGAAATTCTCTTGGGCCACTCCCAGATGCCGGGGATCAGCTACGGGCAGATCGCCGTTACCGTGGCCATTTTCTCAGCCCTTGGGGCGGTGGCGGAAGCTGCCGTATCGATGAGCTCGGGGATTTTGGAATTGAAGAAGGCCAAGCCGGAGATTACGGAAGAACAGCTGATGAAGAGCGGGGCAGCGATTGGCTACGACGTTTTGGGCACGGCCATGAACACCATCATCTACGGGATGTTTGGCAGTTTTTTGTCCCTCTTTTTATGGTATTACCGCCTGCACTATTCCTTTAGTGAGGTGATTAATGATAAACTTTTTGTAAATGAAGCACTGATTATCATGTATTCTCTGCTCGGTGTGCTGCTGACGGTTCCTTTGGCGACTTTTTTGCTGGCCAAGGGAATGAGCCGGCAAAGTGAGGCAAAAAATGGAAACGAAAAAACTAGAGATCAAGAACTTTAACGGCCGGACCTACCAGCTGCAGACCTATACGGTCAAAAGCAGCCATGCTCCCTTAAACAAGCTCCGCCCCCTGGCTATCGTGGTGCCGGGCGGCTCCTTCACCCACCTGTCAGTCAAGGAAGGTGAGCCGGTGGCTCTGGCCTATGTCAGCCGGGGCTTCAACGCCTGCGTGGTCAGCTACAATCTTTTGCAGGATGAAGGCAAGATCTACCCTGACGCCGGCCTGGACGTCCTCAGCACGGTCAGCTACTACCGCGAACGCGCGGCTGAATACCAGATTGACCCAGACAAGATCATGACCATCGGCTTTTCTGCCGGCGGCCATATCGTCAGCGCGGCCAACTACCTGGCTGACGAAGCTGAATACCAGGAAAAGTATGGCTATAAGGGGGACCAGGTCCGGCCAAATGCCACGATTCTGGGTTATCCTTTGACTGATGTCCACAAGGTGGCCTTTGAAATTGGCGGCCGGGCTGACGGGGCCTTGCCGGATGACCCGAAGTTGATCGACACGGCCTTGGGGGTAACTCCCAAGACGCCGCCGACTTTCATCTTTCAGTCCTGGAATGACCCGATCTGCCTGCCAACCAATGCCATGGCCTACGAGGAAGCCTTGTTCAAAAACAAGGTCAAGTGCGAGGCACACATGTTTGACATCGGCTATCACGGCTACTCCTTGGCCACGCCGGAACTGTCCACGGAAGACATCTTTTGGCAGGGCAATCCCCACACGGCCCGCTGGTTTAAATTGAGCCTGGAGTGGCTGGACCATCTTTTCTCCGGGATCAACTATGACGAAAACAAGGACAAGCTGACCCAGCTTTACCAATAGCACGATAATGTATTTATGAGAGCTGCCCTGGCAGCTCTTTTTCATTTGGTTAGCGGTAACTGCTTGCATCCGCGCCTGTTTTTCCTATACTAAACTTGTAGAAAAATGACAGCGCTTCAGCTGAATTTAGATGAGAGTTTGAGGAAATAAAATGACAACAGAAAAGCAAGAACCATGGTGGAAGCAGGCCGTGATTTACCAGATTTATCCCAAGTCCTTCCAGGACACTAACGGTGACGGGGTCGGCGACTTGCAGGGGATCATCAAGCGGCTGGACTATCTGCAAGGATTGGGCATCGATGCTATCTGGCTCTGCCCGGTCTACAAGTCACCAGGCGTTGACAATGGCTATGACATCGCCGACTACGAAGCGATTGATCCTAAGTACGGAAGCATGGCGGACATGGAGGAATTAATCAGTGAGGCCAAGAAGCGGGGGATCCGGATCGTGATGGACCTGGTGGTCAACCACACTTCTGACCAGCACCCTTGGTTTATTGAAGCCCGGAAAAATCCATCCTCCCCGGAACACGACTACTATGTCTGGGCGGACAAGGCCAATGAGCTCAAGTCGGCTTTTTCCGGCAGCGCCTGGGAATATGACGGCCAGGTCGGCCAGTACTACCTCCACCTTTTTGCCAAAGAGCAGCCGGATTTGAACTGGAAGAACCCGGCCCTGCGGCAGAAGGTCTACGACTTGATGAACTTCTGGATCGACAAGGGGATCGGGGGCTTCCGGATGGACGTAATCGAACTGATCGGCAAGGTGCCAGAAGAAGAGATCACCGCCAACGGCCCTAAGCTGCACGACTACCTGCAGGAGATGCACCGGAAGACTTTTGGCGACCGGGACTTTTTGACGGTCGGGGAAACCTGGGGGGCAACTTTGGCCAACGCTCCCCTTTACAGCGACCCGGACAGAAAAGAGCTGTCCATGGTCTTCCAGTTTGAATTCACGGAACTGGACAAGCAGGCCGGCAAGGAAAAGTGGGACACCAAGCCCCTTAATTACGGCGATTTGAAGAATGTCTTGGCCAAGTGGCAAAAGCTGGACTTCAACCACAGCTGGAACAGCCTCTTTTGGAACAACCACGACCTGCCGCGGATCGTGTCCCGCTTCGGCAATGACCAGCAGTACCGTGAGCGCAGCGCCAAGATGCTGGCACTGCTCCTGCACGGCTTGCGGGGGACACCTTACATTTACCAGGGCGAGGAAATCGGGATGACCAACTGCCCGGTTTCTGCTATCGACGAGGTAGAAGACATCGAAGCTCGGCGGATGTATCAAGAGCGGCTGGCAGAGGGCTGGAAGAAGGAGGACCTGATCAAGGCCATCAATGCTCGCGGCCGGGACAATGCCCGGACCCCAATGCAGTGGGATGATTCAAGCTCGGCCGGCTTTACCAGTGGCCGGCCTTGGCTGGCGGTCAACCCCAACTACCAGAAAATAAACGTTCAAAATGCAGTGAATGATCCTGATTCAATTTATTATTTCTATAAGAAGCTGATTGCCCTCCGCCACCAGGAGCGGATCTTGACCGATGGGTCCTTTGAACTTTTGGACACGGCAGATGGCGTCATGGCCTACCACCGGGAAAACGCCGAAGACAAGTGGCTGCTGGTCTGCAACTTGACTGGCGAGGAGCAGGAAGTCTCCTTGCCGGATAAGGTCAAGGAAGTCCTCCTGGCCAACGTTCCCGTTCCGGAAGACCTGTCCAAGTCTCTGTTACCTCCTTACGCGGCCTTTCTTTGCCGGGTGGAAAAATAAGTCATTTATCTGATTAGTTGAATAGATAATCTAATTTTTTGAAAGCGAATTTTTAAACTTACAAAAAATATACTATTTTGTGTTAGAATCTAGCGTAGGAAGTGAAGAAGGAAAAAGTTAGACTATGAATCCTTGATGGGAGGAAATTTGCTTGAAGAGAACCGCTACTTTAGAAGATGTGGCTCGCAAGGCCCACGTGTCGAAAATGACCGTTTCGCGGGTGATCAACCACCCCGAATTGGTCGCCCCGGAACTGCAGGTGGTCGTTGAAGATGCCATGCACAAGTTGAACTACCACCCCAACAACGCTGCCCGGGCCCTGGCCAAGAACCAGACCAGCGTGGTGAAGTTCGTGATTTTGGAAGACATCGATGAGACTGACCCCTACTTTACCAATGTCTTGTTTGGCATGGCGACGGAATTGAAGAAGAAAAACTATTCTCTCCAGCTGCTCTTGAAGGGGAGCCAGCTGGACCAGGGGGCAGCCGACGGCTACGTGATCACCGGGGCCAGAACCAGTGACTACGGCATGCTCAATGAGCTCAAGCAGCCCTTTGTTTTGTTTGGCGAGAACCGGGGCGGCTACGACTTTGTTGACACCAACAACCTGGCCGGTGAGACCATGGCAACCAAGTACGCCTTGAAGGCTGGCTACCGGAACGTGGTCTTTATCGGCATCGATGTCCGTGAAGCCTTTGAATTTTCCAGAGAAGCCGGCTATGTCAACACCATGCAGCAAAACAAGAAGATTCCCAGTGTCTTCCGGGTGGAAAACAGCTCAGCCGCGGCCCGCGAATTTATCCAGGAACACTTGGGTGAATTTCCCAAGAACACCTGCTTTGCCTGCGCCAGCGACCGGATTGCCATGGGGGTTATCCAGGCCCTGGTAGAGGCAGAAGCCAAGATTCCGGAAGACTTTGGCGTGATCGGCTATGACGGGGTCCTTTTAGACCGGGTGTCATCGCCGACGATCACGACTGTCAAGCAGAACCTGTGGCTGATTGGCGAGAAGCTGGCGGAACTCATTTTAAGAAAAATTTCCCAAAATGGCGCTCCGCAAGGGGAGGTCTTTATCGAACCAAGCTTGAGCGAGGCCGAATCAACCAAATAGTGACTGAAGCATCCTTAGGGATGCTTTTTTCATTGCCTTTTGTTACCGATAACAGACAGGCTATGCTTGTAAGCGCTACAACAAATTTGGTTAAATTTTTACTGGAGGAAAAAGAAACATGACTAAGCAGGATGCATGGCAAAAGAATGCCATTATTTACCAGATTTACCCGAAATCATTTCAAGACAGCAACGGCGACGGCATCGGCGACTTAAACGGCGTCCGCCAGCGGATTCCCTACTTAAAGCAGCTGGGCATCACCGCTGTCTGGCTCAACCCGATCTACCAGTCACCGGGCGTCGACAATGGCTATGACGTCAGCGACTACTACAAGATCGACCCGGTCATGGGGACCATGGCAGACTTTGAAGCGCTGGTCACCGACCTGCACCAGGCCGGGATCAAGCTGATCATGGACTTTGTTTTAAACCACACTTCTGATCAGCATCCATGGTTTAAGGCCGCGGTTAGTGATCCGGCCAGCCCTTACCGGGACTACTACATTTTTGCCGGTAAAGACGGGATCCGGCCAAACAACTGGGGCAGCTTCTTTGGCGGCAGCTGCTGGGCAGCTGACCCGGCCGGAACGGGCCAGTCCTACTTCCACCTTTTTGCCAAGGAAATGCCAGATCTTAACTGGAAGAATCCGGCTGTCCGCGAGGAAATGTTCAAGGCGGCTGAGTTCTGGCTCAAGAAGGGGGTCGACGGCCTGCGCCTGGATGCCTTCATCCACATCGCCAAGGCTGACCTGCGCCAGTCCTACCCAAGTGAGGACGACAAGCCGGTCATCGCGGAAGACTTTTTCGCCAACCGGCCGGAAGTGCAGGAATGGCTGGCTCCTTTCTGTGCTCGCCTGCGGGAAGAATTTCCTAATCTCCTGCTTTTGGGGGAAGCGGCCAGCGCCAGCATCAACCTGGCGGCCGACTACACCGACCCTCAGCGGAATTTGATGGACTCAGTCATTACCTTCCGCTACTTTACGGAAAAAGAAGATTCCGTCAACCCCGACTTCAGCGGCCAATACCAGCCAAAAGAGTTTGACTGGCTGGCCTTCAAGCAAAACCAGACCGTCTGGCAGCAGACTTTGTCGGCCGCGCCAACCTTGTACTGGAGCAACCATGACATGGCCCGCCTGGCGACCCGGATCGCCAAGACTCCGGTTCAGCAGCGGTCTTTGGCCATGGCCATGTACCTGGAGCGGGGGATCCCGGTGATTTACTACGGAGAAGAATTAGGCCTGCACAACCTGGAATTTGACAATGTAGAGCAGTTTGCTGATGAAACGGTGGCTGACTTTGTCAAGGAAGCTGGCGAAGCCGGAGTCGATGAAAAAGCGGCTCTGGAAATGGCCAGCCAGACCCATAAATTGCCGGCCCGGGGACCAATGCCTTGGGACGACAGCCAGTATGGCGGCTTTAGCACTGCCAAGCCTTGGCTGACTGGCAGAAGCCGGGACAAGGTCAGCGTGGCCAGCGAAGATGCTGACCCATCCAGCATGCTCAACTTCTACCGGCAGCTGCTGAAATTGAAGCAAACGCCTTTGTTTACCAAGGGCAGCTACTACCTGCTGGATACCAAAGCAGACCTCCTGGTCTACCAGCGGGATTTAGGGGATGACCGGGCTTTAGTGGTCGTTTCCCTCAGCGCCAAGAAGGAGCACTTGACCCTGCCAGAAGAGATGACTTCCGTCTTGACGGCTGGCAGCATCAACCTGCAAGGCAAGGAACTGACCTTGATGCCTTTTGCCGGGGCAGTTTTGCAAAAGAAAAAATAAGCAATAAAGCAAGAAGCAAATAACAAACGTGATGATGATTTTTTAGCGAGGAAACAAAAATGCAAACAGCAGCAGTTAGACACAGACCTGAAAGCGAAGATTGCTACCTGGTGACGACGGAGACCATGAAGCTGCGCCTGCACACGGGCCGCGACGTCAAGGCAGTCTACGTCCACTATTGTGACGTTCACGAACCCTTGACCAACTTGAAGAAGCAGGCCATGGACCTGGCCGGACGCGGCCAAGTAAACGACTACTGGGAAACGGAAGTGACTTTGCCTTTGCACCGGGCCCAGTATGTCTTTGAAATTCACGGCGAAGATGGCGAGGAATGGGTTTACGGCGACCGTGGCTTTAGAAAGAACGAAAAGGAAAGCTACGAGGACCCGAACAACTACTTCAAGCTCCCTTACTTCCATGCAGTCGACATGACCAAGAGCCCGGACTGGGTCAAGGAGACAGTTTGGTACCAGATCTTCCCGGAACGCTTTGCCAACGGGGACAAGAGCAATGACCCAGAGGGCGTCAAGGCTTGGAATCCAAGCGACCACCCAGGCCGGGAAGACTACTACGGCGGTGACCTGCAAGGGGTGCTGGACCACTTGGACTACTTGCAAGAATTGGGGATCAACGGCCTGTACTTCTGCCCGATCTTCAAGGCCAGCTCCAACCACAAGTACGACACGATTGACTACCTGGAAATCGACCCGGACTTTGGGGACAAGCAGCTTTTTGCCCGCTTGGTCAACGAAGCCCACGCCCGGGGGATGAAGGTCATGCTGGATGCGGTCTTTAACCACATGGGCGACTCCTCCATGCAGTGGCAGGATGTTGTCAAAAATGGGCCGGAATCCCGCTTTGCCAGCTGGTTCCACATCAACCGTTTCCCGGTTGAACCATATGACCCGGCCGACCCAAGCTATGAGACTTTTGCCTTTGAAAAGCATATGCCGAAATTGAACACCGCCAACCCGGAAGTCGTGGACTACCTTTTGACGATCGCGACCTACTGGGTCAAGGAATTCGACATCGATGCCTGGCGGCTTGACGTGGCTGACGAAGTTGACCACCAATTCTGGAAGAAGTTCAAGGCAGCTGTTACGGCCATCAAGCCTGACTTCTACGTCCTGGGCGAATCCTGGCACTCCAGCCAATCCTGGCTGAATGGGGATGAATTCTCCGGTACCATGAACTACCCATTCACTGGCCAGATTGCCGACCACTTCCTCAAGGGGACGCAAGATGCCAAGACCATGACTGAACTCTTGACTGACCAGCTCTTCCTCTACAGAGAGCAGAGCAACTCAGCCATGCTGAACGTTTTGGACTCACACGACACTGCCCGGATCAAGACGGTGGCCGGTGAAGATGAAGACAAGGCCCTGCAGGCTTTGGCCTTCACCTTCATTCAAACCGGTTCTCCATGCATCTACTACGGGACGGAAATGGGCATGAGCGGGGACAATGACCCTGACTGCCGCAAGCCAATGGACTGGAGCCAAAAGGGCAGTCCGGTCTGGCAGGCAGTTCAGGCGATCATCGCCTTCCGCCGCCAGCACTGGGAAAGCCTGAGCAAGGGGCAGACCTGGCTGGAAGTTGCCGAAAACGGTTTAATTCACGTCAAGCGGACCGGCAAGGAAACTATCGAAGGCTGGTTCAACACGACCGGCCAAGCTGTCAGCCTAAGCGCGAAAGCCGCTTTGAGCCGGGGCTTGGAAGCTGGCCAGCTGGCTGACAAGGGCTATGTTCTGAGTGTGAAATAGAAGCTGTTAACGGTAACATAAAAATAAAGCTTGTTAGCGTTTGCATATTAGCTGATAATGATTACAGAATGATTTGAGCGAGGAAGAACAGCGATGAAAAGAATTTTTGAAATTGATCCCTGGAAATTGACCAGTCATACCTTTTCAAAAGAAGACAAGCGCCTTCAGGAAAGCATGACTTCAATCGGCAACGAATACATGGGTCTGCGCGGCAACTTTGAAGAAGGCTACAGCGGCGACAGTTTGAAGGGTACCTACTACGCCGGTGTCTGGTTCCCGGACAAGACCCGGGTCGGCTGGTGGAAGAACGGTTACCCGGACTACTTCGGCAAGACCTTGAACGCCCCAAGCTTCATTGACCTGCCGGTGACCATCAACGGTCACAAGCTGGACCTGGCAACTGATGAAATCAGTGATTTCAGTCTTAGCCTGGACATGCACCAAGGCCTGCTTACCAGAAGTTTTATTTATGAAGGCAAGGACTGCCGGGTTCAATTTACTTTCACCCGCTTCCTTAGCTCCGTCATCAAGGAAGCTGCTTTGATCAAGGTCAAGGCCACTGTCCTCAGCGGTGAAGCTGACCTGCAAATTGCCAGCCGCTTGAACGGGAACGTGGTCAACGAAGACAGCAACTACGAAGAAGGCTTCTGGGATGCCTTAAGCGAAGATGCTGACGGCCGCAGCATCCAGCTGCGGACCAAGCCAAACAACTTCGGCACCCCACAATTCACGGTTCTCTTGAAGGAAGTTACCCGGGAAGACGGTCAAATCCTTTCCGGCGACGTGACTACCGCCAGCGGCGAAGTCAGCGAGCACTTCGCCAAGACTTTGGCGGCCGGCCAAAGCTGGGAACTGGAAAAGGACGTCATCGTCATCACCAGCCGGGACGTGGCTGATGAAGAACAAGCAGCCAAGGCCGATGAACTGATGGCCAAATTGACCAGCAAGACTTTTGACCAGAACCTGGCCGACCATGAAGCTGTCTGGGAAAAGCGCTGGGCAAGCTGCGACGTGACGATTGAAGGTGATCCGGCTGCTCAGCAGGGGATCCGCTTCAACATCCTCCAGCTCTTCATGACCTACTACGGCCAAGACCCACGCCTTAACATCGGGCCGAAGGGCTTTACCGGTGAAAAGTACGGCGGTGCCACTTACTGGGACACTGAAGCCTTCATCGTGCCGATGTACCTGGCCGTTGCGCCTAAGGAAGTTACCAAGTCCCTCTTGGAATACCGGCATGAACAATTGCCAGGTGCCTTCCACAACGCCCGCCAGCAAGGCCTCAAGGGTGCCCTCTTCCCAATGGTTACCTTCAACGGGATTGAATGCCACAACGAATGGGAAATCACTTTTGAAGAAATCCACCGGAACGCGGACATTCCATTCGCTATTTACCAATACACCCGTTACACGGGTGATGACTCCTACGTCAAGGACGAAGGCATGGACGTCTTGGTTTCAACTGCCCGCTTCTGGGCTGACCGGGTCCACTTCTCCAAGCGCAAGGGCCAATACATGATCCACGGGGTAACCGGCCCGAACGAATACGAAAACAACGTCAACAACAACTGGTTCACCAATACCATGGCCAAGTGGCTTCTGGGCTACACGATCGAGCGCTGGCCATTGGCAACGGAAGCAGCCAAGAAGCGCCTGCAGGTAACTGACGAGGAACTGGCCAAGTGGCAAGACATTGTCGACCGGATGTACCTGCCAGAAGACAAGGAACTGGGCATCTTCGTCCAACATGACACTTACCTGGACAAGGACCTCAGAAGCAAGGACACCATCCCGGCTGACCAACTGCCGCTGAACCAGCACTGGTCCTGGGACAAGATCCTGCGGTCCCCATTCATCAAGCAAGCCGACGTTTTGCAAGGGATCTACTTCTTGAATGACCACTACACCAAGGAAGAGAAGGAAAGAAACTACGACTTCTACGAACCGATGACGGTTCACGAAAGTTCCCTGAGTCCGTCAATTCACGCCATTCTGGCTGCTGAACTGGGCAAGCAGGACAAGGCGGTTGAATTCTATGAACGGACTGCCCGCCTGGACCTGGACAACTACAACAACGACACGGTTGACGGCTTGCACATCACTTCCATGAGCGGGAGCTGGCTGGCCATCGTGCAAGGCTTTGCCGGCATGCGCTACAACGAAGACGGCATCAGCTTTGCCCCATTCCTGCCAAAGAAGTGGTCCAGCTACAGCTTCAAGATCAACTACCGCGGCCGCATCTTGGCTTTGGCAGTTGAAAAGGACAAGGAAGTCAAGCTGACCCTTCTGTCTGGTGAAGACTTGCCAGTCAAGGTTTGGGACCAGGAAGTAACTTTGAAAGAAGGACAAAGCCAATGCTTAAAGGATTAATTTTTGACCTGGACGGGGTCATCACTGACACGGCCGTCTACCACCTCAAGGCTTGGCAAGACCTGGCCCGCGGCATCGGGATTGAACTGCCGGAAGAATTCGGCGACAAGCTGCGCGGCTTGTCCAGAATGGATTCTTTGGAAATCATCCTGGAATACGGGCACAAGGAAAACGACTACAGCCAGGAAGAAAAAGAAGCCCTGGCGGCCAAGAAGAACGAGGCTTACGTGAACGCGGTCAAGGACATGACCCGGGCCGACATCTTGCCAAAGATGGACGACCTGCTCAAGCAGGCCAAGGCTCAAGGCTTAAAGATGGGCCTGGCCTCAGCTTCCAAGAACGCTCCTTTGATTTTGAAGCAGCTGGATTTGGAAGACATGTTTGACGCCCGGGTTGACCCGGCCACCCTCAAGCACGGCAAGCCGGATCCGGAAATCTACATCCGGGCCCAGGAACTGCTTGGTTTGGAGAAGAATGAAGTAATTTCTTTCGAAGACGCGCCAGCAGGCGTAGCGGCCATCAAGGCGGCCGGCCAGTTCGCGGTCGGGATTGGCGATCCGATCGTTTTGAAAGGGGCCGACTACATCGTTGGTTCAACCAGCGCCTTGGATTTGACCGAGATTGAGAAAGTTTTTGAAGCAGGGAATTAGGTAAGGAAAAATGGTAAAAATCAACTTAAATCACATCTACAAGAAGTATCCAAACGCTGACGACTACTCAGTGTCAGACTTCGACCTGCACATTGGCGATCACGAATTTATCGTCTTTGTCGGCCCGTCTGGCTGTGGTAAGTCAACGACCTTACGGATGGTTGCCGGCTTGGAAGACATCACTGAAGGGACTTTGGAAATCGGTGGCAAGGTCATGAACGACGTGGCTCCCCGCGACCGCCACATCGCCATGGTTTTCCAGAACTACGCCCTTTATCCGCACATGACGGTTTACGACAACATGGCCTTCAGCTTGAAGCTGCGCCACTATGACAAGAATGAAATCGACAAGCGGGTCAAGAATGCCGCTGAAGTCCTGGGCCTGGCCCACCTTTTGGAACGGCGCCCAGCCGACCTGTCCGGTGGGCAAAGACAGCGGGTTGCCTTGGGTAGAGCGATCGTGCGTGACGCCCCGATCTTCCTGATGGACGAGCCTCTGTCCAACCTTGACGCCAAGCTCCGTGTCTCCATGCGGGCGGAAATCGCCAAGCTGCACCAGAACTTGAAGACGACCACCATCTACGTTACCCACGACCAGACCGAAGCCATGACCTTGGCTGACCGGATCGTTGTCATGAACGCCGGCCGGATCCAGCAGATCGGCACGCCAAAGGAAGTCTACAACAAGCCAGCCAACCAGTTCGTTGCCGGCTTCATCGGGTCACCGCAGATGAACTTCTTCAACGTGACCTACAAGGACGGCTACATTGACGATGGTCAAGGCATCAAGCTTAAGGTGCCGGAAGGCCGGGCCAAGACGCTGGACGCCAAGGGCTACAACGGCAAGCCGGTCGTAATGGGCCTGCGGCCAGAAGACATCCACATGGAAGAAGCCTTCCTGGAAACCTGGCCGGAAGCGGTCGTTTCCGCCAAGGTTGTCGTTTCCGAATTGCTGGGTGCAACCAGCCAGCTGTACATGAACGTTGACAAGACCGAATTCGTCGGCGTTGTCAACGCCCGTGACTTCCATAAGCCAGGCGACAGCGTCAAGGCGGGCTTCAACTTGAACAACGCCCACTTCTTTGACAAGGAAACGCAAGTAACGATTACCGATTAATTCCATCAAATATCGGACGCTTAAGAATAATTAATTCAGCTAATCAACTTGCAGCTCGAGCTGCAAGATGATGAAAAAATAAACAATTGTTTGTTTAGGAGGAAAAAATGAGTTTCTTTAAGAAGGCTGCTTTGAGCAGCGCGGCAGTATTGGCTGCCTTGAGTTTGTCAGCATGCTCCAAGAGCAGCAACAGCAGTTCATCAACTGCCGACAAGAAGGCATCACTTACCTTGTGGGTAGACACTGAACAAGTATCATACTACAAGGACATTGTTAAGGACTTCCACAAGAAGTATCCAAACATTACTGTTAAGGTTACCCAAAGTCCTAACGGTTCAGCTAACGCCAAGACTGACGTTGGCAAGGACGCTTCCAAAGCAGCCGACGTCTTTGAAGTTCCAAACGACCAATTAGGCCAAATGGCAAACGCAGGTTACATCAACCCGCTGTCACCAAGTGACACTGCCAACATCAAGAAGAACTATGTCACCCAGGCATACAAGGGCGTTACCTGGAAGGGCAAGGTTTACGCTTACCCATACGCTCAACAAGCCGACACGATCTACTACAACAAGTCCAAGCTGTCAGCCAGCGATGTTAAGGACTGGGACACTTTGACTTCCAAGGGCGTTCTGGCAACTGACTTCACCAACGCTTACACCATGTGGCCAATCTTCTTCTCAGCTGGCACTACCCTGTACGGGGAAAACGGTGAAAGCTTGAAGGGGTCAACCTTCAACAGCCAAAACGGTGTCAACGCTTTGACCTGGATTGCCAAGCAAAAGAGCAACAAGGGTGTAATGCAGACTTCAAACGCTTTGAACCAGCTGAAGAAGGGCAATGCTGACGCCATCATGGACGGTCCATGGAACGCTGCCAACATCAAGAAGATCTTGGGCAAGAACTTTGCTGTTGCCAAGTACCCAACTGTAACTGTTGGCGGCAAGAAGAAGCAATTGGAAGCCTTCTTGGGTATCGAAGGGTTCGCGGTTAACTCCCACACTTCAAATGCCAAGGCCGCTTCACAACTGGCTGCTTACATCACCAACAAGAAGTCACAATTGATCGCCCACGAAAAGGCTGGTCAAATCCCAGTTTTGAAGAGCGCTGTTAACTCAAGTGCCGTACAAAACGACCCAGTTGCCAAGTCAGTTATCGAAATGGCGCAACCAGGCAACTCAGTTCTGCAGCCAAAGCTGCCACAAATGGCAACCTTCTGGGACGGTGCAGCTCCTCTGATCAGCGGTACTTACGACGGCAAGATCAAGGCCAGCCAATACAAGGCTCAACTTGCCAAGTTCTCAAAGAAGATTTCTCAAAAGTAATTTAATTAAGCAGCAACAACTTTAATTAAGCTTGAGAAGGAGAGTAATGAAAAATGTTTAAAAGAAAAGGACATGTTCCTCCGGCAGCCAGCTACAAAGAAGTCTGGTCCAAGGGGGACGCGGCTGACAAGCTGTCCTTCTTCTTCATGGGCGCCAGCGCCCTGAAGAATAAGCAGTGGGCCAAGGGCCTCAGCCTGCTGATCAGTGAAATTGTTTTCCTGGTCTGGTTCATCTTTAGCGGGGCCAGTGCCCTCAGCATGCTGAGCAACCTTGGGGAAAACAAGACCAAGAGAGTCGTCTTTGACCAAGCTCAAGGCGTTTACGTGACTAAACAGCCAGATAATTCAGTCCTGATCCTCCTCTTCGGGATTATGGCTCTCTTCTTGGTCATCGGTTTCATCTGCCTCTACATTACCAACTTGCGCTCAACCCGGGCCAACTACATCAAGAAGCGTGATGGCAAGCACATTGCCACCAACAAGGAAGAACTGGCCAGCCTGCTGGACTCCCGCCTGCACGCGACCTTAATGTTCGTACCTTTGCTGGGGATTATCCTCTTCACTGTTTTGCCAACTGTCTTCATGATTTCCATGGCCTTTACCAACTACGACCGCCAACACCCGATCGGCTTCTCCTGGACTGGTTTCCAAGCCTTCGGCAATGTTTTGAGCGGGGACCTGGCCGGGACCTTCTTCCCTGTCCTGGGCTGGACCTTGATCTGGGCCGTAGCTGCCACGGCAACCACTTTCTTAGGTGGGGTGCTCCTGGCCCTCTTGATTGAATCCAAGGGGATCAAGCACCGGAAAGTATGGCGGACGATCTTCATCATTGCTTACGCTGTACCGCAATTCGTTTCCTTGCTGTTGATCGCGCAATTCCTGGACGCGCAGGGGCCTTTGAACACCCTGCTGCAGAACTGGGGCTGGATTTCAGGACCGATTCACTTCATCGACAATGAAGCTGCCCCTTGGGTAGCCCGGCTGACGGTCATCATCGTCAACATGTGGATTGGTATTCCGGTTTCAATGCTGGTTTCCATGGCAATTATCCAAAACCTGCCACAAGACCAGATTGAAGCAGCGAGAATCGACGGGGCTAACTCCTTCCAGATTTTCCACAACATTACCTTCCCGCAGATCCTCTTTGTCATGGGTCCGTCCTTGATTCAGCAGTTCATCGGCAACATCAACAACTTCAACGTTATCTTCCTGTTGACTGGTGGTAAGCCAATGAACAACAACTACAACGGTGCCGGCTCAACCGACCTTCTGGTCAACTGGCTCTACAACTTGACCTTCGGTCAGCAGCAGCGCTACAACGCCTCAGCCGTTCTGGGCATCTTGATCTTCATCTTGAGTGCGACGATTTCCTTGATCGCTTACCGTCACACCACCGCGTTTAAGGAGGGATAAAATTGAAGTCTTACTCTAACCAGAGAAAAGTATCCCTTTTCTTCAGATATTTATTGCTGACGATTTTGGCAATCTTATGGCTGATCCCCATTCTTTGGATCGTTTTGGCCAGCTTCTCATACAATGACACTGGCTTTATCTCAACCTTCTTCCCTGAAAAATGGACTTTGCAGAACTACATCGGGATCTTTACCAACTCCCAGTTCCCGTACCTGCACTGGATTATCAACACTTTGATCGTAGCGATTATTTCCGCTACTCTGTCAACCTTTATCCAAATCTCAGTTGCTTACGTTCTGTCCCGCTTACGCTTTAAATTCCGCAAGCCATTCCTGCAGATTGCCCTGGTTTTGGGCATGTTCCCTGGCTTCATGTCCATGATCGCCCTTTACTACATCTTGAAGGGGCTGAACATGCTGAACCTGGGCGGCTTGATCATGGTTTACGTCGGTGGTGCCGGCCTTGGCTTCTACGTTGCCAAGGGTTTCTTCGACACTATCCCGCGGTCACTGGATGAAGCAGCTGAACTGGATGGTGCAACCAAATGGCAGGTCTTCACTAAGATCGGCCTGCCGCTCTCCAAGCCAATGATCGTCTACACAGCTTTAACGACTTTCATGGCACCATGGGTAGACTTCATCTTCTCCGGGATCATCCTCTCTACTTCAGGTGACCCAAAGACCTACACGATCGCGTACGGTCTGTACAACATGCTTTCTTCTTCAAAGGGGAGCGCGACGACCTACTTCGCCCAATTCGTGGCTGGCTGTGTCATCATTGCTATCCCAATCACGATCCTCTTCATCATCATGCAGAAGTTCTACGTCAGTGGGATTACTGCAGGTGCTGACAAGGGTTAACACACAAATCCAAACAACATTTCATTCAATCCTTGCCTTCTCAGCGAAAAGAATCTGAGAATATCTCGGATTCGATTAAAGAAAAACAGTGGAAGCTTCATAGCGAAGCTTTCCACTGTTTTTTTGTCTAAAATTGTCTAAAAACTACTGCTTATTTAAGGGGCCGGTAGAAGTCGATGCCGCTGGCGGCAGCGTAATCGCCGGTCGTTTCCAGGATGCTGAGGCGGACAGCCTTGGCGCTGACCCCTCTGAGACCGATGACCTTGTTCTTGCAGTCACTGTTGAACTGGTAGTCAGATCCGTAGCTGGTGAAGTTTTCACCGTCGGTGGAGATTTCAACCCGCATCTTCAAAGGCCGGCCATCCCGGCTGCTGGCTCTTGGCAGGTAGATCAGCTTGTTTAATTCCGTTTGGTCCGGGAAGCTGAAGGTCAAAGTCAGTGGCTGGTCCTCACTTGGCTTGCCCACGCTTTGCCAGTCGGTTGCCAGTCGCCGGTCCAGGAGGTTTTTCAGCTGGTGGCCACGTTCACTTTCTTGGCTGGAAGTGACTTTGACATTGGAAATGATAAAGTCCCGCGGGTCCCGCTTGGTCTTGACCTGCAAGAGGTCGGACCATTCGGATACCTTGTAGCCAGCTTCATAGCGGAGGCGCAGCCGGTAGCCAGTGTTGGCGGCCAGGTCGGTGAAGGTGAAGATGTTCCCGCTGATCCCGGTGTAGAGCAGGCCGTTCAATTCGATCTGGACACTAGGCGTCCGCTGGGCCCACTTGACCGTCAAAGAGTGAGCGCTGATTTTATCTCGGTCGACTTCGACCTTGCCCGGCAGGGGCAGGGCGGCGTCGGTGATCTGGTGAACCAGTTGCTCATTGGCGAAGCGGAAGTTGTTGACCAGGATTTCCAGCTTTTCCTGCTTGATGTCCCGCTCCTGCAACTTGATGATCAAAGCTGGGCGAGGGGTTGAACCCAAGTCCTTGAAGCCTTCCGGCCAGCAGAACTTGTTGTCGTAGTAGAAGCCTTCCTTGGCTCTTTGCAGGGTTTCCGGCGTGCCGTATTCGGTCAAGGTGATGACTTCATTGTCGCCGGCCCGGAGCTGGATTTCATCTGGGTGCTGGTCACAGTATATATAAAGGAAGGTTTTCTCTTTAATGGCCATGTTCGGGTAGTAGCCGGTGGTTGGTTCGATGATCACGCGCAGCTTGCTGTCGGCCACATGGGTGCGGATGACGGTTTGAGCGCTGTTGTGCTTGTAGTCGCTTTGGTCGTTGTCGCTGTAAGTGCTGATGGAGGCGTCGCCTTGCGGGTAGAAAACGAAGCGCCGGTTGCCCAGGTCAAAGATGCTGCCGCCTCTGACGAAGACGGGCAATTGCCAAAGAGGGTACTTGCGCCGGTTGTAGACCCGGCCGCCCATCAAACGGTCGCCGGTAAAGAGGTCGATCCAGACAGTCTGCTTGTCGGGCAGGTAGATCCGGTCGCGGACGCTCATGCCTTGATTGTCAGACTTGCCGTTGACGATTGGCGCGACAAGCAATTGGTCGCCCAGCATGAATTCATCGGCAAAGTCCCGGCCGTAGCCAACCTGTTCATGCGGAAAGGCCATCAAGAGCGGCCGGACCAGGGGCAGGCCGTCTTGGGCCTGGCGGCTGAGGGCATAAAGGTAAGGCTTTAGCTGCTCGCGCAAGCCAAGGTAGGCCTTCATGATCCGGGAGACCTTATTGTTGAAGGCGAAAGGGGTCTTGCTGAGGGGACTTTGGTCGTCGATGACGAAGAAAAGCGGGGTAAAGGTCTTCCATTCCAGGTCGCGGACGGCGACTTGGGCGTTTTCTTGCCCGTGCTTGCCACCAGCCGCTGCCCCAATGAAGGGCAGGCCGGACAAACCAGCACCTAATAAGGTAGAGATTTGCGTTTTGATGCTGGACCAGTCGCCGCTGACATCGCCGAAGGCCAGGGCAGCCTGGCCTTGGTAAGGAAGGAGGCTGTCGCGGACCAGGGTGAGGGGCTTGGCTTTCGGATTTTCCTTAGCCAGGTCGGAATTGACGGCAGTCAAGTCGCTGCTTGGGTCGTCGACCGCGGCAAATTCGCTGTGCCGGGCTAAAGGCTGGCCTTTTTCACTCCAGAAGCCTGGATGGCAGTTGCGATTTTGGGCATAGCTGGCAAAGGCGGCAAAGTCATCAGGCTTGGCCGCGGTTTGGCTTTCATAGTTGGGGATGATCCAGGATAATGGGAAGCCCCAGCGCTGGTAGCGGTCCAGCATGGCCCGGGCGGAGAACTGGTAGTCCTTTTCCCCGTTCAGGCTAGGCAGGCGAGCGCCGGTTTCAGCCTTTCTTGAGTAGTAGCGGTTGTCTTCAAAGCGGACTGCTTCATGGCCCTTGCCGTCAGCTTCTTGCCAGGAGCCATCAAGGAAGTTGCCCAGGTGGCCGAAGGAGAGGGCGTAGCTGGGCAGCATGAAGGGTTTGCCCGTCAAATAATAGAAGCTGGACAGCAATTCTTGCGGAGAGTTTCCTATTATATAGTAGCTGTCAAAGACCGGGGTCCGGTGGCTGAGGATGGTGAGCTGGGAATTTTGCCGGCCGAAGTCGTAGTGGCCAGTCGCGGTCGTGTTGCGCAGTTCGGCAAAGCCAGCGTTGGTCCAGAAGAAAGGCACGGCAGCCAGAACGCCGTCAGCCCCGGTGATGCCATCGGTCTTGATGGTGATTTTTTCGCCCTTGTGGCTGAAGTGGCCGTTTTGAACTCCGCCGCCGTAGTAGTATTCGTTTTGCCCTTGTTTCAGAATTTCGATGCTGTGCTTGCCGCTCAGTTCGAGGGCAGAAGCTTGGACCATCCGCGGCCGGTGGACGGATTCGTCAAAGATGCTGAAGGTGCCGGTTTTCTGCTGGAAAATCAACTTGCAGCTGCCAGCGGTGATGATGAACATGTCGCTGGTCGCGTGGGCCGTGGCCCGGGCGAAACATTGCGGGTCGGGCTCGATGCCTTTGACCAGCATGTCATCTGTTTCGGCAAATTCTTGACTTGGATCCAGCCAGTAGCGGAAGATGCCGCTTGCGATCAAGTAGACGCGGGCGATCTCGCCGGTCGCGTAATGAAGCTCATAGTAATTTTCACGCTTATTGACGCCAACCAGTCTTCCTAATTGATGTCTTGAATTTTGCAGGTCTGCAGTCATAATCTTTTTCCTTTATGTCATGAAATATCTAATCTAATTATAGCCAAAAAGCCGATAAATTGGAAAAAATAGCCTATACCAGTTTGGGTTGCCAGGATGGGTTGCCGGATAAGCTGCAGACATATTTTATTCATAAAAAAGGAAGTACCTGTCTAACAATATTTAGCAAAAAGCTGAAAATACTTAGCGCTTGTTAAGCATAATATATAACAAAAAACTCTTTTTCACATTGACGCAAAAAAACAAATAATGATATAATCAAAAAGAAAAAATAGGTTATTTTTTATAAAACAAGGAGGAAAATGTAATGAAAAAAGCAAAATTATTGACGGCAGGGTTAATTGCAATGTCACTATTATCAGTAACTGGGTTAGTTGGTGCTGCAACATGGACCGCTGGAACAACTGGAGTACCCGGCTGGGGGCAATGGGGTGTAACTCAAAAGTCAAATTTGAAGACAACTAATAGCCAGTACGCGTCATTTAATGGTGATGCTATGCCAAATTCTTTTGGCTATAAAGTTAAATTAGTGAATAATGTTGGTGAAACACGATCAGCGGAAACTAATTTGCAAAAAAATAAAACAACTAGAGGGGGCAATAACACTGGCGTGAAAAATAAGCATTATCGTGCGGCAGTGAGATCTTCTAATTTCGAACCCAACTACAGCAATGTAAGACTGCACTTTAGTGCGGATAAAAAGTAGGTGAAAGGGATGAACTTAGTAAAGAATCGCTATGTTTTCGGTGGATTAGCCTTATTGACACTGGTTGATGCACAGAACCAGCTTGGCGCTATTGAGGCAAATAAGATGCTTAAGCCTAGTTCGAATTTGGCTTGGCAACTGTTTTATAACTCGCAGCTCGCGGGTGGATATGAGTCGATAATTCACTTTGTATTATTTTTGGCCTTATTCCCAGCAATCGTCAGCTGGATGCTAATCTATCAAAAGAACAGCAACTTGGACAGCAGCGCTTTGACCCGTGTAAATAGGAGAAACTATTGGGCCAAGCAGGGGCTGCAGCTTTTTGTGCTAGCTGCCGTGTACCGCTTATTGCTGACCGCTATGGAACTTTTGCTTGTATCAGTCAAGTTCGGATATCTGGATTTTTCTCTTACTTTTAAGCAATCAGAAACTTCTTTTACGCTTTTTAACCAAAATGCAAGCTTACAATTTTTGATTTATACTGTTATTTCAGCACTGGGCTGGGGAATTTGGGCTTTATTGACTTATAGTACTTGTCTCTTTGTCAAACGGACGATTTTGGTGATTCCTGTAGCCTTGCTGGTCAGTTTTGCTGGTTCAGTTCTTCCAATAGTCATTGCTCAAACGAATATTCCGGTTCTCTATGATTTTGCATACGCGCTGCTTTTTGGCAATATACAGGCTCCAGGTGTCATGACTGTTAATGGAAAACTAATGGGAGTTACAATTGTATATCCGCTTGTCAGCCTGATTTTTTATGCTGGCCTTTCTGTTTTGTTTGCGCGTCTTTATATGCATAGAGCAGGGCAAGGACTGCTGGATTAATGAAGCTGATTTTTTGGAATCCGAAAGCCAAGACTGTCTGGGGGATGATGCTCTTTTTAGCGCTTATTGCTCCTGTCATCTCACCGATAAAAAATCTGTTTGGAATTGGTTTGGCGGGCTTTTACACCTACTTAATCCAGCTACCGGCTTGCTTGATCATTTTGGGCTATGACTTGGCTCTTAGAAAGAGCCGGGAGCTAGTCGAATTACGTCAGTCGCTTGCTAAGGTTTATGTAAAAATTCTTCAGTTTAATCTGCTGACTGCTAGTCTCTTTTACGTAAGCCAACTTGCGATTTGTTTTTTGTTTGGAGCCCGCATTGCAGGACCAGCTGAGTTTCGGCTGACGATCATCATTCTGCTGGCTAAGTTTTTGATTCTGCTGCTGACAATGTCCTTGTATGCCTATAGCTTTACGTTGCCAAATGGCTGGCCGCTTTTAGCGGCAGCTACTTTGTTGCCACTTTTATATCACTACTTAATTGAGCTTGGGCCTCTTTATGGTGCGCTTAGAGCTATTGGCAGTTTGTAGGACGATTAAGCTGATAATTTTTGGAGGAAAGAAATGTTAGAAGTTGACCACTTGCAGATGTCTTTTCAAGGGCAGGAAGTAATCAAGGACGCGACCTTTACCCTTGAGCCAGGCGACCTGGCCCACATCACTGGGCCAAACGGTTGCGGAAAATCTACCTTATTTAAAGCAATTACCGGCATCTACCAGGCAACTGGCGGGAAGTGCACTTTGGGCAAAAAAGATGAAATTGGCGCCTTGATTGAAAACCCTGGTTTCTTGGAATTTGCTGACTTGAAGAGCAATTTGAGTTTTCTGGCCAAGCTCAAGCATGAATTTGACTATGACTACACGCAGACTTTTTGTCAAAGACTGGGCTTGGATTTAGCCAGCAAGCAGCGCATGAGCAAGTATTCAATTGGGATGCGGCAGAAGGCCGGGATCATCCAGGCCATCATGGAAAAGCAGAACGTGATTCTGCTGGATGAACCGTCAAGAGGCTTGGACGCGGATTCTTTGCTGGCTTTCGCGGACTTGGTCAATGACCTGGCTAAAGAAGGGCGGAGCGTGGTGATCGCGTCCCACGATCAAGTGCCAGGCATCAACTACAACAAGCATTATGTCTTAGAGCAAGGCGTGCTGACTCAAAATGAAAATTAACAAACAATTTCTGCAATTAAGCGCGGTCGTCAGTCTGCTGGAGGTCTGGCTTTTAGAAGTCCAGGGGCCGCAGAAAGCAGCAGCGGCAGGGCAGATCAGCTATGGGATCTACCTGCTCACCCCAGTCACTATCTTGTGTGGCCTTGGCCTTTTGGCCATGCAGCTGTGGATCTTTGTTTCCTGCCAGCAAGACTTGCAGGAAGTGTGGGTCTTCATGAAGGTGCGGCGATTGTCAGCGAAAGAAGAAAACCGCGCCATCTGGCAATTGCTTAGTCCAGGTTTGGCAACAGCTTATTGGCCCAACCTCCTTATTTTATTCTTGGCCTTCAGCTGGCAGCTTTTGCTCGGATTGCTGGTGTATGTTGTGTTAACAGGCTTAGCCGCTTGGGCAGGGATGAAGCTGCAGAAGAGCTGGCTGATCATCCTGCTTTTAACTTTGATTCGGCTGGGCTTTTGCCTGTGTTTATCTTTGGGTTAGATGAAGGCAGATTTAGGGGTAGAATTGTTGGAAAATAAACTAGATGATATTCTGGCGAAAGATGACGAAGAGAATGAAGGCAAATGGTATTACCTTGATTTCTTCCCTGTAACCTTTCAAGCTGGAAATGATAAATTTGATGAGTTTGAGTCATTTATTCAAGAAAAGTACTATAAATCTTTTTCTAAAAAGCTTTCTTTCATTATTTTGGGCCTGGTCAGCTATTATGACGCGGAAATCTATTTGCATGATGTGGATTACGGTGATGACCGGCTGAACGCCTTGCGTCATCAAGATCTTCTAAGCCAATTAGAATACCCGGACTTGAGCAAGCTCATCAAGCGTTTTTGTGTGAACGAAACACTTGGTTTAAAAATTGCCTTGCAGGATCATGACAATTTGGCATTGATGCTCTTTGAAGGCGGCTTGCGGCTAAGTTTTTACAATTTGACGGATGAGCAGAAGAAAGTTGCTGAAGACCTGGTCCGGTCGCAGGGCTTTTTCTTCAAAAAATCCAATAGCTGATCTTTAACTGCCTAAGACAGGCAGTTTTATTTTTGCTCATTTTTTAGCAAAGCATTGACTAAAAGGCTTACAGAGTTAAGAATAATAGAAGAAAAAGATTGTTTTACTAAGGAGAAAAAATGCGCTATTACATTCATGCTGATCAGTTTTACCTGCCAAATGGCCGGGAAAAAGGCGGCTATTTAGAGATTGTTGATGGTAAATTCGGGGCCTACCTGCCAGAAGGCAGCCAAGTGCCGGACGCGGTGGACTACACTGGCTTTAGCGTGGCACCGGGCTATGTCGATACTCACATCCACGGCTCTGTTAAAGAAGACGTGATGAAGAGCGACTGGGAGGGGATCAACCGTCTGTCTGAAGCCTTGCTGAGTGCCGGGGTAACCAGCTGGCTGCCAACGACAGTGACCGCGTCCAGTGAGCAATTGGCTGAAGTCTGCCGGATGCTGGCTGCTCACCAGGGAGAAGAAAGCGGAGCTAAGATTCAAGGGATTCACTTTGAAGGCCCATTTTTCACGGAAGAACACGCGGGGGCGGAAAATCAAAAATACATGATGGACCCAAGCCCGGCAGAACTGGACAAGTGGCTGGAAGCGTCAAAGGGGATGCTGAAGAAGATCTCTCTTGCGCCAGAACGTCCGGGAACGCCAGCATTCGTAAGCTATGCTGTCAGCCGGGGAGTCAAGGTGGCCTTGGGTCACTCTAGTGCCAGCTACGACCAGACTAAGGCAGCTGCTCAGGCTGGGGCAACGATTTTTACCCACACCTTTAACGGGATGCCGGACTTTTCCCACAACCGGCCAAATATCGCCAACGCGGCCATGGCCTTAGAGAACATGGATAACGAACTGATTGCGGATGGTCACCACGTCACGCCTAGCGCCATCAAGGCCCTACTGGCGGCAAAAGGCAAGGATCATATCGTTTTGATCACTGACTGCATGGAAGCCGGGATGATGCCGGATGGCGACTACATGCTGGGGGAACTGCCGGTATACGTCAAGGACGGGATGGCGCGCTTGAAGGATGGCGACAACTTGGCCGGCAGCGTCTTGCAGCTGAAGGACGGGGTAAAGAACCTGGTTGACTGGGGGCTGGCCGGCAAGGAAGAGGCTGTTTTGATGGCCAGCTATAACCCGGCCCGCAGCCAAGGCCTGCTGGACAAGTGCGGGGCAATTCGTCCGGGCCTGCCTGCTGACTTTTTGATTTTGAAGGATGACATGTCCCTGGCGAAGACCTACTTGAATGGGGAAATTCGCTGGGAAGAATAATAGCGAAGCTCGCTGCTGGTCAGCGGGCTTTTTTGCTGCCATTCACCGGCGCAGATGACCATTCAACGGCATTTGCGGTTTTGGAACTTTTTTTAGGGATAGAATTACGGTGTTGAAACAAAGGAGGATGTAGCGCGATGAAAGGAATAAGTGTTTCTGCCGATCAGATTACGGCGCAAACAGGAGACAAGCTGCTTTTTCAAGATTTATCTTTTCAAGCAAATGGCGGGCAAGCAGTTGCCCTGGTTGGCCGGTCCGGCGCTGGCAAAACCACTTTGCTCAACCTGCTCGGCTTGTTAAGCCTGCCAAGCAAGGGAAAAATTCTGATCAATGGCGAGAATGCCAGCAGCTGGCCGGAAGGGAAAAGGGAGAAATTTTGGCGGGAAAAGGCGGCCTTTCTCTATCAAGATGCTGGAATCATCGATGAAGAAAGCCTGCTGTACAACGTTTCTTTGACTAAGGCGAAAAAGAGCCAGGAACAAGCCTTGCATTGCTTGAAAATGCTTGGTTTAACGCAAGCTCATGAAAAAGCAGCCGTGCTTTCTGGCGGGGAAAAGCGGCGTCTGGGTCTGGCCCGCCTTTTATACAAACAGGGTCAGGTGATTTACGCGGATGAACCGACCGCTTCTTTGGACGCGGCCAACCGCCGGCTGGTCACTGATTTGCTTTTAAAACAGGCACAGGCAGGCGCGCTCGTCTTTATCGCCACCCACGATGAAGACCTGGCGCAAAAGTGTGACGCGCGAATTTGTCTGGGAGAATGACCATGCGTAATAGAATCAACATTGCCGCTTCCAGTTTGCTCTTCGCCCTTGTCTTTCTGTATTCTCTTGGACCCGGCCGCGATGCAGTAGACCGGCTGCCTTTGATCTGCAGCCTGCTTTTATACGTCACAAGCCTGCTTTTGCCTTTGCAGCTTGGCTATCGCAAAGATACTATTCGCCTGCTGGCCGGAATCAGCAGGTTGGAAATCTGTCTGGATAATTTTACCTGTCTCTTTGTTTGGAGCCTTGATGGCAGCCTGCTTGGTATTTTGTTGTTTGGTCTGATTTTTCGTGAAAAAAGTTTTTTAGGCAATTCTGCTCTTTTACTGTTGATTGAACTGGTCTTGATTTTCTGTTCACTGCTGCTGATGAAGCTGCCGGACAAATTTCGCGTCAGCCGCGGTTCTGGAAAAAATCAAGGAAAAATCGCCCTGCGTTGCCTGCAAGTATCAGCCTTGCTGCTGTTAGCCTGGTCCCTGCCGCAAGCGGCCTTACTGGCCAAGAGTGCCTATGAAAATTACCAGTCAAAGGAAAAATGGCAGCAAGTTCCAGCAGCCGTCAGTTTTGATGATGATGGCCGCTTGGACCAAAGAGATCATTACCCGGCTGAACTCGCGCTCATCAAAGATGAAGAGCGGCAAGGCAACGCGGTTTTGTCCCTAATCATGGATGACCAAATGCAAACGTCAAAAGCTGAATTAGGGGGATATGACCACATCGTTTTTGTCAATGACCAGGCTTTAAAGCTGGCCGGTATCAGCCGCCAAGACCTAAAGGAAGTTGCCCTGGCCGACTTGCCAGCAGAAAGCCGGAATTTCTTGCGCAGAATCTTGCCACTTAATACCGCAAAGCGGCAAACCGTGCCGAAAGGGATGCACTTGTTGACCAGCCGGAAAAAGCTGGCCGCTTTAAATGAAACGCAAGATTTTCAACTTTGCCGCAATCCCTTGATCATCTACAGCAAATGGCCCAGCCAGATTTATGACATGCATGGCTTTTTATATCCAGCTTTGTCGACGGGCAATCTCTTCTTTATCCGGTCAGATAAGCTTATTCCTGCCTTAAAGCGGCGCGGCTTGACAAAAATTTACTCGCCAGAGCCTTTCCGCTTGAAGCAGCTCGCCCAAAGCAAGTTGGAGTTGGCCAAGCTCTACTTAAAGAGCTGCTTGTGGGAGTTGCTGAACAGCGCCTTGCTCTTGTTTTTGCTGGCCAGCATCTTGAACTATCAAGCTGCTGCCTGGGTTCAGCTCAACCGGACCAAGGTTTTCGCCTTGTTTACCAGTGGGCACAAGTGGAGAATAATCTTCCCGCCTGCCGCGGTGGCGGCTGCCTTAGCGCTGCTTGTTTGTTTTCTGGTCACGGCTATCTTGCTTGTCCTTTACGCTGCAAGTCCTGCTGGGCTTTTGATCTGCCAGTTTTCCTTTATCCTGCTGTATACTTTGGTATATGGAAAGCTCTTGAGCAAAAAGAGCAAAACAGAAGTTAAACGGATGATTGGCCGGAAAGGGTAGAAGAGGATGAAAGAGGAACTGGGCCTGCGGATAGCGGTTTGCGACGATGAGGAAAAAGAACGCGCGAGTTTGCGGCAGTTGCTGGTCATGGAGCTAAACGCCGCACATGTCGACTGCTACGCGAGCGGGGATGACCTGCTTGAAGCAGGGAAAAAGTACAACTTGATTTTCCTGGACATCGAAATGCCTGGCACAAGCGGAATGGAGACGGCCCGCCGCCTGCGCCGTGATAAGCGCGGCGATTTGCTGGTCTTTTTAACTGCTTATGACCGCTATATGCCTTCCGCCTTCGAAGTGAAGGCCTTCCGCTACTTGCTCAAGCCCTGGAAGAAGGAGGATATTGCCTTGGTTTTGCGGGCTGCTTACCAGGAAATCCTGGCCAGGCAGCTCTTGGCAGTTCCTTTGCCGGACAAGGCAATGACTGCTCTGCCCTTAAATGAAATCCGCCTGCTGGAAAGTTTGGGAGACCAGAGCTGCATCTATATGGCTGACAAAAAAGTAATCAGCCCAGAACCCTTGAAGTATTGGGAAAAACAACTGGACAGCGCCTTGTTTGGCCGGGTGAGCAGGCAATACATCGTGGCTTACCAGCATATCAGTGATCTGAAGCATAATCAGCTCTACCTTGCCGGCCTTAAGCAGCCAATCCTGCTTCCCCGCCGCCAGGTCAAAGCTGTTGAAGCTGCCTGGCTTGACTACCTGCGCTTTTATGCCCAGCCGCTGTGATTTTGGAGCATAATATGAATTTGTCTATCGATGCCGTGACGCTTTTGAACACGGCTTTTATCCTGCTGCAGTTCAGCAAGCTTTATCTGGCTTTTGCCTATCTCTTTGCCGAGAAAATCAGGCCGGCCTGGTTGCTGGGGATTTACTTTTTTGGTTTGGTGGCCTACTGCCTGGCCGGTCCCCAGCTGGGACTTTTGAATGAAGCTTTGATCTATGCCCTGCTTGCTTTGGGACGGACTTTGCTGGGGCCATTAAAGGAAAAAGACCTCAGCCAGCTGGGCAGCTATGCGGTTTTAAGCCTGCTGGATCTGAGTCTAAAGCAGCTGCTCCGCCGTCAAGAAGTTGGCGCGGCTGATCTTATTTTTGAAGCTGCCATAGCTTTGACTTTCGTTTACCTGTTTTTGGCGCCTAAGGTCAAAAATGTTTTTGCCAGCTGGCCGGACAAGGCCAAGTGGCTGTTTGTTTTCCTGGAAATTCTGGCTTTGGGCGCGGCGAGTCTGACAGCAGGTCGTTTTCAAGCCTATCTTCGCCTGCAAAAGCAGCTGCCAGTGCTAGAGGCCTGCTTGGCTGGAGCTGCCGTCTGGCTGGACATGGCTCTTTTACAAGGACAGTTTAGGGTTTGGAAATTAAAAGGCGAGATGAGTGAACAAGAGCAGCTGCTCCAAGCTGAGGAAAACTATTATGAATCGCTTTTGGCCCGGGAGAAAGAAACCAAGAAGTTCCGCCACGATGCCCGCCAGCACTTGGTCAGCCTGCAGGGCCTGGCTCATGCCGGCCAGTATCAGGAACTGACTGCCTATATTGACGACTTGGTTGGTAGCAGCCAGATGACCCGGCAATTGATCGATACTGGTAACAGCGGAATCAATGCCGTGATTGGTGACCTGGCCGCCCGGTATCCGCAGGTTGAAATCAGCTGGACTGGGGTGATTCCCGGCAACTTAGCCTTGCGGCAGCTGGATCTGTGCATTATTGCCGGCAATCTTTTGAAAAATGCCTGCCAGGCAGCCTCACTGGCGGCAGACCACCAGGTTAAGGCAGTGCTGAAATTTTCCGGGAAAACCATGCTTTTGACCGTAGCCAATCAAACGGATAAGGGGGTCAAGGTCGGGCCAGAAGGGGATAGTGTTGCGGCAAACGGACGGACGGGGATTGGCTTAGGCAAGGTCAAATCCTTTTTGGAGCCTTACCACGGCCGCCTGCGGTTAACTTTTAGCCCGAAAATCGCGCTCGCCAGCGGCGGGGGAGAATTTAGAGCCGAAGTCTTTGTGCCAAATGCTTTAAAAGCCCCCCGGGAGTTTTAGAAAAGAGAAAAAGCCTGTCTTCCAAGATTGCGGAAGGCAGGCTTTTTGTTAGATGTAGCTTTTTTAATATACGGCACCTTCGTAGAAGTCGAAGCGCAGCTTGTTGAAGTTGAAGTCCTTCAGCTGGCTCATCTTGATCACGTTGTCGCTGACGCCCCAACTCATGAGGTTGATCGGCTTGCCGTAGTCTTCATCTGGGATAACCAAAAGGACGTACTTGCCTTGGCTCAAGGCGTAACCCAGTTCCATGCCCAGGCCGACGTCTTCTTCGTCAGGGATGTAGACGCCCAGCATGACATCGTTGGTCTTGATCCCGTTCAAGTCGTTGTTGTAGGTGGCTGTAGCCCAAACCTTGTCGTGTAGGTATTCCGGGTGTTCGTCGACCCGGATACCC
Source organism: Lactobacillus sp. WILCCON 0058 (assembly GCF_057198005.1). Lineage (NCBI taxonomy): Bacteria > Bacillati > Bacillota > Bacilli > Lactobacillales > Lactobacillaceae > Lactobacillus > Lactobacillus sp. WILCCON 0058. The sequence continues at coordinate 226,681 of NZ_JBUBHM010000001.1, forward strand.
TTGTACTGGTTGTCCAGGGGAACGTAGCTGTTTTCCAGGTCAATCGTTGGGTTTTCCTTGAGGGCTTCCATGGCTTCCTTGTAGGCTTTGTTTTGGCGGTCAGTGAACCAGCCGGCACCGAAGTAGATCGTCTTTTTTGGCATATCTTGTATTCCTTTCATGTCTGTTGCGAGATATTGTGTTTCTTTTTCTAGAATAACTTTACCATTTTCCGCCCCGGCTGACTAGTCAAAAATTAAGCGCCAGTCAAGTTGGCCAGCGCTATATAGCTTATAATAAGGGTAGTTGTATTTTTAAAAAGGGGTGGAAAAAGTGACTGAAGAACTCTTAAAAGCGGAAAGCTGTTTTGTTTTGCGGGCCGAAGACCGGGCCGACATGTTTGCCCAAGTCTACAAAAAGCTGCTGGAGCAGGGGCTGGTAGCGGCCGGCTTTTTAGACCAGGTGGTGGACAGGGAAGAGGATTTTCCGACTGGCCTGGCCAGCTGCAATCTGGCCCCGGGTCTCCCCAACCTGGCTTTTCCGCATACGGAAGGCTGCTTCGTCAAGCAGCAGCGGGTCGTTCCCATTAAGCTGCTGGACCCGGTCAGCTTCAAGAGCATGGTCGATCCCAGCCGTGAATTGCCAGTTGGCTTTTGCTTCATGCTGCTGGACCAAAAGGCGGACGGCCAAGCTGAACTTTTGGCCAGAACCATGACCTTCCTCAGCCAGGCTGAACCAGAAGCCCTCAGCCGGATTTTTGCCCAGACTGATCCTGCCGGCTTGTACTCTGCCCTGTGGGATGCGGGATTTTAATTCTGACTTTGGTCTAATTGCCCATCCGTCAAATGGTAAATTTTTTGCGGTAAATTCTGCAATAGCAGAGGATCATGACTAACCAAAAGGGTAGTCGTTCCTTGCTTTTGCATTTCTTTGATCAAAGAGATAAAAAGTTGGATAGCTTTAGCATCCAAACCATTCGTTGGTTCGTCCAGAAGCAGCAGATCAGGCTTCTCCATAACAGCTTGAATAATGGCCAGTTTTTGCCGCATGCCTAAGGAAAAGGACTTTACTTTAGAGTCCTTTTTTTGATCCAAGGCGAAAATCTTCATGCTTTCAATAATTTCAGCTTCATTGATGGTATTGTTGATGGCCGCGAGGTTCTTTAGGTTCTCGAGTGCTGTCAAGTAAGGAATAAAATTTGGGGTTTCGATGATTGTGCCGCAGTTTACTGGCAACTGTTGATTAAAACGAACCGATTGCCCGGCTAGCTTGATTTCACCGCTAGTTTTGACAAAGCCTAAGATGGCGCGTAAAAGCATGGTTTTGCCAGAACCGTTGTCGCCAGTGAAAGCAACAACTTCGCCTTTTTCGACAGATAAATTGATATCGTTTAAGACCGGCTGGCCCTTAATTGTCTTGGAAACATGATTGAGAGTAAGGTATGACATATTTTTCCCTTTCGTTTGATTTACAGAAGTTCTGTTTGCAGGTTAATGTAATAAAGAACAGCAGCCAAGGTTAATATCACGATTAATTCTAAGAAGTAGGAAAAAGCAGCGATATTGGCGAGCAAAATTAAGTTTTTCTTACTTACAAGATCCAGGATAGCCAGTCCGCAGCCAATGACGACCGGCAGGGCATAGTCCCTGCCAAGCAGCAATAGACTGGTTAAGAGCAGGTTGAAAGCCAAAAGGCTCAAACTAGCTGGCGCCAAAATCCGCAAAAGCAGCATCCAAGCGGTAAAACCGAAACAGAACAGCAGGGCTAGTGAAAACAGGATATTGTAGCTAACTGTAAACAGCAGCATTTTAATTAGACTGGCTCGAAAAAGACGCCGTCGGTCAGCCTGCCTGACATAAACAAAAGGATTAAGTATCAGCAGGCTGCTCTTCATTTCCGGCAAGAGCAGCAATTCAGCCAGGGCATAGTAGCAGATCCAAGCCAGATTAGCGCTGATAACGGTCAGATCGGGCAGCTGCATTACATCAAATGGATTGCGGTTGCCGGAAAATGGATTGGCTAAATTCCAGACTAGGCAGGCAAACAAAATGCCTGCCCAAAAGAGTTGCCGCCGCTTCAGATTATGAAAATGAAGTCTCATTTGATTTCCTCCTGGCTAAGCAGACAGTCAGCTAAGAACCATAGCAGCAAAATTACGCCCCAGACCAAGCGACTAAAGTAGAACAAAATTTGTGGCTGGCCAGCAAAGGCAGTTCCGGTCAACAGGCTCAGCCAGTTTTTGGAGAAGGCTGACATGAAGAAAAGCCAGGCTGCCAGATAGCATAGGCAAGTCAGCAGGTATAAATTGCCGTGTGGCATGAGCAGCCAGATGACAAGAACTATGCTTTGCGTTAAACAAAGATTTTGCAACAGCAGCCAGATGGAAAGCAGGCTGCTAGCTAATTCGATCTTGCCGCTACTGGAAAAAACAATGGCTGCCAGGAAGGCTGACCAAATTGCACAAGCAAATGATATGAGCAACTGCCAAGTCAGCTTCCAGGTCAGCCAGCGTTTAGGACTTTTCCAGCGAACCCGGGCCAATGGGTCATTTTTTGATGGGAAAAATGCTGCTGTTAAACCGCTGAATAAAGAAATTACTGGAAAAAGCAGGTTGGCTTCCAGTAGCTGAAGGCTGGCAGCAGAGCCGGCTGGTTCGGCAAACAGGAGGGCAAGCAGGAGAAGCGAAAAGACGGCCGCGATGATCAGCAGCCGCCTTTTTTGAATGATTAAGAGCTGTTTAATCAAGAACATCGTTTCTTTCCTTTATTAGGAAACCACCCCAAACTACAGCGAGGATTAAGATGGAATAAACAATAAGTCCAAAGACCGTGAAGGGATATTCATTGCTGAATGTTGGGGTGATAATGCTGGGAATAGAGAGCGGTTCAAAACCGCTGAAGTCGCGCAGAATACTGCTGGTCAGCGTGATGGCAAAAGGAACGATGACTTCCAATCCATTGCGCAGACCAAAAGCTGAAGCAATGAGTGATAGCTGACTCAAGAGACCTGCAAAAATGAAGACGATAAGCAAGCCAAGCAGCCAGAAAACAATTGGATGAGAGTAGAACAGACCTGCGCTCCAGCCGCCAGGGTTGATTGGCGTTAGTTCATATTTTCGGGATAAGGGAGCCAGGGAGTATTGACTAAAGAAAAAGATCCCCTCACAAATGAGCGGCAAAACCGCGATTAAACCAGCAAAAATAAAAGAACTTGCTGAACAGCTGGCAAAGTATTTATTTAATGGAAATCGGCTGAGCTGCATTTCGCGAAAGTGCTGCTTTTTATCTTCAGCAATGGTGCTGCCGGCGGCTAAGGCAGCAGTTAAAGGCAGAATAACATAGTAGCTGCGGCTGCCGAGCCCGGTATAGTCAAAACCAGTTAAATGGACATAGGCACTGTTGATAAAATGCGCATTTGCAGATGAGATAGTCCGGGCCTGCAGGAAAATTATGGCAAAGCCAATGGCCAGGGCAAGCCAGCCCTGCCAGCGCTTGCTGAGCCGGATAAGCTGTTGTTTTATCATGTTGCTCCTCCTAAAAAAGCATCTGGCTTGCCAGATGCTTGGTAATTACTTTTTGTTTTCCCTTATTTTTAATACTAATGTGTATAAGTAATCTAGACTATGTGCAATAATAGCATTTCAAAAAAGGCATGTCAATCTAAATTTTATTTAGCTTATTTCTCCAGGTATATCGTCCGCAAATCCAACAGGTCAGCATTAGAGAGGCCGATCTGCTGGTGAAGGTAGGCATTGATGCTGCCGTAGTCCCGGTTGATGACGTCCAGCAGGTACTTGAAGTAGGCTGGCTGCACGGTCTGCAAATCGCGGAAGGTCGCCAGGAGGCTGTCATCAGCTCCGGCGGCCTTTTCCTTGGCCAAAAGCTGGCTGACAAAGTCCTTGATTACTTCATTAGTAAAGAGGTAGTCCTTTTCAATCGTTTTCATCGGCACGCCCAAGGCTGTCAAGATCAAGATTGCCCCGAAACCGGTCCGGTCTTTCCCGGCCGTGCAGTGGAAAAGCACGCTCTCACCGTCTTTCTCATTAGCCAGGAGAACTTCAAACAAGTGCTGGTAGGCCTTGTTGGCGTTCTTCCCGGTCGCCATGTTCTTGTAGGCCCACAGCATCCGCTGGTAGCCCCAGCCTGGATCCTGGCTTTCTCTTGCCATGTCTGAAATACTCATGGTGGAGTTGGTCAAGTCCTCATCGAAAACGGGGTCGGCAAAGTACTCAACACCTGCGATCTTCCGGTCCGGCTGCTTCTTTCTTTCAAAACTGGTTCTGAGGTCGATGTCATACTTGAGCCCGTAGCGGCGCAGGTATTCCTGGTCTTCGGCCAGCAGGTCGGCCAAGTGCCCGCTCCGGATCAGCTTGTGCATCTTGATCTTTTTGCCGGAAACGGTCTGGTAGCCGCCCAGTTCACGGAAGTTCCGGCCGGCTTTAACGGCCAGCAATTGCTGCTTTAATGAAGTCATGGTTAAATCCTTTCTTATTTATATATATCTGTCTTTTCTGTTTTCTTTCAATTGTTTTTCAATTGACTGATTTTTTCATCCCGCTTAAAAAATGCTCCCTTGCAAGTTTAAGATGTAACAATTTTGCGAAAGCGCATTACTAAACCGTGACTTATGTTAAAATATAGATAAGCGAAATACGTAGATAGTACGGGAGATGAGCACTATGACTGAAGAAAAAATCAAAATTTTGGTACCTGTCGATGGATCTGAATCCGCTGAACGTGCTTTTGACAAGGCCGTGAAGATTGCCGCCAACAACGGCTACCACGTTGATGTTTTGAACGTGATCGACACCCGGCAGTTCATGGGCGAAATGCAGGACACCTTGATCTCAGGCGACACGATCTACCAAATGACCCAAGACTCAGAGGAATACCTCAAGAGCCTTAAGCAATGGGCCCACGACAACCTGGCCTTTGACGACCTTGACTACCACATCCGTTACGGCAGCCCGAAGAGAATCATCTCTTACGACTTCGTCAAGGACCACGGCAACAACTTGATCGTGATGGGCGCCACCGGTTTGAACGCTGTTGAGCGGATGCTGATGGGGTCAGTTACCGAATACGTCAACCAGCACGCCATGGCCGATGTCTTGATCGTCAGAACTGACGTCAACAACATGCCTGCCAAGTAAGCTGGCTGATAAAAGTATAGCTTAAAAAGAGAACGTTTGGAACAATTTCCAAACGTTCTTTTATTTCTTGTTTATTTAACTAGAATTTTACTTTTGTTCGGATTTCAGCCGATTAAGTTAGTAGTTTGTGTAATTTTTCGCTATTTCATTAACTTTTTGTTTACAAAATTGGACCGGATCAATTAGTTTGGGTAAAAAAACCGAAAAAAGCTTGCTAAAACCCGAATATTTCTGGTAGAATTGTTCCAGAACACAGAAGCGAGATTCGCCTAGCTGTCGTTCCGATGAGATGCATGAGTGTGAGAGCCGCCGATAGAGGAAGCTTTTGTGTGTGCCTTCCTCTGGCTGCTTTCAGGCTCATCCCTTATGCTGCTGTTGTACTGTTTTAACTTTCATTAACCATTTTTCAGGGGGAAATAATGAAAAAGTTCAAGAAAGCATTGTTTGGTGCTTTAACTGTTGCTGCTGCCGTGCTGGCAACTGCTTGCTCTTCAAGCAAGTCATCATCTTCTTCATCAAAGGGCTACACTCCATCAAAGTCACACCCTTTGACGATCCAATTTGTTCCTAGTCAAGCTGCTTCCACTTTGGAAGCCAAGGCTAAGCCGCTTGAAAAGATCCTTTCCAAGAAGCTTGGCGTTCCGGTTAAGATCTCAATGTCAACCGACTACAACACGGTTGTCGAAGCCATGAAGTCAAAGAAGGTTGACGTTGGCTTCCTGCCACCAGATGGTTACGTTTTGGCCCACAAGCAAAAGGCTGCTGACGTTCTGCTGCAAGCTCTCCGTTACGGGGTAAAGCAACCAGGCGGTAAGGCAACCAACAAGCTGGTTAAGTTCTACCGGGCAGAAATCCTGGTTAAGAAGGGCTCAAAGATCAAGAGCTGGAAGGACTTGAAGGGCAAGAAGATTGCCGTTCAAAACGCTACTTCTTCAGCCGGCTACATCTTCCCAATCGCTGAATTGAAGGAAAAGGGCCTGGACTTGACTAAGAAGGGCAACGCCAACCTGGTAACTGTAACTGGCCACGACCAAGCCGTGCTTGACGTTCTTAACGGGGACGTCGACGCTGCCTTCACTTTCGAAGACGCACGTAACACTGTTTTGGCAGACCAACCAAACATCATGAAGAAGGTTGTTCCAATCTACTTCACTAAGGGCATCCCTAACGACACTATCTCAGTTCGTTCAGACATGAGCAGCTCCTTCCGCAAGAAGCTGTCCAAGGCCTTCGAATCTCTGCGCGATGACAAGAAGAGCTTGAAGATTATCGAAAGCATCTACAGCCACGAAGGCTACACCCCTTCAAAGGACTCAAACTTCGACATCGTCCGCAAGTACGACAAGATGGCTGCTACCAAGTAGTCATTGATATCACAAAGACTATCAACTGAATACTATAGTGAAATCGTGCCCCGCTTTACGTAGGACACGATTTTCAATGAAAAAGCAAATTTAGTTATTTAAGGAGTTATTATTCATGGCAGAACAGCCGATGATCGAAATGAAGAACGTTACCAAGGTCTACGACAATGGTACCGTTGGTTTGAAGAACATCAACCTGGAAATCAACAAGGGTGAGTTCGTGGTAATCGTTGGTCTTTCCGGTGCCGGCAAGTCTACTCTGCTCCGGGCCATCAACCGCCTGCACGACATTTCTGAAGGTGACATCTTGATTGACGGTGAGTCAATCACCAAGGCCAAGGGCAAGAACCTGCGCCTTATGCGGCGCAAGATCGGGATGATCTTCCAAAGCTTCAACCTGGTCAAGCGTTCCAGCGTTTTGCGGAACGTTTTGGCTGGCCGGCTGGCTTACTACCCAACCTGGAAGACGACTTTCAACCTCTTTACTGACGAAGACAAGCAAAGAGCTTATGAAGCCCTGCAAAGCGTTGGTATGGCTGAAAAGGTCTACTCTCGGGCTGACGAGTTGTCCGGTGGTCAGCAGCAGCGGGTGGCTATTGCCCGGGTTTTGACCCAAAGACCGGAAATTATTTTAGCCGACGAACCAACTGCTTCTTTGGACCCGAAGACTTCCCGCCAGGTTATGGAAGACTTGAAGATGCTGAACGAAAAGTATGATATGACGGTCGTGGCTAACCTGCACTCAATTGAATTGGCCAAGGAATTCGGCCACCGGGTCATCGGTGTCCGGGCCGGGGAAATCGTATATGACGGCAAGATGGAAGACACGCCGCAAAGCGTCTTCGACAACATCTACAATGGCGGCAAGGGTAAGGAGGAAGACTAACAATGTCAGCAACTGACCGCGACATGTTAAAACTTCCAAAAAAGAAGTTTAAGATGTGGAACTGGGTCTGGGTCATCTTGATGATCCTGGGTCTGGTTTTATCTGTTAACAACACGCAGACAAGTCTGCCGGAATTTTTCGCCAACTTTGACCAGTTCGCGGAAATCTTCGTGCAGATGGCCCAGCCGGACTGGTCATACGCCGGCACTGCCATTCCTTACCTGGTGGAAACGATCAAGATGGCCATCATCAGTACGGTTATCGGGTCCCTTTTGGCCTTCGTTTACTCACTCTTGATTGCCAGAAACATTGTCCACAACCGGGTAATTACCGGTGTTCTGCGTTTCATTATGAACATCATCAGAACTATCCCAGACCTGCTCTTGGGTTCAATCTTCGTTGCCATCGTTGGTATCGGCCCTGTTGCCGGTATCTTGGCCTTGATCGTCTTCACCTTCGGTGTTGTGGTCAAGCTCTTCTACGAAGCCATCGAAACTATTGATCCAGGTCCAAGTGAAGCCATCAAGGCAGTCGGGGGCAACGGGATGAACAACATCATGTTTGCCGTTATGCCGCAGATTTTGCCTTACTTCATCAGCTACGCCCTGTATGCTTTTGAAATCAACGTCCGGGCATCTACGATCCTCGGTTACATCGGTGCCGGTGGTATCGGTCTGCAGCTGAAGAACACTTTGGACATGTTCAGCTACAACCAAACGGGGATGATCATCCTGGTTGTCTTCCTGGTTGTTTTGGTCATCGACTTTGTTTCAACTAAAGCAAGGGAGGCTTTGATGCGCTAATGGATACGACAATGAAGAAATTACCACCAAAACCAGTGACGGCCAAGTCCAGAGCCATGAAGTGGGGCGGCTGGATCATTTCCATCGCCATCATCATTTGGTCCTGCACGGGCATCGACTTCGGCGGGATCAAGCCAACTGCCGGCCAGATTACCGGGGCGATCTTCAATGGTCTTTTCCACCCGGACTGGTCATATGTTTATAACGGCAGCGGGGAAGACTTGGTTTCCCAATTGTGGCAGACCTTGTGTATTGCCTTCCTGGGTACTTTCATCTCCGCCATCATTTCAGTTCCTTTTGCTTTCTGGGCTGCCAACACCCGGCACAAGAAGTTTTGGGTATCTGAAAGTGGGAAGATCGTTTTGACTTTCATCAGATCCTTCCCGGAAATCGTTCTGGCCTTGATGTTCATTAAGGCCGTTGGCCCAGGCGCTCCAGCCGGTGCCCTGGCCTTGGGTTTCCACTCAGTCGGGATGTTGGCCATGCTGTTCTCAGAAGCGATTGAAAGCTTGGATGATGGTCCAGCTGAAGCTATTACGGCGGTCGGCGGGTCCAAGTTCAACGTTGCAGTTTTTGCAACCCTGCCTGACTTGATGCCAGCCATCGTTTCCAACACCCTTTACCGTTTTGACGTGTCCGTCCGGTCCGCTTCCGTTTTGGGTCTGGTTGGTGCCGGTGGTATCGGCTATCCTTTGATCATCGCCTTGAACTACCGGCAATGGAGCCGGGTCGGGATCATCCTTTTGGGGATCATCGTTATGGTTGTGGTCATCGACTGGATCTCTGGTGCTATCCGGAAGAAGCTGGTCTAAAAAATACTGAATAATAACTCTTTGAAAAGCTGTGGCGATTGCCACGGCTTTTTTTATTTTTTAAGAGAGGGCAAAAAAGTTAATAGTTAATTCATAAGCTTCAACTTTTTTACATAATTAATTGATTTACCAAGTGACTTAACCTTATAATATATTAAACGGATTATTAAGTTTTGGAGGGAAACAAAATGTTGAAGCTGCAGAATTTGACTCTGCAAACCAGGCAGCCGATCCTGACCAACTGCAACTACAGCTTTGCTGATGGAGCCTTCTATCAGATTACGGCTGAAAATGGGGCTGGTAAAACTAGTTTGCTGAGAGCGATGACAAATCTGATTCCTTTTCAAGGGCAGATTGAATTTGATGGTCGGCCTTACGAGCAGGTCCGCGACCAGATCTTCTTTTTTGAGAGCAATGACTGGCTGAATCCTAGCTTGAATGCCCTGGACTACTTAAAATTGGTGCAGAAAAAGTGGCATTCTAACGTGGATATAGCAAAAGAATTGGACTTTATGGGCGTGGGTGCGTTTGCCAAACTGCCAATCAAGAAATACTCTCTCGGGATGAAGCAAAAGCTGATAATCGCGATGTATTTTACCAGCGGGGCCAAATACCTGCTGATGGATGAAATATCCAATGGTTTGGATGAATCCAGCCGCCAGCAGCTCTACCAACGCTTGGCCCAGGAAGCTGAGCAGGGAAAGACAATTCTGCTGACTTCCCACTATGCAAGTGAGGTTCGTGCTTTTCAAAGTCAGCGCCTGCAGCTGATGAATGGAAGCTTGAAAGAAGTTGAGTCTGATGTCGTACATGATTTTTAGACTGCAGAAGGCAGTTAAAAGCAACTTGACCCTAATCTGCATGACTTTGGCTCTGGCCCTGTCTTTTGGCGTCTTGTATCTGAATGCCAGAAATTCACGGACACTGACTTTGGAGGCACAGACAGCTGAAAGCATTGCTCAAGGAAACAATATTGTGAGCAAACAGCAAAAGAGTCTAGAAAAATCTGCGAAATCAAGTGCTAAATATCGGCAGATTAAGGGAGACATAACAGTAAACCAGCAAAAGATTCGTCGAAATCAAGAACTGATGAGCTTGCTCAAAGAGAAAAAATGGCAGCAAGTTTATGAACATAAACTTGTTGATGTACAAGAAATTAAGCAATCTGTGGATTCGGATCAAGGACAAGATCAAGAGCTAATTGCAGAACTAAATAAGGAAACTCTCTTGTTTTCCTATTTAAAGAAGCATCCCCAGCCTTATCAGACTGAGCAGCCTTCAAAAGGCATTCAGTTCCTGTTTAACTTGAACGAAACCTACTTGCCAATCGTTTTTGCCTTGATTGGTGTCTTTATCTTGTCTCAGCTGGCGACTGATTCTTACCGGCAGAGATATGATTTGACCAGCCTTTTGCCAGGCAGCCGCTTGGCCGGCCTGGGTGAAAAAATTGCTGCCAACTTCTTGACCTTGCTTGGCATGTTTTTGCTGATCAACCTTCTGGCTTTTATTCTGGCCAGCCTCTTCTACGGCCTGGGCAGCTGGGACTACCCATACTTGGTCTACCACTGGCATGGCGGAAAAAGCTATCCGGCTTACATTGCCAGCTGGCGCTTGCTGGCTCCGGCTCTTTGCCTGCAGCTCTTGCTGCTCCTCCAGCTGGCCAGCTTGACGGAACTTATTGCCAAAATCATCCGCGACAAGTTCCCGACTTTACTGATCGTGCTCTTGCTGACGGTCGGTTTGAACCTGTGTGTATATGTTATTGTGCCAGTGACTAAAGTTGCTCAATGGCTGCCAAGCACTTATCTTAACTGCTTGAGCGTCAGCTCAAACAGCTTGGCCCAGCAGGTAAACAATCAAGCCATCGACTTTAACCATGGCGTTATTACTTTAACAGTGACAATCATCATTACTTGCTTCTTACTATTGTTGCCTTCCTTAGGCAAAAGAAAGAGACTCGCGTAACGCGAGCCTCTTTTCTTTGTTTCTAGTCTGTTGTCTGTAATCTAGTGTTTGTTTTCTATCGCTATTGCTGCTTGTTACTTCAGGTAAGCGTACTTGAAGCTGTAGTTTGCCCCGGCGCCGTTGTAGATCACGCCCTTAACGCTAGGCTTGACCATCCAGGCTTCGATTGGGTGGTAGAGTGGGGTAACCCCTTGTTCTTCCAGCAGAACTTGTTCAGCCTTGGCCAGGTCCTTGAAGCGGTCAGCATCTGAACCAGTCGTCTTAGAAGCAGCCACGTACTTGTCGTAAGTCTTGTTTGACCACTTGCCGTAGTTGTATGAAGCACCAGTAGTCTGCAGGTCAAGGAAGGAGATTGGGTCGGAGAAGTCGGCGTTCCAGCCAGTTGAAACAACATCAAAGTTGCCACTCATCATTCTGGTCAGCCGGGTCTTCTTCGGGATGCTCTGAACTTGCACGTCGATGCCCAGGTTGTTTTCCAGTTGGCTTTGGACGAATTCCGCTGCCTTCTTGGCCGTATCGTCGTCGTCGCCAAGGAGAGTGAAGGAGATCTTCTTCTTGCCGGTTTCCTTCAAAGCTTGCTTGTAGAGCTTCTTGGCTTCAGTGACATTGTAAGTCGTTGCCTTTTCAGTAGCGGCGTTCTTGACCGTGTCAGTGTAGTCCTTGCCGTTAACAGTCGTCATGCCTTCTGGGTCAAAAGTCGTCGCCGGAGTAGCTGCCCCGCCCAGAGTTGAAGCCAGTTCCTTCCGGTTGATGGCCATGGAAATAGCCAAGCGGAGATTCTTGTTCTTGAATTCCGGGTGCTTCTTGGTGTTGTAGGACAGGTACTGGGTCGTGGACATCTTGCGCTGGGTGTAGCCGGTCTTGCCCTTCAAAGACTTGGTGGCTTGGGCATCCAGGAAGGCGGCGTCAAGCTTGCCACTTTGGTAAAGGTTGTAGTCAGTTGAAGGAGTCTTCTGCACGCTGAACTTGACCGTGTCGAGTTTGACGCTCTTCTTGTCCCAGTACTTGTCGTTCTTGACCAGTTTCCAGGTCAGGTTGGACCCAGTCCAGCCGACTTGCTTGTATGGCCCGTTGTAGATCATGTACTTGGATGAGGTTGCGTACTTAGAGCCCGCCTTTTCAATGAACTTCTGGTTTTGCGGGAAGAAGAGCGGGAAGGCCATCAGCAATTTGAAGTAAGGGATCCGCTTTTCCAAAGTAACCGTCAGCTTGTACTTGCCGTCAGCCTTGATCCCCAAAGCAGTTGGCTTCTTCTTGCCAGCCGCGATCGCGTCAGCGTTCTTGATGCCGGAGAACAAATAGGCATATTCAGACGCGGTCTTCGGGTCGATGGTTCTGCGCCAGGAATAGACGAAGTCCTGGGCCGTAACCGGGTCCCCGTTGGACCACTTGGCGTTCTTCCTCAAAGTAAAGGTCCAGGTCTTCCCGTCAGCGCTGTTCTTGGTGGAAGTGGCCAGGGCGTTTTGCACCTTGGCGTTCTTGCCCAAAAGGTAGAGCCCTTCTTCAACGTTGTTGATTTGTTCATAAGATGCTTGGTCGGTTGCCTTGGAGGCGTCCAAAGTCGCCATTTCCGCGGTGTTCATCCAAGTAAGGGTCTGCTTCTTGGCGCTGGTTTGTGAGCTGTTTGACCCGCAGGCGGCTAAGGTGGCCGCGCTGGCTAAGATTACGGCTGAGCTGGCTAAAAGTTTCTTGCTTCTCATATTTTTTTGCCTTCTTTTTCTTATAAAACTCATATATTACGACACAGCCAGATAGATGCAGCTAAACTACTGATCTAAGAGATATTACTAATTATAGCAAATAACTTAAAAAATACCAGATGGACTTTAATTTTTTTGTCATTATTTTTAGGAAACTCTTTTTATCCTTAAAAAAGCGCTTTGCCCAAGTAAAAAATGATATGACCCCCGAAATTAGGACACTAATTTCGGGGGTTATTTTCATGACTAAATACACTAAAGAAATCAAACTCGCTATTTACCACGAATGGGTAGACGATCATAGAAGAGGCACCTACCTCAGCCGAAAATATGGGATGGAGCGCGGAGGAATCCAATATTTGGTAGACTTGATCCAAAAGCATGGCGAAGACATTTTGGATCGCCCACAACAGAAATATACTGCTGATTTCAAGCTTGCTGCCATTGATAGAGTTCTGCTAGGTGGTGAAGCTCTTAGGCAGGTTTCCTTAGACTTAGGGCTTACAAATACAGGAATTCTTGCAAATTGGCTTCGCTCTTTCAAAGAAAACGGGTATACTGTCATTACCAAGAAGAAAGGTAGACCACCCAAGAATGCCCAAAAGCAAGGACAAACAACGGATCAAAGAGCTGGAAGAGCAGGTAAAGAGGCTTACAGTCGAGCTTGCATACATAAAAAAATTGGAGGCCTTAATTCAAGAACGGAAGAGCCAAGAAAAGAAAAATTAGCTCGTGCAATCACTGAATTAAGGCAAGAATTGCGGCTTAGCGTTAAGTACATTATCGACGTTATCAATGCCAACCCTGGATTGCCTCATATCTCAAGAAGTAACTACTACTACCAAATCCATAAGCCTGATAAGGATTCTGGTAACCAGAAGCTGATGGATAGAATCAAAGAGATCTTTCTTGAACACAGCCGACGCTATGGGTACCGGCGAATTTACGGACAGCTTCGCCGGGAAGGCTATGAGATCAACCATAAGAAGGTGCAGAGGCTCATGCAAAAGATGGGCTTATTCGCCATCGCAATCCGCAAGAAACGTAAATACAGCAGCTATTACGGCGTTCAAGGCAAGATCAAGCCAGACTTAATCAAGCGCAATTTTTACGCAATTATTCCGGACAGACATTGGTTTACCGACGTGACTGAATTCCATCTTAAAGATCAAAAGCTCTACCTTTCTCCAATTATCGATGGTTGTACCCAAGAAATCATCTCCTACAACATTTCTAGGCACCCAGACCTTAAGCAAGTGATGACTATGCTAGATGACGCATTTGAGAAGCACCCGGCTCTTAACGGGCTTATTTTCCACTCAGACCGTGGCTGGCAATATCAGCACCAAGCATATCAAGCGGCTCTGGCTAACAGAGGGATCGATCAGAGCATGTCCAGGTTGGGTAATTCTCTTGATGACGGCTTAATGGAGGGCTTCTTCGGCATTCTTAAGCGGGAGATGTTCTACGGCCAAGAACATAAATACAAGGACTTAAATGAGCTTGAACAAGCTATTCACAAATACATCGATTACTACAACAACGTAAGAATCAAGACAGGACGAAAAAACATGACCCCGATTGAATATCGGAATCATGTTTTAACAACCTTAACGGCGTAATACTAAATTGTCCCAATTTTGGGGGTCACATCAAAAAGCTATTCCAGACCGACTTTTTGCTATAATTAGGGTAAGATTGCAAGGAGGACAACATGGAAAAATTAACTACCATGGAGCTGGCTGACGAGTTGGCTGAAGCTCAAGACAAGATTCTTAACGGTGAAGCAAAGCTGGATACCGGCCGGGTTTACCAGGCCATCGATGATTTGGGCGTCTTGAACGATCCCATCAGCAATTACTTCGACCGGACCGAAGATGAATACTATGAAACTGAAAGTGACCACTACCTGGCCCTAACTAATCTGACCGGCAAGCTGGGCGACCTGCATGACCGCATCTTGACCAACCACGTGGATGGTTTCGTTGACAAGGACGAAATCAACCTGACCTACAACCACGAAAACGTTTATGTCGAAGGCAACTACGTGCCAAGAACCGACATGCACGTTTTGGTCTACGGGCTCAAGGTCATCGGGGCGGTTGAAGCCATCGCCGCTGCCGACCTGCGCAACGTCTTGTCCAAGGATGCCGTGCTTTCCCTGGGCTTGGCGGCACACGCTTTAGCAGAAAATCTATAATTGAGAGCCGGGGGAGGCCCGGCTTTTTGTGATTTTAGGCTTTTTGGAAGGGTAGAAATGGACCTGTTTAAATACACAAAGGGAATTATTGACAAGGCAGTTGGGGCTTCCAAATTGCGCGCCGTGCAAAAGAATGGCGGCGAGCTCCTGGATCCCATGCAGAAGTATCTGACGGTAGGGGAGTACCATGTCGATGCTCGCGACGCAACGCCTGACGGCCGGCCGTTTACCTTGACGGTCTACCAAGATGACCAGGGCATCCTGCACCAGGCGCTCAGTCCGGAAAACACCGACAGCCTGGCTGCTGAATACGACCGGAAATTCGTGCCGGAACTGAATCGCTTCAAGGCTTTCCGCAGCCGGGAAACGGGCCGGCGCTATGTCGTGGAAGACTACCTGACCCGCTTTGCCTCCGACGTGAAAAAGGAAATCAGGGAAGGCGACGACTCCGTCAATATCGGGGTCATTACCGACACCCACTTCAAGAACGTCGACAGTCTGGACTTCTATGGCTGGAACGGCTTGATGCATGTCAGAGAGTTTTCCTACCTGGACCAGCTGGACATCCTGGACCTCAAATGCCACTTGGGCGACTGGATCGACGGTTCTGATGCCGGCCTCATCAGCGAAAGCGAGCTGATGAAGCTGCGGGACTCCTTTAAGTCCAGCCAGGTGCCTTACCTCATGATCAAGGGCAACCATGATGAAAACGACAAGTTTGACGAGCACCATGACTTAAAGGCCAGCTTCCCGGAGCGGGAGTTTGAGAAGATCATGTGGCCGGAGATGTACCGGCAGCGGGAATTGGGCTATGTTTCCCGCCAGCACGGGGTGGCCTGGTTTGACCAGGGCCATGTCCGGGTGATCAGTCTGAACACGTCAGACATTCCCTACATTTTGGATGAAAAAGGACAGAAAAAGTACGACGTCAAATTGACCCTGGGGGTACGGGAAGACCAAGTGCAGGAATTGATCGAAATCCTGCAGCAGTCAAGCGGCAAGCAGGTCATCCTGCTCAGCCACGCCAACCCGATCAACCGAAAGGGCGGCAATGCCTTGAAGTACAACGGGCGGTCCCTGCATGAGCTCTTAGTGGCCTTCAACCAGAAGGAAAAGGGCCGGATGCACTCCAGCAAGGACGTGCCAGCGGAATTCCGCTTAAGCAATGACTTTGACTTCACCAAGGTCAAGGACGCCCGGATCATCGCCTACTTCTGCGGCCACCGGCATGTGGAAGACCAGTACCGGATCAACGGGATCCAGTACGTTCTGTTCAACTGCTCAGCCTTGATGGGCCCAAGCCACCAGCTGACGACCAAGTATAACAAGAACTTAAACCGAAAGATGGACCACCAGAATGAATTTGCCGGCTACATCGTCAACGTGGACCTTTTTCGGCGGCGGATCAAGGTCTTTGGCTATGGGGCCGCGACCAGACGGAGAATTTTTTTCATTTAAGTAAAGATTGACAAGGACTCTGTAAACATTAGAGCCCTTGTTTTATAATAAGAAGTTGACTTTATAGAAACTAACTAGAATTAAGGAAGAGAAAATATGTGCGGAATTGTCGCCTTTTACGATCCAGAAATCAATGACAAGCAGGCGGCCATCGGCAAGATGATGGCTACCATTGAACACCGGGGACCAAGCAGCGATGGGATGTACACCAACGACAAGGTGGCCCTGGGCTTCAGAAGACTGTCGATTATCGACCTGCGGGGCGGTAGTCAGCCAATCTACAACGAAGACCGCAGCCGGGCGATCATTTTTAACGGGGAAATCTACAACTTCAAGCCTTTGAGAGAAGAACTGATCAAGGCAGGCCACACCTTTACCACCAAGGCCGACACTGAAGTCATCCTGCACGGCTATGAAGAATGGGGGATGGACGGGATCCTCAAGCGGGTCCGGGGGATGTTCGCCTTCATCATCTGGGACGGCAACACCCAGACCATGTACGGGGCCCGGGACTTCTTCGGGATCAAGCCGATGTACTACCAGGACGTGGACGGCCACCTCTTGGTCGGCTCAGAACTGAAGAGCTTTTTGGCCTTCCCTCATTTTAAAAAGGAACTGAACACCGAAGCCGTCAAGCCATACCTGATGAACCAGTACAACGACCTCAAGGAGACCTTCTTCAAGGGCGTCTACCGCTTCCAGCCAGGTCACTGGTTTGAATACAAGGACGGCAAGATGAAGACCCACCAGTACTGGGATGCCGAATACAAGGACAACAACCTTTCCTTTGAAGAAACGGTCAAGAAGATCAACGAAGACTTGAAGGAAACGGTTGACCTTTACCGCAACGCCGACGTTAAGGTCGGGGCCTTCCTCAGCGAAGGGGTTGACTCCAGCTTCCTGACGGCCCTTTTGGACCCGGACGAAGTCTTCTCCATCGGCTTTGACGACAACACCTACGACGAAGCCTCCAAGGCCAAGGCCCTGGCGGACATCAACGGCTGGCACTTCTACGCCGACAAGGTCTACTCAGAAGAAGCCATGCGGGACTTCCCGGAAATGCAGTATCACATGGACGAACCAGACGCCAACCCGTCAATCATTCCTTTGTGGTACCTGTGCAAACTGGCCAGAAAGCACGTGACCGTTGCCCTGTCTGGGGAAGGGGCCGATGAACTTTTTGCCGGCTACGTAAACTACGGGATGCACACCCACAACAATGTCATCAAGGTCTTTACCGACAAGCTGAAGAAGCTGCCAAAGGGCAAGCGGGTCAAGCTGGCTCACAAGATCAAGAAGATGCCGAACTTCCCGGGCAAGGTGCACCTTTACACCAACCTGGCTGAACCAAGTGAATTCTACGTGGGCCAGTCAGTCATCTACGACATGGACTACCCGACCATCTTCACTTCCAAGGATGCTAACGCCGTCTTGCAGCCAAGCTACCGGAACAAATTGACGGTCAACGGCAACTACCAGGAAGACTTCAAGAAGGTCAAGGACCTGGACAATGTCAAGCAGATGCAGTACATTGACCTGCACCACTTCATGCTCAACGACATCGAGCAGAAGGCCGACAAGATTTCCATGGCCCACTCCCTGGAACTCCGGGTGCCTTACCTGGACGTGAAGATTGCCGAACTGGCCAACTCCATTCCAAGCAAGTACCTGGTCAACAAGTACGACACCAAGTATGCCCTGCGCAAGGCCTCAGAACAGGTTCTGCCGGATGAATGGGCCAAGCGGCCGAAGCTGGGCTTCCCGACGCCAATCAAGCAGTGGCTGCAGGAAGAGCGTTTCTACAAGCAGGTCAGAGACCTCTTCAGCGAAGATTTCGTCAATGATATTTTTGAACAAAAGAAGATCCTGGACCTGCTGGACGAGAACTACAATGGGGACGGTTCTCACCGCCGGCAGATCTGGGCAATTTACACCTTCCTGGTTTGGTACAAGCTCTTCTTCGTTGACTACGAGGGAACTGTGCGCAAGTACCAACACGTGCAGCCAGAAGTGGCCAGCCTGATTGCTCAAGGCAAGCTGCTCTAATCCAAAAAGAAGAGAGAGAATTTAATTACTAATGGCTAAATTTACACCAATTTTGCTGGGCAGCGACATCAACGTCTATGGGATGGCGCGGTCTTTTAACGAAGCTTACGGCATCAAGGTCCAGGCTTGGGCGGCAACGCAATTGGCGGCAACCCGCTACTCCAAGATCGTGGACGTTGAAGTGCACCCTGGTTTTTCCGAAGACCCGGGCTTCATGGAAGTCATGCAGGAAAAAATCAAGGAATACCAGAATCATGAAGAGCCAGTCATTCTGATTGCCTGTGGGGACGGCTACGCGGAACTGCTGGCTAAGCACAAGCAAGAGCTGGAAGGGACCTTCGTTGTTCCTTACATCGACTACCAGCTTTTGGAAAAGCTGATCTCCAAGGAAGGCTTCTACGAGGTCTGTGAAGAATACGGCCTGCCTTACCCGAAGACCAAGATCATCAAGCTGGCTGACTACCAGGACGGCTCATACGCCGACGTGCCTTTTGCCTTTCCGGTTGCCTTAAAGCCGGAAGACCCGGTTTCTTGGCTGGACGTCCAGTTTGAAGGCCGGAAGAAGGCTTTTGTCATCAAGGACCTGGATGAATTCAAGGACATCGTGGGCAAGATCTACACCAACGGCTACAAGGAAGACTTGATCCTGCAGGACTTTATCCCGGGCGATGACTCCAACATGCGGGTCTTGAACGCCTACGTGGACAAGCACCACCAGGTCAAGATGATGTGCCTGGGCCACCCACTCTTGGAAGACCCGACTCCGCAGTCAATCGGTAACTACATGGCTATTTTGCCTGCCTATGATGAAAAGCTCTACGAGACCGTCCAGACCTTCCTGGAGAAGATCAACTATGTCGGCATGGCCAACTTCGACATCAAGTACGATGCCCGCGACGGCCAGTACAAGTTCTTTGAAATCAACCTCCGCCAAGGCCGGTCCAGCTTCTACGTGACCTTGAACGGCTACAACCTGGCCAAGTGGTACGTGGAAGACTACGCTGAAGACTCCTTGGCCGGCCAGGAGACCGTCTACGCCAACAAACTGGAAAGCAGCCACATGCTTTGGCTGGGCGTGCCGGAGAAGATCTTCAAGGAATACGCCGTTGACAACGAGGCCAAGCAGGCGGCCTTAAAATTGATCGACGCCGGCCAGGTAGGGACGACCGTCTTCTACGACCAGGACAGCTCCTTTAAGCGCTGGCTTTTGATGAAGTACATGTTCCACAACTACTACAAGCGCTTCAAGACCTACTTCCAGGTCAACAAGGGCCAGTACTTCGACAAATAAGAAATGATGTTACAAGAGTCTGGAGAAAAAGACTCTAACGAATAAAAATATTAGCTGTCCAGCAAGCAAAAAAGGTGAAGCTCGAAATATTACATCGAGTTTCACCTTTTTTATTTATCTAGAGCCTAGTTTTTCCCAGACTCATACCGCGATTGCTCTTTTCATTACCGATTATTCAATTTATCTTCCAACCAGGCCAATTGATTTTCTTGCCGGCTGATCGCGCGAGTTAAAATCAAATAATGTCCATATTGTTGATCAATCTGTTCTTGGCTGCTGAATAATGCTTGCTGACGCTTGCGCAGATGATTAAGACTGTCGCTGACCAATTGAATCTGGTGGTCAAACAGTTTTTCTAGTCTCGGATCATTACAGTCATTGATGAAAAATATCTTTAAGGAAAATAGGTCTTTGGATACCGGCAGCTTATCAACAGGTTCCATCAACCAACTATTAATAACTTCATAACCATTAGCTGTTAAATGATAATGTATCTCTTTATCATTACCTTTCATTGAATAGCTTTCAATCCAATGATCTTGTTCCATGCGTTTTAGCTCTGGATAAACCTGACTATGTGATGATTGCCAGAATTCTCCAATGTCAAAGCGAAACTCATCCATAATCTGCTTTCCAGTACAGTCCTTATTAAGCAGAATCCCCATAATAACATAAGGGAGTATCCTTTTTTGCGGCATTTTGCAGCATCCTTTCCGATCTGATTCTGCAAAATATTATATAACAAGCTATTTAGCCAAGCGATGATAATTTTCATCAAAGAAGCTACCATTGCGGATATCGTCGGTCATACCGGCATAAGGAGCTTCGTTGATAACTTCATCATTATCTTGACCAGCATCGCCCATATAGGTAATTGTTGCAAATTCAGGAACCACCAATTTTGGATAAGTCTCATACTTTTCACGTGATTCATGCATTAAATCAATATGTTCATTTTGGAAGCAGACCGTAATCTCTGGATGTTCTTGTACCCATTTTGGAAAGAAGATCGTACCGTTAAGCTTATGTTCATTAGGAACGAAATCCAAGGCAACATCGGTTCCCGTTGGCTCGGTCCAAGCAACTTTATAAATGCCCTCAGTTAATTGATGAATATGCGCAGGCTGATCCTTAACCCAACGTCCAGCAACCATTCCGCCATGAATTCGATAATCGACCGTGTGATCATTCTTAGCGTACCACTCATATTCCCAGCCATTATCATACGTATAAATGAAATGCGTTCCTAAAAAGTCATCCAATGTTTTGAATTGCTTGTCCATGTGATTTAAATTTGCCATAATTATTTTCCACCTTTCATAAATGTTGTTATCGACATAAAACAGATTATCACTTTATGTCGTTATTGTCAAATATTGTCACTAAAAAAGATTGCCCGCCAGTCTCAAAAAATTTGAGGATGAGGGTACTGTACTAAAAAATAGTCTATACGGACTCACTGCGAAAGTCTCCCGCGGTGAGAGACTTTCGTTTGCTAATCGACTGTGTTGAAATATCTAAGACTCTGCTGGCTCAGTTGGCGAAACATAGAACAGTTGTATTCTGGAATTTCTTGATTTTCTCTAGACGTTTTTTTATCTTTTTGAAATTTTCGAAGGACTTTGGCAAAAGGACAAAAATATTTGTCCGAACAAAATATTCTTTTTTTAAAAATATACGGGCCCAAAGTCCCGTGGCAACTGAATTCTGCTCTGTCATTTAACACAAATGCGTCTTTGTATAGACCACAAGATCTGGTATTTTGTGCTATGCTTATCTCATAAACAAAACAAGATGTGGTGGTTATCCACACTTAATCCACAAGATAGTCTACTGCTTGTGGGTAACTCGCTTAACCGGCCCCAGGGGCTGGATGTAAAAAATGTAAAGTATTTTTGAGAGATAAGAGGTTGATTGTCATGTTAAAGCCAGCAGCAGAAGCCGTGAGCCTGGATTTTGCCAATGCGCCAAAGAAGTTCATCAAGCGCGACGGTGCCCCATTTAAATTTGAGCAGTTCAAGCTGGAAATGGTTCTGGACGAACTTGGCCTGGAAGACAGCGAAATCAAGGCTGCCGTTTTGAGCAAGGTTTACGCCAAGCTGGCCGCCTACACGGTTGACGCCGTTCAAGTTCATGATGCTTTTAAGGCCAGCTTGAACGAGCTGGGCTACTTGAATGAAGCCAAGGAATACGAAGCCAAGCGGCAGGAAGACGAAGCTGACTGGAAGGCAGAAACTGACACCAAGCAGCGCCTGGCCAAGCTGGTCGACAAGGACCCAAGCATCGTCCACGAAAATGCCAACAAGGACTCTGACGTCTTTGCCACCCAGCGTGACCTGACGGCCGGGACTGTGGGCAAGACGGTTGGTCTGACCTTGATGCCCCAGCACATCGCCAAGGCCCACCTGCGCGGGGACATTCACTGGCACGACCTGGACTACACGCCCCTTTCACCAATGTCCAACTGCTGTTTAATCGACTTTGACTACATGCTCAACCACGGCTTCAAGATCGGCAATGCCTTCGTGGAAGTGCCGAACTCCATCCGGGTGGCCACCAGCCAGGTAGCCCAGATCATCACCAGCGTTGCTTCCAGCCAATACGGCGGCTGCTCCTTTGACCGCTGCGACGAAGTTCTGGCGCCTTTTGCTGAAAAGAACTACGAAAAGCACCTGGAAGAAGGGCGCGAATTCATCGACGACGAAGACAAGGTGCAGGCTTTTGCCAAGAAGCGGACCCAAAAGGACATCTACGACGCGATGCAGAGCCTGGAATACGAGATCAACACCATGTTCTCCAGCCAGGGGCAGACGCCTTTTACCACCTTGGGCTTCGGTCTGGGGACCAACTGGATTGAAAAGGAAATCCAAAAGGACATCCTGAAGGTCCGCATCGAAGGCCTGGGCCGGGAACACCGGACGGCCATCTTCCCGAAGCTGGTCTTCACTTTGAAGAAGGGGCTGAACCTGCACCCAGGCGACCCGAACTACGACGTTAAGGAATTGGCCCTGGAATGTGCTACCAAGCGGATGTACCCAGACGTTTTGAGCTATGACAAGATCATCGACATCACCGGCTCCTTCAAGGCCCCAATGGGCTGCCGGTCCTTCCTGCAGGGCTGGAAGGATGAAAATGGCCAGGAAGTCAACTCCGGGCGGATGAACCTGGGCGTGGTTACCTTGAACCTGCCAAGAATCGCCATGGAAAGCCAGGGCGACATGGACCGCTTCTGGGAAATCTTCAATGACCGCCTGGAACTGGGCCGGCAAGCCTGCGAATACAAGGCCAAGAAGGTCACTGAAGCTAAGCCCGTCAACGCTCCGACCCTGTACGAATACGGTGCATTTGGCAAAGGTGTTGGCGATGACGGTGACGTCAACGACTTCTTCAAGAACGGCCGGGCCACGGTTTCCCTGGGCTACATCGGCCTTTACGAAGTCGGCACGGTCTTCTACGGGCCAAACTGGGAAAAGAACCCGGAAGCCAAGGCCTTCACTTTGGAAGTGGTCAAAAAGATGCATGATGCCTGCGCCAAGTGGGAAAAGGAAGACCCGAACCACTACCACTACAGCGTCTACTCCACCCCAAGCGAAAGTCTGACTGACCGCTTCTGCCGCCTGGACACGAAAAAGTTCGGCAAGGTCAAGGACATCACGGACAAGGAATACTACACCAACTCCTTCCACTACGACGTCCGCAAGCACCCGACCCCATTTGAAAAGCTGGACTTTGAAAAGGACTACCCATACTACGCTGCTGGCGGCTTCATCCACTACTGCGAATACCCGAACTTGAAGCAAAACCCGGCCGCCTTGGAAGCTGTCTGGGACTGGGCTTACGACAGAGTCGGCTACCTGGGTACCAACACGCCAATCGACAAGTGCTACGAATGCGGCTTTGCCGGCGAGTTCAAGTCAACCGCCAAGGGCTTTGAATGCCCGCAATGCGGCAACCACAACCCGGAAACCTGTGACTGCGTCAAGCGGACCTGCGGCTACCTGGGCAACCCATTGAAGCGGCCAATGGTCCACGGCCGGCACGAAGAAATCGCCCACCGGGCCAAGCACATGAGCTTGGGCATGGTCAGCGAGGAAGCCAGCCTGGAAAAGCAGAAGAACAGCCAATACTAAACGAAAAGAATTATACTAATAGGCAGGAATCTTTCCTGCCTATTTTTTATCGAGAGCAAAGGAGAAGCACGATGCCAGAGAAAGACAAGAATCAGCAAGAAGGCCCTGACGTCCGGGACAACCTGATCCGGATCAGCGTCGGCGGGGAAACGGTCTTTGTGGACGCCAACCAGTACAAGGCTAAAAATGCCGGCCAGACGGCCAAGCCCCGGAAGATGAAGCGCCAGCCCAAGAATCCCAAGCCGGGCGAATGGATCTCAGAAGACTACAGCAAGCACAAGATTGCCGACTACAAGCCCTTCAACTTCGTTGACGGGGAAGGGGTCCGCTGCTCCTTGTACGTGTCCGGCTGCCTCTTTGACTGCCCGGGCTGCTACAACCTGGCTGCCCAGAACTTCAACTACGGCCGGCCATATACCCAGGAATTGGAAGACCAGATCATTGCAGACATCGGCCAGTCCTATGTCCAAGGGCTGACCTTGCTTGGCGGGGAGCCCTTTTTGAACACCTGGGTCTGCAACCGGATCATCGACCGGGTCCGGGCTGAATACGGCCACAGCAAGGACATCTGGTCCTGGTCCGGCTATACCTGGGAGGAACTTTTAAAGGAGACGCCGGACAAGGTGGAAATGCTCAAGAAGCTGGACATCCTGGTCGACGGCCGCTTCATGGACAACTTGAAGGACTTGACCCTGCAGTTCAGAGGGTCCAGCAACCAGCGGATCATCGACGTGCAGAAGTCCCTCAAGACCCCGGACCTGCATCCGGTCATCTGGGACAAGCTGCAGAGATAGTTTTTTAGCGAGGAAAAAATGGACGAAGAAAAACGCGCTTTGGTTAACCAGGTTATCGGCCAGCTGCAGACCGTCATCGATCCGGAGCTCCTGGTCAATGTGGTCGACCTGGGCCTTATCTACGGAGTCGACATCGATGATGAGGGCAACTGCCTGGTGACCATGACCTTGACGACGGCCGGCTGCCCCTTAAACGACTACCTCAACCGGGAAATCCGCCAGGCCGTAGGCCAGCTGGACGCCATCAAGCAGGTGGACATCAAGCTGGTCTGGTACCCGGTCTGGACCCCGGACCGCTTAAGCGAGCAAGCGAAAAAGCAGCTGGGCATCAAGGAAGAGCCGGCTCCGGCGGCTAAGGAGATCAACCTCCACCAGCCGATCAAGACTTTCGCTGACCAGTATCCGGAATTTATTGAGGACATGGCCGAGATTGGCTTCAACCGGATCAAGATTCCAAGCATGCTGGACACGGTGGGCCGGCTGATGACCCTGCCAATGGGTTGCCGGGCCATGGGCTTTGACTTGGAAGAGGTCAAGGAGAAGCTGCGCTTGAAGGGATACGAGGTGACTGAGTAATGACCATGTCTTTAAAAGAGCGGCAGGAGAAGCTGCTGGAGATCTTGCGCCTTTTGCAGGAAAAAGGGGACTTTGACCAGGCCAAGGCTATGTTCAATGAAGCTTTTTCCTCAGTCTCGGTCAAGGAAATCACGGAAGCTGAGCGGGCCTTGATCGCCGGCGGCCTCGACCCCCAGGAAATCCAGAACTTGTGCACGGTTCACGCGGAAGTCTTCCGGGGGTCGATCGGCGAGCAGGAAGTGGGGGATGCCTTTGCCCGGCCCGGCCACCCGGTCCAGACCTTGAAGCAGGAGAATGTCGTTTTGACCTCTTTGGTCAACGATGCCCTTTTGCCAGACCTGGCCAAGTATGAAGAGAAGGAAGAGCCGGAACTTTTGGCAAAAATCAAGCAGGAGCTGGCTGACCTGGCCCAAGTGGACAAGCACTACACCAGAAAAGAAATCTCCATGTTTCCCTTGATGACCAAGTACGGCATTACCGCCCCGCCCCAGGTCATGTGGGGGGTAGACGACGACATCCGGGGCTGGATCAAGGAGGCCCGGCAGGCGGCGGAAGCAGGTGATCCAAAATTTTTGGCCAAAAAGGTCAAGCAGGCGGCTAAGGAAGTCACCGAAATGATCTTTAAGGAAGAGGCAATCATGCTGCCGCTCTTGACAGAAGTGGCGACGCCGGCCGATTGGCTCAGAGTCAAGGAAGACGAGGTCCGGGTAGGCTACTGCCTGATCCCTGATCCGCCAGCCTGGCGGCCGTCGGCTGCTGAACTTGCTGAGAAAAAGGAAGCTGACCCGGCAGCGATCGCCAAATGGAATGACCAGATCGGGGCTTTTGCCGGCCAGCTTGGCGGCAATGAAGCCGAAAACTACCAAAAGATGGTGGAAGTCAGCCGGCCGGAAGAAAAAGCCCGGCCGGCCTTGACTGACTCTTTCATTGAGTTCGCGGAAGGCGGCCTCAGCTATGAGCAGCTTTCTGCCGTCCTGGACCTTTTGCCCCTGGACCTGGTCTTTGTGGACAAGGACGACGTCATCCGCTATTTTGGCGGCAGCTGCGGCTTTTATCCCCACTCGAAAAATGACCTGGGGATGAACCTTTTTAGCATTCACATGCCAAAAAGCGTGCCTAAGGTCAAGGCCATCGTGGACGACCTCAGAAGCGGGAGAAAAGACAAGCATGCTTTCTGGTTTGAAGTCCGGGGCCGCTTCGTCTACATCCAATACTTGGCGGTCAGAAACAAGGCCGGGGAGTATCTGGGCGTTTTGGAAGTCCTGCAGGATATTACCGACCTGCGCGCCTTGCAAGGAAAGAAGAAAGAGTTGTAGAATTGTAATAAAGAGAGAAGCCATGACTTGCTGAGTCGTGGTTTTCTTATTGCCTGGATAATTTTTACTGTTATTTTTTGCTGAATGTAGGGAGGTAATGGAAAAATGAAAACTAAACACGGACAGAGCCAGTTGCCGGAAATCGCGCTGCCCTGGCTGGTCGTGGCCGAACTGGCTACTTGGATCGGGGCCAGCTTCATTTGGCCACTGACTTCCGTTTACTTGAACAAGCGGCTGGGGATCAGCCTGTCGGTAATCGGGATCGTCCTCTTCTGCAACTGCGCGGCCAACATGCTGGGGTCAACCATCAGCGGCCGGCTCTTTGACCGCCTTAACCCTTATCCTTTGATCACGGGCGGGATGCTGCTGGATGCTTTGGTTCTTTTAGCCATGGCCTTCTTCCACGGCTGGCCGATCTACTGGTTCTGGCTGATCTGTACGGGCTTTTTAGGGGGCTGGAACGGCGCCCTGGTCAATTCCATCGCCACCAGTCTGCGCAAGTATCCTGGCCGTTACGTCTTCAACATTCTTTACTTCTCCCAGAACCTGGGGGTGGTTATCGGGACCTTGATCGTCGGCTACCTCTATGACTATTCAATTGAGCTGCTCTTTATCATTGCCAGCTGCCTGTTCTTGATCGGGGCCTTGGTTGCCTTTTTCAAGTTCAAGCCAATCGTGGCCTACCATGCCCGCCGGCTGGAACAAAAGAAGACCGGCCAGGCGCCGCTGAAGGCGGAAAAGATGCCTAAGGCCAACTTCTGGATGACCATGGGCTTCTTCATCACCTTGGGCGTGACCTGGCTGATGTACATGAACTGGGAGTCCAACCTGTCCGTCTACATGGTCAGCCTGGGGATTCCTTTCCACCTTTATTCAACCCTGTGGACGATCAACGCCAGCATCATCGTGGTTGTCCAGCTCATTCTGGCCCGCTTCCCGCGGATATTCAAGAGCATCTACCAGCAGATCTATTTTGGGATCTTCATGTTTGCCGTGTCCTGGCTGACCTTGATTTTTGCCAAGACCTACCCGGGCTTCGTCTTGTCCATGTCGATCTTGACCTTGGGTGAATCAACGGCTTTTTCCGCTATCCCGGCCTATGTCAATGACATGTCGCCGTATTCCAGCAAGGGCAAGTATCAGGGGATGACTCTGGTGGCCAGCGGGGTCGGCCGGGCCTTTGGTCCGCTCTTCGGCGGGACCTTGATCGACCTCTTCGGCTACAAGACCATGTTCGTGGTCGCCAGCTGCGGCATCTTCCTGTGCCTTTTGGCCCTCTTGCCGCTGAGAGCCAAGTTGAAGGACCAGGTGCAGTTCTTCAAGTAGGATATTTTTAGCATTTTTGAAAAATAAGGCAGGTTTTGCCAACCAGCCTTATTTTTTTGCACTTTGATTGAACAGGGAAGCAGTTAATGTGTAAAATAAGAAGATAGTGAGAAAAGGAGGAAAAAACATGCTTAAAGTTTACGGGACAAAGATCTGTCCAGACTGCATCGCCTGTGAGGCCAGTTTTAAAAAGTATGGCATTGACTACGAATTTATCAATATTTTCGCCACCATGCCGGATTTCAAGGAATTTTTGCGCTTGCGGGATGCCAGTCCCGCCTTTGCTCACGCTAAAGAGCAGGGCAACGCGGGGATTCCGGCCTGCGTCAAGGAAGACGGAGAAATTTTTACTGACTGGGAAGGCTTCTTAAAGGACCAGGGCTTAGAGCCAATCTGGCCGGAAGCAGCCGACCAGGCCAAGGCAGAAATCAAGGCCCAGTGCGACCTGCGTCAGCACAACTGTTAGCTGAAAAACAAGGAGGAAAAAATATTGAACAATAAATTTGCCGTCCGCGGCGGCAGCGGCGACACGACCGTCGTTGACAAGACTGCCCGCCCGCAGGACAACCTGTATTTGGCCGTTAACTCTGACTATTTGGACAAGCTGGAAATTCCGGCTGACCGGTCCCGGATGGGGAGCTTTGACCAAATCGCTGAAAACGTTGAAAAGAGCCTGATGGCTGACTTCGCGGCTTTTGCCAGCGGGGAAAAGGAAGTCCCGGCCGTGCCGAACCTGGCCAAGGCTGTTGAACTCTACAAGCTGGCCAAGGACTTTGACAAGCGGAACGCTGACGGGGCCAAGCCAATCCAGGCTGACTTAAAGAAGCTGGAAGGTCTGGAGGATTGGGCTGACCTGCAAGGCGCAGCAGCTGATTTGGCTAAGGAAGGCTTTGACTTGCCATTCTCCTTCTCCGTTGACGCGGACATGAAGAACACCAAGGTCAACACGGTCTACTTCGGCGGTCCCCACATCTTTTTGCCAGACACGACCACTTACGAAAGCCCAGACGCGGAAAAATTGCTGGGCGTTTTAAAAGAGCAATCCCTCAAGCTCTTCCAAATGGCTGGGGTCAGCGAAGAAAAAGCAAACGAATACGTGGACGGGGCCCTGGCTTACGACCAGCGCCTGGCCAAGGTGGTTAAGTCCAGCGAAGAATGGGCTGACTACCCGGCTATGTACAACCCGATTTCCCTGGCTGACTTCAAGGGCAAGTTCAGCAGCTTTGACATGAGCCAGTTCTTGGAAGAGTTCCTGGGCGAAGAACCAGAAGTTTTGATCAACACTGAGCCCCGCTACCTGGACCAGGCGGAAGGTCTTTTAAACGAAGCAAGCTTCAGCGAAATCAAGGGCTGGATGCTGGTCAAGTTCATCAACGACGTGGCTTCATCCCTGTCCCAAGAATTCAGAGAAGCTGCCTTCCCGTTCAGCCAGGCTTTGACCGGCCAGCCGCAACTGGCCAGCGGGATCAAGCAGGCTTACCGGATTGCCAACAGCACTTTCAGTGAAGTTGTCGGCGTCTACTACGGGCAGACCTACTTCGGGGCAGCTGCCAAAGAAGACGTTTTGGGCATGATCAAGCGGATGCTGAAGGTCTACGAGGACCGGCTGGCCAAGAACGATTGGCTCTCCCAGGCGACTAAGGACAAGGCCATCACCAAGCTGCAGGCTTTGATCTTGAAGGTCGGCTACCCGGACAAGATTGAAGACATCTACAACCGGCTTCAAGTTACTCCAGCTTCAGCCGGCGGCAGCCTTTACAGCAACCTGCAGGCCGCCAGCCAGGAAAGCATCAAGTACAGCCTGGAGAAGCTCCACCAGCCGGTTGACCGGACTGTTTGGCTGATGCCAGGCAACTTGGTCAACGCCTGCTACGACCCGCAAAGAAACGACATCACCTTCCCAGCAGCTATCCTGCAGGCACCGTTCTACAACGCTGACCAGAGCCGGGCAGCCAACTACGGCGGGATCGGGGCCGTGATTGCCCACGAAGTTTCCCACGCCTTCGACAACAACGGGGCCCAGTTCGACGAATTCGGCAACATGAAGAACTGGTGGACCGAAGCTGACTACAAGGAATTTGCTGACCGGACCAAGGCGGAAATCGCCCTCTTTGACGGGCTCAAGTTCGGCCCGACCACTCTTAACGGCAAGCAGATCGTGTCAGAAAACATCGCTGACCAGGGCGGCTTGACCGCGGCCATGACCGCCTGCAAGGAAGAAGGCCAGGGCCTGGAAGACTTCTACGCCAACTGGGCCAGAGTCTGGGCGCAAAAGTCCCTGGAAGCAGCCATCAAGATGATCGTTTCAGTTGACGTGCACGCGCCGGGCCCGTTGCGGGCAAATGTCCAGGCCCAGTGCCAGGACGAATTCTACGAGACCTTCGACGTCAAGCCAGGCGACGGGATGTATCTGGCTCCGGAAGACCGGGTCAAGATCTGGTAGTTTTTCATAAAATTTCATAAGCAACAAAAAAGCAGTCATTCCATCAATGACTGCTTTTCTGCTGCTGTGTGTTTGTCTAATATATGTGTGTGTAAAAGAGGAAAAGAAAAAGAAAAATTAATTCCTATAGGAGAAGCAATTTCTTGCTTCTGACTATGGTTATATAATAACGGCCCTTTGTAAAAAAGCTGTGATCAATCTGCTTTGCTTCAATGAAAAAAAGTTTGTAATTTTCTAGAGTATTTAAGACTTTCTAAAAGCAAAAACGGCAAGCTTTCGCGCCTTGCCGTTTCTTTATTTGCTTAATTACTTGTTCTTTTCTTTCTTGGTTTTGCCCGCGTTCTTGTTCAGCATGGTCTTGCTGTAGTCGACTGGGGCAACCCGCTTGATTCTTTCAGGCTCTTGCTTGCCCAGGATCAAAGGCACGCGTTCGATAACCGTGTCCGCGAATTCCAGGCCGAACCATTGAGCCGGGTTAGGCGACAGGTTCTGCAGCTGGACCCGGGCCTTGACCAGCCACTTCTTGTAAGAAGACAGGGTGGTCGAAGGTGAGATGACGTCGTTGACGATGACGAACTTGAAGTCGCCGACATCCCGGCCAGGAGTAGTCGTGTATTCCTGTGGCTGGGCCTCGATCGTGTTGTCTTTGATCAGGTCGTGGACGATTTGACGCAGGTAGACGTTGACGCTGGTTTGCTTCTTGAAACCGAGGTAGAGCTGGATGTTGATCACGTTCTTGGTACCAAAAGTGTTGACCGCGTATTCAGCGGTAAACGGCTCGTTGGTCACGTTGACCGTGACGAACCAGTAAGCCCGGGCCCGCTTAGGCCGCTTGTCCAGAATTGAGTAGAGGACTTCACGCTTGATGAACTTGTTGTACTTGACGTTGGCCATGTAAACCAAGTTGTCGGCGTAAGTCGGGTAGTTGTCGTCGTGGCTGAGGTCGGTCAGCATGTCCGTGTATTCATCCAAGCGGACATAGGCATTGCCGGCTTCGTTTTGGTCCCGGACCTTGTTGCCGAAGTACCAAACAACCATGACTGAAGCGATCAAGAGGGTGATCAACAGTGATACGTAACCGCCGTGGGTGAACTTGCTCAGACTTGACCCCATGAAGAGGATGTTGATCGTGCTGAAGAAGATCACGAAGAGCAGGTTGGCCAGGTTGTGGCCCTGCTTGAGCACCAGCCATTCGTAAAGCAGGATAGTGGTCGTCAGCATGGAAATCGTGATTGACAGACCGTAGGCTGCTTCCATGTGGGCTGAGGTTCTGAAGAAGAGAACCAGGGCGATGGTAGTAATGCCCAGCATTCTGTTGATAGCCGGGATGTAGATCTGCCCTCTTTCATCAGATGGGTAGAGGATGTTCATCCGCGGCAGGAACTTCAGGTTGATTGATTCAGCCACCAGGGTGAAGGAACCCGTGATCAAGGCCTGGGAAGCGATGATCGCGGCCAAGGTGGCCAGAACGATTGAGGCCAGCCGGATGTTTTCCGGAATCATGGCGTAGAAGGGGTTGATTTCAGTAGCTGAGCGCATGTTGGTGTTGTTTAAGATCCAGACCCCTTGCCCGAAGTAGTTCAGGGAGAGGCAGACGAAAACAAATGGCCAGGAGCCAATGATGTTCCCCTTGCCGACGTGGCCGACGTCGGAGTAGAGGGCTTCAGCACCAGTAGTGGCCAGGAAGATGGACCCTAAGATCGCGAAGCCCGCCTTGTTGTAAGGACTAAAGAGCAATTTGATCGCGTAGTAAGGGTTCAAGGACTGGAGAATCCACCAGTTGCCGCCAATGTTGATCAAACCCATGGCGCCCAGGAAGGCGAACCAGATAAACATAACCGGGCCGAAAGCCTTCCCGATGATGCTGGTCCCCATCCGCTGGATGGAGAAAAGCACCAGCAAAATAACAATAGTAATGATTAAGACCGTGGTCTGGTTGCTAACCGGGACATTGCCCTTGCCGAATTCCAGGCCCTTCAGCCCTTCAATGGCGGTCGTAACCGTCACGGCCGGGGTCAGAGTCCCGTCGGCCAGGATGGCGGCCCCGCCGATCAAAGCCGGCCAGACCAGCCAGGCAGCCTTCTTTCTGATCAAGGCGTAGAGGGCGAAGATACCACCTTCGCCGTGGTTGGTCGCCTTCAAGGCAATAATCACGGTCTGCACCGTCGTGAGTACAGTCACGGTCCACAGGATCAAGGAAATGGTCCCGATGATCAAGTCGCGGCTGACCGTGTTGATACCGCCGTTGCCGGCGATTACGGATTTCATGACATAGAGGGGACTGGTCCCGATGTCGCCGTAAACAATCCCAATCGCGATCAAGAGGCCGGCGGCCGTCATGCGATTGCGTTTATTTTCTGCTTCCATAGCAATTAAATACTCCTCAAACTTTAAAAAAGCCTGTGATACACTAAAAAACAAATTTAAAGCTGTGCTTAAATTTAACAAGTAAAAAAAGAATGCCAGGAGACATTCTTTTTACTGTAATTTTCTTATATTTAGAGTAAAGTTTCAAGTCTTTTAGGACAAACTGCTTTCGATCGTCGCGCGAATGCCTTCGTACCAGTCGCTCCAGTCTTCGTAAGTGGTCATTGCTTCCGGGTCAACGCCGGTTTCTTCGCTCATCTTGTCGAGGATGGCTTGGAAATTGTGGGCGTGGTCGATCAGCACGTGCTTGACCAGGTTCTTGCGGGAGAATGGCTGGTTAAGCAGGAGGTAGTGGTTGATGTTGACCATGTTGTGGTCTTCGTCAAATTCACTGATGATTTCCAGGTCGTCGCGTTCGAAAGAAGAAACGTAGAAGTTGGCGAAGTTGACCAGGTAAGCCGGCTGGTCGGCAACTTCGCGTGCTGGCATGGTTACGCGTTCTGGTTCAGGCATCACGATCTTGAACATGTCTTCATTGCTGCGGTGTTTCTTTTCTTCTTCTGCCAAAGTTGTAGCTCCTTTTTAAATAAAAGTCCATAAAGTCAATAGTAATTTTAACGGCTTTAAGGCCAGAAAGCAAGCGCCAGGCCCCCATAAATCAAGACCTGGCGCTGAATTATTTCTTATTTGCCTGACTTCAGGTAGCCTTCGACGTCATCCTTGGTGATGGAGTCGATAGTGGTGTGGCCCTGCTGGTAGGCGTAGTTGAACAGGTTGATCAAGTCCTGCGGGCTCCAGCCGGCCGTGCTTTCGCCCAGGTTGTCCAGTTGGTTTCTGATCTGTTGGACGTCCCGGCTGGTCACGGTGCTGCCGCCGACCTTGTCGTTGTTGCTGGTCCCGGACCCTTCAGCTTGGTTGCTGGAAGAGCTGGATGAGCTTGAAGCAGCAGAAGATGAGCTGGAACTGGATTCCTGGCTGCTGGACTTGCTGGAAGAGTCAGAAGAGCTGGATGAGCTTGAGCTTTCAGAACTGGAACTGGAGTCAGCCTGCTTGCTCTTGGCTTCCTTGAGCAGGTCCTTGACGTTAGACCGGACCTTGGCGTAGTAAGCCCCGTTGATGTAAGGCAAGTCTAAGATGCTGCTGTAAGTGGAAACGGCGCTGTCGTAGTCGCCGTCTTCCATGGCCTGGGCGGCCTTCTTTAAGAGCGGCTTGATTTCACTGTCGTAGTTGTCCTTAACGGCCTTAAGCTTCTTGACCAGCTTCTTGGCCTGGCTGGTCATGACGCTGTAGCCGCCATTTTGTTCTTGCGCCTTTTGGGCCAGGTTCAAGGCGCTGGCATACTTGACTGTCGTCTTGGCTAACTTGATGGAGTCGGCCAGGTTCTCCGCTTGGGCCTTGTAGTTTTTGGCTTGGGCAGTTGCCTTAGCCTGGTAGGCCTGGTCAAATTCATCAGCGGCCTGGCTGTATTTCTTGGCCTTTACGGCCTCTTTGCCGGCCTGCATGTGGCTGGAGTAGCTGGAACTTGCCGTCTGCTCCTGGCTCTGCTTTTGCTGGCTGGAGTAGAAGTAGACGCCAGCCCCGCCCAAGGCGAGCACGGCCACCACGATGATGGACCAGATAGTCGATTTTTTCATAAATAACCTCCTCGTTAATATCCTCAATTATACCAGAATCGCCCCTCCCTTTAGCCAGCTGGTCCAACTTGTAATTGTTCTTTAACAAAAAGTGGCCGACTTGAGCCTCCTAAAACGTTAGTATCAGTGCAGGCCCGAGGCGCCGGGGCCGGCCGGAGCGAAGCCCGCAGCTTCGCGGAAAGATTGGATTTTTTAACAGAAACAGGAGAGAAAAAATGAACTTTACTTTAGCTGATCAAAGCATTCAATACACCTTCAAGGCCGACAAGTACGACAAGGGACAGATGCAGCGCAGCCTGCAAAACGTCAAGAAAGATGCCAGCCCGGAAAGCCTGGTCAAGGTGGGCCAGGCTATCAGCAAGCTGCAGGGCGATGAACTGGCTGCCTTGACCCTGGTCCAAAAGCAGAATTTGACCTTGGCCTAACTCTTTGACGCGGAAACTGACAGAAAAAGAATTTTTGAGTAAGAAACAGGAGAAAAAATCATGACTACGACTACCGAATTGCAATTAACCTTTAAGTCCAGTGCCGGCAAAAAGAAGAGCCTGAACCTGCCATACGCGGTCAAGGGCTTGAGCGCGGACGTGGTCCGGGAGGCCGCGGCAGCCATCGCCGGCGAGGGCGTGTTCGTCAAGGAAGGGGAGGTCCTTTATGCTCAGCCGCTGGCTGCAAACTATATTGAACGTACTGTTACGGGTGTGTTTGACGATAGTAATCATTAGGCAGATCTGGCCTCTTTAGCCGGCTGCAAAATTTGTACCCGAGAGGCGGCCTTGGCCGCCTCTTTTCTTTTTCATTTTTGCTTGTTTTCGTGTTTTTATTCACATAATACATGTTTTTTGTCCTTTGCTTTTTAAGGCAAAAGCTTTGGAAAAAGCGGTTTTTTCCTTTAAAAAATGTAATTGCTTAAGTAAATTGTTACTTTTGCTTTACAGAATATGCGTTCGATTGTAACTAGAGCGCTGAGCACATACAATAGAGGTTACGATTGAAATTATTAGGAGGAAATTAATGAAGAGAAGATTTTTGACTGGACTTGCTACCGCAGCGATGCTGACTTCCGTCGCCGTTCCAGTGACCAACAACATGTTTCTCTCAAATCAGGCAGTTCAGGCATCAGCCACCAGTGATGCCTTTTTAAGCAAGGTCAGCCTGCAGGCGCAGAAGACGTCCAAGAAGTACGGCGTCTACGCCTCTTTGATGCTGGCCCAGGCTGCTCTGGAATCCGGCTGGGGGACTTCAACCTTGTCCACCCAGGCCAACAACTTCTTTGGGATGAAGGCTGCTGATACTTGGACCGGGGCAACCTACAGCGTTAAGACGGCTGAACAGACTTCCAGCGGCAAGACTTACTACATCACGGCTGCTTTTAGAAAGTACAGCAGCTACCAGGCCTCTTTTGACGACTACGGCTTGAAGATGCGGACGACTTTGGGCAACGGGGGTCTGCGCTACAGCAAGACCTGGCTGGAAAACGCCTCAAGTGCCTCAGCTGCCGCTAAGGCCATCAAGGCTGCCGGCTACGCGACCGACAAGAATTACGCGACCAAGCTGATCAACCACATCGCGACCTACAACTTGACCAAGTATGACCCGGTTTACTCCGGCACTACTTATACGGCCAAGGTAGCCAAGTCCGGGGCAACTTACCTTTACCCAACTGACCACTCTGTTTCACCGAAGAAGTCTTACGTGACTGCCGGGCAAAGCGTAACGGTTACCAAGACCTACACTTACTACAATGGCAAGAAGCGGATGTACCTCAAGGGCCTGGGCTGGATCAACGGCGAAGACTTGAACACTGGCACTTCACAAGCGCCAAGTGCGGACAATGCCGCTAGCGTTTCCGGGCAAATGAAGGTGTTGATGCACTCAGCTGCTGTCTACACTAGCACTGGGGAGAGAAGCACGGCCAAGTCTGTCAAGGCCGGCAAGAGCGTGACGACTTACGGGTCAGTCACGATCAACGGGGCTAAGTACTACCGGGTTAACTCAGCCAGCGCTGACCAGTTCATCAAGGCAAGCAACTTTGACGGCGCAAGCCGCAAGCTCAAGCACAACGCCTACATCTACAACAAAGCGGGCAAGCGGGTTGGCAAGACCAAGTGGCTCAAGGGTAGCACCCACACCGTCTATGGCGGCAGCGTGAAGATCAAGGGCAAGCAGTACTACATTGTTGGCCTGAACCAGTATGTCAAGAAGGGCAACTTTTAAGGAGACGGGGAAGAAAACTGAATGAGATTTAGAAGATTTTTTGCCGCGGCGGCGGCAACCGCGGCTTTCGGCCTGGCCTTTACTTTTGGCCAAGGGCAGGCAGCCCAAGCTTCAATCAACAGTGATGCCAAGAAGACGACTTACAGCGGCACCAAGTCACTGGAAACCCTGCTCAAGGCAGCAGGCTTGTCTTACAACCAGTTCAACAGCGTGGCCAACGGCAAGAAATATGGCAGCCGCTTTGGCTACCGGAATGGGGTCGGCAAACCGGAAGGGATCGTTGTTCACGAAACGGCGACCCCTAGCGCTACGGCCTGGGATGAAGGGCGCTACTTCAACAACAACTGGACCAGCGTCTACTCTTACGTCCACGCTGTGGTTGACAACAGCCAGACCATCCAGCTGATGTCGACTGACTATGGTACCTGGGGGGCAGGCCCAATCGCCAACGTCCGCTACATCCAGATCGAACTCTGTGAAGTCTCAAGCCGGTCCCAGTTCGTGCAGAGCGTGGCCAACGATGCTTACTACATCGCCACTCTTTTGCACCAATACAACTTGACCCCATCCCGGGCAAGCAAGGACGGGTCAGGCACTATTTGGTCCCACAACGAAGTTTCCCAGTACCTGGGCGGGACCGACCACGGGGACCCGGACAGCTACTTTGCTAAATGGGGCTACTCCATGAGCGACTTCTACAGCTTGATCACTTACTATTACAACAAGCTGGGGACCAGCAGCAACACTAGCAATAATACAAACAATAGTGGTTCAAGCAGCTCAAGCCAAGCACCAGCTACCCAGCCGGTATCAACCAAGACGGTCAAGTTGATGCGTAACTCCTACAGCTATGACGCTTCTGGCAAGAAATTGTCAATCGCGGCGCTGAAGGCTGGCTCTTCTTTGAAGGTTTATGGTTCAGCCGTAACGATTGGCAATGCCAAGTACTACAAGTACGCAGATGGCAAGTATGTCAAGGCCGGCAACATTGACGGGACTAGCCGGACTTTGACGGCCAATGCTTGGACTTACACCAGCACTGGCAGCCGGGAGACATCAACGGCCAAGCTGCTTAAGGGGACCAAGGTGACGACTTACGGCGGCCAGGTCAAGATCAAGGGCAAGGCCTACTACATGACTGGCTTTACCAGCAAGAACGTGGCTAAGTACGTTAAGGCAAGCAATTTCCAAGCCAAGCCAGTGGAAACTACCACGACCAAGCGCTTGATGCGGAACTCCTACAGCTACGATGCTTCTGGTAAAAAGTTGTCAAACGCCAAGCTGACCGCGGGTACTTACCTTAAGGTCTACGGTTCAGCTGTAACGATCGGCAATGCCAAGTACTACAAGTACGGTACTAACAAGTACGTGAAGGCTGGCAACATCGACGGGACCAGCCGGACTTTGACCCACAACGCTTACGTGTACACGGTCAAGGGAGCCCGGAACTGGAACGAAGCCAAGCGCCTTAAAGGCACGGCCGTCGTAACTTACGGCAGCCGGGTCAAGCTTAGCGGCAAATACTACTACATGGTCGGCTTCTCCGGCCAAACCGCCCTTTACCTCAAGGCCGGCAACTTTTAATTGAAGACAAGGAACGGATTCAGGTTTAGCCTGGGTCCGTTTTTCTTTCTTAATCTGGCGATTATTGTATAATTAGAAAAACTGTAATTAGTGAGGAGATACTTTTTAGCATGGAAGGACTATCACTGTTTTTAACGGTCTTCTTGGCCCTGGTGATTCCGATCGTCATGGCCCGCCTGCGGGTGACCACGGTGCCGACCGCCGTGGCCGAGATTATTGTCGGGATCCTAATGGGCAAGAGCTGCCTAAACCTGATTACCCAGACTTCTCAGTTGACTTTTTTGTCCAACCTGGGGGTCATCGTCTTGATGTTTTTGTCAGGGATGGAAATCGATTTTGACTTGCTCAGCCCGAAAAAGCACACCCGGGCCCGGAAGTCAGAGAGCGGCAAGCAGGTCAAGCCTATGGTTGTGGCTGCCGTCGCCTTTGGCGGGGTAGCGGTGGCTTCAGTTTTGCTGGCTTTGGGGATGAAGGCCCTGGGCCTCTTTAACGATGTGGCCCTGGCTTCGATCATCTTTATGACCGTGGCCTTGGGCGTGGTCATCGCTACTTTAAAGGAAAAAGAAATCCTGGGCCGGCCGATCGGGCAGACGATTTTGCTGACGGCGGTCATGGGAGAAGTTATTCCCCTGCTTTTATTGACTATCTATTCTTCCGTTAACGGCGGGGATGCCGGTAAGCTCTGGCTGATCATCCTCTTGTTTGTGGCCGCGATTATCCTTTTGCGGCGCTTCAAGCGGCCTTACCTGTGGTTTGCCAAGATCACCAAGGCCACGACCCAGCTGGACGTCCGCCTGGCCTTCTTCTTGATCTTTGCTCTGGTGACGGTGGCGGAACAGGTTGGGGCGGAAAACATCCTGGGGGCCTTCTTGGCTGGGATGGTCATGAAGCTGCTGGAGCCAACCCAAGCCACCAAGGACAAGCTGACTTCCATCGGCTATGGCTTCTTTATCCCGATCTTCTTCATCCGGACCGGGGTCAACCTCAACTTGAAGCTGCTCTTTGCCAACCCGCAAGCCCTGATGCTGCTGCCGGTTTTGGTCATCTGCTTCTTCTTAGCCAAGCTGCCGGTTACCTTGACCTACATGCGGGCCTTTAACAAGCGGAATGCTTTTGCCGGGGGCTTCCTGACGGCAACGACGATCACGATCGTTCTGCCAACCCTGCAGGTAGCCCGGAAGCTGAACGCAATTACGGCTACCCAGTCCAGTGCCTTCATCTTGGCGGCGGTCATCGTCTGCATTGCCTGCCCAATCGTCTTCAATTCAACTTTTGCCTTGACGCCAGAAGACAAGATCAAGGAAAAAGTCGTGATCTTCGGCCTCAATGCCGTGACCATGACGGTCTACCAGGACCTGCACGACTCTTGGTACTCAGTCCAGGTCTTGACCTGCCGGAAGGAAAAATACGACACCTACAAGAGCAAGGTCAAGAATCTGAAACTGCTGCCAGATAAAAAGTTGGATACTTTGGAAGAAGCCGGGGCCTTTGATACCGATATCTTCGTGGCCACCTTCACTGATGACCAGGCCAATTTGGAAGTTGGCCGGGCGGCTAAGCAGGCTGGGGTCAAGCGGGTCATCGTCAGCCAGAGCCAGGTCGTGGCCGACACGGTCGATCAGCTCAGAGAGGAAGGCATCGAGCTTTTTGCCTTCAACAACCTGCATGGGGCCATGCTCCGGGCCTTGATCGAATCGCCGGCCGTCTACCGGATCATCACGGACACCAACAATGCCCTCTACGACGTGGTCGTCAAAAACTCAGCCTACACCGGCCGCCAGCTGATGGACTGGGACTTCGTCGACCAGATCACCGTTTCCCGGATCCGGCGGGGGGACAAGTGGATTTCCCCGCATGGGTCAACCGTGATCGAGCCAGGCGACGAACTGATCTACAGCGGTCCTTGGCGGGAAGCCGACCGGATTCACCAGCTTTTGAGCCGGGAATAGAAAAAAGATTATATGCCAAAAAATCGCTCTGCCAAACGGCAAAGCGATTTTTCTTGTTTAGTGCTCTAGTTCTTTATTTTATCTGTTTTTGCTTTTTTGCTTAAGGCATGCAGTCCCTGGCAGCTTCCAGGACGGCGATGACCTGCAGGCTGTGGGCGAAGGCCCGGTCAGCGGCGGTCTTGTCTTTTTGGTCAAAGATCCGGATGAATTCGGTAAATTCCGGGATCATCCGGTGCAGGTCTTGGTCAAAGTTCTTGTCAGTCTGCCCGCCTGCTGTTTCCAGCCGGTAGCTTCTGAGGTCACCTGGGCTGCCGCTAAAGCTGATGGCCCCTTTTTCCCCGGCAATCATTGACGGATTGTGGGCAAAAGCCTGGGAGTCCTTGGCCGCGGTCAAGCTGGCCTGCTTGTCGTCGTAGCCCAGGACCAAAACGCCAGAAGTGTCGACGCCTTTTTGCAGGTTAGGGAAGTAGTGAACGTCCAAAGGTGCCCCGAAAAGGCTGACGGCTAAGTGGATATTGTAGACGTTCAAGTCCAAAAGGGCCCCGCCGCCCAGGCGCGGATTGAAGGCCGGGGCAATGTCGCCAGCTAAGAAGCGGTCGTAGCGGGAAGAATACTGGGTGTAGTTGAGGCTGACTACGTGAACCGGGCCTAAAAGCTGTAAGTCGCCTGCCAAAGACTTAAAGGCTGGCAGGTAGCGGTTGGTGATGGCTTCGGTGATGAGGCAGCCTTTTTGGTCAGCTAATTGCTTGAGCTCTAAGGCTTCTTCAGTAGTGAAGACAAAGGGCTTTTCACAGATCACG
Organism: Lactobacillus sp. WILCCON 0058; assembly: GCF_057198005.1. NCBI lineage: Bacteria > Bacillati > Bacillota > Bacilli > Lactobacillales > Lactobacillaceae > Lactobacillus > Lactobacillus sp. WILCCON 0058. The sequence continues at coordinate 267,470 of NZ_JBUBHM010000001.1, forward strand.
TTTTTGCCGGCTTCCAGGGAGTCCAGGCACATCTGATAGTGCATGGAAGAAGGGGTAGCCACGTAAACCGTGTCGACCTGGTCGTCTTTGAGCATGGCCAGATAGTCGTCGTAAACGCGGCTGATGCCGTATTGCTCAGCCAAGGCTTGGCCAGTGGCTAGCGACCGCTTGGTCGTAGCGATAGCGGCTAAACTTAAGCCGGGCAGGGGAAGGGCAGTGAGAAAGTCTTTGACGATCTTGCCGCTGCCGATGATTCCGAGTTGCATTTTTTGCCTCCTTATTTATTCAGCTTGCTGACGTCAACGGAATTCTTGCTGACCGTCTTGGGAATGGCCAGCTTCTTTTGCTGGTTGACCTTGAGCATGGACAGCTTGGTTGAGCTGGTCTGCCCCTTGACCTTGTATTTGGCGTAAATCGCCAGGCCGGTCAGCTGCTTTTTCTGATTGAGATCGATGGTCATTTTAATCTGCTGGAGCTTGGCCTTGGCCATCTGGCTGTCGTTTGACAGGCTGGCCAGGCCGTTAGTTTCCGTGATCTCTTTCCATAAGCGCTGGCTCTTGCCCGTGTAGCTGAGCCGCCAGCCGCTTTTGGCCTGGCTGACGGTGAAGAGCTTGGCACTCTTTTGGCTGAGGGTCAGGGTGTCCATGTCCTTGACCACTTGCTGGAAGTGGGAGATGGTCGTGAACTGGCTGAGCTTGGCCTTGTACCAAGCAGCCTGCTGGCCTTTATAGAACTTGACGTAGGCATAGCGCTGGCCTACCCACATCTTGACATTCTGGTCCCCGCTCTGGGTCAAGTCGGTCTGCATGACGAAAGGAGACCGCTGGTAGTTGATCTGGCCGTAGAAACGGACCGGCTTGGCGTTCTCGTAATAGCGTTCGTCAACCTTCAGCTGGAAATTGCTGATCTTGCTCTGCTGGGCCTTTTTGATCAAGCTCTGGGGGCTGGGTTTGGAGCAGGCAGCTAGAAAAAGGCTGACCAGGGTCAGGAGGGCGAGCAGGTGAAATTTCTTTTTCTTTGACGGCATAGTATGAATCACATCCTTATTCTTCAATTCTAACAAATCACTGATTGATTGTTAGCGATTGCACTCAGAAAAAGTGCTTTTTTTGCCTTTAGGACTTTGAAAAGGCCGCGAGAGGCCGTATAATAATTAGTGAAACGTTTAATTTGCTAAAGGAGATTTTTTAATGTCTAAATTAGTTTTAATCCGTCACGGTCAAAGTGAATGGAACCTTTCAAACCAATTTACTGGTTGGGTTGACGTTAACTTGTCAGACAAGGGTGTTGAAGAAGCCAAGAAGGCTGGTCGTTTGATCAAGGAAGCCGGCTTGGAATTTGACCAAGCTTACACTTCAGTTTTGACCCGTGCGATCAAGACTTTGCACTTCGCTTTGGAAGAAAGCGGCCAACTCTGGGTTCCAGAAACTAAGACCTGGAGACTGAACGAACGTCACTACGGCGCTCTGCAAGGCTTGAACAAGGCTGAAACTGCTGAAAAGTACGGCGACGAACAAGTTCACATTTGGCGTCGTTCATACGACGTTTTGCCACCAGTTTTGGCTGACGACTCAGAATTCAGCCAAGCTAACGACCGTCGTTACGCAAACTTGGACCCACACATCGTTCCTAAGGCAGAAAACCTGAAGGTTACTCTGGACAGAGTTATGCCATTCTGGGAAGACCACATTGCTCCAGACCTGCTGGCTGGCAAGAACGTGATCATCGCTGCCCACGGCAACTCACTGCGTGCCTTGACTAAGTACATCGAAAACATCTCTGACGAAGACATCATGGATGTTGAAATGAAGACTGGTGAACCAGTTGTTTACACTTTCGACGACAAGTTGAACGTTGTAAGCAAGGAAAAGCTGGACTAAGTCCTCTTTCCTTAATTAAAGCGAAGCTCCGGCTTCGCTTTTTTTGTTGAACTGATTAAGGATTGACAGATGACTTGCTAAGATGATAGCTTAGATAGGAAAGTTGTGCACAGGGATACTTACCGGAAAATATCGTAAGCCTGCTCTACTGAAAATGCCGGCTGATTTTTTACAATTTCAATAAGAAAAAACAGCAGGCAAAAGTTGGCGGGGCTTTTTTGCTATAATACAGACTAATGTGATTTTTTAAGTGGGTATCAACTATATGAAGAAAGAAGACAAACGGGCCTTGCCCGAAACTCGGCAACATGCCAGAAAACGCAAGCAAAAGACGGTCCGCAACTGGATCATCGGCGTTTTGGCGGTCGTTTGCGCGATTGCTGCCGGAGTGGGCTTGTACGCGGCACATCTGTACAAAACGGCTGAGCAGGCGGCCAACAAGGCTTATGACTCGGAAAACGCGGTCAAGACGACTTATGGCGAATTCAACGGCAAGAAGCCTTTTGCCGTCATGCTCTTAGGGACCGACACCGGGGCTTTGAACAGAACTGAAAAGCGCGGGAATACGGACACGATCATCGTTGTCGTGGTCAACCCTAAGAAGAAGAACTATACGATGGTCTCGATCCCGCGGGATACTATGGCTGACATGGTTGGCGATGATTCCAATGACGTGCAGAAGATCAACGCGGCTTACTCGATTGGCGGGGCTAAGATGGCCATGAAGACTGTCTCTAACCTCTTGAACATTCCGGTCAAGTACTACGCCTTGGTCAACATGGGCGGGCTGATGAAGCTGGTTGATTATGTTGGCGGGATTTACGTGACGCCGCCATTGTCATTTACTTACAATACAATAGTCTTCAAAAAGGGAGTCCGCCAGCACTTAAACGGACAGGCTGCTCTGGCCTACAGCCGGATGCGCTATGATGACCCGCAAGGCGACTACGGCCGGCAGAAACGGCAAAGAGAAGTCATCACCAAGCTGGTCCAGAAATTGGCCACGGCAGATTCACTGACGAACTTCAGCAAGATCGCCAATAACCTGTCGACCAACGTGAAGACTAACTTGAGCTTCCAGGCTTTGAAGTCAATCCTGGCTAACTACTCAGACTGTACTTCTTCCAGTGACAGCGACTACCTGCATGGCTATAGTGCTTATGTTGGCGACGCGGCCTACCAGATCGCGTCAACCAGTGAACTGCAGCGGATCTCCAACAAGATTAGAAAATTGCTGGGCCTCAAGACGGCTACTGTTTCCAACCGGGAAACTGAGCTGAATACCTTGAACGAGGCCAGCGGCTTCAAGTTTGGCAGCGGCGAGACCCAGAATTACACGATTTATGATCCTGGCACGACGACTGACAGCGTCAAGAGCGGCAAGACCAAGACAAGTTCTAAGTCCAGCAGTCAGGCTTCCAGCAGTAATACTGCTTACAGCACAAGTGCCAGCACAAGCTACTCAAGCAGCACGAACTACGATACGACTTATAGTTACAGTTATAATTACAACTACAATACCAATCCGTTTTCAGGGGGCTATTAAAGGTGCTTAGCAAATTTTTGGCAGTAGTCATTGGCTATTTGTTTGGCAACTTCATGAGTGCCATGTTCGTGGGCAAGTATTACCTGCACAAGGATCCGACCAAGTACGGGTCGGGCAACCCAGGTACGGCCAATATGGGGGCGGTTTTTGGCAAGAAGGCGGGGATTTTGACCTGCATCGGCGACCTGCTTAAAACCCTGCTGGCCATCGGCCTGGTCTATGCCATCTACCATCAGCACTTGCTGACAGCCTACACGGGCTTAGGCGTGGTTTTAGGCCACTGTTTCCCGGTCTTCAACCACTTTAAGGGGGGCAAGGCGGTGGCAGTCATGGCCATGACTACGGTTCTCTATGACTGGCGGGCCGGTCTTATCACCTTGCTGGTGGCTCTGGTTTTGACCTGCATCATGCAGAATCTGACTATCCCGCCGCTGGTTTTCATGCTGTCTTTCAGCATTTATGAAATAACCAAGTCGCTGGAAGCTGGCGTGATCTTCTTGATTATCACGGGGATCATGGCCTTCAAGTTCCGCTACGATATCCGGGACTTTTTCACGGGTCATGGCAAACGGGTCGATATTTTGTATACGATCAAGAAGAAATTGGGAATTTTGAAATAATTTCTTGGCCTTTTTTTAAAAAAAGCTGGGTATAATGGATAATGAATTTGCAAAAGAAAGAGAATTATTCCGATATCGATGAGTGAACAAACACAATCCAGAAAAACTCATAATCTGCTGAAGTACGGCTTTCTCGTACTGGCGGCTCTGGTGCTTTTGCTGCAGATGTTTAATTTCAAAACCAGCATGCTGAAAAGCTCAATTACCTATCTGCGCCACCTGCCGCTAATCGTGGAAAGCGTGACCTATTGGTTTATTCCAATGGTCTTCGGGGCAGTTTACAGCAAGCGCAAGCTGCGTTTTAACCAAGGCTTTAAGGCCTGGGCCATTATGGAAGTGACCCTCCTGGCCTACTACCTTGTCTTCTTTATCTCCAAGCCATGGCACTTAAATGCCTGGCGCTTCTGGGGCATCCTTTTCCCGATTTTGACCTCGACTTCCGTTTTAATGACGGGTCTGGTCTTCAGTTTGCTGGTGCAGCCGGTCATCTATGACTGGCAGGAGAAGTTCAGCAAGAAGCAGAGTTTGATCATTTTGATCGCCTTGACTTTGCTGGGCTTTACCCTGTCGGCTGGGACTTTCGAGATGAATTACTCCATCTATGGTCTCTACCTGGCCCTGCCATTTGCCTGGGGGATGTTCTTAGGGAAGGTTGACTTCTCTGTCAAGCAAACGGCCATCTTTATTGTGGCCGGCATTCTCTCCTTGGGGATGGTAATTGTCGGGGTAGCCGGCTTTAACGCCGTTTACTGGTCACAGATCATGTCTTGGCGGGCCAACCCGTCATCATGGAACTACCAGTTCCTGATCAACGTGACCTCACCATTCATCTTCATCATCGCTTTGGCGGCCTTTGCTTTTGCCCGGCCGGCGATCAAGGCTTTGGAAGAAAGGGACCTGGACTTCCTGGTTCCGCTGATCGTCTTCATGCAGGTACCAGACGCCAACTCCTTCATGTCGTCCTTTAAGTACGGCACCGGCAGCCGGCAATTGAACCGAATGATCACGATTTTGATCATGCTGGCCATCGCCATTGTCTGGCACTGGCTGATTGAGCGCTACTTGTGGCGCTTCAAGCCGGTTAAGCGGGCTAACCGTTTCTTGTACGAAAGCAAGAGCTTCGGGGCAGCGGCTGAAGGAGCCTTTAACCGCCTGTGGGGCTGGATGAAGTACCACCGGACCAACCTTTTGACCTGGACCTTCTTCTTTATCCTGTCCTTTGCCTCCTTCTTGATCGAATCCGACAATATGCGGATCCAGATCACGACTGCTTCCAACGTTAACGCCGTAGTCTGGCTGGTTGGGACCAAGCTTGGGGCCTTGATTTTGACGACGATCTTTATCGACGCCTTCTTCACGATCCTTTACTTCGTCACGACCAGATACTGGGTTTCACTTATTACGACTTCCACGGTCGTTATCGGCTGGGCGGTTGCCAACAAGATCAAGCTTGACCTCCGGGGCGAGCCGATCTACCCGAGTGAACTGTCTGAAGTAACCAACGCTGACAGTCTGTTGAGCATGATCGGGGGACAGAAGACCTTGATCATGATCCTGCTGGCTTTAGCTGCTGTTATTGCCTTGATGGTCTTCTGTGAGATCAAGTTCAAGGTCAAGAAGCGCGGCAATTGGAAGCGGCGGGGGATGTGGGCCCTGGCCAGCCTGGCCCTCTTCATGACGCCAATGTGGTTCAACCACCAGGGGTCAGCCATCTACCGCTTGAACCGGGCTTTTGACAACAAGCAGTCCTTCCGGAACCCGGAAAGAGACATCCAGGTCAACGGGCCGATCTTGAACTTCCTCAACTACATCGACCTGCAGATCATGGACAAGCCAAGCAACTACTCCAAGAGCCAGATTCAAAAGCTCTATGAGAAGTACCAAAAGGTGGCTGACCAGATCAACAAGACCCGGACCAACGACCTGTCCAAGCAGACCGTCATCTTTAACTTGAGTGAAAGTTTTATCGATCCGACTACTTTCCCGACGATCAAGTTCGCCAAGGGGACCAAGGACCCGATTCCTTACATTCACTCATTGCAGAAGACTACCACTTACGGCAGCATGCTGAGTGCCGGCTACGGCGGTGGTACGGCCAACATGGAATGGGAATCACTGACTGGCTTCAACATGGGGGCCTTCAGCACTACTTTGACGCCTTATGTTCAAGTCGTTCCGCAATACCAGTACTACCCGACTATTGGGGCTAACTTCAGCTACTCTTCAGCAGTTCACCCGTTCATCGGGACTTACTACTCAAGAATTGAAGACTACAAGCGTTTCAAGTTCAACAAGTTCGTTTACTTGGGTTCCAAGTACAAGATCGTGGACCAAAAGAAGCTGGGGACCAGTTCCTACAACTCTGACTTCACGACTTACGCCAACGGCTTGCGGCAGATCAACTCCCGCAAGGGCGGCCAGTTTATCAACTTGATTTCAATTCAGAACCACATGCCGTACAACAACTGGTACCCGAAGAACTACTATGCTGGCAAGATTTCCGGTGATCTTTTTGACGACGGCAGCATCAGAACGCAAGCGGCAACCTACATTATGGGGACCCACTACACTGACCAGGCGGTCAAGAAGTTCATCAAGCAGATCGACAAGATCAAGAAGCCGATCACCCTGGTCTTCTACGGGGACCACTACCCGTCAATCGTTTCCCAGTCATACACGTCTAAGTACCCGGTTCAAATGCACTCGACCCGCTACTTCATCTACTCTAACAAGTACGCTCGTCAGCATGGGGCTAAGGCGAAACTGACTTCCAAGACCAACTACGTCAACACCAGTGACTTCATCGCCATGATGCTGGAACAGACCAACAGCAAGGTGACGGCTTACCAGGCACTTTTGACTGAAGTGCACAAGAAGCTGCCAGCCTTGACTATCAGCTACAGCGATGACACTGGCTTTACCCTGGTCGACCAAAAGGGCAAGGAAGTTGACCCGAAGACCTTGACCAGCTCACAGCAAGCTCTGCTCAAGGACTACGAAATGATCCAATACGACATGACGGCTGGTTCAGCCTATGCCTTGAAGATCAAGGGCTTCTATACCATGAAGAAATAGTTTAAACAGCCAGAATACCTGGCAAAAGCAGACTAACTTAGTAGGTTAGCCTGCTTTTTTGTTAAAACGTATTTGATTGGTATGTTACAATTTTTCTAGCTCTTGAAAAAAATAGAGGATTGTAAATATAAAACTAATGAAAAAACAAGTAAAAAATCTTTGGGCTTATCTTTGGCCGCTTTTGGCAGTTGCTTTGGTAACAACGGTGGTTATTTGGCCGCAGCTGCAGGCTAAAAGGGTAATTATTGCTGGAGATGCCCGCTTTCACTTTGGCCGCTTTTATGATGCGGCCATGCAGATTAAGACTGGCCATTACAGCTTTTTTCAAACAAACTATGGTTTCCAGCAAAGCGGCCGGATCATTAACGCCTGCTATGGGCCATTGTTTGCCTATTTTAATGGTGCCTTGCTTCTGCTGTGCGGAAATTGGTTTACTTTTCAAATCATCAGTATTTACCTGCTTTGCCTGTTAGCCGCGGGAAATATGATGCATCTTTTACGCTATAGCGGCGTCAGCAAAATCGCCAGTTTGCTCTTAAGCTTGGTGTACATCAATATCGGCATGATACCCGCTTTTATCAACGCCAGTTCCTTTAGCGGCTGGGGGCAGGCCTTCATGCCCTTGGTCCTGCTTAATGGGGTGCGAATGGTTAAAGACCAGGAAAAGCCGATCGATTGGGTCATCCTTGGGGCAACGATGGGTTTGCTTTTGCAGGTTCACCTGCTCAGCGCCCTATTGGCATGCGTGCTTTTGGCCCCGTTTTTCTTGCTGGCGCTTTTTAAAAAGAGAAATGTTTGGAAAGACTTCTTTAAGGCAGTTGCATTGGCCAGCGCATTGGGCTTGAATACGATTGTTGCAGTTTTTTGGCTGGCTGCCAGCAACAAGATGGCCCACTTGGATGCCTATAATATGGCAGTAAGCGGCTTGAAGCTGGGAAGTTACCAAAACGACCTGGGAAGCAGCTATGGACAGTTGATGCCGATGTTTTTGGCCATAATTCTTTTGAATTTCCTGTACATCTTTTTTAACCGGGCTGCCAAAAGCGTGGAAAAGCTTTTGGCAATGTGGTCTTTAGTACTTATGCTCATTGCATCCAACCGCTTTCCCTGGGGGTATGTGCAAAATAAGTGGCCAGTTCTGGCCAGCAACTTTCAATTTCCATTCCGTTTGGTGGTTATAATCTACCCAATGGTGATTCTGTCTTTTGGCTTAAGCATCCAGAAACTTGCAGCTAAAGGCGGGAAGCCATTCTTGCTGCTTTTATTGCTGGCTTTGCTGCTAGATACGGCTGTCCCGGTAGCGGAAAGCCATCGGAAAAATACTTTTCACGCTAATGGAACGCCTAAAATGGCCCAGGTAGTGGGCAAAGGGCTTAAACCCTTGATTTCTGTGATGAGTTATGGCAATCAGCCGGATTATTTGCCCGTTGTTGGGAAAGAAGACAACTTAGGCCACAAATACCATATGCTGGTAATTAAACGCTGGAAGAAGTTTGACCACCAGGTAATGACTGGCGGCAGGCTTAAATTAAGCTGGACAAGTACTGGCGGCAAAATAACCTTGCCACTTGTTGCATACTCGCAGACAGAATTAACGCTCAATGGCCGCAAGATCCATAATCTAAAAAGAAAAAGCGGCGGCTTCCCGGTTGTGCGGGCTAGAATGGGCAAGAATACCGTGATTATGACCTTTAAACAGCCTTTATGGTGCAGCTTGCTGATTAACCTGTGCTGGTTTTCCTGGCTGCTGCTCCTCCTGCTGCTTTTTAAAAAGGCGCTTGACCCCGGGGCGAAATCATGTTATTTTTATAAAAACGCGACAGCGAAGTAGCTGCCTGGTTCAGCGTTCAGAGAACTAGCGGTTGGTGCGAGCTAGACAGGCCAGGCAGACGAAATACAGCGCGGGGAGGAGAGCCCCGTTAAGAAGCTCCAAAGAGGCACTTTGTGCGAACGTGGGTGGTACCACGGCTAAGACAGAATTTAGTCGTCCCTGGATCTTTTGATCCAGGGACTTTTTTTATCCGGAGGCAGAAATGGCAAATTTTGACATTTTGGAAGATTTGAAATGGCGCGGCGCCATCAACCAGGAAACTGACGAGGAAGGCTTGCGGGATTACCTGGCCAAGCATGACGACCTGGCTCTTTACTGCGGGACTGACCCGACTGGTGACTCCCTGCACATCGGTCACTTGATTCCTTTCATGATCTTGAAGAGATTCCAACTGGCCGGCTACAAGCCAGTCATCGTTATCGGCGGGGGTACCGGGTCAATCGGTGACCCATCTGGCCGGTCAACTGAACGGGTCCTGCAGTCTGAAGAAACGATCAAGCACAATGAAGAAGCGCTGACGGCGCAGATGGTCAAGCTTTTTGGCACGGAAAACTTCCGCATCGTCAACAACCGCGACTGGCTGGGCAAGATGACCCTGCTGGAATTCCTCCGCGACTACGGCAAGCTCTTCCAGGTCAACAACATGCTGAACAAGGAAGTCGTTGCCAGCCGGCTGGAAAACGGGATCTCCTTCACTGAATTCTCCTACCAGATTCTGCAGGCCATCGACTTCTACATCTTGAACCGGGACCACGGCGTTCAAATGCAGATCGGCGGGGCTGACCAATGGGGCAACATCACGGCCGGGATCGACTTGATCCACCGTTTGGAAGGGGCAGACCGGCCAGCCTTTGGCTTGACTATTCCATTGATGCTGAAGGCTGACGGGACCAAGTTCGGCAAGTCTGCCGGCGGCGCTGTCTGGCTGGACCCGGAAAAGACCAGTCCTTACGAATTCTACCAATTCTGGATCAACCAGGATGACCGGGACGTCATCAAGTACCTTAAGTACTTCACCTTCCTCAGCCATGAAGAAATCGACGCCTTGGAAGAAAAGGTCAAGACTGAACCTTGGAAGCGGGAAGCCCAAAAGCGGCTGGCGGAAGAAGTGACTAAGTTCGTTCACGGCGAAAGCGGCTTGAAGGAAGCCCAAACGGTCACTGAGGCCCTCTTCTCCGGCAACGTGAAGGACTTGCCCACCAAGCAGGTAGAAATCGCCCTGGCCAAGGCGCCAAGTGCTGAGAGCGGGGCAGAAAAGAAGAATCTGGTGGACTTCCTGGTTGACACCAAGATCGAATCATCCAAGCGGCAGGCCAGAGAAGACGTTAACAACGGTGCCATCTACGTCAACGGTGACCGGATCCAGGACACTGACTTTGAAGTTGACCCGGCAGCTGCTTTTGACGGCAAGTTCGTCATCATCCGCAAGGGAAAGAAGAAGTACACCTTGGTGCACATCAAGGGCTAAAAAGATTTTAAGAAAGTTTCCAAACTGGAAGCTTTCTTTTTCTTTTTTCTCGCTTTTATCTTTTTGCCGAAAAGAAGCCGGCATGTTACAATTAAGGCGCTGCTGTAGCTCAGGAGGTAGAGCACCGCCGTGGTAAGGAGGAGGTCGCCAGTTCAAATCTGGCTAGCAGCTTATGATCAGCAAAAGTGATTAAATTATTTGCATCGCTCTTCAAAATACTGATATACTAAGAATTATTAGTCAATTGTTATTTTGGAGGGGATCGCATGCAGAAATTTTCGACCCGGCTCTTGGTCATTCGGCGGCGATTCGCCAATTTTGCCAATACGACGGCCATTGTTCTGGTTATTTTTACAGTTGCTTTAGCCGCGATAGAAACCCGGTCACGGGACTTCATAGCTGATGACGGGAAGTTTTACCTGCTGGACGGAAAATATTTGTTGGCCCATCTTTTGATCGCCGGGCTGCTGACGGCTTTGCTGGTTTTGCTCCGCTATTTTTTGCAAAGGCAGAAGCAGCTGGAATACATGTCCAGCCGGGACGACTTGACCACCCTTTTGAACCGGGCGGCCTTTGATGACCGGGTCAATGACTACCTTCGCCAGCATCCGGCTGCCCAGGGCAGCTTCGTCATGCTGGATATCGACAATTTCAAGCTGATCAATGACGTCCATGGTCACAATGTGGGTGACCAGGTTCTGGTGACTTTGGCCCTCAACATGGAGAGTACCCTGGGCAGCGAGGCAATCATCTGCCGCAACGGGGGTGATGAATTCTGCGCGTTCGTTCCGGACACAAGCGACGACCAGGTCGCCAATCTGGCCAAGCTGGACCAGGTTTTTTCCGCTAAAGAGCAGCAGTATCCTTTTTCCATTTCCCTGGGCTATGTTCACTACCCCCAGCAGGCCATCTCGGTGGCTGATGCCCTGGCTAAGGCAGACCTGGCCCTTTACGTGGTCAAGGACGATGGCAAGCATGGCTGGCGGGAGTACAACGATGCAATGACGCGAACTGACCGGAAGCAGTTTGGCTTTACCTTAAGGGAGGTGGCCGACAACCTGCCGGTTTCTTTCTTCATTTGCCAGGCAGAAGGGGAGAGGGAAATTCTTTTTGCCAACCAGTCCCTTCTGGACATGCTGGGCTTCAAGGGTTTCGCGGATTTAATTGCCTTTACGGCTGGCAAGCTGCTGGCTTTAATCTACCCTTCTGACCGGGCATTGCTTGACTTGGTGGCCGGTGAGGATGTAAGACGGGTACCTGACCGGCCTCGCTGCTTGTCTTGCCGCCTGCTAACCAAGGATGGCGGCTGCGAGAAGGTCTTCAGCAAGACCCGGCTAGTTGAAGACGCCCGCTATGGCAAGGTCTTTTATGTCACCTTGTCATTGCAGAATGACTATAAGATTCTAAAAGAGAACTAGGAACTCTAGTTCTCTTTTTTGCTTGCAATTTTAGAGCGATCCGCTATAATTGAAAAAATAATTAAAGCAAACACGGAGGTAAAAATGGAACGGAAACTGATTGCGGATTTTGTCAAAGAAAACCTGGCCGAAGAAAGAACGGGGCATGATTATTACCACGGCCAGCGGGTGGCGGTTTTAGCTGAAAGAATGCTGCTGGCGGATCACCCGGAGTCTAGCCAAAAGAGCCGGGACATTGCTTATACGGCGGGCTTTGTTCACGATACGATCGATGAGAAGGTCTGCCCAAACCCAAGTGAAGTTTTGGCTAAATTACGGAAAGTCTTCACGGCAGCCGGCTTAAGCCGAGAGGACCAGGAAAACGTCTTTTTCACGATCGAGCACATGTCTTTTTCCAAAAACATTGACCGCCACTACCAGCTTTCTTTAGAAGGAGAGTACGTCCAGGATGCCGACCGGCTGGAGTCTCTGGGGGCGATGGGAATTGCCCGAGCTTTCGTTTACAGCGGCAAGCACGATGACAAGATCTACGACCCGGAAATTCCGCCGATGGAATTGGTCAGTCATGATCAATACCGGAATCATGAAGAAACTACGATCAATCATTTTTATGAAAAGCTTTTTAAGCTGGAAGGGCTGATGAACAGCCAGGCTGCCCAAAAGGAAGCCCGCCGGCGGACAGAATACATGCGAGATTTTGTCCAGGAATTTAGACATGAATGGGATTTAGATTAATTTTAATGAAGTTTACCTCTTCTTAAGGAAATACAGAAACATTTAAACAATCCGTTGGATCATTGTTATACCAATTGCTCAGCCGATTTGCAAATGAACTTTAAATGAAACTATCCTTGCTTTTCTCTAACGTAAACATTAAACTTTTGGTTAGACATGTGAGTCAATCATCAGTATAGATAAGTAAGGAGAAAACACTATGAAAGTTTCCAAGTTTTTAGGAGCTGGAGCAGCGGTAACATTATCTGCTTTAATGCTAGCTGCTTGCGGCTCAAGTTCCTCGTCTTCCAAGTCGACCAGAAAGACCTTGAACTGGACGGTCGCGTCAGAAATTCCGACCATGGACTTGTCCAAGGCCACTGACTCTACTTCCTTCAACCAACTCTCCAACACCATGGAAGGTCTCTACCGCTTAGGCAAGAACTCAAAGCTCGAAAAAGGGCTGGCAACCAGCGAGAAGGTTTCTAAAGACGGCTTGACCTACACTTATACCCTGCGCAAGTCCAAGTGGAGCGACGGGACAGAAGTTACGGCTAAGGACTTCGTTTACTCTTGGAGAAGAACGGTCAACCCAAAGACGGCTTCCCAGTATTCTTACCTTTTCTCCGGGATTAAAAATGCCGACGCCATCGTGGCCGGCAAGAAGTCTGTCAACAGTTTGGGGATCAAGGCTGTCGGCAAGTACAAGCTGGTTGTTACTTTGGAGCGGCGGATTCCTTACTTTGACAAGCTGATGGGCTTCGCGGTCTTCTTCCCGCAGTCTGAAAAGGCGGTCAAGAAGTATGGCTCTAAGTACGGGACGGCTTCCAAGTACATGGTCTACAACGGTCCGTTCGTGCAAAAAGGCTGGACCGGGTCCAACCTCTCCTGGAAGATGGTTAAGAACAAGTACTACTGGGACAAGAAGAATGTCAAGCTGAACACGATCACTTGGAGCGTGCAGAAGACGCCATCAACTTCCTACAACCTTTACCAAAGCGGCAAGCTTGACTACACCAGCCTGGACTCATCACAAACCAAGCAGCTGAAGACGACTAAGGGTTACACCACCTTGAACCAGGGGGCAACCTTCTACATGCAGTTCAACATTGCCAAGAACAAGTACCTGGCCAACGCCAACATTCGCAAGGCTCTGTCCCTGGCTGTCAACCGGAAGGGCCTGGTCTCATCACTTGGCGGCAACAACGTGGCGGCCAACACTCTGACTCCAACTGGCTTAACCGAAGTCAATGGCAAGGACTACACCAAGCTGCTTTCATCATCAGCTGAAAGCCTCTACCCGTCCTCAACCAAGAAGAGCGAGGCAGTCAAGTACTTGAACAAGGGCTTAAAGCAACTGGGCGTAAGCAAGTTCAGCTTCAAGATCCTGGCTGACGACACTGACTCCGGCAAGAAGACGGCAGAATTGCTGCAGTCCAACATCGAAGCCACCTTCGGCAGCAAGGTCAGCGTCACTGTTCAGAACCTGCCATTCAAGACCCGGCTTTCCCGGTCAACTTCCGGCAACTTTGACGTTGTCATCTCCGGCTGGAGTGCCGACTTTGCCGACCCGATCTCCTTCCTGGACCTGTTTACTTCCACTAATTCTGAAAACAACGGGAAGTGGAAGAACTCGACTTACGACAAGCTGATTGCCGACTCCAAGACCACGGCTTCAACCAGCAAGCGCTGGAGCGACTTGAGCAAGGCTGAAAACATCCTGCTTAATGATGCCGGTGTGGCTCCGCTCTACTACAGCACGACCGCTTCCTTGATCCGGCCGAGCGTCAAGGGCGTCATCCAGAACCGGGGGACTTGGAACTTCAAGAATGCCTACATCAGCAGCAGCAAGTAATTCCGAGCAAATCACAACAATAACAACAAAATTAAAAGAATTTGACAAGAAGCGACCAGGTGGTCGCTTCTTTTTTATCTTTTTCTTGACATTTTTCGCTTATTTTTCGGCAAAAATTTATTTTTCTTTAAGTTAGCCCTTGAAAAGAGTCTAACTTAGAATTATAATCAATTTATCATGTTGACTGAGAGACGGCTTAAAGCTGTGTTGGCCATCTTTTCAGCGCAAACAAATATGTGTTATAAGGAGAAAAAAGATGAAGTTATCTAAGACTTTGAGCGTTGGTGCAACTGTGCTGGCATCAGCTGCTCTCTTGGCTGCCTGCGGCGGCAACAGCAGTAAGGAATCCTCTTCTTCAAAGAAGACTTTGAACTGGACGGTTGCTTCTGAAATCCCAACCATGGACATGTCCAAAGCCACTGACGCTACTTCCTTCAACCAGTTGTCAAACACTATGGAAGGTCTGTACCGTTTGGGCAAGAACTCCAAGTTGGAAAAGGCTTTGGCAACCAGCGAAAAGGTTTCTAAGGACGGGAAGACCTACACTTACACTCTGCGCAAGTCCAAGTGGAGCGATGGCAGCGACGTTACTGCCCAAGACTTCGTCTACTCATGGCGCAGAACTATTGACCCAAAGACTGCTTCACAATATTCCTACCTCTTCAGTGGGATCAAGAACGCTGACGCGATCGTAGCCGGCAAGAAGAAGGCCAACACTTTGGGCGTTAAGGCTGTTGGCAAGTACAAGCTGGTTGTTACTTTGGAACGCCGGATCGCTTACTTCGACAAGCTGATGGGCTTTGCCGTCTTCTTCCCACAATCAGAAAAGGCTGTAACCAAGTACGGTTCTAAGTACGGTACTGCTTCTAAGTACATGCTGTACAACGGTCCGTTCAAGCAAACTGGCTGGACTGGCTCAAACCTGTCCTGGAAGATGGTCAAGAACCCATACTACTGGGACAAGAAGAACGTCAAGCTTGACACTATCACTTGGAGCGTGCAAAAGACTCCATCAACTTCTTACAACCTTTACCAATCAAACAAGCTGGACTACACTGGCCTGGACGCTTCACAAACCAAGCAGCTGAAGAACCAGAAGGGCTACGTAACCTTGAACCAAGGTGCTACCTTCTACATGCAGTTCAACCAAGCCAAGAACAAGTACCTGGCTAACACTAACGTCCGCAAAGCCTTGTCATTGGCTATCGACCGTAAGGGCTTGACTTCATCACTTGGCGGCAACAGTGTTCCAGCCAACACTTTGACTCCAACTCAATTGACTGAAGTTAACGGTGAAGACTACACCAAGCGGATCTCCAAGTCTGCTGAAAGCTACTACCCAGCTTCAACCAACAAGAAGGAAGCTGTCAAGTACATGAACAAGGGCTTGAAGGAACTGGGCGTAAGCAAGTTCAGCTTCAAGATCTTGTCCGACGACACTGACTCAGGCAAGAAGACTACTGAATTCCTGCAATCAGTCTTTGAATCAACCTTCGGCAGCAAGGTCAGCGTTTCAGTTCAAAACCTGCCATTCAAGACCCGTCTGTCACGGTCAACTGCAGGTAACTTCGATGTCGTAATCTCCGGCTGGAGTGCCGACTTCGCTGACCCGATCTCCTTCTTGGACCTGTTCACTTCAACTAACCCAGAAAACAACGGTAAGTGGAAGAACTCAAGCTACGACAAGCTGATCGCTGACTCCAAGACTACTGCTTCAACCAGCAAGCGTTGGGACGACCTGACCAAGGCAGAAGACATCCTGCTGAACAATGTCGGTGTTGCTCCACTTTACTACAACACTAATGCTGCTTTGATCCGTCCAACTGTTAAGGACGTTTACCAAAACCGTGGTACTTGGAACTTCAAGGACACTTACATCAAGTAATCAAGCAAAAAGAAGAGGCTCTGCCTCTTCTTTTTTGTCTGCTTATTTTGATATATGTTTAATTGACTTGTATTTGCTTTGGTATATTTAGATTGATGAAATAATATGACATTTTTTCTTAAAAACGCTTGAAGCTGATCAAACAGAGAATTATAATGAAAATATCATTAAAGACTGCTGTGGAGTCTTAACTAGCGAGGCGCTGGAACAGTCAGTAAAAGCAAGGAGAAAAAGATGAAATTATCTAAGAGTTTAAGCCTGGGAGCCACGGTTCTGGCTTCAGCAGCATTGCTTGCTGCTTGTGGCAGCAATAGCAGTTCTTCATCATCCAGCAGCAAGAAGACCTTGACCTGGATGGATTCAGCCGAAATTCCAACGATGGACCTTTCAAAGGCCACCGACGCGGCTTCCTTCAACCAGATTTCCAACACTATGGAAGGTCTCTACCGTTTAGGCAAGAACTCCAAGCTGGAAAAGGGCTTGGCAACCAGCGAAAAGGTTTCTAAGGACGGGAAGACTTACACTTATACCTTGCGCAAGTCTAAGTGGAGCGACGGCAGTGAATTGACCGCCAAGGACTTTGTTTACTCCTGGCGCCGGACCGTTAACCCAAAGACCGCTTCCCAATATTCCTACCTCTTCTCCGGGATCAAGAATGCTGATGCCATCGTAGCTGGCAAGAAGCCAGTCAGCTCCTTGGGGATCAAGGCAGTTGGCAAGTACAAGCTGGTCGTGACTTTGGAACGGCGGATCTCATACTTTGACAAGCTGATGGGCTTTGCCGTCTTCTTCCCGCAGTCAGAAAAGGCCGTAACCAAGTACGGTTCTAAGTACGGCACGGCTTCTAAGTACATGCTCTACAACGGTCCGTTCAAGCACGTTGGCTGGACCGGGTCCAACCTGTCTTGGAAGATGGTTAAGAACCCATACTACTGGGACAAGAAGAGCGTCAAGCTCGACACTATCAAGTGGACTGTTCAAAAGACTCCATCAACCGCCTACAACCTTTACCAGTCAAACAAGCTGGACGCTACGGCCCTGGACTCTTCACAAACCAAGCAATTGAAGAACCAAAAGGGTTATACCGAACTTAACCAAGGTGCTACCTTCTACCTGCAATTCAACATTGCCAAGAACAAGTACCTGGCCAACGCCAACGTCCGCAAGGCCTTGTCACTGGCGGTCAACCGGAAGGGCTTGACTACTACTCTGGGCGGCAACAACCAACCGGCCAACACTTTGACTCCAACCCAATTGACTAGCGTCAACGGGGAAGATTACACCAAGCTGATCCCAAGCTCAGCTGAAACTCTGTACCCAGCTAACCCGAACAAGAAGGAAGCTGTGAAGTACATGAACAAGGGCTTGAAGGAACTTGGCGTAAGCAAGTTCAGCTTCAAGATCCTGTCTGACGACACTGACGCCGGCAACAAGACCACTGAAGCCCTGCAGTCCAACTTTGAATCAACCTTCGGCGACAAGGTCAGCGTCAGCGTGCAAAACCTGCCGTTCAAGACCCGTCTGTCCCGGTCAACTGCTGGCAACTTCGACATCGTTGTCTCCGGCTGGAGCGCCGACTTCGCCGACCCAATCTCCTTCCTGGACCTGTTCACTTCAACCAACTCTGAAAACAACGGTAAGTGGAAGAACGCAACTTACGACAAGCTGGTTGCCGACTCCAAGACCACTGCTTCCGCAAGCAAGCGCTGGAGCGATCTGAGCAAGGCTGAAACCATCCTGCTGAAGGATGCCGGGATCTCACCATTGTACTACGACACTAATGTCTGGATGATCCGTCCAAGCGTCAAGAACGTCATCCAAAACCGTGGTACTTGGAACTTCAAGGACGCCTACATCAAGTAAAAACAAGCAAGTTAAAGCTTAGAAGAGAACGCCGGAAGGCGTTTTCTTTTTTGTCTGCTTTTATTTTTAAAAAAGGGGTTGAAAATTAAAAAATCCCCGTTATAATTAGACTTAAGTTATAGCTTTTAATTCTAGTCTAATTTATGTTTGTTTTTTAATTAAACGAGGTGCAATTATGAGAAAAGAGAAGTTATTCGCTACCGGCTCAGTTTTGCTCGCCTCAGCTGCGCTTCTGGCAGCCTGTGGCAGCTCATCAAGCAAGTCAAGCTCATCATCCAAGGCGCAAAAGCTGTCCTGGACTGAAGCTGCCGAACTGACGACCATGGACCCGTCCAAGGCCACCGACCGTTACGACGCTGACCAATTCAACAACGTCATGGAAGGCTTGATCAGGCTTAGCAACAATGCCAAGGCCACTCCAGGCATCGCCAAGAGCTGGAAGGAAAGCTCTGACGGCAAGACCTGGACCTTCAACCTCCGCAAGGGCGCTAAATGGGCCAACGGGGATGAAGTTACCGCCCAGGACTTCGTCTACTCCTGGAGAAGAACGGTCAATCCAAAGACTGCTTCTGAATACGCCTACCTTTTCTCAGGCATCAAGAACGCTGACGCGATCGTTGCCGGCAAGAAGGCAGTCAACACTTTGGGTATCAAGGCTGACGGCAAGTACAAGCTGACGGTGACCCTGGACCGGAGAATCCCATACTTCAAGCTGCTGATGGGCTTCTACATCTTCTTCCCACAAAACCAAAAGTTCGTGGAAAAGTGCGGGGACAAGTACGGTACGGCTGCCAAGTACGTTCTGTCCAACGGTCCATTCAAGATGACCGGGTGGACTGGGACCAACCTCTCCTGGAAGCTGGTTAAGAACAACAGCTACTGGGACAAGAAGAACGTCAAGCTGGACCAGATCAGCATGAGCGTCCAAAAGACCCAGTCAACCAGCTACAACCTCTACCAAAGCGGCAAGCTGGACGAAACCAACTTGAACGCCCAGCAAAGCAAGCAGCTTAAGGGTTCAACCGGCTGGACTGTAAGAAAGTTTGCTTCAACCAAGTACCTGCAATACAATATCGCCAAGGACAAGAACTTAGCTAACGCCAACCTGCGTAAGGCCATCTCCCTGGCTATCAACAAGAAGGAACTGGCAACGACTGTTGGTGCCGCCAACAACCCGGCTGTTTCCTTCACGGCTGCCGGCATTACTGACTCAAGCACTGGCAAGGACTTCTCAAGCGAAGTGCAAACCGCTGCTACTAAGGCAGTTCAAGGCTACGACAAGGCCAAGGCCAAGGAATACTACAAGAAGGCTCTGAAGGAACTGGGCAAGAAGCAGATCACGATCAACCTGCTTGGGGATGACACTGATGACGCCAAGAAGGTTACCGAATTCATCCAAAGTGCCCTGGAATCAACCCTGGGCATGAAGGTCGAAGTTTCCAACGTGCCATTCAAGACCCGTCTGTCCCGGGTATCAAGTCTGAAGTTCGACGTTGTGGCTACTGGCTGGACGGCTGACTTCTCAGACCCGATCTCCTTCCTGGACCTCTTGACCAAGGGCAACGCCTACAACTACGGCAAGTGGGAATCAACTGCCTACAACAAGAACGTTTCCCTGTCCAAGACGACCGGGTCAACCGCAGCCCGCTGGAAGGCAATGGTGGCTGCTGAACGGGCCCTGCTGGAAGACCAAGGGGTTACTCCACTGTACTACACTAACGAAGCTACCCTGGTTAAGACTAGCGTCAAGGGCGTTGTCTTCAACGGTGCCGGTGCTCCTTACAACTTTAAGGAAGCCTACATCAAGTAGTTTAAGTAGTCTGGAAATTACAAAAATAAGTTGACAGATTTTTACGAAAACGGAGCTCCGGCTCCGTTTTCTTTTTTCCCTATATGTTATTTTGGCTATTTCCTGTTTTTTATATTTTTTGATTTGTCACAGGCTGGGAAATATTTTATAATGAGAGAATGATTAGATGCTGATGAATTGCTAAAAGATGTGTTTTACAACAAGTTTTTGACTAAGAGAGAGGATAAGACAGTGAGTAATTTTAAAAAGCTTCTGACGGCAACTGTTGCCGTATCCGGCGCTTTCTTGCTGGCGGCCTGCAGCAAGACCGCGACCAAGTCAGCCAAGCCCGTGTCCAGCAGCGGCTATGAAAAGTCAATCAACTGGATGACGACTTCTGAACTGCAGAGCCTGGACCCGGCCAAAGCCGACGACACGGCCAGTGAGGAACAGATCGCCAACACTTATGAAGGCCTCTACCGGCTGGGCAAGGACTCCAAGACTATTCCAGGCGTGGCCACCAAGAGCACGACCTCTAAAGACGGTCTGACCTGGACCTTTTACTTGAGAAAGAATGCCAAGTGGTCAAACGGGGACCCGGTAACGGCAGAAGACTTTGTTTACGCCTGGCGCCGGCAGGTTGACCCCAAGACCGCTTCCGGCCAGGTCAATAACTATGAGGGTATCAAGAACGCCATCAAGATCTCTGAAGGCAAGAAGAAGCCGTCTAGCCTGGGCGTCAAGGCCGAAGGCAAGTACAAGCTGGTCGTGACTTTTGAAAAGAAGATTCCTTATTTTAAGGTCGTTACGGCTATCAGCTTGAAGCCCCTGGACTCCAAGGCTGTCAAGAAGTACGGCAAGCGCTACGGGACCAAATCCGCCTACGCCGTCTATAACGGGCCTTTCAAGTCCGTGGGCTGGACTGGGTCCAACCTGACCTGGAAGCTGGCTAAGAACCCGTATTACTGGGATAAAAAGGCTGTTAAGCTGGAGACCATCAACTACAGCGTCCAGAAGACCCCATCAACTGACTACAACCTCTACCAGACCGGGAAGCTGGACGCGGCCATCCTGGACACCCAGGCGGCAAAAAGCATGAAAGGCAAGAAGGGCTACCGGGTTCTGACTTTGGGTAACACCACTTACCTCTGCTACAACTACAAGAAGAAAAAGATCTTCCGCAACGCCAACCTGCGCCGGGCCATCTCCATGGCCATCAACCGCAAGCAGCTCCTGTCCACGATCGGTACCTACAACACCCAGGCCAAGACCTTCTCAGCCACCAATGTGGTCTTAGACGGGAAGAATTTTGCCCAGGAAGCTGAAAGTGCCAACTCCAGCGTGAACAAGTACGTGGAATACGACCTCAAGTCCGCCCGCAGCTACTTCAAGAAGGCCTTGAAGGAATTAGGCGTCAAGAAGGTTTCCTTCACTTTGATGGCGGATGACGACGACAGCTACAAGAAGCAGACTGAGTTCATCCAGAGCGCCTTGACTGAGGCTTTTGGCGGCAAGATGACCGTTTCCGTCAACAACCTGCCAAAGACGACCCGGGTTTCCCGGCAAATTGCCAATAATTTTGACGTCGTTTTAGGCGGTTTGACCAGCGACTTCCCAGACCCATACCACTTCCTGGCTTACATGCAGTCAGGGCAGACTTACAACTTCGGCAAGTGGAAGAACAAGGAATACGACAAGGCCGTCCAAGCGTCTTTGACCATGGACAAGACCAAGCGCCGCAAGGCCTTGCTCAAGGCTGAAAAGATCCTGATCGACCAGGAAGCCATCAGCCCGCTTTACCACATGGGCCAGGCTTGGATGATCAGACCAACTATCAAGAACCTGGTCTTCAATGGCGAATACCCTGACTTTAAGACGACTTACGCGGTGAAAAATTAAAATTTAACCGTGGTATAATTGAAAGTTGAGATGTTAGCAATAACGCTCAACTTTTTCTTTATTTCGGGATTTATGTCCGGGAATAGAAAATTTTTGACTAAAAGGAGGGGAGCAGGCGAGGGGCTTCTGGAACAAAAAGTTAAGAAAATTAGCTTTTTGCAGAAAAAAGACTAACATTATTATCTTAGCCGAACACTTATTTTAAAAAGCACAGTCTAAGTTCCAGATAGACTCAAAAAAGAAAAAAGCAAAGTTTAAGTTAGTTGCCAAATGACGGAAAAAACGGACAAAAAGCCCGTAGTGCTTGACTTTTAGGGCTACAGTTTTATATCATCGTATGGTAATTTCTTTATTTTTTGGTATAATAAGAAAAACATTAAAAATGTAATGCTGATTAAAGCGAAAAAGTGTAAGGAGCAATACTATGGCTAAATACTTACTAAAACGTATTTTCTACATGATCCTCACTTTGTTCCTCGTTGCGACGATTACCTTCTTCTTAATGAAGATGATGCCAGGTTCTCCGTACGCCAACGAAGCAAAGATGACGGCTACCCAAAAGGCGATTATGAACAAGCAATACGGCTTGGACAAACCTGTTATCCAACAATACATTACCTACTTGGCAGGCGCCGCCCATGGTGACTTTGGGATTTCCTTCCAATACAGCAACCAGCCTGTTTCTACTCTGATCGGGGCACGTTTGGGCGCTTCAGCTCAACTGGGTCTGCAGGCTCTGGTTGTCGGGGTTATCCTGGGGATCATCATCGGCTCAATCGCTGCCATGAACCAAGGGACTTGGATCGACTCAACCGCGACGATCGTTTCCATCATCGGTAAGTCTGTTCCTAACTTCGTTCTGGCGGTATTGCTTCAATACTACATCGGTTTGAAGCTCGGCTGGTTCCCAATCGCCGGCTGGGGTGAAGTATCACAGACGGTCATGCCGACAATTGCCCTCTCGGTAGGGCCGCTGGCCGAAACAGCCAGATTTATCAGAACGGAAATGGTCGATACCTTGAGTTCTGACTACGTTGAACTGGGCAAGGCCAAGGGCCTCAGCCGGATCGAAGTCATCAGAAAGCACACCCTGCGTAACTCAATGATTCCATTGGTTACCTTGATCGGGCCATACGCAGTTGCTTTGATGACTGGTTCAATGGTTATCGAAAACATCTTCAACATTCCTGGGATCGGGGAACAGTTCACCAAGTCAATCTTGACTAACGACTACCCAACCATCATGGGCGTAAGTATGGTTTACTGCTTCGGCCTGGTGGTAATCCTGCTGATTACTGACATCGTCTACAGTCTGATCGACCCACGGATCAGATTGACTGATTAATGGAAAGCGAGGTTAAAATCAATGGATCAAGATGCAAGTAACGTAAAGATCACACCTGAATCCTTTGAACACGTGGAAAAGGGTGACACGCAAAGCGCGGAACACATTTCAGGTCCCTCACTTTCTTTCATGCAGAACGTGTGGATCAGATTCAAGAGCAACAAGGCAGCCGTGATTTCAGCCGTAATCATCATCGTGATGGTGGTTATCGCTTTTGGCTCCAGCTTCTGGATCAACAACTCCAGCTTGGTTAAGTCAGCTCCGCAATATGCCAACCTGCCTGCCAAGTGGAAGGGCTTTGACTGGCTCAACGGCTTGAACGGTAAGATCAAGCAAAACGGCGTTTGGACTGACGCTTACGCATCAGTGCCAGCTGGCAAGTACTTCGTTGCCGGGACCGACTACCTGGGCCGGTCACTGGCACAAAGAATCATCTATGGTACCAAGATTTCCTTGATTGTTGCCATTGTCGCTGCCTTCTTTGACCTGGCCATCGGTGTTACCTACGGGATCATCTCTGGCTGGAAGGGCGGCATGACTGACAACATCATGCAGCGGATCATCGAAATCATTTCTTCAATTCCAACTCTGGTTATCGTTGTTTTGATGCTGGTTGTTTTGAAGCCTGGTATCACTTCCATCATCCTGGCCCTGGCTATTTCATCCTGGACCACGATGGCCCGGCAGATCCGTGCCGAGACACTGTCTTTGAAGAATGAAGAATACGTTCTGGCGGCCCGGTCCTTGGGTGAATCAACCTTTAAGATCGCTACCAAGCACCTGATTCCAAACCTGTCCAGTATCATCATCATTCAAACCATGTACACCATCCCGAGTGCCATCTTCTTCGAAGCCTTCCTGAGTTTCATCGGTATCGGTATTTCTGCTCCTGAAACTTCTCTGGGTGTGCTTTTGAACGAAGGGCAGAAGAACTTCCAGTTCCTGCCATACCAAATGTGGTACCCAGCTGCAGTCCTCTGCGTTTTGATGATTGCCTTCAACCTGCTCGGCGACGGTCTGCGTGATGCCTTCGACCCTAAGGGCCAAAGATAAGGGAGACGAACATATGGCAAATAGAATTTTAGACGTTAAAAACTTAAAGATCGACTTCCACACTTACGCTGGTGAAGTTAAGGCCATTCGTGACGTTTCATTCCACCTTGATGAAGGTGAAACTTTAGCGATCGTTGGCGAATCCGGTTCAGGCAAGTCTGTTACCACCCGGAGCATCATCGGGCTTTTGGCCAAGAACTCCCAGATCATGGGCGGGCAAATCCTCTTCCACGGCAAGGACCTGCTGAAGATTTCCGAAAAGGAATGGCAGCAAATCCGTGGTAACCAGATCGCCATGATCTTCCAGGACCCAATGACTTCTTTGGACCCGACCATGAAGATTGGCCAGCAGATCGCTGAACCATTGATCAAGCACAAAGGTGCTTCCAAGAAGGAAGCCTGGGCCAAGGCCTTGGAAATGATGAAGGCCGTTGGTATTCCGAACGCTGAAGAAAGAATCAACCAATACCCGCACCAATTCTCTGGTGGTATGCGGCAAAGAATCGTTATCGCCATTGCCTTGATCTGTGAACCGGAAATCCTTTTGGCCGACGAACCAACCACTGCCTTGGACGTTACTGTTCAAGCGGAAATCCTGGACTTGATGAAGGACTTGCAAAAGAGAGTCAAGACTTCTATCATCTTCATCACCCACGACTTGGGTGTCGTTGCCGGGATGGCTGACCGCGTTAACGTTATGTACGCTGGGGAATTTTTGGAAAAGGGGACGGTTGACGAAATCTTCTACAACCCGCAACACCCTTACACTTGGGGCTTGATCAACTCCATGCCGACCCTGACCAGTGAAAAGCTGGAATCAATCCCAGGGACCCCGCCAGACTTGCTTGATCCGCCAAAGGGCGACCCATTTGCCCCGAGAAACAAGTACGCGATGAAGATCGACGCGCAAATGAAGCCGCCGTTCTTCAAGGTTTCAGAAACCCACCAAGCTGCTACCTGGCTCCTGCACCCAGACGCGCCAAAGGTTACTCCGCCTGATGAAATCGTGCGTCGCTGGGCCCACTACAAGGAACTGCAAGCAGCTGACAAGGATTAAAGGAGAAGCAGAATATGCCAGAAGAAAGAAAAAAGATTTTAGAGGTCAAGCACTTGAAGCAATACTTCAAGAACGGGCGCACCGTCACTAAGGGTGTCGACGACGTCAGCTTCGACATCTATGAAGGTGAAGTCTTCGGCCTGGTTGGTGAATCAGGTTCTGGTAAGACCACCACTGGCCGGTCAATTTTGCAGCTGTACAAGCCAACGGCCGGTGAAGTCCTCTTTGAAGGCAAGGATGTGACCAAGCTGCATGGCCGCGAGGAACAATTGGCTTTCCGCCGCGACGCGCAGATGATCTTCCAGGACCCATACGCTTCCCTTAACCCAAGAATGACGGTTGAAGACATTATCGCGGAAGGGCTGGACATCCACCACTTGGTCAAGGACAAGGCAGAACGGCGCAAGCGAGTTGAAGACCTGCTGGAAACGGTTGGTTTGAACCGTAACCACGCTTCCCGTTTCCCACACGAATTCTCCGGTGGTCAGCGGCAAAGAATCGGTATCGCCCGGGCCTTGGCCGTTGAACCGAAGTTCATCGTGGCCGACGAACCAATTTCAGCCTTGGACGTGTCCATTCAAGCTCAGGTTGTCAACTTGATGATCGACTTGAAGAAGCAGCGCGATTTGACCTACCTCTTCATCGCCCACGACTTGTCCATGGTTAAGTTCATTTCCGACCGGATCGGGGTTATGCACTACGGTAAGCTTTTGGAAGTCGGCAGTGCTGATGAAGTTTACGACCACCCGCTGCACGACTACACCAAGAGTTTGATCTCAGCCGTGCCGCAGCCGGACCCAGAAATCGAACGGTCACGCAAGCGGATCGACTACGAATACGGCAAGTTCGAAGGCGACGGCAAGGACGACCAACGGTCCATGCATGAAATCCGTCCAGGCCACTTTGTTAAGTGTACTGACGATGAAGTTGCCTACTACGAAAAGGTTGCCCAAAGCTACGAAAAGTAGTTTGATAAAGCAGATAAAGAAAGAGAGCTCTAGCGAGCTCTCTTTTTGTCTTTCGTCTATTTTTTGTCCATTTTTGTCTGTTTAACTGATAAGGATATCCTTGCTATGATATAATTATGACAAGATAACAGTGCTGCCTAAAGGGCAGCTTTCGAATTCGGGGGTATTTATGATGGAAGATGCAAATGTAACAATTGACCGCCCGGCCTTGAAGGCCGCGGCCAAGAGCAAGCTAAAGGGCAAGTGGGGCTGGGCAGTTGGTCTGACTTTCATGACCGCTGTCTTCTCCGGGATTTTTAACGGGGTACCAGCTGGCTTCACGGCCGTGCAGGGGAGTAACATCAGTGCCGTCTCAGTGAGCACGAGCGTAGTCGGCTCTCTTTTAAGCGCCTTGATCATTGCGGGGGTAACTTATACCTACCTGCACCTGGTCGACAAGGAAGAGAAGACTAATATCTTTACCGGGATTTTTTCCGGTTTTACCAACAGCCGCTTTTTGCCGACCTTTTTAACCACCTTCTTGACCATGTTCTTTACGGCCATGTGGACTCTGTTGCTGGTAATTCCCGGGATTATCAAGGGCCTCAGCTACTCCATGGCGCCATACATCTTGAAGGATATGCTGGGTGCCGGCAAGGAGCCAGAGCCAACTGAGGCGATCACCAAGAGCCGGAAACTGATGGACGGGCACAAGTGGGAACTGTTTGTTTTCGACTTGAGTTTTATTGGCTGGGACATTCTAGCCGTCCTGTCCTTGGGGATCGGCTTCCTCTGGCTGGTGCCTTACTACAATGCGGCTCACGCTGAGTTCTACCGGGCTTTGGCTGGTGACCAGTTCAAGAGCAAGGATTAAGTTCAAAGCAAAAACCGCTCAAGTTCTGTTAGAGAACTGAGCGGTTTTTTCGCGCTTAAAAAGCTAGTATTAAGCCAATGAGTCCCAAGGAGCAAGCTCAACAGGAGTTGAAGAGAGCAGTTCCTGCTGGTCCTTGGTCAAGTACTTCTTGTGGACAACAACTTCGTAGACGTATTCCTTGAACCAGTTGTGGCTCATGACGAAGAAGCCCTTTTCCCCGGACTTGTCGCCCCAGGAGTTTTCCACCTTCCATTGACGGATGTCGCCATTGTCTTCATCAACCCCGACTAAAGTCATGGCATGGGAAACTTCACCAACGCCGGTAGCCAGGCGGTCAGCCTTGGACAAGCTGAGGTCAACGTCAAAGAGGTCATCCAACTTGTAGAGGTCAGTGTCCAGGTAGCCGGTCTTGCGGTCCATTTGGCGCAGGACGTCGTTGCCGAACCAGACAGCTTCCCCGTCCTTTAATTGGGCAACAGCGGCTTGTTCCAGGTATTCCATCGGTACGTTCAAGAAGAGGATCGGGCTGCCGCCTTCAACATTATCTTCAGCGCCCAGGTGGTAGAGCTTGCCGTATTCGTGGTCTGGGGCGTTGGTCAAGACGACGTAGTCGTCCAGGTCGACGTCAAAGTACTTGTTGAAGAAGGAAACTGGAGTCAAGTTCTTTTCCAGGTGGTAGTTCTTGTCGTCGTCTCTGTATTCCAGGTCAAAAGTCTTTGGCGGTTCACCAACGGCGATAGCGACCATCCGGTAGATTTCGTTTAAGAAGGTCTTGCGGGCCTTTTCCAGCCCTTCCTGGTCACCTGCTTGAGCCAGGCGGCGCAAGGCCAGGGCATCTTTTCTTTCCTTGTCAGCCAAGGCGCTGGCCAAGCCGGCCGTAGCGGAAGTGTTGAAGCTCTCAGGCATAGCGTAGCTTGGTACGACACCATACTTCTTGACCAAAGAGATGGCCATGTGCCATTGGCCGCCGTCGTGGCCAGCGAAGTCGAAGTAGCTGCGGACTTCCCGGTCGTCTAATGGCTTACCAGCGGTTTCGATCACTTTTTCATAGAAGAGGTTGGCTCTTTCCAGCTTGTCCCAGAAGAAGTTGTAGCTTTGGGACAGGGTGAAGTTCTTGGCCTTGTGCTTGGCGCCGAAGTTGTGGCGCAAGATGTTCATGGTTGAAAAAAGCCAGCAGCGGCCGGACTGCTTTTGGTTGGTAACGTTGTCCGTCGGCAACTCAGTTGAAAAGACCCGGGTCAGGCGGCCAGCCACGCGTTCGTTGTAGGAAGCTTCCAGAACCCCGCTTCTGGCGGCGGCACGGGCGATGACTTGGTTCTTCGGGTCAGCATTGAAATTGGCGCTGAATTCCGCCAATTCCTGCAGAGTTAATTCGTGACTCATGTGTTTTTTCTCCTTTTGTTTTAATATTAATAAGTCAATGTTAACATACCTGCTTAAATCAAGGAATCCCAAGGATTCAGTTCTTTATAAGTGCTAATCAGTATGACTATCGTTATACTGTGGGTAGAGGTGATAGTATGGTTGTTAAAGCAAATAATGAACATAAGCCGGTCAAAGAAGAGAGCAAGCATGATATCTGGTCAGATTCTAGCTACGATAATCTGGACTATGAACAGCTGATCGCGGAAGAATATCATGATTTGGGCTATAACCCTCGTGAATTAAAGCCTGTTGGAAGGGAATTACCGAAGGATGATTGACGTTCATCAAGGAGATATAATCATCATCGATGCTGAACCACATGCAGGACATGAAATGGGCGGGCATGATCCACAAAAAGGTAACATTAGGCGGCGCTTTCTGATAGTCAGTCGTGATGTCTATAATGCAAGATCAGGTTTAGTAATTGGTTTGGCACTCACGCATGTACATCGGGAGGATCCCTTTAGGTTTCCAGTAGTTGACTTTGCAAGTAGAACCAATGGTGATGCTTTATTGTTGCAGCTATTATCGTATGACTTCTTAGCTAGAAAAGGCAAAGTTATAGGTCATATCCATGATATGGCTCAATTTGATAATATTCTCACGCAAGTTCAAAATATATTTAAGAAAGAATAATTGAAATCGACCAGTAAAAAAGTTGTTAGAACTAATTTGCAGTTCTAACAACTTTTTGCTTATTTAAATCAAAGAATCCCAAGGATCAAGTTCGATCGGCTGACTCTTGAGCAGGTCCAGAATTTCAGCTGGCACGTGCTTCTTTTGCACGGCAACCTCGTAGGTGTATTCTCTGAACCAGTCAGCGCTCATGGTGAAGTAACCCTTTTCCCCGGACTTGTCGCCCCAGGAGTTTTCTACCTTCCACTTGCGGATGTGGCCGCCATCAATGTCGGCACCGACAATAGCCATGTCGTGAGAAGATTCGCCGATCCCGGTCCGCAGGCGGTCAGCCTTGGACAAGTGGGTGTCAATGCCAAGCAAAGCGTCATATTGGTAAAGCTTTAGGTCCATCATCCCGGTCTTCCGGTCCATTTGCCGGAGGACGTCATTGCCAAACCAGACTGCTTCGCCGCCCTTTAACTGCTCAACCGTGGCCTGTTCCAGGTATTCCATCGGCACATTGATGAAGAGGTTTGGGTAGCCGCCTTGGATGTTGTCTTCAAAGCCCAGGTGGAGGACCCGGTTTAGCGGGTGGTCAGGGGCGTTGGCCAAGACAACGTAGTCATCTAAGTCGGTGTCACAGTATTTTTGGTAAAAGGCAAGGGGAGTGAGGTCCTTGTCTAGGTGGTAATTTTGGTCATCGTCCCGAAATTCCAGGTCAAAGGTCTTAGGAGGCTCTCCCAAGGCCGTAGCCATGATTTGGTAGATATCGCCAAGGAAACGCACCCGGGCAGCTTCTAGGGCCTCTTGATCGTCTTTTTGGGCTAATTCGCGCAAGGCTAGGGCATCTTTACGTTCCTTGTCAGCTAGGATTTGGTCTAAGACGGCGGAGTGTTCGCTATTGAAGCTTTCCGGCATGGCGTAAGTTGGGACGACGCCGTACTTTTTAATTAGGGAGGCGGCCATGTGCCACTGGCCACCGTCGGTTTGGCACCAGTCAAAGTAGCCGCGCACTGTCTGGTCGTCTAAGGGGCGGTCAGCGGTCTTGATGATTCGGTCGTAGAAGTAGTTGGCCCGTTCAATCTTATCCCAGAAGAAGTTGTAGCTTTGGGAAAAAGTGAAGTTCTTGTCCTTGTTCTTCTTGCCAAAGTTGTGGCGGACAACATTTAAGGTTGAAAAGAGCCAGCAGCGGCCGGACTGCTTTTGGTTGGTGACATTGTCAGTGTCCAGCTCTAAAGAAAAGGTGTGGTTGTGCTCAGCGGCAGAGTTGTAGGCCGCTTCTTGGAGGCCCGACCGGCTAACAGCCCGGCTGATGACTTGTTTTTTGGGGTCGGCGTTAAATTGCCGGCTAAATTGGTCCAGCAATTCGGAATTTAATTCGTGCTTAGTCATATATTTTCCTTTCTATTTCTTAGTCAATCTTCTTCAATCTTACGGGAAATATTGCGTATTTTCAATGATTGCTAAATAGTAAAAAAGCACTTCAAGACTTGGAGTGCGTTCATTTCTATGAATTTTTAATTAGGTTGTAGTAGTAACCGTGTTGGTCAAGTAAGTCGTTAGGCTTACCTTGCTCTACGATTTCGCCCTGGTGTAGTACTATGATTCGATCTGATTGTTGTGCGGTAGAAAGATGGTGTGCAATAAAGATAATTGTTTTATCTGGAATTTGGAGTAGATTTCTAACAATTTTAGATTCAGTAATGGTATCAAGGCCACTCGTGATTTCATCAAAAATTAAAACAGTAGCTGATGATAAAAGCGCACGCGCAATTGCAATGCGTTGCTTCTGCCCACCGGATAGCATTTTTCCTTGTTCGTCAAGTTGAGTATCAAACTTAAGAGGCAGGTTATCAATATCTTGAAAGATTTCAGCAACTTTACAAGCATCTATTAATTGTTGCTCTGAGATTGAATTAGGTGAACCGAGTAGAAGGTTGTCTCTAATTGTTCCCGAAAAAATGTTAGAGTTTTGAGGAGTATAGTTAATATAATTGCGGAGTAAGTGATGTTCAATTTTCCTGATAGGGTAATGATTAAATGTCAATTTGCCCTTGCTTGGATAATCAAAGCCAACGAGCAGCTTAGCCAATGTAGATTTACCTGAGCCACTCATTCCAACAATTGTAATTTTTTCGCCCTTTTCAATTTGGAAGTTGATATTTCTCAAGGTATCCTTATTAAAATTGTAGTGATAGAAAACGTCTTGGAGCTGAATAGTTCCATCAATTTGATCGCGGGCAGTAATTGTTGTTGGAGTAAAATTTTCTGGTTTTACAGCATAAACTTCATTTAACCTCTTTTGGGCTACTTGAGCTGATTGGATTGTAGGCTGAAGACCTATAATGTTTTTGATAGACTCGAAAAAATAAATTAGTAGAGAGTTGAAAGCTATTAGCTGACCGATTGACATTGAATGACCGATGATGTCTCTTGAGCCAAACCATAAAATTAGCAGAGTTAAAGAAGTTTCGATAAAAGTTTTTATGGTATTTTGATAAGCAGCCATTTTTCCATATTCAAAATTCTTTTGAAGATAATGAAGGTATTTATCGCTGAGATTTTTCAAATATTGTTGCTCTCCATTAAAGGCTTTGATTGTCTCCATCCCCTCGATACTTTCAATAATTGCAGATGAAACTTCCGAATTGCTCTCCATTTGTTCATTATTGAGTCGATCAAATCTTTTACTAAAGCAGATAATGGCTATCAAAAATAGTGGGATTGAAAGAATAGCCAAAATGAAAAGATGTCTATTCTGAAAGAATAGGATAAAGCTGACAGTAATGATGATGGTTAAGTCGAGAAGGAAGGAGACGGTCAAATTAGCTAAAGCTTCAACGATATGTCCAGTGTCAGAAAAACGTGAAGTGATTTCACCGGTCTTTCGAGTAGTAAAAAAGTTTATTGGTAATTGGAAAAGGTGCTCTAGGTATTTGAAATTTAGCTTGTTAGATAATTTTTGCTCTAGCCGAATTAATAGAAGATTTTGCTCAAAAGAAAAAATAGAACTGGCTATATAAGCTGTTAACAAACTACAAGAAAAGATAGTAATTAAATTGGAATTTCCTCTTGGAATAAGAGTATCAATCAGTTCTTGTAAAAAAAGAGAGTTGATAATATCAATTATGGTCACCAGTAGAGATACGGTGATCAACTTAAAAATTAAACTACTTTCTTTTTTATATAATGATGGAAGAAGAGACCAAATGGTAGTGCTTTTTTCGTGCACTTCTTTAAAAGTAGATTGCGGTTTAAAAAGAAGGGCAACTCCAGTCCATTCCTGACTAAATTTTGTTTTAGTGCTAACTTCCCAGGCCAATCAAACTCAAGTCGCCTAATCAAGTGCTCTAAACCCGCAAAAATACTACATTTTTAGCACATCTTTGCTTGCATTGATGTGCTTTTCTATGTTATAATTTGAGTATGATATCATACTCAATGAAGGAGAGCATCATGTACTACAACTGCCTAGTAAATATTCCTAAGAACACTGGTAAAATTTCCAGAAATAAACGAGGCAAGACTACCTACATCGAATACACTTATGCTAGAGAGTACCTTCCCGAGAAGAAATACAACGTCGCCAAAAGAACGACCATTGGGAAAGCTGCCCCTGATCATCCGGGAATGATGTTCCCTAACCCCAACTTCGAAAAATTCTTCCCTGATGTTGAGATTCCCGCCGAAGGAACGGCGGCTGAACCAGTCAATGAGTCCAGAAGCAGCTGTATCCGAATTGGTGCCTTCTCTGTAGTCAGACGAATTATTGAAGACTACAAGCTCGCTGAACACTTGAAGCGCTGGGATGATCGGGGAAAAGGACTGCTCCTTGACCTGGCCGCGTACTCTGTTATCGCAGAAAGCAACGTGGCTCAGCACTTCCCGGATTATGCCTACAACCATCCATTGATGACGCCACAGAACAAGATTTACAGTGACTCTACAATCTCGCGCTTCATTCGCGAGATCGATGACAATGACAGGGTCGACTTCTTGAACAGCTGGAACGCCACCCATGACAAGAATGAGAAAATCTACGTTTCCTATGACTCCACCAACAAGAACTGCAAGGCTGGAGATATTGAGATGGCTGAATACGGTCACCCCAAGAATGACGTTGGCGCGCCAATCATCAACTACTCGATTGCTTACGATATGACCAATGAGAAGCCCCTGCTTTACGAGAGCTACCCGGGCAGTATCGTTGACGTCTCGCAGCTGAAATACATGCTGGAGAAGATTCGCGGCTACGGCTATAAGAAGATAGGCTTCATCCTTGATCGCGGATACTTCAGTAAGGCTAACATCCAGTTCATGGACTCATGTGACTATGATTTCGTGATGATGGTTAAAGGCAGAGCCTCCTTTGTACACGGCTTGATCATGGAGCACATGGGTGACTTCGAATCAAAGAGAGCCTGCTCAATCAAGGCTTACCGGACTTATGGTATGACGGTTAAAGCCAAGCTGTACGCGGATGACGACACTGACCGCTACTTCCACATCTACTACAAAGCCAAGAAGCAGGCCAGCGAACGTGCTAGACTGGAAGCTGATCTGGACCGAATGGAAGCCGAGATGGACAAGATAAAGGGCAGAGAATACAAGCTTCCAAAGAGATACGAGCACTACTTCAAGCTTACCTACCACAAAGGCAAGTTCTATGGCTACGAGGAGCGGGAAGATGTCATTGAACGAGAGCTGCAGCTGTGCGGCTATTTCGCAATTGTGACCTCTGAAAAGATGACGGCTTCAGAAGCTTTGAACCTTTACAAAAGCCGCGATATCTCAGAAAAGCTGTTTGGCAGTGATAAGACCTTCCTTGGCAACCGTTCATTCAGAGTCGCAAGCAGCCAGGCAGCTGAAGCGAAGATCTTCATTCAGTTCATTGCTTTGATAATCCGGGCAAGAATCTACACGCTTCTGAGAAAACGTAAAGCCGAAATGCCGGGCAAGCCTAACTATCTGAACGTACCTTCGGCACTGAAAGAGCTCGAAAAGATTGAACTGATACGACAGCCGAACGGCAACTATAAGCTCGATCACGCAGTCACGGCTACCCAGAAAGTAATACTAGGCGCTTTTGGGCTAGACGAAGAATGGATCAAAGCACAGGCAAGACTGATTGGAAAAGACATTAAGAACGCCGCAATGCCAGA
The DNA here is from genome assembly GCF_057198005.1 of Lactobacillus sp. WILCCON 0058. Classification (NCBI taxonomy): domain Bacteria; kingdom Bacillati; phylum Bacillota; class Bacilli; order Lactobacillales; family Lactobacillaceae; genus Lactobacillus; species Lactobacillus sp. WILCCON 0058. Next base: position 301,794 of record NZ_JBUBHM010000001.1, read on the forward strand.
AGAACAGAAAGATGATGATGAAGATGCCGAGAACGAAGAGTATTAAAACTATTGAAGCAGAGATCTCCCAAACAGAAGAACAGCTCCGACGCCTCAAAGAGCGCTGCGATAAAGCGTCAGAGAAGCTTGATGCCCTCTATGAGCTCAAGAAGCACCGAGAGCAGGAGGAATTACTAAAAGCTATTGATAAAAGTACCAGAACCAAAGCTGAGATCCTCGCGTTTCTAGAAAGTCATGCATAAAAAGAAATACGGTTAGCAGAAAATCTGCCAACCGTATGGTTTGAGTTGTAAAATCCTGGGAAACTAGCATTTAGTAATTTCAATAATTCCGATATTTGGGTCTGGATCAGCAATTAATAATTTTGAGCCCAAATCTTTTAAAACAGTATAGTAATGAAGGAGCTCGTTATCTTTAATTACGTGCACAATTAGTGGATATGTGGTATTTCTAGAATGGAATAATGATAAATCTGCTTTAACAGCAGTAACATCTAAATATAGCTGTTCTGCTGCTTTTACCAAACCAAGTGCAGTGGTACCTTCAATATTTGTTTTGGCTAGATGTCGTAAATGGGCTAAAGTTACATCTGAATGGTAGCTTTTTAAAACCATTGCTAAACAAGCTATTCCACAATCAGTTTCTTCCAATTGAGATATATACGATTTATGATACTTAATAGAATTAAATAGGCTGATCATTTTGAAAAATATTTTCTAAGCATATGACTGTTTTTTCGTGAATAGTATTGAATATCACCGTTAGGGAAGGTGATTTTGTGCGACTGATAATCAATTTCAGCTTTTTTAGGATTAATTAAGCATGATTGACTGATTTGCAAGAGATAAGGTGCCGTTTCCGCAATTTTGCTGATACTACCGATAAACTGACTAATTCCGTTGGTATGAACAAGTTCTAATTTATGGGAGTTGCCAGTAGTTGAAATATAGTAAATATTATCTGCAGCAATTTTCTTTACTTCATATCCAGCTTTATAAGTAAAGAAGTTTGCAGATTCTGAGCTTGAGTTTTCAAAATAATTAATGGCTGATTTTAAGGTGTCTGAAATACGCGTAGTTAACTCTGCTACATTAGAGCTTTTTACTATATAATCGATAGGCCCCAATCGTCTTTGATAAGTGATGATAGAAAGGTCGGCATGACTTGTAACGAAAATAATCTGAGCTTTTGGATCGTTTTGCTTAATGTATTCTGCTAAGTCAAATCCGTTATCTTTACCAATATTTTTACCAAGCTCAACATCTAGGAAATAGATTCCACCGGTAGGTATTGTCTTCTGTAAAATATTGATAGCACTTTTGTATGTTGTCGCTTGCCCAAATACGTTAAAAGTTACCGAATCGTTATCAGATAATCGAAAAGCAGCGATTAATAGCATGTGCTTAAGCTGACCAATTGTATCTTGATTGTCATCACAAATAAATACTTGATACTTCATAGCTAGTCTATTACCTCATCTATTGGCAGGATGGTTAGATTGAAAATAAACCAAGTATCCTTGATATGATAGTCAATTATGACATTGTCGTATTTTTGAGAAAATTGCTTAACGTTTGCTAATCCGAGGCCAGGATGTTGCTTTTTAGTCGTGTATCCTTTTTCAGTTAACTGACTCAAAGTAATATCAGAATTAGGAATTCGATTTCTGATCATAAACTCAAAGTCGTCATGATCTTGATAATACATGGCTTCAATTCGTAAGTCTTGTTTCTGAAGGAAATTGGAGTTAAAATAACCCGTTTCTGCCTCAATTGCGTTGTCAAAAGTAATACCAATCACTCTCACCAAATCAAGTAAATCGATATTTTGGGGAATTTCATAAATTTCGGATTCACATCCAAAGCTATATAAAATTCCTAAACTGTACATTTGTGTCAGTTTGCTAAATACTATACTTTTAAGTTCTTTTATATGAATATGATTTAAGTCTTTGTACTTTCGTAATGCTTCTTCGTTAAAATGACTATTTGTATATTCACTTAATTTGTCAATAACGCCTTTGACATTGCCTTCTTGAGCGTCAATTTTTAAGCTATTAAGAATGTTTTGATAATCATGCTTAAACCTGCGAAGATCATCCTCGTTTTGATCTAGATAAGATGAGTATTCTTCTAGTTCCTGCTTTTCCTGGAGCAGTTCTTTTTGTTGAGTATGGGAAAGCAACTTCTTTTGTATTTCGACTAAAGAAATATACATGATCAAAATAAAAATCGATTGCAAAAACAATAAAGCTAAAGATACGATGATGACCTCGGTTGGTTTGGTATCGCTTAAAACATACGCGTTAAGAACCATCGAACTAATATATATATACGCCAAAACACCAATAAAAACTTTTTTATTGGTGCTAGTTAGGTTAGTAATGATTTTGGGAATAATTTTAAGGAGTAGTAGGTAACTAATAATAATAATCGCAATATTAGTAAAAAAATCTAAATTACTAGAGTCCAAAATGGGAAAGAGAAAAAGAATTAAGTTAGAAAGGATGATAGTAATGGAGTCAAAAATTCCTAGGAAAAGCGCAGCACCTAGAATTAGAAATTTATCTTTTGTGTTTCTTAAACCAAGTAGTGTGAAGAAAAGAATTTCTACAATTGTAATCGAAATATTGACGACTACATTAGACGGGATTAATACGGAGGCTATAAAGCAAAAAATATAAAAAGCAGTGACAAGAATTTTCTGGGATGACGTAAACTTGACCATAGATATTTTGGTAAAAATAGATAAATCTACAATCAAACTTAGTATAATATTGGCAAGTATGCTAAATAATTCAAATGTATTGTTCATTGATATTTACTCATTGCTTTCTAAAAGCTTTAACTAAACTCTTGTATAATTGGTGGCTTTTCTTATCAGTATTAAAGCCCCGTATGTTAATAAAGTTGGTAGTAATATAAGCAGAAAGCTGAGATTGTGTAGTACCGCCCTTAATTTTTTGAAGCTCTGTTTTATCTAATTTTTTCATAAAAAGATTCCTCACTCTAATAAAAAATAGCGTTACCTAGGTAGTTACCTAAATAATACTATTAATGATCAATTTATAGCATTGAAATTACAGAAACAATAATTAAAATAGCGCCAACTAGTGACAAGATGCCTGCTCCAATATATCCACTCCATAGAGCAAATCCCCACCATTGATCATTAGAATAATTGCTACTATTTGTTTTTAACTCAAGATACTTCTTAGTTTGTTTAAAAGCAAAAGCACCGCCTACAATAAGTAGCAAGCCAACTACTAACAGAATTACATATTCCATAACCGTGTTCTCCTATTTACAATAGAAAATCTATTTCACTATCTAATAACTCTTTATACTCTGGATTATCAATATTTTCAACAAGATTTTTGGCGCTAGAATACTCGCCAATGTTAATTAGTAATTTTATTAAAGCAGGTATTACTGAATCTTCGGTTCCCTGAGATTCTTCCTCTACCTTGTCAAGATTTGATTCATATTGTCTTAGACACTTGTTGACGAATTTTAAGGTAGACCTGTTTCTGGTTTCATTTAATATATTGCTTGCAGAGATAAATATTGCTAAAAAGTTCGCATCATAGGGAAATTTCTTCATAGCCGCCTTTGAGCATTCTATAGATTCGTTAAGTTTCCCATCTGACATCAGTAAAAGAGCGTATCTTGCCAAAAGATATTTTAGCCATTTGCTGCCTTGAATGTTGCTATCTGAAAAGTTATCTGCTTCGTTACTAAATATAAACTTTTTAAGATGCTTTATATAATATTTTTTAGATATAAATCCAAGCTCGATGTAGTCTTGAGAGATCATTGCAACCCAACGTGGATTATTGGGTTCTTGGTCTATCTGATGCAATAGTAGTTTTGAGTATCTTTTAGCCTTATTAAATCTTACGATTTCTTGAGGGCTGTTTCCCTTGTTTACTATGCAAAGATTGGAGTCAACGATATCTAATTTACCTTTTATGGTTATTAGCTCTTCATGTACGCAACCATGATACCTTATAAAGTCATCCTTTTTGAATAGAACCTTTTTCCTCACAAAGGAATTGCCATTGTATGATTTTATTTTTATAGTACAAACAGGTGCTGAACTAGTTTGATCTAGATAGTATAGAAAATCTTTTAATTCATGACTAGTACAGAGTGAATTATCGAACACTTCGTCAGAATCAATGATAAAAGTCCAGCCTGCTGGAATGAACTTTAAGCATTCGTTTCTCATATAAGCCTAGTTTTCTCGCCAAGGAACTTGATAAAGATGAGCTTTAGAGAAATTTTCTTTAACGACCTGAATAGTATTATCAGTAGATCCTGTGTCTACAACTACAATAGAGTCACAGTAATTGTCTATTGATCTTAGTGCCTCTAGAATGTTGTGCTCCTGATTTTTAGTCATTATTAAACCTGTTAAATGAAGATTGTATTCAGAATTGGTTTGATAGAACTCTGTATAATTGTTGGATTCAGGTCTCTTAAATTTGATCATATTATTATTAGTGGTGGTGCTTCCAGTTAATTGAACCTGGCTCTGCTAGTTCACCAATTAGTCCACTGATTCCGTTGGACCACTTTACCCAACTTGGTTGCTTTTTCTTACCGCCCTTGACTTGTTTTAATTCGTCTTCGGACATTATTTTTAGTAACTTTTCCATAGTTAAACCCTCCCGGTCACAAATTGAATTTGGATGATCTTCTGATCACAATTGTTATTATAATGCGATTAATTGAGAAGAAACCAAATTTGCCTAAGCGGTCAATTTTGATGCTTAAATGGCATCTTTTCACAATTTCACAAGTTTTATACTGAAATTTTTGGCAAAAAAAGAAGCCCTCGCGGGCTTCTCTAAGCACTCTGAGCTTATTCGATAGTAATCGTGTCTTCGTTTTCTTCTGGAGCGCTCTTTGGCAGGGTAACCGTCAAAACGCCCCCGTCAAGCTTGGCGCTGATGGCCTTCTTGTCAACGTTCGGCAGGCTGAAGCTTCTGGAAACTGACCCTTCGCTGCGCTCCTGGCGCAAGAGGTTCTTCTTCTTGTCGCTGTCATCCTTGAAAGTGCTGCGGTGGCCGGAAATCGTCAAAATCCCGTCAGTGTAGGAGAGGTGGATGTCATCCTTGCTCATCCCCGGCACGTCGACCTTGACGGTGTATTCGTGCTCATCTTCAGCAACGTCTGATTGCAAAATGTTTCTGAAAGCGTGGCTGTCCAAGAAGTCCTTGGAGTTGTCGAGCCAGCCGCCCATGTGATCGAACAAGTCGTTGTAACGGTTCATTAAATCATTAGTCATAATCTAAAACTTCCCTTCAACAAATTATTCTATTCAAGCTGCTTTTTACAAACAGAGGCAGGAAGAGAAGCGGTGGAGCCGCTTTCTTTCCCGACAACTATATTATAGTCCCTTTTTGGAAAAATGGAGCATTTAGCACTCAACTTTTTTGACTGCTAAATAAATTTTTTGGCAAAAAGATCTGGGCGGGCTATAATGATTTAAAAATAGAAGTGAAAGGCGACTGGCAAGCATGGTATATTATCAAAAAATGACCCCGGAGGGCTACAAGCAGATTGAAGACGAGATCGCGGCCTTGAAGGCTGACCGGCCCCGCCGGGTGCAGAACCTGAAGGAGGCCCGGGCCCTGGGCGACTTGTCCGAAAACACTGAATATTCAACCGCTAAAAGAGAACTCCGCCACCTGGACAGCCGGGTCCGCTACTTGAACAAGCAGCTCAAGTATGCCGAAATCATTGAGATCAAGAATGACGGCAAGGTCAACCTGGGAAAAAATGTCACCATCCGCTATGAAGACGATGGGGAAGAGGAAAGCTACAAGATCGTGGGCCGGATGGAAGAGGCTGTAGGCGATGGCAAGCTGCCCTTTGACAGTCCTTTGGGCCACGCCCTCATGCACCGCAAGGCTGGGGATGTGGTGACGGTTGAAGCGCCGATGGGAGACTACCAAGTCACCATCCTCAGTGTGGAAAATTAAAATGGAAAACCGTCTAGCTCTAAGCTAGACGGTTTTTGCGTGTTATTTTTTGTTGAGCTTGTAGAAGAAGTAGATAGAGTCAATAAAGAAAGCGATCCCAATAAGAGCTACTTCCCAAATGTCTTTAGCAAGAAAACCATATTTTTTCCACAACATAATGTCAGTTGTGGTAATGCCGGTTGCAAAACTAGCAATGAAGGCACAAAGGCTAGTAGCAATTTTACCTTCTAGAATTTCTTTCAGCTTTTTCATAGTACTTTCTTGTACACCCACTTTACAGATTGCAAATGTTTTCTAGCTGAATCCTTATAAGTGTAAGTCTTCCAAGCAGGTTAACAACGTAGATAGTATGAACTTTCCACTCTCAGTTATTTTTCTTACGGATTCGCTATTATATTTCTGAGTATCTAGATAGTAGTATTTTCTTCCAGCATGTCTAAAAGCAACTTTGCCATTTGCGTAGCTGAAGTTGATAAACGGGCTGAAAATACTGCTACTTTGAGAAGACGGTACCTGGCTATTGTTGATATCGATAGAGCAAACTTCATCGCCATCTAAATAGATGGTGTAGATCCCATCTGCATTGGTAATTTTGTAAGAGTGTTCCTCACCGTTGTATCTTACCTTGCCGCTCATTCTTGAAGGATCATCTGGCAAGATTTGCATTGTTTCTCCTGATTTTGTGGTTATGTTTTGCCATTTGTTGTCTGATGATCCCTGTGAAGAATTGTTAGTTGAACTAGTAACTTGCACACTGCTTGTTGTAGTAGATGCATTTACCACGGTTGGAATTGTTGCTTGCAAAAGAGTTGTAGCAGAAAGGCCAGTTGCTAGTCCAATTGCGATTAATTTGCTTAGTTTTTTCACTTTTTACCTCCGAAAAATTACATTTCCAACAAATATAGTATAGCACTTACATTGCGGAAAGGAAGCGCTCTTTTGGAAAGGATATTTTGGAAAAAGTAGGCAATCATCCCAGTGTGGATAACTAAAGTGGAAAACCCGTCTGGCTTAGAGCTAGACGGGTTTTGTGTGTTATTTTTTGTTGAGCTTGTAGAATTCTTCAATTGAAAAGCCAAAAGAGAAAATGGCGATTATGGCCAATTCAATGGTTGGATCATAATTGCTTGTGCTTCTATTCCAAAAGGCGATAGCCCCAACTGCAAAGCCAGCAAATAAAGAATCAGAAAACGCAATAATTCTCAAACTTCCCTTTCCAGTTAAAATATTCCACAATCTCTCTCTAAATTTATTAGTAGTCAACTTGACTTTTACCTTGTTTAACTTGTAGAGCTTGTATGTGCCATAGATACCATAGAACAAGAGGATAAGTCCGCAGATAATAGCTTCGGCTATGGAGCTGTTATGATAACCGCCCTTGAGCCCTAAGGCAACAGTCGCTGCCGCAAAACCAGCTATGAAGGTAGTAGAAAAGGTAAAGATACTTAGAGCGATTTTACCATTTAGTACATCCTTTACGGATTGAAAAAGATTTTTGCTTTTCATGATAAAAACATCTCTTCCAAATAATATTATTTACGCCTCTATGGTAGCACTTTCTTCAAGTAAAACAAGATAAAACATTTTTTGCCAAAATAAAGAACCCCGTCAAAGACGAGGCTCTTAGTAGATATTAATTTTTTACAGAGTCCATGGGTCTTGCAAAACGATGGTTTGTTCCCGGTCTGGGCCGACAGAAACAGTCACGACAGGGATGCCAGTGATTTCACTGATCCGCTTGACGAAGGCCTGGGCCTTTTCTGGCAGGTCTTCCCAGCTCTTGGCACCGGTGATGTCTTCTTCCCAGGCTGGCAGTTCTTCGTAAACTGGCTGGCAAGCTTCAACTTCCTTCAAGTTGGCTGGGTAGTAGTCGATTTGCTTGCCATTCAAGTCGTAGGCCACGCAGATCTTAATCTTGTCAAAGCCGCTGAAGACGTCCAACAGGTTCAAGCTCAAGGCGTTGATGCCGGCTACGCGCTTAGCGTGACGGAGGGCAACTGAGTCAAACCAGCCAACCCGGCGCGGACGGCCAGTAACAGTGCCGTATTCGTGGGCGATGTCCCGGATCTTGTCGCCGGTTTCATCGTGCAGTTCAGTTGGGAACGGGCCGGCACCAACTCTGGTAGTGTAGGCCTTGCAGATGCCCAGGACAGTCTTGATCCGGTTGGCCCCGATCCCGCTGCCGGAAGCGATCCCGCCGGAAACTGAGTTAGAAGAACTTACGAATGGGTAGGTACCCTGGTCGATGTCCAGCATGATCCCTTGGGCACCTTCAAAGAGGACCTTTTCGTCCTTGTCCAGGGCGTCGTTGACGTAAAGGGAAGTGTCGCAAACGTACTTGGCGATCCGCTTGCCATATTCAACGTACTTGTTGTAGATTTCGTCAAAGTCCATGGCTGGCTTGCCGTAAACCTTGGTGAAGAGGGCGTTCTTGCTTTCCAGGTTGAAGCGGAGCTTTTCCGCAAAAGTTTCCGGATCGATCAGGTCGCAAACCCGGATGCCGATTCTGGAAGCCTTGTCCATGTAAGTTGGCCCGATCCCGTTCTTGGTGGTGCCGACCTTCAAGCTGCCCTTGGCTTCTTCTTCATAAGTGTCTTGCATTACGTGGTAAGGCATGATGACGTGAGCGCGGTTGGAGATCTTCAAGTTGCTGGTGTCGATCCCGCTCTTTTCCAAGTTGTCCAGTTCGCCCAGGAGGACTTCAGGGTTGATAACCACCCCGTTGCCGATCACGGCGCCCAATTTAGCCGCGAAGATCCCGGATGGAATCAAGCGCATCTTGAATTCCTTGCCGTCAAAGTCGATCGTGTGGCCAGCGTTGTTACCGCCGTTAGCGCGAACTGACAGGTCTGCCGTCGTCCCTAAAAAGTCTGTAATCTTACCCTTGCCTTCGTCGCCCCATTGGCTGCCGACAACTGCGATTGATGTCATTTTTTCACCTCAAAAAATATTTCGTAGAACTTACGTTAGAAAGGTTAGCATTTACCGGGCAATTAGTCAACAAAAAATCCGAATAATATTTTCAGAACGTTCGTAAATGGTTCGAATAAGTCTTGACTTTTAAGGGAAATGTCAGTAAAGTATCAAAGGTACTTTAAAAAAGGAGCTGGCAAAGAATGAGCAATTATTTCAGCATGGAAGCTTTTGACTATGATGATATCCAACTGGTGCCCAACAAGGCCATCGTGAAGAGCCGGAAGGAATGTGACACGAGCGTCAAGTTTGGAAACCGAACTTTCAAGATCCCAGTCGTTCCCGCCAACATGGAAAGCGTCATTGACGAAGACCTGGCGGTCTGGCTGGCCCAAAATGGCTATTACTATGTCATGCACCGCTTCCAGCCCGAAAAGCGGGCCGACTTCATCAAGATGATGCATGAGAAGGGACTTTTTGCATCGATTTCCGTCGGCATCAAGGACGATGAATATGACTTTATCGACGAACTGGTGGAAAAGGACTTAATCCCGGAATACACCACGATCGACGTGGCCCACGGGCACTCAGTCTACGTGATCGACATGATCAAGTACATTAAGGAAAAAATGCCGGACACCTTCCTTACGGCCGGCAACGTGGCAACGCCAGAAGCCGTCCGGGAATTGGAAAATGCCGGCGCTGACGCTACCAAGGTCGGGGTTGGCCCGGGCAAGGCCTGCATCACCAAGCTCAAGACCGGTTTCGGGACTGGCGGCTGGCAGCTGGCTGCCCTCAGAATGTGCAGCAAGGTGGCCAGAAAGCCTTTGATCGCTGACGGGGGGATCCGCCACAACGGCGACATCGCCAAGTCTGTCCGCTTCGGGGCCAGCATGGTCATGATCGGGTCAATGCTGGCCGGGCATGAAGAATCCCCGGGCAACGTGATCAAGATCGACGGCAAGACCTACAAGCAGTACTGGGGTTCAGCCAGTGAAGTGCAAAAGGGTGCCTACCGCAACGTTGAAGGCAAGCAAATGCTGGTCCCTTACCGGGGCAGCATCGCTGACACCTTGGAAGAAATGAAGGAAGACCTGCAGTCTTCCATCTCTTATGCCGGCGGCCGGGACCTGGAATCAATCAAGCGGGTTGACTACGTCATCGTCAAGAACACGATCATGAACGGCGACTATTAAACTGAATTTTTGGAAAAGAGGCTGAGGCCTCTTTTTATTTTTGCTTTTATTTTCTGTTTTATTTTTTGTTCGCTTGCTTTTCAGAACAAAAGTTCGATATAATTTATTGGAACAAATGTTCAAGAAAGAAGTGGATTTTGATGTACGATTACCGTTATGAGCCCCACCGGGTTATTTTCATGATCGACAACAAATCTTTCTATGCCTCTTGCGAGGCCCTGCGCCTGGGGCTGAATCCGATGGAAGTCGCTTTAGCCGTCGTGTCCCAGCAGCCGGGGACTGACTGGGGGTCAGGCCTGATTATGGCTGCCTCGCCTTTGGCCAAGAAAAAGTACGGCCTGAGCAATGTCATGCGGGCCAGGGACTTGCCGCCTAAAGACCAGGCCCCGGACTTGATGCTGGTTGAGCCGCATATGAATCTTTACATCAAGCGCAGCATGGAGGTTTTGCAGATTTTCCGCAAGTACGCGGCGGATGAGGATATCCATGTCTATTCGATCGATGAAAGCATGATCGATATGACTGAGTCCTGGCACTTGTTTGGGGATGACCCTTATTTGGTGGCCCGGAAGATTCAAAAAGACATTCACGACAGCCTGGGCCTGTACACGACTTGCGGGATTGGGGAGAACCCCCTTTTAGCCAAACTGGCCATGGACATTTCCGCCAAGCACCGGACTTCGATGATTGCCTGCTGGCACTATATTGACGTGCCCGATACTATCTGGAAGATTCCCAAGCTGGAGGATGTTTGGGGGATCAATGTCAAGACGGCCAATCGCCTGCGCCGGCTGGGGATCAACAACATGTATGACCTGGCCCACAGCGATCCGGCAGTTTTGAAGAAGGAGTTCGGCGTAATCGGCGAGCAGCTTTTTGCCATGAGCTGGGGAGTGGACCGGAGCATTATCAAGCAGAAGTACCGGCCCAAAAGCAAAAGCTACGGAAACTCCCAAATCTTGAACCGGGACTATGAGGACCAGCGGGAAATCGAGATCGTCATTCAAGAAATCGGCGACCAGGTCGCGGCCAGAATTAGGGCTCACCATTTGCTGGCGGGCCGGGTCAGCCTCTATGTCGGTTACGCTGACTATGAAGCTGATCCAGCTGGCTTCAGCATTCAAGAGAAGATCACGCCTACTGATATTTCCAGCGATTTGGTGGCCAAGCTCTGGGCCCTTTTCAGAAGAAAGTGGCGGGGGCAGGCCGTCAGACGGCTGGGGGTGACCTACAGCAATTTAGCGCCGGCCGGCTGCCAGCAGCTGACTTTTTTTCTGCCTCCAGCCGAGCAGATCAAGCAGCAGAAGCGGGACCAGGTAGTCGACAAATTACGGAAGAAGTACGGCTTTGCCAGTGTCGTCAGAGCCTCCAGCCTTTTGCCAGGGGCCACGGCGATTGCCAGAAGCCGGCTGGTTGGCGGCCACAATGGGGGCAACGCCTATGAGTAAGGAGTTTGACCAGCGGGTGACGGATTTTTTTGCTCATTATCAGGACCGGGGGATGAAGAAGTGGGCGGGCTTTTTCCTAAGCGATCACACGGCCATGATCAATAAAGAGACAAGGCAGAAAAGCGTGCCAGACCGGACAGAGATGAGCCGGGAAGAGTGCGGGAAAGTGCTGGGAGCAGCCTTTGCCAATCAGCACCCAGTCGCTGTCCAGCTGAAGGAAGTGGATGAAAACGGGGAACGGCCGGAAGAAATAGTTGGCTTTGTCCGGGGCTACGCGGAGGACAAGGTAGTTATCGACGAGCACGTCATTGCTTTAGACGACCTGCGCTGCGTCCTGCTTTTAGGCGATTAAGGACAAGATAAAAAGCCTCTTCACTTGTTTGGTGAAGAAGCTTTTAGTCTGATTATCAGCAAAAATTAGTTTTCGTCCAGGCCCTTTTTGCCCTTGAAGATCAAGTTCAAAAGGACGGAAGAAATTGAGGCGATGACGATCCCGTTTTCCAGGAAGAGCTGCAGTTCGCTTGGCAGAGCCTGGAAGATGGTTGGGTAAACGGAGACGCCCAGGCCAAGACCCAGGGAGATAGCCACGATCAAAAGGTTGTGGTTGTCGCTGAAGTCGACCTTGAGCAGCATCTTGATCCCCTGTACGGCGATGGAGGAGAACATGACCACCATGGCCCCGCCCAAAACAGCCGTTGGCATGATGGTGACCAGGGCGCCGACTTTTGGCAAAAGGCCCATGGCCATCAAGAGGCCGGCTGCCCAGTAGATCGGCCGCTTGGACCGGATGCCGGACAATTGCAGCAGGCCGACGTTTTGGGAGAAGGTGGTGTAAGGGAAGGTGTTGAAGAGGCCGCCGAAGATTTGGGCCAACCCTTCAGCCCGGTAGCCCCGCTTGAGGTCATCTTCCGTGATGTCTTTGCCCAAAAGGTCGCCTAAGGCGAAGAAGACCCCGGTTGATTCAACCATGGAGACCAAGGCGATGATCATCATAGTCAAGCTGGATGACCATTCAAACTTTGGCAAGCCAAAGTAGAAGAATTGCGGGAAGTGCAGCCAGGCTGCCTGGGAAACTGGGGTAAGGGAAACCATACCAAGGCAGGCAGCCAGGAGAGTGCCAACGATGAGGCCGATCAAGACGGAAATTGAGGCGATGAAGCCCTTGGCGAAGGCCTGCAGGGCCACGATCACTAAGATAGTGACGAAGCCGACCAGGAGGTTCTTGGGGTCACCGAAGTCCTTGGCAGTGGCGGACCCGCCGCCCAGGTTCTGGATGCCGACTGGAATCAAGGTCAGACCGATCGTGGTGATCAAGGTCCCGGTGACAACTGGCGGGAAGAGCTTTTTGATTTTTGAAAAGACCCCGGCGATGAGGAAGACGAAGACCCCGGCCACGATGATCGACCCGTACATGGTGCCGATGGAGTACTTCTGCCCGATCATTTCCAAAGGAGCAACAGCCTGGATGGCGCAGCCTAAAACGACTGGCAGGCCGATCCCGAAGTAGCGGTTGCGCATCAGCTGCAAGAGGGTGGCCAGGCCGCACATGAAGATGTCGATGGAGACCAAGTAGGTCAATTGCTCTGAGTTAAAGTGCAGGGCATTGCCGATCAAGATCGGGACAGCCACAGCCCCGGAGTACATGGCCAAAAGGTGCTGCAGGCCCAGGACGAAAGAGCGGCCTTGTGAAGGTTCTTGTGTTTGATCCATTTTTATTTGATAACTCCCACTGTCAAAAATTAGTTGAAAATGACTTGCCCGTCGGCGAATTCCTTGATGCTGGCCAAAGCTTCCAGGTGGTAGCCATGGTTGACCAGCCAGTCATGGCCGCCCTGGAAGGCCTTTTCCACGACAACGCCCACGCCGACTACTTCAGCGCCGGCTTGTTCAGCCAGGGAGATCAAGCCCTTGGCTGCTTCGCCGTTGGCCAGGAAGTCATCGATAACCAGGATGCGGTCATTTGCGTCAAGGAACTTGGCTTCAACGGAAATGGTGTTGGTAACTTGCTTGGTGTAAGAGAAGACTTCCGCGGTGTAGACCTCGTCAGTGACGGTTGAAGGCTTCTTCTTTCTGGCAAAGACCATCGGCACGCCTAAGCAGTAGGCGGCCATGATGCCGGGAGCGATCCCGCTGGCTTCAGCGGTGAGGACCCGGGTGACGCCAGCGTCCTTGAAGAGGCGGGCAAATTCCTGGCCCAAGGTCATCATCAATTGGGGATCGATCTGGTGGTTCAAGAATGAGTTGACCTTCAAGACGTCGCCTGGTAAAACGACGCCATCCTTCTTAATGCGTTTTTCTAAAAGTTCCATGTGACTCCTTCCAAAACAAAAAAGAAAAAGGCTCCTTTTACCAAAACTAGGCAAAAGAAGCCGCGCCGGCAATAGCCGGCCCTTCTTTACCTATAGTCCGGAGTTTACGGCTCCGGGTAGAGACTGCTGCCCGTATCGCAGCGATATATAAGTAGAAACATTTGTTAAGTTATTGCTAAATCTTACAGCAAAAACCGAATTAATTCAATCAGATTCGCTGAAAAATTGTTAATTTGGCTCAAAAAGTCCTAAAAGATTAAAAAAATAAGTGAATGATTCGCTTTTTGTTGACCTGGCGGCGAAAAACGTGTAAAGTTGATTAATTAAAAAGTATCAACGATTGTTTGAAAGGATGAAATCATGTCTTTGTGGGAAACCAAATTTGCTAAAGAAGGTATTACTTTTGACGACGTGCTCTTGATTCCAGCTGAAAGTCACGTTCTGCCGAACGAAGTCGACTTGTCAACCCAGCTGGCACCAAACTTGAAGCTGAACATTCCTTTGATCTCCGCTGGGATGGACACGGTGACCGAAGGCAAGATGGCGGCAGCCATGGCTAAGATGGGCGGCCTTGGGGTAGTCCACAAGAACCTTTCAATTCAAGCGCAAGCCGATGAAGTTCGTCTGGCCAAGAACACTCCGGTAACTGCCGAAGACACTCACGCTGCCGTTGACAAGGATGGCAAGCTCTTGGTAGCAGCTGCTGTCGGCGTAACCAGCGACACTTTTGAAAGAGCAGAAGCCCTGTTTGAAGCCGGTGCTGACGCGATCGTTATCGACACGGCCCACGGCCACTCAGCCGGCGTTTTGCGCAAGATTAAGGAAATCCGCGACCACTTCCCGCACAACACTTTGATTGCCGGTAACGTGGCTACTGGCGAAGGCACCCGGGCCTTGTTTGAAGCTGGCGTTGACGTAGTCAAGGTTGGTATCGGGCCTGGCTCAATCTGCACCACCAGAGTGGTTGCTGGTGTCGGCGTGCCGCAATTGACTGCTATTTACGACGCGGCTGACGTAGCCCGGGAATTTGGCAAGCCAATCATCGCTGACGGCGGGATCAAGTACTCAGGTGACGTGGTTAAGGCTTTGGCAGCCGGCGGCAACGCGGTTATGCTGGGCTCTATGCTGTCAGGCACTGAAGAAGCTCCAGGGGACGTGCAGCAAGGCGCTGACGGCCGTCTGGTTAAGTCCTACCGGGGTATGGGGTCAGTTGGCGCCATGTCCCAGCAGCACGGCTCAAGCGACCGTTACTTCCAAGGCGGCGTGAACGAAGCCAACAAGCTGGTGCCAGAAGGCATCGAAGCTGTTGTTTCTTACAAGGGTACGGTAAGCAACGTTGTTTACCAGATCCTTGGGGGCCTGCGGTCCGGTATGGGCTACTGCGGGGCTGAAAACATCGACAAGCTGATTGAAACCGCCCAATTCGTCCGCATCTCAAACGCCGGCCTGCGTGAATCTCACCCGCACGACGTTATGATGAGCAAGGCCGCACCTAACTACGGAGGTATCGACTTCTAATGGCAAAAATCGACTTAAGCAATTTTGACAAGATCATCGTCCTGGACTTCGGCAGCCAGTACAACCAATTGATCACCCGCCGGATCCGTGACTTTGGCATCTACTCAGAACTGTTGCCGCACACGATTACGGCAGAAGAAGTGAAGAAGATCGCTCCTAAGGGGATCATCTTCTCCGGCGGCCCGAACTCAGTTTATGATGAAAATGCCCTGGATGTTGATCCGGAAATTTTTGAACTGGGGATTCCAATCTTGGGCATCTGCTACGGGATGCAATTGATGACTCAAAAATTGGGCGGGACGGTGGAAAAGGCCGGTGAAGCTGAATACGGCTCAGCCCACATTGAAGTCAAGGAAGCTGACAGCCCGCTTTACAAGGGCCTGCCAGAAAAGCAGGTTGTCTGGATGAGCCACGGCGACTTGGTAACCAAGGTGCCAGAAGGCTTTGAAGTTCTGGCTTCAAGCAAGAACTGCCCGATCGCTTCCATGGCTGACCCAGCCCGGAAGTTCTACGCCATCCAGTTCCACGCAGAAGTCCGCAACTCAGAATACGGCCTGGACATCTTGCGCCGCTTTGCTTTTGACGTCTGCGGGGCCAAGGACAACTGGACCATGGACGACTTTATCAAGCTGTCTGTTGACTCAATCAGAGAAGAAGTCGGCGACGCTAACGTGATCCTTGGGATCTCCGGTGGGGTTGACTCCAGCGTTACGGCTACCCTTTTGCACAAGGCAATTGGCAGCCAATTGACGGCGATTTTTGTCGACCACGGCCTGCTTAGAAAGAACGAAAGCGATGAAGTTATGGCCGCCCTCAAGGAAGGGTTGGGCGTGAACATCGTCAGAGTTGATGCCAAGGACCGCTTCATGTCCAAGCTGGCCGGGGTAACCGACCCTGAAAAGAAGCGGAAGATCATCGGCAACGAATTCGTGCAGGTCTTCAACGATGAAGCCAAGAAGATCAAGGACGCCAAGTTCCTGGCCCAAGGGACCTTGTACACTGACGTGATTGAATCAGGGACCGACACGGCCCACACGATCAAGAGCCACCACAATGTCGGGGGCTTGCCGGAAGACATGCAGTTCAAGCTGATTGAACCGCTGCGGCAATTGTTCAAGGACGAAGTCCGGGTCTTGGGTGAAAAGCTGGGCCTGCCACACGACTTGGTATGGCGGCAGCCGTTCCCAGGTCCTGGTCTGGCTATCCGGGTGATCGGGGAGATCACTGAAGAGAAGCTGCGGATCGTCCGGGACGCGGACGCGATCTTGCGGGAAGAAGTCAAGAACGCTGGCCTGCAGGAAAGCATTTGGCAATACTTTGTTGCTCTGCCAGGGATGCGGAGCGTCGGGGTTATGGGCGACGGCCGGACTTACGACTACGCTGTCTGCATCCGGGCTGTTACGTCAATTGACGGGATGACGGCTGACTTTGCCCAGATTCCATGGGATGTTCTGCAGAAGATCTCCGTGCGGATCGTCAACGAAGTCAAGCAGGTTAACCGCGTACTGTACGACGTGACGAGCAAGCCGCCGGCAACTATCGAATACGAATAAAATAAGCGGAATTTTCTCCGCCGAGGAAACTACCTGGTTATTGCCGGGTAGTTTTTTTGTTGTAAAAATGAAAAAATGTACTTAACTTTTTTATTTTTTAATATATACTTAACGCATGAAAACATGGGGGAGAATTCTTTAAAAAGGTTGTGAGTGTTTTGTATTATTCAGATTTTATCAAGGGCAATCGAGTTAGGTTTATCGCGATTATTCTTTTAGTTATTGGCGGCAGCGCGCTTCTTGCCGGCAACAATGCCTTGCTGACGCTGCTGGGGGACAGCTTGCGCAAAGGAAACCTGCTGCTTTTCGTGTCAATTATCGGGATCAATTTTGTGGTTGATGCTATCGGCAGCGGCCTGTCTTATAGAGCCAATTATTTGTATGATAAACAGACCCAAGAGTATTTCCACAAGCTTCGGTCTGCTGAAGTGGAAAAAATCTACAACAGTGGTAACAAGGCACCGAAAGTTTCTAGCGTTCAAAACAGTTTGACCCAAGATTTAAATATGCTGGGGGAAAATTTTCTGGCTCCATGGCTGAAAATTGCCGCTTGTGGATTGGATGTAGTCCTTTCCTCAATCATCGTCTTTACCTACAGCTGGCTTTTATTGCTGGTAATTCTGCTTCTTGCAGTCTTGATGTTTTTTATGCCACGTTTTTTATCTCCAGCTTTGCAAAAGGCTACCGATGATATTTCTAATAAAAACAAGCGTTATCTCGATATGCTGGAAAAATGGTTTAGCGGTTTGAGCGTTTTGCAGAGATATCATGTCAAGCAGAAGCTTTTGGCAGTGACGACAGCTCAAGGAAAGCAACTTGAAGATGCCAATGTCAGACGGTCTGGCCAGATGCAATTTGCCAGCGGCGTCAACAATGCCGCAAACATGCTGTCACAAGCTTTAATTTTGCTGGTGTCAGGTGTCTTGATTATTACTGGCCGGATGAATTTCGGTGTCTTCTTTAGCATTGGCAACTTTGCCAGCACGATTTTTACTGAACTGGGGGTAGTGGTCAACCAATATACTGTTTTGCAGTCAAGCAAAACTTTAAACGCCAAGCTCAGAGAGCAGCTTGCAGTCCAGACTGACCACTCAGAAAAGATAGAAAGTTTGGACCACTTTCAGTCATTGTCAGTTCAAGCCTTGTCTGTAGCTTTTAGCAATGAAGAAAAAATCACTTATCCGGATTTTCAAATCAAGCGGGGAGAAAAAATCTTATTGTCAGGGGACAGTGGGACTGGAAAATCTACGCTTTTTAAACTGATCCTGCAGGAGTTGCCATTGGCAACTGGAAAGATTTGTTTTAAAAACGAAGCTGGTCAGGAAATCAAACAGCCAGACCTGTCTCAAATCGGCTATGTTCCGCAAGATCCGGTTCTCTTTCCGGGTACAATCAAGGAAAATATTACAATGTTCAACTCCAAGCTGAATGACCGGGTAATGCACTTTGTTAAGCAGGTGAATTTGGAAAAAGATCTGGCTAAATTCCCGGCAGGAGTAGATACGGAACTCGATCAAGGCAAGCATGCCCTGTCTGGCGGCCAGCGGCAAAAAGTGGTTTTGGCCAGAGCACAAATCCATGACAGCCAGCTGATTTTCATTGATGAAGGCACTTCAGCCATTGATGCGCATAATGGCTTGGAAATTTTGCAGAATCTGCTGCAAACGGACGCAACGATTATTTTTATCGCGCACAACTTGACTGAAGAGATGCGGCAGTTATTTGACCGGGAGATTCATTTAAGCAATACTGCAGGTTAAACAAAAAGCGGGCAAGTTTGGCTTGCCCGTTTTTTCATTCATTGAAATATTTGCTGAAGGCCTTGCGATATTGGCTGGGGGTCATTTCTTTCCAGGCTTTAAAATTGCGTTCCAAAACTTTGGCCGAAGAAAAGCCGCAGTAATTGGCAATGTAGGCGACGGAATAGTTCGTGCTCAGCAAGAGGTATCTGGCATGCATGAGCCGGACTTGCTTTAAGTATTTGCCTAAAGGAAGTTTTGTCACTTGGCTCAATTCTTTATTTAAAGTCACTTGCGAAACCCTAAAATGTTCAGCGATGCTTTGGGCCGTGATATTGGTGGAAGAGTTGTTGGCGATGTAGGCGATCACCGTGTCAGCCAATGATTGGTTGGGCGGGGTGGTGATGTCCGTTTTTTCAGTATATTCGCTGTCGATCAGGGCTATCATTTGAAAAAATTCGCTCAAAATTAAAAAACGGATGCTGTCACTGATCGGTTGGTCGACGAGTTCAGCGATGGCAATCAGATTTTTTCTCAATTGCCGGTAGCTGGCAGTATCGCGGCTGATATGGCCCATTTTGATCCGCCAATTCTTACTGGAAGGATATTCTTTTTCTAAAAAGTTATTGTCAATAATCATCCCCATAACATAATAAGACCGGTCTTTGTGCCCCGTCGCGGCATGAATCTGTGAGCGGTCAATAGCCCAGATATCACCGGAATTGTAATGGTGGGTCTGGCCGGCAATGACAACTTTGAAGTCTTCCCCAGATACCAGATAATCAATTTCGATCCCGGTATGCCAGTGGGTGGGTGATTTAGGCGCATAACTTGATTTTTTAAAAAATTTGAAGGGGAGGCGGGTGAGGTTGTCGACTTCTTCGTAAGCAATGGGCATGTTTTTCTCCTTTATAAATCGTCCCTAAGTGCTTTAAGAAATGGGGCGTAATCGCTTTCTCCTATGATACCATACTGCTTGTAGGAAAAATATTTAGACGGCAATAAACCTGAACTTACAATTTAGGAGGAAAAAATAATGGCTCATTTCAGAAAAGACTTTTTGTGGGGCGGCGCGGTAGCGGCCAACCAGGTTGAAGGTGGATACAACGAAGGCGGCAAGGGCTTGTCAGTGACTGACATCACCACGGCCGGCTCTCTGGAAAGCCCGCGCTACTTGACTTATACCCTGGATGGCAAGGACGGCAAGGTAGCCGGGATGTTTGCCAGCTCCTTGCCAAAGGGCGCCAAGGGTAAGATTTTTGACAATGAATACTACCCGAACCATGTAGCGATTGATTTTTACCACCACTACAAGGAAGACATCAAGATGTTTGCCGACATGGGCTTTAAGGTATTCAGAACCTCCATTGCCTGGACGCGGATTTTCCCAACTGGCGAAGAAGACAAGCCAAACCAGGAAGGCCTTGACTTCTACCGCAGAGTCTTTGAAGAACTGAAGAAGAACGGGATTGAACCATTAGTTACTATTTCCCACTATGAAGACCCATTGGCTTTAGGTGAAAAGTACAACGACTGGCAAGACCGCAAGATGATTGACCTCTATGTCAAGTACGCAACGACCTTGTTCAAGGAATACAAGGACCTGGTTAAGTACTGGCTGACCTTCAACGAAATCAACTCATCCTTGATGTTCTTGAAGATGGTGGGCGATGGCAACGCATCTGATGAAGATTACCAAAAGGCTTACCAAAAGCTGCACCACCAATTCGTTGCTTCTGCCAAGGCAGTTGTTGCAGGCCACAAGATCAACCCAGACTTCATGATCGGGAACATGATCGCCGGTTCTGTCTACTACCCAGGCACGCCTGACCCAAAGGATGCTATAGCTGCCCGCTACGAAGAAGAATTGGCCCAGCTTTACTGTGCTGACGCGCAAGCTAAGGGTGAATACCCAAGTTTTGCCAAGCGCTTATGGGATGAACACAATGTTCACTTGAAGATTGAAGATGGCGACCTTGAAATCATGAAGGAAGGTAAAGTTGACATGTACACCTTCTCATACTACATGTCAAACATGGTTACCACCCATGATGTTGGCGAAAAGGCTAAGGGTAACTTCGCTGCTGGCGCTAAGAACCCATATCTTGAATACTCTGAATGGGGCTGGTCAACTGACCCAGACGGCCTGCAACTGTACTTGGAAAAGATGTATGACCGTTATGGCATCCCGATGATGGTTGTTGAAAATGGTCTTGGTGCCGTTGACAAGCTGGAAGATGGTACTGTTCATGACGATTACCGGATTGACTACTTGAGAAAGCACATCAAGGCGATGGACAAGGCGGTTGAACATGGGGTTGACCTGCGTGCCTACACGACCTGGGGCTGCATTGACTGCGTTTCTGCCGGGACTGGTCAAATGTCCAAGCGGTATGGCTTCATCTATGTTGACCGTGATGACAAGGGCGAAGGTACGCTTAAGCGTCTTCCTAAGGATTCATACTACTGGTACCAAAAGGTTATCGCTTCAAACGGCGATGAATTATAAAATAAATGCGTAAGAAAAGCGGACAAGGCAAACTTGTCCGCTTTTTTGCTTACTTCTTCTTGAGCAGCTTCTTGTACATCGGCCGGTCTGCCTCGGGGATGCCCAGGAGGTCCATGGCTCCGTCTGGAGTTAAGTTGGTGGTGTTCAAAATGTTGCGCAAGTAGTCTTGCGTTACCTTCTCGGTCGTTTCCTTAGTCACTTCTTCAGTCGTTTCCTTCTTGGCCTGGTCAAGCTTGACCTGGATAAATTGTGGCATTACTTCAGTCATGGTAGTCACCTCGTTCTTATCTCTTTTTTCCAGTTCCTTGATTAAATCATCAAAAGCATGCGTGCCCGACAGGGCATTCATCATGTCCAAAAGAAGCATGATATCTTCTACTGACAGCTTTTTGGCGCTTGGGTGGTATTCTTCACCAGCATTGGTCTGGATGAAGTATTCTGCCAGGCAGAAGAAGGCACTCTTGAAGCGCTTGTCCAGCTCTTGCGCAGACAAATCACTGATCCGGTAAAAAGCTTTGATCTCGTAATCGCTGATCAGTGGCCGAATCTCTTCGGGCAGCTTCTTCATATTGATGTTCCCCAGCAAATTTCGGCTGTAGTTCCAAGCTTCTTTCCCGTAGTATACCACCAGTGTGAGCACGGGGTAGAGCCTTTTGCTTTTGGTGAGCTGGTAGCGGTAGGCCGCGGCATCATAATTCATCACCCGCGCCGGCATGTTCTTGTCCGGCCGGGTCTGGTTCTCAATGCCAATTAGCGAAATAACAAACTTCTTCTTACCGATCGTCAGCAGCTTGGCCACATCTCGGTCTTGGCTGTGAATCTTCCCGCTAGCTTTGTAGTAGCTAAGCGTGTTGGTGTTTGCCAGCATCCCTGGCTTGATGACCTGCTTACCATTAAAAATGAAGCCATTTAATACGTCAGCGAACACTTCATTCTTGTCCAGCAGAATTTTTTCAACCAGGTCATTGGTGCCATGAGTCTGCTGTGATTTTCTTTTTGCCATGGTTTCTCCTTAACTAGGAGGTCAGTTTTTCCCTCCACTTACTAATACAAGAAAAAGTGCCAAATTTTTTATTTTGCAGATTACACTTTTGTTTTTAAGATATAATTGATGACTAAAGAGGCAAAAAATAAACAGGCGTCCAAGTTAATGGACACCTGTTAAGCAGAGATTTTAAATAATTGCCGCTGGTTGAGAATGAGCAGTACCGCTAAGGCGGCGACTTCCAAGGCCAGCAGGCTGATAATTGCCCAGGCCAGGTTGATGCTGGAAATGCTTGTGATCAGAGTGGTGATCAAGGGACTGGCGGCCATTAAAATAGTGTTCAATAGGCCAACGGTTGAAGCCAAAATCTGCCGGTCGACGCTGGTCACCAGCCATTGGGTCATTTTAATGGAAACAGCACTGGCTAAAGCGGCCAAGAGTCCGAAAAGAAGAGCGGTCAACCAGCCGTTTTGGCAAAACAAACTCAGCGTTGTCAGTAGGCTGCACAAGGCAGTCCAGCTGGCTAAAGGGAAAATGCTGATAGAGTGGAATACTTTTTGGCCAAAAAGGCTCCCGCTGGCCGCTCCAATTGCCGCGGCCACATTGGTCAAGGCCAGGGTAAAGCTGTAGCTGGAGATGACCATGCTGCTTTTATGAGCAGCCAGAGTGATTGAAAACAGGGGCTCAATCGCGGTTAAAGAAGCATTGATTACTGCTAATACAAGGACTACGGTTAAGAGTCCTGTCTGCTTTTTGGCTTGCTGGTAGGCCTGCCGCATGGCTGGCCAAAAAGCTGGAGTTTCAGCTGTTTCGGTTTGAACCGGGGCGGCTTGCCGGCCAACTAAGGCAAAAAGGATGGCGGCCAGCAAAAAGGTCAGCGAGTTGATCCAGGCTAAAGCAGCGTAGGAAAGGACCAAAATGAGGCCCGCGCCGGCAAACTGGGCCAGAATGTCGATGATCTGCTTGCAGCCACTGACAAAGCCTTCAGCTTCACCAAAGTCATCTTCTCCGACCAGGTCGACCACAAGCGGAACTATGAGCCCTGAAGAGTAAGAGCCGCAAAGGTCAGACAAAAAGTTGATGGTGATGATGGCCAGCAGGAGCTTCCATTGGTCAGCCCTGGAAGCCAGCAAGAGGGCAGCCAGGGCGTAAAAGAGGCAGCGGAAAAGCGCGGTCAGCACGATATTGCGGAACTTGTGCCGGGTCTTGTCTGCCAGGTATCCGGCAAAGATTTCCAGAAATTTTGGCACGGCTTCAGAAATGGCAATCAGTGAGATGGCCAGGGAGTAATTGCGCAGCTGACTGGCGTAAGTCATGAAGGCAAGGTAGAAGAAGACATCGCCAGCGGCAGACAGAAGACCACCTGTAGCGAAGCGGCGGAAATTTTTATTTTTGAGAAAAGAATTCATCGTTGAACCAGCTTTCGTAAATAGTTTTTTACCAATGATAGGGGACTGGCGGCTGGGCAACGGAAAATGGCATATTTGACTTTGGAGGAAAAAGATGAAAATCGGGGAATTATTGCAAAAATACCGGCTGGAGCAGGGGAAAACGCAGAAGGCATGGGCGGGAGAGGTGATCAGTCCTTCTTTTTATTCAAAAGTTGAGAAGGGCTTGAACCGGATTAGCGCGGAAGACCTGTTGAAATTGCTGGAGGCGAACCAGATTCCCTTGTGGGAGTTCTTTAGTCACCTGGAGGTAGAAGCCGGCCGGCAGAAGAAGTGGGAGAAGGACCTCCGGGCCAGGCTGATGCAGGCTTACTACCACGGCAGCCAGGCCGATTTTCAGGAACTGTTTCAAGAGGTGCAAGCCAGCAATTTCCCGGACAAGGAAGAGCAGCTTTTGATCGTCGCGGGCTGGATGGAAACGGTGAAAGACGATAAAGATGGTGATGAAGCCCTGCGGCAAAGAATTAAGGAGAAGATTTTTAACATCGCCAGCTTTGATAAAAAGAAGCTGATGCTCTACTGCAATTTCATGGATTTCTATGACTTGGACAGCAATCGTTATCTCAGCCGGCAAATTGTGGAAAAGTACCGGCAGACCAGGGATGTGGATATCCAGGTAGCGCTATTGGCGATCATCGACAATCTCTTGTCTGATTTCGCGGACCTGCGGCAGTCCAGTGGGGCGGAGTACTTTATCGAGGCCGGCAAGCAGATTCCGACCAGGCCGGAGCTGTTTTTCTATAAGAACTCCCTGCTATTTTTTGAAAATCTGCTGGCTTACCAAGCGGAGCCTAAGGAAGAAAGGCTGGAAAATTGCCGGCTGGCTGTTAAAAACTGCTACTTGCTGGGGATGCCGGAGTACGGGCAGGAAGTTGAGAAGTTTTTACAGGAACATATGTGAGAAAGTCAGATTTGCAATTTCACTTGCAGATCTGACTTTTTGCTTATATGTCTTTTCTAGCTGGCTATACTAAAATACAAAAGTTGATAAAGAAGAGGTGGTTCTTGAATGAATAGAATTGTATTTGGAGATGAAGTTTGGCGGCATTAACAAGCAGATAAATAGCTTAGGAGGTGAGTTTTATGAGTATTCAAGGCAGAATCAAGATTCATATTGACATTGAGTTTTAATTGCAAAAATAATGTGCCACAGGCTGTTGCTTAAAAAAGATAAGCAGCGGCCTGTTTTTTTGCCTTAAAAAGCGTCGGCAGATTATGATAATAACTTTTAGATAATCAAACCGCTGTTGTATCCGGTTTATCTCATTAGTTTTAAATAATAATTTTCAGCTAATAGTTATAGTGGGCCTGTAAATGCAACTTTTAAGATTATGGTTATAGTGATAACTTGACGGTTTTGCTGGTTAGAAAATGTGTTAGGTTAATCATTATATTTTTGATAAGTTTAAACTAATTAGAAATATTCAAAAATAAATCTTGCATCCCTTTACATTGGCTTTAAATCAGTGCTTTAGAGCAGCTGGATAAGTTAGTGGGCTTAAAGTTTGATAAATCAACGGTTATAGATTCTTGAATACTGAGAAAGAAGCCTCATTTTTACACTGATAAGTAAAAGCTTATAAAAAATACCAAGAAACTATAACTTTTTCCTTAAAACCCTGCTATAATTCTAGTTGAAAGATAAGAGATAACTAATAGCAGAAATTAAGTGGAAATAGGTGATCTATTATGAGAAAGCAAATCACAGTTTTAGCAGCTCTGGCAGCCCTCCTCGGGCTGGCAACCACGACCACGAATCCGGTTTACGCTAAGACCACTACCAAGAAGGTTACCCGGACCATCAAGGTTTACAAGCCAGGCAAGTACAGCCAGGTTAAGCAAACTGCTACTTTAAAGAAGAAGGGCCGCAAGTGGACCACTTCCAGCTGGAAGTCCTACAAGGCTCCTAAGGCTGCCGGCTACAAGGCCAGCACCAAGACTGTCAAGGCAGTCAAGGTAAGCTCAAAGACTAAGAGCCAGACTGTTAACATCACCTACAAGGCTAACAACACCAAGAAGGCAGCCGTTAAGGCCAGCACCGACAGCAGTCTGAGCAGCCAAAGCCAACTCCGTCAGGCAGCTTTGAACGTTGTCAACAGCTTCCGGGCTAAGGCAGGCGTCAAGGCAGTCAAGATGAGCTCCAAGTACAACGCCGTTCTTGACAAGCGGGCTACTGCCAAGGCAAAGCAGTACGTTACTACCGGGACTTACGACCACTCCGGCTACAACTCCCTGCCAAGCTACCTCAACACCTACCCGATCGTTAACGGCAAGATCATCTACCACGGCGGCGAAACCCTGCACGCTTGCTACTACAACGCGCAAAGCGGCGACGCTACGGCTGAAATGAAGTCCAGCCTGACCAGCACTTTCACTGAAAACATGCAGGCAGAAAAGGATGACTACCAAGCAATCGTCGTTAAGAAGACTAGAAAGAACATCACCAACATCAGCGGTACTTACGAACACTACACGATGATGGTCGACTCCGGCAACCACACTGCCTACATCGGCGTAGGCCACTACGGCACTGGCAGCAACGCTATGGTTTGCATCGTAATCGAATTCCACGCTTAGTCATCATCTCAACTTAATCTCTGCATCCAAAAAGGAGCCAGTTCCAATCCGGAACTGACTCCTTTCTTTTGGCAAAAATTTGCTATACTTTAACTTGCTTAAACTGGAAAGGACTAGATTATGATCGAGAAAAACGAATTGCCGATTTTGGAATACGACCCAGTTTCCCAGGAGGTTCTGAAACCAGGCCATGATAATGAAGGCGTAAGGCTGCCGGAAAAATGCCTCTTTGCCTTCTTAGGAGACGAAGTCGATAAGTATGCCGAGCAAGTTAAGGCAACAGTGGCTGACCACTTTATTACGATTGACCGCCTGCGGCCGATCTATGTCATTGAGAACCAAGGTGAGCAGCTGTGCTTATGCCGGGCGCCATTAGGCGGTCCCGCGGCGGCGCAGTTCATGGATGCCTTGATCGCCCTTGGCTGCCGAAAGTTTCTGGCTGTTGGCTCTTGCGGGACCTTGGTGGACATCAAGGAAAACGACTTCTTGATCCCGACCCGGGCTTTAAGAGATGAAGGCACTTCTTACAAGTACCTGCCAGCCAGCCGCTACGTGGACCTTGATCCAGCAGCTGTTGAAAAAATCGGCCAAGGCTTAAAAGAGCAGGGACTGCCCTTTGAACACTGCACGACCTGGACGACTGACGGCTTTTTCCGGGAAACCAAGGACATGGTTGAATACCGGCGCAGCGAAGGCTGCCAGGTGGTAGAGATGGAGTGCGCCTCAATGGCCGCTGTTAGCGCCAAACGCGGCGTTGAATTCGGCCAGCTGCTTTACACGGCTGATTCCCTGGCTAACGTAGAGGCCTATGATGACCGCGATTGGGGCCAAGATTCCCAAGCAAAAGCCCTGCACATCTGCCTGCGGATTATCCACAGCTTTTAAACAGGACAGAAAAATATCATGCAAAAAAGAGGAAACTCAAGTGAGCTTCCTCTTTTTCTTGTGCATAAGTTTATGCTTCTTACTTCTTTTTCTCGAAGTACTGTTCTTTATTGACCCTGAAGTACTTCTGGTAATCCTTGTAGTAGTTGTGGTACATGTGCTTCATCAAGAGCCAGCGCTTGACGTTCATGTCCGGTTTATAGAAGACCGTGGTGCCCACTCTGCCGGCCCGGAGAAGCGCCAATGCTTCCTTTTTGGCCAGGGAGTCGACCGCGTATTGTTCAAAAATCTTAGCTGACACGCCTAACCAGAGCTTGTGCTTGGCCGGATCATGGTTGCCGTAAACAACTGGCTGGTCTTTAAGTGAGTCTTCCACATAGTCGTCCACATACCACTTGGCCAGGTTGTAGCCGTTCAAAGTGACGTAGAAGCTGGACCGGCCTTGCCGGAGGTTGATTTCAAAGAACTTGTACTGGCCGTCGCGGACGTCGTACTTGATGTCGAAGTTGGCCATGCCCGTGTAGTTGATCTTTTCCAAAAAGGCCTGGACAGTCTGGTAGAGCTTCTCGTCATAGTCCGGCGCGATCACCATGTAGTTGCCGATAGCGATCGGGTCCGGGTCTTCCAAGAGCGGGTGGCCCAAGCACATCATCTTGACCTTGTGGTTTTTATCCACATAAGCATTCAAGACCCGCATGTTGGAGTCGTCGCCTGGGATAAAGTCTTGCAGGATCAAGTCTGCTTTATAGCCATTCTTGTAGATCTTGCCCACAATATCCTTGAATTCCGCCATGTCCTTGATGACAAAAGCCTTCTTCCGCCCTTCAAACTGGACGTCCAGTCAGGAAACCGGGTCCTCCGGCTTTAAAGCGACCGGGAAGGGGAAAGGCACGTCGGCGTAAGAACCGTCCTTGTAAGCGGCCATAGTGATGATCTTGGTCTTCGGGTAAGGCAGGCCGTATTCTTCACAGACCTCGTAGAAGCCCTCCTTAGAGATCAGCTTCTCTAAGAGGGAGTAGTCGATATAAGGAACGATGAAGGCCTCTTCCAGCTCCTGCTTGTGCTTGGCTAAAAGCTCTGAGTAGCCGTCCCCACAAGAGATCAAGATCACCGGTTCCGGGTGATTCTTGTATTCCTTGATCTTCTCGCGCATGACCTTGATGAATTCCGGGTCTTCAGTAAAGCCGGGGTGAACCTCGATGTCAACGATCTTTGAATACCGGGTCGGGGCCAAAGTGGACGCGCCCCAGGCCTGGACCTTGATCCCGTAAGCCTCATGGAAGGACCGGGCCATCCCGTAAACGTTGATGTCGCTGCCTAAAAGAATCGGAGTAAATTGTTGCATGATTATTGCCAGATTTCTATATGGATTGTAATTTTTTGGATGAAAAAAGTCCCTACCTATGTTAGCACGTTTAGGCAGGAACTGAACTGTTTGCTTAGGAATTTTCGCTGATCCGGTAGCGGATGGCCTTGGCCTTGCCCCGCTTGAGGACCAAGCCGCTGTTTTCCATCTGCCGCAAGAGCCGGGTCGCCGTAGCCGGGCTGACCCCTAAGAGCTCCTCAATGTCGCTTCTGATAAATTCCCCATGTTCTTTGCCAAAAGCCAAAACGGCTTCTTCATTGCCGCTTGCCCTGGCCTTTGGCTTGGGAGCTGGGCTAGGGGAGGGGGCAGGCCCAGCCGCCTTTTTGACCGGCTTGGGGGCCGCTTTGACAGCCGCCTCGTAATGGGGCAGGACTACCTTAAAAGAGCTGGGAGCGGCCAAAATCTGGGGCGCAAGGCGGCTGCCCTTGTAGGCACTCTTGATTCTGGCTAACCCTGTTCCGTAAGATTCCACCAGCTTCAGCTGGTAAAAGAGGTCAGCCAGGCGCTTGTTCCGGCAAACTGACAGGCCCAGCTGGATGTCTTCCAGGGTAATCCCGGGCATGAGGCCACCAAAAGAAATGAATTCCACCCGGTCTGTGTATAAGTTGATCAGACTGCTGGCCGGATTGCTGTAGTCCCTGTGGATAATCGCGTTCATCAAGGCTTCTCTTAAGGCTTGCTTGGGGTAGGCTGGCCGGTCTTCCCGGTAAAGGCCCTTGATCTGGCTCTCTACGGGGTTGTGCTTTTCCAAAAAAGCGTAGACCTGCTGGAATTGGGCCGCCAGGGACCCGGTAAACTCCTGCCGGTCCAGGAATTCATCCTGGTCACGTCCCTTAAAAACAGCGCACTTGATCGTATAAGGGCACTGGTCAGAGACCAGGAGGTCGAAATTACTGAACTGGAGGATGCCAAACTGGCTGGACGGCGGGGTAAAGGGCAGACCCTGCTGGTCAAAAAGGGCCTGCAGGGAGTTAAAGGTCAAGTCCTGCCGGGGAGAAAGCTGGTTTTCAAAGCTGCTGGAATCGTTTGGTGTAAGCATGGCGGTCCTCCTTTTTACTAGTTTGAATCTAATCATATTTTAGCGAATCGCGTCAATCTCGTCAATGATGTGATTTGATTAGATTTGATTTGATTGACTTGATTTGATTCGATTCCCCGGGCAAAAAGAAAAGCGCCCGAAGGCGCTCTGTTAAAGGCTGGTCTGCTTTTTCTCCTGATACTTGGCATAGAAGTGGTGGGCGATGTAGCAGAAGATGACGAAAGGAATCGTCGCGTACAAGGCTACCCTCTGGGAAGGGTCAAACCAGATCAAAAGGCAGGAGGCCAGGCTGGCGATAAAGGCAAACCAAGGCGTGAAGGGATAGAGAGGAGTCTTGAACTTGAGCTCGCCTTCCGTATGCCCTTCTTTCAGCCACTTCTGCCGGAACTTGAGCTGGCACAGGGCGATCGCCATCCAGACGAAGACCACCGCCAAGCCGGAGATGGAAACCAGGACCAGGTAGATCGTGTCAGCCGCGTAGACGCTGGTCAAAAGGGAGAAGACCCCGCCCAGCATGCTTACCAGCAAGGCGACAGCCGGGATTCCTCTTTTGTTGGTCTTGGCGAAAACAACCGGGATAGTTCCCTCATTGCCCAAGGACCAGAGCATTCTGGTTGAGGCGTAGAGGCCGGAATTGCCGGCGGAGATGATGGCCGTCAAAACGACGAAGTTCATCAAATCGCTGGCAAAAGGAATCCCCATCATGTTAAAGACGTGGACGAAGGGACTTTCGGTAACGCCGGCCTGCTTGTAGGGGATAAGGCAGGCCATGATGAAGATGGAACCGATAAAGAAGATGATCAGCCGCCATAAAGTGGTGTGGATGGCCTTAGGCAGGGTCTTTTCCGGCTCCTTGGCTTCCCCGGCCGTGATCCCGATCAGTTCTGTTCCTGAGAAGGCGAAGTTGACCGTGAGCATGGTGGTAAAAACTCCACCAAAACCAGTCGGAAACCAGCCGTCTTTAGTCAGGTTGGTCAAGCCTGGCGCCCCCTGGCTGCCTTTTAAAGGAATAACCCCAACGACTGCCAGTCCCCCTAAAATGATAAAAGCGACGATGGCGGTTACCTTGACGGCCGCGAACCAAAACTCGCTTTCAGCGAAAATCTTGACCGAGAAGAAGTTGGAGAGGAAAATCAAAATCATGAAAACCAGGCTCCAGATCCAGACGGGGACGCTTGGAAACCAGTGCCGCATGATGATCCCCGCCGCGGTGAACTCGCTGCCCAGGGCAATAGTCCAGGTCAGCCAGTAGAGAATGGCGACCGTGAAGCCGGTGGCCGGGTTAAGCAGATTTTTAGCGTAAACGTGGAAGGAACCCGTGTAGGGCATGGCCACTGACAATTCACCTAAGCAGAGCATGACGGCGTAAACCAGGATTGCCCCGAAGAAATAGGCAATAATCGTGCCAATTGGGCCAGCCTGGCTGATGGTATAGCCCGAGCTTAAGAAGAGACCGGTCCCGATGACCCCGCCCAGGGAGATCATCTGAATGTGCCGGGCCTCCATCTTCCGCTCGAGGTGGTCGACTTTTTCTTGTTGAGCCATAAAAATACCTCTTCAAAACAGATTAGTTTTTTATTAAAATAAACAGTAACATGATAGCACATGATGGAGGAAAAAACGATGGCAGATTTACCAACTCTTCTGGCCCAAGGCCCGGTGACTTTGGATGGGTCCATGTCCACGCCCTTAGAAGCCTGGGGCGAAGACACCAATTCTGACCTCTGGACCGCCCGGGCCCTACAGGACAACCCCGACCTGGTCTACCGGGTCCACCAGGAGTACTTCAAGGCCGGTGCCCGGGTTACGATCACCGACAGCTACCAGGCCAGCCTGCCGGCCTTCATGAAGCACGGATTAAGTGAGGACGCGGCTCGCGCCCTAATCAGGAAGTCAGCTGCCATAGCCATTAAAGCCAGAGACGACTTTGAGAAAGAGACCGGCATCCATAACTACGTGGCCGGTTCAGTCGGCCCTTACGGGGCCTACCTGGCTGACGGCAGTGAATACCGGGGGGACTACGGCTTAAGCCATGAGAAATACGTGGACTTCCATGCCCCGCGAATTGAAGAACTGGTTGCCGGCGGGGTGGACTGCCTGGCCATTGAGACCCAGCCCAAGCTGAGCGAAGTCAGAGCCATTCTGGACTATCTGGCGGCTAATTACCCGGGCCTGCCGGTCTACGTCAGCTTTTCCTTAAAAGACCCGGCCACTATCAGCGAGGGCCTGCCTTTAGCTGAAGCGGTCCAGGAAGTTGGCAGCTATCCTCAAGTCTTCGCGGCCGGAGCCAACTGCTTCAAGCTGGCCTGGACTGTCGATGTGGTGAAAAATCTCCGCGCTTCCAAATTGCCAATCGTCGTTTACCCTAATTCCGGGGCGGAATACGATCCTTCTGTTAAAAAGTGGGTCTATCCGCCAGAAGCCGCGGACTTTGGCCAGGCAGGGAGTGACTGGCTGGCTGCCGGGGCAAAACTGGTCGGGGGATGCTGCACGACGATGCCGGAAGATATCGCCGGGCTTGCCGCCGCGGTCAAAAAGGTTTATACTGCTTTTTAAAATATTTCTAATCTTAGATTCATCAGCTTTTTGAGCAGAGAAAGCAGGTTAAACAATGGCAGTTGAAAGAGTAAAAGATTTTTTCAAAGATACTGACGTTAAGGTAATTGAACTTCCCGAGTCTTCAGCCACCGTGGCTTTGGCCGCCCAGGCTCTGGATACCGAACCGGACCAGATCGCCAAGACCCTGTCCTTTTTGGTCGACGATGCCCCGATCTTAGTCGTTATGGCGGGGGAAGCCAGGACTGACAACCACAAGTACAAGGCCACCTTCCACAAGAAGGCCAAGATGATTCCTTTTGACCAGGTGGAAGACTATATCGGCCACGCTCCAGGCGGGGTTTGCCCCTTTGCCGTTAAGCCAGGCGTCAAGGTCTACTTGGACGAGTCCCTCAAGCGCCACGCTGAGGTCTACCCGGCAGCTGGCTCAAGCAACAGCGCTGTCCGCTTGACTATCCCGGCTCTGGAAAAATACTCCGACTACACGGCCTGGGTGGACGTGACCAAGACAGCTTAAAAGACAAAGAAACAGAGAAACAAAAAACGCGAACCGGCTGGTTCGCGTTCTCTGTGATGTGAAAAATTACACTGATAACAATAACAATTTACCACAGATAAAGTTCAGCGTTTGGTGTGACGCTCAACCTAATCGTAATTTTTTCATCTTTATGATAATACTTTCATTTTATCTCGTAAAGTACTAAGGGTGCTTTTTTTAAAAATACTTGGAAAATAGGGGACTTTTGAGGAAAAACGATGGCAGATTTAAGCAAGCTGCGAGAGCAAATCGACCAGGCGGATCAAGACCTGGTCAAGGCTCTGGTCAAAAGATACGACCTGGTCATGGAAGTTGGCCGGCTCAAGCGGGAAAAGGGGCAGGCGGTTTTTGACCCGAAAAGAGAAGCGCAGGTTTTAGACAAGGTGACGGGCCTGGCCCAGCGGCCGGAATATGAAGCAGCCTTAAGGGCGGTCTACCAGGAGATCATGGACCAGGCCAAGCGGCTGGAAGAGGACTTTTAACCGGCAAAAATGGTAAAATAGGCTCTTAGGTATCGTTGGTAGATTAGGAGCCGAGTAAACGATGGATTTAGGGTTAAGAGTCAAGAAGATCAATGATTTGATGGCAAAAAGGGGCAACTGCGAGCTCAAGAAGCTGGGCTTGACCTTCTCACAGTTTCACTGCCTGGTTTATCTGGACAAATGTGAAGGCCGCCAGGCGCCCTTAAAGCAGCTGGAAAACCACTTTGAAGTGGCCCAGGCCACCATGGCCGGGATTGTCGGCCGCCTGGAAGGCAAGGGCTACGTCAGAAGCCACCTGGCTGAATGCGACAAGCGGGTGAAGATCGTCTGCTTGACCGAGGAAGGCCGGCAGATCTGCATGAGCGCTAAAAAAGGGATGCACAAGCTGCAGGAAAAGGTGGAGCGGCTCTACAGCCGGCAGGAATTAAGCCAGCTGGAAAAGTACCTGGACCGTTTGTATGAGCTTTTGGCCGAGGAAGACCGCGAAGCAAGTGAGGAAAAAGATGACCAATAAGAAAATTTTGCTGCTGTCGACTGGGGGGACAATCGCGTCCGTAGCGTCAGAAGAGGGGCTGATTCCAGGCCAGTCAGGGGCGGAGCTGCTCCATACCCTGGGCGGTCTGCCTTATGAAGTCGAGGTCAAGGACATTTTGTCTTTGGACTCTTCCAATATCCAGCCGGAAGAGTGGGCTTTTATCGCCGAACAGATTTACAAATTGCGCCGGGGCTTTGATGGCATTGTCGTCTCCCACGGGACTGACACCATGGCTTACACGGCGTCTATGCTCACATTTATGCTGCAGGGGATTGACCTGCCGGTCGTTTTAACCGGGAGCCAGGTGCCCATGCAGGCCATCTTAAGCGACGCGCCAGACAACCTCCGGGTTGCTTTTGCCGCGGCGGCAACCTGCAAGCCGGGGATCTATATTGCCTTTAACCGGCAGATCATGCGGGGCTGCCGCTGCGTTAAGATCCGGACGACCGGTTTTGACGCCTTCAAGAGCATCAATGTCGACCCGGTAGCCATGGTGACCTCAGACGGCATCGACATTAAGCACAAGGACTTTGAATACGTGCCAAGTGAGCACGCCATCTGCACTTTGAACACCAAGGTGGAAACCCACGTGGCCATGATCAAGCTTTTCCCAGGCTTTGACCCGGCCGTTTTGTCCGCCATGGTTGACAGCGGGGTCAAGGGGATCGTTATCGAAGCCTATGGCCTCGGCGGCATGAACTACATGCGGCGGAACATGGTTAAGGCGATTGGCGAGATCATCAAGCGGGGAGTGCCCGTGGTGGCCTGCAGCCAGTGCCTGTACGAACGGACTGACCTGACCAAGTACGAGGTTGGCCGGGCAGCCATGCTAGAAGGGGCGATCAGCGGCCGGGACATGACCAGTGAAAGTGCCGTGACAAAGCTGATGTGGGCCCTGGGCCAGGGGATGGACTTAGACGACGTCCGGGCATTTTTCAACAAGGATATTGCCGGTGAGGTAACCATCACCGATTAAGCTGCTGTAAAGCAGCTTTTTATTTTTTTCTTTTCCATTTTGCTTTTCTTTCCGCTCTTAAAAACGCTATCATGGTGGTAGAAAGATGATGAGTCAGGAGGAAAAATGATGATCAAATTGATTGCCAGCGACTTAGATGAGACCTTGCTTGGGCCGGGCAACCGGGTAGTGGAGGAAAACCTGCGGGCTATTAAAAAGTGCCAGGAACTGGGCATCAAGTTCGTGCCTGCTACAGGCCGGGGCTTTTACTCATTAAAGCAGACCTTGGAAGAACTGGGCCAGACGGGCCAGGCCGGCCAGTACACGATTTGTTACAACGGCGGGGCGGTTTTTGAAAACAAGGGGCCGCGCCTGATCTCCTTCACCGGGATGGACGGGGATTTGGTCGAGGAAATCTTCAAGCGGGGACAGGAATTAGGCCTGGGGATGCATATCTACACTGAGGACCAGGTTTATGGCTACCGGCTTACGCAAGAAGAGATCGATTTTTGCCAGGGCCGGGCAGACTTCGCTTCTTTGCCGGGCGGGGACTTGACGGCCTTGCGGGCAAGCGGGGCTCGTTTCGCCAAGATCCTCTACGTCGACACTGATTTTCCCCGCTTGAAAAAATTGCGGGGAGACCTGGCGGATTTTGAAAAGGTCAGTGAGATGAGTTTTTCCTCCAACCGCTATCTGGAATTCAACCCGCCGAAAGTGAACAAGGGACTGGGCCTCAAGACCTTGTGCCAGGAGCTGGGCTATTCACTGGATGAGACCATGGCGATCGGAGACAGCTTCAACGACCTGGCCATGATCAAGGCAGCCGGCACCGGCGTTGGGGTGGCCAATGTCAGCCCGGAAATGCGGGCAGACTGCGATAAAATAACAGAGAAGACTTTCGACCAGGGGGCGGTAGCTGAAGCAATTGACCGCTGGGTTTTGCCGGATTATGAGTAAGAAAATAACTGTTAATTGTTCCCTAAGAATGCTATAATTGGTTCGCTAATTAATATAAGTGCTAAATTATATTTGGGAGTAAAAATGCCAAAGCGAATTAATTTGCCAGACGGCCAGCAGGCTGTCGAATCTACCAAGGGCTTCTTCGGGGAGTTCAAGGCCTTTATCTCTAAGGGCAACGTGATGGATATGGCCGTCGGTATCATCATCGGCGGTGCTTTCACCACCATCGTCAAGTCCCTGGTAAGTGACATCATCAGTCCTCTTTTAGGTCTGGTCGGCGGGATGAATTTTGACCAGTTCTCGCTGAAATTTGCCGGGGTGACCCTGGCTTACGGGAAGTTCTTGACCGCGGTCATCAACTTCTTGATGATGGCCTTCGTCCTGTTCTTGATCGTCAAGGCCTTCAACCAGGCCGGGTCCTTGATCAAGAAGGAAGAGGAAGCTGAAGAAGAAGCAACGACCAAGGTCTGCCCTTACTGCAAGAGCGAGATCGATATCGAAGCCAGCCGTTGTCCGATGTGTACGTCACAATTGGAAGAAAAACTGGCTGAACAATAAAATAAAAGGCAAAAGAAAACGAAGCTGCTCGAGCAACTTCGTTTTTTGCTTATTCAATTGAACTGGTGACTTACTTAAGCTTGTGGTCCTTGATCATCTTGGCCTGTAGGTCAGCCAGGGCAGGAGTCAAGTAGACCGGGTAGCGGTCCGGGTTAAGCAGTCTTTGGGTTTCTTCTGGCAGTTCAGCCAGCTTTTCGTACATGTGCTTTTGGATCTTGAAGGTGTCGGTTTCGATTGACTTGGCCTTTGGGCCGACAACGACCTGGGTCAAGAGGACGGCGTCGAAGTCCTTCAAGTCAGCTTCAGTTTCAGTCATCATTGGGTCCATGTTAATGCCGGTGAATTCTTCTGGCAATTCTTCATCAGCCAGGGCGATGACGTCCGCGAAGGCGTTCTTGGTCCCCTTGTGGTAGAGGCGGTAGGCCTTCTTTTCACCAGGCAGGGTAACCTTTTCCTTGGAGTTGGACAGCTTGATCTTTGGCTGCCATTCCCCGTCGCCAATCTTCAAAGCGGCCAGCTTGAAGACCCCGCTCAGAACTGGTGAGCTAGAGCTGGTGATCAATTGTTCACCAACGCCGAAGCTGTCAAGCGGCGCGCCTTCTTGGAGAAGCGAGTGGATGACGTTTTCGTT
Source organism: Lactobacillus sp. WILCCON 0058 (assembly GCF_057198005.1). Lineage (NCBI taxonomy): Bacteria > Bacillati > Bacillota > Bacilli > Lactobacillales > Lactobacillaceae > Lactobacillus > Lactobacillus sp. WILCCON 0058. The sequence continues at coordinate 338,483 of NZ_JBUBHM010000001.1, forward strand.
CAAGGCGTTGGAAGCAGTGATGGTTGCTTCCGGGAAACCGGCGTCGTCCATCATCTTGCGGGCCTTGCGGGACAACTTAGCGATGTCGCCGGAGTCGATCCGGATGCCGAACTTCTTGTGACCCTTGGCACGGAGCTGCTTGAAGACCTTGATGGCGTTAGGTACGCCGCTGGTTAAGACGTCGTAAGTGTCGACCAAAAGCAGGGCGTTGTCCGGGTAGACTTCAGCCCACTTTTCGAAGGCTTCAAGTTCAGTTGGGTAGCTTTGAACCCAGGCGTGGGCCATGGTGCCGGCAACTGGAATGTTGTACTTGGCTGCTGACAAGACGTTGCTGGTTGACCCGCAGCCGCCGATAACGGCAGCTCTGGCGCCAAGAACGGAAGCGTCTGGCCCTTGGGCCCGGCGGGCACCAAATTCCATGACTGGCCGGCCAGCGGCAGCCAGGTTGATCCGGCGGGACTTGGTGGCGATCAAGGACTGGTGGTTGATCAAGTTCAAAACGAAGGTTTCCAGCAATTGACATTGAATCAGCGGCCCCTTGACCGTCAGGATTGGCACCCGTGGGAAGACCGGGGTGCCTTCTGGAATCGCGTAAACGACGCAGTCGAAGGTCATGGTTTCCAGGTAGGAAATGAATTCATCGCTGAAGAGCTTGAGGGACTTCAAGTAGTCGATGTCTTCCTTGGTGTAGTGGAAGCCCCGCAGCTGTTCAACGACTTGTTCCAGGCCGGCGGAGACGACGAAGCTGCCGTTGTCCGGAACAGTCCGGTAAAAGACGTCGAAGACGGCTTCGGTATCTCTTGGCAGGGTTTCAAAGTAGCCGTTTGCCATTGAGAATTCGTACAGGTCGGTAATTAACGCGTGTGATAAAGACATAGTGTAAAAATCTGCTTTCTCAAAAATATAACTGTTAAAAGTAAAAATAAAAACTTAAACGGTAAAGGTTAGTCGACGACTTCAGCGCCCAGGCAGGACTTGAAGTGGTTCAGTGCCCATTCCTGTCCCGCGTCGTTTAAAGCGGCAACTGCCTTTTCGTGCACCGTGATGTCGTAGCCATGGTTGTAGGCGTCCATGGCGGTGTGCAGGACGCAGATGTCCGTGCAGACCCCGGCCAGGTGAACCCGGCTGACCTTGCGCTCACGGAGGAACAGGTCCAGGCCGGTAGCACAGAAGGCAGAGTAGCGTGACTTGTCCAAGACAAGGACGTGCTCGTCGTCTTGATGTTTATTATACCAAGTTTGCAGGGGACCGTAGAACTCCCGGCCCCAAGTATTTGGCAGGTTGTGCGGCGGGAAGAGCTTGGTTTCCGGGTGGTAGGGGTTGCCCTTAAAGTGCTTGTCGGTTGGCAGGATGACCCACTTGCCGGCGGACAAAAACTGGTCGGCCAAGCTGACGATCTGGTCAGCCAGGGCTTGAGCAGGTGCCCCGCAGGTCAAGGCGCCTTTGTCATCTACAAAGTCATTGGTATAGTCAATGATCAAGAGTGCTTCATTTTCCATCTTTTTCTTCCTTTTTGTTAAAAGTATAACTTACCTAAAACAGGATAAAAATAAAAAGTAAAATAAACTTTTACTCGCTTGACGTAAACTTTACTCCATAAAAGATTATTTTGCAAGTTTTCTCAGACAATTTACGAGGAATAAACAATTTTTAACCGGGGAAAACGGAACTTTCTTTATAAAAGCCGGGCTAAGATCTATAATTAGGGGTGAAAAGCAGGATAATTATTGATAAAGAAAGAGTGTAAAAAATGAAGAAGAACAGGAAAAATTTGGCCCTGCTTCTGCTGGCGACAAGCTTGCTTGCCGGTTGCGCGGGCCAAAGTCAAAGTGAGCAGCAGTCCAGTCAATCCAGCCAGGCTAAGAGCGAGAAGAAGGCGGGAAATAAGGCCAGCTCTAAGTCGGCGGCTAAATCTGCGGCCAGTTCTGCCGTTAGTTCAGCAAAATCCTCCTCAAGCCAGGCCAGTTCTAAGTCCGCGGCTTCCAGCAGCCAAAGTCAAAGTACAAGTACAGACACAAACCGGATAGGGACTTTAACTAGTCAATTAAGGGTCAAGCTGCCGGGGATGCTTTTGCCCGCGGCTGACGGCTTAGGCCAGGGCAGCAGCAACTTGAATATCCGCTACACCAGCTCAAGCAGCCAGAATGTTGTCTACTACAGCGTCGGAAATAGCCCGCTGGCCTTAAACGACAGCCGGATTGCCAGTGAAAAGCCATATGCCGTTTTAACGGAAAATAAGAATGTGGCTGACGCCAGCAACTTAATCAATTACCAAGAGCCCAAGACCGGCCTGCCGGTAGTTAAGATTGCTGGTAACGTGACTGGGACAGAAGAAGGGGCGGCTGGGTCGACTTATCTGCAGTTCAACCAGGGCCAGTGGTCCTTTGTCGTCCGGGCAAGCAATGTCCAGGGGCAAAAGCCGCTGCCAACGGCGCAAAAGCTGCTATCGCTCTACCAGCAATATGGCCTGCCGGATGTGACGGCAAAGTCCAGCGTACAGGTTGATGTTGGTGAAAGCCTGGGTTCTTTGAACACGGTAATCACCTGGGCCAAAGGATCCAGCGTTTACCAGCTCAAGGCCCACAGCACGGAGACCGCCTTTAAGATGCTTAAGAGCCTTAGCTAAGCTTTAAAAGCAGATAAGTAGCAATAGCCCAGAGGATAAAGCCGGTAAGGACTGCTAAATAGAAGTAGGACTTGCGGACTTTGTGGTGAAAGAGCAGCATGCCCAGGCCGGACCCGGCAGGGGCCAGCAGGCCGCAAGTAAGCAGCAGCCGTTCGGGGATGCGCCAGGCGTGCATCCGGGCTTTAGCCTTGTCGATGCCGTAGAGGGCAAAGGCGATTAAGTTGATAAGCAGCAGGCTGCTTTGCCAAAAGTGATTCATGTCGTCTCCTAGTTATTTTTAATAGAATTAGAGGCCACCTTGCTTAGGCAGGGTGGCTTTTTGCAAAATAAAAGCAAGGCAGTTAGCCTTGCTTGTCGTTAGCCTTGCCCCAGAGGATATTGTTTTGCGTTTCTTTAAGGCGATAGATCTTTGGGGGCCGCCCGCTCTTGTGGTAATTTTTTTGCACGCCCAGCTCGGTAAAGAGGGAGCCGTGGGTTTTGCGGAAGTTGGAGTTGTCGATCTCATCGACTGTAGTCTGGAAGAAGGGGGCGTAGACCTCGCGGGCTTCGCGGAGGGTGAATTCGGGGCCAAGGATCTGCAGGATGCTGGGCTGGTAGTCCAGTTTGTTGCGGATGCGCTGGATGGCCACGGCGATGATTTCGTCATGGTCAAAGGCCAGGGCGTGGGAATTTTCCGCTAATTCAAAGGTCAGGTCCTTGTCAGCGGAAAAAAGCTCATACTTGTGGCCGAAATTTTCAAAGGCGAACCAGGCAACATCGCTGGCTCCGTAACCGGGCCGCAGGTTTGGCATGGCGGGCAGGTAGGTCATGTAGGTTAGGGCCAGGGCCCGCTCGCCAGGCGTCCGGTGGGGTGAGGTAAAGGTGGCCAGTTGCTCGGTGGAAGATTCCGGCAGGTCAAGGCCGATTTTTTCTTTGATCAAGCGCACGGCAGCCTGGTCGGCACTTTCGTTTTCCCGAAGAAGGGTTTCCGGCAGGGCCCAGCGGTCCACGAAAGGTTCGTCCTTGCGCTTGACTAAAAGCAGCTGAACCCGGTGGGTTTCCTTGTTAAAGCTCCAGATCAGGTTGGTGATGGTGATCAAGGGGCGTTCGACTATCTTTTCTAATTCAGGCATCAAAACGGCTCCTTTCAGTTTTATTACTATTATATCATTGCTGGGAGGATTAACTGGATGTGGAAGAGGAATGAAAAGATGTGCAGCTTTTTGAAAGAATAATCAACTTTCCTCTTCCACTGATTACAAACAGTGCTAGAATGTAAGCGAAAAAAATTGTTTGATTTTTCATTTATAAGAGGCTGTACGATGTTTTTTAACAAGAAAGAAAACGAAGCAGAAGAAGCATTTAAGAAGCAATTGGAAACTGTCGCAAATGACCCGGCAGTCAAGGCAAACGCGGCTTTGAGCAAGCTACTTGAAGCAGCTGTTAAGAAGGCTGAAAAGTCAGAATCAATCCGCTCAATTGCGTCTAACCTGGACACTCAATTGCGGTCTAACTTCGCTGAAAACGAACTGCCAAAGGCCGTTACTAGCTTGCAACTGGACTTGGCCCGCTACTCTGCAGTTGGTGCTAATGGCGTAGTTCTGAAGTAATCTACTGAAAACTTAATCATATTAAAATAAGTGCTGCTGAAGCTTGGTATTCCTTCTTCAACAGCACTTATTAATTTATTTTGAACAAAAAGTGAAAAAAGAGCTACGCTTTGCTCATGATTGGTGCTACAATTGTCGCAAATGATACAGCGTAGTGTTAGCTGTAGTAATCTTTTTTCATAGACTTATGGGAGGAGAAGTAATATGACTATTACAAAAAAGGTAAGCAAAATACTACTATTTAGCTTTGGATTAATTGAGATTTTACTTAATTGTAAAACAGTGAATGCAGCTACCAATGCTGATAGCTCCACAGAGGTTGTTGCAAACTATGAGTTGTCTTCGATTCCTGCAGATACTTTAAAAGAAATGAAAGAAATAGCCAAAGAAGATAGTCTTGTTGATTTTATACAAAAAGGGAATACGGTTACTGTGGAAATATTATTTCCGAACGACAAGGATATAAGAAAAGATGGGACAACGGTAAAAACACCGTTTACAACTTCTTTTATCAGACTACCATCACAGCCTAAACCAAAAGTTATAGACTTTAAGTCTTGGATTGGCTCAATGGATAAGGATAATGGTCAGTCTTCTGTCAGATCAGGAACCATGTTTATCGCTGTTCCTTCGAGCGGTGGTGGATATTCGGGCCAAAATAATGGTGATCGAGTAAAAACTGGTGCACATGTGCATTGTAATAGATTTAATGGGCCGAATAGTGACCATAGATATTGGAAGAAGACAGATCCGCGATCCTGGACAGATTTCTATAGAAGTGACTGCTATTACCATTGGAGTAAATATGGTTGTTCAGATCTAGGGACAATGACTAAGTGCGATGGGCTTGATAGACGCGGAAAAGGCGTTAAAGATTGCTCCTCGTGGTCTGGTGACCCAAAACACAAGAATTGGCCAAAGACTTGTTGGTATCGTTAAAGAAAGGAAGATGATTACGTATGTACCAAGCTTCACGACTTCCACTTTGGGAACGTGTTTTCCATATTGTCGGTGACAGCACGATTATCTGGTTGTGGCACCACCTCTTAATCGTGGCTCTAGGCCTTTTAACCTTGCTTGGCTTGGTGATCTATCTGGTTGTCAGTGGCATCCGGCAAAAAAACGTCGCTAAAGCTGTCTGGCCAGTCATCATTTTCTGTTCCTGCCTGAGCCTGGTCTACTTTGCCATGAGCTGCGCGATTATGGACTAAAATAGAAAAAGAAAAGTGCTGCTAAAGCCTAAATATCCGGCTTTGGCGGCACTTTTTTCTGTTATCTATAGTTTGTTTAGGCATAAATAATACCCCCAAAATTGAAATATGATTTTGGGGGTATGTCAATTTAGGTTACAATTCTTGTTTGATTAACGAGATAACATATTCAAGCCTCGTCCCGCATTCTCTGTGAGTAAATCCAGGTAGTACATTAACTTTGAATTTCTTCATGAATGGTAGCACTAAAAATTGCTGATAGGGAACTCTTGAATCTCTAGAGCCGTTTATAAAAATAGTTTGAGTATTTATTTTATTGTCCCGACATAGAGCGTAAAAATCAAGTGCATTTTCTGAAAGATAGTCCTTAAGCCAAGACCGCTCAGATGAAAACAACTCTTGATAATCAATACTGGTAAACGCACTTATCGCTATAATTTTTCTGAATATATATTCGGCTGCAAACAGACTGGCTAGGTACCCGCCGTAGCTTTCTCCTAGTAAAATCATTTCTGTATTTGGATGTTCTCTTTTATACTTCAAAAAATACTCTTTTAAAAATTGGTAATCACTAATGCCACCGTTGCCATAAATAATGGGGTAGTTTAGCAAAATAAAATTCCGTTGTTCATTGTAGAGCATTGTTGCGAAAGGGTCTTCTTGCCAATTCCTAAGGGTAAAAAAAGGACCTCCATGCAGATAAAAATAGACTTTCTCACAGTCACGACAGAAAATATATTCGACCATTTTTCGCATACTATCTTTCAGCCAGACTTAATGGCATTCTACGTAAAATTATCTGGGCAAAAATAATCATTATAATTGTAAGTGCTAGAGCAATCAATAAATCTTTAATGTCAAATATGCCAAAGGCTACAGTTCTAAGTGCCTTTAATTGGTAGGATAGCGGATTGATATAGGCCAACACTTTAATGATCAGTGGTGAATTATCGCTGAAGACATAAAGCGTTGGCGCGGCATATGCAACTGGTGAAAAGATTAGGGTCATAATGATATCGCGTTGCTGATAGGAAGAAATCCGCGTGCTAATAACGATTCCCAAAGTGGACCAGAACTCAAGTGAGATGATTAATACAAGCAGAGATAGTAACAATAATCCTAAATTGTACACACCACCTGTAGCAAGTCCAAGAACAATCAATACAGCGCTTTGAAATATGAGACCGGCAATTGGGAAGAAGCTCATTCCAGTCAAGTAGTGCCATGGCTGAACACCATTCGTAAATTTAATAGCTAGTAAACCATATTCTTTATCAACTGTCGCCCGGTACATCGCTTGCGACATCTGAGTGGTCATGAAGAAACTCAAAACACCGGTCAATGCATACTGCTTGTAGGGCAAAATTAGTGATTCGTAGTGAACGGAAGCTAAATTTTGATTCAATGCCATGACCAACAAGCCGTAAGTAATAAGCGGTTGCATGAACATTGATAAGAGCAAGCCTTTATTATGCACGAAAGCCCGCCACTCATTGTTGGCGACAATTCTGATCGACCGTAATCCTAAAGATATATTTCTAAAATGTTGCGGATTCATTTTTCTATCGCCTTCCGTTCGTTAAGGTATTTTTCTCGCAAACTCGTACCACTGTCCAAAAAATCAGTAAGTGGACCAAAGTATTTTTGTTCATGATCGTCTAAGAAAAGAACGTGACTCGCGTAGCTTTCCAGCAGAGTTAAGTCATGTGAAGAAGTTAATACAATACTTCCGGCATCAACTTTTTGCTTTAAGTAGGTAAATAAGTTTTCCGAAGTTTCCACATCGAGCCCGGTTGTGGGCTCATCTAGTATATAGACTTGTGGCTCACGAGCAATTTCTCTGGCGATTTGTACTCGTTGCTGCTGGCCACCAGAAATATGATCAACCGGCTTAGCACTTAAATCACTAATATCCAAGAGTTTTAAGGCCTGCTTGGTTGCTTTTTGGGCTTCCTTGGGCTTAAAGCCGGCGAGAAGCGGTCCTTGATACACATTGTCATAGACACTGGTATACCAATCGATCAGCTGGCTTTGGGGACTAAAGCCAACATCGTTGAAAGGATTAACCCGATCAGTTTTCAGTTTCCATGAAATTTGACCTGACACTGGTGGAATGACGCCAATCAAGCTGTTAATCAAGGTGGATTTCCCAGCACCGTTAGCTCCAATTAAAGCGATAAACATTCCTTTATCTAGGTAGAAAGATAAATCGTGAACAACGACTTTATCTTTATAACCAATATTTAAATTATTAGCACTAATCATTGTTTATTTCCTTAAAGTTAGACCGATTTTATGCAAAGTTAGATTGATTATGTTTTTAATAAATGATAAAGTTGTTTCATGAAAAACTAATGCAAAGCACATTTTAGAGAGGAGACATACTTATGTCAATAGAATTCCAAAAATTAATTCAAAAACTTCAGAGTGATCCAATTACTATTGGTAATTTTTTAGCAGATCCAGAGGAATTTTTAAAGTCCACAAAGTTAACAAATCAAGAAAAGAAGACCCTCCTTGCTAGAGATGTAGAGGCACTAAATGACTTAGGTCTTACAACAGGTCAAGCAGTAGGTGCTTTGTCTGGAGCCCACAGCCAACGATGCCCAACTAATCATCCTGCAAGAGGTTAAAAAAATAGATTATATCAAGAGATCGCCGGATGAGAGACTAAAAAAATATTTTAGCCGCTTTATTAAAAGCTATACTAATGAAAAAAGACGCCAGTATTGGTTCAGCATCATATTATTTATATTCAAGGTTTATAATTGAGTCGTATAAACTCTCTGTCGAGAACAGATATAGTATTTCGGAAATAGCTAGAAAATTAAAGCAAGCTAATTTTGAGAAAGCAGTAGTAAATTATTTAGTTGTTCGCTATTTAGATGGAATGTACTTGTTGGCTCAGCTTCAATCTAAGGAAGAAAAATTTTGGCCATGAATAAAGAAGATATTGCAATTCAATTTGAATTGTTGCTCAAAGAATACTCAGTCGCTAGGTATGAAGATAGTATATGGGCCTTTCCTAATTATCCGCACCATATAAAGAGTAACTACGGATGGAAAATTCATATTAGTGCTATCCTAACGAATGCTATCCAAATTGCTCGAAAATTTTTAACTCTTAACCAAAAGTATCATTTTGATTTTAAAATTATTTCTTCCATACCGTATTTAGAGCAAATAAATATGGGCTATTTTGGGAATAGTCAAGTTGGCAAATTTATAACAATATATCCAGATCAAAGTGCAGTAACAGAGACTCTAGAACTTCTATATTATTATTTTCATGATGATGTGGGAATTCGAGTGGGCTCAGATACTTCATATAAACAAGGCCTTAATGTCTATTATAGATATGGAACTTTGCTTGATGATGTTGAGAATATTGACAAAAGAGATAAAAAATTAAAACCTAGCTCAAACGTGGAAAGAATTTATGATTATCGTCTCGAGCGTTACAATAGTCTACCCACTAGATATCTTATCTTAAAGGTAATAAAGCAAAACGGTCCTTCAGGAGTATTTTTAGCACTTGATTTACAAACTAAGGTGAAGGTAATTATTAGGTATGCAGAGAAATACTATAATGTTGAGTGTGCCGGAATTGATGAACGAGATCGGTTGATAAGCGCCAGTAGTTTGCTAGAAAAGGATTTTGTGCGAAACAGTAACTTCTTTGAAACAGTAGTAGATGCTTTTTACGTGAACGATGCTTTCTTTGTTGTTACGGAGTACGCTTCGGGCTGTAATCTTGATGAGTTAGCGAAAAGTGGGAAACTTGGCTCATATTCATTGCCAGAACGTCTTGAGATTTTTAGAAATGTTTTAAGAGGGATCTATGTATTAAATGATAATCTGATAATCTTCAGAGACTTATCCTTTAGTAATGTGATTTTATGTCCAAATCATACTATAAAAATTATCGACTTTGGGTATGCAATCTCTCTTTCTGGACTTTCCAGTTTTGCTGGCCTAACTCTTAATTCTGCAGGTACTTATGGCTTTTTTGACCCAGAAGTGGTAATTGGTAAAAAGCAGTTAGACCTGTATAGCTTAGGAAAATTCTTATATTACATTGTTTTTCCACAGTCATATTTAAACTATACGAGTAAAATAAATAGTGATTCAACATACTGGCAAATAAAAGAATATGTATCTGAATCTGAGCAGTGTCAACTGCCTAAAAGAATTGCTGAACTTTATCGTCTTTTAATCAAAGGTGAAAAGATACAGGAGTCGGATCTTAATTATTTAATACAGCACTTTCAATAATTTTTTGCTGGATATAAAAGTCTACTACAAGAAAAAATATATCATAGCATCTGACTAAATTCAGATACAATCATAAGCAAAGTGCTGCTAAAGCCTAAACACCCGGCTTTAGCGGCACTTTTTTCATCCCTCCACGTAAAAAGCATGGTAAGCACCCAATAGCGCGGTATCTATCAACCCCCGGGCAATAGTCATATACTGTTCTTAACAATTGAATACGGAGGAACACGATATTATGACTGAACATCCAATCGTACCGCTCGAGCTGCCGAAGGGCAAACCCAGACCTAGGAATAAGCTTCCAAAGAACAGGCTCGTTCTCAATCTGAAGTCCAATGGAGTTGAGCTGTCATTTTACAGTGATGCCACTAACGAGCTTATGCTCGAAGTCGTGGGCAGGTTCTTGAGCCATGATTAATCTGGCTGAATTAGGTCGAGTGTTCATTGTTTGCGGTAAGACCGACATGCGCCGGGGAATCGATTCGCTTGCTTACATAGTTAAGAAGAGCTTCCATCTCGATCCCTTCTCTGGAAGTGTCTTTCTCTTCTGCGGCAGCCGAAGAGATCGCTTCAAAGCACTTTATTGGGACGGCCAGGGATTCTGGCTGCTCTATAAACGCTTTGAGAACGGGAAGCTGGCCTGGCCAAACAATGAAGACGAAGTTCGAGAGTTGTCTGATGAACAAGTCATGCGCTTGATGCAAGGCTTTACCATTGATCCTAAAATTAATACCGCAAGAGCTCGTGAATTCTATTGATTTCACGAGCTTTTCTGGTATTCTTATGATTATGAATCAAGGAGGGACAGCGATCATGACCGAAAAAGAAACTTTAGCTTTAATTGAAACGCTTAAAGCTAATATCGAAGCGCTCAAAGCAAATAACGAAGAATTGCTCAAGCAGGTTGCCCTTCTTACTGAACAAGTTGCTTATTTGACTAATAAGCTTTATGGCAAGTCCTCCGAGAAGAGAGCTGTCAACCCAGATCAGCTGAGCCTTTTTGAGGAAGACAACGCCTCTCAAGATGACGAGGACTTACCCTCGCGTTACCGAAACTATTACCTATAAGAGACGCAAGCAAGTCGGCAGAAAGAAAGATATCTTAGATTCTCTGCCGGGCGAGGAAGTTCATCATCGTTTGGATGATCTTACCTGTCCAGACTGCCAGCACGAACTGAAAGAGATCGGCAGCTTCTGTGCTAGACAAGAGCTGCTGTACATTCCAGCCCAAGTTAAGAGAATCGATCACATCCAACACTCTTACAAGTGCCAGCACTGCAGTGATGAGGCACCGGCTGACAAGATTATCAAAGCTCCTGTACCCAAGGCACCGTTAACCAACAGTCTTGGCTCAGCTTCTTTGATCGCTGATACGATCTATCAGAAGTATGTTCTCAAGGTTCCTGCCTACCGACAGGAGAAAGACTTGCGGCGCATGGGCCTTCCGCTTGATCACAAGACGGTTTCGAATTGGCATATCAAAGTCTGCGAGTACTACCTCTCCAGCCTTTACGAGCTCTTGAGAAAAGAGCTGCTAAAGCTGGATGTCATTCACGCAGATGAGACGCCATATCGAGTCTTAGACAGCGAAAGAGCTAAAGACTACGTCTGGACCTTCTTATCAGGCAAGCATGCCGAGAAGCCGATTGTCCTGTATCACCATGGATCACGAAAAGGTGCCGAAGCGTGGGATTTCCTCACAGGCTTCAGCGGATACCTTCATTGTGATCAATATCCTGGCTATTTACGATTAAGCCAACAGGATGTGACTCTTGTAGGCTGTATGGCTCATGCAAGACGCAAATTCCATGATTCCTTGCCTAAAGACAAGGCTAGAGAATCAGACGCAACTTCAGTGGCTAATCAAGGGATCCACTACTGTAATCAAATGTTTAGCCTGGAGCACGCTTGGGAAGATCTTTCCGCTGAAGAGAGATACGAGAAGCGTCAGTCTGAATTAAAGCCTCTGCTAGAGAAGTTTTCCGACTGGTGCTCCAAGAAATCAATCTCCGTGTTGCCTTCCGGCAAGCTGGGGACGGCCTTCCAGTATTGCATAAAGCACATGGACAAGTTCATGAACGTTCTAAAAGATGGTCGCCTTGAACTGTCCAACAACAGAGCAGAACGAGCAGTCAAAGAGATCGTCATGGGACGCAAGAACTGGCTCTTTTCACAGAGCAGTTCCGGCGCCAAGTCCATGGCTATCATTATGAGCATACTCGAAACTGCCAAGCAAAATGGCTTGGATCAATTCAAATATATCAACTATCTTCTAGACAAGCTGCCCAATGAGCTGTCGTTATTAGACAATCAACGTCTGGAAGCCTATTTACCATGGGCTGAGAATGTTCAGCTCCACTGCAAGTAAAGTCCCATAAACTGATTAATCCCATCTTAGCATTGCTAGGATGGGATTTTAATATACTCTGCTATTGGGTGCTTACAAAGCATGAAACATTGTAAGGCAAAAGTAACCAAAAATATTCATACAAAGGCCAAAAAGGGCCCAATTTCTTTGGTATAATAAGATAATTACAAATGTTTCACGGAGGAGTGAGTGGAATAAGATGAATACGCCACGATCACGCGAAGGTAACCTTGTCCGTTATCTCGTTTATTTTGTAGTTTTTGTTTTCACGGCCCTGGCCGACAACCTAGCCATCAAGAGCCCGTCTATCAGCATCTGGAACGTGATCCTGTTCCTGGTTCTGGCGGCCATGTGCCTGCTTTTTTACATTTACCGCTACAACCGTGAACAGCGCTTCTTCGACTCACGCTTCAACATCCCCTGGCTGAGCAGCTTCAACTTCACCTTGCTCTTAAGCTTCATAGTTGCCGCCGGCCGGATCGGGATCTCCTACCTGCAGCTCTACAAGGGCTTCCCGGCTTCTGGTCTGCAGCTGACTTACGCCTCTCATTCCACCAGTGCCTTATACTGGTTCATGATGCTGGCCAATGGGGTGGTCCTGCCGATCCTGGAAGAGTACCTCTGCACGGGTTTCTTGTTCAACTACTGGTTCAGGACTGAGAAAAAGGGCGTGGCTTACGCCGGCATAATCTGCTCTGGCCTCTTTTACGCCATCTTGACCTTCCAGTTCACTCCAGCAATCTTTGCCTTCAACTTTGCCTTTGGCATGCTTTTCGCCTGGAGCTACCTCAGCACCCAGACCATCTGGCTGCCCCTTTACCTGGCAGCCTTAAACGGGGTCTTGACGGTTGTGACCATCGCCGTTTAACTGAAGAGAGTAAAAAATAAGCAGGGCCGTGTGGCCTCGCTTATTTCTTTGCTAATTTATGGTATAAAAAAAGCGGATAGAGTGAATCGAACCCTCATCTCCAGCTTGGGAAGCTAGCGTTCTACCATTAAACTATACCCGCAAGATGTTTTAAGTATAGCATGTAAAAAAACTTTCGCCAAGTCTTTTTGGAAACTTTTTTCAAAAAGATTCTTCCGGCCCGGCGGGAGTGGTTTAATCTATTTGTTATTTTTGCTAGAATGATAATAATAACGCTGAAATAAATTGAATTAACAAGAAACTAGTACTAGTAAAGGAAAGCGAAAAATGACGAAAGAAATTATTTTGACTGGCGACCGCCCAACCGGCAAGCTGCACATCGGCCACTACATCGGCTCCTTGAAGAACCGGGTCAAGCTCCAAAACACCGGTAAGTATGATTCCTACATTATGATTGCCGACACCCAGGCTTTGACTGACAACGCCCGTAACCCTGAAAAGATCCGCAACTCCTTGATCGAAGTTGCCCTGGACTACCTGGCTGTTGGCCTGGACCCGGAAAAGTCTACCATCTTTGTCCAGTCCCAAATCCCGGCTCTGTTTGAACTGACTACTGACTACATGGACCTGGTAACCCTGTCCCGGCTGGAAAGAAACCCAACTGTCAAAGCTGAAATCAAGCAAAAGGGCTTTGGCGACTCCCTGCCAGTCGGCTTCTTGACCTACCCGGTTGCCCAAGCCGCTGACATCACTGCCTTCAAGGCTACTTTGGTACCAGTTGGCGATGACCAGGAACCAATGCTGGAACAAACCCGGGAAATCGTCCGCAGCTTCAACCGGACCTACAATGTCGACGTCTTGGTTGAACCAAAGGGCTACTTCCCGCCTAAGGGCCAGGGCCGCCTGCCAGGCTTGGACGGCAACGCCAAGATGTCCAAGTCCCTGGGCAACTGCATCTACCTGTCTGATGACGCGGAAACGGTCAAGAAGAAGGTTATGTCCATGTACACCGACCCTAACCACATCCACGTGGAAGACCCAGGCCAGGTTGAAGGCAACACCGTCTTCACTTACCTGGACGTTTTTGACCCGGACAAGGACACCGTTGCCCAACTTAAGGAAGACTACCAAAAGGGCGGGTTAGGTGACGTCAAGATCAAGCGCTACTTAAACAAGGTCCTGGAAGCTGAACTGGCTCCAATCAGAGAACGTCGTCAAAAGTACGCTGAAAACCTGGATGCCGTTTACGACATGCTCTACCAAGGGTCACAAAAGGCCAACCAGGTGGCTGACCAGACCCTGCAGGAAGTCCGTGACGCGATCGGCTTCAACTACTTCAAGAACCGAGGCTAATATGACGCGCAAGCGAATTCCCTGGAAACAGTACTTTATGATGCAGGCCCTGGTCATCGCCCAGCGGTCAACCTGTGACCGGGCCCTGGTCGGCAGCGTCCTGGTCAAGGACAAGCGGATCCTCAGCACCGGCTACAACGGGTCAGTTTCCGGCCAGGACCACTGCGATGACGTGGGTCACCAGCTGGTCGACGGCCACTGCGTGCGGACGATTCACTCTGAGATGAACAGTCTGATTTCCTGCGCGAAAAACGGGGTCTCAACCGACAATACGGAAATCTACGTGACCCACTTCCCGTGCTATAACTGCACCAAGCACCTGCTGCAGGCCGGGGTGACCAAGATCAACTATTACTATGATTATCACGACAGTCCTTTGGCCATTCAGCTGCTGCGTGATAGTGGAGTACCTTATGAACAAATTAAGCTTGACCGCCAATTCGTCGAAGAACTGGCACACAAACTTGAAGACGGCAGCGACTAGGCTGGCCTGGCTCCTGGCCTTAGTCTGCCTTTTTCCCCTGGTAACCGGGGCCAGCAGCTTTTTCGTCCAGGACAATGCCGGCATCATCAATTCCGATACCCGGAAAATGGTTGACCAAAAGAATGCCAAGTACCAAAAGTCTGACCAGCACCCGATCGTGATCGTCGAGACCCTGCAGGATGCAAAAAAGACCCAGCCAGATGGCCTGAGCAAGGCGACCAGAACCCTCTATATCGTGATCAACGTGCAAAAAGACGGGACCAAGAAGGCCTACCTTTACAGCAGCAGCGACTTGCACAGCCAGTTCACGGCCCAGGTCCGGTCCAACATCCTCAGCCACACGGCTTCCAAGATCACGGCTGATGACCCGATCGCCTTCAATGAAGGGGTGCAGGAGCTCTTCAAGATTTCCGTGACCTTGATTGACCAGAGCCTTGGCTTTAAAAAGGACTCCCTTGATCTGTCCAGCGAAGAAGTGAACCGAGTGATCAAGCCGGCCGACCTCAGAATCCCGATCATGTGCGCCTTGCTGGTCTTGATCGTGGCCGTGATCATTTTCCTCCGCTATACGATAAGACGGCAGGCAAGAAAGTAAGACTTTTTCACAGAAAAAACTAAATAACAAGGTAAATTTTACACAAAAGTGGTTTACAAGCTTGCTTTAAGCGTGTATAGTCTTTTATGTAAAGTTGAAAAGAGAGCAAATGAACTGTTAGGTGAGACTCCTACGTGAACACACGCTATCGCCCAGAAACATCCAGAGATGCCAACGGGTTAAATAGAAATTGTCGAAATAAGGCACTTTCCAGGTAGCTAGCATGTGCTTACGTCACGTAGTGTTAAAGCTGAGCGATTAGTCAATAGCGTGGCCTTATTTGGCAAGGTCCCCCTTACGGTTTGTAAGGGGGACTTTTTTGTTCGTTTGCGAAGTTGTCATAGAGGGGAGAACTATTATGCTCAACAAGACAATGAACAAAGCTGCCAGCGAAGACGCAAAGCGGGTTGCAAGAATTGCCCTGGAAAAGCGGAGCGTGACTTTGGCCCAGCTGCATACCAACAGCAACGGCCTCAGCACTGAAGAAGCAGCCAATGTCCGGGAAAAGACCGGGACCAACGAGATCGCGAGCAACAACCAAGCCAGCAAGCTGCACTTTCTGGCCGAAGCTTTCCTGACCCCGTTTACCCTGGTCCTGCTCATCTTGGCGACGATGTCCTTGTTTACCAACTACATCTTCGTCCCGCAAAGTGAAAAGGATCTCAGCACCGTCATCATCATGGTGGTCATGGTTCTGGTTTCCGGGATCACTTCCTTTGTCCAGAACGTCCGCACTTCCAACGCCGTCCAGTCCCTTTTGAAGATGGTCTCAGTCACGACTAACGTGCGCCGGGACGGCAAGGACCAGGAAATCCCGACCAAGGACGTGGTGGTCGGCGACATCATCAACGTCTCAGCCGGGGACATGGTTCCAGCTGACATGAAGCTTTTGTCCAGTACCGACCTGTTCTGTTCAGCCAGTTCCTTGAATGGGGAATCAACGCCAACGGAAAAGAACGCCAACTTCGTCCCAACCCCAGACAAGATGGAAAACTACCTGGACTACCCAAACATCCTGTTTGAAGGTACGACCATCGTTTCCGGCTCAGGCCGCGGGGTGGTCTTCGCCACTGGCGGCCACACCATGTTCGGCAAGATGGCGGCCCAAATTGCCGACACCGAAATGAAGGAGACGACTTTTGACACCGGGATCAAGAACATCTCCAAGCTGCTTTTGACCATGACGGCCATCATCGCGCCCCTGGTCTTCATCGTTAACGGCTTGACCAAGGGCAACTGGACTGATGCCTTGATCTTCGCCATCGCTACGGCGGTGGGGCTGACGCCGGAAATGCTGCCGGTCATCGTGACCACCAACCTGGTCAAGGGCAGCGTGGAAATGAGCAAGCACCAGACCATCGTCAAGAAGATGAACTCCATCCAGAACTTCGGTTCAGCCGACATTCTCTGCACCGACAAGACCGGGACCTTGACCCAGGGCCAGGTCATCCTGGAAAAGCACTACAACCTGGAAATGCGGGAAACTGACCGGGTTTTGAAGATGGCCTACCTGAACTCTTACTACCAGACCGGGATGAAGGACTTGATTGACCAGGCAGTCATCGACGTGGCTGACGACGACCTGGACACCAGCGAAATCCAGCGGGACTACCACAAGATCGATGAAATTCCTTTTGACTTCCAGCGCCGGCGGATGAGCGTGGTGGTTGCCAACTCTGACCAAAAGCACGGCGAGCACCTCCTGGTTACCAAGGGGGCGGCCGAAGAAATGCTGGCAGTATCCAGCCAGGTGGAAATCGGCGGCCAGACCCTGCCTTTGACTGAAGAAAGAAAAAAGCAGATTTTTAAAGACATCGACGACTTGAACAGCGACGGGATGCGGGTTATCGTCTTGGCCTACAAGGTTGACCCGTCTCCAGTCGGTGAATTCACGGTAGAAGATGAAAGCGACTTGATCGTAATCGGCTTCCTGACCTTCCTTGATCCGCCGAAGGAAAGCGCCAAAAATGCCCTGGCCAGCCTCAACCGGGACGGCATTACCGTTAAGATTTTGACTGGGGACAACGAAGCTGTTACCCGGGCCGTGGCCTTGAAGGTTGGCCTTAACATCGACACGGTTTACGGGCAAAAGGACTTGATCGGCAAGAGTGATGAAGAACTGGCCAAGATCGTTGAAGAATGCGATATCTTCGTCAAGCTGTCACCGGAATGGAAGACCAAGATCATCGCTACTTTGCAAAAGAATGGCCACACGGTCGGCTACATGGGTGACGGGATCAACGATGCCCCGGCCATGAAGCAGGCGGACGTATCCATCTCTGTTGACTCGGCTGTCGACGTGGCCAAGGAATCAGCTGACATCATCCTCTTGCAAAAGGACTTGGGTGTTTTGGAGCATGCCGTCCGCATCGGCCGCAAGACCTTGACCAACACCATGAAGTACATCAAGATCACCCTGTCTTCCAACTTCGGGAACATCTTGTCCATCATGGTCGCCTCGATCTTCCTGCCATTCTTGCCAATGCTGCCGCTGCAGCTCTTGATTTTGGACCTGCTCTACGGGACCAGCTGCCTGGCTCTGCCATTTGACAGCGTGTCTGAAGACTACCTGCATGTGCCGCGGGAATGGTCAACCAAGAACATGCCGAAGTTCATGTTCTACTTTGGACCGGCATCATCAATTTTTGACGTCATCACCTTTGCCGTCCTCTTCTTTGTAATCTGCCCGGCTTTGACCGGCGGCAGCTACGCTTCCTTAGGACCGGCAGGGCAGCTGGCCTTCATGACCATCTTCCACACTGGCTGGTTCGTGGAATCCCTCTGGACCCAGGAAATGGTCATCCACGCTCTGCGCGACGAACGCCTGCCATTCATCCAGCAACGGGCTTCCAGCCCAGTCATGCTGGCTACCTTTGGGGCTGCCATCTTCGGCACGGTTCTGCCATTTTCAAAATTGGCCGGGGCCATGAAGTTTGGCCAATTGAACGAAGAATTCCTGTGGATTGTGGCTGGCCTCTTGGTTTGCTACCTGCTTTTGACGACAGTCGTCAAGCACTTCTACATGAAGAAGGAAAAATTCCTGATTTAACTGAAAAAAGAACGGTGCTATAAGAAATGTGGAAGAATGTGCGCTTGATACCGGCTGGTTCACATTATGGTCAAGATATTCAATTTTGCGACTATCGCATCATCGATATCTTTACTTCCGACGCCGACATGCCTGGCTGGAACATACCCAGCACATAATATAAGCCTCTGTAGGCTTCCATTTCTCTCACGAGCGTTCACTGCCAAGCTTTCGCATTGACAGCGTGGGCGATCTCTGCACTCGATATGCTCACATCACCTGTACGGCCGAAGCCGCAGACAATGCCTTTATCCGAAGATGAGCAACCGAACTGTCTCACGAGTTCTGAACTCGCTTCTCGCATGTTCTTCCATTTGAGGAATTGCATGCGCGGTCGTAGAAACCGATTCGCTGCCAAAACAACTTATCGGCTTCCCGTCCGGTGAGCCATCTGCACCGAAACAGCCACTTACGCAACTGTTCAAGTAACAGATGGCATTCCGGCCATTAGCCTGCCCGCATGGATCCTTGCGGATCCTTTGATTTTTTACAATGCTTTATTGTATCTTGGATGATCAATCAAAAAAGTAAGATTCATCATCGCGTTCATGTCCCGATCTACAACTTTGTTGTAGTTCGGGCATTTTTTGTTGTAGCACACGTATTCATTGTGCTTGGTGCCGTGCTTCTTATTGCCAGAAAGAGTAATCTTCTCATCGTCCTTCTTGACGTTGCCGCACGCTGCACAGCGCTGGGTGCTTGGATAAAAGCGATTGGCAATCACCAATTTGACCCCGGCAGACTTGCACTTGTATTCGAGATAGCTGCGAAAGCGTCCAAACAGCGCACGGTGCACGCCTTTTGAAGCGACATGGCTCATAAGCATGCCCTTGACGTCCAGATCCTCAATGCAGATTGCATCATATTCTCTGACAAGGTGAGTCGTGTACTTGTGCATCGCGTCATCCTGCATGCGGTGAGCACGCTCGTAAAGCTTCTGAAGCTTGATTCTCGCTTTTTGATAGCTTTTTGAGCGCTTCCCGGCAATCTGGCCATTTTCTTCCAGCTTTCTTGCCAGAATCCGCTGCTGGTGCTTGATGTTCTCATAGACTCTTGCCAGCTTGACGGCGCCATTGTTTCCTTTGTGCAGAAAATAGTGTTCTCCTTCTGCATCATTGAAATGGCTGACATTGACGTCAATTCCTGTCTTCTTACCCGTATGCTTGTGAATGTATGGTGGCGTCTCATACTTGTAAGGAACCGCCATGTAGTAATGGCCGTGTTCACGGTAAAAGCTTATCGTCCCAAATTCGGTATTTTTGGGGATTTCAGAAAATCTTATGCTATGCCACTCACCCTTATAAGGTGCTGGGACAGGCAAGGTCAGCTTTCCGTGGTTGCCTTCCTTCGCGAGCACCACGCCTTGATTCAACTTAAAGCCTTGACGTTTGGCTTTCTTAGATTGAAAAACGGGGTGCCCGGCACCATTTTTTACTTTGAGTGCCTTATCTTTGGCAAACTTCTTGAACGATTTGCCCAAGTCAGCACATGCTTGCTGCAGGATACGCGAAGAAATCTGCCTTTCCCATGACTGTTTGCTTGCCGTAAGCTTTTTCTGAATCAGTGCTGCGGTTGGGTAGTAATTGGAAATAAACAGCTCCTGCTCTTCAGTAAATTGCCGTTCTTCTTTTGGCTTCTTGAATTCCGCCAGAATCTCTGGACTAACCAGCATACGATATTCCGAATAGGTAGAATTCCAAAGTTCTAGGGCCTTATTGTAGCAATAACGGCGATAGTCACACCACTGGTCCAAGACGTGAGCCATAGTAGCATCTGGATATAAACGATATACGTGAGTCCTTTTGGTTGCCATTTGTCTTCACCTCTTTTCGACAAGCATATTTTAGCACGTATCCCAGCTCTTTTCCAAACATATGTTTGAAAAAGAGCCGAAAATATGTGTTGCATCTTTTGATTAAAATCATAGGCGCAACACACTTAACTTCTATTAAGATAGAATTGATTTTCTTTCGCAAGCACATTAAGCTATATTTTTCGATATAGTTCTATATTACTTGTTACTAATTAGTAGCTCTTTAGTAAAAAGGCCGTTCTTTTTTGCTCTAAAGCCCGTTAAATCGCCGATCCGCTTTATAAGGTAAGGCTTTTTGTTGTATGATAGAGAGTATAGAATTTTTGAGGAGATCAAGCACTATGGCAGATAACAAGAAAACTTTTTACATTACCACGCCAATCTACTATCCGTCTGGCCGTTTGACCATCGGCAACGCCTACACGACGGTAGCAGCGGACACCATGGCCCGCTACAAGAAGTCCCGCGGCTATGACACCTTCTTCTTGACCGGGACTGACGAACACGGTCTGAAGATCGAACAAAAGGCTGAAAAGCTGGGCATGAAGCCTAAGGCCTACCTGGACGGCATGGTCAAGGACATCAAGGAACTGTGGAAGAAGCTGGACATCAACTACGACAAGTTCATCCGGACCACTGATGAAGAACACGTCAAGGCTGTCCAGAAGATTTTTGAAAAGCTGAAGGCCTCAGGCGACATCTACCTGGGTGAATACACCGGCTGGTACTCAGTTGAAGACGAAGAATACTTCACTGAATCCCAGCTTAAGGAAGTCTTCAGAGACGACAAGGGCAACGTTGTCGGCGGTATCGCCCCATCTGGCCACGAAGTTCAATTGGTTAAGGAACCATCTTACTTCTTTAAGATGAGCAAGTACGCTGACCGGCTTCTCCAGTACTACAAGGACCACCCGGAATTCATCCAGCCAAACTCCCGGGAAAAGGAAATGGTGAACAACTTCATCAAGCCTGGTCTGGAAGACTTGTCAGTTACCCGGACCACGGTTGACTGGGGGATCCCGGTGCCAAGCGACCCGAAGCACGTTGTTTACGTTTGGATCGACGCCTTGGCCAACTATATCACTGCCTTGGGCTACGGGTCAGAAGACGACTCCCTCTTCAAGAAGTACTGGCCAGCTGACGTCCACCTGGTCGGCAAGGAAATCGTCCGTTTCCACACTATTTACTGGCCAATCATGCTGATGGCCCTGGACTTGCCGCTGCCTAAGCAGGTCTTCGGCCACGGCTGGGTCTTGATCTACAAGGACAAGATGTCCAAGTCCAAGGGTAATGCCGTTTATCCGGAATCCTTGATTTCCCGCTACGGCCTGGACCCGGTCCGCTACTACTTGATGCGGGCTATCCCGTTTGGGGCTGACGGTTCCTTTACTCCAGAAGACTTCGTTGAACGGACCAACTTTGACCTGGCCAACGACCTGGGCAACCTTTTGAACCGGACTGTTTCCATGATTAACCAGTACCAAAAGGGCCTGGTTGCCCCAGTTGACCAGGAACAGGACAAGTACGGCAAAGACCTGGCTGCCGTTGCCGCCAAGGCGATCAGCGACTACTACGACAACATGGACAAGATGCACTTCTCCAACGCTTTGGAAAACGTCTGGCAGCTGATTTCCCGGGCCAACAAGTACATCGATGAAACTACCCCATGGGTTTTGAACAAGGAAGGCAAGACTGAAGAGCTTTCCAGAGTCATGAGCAACCTGGCTGAAAGCCTCCGTCTGGTAGCCATCATGATCGCTCCAGTCATGACTGAAACACCAGCCAAGATGTTCAGCCAGCTGGGCCTGGACTGGGAAGACGAAAGCCAAAAGGACTTGAAGTTCGGCGGCTTTGCCTGGGACGTGAACGTCGTTGCCAAGCCAACCCCAATCTTCCCACGCTTGAAGAATGACGAAGAAGTGGCCTACATCAAGGAAGAAATGAAGAAGGCCAAGCCAAAGAAGCAGTCAAGAAGAGAACAAAAGCAGGAAGAAAAGCAGATCACGATCGACGACTTTGACAAGGTCAAGATCCAGGTCGGCAAGATCCTGTCTGTTGAACCAGTTCAAGGGTCAAGCAAGCTCTTGCTGTTCAAGCTGGACTTTGGCAAGACCGGCGAGCGGCAGATCTTGAGCGGGATCCGCAAGTTCTACCCAGATGAAAGCATCCTTTTGGGCAAGAAGGTTCTGGCCGTAACCAACCTGAAGCCGCGCAAGATGCTGGGCCACGAAAGCCAGGGCATGCTCCTGTCCAGTGAAGCTGACGGTGATGTCAAGCTGGCCCTGGTCGGCGATGAACACCCGGTGGGGGCTGAACTGGGCTAATGAAGATCTACGACAACCATACCCACTTAAACGACAAACCTTTTGCCGGAAAAGAAGCCGAGTACATTCAAAAGGCCAAGGATTTGGACGTGGTTGGAATGAACTGCGTGGGCCAGGACCCGGAAATGAACCTGGGCGCCCTGGAATTGGCCAAGCGCTTTGCCAATGTCAAGGCTATCATCGGCTACTGCCCGGACGTGGCCAAAGACTATGACCAGGCAGCTGAAGACTTGCTGGTTGAGCAGGCTAAAAGCGGCCAGGTAGTTGCCATTGGGGAAATCGGCCTGGACTACTACTGGGACGAGTCGCCCCGGGATGTGCAAAGGGAAGTTTTTGCCCGGCAGATTGAAGTTGCCCGCGATTTGAAATTGCCGGTAAACATCCACACCAGGGATGCCTTTGAAGACTGCTGGAAGATCTTGCAAGAAGCCAATTTGGAATACGGGGCGATTTTGCACAGCTACAACGGGGGTCCGGAATGGACGGAAAAGTTCCTGGACTTGAACGTGAACTTTTCTTTCTCCGGGGTCGTTTCCTTCAAGAAGGCCACTGAAGTGCATGAGTCAGCCAAGATGGTTCCCCTGGACCGGCTTTTGGTTGAAACTGACGCACCATTTTTGACCCCGGTGCCTTACCGGGGCCGGCAAAACGAGCCTGGCTATGTCCGCTACGTCGCCCAAGCGGTCGCGGACTTGAAGGGGCTGGACTTGGCCGAAGTAGCTGAGGCAACTTATGCTAATACAATGAGGATTTACGGATTAAATGCAGAAGAATTTTAACGCCGTCGTTGTCGTGGAAGGCAAGGACGATACGATTCGCTTAAAGCAGTTTTTTCCAGGAATTGAGACGGTCGAGACGAATGGCTCGGCCGTTTCTGATGCGGTCCTGGCCAAGCTGAAGAAGCTGGCCCAAAGCCGCGAGATTATCGTTTTTACCGATCCTGACGTCAACGGCGAGCGGATCCGCCGGATAGTGACCGAAGCCGTGCCAACGGCCAAGCAGGCCTTTATTACCCGCAAGGAAGGCGAGCCTAAGAAACAGGGCAGTCTGGGGGTAGAGCACGCGTCAAAGGAAGCTTTGGAGCGGGCCTTGAGCGATTTGCGCGAGGTCCAAGCGGAAAAGGCTGACTTTGACTACGGGGACTATGTCGACTTGGGCCTGGCCATGGGCCGCCAGTCCCGCCAATTGCGGGAGGCAGTCGGGATCAAGCTGGGGATCGGCTATGCCAATTCCAAGCGTTTTTACCAGCGCCTGCGGACTTTTGGCATCAGTCTAGCTGAACTCAAGCAGGCAGTAGAGGAGGCGGAAAATGACCAACAGAATTCCAATCGCTAGTCCGGTAAGGACGGCGGCCATCGTCAACCGTTACTTTGTGCACGCCAAGAAGAACCTGGGCCAGAACTTCCTGGTTGACCTGGATGCTGTCCAGGGGATCGTTAGGGCCGCTGGGATTGAGCCCGGCGACCAGGTAGTAGAAGTCGGCCCGGGGATCGGTTCTTTGACTGAGCAGCTGCTTTTAGCCGGGGGCAAGGTGGCGGCTTATGAAGTCGACCAGAGCCTGCCGGAAATCCTGGCTAACGAACTGCCGGAAAAGGTGGACGGCGAAGACCTGGACCAGCGCTTCAAGCTGATCATGAAGGATGTTTTGAAGGCAGACTTTGCAAATGATCTGGCGGGATTTTTTGACTTAAGCAAGCCCGTCAAAGTCGTGGCCAACCTGCCTTACTACATCACCACGCCGATTATTTTCAACCTGCTGGAATCCAGCCTGGACTTCACCAGCCTGACCTTGATGATGCAAAAAGAAGTCGCTGAGCGCCTGGCTGCCCAGCCGGGCTCTAAGGCCTATGGCCCCTTGTCCATTGCCGTGCAGACTCAAATGAGCGTGGACCTGGCCTTGGAAGTAGGGCATGCTTCCTTCATGCCCCAGCCAAAGGTTGACTCAGCTGTGGTTGTTTTAACGCCGCTGGAAAATCCGGCAGACGTTGGCGACCGCAAGCAGTTCAACCGGGTGGTTAAGCTCTGTTTTGCCCAGCGGCGCAAGACCCTGGCCAACAACTTGAAGGCTTTGGTTCCGGACAAGGAAGACCGGGAAAAGCTGCTGGCTGACCTGGATCTGGACCCGCGCCAGCGGCCGGAACAACTGGCCATCGGCGACTTCATCAGAATCAGCCAGGCGGTAGCGGAACTGAATAAATAATTCAATCTTGATTTGAATAGGAAATTATGTTACAATGTTCTGATAAAGGAGTGTCATAATTGCCAATCAATATTCAAGACATTAAGCAGAAGTTAGATGCCCACCTAGGCGAAGAGCTGACAATCGTTGCCCAAGCGGGTCGCAAGAAGGTAACCAGACGCCGCGGCGTTTTGAAGAACACGTTTCCTGCCGTGTTCGTAGTGGCTCTGGACCAGGACAGTAATAATTTTGAACACGCATCATACAGCTACACTGATGTTTTGACCAAGAACATCTTGCTGGAATTTGATGACGAAAGCGATGCAGAGTAAAAATACGAATTTTTGCACTAACATTTCTTGAAAATGTTAGTGATTTTTTTTGCCCTTTAGAGTATATTAGTATAAGTACAAAAACAGACATTAGGAAGGAAAGAGAATGAAACGTTCTGAAAGATTAGTAGACATGACCAAGTTTTTGATGGAGCGCCCGCATACCTTGATTGCTCTGCCTTTTTTTGCCAAGCGCTACGGGGCAGCGAAGTCATCGATTTCTGAAGACCTGGCCATTCTGAAGCACACCCTGGCCAGCAACGAGGATGGGATCCTGGAGACCGTTGCCGGGGCAGCCGGCGGGGTCCGCTATATCCCTTTTTTGGGCCAGAAGCCGGCTGAGAAGTACCTCAAGGACCTGGCAGGCCGCATCCAGGACTCCAGCCGGATTCTGCCGGGTGGCTTTGTCTACCTGTCAGACATTTTGGGCGGGCCATATGATTTGGAGATGATCGGCAAGCTGATCGCCACCCGCTATGCTTACGCTAATATCGAAGCTGTCATGACGGTGGAAACCAAGGGGATTTCTTTGGCCAACGCCGTGGCCAGCTACTTGAACGTCCCAGCGGTAACCGCCCGCAAGCGGTCCAAGGTGACGGAAGGGGCTACTGTGTCCGTTAACTACATGTCCTCATCAACTTCCCGGGTAGCCAAGATGGAATTGCCGACCCGGGCCCTGGACAAGGATACGAACGTTCTGATTGTGGATGACTTCATGAAGGGCGGCGGCACCCTGGACGGGATGCGGCAACTGGTCAAGGAATTTGACTGCCAGGTTGCCGGCGTCTGCGTCCTTTGCGAAACTGAATACGAAGAGGAACGCAAGATCAAGGACTACGTTTCCCTGGTCAACATTGACCAGATCGACAGCGAAAAGGAAATCATCCTGGCTCAGCCGGGCAACTTTTTGACTAGAACTAACTTCGACCGTTTCTAAATGTTACAATATAAGCTAGCCAGGAAGGCTAGCTTATTTTGATTGAGAAGGTTACAAAACAGATGGAAAAATATGTCGTAGTTTTGGCTGCCGGCAAGGGCACCAGAATGAAATCCAAGCTTTACAAGGTTTTGCACCAGGTTTGCGGCAAGGCCATGGTTGAACATGTCGTTGACGCGGCCAGAGCGGTCAAGCCAAGCAAGATCGTGACTATTGTCGGCCATGGGGCAGAAGACGTGGAGAAAGTCTTGGCAGGCAAGTCTGAATTTGCCATGCAGGAAAAGCAGCTGGGCACCGGCCACGCGGTTATGCAGGCTGAAGGCCAGCTGGCTAATTTGGAAGGGGCAACGCTGGTTGTAACCGGGGACACCCCGCTTTTTACCAGTGAAACTTTTGAAAAGCTCTTTGCCTACCATGAAGAAGAAGGCAACGCGGCCACGGTTTTGACTGCTGAAGCTCCGGATCCTTTTGGCTACGGGCGGATCATCAGAGACGACCAGGGCAATGTTTTGCGGATCGTGGAACAAAAAGACGGCAAGCCGGAAGAACTGAAGGTCAAGGAAATCAACACCGGGGTCTTCTGCTTTGACAACCAGGACCTGTGGGCTGCTTTGAAGCAAGTCGGCAACGACAACTCTCAAGGCGAGTACTACTTGACTGACGTTTTGGAAATTTTGCGCAAGGCCGGCAAGAAGGTCGGGGCTTACAAGATGCCTGACTTCAGCGAAAGCCTGGGGGTAAACGACCGGATCGCCTTGGCTGAAGCCACCCGGATCATGCAAAGAAGAATCAATGAAGGGCACATGCGGGATGGGGTTACCTTTATCGACCCAGCCACGGCTTACATTGATGCTGACGTGGAAATTGGCAATGACACGGTGATTGAAGGCGGCGTGACGATCAAGGGCCACACTGTGATCGGGTCTGACTGCTTGATCACTTCCGGGTCAAGAATCGTTGACAGCCAGATCGGCAATGGCGTGACGGTAACTTCTTCCACGATTGAAGAATCAATCATGGAAGACAACACGGACATCGGGCCAAATTCCCACTTGCGGCCAAAGGCTTTGATCAAGCGGGGAGCCCACCTGGGCAACTTCGTGGAAGTCAAGAAGGCGGAAATTGGCGAGAACACCAAGGTCGGTCACCTGACTTACGTTGGGGATGCTACTTTGGGCAAGGACATCAATGTCGGCTGCGGGGTCATCTTCTCCAACTTTGACGGGGTCAAGAAGTTCCACACGACGGTTGGCGACAAGTCCTTCATCGGGGCCGGGTCAACCTTGGTTTCCCCAATTAATGTGGCTGACCACGCCTTTATCGCGGCTGACTCAACCATTACCAAGGACGTTGGCAAGTATGAAATGGCCATCGCCCGGGGCCGGCAGGTCAACAAGGAAGACTACTGGCACAAGCTGCCTTTGTCCGAAGACGAAGAATGGAAATAATTTTGAAAAGGAGCTCAGGCTCCTTTTTTAATAAGCAAAATGCATCCGCTTACAGTTGACTTAAGGAAAAATTGCCTTTCTTTTGAGAACTTTAATAAGCAATTTTTAAACAGAGGGTGTATAATCTAGGCAATGTACAAAAAGAAGCAAGAAAGGTTTGCATATCGATGAAGTTTACTAAGAAAATTGCTTTTGCATCAGCATCATTGGCTTTGACTCTGGCTACTCCAGCAGCACTGCTTACTCAAAACGCGGCTTTTGCCAAGACTACCACGGTTAAGCAGGCAACCAAGGTTAAGGTAACTAAGAAGACCACTCCTTTTTACCACAAGGACGGTTCTAAGTTCACCAAGAAGAAGCCTTACGTTTACGGCGATTGGAAGAGCACTGTAGCTTACAAGAACACCAGCTACAACGTAGTTAAGACTGTAACCATCAAGGGTGCTAAGTACTACTACATCGGCAACGACGCTTATTTGAAGGCCAGCGACGTCAAGGTAACCGCAACTAAGACGGTTAAGTCCAGCTCAACTTCAAGCTCAAAGAAGGCAAGCACTACTTCAAGCAAGACTAGTTCCAAGAAGACCAGCTCAAGTTCAAGCTCAAAGAAGACTAGTTCTACTTCAAGCAGCTCAACTTCAAGCTCAAGCACTTCTTCCAAGAAGTCCAGCTCAAAGAAGACTGTAACTCAAGTTCAAGTAACTAAGAAGACCACTCCTTTCTACCACAAGGACGGTTCCAAGTTCACTAAGAAGAGCCCATACGTTTACAACGGTTGGAAGAGCACTGTAGCTTACAAGGGCACTAAGTACAAGGTTTCAAAGACCATCACCATCAAGAACAAGAAGTACTACTACGTTGGCAACAGCGCCTACCTTAAGGCCAGCGGCGTTAAGGTAATCGCAAGCAAGTAATTAAGAAAAAGCTTTGACGGAAGTCAGAGCTTTTTTCTTTGGAAAACAGACGATTTTTTCTATCTACTAAAAAATAAAAGGCTTTCTTGCTTTTTGACCAGGTTAAAACATGCCTGTCAGGAATTTTTTGCTTAAAAACTGAACACAAATGCCTTTTTTCCAACAAAAGAATGCCGGATTTTGTTAGAATAGAACTGGTAAATGCTGTTTTTTTCGGAGGGAATTATGTCTTACAAGGACAACATCAAGCTTTTTGCGCTTAACTCAAACAAACCGTTGGCAGAAAAGATCGCTAAGCGGATGGGGGTAAAGCTTTCAACTTCAAGCGTCGTTCGCTTCAGCGACGGTGAAATTCAAGTCAACATCGACGATTCTGTCCGTGGCAAGGATGTCTTCTTGATCCAATCCACCAGCGCGCCGGTCAACGACAACCTTATGGAACTTTTGATCATGATCGACGCTGTCCGCCGGGCCAGTGCCGCTTCCGTAAACATCGTCCTGCCTTACTACGGCTACGCACGTCAAGACCGGAAGACCCGGGCCAGAGAGCCAATCACTGCTAAACTGGTCGCAGACATGATTCAAGCTGCCGGGGCTGACCGCGTCCTCTCACTGGACCTGCACGCTCCGCAAATTCAAGGTTTCTTCGACATCCCTGTCGACAACCTGATGGGCGCTCCTTTATTGGCTGACTACTTCCTGAGCAATCACCTGGAAGAAGACGCTGTTGTCGTTTCTCCAGACCACGGTGGCGTTACCCGGGCAAGAAAATTAGCTGAATTCCTGGGCACTTCAATTGCCATCGTCGACAAGCGCCGGCCAAAGGCCAACGTTGCCGAAGTCATGAACATCATCGGTGACGTCAAGGGCAAGCGGGCCATCTTGATCGACGACATGATCGACACTGCCGGCACTATCACTTTGGCTGCCCAAGCCTTGAAAGACGCCGGTGCTACTGAAGTCTACGCCTGCGCTACCCACGCCGTTTTGTCCGGCCCAGCCGTTGACCGCTTGAACAATTCCGTAATCAAGAGCCTGGTTTTGACCGACTCAATCCAACAGCCAGCCGAAAAGAACCTCGACAAGATGATTCTCGTTTCCGTTGGGCCTTTGATGGGTGACGCCATCAAGCTGATCATGGAACACAAGCCAATGAGTCCGCTCTTTGACACTCGTTACGACGCTAACAAGTACAAGGACAAGTAAGGATTCGACTATACGAAAAACAACCGTTGCATGTGCAGCGGTTGTTTTCTTTTGCAAATTATTATTTTGCTTTTATTTTTTCGTGAGCAATTCCCCGTTTTTCAAGTACTGCTGAAAATCCGCCTGCTTGAGCATAGTGACCGGGAAGAAGAAGCGCTCATCGCCCTGCAGGGTCCCGTTTAAGGCCTTGACCAGGGGGCTGAGCTGGGACAGCTCGATTAAGCTGCCGTCTTCCTGCATGATCTCAATTTGGCTGTTGGCGTTTTTGCCGCTTGGCTTATAAGCGTCATATGGCTCGTCAAAAGCTGACCCCACCCCGGTGTAGTAGTCAGGGTCAAAGCCGGCATCTTTGATCAAGTCCTTTAATTGCGGCAAAAGCCGCTTGCTTTCTTCGTTGATCTTCACGCTGGCTAAAGGCCGCCGGAAGAGGTAACGCTTGGTTAAGTCCGCCAAAACCGAGTCGCTGGACTCAGTCCACATGCTGAAGTTGGTCTCCATGACCCCGTCATCCATCTTCAAGTAGTCCTGCAAGTCCCAGGTCCCCGCCAAAAATCTGGCTAAGCTTGGCGTAACCGGCAATTCTTTTTCCTGGTAAAGGTACTGGGCCCGCTTTAGCAGGTGGTGAAGGATGACCTCCATGGACCGGTTGACCCGGTGGTAGTAGATCTGCTGGTACATCTGATAGCGGGAGACGATATAGTCTTCAACGGCATGCATCCCGTTAGCCGTAAAGCAAACCCCTTCTTCATAAGGGCGGATGACCCGCAAAATCCGGGACAGGTCGAACTCCCCATAAGAGGCTCCCGTAAAGTAGGCATCCCGCAAAAGGTAGTCCATCCGGTCAGCGTCAGCCTGGCTGGAAATGAGCTTGACCACCTGGGGGTTAGGGTAGGTCTTGGCGATCACGCTGGCCACCGCCTTTGGGAAGTCCGGGTCGACCTTGCTCAAAGCCTGGTTGACCTCAGTGGAAGGATCCAGAATGATCTGCTGGCCGATCTGCTCATGGTTGGTGCCGAAAAGGTGCTCAAAGGTGTGCGAGTACGGGCCGTGGCCGATGTCATGCAAAAGGCCGGCCATCTGCACCAGCAGGTTCTCTTCGGGGGCCCAGAGCCCGTCGCCGGTACTTTGACTAGGGTATTTGTCAGTAAAAAGGTTGCTGATCCGGCGGGCCAGTTCATAGACGCCCAGGTTGTGCTCAAAGCGGGTGTGGGTGGCGCCGGGGAAGACGAAGGCTGTCGGGCCCAGCTGCTTGATCCGCCGCATCCGCTGGAATTCTTTCGAGCGGACGACTTCCAGGGCCACTTGGGTGTCCAGGTGGATATAGCCGTGGACCGGGTCACGGACGACGACTTCGCGGGCCAGTTTAGGACTGTCAAATTTTGTCAAAAGTAGATCCTCCATTCTTATTGTTTTATATTTTTGCCGAAACATAGTAAGATATGCTTGACTAGCTATAGAAAATTATAGCAAAAGTTGCCAGGGGCCGCTGCTTGCGGCCATTGTAAGGAGAATTATTTTTTTAAAAGATGAGCAAAATTAAGATCGATTTGACGAGCAAGATCACCCAAGGCGAGCAAACGGAAACCATCCGCCAGCAGGCAGAAGGCGAATTGCGGGAAGACGGCGCGGTTAAAAGAATTTTTTACGAGGCAGAAAAGGTGCCGGTCAAGATGCTCTTAAAAGAACAGGAACTCTTGATCCGGCGGGGGACGGACCACAGCAACTTCTCCCAAATGCATTTCGTCTTGGGCGAAAAAGGGCAGTGCAAGTACGTGGTTGAGGGCCGGCAACTGGATCTTTTGTCGGAAACCAAGCGTCTGGAATTGAAAGAAAATGCCGCTGGTCAACAACTTGAAGTTGAATATGACCTCTTTAGTGGTGTAGACTTAATTGGTAGTTATGCCGTCTCGTTGATTTTTGCTTAAATGACGTGTAAAATAGACAAGATTGAATAGAGAGGACGTTCAACTGTGGGATTAGCTGATTTTAAAGACGTGGATCGCAACGAATTGTCAATGATTGAAGTTGCGCACGCAATTTTGGAAGACCGTGGCGAAAGAATGGCTTTTGCCGATATCGTTAACGAAGTGCAAAAGTACTTGAACAAGAGCGACGAAGAAATTCGCCAGCGCCTGCCGCAATTTTACACGGACATGAACACCGATGGCCGCTTCATTTCCATGGGTGAAAATGTCTGGGCCCTGCGGACCTGGTTCAAGTTCGAAGCTGTCGATGAAGAAGTCGACCACCCAGAAGACGACGGCGACGAAGCATCAACTCGCAAGCACCACAAGAAGGTCAACGCCTTCCTGGCCACGACTGAAGGCGACGACGTGATCGACTACGAAAACGACGACCCAGAAGACGAAGACTTGTCCGACGACAGTGACGCTGACGAAGATGACGATGACGACAACTCCGGCGACGATTACGACTACGATGACGATTACGACGACAATGAAGACGATGAAGATGACGACTCATTGCCAGACGGGATCGAAGGCCAGCTGTCACAAATGGATGACGACGACCTTGATGACGATGAAGACGAAGAATAGGATTTTGTCCTTGACTTGCGGCTGAAAAGTCGTTATTATTTTGCTTGGGCACCCTATGTGCGTTTAGCTCCCTAATTGCTAGGGAGCTTTTTTATTATTTTTCAAAGGAGAGCTCAATGACCAAATATATCTTTGTGACTGGCGGCGTTGTTTCATCATTGGGGAAAGGGATTACTGCATCAAGCATTGGTCGCTTGCTGAAGAACCGCGGCTTGAAAGTTACCATGCAAAAGTTCGACCCATACATCAACATCGACCCCGGCACGATGAACCCTTACCAACACGGTGAAGTTTTCGTGACTGACGACGGTACGGAAGCTGACCTTGACTTGGGCCACTATGAAAGATTGGTCGACGTTAGAACCAGCAAGTACTCTAACGTAACGACTGGCAAGATCTACCAGGAAGTTCTGCAGCGCGAACGGCGCGGCGACTACCACGGCGGCACTGTACAGGTGATCCCGCACGTAACCAACATGATCAAGGAAAAGGTCATGCGGGCAGCGCAAATGACCGACACTGATGTGGTTATTTCCGAAATCGGCGGTACGGTCGGCGACATGGAATCAACTCCGTTCATGGAAGCCATCCGGCAAATGCGACGGGAAGTCGGCTCAGAAAACGTCATGTACGTGCACGTTACCTTCGTTCCTTACCTGCGGGCAGCCAAGGAATTGAAGAGCAAGCCGACCCAGCAGTCAGTTTCCATGCTGCGGTCAATCGGGATCCAGCCAAACATGCTGGTTCTCCGCTCAGAAATGCCAGTTCCGCAGGAAATGAAGGACAAGATATCCACTTTCACCGACGTTCCAGTCGACTACATCGTGGAATCCTTGGACGCGCCATCTCTGTTTGACGTGCCGCTGTCCTACCAGGAACAAGGCGTTGACCAGAAGGTCGTTGACTTCCTCCACATCGACAGCCCGAAGCCGGTTGCCGATATGGATGAATGGCGCCGGATGGACGAACGGGCCAAGAGCTTGAAGTACAAGACCAAGATCACCCTGGTTGGCAAGTACGTCGAACTGGAAGATGCCTACATCTCCGTAACTGACGCTTTGCAGCACGCCGGTTACCTGTACAACAGCAAGATCGAAGTTGAAAAGATCCAGGCTGAAGACATCACTGAAGACAATGTGGCAGAACTTTTGAAGGACACCCAGGGCTTGATCGTGCCAGGCGGTTTCGGCACCCGGGGTCTGGAAGGGATGATCACTTCCATCAAGTACGCCCGCGAACACGATATTCCATTCCTGGGGATCTGCCTGGGGATGCAGATGGCCAGCGTGGAATTCGCCCGCAATGTCCTGCACTTGGAAGATGCCAACTCAGCTGAAGCAGAACCAAACTGCAAGAACAACATCATTGACTTGATGGCTGACCAGCGTGACCAGGAAAAGATCGGCGGTACCTTGCGTCTGGGCCTGTACCCAGCCATGCTGAAGGCCGGCACCAAGACCCGGGAATGCTACGACGGCCAGGAAGTTATCCAGGAACGTCACCGTCACCGCTACGAATTCAACAACAAGTACCGGGAAGCCTTTGAAAAGGCCGGCATGACCTTCTCAGGCGTTTCACCGGACAACCACCTGGTGGAAATCGTTGAAATCACGGACAAGAAGTTCTTTGTTGCCGCTCAATACCACCCAGAATTCTTGAGCCGGCCAAACCGGCCAGAAGGGCTCTTCAAGGGCTTTATTGGGGCAGCCAGCGGTTTGCAGGTCGACAAGTTCTAAATTTTGTACGATAATAATAGATAGTGACAAGAGAAGAGAAACCTCTTCTCTTGTTTTTTTGACGAAGATCTATTAACATTATTATGATAATTTGACAAAAGAAAAGGACTACTTTCCCAAATGAAGCAAATGATAATTCACGGAGGGAAACCCCTGCAAGGCGACATCTGGATTGGCGGCGCGAAGAACTCAACGGTAGCGCTGATTCCGGCCTCAATCCTGTCGAGAACGCCGGTGACCCTGGAATCAGTTCCGCGGATTGCCGACGTTGACAATTTGATGGACTTGTTGAGCGAAATGGACGTGCACTGCGATTTCCGCGAAACGACCCTGCAAATTGACCCGACCGACATCAAGATGAGTCCCCTGCCAGCTGGGAAGATTAAGAGCTTGCGCGCGTCTTACTACTTTATGGGCGCTTTGCTCGGTCGTTTTGGCAAGGCGGTTGTAGGTTTTCCTGGTGGCGATGACATTGGCCCGCGGCCGATTGACCAGCACATTATGGGCTTTCAATCCCTCGGCGCCGACGTTAGATATGAAAATGAGCAGATTGTAATTACCGCGCCTGATGAAGGGTTGAAAGGGGCCCAGATTCACCTGAAGATGGCTTCAGTTGGGGCAACGATGAATATCATCATGGCCTCAGTCACGGCCAGTGGCCGGACGGTGATCGAGAACGCGGCCAAGGAGCCGGAAATCATCGACCTGGCTACCTTCTTGAACAACATGGGGGCCAAGATCCGTGGGGCGGGGACTGACACCATCAGAATCGACGGGGTTGACCGCCTGGAGGCCAAGGTGCCGCACACGATCATCCCTGACCGGATCGAAGCCGGGACCTACATTTCCATGGCAGCCTGCATCGGCAACGGGATCCGGATTCACAATATCATCGCTGAACACCTTGACGCCTTTTTGGCCAAGGTGGAAGAAATGGGCGTGGTGATCGACACTGATGAAGACTCTCTCTTCGTTTACCCGGCTGGTGACCTGCGCATGGTTCAAGTCAAGACCGGGACCTACCCGGGCTTCGCGACTGACCTGCAGCAGCCAATCACGCCGCTTTTACTGACGGCCAAGACTGGTGAAGGGGTCATCATCGACCCGATCTACCCGAAGCGGACCCGGCACGTGCCGGAACTGCAGAAGATGGGGGCTTCCATCACTGTCGTTAACAACATCATCCTGGTTCATCCAGGCAGCCACCTGCATGGGGCTGTGGTTCACGCTGACGAAATCCGGGCCGGGGCCTGCTTGATGCTTACTGGCTTGATGGTTGACGGCGAAACAGTAATCAACAACGCCGGCAACATCCTGCGCGGCTACGACCGGGTGGAAGAAAAGCTGCGCCAGCTGGGAGCTGACGTGGTCATCCGTGACGTGGAAGATTAACTTGAGCCCTTGTCAAACGGGCTGGATAGTGGTACTATGTTAGAGTTAATCGATTAATCTATGGCCTGCAGAGGGCTATGGCAAAGGAGTTTTAGAATTATGAAACAAGGTATTCACCCAGATTATCAAGAAGTTTGCTTCATGGACTCAGCAACTGGTTTTAAGTTTGTTGCCGGCTCAACTTTGAAGTCATCAGAAACTGTTGAATTCGAAGGCAACACTTACCCATTGATCCGTGTTGAAATCTCATCAGATTCCCACCCATTCTACACTGGCAAGCAAAAGTTTGCCGCAGCCGATGGTCGAATCGAACGTTTCAACAAGAAGTACGGCTTCAACAAGAAGAACTAATCGTTCTCTTTACTTTAAAAGCAGCCCGCTTGGGTTGCTTTTTTTATTGCGAAGAGCGCCAAACAACGTATAATATACTAAGTGTTAATTTATTCTCAAGGAGCAGTATTGGAATGAAAATGCAGTTGGCAGAAATCGCCCAAGCCTTAAATACCAGTTGTGAAGGGGACGCGGAAACGGTCATTACCTCAGTAGCCTTTGACTCAAGAAAGATCAGCCAGGGCGCCCTCTTTGTCCCGATCAAGGGGGAAAGAGACGGCCATGACTTTGTGGGTTCAGCTATTGCGGCCGGCGCCAGCGCTACTTTGTGGGAGGCAGGCCACCCGGGCAAGCCGGAAGGCATCGCGGTTCTGGAAGTTGCCGACACTTTGAAGGCCATGCAGGATCTGGCCCGCTACTACTTGCAGAAGGTCAACCCGACTGTTGTTGGTATCACCGGCTCAAACGGCAAGACTACGACCAAGGACATGGTGGCGGCGGTTTTGGCCAAGCGCTTCAACGTCTACAAGACCCAGGCCAACTTCAACAATGAAATCGGCGTGCCGATGACCATTTTGGAAATGAAGCCGATCACTGAGATCTTGGTTTTGGAAATGGGGATGGACCGGGCTGGCCAATTGCATGAACTGAGCCAATTGGCCCGGCCGGACGTAGCCGTGATCACCATGATTGGGGAAGCCCACATCGAATTCTTCGGCAGTCGGGACAAGATCGCTGACGCCAAGATGGAAATCACGGACTTTTTGCAAGAAGACGGTGAATTCATCTACAACGGTGATGAACCTCTCCTGGCGGAAAGAGCCGCCAAGCTTTCCCAGGACAAGTCCACCTTTGGCTTTGCTGACTCTGACACCATTCATGCCAGTGACCTCCGCAGCACCATGCACCATTCCTTCTTCAAGGTCAACGGGACTGACCGGGAATTCTCAATTCCGATGATTGGCCGCCACAACGTGGCTAACGCCATGGCCGCTATCCTGGTTGGCCGCCACTTCGGGGAAAGCGACGAGGAAATCGCCGCCGGTCTGGCCAACTTCGTGCCAACGGCCAACCGGATGGAATGGGAAAAGGGCGACTGCGGCGAAGACATCATGAGCGATATCTACAACTCCAACCCAACGGCTGTTAAGGCCGTGACTGCCTCCTTTGGCCAGGTTCCTGTAAGTGAAGGCGGCCGCCGCATCGCGGTTTTGGCCGACATGTTGGAACTGGGCAGCCGGTCAGCCGACCTACACAAGGGCCTGGCTGCCTGCCTGGACCCGGAAAAGATCAACGTCCTTTACCTTTACGGGCCGGAGATGAACCACCTTTACCAAGCCCTGCTGGACAAGTATGACCAGCAGAATCTGCACTACTACCCAGAAGATGAGATGAGCCATTTAATCGATGATTTAAAGAGCGACATCCACAGCCAGGACATCGTTTTGCTGAAGGGGTCCCACGGGATGCACCTGGAACGAGTCCTCGACAGACTGAAATAGGAGAACAATTTGAAATTTACTGAACTAGGATTGAACGACAATATCTTAAAGGCAATCAAGCGGTCAGGCTTTGAAGAAGCCACCCCGATCCAGGCCCAGACCATTCCTTTGGCTCTGGCTGGCCAGGACGTGATCGGTCAGGCCCAAACCGGGACGGGGAAGACGGCTGCCTTTGGTCTGCCAATCCTGCAAAAGCTGGACAAGCAGGACCACGCTATCCAGGCCATCGTAATTGAACCGACCAGAGAACTGGCCATCCAGACCCAGGAAGAACTTTTCCGCCTGGGCAGGGATGAAAAGGCCAAGGTCCAGGTCGTTTACGGCGGGGCTGATATTGGCCGGCAGATCCGGGCCTTGAAGAAGGTGCCGGAAATCCTGGTCGGGACACCGGGACGGCTTTTGGACCACTTAAAGCGCAAGACCATCAAGCTGGACGGCGTCAAGACGGTTGTTTTGGACGAAGCTGATGAAATGCTGGACATGGGCTTTATCCAGGACATCGAAAGCATTTTGACCTATGCTGAAAACCGGGACCAGACCCTCTTGTTCAGCGCGACCATGCCAAAGCCGATCCAGGCTTTGGGCGAAAAGTTCATGCATGATCCGCAGGTCGTGAAGATCAAGGCCAAGGAACTGACAGCTGATTTGATCGACCAGTACTTCGTCCGCGTCCGCGAAAACGAAAAGTTCGACACCATGTGCCGGCTGATCGACGTGGAAAATCCGGACCTGGCCGTGGTCTTTGGCCGGACCAAGCGCCGGGTTGACGAACTGACCCGGGGCCTGGTTGCCCGGGGCTACAACGCGGCCGGCATCCACGGCGACCTGACCCAGGCCCGCCGGATGCAGGTGCTCAAGCGCTTCAAGGAAGGGCAGCTGGACATTCTGGTAGCTACTGACGTGGCTGCCCGGGGCCTGGATATTTCCGGGGTTACCCACGTTTACAACTACGACATTCCGCAAGACCCGGACTCCTACGTCCACAGAATCGGCCGGACCGGCCGGGCCGGCAAGAGCGGGATGAGCGTGACCTTCGTGACGCCGAACGAGATTGGCTACATGCGGACCATCGAGGATTTGACCAAGAAGAAGATGTCTCCTCTGCGTCCGCCGACAGACGCCCAGGCCTTTGCCGGGCAGATGAAGCAGGCGGTCTTGAAGGTAGACGACCTTTTGAGCGGGGATTTGAGCAAGTACGACGACGCGGCGGAAAAGCTGCTGGAAAACTACTCAGCTGAAGATATCGCTGCTGCTTTGCTGAAGGAACTGTCCAACGACAGCGAGGTTAAGGTTACCATCACTCCTGAAAAGCCTCTTCCATACCGGGGCAAGCACTCAGGCGGCAGGGGCCGGAATGGCCACATCCGGGGCGGAAATAAGAACTTCAAGGGCAAGCGTAATTTTGACAAGAAGAAGCGCAAGCCTGGTTTCAAGATCCACGGCCGGAAAGGCTAATTTTTTAAAAAAGTAAAAAAGACCGGGCTTTTGACCCGGCCTTTTTCTATCTGTGCTATTATTTAAACAGCGTGAGGTGGAAAGATGATCAAAAATATCGGCGTGGATCAGATTGAGGTGGACCGGATCGCCAAGGTCGTTGACCGGGGGGACGGTTTTGCCAGAAAGGTTCTGACCGACCGGGAATTTGCCCAGTACCAGGAATTGACCCATAAGCGGAAGATTGAGTACTTGGGCGGCCGCTTCGCCGTCAAGGAAGCCTTCTCCAAGGCCTGGGGAACCGGGATTGGCCAGGCAGTTTCCTTTGAAGACGTGGAAACTTTGAGGACCGAGTCAGGAGCGCCTGTAACGACGTCGCGGATTTTTACGGGGCGGATTTTTTCCAGCATCGCGCATGATGATCACGAGATCGTCGCCGTGGTCGTGCTTGAAGAGCCGGCCGGCTGGCGCCGCGCGATCGGCAAACTATCGCACCTGTTATCTGGGAGGAAAAAATGATCACAGCAGTTAATCGACCAGCAGCCTTGCACATCAACGTGGCTGCTATCAAGGAAAACACCCGCCAGGCCAAGGCTCACTTGAAGCCGGGCCAGAAGCTCTTTTGCGTGGTTAAGGCCAATGCCTACGGGCATGGGGCAGCGCGCCTGGCGCCGGTGATGGAAGAAGCCGGAGCAGACGGCTTCTGCGTGGCCATGCTGGATGAAGGGCTGGAACTGCGCCGGGCGCAAGTCGTCAAGCCAATTCTGGTCTTGGGCCTGCAGCCGGCTGAAGAAGCCGCCCTGGCCGCGGCCAACGACATTTCTTTGCCAGTCTCCAGCCTGGACTGGCTCAAGGAGGCGGAAAAAGTTCTTCGCAAGGAAGGTCTTCAGCTGAAGATCCACCTGGCCATCGACTCAGGGATGGGCCGGATCGGCTTTAGTGAAGACGAGGACTTCAAGGCGGTCAACGAATATCTGCAAGGCAATGACGCCTTCTTCGTGGAAGGGATGTTCACTCACTTTGCTTCAGCTGACTCCGCTGATTCCAGCTACTTTGACTACCAGGTCAAGCGCTTCAAGCACATGGAAAGCCTGCTGACGGTCAAGCCGAAGTGGATTCATGTGGATAACACGGCTGCCAGCCTCTTTGACAAGGACGTGGACAGCGACATCGTCCGTTTTGGGATTGGCCTCTACGGGCTCAACCCGTCTTCAGCCCCAGGCAGCCAGGACTTAGAGCCGGCCTTTGCCCTCAAGCCGGCCATGTCATTTGCCAGCGAACTGACCTATGTCAAGCAGATCCACAAGGGCTACGGGGTCGGCTACGGGTCAACCCACATCGCTGAAGAAGACGAATGGATCGGGACCGTGCCGGTTGGCTACGCTGACGGCTGGATCCGCAAGTTCCAGGGCTTCAAGGTCAAGGTCGGGGACACTTACTGCCCGATCGTCGGCCGGGTCTGCATGGACCAGTTCATGGTTCTCTTGCCAAAGGAAGTGCCGGCTGGCACGCCAGTTGAATTGATCTCAGCTGATCCGGCAGCGCCAAACAGCCTGCGCCGGGCAGCTGACTGGCTGGACACCATTCACTATGAAGTGGCCTGCCAGTTCAACGACCGTCTGGACCGGATTTACGACAACGAATAAAAGCAAGAAAAAACCTCCGAATTTTGCTTCGGAGGTTTTTAATATGTTTTTGCTTATTCTTCGTTCAAGAAGACGCCTGGCTTTTCTTCGCTCATGATGTTCATGCCGGCAGCCAGGTCTTCAACGGCAACGACAGGGAATCCCTTGGCCTTGAGCTTCTTGCAGATGGCCTTCAGTTCAGTTTCCGTGGTCCCTTGCGGCAGGGTGAAGAGGGTCCGGCGGACGTACTTGCCATCAAATTCGCTGGCTGGCGCGTCCAGAGTCATGGCCCCGGCCAGGTTGACGTACTTGGAGATGATCTTGGTCATCTTGGTCAAGTTGCCGCTGTCGTTGGTTGACAAGACAGTCAGGACGTAGGCCCCGGTCTTGACGTTCCAGGCTGAAGACAGCATGTCCAAGAGGCGGGCGTGAGTCAAGATGCCGTAGAAGGTGTTGTCAGTGTCCAAAACGGCAATGTAAGGCAAGTCCTTGATGGTAAAGAAGACTTGGAAGAATGGCGCGTTGATCTTGATGGTCTTGGTGGCGTTCTTCAAGAGGTAGGTTACCGGCAGGCTCATGTCCCCGCCTTGGGACTTGTGGCGGTAAATGTGCATCTTGTAGATGTTGCCGCGGAAGATCTTGCCGCTGTCATCCAGGATTGGCACGCAGCGGTAGCCGGAGCTTTCCAGTACCTTCAAGGCTTCTTCCAGGGTGGCGTGTTCGTTGACAGTCGTCAGGTAGTCTTTCTTGATGACCAGTGATTTGATTAACATAGGAGAACCTCCGTTATGTAGCTTTACATGTAAATGTTTTCTTGTCTCATACTTTCACATTATAGCATGCAGAAAATAGAAATTAAAGACAGGTTAAAAGGCGGGAAAGCGTAAGATCTTTGCCAGTTGTGCTAAAATTATTAAGATACAGCAAGTGAGGAGACTTTTGATGAAATTAATCGTTGCTTTGGGCAATCCCGGCCTTAAATATGAAAAAACCAAGCACAATACCGGCTTCATGGCCCTGGACCACTACTTAGAAGAAAAGGGCCTGCGCCTGGACCGCGACAAGTTCACGGCCCTCTACGCCAAGGAGAAAGTGGCAGGCGAGGACGTGATCTTCATGGAACCGCAGACTTATATGAATGAATCCGGCAGGGCCGTAGGCGCGGCTGCCAAGTTCTTCAAGATTGATCCTAGCGATATTCTGGTCATTCACGACGACATGGACATGCCAATCGCCAAGCTGCGGATTCGTGCCGGCGGCAAGTCGGGCGGCCACAATGGGATCAAGAGCATTATTGCCTGCCTGGGGACTGAGAAGTTTAACCGCCTTAAGATCGGGATCCGCCACCCAGACAAGCAGAGCGTGGTTTCCTGGGTCCTGACCCCCTTTAACCCCGACCAGCAAAAAGAACTAGAGGCCAGTTTTGCCAAGGTCGACCAGATCATTGACGACTTTATCGCCGGCAAAGACGCCCAATACTTAATGAACCGTTACAACTAAAGACAAGCACACGAACATGCAAGTAATTGATTTTTTGAAAAAAGATCAAGCAGTGACTGCTTTTATCGCGAAAACGTCCCGGATCAAGAACTCCCTGCTCACAGGAGTCGAACGGGGCGCTTTTGCTGTCCTCATCCAGGCGTA
Organism: Lactobacillus sp. WILCCON 0058; assembly: GCF_057198005.1. Lineage (NCBI taxonomy): Bacteria > Bacillati > Bacillota > Bacilli > Lactobacillales > Lactobacillaceae > Lactobacillus > Lactobacillus sp. WILCCON 0058. The sequence goes on from NZ_JBUBHM010000001.1 coordinate 380,314, forward strand.
CTTAGCCCAGGTGGGCCAGCCCCTGCTCTTGATCGAAGAGAATGAATACAAGGCCCAGGAGCGCTATAACGATTTGAGCCGGCTTTTGGCCGATGATGACCTGGAGCTTTTTGCCCTGGACGGTAACCTGGCCACGCAGACGGCGGTCAGTTCACCGGATGAGTTAAGCAGCCGGGTTCAGTGCTTGAACCTGCTCTTAAGCGGCCGGCCTGGCGTCGTGATCGCGACCCCGCAGGGCCTGCAGTATCCTTTAAGCGACCCGGCCCTGTTTAAAAAGGGGCAGAAGCATTTTGCCGTTGGGGATGAAATTGCCTTGCCCGACCTGGCCCAGTGGCTGAACCAGGCTGGCTACCACCGGGAAAACCTGGTCGTTAAGCCGGGCGAGTTTGCCATGCGGGGGGACATCGTCGACCTTTATCCTTTGGACCGGGAAAGCCCCCTGCGCCTGGAATTTTTCGGCGACGAAATCGACACGATCAAGACCTTTGACTTGACCAGCCAGCGCAGCCTGGAGGAATTGCCGGAAGTAACCGTGCCGGCAGCCAGTGACCACGTCTTTACGGCCGAAGACTTGGACCGGGCGGGCCGGGATTTGGCAAGCGACCTGCCAAAAGAAGCGGCTGCCAGCCTGGAAATGGCCCAGGAGGCCTTAGCTGACGGGCAATTGCCGGATGACTATGACCGCTACCTGGACTACCTTTTGCCTAAATCTTTCAGTCTGCTGGACTACCTGCCGGCTAAAGGCCTGCTTTTGTTCAACGACTGGCAGCTGATTGCTGAAAGCGTCAAGAATATGGGCGCTATCAACGATGACTACCTGGCCAGCCAGATCGCCAGCAAGATGATGACCAGCCGGCAGAAGCTGCGCCTTGACTTTGAGGCGGTGCTAAAGGCAGATGGCCACCACCGTCTCTATGTCAGCTTGATGGCCCACTCCATGGGCCGGCTGCGTTTTGGCCAGCATTTGGCCTGGGACAGCCGGGAAGCGCAGCAGTTTTTCAGCCAGATGGAGCTTTTGAAAACGGAGCTGGACTCTTATGCCAAAAAGGGTCAGACCGTGGTCTTGCAATTGTCCAGCCGCCGGCAGGCTGAGGAATTCAGCCGGAGCTGCCATGACTATGACATCTACCTGCCTTTGGCGGAAGCAGACGGCTTAAAAGAAGGCCGGGCCCAGCTGGTTATCAGTGGCTATGCCAGCGGCTTTGTCCTGCCCGACAGCGACCTGGTCTATCTAACTGAAAAGGAGCTTTTTAACCAAAGCAAGCGGCCGAAGAAGCGGATCAAGACCTTGGAAAACGCCCAGCGTCTGCGCAGCTATACAGAACTCAAGCCTGGCGACTATGTGGTCCACGTCAACCATGGTATCGGCCGCTTTGAAGGCATCCAGACCCTGGAGACCGATGGGAAAAAGCGGGACTACATCACCATCACTTACCAAAAAGGTGACCAGCTCTTTGTTCCAGCTGACCAGCTCAGCTTGGTGCAAAAGTACGTGGCTTCAGAAGGCAAGCAGCCCCACGTCAACAAGCTGGGCGGCAGCGAGTGGGCCAAGACCAAGAAGCGGGTTGCCGCCAGAGTCGAGGACATCGCTGACGACTTGATCGACCTGTACTCAAAAAGAGAAGCGGAAAAGGGCTTTGCCTTTTCCCCGGATGGATCAGACCAGGCTGCCTTTGAAGCTGCCTTTCCTTACGAGCCAACCCCTGACCAATTGCGGGCCACTGCGGAAATCAAGGCTGATATGGAAAAGGCCAAGCCGATGGACCGGCTTTTGGTCGGGGATGTCGGCTTCGGGAAAACAGAAGTGGCCATGCGGGCTGCTTTTAAAGCCATCTGCGACGGCAAGCAGGTCGCCTTCCTGGTGCCGACGACCATCCTGGCCCAGCAGCACTACCAGACCATTAAAGACCGCTTTAAGGTCTTTCCGGTGGAAATTGCCAGCCTCTCCCGTTTCCAAGGCCAGGCCGAAAGCAAGAAGATCGTGGCTGGCTTGAAAGACGGCAGCATTGACTTGGTAGTCGGCACCCACCGGATTTTGTCCAAGGACGTCCAGTTCAAGGACCTGGGTCTGCTCATCATCGATGAAGAACAGCGCTTTGGGGTAGCCCACAAGGAAAAGCTCAAGCAGCTGAAGACCAATATCGACGTTTTGACTCTGACAGCCACTCCGATTCCGCGGACTTTGCACATGTCCATGATCGGGATCAGAGACCTGTCAGTCATGGAAACGCCGCCCCAGAACCGGTATCCGATCCAGACTTACGTCCTGGAGCAGTTGCCGGGTACGGTCAAGGAGGCCTGCCAAAGGGAAATGCAGCGGGGCGGGCAGGTCTTTTACCTGCACAACCGGGTTGGCGACATCGAGGAAACAGTGGCCCGCTTGGAGCAGCTTATGCCCCAGGCCCGGATTGCCTATGCCCACGGGCAGATGAGCGAAAACCAATTGGAAGATATTTTGACCCGCTTTTTGGACCGGGAATTCGACATTTTGGTCACCACGACCATCATTGAAACCGGGATTGACATGCCTAACGTCAACACCATGATCATTGAAGATGCCGACCACTACGGCCTAAGCCAGCTCTACCAATTGCGGGGCCGGATCGGCCGGTCAGCCCGCCTGGCTTACGCCTACTTCCTCTATCAGCCAAACAAGGTTCTGACGGAAGTGGGGGAAAAGCGACTGGACGCCATCCGGGACTTTACCGAGCTGGGGGCGGGCTTCAAGATCGCCATGCGGGACTTGTCCATCCGCGGGGCCGGCAACATGCTGGGGGCCCAGCAGCACGGCTTCATCGACAGCGTCGGCTACGACCTCTACTCCCAGATGCTGGCTGACGCCATCAAGGAGCGGCAGGGAAAGAAGCCGGTCAAAAAGAGCAATGCCGAGATCGACCTGGGTCTGGAAGCATATATTCCAGAAGACTACATCGCCGATCAAGAGCAGAAGATCGAATTTTACAAGAAGATCAAGGGCATCGGCAGCCTGCAGGACCGGGAAGACATCGAAGACGAGCTCCTGGACCGCTTTGGCGACTATCCGGCAGCTGTTGAGAACCTGCTCAATGTGGCCAGCTTGAAGGCCAGCTGCGACTTGGCTCAGATTTTGACCCTGGTCAAGGAAAAGGACCAGATCCGGGTCATTTTCAGCGATTCCGGCAGCCGGGAAATGGAAGGGCCAAACATCTTCAAGGCCCTGGAACACGTGTCCTGGAAGGCCCGGATCGCTCTTGGGGCCCAAAAGCGCCTGGTGGTTACCCTGCTTTTGCCAGACAAGCTGACCCGGCGGGCCATGTTCGCGGAACTGGGCACTTTTGCCAAGGACGCGGCAGAGATCATCCAGCGGTAATTTTTTAAGAGTAAAAAGCTAAGTATTAACAGACAGGAGACAAATATGAGAATCGACAAATTTTTGAAAATTTCCCGCCTGGTCAAGCGGAGAACGGTGGCAAAGGAAATGGCTGACCAGGGCCGGGTAAGCGTGAACGGCAAGACTGTCAAGTCCAGCTACAACGTGGTTGTCGGCGACGTGATCGCCGTAGCTTACGGGACCAGGGTGATCAAGGCCCGGGTCCTGGACTTGCGGGAAACGACCAAAAAGGCGGAAGCCGGGGACTTGTACGAATTAGTCGACTAATGACTTTTTCCACCAAAGCTGATATACTAAATCTATTATATGATTTTAGGATAAGGGTAGACAGTGATGGGGAACAACAGAGGAAATCAGCAAAACGTAACGCCGCTGCGGCCGGACCAGGATGTCCGCCGCCTGAAGAAGCGGCAAATCAAGTTCAGAGAAGTGCACCGGGTCCGGCGCAACCGGATCGTGGCTTTGATCCTGCTGGTCTTTGCAGTGCTGGGCTTCCAGCTGGCCATGACCAAGGCCCGGACGGCCAAGATCCAGAAGCAGGTCAGCCAGAACCAGGCAACTTTGACCAAGATCAAGAAGAACAAGGAAAAGCTGACCAACGAGCGCGACGACATGAAAGACAGCGACTACGTGGCCAAGGTGATCCGCTACAAATACAAGTACACTAAAGATGGCGAGCGGGTCTACAACATCAAGGAAAAGGGCGATAACTGATGAACTACAAAGTTGGCCAGCGCCTTGACGGTGTAATCAACAATGTGACAGATCTGGGCATCTTCGTGACCCTGCCCAAGCATAAGAGCGGCTTGGTTCACCGCAATGACTTTGGCAGCGACTGGCCAAGAGAGCGTCAGCGCTGGCAGGTGGGCGACCAGGTCAGAGTGGTGGTCCAGAACCTGCGCAAGGGCCGGCTGGACTTGTCCATCCGCCGGGTCAACGATCCGGAACTGATCGATCCGGCCAACCAGTTCAGCCAGTTGCAGGCCCGAGATTTTGACCGGGTCCTCAACCAGGTTGACCAAGAGGCGCGAGCAGAAATAAAGCAGCTGGAAGCTGCCTTGAAATAAGAACGGCCCTAGGGGCCGTTTTTTGCTTGTATCTGTAGTTTTTAATCTGGAATCTTTCCTTTTTGCCAAGAAGAGGGAGTGATGGCTCATGGACATTGAAAAAAGACTGGCAGCCTTTTTCGCCGAAGAAGGCCTGCCTTTGGAAGGAAATTTCCTGGTCGCGGCCAGCGGCGGTCCGGACTCAATGGCGCTGCTTGATTTGATGCGGCGCTTGCCGGGAAATTTTAAGCTCTACGCGGCCCATCTTGACCACCAGATCAGGCCAGACAGCCAAAAAGAAAGCCAGGTGTTAAGGGCTTACTGTCATAAGTACCGGCTCCCTCTGTATGAAAGCGTCTGGCCCAAGTCCCTTCATCCAGAAAACGGCCTGGAAGCAGCAGCCCGGGACTACCGCTACGACTTCTTGTTTGAAGTGGCCCGGCAGGTTAAGGCTGACTACCTGCTGACAGCCCACCACGGCGATGACTTGCTGGAAAATATCCTGCTCAAGCTGGTCCGGTCAGGTATTCCCCGGGAAATGAACAGCCTCAAACCCGTCAGCCAGCGGGGGAAGGTCAAGCTGGCCCGGCCGCTTCTGGCTGCCAGCAAGGCTGATCTGTTGGCTTATGTCAAGGAAAGAGGACTGGAATATGTCGAAGACGGGACCAACTTTGAGGGCATTACGGTCCGCAACCGCCTGCGCCAAGAAGTAGTCCCGCTTTTGAAAAAGGAGAGCCCGGATCTTTTGGAAAATGCCTGGCGCTTCAGCCGGGAAATGACGGCGGAAGAAGACTGTTTTGCCCAGGCAGCCGGCAAATTGCCTGAGCCGGAATTTCTCTTTGGCGGCTGGCGGATCCCCCAGGCAGCCGGGCAGGCGGAAACCGAGCTCTTCAAGTTCTACCTGGAGAATTTTATCCAAAAAAAGTACAATAAAAGAGTCCAGCTGGACCGGGTTTTACTGGCGAAAGGGCAAGGCCAGGAAAAAGGGGGGCTCCACCTCTGCTTTTACCAGGGGCATTACTGGCTTTACCCGGCCGAGCAGCCAGCTCCCAGTCCCCTAATGCAAGTTGAAGTCGGCCAGCCTTTCTTTTTCAGAGGCCGCTGCTACTTGCTAAGCGAGGAAAAAAAGGCAGAAAGTCCCTTGGCGGAAATATCATTTCCCGGGAAATTATTTGCCGGCAGTCTGCCGACTGGCCAGCGCCTGCTTTTAAAAGACGGCCGCCATGCCAAGAGCAAGAAGCTTTTCGCGGCGGCGGGGATTCCGCTGGCCTTGCGGGGCAACTGCCTTAGCCTCTTTGCTGGACAAGAAGCGGTTTATGTTGAGGGCTGCTACCAGCAGCCAGTCAAAGAAGAAAAAAGGCCGCTGTATTTGCAGCAAGTGAAAACATGCAAGAAAGACAGGTAAAAGTTTCGATAGTTGCCGGCTTTTATGTTAAAATTTGGGGAGTAATTCTTCGATCTGACGGAGGTCATTTATGAAAAATAATCGGAATCGACTATTTAGCAATGGTCTATTCTACATAGTCGTATTTTTGCTTCTCCTCTGGGGAATCAATTGGGCCCTTGGCGGCAGCAGCAATTCCGGAGCAACTGAAACCATCAGCTACACGGAATTCGTGAAGAAGCTGCGCAATGGCGAAATCAAGGACTTTAACGTGCAGCCGTCCAACGGGGTCTACTCCGTAACCGGTAGCTACAAGTCAAGTCAAACTAAGTCATCCTCAAGCTCAGATATTTTTGGCGGCAGCAGCTCCTCCAAGGTGACTGGCTTCTCAACCACAATGCTGGAAAACGACTCCAGCGTCAAGAAGGTCCAGGACCTGGCCCAGTCTGAGAACGTCAAGATGAGCACCCAGGGTGAATCACAGTCCAGCAACTGGATCTCAACGATCATCATGCTGGTGCCAACCGTCCTCTTCATTGTCTTGATGGTCATGATGATGAACCAAGGCGGCAGCCGCGGCCAAGGCGGTGGCATCATGAACTTCGGCCGCTCCAACGTCAAGCCGCAGGACCCTAAGAAGAACAAGGTCCGCTTTGACGACGTAGCTGGTGAAGAAGAAGAAAAGCAGGAACTGGTGGAAGTTGTTGAATTCTTGAAGAATCCGGCAAGATACACCAAGTTGGGGGCAAGAATCCCGTCCGGTGTCCTGCTTGAGGGGCCTCCGGGTACTGGTAAGACCTTGCTGGCCAAGGCCGTAGCCGGTGAAGCGGGCGTGCCTTTCTTCTCCATCTCTGGTTCAGACTTCGTTGAAATGTTCGTTGGGGTCGGGGCCAGCCGTGTCCGTGACTTGTTCACCAACGCCAAGAAGAACGCGCCAAGCATCATCTTCATCGACGAAATCGATGCCATCGGCCGCCAGCGTGGCAATGGCCAAGGCGGCGGCAACGATGAACGTGAACAGACCTTGAACCAGCTGCTGGTTGAAATGGACGGTTTTGAAGGTGACGAAGGCGTTATCGTCATGGCCGCTACCAACCGGTCTGACGTCCTCGACCCGGCTTTGACCCGGCCAGGCCGTTTTGACCGAAAGGTCCTGGTTGGCCGTCCGGACGTCAAGGGCCGTGAAGCCATCCTGCGCGTTCACGCCAAGAACAAGCCGCTGGCTGACGATGTTGACTTGAAGGAAGTTGCCCGCCAGACTCCTGGTTTTGTCGGGGCTGACCTTGAAAACGTCCTTAACGAAGCTGCCCTGGTAGCCGCCCGCCGCAACGGGACCAAGATTACCGCGGCCGACATCGATGAAGCTGAAGACCGGGTAATTGCTGGTCCTGCCAAGAAGGACCGGATGATTTCCAAGAAGGAACGCGAACGCGTGGCCTTCCACGAAGCCGGTCACTCAATCTGTGGTCTAGTCTTGAGCGATTCCCGTACGGTCCGCAAGGTTACCATCGTGCCTCGTGGCCGGGCAGGCGGTTACAACATCATGCTGCCTAAGGACGACCAATTCATCTTGACCAAGAAGCAGCTCTTTGAGCAAATCGTTGGTTTGATGGGTGGCCGGGCCGGTGAAGAAGTCGTGGTTGGCGACCAGTCAACTGGGGCCTCAAATGACTTTGAACAAGCTACGGCAATCGCCCACAGCATGGTGGTCAACTACGGGATGACCGATGAACTGGGCATGGTTGAACTGGAAAAGGAAGGCGAAGGCATTCCTTACGGCTTCAAGCCTTACAGTGAAGCAACCGCCGCCAAGATCGACGAAGCAGTCAAGAAGATTTTGGACGAAGCCCACGCCAAAGCGGTTGAAATTGTTGAAAACAACCGGGAAAAGCACCGGATCATCGCTGAAGCCCTGCTGAAGTACGAAACTCTGGATGAAAAGCAGATCTACTCACTCTACAAGACTGGGAAGATGCCTGAAAAGTCCAGCGAAGAATTCCCATCTGAAGCCAAGGCCTTGAGCTATGAAGAAGCCAAGGAAGCTGCTCAGAAGCGGGCAGAAGAAAAGGCTGAGGAGAAGGCGGAAGAAGACATTGCTGAAAAGCAAGCTCTGGCAACGCCAAGCGAAGACGCGGTCAAGCCGGAAACCGACGCCGCCAAGCTCGCCGAGCCAGATGATTCAGCAAGTCAGGAAGACTCTGCTGATGCTCTGCCGACGCCAAGCGAAAGCGACCTGTCAAAGGATCCTGAAAAGGACAAGAATGACGTTCCTAGTCAGAAGACTGAACAAACAGACGATTCAGACAAGGATGAATAGAAGAAATAGAGCCGGCAACGGCTCTATTTTTATGGAGGAAAATCATGAACGACTACTTAATCAAAGCAATCAATGCCAGCAAGGACCTGCGTCTTTTGACCATTAACGGCAAGGACCTGGTCGCTGAAGCGCAAAAGCGGCACGACACCTGGTCAGCTTCTTCAGCTGTTTTGGGCCGGAGCCTCTTGGGTACGCTGCTTTTGGCTGGGGCAGAATTAAAAGGTGACCAGGAACTGACTTTGCGCCTGTTGGGCGATGGCCCGGTTGGGGCAACCGTGGTTACGGCCAAGTCAGATTTGACTGTTAAGGGCTATGTCCAAAACAACCACGTGGCCTTGCCGGCCAGAGAAGACGGCCATATCGACGTTAAGAAGGCTGTCGGCAAGGGCTGGCTGCAGGTAACCAAGGACCTGGGCTTGAAGCAGCCTTACACTGGCGAAGTGCCGATCGTATCTGGGGAAATTGCTGAAGACTTGACCTACTACCTGGCTAAGTCAGAACAGATCCCGTCAGCTGTCGGCCTGTCAGTTTTCGTCAACCCGAACGACACTATTGGGGCCGCGGGCGGCTTTTTGCTCCAGGCACTGCCAGGGGCCAGCGAAGAACTGCTGAAGGAAACGGAAGACCGGATCAAGGCCTTGCCGCAGCTTTCATCCGCCTTTTTGGACGGGATGACGCCAGAAGACTTGTCCAAGAAGATCCTGGGCGATGACTGCAAGATCTTGGAAAAAGACGAGGTCTCCTACCACTGCGACTGCTCCAAGGAAAAGTATGCCGGCATGCTGGAAACCTTGAAGGGCAGCCAGCTCAAGGAAATGATCGAAGAAGACCATGGGGCTGAACTGGTCTGCAACTTCTGCGGGGACAAGTACAATTTCACTGAAGCAGAACTGCAAGCCATTTTGGACAAAAAGCTGCAAAAATAAGTTTTTGTCCCTTGACGAAAAGTAAAAATTACTTTATGCTCTAATTATAGTTAAATTAAGTAAAGCTTAAGAAGATGAGTAGTCAGGGGAAGCCTCTACAGAGAACTGTTGGTGCTGAGAAACAGGGGGCGAAAGCTGGCGAAGATGGTCTTGTGTTGGCATGGTCCCGGCGAGTCGCTGATAAGCCGGACCCGCTTAACGCCCGTTAGCGCGTTCAGATCTTCTGACTGGAAGACTTTAAGGGCCCTGGCCGTGAGGCGGGGCTGAATAAAGGGTGGTAACGCGCGAAGACGTCCCTTGGCCTCTGGGCCAAGAGGCGTCTTTTTTTCTGGCAGAGCATCTGCTGAGGAAGCATTTTTTGCTTTGAACGATGGGTGGTAACACGCTATTAGCGTCCCTGAGAGTTGATCTCAGGGGCGTTTTTCTTTTTAAGCTGAGCTAAGCTGTGATGTTAACAGTTGTTGTTCTTAGTAAAAACGGAGGAAATCATGACCTTGAAGAAAATTAACGCTGCCGGTCTTTTGACCGCCTCAGCCCTCGTTTTAGCCGCCTGCGGCCAGCAAAAGAGCTCCCAGTCCCAAACCAAGCAAGTCCTCAACTGGACCGAAAGTGCCCAGATCTCAACCCAGGACCCGTCACTGACGACTGACTCCACTTCCTTCCAGGCTCTTTTGAACACCCAGGAAGGGCTCTACCGCTTGGACAAAAAAACAAAAGCCCAGCTGGCCCTGGCCAAGAGTGCCAAGGTTACTGACGGGGGCAAGACCTATACTTTTGTCCTCAGAAACGCCAAGTGGTCCAATGGACAGGCAATCACGGCCAATGACTTTGTCTACTCTTTCAGAAGAACCTTGAACCCGAAGACCAAGTCTTCCATGGCTTTTTACCTCTACCAAATCGTAAATGCCGAAGCCATCAATGCCGGCAAGAAGTCTGTGACCAGCCTGGGCGTCAAGGCCTTGAGCAAAAACAAGCTGCAGATCAAGCTGGTCCGGCCGGTCTCTTACTTTAAGCTTTTGCTGGCCTTTCCGCTTTTCTTCCCGGAAAACCAGCAGTTTATTGAAAAAGCCGGCAGCAAGTACGGCACGGCCGCTAAATACACCATTTCTTCCGGTCCTTTCAAGCTGACCAAGTGGACCGGGTCCAACAAGCAGTTTACCCTGGTTAAGAACCAAAACTACTGGGACAAGAAGAATGTGAAGCTGGACAAGGTCAACGAAACCATCAGCGAAACTTCTTCAACTGCCTACAACCTCTACCAGGCTGGCAAGCTGGACGAAACTTACCTGACTGGTGAACAAGTCAAGGCCAACAAGGGCAAGTCCACCTTCTACGACCGGCCGGCTTCCGCTATCCAGCGTCTGGAATTAAACCGCAAGAAGGTCAAGGCTTTTAATAACTTCAACATCCGCCGGGCCCTGTCCTTGGCCATTGACCGGACCAGCCTGGCTAAGGTCTTGAGCGATGGGTCAGTTGCGGCAAAGGGCTTCGTCCCATCCGGTATGGGGAACAACCCAACGACCGGGGAAGCTTTTTACAAGGAAGCCTATGTCAAGGAAGCAGTCAGCTACAACTTGAAGGAAGCCAAGAAGTACCTGGCCAAGGGCTACAAGGAATTGGGGATCAAGTCCCTTAACCTCAACTTGACGGTCAGCGACACTGATTCTGCCAAGCAGGTGGGCGAATTCCTGCAAAGCAAGCTGGGCGAACTGCCAGGCGTGAAGATCACCGTAACGACCCTGCCGTACACGACCTTGATCGCCCGGCAAAGCGCCGGCAACTACCAATTGACCATCAAGAACTGGCAGGCTATCTTAGGTGACCCGATCAACTTCCTAGACGTTTTTGAAAAGGACTCCAGCTACAACACCAGCGGTTTTGCCAGCAGCAAGTATGACCAGCTGCTCAATGAAGCCGAAAACGTCTACGGCAACAAGCCGGTTCAGCGCTGGAAGCGGCTGGTGGCAGCTGAAAAGCTGTTGATGAATGAACAAGGGACTATCCCGCTGATTCAGACGGCTCATCCGCAGCTGGTGCAAAGCTACGTCAAGAACGTGTCCTACAACCCGCTGGGCATCCCTTACGATTTCAAGCTTGTTTACATCAAGAAATAGGAGGCAGGCATGGTTTTTTCCGATCTTGATTTTTTAGAAAAAAATTTCATCCACTACGCTAAAGAAGACACCCAGTCCAAATACGCCAATAAAGACCAGGTCCCGACCACGCCTAATCAGGTCAAGATGATGAAGGAACTGGCTGACCAGGTCAAAGACTATGGCCTGGAGTCTTATTACAATGAAAAAACTGCCTTTGCAATCGGCCGCTTGGCGGCTAATACAGAGGGCGTTGCCCCAATTGGCTTTTTCGCCCATGTCGACACGGTTGAATACGATGACCGCTTCCCTATCCGCCCTCAAGTCCACCGGGACTACCAGGGGCAAAAGCTGGCCTTGGATGAGGCAAACGGGATTTTCCTGGACCCGGAAGAATTTCCGGACCTGCTGAACTTAAAGGGGCAGACCTTGATCACCAGCGACGGGAAAACCATCCTGGGCACTGACGACAAGGCCGGAGTGGCCAGCCTGCTGGCAGCTCTCAAGTACCTCCATGAGCACCCGGAAGTTGAACATGGCGACATCTATGTGGCTTTTGGCCCGGATGAAGAAATCGGCTTGGGCGGCCAGCGCTTTGACCCGGCTGATTTTCCAGGAGTGGAATTTGCCTATACTTTGGACAATGGTCGGCCAGGCGACTTTGAATATGAGACCTTCAATGCCTCAGCCGCTGATTTGACGATCAAGGGGACCGTGGTCCACCCGGGTGAAGCCTACGGGCTGATGGTCAACGCCACGACGATCATGACGGAATTTTTGGCGGCTTTGCCCAAAGACCAGGTGCCGGAAAAGTCACGGGGCCACGAGGGCTTCATCATGGTCACGGATGCCCAGAGCAGCGTCGATTCAGCTCACGTCGGCTTGATTATCCGCGACTTTGACTGGGATGAATTTTTGGCGAAAGAAGACCTGGTCAAAAAGCTCGTCGCTTCCTTAGGGGAAAAATACGGGTCAGACCGCTTCAAGCTGGACCTGCGCCGGCAGTACGAGAACATCTACAACGGGGTTAAGGACCGGCCTTATGTGGTCAACCTGGCCTTAGACAGCTATGAAAAAGCGGGCCTTACGCCAAATGTGCAGACCTTCAGAGGGGGAACCGACGGGAATTTCATCACCAAAAAGGGAATCCCGACGCCCAACCTCTTCAATGGCGGCGGCAACTACCATGGCCGCTACGAATACGTGACGGTTGAGCAGATGGACAAACTGGCCGAGGTCTTAGTGACGATCGCGGCTGAACATGCCCGCCAGAGTAAAGAGGGGCAAGACGACCGACCCCTGGAAAAATACTGGTAAAGATAAGAAGAGCATTCTCTTTTAACGGGGGATGCTCTTTTCGCGGGCTTTTGATTTGTCCTTCACGCCTATTCTTGTTATGATATAAAGTTGTAGTTATTGAAAGGAAAAAGGTGGCAATGGACACTACTTGGAAGATACGCGAAATCGAAATCCCCAACCGGGTAATGGTAGCGCCGATGGCCGGCGTTTCCAACATGGCTTTTAGAAAAGTCTGCAAGGAATTCGGCGCCGGCATGGTTGTCTGCGAAATGATTTCCGACCATGGGATCATTTATGGCAACAAGAAAACCTTGAGCATGCTGGACGTCGACCCGGGCGAGCACCCGATGAGCATCCAGATCTTCGGGGGGACGGAAGACAGCCTTTTGCAGGCGGCCCAGTACATCGACCAGCACACCGATGCCGACATCATCGACATCAACATGGGCTGCCCGGTACCAAAGGTGACCAAGACTGACGCGGGTTCCAAGTGGCTTTTGGACTCAAACAAGATCTACCAGATGGTCCACAAGGTTGTTCAAAACGTGGAAAAGCCAGTTTCCGTCAAGATGCGGATCGGCTGGGACCGCAAGCACATTTTTGCCGTCGAAAACGCCCTGGCTGCCCAGGAAGCCGGTGCTTCCATGCTGGCCATGCACGGCCGGACCAGAAAGCAGATGTATCAAGGCGAAGCTGACTGGGAAACCCTGCATGAAGTAGCCCAGGTCATGGACATTCCTTTCGTGGCCAACGGGGACATTACGACTCCGCAGCTGGCCAAGAAGGCCCTGGACGAGATCGGCTGCACGGCCGTCATGGTTGGTCGGGCCGCTCTGGGCAATCCTTGGATCTTAAAGGAAATGACCCACTACCTGGCAACGGGCGAAGAACTGCCAAAGCAGACCGTCCGGGAAAAGGTGGAGACCGCCAAGCATCAGCTCGACGGCCTGGTTCAGCTGCATGGGGAAAAACGGGCCGTGCCGGAATTTCGCCAGCAGGCAGCATATTATTTGAAGGGAATTCCCCGTTCAGCCCGGACTCGTGCTAAAATAAATGAAGTCTGGACGCGTCAGGAGGTTTATGACCTGCTTGACGAATTCGTCGAAACTTACGAAAAACGCGCGCGGCAGAAGCGTGACCGCGCTGCTGATACCCAATCTATGTAAATGGAGGAAAAACACGTTGGCAAAGAACGAAATTAACGACCAATTGCTTGTTCGTCGGCAAAAGCTTGAAGAACTTAAGGAGATGGGGATTGAACCCTTCGGCCGCAAATATGACCGGGAAGCCCTGGCCCGCGACCTGGACGAAAAGTACTTGGGCCTTGACAAGGACGAACTGAACGCAGATATGCCTAAGACCAAGATCGCCGGCCGGATGCTGGCCAAGCGGGGCAAGGGCAAGGTCGGCTTTGCGGACCTCTATGACCGTAGCGGCAAGATCCAGATCTACGTCCGCAAGGACATGGTCGGTGAAGAAAACTACCAGATCTTCAAGAAGGCCGACCTCGGCGACTTCCTGGGCGTTGAAGGCGAAGTCTTCAAGACTGATTCAGGCGAACTGTCTGTCCGGGCCCAGCACGTGACCTTCCTGTCCAAGGCTCTGCGGCCACTTCCTGACAAGTACCACGGCCTTAAGGACGTTGAATCCATTTACCGCCAGCGTTACCTGGACTTGATCACCAATCACGAAAGCTACCAGCGTTTCGTTAACCGGACCAAGATCATCCAGGCTATCCGTGACTACTTGAACGGGCAGGACTTCCTGGAAGTTGAAACTCCGGTTCTGCACAACATCCCAGGCGGGGCTGAAGCTCGTCCGTTCATTACCCACCACAACGCCCTGGACATCAACCTTTACATGCGGATCGCTTTGGAATTGCCACTGAAGCGTTTGATCGTCGGTGACATGGAACGGGTTTACGAAATCGGCCGGGTCTTCAGAAATGAAGGGATGGACCTGAAGCACAACCCTGAATTTACTGAACTGGAAACTTACGCTGCTTACTACGACTTCCACGATGTCATGGATGAAGCTGAAGGCATCATCCGGGCAGCTGCCAAGGTTGTTTCAGAAGATGGCAAGATCAACTACCAAGGCACTGACTTGGACTTGGGCAAGCCATTCCGTCGGGTGCACATGGTTGACCTGATCAAGGAATTAACTGGCGTTGACTTCTGGCAGCCAATGACTCTGGAAGAAGCCCGGAAGGTTGCCGCTGAACACCATGTTGAAGTTGAACCTTACTGGCAAGTTGGTCACATCATCAACGCCTTCTTCGAAGAATTTGGTGAAAAGTCAATCGTTGACCCAACCTTCGTTTACGGTCACCCGGTTGAAGTTTCACCGCTGGCCAAGAAGAACGCGGATGACCCACGCTTCACTGACCGTTTCGAAATCTTCATCATGGGCAATGAATACGGCAACGCCTTCTCAGAACTGAACGACCCGCTTGACCAGCGGGAACGGTTCGAAGCCCAAATGGCTGAACGTGACGCCGGCAACGACGAAGCCGACATCATCGACGAAGACTACCTGCGGGCCATGGAATATGGTATGCCGCCTACGGGTGGTCTGGGCATCGGGATCGACCGTCTGGTCATGCTTTTGACCAACGCGGCTTCAATCCGCGACGTCCTGCTCTTCCCAACCATGCGGCCGGAAAAGATCGTCGACGACGAAAAGAACATTAAGCTGGACAAGTAGTCCAGATCAATAAATTTAACTCTCCGGGCTTGGCCTGGGGAGTTTTTTATTGAAAAAATAAAACGAATCGTTTTCAAGATATAAATGTTAAGGAATTTTTGCTAGAATAAAGGCAATTAACTTGAGAGTTGCTTTTAGAAAAGGTGAATTTTTGCCAATCTACAGATACTTATTGTCGATTTTAACCACCATCTCCGCCTTGGCCGGGGCCTTTTTGGCTGCCAGCAGCGGCTTAGCGGCTTATTTGGCCAGCCAGCCAGTCAAGGCGGGGATTTTTGCCGTCCTCTGCCTTTTAGAGGGGCTTAGCGCCTACTTCCTCTGGCGGCCGGGGAAGCGGGTATTAGCTATTTTAAATAGCTGCTTGCTGGCGTCAGCCCTGCTCCTCTTTTGGCAGGGAGAGGGACTGGCGGCTGGAGCTGCTCTGTCTTTATTGGCGATCAACTATCTGCTGAAAAAAGAAGAGACTTGGGCCTTGACTCTGGCTTTGGTCTTGAACCTGGTCTTTGCCGCTTTGACCATGTTGCCCCACCAGTTCATGTCTTTCCCGGCAGCTTAGTTTTCACGAAAGAAAAAATAGAATGAATTTGGATAAGATCAATTATTACGGGTTCAGCCGGGCGGGGGGCAATGTTTTGCTGGCCCGGTCTTGACTTTGGACGAAAAGCTCGTATACTTTAAATACAGATTAAGTTTTGCTGGGAAAGTGCTTTCAGCGGCTTAGTTTGGTGAATAGGACGATCAACCAGGGAATCACTGCCATGATTTCCTGGTTTTTGTTTGCAGACTTTTTAGCAAAAAAGAATTGACTTTCAGCTGGTAGCTGATATACTTAAAAGCAAATTAAGGATTAATGAAGAAAGGAGAACCACCATGGAATTCGCTGCTAAGAATTGTCAAATGCAAGTCATGTCAATGAACATGCTGATGTACAGCATGCCTTTTAGCGTAGAAACGAATACCTGTGGTTCACCATCCTAAGATCGTTACTGTATTGAAGATAGTAAAGGCCGCCTGAACTACTGGTTAGTTGGGCGGCTTTTTTACGAGGTAAGGTTCATGTGCAGGAAACGATATCAACAGACGAAACGCTGGCTGATCCTCTGGCGGGGAGCGGCGATTGGGGCCAGCTACATGTGCCGCTTGTGTTTTTAACAGCAATATTTCAGCAATCTAATCATTTCCAACAACTAAAAAATATTACACAGCAACAACACAAGCGAGGTAAAAAAACATGAGTAAAGAAGCTATCAGCAACGAAGGTTTGTCATTTGAAACTTTGCAGGTCCACGCCGGTCAGCCAATTGACGAAACTGGCGCCCGGGCAGTGCCAATCTACCAAACCACGTCCTATGTCTTTGACGACGCTGACCAGGCAGCTGGCCGTTTTGCCTTGACCGATGCCGGCAACATCTACACCCGTTTGACCAACCCGACCACGGCGGTTTTTGAAAACCGGGTAGCAGCCCTTGAAGGCGGCACGGGTGGCGTGGCCCTGGCAACGGGGGCGGCAGCGATCACCGCGGCTATCTTGAACGTAGCTGGGGCGGGCGACGAAATCGTGGCTGCTTCCACTATTTACGGCGGGACCTACGACCTTTTTGCCCAGACTTTGCCGCCATTGGGCATCAAGACCCACTTCGTTGACCCAAGTGATCCGGCCAATTTTGAAAAAGAAATCAACGACCATACCAAGGTGGTTTACGCTGAAACCATCGGCAACCCTAACGCCAACTTGATCGACATTGACGCGGTAGCAGAAGTGGCTCACAAGCACGGCGTTTTGGTCATTATCGACAACACCTTTGCTACCCCTTACCTCTACCGGCCATTTGAACATGGGGCCGACGTGGTTGTCCACTCAGCTACCAAGTTCTTCGGCGGCCACGGGACGACCATGGGCGGGGTAGTCGTGGAAAGCGGCAAGTTCGACTATGAAAAGTCCGGCCGCTACCCAAGCTTCACTAACCCTGACCCGTCTTACAAGGATGTGACTTGGGCCAAGCTGGGGGCACAAGCATTTACGACCAAGATCCGGGCAACGGTTCTGCGTGACACCGGGGCCAGCCTCAGCCCATTCAACGCCTTCCTGCTTTTGCAAGGCCTGGAAAGCTTGTCCTTGCGGGTTGAACGCCACGTCTACAACGCTCAAAGAGTGGCTGAATACCTAAGCAAGCATCCAAAGGTTGCCTGGGTCCGCTACCCGGGTCTGGTTGACAGCCCGGACCATGCCTTGGCTGAACGGGACTTCCCGAAGGGGGTCGGCTCAATCTTCACCTTTGGCTTGAAGGGCGGGGAAGAAGCCGGCAAGCAGCTGATTGCCAACTTGAAGCTCTTCTCCCTTTTGGCCAACGTGGCTGATGCCAAGTCCTTGATCATTCAGCCAGCTTCCACCACCCACGCCCAGCTGAATGCCGAAGAACTGGCCAGCGTCGGGATTACCCCGGACTTGATCAGAATCTCTGTTGGGGTGGAAAATATCGACGACCTTTTGGCCGACCTGGACCAGGCCCTGGCCAAGCTGTAATTTTTGAAAAATCTCCTTATGTTAAAAAACGTTTCCTGCTAGAGGAAACGTTTTTTGCGTCTACATCTTCTTGCTGGCCTCCATATAGTTTAATCGAACTTGCCGCAGAGAAAAATGCTATTTTTATAAAAAAGCCCTTGCCAAGACCCGGCTTTTAGATTATCCTAATAGATGTGTTGCGGAAGTAGTTCAGTGGTAGAACATCACCTTGCCATGGTGGGGGTCGCGGGTTCGAATCCCGTCTTCCGCTTCTTCGGGAATTAGCTCAGTTTGGTAGAGCGCTACGTTCGGGACGTAGAGGTCACAGGTTCAAATCCTGCATTCCCGATTAGCCAATGTGTGATCAAAGCGTTGCTTTTTATAGCGGCGCTTTTTTCTCATTTATGGGCAAAAAAGACTGTCAATAACTTGGGATAATGTCCCGTAAAATTTAAATTATTAGCGGGGAATTTTCCCCGCTATTTTTATGTGAATCTGTGATACTTGTGCGCTTTTTCCTGCTGCTCAATGAACGAAGCCCGCTTCCAAGGATGGGACATCGGTGGAATATACTTTTTCCGCGGTTTCTTCTTCTTGGTCTCAAAGTCGAGATCCGGAGAGACCTTGGCATTCTTCGGAATCTCGGTTAAAGCATACACTTTCTCGTCAACGGTGACCAACAACTGGCCATCTAACGCTTGGATAACCAGGCATTTAGTGCCTTTGGCAAAGCAAATAAGCTTGTTTGAGGCATCTGTGGCTTGATAATAGTGATTCTTGTAGGAGATAGCCGAGCCGCTGTCAAACGTGCGTGGAGATAGTACTGCCAGCGTGTAGTTGATCTTCTCGCCATCAGGGCTGTCGTCGAAAGCTGATTCAAATTTGCCTACATCTTGTCCAAACTTCTCGTTGAATTTTGGCACAAAAACCTCCCGGAGATACTTGTTGGCATCTTCGATTGTAGTAATATTGTGAAGCCTCAGTTCGGGCTTCAAACGGCTCTGTACGGTCTGATTCGCCCGTTCTACCATGCCTTTGGCCTGTGAGACGCTAGTGGTTACGATATCTGTTCCGAGGGTCTTGCAGGCATAACCAAATTGCGTAAGTACATCTTTGTGCTCTGCCTTGGTCTTAGCCGTCTCGTAGTTGAAAACAGTCCGATTATCGGTCTTGAATCTAAGAGGGATACCGTAATCCACGAGAATCTGCTCATAGACGTGGTAGTATGCATTCAGAGTCTCCTGCCAGTCGAAGTAGGCGCCGACCAGGTTACCTGTGGCGTTGTCTATGGCTAGGTGCAGGTGAGCCTTCTTATCGCCAAACCAGAGCAGGGAAGAGGCATCCATTTGAATTTCCTCACCGAAGTACTTACAGCGCTCGTGGCGAGGATGTGCGTCTTCCAAGGCTACCTGGTGGTCGATAACCTTTTCGGAAACTTTGGTTGTCTGCTTTGGGTGATCCCGGTACCACTTCTTTTTGGCCATTTTCCGCTTAGTTTGCCTACAAGGCTTTGGCGAAAGGATGTAATTGTCCTTAAGCAGGCTATAGACTTTGGTGTAAGAAACAGAGATGTGCTCGATTTCTTCAAGTAGCTCAACGAAGTGAGTCAAGTTGCAGTCTTGATATTTGGTGCGATATAGAGTTACAATTTGTTTGTTAATTTCTGTGGTGAGACAATTAACAGGTAAGCGACCGGCGTTCCCATGAACAAAGGCCGCTTTTCCTTTGCTTCGATACTGGTTGATTCTTCTGTTCAGCTGTCTGACAGAGATCCCCAAGATAAGGGCAGCTCTTTTCTTGTTTCCGCCATGATCAACCAGCTCTTTGATGATTCTGTATTGTTCTTCGTACTTCATAGTTAACCTAACTTTCTTCATTGTCCGTAACCTCCGATATATGGAGATTATCTCAGACATTTACCTTTTTGGGACATTTTTCTCTGTTAATACTTAAGACATTATCACTTGTTAAACACATTTTTTCTCATTTATGGGCAAAAAAGACTTGCAAAAGAGAAATTTTTTGGTAAACTAATAAATGTATCGCGGAAGTAGTTCAGTGGTAGAACATCACCTTGCCATGGTGGGGGTCGCGGGTTCGAATCCCGTCTTCCGCTTCATCAAAGACTCGCTAATTAGTAACAAGTAATATAGAACTATATCGAAAAATATAGCGTAATGTGCTTGCAAAAGAAAACAACTTCTATCTTAATAGAAATTAAGTGTGTTGCACCTATGATTTTAGTCAAAAGATGCAACGCATTTTTTTGCTTCTTTTTTTGAACGTGTGTTTGGAAAATAGTTGGAATAAGTGCTAAAATATGCTTGTCGAAAAGAGGTGAAGACAAATGACAACCAAAAGGACTCACGTATATCGTTTATATCCAGATGCTACTATGGCTCACGTCTTGGACCAGTGGTGTGACTATCGCCGTTATTGCTACAATAAGGCCCTAGAACTGTGGAATGCGACCTATTCGGAATATCGTATGTTAGTCAGTCCAGAGATTCTGATGGAATTCAAGAAGCCAAAAGAAGAACGGCAATTTACTGAAGAGCAGAAGTTATTTATATCTAGATACTACCCAACCGCAGCACTGATTCAGAAAAAGCTTACGGCAAACAAACAGTCATGGGAAAAGCAGATTTCTTCGCGTATCCTGCAGCAAGCATGCGCTGACTTGGGCAAATCATTCAAGAAGTTTGCAAAAGATAAGGCACTCAAAGTTAAAAGAGGTGCCGGACGCCCCGTTTTTCAATCCAAGAAAGCCAAACGTCAAGGCTTTAAGTTGAATCAAGGCGTGGTGCTCGCAAAGGAAGGCAACCACGGGAAGCTGACCTTGCCTGTCCCAGCACCTTATAAGGGCGAATGGCATAGCATAAGATTTTCTGAAATCCCCAAAAATGCGGAATTTGGGACGATAAGCTTTTACCGTGAACACGGCCATTACTACATGGCGGTTCCTTACAAGTATGAGACGCCACCATACATTCACAAGCATACGGGTAAGAAGACAGGAATTGACGTCAATGTCAGCCATTTCAATGATGCAGAAGGAGAACACTATTTTCTGCACAAAGGAAACAATGGCGCCGTCAAGCTGGCAAGAGTCTATGAGAACATCAAGCACCAGCAGCGGATTCTGGCAAGAAAGCTGGAAGAAAATGGCCAGATTGCCGGGAAGCGCTCAAAAAGCTATCAAAAAGCGAGAATCAAGCTTCAGAAGCTTTACGAGCGTGCTCACCGCATGCAGGATGACGCGATGCACAAGTACACGACTCACCTTGTCAGAGAATATGATGCAATCTGCATTGAGGATCTGGACGTCAAGGGCATGCTTATGAGCCATGTCGCTTCAAAAGGCGTGCACCGTGCGCTGTTTGGACGCTTTCGCAGCTATCTCGAATACAAGTGCAAGTCTGCCGGGGTCAAATTGGTGATTGCCAATCGCTTTTATCCAAGCACCCAGCGCTGTGCAGCGTGCGGCAACGTCAAGAAGGACGATGAGAAGATTACTCTTTCTGGCAATAAGAAGCATGGCACCAAGCACAATGAATATGTGTGCTACAACAAAAAATGCCCGAACTACAATAAGGTTGTAGATCGGGACATGAATGCAATGATGAATCTTACTTTTTTGATTGATCATCCAAGATACAATAAAGCATTGTAAAGAATTGAAGGATCCACAAGGATCCATGCGGGCAGGCTAATGGCCGGAATGCCATCTGTTACTTGAGCAGTTGCGTAAGCGGCTGTTTCGGTGCAGATGGCTCACCGGACGGGAAGCCGATAAGTTGTTTTGGCAGCAATCGGTTTCTACGACCGCGCATGCAATTCCTCAAATGGAAGAACATGCGAGAAGCGAGTTCAGAACTCGTGAGACAGTTCGGTTGCTCATCTTCGGATAAAGGCATTGTCTGCGGCTTCAGCCGTACAGGTGATGTGAGCATATCGAGTGCAGAGATCGCCCACGCTGTCAATGCGAAAGCTTGGCAGTGAACGCTCGTGAGAGAAATGGAAGCCGGCAGAGTCCTATGTTATGTGCTGGGTATGTTCCAGCCAGGCATGTCGGTGCTGGAAGTAGAGATATCGATGATGTGATAGTCGCAAAGCTGAATATCTTGACCATAATGTGAACCAGCCGGTATCAAGCGCACATTCTTCCACATTTCTTATAGCACTCGCTAGTTAGCGGGTCTTTTCTTTTTGCCTTATAATAGATCTGCAGGGCACCTGGCTTGTCGAAAAGATCGGGAAATGTTATGCTTGCAAGCATAGCAATTTTTGCCTTTTTACCTATTATTTGGCAGACGCGAAGGAGGAAATCATGGCAGCAGCAAGTCAGGCGGAGTACGAGTTATTGCTTGAGCAGGCCAAGGCCTTGACGGCCGGGGAGAGCGACTGGATCGCCAATACCGGCAATGTTTCGGCCCTTTTGAAAGCAGGAATGAAAAACGTCAATTTTGCCGGGGTTTACCGCTTTGAAAAAGGGGAATTGATCCTGGGGCCCTTCCAGGGGATGCCGGCCTGCGTGCACATCCAGCTGGGCAAGGGGGTCTGCGGGAAAGCCGCCTTGGAAAAGAAGACGCAGATCGTGGCCAATGTCCATGACTTCCCAGGCCATATCGCCTGCGACAGTGCCTCCAATTCAGAAATCGTCGTGCCGATTTTTGACCGGAGCGGCAATTTCTGGGGCGTGTACGACTTTGACTCGACTAATTTGAACAATTTTGATGATTTGGACCAGAAGTACTTAGAGCAGATAGCGGCAGTAGCTTTAGGCAACTAGGTCCGGTGTGAGGCGATTTTTATATGCAAAATTCATACAGTAAAAGCAGCAGACAGGTCTTGGAAATTGCCCAGGAACAAGCCAAGGAGTTTCACCACCGCCTGATCGGGACTGAGCATGTCCTTTTGGCCCTGGTAATCGAAGCTGACGGCAAGGCTGGCAAGATCCTGCGGACCATGAACGTGACGCCGGCCGGGGTCAGGGAAGAAATCGAGCGCTACACGGGCTACGGCTCAGCGGCCCCAACCAGCTACATGGAGTTTTCTCCCCGGCTGACTTTGGCGCTGGACTACGCCAAGCGGAATTCTGAACTCCGGTCCAGCAAGGAAATTGAAACGACGGACATTCTTCAAGCTTTGGTTTCCAGCGAGCAGATCTTGTCAGCCATGATCCTGCGCAACCTGGACGTGGACCTGGACAACTTGAAAGACGAACTGGATGATGCCAACCAGGTGACTGGGGAAAGCAGCCAGGCCAGCCGGCCAGCCGCTGGGGCAAGCCAGTCACAGACGCCGATTTTGGACCGGTTTGGGATCGACTTGAACCGGCGGGCTAAAGAAGGTGACATTGACCCGGTGATCGGCCGCCAGCGGGAACTGGACCGGGTGATTCAGATCCTTTCCCGGCGGACCAAGAACAACCCCCTTTTGGTCGGTGAGCCTGGGGTCGGCAAGACCGCGGTCGCAGAAGCTTTGGCCAGCGCAATCGTTGATAAAAAGGTTCCCCGGGATCTGGCTGACAAGCGGGTGGTTTCGCTGGACGTCAACAGCATGGTGGCCGGTACCCGCTACCGGGGTGAATTTGAAGAGCGGATGGACCGCTTGATCAAGGAAGTTACTGCCAGCAAGAATGTCATTCTTTTTGTCGACGAAATCCACTCTTTGGTCAAGGCCGGGGACGCGGAAGGGGCGATGAGCGCCTCCAACACCTTGAAGCCGGCATTGGCCCGCGGGGATATTCAATTGATCGGGGCCACGACTTTTGAAGAATACCGCAAGCACATGGAAAAAGACTCTGCCTTTGTCCGCCGCTTCCAGCTGGTCCGCCTGGCTGAGCCAAATGAAGAAGAAACCCTGCAGATTTTGCATGGGATCAAGGACAAGTACGAGGACTACCACCGGGTAGCCTTGTCAGAAGAAGCCCTGCAGGCAGCAGTTGACTTGTCCAGCCGCTACATTGCCGACCGCTACCAGCCAGACAAGGCCATCGACTTGATCGATGAAGCCAGTGCGGCGGTTAAACTGGCCAATGACACTGGCGAAGACAAGGACTTGGCTGAAATCGATTTGGAAATCAGCCGGACTCTCAAGCAAAAGAACGATGAAGCAGCCAAGCAAAACTTTGCCCAAGCGGCCAAGCTGCGCGACCAGGAAGTCGCCTTGCGGCAAAAGCGCAGCGAGATTGCTAAAAAGTTGGCCGGCAAGGATGAAAAGCGGTCAGTCGTTGGTGCTGAAGACGTGGCCAAGGTGGTCTCCATCTGGACCGGGGTTCCGGTAACCCAGCTCAAGACCAGTGAAAACAAGCGCCTGGCCCGCCTGGAAGGGATCCTGCATGAAAGAGTCATTGGCCAGGACGATGCCGTCAAGGCCGTGGCTAATGCCATCCGCCGGTCAAGAAGCGGTTTGAAGGATGAGAACCGGCCAATCGGTTCCTTCCTCTTCCTGGGCCCAACCGGGGTCGGCAAGACTGAACTGGCCAAGGCCGTGGCTGAGGCAGTTTTTGGCTCAGAAGACAACATCATCAGAGTCGACATGTCAGAGTACATGGACCGGGAATCTTCCTCTAAGCTGATCGGGTCAGCGCCTGGTTATGTTGGCTACGAAGAAGGGGGCCAGCTTTCCAACAAGGTCCGGGAACATCCTTACTCAGTCGTTCTTTTTGACGAAGTGGAAAAGGCCAATCCGGAAATCTTCAACGTCTTGCTGCGGGTGCTGGATGAAGGCTTCATGACTGACTCCCTGGGCCGAAAGGTCGACTTCAGAAACACGATTATCATCATGACTTCCAACCTTGGTTCCAGAAGCCTGGAGGCTGACAGCCACGTGGGCTTCTCTGCCAGCCAGGAAGACCAGGGCAAGCTGATCACGGAAAAGGTAACCAAGGCCACCAAGGACTTCTTCCGGCCGGAATTTTTGAACCGGATCGACGAAAAGATCGTCTTCAAGCCGCTGGATGCCAAGCAGCTGCGGGAAATCGTGACGCTTCTGACCCGGAAACTGCTCAAGCGGCTGGCGGAAAAAGACATTACTTTGCGCCTGTCGCCAGCTGCCTTGGACCAATTGGCCAAGGACGGCTACAATCCGGAAATGGGGGCCCGGCCATTGCGGCGGACCATCCAGGATGAAGTTGAAGACGAATTAGCCCAGGACCTGGTCAGCGAAAAGCTGCAGGCCGGCGACACGGTCAAGATTGGCGCCCGGGGCGGCAAGCTGCGCTTTGAAATCGTCAAGGCCAAGTCCGGCGAAAAGGTCAAGGGCTAGGCCGGCAGCGAGCGGCTGCACGTATTCTTTAAATATTTGCAAAGACTGAATTTTTTATTGACAGATGTGAATATCTGCCTATAATTTAGCGTAACAAAAGATTGTTTATGTTATTTTTGGAGGCAGATTATGTTTGGCAAAAAGAAAAAAGAAGCAGCCACAAAGGCAAAACAAGAAGCAAGCAAGAAGACTGACGGGCGGATTCTGCTTTACAGCGATATCATCGACGCTCTTTACGACGAAATGCCAAGAGAAGAGCGGGAGGCGTTGCTGGAAGCTAAGCAGCAGCTGGAACAGAAGGTCTACCTGGGCAAGGTGATGCGAGACTTGCGGATCGCTTTAGAGCCGGTTGCAATCAAGTCCCAGCTCAGCCCGCAAGGCAAGCAGATTTTCTGGAATATCACGGCTGGCGGCTACCAGCTCACTGGGGTTGGTCTGGCCAGCCAGGCGGCCATGCTTTTTAGCGGCCGCTAGGGCTTGCTTTGCTTTAAAATTAGTGGTACAATATTGGGCGATTTAAAAGGCTGAAGTTCAGGATTTTACTGATATATTGTCCAGTAAAATGATAAAGACAAAAACGACTGGTTCGTTTTTGTCTTTTTTATGCCCAAAATCCCGGCCTTTTTAAAATGTAACACAAATGTAATATTTGCTCTCTTCAACAGGATAGAAAGGATGTTTTCCTTGCTAAACGGACACGTAGTAAATTACGGACAACACCGGACAAGACGCAGCTTCTCACGGATTAAGGAAATCCTGCCGCTGCCAAACTTGACCGACGTACAGACTGAATCATACAAGTGGTTCCTTGACGAAGGCGTTAAGGAAGTTTTTGACGACATTCTGCCAATCAGCGACACTTCTGGCCGCTTGACCCTGGAATACGTCGACTACAAGCTGCAAGAACCTAAGTATACTGTCGATGAATCACGCAAGCATGACGCGACTTACTCCGCTCCAATGCACGTGACTCTGAAATTGACCAACCACGAAACTGGCGAAATCAAGACCCAAGACGTCTTCTTCGGCGACTTACCGCTGATGACCAAGTCAGGCTCCTTCATCGTTAACGGGGCAGAAAGAGTTATCGTTTCCCAGCTGGTTAGATCACCTGGTGTCTACTACAGTGGCGAATTCGACAAGAACGGCCGGCAAATCTTCGGCACGACTGTTATCCCTAACCGCGGGGCTTGGTTGGAATTCGAAACTGACGCCAAGAACATTTCCTACGTCCGGGTTGACCGGACCCGGAAGCTTCCTTTATCTGTCCTGGTCCGGGCTCTGGGCTTTGGCTCCGACAGTGAAATCAAGGAAATCTTCGGCGACAGCGACACTTTGGACCTGACTTTGGACAAGGATGTTCACAAGAACCCAGCAGACAGCCGGGTAGCAGAAGCTTTGAAGGACATCTATGATCGTCTGCGTCCAGGTGAACCTAAGACTACCGACTCATCCCGGAGCCTTTTGGTTTCCCGCTTCTTTGACCCACGTCGCTACGACCTGGCTGCCGTTGGCCGCTACAAGGTCAACAAGAAGCTGAGCTTGAAGAACCGGCTTTTGGGCTACACTTTGGCTGAAACCCTGGCTGACCCTGACACTGGGGAAGTTCTGGCTGCCAAGGGGACGGTTGTCAACAACGAAGTCATGGACGTTCTGAAGGACTACCTGGACCGCGACGACTTCAAGACTGTTACCTACACTCCATCTGACGAAGGCGCGATTCCAGAACCTGTAACTGTTCAGGAAATCAAGGTCTTCTCCCGTGAAATTCCAGACCGGGAAATCAAGCTGATCTCCAACGGTCACATTGACGAAGACGTTAAGTGCATCACTCCAGCCGACATCATCGCTGCTGTCAACTACTTCCTGGAACTCCAAGAAGGCGTCGGCAACATCGACGACATCGACCACTTGGGCAACCGCCGCATTCGCCGGGTTGGCGAATTGCTGCAAAACCAGATGCGGATCGGTTTGGCCCGGATGGAACGGGTTGTCCGCGAACGTATGTCAATTCAAGACGCGGCTACGGTTACTCCGCAGCAATTGATCAACATCCGGCCAATCGTTGGTTCAATCAAGGAATTCTTCGGTTCATCCCAGCTTTCTCAATTCATGGACCAAAACAACCCGCTGGGTGAATTGACCCACAAGCGGCGTATGTCCGCCTTGGGGCCTGGTGGTCTGTCCCGTGACCGGGCCGGCTACGAAGTCCGTGACGTTCACTACACCCACTACGGCCGTCTGTGCCCAATCGAAACGCCAGAAGGTCCTAACATCGGTTTGATCAACTCCATGGCCACTTACGCCATCATCAACAAGTACGGCTTCCTGGAAACTCCATACCGGCGCGTTTCTTGGGCAACCCACAAGGTTACCGACAAGATCGACTACTTGACTGCCGATGTAGAAGACAACTACATCATCGCCGGGGCCAACACTCCTTTGAACGAAGACGGCTCCTTCGTTGATGACGTGATTCTTTGCCGGCACCGGGAAGACAACGTCGAAGTAAGTCCAGACCGGATCGACTACATGGACGTTATTCCAAAGCAGGTTGTTTCCGTAACTTCCGCATGTATTCCATTCCTGGAAAACGACGACTCCAACCGGGCCTTGATGGGGGCCAACCACCAACGTCAGGCTGTTCCTTTGATCAACCCGCATGGTCCGCTTGTGGCTACTGGTATGGAATACCGGGCAGGTCACGACTCCGGTGACGCTTTGCTGGCTGAAGCAGACGGTGAAGTTGAATACGTGGACGCAAACGAAATCCGCGTCCGCCGCGAAGACCAGACTTTGGATACTTACACCCTTGAAAAGTACCGCCGGTCAAACGCGACTAAGAACTACAACCAGACGCCAAACGTCAAGCGCGGCGACAAGGTTGTTGACGGCCAGGTAATTGCCAACGGTCCGTCAATGGCTGACGGCGAACTTGCTCTGGGTCAAAACCCGGTTATCGCCTTCACCACTTGGAACATGTACAACTTCGAAGACGCCATCATGCTGAGCGAACGCCTGGTTAAGGAAGACGTCTACACTTCAATCCACATTGAAGACTACGACTCAGAAGCCCGTGACACCAAGCTGGGGCCGGAAGAAATCACCCGGGAAATCCCTAACGTTGGTGAAGATGCCTTGAAGGACCTGGACGAAAACGGGATCATCCGGATCGGTGCCGAAGTTCACGACGGCGACATCCTGGTCGGCAAGGTTACCCCTAAGGGGATCACTGAACTGAGCGCTGAAGAAAGACTGCTGCACGCCATCTTTGGTGAAAAGGCCCGTGAAGTCCGTGATACTTCATTGAAGGTACCTCACGGCGGTGGCGGTGTGGTTCAAGACGTTCAAGTCTTCACCCGCGAAGCCGGCGACGAACTGGCACCAGGCGTCAACACCCTGGTCCGGGTCTACATCGTGCAAAAGAGAAAGATTCAAGTCGGGGACAAGATGTCCGGTCGTCACGGTAACAAGGGTACGGTTGCCTTGGTTGCTCCAGTTGAAGACATGCCTTACCTGCCAGACGGTACTCCAGTCGACATCTGCTTGAACCCAATGGGTGTGCCATCACGTATGAACATCGGGCAGCTGCTTGAAATCCACTTGGGCCGGGCAGCCCGCGCCTTGGGTATCCACGTGGCTACTCCAGTATTCGACGGGGCCAGCGAAGATGACGTTTGGGACTTTGTCCGCGAAGCCGGCGTTGACTCAGACGGTAAGACTGTCCTTTACGATGGCCGGACCGGTGAACCATTCCACAACCGGGTTTCAGTCGGGGTTATGTACTACCTAAAGCTGACTCACATGGTCGACGACAAGATCCACGCGCGGTCAATCGGGCCTTACTCACTTGTTACCCAACAGCCTTTGGGTGGTAAGGCGCAATTCGGTGGCCAGCGTTTCGGTGAAATGGAAGTCTGGGCTTTGGAAGCCTACGGTGCAGCCTACACCCTGCAAGAAATCCTGACCTACAAGTCTGACGACGTTGTCGGCCGTGTCAAAGCCTACGAAGCGATCGTCAAGGGCGAAAGAATTCCTAAGCCAGGCGTGCCTGAATCATTCCGCGTTTTGGTCAAGGAACTGCAATCATTGGGCCTGGATCTGCGCGTTTTGGACAGCGACGAAAACGAAGTCGAACTGCGCGACATGGACGAAGACTCAAATGAACACGTAAACATCGATACTTTATCTCGCCTTGCGGAAGCGCAAGAAAAGAAGAAGTTGGCCGAAGAAGAGGCCGAAATCGCCGCGGAAGCTGAAGCAGAAGGTGCAGATGCAGCTGAAGCAGATGCTGATGCAAATGAAGCTGAAACTGCTGACGACGACAAGGCTTCAAAGTAATTGGGAGGTTAAACTTTGATCGACGTAAATAAGTTTGAAAGCATGCAGATTGGTTTGGCTTCACCAAACAAGATCAGAAGTTGGTCTTACGGGGAAGTTAAGAAGCCGGAAACCATCAACTACCGGACTTTGAAGCCAGAAAAAGACGGTCTGTTCGATGAACGGATCTTCGGGCCGACCAAGGACTACGCTTGTGCCTGTGGCAAGTACAAGGGCGTTCGCTACAAGGGGATCGTCTGTGACCGGTGCGGGGTTGAAGTAACGACCTCTCACGTGCGCCGGGAACGGATGGGCCACATCGAATTGGCTGCTCCTGTAACCCACATTTGGTACTTCAAGGGTATTCCGTCAAGAATGGGGCTGGTTTTGGACGTATCTCCAAAGCAATTGGAAGAAGTCATCTACTTCGCGGCCTACATTGTCATCGATCCAGGTGACACTGGCCTGGAAGCCAAGCAGCTCTTGACTGAAGCTGAATACCGGGAAGAAAAGGCCAAGTACGGCAACCGCTTCGTAGCCAAGATGGGTGCCGAAGCTATCCGCGACCTGCTTAAGCAGGTTGACCTGGACAAGGAAGTTACTGCCCTTAAGGCAGAACTGCAAACCTTGAAGGGGCAAAAGCGGACCCGGGCCATCCGCCGGCTGGACATCCTTGATGCCTTCAGAAACAGCGGCAACAAGCCTGAATGGATGGTTATGGAAACTGTTCCGGTTATTCCGCCGGACTTGCGGCCAATGGTTCAACTGGAAGGTGGCCGTTTCGCCACTTCAGACTTGAACGACCTTTACCGCCGGGTTATCAACCGTAACAACCGGTTGAAGAAGCTGCTGGACATGCACGCTCCTGGCTTGATCGTGCAAAACGAAGAGCGGATGCTGCAAGAAGCAGTTGACGCTTTGATCGACAACGGCCGCCGGGGCCGCCCAGTTGTTGGGCCAGGCAACCGGCCACTGAAGTCTATCTCACACATGCTGAAGGGTAAGCAAGGGCGTTTCCGTCAAAACTTGCTTGGTAAGCGTGTTGACTACTCCGGCCGTTCAGTTATCGACGTTTCTCCAAAGCTGAAGCTTTACCAATGCGGTGTTCCGCGTCCAATGGCTCTGGAATTGTTCAAGCCATTCGTTATGCGGGAACTTGTCCGTCGGGGTATTGCTTCCAACATCAAGAACGCCAAGCGCAAGATCGACCGTGAAGACGACGACATCTGGGACGTATTGGAATACGTCATTAAGGAACGTCCAGTTCTTTTGAACCGGGCACCTACCCTGCACCGTCTGTCAATCCAGGCCTTTGAACCAGTTTTGGTCCCAGGCAAGGCCCTGCGTTTGCACCCACTGGCTTGTGAAGCATACAACGCCGACTTCGACGGTGACCAGATGGCCATCCACGTGCCGCTGTCAGACGAAGCTGTAGCTGAATCCCGCCTCTTGATGCTGGCTGCCCACCACATTTTGACTCCTAAGGACGGTACGCCAATCGTTACTCCGTCCCAGGACATCGTTTTGGGTAACTACTGGCTGACCCAGGCTGAAATCGGCCGGGAAGGCGAAGGCATGATCTTTGCTACTCCAGAAGAAGCAACCATTGCCTACAACAACGGCGACATTCACTACCACACCATCATCGGTGTGTCAGCAGCTTCAATGCCGAAGAAGGACTGGGGCGCGGGCCACGAAGACAGCATTTTCGTAACTACTTACGGCCGCTTGGTCTTCAACTCCCTCTTCCCAGACGACTACTTCTACATCAACGAACCAACCCAGGACAACTTGAAGCAGCCAATGGCTGACAAGTACTTCCTGGAAGACGGCCAGGATATCCACGACAAGATTGCTGAAGTTGGCCAGGACCTGGTGGCTACCCCATTCAAGAAGGGCTTCCTGGGTGACACTATTTCTGAAATCTACAAGCGCTACCGGGTACAAAGAACTTCTGAATACCTGGACGACTTGAAGGAAATGGGCTACTCAGCTTCAACTATCTCCGGCTTGACTATCGGTATGGCCGACGTTCCGGAAACCAAGACCAAGGATGCCTTGGTTGCTGAAGCCCGCAAGCAGGTTAAGCAGGTATCCAAGATGTTCCGCCGGGGCAAGCTGTCCGACAAGGAACGTCACGACAACATCATCAAGATCTGGACTGACTGTAAGGATGCCGTTCAACAGGAAATTGCCGAATTCAAGGACCAAAAGAACCCAATCTCCGTCATGCAGCAGTCTGGTGCCCGTGGTAACATCTCCAACTTTACCCAGCTGGCTGGTATGCGTGGTTTGATGGCCACTCCAAGTGGTGAATTGTTCGAAATCCCGGTTATCTCCAACTTCAAGGAAGGTCTGACCGTTCTGGAACTGTTCATGTCCACTCACGGCGCCCGGAAGGGGATGACTGACACGGCCTTGAAGACCGCCCAGTCTGGTTACCTGACCCGTCGTCTGGTAGACGTTGCCCAGGACGTTATCATCCGTGAAGACGACTGTGGCACTGACCGCGGCATTACTGCCAAGGCCATCGTTGACAAGGATGCCGGCTTGATCGAATCACTTTACGACCGTCTGGTAGGCCGCTTTACCAATCGGACTGTCCGTGACCCGCAAACCGGTGAAGTCATCTGCCCTAAGGGCGTCCTGATGGATGAACAAATGGCGCAGAAGATCGTTGACGCTGGCGTGCAGGAAGTCCAAATCCGGTCAATCCTGACTTGCAACACTTCCCACGGTATCTGCCGGAAGTGTTACGGCCGGAACCTGGCCACTGCCGAAGAAGTTGAAATCGGTGAAGCAGTTGGTACGGTTGCCGCTCAGTCAATCGGTGAACCAGGTACCCAGCTGACCCTGCGTACTTTCCACACCGGTGGTGTTGCCGGCGCAGAAGACATCACTCAAGGTCTGCCTCGTGTGCAAGAATTGTTCGAAGCCCGCAACCCTAAGGGTCGCGCGGTCATCTCTGAAGTTGACGGTGTTGTTGACAAGATCGAAAGCAACGCGGCTGAACACTTGCAGGAAATCACCGTTAAGGGCAAGATCGACACCAGAGTCTACACCATTCCTTACACTGCTAAGCCAGCAGTTCAGGAAGGTGATGAAATCCACCGTGGTGACAAGCTGATCCCTGGTTCTATCGACCCTAAGGAATTGATCAAGGTAACTGACACCTTGACGACTGAAGAATACATCCTGGCTGAAGTCCAGAAGTCATACCGGACTCAGGGTGTTGATCTGGCCGACAAGCACGCCGAAGTCTTGACCAGACAGATGCTGCAGAAGGTCCGGGTTCTTGACCCAGGTGAAACCGACATCTTGCCAGGTGAAGTCATGGACATCGCTGAATTCCGCGACAGAAACCGTGACGTCATCATCAGTGGCGGGATCCCGGCTACTGCCCAGGCTGACATTCTGGGTATCACCAAGGCTGCCTTGGAAACCAACAGTTTCCTGTCAGCTGCTTCCTTCCAGGAAACCACCCGTGTTCTTACCGACGCGTCAATCCGCGGCAAGAACGACCCGCTTCTTGGTTTGAAGGAAAACGTCATCATCGGGAAGATCATCCCAGCTGGTACTGGTATGCCAATTTACCGCGACCAAGTGCCAAAGGCCGATGTTCAACAACCAGACTCAGTTTACTCAATCGCTGACCTGGAAAAGAAGATGGAAGACGAAAACAAGGAAACTGAAAGCAAGTAATTCAGTTTGATTAACAAAAAACGTTCGAATGGCTCAAAGTCATCCGAACGTTTTTTGTTTTGCCCTAAAGGAAAAATTGGAGGTTGAGGCCCCAGAATAAGTAGGGCAGGAAGGCGAAGGGTTCTTTACCTGGCCGCTTTTGCCAAAGCGCGTGGGCGATGGCGAGCAGGGAGGCAAGCAAGAAACTCTTTAGGGCAACAAGGCCAGAGAAGTTTAGGACCGTAATTATATAAAACCAGACGTCCCCGCTGCCCATTTTCCCTGTAAAAGCAAGCCAGACCAAGACTGCCAGAAAAAAGGCAGCCTGCCCCAGGCCTTCAGTATTTGGTGCCTGAAAAAACTGTATCAGCCCGGTGACCAGCGGCACGACGAGCAGGTAAGTATCAAAAGACTGTTCATGCAGGTCGCTGACGACCATTAAAAATAAGTTGATTAGAAACGGTAGGAAAATGCCAAAATCTTCAAAATTGGAGTCAGTATGAACCGATAAATTGCCGGCCAGGATGATGTAAGGCAGGTCATCCGCCGGCCAGCTTTTACACTCAAGAAAGGTATTATAACGGTAGCGGTCGGCAATGAGAGCTGCCAAAAGACCGCAAGATAAAGATATGATTTTGCTGAGCATATTTTTCCCTCCAATTACTATTACACCTTTTTGGCCAATATTTTTTTAAAAGGCAAAAAATTTAGATGGTAGGGAAAATCAGTTTTAATTGTTCAGCACGAATTTTTCCAAAGCCTGGGCAATCCCGTCTTTATCATTGCTTGCGGTCACATAGTCAGCAGCTTGCTTGACCAAGTCATTGCCGTTGCCCATGGCTATGCTGGTGCCGGCAAAAGCAAACATGTCTAAGTCGTTTCTCTCATCGCCGATGGCCATGACTTCTTCTGGCGCGATTTCCAGCCGGCCGCAGAGTTCTTTCAGTCCTTGGCCTTTATTAACCTTGGGATTGAGCAATTCAAGGAAGCGGGCGTCAGTCCGCAGAACGTTGAAGTCTTGTCCCCAGTCTTCCTTGACCTGGTCTTCAACTCTGTCCAAAAGAGCTTCGCTGCCGACAAAGCAGGCCTTGGCGATAGCCTGGCCCTTTTCCGGGAAGTCTTCGACATTTCTGACGTAAAGGACGGCCTGGTTTTCGTAAGCCTGCTGGTAAACCATCGGGTCAATGTCGTGGTTAGGTGTGATGATCCGGGATTCAAAGTCAACGATATTGAAGGGAAGCTTTAAAGACAGGGCGTAGGCCGTCAGCTGCCGGTAAACTGAGTTGGCGATCAAGTCGCTGGTCATGATTTCCCCGCTGGCCTTGCGGCTGATTGCCCCGTTTAAAGTCACGGCGTACTGGTCTTCGCCCTTAATCCCCAGCTCATCCATGTAAGGGGCCAAGCCGGCAATTGGCCGGCCGGAGCAAAGGACGACCTTAACGCCGCGTTCAAGTGCCTTAGAGATGGCTTCTTTGCTGCTGGACTGGATTTGCCCTTGTGAGTTGAGCAGGGTGCCGTCAGTATCGATTGCAATTAATTTGATCATTTTTTACCTCATTTTTTCATTTCTACTAACTGCAAATTAATATTTTTCGTCTAAAACCAATCTTAGCATAGATGGAAAACGCTGTCATCGCGTGAAGAAGCGCAGCTTTTTCCAGACAGGAAATTCTTGAAAAAAAGCTTTGCATTGGCTGGCAAATGGAGTATACTAACAGATGTATGTTTTGAAGATTACTCCGCGAGGCAAAAAAGAAACTCCCGGATATGTGAACAAAATGATATATAAATTTAGGAGGAACTAGTTAATGCCAACCATTAATCAATTGGTTAGAAAAGGCCGTCACTCAAAGACTACTAAGTCAAAGTCACCAGCCTTGAACTACAGCTACAACAGCATGAAGAAGGAACAAGTCTTCAACCCAGCACCACAAATGCGTGGGGTTGCGACTCGTGTCGGTACTATGACGCCAAAGAAGCCTAACTCAGCTTTGCGTAAGTACGCCCGTGTACGTCTTTCAAACTTGACTGAAGTTACTGCCTACATCCCAGGTGAAGGCCACAACTTGCAAGAACACTCAGTTGTCCTGATCCGTGGGGGCCGTGTAAAGGACCTTCCTGGTGTACGTTACCACATCGTTCGTGGTGCCCTTGACACTGCTGGTGTTGACGGCAGAAAGCAAGCTCGTTCCAAGTACGGTGCTAAGAAGGGTTAAAGGAGGACTTAAATAATGCCAAGAAAAGGTCATGTTTCAAAGAGAGACGTTTTAGCAGACCCAGTTTACAACTCAAAGCTGGTTACTAAGCTGATCAACCACTTGATGAAGGATGGTAAGAGAGCTCAAGCTTCATCAATCTTGTACGATGCTTTTGACATCATCAAGGACAAGACTGGCAAGGAACCAATGGACGTCTTTGAAGAAGCCATGAACAACGTTAAGCCAGTTTTGGAAGTTAAGGCTCGCCGTATCGGTGGTTCTAACTACCAAGTTCCTGTAGAAGTTCGTCCAGAAAGACAAACTACTTTGGCATTGCGTTGGCTTGTTTCATACTCCCGCCTGCGTAACGAACACACTATGGATGAACGTTTGGCAAACGAATTGATCGATGCCTCAAACAACACTGGTTCAGCCGTTAAGAAGCGTGAAGACGTGCACCGTATGGCAGAAGCCAACCGTGCCTTCGCTCACTACCGTTTCTAATCTAGTGCTCGTTATCTAAGGAGATAGAAAATTATGGCTAACAAACGTGAATTCTCATTAGAGAAGACTCGCAACATCGGTATCATGGCCCACATCGACGCCGGTAAGACTACTACTACTGAACGTATCCTTTACTACACTGGTAAGATCCACAAGATTGGTGAAACTCACGAAGGTGACTCCCAAATGGACTGGATGGAAGAAGAAAAGGAACGTGGGATCACGATCACTTCCGCAGCCACTACTGCGCAATGGAAGGACCACCGGATCAACATCATCGACACCCCAGGACACGTCGACTTCACTATCGAAGTTGAACGTTCCCTGCGTGTCCTTGACGGCGCCGTAACTGTTCTGGACGCTCAATCAGGTGTTGAACCACAAACTGAAAACGTTTGGCGTCAAGCTGAAAACTACGGTGTTCCGCGGATCGTCTTCGTTAACAAGATGGACAAGATCGGTGCCAACTTCGACTTCTCAGTTAAGAGTCTGCACGAACGTTTGAACGCTAACGCTATCGCCGTTCAAATGCCTATCGGTGCTGAAGACCAATTCGAAGGCGTTATCGACTTGTTCGACATGGTTGCCGACGTCTACGACGAAGACAAGCTGGGCGCAAACTGGGAAACTATTCCAGTTCCAGACGAATACAAGGAAGAAGCCGAAAGCCGTCGTGAAGAAATGATCGAAGAGATCGCTGAAGTTGACGACGACATCATGGAAAAGTTCCTTGGCGGTGAAGAAATTACCAACGAAGAACTTAAGGCTGCTTTGCGTCGGGCAACTTTGGATTTGAAGGCCTTCCCAGTATTTGCTGGTTCAGCCTTCAAGAACAAGGGTGTGCAAATGATGCTTGACGGTGTTGTTGACTACCTGCCATCACCACTTGACGTTAAGCCTTACATCGCCCACGACAAGGACGGCAACGAAGTTGAACTGCTGGCTGACGACAACAAGCCATTCGCAGCTTTGGCCTTCAAGATCGCTACTGACCCATTTGTTGGTCGTTTGACTTTCATCCGTGTCTACACTGGTTCATTGGAATCAGGTTCTTACGTATTGAACGCTTCAAAGAACCAACGTGAACGTGTTGGTCGTTTGCTGCAAATGCACGCCAACTCACGTACTGAAATCCCAGAAGTCTTCTCAGGTGACATCGCTGGTGCCATCGGTTTGAAGAACACCACTACTGGTGACTCTTTGACTGACCCAGCTCACCCATTGATTCTGGAAAGCCTGGACATCCCAGCTCCAGTTATCCAAGTTTCAGTTGAACCTAAGTCAAAGGCTGACCGGGACAAGATGGACGTCGCTTTGCAAAAGCTGACTGAAGAAGACCCAACTTTCCGGGCTGAAACCAACCCAGAAACTGGTGAAACTTTGATCTCCGGGATGGGTGAACTTCACCTGGACATCATGGTTGAACGTATGAAGCGTGAATTCAACGTTGAAGCAACCATCGGTGAACCACAAGTTGCCTACCGTGAAACCTTCACTGTACCGACTCAAGCTCAAGGTAAGTTTGTTCGTCAGTCCGGTGGTAAGGGTCAATACGGTGACGTTTGGATCGAATTTACTCCAAACGAAGGCAAGGGTTACGAATTCGAAGACGCCATTGTCGGTGGTGTAGTTCCTCGTGAATACATCCCATCAGTTGACGCTGGTCTGCAAGAAGCCATGAAGAACGGTGTTCTGGCTGGCTACCCATTGATCGACGTTAAGGCTAAGCTGTACGACGGTTCATACCACGAAGTCGACTCAAGTGAAGCTGCCTTCAAGGTTGCCGCATCATTGGCTTTGAAGAACGCTGCTGCAAAGGCCGGCGCTGTTATCCTTGAACCAATCATGAAGGTTCAAGTCATCGCTCCAGAAGAATACCTTGGTGACGTTATGGGCTCAATCACTGCTCGTCGTGGCCAAATGGAAGGTATGGAAGACCGGGCAGGTGCCAAGGTTATCAACGCGATGGTTCCATTGTCAGAAATGTTTGGTTACGCAACTACTCTGCGTTCATCCACTCAAGGCCGTGGTACCTTCACGATGGTTATGGACCACTACTCACCATGTCCTAAGTCAATCCAAGCTGAAATCATCAAGAAGCGCGGCGGCAACGCTTAATGCTTCCTAGCATGATCTAAGCCTTGATTTAGACCAAAACAGAAATCCTAGCAAAGATATTTTATGTCCTTGCTAGGATTTTTTGTATTTTTTAAGAAAAAATTCTCTTCTGGAAATATTTTAAAAAGGAAAGAAAAAATTCTCCGCAAAACGAAAGCAATTCCAGAAAACTTTTTCTAAAAAAATCGGGCTAAACCCTTGCTATTTAAGGCTTAAGGCCTTATACTAGATAAAGTGCTTTTGAGAGGGAAGATGCCCTCTGAGTACAAATTGTAGTTAGCTTCGACGCGGAAGGTTGCGGCACACCAGGCTGCATTGCCACAGTGGTTGTGCAGGGAATTTTCGCCGAGCTAGTCATCTTTTAAAGAAGACGTATAGGAGGTAATTAGATGGCAAATGAAAAGATTCGTATTAGATTAAAGTCTTACGAACACAGCATTCTCGATGAATCAGCTGCTAAGATTGTGGACACTGCGAAGAGAACTGGCGCTGAAATCTCAGGTCCAGTTCCGCTTCCAACTGAAAGAACTTTGTTCACTGTTCTGCGTTCACCACACAAGAACAAGGACTCACGTGAACAATTCGAAATGCGGACCCACAAGCGCCTGATCGACATCTTGAACCCAACCCCTAAGACGGTTGACTCATTGATGAAGCTCGATCTGCCAAGCGGCGTAGACATCGAAATCAAGCTTTAATTTTTAGATAGAAAGAGGTGTAATCATGACCAAAGGAATCTTAGGAAGAAAAGTTGGCATGACTCAAATCTTCACTAAAGATGGTGTTCTTGTACCAGTAACTGTTATTGAAGCAACTCCAAACGTTGTTATGCAAGTTAAGACTGTAGAAAACGACGGTTACGAAGCTGTACAATTGGGCTACCAAGACAAGCGTGAAGTTTTGAGCAACAAGCCAGAAAAAGGTCATGCTGATAAGGCAAAGACTTCACCTAAGCGCTTCATTCGTGAACTCCGCGGAGTAGAGCTTAGTGACTACGAAGTCGGCTCAGAAGTTACTGTGGAGACGTTCAAGGAAGGTGACGTTGTCAACGTTACTGGTACTTCAAGAGGTCATGGCTACCAAGGTAACATCAAGCGCCACCACCAATCACGTGGTCCTGAAACTCACGGTTCCCGTTACCACAGAATTCCAGGTTCAATGGGTTCAATCATCAACCGCGTGCCAAAGGGCAAGAAGTTGCCAGGTCACATGGGTGTGAAGACTGTTACTATTGAAAACTTAGTAGTAGAAAAAGTTGTTGCAGACAAGAACGTCTTGATGATCAAGGGTAACGTGCCAGGTGCCAAGAACTCATTGATCGTTGTTAAGTCATCTGCAAAGGCTAGCAAGTAGGAAGGAGGACTCAAATGGCTAATTTCAAACTTATGGATCAAAACGGCAACAACGCTGGTGAAGTAACTTTAAACGACAACGTATTTAGCGTTGAACCAAACGAAGCTGTTGTCTTTGATGCAATCATCAGACAAAGAGCTGGCAAGCGTCAGGGTACCTCTAAGGTGAAGAACAGATCTGCCGTTCGCGGTGGTGGTAAGAAGCCTTGGAGACAAAAGGGTACTGGTCGTGCTCGTCAAGGTTCAATCCGTGCTCCACAATGGCGCGGCGGTGGTGTTGTCTTTGGGCCTACTCCACGTTCCTACGCTTACAGCATGCCAAGAAAGCAACGCCGTCTGGCTATCAAGTCTGTCTTGTCACAAAAGCTCCTTGACCAAAACTTGGTAGTTCTGGACAAGCTGACTCTGGACGCTCCTAAGACTAAGGACTTCGTTGCAATCTTGAACGGCTTGAAGCTTGAAGGCAAGGTTCTGGTTGTTTCAGACGACAAGAACGTACAACTTTCAGCTAAGAACCTGCCAAAGGTTAAGGTTGTTCCAGTTAACGGCTTGAACGTTGAAGACGCTGTTAACTACGACAAGCTCGTTTTGACTCAAGACGACGTTAAGAAGATTGAGGAGGTATTGGCTTAATGGACGCACGCGACATTATCTTAAGACCTGTTATCACTGAAAAGTCAGCCGACTTGATGGACAGCAAGAAGTACACTTTCGACGTGGCCTTAACTGCTACCAAGCTTCAAGTTCGCGACGCTATTGAAGAAATCTTCGATGTTAAGGTTAAGAGCGTGAACATCATGAACGTTCGCGGCAAGGAAAAGCGCGTTGGCCGCTACACTGGCAAGACTGCCCGTCGCAGAAAGGCTATCGTTGCTTTAACTGAAGATTCAAACGACATCAAGATTTTCAAAGACGAAAACAACGAATAAATCAAGTAATTAGGAGGTCAGTCAATTGGCTATTAAAGTTTACAAGCCAACATCAAACGGTCGTCGTAATATGACTTCTTCTGACTTTGCAGAAATCACTAAGTCAAAGCCTGAAAAGACTTTGCTTGCTTCTAAGTCAAAGACTGCAGGTCGTAACTCATACGGTCACATTACTGTAAGACACCGTGGCGGCGGTCACAAGCAACAATACCGTATCATCGATTTCAAGCGTACTAAGGACAACGTTAAGGCTAAGGTTGTCGCAATCGAATACGATCCAAACCGTTCAGCAAACATCGCCTTGCTGCACTACACTGATGGTACTAAGGCTTACATCTTGGCTCCTAAGGGCTTGACTGTAGGTTCATGGGTAGAATCAGGCGCAGATGCCGACATCAAGGTTGGTAACGCATTGCCACTGAAGAACATCCCAACTGGTACTGAAGTTCACAACATCGAACTGAAGCCAGGCAAGGGTGGCCAAATCGCACGTAGTGCTGGTACTTCAGCTCAAGTTTTGGGTGTTGACGGCAAGTACACTCAAGTTCGTCTGCAATCTGGC
The DNA here is from genome assembly GCF_057198005.1 of Lactobacillus sp. WILCCON 0058. Classification (NCBI taxonomy): domain Bacteria; kingdom Bacillati; phylum Bacillota; class Bacilli; order Lactobacillales; family Lactobacillaceae; genus Lactobacillus; species Lactobacillus sp. WILCCON 0058. The sequence goes on from NZ_JBUBHM010000001.1 coordinate 420,894, forward strand.
GAAGTTCGTGAAATCCTTTCAGAATGCCGTGCTACTGTTGGTGCTGTCGGCAACGAACAACACTCCCTGATCAACATCGGTAAGGCTGGTCGTTCACGCTGGATGGGCAAGCGTCCACAATCCCGTGGTTCCGTAATGAACCCTAACGATCACCCACATGGTGGTGGTGAAGGTAAGGCACCTGTCGGCCGTCCACAGCCAATGACTCCATGGGGCAAGAAGTCACGTGGTGTTAAGACTAGAGACAGCAAGAAGGCTAGTGAAAAGTTAATCATCCGTCACCGTAAGGGTCGTAAGTAAGAGAAGGGGGTAATTAAATGAGCCGTAGTATTAAAAAGGGTCCTTTTGCAGACGCCCACCTTTTGAAGAAGGTTGACGAACAACAAGCTGCAGAAAAGAAGCAAGTTATCAAGACTTGGTCACGTCGTTCAACTATTTTCCCTTCTTTCGTAGGGTTGACTATCGCTGTTTACGACGGTAGAAAGCACGTTCCAGTTTTCGTAACTGAAGACATGGTTGGTCACAAGCTGGGCGAATTCGTACCTACTAGAACCTTCCGCGGCCACAAGGCTGACGACAAGGCATCCAAGTAATAAGGAAGGAGAAACAATTAAATGGCAGAACAAATTAGTTCAGCTAGAGCTGAAGCAAGAACTGTTCGTATCGCCCCAAGAAAAGCTCGTCTCGTTGTAGACTTGATCCGGGGTAAGAGCGTTGCTGAAGCATTGGCGATTTTACAGTTTACGCCAAAAGCTGCTTCCCCAATCGTTGAAAAGGTTTTGCGTTCAGCAGTTGCCAACGCAGAACACAACTACGATCTTGAAAGTGCAAACCTTTACGTATCAGAAGCATACGTAAACGAAGGTGCTACTTTGAAGAGATTCCGTCCACGTGCCAAGGGTTCAGCTTCTCCAATCATGAAGAGAACCAGCCACGTAGTTGTTGTTGTTTCAGAATTGAACGATTAAGGGAGGTATTTGAATGGGTTCAAAGATTAACCCAATTGGTTTCCGTCTTGGTGTTAACCGCGACTGGGAAGCTAAATGGTACGCTGCTAGAGGCTACAAGGAAACTTTAAACGAAGACCTTCGGATCAGAAAGTTCCTCGATGAAAAGTTGAAGGATGCCTCCGTATCCACTGTTGAAATCGAACGTGCTGCTAACCGTGTAAACATCGCTATCCACACTGCTCGTCCAGGTATGGTTATCGGTAAGGGCGGCGCTGAAGTTGAAGCCTTGAACAAGGAAATCAACGCTTTGACTAACAAGCAAGTTCACATTAACATTGTTGAAATCAAGAAGCCTGATCTTGACGCCAAGCTTGTTGCTGACGGCATCGCTCGTCAACTTGAAGCTCGTATCGCTTTCCGTCGTGCCAGCCGTCAAGCTGCACAACGTTCAATGCGTGCCGGCGCCAAGGGAATCAAGGTACAAACTGCAGGCCGTTTGAACGGTGCTGACATGGCTCGCCGTGAATGGCACACTGAAGGCAGTGTTCCACTTCATACTTTAAGAGCTGACATCGACTACGCATGGGTAAACGCATTTACTACCTACGGCGAAATCGGTGTTAAGGTTTGGATCAACCGTGGCGAAATTTTGCCAGGTCGCAAGAATCAACCTGCAAAGCGTTCAAAGGGAGGTAAGAAGTAATGCCTTTAGTACCAAAGCGTGTAAAACACCGTCGTGAATTCCGTGGTAAGATGCGTGGTGCTGCCAAGGGTGGCAAGACTGTAGCATTTGGTGAATACGGTCTTGAAGCACTTGAATCCCACTGGATTACCAACCGTCAAATCGAAGCTGCCCGTGTTGCGATGACTCGTTACATGAAGCGTGGTGGTAAGGTTTGGATCAGAATCTTCCCTCAAAAGTCCTACACTGCTAAGGGTGTTGGTGTACGTATGGGTTCCGGTAAGGGTGCACCAGCAGGTTGGGTAGCTGTAGTTAAGAGAGAAAAGATCATGTTCGAAATTGGTGGCGTTTCAGAAGAAACTGCTCGTGAAGCAATGCGCCTCGCAGCAAGCAAGCTTCCAATTAAGTGCAAGTTCGTGAAGAGAGAAGACCAGGAAGCAGGTGGCGCAACTAATGAAGACTAAGGAAATCAGATCATTATCAACTGATGAATTGTTGGCAAAGGAAAAGCAATACAAGGAAGAATTGTTCAACTTGCGTTTCCAACAAGCTACCGGTCAATTAGAAAACACCGCTCGCTTGAGCCAAGTCCGTAAGAACATCGCTCGGATCAAGACTATCTTGAGCGAAAAAGAATTAGAACAAAACTAGTGGAAGGGAGATACTAACTTGAGCGAATCAATCGAAAGAAACCGCCGCCACGTTTACCAAGGCCGTGTCGTTTCCGACAAGATGGACAAGACTATCGTTGTTGTAGTTGATACTTACAAGAACCACCCAGTTTACAGCAAGCGTACTCGTTACTCAAAGAAGTACTACGCTATGGATGAAAATAACGAAGCCAAGGTAGGCGACATCGTTCGTATCATGGAAACCCGTCCATTATCACGTACTAAGCGTTTCCGTTTAGTTGACATTGTTAAGAAATCTGTTTAATTTACGGATTAGCTAAGGGAGGATTTAATAGTGATTCAAACTGAAACTCGTTTGAAGGTAGCTGACAACTCCGGTGCACGTGAATTGCTTGTTATCCGCGTTATGGGCGGGTCAAAGCGCAAGACCGGTAACATCGGTGACATCGTTGTCGCAGCTGTTAAACAAGCAACGCCAGGTGGTGTTGTAAAGAAGGGTGACGTCGTTAAGGCTGTTATCGTAAGAACCAAGTCAGGCGCTCGTCGTGAAGACGGTTCATACATCAAGTTTGACGAAAACGCAGCTGTTATTATCAACGCTGACAAGAGCCCTCGTGGTACTCGTATTTTCGGGCCAGTTGCACGTGAACTCCGTGAAGGGGACTTCATGAAGATCGTTTCACTTGCCCCTGAAGTATTGTAAAAGGAGAGTTGCGCGAATGTTCGTTAAAACTGGTGACAAGGTAAAAGTTATTGCCGGCTCAGAAAAAGGCAAGGAAGGCACTGTCCTTTCTGTAAACGTTAAGAAGAACCGCGTTGTTGTTAAGGGCGTTAACATGATCAAGAAGGCTACCAAGGCTTCAGCTGCTAATGCCAACGGCGGTGTGGTTGAAACTGAAGGCTCAATCCACGCTTCTAACGTTAAGGTTATTGCTAAAGCTGAAAGCAACAAAGATTAATTAGGGAAGGAGGACACTAATGGCTAATAGTTTTGCAACTAAGTACAACGAAGAAATCGTTCCTGCATTGACTAAGAAGTTTAACTACACTTCAAGCATGCAAGTACCAAAGATCGACAAGATCGTTTTGAACATGGGTGTTGGTGACGCCGTTGCCAACGCTAAGAACCTGGACGAAGCTGTTGAAGAATTGACTCTGATCTCTGGCCAAAAGCCAATGATTACCAAGGCCAAGAAGTCAATCGCCAACTTCCGTTTGCGTGAAGGTATGTCTATCGGTGCTAAGGTTACCCTTAGAGGTGACAGAATGTACGACTTCCTGAGCAAGCTGATCAACGTATCTCTTCCACGTGTTCGTGACTTCCGTGGTGTTTCAACTCGTTCATTTGACGGCCGGGGCAACTACACTCTGGGTGTTAAGGAACAATTGATCTTCCCAGAAATCGACTTCGATAAGGTTAACCGCACTAGAGGTTTGGATATCGTTATCGTAACTACTGCTCAAACTGATGAAGAAGCTCGTGAACTTTTGACTCAATTTGGCATGCCATTTGCTAAGTAATTTGGAGGACATACATGGCTAAGACATCACAAAAGGTAAGAAATCACCGTCCTGCAAAGTTTTCTTCACGTGAATACACTCGCTGCGAACGTTGTGGGCGTCCACACTCTGTTTACCGCAAGTTTGGTTTGTGCCGCATTTGCCTGAAGGAATTGGGACACAAAGGTCAAATTCCTGGTCTTAAGAAGGCCAGCTGGTAAATCGGTAAGGAGGATAGCATAGATGGTATTGACTGACCCAATCGCAGACTTTTTGACTAGAATCAGAAACGCCAACATGGCTAAGCACGATTCAGTAGAAATTCCTGCATCAAACATTAAGAAGTCACTTGCAGAAATCTTGAAGCAAGAAGGTTTCATCCGTGACTACGAAGTAACTGAAGACGGTAAGCAAGGCGTAATCAAGGTTACCTTGAAGTACGGTCCAAACGGTGAACGTGTTATCTCCGGTTTGAAGCGTATCTCCAAGCCAGGCTTGAGAAACTACGTTTCAGCTGACAACCTGCCAAAGGTTTTGAATGGCTTAGGTATCGCTATTGTTTCAACTTCAGCTGGTATCCTTACCGACAAGGAAGCTAGAGAAAAGAACGTCGGCGGCGAAGTTATCGCTTACGTTTGGTAATTCTGACAGGAAGGAGAACAATTAATGAGCCGTATTGGTTTAAAGGTAATTAAAGTCCCTGAAAGTGTCACTGTTACCAAGAATGGTAATGAAATTACTGTTAAGGGCCCAAAGGGTGAATTGACTAGAGAATTCGACCCACGCATCAAGTTCGAACAAGAAAACGGTGAAATCCGCTTCACTCGTTCAAACGAAAATGACAAGGCTATCCACGGCACTATGAGAGCCAACCTGGCTAACATGATCGAAGGTGTCGTAACTGGCTACAAGAAGGAATTGAAGCTGATCGGTGTTGGTTACCGTGCAGTTGCCAAGAACAACGTCTTGACTCTGAACGTTGGCTACTCACACCCAGTTGAAATGAAGGCCCCAGAAGGCGTTACTGTGACCACCTCATCAGCAACTGACGTTACTGTTGAAGGTATCTCAAAGCAAGTAGTCGGCCAATTTGCTGCGGAAATTCGCGCCGTACGTTCACCTGAACCTTACAAGGGCAAGGGTATCCGTTACGCTGACGAAGTTGTTCGCCGCAAGGAAGGTAAGACTGGTAAGTAATAGAAAATAATTTTGAGGTGAAATTGTGATTTCAAAACCAGATAAAAACAAGTTGCGCTTAAAGCGCCACAGACGTGTTCGCGGTAAGATTTCTGGTACTGCTGAGCGCCCACGCTTGAGTGTTTTCCGTTCAAACACTAACATCTACGCTCAATTGATTGATGACGTAGCGGGTGTCACGCTTGCAAGTGCCTCAAGTTTAGACAAGTCCGTTTCAAAGGATGCTACCAAGGTAGAACAAGCTCAAGCAGTTGGCAAGGCCATTGCTGAAGCTGGTAAGGCCAAGGGCATCACTGAAGTTGTCTTCGACAGAGGTGGTTACATCTACCACGGTCGTGTAGAAGCTTTGGCTGACGCAGCTCGTGAAAACGGCTTAGAATTCTAGGAAAGGAGATTAACACATGGCAAACCGCAACGATTCAAGAAATCGTAGAAACAAGGACGACATCGAAGATCAACTGGTCGCTATCAACCGGATTACCAAGGTTGTTAAGGGTGGTCGCCGTCAAAGATTTGCTGCCTTAGTTGTCGTTGGTGACAAGAAGGGTCACGTTGGCTTTGGTACTGGTAAGGCAACTGAAGTTCCAGAAGCTATCCGCAAAGCAGTCGAAGCCGGCAAGAAGAACATGATCTCAGTTCCAACTGTTGGTACTACTATTCCTCACGAAGTACTTGGCCACTACGGCTCAGGTAACGTTCTGCTTAAGCCAGCTGAAGCCGGTTCTGGTATTGCAGCTGGTGGTGCCGTACGTATCGTTATGGACATGGCTGGTATCGGCGACGTTACTTCCAAGTCTTTGGGTTCAAACACTCCAATCAACGTTATCCGGGCCACTATCGATGGTCTGCAAAAGTTGAAGACTCGCGAAGACGTTCTGAAGCTTCGTGAATCAGCTAAGAGCTTGCAAGATTAGGGAGATTATAGATGACAGATTTAAAGATTACTTTAATTAGAAGTGTTGCCCACCGTCTGCCTGAACAAAGAAAAGTTGTTAAAGCTCTCGGCTTAGGCAAGATCAACAGTACTGTTGTCCAACCAGACAACGCTGCAACTCGTGGCGCGCTGATGAAAATCGCTCACTTAATTTCTGTTGAAGAAGTTAACAAATAAATCAAGGAGGGTCCAATTTAATGAAACTTAATGAATTACACCCATCCGAAGGTTCACGCCACGCTAGAAAGCGTGTCGGCCGTGGTACTTCAAGTGGCTTCGGTAAGACTTCAGGTCGTGGTCAAAAGGGTCAACACGCACGTTCCGGCGGTAACACCCGCTTAGGTTTTGAAGGTGGTCAAATGCCATTGTTCAGAACTATGCCTAAGCGTGGTTTCAAGAACATCAACCGTAAGGAATACGCAATCGTTAACCTTGCAGATTTGAACAAGTTCGAAGAAGGCAGCGTAGTTGACTTCGAAGCTTTGAAGGCTAAGGGCTTGGTTAAGAAGCAATTGTCAGGTGTCAAGGTACTTGGCAACGGCGAATTGAACGTTAAGTTGACTGTAAAGGTTAACAAGGTTTCAGAAGCTGCTAAGAGCGCGATCGAAGCAGCTGGTGGCACTGTAGAGGTGATCTAATGTTTTCAACCTTGAAGAACGCCTTCAAGGATAAGGAAATTAGAAATAAGCTTTTCTATACTTTGTTTATCCTTGTAATTTACCGACTCGGTGCAAATATTACAGTTCCGGGGATAAATGCGAAGGCTCTGACGACTGTTGCTAATACGGGACTTGTTTCCGTGTTAGATACGGTTTCCGGTGGTGGCTTGGACAACTACTCCATCTTTTCTTTGGGGGTATCGCCATACATCACCGCGCAAATCGTTATCCAACTGTTGCAGATGGACATCGTACCAACGCTTGTCGAATGGGGCAAGCAAGGGGAAGTTGGCCGGCGCAAAACCAATCAGGTTACCCGGTATTTAACGCTGTTTGTTGCTTTTGTCCAGAGTGTGGGGATTACATTAGGTTTTAACGCCTTGTCTTCCTTCGGTCTGGTTAAGACTCAAACTTGGCAAACCTACTTCGAAATCGGTATGATCATGACAGCCGGTACCTTCCTGTTAACTTGGCTGGGTGATGAAATTACCGACAAGGGTTTAGGCAATGGGGTTTCAGTAATTATCTTTGCTGGGATCATTGCCCGCCTGCCAGGCGGACTTTACCAAGTCTTCCAAGATCAGGTGATCAACAACAGTGCAAGTGATCGCTGGCAAGGGGTTGCGTTCTTCGTTGCGCTTATTGTCGCAATTTTATTGGTAACGAAATTCGTTACCTGGGTTGAACAAGCTGATCGTCGTATTCCTATCCAATATACGAGAAGAGCGACGACCAGTGGATCAGAAAGTTTTCTACCATTAAAGGTTAACGTCTCCGGCGTTATTCCAGTTATCTTCGCCAGTTCGTTCATCGTTACGCCAGCCACGATTTTGATGGCTTTCCAAGGCAAGTACGGCGACACGACTTGGTATCAGGTCTTATCGAATATCTTTAGCTTGCAGACGACTCCTGGGGCAATTATCTACACCCTTTTGATCATTCTATTTACTTTCTTCTATGCCTTCGTTCAGGTAAATCCTGAGAAGCTGGCGGAAAACTTACAAAAGCAGGGTGCATATATTCCTAGCGTGTGGCCAGGTAAGGACACTGAGAAATATATGAGTTCAATGTTGCTGAAGCTTTCAACGGTCGGGTCCGTATATCTGGGTTTGGTTGCTTTGCTTCCACAGCTTGCAACCAACATCTGGGACCTGCCAAGTTCAATTGGCTTGGGTGGGACCAGTTTATTGATCGTTATCGGGGTTGTTCTGGAATTGTCACGGCAAATCAACGGTTTGTTGATGAAGCGTGAATATGCCGGATTTATTAGATAGGTGAAAAAAACATGATTAATTTGATTCTTCTTGGTCTGCCAGGCGCAGGCAAGGGTACTGCATCTGAACAAATCGTTGACAAGTATCACTTGGCTCACATTTCAACCGGTGATATGTTTAGAGAAGCTATGGCTAACAAGACTCCAGTAGGCTTGGAAGCCAAGTCTTACATCGACAAGGGCGATTTGGTTCCAGACGAAGTAACTGCTAAGTTGGTTGAAGAACGTCTCGGTCAAGACGACGTTAAGAATGGCTTCATTCTTGACGGTTTCCCGAGAACGACCAACCAGGCAGAATTGCTCGACGAAATCACTACCCGCTTGAACAAGCAGCTGACCAACGTCATCGCAATCGATGTCAAGGAAGAGACTTTAATCGATCGTTTATCTGCACGGTTCATGTGCAAGAATTGCGGCGCAACTTACAACAAGTTCTCAAAGAAGCCTAAGGTCGAAGGGACTTGCGACCGCTGCGGCGGCCACGAGTTCTATCAACGTGAAGACGACAAGCCTGAAGTTGTCAAGAACCGGCTGGAAGTTAACGAAAAGATGAACGCTCCATTGAAGGAGTACTATGACAAGAAGGGCTTGCTCGCTACTGTAAACGGCGAACAAGCACCTGAAAAAGTTTTTGCAGATATTGACGCTATCTTGAGCAAGGATTAGCCGAAAGAATTTGCAATTTTTTTCGAACGTGTTATAATTTCGAAGTATGACTGTTTTGATTGCGGAGGGGCAACTTTGGCAAAAGATGATGTCATTGAAGTAGAAGGTAAGGTAGTTGATACCTTACCTAATGCTATGTTTAAAGTCGAATTGGAAAACGGTGCCACTATTTTGGCCCACGTTTCCGGCAAGATCAGAATGCACTACATTCGGATCCTGCCTGGCGACCGGGTTACTGTGGAGCTGTCTCCATACGACTTGACTAAAGGTAGAATTACGTATCGGTTTATTAAATAAAAACGGAGGCAAACATGAAGGTTAGACCATCTGTTAAGCCAATGTGCGAACATTGCAAGGTCATTAAGAGACATGGTCGTGTTATGGTTATTTGCCCTGCAAATCCAAAGCACAAGCAACGTCAAGGTTAATTTTAGAAAGTAGGAGGTGCATTCTATGGCACGTATCGCTGGTGTTGACTTACCAAGAGATAAAAGAGTTGTTATCGCTTTAACTTACATTTACGGTATCGGTGAACACACTGCACAAGAAATCTGTGCAGCAGCCGGTGTATCTGAAGACGTTCGTTCAAAGGACTTGACCCCAGAACAACAAGAAAAGCTTCGTGCAGAAGTCGACAAGTACCGTGTTGAAGGTGACTTGCGTCGTGAAGTAAGCATGAACATTAAGCGTCTTGTTGATATCGGTTCATACCGTGGTATCCGTCACCGTCGCGGTCTTCCAGTTCGTGGTCAAAACACCAAGAACAACGCACGTACTCGCAAGGGTGCTAAGAGAAGCCGTTAATCCAAAAAATAATATAAGGAGGTTTATTGATGCCTGCAAAGAAAACTGCTCGTAAGCGTCGTGTGAAGAAGCACGTTGAAAGTGGCGTGGCTCACATTCACTCAACGTTTAACAACACTTTAGTTATGATTACTGACGTTCAAGGTAACGCCGTTGCCTGGTCTTCAGCTGGTGCTTTGGGTTTCAAGGGTAGCCGTAAGTCTACTCCATTTGCTGCGCAAATGGCTGCTGAAGCTGCTGCTAAGAGCGCAATTGACCAAGGTATGAACCACATCGAAGTATCAGTTAAGGGCCCAGGTTCTGGTCGTGAATCAGCAATCCGTGCTCTGCAAGCTGCTGGTCTGGAAATCACTTCAATCCGTGACGTTACTCCAGTACCTCACAACGGTTCTAGACCACCAAAGCGTCGTCGTGTTTAATAAAATCTTACTTTGAGACGTGCGTTTTGAAAGGGGCCCAGTAATGATTGAATTTAAAAAACCAAATATTACCGTCGTGGATCAAGAAGACAGTTACGGTAAGTTTGTCGTTGAACCGCTGGAGCGTGGGTTTGGTACTACCTTAGGTAATTCACTGCGTCGGGTTTTGCTGACTTCTGTTCCAGGGACCGGTTTGGTGAAGGTGAAGATCGATGGTGTCTTGCACGAATTCACTACTGTTCCCGGTGTTAAAGAAGACGTAACCAAGATCATCTTGAACCTGAAGAAGCTTGAACTCAGAGCCTACACTGAAGAAGTAAAGACGATCGAACTCGACGTTGAAGGTCCAGCTACGGTAACTGCTGAAGATTTAAAGGCTGATGCTGATGTTGAAGTCTTGAATCCTGACCAATACATTTGTACCATCGCTCAAGGTGGCCACCTGCACATGTGGATTGATGTCTGCAACGGCCGGGGCTACGTACCAGCCAGCGAAAACAAGACTGCTGAAATGTCTATCGGCGACATTCCAGTTGACTCACTTTTCTCACCAATCGAAAAGGTCAACTACCAAGTTGAATCAACCCGGGTTGGTAAGAGAGAAGACTTTGACAAGCTTACCCTGGAAATTTGGACAAATGGTTCAATCGCTCCGAATGACGCCCTCAACTTTGCCGCTCGTGTTCTGGTAGAACACTTCAAGGCCTTCGAATCAGCTGACGCTGCTGCCGAAATCGGCGAAGTTATGGTAGAACAGGAGAACGACCAAAAGGAAAAGAAGCTCGAAATGACTATCGAGGACCTGGACCTTTCAGTTCGTTCATACAACTGCTTGAAGCGGGCTGGCATCAACACCCTGCAAGACTTGACTGTTAAGTCAGAAGCAGAAATGATGCGGGTACGCAACCTGGGACGTAAATCATTGGAAGAAGTTAAGAATAAATTGGCAGACCTGGGTCTTTCACTTCGTCAAGAAGACTAGTCTGTAATAAAGGAGGCACATTAATGTCATACCGTAAATTAGGTTGGGACAGTAGTCAAAGAAAAGCTATGCTCCGTGAAATGACTACCCAATTGATCATTAACGAACGCATCGTCACTACTGAAGCTCGCGCTAAGGAAGTACGTCGCACTGCTGAAAAGATGATCACTTTGGGCAAGCGCGGTGACTTGGCTGCAAGAAGAAAGGCTGCTGCTTTTGTACGTAACGAAATCGCTGATATCCACGAAGAAGGCGACGAAGTAGTTGTTAAGTCAGCACTTCAAAAGCTCTTCAGCGACGTAGCTCCTCGTTACAAGGACCGTAACGGTGGTTACACCCGGATCATGAAGCTGGCAGTTCCTCGTAAGGGTGACGCAGCTCCTATGGTAGTTTTGGAATTGGTTTAATTCTCAAGCTGCAAATTTAATACTTTTTGAAATTATTCATGAAAGCGAGAATAAGCGCGATGATGATGGGGAAACCTTAGTCTAGCTTAGATGGTTCGATATCATCCCTCTTCATGGATGATTTTTTTTTCGCTTTTTTTCCGTCACTTGATACAATAGAAGGAAATGAGCAAATAGGTGGTGACGCGATGAGCGACAATATTATTTCTTTCGACCATGTGACTTTTACTTACCCGGACAGCCCGCGGCCAGCGGTGTCTGACCTTTCTTTCGCGATTGAGCGGGGAAGCTGGACGGCTTTGATCGGCCATAACGGCAGCGGCAAGTCGACGGTTTCTAAATTGATCAATGGCCTGTTGGCACCAGATGATTTGGATAAGTCCACCATTATGGTTGACGGGGTCAAACTGGGGGCTGACACTGTTTGGGACGTTCGAGAAAAGGTCGGTATCGTCTTCCAGAATCCTGACAATCAGTTTGTCGGAGCCACGGTCAGTGACGATGTCGCTTTTGGCTTGGAAAACCGGGCTGTCCCCCGGCCAGAAATGCTGAAAATCGTCGCTCAGGCGGTCGCTGACGTCGGTATGGCTGATTATGCTGACAGCGAGCCCAGCAACCTCTCAGGGGGGCAGAAACAGCGCGTAGCGATCGCCGGCATCCTGGCGGTCAAACCCCAGGTCATCATCCTGGATGAATCGACCTCCATGCTGGACCCGGAAGGCAAGGAGCAGATCTTGAACCTGGTCCGGAAGATCAAAGAAGACAATGACTTGACGGTTATTTCCATCACCCACGACCTGGAAGAAGCAGCAGGGGCTGACCAGGTTTTGGTCTTAGACGATGGCCAGCTGCTGGACCAGGGCAAGCCGGAGGAAATTTTTTCCAAGGTGGAGATGCTGGAGCGGATCGGCCTGGACATTCCCTTTGTCTACCGGCTCAAGCAGCTGTTGAAGGAACGGGACATTGAGCTCCCGGATGAAATTGATGATGAGGAAAAGTTGGTTCAGAGCTTATGGCAATTAAATTCGAAAATGTAAGTTACGTCTACAGCCCCGGCTCACCGCTGGAAGCTATCGGCCTGGACCAGCTGAATTTCAGCCTGGAAGAGGGGAAGTTCATCGCTTTGGTCGGCCACACGGGCAGCGGCAAGTCGACCTTGATGCAGCACTTTAACGCGCTGCTCAAGCCCACCAGCGGCAAGATCGAAATCGCGGGCTATACTATTACCCCCGAGACTGGCAATAAGGGCTTGAAGGACCTGCGCCGCAAGGTGAGCCTGGCCTTTCAGTTCCCTGAGGCTCAACTCTTCGAAAACACGGTTCTAAAGGACGTTGAGTATGGGCCAAGGAACTTTGGCTTCAGTGAAGATGAGGCCCGTGAGGCGGCCTTAAAATGGCTTAAAAAGGTGGGTCTGAAAGACGACTTGATTGATCATTCGCCATTTGACTTATCTGGCGGGCAGATGCGGCGGGTGGCCCTGGCTGGGGTTTTGGCCTACGAGCCGGATATCATCTGTTTAGATGAGCCGGCAGCTGGGCTGGATCCAATGGGGCGGCTGGAAATGATGCAGCTGTTTAAGGATTACCAGGCAGCGGGTCATACGGTTATTTTGGTAACCCACAACATGGATGACGTGGCTGATTACGCCGACGACGTCCTGGTTTTAGAACATGGGCGCCTAATCAAGCATGCCAGCCCTAAGGAAGTTTTTAAAGACAGTGAATGGCTCCAAAAGCACCACCTGGCTGAACCTCGCAGCGCCCGTTTTGCCGCAAAACTTGAGGCAGCCGGCTTAAAGCTGCCGGGCCAGCCTTTGACCATGCCGGAACTAGCGGATGCGATCAGCCAAAGCTTGAAGGGGGGAGAGCATGAGTAAGATTATTATCGGCCGCTACCTGCCGGGTACGACCTTTGTCTACCGGGTAGACCCGCGGGCCAAGTTGCTGACGACTTTTTACTTTATCATCATGATCTTCCTGGCCAACAACTGGGTCAGCTATCTGGTGATCAGCATCTTTGGCCTGGCCTGCGTTTTCGCGACGGGACTGAAGGCCAGAGTCTTTTGGGACGGGGTCAAGCCAATGATCTGGCTGATTGTTTTTACCTCCCTTCTGCAGACCTTCTTCATGGCCGGTGGAAAAGTCTACTGGCACTGGTGGATATTTACCCTGTCCAGCGAAGGCTTGATCAATGGCTTGTACGTCTTCATCCGTTTTGCCATGATCATTTTGGTGTCAACAGTGATGACGGTGACGACCAAGCCCCTGGAAATCGCGGATGCCATGGAATGGATGCTGACGCCGCTCAAGCTCTTCAAGGTCAACGTGGGCATGATCAGTCTGGTGATTTCGATCGCCCTGCGCTTCGTGCCGACCTTGTTTGACCAGACGGTCAAGATCATGAATGCCCAGCGGTCCCGGGGCGCCGACTTTAACGACGGCGGCCTGGTCAAGCGGGCCAAGTCAGTGGTCCCGATGCTGGTGCCGCTTTTTATCGATTCTTTGGAAGTGGCCCTGGACTTGTCCACAGCCATGGAATCCCGGGGCTACAAGGGCAGTGATGGCCGGACCCGCTACCGGATTCTGGAATGGAGCAAGGTGGACCTAATTCCGGCTGTTTACTGCCTGCTGTTGACAATTTTGATGATCACGACAAGGATGCATTGATGACGAGCAGATACAAATTGACATTGTCCTATGACGGCCATGACTTTCATGGTTTCCAGTCCCAGCCGGGGCAAAGAACGATCCAAGGGACGGTAGAGGAGATCCTCAAGCGGATGACCAAGGGCCAGGAAGTCCGGGTCTTTGGGTCAGGCCGGACTGATGCCGGAGTCCACTCAGTCGGGCAGGTAATTCATTTTGACTATCCAGGCCGGGAAATTCCGGCGGCCAACATGATCAAGGCCCTAAATTCCCAGCTGCCGATGGATATGGTTTTTACCGACTGTGAAATTGTGGATAAAGATTTCCACTCCCGCTTTTCCGTCAAGGGGAAGTGGTACCGCTACCGGGTCAGCCTGGACAGCTTCGTGAACCCCTTCAAGCGTTTTTACACCGGCCATTATCCATATCCGGTGGATGTGGATAAGATGCAAGAAGCCGCCAAGGACCTCCTGGGCCGGCATGATTTTACCAGTTTCGCGGCCAGCGGCGGGCAAATTGAGGACAAAGTCCGGGACATGTACTATGTCAACGTGGCCCTGGATGAAGAAAACAACGAAGTGATCATGGACTTTATCGCGACCGGCTTTTTGTACAACATGGTCCGGATCCTGGTGGCCACCTTGCTGGAGATCGGCAATGGTCGCCGGCCGGTTCACGACTTAAAGCGGGTGATCGCGGCCAAGAACCGGCTGGAGGTCCAGCAGACCGCCCAGGCCAGTGGCTTGTACCTCTATCATGTCTTTTACGAGGAAGTACCAAGAAAATATCGGCTCGACCTTGATTTATAATTGACATTTTGGTATTTAGGACATATGATATAAGAGTATGTTTGTCCACGATAGGCCCCGGAAACTTATTGTATTCAAACTACGAATTAAACGGAGGAATTTACATTGCGTACTACACCATTAGCAAAGACTAGTGAAATTGAACGTAAGTGGTACTTGATTGACGCTACTGATGTTTCATTGGGTCGTCTTTCAACTGCTGTTGCTACTATCCTTAGAGGTAAGAACAAGCCTCAATTTACCCCAAACGTTGACACTGGTGACAATGTCATCATCGTTAACGCTTCTAAGTTGAAGCTGACTGGTAAGAAGGCAACTGACAAGATCTACTACCACCACTCAGAATACCGTGGCGGCTTGAAGTCTGTATCAGCTGGCGAATTGCTTGCCAAGAACCCTGTTAAATTGGTTGAATTGTCAGTTAAGGGTATGCTTCCAAAGAACACTCTTGGCCACCAAGAATTCTTGAAGATGCACGTTTATGCTGGTGAAGAACACAAGCACGAAGCGCAAAAGCCTGAAAAGTTAGACATTAACAATTTGATCTAGGAGGTAGTTTAGATGGCACAACAAGCTGCATATGCAGGTACTGGTCGTCGTAAGGACGCCGTAGCTCGCGTTCGTTTAGTACCAGGCGATGGTAAGATCACTGTTAACAACAAGGATGTTGCTGACTACATTCCATTGCCAATCTTGGTTAAGGACCTTAAGCAACCTTTGACTTTGACTGAAACTGAAGGCCAATACGACGTTATCGTTAACGTTAACGGTGGTGGTTTCTCAGGTCAAGCCGGTGCGATCCGTCATGGTATCGCCCGTGCCCTTCTTGAAGTAGACCCAGACTTCCGTGGTCCACTGAAGAAGGCTGGCTTCTTGACTCGTGACCCAAGAATGAAGGAAAGAAAGAAGCCAGGTCTGAAGAAGGCCCGCAAGGCTTCACAATTCTCAAAGCGTTAATCTTACGATTACGTTTTGCCTTCAAAAAGCGTTGTTCCGCAGGGAACGGCGCTTTTTTGTTTTTCTCCCATAAGCAGACCAATTTTTCTCCCCAACTTATCCACATAAGAAAATTAAGCAAAAGTCTAGACCAACTGAATAAAGTAAATCAGTCCCCGACAGAAAATTTCCAAAATGAAGAGTTTCCCGGAATAAAGTACAAGTCCTTGCATATGCTACAAAATGAAAATACAATGAATGCAAGCTTAAAAAGTGACCCGTGATGATAAAGATGTGAAAGCAGGGGACAAGACAATGAAAATTCCGAAAAACTTAGGTCAAGCAGCTTGCGTCTGTCTGGCGGCACTCGCATTAACGGCATGTGGTTCTTCAAAGGCAAGTTCATCCGCCAAAAAGACTCTGAATTGGTCAGCTAGTGCTGAAATTCCGACCATGGACCTGTCAAAGGCGACCGACTCGGTTTCCTTTACCCAGATCTCCAACACCTTTGAAGGCCTCTACCGCCTGGGCAAGGACTCAAAAATTACTCCGGGCCTGGCAACCTCTGAAAAAGTTTCCAAAGACGGTAAAACTTACACCTTCACCTTGAGAAAGAACGACAAGTGGTCCAACGGGGACCCGGTGACGGCCCAGGACTTTGTCTACTCCTGGCGGCGGACGGTCAACCCGAAGACTGAATCAGAATATTCATACCTTTTCTCAGGCATCAAGAATGCTGACAAGATCGTAGCTGGCAAGAAGCCGGCAACGAGCCTGGGGATCAAAGCGGTTGGCAAGTACAAGCTGGTCGTGACCCTGGAACGGCGGATCCCATACTTCAACAAGC
This sequence comes from Lactobacillus sp. WILCCON 0058, assembly GCF_057198005.1. NCBI lineage: Bacteria > Bacillati > Bacillota > Bacilli > Lactobacillales > Lactobacillaceae > Lactobacillus > Lactobacillus sp. WILCCON 0058. The sequence continues at coordinate 437,236 of NZ_JBUBHM010000001.1, forward strand.
TGATGGGCTTCGCGGTCTTCTTCCCGCAAAATGAAAAAGCCGTCAAGAAGTATGGCTCCAAGTACGGGACAGCTTCCAAGTACCTGGTCTACAACGGTCCTTACATCCAGAAGGGCTGGACCGGGTCCAACCTGTCTTGGAAGATGGTCAAGAACAAGTACTACTGGGACAAGAGCAAGGTCAAGCTGAGCCAGATCAACTGGAGCGTGCAGAAGTCAACCACGACCTCCTACAACCTCTACCAGGCTAAGAAGCTGGACGCTACTTCCCTTGACTCCTCACAAATCAAGCAGCTGAAGAGCGACAAGGCCTTCACCTTGCTGCCACAAGGCGGGACCTACTACATGGAATTCGGCCAGGGCAAGAGCGGCAACGAATACGTTAAGAATGCCAACATCCGCAAGGCCCTGTCACTGGCAATTGACCGCGGGGGCCTGGTTTCTACCATCGACGGCGGGGCCAGCCAGCCGGCCAACACCTTGACTTCCAAGGACTTGACCAAGGTCAACGGCAAAGACTACACCAGCTTGATCTCCAGCAGCGCCAAGAGCCTCTACCCGAAGGACGGCAACAAGAAGCTGGCCAAGCAGTACCTGGCCAAGGGCTTGGCTGAACTGGGCAAGAGCAAGATCAAGCTGACCTTGATCTCCAGCGACACGGACAGTGCCAAGAAGACGGCTGAATCAATTCAGTCCAACATTGAAGCGACCCTGCCGCAGGTCAAGGTGGAAGTCAACAGCGTTCCGTTTAAGACCCTGCTGAACCGCCTGGCCAGCCACAACTTCCAGCTGGGGCTGATCGACTGGATCGCCGACTTCGCTGACCCGATCTCCTTCCTGGACCTGTTCACGACTGGCAACAGCCAAAACGACGGGCAATGGTCAAACAGCGAATACGACAAGCTGATTGCTGACTCCAAGACCACCACGTCTACTAGCCAGCGCTGGAGCGACATGAGCAAGGCTGAAGATATCCTCTTAAACGATGCCGGCATCTGCCCGCTCTACTACTCAACCAGCGTCATGCTGGTCCGGACCAGTGTTAAGAAGGCGGTCTACAACCGGGGCAACTGGGACTTCAAGGAAGCCTACGTCAAATAATCAAGATTAAAGATAGTCAAGAAAGCAGATCTCCGGATCTGCTTTTTTGCGCAAAAATTTTTCCCTTTGACTATAATTAAGGCAGAAACAATTACAGCAGAAGGAAAAGAGGGCATGATGAAAAAAGGCGACAAATTAATTGACTGGGCCATGGAAATCCAAGCGATCGGGCAGACCGGCCTGGCCTACAGCAAGGATGTTTTTGACACGGAGCGCTACAGCCGCTTGCGGGAAATTGCCGCGGAAATGCTAGCGGAAAAAAGTGAGGTCAATTATGACAAGGTCAAGGAGCTCTTTTGCAATGAAATTGGCTATCAGACTCCGAAGATCGCGACCAGGGCAGCCATCTTCAAGGATGACCAGATTCTCCTGGTCCAAGAAAAAGAAGGGCACTGGTCCCTGCCCGGCGGCTGGTGTGACGTCGACCAGTCCCCAGCTGACAACTGCGTCAAGGAGTGCCGGGAAGAGTCCGGCTTAACTGTTAAACCGGTCAAAATTATTGCTGTTCAAGATCACTTTAAGCACCATGGCTCCATCCACCCTTACGGAATTACCGACATCTATTATCTCTGCCAGTCCCTGGGCGGGGAATTCAAAGCCAACTCCGAAACCAGCCAGGCAGCTTGGTTTAAGGAAGCTGACCTGCCGCCTCTGGCGGAAAACAAGAACTCGACTGAACAGGTCAAGATGTGCTTTGCTGCCCAACGTAACTCTGACTGGCAAACTTTATTCGACTAAAAAACTCGCTGTGAGGCGAGTTTTTGTTTTCTATCTCTATTTTATTCTCTATTCTGTTTTTCTTTACTTCTTAGCAGCTAATTGCCGGCAAACCAGGATCATCAGAAGGCAGCTGAGTAAGCTGTAGACACCGCCAAAGTAGGGGGTGCTGGAAATACCAGTCAAGCCTGCCGCTTGTGCAGCTGTAAAGGAGCCCAGGGAAATGCCGATATTGGCAAAAATCGAGTTGAAGCTGGAGGCAAAGTCAATTGACTCTGGATATTCAGCCGCGGCCAGGTCCAGGAAATAAACCTGGGTGGAAGACCCGTACATGCTGTTGAGGCAGCAGATGCCGACGATGCATAGGAAGGCCAGCCAGGACAGCGGCAAAAGCGGCGCCAAGAGGAAGAGCAGGACGGTCTGGATGCCGAAAACCAATGGCAGGCGCTTGATTCCGCCATGGTCGGCCAGAAAGCCCCCAGTCTTGTTGCCGGCGATAAAGGCCAAGCCCAGCAGCAAGAGCAAGATGTTCAGCCAGCTCTTTGGAAAATGCATGTAGTCGGTGATCAAGGACCTGATATAAGTATAGTAGGTATACTGGGCCGCGCAGACCAGGACGATGGCCAAGAGGGTCAGCTGGATCTGCCGGTTGCCCAGGATGGCAAACTGCTTATTGCCCTTGCTGGACTGGCTCTGCGGGGTATCCCGGGGCACGAATACCAGTAAAAGGACGAAGGTTACAAGTGTCAGAACTGAGATCATCCAGAAACTGGCATGCCAGGAAAAAGTGGTTGAGATGAAGGTACCAATCGGCAGGCCGATGATGGAAGCAATCGAGAAGCCGGCAAAAATCCAGGACAGAAGCGAGGCTCTTTTTTCCAAGGGCGCCACGAAATTGGCGATAACCAGGATCAGGGAAATAATTGCCCCGGCCGTAGTGGCAGACAGGATTCTGGACAAAAGCAGGCTGATATAGCTGTGGGACAATGCCGTCCAGGTGTTGCCGATGAAGAAGACGCCCATCAAAAAGAAGAGGAGCTGGTGGCGCTTGAAATACTTGGTTAGGGAAGTAACTATGGGCGTAGCGATGGCATAAACCAGGGCAAATACGGTAACCAGGTAGCCTAAGCTGCTGAGTGAGGCATTTATTTCCCGGGAAATATCCGGCAAAACACCGACGATCATATATTCATTGCAGCCGAGCATGAAGGCCACGAAGACAAAGAGAAAAGCTTGAATTTTATAACGTGACATACTAAAACTCCTATAAAAGACACTGTTAATTAGTTTAACAGAAAAAATGTTAAAATGAAGATGATAATAACAAGTCTTGAGTAAAGAAAGCAGGTTTGACCATGCAAATTCAAGTGAAATTGAACAAGGGCTATTTGCCCGACGAATATGCCAAGTATGCCAGCGTTAAAGAAGCTGGCAACCCGGTAGTGTCTTTTCCGTTTACCCTGACGGACTTGCCGGAAGGGACCAAGTACCTGGCCTGGTCCTTGGTCGATTATGATTCCATTCCGGTCTGTGGCTTTGCCTGGATCCACTGGCTGGCCAGCGATGTGCCAGCAGCCAGCGAAATTCCAGCTGACTTCAGCCGGACGACGGATACTCCCCAGGGCTACAACAGTACCGTTTCCCGCTTTTTGAATGATCCAGAAGAAGTACATACGGGCTATATCGGGCCGACTCCGCCGGACAAGGACCACGACTACCGCTTCCGGGTTTACGCTTTAAGCGAGAAGCTGGACCTGGAAGAGCCTTATTACTACAATGAATTCTTGCGTGCCTTGGAGGGCAAGGTCTTGGCTGAAAGCCAGCTTGACCTGCCGGCCCGGGTTTAAGGAAAAAGTTTTTTTAGAAAAAAGTTGCCGAAAACTGTTGACCAAAGCTGGGAAATTAGGTAATATATTATTTGTTGAGCGATCAGCTCACAAGTAAGATTGCGTTATAGCCAAGTGGTAAGGCAACGGTTTTTGGTACCGTCATGCGCTGGTTCGAATCCAGCTAACGCAATAAGTTAGGCCAGGCTGGAAGGCTTGGCCTTTTTTGCGCTCTCAAAAATGCAAGGCAAAAATCTGGTAAAATGGAAAAGAACTTTTGTAGGCGGATTTTTTTAAGAAAAGAGGCAGCAGATGGCTGGAAAAGAAGAAGAAGTGGAGAAAATGCAAAAGCTGCTGGGCCAGCTGGAAGAAGAAATTTCCTTGAGCTACTTCCTTAAGCCCGGCACCATCACGGTTGGCCGCGACCTCCTGCAGGCCATGCAGGACCTGTTGGCCAATCCTGAAAATTGGGAAGAAAATTAACACATCGTACTTGACTTTAATTTATCTTTAAGATATAGTTAAAGCATCAAATGTTGAGAGAGGACAAGAATCATGAACGCTTTAATCAGCAAGAACGCGAAATTCTTTAGCTTTTATTACTGGAACTAGCTTGCATCTGCGGATGCAAGTCTTCAAGCAAGAACATGCATCTGCAGTTTCAATAATAAGAGTTTTCTCAGCATTTTTTGAAACGGCAGGAATCAGGATCCGGCGGTTTCAAGAACACGCGCATTAGCAGACTTTGGTAATCGTGGATCATCTGATCCGCGATTTTTTTATTTTTACGGTAGCCAAGGAGGACACCATGGTTGATTTAACTAAGCACTTTAAGCAGGGGGTAGCGGAAGTAAAGTCTTCAGCTATTCTGAATTTTGCTAAATATACGAGTCAGTACCCGGACATCGTCAAGTTCACGGTCGGTGAACCGGACTTCAACACCCCAGACCATATCAAGACGGCTGCCATCAAGGGGATCGTGGACAACCACTCCCACTACGCGCCTTCAAACGGGACGCCTGGCCTCAGAAAAGCCGCGGCTGACTTCCTGGCCCGGCATTACGACATGCACTATGAGCCAAGCGAAATCATTGCCACCAACGGGGCAACAGAAGCCATCTACACGGTCATGTCTGCCATCATCAACCCAGGCGACGTGATGGTCCTGCCAACCCCAATCTTTCCTTTATATATTGCCGACGCGGCCTTGGAAAAAGCGGAAGTTGTCCAGATCGACACTTCCAAGACCGGCTTTAAATTGACGCCAGACCAGCTGCAGGCAGCCGTTGACGAATACGGCGACCGCCTCCGGATTCTGGTTATGAACTACCCGACCAACCCGACCGGGGTCATGTACAGCCAGGAAGAACTGGATGCTTTGGCGGCAGTGATCAAGGACCGGCCAACTTTTGTCCTCTGCGACGAAATCTACAGTGAACTGAATTACGAGCAAGAGCACGCATCAATGGCCAAGTCCCTTAGAAGCCAGGCCATCGTTTTAAACGGGGTCTCCAAGTCCTGGGCCATGACTGGCTACCGGATCGGGATCATGGCTGCTCCCCAGGAAATTACTGACCAGCTGGCCAAGGTTCACCAGTTCATCACCACGACTGAACCGACCCCAATGCAGGACGCGGCTGAGGAAGCTTTTAAAAACGGGGACCGGGATGCCCGGGAAATGAAGGCGGCCTTCAAAGAGCGCCGGGACTACCTCTACCAGGCTTTAACGGAAATCGGCTTTGAAGTGATCAAGCCGCAGGGTGCCTTCTACATCTGGGCCAAGATTCCGGCCGGTCTTAACCAAAAGGACACGGAATTCGTTTACGAGTTGGCTGACCAGGCCCATGTCGGGGTCTGTGCTGGTTCCTGGTTTGCCAAGGGCGGGCAGGGCTGGCTCCGCTTCTCCTACGCGACAGCACTGGACGAAATCAAAGAAGGCGTAAGCAGAATCAAGAAATTTGTCGAGGAAAATAAGAATGACGGAAAGTAAAGAAACAAACTGCCTTAAGCAAGGCACATTGAATATTTTAAACGGAATCGGGCTCGGGGTTATTGCCGCCCTGGTGCCGGCCGCGCTTTTAGGCCAACTGATGAAGGCCCTCTTGGGCGTGGCACCAACTTTTGCCCAGACGGTCATCAATATCACGACTTTTACCCAGAGCCTGCTGGCCGCCATGGCTGGCTTCTGCGCTGCCTACCTCTTCCAGATGAACATGATCCAGATGTGTTCTGTCGCTGCCGCGGCCATGATCGGTTCTGGCGCGGTTACTTTTAAAAACAGCTTGATTATGGTGGCCGGGACTGGTGACGTCATCAACATCGGTTTGACGATCACCCTGGCCATCCTCTTGATCAAATTGATTGGCAACAAACTGGGTTCCTACACCACGATTCTTTTGCCAATCATCGTCTTGGTCGTTGGCGGCGGGGTTGGTCTCCTAATTCTGCCATACGTTAAGACCGTGACCACCTTCATTGGCATGATCGTCATGGCCTTCACCAAGCTGCAGCCGCTCCTGATGGGCGTTTTGATCGGGATGTCCTTTGCGGCCATGATCGTGTCGCCAATTTCCTCAGTTGGGATCGCGGTGGCGATTGGCTTGACCGGGGTTGCTTCCGGAGCCGCCAACCTGGGCATTACCGGGGCTGCCTACACTCTGGGGATCATGAGTTACAGCGTCAATGGGATGGGGACCACCTTGGCCCACTTCATCGGGACGCCAAAGATCCAGATGGCCAACATGCTGGAAAAGCCGAAGCTTTTTGTTCCGGTCCTGCTTTCATCTGGTCTGTCCGGTCTTCTGGCCGCCATCTTCAACCTGCAGGGGACGCCTAATTCCGCTGGCTTTGGCTTCAGCGGCTTGATCGGGCCTCTGGCGGCTTACGCAAAGATGACGCCAGGCTGGGGGAGCATCATCCTTTTGACGGTGCTCTACGTTGTTTACCCGGTCGCTTTGGGCTTCTTCATGCGCTGGCTCTTCATCGACCGCTTGAGTTTTGCCCAAGCAGAGGACTTGCGCCTGGAAGTTTAAGCTAAAAAGCAAAAAAATTACCAAAAAAGCTTGCACTTACCCTGTTTTTTCGTTAAGATAATAGAGTACTTCGACGGAGGAATAGCGAAGTGGCTAAACGCGGCGGTCTGTAAAACCGCTCTCTCTGAGTTCGGTGGTTCGAATCCACTTTCCTCCATTGATTGCGTTATAGCCAAGTGGTAAGGCAACGGTTTTTGGTACCGTCATGCGCTGGTTCGAATCCAGCTAACGCAATTGTTCTAAAGAACACCCAACCCGAAAGAAGAGCTTCTGACTGAGTCAGGAGCTCTTTTTTGCCAGAGCAAAAGAAAAGCAATTTTTTCCAAGAGAAAATGCTTAAAAATAGATGAAAAAACTTACTTTTCAAGAAAATGTTTTTCTTTCATAAGTAATGATGTACTTTCTTTGCGTAACTTGCTATACTGAAAAGTAAGTTGTTGGTTACTTTTAGTAAGTTTGATAAGTACAAATGCAAGTAAGATTAGATTGGCTAGATTAAGTAAAATTTCGGGAGGCAAAAAATTGCATAAAAAGAGGATTGTGTCAGTAACGCTTTTAGCAACGGCGGCGCTTTTGACGGCCTGCGGGCAAAACAAGCAGGCTTCCAGTTCCAAGCAGGTAATGAAGACAGCTGTAACTGGCGAAATCAGCACCCTGGACTCCAGCAAGTACGGGGATACCGTCAGCTCTGAAACCCTGCAGAATTCCATGGAAGGGCTCTACCGCTTCGATAAAAAGGGGCAGGCTCAGCTGGCCGGGGCGGTCAAGGTGACCAAGTCCAAGGACCAGAAGGTCTATACTTTTACTCTTAGAAAAAACGCCAAGTGGTCCAACGGGGACCCAGTGACTGCCCAGGACTACGTTACTGCCTGGCGGCGGACGGTTGACCCCAAGAACGATTCTTTGGACAGCGACAGCTACCAAGTGATCAAGAACGGGACGGCTGTAGCAGCCGGCAAGAAGAAGGTGTCCAGTCTGGGCATCAAGGCCTTGGGCAAGTACAAGCTGCAGGTCACCCTGGAAAACCCGATCCAGTACCTGCCAGACCTTTTAACCGGGGCCCAGTTCTACCCGCAGGACACGAAGATCGTCAAAAAGTACGGGTCCAGCTACGGGACCAGTTCCAGCAAGCTGGTCTACAACGGGCCGTTTACCGTCAGCCAGTGGGATGGGTCCAGCCTCAAGTGGACTTTGAAGAAGAACAAGACATACTGGAATTCCAAGTCAGTCAGCTTGAGCGCGGTCAAGGTCCAGGTCATCAAGACCACCTCTACCGGCCTCAACCTCTACAAGGGCGGGCAGCTGGATTACGCGCCAGTTGATGCTGACTACGTCAAGCAGTATGAAAAGAATGCTGACTACCACACCAAGACCACGCCGACCAACGGCTACATGGTTTTTAACACCAAGCGCAAGACCACTGGCAATGTCCACGTTCGCCGGGCAATCAGCCTGGGCGTGAACAAGCAGGAATTGGTGAAGACGGTCCTGCACTCCGGCAAGGCTGCCCAAGGTCTGGTCGCCAGCGACTTCATCTACGATGAAAACGGCAAGGACTACCGGACCAGTGCTGGCAAGCTGATGACTTACAATCTGAAGCAGGCCCAAAAGGAATGGGCCTTGGCTAAAAAGCAGCTGGGCAAGTCCAAGATCACCATCGAACTGTTGACCAGTGACATGGATGCGTCTAAGCGGGTGGGCGAATACCTGCAGAGCAACTTGATGAAGAACCTGCCGGGCTTGACTGTTAAATTGCGGTCGATTCCGCTGAAGTCCCGCCTGGCTGACACGACCAAGCACAACTTCGACATGGTATACGGGACTTGGCAGCCAAGCTTCCAGGACCCGATCGACTACTTGACCATCGGTGGCCTCTTCAACCTGGAAAGTGACTACAAGAACAGCACTTTCTGGAAGGAAATCAAGCAGGCAAGGAGCACTTACGCCACTCAGCCGGCCAAGCGGCAGGCCAGCTTGATCGCCGCTGAAAAGCAATTGATCCAAAAGGATGCTTTCGCGGCACCGCTCTACCAAGCCGGGGTTTCCTACCTGCTTAAGTCCAAGGTGACCGGCTTCCGCCTGTCTCCTTACGGGACTGTTGCCTACTACTGGGACGTCAAGATTAAGTAAAACAAGTTTTAAACCGGTAAAAGCTGCCAGTTTCTTTCAATAAGGAAGAAACTGACGGCTTTTTTGCGAAAAAAAGAAGCATTCTTCAACTATTTTGCCTGTATAGCGGGTACAATAGTATTTAGTTTTTTGACCAGGAGGCGGATATGAGCAAATACATCAAAGTTGGCAGCGGCGGCGGTGAAGTGACCTGGCACCGGGCCATGCTCGACATGGAGCCGGGGGACTATCTGCTGCTGGAGCCCGGCTATTACGTTTGGCCCCAGGGCCGGCTATTAGAAGACGTGACCATCAAGGGCCTGGGGGCCAGCCCGGAAGACACCCGGATCCGCAGCTTTTTCTCCATCGGTGAAAACAGCTCCCGGGTGGTTTTTGAAAACTTGACCCTGGAACCTTATGGGGACGTAAACACCCTGGATCTTCCGGAAGAGACCAACAGCTACCTGATCCTGCGCGGCTGCGTCTTGACCGGGACCGGCAGCAAGACGACCACGATTTCCATCAACGGCCAGGACACGGTGGAGATGTACTCCTGCCGCCTGCTCAACGGGACCTTGTCCTTTTTTGAAAAAGCTAATTTCCGCCTGGAAATGGCGGACTGCCTGCTGGACTATGAGTCAGAAAAATTCGGGACCATCTCTTTGGAAGGAACCGGGACGGCCATCATCAATAATTCCGAGATTCGGGGGACGGTCAACAGCTTTGATTCCAGCAATATCGAACTGAACATCAATAACTCAGCCATCGGTAACCTTAACTTGGGCGGCAAGAGCTGGGTCAATGTCTACGCCTGCCGCTTTCTCAACCGGGACTACAGCCTTTATGCCCGGGGCGAATGCTGGCTGAACATCCTGGAGAGCCAAATGCCAAGCCAATTGGCGATTGAAGACCACTGCCACTTGCTAATGCAGAACAGTCAGCTCTACAATTTCCAAGCCCGGGGGGAGAGCCAGAGCTTTTTGTCCAATGTCCAGATCGCGGCCGCGGCCAACTTGGAAGGAAAAAGCTTCATGGAGGGGAGTTTAGTGACCTTTTCGGGCAATGGCGACTACCCTTACTTTATTTTCCTGGTCGACCAAGCGGTATTGAAGGGGCGGAACCTGCAATTTGACCCGCAAAACTGGCCGGTTTTGGTAGACAATGATGCCCGCTTTGTGGCCAACGCCCTTTACTACCAGGGGGCGCCACTGGAAATCAAGTGTGAGCATCCGGAAAACATCTCTTTGCTGGGGATCAAGTGGACTGAACGGAAGGAATAGAAAGGAGCCACCATGCGCTTAATCAAAGTAAGCCAGGACCCCCGGGACTTGTCCTGGGAGCAGGCTTTAGACCAGCTGGAAGACGATGACGTGCTCATGCTGGCTCCCGGCTTTTATGAAATTCCTTTTGGGCAAAAGCTGAACAACATCGTGATCAAGGGGACGGGGACAGCGCCAGATATGACGGTCCTGGTTGGTCAAGTCGTCCTGTCTGGCCGCTATTTGACCCTGGAAAACCTGGCCGTCAAGACCAAGGCAATTGCCGGGGCCCTGGTTAGAGTTTATGTAGGCGAAAATGCTCCTTACTTGACCCTGCGCGGCTGCCGGCTGGAAGCGCCAGAAGGAGAAGGGAGTACTGCCCTCATGACTCTGGGTCCGGTTTGGTTGGAACTTTACTCCTGTCAAGTTAGGGGAAAAATCCGCCTGGTTGGCGGAGAAGAGCAGCATGTCCAGATTTCGGGAAGTGAAATCAAGGCAGCTCCGGCTGCTTTTACCGGCGATGGCTTTGGTCCCTTGGCCATCAGCCAGTCTCAAATCAAGGGAGAATTTGTCCTGGAGGAAAATTCGGCTTATGAAGGCCATTTTGACCAGACGGCTTTTGACCAGGTGACCAGCCTGGGAAAAAACAACGGTCTTTACTTCACCGAATCTACCATGTCTTTAACTCTGAAAAATGGCCAGGCTGACCTTTTGAACTGTGACTTGCAGGGGACGGCTCTTTTGGAAAAAGCCAATTCCTCCGCTTTCCAAAACTGCACTTTTAAGCAATTTAAGCAGGTCAGCGGGAGCAGCAACTTAACCAACTGTCACTTGGTGGCAGGAGAAATTGAAGGCCAGGGCAAGGCTGTTTTTTGCCGGCCACACTTTTCCTGCAGCGAAGGCACTTGGCTTAGTTTAAGCGGCGCGAGCCAGGTTCGCCTGCAGGATGCCCTCTTAAACGTGGCAGGCAGCCACTTGCGGTTAGCCGACAAAGCCGGGATCTTGGGCAATGTTTTGGAGAGCGACCAGGAACAGCTGCTGGTCAAGCAGACTGGCCAGGGCAAGGTAAAATTGACAGGAATTAAATGTAAACTTGTCTAAAGACCGCCTTTTGCTATAAAATTTAATTAAGATCTAAGCTGGATGATTCTGTGGGGGGGAAAACGATGCAAGAACCAATGTACATCAAAATTCACAATCAGCTGCGCCGGGATATTGAAAACCATGTCTACCAGGTGGGGGACCGGATTCCAGCTGAACGACAGCTGGCTGAGCAGTTCAAGGTGTCGCGGATGACCCTGCGCCAGGCCATCAAAACCCTGGAAGAAGAGGGGATTCTGGAAAGGCGGCTGGGCAGCGGGACCTATGTGGCCAGTCAGAAGGTTCAGGAAAAAATGTCCGGGATCATGTCCTTTACCGAAATTACCCGGGCCAACGGGCAGACTCCGTCCAGCAAGCTGGTTTCTTACAAGATCACCCAGCCTTCCCTGTCGGAAAAAGAACGCCTGGCTCTGGAAGGCAGCGACAAGGTCCTGCGCATGGAGCGGATTCGCTATGCCGACCAGGTGCCGATCTGCCATGAAATCGTGACGGTGCCGGAAGACCTGATCGCGCCTTTTGCCAAGGATGACGTGTCAAGCCACCTTTACCAGACCTTGGAAAAGCAGGGGGGCTACCAGATCGGGGATGCAACTGAGTACATCTCAGCCGCTGTTGCCAATGAGCAGGAGGCCCGCCTGCTCAACTGCCGCCGGGGCGAGGCCTTGATCACCCGCCGGCAGGTCACCAAGCTGGCCGATGGCCGGCCCTTTGAATACACGCGGGCTTCATACGTGGGTGAGCGCTTCGAATTTACTTTCAGCAAATAGCCAGCTATAAATAAGCGAATGACAAAGAGGCAGGAATCAAACCTGCCTCTTTTTCCTTCCTTTAAAAAAGGGCAAAAGATGGAACTTGCTTTTGGCGGCAGGGGGCGAATTTGCTAAAATGGACTTGACACTATTAGCTAATGATTAACGAGGCACTATGAAAAGCATACTATTCCGCCTGTATCTGGCAGTCATGAAATTTTTGGCCCGCTGGCAAAAAGAAGATCCCAACACATACGTGATCTTGAACGGGGCCGGCCGGTCGGGATCCAATGGCTACCTCTTTTATCAATACCTGCGCCGCGAGCACCCGGAAGTCACGGCCTACTTGATCGAACCCTGGCCCTCCTCTCATCTGCCTTGGTCGGACTGGCAAAAAATCGGCCGGGCCAAGTACGTCTTGACCACCCACCAGCCCTTCAAGGTCCGGAAAAGTCAGGTCAACCTGGCCCTTTGGCATGGGATTCCTCTAAAGCGGATGGGGACCATGGCCAACAATACCCAGCGCCGAGACAACCAGAGAAACGAAAAGCTTTGGCACAAGACGGCCGACCTGGTCACCTCCAGTTCCGAGCTCTATGAAAGCCTGATGAGCGCCTGCATGGGGATTGAAGGTCCCCGCTATGTCCAACTGGGTTTTCCCAGAATTGATGCCTTGCTCAAGTCCCCTTATAAAAAGGACCAGCTCCTGGCTGACTTTTTCTCCTGCCAGGACCCGGAGGCCCAAGTGGGGATTTATGTGCCAACCTTCCGCTATGAATTAGAAGACCCGGAAGTGATGGAGCGGATTAAGGCAGGGAACTTTTTTGCCTTCAGCGACTTTGACCTGGCCGCTTTAGACCAGGCCCTGGCTGCTAGAAAGCAGTACCTCCTGGTCAAGCTCCACCCTTGGGAAATGAAGCTCTTCAGCGACTTTCACTTAGCGGCTAAGCACGTGGCCTTTTTGAACAATTCCGATCTTTTGGCCAAAAAATTGGACCTCTACGAAATCCTGGGAGCCACCGACTTCTTAATGACCGACTTCTCCTCGATCTACTTTGACTACCTCCACTTGGACAAGCCGCTGATTTTCATCACCAACTACCTGGCCCAGTATGAAAAGACCCGGGGATTTTTGCTGGGGCCTTATGAAAAAATCGTCCCTGGTCCCTGCGTGGCCAGCCAGGCTGACCTGGTCAAGCAGCTGGGGGAAGGCGACAAGTATGGTCTTGAACGGAAAAAGTGGCTGGATTTGAGCGACCAGGCCGACCATGGCCAGGCTTGCCAGACAATTTTTGATTACTTAAGCGGGGTCTGATCCTTGAAAAAAACTTTTCTGAACATCTTCTATAACGCGGTCTACCAGGTCTTCCTGGTCCTGGTGCCCTTGATCACGGTTCCTTACCTGTCCAGAGTCCTGGGCCCGACGACCTACGGGATCTATTCCAGCGTCAACAACACGGTCCAGTTTCTGATGATTTTCTGCGTCCTGTCTTTATCCAATATCGGGGTCAGAAGTATCTCTAAAGCCCGGGCCAAAAGCAAGAGCGGGGAACTGACCGAGGCCTTCTGGGGCCTGTGGTACTTCCAGTTTATCGGCGGGGCAGTCACCATCGCTTTAACTGTCTTGACCTGCCTGGTCCTCAAGGTCCGCTACTGGAACTACTTCTTGCTGATGCTGCCGTACTTGATTTCGGCTCAGTTTGACATCTCCTGGTTCTTCCAGGGCCTGGCTGATTTTGGCCGGGTGGTTCTTAGAAACACTATCGTCAAGATCGTCAGCGTGGTCTTTATCTTGCTTTTGATCAAAAGTCCGGCTGACCTGTGGAAGTATTTCCTGATCATGTCCATTTCCACCATGTTGGGTTCCTTTGTCTTCTGGTTCAGCATCGGCAAGTATGTCGGCCGGCCAGTCAAGCACTTCTACCATTTCGCGGAAACCCGCCGGGCCATCATGACCTTGATGATTCCCCAGATCGCGACCCAGATATACACTTCCTTGGACAAGCCCCTTTTGGGCCTCTTCCAAAGCACGGCCCAGGTTTCTTATTATGACAACTCCCAGCGGATTTCCAACATGATCCTGGGGGTCATCACCAGTATTTCCCTGGTAATAATGCCGCAGATGGCGGTCCAGGGGAAGGAAACCCAGAAGAAGGTCTTGAAGAAGTCCCTAGAAGCCACGACTATGCTGGGAACCATGTTTGCCGTGGTGGTCATGGCCAATACCAAGGAATTCGTGCCCTTTTTCTTCGGGAAAAAATATATCCCGATGACTCCCTTGATGTTCTTCTTTACCTTGACCATTATCTTGATCCCCATGGGCGGGGTCTTCGCCAACCAGTTTGCCCTGGCCAACAAGCGGGACAAGGACTATGCCATTCCGGTTACGATCGGGGCGGTCCTGGAGCTGGTCTTCAGCTACTTTTTGGACCGGCCTTTCGGGGCAGCGGGCGCCATGGTGGCGATCCTCTTGACCGAAGCAGTCGTTCTGTTTCTCCGCTGCTGGATCGTGCGGGACGGCTATGACTTCAAGGAAACTTTCAGTGATGTGCCCAAGTGCTTCTTGGCCATGGGGATCAGCCTGGCGGCAGGGATGCTGTGGCCTTGGCAGATTCCAAGTGCTTTTATCAACATGACGGTCAAGTCCCTGGCCATTATGGCCCTTTACCTGGTCATCCTCTGGCTCTTGAAGTTTGATTTGAACGAAGACTTGGTCACGATTGTCAAAAAGCGGCTGAAAAAATAGCTATTAATAAGGAAGAAATTAGCAAAAATAAACAAAGAAAGCGTGTGAGCATGGTAAAAATCAACATTTTGGGCGTTGGCTTCGACAAGTACAGCCTGGCGGAATTTGAAGCCCGTTTTTTGGACCGCTTGCGGAAAAAAGAATCCACCTTGGTAGTGACGGCCAACCCGGAAATCGTCATGGCCGCCAAAGAAGATCCGGAATACCGGGAAATCATCAACAATGTGGCTGACTACGTGACGGCTGACGGGATCGGCATCATCAAAGGGGCCAAGATGCTGGGGCTGAAATTGCCAGAGAGAGTAACCGGCTACGACCTCTTTTGCTGGTATCTGCAAATTGCCAATGAAGACCACTTGCGGGTCTACCTGATTGGGGCCAAGCCAGCCGTGATCGCCGCCGTTAAGGAAAAAATCGCCACGGATTACCCGAATATCGACTTAGTTGGCGCTGAAGACGGCTACTCTAAAGACGCCCTGCCGGAAATTGCCAGCCGGATCGCCCAAGCCAGGCCCGACCTGGTCTTCGCGGCCCTGGGCTTTCCCAAGCAGGAGAAGCTCCTGGCCATCTTGCGCCAGCAAAACTTGCCAGCCAGCATGATGGGGGTGGGCGGCAGCTTTGACGTTTTCGCCGGTGCCGTCAAGCGGGCACCGAAGGTCTTCCAGGACGCCCACTTGGAATGGTTCTACCGCCTCTTGAAGGAACCAAGCCGGATCGGCCGGATGATGGTTTTGCCAAAATTCGTCGTGGAAGTTAAAAAGAGCAAGAAGCAGGACAAGCAATAATGAAAGTACTGCACATCAACGCCGGCCTGGAAAGCGGGGGCGGGCTGACCCATATCGTGAACCTGCTCTCCCAGGCCAAAAGAGCTGGGCAGGATTTTGACCTCTTGACCTTCGCTGAAGGACCGGTTGCCCAGGCGGCCCGGGAAAAAGGAATCAAGGCCATCGTTTTAGGCGGGTCCAGCCGCTACGACCTGGCCCTGCTCAAGCGGCTGAAAAAGACAATCAAGGATGGACATTATGACCTGGTCCACAGTCACGGAGCTCGGGCCAACCTTTTTGTCAGCTTGATCAAGTCTTCCTTGCCTTGTCCCTGGCTGATCACCGTCCACTCAGATCCCGCGATCGATTTTGAAGGGCGGGGAATCGCGGGGAAGATTTTTACCAAGCTGAACCTGCGGGCGATCAAGCAGGCCGATGGGGTTTTCGCCATCACCCCCCGTTTTGAAAAAATCCTGCTGAATTACGGAGTAAAGCCAAGCCGGATTCACGTCATCTACAATGGGATCAACTTTAGGGACAATAAAAATGTACTGGCCAAGGAAGACCATGCCGGCTTCAACATCATCAATGTTGGCCGCCTGGAAAAGGTCAAGGGGCAAGATCTCTTGCTCAAGGCTTTTAAAGCAGCCGATTTGCCGCAAGCTCACCTCTATATTGCGGGCAGCGGCAGCCAGGAAGCGGATTTGAAAAAACTCTGCCAGGACTTGGCCTTAACAGACCAAGTAACCTTTACCGGCTTTTTGACCCAGGAAGAATTAAGGCAGCTCTACCGGAAGATGGACCTGGCCGTCTTGTCTTCTTACTCAGAAAGCTTCCCCCTGGTCTTGCTAGAAGCAGCCGACAACCTGGTCTCGCTTTTATCCACTGACGTGGGCGGGGCCAGGGAATTGATTCCAGAAGGAAAAGGCTGGGTTGTGCCGGTCAAAGAAGAAAAAGCCATGGCCGATCAGTTAAAAGCAATCGCGGCTTTGCCAAAAGAAGAATTAGCGGCCATTGCTCAAACTGAAAAGGCCTATGCCAGCCAGCACTTTTCCCTGGACCGGCAACTGGCTGACGTTCTGGCCGGCTACCAGGCCTGCCTGCAAGGAGAAAAAGCATGATTCCCAAAATTATCCACTATGTCTGGGTCGGCGGCAATCCTAAGTCCAAGACCATTCAAACTTGTCTGGCCTCTTGGCAAAAGCGCCTGCCGGACTACCAAATCATCGAATGGAACGAAGATAAGCTGGACCTTGATGCCAACCGGTACGTTAAGCAGGCCTACCAGGCCAAGAAGTGGGCTTTCGTTTCCGACTATGTCCGGGCCAAGGCCCTCTATGAAATGGGCGGGATCTACCTGGACACCGACGTCATGGTCTTAAAAGATTTTGACGACTTGCTAAATGACCGGGCTTTTATCGGCTTTGAAAATAATGACTACCTGTCAGCCGCAATTATCGCGGCGGAGAAGGGTCATCCTTTTATGGCCGATATTCTGCACTATTATGATGACCTGGATTTTGCCTTTGACCAAAATGACCAGCTGGCCGGGGTCAACTCCCTGTCAGTCACGGAAATTCTCAAGGGAAAGTACGGCCTTAAGACCGGCAACCAAGAGCAAGTATTAAAGGAAGGAATCCATGTTTACCCGGACGGGATCCTTTGCAACCCTTCGCCTCAGTCCCGGTCCATTCACCTTTTTACCGGGACCTGGCTGGAAGGGAAAAATTCCTGGAAGCACGACCTGGTGACCTTTTTGAAATTACATATCCGTAGTCAAAAAACTGCGAAAATTTACTATCAGCTCTTCAGACGCTAATTTTTTAAAGAATCTCGTGAAAATACATTTCTGAAAACAGAGACTGCATTTTTTGAGTATAATAAAAGATAGAAAAAATTAACTACAAGATTGCGAGGCAGCAAATGAGAGAGTTGCAAAAGAAAATTGTCGAATATGAGCACGTTTTGCCGGAAATCGATCCCCAGGAAGAAATCCGCAAGACGGTTGACTTCTTAAAGGGTTACTTGAAGGCCAACCCCTTCTTGAAGTCATATGTTTTGGGTATTTCCGGTGGCCAGGACTCAACCTTGACCGGGAAGCTGACCCAGATGGCAATTTCCGAAATGCGGGAAGAAACCGGCGATGACAGCT
Organism: Lactobacillus sp. WILCCON 0058; assembly: GCF_057198005.1. Classification (NCBI taxonomy): domain Bacteria; kingdom Bacillati; phylum Bacillota; class Bacilli; order Lactobacillales; family Lactobacillaceae; genus Lactobacillus; species Lactobacillus sp. WILCCON 0058. Next base: position 454,791 of record NZ_JBUBHM010000001.1, read on the forward strand.
ACAAGTTCATCGCCGTCCGCCTGCCATACGGCGTCCAGGCCGATGCCGCTGATGCCGCTGACGCGGTAGCCTTCATCAAGCCGGACGTGGACTTGATCGAAAACATCAAGCCAGCCACTGATGCCATGGTGGCTACCTTGAAGGAAACGGGCGTGGAAATGACCGACTTTAACAAGGGCAACATCAAGGCCCGGCAAAGAATGGTCATGCAGTATGCCATTGCCGGGGCCAACCAGGGCGCGGTTGTGGGTACTGACCACGCGGCCGAAAACTTCTCTGGTTTCTACACCAAGTACGGTGACGGCGCGGCTGACCTTACTCCGCTCTTCCGTTTGGACAAGCGGCAGGGCAAGCAGCTTCTGGCTGCCTTGGGCTGCCCGGAACACCTTTACTTGAAGGCCCCAACGGCCGACCTGGAAGAAGAAAAGCCATCCTTGCCAGATGAAGTTGCCTTGGGCGTGACCTATGATGAAATCGATGACTACCTGGAAGGCCGGGAAGTCAGCGACAAGGCAGCTGAAAGAATCGAAGAATTGTGGACTAAGAGCGAGCACAAGCGCCATTTGCCGGTCACGATTTTTGACGATTATTACAAAAAATAGCGGCGAATTTGGTAAATTACTTGTTTCAAGCGCCAATTTTTGCTATATTAATCATGTCATAAGGGAGTAACGGCAAGCATAGCTTGCGACAAGCCCAACAGCCGGGAGCCGCGTTGGTTTCCTGGGCTTGTCTTAATTAGTGAGACTTATGTGCTTTTGTAAAGGGGCACGTAAGTCTCTTTTCTTTTTTGAAGGAGGAAAATACTGTGGCTAAGAAGTATTACAGCCAGGACATCCCAGGCACTTTAGCCGAGTTTGACTCGGACGCCAACCACGGGATCAGTTCGGCTGAAGCCAAGAAGCGGCTGGACCAATACGGCCCGAACGCTTTGGCCGGCAAGAAGAAACGTTCAATGTTTGCCCGCTTCATGGACCAGTTCAAGGACTTGATGATCATCGTCCTGCTGGTTGCCGCTGTCTTGTCCGGGGTAGTTGCCCAGGAATGGACTGACGCGGGGATTATTTTGGTAGTCGTGCTTTTGAACGCGATCTTGGGCGTGATCCAGGAAGCTCGCTCAGAAGCAGCGATTGAAGCCTTGAAGGACATGTCCACGCCGAGCGCCAAGGTGCGCCGGGACGGAGCGGTAGTTGAAGTTCCGTCAACGGAAATCGTGCCCGGTGACGTGGTCTTGCTGGAAGCAGGCGACGTGGTCCCGGCCGACCTGCGTCTTTTGGTAGCGGAAAGCTTGAAGATTGAAGAAGCTGCCTTGACCGGGGAATCAGTTCCGGTGGAAAAGAGTAATGAAACCCTGCAAGGGGATGACATTGCCCTGGGTGACCGGATCAACATGGCTTACTCCAGCACCAACGTGACCTATGGGCGCGGGGAAGGTGTAGTTGTCGCTACGGGGATGAATACGGAAGTCGGCAACATCGCCAAGATGCTGAACGAAGCTGATGAAACCGACACTCCTCTTAAGCAGAACTTGAACCAATTGGGCAAGACCCTGACTTACATGATCCTGGCTATCTGTGTGGTCGTCTTCATTATCGGGGTTATCCGGAACCCGCAGCATGAACCGATGAATGCTTTGCTGATCGACATGTTCTTGACGGCGGTTTCCCTGGCGGTTGCCGCTATTCCGGAAGGGCTGCCGGCGATTGTGACGATCATTTTGGCCCTGGGTACCCAGACCATGGCTGACCACAAGGCCATCGTCAGAAAGCTGCCAGCCGTTGAAACCCTGGGGGCAACGGATATCATTGCTTCTGATAAGACTGGCACCTTGACCCAGAACCGGATGACGGTGGAAAAGGTCTACTATGACGGGATCCTGCATGATGCCAGCGATGACATCGACTTGAGCAACCAGGCCATGATTACCATGCTTTTGGCCAACGACACCAAGATTCAAGACGGCGGGGAGCTCTTGGGTGACCCGACTGAAACTGCCTTGGTGCAATATGGCTTCCACAAGGACCTGCCAGTGAGCGACTTTTTGGCAGAACACCCGCGGGTAGCGGAAGTGCCATTTGACTCTGACCGGAAGCTGATGAGTACGGTCAACAAGTTTGACGGCCAGTTCATGGTTGCCGTCAAGGGTGCGCCGGACATGCTTTTGGAAAGAGTCAAGTATGTCAACATCAACGGCGAGCTGAGCGAAATCAGCGCTGAACAAAAGCAGGCCATTTTGGCAAGCAACAATGAAATGGCCAAGCAAGCCCTCCGGGTTTTGGCGATGGCTTACAAGGTTGTTGCTGAGCCATACGCTGACCCGACGACTGATAATGTTGAACAAGATCTGATCTTTGCCGGTTTGGTCGGCATGATCGACCCAGAGCGGCCGGAAGCCAAGGACGCGATCGCGGAAGCTCACCGGGCCGGGATCAGAACGATCATGATTACTGGTGACCACCAAGTTACGGCGCAGGCGATTGCCGAACGGCTGGGCCTGGTTGAAAAGGGCCGTGACGATGCCGTGATTACCGGGGCGCAATTGGACAAGCTGAGCGACGACTACTTCACCAAGCATGTCGGTGACTACAGCGTTTATGCCCGGGTTTCACCAGAACACAAGGTTAGAATTGTGAAGGCCTGGCAGGCAAATGGCAAGATCGTGGCCATGACTGGTGACGGGGTCAACGACGCGCCGAGTCTGAAGCAGGCCGACATCGGGGTCGGCATGGGGATTACCGGTACGGAAGTCTCCAAGGGCGCGGCCGACATGGTTCTGGCTGACGACAACTTCGCAACGATCGTGGAAGCGGTCAAGCAAGGGCGGAAGGTCTTCGCCAACATTCAGAAGGCAATTCTGTACCTGATGAGCTGCAACGTCGGCGAAGTGTTGACGGTCTTCTTGATGACTTTGCTGGGCTGGGATGTTTTGAAGCCAGTGCAGCTTTTGTGGATCAACCTGGTAACTGACACCCTGCCGGCTATTGCCTTGGGTGTTGAACCGATTGAAAAGGGGATCATGAACAAGAAGCCGCGGGGGAAGAATTCCAACTTCTTCTCAGGTGGCGTGGCCAGCTCGATTATCTACCAGGGGATCTTGGAAGGTGTTCTGGTCTTGATCGCTTATGGTTTGGGTCTGCACGTTTTGCCGCGGGGGACCAACCCGCATGAAGACGCGCTGACCATGGCTTTCCTCACTTTGGGTCTGATCCAGCTCTTCCACGCGGTCAACTCTAAGTACGTGAAGCAGTCAATCTTCCAAAAGAGCACTTTTGCCAACAAGTGGTTCAATGGCGCGATTATTCTGTCGGCCTTGATTATGGCGGCAGTTGAATTGCCATTCTTGACCAGAGTCTTTGCAGTTTCAGAATTGCATCTGGATCAATGGCTGACTGTGCTGGGGATGGGCGTTTTGATGATCGTGATCGTCGAAATCGTTAAGTTCTTTGAGAGAAAAGCTGATCAACGGAATAGCTAAAAAGTTAAATAAGAAGCCTGGACGAAAGTCCAGGCTTTTTTGCGTGGAAAAACAAGAAGGCGAGGAAGGTAAAATAAGCTGATGTAAGAAGAAAAGATATAAGGAAATAGATATATGAATTCAAAGGCAAACGCCTTGAAATGGCGAGGATGATAGCCCTTTTGTAATGTATGAACTGGCTATAAAAACGAAAAAAGCAGCTTAAAATGGAAAAATACGGATTTTAAAAGGGAAAGTATTGACTACACTTTGAAGTAGACTATAATTCAAGGTGTAAAGCTCATTTTTTCACGAGTGCGGCAGTGTAAAACAATGGAGGAGAGAAAAATGTTAACCAGGACGAAAAAAATATATGTAGGAGTTGTGGCTGTCTACTTGTTGATTATTATTGGTCAGTTAGCATATGCGATACATGGCAACCTTCCAACTTTGAAAAGCAACTCCTATGGCTTTGATTATATGTTTAATTCGGTTCAGCCTGAAGGCGTCGAAGAAACGATGGCTGGGAACATTGCCGTTTATTTATTACTTCCTATTGTGGGTTCAGCTCTAGCAATCTATATCAAGAATAATCACGAACTCTATAGTGTGATCGGTAGAACTGGCTGGAAAAAAATTTTTCAAAAAAGTTTAAGTTACGCGTTCATTGGTGCGGCTGGCCTATATTGGTTAGGTTGTCTACTGGAAGCTCCGATAATCAGTATTTTTTACCGCCAATTTGTGTATATGCCCAGAGCGGAAATAATGTTGATGCGAGGAGACGGGTATTTCTCACTCAATAACCTGGCCAACCTGCTAATTAAAGTGTTGCTCTTCGGTATCGGCTGGGGAATTTATGCCGCTTTTATCTTTGCAGTGGCTTTATTTATCAAGAAGACAAGTCTTTGCCTGTTTTTAGGGCCAGTTGTCGGCTATCTCATTTTTCTTCAAGAAAATTTGTCAATTGATGTCGGAGAAACGTTTAGTAATATTTCTAACATCTGGGATATCGTCAATCTGACTAATCCATTGGAAAGATGGGTAGGAGAAAACCAATTCCCCGCAATCTACTATCTGAACTACGTGACGACGGCGGTGTTTTACATCGCGTTGACGGCTGTATTATTAAGACTTTGGTACGTGAAGAATGTTGAGAGAGGATAAGTGTGTTTTTTAACAAGAATAATTTGGTTAAAAAATGCAGGCTATGACACTAAAAAAGTGCCAAAAAGTGAGTATTTATGTTTTTTAGGGAAAAGTATTGACAGAGTGGCGAAGTGTAATATAATCATAAATGTGAACAATATTTTTTGTTCACTGATTTGTATAATAACTGTGCTATATAGAAAGGAGATAAGAAAATGAAACATAAAGTGTTAACCAAAGCTGCTTTATGTGGAATGTTGCTACTGCCATTTGCCAGTGCGGCTGTTGTACAAGCTGCGGGAACTTGGACTATTAGTGCCGAAGATGTGTCATCCTATGGGAGATGGAGCAGTTGGGGAAATCCTAATGTTAAGCAGACTCAATCATCGTATGCTTCATTCAATGGTGACGCACTTCCTGGCTCAAACAGAGTTATTAAGGTGAAGTTGATCAACAATAAGGCTCAAAGAAGATCGAATACGGTCGTTTTAAAGAAAAACAAGACTGTTCATGCAGCTAACAATACTGGATTAAGAGACCGTAAGTATTGGGGAGATGCTCGAACAGAAAAGGATGATCCACATTCAACAAGAGTGAAGTTTCACTTTAGTGCAGATTACAAGTAGCTAATTGGTGTGAGCAAAAGGCGAATGAGTGGAGATGCTCTTTCGCCTTTTTATATTTTGCGAGGAAAATGTTAACTAAAACTAAGAGATTAATCATCACAGGAATTGTTGCGTACCTGTTAATCATAGCAGGGCAAGTGGAGTATGCGATCTATGATAACCTTCCTGTATCAGCAACTGATAATTACGCTTTTAACTACTTGTTCGACACAGTTCAACCTTATGGAACTGATGAAACTATGATTGGCTCCATTGCGATTTTTTTGCTTTTGCCTATTATAGGTTCAGCTTTAGCAATCTACATCAAAAACAATCATGAATTGTACAGTGTGATTGGACGAACAGGTTGGAAAAGCTTCTTTAAAAAGTGCATGGGATATACTTTTTGGGGAGCAACTGGCCTGTACTGGCTAGGATGTTTGCTTGAAATTCTGATGATCAACACTTTTTATCATCCATTCATTTATACAGCGTTTAGCAATGATATTTTGCAAGGTGGGTATGGCTACTTTTCGCTGAACAGCTTGGCGAACTTGCTAATTAAGATCATCCTAAACGGTATTGGTTGGGGAATTTATGCTTTGTTTATTTTGAGCGTGGCTCTTTTTATCAACAAAGTAAGCATAGCTTTGTCTTTGGGGCCGGTTATTGGCTTCGTGATTATTTTGCAAGAAAAATTTGCTCCAGATGTGGGAAGAGTTTTGACCAATATTTCCAATATCTGGGATATTACCAATATCACTAATCCATTGGAAAAGGGAATAGCAGGTTTGCCCACCCCCGCAATCTTCTATCTGAATTACGTGACGACGGCGTTTTTTTACATCGCGCTGACGGCTGTATTACTAAGACTTTGGTACTTGAAGAATGTGGAGAGGGGATAGCTTATGTTAAAAGCGCGTTATCAACGTTTAATCGCCTTGACGCTCATTTTGGACTTTGCGGTCAGCTTATGGTGCGGCCTGCAGTTTGCCCTAGACGGCGGGAAGGGTGAAATGCCCATGTACTACCTGAATGCCAACTTGATCAGCCTGTACATCCAGCCAGCCTTGACCGTCATGGCGGCAATTCAAATCCTCTCTTTCCGTTCGGTCCGCCCCCTGCTGGCTCCCCGGGGAAAGATGAACTTTTTTGACCAGCGCCTGGCCCAGCTCTTAGCCTTGGATCTGGCAATCTACCTGTTTTTCTCTATATTTCCATATTTCTTTGGCAAAAATCCGCTCTTTCGCTTTGGATCAGCCCTAACTGGCAGCCTATTGCTTCTGGCCCACTACCTGCTCTTCATTGTCTGCTTCATGCTGGTCCTGTCCTGCATCAAGGCGAAATTTCCGTTTTTTATCATTGTCATCAGCAGCACCTTGCCAATTCTTTATCATTACTGGCTGGAGAAGGCCTGGCTTTTGCCAAAATACGCTAATATTTATGACCCACTCTGGCGGGCCATCCACCACATGTATATACTCTAAGTCGAGGAGGAGTTTGTATGTTAAAAGTGTCACATGTTAAGAAGAGCTTTAAAAAACTGGCCGTTTTAAAGGACATCTCTTTAGAAACCAAAGCGGGTGAACTGGTCCACATCTCCGGTGTCAATGGTTGCGGCAAGTCCACCCTGTTCAAAATCATCGTCGGCCTCTTAAAAGCTGACAGCGGGGAGATCCACACTGACAAGGATGACTACCTTGGTGCCTTGATCGAAAACCCTGGCTTTATTGAATATGAAACTGCCTGGGACAACTTGACCTTTTTAGGCCACTTCAACCACCGCTTCCAGCCCGAAAAGACCCGGGACCTGCTCAAGGCCTTTGACCTGGACCCGGACAACCCGCAAGCCGTCGGCAACTACTCAGTCGGGATGCGGCAGAAGCTGGGGATCACCCAGGCCGTGATGGAAGACCAGAACATCATCCTCCTGGATGAACCAACTCGGGGGATCGACAAGGAAGGGGTCGACCAGTTCGTTAAGCTTCTAGAAGACTTGCGCAGCGAAAACAAGACCGTCATCGTGGCCAGCCACGACGAAATTCCCGGCCTGGTCTACGACCGCCGCTTAAGAATGAAAGACGGGATCTTGCTGGCCGAAGAGTAAAAGTTGGCTTTTTCTGCCCTGACCAGCTACAATAATCCCATGATTAATGAACAAGAACTGCAGCAGCTGGTCGAAAGGATCTCCCTTGAATCCTTTGGCCGGCCCTTTCTCCACCAAGCGAAAATCAACCGCCGCCTGAAGACTACCGGTGGCCGCTACCAATTATCTGACCATCACCTGGAATTTAACCCGCTCTTTCTTAAGGAAGAAAACCTTCATTATCTGCCGGGCATCATCAAACATGAACTGGTCCACTACCACCTCCACCTGGCAGGTTTGGGCTATCAGCACAGGGACCGGGACTTCAAGCTGCTCTTGAAAAAGGTGGGCGGCAGCCGCTATGCGCCAAGACTAGAGGAGAGCAAAAGAAGCCGCTGGCACTACCGCTGCCGGCAATGCGGGCAGGACTACTGGCGCCAGCGGCAGGTCAACGTCAAGAAGTATTTCTGTGGCCGCTGCCGGGGAAAATTGGAAAAAATCGCTGGCCCCCTTGCCAAATGAGGGCAGCTTTGCTAAAATATTAAATGTATTTGCGGGCGTGGCGGAATTGGCAGACGCGCAAGACTAAGGATCTTGTGACCGCTTTTGGTCGTGGAAGTTCAAGTCTTCTCGTCCGCACTAAGATAAGGAGTCGTTGTGAAACGGCTCCTTTTTTGTTGATTCTTTAAACTTGCTTTTCCTCCAATCTGTTATAATGGATAGAACGCAATGCAAGATGAATAGAAGGATGTCTAAATGTACGATTCTGAAGCCAGACAGAAGACCCTGAACCTAACGATCAGCGCGGTCTTTGTGGCCATTCTGCTGCTGGAAGCTTTTATTCCCAATGTGGGTTACATCACGATTTTGCCGGGCCTGCCGGCCATCACCACGATTCCGTTGACAGTCGCGGTCTTTGCCTCTTTAAGAGGACCTAAAGCCGGCGCGGCCTTTGGCCTGGTCTGGGGCTTAACCAGCTTGATCAGGGCATATGCTGCTCCAAACGGCCTGGTTACCATTCTCCTTTTCCAGAACCCCTTGATTGCCTTATTGCCCCGGGTCGCGGCCGGCTGGGCAGCGGGCATGGCCGGGCAATTGGCTGATAAATGGGAGGGCAAGCGGCCTCTGGCTTACGCCTTAAGCGGCCTTTTAGCTTCAGCGGTCAATACGCTCATGGTGATCCTTTTGTCTGACCTGGTCTACTTCAGCCATCCCCAGAAGCTGGCTTTAGCCCTGGGGGCCAAGAGCGGGCAGTCTTTGCTGGTCATCCTCTTTACGGCCCTGGCCGTCAATGGCGTTTTGGAAGCAGTCTTCAGCGGCTTGATCACGCCGCTCATTACCGCGCCCCTCAAGCAGCGACTGAAGCGGCGCTAGAAAGGTGATAAGTATGGCTGGACACAGAAAAACACGTAAGGGCAAGCAGACGACCACCATCCTCGTGGTCCGCGTTTTTGCCATCATCCTCTTGTGCCTGGGCTTGTTCGTGGCCTTCCGCTACTACCGCCGCCAGGCCCTTGAGCAAGAGCAGATCCGCCAGGCTGAACTGGCCAAGCAGGAAGCAGCCGCTAAGCTTTTGCGGCAAAAGAAGGCCTTTATCAAAAAGGTGGGGCCGATCTCCCAAAAGGTTGACAAGGGGACCGGTCTTTTGCCAAGCATCACCATCGCCCAGGCCTGCCTGGAAAGCAACTACGGGCAAAGCGACTTGTCCCAGAAGTACAACAACCTCTTCGGAGTTAAAGGGACTAACCCTAACACTTCGGCCGTGATGACGACCAAGGAGTACACCAATGGTAAGTGGGTGACCGTCAAGGCCCGCTTCCAGATTTATGACTCTTATGAAGCCTCTATCCGGGCCCACGTCCGCCTCTTCCAGCAGGGAACCAGCTGGAACAAGGACCAGTACAAGGATGTTTTGGCGGCCAAGGACTACAAGAGCCAGGCCAAGGCCCTGGTCACCGACGGCTATGCCACCGACCCGGACTACTCGACCAAACTCATCAATTTAATTGAACAATACAACCTGAATAAGTACGATAATTAAGCAGGTTTGACCAGGCTGCCAGAGCTTTTTGGCAGCTTTTTTTGCTATAATGGATAAGCTAAGTTTTTTGATTTATTGAAAGGGAAAAGCATGTCTGAAGCAACGATTTTACAAGGTTTGAATCCGCAACAGGTCCAGGCAGTCAAGACGACTGAAGGGCCCCTTTTGGTAATCGCCGGGGCCGGCAGTGGGAAGACCTCGGTTCTGACCAGGCGGATCGCCTACTTGGTGGAAGAAAAGCGGGTTGCTCCCTGGAACATCCTGGCCATCACCTTCACCAACAAGGCCGCTAAAGAAATGAAGGAAAGAGAAGTCAAGCTCCTGGGCGACCAGGCCGAAAGCATCTGGATGTCCACCTTCCACGCTCTCTGCGTCCGTATCCTCCGCCGGGACGGCCACTTGATCGGCTATGACCGGGACTTCTCCATCGCTGACCCTTCAGAGCAGGTGACCCTGGTCAAGCGCATTCTCCGCCAGCTGGACCTGGATCCCAAGCAGTACCTGCCCCGCAACATCTTGAGCCAGATCTCCAATGCCAAGAACCGCCTGCAGACCCCGAAGCAGTACGAGGCCAGCGCGGTCGGTCCTTTTGAAAAAGTCGTCGCCGACGTCTACAAGAAATACCAGGCCAGCTTGGAAAGAGACCAGATCCTGGACTTTGACGACTTGATCATGCAGACGCTGACCCTTTTTGAGGCCAGCCCTGATACCCTGGCCTACTACCAGCAGAAGTTCCGCTATCTTCTGGTTGACGAATACCAGGACACCAACGAGGCCCAGTACGAGCTCTGCCGTCTGCTGGCTGACGGCTACCACAATATTTGCGTTGTCGGGGATGCCGACCAGTCAATCTATGGCTGGCGGGGAGCCAACATGGAAAACATCCTCAACTTTGAGCATGACTACAAGAATGCCCAAACTGTCAAATTGGAGCAGAACTACCGGTCAACCGGCCACATCTTGAAGGCGGCCAACTCGGTTATCGACCACAATGAAAACCGGAAGGCCAAGAAGCTGTGGACCGACAAGGGCGACGGGGAAAAGGTCCACTACTACCAGGCCCAGAGCGACCGGGACGAAACCCGCTTCGTTCTTTCCAAGATCAAGGAAGAAGTCGACAAAAAGAAGCGTCATTACCAGGACTTCGCCGTCCTTTACCGGACCAACGCCCAGTCCCGTGGGATGGAAGAAACTTTGGTTGAAGCCAATGTCCCTTACCAGATCGTTGGCGGGCACAAGTTCTACGACCGCAAGGAAATCAAGGACATCATGGCCTACCTTAAGCTGGTGGCCAACCCCAGCGATTCCATGAGCTTCAACCGGATCATCAACGTTCCAAAGCGGGGGATAGGCCAGGCTACGACAACCAAATTGGCTGCCTTCGCTGACGAAATGGGGGGCGGGATCTACGAAGCCATGCGCAATGTCGAATTGGCTCCGATTTCTTCTGCCGCTGCCAAAAAGCTCCTGGCCTTCAGCGACCAGCTGACTAGCGCCATTGCTTACGCCCAAGACCACACGGTCAGTGAACTGACCGACAAGATCCTGGAAGACTTCGGCTACACCAAAGCCTTGAAGGAAGAAGAAGCTCAAGGGTCCCTGGAAGCCGCTGCCCGCCTGGAAAACCTGCAGGAATTCGCTACGGTTACCAAGCGCTTTGACGACAATTACAATGAAGAAGAAAACCCGGACAGCAGCCGCTTGAGCGACTTCTTAGCGGAAGTATCCCTCTTAAGCGACCAGGATGACCTGGAAGAAAGCGATGACCGGGTAACTTTGATGACCCTGCACGCGGCTAAGGGTTTGGAATTCCCAGTCGTCTTCTTGATTGGGATGGAAGACAACATCTTCCCGCTTTCCCGGGCCATCAAGGACGAAGACCCGAACCAGCTGGAAGAAGAACGCCGCCTGGCCTACGTGGGCATTACCCGGGCCAGAGAGGAGCTTTACCTGACTTCGGCTTACACCCGGATGATGTATGGCAGCAAGCAGTACAACGCCCAGTCACGCTTTATCGGCGAAATCAAGGATGAGGACCTGGATATCGTGGCCTCAACTGCCCCAAAGTCCAGGACTTCCTTCTTAGACCTGGACCGGTTGCCTTTTGCCAAAAAGTCCCAAGCTAAAGCTGCTAAGCCGGTCCACCGGGCTAGCAAGGCAGCCGGGGCCGTCGGCGCTGAAAAGAAGGGCTGGCACCCTGGCGACCAGGTAGAGCACAAGAGCTGGGGCAAGGGCGTGGTCATCAAGGTCACAGGCTCTGGCGATGACATGGAACTGGACATCGCTTTTGCAAGCAAGGGCACAAAGCGCCTGCTGGCGGCTTTTGCCCCGATCAAGAAAATTTAGGTGAAAAAGCATGGCTGAAAGTTTAGAAGAAGCAAAAAAGGAAGTCAGCGAGCTGCGCACTCAGCTGGACCAGTGGGCCAAGGCCTACTACGAGCAAGACGCTCCGGTGGTTGAAGACCACGTTTATGATGAAAAATATGCCCGCCTGCTGGAACTGGAAGCTGCCTATCCGGAATTAAAGGCAGCTTACTCCATCACCCAAAGGGTCGGCGGTGAGGTGAGCAGCGACCTGCCTAAAGTTGAGCACCCAGTGCCCATGCTGTCGATGGGGGATGTTTTTTCCAAAGAAGAGCTGGCTGAATTTGACCAGCGGGTGCAAAAAGCTATCGGTCACCCTGTTGCCTACAATGTCGAGTTGAAAATCGATGGCCTTTCCCTGTCTCTGGAATATGAAGAAGGGCGCTTAAAGCGTGCTTCAACCCGGGGCAACGGCCAGGTCGGCGAAGACGTGACCAAGAATGTCAAGTATATCAAGGATGTGCCCCAGAAATTGCCAGAAGCCATTACCACCGAAGTGCGGGGAGAATGCTACATGGGCAAGGAGGCTTTCGCCAAATTGAACCAGGAGCGGGACGAGGCAGGGGAGAGCATCTTCGCTAATCCACGAAACGCCGCGGCTGGTTCTCTGCGCCAGCTGGACCCGAAAGTGACCAAAAAGCGGCAGCTGAGCACCTTTATCTATACTTGGATCAATCCGCCAGCTGGCATCGACTCCCAGCACCAGGCGATCAGCGAAATGGCCAAGCTGGGTTTTCACACCAATGAAAACGGCCGCCGGCTGGAAAATCTGTCAGCTGTCTACGACTATATCGATGAATTTACCAAAAAGCGCGACAGCCTGCCTTACGGGATCGACGGCATCGTCTTGAAAGTCGATGACCTGGCCTTGCAGGCAGACCTTGGCAATACCGTCAAGGTGCCCCGCTGGGAAATTGCCTACAAGTTCCCGCCGGAAGAAGAAGAAACGCTTGTCCGGGAGATTGAATGGACCGTGGGCAGAACCGGGGTCGTGACCCCGACCGCCGTAATGGATCCGGTGCAATTGGCCGGGACCACGGTTTCCCGGGCCTCTTTGCACAATCCGGACCTCTTGGCCAAACTGGACGTCCGCTTGGGCGACACGGTCAAGCTGCACAAGGCCGGCGACATCATTCCGGAAATTTCCGAAGTCGTTTTAAGCAAGCGGCCAGAAGACTCAGTTCCTTATGCGGTGCCAACTAAGTGTCCTTCCTGCGGGGAAGACCTGGTCCACCTGGATGAAGAAGTGGCCTTGCGCTGCATCAACCCGTCCTGTCCGGCCCAAGTCGAAGAAGGGATTGCCCACTTCGCTTCCCGGCAGGCCATGAATATCGCTGGCCTTGGCCCAAAGATCGTCAAGCAGCTGATTGAGAAGGACCTGGTGCACAATGTCGCTGACCTTTACTATCTGACCGCCGACGACTTGAGTCAGCTGGACCATTTTAAAGAGAAGTCCATCAACAATCTCCTGGCGGCCATTGACCAAAGCCGGAAGAATTCCGTTGAGCTGGTCCTCTTTGGCCTGGGGATCGACAATGTCGGCGCGAAAGCCGCTCAGTTGATTGCCCAGAAATTTAAAAATATGTCTAAAATCGCTTCAGCAAGCGTGCAAGAACTGACTGCAATCGATACAATAGGAATGACGATTGCTGAGTCTTTGACGGCTTACTTCCAGCAGGAAGAAGCCAAGAAGCTGCTGACCCGGCTGGAAGAGGCCGGGGTCAACATGGACTACCTGGGTGAAGACGGGGAAGCTGAAGACAACTTCTTCAAGGGCAAGACCGTGGTCTTGACCGGGAAATTGGCCCACTATAGCCGGGCTGAGTTTACCAAGAAGCTGCAGGCCCTGGGAGCCAAGGTGACCGGGTCAGTCTCCAAGAAGACTGACTGCCTGGTTTACGGGGAAGACGCCGGCAGCAAACTGGCCAAGGCAGAAGCCCTGGACATTCCGCGCTTAACGGAGGCAGAAGCAATCTCTAAGATCGAAGAGAAGGACACGGAAAAGTGAAGAGATTTTTACAGGCAATAACTTTGGCAAGCTGCAGCCTCCTGCTGGCGGCTTGCGGCAACTTGAAGAATTCCGACCTGGCCAGCAACTCAACGACGACGACCAGCAAGACCAAGAAGTACGAGACGACTTCCAGCACTGACGGCGGCTACTCAGTCCTTTTGAAAAAGGGGGTCTACAAGACCAGCCCGATTTCCGGCCTGGAAGCCACCAACTATGACAACAGCGTGGACGAGTCAGCCATGGAACGGGGCCTGATCCGGGTGTCCAAGAAGGTCTTCTCAACCAAGGACTATGTCATCCAGGAAGGCCAGCAGCTCGACGAAACGACGGTTACCAACTGGCTGGGCCGGTATTCAAAGAGCAATAAAGAGGGGCTGAACCTCAAGAACAATGGCAAGACCGGGGAGGCGACCAGAAACCCGATCATCCTGCAGCAGATCATGGAAGAAGACTTCTATGTCAAGAGCGGGTCCAGCTACAAGCTGGCCGGCATCAGCATCAGCCTGGGCCTCAACTCGGTCGACTACTACACCAAGACGACTGACGGGGCGGAATACAGCACTAAGATTTCCCTGGCCAAGCGGCGGGCCTTCGGGCAGAAAACGGCCAACACGATCGTCTCCCGCCTGCATGCCAAGAAGAAGCTCAAGAATATCCCGATCATGGTCGGCCTGTTCTCTAAGACTGACACCGACTCATTAGTCGGGGGAACTTACTTCTCATATGGGACAGCCAGCGCAAATAGTAGTAAAATATCTAAATGGAATTCCGTGAACGAAAAGACCCAGGTTCTGCCGACGGTCGATGGGGCCAGCGCGGTCAGTTCCAGTGACGAATCCAAGTTCACCAGTTTTAAGGATGAAATTGAGAACTACTTCCCGAACGTTTCCGGGGTCACGGCAACTCTGCGCTACTACGATGGCAAGCTGGCTTACGAAAGCATTGCCATCACCACGCAGTTCTATGGCTATCTGCAGGTGCAGAGCTTTGCCCAAACGGTTATGAGCCGGGCGAAGAAGTATCTGGGAACCAGCTCACCGGTTGAAATAACCATTTCCTCGGTCAACGACACCCAAGCGGTCGTTGCCAAGGAAACGGCTACCGGGTCTTATCGGATGCACATCTATGGCGGTAATTAGGAGGTACATTAAGTGGAAAAGGTAACAAATGATACCATCAAGCACGTTGCGGCATTAGCCCAGCTTGAATTCAGCGAAGAAGAACTGGCCAAGTTCACCCCGCAAATGGGGAAGATTCTGGAAATGGCAGAAGAACTTCAAGCCGTTGACACGACTGGCGTTGAAGAAACGGTACAAGTAGTTGATCGCGACACTGTCTTCAGAGAAGACGTTCCTGAAAAGTGGCAGACCCGCGAAGAAATGATGAAGAACGTTCCTGACAAGAGCAACGGTTTTGTCAAGGTACCTGTAATTATCGATAAGGATGATAACCAATAATGAACTACTTAAACGAAACGATCGATTCTTTAAACGACAAGCTGAAGAGCGGCGCTGTTTCTGCTGACCAATTGGCCCAGGACACCATCGCCAACATCAAGAAGACTGACGAAAAGATCAATGCCTTCATCACTGTAAACGAAGACGTTAAGCCAGCCGAAGACCTTGACTTTAACAACAAACTGGCCGGCGTGCCGATTGCCATCAAGGACAACATCATCACCAACGGCTTGAAGACGACGGCAGCCAGCCACATTTTGTACAACTTTGAACCGGTTTACGAATCAACTGTTGTTGCTAAGCTGAAGGCCGCCCAAGCCACCATCATCGGCAAGACCAACATGGACGAATTCGCCATGGGGTCATCCACTGAAACTTCTTACTTCGGTGACACCAAGAACCCATGGAACCTGAACAAGGTGCCAGGCGGTTCATCCGGTGGTTCAGCAGCTGCTGTTGCCAGCGGTGAAGTTGTTGCTGCCTTGGGTAGTGACACCGGTGGTTCAATCCGCCAGCCAGCATCCTTCAACGGTATCTTCGGGATCAAGCCAACTTACGGCCGGGTATCTCGTTGGGGCTTGATCGCTTTTGCCTCATCACTGGACCAAATCGGGGTGATGAGCAAGCGGGTCAAGGACTCAGCTGAAGTTCTGAACGTGATCGCCGGGGCTGATGACCGCGACGCCACTGTTTCAGAAAAGGAAGTACCAGACTACACCAGCTTCTTGGGCAAGGACGTCAAGGGCCTGCGGGTTGCCGTTCCTAAGGAATACATGAGCGATGCTGTTGAAGAAGGCGTCCGCAAGGCAGTTGAAGCGCAAATCGAACTTCTGCGGGCAAACGGGGCTATCATCAACGAAGTATCCCTGCCGCACACCAAGTACGTGGTGCCAACTTACTACATCATCGCTTCCAGTGAAGCTTCGGCCAACCTGGAACGTTACGACGGGATCCGTTACGGCTACCGGGCAGAAGCCAAGAACCTGGATGAAGTCTTCCTCAAGTCCCGGTCAGAAGGCTTCGGCGACGAAGTAAAGCGGAGAATCATGCTGGGTTCTTTCGCCCTGTCAGCCGGCGCTTATGACAAGTTCTTCCTGCAGGCTGCCAAGGTAAGAACCTTGATCTGCCAAGACTTCGACAAGATCTTCGAAGACAACGACGTTATTGTCGGGCCGGTTTCTACCGAAACTGCTTTTGACTTGAACTCAGAAATTTCTGACCCGATCAAGATGTACAACAACGACATTTTGACGATTTCCGCCAACATGGCCGGGATTCCGGCAGCCAGCGTGCCAGCCGGCTTGAGCGAAACGACGGGGATGCCGGTCGGCTTCCAAATCATGGCCAAGCGCTTTGACGAAGGCCATGTCTTCCAAGTAGCTGACTTCATCGAACGCAGCAACAAGTTCTACGAACAAACACCAGCTGGATTGGAGGATTAATTTAAATGAATTTTACGTCAACTATCGGTCTGGAAGTCCACTTTGAGTTGAAGACCAAGAGCAAGATCTTTTCACCTTCACCAGTAACTTACGGGGCCAAGCCAAACACCGAAACCAACGTTATTGACTGGGGTTACCCAGGTACCTTGCCAATGGTCAACAAGGAAGTCTACCGCCTGGGCTTGATGGTCGCTTTGGCCACCCACTCCCACGTCAACCCGGTAACACACTTTGACCGGAAGAACTACTTCTACCCGGACAACCCGAAGGCTTACCAAATCACCCAATTCTTCAAGCCATTGGCTGAAAACGGCTATGTTGAAGTCGAAGTTCACGGCAAGAAGAAGAAGATCCACATTCACGAAATGCACATCGAAGAAGACGCCGGTAAGAACACTCACGGGACCAACGGCTTCTCCTACGTTGACTACAACCGGCAAGGGGTACCGCTTTTGGAAGTCGTTTCTGAACCAGAAATGACTGACCCGGACGAAGCTGTTGCCTACCTGGAAAAGCTGCGGGAAATCGTGCAATTTACCGGGGCTTCCGACGTTAAGATGGAAGAAGGGTCAATGAGAATTGACACCAACATTTCCATCCGTCCAGCTGGCCAGAAGGAATTCGGGACCAAGGTCGAAATGAAGAACTTGAACTCCTTTGAACACGTCCGTCTGTCCCTGGCGTATGAACAAAAGCGTCAGCAGGAAATCCTCCTCTCCGGTGGCCGGGTTCGCCTGTCCACCCGCCGTTTTGACACCAACACGGGCAAGACTGTCCTGGAACGTGTCAAGGAAGGGGATGCGGACTACCGTTACTTCCCAGAACCAGACCTGGCTCCATACCACATCAAGCAGGAATGGGTTGACGAAATCGCGGCCAACTTGCCAAAGACGGCTGACGAACGGCGGAAGATCTACGTTGATGAATACGGTTTGAAGCCATACGACGCAAATGTTTTGCTGCAAAACAAGGAAAGCTCAGACTTCTTTGACGCTACTGTAGCAGCTGGTGCTGATCCAAAGCAGGCAGCCAACTGGATGAACACCCAGGTTAACGGCTACTTGAACGAAAAGCATGCTGAACTCAAGGACATCGCCTTGACTCCAGAAAACCTGGCTGCCATGATCAAACTGATTTCTGACGGGACGATCTCATCCAAGATTGCCAAGAAGGTCTTCGCGGAAACTGTTGCTAACGGCACTGATCCGAAGAAGTACGTTGAAGAAAACGGCATGGCCCAGCTTTCAGATGAAAGCGTCCTGGCACCAATGGTCAAGGAAGTTGTCGACGCCAACCCGCAGTCTGTTGAAGACTACAAGAACGGTAAGGACCGGGCTATCGGCTTCCTGGTTGGGCAAATCATGAAGCAGACCCGGGGCAAGGCCAACCCTAAGGTGATCAACAAGCTCCTCTTGGCCGACCTGGCCAGCCGTTAAGGCAGGAGAAAATTTTTTAGAAAAAGGTGAAGCAGATGACTAAGCGCGCGCGCTTGATTTACAATCCGGTTTCCGGGCATGAACAGATGCCTAAGAACGTTTCTGATATTTTGGATATTTTGGAACAAGCGGGTTATGAAGCCAGTGCATTCAGAACCACGCCAGCTCCGCTCAGTGCTCAAAATGAAGCAACCCGGGCAGCCAAGGACGGTTTTTCACTGGTCGTGGCAGCTGGCGGGGACGGCACGATCAACGAGGTCGTGAGCGGGATCGCCTTTTTGCCTAAGGAAGAGCGCCCGCGCATGGCCATCATCCCGGCGGGGACGACCAACGACTACGCCAGAGCCTTGAAGATTCCGCGTGACGACGTGGTTGAAGCAGCCAGAGTGATCCTCAAGGACAATGTCCAAAAGATGGACGTGGGCCGGGCCGACTTCGGCGATGGCAGCCAGAAGTACTTTGTCAACATCGCTGCTGCCGGTTCTTTGGCTGAACTGACCTACGGGGTTTCTTCAGACGTCAAGTCCGCCTTGGGCTACGCTGCCTACTTGATCAAGGGGGCGGAAATGCTGCCAAACCTCAGCGAATGTGAAATGCGGCTGACTTTTGACAAGGGCGTTTACGAAGGCAAGCTGTCTCTGCTTTTATTGGGAATGACCAACTCCATCGGCGGTTTTGAAAAGATCATGCCAAACGCCGAGCTTTCAGATGGCCTCTTCCAGCTGATCGTGGTCAAGCCAAGCGACCCGGGCAACCTGCTCCGGCTGATGGCTCTGGCCTTGAACGGCAAGCACGTGGATGACCCGAACATCATCTACACCAAGACGACCAGTCTGAAGGCTGAACTGATCGGTCACAACCGCGATGACAAGCTCTCCGTCAACCTGGACGGGGAAGAAGGCGGCATGTTCCCGGTAACTTTTGAAAACTTGCGGGAACGGATCGAATTCTACGTCGGCTAGACTGTTATAATAGAGTTTGACACTTTTGTCAGACTCTATTTTTGTGTTTAGAGGAAAAGCATGATAACCAATAAAAAGAAAGAATTAGCAAGAAAGCGGGCCGAACGGTCTCTGCCGCCTCTGTCGCCAGAAGAGCAGAGCGAGTGGGACCAGCTGCGCCGGTACCGGGAGAAGGCTGTTAAGGAGTCCGGGGCCAAATTGGCAGAACACCTGATGACTTTTAACGACGGGGTAATCGCCATCATCATCACTATTGTGGTGCTGGAGATCGGGGCGCCTTTGACCAAGAGCGCCTACCATGACTTTTTCAGCCAGATTTTGATCTATTTGATTTCATTTTTCGTGGTAGCCAATTTCTGGTATGAAATCCACCATGCCTTCAGTTTTCATATTATGCGGGCAGGAAAGATGACCATGGTCTGCGACTTCGCTTTTTTGGCCAGTCTGTCCTTGATTCCGGTCATGACCAAGTGGATCATGGGGGATTTGTCGGTCTTGAGCGTGGTCTGTTATGGGATCGTCTACTTTTTGGTCCAGATTTTTGAACTGGCAACGGAAATGGTGGGGATGCGGAGCTCACTGCCGCATATTAAGACCTTCCGGAAGCTCTGGGGCCGGGTTTCCTGGCTGCGCTTCATCTGGCTCTTCCTGCTCAATTTAGTCTTTATTTTGATATCTTTCGTCCAGCCAAGGTTGGGGATGATTTTGTATCTGGCCTTCCCAATCATCAACTTTGTCACGCCAGATAACCGGAGCCAGCGGGCCCGCAAAGGAGATAAATAATCATGAAGAAAAACGAAATCGTCGAAGTCGAAATCACCGACTTGTCATATGAAGCCATGGGGGTTGGCCATGTCAATGGCGAAACGGTCTTTGTCAACAACGCCTTGCCAGGTGAAGTGGTCAAGGCGCAGATCTTGAAGGACAAGAAGAGCTATGCTTTTGCCAGAATTTCTGAGATCGTCAAGGAAAGCCCGGACCGGGTCAAGGTGCCTCTCCGCCAGTACGTGCAGACTGGTTTAGCCAGCTTGGCTCACCTCAAGTATGACAAGCAATTGGAATTCAAGCAAAAGCAGGTTAAGGAGCTTTTGAGCAAGGCCCACCTGGATCAGATCAAGGTAGCGGAAACTTTGCCAAGTCCCTTGGAAACTGGCTACAGAAACAAGGCCCAGGTACCGGTCAGAATGGTCAAGGGGCAGCTAGAGATCGGCTTTTTCCGCCGGCACTCACACGACCTGGTGCCGCTGGAAGACTTTTTCACCAATGATCCGGAAATTGACCGGGTCCTGGTAGCGGTCAGAGATATCTTGCGGGAAAAGCGGATTCCGGCTTATGACGAAGAAAAGCATCAAGGGCAGGTAAAATACCTGGAAGTCCGCCGGGGAACGGCTACGGGCGACATGATGGTCGTCCTGGTCTGCTTGGACCGGGACTTCCCAGGCCTGCACGCGGTCGTTGACGAGATCAAGGAAATCGACGGGGTGAAGTCGATCTTCCTCAACCACAACCCAAAGAGAACCAACGTCATCTTGGGTGAACACGACTACCATTTGTGGGGGAAGAGATACATTGATGACAAGATTGGCGATTTGACCTTTGAAATTTCGCCGCAGTCCTTCTTCCAGATCAACTCCCTGCAGACGCCGCGCCTCTACAAGCTGGCCATTGACCAGGCGGGCTTGACTAAGGACGATTTGATTGTTGACGCTTACTCCGGGATCGGGACGATCGGTCTGTCCGCGGCCAAGTACGTTAAGGAAGTTCGCGGGGTTGAAGTGGTTAAGGCTGCGGTCAAGGACGCCAAGAACAACGCCCGGCTCAACCAGATTCACAATGCCAAGTACTATGCCGGCAAGGCGGAAGACTTGATGCCGAAGTGGGCGGCTGAAGGTTTGAAGACGGATGTAATTTTTGTCGACCCGCCACGTAAAGGCTTGACCAAGGAATTTATCGATGCCGCGGTTAAGACGGGTCCAAAGAAGGTTGTCTACATCTCATGCAACCCGGCAACGTTAGTGCGGGACATGCAGCTCTTGATGGAGGCTGGTTATACGACTGACCTGGTATCACCAGTCGACATGTTCCCGCAGACGCCACATGTGGAATGCGTGACCGTGCTGACGAAGGAATAACTTAGTCGGTCGAGCGACCAAGATAAGCGACTAAGTTACCGACCAAGATAAAGAAGAGGAGGCAGAGATGAGTGAATATGTACCGCCATTTCAGATGACCGACAACATAATGAACCTGCTGGCGGAAACCAGTGAGCAGATTGGCCGGATCAAAGTTTTGTCGCATGGCAATCTGAACCCGCATTTGCGGAAGGAAAACAGAATCCGGACGATTCACTCATCTTTGGCGATTGAGCAGAATTCTCTAACGCTTGAACAGGTTACGGCTATCTTAGACGGCAAGCGAATCCTTGGCAATCCCAATGAAATCCGGGAAGTGAAGAATGCATACGCCACTTATGAGATGATGCTTGAACTCAACCCATATTCTGTGGATGACTTGTTAGAGGCGCACAAGCAGATGATGGCCGGGCTGATTTCTGAAAATGGCAGGTTCCGGACCAGTGGGGTGGGAGTTTTTGCCGGTGACCAAGTCATTCACATGGCTCCGCCAGCCAAACTTGTCCCAGGTGAGATTCAAAATCTGATCACTTGGTACCGTAATTCTAAGGCCCATCCCTTGATTAAGAGCGCGATTTTCCATTATGAGTTTGAGTTCATCCATCCTTTTGCCGATGGTAACGGGAGAATGGGCCGGCTCTGGCATAGTTTGCTGCTAGGTAACTGGAATGAAATCTTTTTCTGGCTGCCGATAGAGGAACTGATTCGGTCCAGACAGGAAGAATACTACCAGGCACTTGGCAAGTCTGATGAACAGGGAGAAAGCAGTCCTTTTGTGGAATTCATGCTAAAAGTCATCTTGGACACGCTGAAGGAAACCACAGTTGTTGGTAAAACAAAGAAAGCAGAAAATCCCCAGGTTCAAAAACTGTTGGAAGTTCTTGATGGTGAAGAGCTATCAACGGCGGAATTAATGGAACGGTTGGGGCTTTCTCACAGACCAACTTTCCGGAGAAACTACTTAAATCCGGCGTTGGAAGAAGGGTGTGACTGCTAAAAATTATTCATTTCATCCGATGCTAAATAGCAACGTTTCTTACCAATTCTTGATATAATATCTATATCGAAAGATTGGAAGGAAGAAACGATGAGCGAATACATGTCCATATCAAAAGCAGCTGAGTACCTTAACGTTGCCAAGTCAACTCTCCGCAATTGGGAAGCTGAGGGATTGATTACACCGCTTAGAACTGCCTCCAACCAACGCCGCTACACTAAAGAAATGCTAGATGAAGTTCTGCAAGGAAATGTGAAGGCATCTAAGCCTAAGAAGCTACTGACCATCGGCTATTGCCGGGTTTCTTCTGGTCATCAAAAAGAAGACCTCCAAAGGCAGAAGGATGTAGTGTCTAGATATTGCGAAGTCAATGGCTATCAGTTTAAGATCATTCAAGACGTTGGATCTGGTCTCAACTATAAGAAAAAGGGCCTGACAGAGCTGATCAACATGATCTGCAAGAAGCAGTGCGAACGAGTCGTGGTAAATTACCAAGACCGGCTTGTTCGTTTTGGCTTTGAAATAATTGAGACAATCTGTCAGGCAAACGATGTAGAGCTGGTTGTCATCAATCAGACAGACAACGTTGATCCAAATTCAGAACTTGTAGAAGATGTTTTATCTATAATCACTGTTTTCTCAGCTAAGCTGTATGGAAAGAGGTCGCATCAGAATGCAAGAGTCATCCAAGAAAGCAAAAAGCTCTTCAATCAAGCAGACAGTGACAAAGACTCAGCCCAAGACGATTAGAGTCTACTCCAAAAAGTTAAGCGATGAAGAATTTGCCAGAATGTCCGACTTCTTTGAAAGATACGGCAGGTGCCGGCATTTCTTTTTGAACCGCTACTGTGGCATCAAGTCGATGCTTGCGGTTAATAACTGGCAGACTCTGCGTAACCAAGTTCGCAAATGGGACAAACCGGTTAAAGGCGCAAAAGGAAAGCTGGAAACAGTCTACAACTTTCAGACCAAGCACTGGGTAGGCGCTCTCCGTGAAGCATGCGCCAACATAAAAAGTATGTGGTCGAATCTGGCTAACCGCTTGAAGAAAGTGATCCAAGGAAATGAAAATCTTTCTGCAGATCAGCGCCACCTTTTGTTCTTTATCTTAAAATTTAAAAGTGCATGGCAATCCGTTCTTCTTCACAAGCCAATTGAGCTGCCGGAAGAATACACTGAAGCTTTAACTGAAATAGAAGCCAAGCTGACGGATAAGCAAATCAAGCAAGCATACAGCTACTTACGCCGGATTACGTATCGCTATCACTACCGGGCACGCAAGTCGGGCAAGCTTGGCTCTAGCATGAAGTGTGACTTGAATTGGGCATTTGAAGGAAATACTTTTTTATTCAGTTCAGATGTGCCTAGAAAGCAGTTTTCTGTGGAGATGACCAGTCCGTGGAGTTATCCACGTACCGGCGATATCACAGTGGTGCTTGACCGCGTCAAGCAGCGCCTCGAAGTTCATAAGCTGATCACTAGCAAGCGTTACAGTAACAATTCAAAGAAGGCGATCGGCATTGACAAGGGGCTTGCCACCTTGCTTTCCTGCAGCAGCGGCAATGAATATGGTAAAAACTTCAGCAAGCTTGCCAATGCCATCGTTGACAAATATGGCAAACGAAACGCAAATCGGCAGCCTTATATGAGTTTGCGCTGGCTGCTCAATCAGCAGCTTGAGCAACTGGAAAAGGCAGACAAGCCTTTATCCAAGACAGCTTCGAAGAAGAAAAGAAAACTGCTTGGCAAGCTTAAGAATCTGGAGCAAAACAATATCGGAAGAAAGTCGTATGACAAGAGCTACCGCTCAGCTCAAGAAACCGTCCGAAGCTTTATCAACTGTGCGATAAACAGGATGATTGAGAAAGAGTATCCGGCGGTCATTGCCAAGGAAGACTTGACGTTCGTAAAAGAAAAAGGCATCAAATCAGATAACAGCAGATTCGCAAGAAAGATGCGCAAGCGCTTGAATTCATGGACTAAGGGCCAACTGGATGAACGCATTGAATATCTTTCAAGCAAGAATTCGATTGAAACTCATGATGTCAATCCGGCATATACTTCTCAGTATTGTCCGATCTGTGGGCAGCATTTTGAGGAAAGATACGGCAGTCATCATGAACTGACCAAATGCAAGAAATGCGGCGAGATGAATGCGAATATCGCCGCAGCAAAAAATATATTGAGTAGATTAACTGACGAAGAAATCACGCTTTACACGCCTTACAAGCGAGTTAAGGAAATTCTTGACAGTCGGATAAAAGAAGCATAAGCCTAGTAATACTACAAAGTTGAAGGCTCTAGCATGTAAGAGCAGTCAGCTTTAACGAACTCAGTTCGGGGTATTAAAATCGCGGCTTGACTGCTTCGAGAAGGCATCACGATATGCTTGCCTGCTTTTTTGCGGGCAAGATGCCTTCAAGACTGCCATGCTAAAAGTTTTCAGTGGGGCAGATAAAAAGCTATTGGATGACGCCATCCGGCGTTGTTTGACAGCCAACCGTACTCACTGACCTTAACTTCAAAAGGTTAAAAATCTGATTTCTTTTTCCAAGTTGAATCTACCCATAGATTTAACTAGAAAGGAATATCAGAAAAACTTACCAATACTGATGCGATTATCAAGATTTAGTAAGTTTTATGATTCGGATTTATAGAAATGACCATTCCGGAGAAGCCGAAAAGCAGAAATCAAAAATACCGAAGAAAATAACTTAGTCGGTTGAGCGACCAAGATAAGCGACTAAGTTACCGACCAAGATAAAGAAGAGTCCCTTCATGTTTAATCGTGAGGGGACTTTTTTAGTCCAATTATTTGCTCTTTCGTCCAAAATCGGGCAAAATTGGACGAAAAAAGCATCTCTAGCAAGAAAGTTATCCTGCCAGGGATGCTTGTTTGTAAGCACCCAATAGCGCGGTATCTATCAACCCCCGGGCAATAGTCATATACTGTTCTTAACAATTGAATACGGAGGAACACGATATTATGACTGAACATCCAATCGTACCGCTCGAGCTGCCGAAGGGCAAACCCAGACCTAGGAATAAGCTTCCAAAGAACAGGCTCGTTCTCAATCTGAAGTCCAATGGAGTTGAGCTGTCATTTTACAGTGATGCCACTAACGAGCTTATGCTCGAAGTCGTGGGCAGGTTCTTGAGCCATGATTAATCTGGCTGAATTAGGTCGAGTGTTCATTGTTTGCGGTAAGACCGACATGCGCCGGGGAATCGATTCGCTTGCTTACATAGTTAAGAAGAGCTTCCATCTCGATCCCTTCTCTGGAAGTGTCTTTCTCTTCTGCGGCAGCCGAAGAGATCGCTTCAAAGCACTTTATTGGGACGGCCAGGGATTCTGGCTGCTCTATAAACGCTTTGAGAACGGGAAGCTGGCCTGGCCAAACAATGAAGACGAAGTTCGAGAGTTGTCTGATGAACAAGTCATGCGCTTGATGCAAGGCTTTACCATTGATCCTAAAATTAATACCGCAAGAGCTCGTGAATTCTATTGATTTCACGAGCTTTTCTGGTATTCTTATGATTATGAATCAAGGAGGGACAGCGATCATGACCGAAAAAGAAACTTTAGCTTTAATTGAAACGCTTAAAGCTAATATCGAAGCGCTCAAAGCAAATAACGAAGAATTGCTCAAGCAGGTTGCCCTTCTTACTGAACAAGTTGCTTATTTGACTAATAAGCTTTATGGCAAGTCCTCCGAGAAGAGAGCTGTCAACCCAGATCAGCTGAGCCTTTTTGAGGAAGACAACGCCTCTCAAGATGACGAGGACTTACCCTCGCGTTACCGAAACTATTACCTATAAGAGACGCAAGCAAGTCGGCAGAAAGAAAGATATCTTAGATTCTCTGCCGGGCGAGGAAGTTCATCATCGTTTGGATGATCTTACCTGTCCAGACTGCCAGCACGAACTGAAAGAGATCGGCAGCTTCTGTGCTAGACAAGAGCTGCTGTACATTCCAGCCCAAGTTAAGAGAATCGATCACATCCAACACTCTTACAAGTGCCAGCACTGCAGTGATGAGGCACCGGCTGACAAGATTATCAAAGCTCCTGTACCCAAGGCACCGTTAACCAACAGTCTTGGCTCAGCTTCTTTGATCGCTGATACGATCTATCAGAAGTATGTTCTCAAGGTTCCTGCCTACCGACAGGAGAAAGACTTGCGGCGCATGGGCCTTCCGCTTGATCACAAGACGGTTTCGAATTGGCATATCAAAGTCTGCGAGTACTACCTCTCCAGCCTTTACGAGCTCTTGAGAAAAGAGCTGCTAAAGCTGGATGTCATTCACGCAGATGAGACGCCATATCGAGTCTTAGACAGCGAAAGAGCTAAAGACTACGTCTGGACCTTCTTATCAGGCAAGCATGCCGAGAAGCCGATTGTCCTGTATCACCATGGATCACGAAAAGGTGCCGAAGCGTGGGATTTCCTCACAGGCTTCAGCGGATACCTTCATTGTGATCAATATCCTGGCTATTTACGATTAAGCCAACAGGATGTGACTCTTGTAGGCTGTATGGCTCATGCAAGACGCAAATTCCATGATTCCTTGCCTAAAGACAAGGCTAGAGAATCAGACGCAACTTCAGTGGCTAATCAAGGGATCCACTACTGTAATCAAATGTTTAGCCTGGAGCACGCTTGGGAAGATCTTTCCGCTGAAGAGAGATACGAGAAGCGTCAGTCTGAATTAAAGCCTCTGCTAGAGAAGTTTTCCGACTGGTGCTCCAAGAAATCAATCTCCGTGTTGCCTTCCGGCAAGCTGGGGACGGCCTTCCAGTATTGCATAAAGCACATGGACAAGTTCATGAACGTTCTAAAAGATGGTCGCCTTGAACTGTCCAACAACAGAGCAGAACGAGCAGTCAAAGAGATCGTCATGGGACGCAAGAACTGGCTCTTTTCACAGAGCAGTTCCGGCGCCAAGTCCATGGCTATCATTATGAGCATACTCGAAACTGCCAAGCAAAATGGCTTGGATCAATTCAAATATATCAACTATCTTCTAGACAAGCTGCCCAATGAGCTGTCGTTATTAGACAATCAACGTCTGGAAGCCTATTTACCATGGGCTGAGAATGTTCAGCTCCACTGCAAGTAAAGTCCCATAAACTGATTAATCCCATCTTAGCATTGCTAGGATGGGATTTTAATATACTCTGCTATTGGGTGCTTACGCTTGTTTTGGTTGATGAGTTAATATTCTACGTCTAAATCGGGTAAAAGTTCCTTGAAAGTTTTGCCTTCAAACAAAGGAACGTCTTCTACCAACTTACGGAAATTTTTATTTTGAATTATGACTTTTCCACTGAGTTCTTCGGCAATCATGTAGCCACCGTCACCGTAGGCGGCGGTAATGATATATCTAATACCGTGATACCAGAAAAGAAAATCCATTGTTAAAGGCGGATCGTCCTTTCTTTCCGGAAATTCATTCCATGATTCAGATAACATAAAACTTTCCCAAGTGAAAGGCTTATCTTCTTCTACGTGATCTTTGTTTGTCTTCATTCTTTTTTCTCCCAAGTTAGATGTTTTGCTTTTTGAATACCCTTAATATACCAGAGTTATCAAGAAAAGCGTAAACTATCTCATAGAAGTATTTTTGGGGATGTAACGACGATGAAAAAGATGACGATTTTATTTCCTGGCAGTTACATGAATTATCGTGTCATAGACGATGATATGAGTGAAGAATTTCAAGCTACTGAAAAAACAGAGCTTTTTAACACGGTCTTGTTTAACTACGATGATTGGCTGGCCGGAGACAAACTCAAGCTGACCGATCACGGCAACATTTCAAATCCGGTTATTTACCGGGGCTGGATGCTAAAACCGGAGGAATATCAGCGGCTGTACGAGGAGCTTGATGCTAATGGAATTCACTTGTTGACAAAGCCAGAAGCTTACTCGAACATGCATCTCTTTCAAAATGTTTATCCGTTGATTAAAGATGACGCGGCGAAGATGATCTATTTTCCAGATCGAAAGGTAGATCTGGAAAATGTGAAGAGTCATTTTAACCGCTTCATGGTCAAGGACAGTGTTAAATCGGTGAAAGGGACTGAATTCCCAGCCTTTTTTGACCAGTCGACAAGCCAAGCAGAATTCGATGAGGCAATGAAGATTTTTTACAAATACCGGGGCGATCTTCTGACTGGGGGTATTTGCGTCAAAGAATATCTAGACCTAAAACGTTATGGTGGCATGACAAATGAATTCCGCGTATTTTACGCAAATGGAAAGATCATTAGCGTAAGCAAAAATTCGAAGCAGCCAGAGTCTGTGAATAAGTTGCCGATGGAATTGGCCGAAAAATATCTTGGATTAAATAGCCCATACTACACAATCGATTACGCAGAATTAGCGGACGGATCGTGGAAGATCATTGAAGCAGGGGATGGCAGTGTGTCTGGCCTCTCAGCCGGCCAAGGTGCGTTAGAATATTACCGGGCAATCTATCATGCGTTTGTAGAATTAACAGATTAAAAAGACTTGATCGGCGTTATATCGGCGAAAATAACTTGGTCGGTCAAGCGACCAAGATAAGCGACTAAGTTAAAATTAGGTCCTCTCACAACAGGTTGTGGGAGGACCTTTTTCTTTCAAAATCGGATGAAATTGGCCAAAAAATTACTTAGTTAGACGAAAGGAGCAACAGTCATATGAAGCCAACTTGGCAAAAAAGATTGTTTTACCTCTGCTTGGCAAAGGCCAACGTTGTAGAAGATTATTGTTTTCAGAACTATCGTATTTTGGACAAGGAAGTTGCCAGGGGTTGACAAATTAACTGATATGGTTAATAATATTTACTGAAGGCGTAAAATAAAAGTGGCTGTTGGCGCAGCCACTAAATAGAGAAGTGCTAATACTTCAACTAGCAATTTAAGTTTAGCACACTTCTCCATATTTGACACCTAATAATAAATAAGGAGGCAGTGAATGCTAAACTTAAAAAATGGCTATTTTACAGGTAAAGATGAATTCCCTGTATTACAGTCACAGAACAATAATTTTCAACGTCCTTTCCAAATGGTAAGATTTTCTGACCGAAAAGATGTGTCTTTAAATGATGCTATTTGCTTTTATGAATGGGATGAAAAATTTAAGCGTCAGTTGGCGGAGAATCATCTGAATAGGTTAATCGGAGATTTTAGACGAGCGGGATCCGTAGTACAACCAGATTACAGTATTTATGCTGATGATCCATTAATTCTGCAAAAAATGGCAGTTTTTAATCGGAACCGAGTTGCTTGCGAATTGCAGTCATGTGGAATTGAAATTATTCCCAATTTACGTTGGGGGGATGAAAGATCATTTGAATTTGCCTTTGCAGGTATACCTAAGCATCAAATCTGCGCTGTTGGTACTTATGGACAAATTCGTGATAAAGAGAAACGGAGGCTATTTGAGTTAGGCCTTGAGCGAGCGTTAGTTCAAACAGAACCTAGAGAGGTTCTTGTTTACGGGCCCATGCCTATTGATATTTTTGGACAATACCAAAGTGTGGTTCCTTTTTATCAATATCAAGATTGGCGTAATAACGCATTTGATAAGAAGGTGATTTGATGGGCAGCGGTTACCGAGGTTATTCTCACACTCAAGGGGCTACAGAACGATTTAAATCACAAAAGCTCATGGATGAGCTGAAGAACAGTGGAGTTAAGTATACTGAAAAAGATGTAGTATTAGTAGCTAAAAATTATTATGGTAAGCTTTTATGGCTAGAGAAGGGAAATGAATCATCTGGTCTGAAGCATATCGAAATACGACATCAAAAAGAATTTGGCGAAAATACTGATATTAAGGACCTATTAATGAAGATCCTACCGTTAAAACCAGTAAAACGCTTTAGTAGGGGAAAGGGGAAGAGACTATCTGACGTCTATCTGTATAAGAAAAATTCGAAGCATTATTTGGTCGCTTATGGTGACAATGGTTATATTGTTAGCTTTTATCCATATGAGGAAGGGAAATATTGATGTATAAGGTAATCGCAATAAAAGAATATGAATTTACGCGAGACATCATTGTTGAAAGTCAAGAATCTAAACAGCAATATACAGTATTTGATGATTCAGATTTAATTGGAAATGATCAATTCTCTTTTATGAAAGAGCAAGAAATCTATGATTGTAAGATAGGCATACTGTATGAAGTAAATCGCTCTGGAAAAAAATTTTATGTTTTATCTCGGGAAAAGGTTGGTAAGATGAACTTATTTAAGGTATCAAATTCAGACGGTGATAATTTTTATTTGCCAGCCACCACAGATGTAAAGATTGGTAGTCAAATTAACTTGATAGTAAAAAGATATGATTTACTCTCAGTTAATAATGTAATAAATGATAGGACATTATAAAATGCCACTTTTGGCAGACAAAATGAATCACATGGAGGAATTATTATGGCTACAACAGCATTAGGAAAATTTTTAAGAAAGATACGGATAGATCGTGATGAGCGATTATATGATATGGCAAAACATTTAGGAGTTAGTTCTGCTTTTCTTTCTAGTGTTGAAAATGGCCATAAGAAAGCATCAACTACTTTAATTAATAATATTATTGATGTCTATAACTTGAATATGGAGCAGCAAGAACAGTTGAAAGACGCAGTGAGCCTTAGCGAGCATAAGATTGATATCTCACAATTCTCACCACAAAAGCAGGAAGCCACTTTAATGTTTGCAAGAAAGTTTGATGAATTAACTGACGAACAAATTGATCAGATTAGGAATATTTTAGAAGGAGATGGGGACAATCATTAGCTATAAAACTGCATTTGAAGCTAAACCAGAATCTCGAGAAGATTTACGATATTTAGCGAAATTAATTCGTAAAGAGCTTGGTATCGCCCTTGATAAAAAATATGTTGATGTTACTTGGATTTTGGAAAGATTGGATGTACTTGATTCAGAGTATTCATATGAAATAGTCGATGATGATGAATTAGGAGCGGCAGTGCAAGCACAAACTGATATTTTAAAGGATACTATACTTAAACTTCCCACTTGCAAAAGTGGGCTAGTACCTTGAAAATTCAATAGTTTTGCCAACAAAAAAGCACAAGGCCTTCGTTCGCTTGATATAATTAAGTCGACCAAAACATCATCAATATCAAACGAAAGGCTTGTGCTATGTCTAGTTTACCATCATTCGATACTGAAAACGAACCTAAAATTGCCCGCTCTGTTGAAAAGTTCTTTAAGGACTACAAAGTTATGGAGCTTCTCCGCAGATCTGGGCTCCGCAAGTCCAAAGGAGTCCCGCTTTGGTCGATCCTTTCATACATCTTCAGTAATGTGTTTCGAGACAGAAGCATGTACATGCAACAGAAGTCTGGCAAGTGTACTGCTGGCTTCTCCAAAAATACCTACTATCGATTCATGCAGAACCCACATATCAACTGGCTTCGCTTCACTATTCTGCTAGCTGAGAGGATCGTCAATGGGCATCTGAAAGATCTGACCTCTGACCAACGTGCGGATTGCTTCGTCTTTGACGATTCGCTCTACTCCAGAACTGGATACAAGAAGACTGAGCTGGCTGCCAAAGTATTCGACCACGTTTCGATGACCTACAAGAAGGGGTTTCGGATGATGACCATGGGTTGGACTGATGGATCCTCCTTCGTCCCAATCGCTTCATCTCTCCTGTCCTCAAAGAACGATCAGAATGTCATCGGGACAACCAAGAAGATCGACAAGCGCACAATTGCGGCCAAGAGGCGGATTATGGCCCAATCAAAGGGGACCGATGTAGTTATCCAGCTGCTCGATCAAGCCTTGAAAGCAGGGCTCACTGCCAAGTACGTCATGTTTGACACTTGGTTTTCCAATCCGCATCAGATTGTCCAAATCAGTCAACGTGGTTTGAACGTAATCGCCATGGTGAAGAAAAGCTCCAAGATCACATACGAGTTCGAAGGAAAGCGGATGAACGTCAAGCAGATCTTCAACGCATGCAAGAAGCGTAGAGGTCGCTCAAGATATCTCCTGTCCGTCCCTGTAAAGGTTGGAGATCCTGCCAAAGATGGTGCCCAGATTGATGCCAGAATAGTCTGTGTGAGAAATCGCTCCAACCGCAAAGACTGGATCGCTCTTATTTGTACGGACATGACGATCGATGAAAATGAGATCATCAGAATTTACGGCAAAAGATGGGACATCGAGGTCTTCTTCAAGACCTGCAAGAGCTTCTTGAAGCTTGGCACTGAATACCATGGACTCTCATATGATGCATTGACTGCCCATACGGCTTTCGTCTTTCTGCGCTACATGTTCATGTCAGTTGAGAAGCGAGACGATGAAGACGATAGGACAATAGGCGAGCTCTTTTATTGCATGGTAGACGAGCTTGCGGACATCACTTTCAATCACTCGCTTCAGATCCTGGTGGAAGCCATGTTCGAGAGTGTGAAAGAGATCTTCCAACCAACAGAAGAGCAGATGGAAAGGTTCACCAAAGCTTTCATTTCCCGCCTCCCGAAGTACATGCAAGAGGCATTATCGCCATCACTAGCAGCTTAATTGAATATTTACTGGCTAAACTATTGAGTTTTCAAGGCTTCATAGTTCTTTTTGGTGTGGGAAGTTTAAGTACTATATATATTAAAGAGTCTGTGTATGAAGGTGCAATTCAAAACAACGGTCGTGATCGTATGACGATTGCTCATGAAATACTTCATCTCATTTTGCACCAACCAGTAGCATTAACTTTGTATCGCCGCACTGATGATTTACCAGTTTATAAAAATCCTGAATGGCAAGCTGAGTGTTTTGCTGGCGAATTATTGATGCCCTATGATCAGATTAAAGATATGACGGAAGAAGAAATTGTAGAACAATGCAAAGTCTCTAAACGAGCTGCTCACTATCAGAAGGCGCATATCTAGAAAATATGAAATTCTCCAATTGCAAGAACAAATTGAACACTTACCATAAGATCTAGTAGATTTTGATTATCTGCGTTGGTGAATGCGGTCAAGTTCAGCGTCATAGCATTCATCTGGAGTCTTGTAGTTTAATATCTTCCGGGGAAGAGGACTTCGATTTTAGCAATGATTTCTACACTGTACTTGTCCATACGGTCTCCTTTGGGAATATAGCACTTGAAAGCCTGTTCTATGCTTCCTTTATCGCAGGATATATATAAGGGTGAGAGTAGTACACAAGCGTCTTAGTGACTTGCTCAAGATCGGATAAATCTACGAATTCAGATCCGTTGTCAGTTGTGATGGACTTAAAGATTTGATTCCATTTGGTTCCAAACAACTTTCCAAGTTTATCAACTGCTTCATGACACTGGCTGATGTCTTATCCTCAATCTTGATCAATAAAGAATTGACGTGTCTTTCGTTCGTACAGAGTAAGTAGCACATCGTCATCCTTAGTCTTACGTTCAAGAACCAAGTCGCATTCCCAGTGACCAAAGTCCTTACGGGCATCGATTCTAGGGCTACGTTCATCAATGCTTCGTCCTAGGATGCGCTGGCTTATGCGGGCACGATGAGCCGTAGTATTGCATTTGACCTTCTCGGGAAGATCAATGTTCATGATATCCATAAGCACCAAATCAACATAGTTATATAAGGTTTTGGTAGATACGATCTGATCTTTTGGGAAGATCCCTTCGGCCAAATTATGATCCAAGCAGGCGTCAAGAGATCAGCCTCGATTATGGAAACAGTGGGAAACGTAGCTGATAAACTCATGTCTACGAATGAACATGCACTTTCTTTAAGCGTGAAGGGACTTTTTTAGTCCAATTATTTGCTTTTTCGTCCAAAATCGGGCAAAAAAAGAGCTGGTTGGACGAAAGGAAACTTATGAGGTCATTTGATTACAGCAAACTTGCTGAAAAAGCCTGGGACATGGACATAGTCAATCTCGTGGCCAAGATTCATGAATACAAGGGCAGACAGGACTTGTTTGTCCGGCAAAAGCCCGTGAAACTTGACCGCTTGGTTGAAATAGCCAAGATCCAAAGTACGGAAGCCTCAAACAAAATTGAGGGGATCGTGATGACAAGCACACGGATGAAGCAACTTTTTGCCGAAAAAACGCGACCAAGGAACCGGGATGAAGATGAAATCATGGGCTACCGAGATGTTCTGAACACAATCCACGAGAGCTATGAGTATATCCCCGTCAGGCCGTCTTACATTCTTCAGCTCCACCGGGATCTGTTAAAAAGAGCTGGCTTCTCTTATGGCGGCCACTTTAAGAGTGTCCAGAATTATATCAATGAAACCAGGCCAGATGGAATGTCGGTTACTAGATTTATCCCGGTTTCGCCTGCCGATACGCCGGAAGCTGTGGAAAGACTGTGCAATGCTTATGAGCAGGCTAGCGCGACCGAGCAAATTGATGCATTAATCCTGATTCCTGCTTTTATCTGTGATTTTCTCTGCATTCACCCTTTCAATGATGGCAACGGCCGAATGAGCCGGCTGTTGACCCTGCTCCTTTTGTACAAGAGTGGCTACAATGTCGGAAAGTACATCAGTATCGAAAAGCAGATTGAAAAAACTAAGGAACGTTACTACGATGTTTTGCAGCAGATTGACTTGGGCTGGCATGAAGAAAAAAATGATCCTACGCCTTTCATCCGCTACATGCTGCAGGTGATCTTGGCTTGCTACACTGAGTTTGAAGATCGCGTCGGATTAATGTCTGAGCATGGCCAAGGCAGTACGGCATATGATATCGTGAAGCACTATGCCCTGGAAAAAATTGGCAAATTCACTAGCGCGGACGTGCTGGCCCACTGCCCAAGCGTCAGCCGGTCATCAGCACTTGCCGCGTTAAAGAAGCTCACTGAAGAGGGGCTTGTCATCCGGAAGGGATCTGGCCGGGGCACTTTCTACGTGAAAGCTGACAGCAGATAGTTTTTAGAATGAAGAGGCAACAGTCACATGAAGACAACTTGGCAAAAAGATGGCTTTACGATCCGCCTGGCACAAGCCAGCGATGTGGACGATTATTATTTCCAGAATTACTGCCCCTTGGACAAGGAAGTAGCCAGACTGACCGGCTGCAAGGAGCATTTTACCAAGGAAGAAGTGACGTCTTTTTTCCTAAAAGCTATCGAAGAAACGGACAGATACTTCTTCTTGATCTTAGATCCCAACGGTAAAATCATTGGCGAGAGCGTGATCAACGAAATCGACTGGGACCTGCGCCGGGCTAACTTCCGCATCTGCATCTTTCATCCGGCGGAAAGAGGGCAGGGCATTGGCAGCTGGGCGGTTGAAGTGAGCCGGGATTTCGCCTTTGACCAGCTGCACCTGCACCGGCTTGAACTGGATGTCTTCTCTTTTAATCCCCGCGCGGAAAAAGCTTACCTGCGGGCGGGCTTTAAGCGGGAGGGAGTTTTGCGGGATGCAGTTTTTGACAGGGGCCAATACGCTGACGACATTTTGATGGCTATCTTAGAAGATGACTGGCGCAAGCTGAAAGGAAATTGATGATTTCTTATATAAAGATTATTCCGCTAATTCGTTATTTTATAAATAGTAAGCAAGCTTATTATATGGTATACTCGATATAGTCATGACGTGATATAGTTATTTTTAAGTAGTTAAAACTCCCTTTAACGTTAAAGCGATAACCATGATTTGTTGAGGAAAAAATATGACTAAATACCGCGCCGACATTACGGCACTTAACGCAGAAAAAATTGGCAGCCAGGCTCATGGCTATGTAGAATTCACGACTGAGGCTGGCAAGCTCCACATCAAGCTGGAGATGTTCGACACCCCGGCTAACATCCAGCACTGGGAACACTTCCATGGCTTCCCGGACGGCAGGGATGCCCAAGTGCCAACCCTTGCCCAGGATACCAACCAGGACGGCTTTATCGACCTCTTGGAAACCGAACCAGTCTCCGGCACGACTATGGTGCCCCTGGATGCAGCACCTCATGAAATGTGCATCCCTCACGACAACTACCCAGTTGCCGACGCAAACGGCTACTACAGCTATGAAAAAGACGTCGACTTAGCCAAGCTGGAAGCCAAGTTCAAGGAAGTCTTCAATGACCAGGACCTGGCATTGGACAAGCGGGTGGTCTACATCCACGGCGTGCCAGCCGACTTGGAACTGCCAGAAAGCGTTGGTGGCAAGATCAACGACCATTACGACCAACACGTTACTCTTCCAATCGCGGCTGGTAAAATCAACCGCATCGATTAAAACAAAATCCATTCAAAACATGATTCCGCCCAAGCAGCGGAGTCATGTTTTTTTGCCCGCAAAAGGCGGAGAAATCGGTAAAATTAAGTAGAAGAGAAAATCCAGGCTGGAGAGATTGCCATCTTTGAGCAAGTTGGCTGAATTTAATCTGTCTGCTGGCGTGGTGTCTTTTAAAATAAAGATGGAGATGGAGCAACTTAAATGGAAATCAAGGCCTTGCAATATTATCTGGCAGTAGTCAGAGAAGGAAATATCTCAAGAGCGGCAGAAGTGCTGCACGTGACCCAGCCAGCCTTGAGCCGGCAGATCGCCCAATTGGAAGAAGAGCTTGGCACGCAGCTGTTTATCCGGGGGCGGCGGCTGAAGCTGACGAACGCTGGCATCATGCTGCAGCGGCGGGCTGAAGAAGTGACGGCGCTGGTTGAAAAAATCGAAGATGACTTCGCTGATGCTAAAGAAATTGGCGGCGTCATTTCGATTGGCAGCGGCGGCCTGTACTCCTCCCGGGTTTTCCCGGAAATCATGGCCAATTTTCGCAAAGACCACCCTAACGTCAGCTATCGCTTGTACACCAACAGCGCGGAATACGTCAAGCAGCAGCTGGAACAAGGCTTGCTTGATTTCGGCCTTTTGCTGGAACCGGTCGACGTGACGAAATTTGACTATGTCAGGATGAAGGACAAGGAGCGCTGGGGCCTGCTTTTAAGAAAAAGCCACCCGCTGGCCAAGAAAGAATTCATCACCCGTGAAGACCTGTGGAATGAGCCGCTCATTACTTCTGACCGCCTGCCGGTTCAAAAGGAACTCTTGACCTGGATCGGCCGGCCAAAAGCAGAACTGGATATCTTCTGCACCTTCAACTTGATCACCCAGGCGGTAAATATCGTGGACGCCGGCTTGGCATCAGCCTTGACGATCGAAGGAGCGGTAAACATGTATCCGACTGACCGCCTGGTCTTCCGGCCACTCAAGCCGGAGCTTTCCATGACCTCGGTTTTTGCCTGGAAAAAGCCCCTGCCGGAATTTGGCGCGGCTGGCGCCTTCTTGAATTATTTTAAAAGTATGCTTTAAAGGTATATCAATTTATAAAACATAAGCATTTAACATACTCGTTTATTGCTCTTATAATAGAAAGCATAGACGAGGTGATAAAGATGAAAGTCAGCATTACAGCCGGCAAGCACACGGTTTACGCGGAGCTTTACGACAATGCCGCGGCCAGGCAGCTTTATGAAAAACTGCCGGCGACATGGCCCATGCTGAACCTCTACGGCAGGGAAATGTGCTGCCGGATGGGGGCAGGCAGCCTGCCGGCCACTGAGGCCGCGGCCACCGGCTATAAGATTGGTGACATTTCATACTGGCCGCCGGCCGGCAGCCTGGTCATTCTGTATGAACAGAATGGCGAAGTGTTTGACCAGCAGCCGATCGGCCACACTGAGGACGACATCTCGTTTTTTGCCGAGATGGCCGACACAGACGTTATCTGGAAAAAAGCATAGTAAAATCAGGAGGCAAAACAATGGCAAAGATCATTCAAACTGCAGGCAGAGACCAATTAGGCGATTTCGCGCCGGAATTCGCGCATTTTAACGACGATGTGCTTTTTGGCGAAAACTGGAACAACCCGGACATCGATCCCAAGACCAGAAGCATTGTCGTAATCTCAGTCTTCATGGGCCGCGGGCTGGTGGACGAATCCTTGAAGTACCACCTGCAGACTGCCAAGAAGAACGGGGTTACCAAGAAGGAAATCGCCGCCATCATCACGCACGCGGCCTTTTACGCCGGCTGGCCGGTAGCCTGGGCCGTCTTTAACATGGCCAAGGATATCTGGGCTGAAGATGAAGCAGCCGACCTGTCAAAGGAAGCCTACGAGAAGACGATCTTCTTCCCAATCGGCGAGCCAAATGATGCCTATGCTAAGTACTTTATTGGAAACAGCTACCTTGCACCGGTAACTGATGCTCCATTCCCGATTCACAACGTTACCTTTGAACCGGGCTGCCGGAACAACTGGCACATCCACCACGCTGACAAGGGCGGCGGTCAAGTATTGATCTGTGTTGGCGGGGAAGGCTGGTGCCAGATTGAAGGCCAAGAGCCAGTAAAGATGACCCCGGGCAAGGCAGTCATCGTTCCAGCCAACACCAAGCACTGGCACGGGGCAGCCAAGGACAGCTGGTTCTCCCACCTGGCCTTCATGATTCCAGGCGAAAACATGAGCAACGAATGGCTGGAACCGGTTGATGACGAAGAATACGGCAAGCTGTAAAGCGATAATAATTAGCAAACACGTACTGATGGCAAATCAGTACGTGTTTTTTTTGCGTGAAAAATCCCGATCTTGATAGAAATCAATTGGGGAATTCTGCTTTCCCAGTATATTAAAAGCAGCAAATCAAGGAGGTCGAAAGATCAATGCAAAAATGGTTAATGCAAAATCGCAACCGGCTGACGGCAATCACCGGCGTCTTAATCGCCCTGGCCTTTGCCGCTAAATGGTTATTTAAAAGTGAAACAGGGGCGTCCGGCCTGCTTCTGGCCGCCTCTCTTATCGGCGGCTTTCCGATCGCCGCATCCGCTTGGCAGGCCTTAAAGGTCAAAGTCATCAGCATCGACTTATTGGTGACCCTGGCCATCTTAGGCGCCTTCATCATCCAGGAATTTGAAGAATCCGCCATCGTGGCCTTCCTCTTCTTGTTTGGAGCTTACCTTGAGCAAAAGACCCTGGCCAAGACCCGGTCAGCCATCAAGGAACTGGTGGAGATGGTGCCGGAAACCGCCCTCCGGCAGACTGAATCCGGCGACTTTGAAGAAGTTGACTTAGATGACTTGAACGAAGGGGATATCCTTTTGGTTAAGACCGGCGGCAAGATCCCGGTCGACGGGGAAGTTGCCGCCGGCTCTGGAACGGTCAACGAGGCCAGCATCACTGGTGAGTCCATGCCTTTAGGCAAAAATCCTGGTGACTCGGTCTACGCCGGCACTATTTTAGAAAATGGGACTATCCGGATCAAGGCAGAAAAAGTTGGCGACGAGACGACTTTTGGCAAGATCATCGAACTGGTCGAAGAAGCCCAGGACTCCAAGTCCCAGGCTGAGCGCTTGATTGACCGCTTCTCCAAGTACTACACTCCAGTCGTCCTGATCCTGGCCATCATTGTTGGCCTCATCAGCCAAGACCTGGAACTGGCCGTAACCATCCTGGTTCTCGGCTGTCCAGACGCCCTGGTCATCGGGGTTCCGGTTTCCAACGTGGCCGGGATCGGCAACGGGGCCAAGCAGGGGATCCTTTTTAAAGGCAGTGAAGTCATCACCAAGTTCAGCAAGGTCGATACGATCATGTTCGACAAGACCGGGACCTTGACTTACGGCGACCCCCGGGTCAGCCAGGTGAAAAAATATGGTCAAGGCAAGGAGGCTGAAGAGCTTTTAGTCAGCGTGGAAAAAGAATCTGCCCACCCCTTGGCCAAGGCGATTACGAGCTACTACCAGGACCTGGAAGCAAAAGAAGTTGAAGCTTCCCGGACTCTCCAAGGCGGCGGGATTATTGCCCAGGTGGCTGGCCGGCAGGTTTTAGTCGGCAACCGCTATTTGCTTGACCAGTACCATGTTCCAGTCACGGAAGAAATGGAAAAGGACTTAAAAGAGCTGGCAGCAGCTGGCAATTCCCTGGTTCTGGTCGCCGTCAATGGCCAATTAGAGCTTGCCTTAGGCTTAAAGGATGAGATCCGGGCCGGGGTCAAAGAAGACCTGTCCGCTTTAAAAAAGCTGGGCGTGAAGAACCTGCTCCTTTTGTCCGGTGACAACCAGCAGACGGTTGACCTGGTGGCTGAAGAATTGGGCCTCACTGAGGCATATGGCCAGCTTTTGCCAGAAGACAAGGCAGACTTTGTCCAAAAGCGGCAGGAAGCCGGCGAGATCGTGGCCTTTGTCGGCGACGGGATCAACGACAGCCCGTCCTTGGCCCGGGCCGATATCGGGATTGCCATGGGCAGCGGAACCGACGTGGCGATTGAAACTTCAAACGTGGTCCTCATGAACGGCAGCTTTGACCGGATTCCGCGGGCTCTGGCCCTGGCTAAGGCTACCCGGCGGAACATGATCGAAAACATTACCATCGCCCTGGCTGTCGTAGCGGTCTTATTGGTCAGCCTTTTGGCCAGTTCCTGGATGAACATGGCCATCGGGATGTTTGTCCACGAAGGCAGCATCCTGGTCGTGATCCTGAACGCCATGCGGCTGCTAGCCTACCGGTCAAAATTGCAAAAAGCGCAAAAGTTGATAGAAAACAATTTTTCTCAAGCAGAAGGCCCGTATACTAAGGGCATTGAGAGCATCCAATAAAAAAGAAAGGACGAAAAATCATGCAAAAAGCAATTTTGCAACTGGAAACCCTGGCCTGCCCGACCTGCATGCAGAAGATCGCGGGAGCGATCGCCAGCGTTGACGGGGTTGAAAAGACCAGCGTCAAGGTCCTCTTCAACGCCAGCAAGGCCAAGGCCAGCTTTGACCCGGACAAAACCAATTTGGACACGATCAGCCAGGCCGTGAAAAACATCGGCTATGACGTTTTAAAGGCTAGCGCTAAATAAAAGTAAAACAAGAAAAGCAAAAGTAAAAAAAGAAACAATAAAACGACTGATTGAAAAAAGGAGAAAATGATGATCAAGGAATTTTTCGCAAAGAACGATGAAATGTTAGACTTGTATACGCAGGCAATTACCAAGGCCCACGGCGATCACCACCCGGAAGTCTTTGAGGTTCGCAAGGTTTACGAAAATATTCAAAAAGAGGTCAAGAGTGGCCAGGAAGACTTGACTGCCGACTTTGCCAAGCTGCGGGAATTGACCGCGGATTACGCTATCCCGGCTGATGCCTGCGGGGCGATGACCAAGACCTACCAGACCCTGGAAGAATTCGACCACTTGGTCCAGGGCTAATTTTTACCAGCAGAGGAGAGCAAAATGCAGCATATATGTGTCAGCCTGGTCCCGCTGTTCGCGGACCTGCCAGAAAAAGACCAGCTTAAGATTAATTCCCTGGCCAGCCACCGGCGCTATCAAAAAGGTGAGATGATTTTTCAGCCAGGGGATGAAAAGCTGCAGATCGTGGCCCGGGGGAACATGAAGGTCTACCAGCTCTCTGCCAGTGGCCGTGAGCAGCTGCTCAGGGTCGTGGAGCCGGGCGGCTATGAAGGGGAAAAGCAGCTTTTTGGCCTGGAAAATGACAGCTTCTTCGGTCAGGCCATGGAGAACACGGAGATCTGCAGCTTGAGCAAGGCAGACTTCAACCGGGTTCTCTTGGAAAATCCCCAGCTCTCCCTCAAATTGCTGGAACTCAGCGCCCAGAAGCTGCTGGAAACAGAGAGACAGACCCAGTTTTTGGCTATGGAAAGAGTCGAAGAAAGACTGGCCAGCTACCTGCTTGACTTAGCTAAGGTGGCTGGAAGCGACCAGGTCCAGCTGTCCATGAAGATGAAAGATATCGCATTATACCTCGGAACTACCCCCGAAACTCTCTCTCGCAAATTTAAACTCCTCGAAAAAATGACTTTGGTTAAAAGGAATGGCAAGCAGGTGCAAATTCTTGATGAAGACGGCCTGCTGGACTTATAATAGAGAACAAAACTCCCTCTGGCATTACTGATTTGCCAGAGGGAGTTTTTTACCGAATTTTTAAAAAGCTAAATATATAAGATAGAAGATGGAAAATATCAGAATCAGTGCAGGGCCGTTAGGAAAGTGATTAGGCCAAAAATAATGCCTGGAACATTGGCAATAAAGACCGGCCAGTCCTTGTACTTTTGCAATAGGGCGTAGCTGCACCAAAAAGTGCTGTTGATGCAGGCCACAAGCGGCTGAACGGGGTTGCCGTATTGACCGTGCAGGTTGTTCATGATCTGCGGAAAATAGGAAACGTACATCAGAATTGACATGATGCTGGCAATCCGGCCGACGAGCATGGCTTTTTTAGAATTCATCGGCTGCCTCCTTTAAGTCAAAATTGGTATTTTGCAAAAGACCGTATAAGGCCCCCAGCAAGTTGGCATCA
Organism: Lactobacillus sp. WILCCON 0058; assembly: GCF_057198005.1. NCBI lineage: Bacteria > Bacillati > Bacillota > Bacilli > Lactobacillales > Lactobacillaceae > Lactobacillus > Lactobacillus sp. WILCCON 0058. Next base: position 497,196 of record NZ_JBUBHM010000001.1, read on the forward strand.
TTGCGGAATTTGGCGGCCACGATCTCCGGTTTGGTCAAAGTTTCGCCGATGATGGCCGGACTTTTGGTCAGCCGCTCATAAGCTGCCTTGATCCGGTCAAGCAGGAGGGGCTGGGCGGAAACACCGCCGCCGATGGCTACCCGGTCGCCGTCAATGATGGTCTGGATGTTCAAGATCAGCTGGGCAAGGTTGAGGCTACACTGGTCCAACACCGCCAGAGCCGCCTGGTTGCCGCTGGCCGCGCTGGCAAAAGCTGCCTGTCCGTCTAAGAGGTCGACGTTCCCAGCTGCTTGGTTCATAGCTTGGACCATTTCTACAGCTGAGCTGTTGTGGGCCACCATTTTTTCATCGCCGCCAGCTGGATCCCGGGTCATCATGAAGCTGAATTCCCCGGCTTGAGCATGCAGGCCATAGTGGAGGCGATGGTTGATGATAATCCCGCCGCCAACCGCCGTCCCTAAGACGATAACGGCGCCAGTATCGGTGCCTTTTAAGCTGCCCTGCCAGACTTCAGCTAAAGCCGCGGCCTTGCCGTCATTTTCGACATGAATTGGCAGGTCAAAATCGCAGAGCAAGTTACTAAAACTGATTCCGTCCAGAAAAGGCAGCATCCCTCCAAAGCGCAGGCGCTGGGTCACAGGATCAACCGTACCAGGCGTACTAATGGCGATCCCGCTGATCTGCTCTTTATATTGGCCGACCAAAGACTGGATCTTGCCGGTAAAGGCTTCAGCTACCGCCGGGGTGGGGCTGGTCTGCTTGTCAGTCAAGTTGCCCTCTTCGTCGGCCAGGGCGCTTTTTAACTTGGTGCCTCCGATGTCTAAGCAAAGAAATGTTGTCATGCTGAAGCGTTAGTCCTTTCTCAAAAAAGCCGAGATCTCCTTTAAAGCCTGGTCGCTTTCCGGCATGTCAAAAAGGACAAAGACGTGGAAAAGTCCTGGCCAGACCTTCAAGGTCGTGTCAACGCCGGCCTTAGTGGCGAGGTAGTTCAAAATCAAGGAGTGGTCCAGCTTGACCTCTTCGCTGCCGCAATTGATCATCATTGGCGGAAAGCCCTGGTAGTCGCCGTAAATCGGTGAAATCAAGGGATCCTTCTTGGCCGGCTCGGTGAAATACGGAACGGGGTCGCCGGCCCCAACCAGCATCGGGTCCCGGTCATCGTTCAAGTATTCTGAAGTCAGAATACTGAGCTGGGAAATAACCGGGGAAAAGAGAGCCAGGCGGTCTGGCAATTTTTCACCTTTTGCCTTTAAGGACAAGGTCAAGGTCAAGGCCAGGCTGGCCCCGGCGGATTCGCCGAAGACCAGGATGTGGCTAAAGCGTCCTCTCAAGTAAGCGTAGGCGGCTTCAACATCGTTTTGGGCCGCGGGATGCCGGCCTTCCGGGTATTGGGTGTAGTCAGCCGCAAAGACGTCGCAGGAGACTAATTGGCCCAAAGTTACCGCCAGCCGGCGGCGGGACTTGACCGTCCCGGTAGCGTAGGCACCCCCATGCAAAAAAAGGAGGACCGTGTCAGGCGAAGTTTTTTCTTCCAGCCGGTAAAATTCGCCTTTAACCGGACTGGTTATTTCTTCTAAAGTTACCCCAGCCGGGAAGCTGAAGGGGTTGCCGTCATCAGCTGACTTGCGGGCCCCTTGGACTACGTCTGGCGTAAGCGGCTCTCTTTGGGCCGGCTTGATGTATTTTCTTGAAAATTCGATTGCTTTTTCAGCTGCTTGACTAAGCATTTTGTCCCTCCAAATTGTTAGTGTTGTCTACTTTCTTTGCTTTTGAACCTTGGGCCAGCTTATTGTAGTTGACTCCGATCAAGATGGCTACGACCAAGAGGATGGCGAAGACGAAGGCCCCAAAGACGAAGGTGGTTGCTGGAGAATTGCTGCCAAAAATCTTGCTTACTGCCTGGGCAATGTATGGTGAGACCAAGGTCCCGATGTTGGCGGCTGACATGGCCACGGAAGTTGAGAATGGCACCCGGGAAGGGCTGGTGAAGTCACCCACGTAGGAACCCATGGAAACCATGGACATGGAAACGGCGATGCCGACCAAAACGACAGCCAGACCGCTGAGGACTAAGGAGTTTGACAAAGGCAGGATGACAAAGGCTAAGGTCCCGCAAGCCAGGGCAATCGCCATGGAGAAGTGCTTGATGCCCCCCTTCAAGGCCATGAAGATGAAGCCGCCAGCGGCCATAGCAAAAGACATTACCCCCAGCAAGGTGCTGGCGTCTTGGACAGTGCCGTAGCCCTTAGCAACAACCAGGCTGGCAAAGCGGATGGTGATGAAGGCGAAAGTAGCGTTGAAGCAGAACATGAAGATGGCCAAGAGCCAGACAGGACCGTCAACGTGCTTGTCAGTCTTGACTTGCTTTTGCGGGTTTTGGCTGGCCGCGAACTTTTGGTCAATGCTGCTTGGAATAAAGAAGAGGACGAGCAAGAAGACCAGGAGGGCAAAAGCGTTAACCCAGTAGGAAGCCTGCCAGCCGTAGCGCATCAAAGAGCCGGCAAAGTAGGTCATGAGGAACATCCCCAGCCCTTGAACGACGCTGGAAAGACCCATCATTTGTCCTTGTTCCTGGCCCTGGTAAAGGGCGATGATCAAGGCTAAAGCGTAGGAAGCCAGCATCCCGGTCCCGACCCCGATCCCGATTCTGGAGATGAAGATCAAGGCAAAGTTGGTGGTCAAAGCTGGCGTAACCCCGGAGATCAAGATGATCAAAAGACCAAGCATGATGTCTTTCTTGACCCCGATCCGGTCAACGATGAAGTTGCTCAATGGCGTAAAAAAGATGATCCCCAAGGCCGGCACCGTCATCAAGAGCTCGATCATGGTTGGGCTGACATTGCTGAAGGACTTGGTCATCAAAGGAACAGTGGCGGCCGTGGCGCCAGAAGCGACCACGAAGACATTCAATAGAAGAATGGCCAATTTTGAGAAAAAGCGTTTCATTTTGCTACCTCGCTTGCTTTTTGCAAAGAATAATTTTGGAATAATTGGTTGATTTGCTTGATTTCGTTTTTATCTAATGGCTTGAAGCCGATGCCCCGCATCTCCTGGCTGAGCTGGTATAAGGAGAAGTCTTGAAAGTGGTCCAGGTTGCCCGGCGTGGTCAAAAAACCCCAGAAAGGCACCAGGTCCTGCAGCTGGTCGGCCAAGCTTTCGATTTGGCAGTAGTCCTTCAGCGGCGTGTGCACGTCAAAGGAGGTAAGCAGGGGCTGGTCGGGGACGATGGTAAATTCGTAAGTGCCCGGCCCCAGCATTTTTTGCATTTCTGCTAGGTCCAGGTTGACCTGGCCGCCAAAAGGCACGGTTAAGTGCAGCTTGACTTCGTTTGGACTGATGATTTCCCAGCCCGCTTGCAAGCTGCCGGCCGGCAGGGAAATCTGCCCAGCAAATTCCGGAAATTCCGGACTGATCCGCGGCTGCCAGCTGACCAGATTGCCATCTTGCTTTAAGCCCAGCAGGTCTTCATAAGCCCACTGCATGACAGCGCCGCTTGAGTAGTGGTTGAGGGAGTTCATCCCATTTTGGGCGATCTTGCCGGAGGAATCAACGGAATCCCATCTTTCCCAGATGGTCGTGGCTCCGTGCTCAACTTCGTAGAGCCAACTAGGGAAATCGTTGTTCAAAAAGAGGCGGACGGCCAGCTTGTGCTCCCCGTTTCTGGACAGGGCCGGCAATAAAAGGGGCGTGCCCACAAAGCCGGTGCTTAAGTGCTTATGGTTCTTTTCGATAATGTCAACCAAGCGGCGGACTAAGCGGTCTTTTTCCTGATCCGGGTAAAGGCCGAAGCTGAGGCAGATGGCTAAGCCGGTTTGCGTGTCGGCTAAAGGCCGGCCGGACTTGGTGAAGAATTCTTCCAAGAAGGCCTGCTTGATCAATTTGGCCAGCTGCCGGTAGTACTGCTGTTCATGCTTCATTTTCAGCACTTGGGCGCTTTGGGCCAGCAGACTGGCTGAGTGGTAGTAAAAGGCGCTGGCGATCAGGTCGTCGTCGGTCTTGCCCTTTAAGTGCATGATGTCTTCGGTGTCCAGGGCAAGCCAGTCGCCCAGCTGGTCGTCGCCCAGCCAGAGGTATTCGTTGCCGGCGGCTTGCGCCCGGTCATGGACCCAGTCGACCCAGGACATCATGGCTCCGATGTTTTGCTTCAAAATGGCCGGGTCCTGGCTGCGGGAGTAGGCCTGCCAAGGAATGATGACGCTGGCGTCGCTCCAGACGGCCTTGCCCCCGTCTTTTTCACCGACGCTCGGCACGTAGAGGGGAAGCTTGCCTTCATATTGGCTTTGTTCGACGGCCATGTCATAGCTGAATTTTTTGAAAAATTCGTATGTGTCCATGTTGTAGGAAGCCGTCTTGGCAAAAACTGCCGCGTCCCCGGTCCAGCCCAGGCGCTCATCGCGCTGCGGGCAGTCGGTTGGAACATCGATGAAGTTGGACTTCTGCCCCCATTTTACGTTCTCAAAGAGGCGGTTGACTTCTTTCCGGCTGCTCTTCAGCCAGCCAGTTTCTTGCATGTCGGAGTACAGGGCCACAGCCTTAAAGTCAGCTGGGTCGATTTGGCCAAAGCCGGTCAACTTGGCATAGCGGAAGCCGAAGTAGCTGAAGTGGGGGCGGACCCAAGCGGCCTCTCCGTCACTGACATAAGTGAAGCTGGCCCGGGCTGAGCGGAGGTTGTCCCGGTAGAATTCTCCATTTTGCAGGATTTCGCCAAACTGCAGGTCGACTTTCTCGCCTCTTGGCAGGCGGTTGTAGAATTCAACCCAGCCAGCCAGGTTTTGGCCAAAGTCCAGGACGCAGTCCCCGCTTGGCGTGTTAAGCAATTTGGCTGAAAAAACTTCATGCCCGGTAATTGGCAGGCTGAGCCGGTCGATGATGTAGCGGCTGACTGGCTTAACCAGAACTGCTTGACCTAACTTTCGTTTAGGTAGGGTCGGGTCAAAGTCTTCCCCGTAGTAGATGCCGGAGTGCGGCACCGGGGACTGGACCAGGTCCCAGTTTTCATCGGTCGTGATGATTTCTTCTTGGCCATCCTCGTCCAGCATCCGCAAGTCGCAGACAGCCATCAATTGGTCGCCATAGTTGTTGGCGATCCCGCCGTGTTCTTTAAGTCCCAATTTGCCCCGGTACCAGCCGTCAGCCACCATGATTTCCAGCTCGTGGCTGCCATTTTTGGCTAAAAGGGGGCTGGCATCGTAGACGGCTCTTTGCAAATAGTAGTTGTAGTCGGTAAAGCCGGGAGCCAGGTATTCGTCGCCTAATTTTTGCCCGTCCAGCCAGACCTCGTAAAGACCAAGGGCGGTTACGTAGAGGCGGGCTTGTTGGACATTGCGGCTGGTGAAGCGGCGGCGGAAGATCACCCCGTGACGGTCTTTTTGCGGGTCGCCGATCCACTTGCCCAGCAGGTTTTCTTTCATGTAGCCAGTTTCAAAGAAGCTGGAGGCAGAAATTTTTTCTTCGCCGCTAGCGGCAAAAATTTCGACTTCGTAGCGGCTGCGGGGCTGTAAGTCGATGTCAGTCTGGAAAATAAGGCTGCTGCCTTCTGCAAGGCCCGTGTCGTAGACGGTTTCGCCGGCGGTCTTGATAACCAGGCGGCAGCTGACGGTCTTGACGGCTGCCCCGGTCAGCTCGGCAGAGATCCAGAGGGGGCTGGCCAGCTGAAAGCCAACCGGCTCAGTCATGTGGTTGATTTGAATATTGCTTATCTTCACTTGTTGTCACCTCAGACATGGTATCGCGGACATTTGTAACCGCTTCATCTCTTAACGGTTACTATTATGCGGGATTTCCAGAACGCTTTTTTATAATTCGTGCTATAATTTTAGATAAAGCGTTAAAAAGAGAGCGATTACAAATGCTAGAGACGACAAAACTGTTAAGCGAATTTCAGCAGGCCACGGATTTGGACCTGTGCCTGTATTCGGTTAAAGAAGAAAAAATCATTGAGAGCTATACCCGGCCCTTGGCGGTTTTGCCCAAAAAGCAGCTTTTGCGGAATTTGGCCAAGGAGCAGGGCAAAGAGGTCCAGCTGAAGCAGGAAAAGTATCTCAGCCTGCTGGCCGCTTTTCCTTATGAGCAGGAGCTCATCGTGGCCTGGAGCACCAGTTATTCTTTGAAGGGGAAGGGAAACTATGATCGGCAGGTTCCCCTTTTGAGCGTGGAGCGTTTCCGCCACTTGGTCTTTTGCCTGTACTGGATGCTTTATCAAAGAGAGCCGGTTTTTAATGAAAATATCGGGCAGATTGCGACCGGGGACAATTTGGGAATGAATTTGCAAGATAACCAGCCGACATTGGAAGGGCGCCTGGCTGAAGAGAAAATCATGACTGATGTCCGCCGCGGCGACCTTGACCGCTACAATCATGATTTCCGCCACTTCGTCCAAGTCGGGAATTTTGGCCGCTTCAATCCTTCCTCGCTTAGAAGCAAGAAGGATCTGGCGATTTCGGCCACGACCCTTTATACCCGGGCGGCGATCGAAGGTGGTTTGAGCATTCAAGAAGCCTACCAGCTCAGCGATGAGATCATCAAGGGAATCGAGAGCGACGTGCAGATTTCCAACCTGTACGAATACACCCGGGCGATCGGGGAGATTTTTATCAACCGTTTGTGCCAGCAAAAGCGGCAGGCAGTCAGTCCCTTGGTCTATCGGGCCCAGCAGTATATAAGTGAGAACTTGAATCCGCCCCCGGATTTGGCGGAAATTGCCGGCCAGCTGCACGTCAGCCAGTCTTATCTGCAGCATGTGTTTAAGGAAGAGACTGGCCAAGGGATCAAAAATTACATCGACCAGCAGAGGCTCTTGAAGGCCAAGCAGTTGCTTCGCTTCAGCGATGAGTCGGTGACCGCTTTAGCCCAGCAGCTGGGCTACTCTAGTCCCAGCCAGTTTTCCCAGTTTTTCAAGCGGCTGACAGGCAAGTCGCCCCAGCAGTTCCGCAAGCAGGTGTATGAGAAAGAAACTGCCGATTGGTAGGAAAGATACTTCAATAGTAAGCAAAAGATTTTTGTCAAGGAGGACCAAATGAGCGAAAATATTTGCCGCCGGTGGGCGGAAGGCGACAAGCTGCTGGAAGAATACCATGACCATGAGTGGTGCAAGATCAAGCGCAGCGACCGCTTCGAGTTTGAATTGCTCTGCTTGGAAGGCGCCAGCGTAGGCTTGTCTTGGCGGACAATTATGCACAAGCGGGAGGCTTATAAGGAAGCCTTTCATGACTTTGAAATCGCGGCCTGCGCGGCGATGACTGACGAAGAGCTGGAAGCTCTTTTGAAAGATAGAAAGCTGATCCGCAACCGGAGCAAGATTTTCAGCGTCAGAAGCAATGCCCAGGCGGCTTTGAAAGTGCAGGAAGAATACGGCAGCTTTGATGCCTATCTCTGGCATTTTACGGCGGGCCAGCAGGTCGACCGGCATTACGAAAAGCTTGAAGAAGTTCCGGCCCAAAGCGACTTGTCAAAAGAAGTCAGCAAGGACCTCAAGAAGCGCGGCTTCAAGTTCGTTGGCCCGGTGATCACCCACTCTTTTTTGCAAAGCATCGGTATCGTCAACGACCATTTGGCGGACTGTGAATACCGGTAGTTTTTTTAAAAAACTCTGAATACTGAAAACGCGAAAGATCCGCTCCCAAAACTTTTGGAGCGGATCTATATTTTTAGTCTTTAAATGTCAAGAATTCGTCATTGTCCATTCTGCTTGCCCGGAAATGGTTGATCAAGGAGTCTTCTTTTTCGTAGCCAAGGCCGATGCCCAAGGCAAAAACGTAATCATTGTCCACATCCAGTGCTTCATGCAGAAACTTAGGGTAGAGAACGTATTCCATGGCCGGGATTGAGTCGATCCCCCGGTCGGTGGCGGCCAGCATCAAGGTCTGACCAAATGCCCCCAGGTCGTATGCTGAATACGGGGCAGTAGCGCGCGGCATCAGCAGATAAGCTACAGCCGGGGCATTGTACAGGCTGGCCGCGTCTTTAGCCATGGCCTGCGGGTCCTTGCTCATAAAATCATTGATGCCGCTCATCCAGCCGCTCACGTTCTTCATCCCCACCGGGCCCATGGTATCCCGGTGCAGCGGCGGCACTTCCGGGGTGTCCTGGTTTTCCTGGCCGGCGGCAGACTCGTGATGGCGACGGATCTTTTCCAGGGTCTCACCGCTGGCAATCACCAGCTTCCAAGTTTGGCTGTTGGCCCAAGAGGGGGTCAGCTTGGCTGCGTCAACGATGGCCAGCAAGTCTTCGCGGCTGACCTCCCGCTTGCTGAAGTCTCTGACTGAGTGCCGTTTTTTAACCGCATCTAAAAATTCCATAAATATTAAACCTCTCATTCTTTAAATAACCTTTTTTTGCTCTTTACGGTTTCCAGCTTACTACTGGAACTAACTTTTTGTAAGTAGCCACTTTTTTGTAAGATTGGTTACTAAAAGTTAGTATTGTGCTATCATGAGCTTTAGAGGTGATGATTATGGCTGAAGATATCAGCAGATTTGACATTTGTCCCTGCGCGGTGACCATTTCCCTGCTGGACAGCAAGTGGAAGATTCTGATTTTGCGGGAGCTGCTGCAGGGGCCCAAGCGCTATGGCGAATTGAAAAAGGGGGTCGTCGGCGTCAGTCAGAAGATGCTGACACAGAGCTTGAAAGAGATGCAGGCAGACCAGCTGGTCGACCGGAAGGTCTACCCTGAAGTGCCGCCGCACGTGGAATACAGCTTAAGCCAGCTGGGGCAGAGCCTGTATCCAGTGGCTGAAGCCTTGGAGAACTGGGGCATTGCTTTTATCAAAAGCAGTGACCCGGACTACCTGGCCAAGCGTTTCAACATTCATGAGCCGGGCAAGCACTGGCTGAGAATTCCGGACCGGTCAGAAGAGGAAAAATCTGGTAAGCTAGATATGTAAGCGGATACTTAAGCAGAAAGCAGGAGAAAAAATGAGTTTAACAGTCAACCTTTACTATCGCGGCCAAAACGGCAGTGCCCGCAAGTTCGCGGCGGAAATGGAAGCAAGCGGGGTGGCCAAGGCCATCCGGGCAGAAGCTGGCAACCTCCGCTATGAATACTTCCAGCCCCTGGATGACCCGGAAACCATCCTTTTGATCGACAGCTGGGAAAACCAGGCGGCACTGGATGCCCACCACGCTTCACCGATGATGGGCCAATTGGCCCAGCTGCGCGAGAAGTATGACCTGCACATGAGCGTTGAACGCTACGTTTCAGCTGAAGAGGCGGCCGGCGATGAGCAATTCATCAGAAAATAGAAAAAACAGAGTTTCCTTCTTAATTGGAAACTCTGTTTTTACGTTAGGCGCGTTTTTTGCTGATTGAAGCCTTAATGGCCAAAATGACAAAGGTAACAGCGACTGGAACCAGCCAGCCAAGCCCGTCCTGGTAAAGGGGCAGGAGGCGGCCGTAAAGGCTGGTAACTGCCTTGACCTGCATCCCTGCCGGCAAAGCCTTGAAGAAGTCGCCCAGGGCGCAGAGGAAGGTAACAGCCGTCATGATCTGGTAGTCGACCTGCTTAAAGTCAAAGAGCTTACTGGTCAAGGCCAGCAGGATCAAGGAAATCGCCAGCGGATAGAGCAGCATCAAGACTGGCAGAGAGAAGGAAATGATGGTGGTCAGACCCACATTGGCAATGCCGAAGGCCAGCAGGCTGAAGATGATGGCCCACTTGTTGTATGACAGGGTTTTAGGAAACATTTCCACAAAAGTCTCGCTGCAGGCCGTGATGAGGCCGATCGCCGTCTTAAGGCAGGCCACGAAGATCATCAAGGCAAAAATTACTGCCCCCAGACCTGGGAAGTAGTGGCGGGCAATCGCGGACAGGGCTTCCCCGCCGTTAGCGGCCAGACCCAGGCTGCTCCGGCTCTGGGCCCCGACCAGGGCGGTAATGGCATAGATCACCGCCATCAAAAGGCAGGTGAGGATACCGGTTTTTAAGGTCGCGGAAGCAACTTTTTCCGGCTTGGTGATCCCGAAGGTCCGGATGCTGGAGATGACGATAATGCCAAAGGCCAGGCCCGCTAAAGCATCCATGGTATTGTAGCCGGCCAAGACCCCGCTGATTAGTGGGGCGCTGGCGTATTCGCCAACCGGCTTGACTGCCTGGTAGCTGCCCAAGGGATGAAGAAGCGCGGTGATCATGATAAAGAAGAAAAAGAGCAAGAAGGCCGGAGTCAGAAACTTGCCGATCCAGTCCATGATCCGGCCTGGTCTCAAAGAGAAGAAAAGCATGATCGAAAAGAAGATCAGTGAGAAAATAAAGAGGCCGGTGCTTTTGCTCATCCCGCTTGGCAAAAGGGCAGAAATCCCGGTTTCAAAAGGAACCGTGAAGCAGCGGGGAATGGCGAAGAAGGGCCCGATGGTCAGATACAGAAGGCAGGTAAAGAAGTAGCTGTACTTGTGGCTGACCCGGCTTGAGAGGTCTAATAAGCCTTCTGACCTGGTCATCCCCAAAGAGGCGATGGCCAAAAGGGGCAGGCCCACCCCGGTGATCAAGAAGCCCAGGAGGGAGATCCAGAGATTGGCCCCGCTGGCTTCCCCCAGGTAGGCAGGAAAAATCAGGTTCCCGGCCCCGAAGAAGAGGCCGAAGAGCATGCTGGAAATCGTCAGCGATTCAGCATGCGTCAACTTTTCTTTCATGTTGATCCTCCATAAATCAAGTTAAAATAACAAATAGAAAGTAAAAACTAGAAAATATAAATTAGAAACTATTGTGCTAGAGCACACAATAGCTTACGCGTGGTGCTAGTTGAAATATAGTTTCAATTTCTTAACAAAAAAGGTCCAACATTGTAGACTCTAGTTGGAAAAAAGAAAGGAGTCCTTACAATGTTGAACCAACTACAGATTAAACGTTATAGTCACCGTTTGCAAGTGGAATTTCGAACTTTGTCGAAAATCTGCAAGAAACTTTATTACAAGTACGCTCCATCTCGGTTAACTCACCGTCGCAATGCCAGTCTGGTAAAGGTTCCAGACTACGAAATTATTGCATTACTTGTCTGGCAAGCTGAGGAAGGTATATCTTCTCAGCGCAGATTTGCTCGCTGTTGGGGACTTTGTGGGCTCTCCAGATCTCGTTTCAATCGCAGAGCTAGAGCGCTTCTTGGCATCACTGTTCAGATCGTCAACGAACTAAACTCAAGAGTCGATCTGTCTGATCAGTACATGATCATTGACAGTCTACCCATGCCTTTGTGTCAGCCAATCAGAAACCGCAGAGCTAAAGTGTTTGAAGGAATTGCCAACATTGGCTATAACTCAACCAAACAGTTTTACTATTACGGCTTTAAAGGCCACTTTGCCGTAGCTCAAGACGGTTATGTTCTTGGCTATGTAATCACACAAGCATCAATACACGATGCAAAAGAAGCAGAAGAGCTGATTCTCACTACCCATCCCGAAGGGCACTTTATTTTAGGCGATGAAGGCTATATAGGCAAGCAGCTGCACGATACTCTCAAGATAAACGGCTATATACTGTGGACACCTTACCGGAAAAATATGAAAGGTGCTAAGCAGCATAACAAAAGAGAGCTAATGGCAATTCGCCGAACGATCGAGAGTGTGTTCTCTGTACTAAAGTACTACGGAATTGAAAATATTCTTGCAAGAAGTACAGACGGTTTCCAACAAACCGTCGAGATAATCGTACTAACTTACAATATCAGCTACATCCTACAGAGATATGGACTCAACTTCTTCAACTAGCACCACGCGTAATAGCTTATATTTTACCATACAGACTGACATAAAGATGAAAGCTCGGTGAAAAAATGACTTCTTTTTCAAAGTACCAGGCAGTTAAAAAGGCTTATGCAGCTGCCGCCAATGAAGAAAACGCCCAGGCCATGAGCAAGTACATGCGGAATCTTTTTCCTTTCTACGGGATCAAGAGTCCCTTGCGCCGGGACCTATCCAGACCTTTTTTAAAAGGCGTGACTAAAGAAGAAATAGATTGGGACCTGGTTGACCTCTGCTTTAAGGACGACTACCGGGAAATGCAGTACTTTGCCTTGGACTACTTGAAAAGAGTAGAAAGGCAGCTGACTTTTAAGGATTTAGGAAAAATCAAGCAGCTGGCTGAGACCAAGTCCTGGTGGGACAGCGTTGACGGCCTGGTCAAACTGGTGGGGCAGGTTTTTGTCAGAGATGAGGAAAACAGGGAAAAGACGGCCGCCCTCATGCTGGCCTGGGCGCAAGATCCCGACTTTTGGGTCCGGCGGACGGCAATAGAATTCCAGCTAGGCTTAAAAGAGGCAACGGACCCAGACCTTTTGGGGCAAATCATCGACCTCAACCTGGGCAGCCAGGAGTTTTTTGTCAACAAGGCTATCGGCTGGGCCTTAAGGGACTACTCGAAGACCAACCCGGCCTGGGTCAGAAGCTATATCGCTTCCCGCCAACTTAGTCCTTTGAGCCGGCGGGAAGGCAGCAAGTATATTTAAATGTTAACTACTGAAGCAGATAACAGATTGAGTAGATAAGCGAGTGACTAAAAAATGTTTGAACTGAACTACTGCCCCCAATGCGGGCAAAAATTGACTAAAAAGGAGTTGCCTCTGGATGGCTTGATCCCATATTGCGAACAATGCGGGGACTTCCGCTTTCCGGTATTTTCTGTTGCCGTCAGCATGATCGTCATGAATGAGGCAGGCGACCAGGTCCTCTTGATCAAGCAGTACGGGAAGGACTCCTATATCCTAGTGGCTGGCTACGTTAATAAAGGGGAAAACGCTGAAGATACCTGCCAAAGAGAATTAATGGAGGAACTTCACCTTACGGCCAAAAGCCTCCATTTCAACCGCAGTCAGTATTTTGCCCCCTCAAACACCTTGATGCTCAACTATACGGTGACCGTTGACCAGAAGGAAAGGGTTATCCCCAACGAAGAAATTGATGCCTGGAACTGGCTGAGCATAGAAGAAGCCCGCCGGCAGATCCGGCCGAACTCTTTAGCCCAGGCTTTTTTGCTGGAATACCTGGAGAAAAAAGACAAATTAGATAATAAATGATTTATGAAATATCATATGAAAACAATAAAAAACAACGTTTCTCAGTTTTATCAATAAGTATTTTATTATCTCACGCTAATAACTTGATTTTACTAATCGAATGCTTTATAGTATTTTTTGCTTTAAAAGGTAGACACTCCGGCCAAGCCGCGAGTGCCTTCTTCAGTTAACGGTGTTTTGACTAGGAAATTCGTGTTTTGCTTGTGAGGTAAAGCTTGGAAAAATTTGGTGCTTTTAAGAGGAATTTTGATTTCAGCAGTCTTTCTCCCGCGGAAGCAAATAAAATGATGGGCTATGTAGGAATGATGAACCACTGTATGGACCGGGCCATGCAGGATGGGGATCCTAGCGACGCGATCATGATCTTCCTCGGTGAAATCGGGGAAAAGCTGGGGGCTGCCCGGACCTATATCTTCCAGCTGAATGACAAGCAGCTCTATGACAACACCTATGAATGGTGCGCGCCGGGAGTTGTTTCCGAGCGGGCGACCCTGCAGGACATGCCGCGGGCTGATCTTGGCTCGCCTTTTGCCCAGGCCTTTAGGGAAAATTCTGGTTACTATATCAGCGACATGGCTGCTTTCAAGGAGGCTGATCCCGTGTTATATGGGATATTTTCCCGCCAGGAGATCAGCAGTCTGGTCTTGTGCCCATTTTACTTTGAAAATGACCTGGTCGGCTTTGTCGGGGCAGACCAACCTAAAGACATGGATCTGGCCCTTCCGGTCATGCAGATTGTTTCCAGCCACATGTCAGGGCTTTTGCAAAAGTCCTTTTACGTGGAAAAAGGCTCTTCAGCTGACAGCGTGACTGGCCTGTGCAGCGTGACGGCCTTCCGCCACCATGTTGCCTATGAATTAGCCGAAATCAAGGCTGATCCTGGTATGAAACTGGACCTGGTCCACTTTGACATCAGCAATTTCAAGTTTTTTAACAAAGAGCATGGGCTGAAAGCCGGCGATGAGCTTTTAAAGCGGCTGGCTCAAGTAATTGGCCAGGAAGTGGGCAGCCCCTGGCTGGTCCGGCCGGTTGCTGACCACTTTTACGCTTTGGTTCCCGATAACAAAGTAGATCAAGCCATTAGGAATATTCATGACGCCATTATCGGGGATGAAGCCTTCGGGGCTTCGATCAGAGCCGGGATCTACCCGCTGTCGGCCAATGACCAGCAGGTTTCTTTTGTCATGGACCGGGCCAGAATCGCGGCCAACAATGCCGTCGGCAACTACCGGAACTACTATTGCCGTTATGATCCGAAAATGGAAGCTGACCTGACTTTGGCAAACTACCTCCTCAGTCACATTGATGAAGCTGTGGCCAAGGGCTGGATCAAGGTCTACTACCAGCCAATCGTGGACACCTTCAGCTCCAAGATCAGTACTTATGAGGCGTTGGCCCGCTGGGTCGACCCCAAGTATGGCTTTTTGAACCCTGGCGAATTCATTGAAGTCCTGGAGCGGGGGCACCTTATCCACAAGCTGGACCTGCACATTTTGGACCTGGTCTGCCAGGACTTGGCAGAAGCCATGCAAAAAGACGAAAATTATCCAATGGTTTCAGTCAACCTGTCCCGTTATGACCTGGAGCTGCCCGACCTGCATGAAAAAATCAACGCCATTTTGAACCAGCATGGAGTAAAGAGCAATCAGATCAGAATTGAAATTACCGAGTCAGCCTTGCTCAGCAATACCGAAGCCGTCATCCGGGAACACATCAGCCGCTTCCACGAAGACGGCTACCAGGTCTGGCTGGACGACTTCGGCAGCGGCTTCTCATCTTTAAACAGTCTGCAGAACTTTGACTTTGACCTGCTCAAGATCGACATGGCCTTTCTTCGTCACGCCAATGAAAAAACGCCAACTATCTTGATGGACGTGATCGACATGGCCAAGCGGCTGGGGATCGAAACCTTGTCAGAAGGGGTGGAGACCAAGGATGAATACGACTTCCTCCATTCTATCGGCTGCGTTTTGACTCAGGGCTTCTACTTCTCCCAGCCCCTGCCAAAAGACAAGATTGCGGCCAAAAGGAAGGAGCGTGGCCTGGAATTTGAAAGCCAGGCTGAGCACGACTTTTACCAAAAGATCGGCCAGGTCAATGTTTTGAACGCCTTGTATCCTTTCAGCGGGAGAAATAACCAAGAGCTGGTGGAAACTGTTCCGGTCATGGTTGTCCTGGATCGGAAGGGAAAACTTGAGCTCATTTATGCCAACAAGGCCTCCCAGAATTTGATCAAGTCTTTGCGCTTGGAGGGCGAAGCTTTTGAGACCATCTATAAGAAGGAATTTTATGCCCTCTTGAGGCGTCTGGGCAGCCAAGCTGATGGCGAAATCGTTGAAGAGAATTTCCGGATTAAGAATTATTCTGGTCGCCTCCGCCTGCAGCTGGTAGCAGAGATGCCAGGCCAGCGGGCCTATGTGACCAGCACGAATATGGTTTGATTTTTCAGAGCATTTTTTCTGTTGAAAGCTTTTTTAATAAACGTTTTCGCTTATAATTAACTGTTGAGAAAAAGCTTAAAGGAAAAAGACCATGAATGAATTAGAAAAAATGCGCGCTGGCGGCTTCTACCAGTTGACCGCCCCGGAAGTTGAGTATTATCAAGAAGCCGGGATCATCTGGAACGATGAACTGAGGCAGGGCAACAACCTGGACCGGCCGGCCCAGCTCTTGCGCTTAAAGATGCACCTGGGAGCTTTGGGGGACCAGGCCGTCTTTGGAACCAGCTTCAGCTGCCTGAATGGGCCCAACATCTATATCGGCCACCACTTTTTTGCGGCCAGCGGTTTAACCATCGAAGATGCCGGCGAGGTCCACATTGGCGACTACGTGACTTTTGGCCCCAACTGCCTGCTAACGACAATTGCCCATCCCCGGTCAACCCACCAGCGCCGCCAGCGCCTGGCCCAGGCCAAGGGGGTTGAAATTGGCAATGACGTCTGCCTTGGGGCAAGAGTCACGGTTTTAGCCGGGGTCAAAATCGGCGACAACGTTGTCGTGGAAGCTGGAGCCGTGGTTGACCAGGATCTGCCAGCCAATGGGGTATTTGCCGGCATACCGGCCAGGAAAATCGCGGATTTAAGCAACGACTGTGAATGATCGGCAACATATGGTTTGACTTTATCATTCAGTTTTAAGTAAAATGTCACTATCAGCTTATGCTGATTTGACAAAGTGAGGAGTTAACAATGAAAATAGCTTTACAAATTTTAGCCTGCCTGGTGGCGGCGGAGTTCTTCTATATCATGTATTTGGAAACTTTTGCAACGACTTCCAAGAAAACCGCGGAAGTCTTTCAGATCAGCCAAGAGGAACTGCGCCGTCCGGCTTTGAACGTCCTTTTTAAGAACCAGGGGATTTACAACGGCTTGTTGGCAGTCTTGACCTTGATTGCCGCCTTCGCCTTGAGCAAGATCGTTTTGCAGCTGCTCTTGGCTTACATGATTCTGGTTGCGGCCTACGGGGCCGTGACCAGCCAGCCGAAGATCCTTTTGATGCAAGGGGGACTGCCGATCTTGACCTTGATCGTCAGCTTCTTTGCTTAATGGCGGGATGCAAGCTATAAGTCTTTTTTCAGAAAAAGTCTTGCACTGAGTTCTTGTAGGAATATAATATTTTTAATAAAACGATTAAAATAACCAGTGCAGCTGTTGAATAGGTGGGAGAACGAAATGGTTGAATACAAAATCGATAAAACCGACCGACGCATTTTACAAATGTTGGAAAAGAATGCCCGCATTTCCGTCAAGGATATCGCGGAAGCCAATTTCATGTCTTCTCCGGCCGTAGCCAACCGCATCAGACGGATGGAGGCCAACGATCTTATCAAGCACTACTATGCGGACATCGACTACTCGTCCATGGGTTACGTGGTCAAGGCCTTCATCAATCTGGAAGTCAAGCCGGAAGACAAGAGCGAGTTCTACCCCTTCATCGAGAAGATCCCAAACGTCATCCAGTGCGACTGCGTGACGGGGGACTACTCCATGCTGATCCAGGCGGCCTACCGGCGGCCAGAAGAACTGGACCACTTAGTCAACGAGCTGCAGAAATTTGGCCGCACCAAGACCGAAATCGCCTTCTCAACTCCGATTGAGCACCGGCCAATCCCGGTCAGCGCGGAGAGCAACGAGGAAGAAGACAAGAAAGAAGATTGATTTTAAGCCTCCATCTGGCAAGATGGGGGCTTTTTTTAGACCTTTTTGCAAAGAAAAAGTTAAGCTGGCCAATTTACCGCTTACAATTATACCAATTTGAGAGTAAAGACTTGACCCGGGCCAAAAAAACAGCTATGATTCCTATTGCAAGCGCAAAAATACAAATTAGTCCAATCACTTAAATTGAACTAGACCAAAGGAGAAGACATATGTGCGGAATTGTCGGTGTAGTTGGCAAGCCAGCTAGAGAAGTTGTTTTGAACGGTTTGAAGAACTTGGAATACCGCGGCTACGACTCAGCCGGTATCTACCTCAATGATTTACAAGGGCATGAATACTTGACCAAGGCAGTCGGCCGGATCGCCAATCTGGAAGAGAAGCTGACGCCAGAAGAAGAAGGGACGACCGGGATCGGCCACACCCGCTGGGCAACCCACGGCCATCCGACAGTAGAAAACGCCCACCCGCATTACTCAGAAGACGGCCGCTTCTACCTGGTCCACAACGGCGTTATTGAAAATTACCTGGAATTGAAGGAAAAGTATTTGGCAGGCGTTCACTTCAAGTCTGAAACCGACACTGAAGTTATCGTGCAATTGGTAGCTAAGTTTGCCAAGGACGACAATCTGGATGCTTTTACCGCCTTCAAGAAGGCTTTGAAGCTGGTCAAGGGCTCATACGCCTTCTTGCTGGTAGACAACACCAAGCCAGACCACATTTACATTGCTAAGAACAAGAGCCCGATGATGCTGGGCCTGGGTGATGGCTTCAACATTATCGCGTCAGACGCGATTTCCGTTCTGGACCAAACCAAGACCTTTATCGCCTTGAACGACGGCGACTGTGCTGACGTAACCAAGGACTCAATCGAAATCCAAGACTACGACGGCAACAAGGTTGAAAGAGAAGCTCACGTTTTGGACATCGACCCGAATGCCGCTTCTAAGGGCACTTACGAATTCTACATGCTCAAGGAAATTGATGAACAGCCAGCTGTAATGCGCCGCCTGTCAACTGACTACCTGGATGAAGCAGGCAAGCCAGTTGTTGACGAAAAGATCGTCGACGCTGTCAGCCAGGCTGACCGGATCTACATCTTCGCGGCTGGTACTTCCTACCATGCAGGTCTGGTTGGCCAGCAGATCTTTGAGAAGTTTACGGGCATCCCAACTGAAGTTGGCTATGCTTCAGAAGCTGGCTACCACTTCCCAATGATGTCCAAGCACCCATTCTTCATCTTCCTGACCCAATCTGGTGAAACTGCCGACTCCCGCGTGGTCTTGACTGAAGCCAACAAGCGGGGGATTCCAAGCTTGACCATGACCAACGTTGAAGGGTCAACCTTGTCAAGAGAAGCAACTTATACCATGCTCTTAAATGCTGGTCCGGAAATTGCCGTTGCTTCAACCAAGGCTTACACCGCTCAAGTTGCCCTGCAGGCAATTTTAGCCAAGGCCGTTGGTGAAAAGCTGGGCGACCAGGAAGCTAAGGACTGGAACTTGAAGCAAGGCTTGAGCCTGGCTGCTGAAGGCATCCAGGAAATCGTTGACGGTAAGGAAAAGATCGAAGAACTGGCCAAGAAGTACCTGGTTCCATCAAGAAACGCCTTCTACATCGGCCGGGGGATTGACCACGCCGTTGCCTTGGAAGGAGCCTTGAAGCTGAAGGAAGTTTCCTACATTCAAACTGAAGGCTTCGCCGCTGCTGAACTGAAGCACGGGACGATTTCCTTGATCGAAGACGGCACGCCGGTTATCGCCTTGATCAACGACCCGGTAACGGCTGACCTCACCCGGGGCAACATCCAGGAAGTAGCTTCCCGCGGGGCCAACGTGATCACTATTGTTGGCAAGCAATTTGCCAAGGAAGGCGACAACATCGTTTTGCCGGAAATCGACTACTACCTGTCAGCTTTGCTGTCAGTAGTGCCGACTCAGCTTTTGGCTTACTACGCTTCCAAGAACAAGGGCCTGGACGTTGACAAGCCACGTAACCTGGCTAAGAGCGTCACGGTTGAATAATTTTTAGTAACAGGCAAATACGCAAAACAGACAGGCGCTTAGGCGTCTGTCTATTTTTATTGAAAAAAGCAAGTAATTATTATTCATTAGCAAAAGTAATTTACTTTTGCTACAATAGTGGCGTAATTTTGACAGAGGGGGCAGAGCAATGATTGTGACCGACCGGCAGAAAAGGATTTTACAGATTCTGCTAGAAAACGAAGACGGCATCAGTTTGGCGGAAGTGGAAAAAAGGCTGGCGACCAGCCGACGGACCCTCTACCGGGAATTTGGCTTGCTGAGGCCAGAACTAGCTAAATCAGACTTGACCTTGACCAACAAGAAGGGCTATCTGCAGCTGACTGGGCCGACTGAGGCGATTGCCGACCTGCGCGCTGAAGTGCAAGAAAGCAAGAGTCAAGGAGAGATGAAGGCCGAAGACCGGGGCAATGCTCTGGCCGCCATGCTTTTATTGAAAGACGAACCGGAAAAAATCATTGCCTTGGCTGGTCAATTGGGTGTTAGCGAAGCTACCGTTCAAACCGACTTGGACTCGGTAGATGGGTCCTTGGCCAAGTATCAAGTGCTGCTCAAGCGGACCAAGGGTCTGGGGGTTCAGATCAGCGGCAAGGAAAGCCAGCGGCGGAGAATTCTTAACAGTATTTTGCTCAGTGAAAGCAATGACTATGTCTTTTTTGCCTACCTCAATAAGCCGGGCCAGGAAAAGTCAGGCAATTTTTTCATCGATCTTTTACCAAAAAAGGACTTACAGAAATGTTGGCAGGCTGTCAAAGGGCTGCTGCCGTCTTTCAATTTTGAAACCGACTACCAGTTGATTGAAATGATCCTTCTGTTTACCATCAGCCTGGACCGCCAGCGGCAGGGCAAAAGCGTGGAAAACACGGCGGCTAAGCCAGATTCTTTGAAATACCAAAGTTATGTTTACCAAATTTTCGCCAAGCTGGATGATGAAGAAGTCACATTGACACAAAATGAAGTGGCATTTTTGGCCAACCAGCTGCAAGCTTATGCTGGCCAACGGGTGCCTTTTGCCAATGACGACCAGGAGGTCTTTGTCAATTTGCGGGTTGGCCAATTTATTCAAGATGTTTCTGACCAGGTACATTTTGACTTTAGCAAGAACCCGGCCTTTGCCCGCCGGCTGCAAAAACACATTTCCGGTTTGCTCCAGCACCAGGTCAAGCGGCTGCCTAACGTGCGAATTGAGACCTTAAGCCAGTTGACCATGCACTTTCCAAAGCTCTACGAAGCAATCACAGCTGCTTGGAAGCTGGACTTTTCAGAGGAACTAAATGTCGCGGAGCTGCAGCTGCTGCTTTTGTATTTTGCTAATGAATACGGCAACCGGCAACCACGCCGCAACCTGTCGGCTCTGGTGATTTGTGACAACGGCTTGGGAACATCAGCCATTCTGGCGACCCGCTTGCAAAAAGAGCTTCCGGAAATCAAGCAGGTCAAGACCGCCCGGGCTTCTGGCCTGGCTCAATTAAAACTGGAAGACTATGACATCATCTTTTCTACTTTAGATTTGCCTGGCTTCCCCCGTGAGTACCACCTGGTCAGTCCCTTGCTTTTAGGCGGGGAACTGGACCGGGTTAAAAGCGAGGTGGCTGCCTACGTAGCCAAATATCCGGAAAAAAACGAAGTCGAACAGCCGCGCCGCTTCAAAAATCCTTCAGCCATGCTGACCAAGCTGGCCCAGGAAAGTTCATTTTGCCAGCAGCTCTTGCGGGAGATGACCTTGCAGCCGCTGGCCAGCCAAGGGATGGATATGGAAGACATTCTGGCCGCCATTGTCAACGCCGTGCCAAGCGAGTATGTTAAAGACCGGCTGGAAGTTACCCGCCGGCTGAAGTCACGGCTGGACCTGGCCCCGTTGGGCCTGCCCGGCAGTCATCTGGCCCTCTTGCACACAAGGACGCCGGCTGTCAAAAAATGCTTCTTTGCCATTTATGAGCTGGCAGAGCCAATTTCTATGGTGGCGATGGATCAAAGCCAGATCATGGTCAAGCGGCAGCTGCTGCTTTTGGCACCGGAGGATTTGCCAGAAGCCAGCGCCAATATCCTGGGAATGATCAGCAGCTTTTTGGTTATGAGCGATCAGACGCTTCGCTTGTTTGAAGAAGGCAACTGCCCGGAAATCGCGGCTGGCATTGCCCAGCAGTATTTGGGGCAAGTGACCCAGCAGTTGAACCAGGCTCGCGGCCAACGATAATGCAAAAATCACAAATGGAACTCTGGCACCGTTTTCAGTGCCAGAGTTCTATTTTCTTTCCGTTGAAAGCGAAAACAATTGATAATAAGATAAAAATGTAAGTAAAAGTTAAGTAGAGTAAGTTTTATTGTTTTTAGTAGTTTTTAGTGTTTAGGAGGAAAAGTAATGTCTGAAACTCAGAGCAAGAGCTCAGCTAAGGCAAAGATCCAAAAATTCGGGACCTTCCTGTCAGGCATGATCATGCCAAACATCGGCGCGATTATTGCCTGGGGCTTCATGACCGCGATCTTCATGTCGCCAAATGGCTGGTTCCCGAACAAGTACATCAACAGCTTTACCAGCTCGATGCTGTACTTCATGATTCCAATCTTGATCGCCTACACGGGCGGCAAGAGCGTTTATGAGGAAAGAGGGGGCGTAGTTGGTGCCATCTCCGTTGTCGGGACCATCGTCCTGGCCTTCCCTTGGGCCAACCCGGTAGCGCAAGGCATCGTTTATCCGGCTCTTTACCCATACGCTGCCAACAAGGCTACGGGGATTCCAATGTTCCTGGGGGCCATGATCATGGGGCCGCTCAGCGCCTGGTGCCTTAAGAAGTTTGACCAGGCCTTCCAAAGCAAGGTCAAGGCCGGCTTTGAAATGATCTACAACAACTTCTCCCAGGGGATCATGGGGATGATCTTTGTAGCCATCAGCTACTTCTTGATCGGACCTATTTTGGTTGTATCCACGATTTGGATCGCCAACGGGGTTGACTGGATCATCGCCCACCACCTGCTGCCACTGGCCAACCTGGTGATTGAACCAGCTAAGGTCTTGTTCTTGAACAACGCGATCGGCAACGGTGTCCTGGTGCCTTTGGGGATCCAGCAAGCCGCTAAGATCGGCAAGTCGGTCCTCTTCTTGATGGAATCAAACCCTGGCCCTGGTCTGGGGATCCTGCTGGCCTGCTCAATCTTTGGCAAAGGTTCAGCCAAGAGTTCTGCTCCGGGTGCCATTATCGTTCACTTCCTCGGTGGGGTGCACGAAATTTACTTCCCGTATGTTCTGATGAAGCCAATCTTGATCCTGGCCGCCATGGCCGGCGGGATTACCGGGACCTTCCTCTTCAGTGTCTTGGGCGGTGGCTTGACTGCTGCTGCCAGCCCTGGCTCAATTATCGCCATCTTGCTGGTTTCAGCTAAGGATGCTTACTTCGGCAACATTGTTGGTGTTCTTGGCTCAGCTGCCGTTTCCTTTATCGTAGCTGCTGTCATCTACAAGATGGACAAGAGTGGCGATGGCGACCTGGCTGCTGCTCAAGGGCAAATGGCAGCCATGAAGGCAGAATCCAAGGGCTTGACTGAAGAAGAAAACGGTGCTTCAGCTGTTGAAACAGTTGAAAGCTACAAGGACGTACAAAGAATCATCTTTGCCTGCGACGCCGGCATGGGTTCATCCGCTATGGGGGCATCGCTTTTGAGAGACAAGGTGAAGAAGGCGGGCTTGAAGCTGCCAGTTACTAACACTGCTGTCCGCAACTTGAAGGATGAACCAGGACTTTTGGTTATCACCCAAGAAGAATTGGCAGAACGGGCTAAGGAAAAGACGCCAAACGCGCTTCACGTATCAGTCGGCAACTTCCTCAGCACGCCAAAATACGACCAGGTCGTTGCCCGCTTGAAGGCAGCCGGTGAAACCCTGCCAGAAGCAGACCAGGTCAAGAAGAATGAAAAGGCAGCCGCTAAGAGCGACGGCTTGGCAGCTATCGACTTCAGCAAGGTCAAGGAAGTCGACTTCATCCGGCACGACCAGCACCTGGGTACGGTAACGATGGCTTCCAGCCTGTTCAAGGACCAGATGCAGAAGGCCGGCAAGGAAACTCCGGTCAAGGCCGTAAGAATCAATGAACTGGACAATGATCCAAGCCACTTGGTCATCGTTACGCCAATGGCTGGCAAGAACCTGGCTATCCGCTATGACCAGATTCAAGTCATCACGGTTGACGACTTGCTCAAGGCCGGCGAAGTCAGCGGTCTGATTGACAAGCTGAAGTAAGGAGAGCAGAAGCATGAAACTGGAAAAAGATATGATCAAGTTGAACCAGAATGTTGCCACCAGTGAGGAGGCAATCCGCATGGCTGGGCAGCTTCTGGTGGACCACGGCTGCGTAGAGCCGGAATATATTGATGCCATGCTCGCCCGGAACGCGGATGTGTCAACCTACATGGGCAACTTTATTGCCATTCCGCATGGCACTGATGAAGGCAAGAAGTACATCAAGAAAACTGGAATTTCGGTCGTCCAGATCCCGATGGGGGTCGACTTCAGCGAACCCGATGACCAGCAGGAGAAGCTGGTGACTGTCGTCTTCGGAATCGCGGGCTTGGGCAATGAGCACTTAGCGCTCTTGTCCCAGATTGCCCTGTTCTGCAGCGACGTTGCCAACGTAGCAAAATTAGCCGACGCGCAAACGCCAGAAGAAATTATCGGTTTGTTAGACAAAGTAGGAGAAAAATAAAAATGAGAGCAGTACACTTTGGTGCAGGTAATATTGGCCGCGGCTTTATTGGCGAAACTTTGGCAGCCAACGGTTTTGGAATTGATTTTGTCGACGTTAACGAAACGATCATTGATGCCTTGGTCGAGCGGGGTGAATACGATATTCAACTGGCCGCCCCGGGGCAAAAGAAGATTCACATCAGCAACGTGACCGGGATCAACAACGCCAAAAACCCTGAAAAGGTTGTCGAAGCCATCAAGACGACCAACATGGTCACCACGGCTATCGGCCCCAAGGTATTGAAGATCATTGCTCCTCTGATCGCCCAAGGCTTGAGCGCGAGAGTCAAGGAAAATCACGAACCTTTGGATGTCATTGCCTGTGAAAACATGATCGGCGGTTCCCAGTTCTTGAAGGAAGAAGTTTACAAGCACTTGAGCGACGAAGACAAGGCTGAAGTTGACAAGTATGTTGGCTTCCCGAACGCCGCTGTTGACCGGATCGTGCCAATTCAGCACAATGAAGACCCGCTCTTCGTTTCAGTTGAAGACTTCAAGGAGTGGGTCATCGACGAAAGCCAGATGAAGAATCCGAAGATTCGCTTGGAAGGCGTTCACTACGCGCCAGACCTTGAACCATACATTGAAAGGAAGCTGTTCTCGGTCAACACCGGTCACGCCACTGTTGCTTACACTGGCAAGGCTCTGGGCTATGAAACGATTGGGGAAGCCGTTAAGGATGACCGGGTCGTTGACCAGGTAACCCGCGTATTGGCTGAAACCCGTTCCCTCCTTTTGGCCAAGTGGGACTTCACTAAGGAAGAACTGGAAGAATACCACGCCCAAGTCATCAACCGCTTCAAGAACCCTTACATTTCCGACGACATCGCCCGGGTAGGCCGGACGCCTATCCGCAAGCTGGGCTACAATGAACGCTTCATCCGGCCGATCAGAGAACTGAAGGCCCGGGGCTTGGACTACAGCGCCCTCTTGGAAACGGTTGGCAAGATCTACCACTTTGACGAGCCGGCAGACGCTGAAAGCCAAAAGCTGCAACAGATGCTCAAGGATGAACCGGTCAAGGAAGTCGTTTTGGAAACGACCGGCCTCAAGGATGACCCTGACCTGGTTGAAGAAATCATCGCTTCAATCAAGGCGGCTGATTAAGGCTAAAAAACTAAAGCAAATTAAAATCCGAATCAAAAACTAAAACAACACGAAGCAAAAGCAAGAAGAAAAAGCATGTTTGAAAAAACATGCTTTTTTGCTTCTTATTAAAGTGTAAACCCGTGGCGATTAGCCCGAATTACGTAGGCCTGAAGCGACCCCGTTGATGGTGATGTGGATGATCGATTCGTAGATGCCGCTGAGCTTTTCTTGCCGGCCCCGCTTGATCATTTCCAGCTGGACGTAGTTCAAGACGTTGAAGTAAGGTAGGCGGTAGTCCAAGCTGCTTTCCAAAGACGGGTTGTCTTCCAAAAGTTTGCTGTGGCCTTCGATCTGCAAGATGACTTCCTTGGTCAGTTCCCATTCCTTCTTGATGATGTCAAAGACTGACCGGGTAGCTTCGTCTTCACAGAGCCCAGCGTACTTTTCAGCGATTTCCATGTTGGACTTGGACAAAACCATGTCAACGTTGGAAAGCAGGGAGTGGAAGAATGGCCAGCCCTGGTACATTTCCTGCAATTCCTTCAAATTGTTAGGATCAGCATCGATGAAGTGCTTGAAGGCTGAACCAACCCCGTACCAGCCTGGGAACATGACCCGGCTCTGTGACCAGGAGAAGACCCAAGGAATAGCCCGCAAGCCGGACAGTTCAGTAATCTTCTTTCTGGCTGCCGGCCGGGAGCCGATATTCAAGCTGGAGACTTCCTTAATCGGCGTCGCCTGGAAGAAGTAGTCGTGGAAGTGCGGGTTGTCAAAAACAAGTTCCCGGTAAACCCGGTTGCTGTCTGCAACGATGCCGTCCATTGAGGCCGTGAAGTCCTGGATGTGGTCCTGGCTGACGGCTTGTTTGGAGACCATCCGGTCAACCGCGGCGGAAACCAGCATTTCCAGGTTGTAGTAGGCAGCGTCCTTGTTGCCGTACTTGTTCTGGATGATTTCCCCTTGTTCAGTAGTCCGGATCCGGTCCTTGATAGAGCCGAATGGCTGGGAGGTGATGGCTTCATATGATGGGCCGCCGCCCCGGCCAACCGTACCGCCCCGGCCGTGCATGAAGGTGATCTTGATGCCACGTTCTTCGCCGATGGCCGTCAGTTCCTTTTGGGCCTTGTACAAACTCCAGCAGGACGCCAGGTAGCCGCCGTCCTTGTTGGAGTCGGAGTAGCCCAGCATGATTTCCTGGTAGTTGCCCTTGGAAGCAATCCAGCGCTTGACGATATCGAAGCTGAGGTAGCGCTTCATGATTTCCCGGGAGTTCTGCAGGTCTTCCACCGTTTCAAACAAAGGCACGACTTGTACCCGGGCTTTTTCAGAATCAAGCAGGCCGTATTCCTTCAGCATGATGGCTTGTTCCAGCATGTCGGAGATGCTTTCGGTGTGGGAAATAATGTGCTGCTTGATCACGTTCTCGCCCAAAGTGTCCTTGAGAATCCGGGCGGTGTGGTAGATCTTCAGTTCCTTTTGCAAAAGCTCTGACTTCGGTGAGTTGGATGAGTGGAGGCTGCGCGGGTCATTGTTTAATTCGCTGAGCAGGATCTGAATCTTTTCTTCTTCGCTCAAGTCACTGTAGTTGTCGCAGATCCGGGCGCTCTTTAAGAGTTCTGCCACGCAGGCTTCGTTGACGCTGGAGTCTTGCCGCATGTCGATCGTGGCCAGGTGGAAGCCAAAGACATCGATAGCTTCCAGCAGGTCATCAAAGTGGCCGCCGGTTACTGCCCGGTCATGGTTTTGGATCAATGACCGCTTGATGGCTTCCAGGTCTTCCTTGAATTCGTAGGCATCCTTGTAGACTGGGGCCTTTAAAGCAGCTTCTTTCTTAACTACGGCTTCCTTGGAGAAGACGTCCAAAAGTTCCATTTCAGTGTGGGCCAGGCGGCTTTCCAGGTAGTAGAAGGCCCGGCGGTAAGGTTCATTTTCTCTGAATGGGGAGTTGTCGGCGGACAATTTGGCCAGTTCCGCAACTTCCGGCGTGGGCTGCACGTAAGAAGTTGAGACAGCTACCGTCCGGTAGAGGTCGTTGAGGGCCTTGATGTAGTATTCAAAAATGACTTCACTTTGAATCGTCGCGCTCAAGCGGAGGGTTTCCGCCGTTACATAAGGGTTGCCGTCCCGGTCCCCGCCGATCCACATGCCCATGGTGATCGGCGTTGCCCCGGCAACGTTGAGGCCCTTTTCCCGGGCCAGTTCCTTGTAGCGGGCAGTGAGCTTGGTGATGGCCGGAATCAAGGAGTCAGGGTAGTAGACCATGACGTTCTTGATTTCGTTTGAGACCTTCAGCTTCTTTTCCCGGATGATGTCCGTCTGCATGATGATTTCAATGTAGCGGCGCAGTTCCCCAGTCCATTCTTCCCGGTTGATGGTGCCGGCCTTGACGTCCCGGTAGCGGCGGAGCAGATCATGGATCTTATTGGTAAGTTCCAGAATGGTCTTGCGCTGCACCTGGGTTGGGTGGGCGGTCAAAACAGGAACGACGTTGACATGGCTCAGAATTTCAGCGGCATTGTCCTTGCTTGCCACCAGGTCAACCGTTGATTCCAGCTTGCCCAGGTAGTCCTTGTCCGTGTTGTTGAGCAGGTTGACTTCACTGGCCAGGTCGACGTCTTCTGAAATGTTGATCAAAAGCGGCAGGGTCGCGAAGTAGCGGGCAACAACGATCATTTCTTGATTGCTCAAGCAGGCAATCTGGCTTTCCAGTTGGCTGTGGTCGTTGCTGGCAGCGATTTTGACCAGGCCCTTGATCTTGGCGAATTCTTCGTCGCCAACCAGGTGGCGGGTGCTTTCGTCAAGCAAGTCAGTCAGGATCTTGACCTCTTCAGCAATAACCGCGTGGTTACTGTTGTTCTCTAATTTCTTGGCAGTCACGCTTAACTTCCTCTTTCTTTTAACTAATGCTTTATGCTTGCTTATGCTTTTTATCTATCATACGCCTTTTTTGCTGAAAATTGAATTAGCTTGGGCTCTTTTTCCGTAACTTTTTCTAAAAAGTCGAACAATTTTCTTGACAAAAATGATACATTTCGGGTAAGGGTGAACTATACCAGCTGCTTGAGCCAGCTGGCCAGCATGATAATCAAGGGCACGCTGACCACCGACATCAGAGTCGACAGGCACAGACAGCGCATAGGGAAGGCAACAGGGCGGTTGGCCAGGAGGCTGAGCATGACAATAAAGCCGGCAACCGGGGCGGCCGCCATGATGACTACGGCCAGGTAAGCGGTCATTGACAAGGGAACCAGGAGCAGGATCACGCTCATGCAGGCCGGCATAAGGAAGTTCCGCAAGAAGCAGATCAGCCAGGCTTTGCCATCTTTATAGAAGTCCCCCGAAATTGTTCCCAGGTTGGAGCCGATGACGATCATGCTTAAGGGAGTGTTCAAAGAAGCCACGTAGCTGACTGACCGGGAGATCACGGCAGGAAACTTGAGGCTGACGCCGGTGATAAAAAGGATGAAGCCAATGGCCGTGGCGATGATATTTGGGTTTAAGAGGACGGTTCTGAGGGTATCGGCCAAAGGCTGCCGCTTCTTAAAGGTGCCGATGCCGTGAGACCAAATGAAGATGTTGTTCAAAACCAGGATGGGCACGGCGAAGAAGGTCCCCTTACTGCCTAAAAGAGCTTGAATCAGGGGGATGCCGATAAAGCCGCAGTTGTTGTAGACCGCGCCAAAAGCAATCAGCTGCTTGTCCGGGTCATTTTTTAACCGAGGCAGGCGGAGCAGGAGACTGCTGAAGGCGATGGGGAAGAGGTAGTTGAGCGATCCCGCCAGGAAGGTTAAGCCAAAGTCCTTGACCAGGCTGGCGCTGGCCGGGCGCTCAAAGGCGTTGATGATCAGGCAGGGGCCGACGATGTAGACCAGGATGGCGGTTAAGTCCTTGCCGGTTTCTTCATGGATCATGCCCTTCTTCCGGCAGAGGAAGCCGATGGCCATGAGGATGAACATGATGCAGATCTGCTCCAGTGAGATGAAAAATGCCATAAAAATACTCCTATCAATCAGTTCTTTTTAACAGATTATAAGCCAATTTATTCTTTAAAAAGAAAGAACTTTAAAAAAGGGGGGAGAAAATGGGTGAAAAGCTTGGTGGGCAAAGGCCAAACCTGTTATACTGATTTAGTCATAATTGCAGTAGAAAATTTAAGAAACAGAGGAAAATCTATTGATCACAGTAACAGATTTAAGTTTGCAAATCGGCAGTCGCACCCTTTACAGCGACGTCAACCTTAAGTTCACGCCGGGCAACTGCTACGGCATCATTGGGGCCAACGGGGCCGGCAAGTCGACTTTCTTAAAGCTGCTGGAAGGAAAAATGGAACCGACCACGGGCTCAATCAGCATGGGCCCTAACGAAAGAATGTCCAGCCTGAACCAGGACCACTTTGCCTTTGAAGATTTTTCCGTTATGGAAACTGTGATTCAAGGCCACCAAAAGCTCTACCAGGTCATGAAGGAGCGCGACGCCCTTTACGCCAAGGCCGACTTCAGTGAAGAAGACGGGGTCAAGGCGGCTGAACTGGAAACTGAATTTGCGGAACTGGACGGCTGGAACGCTGAAGCTGACGCTTCCCAGCTTTTGCAGTCCATGAGCATCCCGGAAGACATGCACCAAAAGCAGATGAGCGAGCTGGCGGAAAGCGACAAGGTTAAGGTCCTTTTGGCCCAGGCACTGTTCGGCAACCCGGACATCCTCCTTTTGGACGAACCGACCAACGGTCTGGACGTGCACACCACGGCCTGGCTGGAAAACTTTCTGGCTGACTATGAAAACATCGTTTTGGTCGTTTCCCACGACCGTCACTTCCTGAACCAGGTCTGCACCCAGATGTGTGACGTTGACCGCGGGCAGATCAAGCTTTACGTCGGCAACTACGACTTCTGGTACGAATCAAGCAAGCTGGCCACGGAACTGGCCCGCCAGCAAAATGCCAAGAAGGAAGAACAGATCAAGCAGCTGCAAGAATTCATCGCCCGCTTCTCAGCCAATGCTTCCAAGTCCAAGCAGGCCACTTCCAGAAAGAAGCAGCTGGACAAGATCAGCTTGGACGACATCAAGCCATCCAGCCGCAAGTACCCTTACATCAAGTTTGAGATGAACCGGGATTTGGGCAACGACTTGCTCAGAGTGGACAATGTGTCCTACAAGTCTGGCGACGAACAGCTTTTGGACAATGTCTCCTTTATCGTTCGGCCGGGTGACAAGGTAGCCTTCTTGTCCAGAAACACCCGGGCTACGACCGCTTTGATGGAAATCATCGCTGGCCGCCTGGAGCCAGACTCCGGGACTGTTACCTGGGGGCAGACGACTTCCTTTAACTACATGTCCAGAGACCTTAACGCCAACTTCGACAATGACGAATTGACGATCCTGGACTGGCTGCGCCAATACGCTGACAAGGAGCACGACGACAACACCTTCTTGCGGGGCTTTTTGGGCAGAATGCTCTTCAGCGGCGACGAGATCAACAAGCAGATCAAGGTCCTGTCCGGGGGTGAAAAGGTCCGCTGCCAGCTGTCCAGAATGATGCTGGAAGCAGCCAATGTATTGGTCATGGACGATCCGACCAACCACTTGGACCTGGAATCCATCACGGCCTTGAACGAAGCCATGGAAAACTACCCAGGCTCAATTCTCTTTACTTCCCACGACCACGAGTTCATCCAGACCATTGCCAACCACATTATTGAAGTTGGTCCAAAGGGTGTGGTGGCCCGGGCCGACATCAGTTACGACGACTTCCTGGCCCACCCGACTGTTCAAGAACAAGTCGCAAAGATCTACTAAAAGCAGAAAATTCCAAAGAAAAAGCTTATCCGTCCTGGATAAGCTTTTTTGCATATCTCCTTTATATATGCCTATGCTTCTTCGTCAAGTGCTGACCGGTGACCTTTCAAGGCAAAGACATAGACCATAAGAGAAATGAAGACCGCTAATGAAACGTAGTAGAAGAAGAGACTTTCGTGGCCCGCTGACCGCATGTACAAGGCGACGTATTGGGAAGTGCCGCCAAAAAGTGCGACGGTCAAACCGTATGGCAGGCCAACGCCTAAAGCCCGGATTTCACTTGGGAAAAGTTCAGCTTTGACAATGGCGTTGATTGAGGTATAGCCAGAGACGATAACCACGCCGGTCAGCATTAGCAGAAATGCCTGCAGGGCAGTAGTGACATGAGAGAGCAGGGTAAAGATTGGAACGGTCAAGAGGGTCCCGCCGATACCAAAGAAGATCAAGAGGGGCCGGCGGCCGATTTTATCAGACAAGTGGCCAAAGATTGGCTGCAGGGCGACCATGACCAAGAGAACCAAGAAGTTGATCATGGCGACCGTTTCCTTGTCCAGGCCAGCTGTGTTGATCATGAACTGCTGCATGTAGGTGGTGTAGGAATAGAAGCTGATCGTGCCGCCCAGGGTCATGCCAACGACGATGGCAACTTGCTTAGGATATTTCATCAAAAGGGTGAAGCTGCCGGCCTGCTTGTTTTGCTTGTTTTTGGCAGTGAACTGGGCAGATTCATCCATAGACAGGCGCAGCCAAAGGACGGCTACGGCGCCCAGGGCACCAATGATGAAGGGGATGCGCCAGCCAAAAGCGTAGAGCTGGGCGTCGGTCAAGACCTGCTGCAGGATGATTTGGACCAGCAAGGAGAAGAGCTGGCCAGCGATCAGGGTCACGTATTGGAAAGATGAGTAGAAGCCCCGCCGGCCCCGGCTGGCCATTTCTGACATGTAGGTGGCGCTGGTGCCGTATTCCCCGCCAAGGGAGAGGCCTTGAATCATCCGGGTGACGACCAGGATGATGGGGCTGATGATCCCAACTTGCGCGTAGGTTGGGGCAAAAGCGATGATCAAGGAGCCGGCGGCCATGATTGTGACTGACAAGGTCAAGGCTGCCTTACGCCCTTTTTTGTCAGCGAACTGGCCCATGATCAAGGAACCCAGGGGCCGCATCAAGAAGCCGATCGCAAAGACGGCAGCCGTTGAAAGAAGTTCAGCGGTCTGATTGCTGGCCGGGAAAAAGGCGGCTGAGAAGTAGATTGAGAATGAGGCGTAAACGTACCAGTCGAACCACTCGATCATGTTTCCCAGTGAACCTTTGAAGATATTTGAGGCGATCTGCCATTCGCCAGACAACATGCCAACTTTTTTACCAGGAACTTCCATCATGTTTCCCTCCGTTTCTAAAAGATAAATAATGGATCAGCTCTTGCTGATGACTGTAACTATAGGAGCTTTGGAAAGGGTTGACAAGGGGTAAGCTATAACAAGATAGAAAATAAGCGATAAAGGGAAGGCAAATAGCGAAAAATAGGAAAAATACCGCCTTTGCTTAATATTCTTAAGCTTATTCTCTTGCACTTAGGGGGATAACGGGAGCTACACTTTACTAAATTAAGTTGTTGGGGCGCTAGCTGCATATTAAGCAGCCTTTTTTAAACAAAAAGCCTTTTCTTATAGGCTATACGAAGTAAGCGTGTTAAACTAAAACATATAGGTATGGTTATATAGAAATGGCCTTGGAAGGTGGCGGAATGCAATGAAACTGAATCTGAAAAATAAAGCGGTTTGGGCGACTTTAACCATATTTTTTGTCGTTGCGTCATTTCTCATTGCAGCTGTTTTTTACTCGCAGAGTCTTGCCAGCAGAAAGGACAAGGCATACCAGATTGCTGAAGCCTATGCTATTGAGCTGAAGAGAGACTTCCAATACGCGGCCAGCAGCAACGCGGCCATGGAAAAGCTGGTGGTTGCCAAAAACGGCAAGGTAGAAAAAGAAGAATTCACGAATGCTGCCAAGCTGTTAAAGAAAGATTACATCAGCTTGATTGAACTGGTGCCTAATGGAGTAGTCACTAATACCTATCCATATCAGTCAAAGCAGAAAAAGAATAATGACTTAATGCAGGTTAAAGAGGCTAAGCAGGTTCTCAATTTCGTCAAGCAGAAAGACAAGGCCGTCTTATATGGCCCAATGCCCCTGCTCAATGCCAAGAGATGCGTCGTAGTCATGACTCCGGTAACCTTGAAAAATGGCAAGTTCTGGGGCTATGTTATCATGACGGTCAAATTGCCGGACGTCTACCAGCACACCTTGAAGAACTTGACGACCATGGGCTATGACTATTGCATTAATACCAACAAGTCGCCTTTAACCCAGAAGAAGACCCAGGTCGAGTCGTCTTTAGGGAAAGGAGAGAAGCTTAAGGACGCGGTTGGCTATACTTTTAATTATGGTTCTTGCTGGTGGACTTTAAACATCGTTCCTAAAGCAGGCTGGTGCAGCGGCGAAACAGTACTTTTGCTGATTTTTGCCGTATTGATCGACATATCACTGAGCTGCCTCTTGTATCTTTTCCTCGGTACCCGGCAGCAGAAAGTGGAGCTGGACCAGCTGGCTTTTAAAGATCCATTGACGGGACTGGACAACCGGCGGGGATTTTTTGAACAGTTAAAAAAATTAGCAGAAATAAAGGGGAAAGAGCCGCTGACTTTGGCCTTTATTGACCTGGATGACTTTAAGTTCGTCAATGACGTTTATGGACACGTGATTGGCGACTTGGCCTTGAAGCATTTGGCTGATCATTTACTGAAAAAGTTTCCGCCTGATGCTTTGGTTGGCCGGACAGGCGGGGACGAGTTCTGCGTCGCGGTGACCGGCAGGCCGGACTATATTAAGCAAGTGGTTGAAGACGCGATTGATGGCGTGCAAGAATTCAAGAGCGGCGAAACGACGGTCAGATATACGATTTCAGCCGGCTATGCTGCTTACCCAAGCCAGGCGGCCAGCATCAAAGAACTGGTGACTTTTGCTGATGAGGCACTTTACGCGGCTAAGATGCACGGCAAGCACGCGGCTAAGCGTTATGAGCCGGAAATGGAGCGGGTCAAGCGGGCCCAGCTGGGCTTCAACGTCAAGAACGTCGCTCAGGGCCTGCCAGGCGGGATTTTGATCTACCGGGCTGACGATAATGAGCGGGAGATACTTTTCGCCAACGACTATCTCGTTCATTTGCTGGGCTGCCAGAGCTACGAGGACTTTTTGGCATATACCAAGTCCAGCTATAATAACTTTGTCTATCAGGCCGACTTTGCGGAAGCGGAAAAGGCCATCAAGCTGCAGCGACAGAAAAAAGTGACGGATCCAGACAAGAGCCTGCTGCTGAACTACCGGGTCAAGGCTAAGAGCGGGGAGCTCCTCAAGCTCAGCACTTTAGGCCGGTATGTGGAAGACAATTATTACGGCGATGTTTTTGTCGTCTTTGTCTTGCCGGATGACTTGTCCATGAAACGAAAAAAATAAAATGGTGAAGCTCGAGAAAACGAGTTTCACCATTTTTTCGTACAATTTTTGACCTGCTACTCATGAAAGTCGATGGCAAAGCGGGCTAAAAGGATCAGAAGCAACTGCAGGAGGTTCAGCCAGAGAAAGCCAGAGCCCAAGGCGATGGGCGAGATCATTTCACCGGCTGTCAAAAGTAGGAGAGCAGCCAGGAAAAAGAAGATTCCGCGGTCATCCAGCTTGTCTATCCGCAAGCTGAGCCAGGCCTCACAGACCAGCATGATGATGAAGACCAGACCAGCGGCGATTGAAGGGATAAAGGAAGACCAGCCCATTAGTCTGGCAGAGTTGCAGACATCAATCAAGCTGGCCAGGGAGACCCAGAGGAGAATGAGACTGAGCAGGAAGCTGACAGCTTGCAAAATTTTGGTAATGACTTTCAAAGTAACACCTCGATTTTCAAAGAATATTTTTCTTCAGTATAATGCGAAGAATTTTTTTGAGCAAACGCATAGGAATTGTTGAAAATTGTTATTTTCGCTTAATGACATCCTTATTTTTGTAAAATTGGGGTAAATATAGGTGAGAATACAGACGAAGAAGCGCTTGCCCTTTGAGATAGTCAAGAATAGAATATAGTTTATAAAGTGTTTGTTCTATTTGAATTTATAAGAGG
Organism: Lactobacillus sp. WILCCON 0058; assembly: GCF_057198005.1. Lineage (NCBI taxonomy): Bacteria > Bacillati > Bacillota > Bacilli > Lactobacillales > Lactobacillaceae > Lactobacillus > Lactobacillus sp. WILCCON 0058. Next base: position 532,184 of record NZ_JBUBHM010000001.1, read on the forward strand.
ATTTAAAATGAAACTGAAGAAATTAGTTCCTGCATTGGCCGCGGCCGGGATGCTGCTTACTTTAGGTGCTCCAGCTGCCAAAGTTCAAGCTGCCAATGTAAAATACAAGATCGTTAAGCATAAGCAGACCAAGTACTACCCGCATGCAAAGATCAGCTATTCTTACCAGCAGCCGGTTTTACAAGGGAAATCTGCCACGGTTAAAAAGATTAACAAGTCTTTAGCCAGTGCTTACAAGAAGGACTTAAAGAACTACAAAAAGGGTGGCTATGAGATGGCCAAGAGCGTTTCTAATTGGTATGACACTGACCCCGATTTTTATAATAAGTATCTGGCTTATCAGATGGGGGAATTTACGCTCACACATGTTTACACTAGCAAGAAATACTTTTCTGTCGGCTACCATAAAACGGATGCTGCTTATCAAGCGGGCCATGAATGGGCTGAAGCCGCAACTTATTCGCTGAAAACTGGCAAGAAGCTCAAGTTAACCAACTTGATCAAGGGTAATAAGAAGACCATTAAAAAGAAGATCTATAAGGCACAATCTAAGGATAATAAGAGTATCTTGAAAATTATATCTTATGATCCAAGTAAGCTTGAATTCATTGTCAAAGGGAATAAGGTCTACATCACTGATCACTCTGTAACGTATTCTTACGGCGGTTATACTTTCTTAGATCCTGTAAAAATCGACAAGTAAATCAAGCAAAAGGGCCCCATTTTATGGAGCCTTTTAGTTTACAATGGAAAAATTAGGAATGTTTGTGGAGTGTTTTTATGAGAAAAAATGTGATAGGGGTTGTTTTGCTAGCGGGGCTGATGCTCACTGCCTGTTCCAACAGTACTGCCAGTTCAGCCAAAAGCAGTTCGAGTTCAGCTAAATCGTCTAAAGTTGCAAGCAAAGCTAAGAAGGAGCAAGCAAAGTCATCATCTGAAAAGGCAGCATCAACTAGTTCAAAAAAGACTGCCTTAAAAGCAAAGCAGTGTTCCAGCCAGGCAAACCAGCAAGAGGCAAGCAGTCAGTCAACTGCTAAAAGCCAGGGTGAAATCAACCGGGAACGCGGTTATGATCCCAAAGGAAATCGCGTTATGCCTGGCCAAGATCATGCCCCTGGCAGCGATGTTTACGGCAATCCAGATCCTTGGGTCCAAGGACAAATTGACTGGGCTAAAAAACATCAATCCAACGGCAACACGGATGAAGATTCAGACTATAATACTGATGACAGCAGTTCAGACTATGACTCAAGCTCAGACTATAATGAGAGTGATGACAGCAATTCTGACGCGGATTATGATTCAAGTTCAGACTACAGTGAAGACAGCCAAAATGATTACTCTGATTCAGTCGATACCAACGAAGATTACAGTAGCGAGGATTACTAATCTCCAAGCAAAAAGCCCCAAGAATGAATCTTGGAGCTTTTTTCGCGCCTAAACTAGGCAATGTTTTTCAAAATATTGGTCCGATAAAGAAGCAGGTTGATCACGACGATCCCGCTGGTTACCAGGAAGACGGCGCTGTAGCCGAGGTGGGCGGAAACCGTTGAGCCCAACAGCGGCCCAAAAATATTGCCGACGTACATGGCGCTTTGGTTCCAGCTGAAGACCCGGCTGGTCAATTGTTTCGGGCTGTACTTGGTCAGCATGGTCTGCACCTGCGGGAAGAGGCAGGCGTCGGTAAAACCAATCAAGAAACGGCAAACACCCAGCTCAATCGTATTGCGGACAAAAGCCGTCAAGAAGAAGAGAATGATCGAGCCGATCAAGCCGCCTAAGATGATCTTGTGGGTCCCGATCCGGTCACCCAGGCCCCCAAAGTAGGAAGCTGCAGCTACCGTGGCAATCCCTGGCAAAGCAGCGATGATCCCGCTGACGAAGACGACTTGGCCAGAATTGTGCATCAAGCTTCTGACATAGAGGGAAACGATTGGATTGATGGAGTTGTTGGCCGCTTGAATGATCAAGGTCGTCAGCAGCAGCCCCAGAATCAATTGCCCGCTCTTAAATTGCTTCATCGTATCCTTAAAGCTGGCCCGCTGCTCGCTCTTAACTGGAACGAAGTCATCTTCATGGATAAAGAAGACAGACAAGACGAAGCAGGTGAAAAGCAGGGCCCCGGTAATAAAGAAGGTGACCCGGTAGCTAAAAGCCTGCGACAAGGCCCCACCGGCAAAGGGCCCCAGCAATTGCCCCCCGGTCTGGGCGGAAATCATGATCCCCAGCGCCTTGCCCGACTTGTTCTTTGGCGTCTCTGCCGCGATAAGAGCGTTAGAGTTGGAGATGAAGCCGGCAAAAACCCCCTGCATCCCTCTCAGGAAGAGCAGCTGCCAGACATTTTGCGCCAACCCCATGCAGGTAAAGACAACCGCCATCCCCAAAGAAGCCCGCAGGATCATTGGCTTGCGTCCCTTCTTGTCAGCCAGCTTGCCCCAGATCGGTGAAACCAGGGCCGCTACAACGTAAACCGCTGAAAAGACGATCCCGGACCAAAAACTCAGCTGCTGGTGGCTGAACTTGCCCAAGGTGTCAATGTACAGGGATAAAAAAGGCGTGACTTCTGAAAAGGCGATCCCCGCCAAAAAGACGCTGACTGCCGAGACTTGCAGGTTTCTTTTCCATACCGGTTTCTTTTGCAATGTTTGACCTTCTTTTTTTCTAAGCTCTACTGATAAAAAACTTTACATATCTTTTACCTTACTCTTGCAAAAAAAATAGTCAAGAAAAAAAGGCTTTCTAATAAGAAGAAAGCCTTTTTAAAAGACATATCTTAAACTTTGCTTTACCGGTCGTTGTCAGCGATCCCGAAGATCTGCAGGAATTGCAGGAAGAGGTTGATGAAGTCCAAGTACAGCAGCAAAGCCCCGTTAACGGCCAGGCCAAGTTCTGGCAACTGGTCGCCGTAGTTAGCGTAGATGGCCTTCATCTTCTGGGCATCCCAGGCAGTCAAGATCGTGAAGATGATGACCCCGATGATGGAGAAGATGAAGCTGGCTGGCGTGTTCTTCAAGAACATGTTGACCAGGCTGGCCACGATCAAGCCCCAAACAGCAGCTGAAGCGTAAGCCCCGATGGTGTCCAGGTTCTTCTTAGTCACGCTGCCGTAAGCCGCCATCCCAATGAAGACGGCTGAAGCTGAGATGAAGGCCCCGCCGATTTGGGCGCCCGTGTAGGCAAAAGCCAGGAGGGAGAATTCCAGCCCGTAGATAACAGCGATAGCCATCAACATGAAGAAAGCCGTCGTAGGCTTGCGGTTAGCTCTAAAGCTGATGCCCACGCTCAAGATCAGCGGCAGTAAAAGCAGGACCCAGAGGAAGACCCGGTTGGTGAGTAGCGGCAGCAAGCTGCCAGAGAAGACCGTTAAGGTCAAGTAGGCGGTCAAGGCTGAGACCAGAACTGCCAGGCCCATGATGGAATACATTTTCGTTAAAAAGCCATTGAGTGCTGAGTCGTCAACGATGTGGCGGCGCTCTTGTTCAGGCGAAACGTTAAACATAATTTCTTTTGCTCTTTCTAAAAAAACTGTGTACAGAATTATTCCCAGATTGCCGTTTTATTCCGGTAATCAACGTGATATCCAGGGTTTAGATATAACAATAACATAGCCCTTAAAAAAAGCAAGCCGGACGGTTTTTCCGGCAAAAATCTAAAGAAAAAATCAAGAAAGTCCGCCTTGGGCAAAAATAAAGTGGCGTATCGATTGAAGAAAGCGGATAAAAAGTTCAAAATTAATAGCTAGAGGAGGTCATAATATGCCAAAAGAATATGCTGATCGGCCAATCGGCGTTTTTGATTCCGGCCAGGGGGGCCTCACGGTCCTCAGCCGTCTGGTTGATCTGATGCCAAACGAAGATTATGTCTTCTATGGCGACTCAGCCAATGCTCCTTACGGTGTAAAGAGCAAGGAAGAAGTCTACCAGCTGGCCAAGCGGGTAGTTGATGAACTGATTGACAAACACCATGTCAAGGCCGTCATGATTGCCTGCAACACGGCAACCAGCGCGGCGGCTGACCGCCTGCGCCAGGAATACTCCCTGCCGATCATCGGGATCGAACCGGCCATTAAACCGGCAGCGGAAGAAAATCCCGGCGGGCAGGTAGTTGCCATGGCCACGCCTTTGACCTTGGAGCAGGAAAAGTTTAAGCAGCTGGTTAAAGACTGCGCTGAACCTGGCCAGGTGGTCAAGGTGCCCGCCCCGAAACTGGTCGAATTAATTGAAAAAGGTGAAACCGACAGCCCGGCCATCTACCAGTACCTGGAAGACTTGCTGGCCCCTTATGCCGGCAAGGCTGCCGGAGTGGTTCTGGGCTGCACCCACTTTCCTTTTGCCAAGCAGGCCATTCAAGAGATCTTAGGTCCCCAGACCAAGGTCTACGACGGGGCCATCGGGGCAGCCGCTGAAGTCAAGCGGCAACTGGCCAGCCGGGATGAATTAAATACCGGCACTGAGCCAGGCAAAATCCTGTTTGAAAACAGCGCGCCGGGCGGCGTCGATTTGAGCAAGCGCCTCTATGCCCTTTACCGGCAAAAGCAGTAGCTGGCAAAAGGCATTTTTTCAGCTAGAATAATAGTAAGAAAGCAGACAATTAGTTTTAGATTATTAGAGGAGGACTTATGCAAAAGCCAGCAGAATGCACGACCATTTTAGTCGGCAAGGATGCCACTATTGATGGCTCCACGATGATTGCCCGCAGCGAAGACGGCGGCAGCACCATTATTCCTGAAGCCTTTATCGCGGTAAACCCGGAAGAGCAGCCAAAGCACTACAAGGCTGTGATCAGCGGCCAGGAAATCGATGACGAAGACCTGTTGCCAAACCCCTTGCGCTATACTAGCGCGCCAGATGCTTCCGGCAAGAACGGGATCTGGGCAGCTGCCGGGATCAACGATGCCACGGTAGCCATGACGGCCACGGAAACCATCACCACCAACAGCCGGATCCAAGGGATTGACCCCTTAGTTGAAAAGGGCGGCTTGGGTGAAGAAGACTTTGTCACTTTGACTTTGCCATACATCCATTCAGCCAGAGAAGGGGTTAAGCGCCTGGGCTACCTGGTGGAAAAGTACGGGACCTACGAAATGAACGGGTCAGCCTTTGCCGACCATGACGAAGTCTGGTACATCGAAACCATTGGCGGCCACCACTGGGCTGCCCGCCGGATTCCAGACGATGCCTACGTGGCAGCGCCAAACCGCTTGAACATCGACTTCTTCGACTTTAACGATGAAGAAAACTTCATGTGCTCAAGCGACTTGCTGGACATCATCAATGAATACCACTTGAACCCGGACTACCAAGGCTACAACCTGCGCCACATCTTCGGTTCATCCACTATCAAGGACGCCCACTACAACAACCCGCGGGCCTGGTACATCCACCGCTATTTTGACCCTGAATGGGAAGGCGAGCCAGGGGACCAGGACCAGCCTTTCATCACTTACGCCAAGAAGAAGATCAGCCCGGAAGACATCAAGTTCCTGGAAAGTTCCCACTACCAGGACACCAAGTACGATGTCTACAGCACGACCAACACTGAAGCTGAAAAGAAGCTCTTCCGCCCAATCGGGATCAACCGGAACTTCGAAACCCACATCCTGCAGATCAGAAATGACGTTGAAGAAGGCCTTGCCGGCGTGCAATGGCTGGCCTTTGGCCCGAACACTTTCAACGTTTTCGTGCCTTTCTACACCAATGTCACGACTACTCCAGCCAGTTTCCAGACCGGTCCGGACTTTGACTTGACCAAGATCTTCTGGCTTAACAAGCTGAACGCCCAGCTTGGCGACACCAACTACAAGGTCTACAGCGCTTTGGAACAGGCTTTTGAAGAAAAGACCATGGCTAAATTGCGCCAGATCGAAAACGAAACCGACCGGGCCGTTAAGGGCCTAACTGGCCGCGACTTGCAAGAGAAGCTGGAAGAAGCCAACCAGAAGATGGCTGACCTGGCTTACGAGCAGACGGTTGCCTTGACCGGGGAAATGGTCAAGGGCGGCCACACCTTGATGAAGCTGAAGTACGATTTGCTGGATTAACGGAGATTACTGATGGAAAAAGCCGCTGAAATTCAAATGCTGAAGGATTTTTCAAACGCCAACGCCACTTCCGGCTTTGAAAATGAATTCGTTGACCTCTTCACCAAGACGGTCAAAGACTATGCCGACCTTGAAGTCGACGGGATGCTGAACGTCTATGCTTCCAAGAAGCAAAACACTGGCAAGCGGCCGGTGATCCAGCTGGACGCCCACTCAGACGCCGTTGGTTTCTTGACCCAAGCTATCCGGCCAAACGGCTTGATCAAGTTCGTGACCCTGGGTGGCTGGAACAATGTCGTTTTGCCGGCCCTCAAGGTCAAGGTCAGAAACCGGGACGGGGAATACATCCCCGGCGTTGTGGCTTTAAAGCCGCCCCACTTCATGTCTGAAGCTGAAAGAAAGTCTGTCCCTCAGGTAGCTGACTTGTCCATCGACGTCGGCTCCTCCAGCCGGGAAGAAACGATCAATGACTACAAGATCGACACGGGCTGTCCGATTTTCGTCGACGTGGACTGTCAGTACAATGAAAAGACCGGCCTTTTCTTCGGCAAGGACTTTGACGACCGCTTCGGCGCCGCTGCCATGGCAGACATCCTGGAAAATCTGAAGGATGAAGAAGTCAACTTTGACCTGGTTGCCGCCTTGTCCAGCCAGGAAGAAGTCGGCCTGCGGGGGGCCTATGTCACGGCCCGCAAGATCAAGCCAGACCTCTGCCTGGTTCTGGAAAGCTGCCCGGCTGATGACACTTTTGAACCGGACTGGCTGTCTCAAACTGGCCTTAAGCGGGGACCAATGCTGCGGGACATGGACGTCACCTTCCTGCCAAACCCGAAGTTCCAGCAATATGCCTGTGACTTGGCTGACAAAAACGGGATTCCTTACACCCGGTCAGTCAGAACCGGGGGCGGACAGGACGGGGCTGCCATCTACTATGAAAACGGGGCCCCAACCATCGTGATCGGGATTCCGGTCCGCTATGAGCACTCTCCATACTGCTTCAGCAGCTACAAGGACTATAAGGCAGCCGTTGACCTGGCCTTGGCGATTATTAGAGATATCGATAAGGAAAAGTTGGAATCCTTTAAAAGTTTTAATTAATTAAGGGACTTTTTTGCCTTGTTAACGCTTTAAGGATCTGCTAAACTAGATTAAGTCAAATTGAATAAATGCCACTAGGGGAGCGAAAGCTGAGATGACGAAAGTCGACCCTTTGAACCTGACCAAGGTAATTCTTGCGCAAGGGAAGTGTTTCTTTAACATGAGTTCAAACTCCTAGCCGGCAATTTTGTTGGATAGGAGTTTTTTAATGCTTAAAAGAGAGAGCAAGTGGAATGTGAAAGCCATTATCTTGATGGCTTTGATTGGGATTATCATGGGAGTTATCTACACCTACGTCTTCAACCCCCTCTACAACTCGACCAAGTTTGCTTTGAACTTTGTCGGTCTGGGGCCTTTGGCTGATGAAATCTATTCTGGCCTTTGGTACATGGCCGCGCCTTTGGCCATGTACTTCGTGCCGACCTTTGGCTCCGGCATTGTCGGTGAAACCCTGGCAGCCACGGTTGAAATGGCCTTCGGCGGCCAGTGGGGGGCAATGACCATCCTGCAAGGGCTGGTGCAAGGGGCCTTCAACGAAATCGGCTTTTTCCCGAAGAAGGAAAACTATGAACGCTTTGGCTGGGGCAGCCTGATCATCGGGGCCATCTGCTGCCACGTGGCGGCTTTTGTGATGTGCTACTTCACTTATGGCTGGAGCGCCTACAAGCCGGCTCTTTTGATCGAAATGTTCATTGCCGGTTTGATCTCATCCGTTGTCTTTGACGCGGTCTTGGTCAAGCTGATCACCAAGCTTTTTGACCGGGTCATGGCCAAGTAGTTAACCATCATTTATTATCTGTTTTTGCTTACATGAATCTCTAAATCAAAATATGCCAAAGAAATAAGCGTGAACCACTTGGTTCACGCTTATTCATTTCAGTCTGGACTTTTTATCTCTAGTTTGCTCTCTTAGCCGTTGATAATTGACAAGAGCTTGGAGGAAACCATGTCGATGGCGACCTGGTTTTCCCCGCCCTGCGGAATGATGATGTCGGCATACTTCTTGCTTGGTTCAACGAACTGGTTGTAGCTCGGCTTAACCGTTGCCAGGTATTGGGAGATGATCCAGTCAATTGACCGGCCCCGTTCCTGGGTGTCCCGCTGCAAGCGGCGGATGAAGCGGATATCGTCGTCAGCATCGACGAAAAGCTTGATGTCCATGAACTTCCGCAATTCTTCTGAAGCCAAAACCAGGATTCCTTCCAGGATGATGATATCGGCTGGTTCAACATGAATGGTGTCTTTAGCCCGGGAGAGGATGTTGAAGTTGTAGGTCGGCATTTCAATTGCCTTGCCCTCCAGCAAATCCTGCAGCTGCTCAATCAAAAGGTCAGTGTCGTAAGCATTGGGGTGGTCGTAGTTGATCTTTTTGCGTTCATCCATGCTGAGGGCTGAGTTGTCGTTATAGTAGGCATCTTCAGTCAGAATGAGCACCCGGTCAGCTGGCAGGCGCCGGCTGATTTCTTTGGAGACAGTCGTCTTGCCTGAGCCGGACCCGCCGGCAATCCCAATAACAAGTGGTTTCTGCTTAGCCATTATTCCGCCTCTTTTTCTGCTAAATCATTGCGGCGGAGAATGTCGCGGACTTTCGTGGTCAGCATGTCTAAAGCGACGTCGTTGGCCCCGCCTTCTGGCACGATGATGTTGGCGTAACGCTTGCTTGGCTCAACAAATTGGTGGTAGCTTGGCTTAACCGTTGCCAGGTACTGGTCGATGATTGAGTCAAAGGACCGGCCCCGTTCAGCCATGTCCCGGCGCTGGCGGCGGATCAAGCGGATGTCGTCGTCAGTGTCAACGAAGATCTTGATGTCCATCAAGTTCCGCAATTCTTCTGAAGCCAGGACCAGTATCCCTTCCAGGATGATGATGTCGGCTGGCTCAACGTGGACGGTTTCCGGGCTGCGCAGGTGGGTGGTGAAGTCATAGATCGGCATCTCGATGGCCTTGCCGGCTAGCAGGTCCTGCAGCTGGCTGATCAAGAGCTCGGTATCAAAAGCATCCGGGTGGTCGAAGTTAATTTTGTTTCTTTCGGCCATGGTCATTTCCGGGTGGTTTTTATAATAAGAATCTTCCGTAATGATCCGGATCCGGTCGTTTTTGAACTGGTCATATAATTCGTGGGCAATGGTCGTCTTGCCAGAGCCGGAGCCGCCGGCGATACCAATAATGATGGGATGTTGCTTTTTTGACATTGTAAAACTCCTTTAGTTATTAATTATAGAGGTCAGCAAGGGCCTGGTCTAGTCAAAGTGTGAAAAAACGGGCTTTAAAGCGGTTACGCGTGCCTGGCTCAGAAACAGTTGTTGCTAATTGGGGTAAGATCTAATATAATTAAGAATATATCAAATGAAACAAAAGAAAATGAAGTGAAAACTGGCAGCTGGTTAAGATAAGCAAGGCAGTTCTTGCTCTTTTTATTAAAAAAAGATAAAAAACTGAGCTGGAACTGACAAAATGCTTGCGTGAAAGCTTGTTTTCTGGTAAATTTAATAAAAAATTAATCATACTTAAATAAAAAACAAGCGTCCTGGAAAGAAAAAAGCAATGGCACTTTTGAGATGATTCGGTTCTCGCTTTGAAAGAGGAAATAATCCCGGTTTTTTTACCAAACTACCGACTAATAATCGAACCTTTTTCGCGTGAGAGGACCAGCTTGGCAGACAGGCCTTAAAGTGCAGATACTGAGTCAAACAGGTGGCTATTTAATTAAGCATTAATAAAAACAAGGAGGACCACTATGGCAGCAATTATTGAGTTCAAGAAAGTCAACAAGTTCTACGGCGACTACCATGCCTTGAAAGACGTCAACTTAAGCATTGACGAAGGCGAAGTCGTTTCCATCATCGGCCCTTCTGGCGCGGGCAAGAGTACCTTGATCAGAACCATGAACGGTTTGGAAGGCATTTCTTCCGGCGTCTTGGACGTGGACGGCTATGACCTGGGGGACAAGAAGACTGACTTGAACAAGATCCGCCGGGACGTCGGCATGGTTTTCCAGCACTTCAACCTCTACGAAAACCACACTGTCTTGGAGAATGTCATGCTGGCCCCAAGAATCGTTTTGCACCGGGACGAAAAGGAAAACCGGGAAATCGCTGAAAAGCTGCTCAAGCAAGTCGGCCTTTTGGACAAGGAAGACTCTTACCCAAGACAATTGTCCGGTGGGCAAAAGCAGCGGGTGGCCATCGCCAGATCTTTGGCCATGAAGCCAAAGGTGCTTTTGTTTGACGAACCAACCAGTGCCCTTGACCCGGAAATGATCCAGGACGTCTTGGACGTCATGCAGACCATTGCCGCTGAAGGGATGACCATGGTGGTCGTTACCCACGAAATGGGCTTTGCCAGAGAAGTGAGCGACCGGGTTATTTTCTTTGACCAGGGGCAAGTCCTGGAAGACTCCCACAACCCGAAGGACTTCTTCGAACACCCGCGCAACCTGCGGGCCCAGGAATTCCTCAGCAAGGTAATTGACCACTAATGAGAAGAAGGGAGCGGTTACATGAAAAGCAAGAAACTATTCCGCAAAGTTGCCGCCCTGCTTTTTCTGCTGCTGACCACTGTTTCGCTTTCTGCCTGCGCGGTTGAAAGTGACGACTCCGTGCGCGTTTACAACCACGTCAAGAGCAGCAAGACAATTACCTGGGGCGTCAAATATGACACGGCTCTGTTTGGGATCAAGAGCGTCAAGACCAACAAGCTGGAAGGCTTTGAAATTGATCTGGCTCGCCTTTTGACCAAGAAGATCCTGGGCAAGGACGGCAAGGCAAAATTTATTGAGGTCACGGCCCAGACCAAGATCCCGCAGCTCAAGAACAACAACCTTGATGCAGTTCTGGCGACCATGACCATCACTGACGAAAGAAAGAAGTCAGTTGACTTCTCCACCCCTTACTTTAAGGCGGGGACTTCCCTTATGACCAAGACCAGCAGTTCTATCAAGTCGATCAAAGACCTTAACCACAAGGGCCGGGTGGTCATTGTCGCTAAGGGCACGACCGCGGCAGCCGATATCGCGCGTCTGGCGCCAAAGGCCACGATCCGCCAATACAATGACTATGGCTCTTGCACCAATGCCCTCTTAGCCGGGCAGGGGGACGCGGTGGCCACTGACAACGGGATTTTGGCCGGGATCGCTAAGCAGCACAAGAACCTGCACCTGGTTGGCGGCACGATTGCCGTTGAACCTTACGGGATTGCCGTTGAAAAGGGGCAGACCAAGATGCTGGAAGCCATCAACAAGGCTTTGAAGGAAGCCAAGGCAGACGGCAGCTACCACAAGCTTGTCAAGAAATGGTTTGGCAACATTCCAGGATTCAGTGTTAAGGAGGCTGAATATTAATGTTGAGTTTACTTGGAGCAAACTGGTCCACCTTTTTGCTCGGTTTTTGGAATACGATTCTCTGCAGTCTGATTTCCTTGTTTTTCAGTTTGATTATCGGATCCGGCTTTGCCATCCTGGAAACCGTGCCTAACAAGTTCTGGCGCGGGGTAGCCAAGGTTTATGTCGAAATTTTCCGGAACATTCCCCTCCTGGTTGTCACCATGGTCTTTTACCTGGTCTTGCCGACCTACACGCCGCTGAAGCTGACTGGCTTTCAAGCAGGGACAATCGGCTTGTCCATCTATTCATCAGCCTTCATCGCTGAAACTGTCCGCTCCGGGATCCAATCTGTCGGCACCGGCCAGATGGAAGGGGCCCGGTCAAACGGGATGACCTACTGGCAGGCCATGCGCTACGTTATCCTGCCCCAGGCCTTCAGAATCGTGATTCCGCCATTGGGCAACCAGTTTGTCAACTTGATCAAGAACTCCAGTATCCTGGCCTTTGTTGCCGGTTTTGACTTGATGTACCAAGGGGACATCGTGGCATCCAACACTTTCCAGACTATTCCAAGCTATGTCTTGGTTGGCCTGTTCTACTTGATTTTGACCCTGCCGCTGAGCTACTACATGCAGTACTTGGAAAAGAAGGGCGTTTAGGAGGCACATAAATGGAAAATCTTACAGAAGCATTATCCTGGATCAACCTCCGCTTTTTGTTGCAGGGATTCTGGGTCACGATCGAAGTTTCAGTGATTTCAATCATCTTGAGCTTTGTAATCGGCCTGGCCCTGGGCTTGATCCGCTTTACCAGAATTGACGCCAAGACCACGCGGATTTCCAAAGTGGTTGGGGTGATCATCGACATCATCAGAAACCTGCCCCTTTTGCTGATCATCTTTTTCTCCTACTTTGGCCTGCCGGTCATGGGGATCAGAGTTGACGCCTTCCAGGCTTCAGTAATCGCCATGGTGGTCTTTGAATCAGCCATGATCGCGGAAGTTGTCCGCTCAGGGATCATGGCCGTTGACCCTGGCCAGATGGAAGGGGCCCGGTCAAACGGGATGACCTACATGCAGGCCATGACCCACGTCGTTTTGCCCCAGGCCTTAACCAAAATGATTCCGGCCCTTTTGTCACAGTTCGTGTCCTTGATCAAGGATACTTCCCTGGCGACGATCATCGTTTTGCCGGAACTGCTCTACCACGCTGAAATCATCTACAACCAAAACACCAATTACATGATTCCAATGTACCTGGCCGTGGCAGTGATGTACTTTATCATCTGCTTCGCCTTGTCCAGCTTTGCCAACTACTTGAGCAAGAGAATCAAGTATTAGCAGCTTTTTTGCCAAGGAGGAAAAATGGCACGCAAACTGAGGAAGCTGACCGCCTTTATGGCGGTTTTGCTGTTATCATTAGTTTTTACCGCTTGTTCGCATAGTCAATCCAGCAGCACCTATGACCGGGTTAAGCAAACAAACACCATCACCTGGGGGATGCGGGCCGACACCCGCCTGTTCAGCATGATGGACGTGGACAGCGGCAAGGCCACCGGCTTTGAAGTCGACCTGGCCCGGGCCATTACCAAGCAGATTCTGGGCCCTAAAGGCAAGATGAAGATTGAATACATCAGTGAAAAATCCCGAATCATGGACCTCAAGATCGGCAACGTCGATGCCGTTATGGCTACCATGACCAACACGGCTGACCGGCGCAAGATCATCAATTTTTCCGACACTTACTTTATGGCCGGGGAAACTTTGATCGTGCCGAAAAAGAGCAAGCTGAATTCCATCAAGGACTTCAATACTTCTAAGTACTCCATCGCGGCCGTCAAGGGGTCAACTGCTGACAGTGACGTCCACAAGTATGCCCCAAAAGCCCGGGTTATCTTCTATGATGACTATGGCTCTTGCTACAATGCCTTAAAGGCCGGCAAGGCCAATGCCATGGTCAGCGACAATGCCGTTTTGGCCGGCTTGATTTCCAATGACAAGGACAAGTTCAAGATGCTGAGCGACACCTTTACGGTTGAGCCGTACGGGATCGGCATCAAGAAGGGGGAAGACAAGTTTACGGCTGAGGTCAACCAGGCCTTGAAAGAACTCCGCAAGAACGGGACTTACGCCCGTTTGATGAAGAAATGGTTTAGCGGCGTTCCAGGCTTCAATATCAAAGCTTCTTCTCGTTTGAAGGCAAGCGAATAATTTAAAGCAACTTAAGCAGTGCGTTCGTTTTTGAACGCGCTGTTTTTTTACTTCCAGGTTAAATTGTGTTAAAAAATGGATTTTTACCTGGAAAAATAAGCCGAAGGGGCAGATTTTTTGTACAATTGAAATAGGTGACTCAGCGCTTACAGCTGAATTTTAAAGCTCATTTTGAAAACTATGTGAAAACAACCAGAGGAGAGACATATGAGCAAAAGACAATTTGGTCTAATTTACATATCATCATATCAAGCCCGTCTGTTTATCGTTGACTTGAAGAAACTGTCAATCATTGAGCAGCTGAGCTCTGCCCAGTTTGTCCAAGGCGGCAAGAAGTTTGAAGTTTATGAAAGCGAACTGCCCCGCTTGACTGACGCCTTGATCGGCTTCAAGCGGAAGATCGCGGAATACGGGATCGACAACTACAAGGTTTACGGCAACCGGCAGCTTTTGGACAAGATTTCGGCGCGCTATCTGGCCGACCAGATCAAGGTCAGAACTGGTCTGGAAATCGAATGGCTGAACGGGGCCCAGATTGCTTACTACAAGATCATTGCCGGGATGGCCCTGCCGCAGTTCTCAGAACTGAAGGATGATGAATTTACTTACTTGCTCAGCATGGGCAGCGCCATGCTCAACCTCACCTTGTTCAAGGGCCAGCACTACCTGTCAACCTGGAACTTTGCCCTGGGCCCGGAAGAAATTGAAGAAATGTCAGCCATGACCCGGGACACGCCAAGCGATCCGATCGACATTATCGGCGACTACATCTCCCGCAAGCTGGTCAGCTTCAAGACGATTGAAAAGCCGACTGGCAAGGCCCGGATCATCATCCAGCATGTCTCCGGCAGAGGTGAGCAGAGCCTGCGGCCGCAAGAAAAGGCCCGGCTCATCGACCTAGAGCAATTTGCCGGCGTTTATGATGACTTCAGAGAAGCCCCAGACCAGTACTTGATGGAAAAGTACCAGCTGGATACTGACTCCCTGGCCCGGATGAAGCCGACTATCGTTTTGATCAACCAGCTGGTCAAGATCATCAAGCCGCACATGATGACACTGACTCAGTCTTCAGCCATCACCGGTTTGATGATCCAGGAAGCTGCCAAATTGAAGTACCGGCCGGACGAATACTCAACTATCGTTTTGACGGCGACCAAAAACATCGCCCGCCGCTACGAATCAGGCGGCAAGCACAGCAACTTGTCCAACAAGTTTGCCCTGCATATTTTTGACCGCCTGGCCCACGCCGGCATGGTTGACCGCCGCGACCGGCAGCTGCTGGAAATCGCGGCCCGCTTGCATGATATCGGCAACTTCATCAACTTCCACAACCACTATGAGCATGCTGCTTACATTGTGGGGGCCAACCAGATCATCGGCCTGTCTGACCGGGAAAATGAAATGCTCTTGAGCATTTTGAAACACCAGGACATTACCAACCTGAATGCTGATGAACGTGAATACCGCCACCTTGATCCAGCTTTGCAGGTCCGGGTAGCCAAATTGGCTGCCATCCTGCGCCTGGCCAACAGCCTGGATGCTTCCCGCAAGCAGAAGATCAGCAAGATTGTGGTTTCCATCAAGGATGACCAGATGCTGATCACGGTGACTAGCAAGCGGGACTTGACCTTGGAACGCTGGGTTTTTGAAAAGAATGTCAATTTGGCTGAAGCCGTCTTCGGCATGAAGATTGCCATGAAGCAGAAGAGGGGAAAGTAAAAAATGACGATTGCTAAGAACAAGAATAAATTCACCGATCCTAGTTATTATGCCAACCGGGAACTGAGCTGGCTGGACTTCAACGACCGTTGCCTGGACGAAGCCAGAAACCCTGATGAGCCGCTTTTGGAAAGAGCCAACTTCCTGGGGATCACCCAGTCCAACGTCGACGAATTCTACATGGTCCGGGTGGCTTCCTTGAGCAAGCTGGTGGCTGCCGGGGTCAAGAGCCACGATGCCAGCGGCTTGACACCGCTTGAACAATTGACGGCCATCAACCAAAAGGAACATGAAGTCGTTGAGAAGCGCTACTCAACTTATTCCCGGTCCTTGATGCCGCTTTTGCGCAAGAATGGCATCAACATCTTGGAAGGCGACGAACTTTCTGAAGACCAAGAAGAATACATCCGCCGCTACTTTGCAAATGAGCTTTACCCGGTTTTGACCCCGATGGCTGACGACCAGTCCCGACCATTCCCGTTTATCAACAACAACTCCTTGAACATCGCTTTGCGTCTTAAGGACCGGGAAAGCGGCGAGCACAAGTTTGCCACGCTTAGAGTGCCGAACATTTTCCCGCGCTTGGTCAAATTGCCGGATGGCGACAACGACTTCATCATGCTGGAAGACATTATCAAGGTCTTTGCCGACCGGCTTTTTGACGGCTACGAAATCCGCCAGGCAGCCTGCTACCGGGTTACCCGGGACATGGACCTGGACGTTTCTGAAAGCGACACTTCCGACTTCCTTTTGGCGGTTAAAAAGCAGCTGGAAGACCGCGAGCACGGCCACGTAACCCGCTTGGAAGTTGAAAGCAGCATGAACACCAAGCTGCTCAAGCACTTGATGAAACGGCTGAACGTGGAAGAAAGCAGCGTCTTCAGCATCAACGGCCCGATCGACTTGACCTTCCTCAAGAAGCTGCCAGGGATGGTTGAAGGCCATGAAGACCTCCGCTACAAGCCAATGCAGGCCTTTATCGACCCGGCTTTGCGAAGCGACCACAATATTTTTGACTCAATCCGGGAAAAAGACTACCTGGTTCAGCACCCTTACGACAGCTTTGATGCTGTCTTGAACTTTGTCAAGCAAGCAGCCAAGGACCCAGATGTTCTGGCTATCAAGATGACCCTGTACCGGGTTTCCGGCAATTCTCCGATCATCAAGTACCTGGGCCAGGCGGCTAAAGCCGGCAAGCAGGTCACGGTTCTGGTGGAAGTCAAGGCTCGTTTTGATGAATCAAACAACGTTCACTGGGCCAGAACCCTGGAACAGATGGGCTGTCACGTTATCTACGGGCTGGTGGGCCTGAAGACTCACACCAAGGTAACCCTGGTCATCCGCCGCGATGAAGACGGAATCCGCCGCTACCTGCACTTGGGGACTGGTAACTACAACGATGTTACTGCTCACTTCTACACCGACCTGGGCCTCTTCACCTGTGACCGGGACCTGGGCGTTGACGCCACCAACCTCTTCAACATGCTGTCTGGCTACTCCAAGCCGCCTTACTTCAGCAAGCTGCGGATTTCACCAAAGCTGATCCGGCAGTTTATTTACGAAAAGATCGACAATGAAATTGCCATCGCCAAGGCTGGCCGGCATGCTGAAATTCACATGAAGATGAACTCCCTGTCTGACCCGGATGTGATCGCTAAGCTCTATGAAGCTTCCGCTGCCGGGGTCAAGATCCACTTGATCGTCCGGGGGATCTGCTGCTTGAAGACGGAAATTCCAGGCGTCAGCGACAACATCGAGGTGCACTCGATTGTCGGCCGCTTCCTAGAACACAGCCGGATCTACTACTTCTACAATGACGGCAAGGAAGAAGTCTACCTGGCCAGCGCCGACATGATGCGGCGGAACTTGAACCGGCGGGTGGAAACCCTCTTCCCGGTTTTGCAAGAAGACTTGAAGGAAAGAGTTTTGGACATTTTTGCCAAGATGTGGCAGGACAATGTCCAGGCCCGGATCCTGCACAAGACCGAGTGGGTTCATGCCGACCGGCGGGGGCAGACGCCATTTAACAGCCAGGAATACTTCATCGCTGAAGCAGCTGAAAAGGTGCGGATCGTTGAAGAAGAGGAAGAAGAAGAGAAGGCGAAGAAGAAAGACGCTTTTGAGGCCATGAAGCCGCAGGAAAGCGAATTGGAAGACGAAGAAAAGTAGGCTGAAAAATGGAAAAAGACCGCCACGAAATCGAAACTTTTAAAATCGATCAAATGTTTATCGGCGACAGCCAGGAAGAGCTGATCAAGCAGGGAGAAGGCCGTCTTAAGGAACATCCAATCGCGGCGATCAGTACCTTCAACCCGGTCAAGCGAGACGTGGTCCAGCTGATCAAGCTGACTGAGGAGAAAATGATCCCTGAGCTGCTCGGCATGCGGCACAAGCGGATGATGCAGAACCCCTTTTCCTATTTCCGGGCCACGGCCGGGATCATGGAAAAGGACCTGCGCCAGTTTCCAGAAGGCCAGTCCCATATTCCAGTGATCATCTGCGGGGACTCCCACTTGACCAATTTTGGCTTTTTTGCTTCTCCGGAGCGTCAGCTCCTTTTTGGCTTGAACGATTTTGACGAAGCCAGGATCGGCAACTGGGAATTTGACCTCAAGCGCCTTTTAACCAGCGTGGTTTTGACCGGCCGGATCAATGGCTATCCAAAAGAGCAGCTGGATGGCATTTTGGCGGAGAGCGTCCACGCTTACCGGCGGGGGATCAAGTACGCTAATTCCTTGACCTTGCTTGAACGTTTCAACTTGTCTTACAGCGTTGATGACCTTTTAGGCCAAATGACGGATAACGAACAAATGAAGCGGGTTCTCTTGAAGGTGGCCAATCGGGCACCGAAGAACAATTCTGATGCCGTTGTCAAGAAGTTCACGGAAAAGACGGAAGACGGGCGTTTGCGCTTCAAGGACAATCCGCCCCGGGCCCGGCATGTCACTCAAAAAATCTATGACGAGCTTTTGGCTGGTCTGGAAGAGTACCAGAAGAGCGTAAATGACGATGTCCGTGTCCTTTTGATCAATTATGAAGTGACTGACATCATTCGCTACAGCGTGGGCGTTGGCAGCTGGGGAACCCGCTGCTACCTGGCCCTGCTCACCGGCAAGGATGGCAGCCACCTGGTCTTGCAGATTAAAGAAGCCCTGCCGCTTCGCTACAACCTGTCGGCCTTGACGGTTGAAGAAAGCCAGGCTCAAGGCAAGGGCGAAGGCAAGCGGATCATCACTGCCCAGCGGGTTCTGCAGACCTACCATGATCCTTTCTTAGGGGCCATGGAAGCTGGCGGCAGAAGCTTTTACGTCCGCCAATTCCGGGACATGAAAGACTCGATTGACCCGCTCAAGCTGGACCAGGAAAGCTTTTCCGCCTATTGTCAGATGTGCTCCTTCATTTTGGCCGTTGCCCACTACCAAAGCCCGACGGCACCGATGATCTATGGCTATGTTCATAAGCAAAAAGAGCTGGACACCGGTCTGGCTCAGTGGGCCGTCAAGTATGCCGACCAAATGGAAGCCGATTATGCCCGCTTTGCCAAGTACTTGCAAGGCGAGGAAGACGAAGAATGATCAATGAAGAATTGACCGACCTGGACCGGGTTGAACTGACCAAGCTGTCTTATGAGGCGCTGAACGTGGGCGAGACAGTCAAAGTCGCTGGTAAGACGATCGGGCAGTTGACCCGGGACGTTTATGCCAAGGACGGGATGCAGGCTTTTTTGATCGAAAACGGAAACGAGATCACAGTCTTGTTTAAGGGCTCTTACGGCTTTAAAAAAGGCAACGCGACTACCTGGCGCGACGAGTGGCTGAAGACCAACTGGCCGATTTTTCTGGCCATGCTGACCGACCAAAGGCAGGTGCCCAGCGCTTTGATAACGGCCAGCCGCTATCTTAACCGCTGGCTGGAGGAATTCCCAGATGGGCGTTTCTACATCTACGGGCATTCCCTGGGAGCGATCAATGCTGAATATGCCTTGGCAAATTGCCGCTTTCCAGATCAGATCGCCGGAGCCTATCTTTATGAAGGCACCAACATCTGGCGGCTTTTGACTCATAAAGAGCGGCAACTAGTGGCTCAGTTGCGGGGCAAAATCAACAGCTATGTTGACATCTATGATCCGGTGACTTTGGGTTATACGGCCAGCAAGCGGATGGTTGGCAAGCTGCACTATGTTGACAGCCTGCCCATGAACCCCATCAAGCAGCACATGTGGGGCGGCTACCGCTTTGACGACCAAGGGAATTTGCTTGAAAAAGAAGTTGACCAGCGTTTCCTGGATTCCAGCAAAATGCAGCAGGCTTTTTTGAGCCGGACCGGGCGAATGGCCAATTACTTGAGGTATCACCGGAACCTGCAGACGGACTGGCAGAAGCAGTCTGAGCAGCGGATGGAACAGATTAAGGAAGAATTGTTTAACCACAGCTTTTTGCAAGACTTCAATGAGCAAGACAAAAAGTCAAAAGATGATCAAGAACAATAAAACAGTTGATCAAAAAGGCGCGTCAGTTGACGCGCTTTTTTGTTAGGAAATTGGAACTATATTTTTATAACTAAAGGGTTGACGCTCTCACATTTTTTTGCTATTATTTTTTAATAAAATTGATATGGAGGAGCTGTAATGAAAAAAATACCAAAATATATCTCAGTAGTACTTTTTTCAACAACATTACTAAGCACCACTGCACCAGTAGTAACTGAGACTGTCGATGCTGCTACAATTCATACGGTGTATGAAAAATCTAAACAAAGTTCAAGCAGCCAAGATGAGACTGTTAAAAATAGGTTAGCAGCTGAAGATGTTGATGCAGTGGTAGAGGTACTGAAGGGTGAATATCCTGATTTAAGTGAGGATTATCTTCGAGAGATTGTAAATAATCAACGTCATGGAAACTATAGTTTGCCATCAGAACCGCAGCCTTCGTCTACTAGAGCGCGTAGTGCTATGCTTTCCAAAAGTAATTGGAAAGGAATAACTGTCTCGCAAATGGGTGCAGCTATTGACGCAGCGATAATCGGTGCTTCAGGTGGTGCCGCTTCTCTAGGAGTGAAGTTCGCTATTAAGAAAATTGGTAAAACAGCTGCTAAAAAAGTTATAGTAAAAGCAATTCAAGCCATTGTAGGAGGAGCAGCTGGAAAGGTAACGTCTACAGTAGTTGGGAAAGCATTAGACTATGCAGGAAGTCCAGGATATTATATTGCTAAGTACTGGGACGCACATGACAAATACCCTAAGAATGGTCGTATTAATTTTTAATAAGGGGGGAATTTGAATGAGTAAAAAGTTGACTTGGTACTTGCTACCACCGGTACTTTTAGTGGCAGTATTCATGATTATTGATTTTGCGAGCGGCCAGCACAATTTGTGGATGTCAGCTGTTGCTACATTAGCTTGGTGGCTGTTTTCCTTTGCAAGTGATCACTTGGCAAAGGGCTGGCAAAAAGCAGTTTTTCTGGCTTGTGTTGGCTTTTTACTCTTGATTGCCGGCTTATGCATCTACATTAAATTAAATCCATAAGATAGTTGATTAAAGAAGCGCGTCAGTTGACGCGCTTTTTTGTTAGAAAATTGGAACTATATTTCAAGCAGCAGCCCGGGTATAATTTTTCTTAGATGACTGTAAACGTAGCAGGAACAAGAGAAAAATTAGAAGAGGAGCCATGCAAATGACGATTGAAGAAGTACTAGCAAGGCAGCTGCTGGCGGAAGATCCCAGTATCGAACGCTTTGAGGAAGATTTTTACGGGGACTTTTACGACTATTTTGTCAACTTTCTGAAGTTTAAGTGCCTCAGTCAAGGTAAGGACCTGGCCAGCCTGGCAAAGCAGAAACTGGTCTTGTATCTGGACTTGTTCAATTCCCAGGACTTCCCCGGCCGGAAGGCTTACCGTTACAAGTTAGTCTTTGACAGCAAGCTGAACTTTTTAGCGGCGGAGTCAGACTTCACCCTCAGCGCTCTTTGCCGGGACTTGCGCGGCCGGGTGGACCAGCTGAGCGACTACGAGGCGGTCAGAAGCCAGGCCTTAGCTTCTTTAGCAGAGCGTTTTGACTCAAAGAATCCAGACCCAAATACCAGGATCCAGAACTTTAACGTTGTCCTGGCTGATCTGTATGACCGCTATAATCTCAGCCGCTTCAAGATTGCCTACCAGCTGGTCGGCTAAAGCGCTTTTTTAAAAGAGCGGGAATAGTTATAATTGACTTAGGATTAAAGCAAGGAGAAAACTTACATGAAAAAAATCGTAGTAATCGGGTCCAGCAACGTGGACACGACCCTGCATGTAGAAAACTTCCCAAAGCCAGGCGAAACTATCAACGCCAACAAGGTCAGCGAGGCTGGCGGCGGCAAGGGGGCCAACCAAGCAGTCGCGGCTGCTAAGAGCGGGGCGGAGACCATCTTCATCTCTAGAGTCGGCGAAGACTCATACGGAAGCTGGATGAAGGAGCAACTGGCCGGCTACGGGGTCAAGACAGACTATGTTTTGCCAACCGCTGGCGTTAAGACTGGCCATGCCTACATTACTTTGAACGCTGAAGGGCAAAACGACATCATCATCGACCACGGGGCCAACTACAGCTTGACTGAAGCAGATGTTTTGGCGGCTAAAGACGTCATTGAAGGTGCCGACTGCGTCATCGCCCAGCTGGAAACACCGCTTGAAGCAACTACCGCTGCCTTCAAGCTGGCTAGGGCTGCTGGCAAGGTGACCATCTTGAACCCGGCTCCCGCTATCAAGGACCTGCCAGCTGATCTTTTAGCCGTGACTGACTTGATCACGCCAAACGAAACGGAAAGTGCTCTTTTGACTTCTTTGCCAGTTGCAGAAGAGGCTGATTTGGGAAAAAACGCGGCCAAGCTGCATGAATTAGGCGTTGAGCACGTAATCATCACCTACGGCAGCAAGGGGGCTTACCTGTCTTCCCCAGTCTTTACGGGCTTAGTACCAGCCTTCAAGGTCAAGGCGGTGGACACGACGGCGGCTGGCGACACCTTCTTAGGCTTTTTGGCTGGGGAATTGGCCAGCGACTTCAGCAACCTGCATGAGGCAGCCCGCTTTGCCAACCGGGCATCGTCTTTAGCTGTCCAGAAGATGGGGGCTCAGCCGTCAATTCCGGACCGGGCCAGCGTTGCAGCTGCTTTAGCTGAGTAAAGGATGGGTGAAAAAATGATTATTGCACCATCAATTCTCAACGCCGACAACCTGCATTTGGGCCAGCAGATTCAAGAAGCAGCCGACAGCGGGATCAGCCGCTTCCACATCGACGTGATGGACGGGCATTTCGTGCCTAACTTGTCATATGGCCCCCAGCTGGTGAGTGATTTTAAAAAGCAGTTCCCGGACTTGACCGCGGAAGTGCACTTGATGAGCAACAACCTGCCCGACCTTTTGCCGGCTTTTGTCAAAGCAGGCAGCGACTTGATTGAAATTCACTATGAAGCTGACTATCCAAACAGAATTGACCACTGGCTGGACTACTTAAAGGAGCAGGGCGTCTCCCGCGGGTTAGTCCTTAGCCCGGACACTGATATTAAGGTGCTGGAGCGCTACAAAGACAAGGTTGACCAAGTTCTTTTGATGACGGTTTACCCGGGCTTTGGCGGGCAGAAGTTTATGGAAGAAGCGCCAGAGCGGATCAAGGCCGCCCGGGCAATTCTGCCAGATCTTCCAATCGAAGTAGATGGCGGGATTAATGATCAGACGGCTAAGCTTGCTAAAGATGCCGGAGCTGATGTCTTTGTCGCTGGCTCTTACATCTTCGGCCGAGACTCAGTGGCTAAGCAAGTGGCTGAACTGACAAGCATTTTGGAAAAATAGCGGAGGCAAAAAATGGACCAAGCAAAGCAAGATGAATTGAAAAAGGCTGCTGCCAAGAAGGCAGCTGCCTTGGTGGAAGACGGCATGGTTTTGGGCGTTGGCACCGGGTCAACGGTGAAGTTTTTCATCGATGAACTGGGCAAGAAAAAAGAAGCCGGCTTGACTCTTAAGGCGGTCGTGACCACCTCCAGCCGCAGCCAAAAGCAGCTGGAAGGCTATGGCTTTACCGTCAGCCCCCTCAGCGAAGTTGACCAGGTCGACCTGACGGTTGACGGGGCAGACAGGGTGGACAGCCAGTTAAACGGGATCAAGGGGGGCGGGGCCGCCTTGACCTTGGAAAAGAACGTAGCCGTCAACTCCAAGAAGAATGTCTGGATCGTGGATGAAAGCAAGGTCGTTGACCACCTCAGCGGTTTTGCCCTGCCAGTAGAAGTTTTGCCAATCTCCTGCATGCAGGTTAAAAAGCGCCTGGCAGATGAAGGCCTTAAGCCGGAATTCCGCTTGGCGGAAGATGGCCAGCGCCTTAAGACCCACTACGGCAACTACATTCTGGACCTCAAGCTGGACCGGATTCCGGTGCCAAGCGGTCTGGCTGACTACTTGGATCACACGGTCGGGGTAGTTGAGCACGGGCTCTTTTTGAACATCTGCGATCAGGTCATTATTGCCCGTGACAACGGGGAGATCGAAGTCCGCAGCCGCTAAGAAAATTTTTTAGAAAAGAAGCAACCGCTTCTTTTCTTTTTATTTGCCGGGCGAAATGATAGAATAAAGCTATTCTGAAAAATGGAGAACGATTAATGAACAAGAAACCCTTAATTATTTCAACTGATCCCGGGATCGACGACGCGGTCTGCTTAACGATCGCCCTGTTCGCCAAGGAACTGGACGTAAAGATGATCGTGCCAACCTGGGGCAACGTTTCTTTGGAGAAGACCTTGAACAACACCCTGCGCCTGCAAGCCTTCCTGGGCACCAAGGTGCCGGTTGTGGCTGGGGCCAAGCTGCCTTTGGTCAAGGAAGCCATCGATGCTTCTGAAGTGCACGGGGCAAGCGGGATGGACGGCTTTGACTTCCCGGAAGCTGACCGGAGCCTTTTGGTAGAGGGCCTGGCCGCTACCAAGATCCACGAAGTAGTCAGTCAAAGTTCAGAAAAGGTGACCTTGATGCAGATCGGGCCAGCTACGGACTTTGCCCTTTACTTCCGCCAATATCCGGAAGACTTGGACAAGATCGACCGCCTTTACATCATGGGCGGGGCCTTGGGCCGGGGCAACTACGGTCCTTACGACGAATACAACGTTTCCGGGGACCCGGAAGCAGCTAAGATCGTCTTTGACTTAGGCGCCAAGGGCCTGGATATCTATGTGGCTCCTCTGGAAGTCGGCAACCAGGCCTTCGTTGACGCGGCCAGCCTGGAAGAAATCAAGGCTTTGGGCCGGGTCGGGGAAATGATCTACGGCCTTAACTCTCAATACGAATTAAACGATGCTGACGCGGACAAGGGCAAGCGGATCTATGACGCCTTGACGGCGGCCATGCTGCTGGCGCCAGACCTGTTTGAAGTCAAGGAAGCATACGTGGCGGTAGACACCAAGGGCCCATACACTTATGGGGCTTCAGTCATGGACTTTGATGGCTTCTTTGGGCAAAAGGCCAATGCCAAGATCGCGGTCAAGGTTGACCGCCAGGCCTTCAAGGACTGGTTCCTGGCCGCGATTGCCCAGGCAAAGTAGGTGAACTGAATGGCTGATTATGTTTACAAGACGGTCATGCATGACATCAAGCGCCGGATTTTAGCGGGCGAATATGAGGGGATGCGGCTGCCCGACGAGCGCAGCCTGGCCGAACAGTACCAGGTCAGCCGGTCGTCGATGAAGCGGGCCCTGGAACTCCTTGCCCAGCAGGGCATTGTGTTTAAGAAGCGGGGCAGCGGGACTTTTATCAATCCTTTGTACCTGAAGAACCAGGCGATGTTTCGCTATGAAGGGTCCAACCTGGGCCTTACGGACAGCTTTTTGGTTCCAGGCAAGAAGCAGGGGATCAAGCTGCTGGAATTTAAAGTGGTTAAGGCCAGTCCTGAAACGGCCCAGGACCTCTTCTTGAGTGAAAATGACTTCGTCTACCAGTTTAAGCGCCTCCGCCTTTTGGATGGCCAGCCCTTCTTGATTGAAGAAGGCTTCGTGCCGATCAAGATCCTGCCGGAGCTTAAAGAAGAGATTCTGCAGGGATCCTTGTTCAACTACTTGGAAGACGCGCAAAATAAGGCGGTTACCCGGTCTTATCTGACCATTACGGTTTCCCCATCAAGCGCGGAAGACCAAGAAGAGCTGCAGCTCAAGGCTACAGAGCCAGTCGGCGTGATGGACGGGATCTTCTTTTTGGATGACGGAACGCCATTTGAAGTCTCCAGCATGCGGGTTCACTACAAGTACATGCGCTTCAACAGCTTTGTCAATTTGAATTAAGAGCAAAAGATATATGCGGACAGGTGATACCTGTCCGTTTTATTTTTCACTATTTCTATTTTCTCTATCTATTTTTCTTCACTTCACTATTTTTTCTCTTTGCAAAGTATTTTAAGGATTTGTAAAATTGGTAGGATCCAATTAATAAATTAGTTGACTTATTTTTAGCAAATGGTATGATTAAAGCAAATAAAGAAAACAAGTTTCCTCAAAGGAGTAAAAAGATGGCAGTAGATTACGATTCAAAAGAATACTTAAAGAGCGTTGATGCTTGGTGGCGGGCCGCAAATTACTTATCAGTCGGGCAACTCTTTTTGCTTAAGAACCCTTTGCTTAAGGAAGAACTGACGGCTGATGACGTTAAGATCAAGCCAGTTGGTCACTGGGGCACGATCGCGCCGCAAAACTTCATCTACGCCCACTTAAACCGGGTCATCAAGAAGTATGACTTGAACATGTTCTACATTGAAGGTTCCGGTCACGGCGGCCAGGTTATGGTTTCCAACTCATACTTGGATGGGTCATACACTGAAATCTACCCGGAAATTACTCAAGATGAAGCCGGGATGACCAAGCTTTTCAAGCGCTTCAGCTTCCCGGGCGGGGTAGCTTCCCACGCGGCTCCAGAAACCCCAGGTTCAATCCACGAAGGCGGGGAACTGGGCTACTCCCTTTCCCACGCTACTGGCGCGATCCTGGACAACCCGGATGTGATCGCGGCTACGGAAATCGGCGACGGGGAAGCAGAAACCGGCCCGCTTGCCGCTGGCTGGTTCTCCAACCGCTTTATCAACCCAGTCAAGGACGGGGCTGTTTTGCCAATCCTGCAGGTT
Organism: Lactobacillus sp. WILCCON 0058; assembly: GCF_057198005.1. Classification (NCBI taxonomy): domain Bacteria; kingdom Bacillati; phylum Bacillota; class Bacilli; order Lactobacillales; family Lactobacillaceae; genus Lactobacillus; species Lactobacillus sp. WILCCON 0058. Next base: position 558,696 of record NZ_JBUBHM010000001.1, read on the forward strand.
AACGGCTTTAAGATCTCCAACCCAACAATTACTGCCCGGATGAGTGACGAAGAACTGACCAAGTACTTTGAAGGTATGGGCTGGAAGCCTTACTTCGTTTCAACCTTCAAGGGCGGACGCTTTGACGGGATGAAGGACATTGACCAGATTCACGAAGAAATGGCCAAGACTCTGGACGCTATCATTGAAGACATCAAGGCCATTCAAAAGAACGCCCGTGAAAACGGTGATGAATCATTTGCCCACTGGCCGCTCTTGATCTTCCAATGCCCGAAGGGCTGGACTGGTCCTAAGGCCGATCTGGATGGCAACCCGATTGAAAACTCCTTCCGGGCCCACCAGATTCCGCTTCCGGTTGACCAGAAGCACATGGACCACAAGGAACTTTTGCTTGACTGGCTGAAGAGCTACAAGCCAGAAGAACTGTTTGACGAAAACGGCTACCCAACTGAACTGGTTCTGGAAAACGCGGTTCACGGCGATCAGAGAATGGCCATGAACCCGGTCACCAACGGCGGGATCAACCCTAAGCGCTTGAACCTGCCAGACTGGCGCGACTTTGCCTTTGAAGTTGGCAAGCCTGGTTCAAAGAATGCCCAGGACATGGTGGAATGGGCCAAGTACTTGACCAAGGTGGCAGAACTGAACCCGACTACTTTCCGCGGCTTTGGTCCGGATGAATCCAAGTCCAACCGGCTCTTTGACTTCCTGGACAGCGAAAAGCGGCAATGGGAAAGCGAAATCCATGAGCCAAATGATGAAAACCTGGCTGCGCAAGGGCGCTTGATTGACTCGCAATTGTCAGAGCACCAAGACGAAGGGATGCTGGAAGGCTACGTATTGACTGGCCGCCACGGCTTCTTCGCGACTTACGAAGCCTTTGGCCGGGTGGTTGACTCTATGCTGACCCAGCACATGAAGTGGCTGCGGAAGGCTAAGGAACAATACTGGCGCCGCGATTACCCGTCATTGAACTTCGTTGCTACTTCAACTGTCTTCCAGCAGGACCACAACGGCTACACTCACCAGGATCCAGGTCTTTTGACCCACCTGTTTGAAAAGAACCGGCCGGACATGATCCACGAATACCTGCCAAGTGACACCAACACCTTGCTGGCTGTTGCTGACAAGGCCTTCCGCGACCGGGAAGGGATCAACCTTTTGGTAACTTCCAAGCAGGAACGGCCGCAATGGTTCACTCCTGAAGAAGCAGCCAAGCTGGTTGACAATGGCCTGGGCTACATCGACTGGGCTTCAACTGACAAGGATGCCAAGCCGGACGTGGTCTTCGCTTCAACTGAAACTGAACCGACCATGGAAACTTTGGCAGCTATCGACATCCTGCACCAGAACTTCCCAGACTTGAAGATCCGCTATATCAACGTGGTTGACGTGATGAAGCTGATGGCACCGAAGGATAACCCGGCCGCTATTTCTCAAGAAGAATTTGACCGCCTCTTCCCAACTGACGTACCGACCATCTTCGCATGGCACGGCTACAAGACCATGATGGAATCCATCTGGTTTGCCCGCAAGCGTTACAATGTTTCAATTCACTGCTATGAAGAAAATGGTGATATTACCACGCCATTTGACATGCGGGTCTTGAACCACCTTGACCGCTTCGACCTGGCCAAGGACGCGGTTGAGCAAATTCCAGCCTTGAAGGACAAGAGCGCGGCCTTCATTGACAAGATGGACAGCCTGCTGTCTAAGCACCACGCTTACATCCGGGACCACGGTGAAGACATTCCAGAAGTAACTTCTTGGAAGTGGACTGGCCTGGACAAGTAAGAAGAGAAAAATAATAATTACAGAATTAGCAGATATCGTTCCAAAAGGGACGATATTTTTATTTTTACTAGCTGAAAAGGATTAAATGTGATAAAATGTAGTTTGAACAAGATAGCTATATTCTTATTTTTAAACTTTAATAAGGATAGGCAAACGGATCTGGCATCTCGATGGAAGGATGCAATTAATACGTGCCAATTGGTACAGGAAATATTAAATTGCAACGGGAGAACCTAACATGATGCAGATTATGAAAAAATCCAGAGCTTTTTTGCTGGCTGCAGTGTTGATTCTGCAGCTTATTTTGCCTTCCTTTGCGGGAGTGAGTCAGGCCGCTGCCAGTGAGGTCAGTGACCAGCTCGTCTTCATGCAAGGACAGAAAGAGCTGACTGGTAAAGATAAAAATGATCCCTTAAATTTGAAGCTGAGTGGTCAAGAAACACTCACGCTCAAGCGGAGCAAAGATGAGGCCGACCTGGAGGTAAAAGTCAGTCTGCCAGACTTGGTAGATTTGGATAAAACCGCCACGGACAAGGCCAATAAAGAATTGAAGATTGACAAGCCGGAAGAGGCTGTCAAAGAAGTAGCCGCTTCTGAAAAAGAAAGCCGGCACCTTTTGCTGCACTTTGCCAAAGGGCAGAGCGAGCTGAAGTTTACGCTGACTGGCAAAGAAGTCGGCAGCGGTCAGCTGATCGCGACTTACCAGGAAGATGGCAAGGACTATTCCAGCTATCCGCTGGTGGTCAAGGTGGAGAATGAAGATACTGAAGAATCATCATCTTCTTCATCTACGTCATCTTCTGCTTCTTCATCATCAGCAGCAGGTAATACTTCAGTAAGTACTTCTTCAGCTAGTTCTGCAGAAGAAAAACAAAGCTCACAAACTCAGAGCTCAAGCACGCAGTCTTCTGCAAAAGACAGTTCAAAGAGTTCTGCAAGTACTTCTAGCAGCTCAGTTTCTTCAGCAAAGACAGCAACTAGTACATCCAGTTCAGAAAAATCTGCAACTAGTTCAATTAATTCTGAAAAAACAGTCACTGACTCTACTAATACGCTGACTACCAACCTGAGCCAGGCGAAGTCTGCCTTCAGCGCTATCAACGCTCGTCTGTTTACCAGCAATCTGCTGGCCAGCACTACGGTAACAAGCAAGGCTAACGCTGACTTGGCAATTTCGTCTGATAACAACGGGTACATGGTTTGGTCAGGCGATACGGCTTTGTTTACGATCAACTTCAAGGTTTCTGGCTCACGCTATGATGAGGCTGACCGCTGGCCGGCCACGCTGACCTTTAATTTGACGGGCAATGCCAATGGTCACTTGAAGCTGAAAACTGATGTCCTGCCAGAAGTTGCTGGCGTTAAGCCGACTGTTTCTGACGGCAAGGTCATCTATACTTTCCAAAAGTCCGACCTTAAGGCAGGTCAGTCCTACAGCTTCAAACTGGCTGTCAACACTGACAACGGCTACATCAATCATGCTACTTCATTAGAACTCGCCGGCAGCTTCAAGGACAACACTGGCTATGAAACAAAAGCCAGTGCCTACACCCAAGTTGCCGCAACTACCAGTGCCTCAATCAGCACGACCTTTTTGGGTGCAAAGAATGGCTCATTGAACACTGCTCCTGGCAGAGGGGACACTCTGGCTTGGCGGATCAGCTACTCGATTCCGAATAAGACTGGTCTCAACTTCTTAGACCCAACCCAAAAACTGCAAATCAGCTATTTGATGCAGGATGGCGTTTATGCCGGCATTACGGATCCGGATGGCAATGTGACATATGTTGGCACTAACGGAAAAACTATTACCTGGGAAATACCAACGCCATCTATTGAGGAACAGGCAGCCAGCCTAGCCAGCGGCCAGCCACTGGTGTCAGGGTCCTTTATTGTTTACACCAAGCCTGGCAATAGTATTTTTTCCAGATGGACTGCCAATGAAGTAATTACTAATACGGCAACACTGACAGCGAAAAATCTGCAGAATAATACGATTTCGGTTCAAAGCAGCGCAACTGGTCAAATCGGCCAAGTCATCAACGGTAATGTAAATTCTAACGGTGATGTTCTTTACCCGAACTTCTACGGGCCAAGCGATGGTGAAGGCAATATGGGCCTTAATGCCCTAACGACTGTTTATGACACGGCCAGCCTGCTTTTTGCCAGCCAGTACTTTACTGGAACTGATGGGATTGCAACTACTGACCAATACAACAGCAACGGCAGAAAAATTAAAAGCAATATCGATTCTGGAACTTTTAACGGTTCAATTATCAATGGTCTGCTTAACACTGGCTTGCAAAAGTCAGTCGTTCACTACGACATTGATTCCCACATTATCATCAAGACCTTGGAATTCGCTACCCCATGGCTGCAACTTTATGTTTCTGAAGGTTCAACCAGCTACCCAAGCGGGACGGCTCCGGGGACTCTGGCAACTTTGTATGTCAGAAATATGGAAACTGGGGCTCTTAGAACGATCACCAAGTATGTGACTAAAAACGGCCAGATTCCACTGTCAGACTTTGGCGTTAAAGACAATGAACGCCTGGTTAGCGCAGATTTCAGCATTCAGTACGAAGATACCAGCCAGCTGATCAATACCAAAACGTCTGGGGCGGTCTACATGCGTGGCGGCGTTGAGGAAGGCTATGTTGGCAAGGCTACGATAACTACCCAAGCCTACATCGTAACCAAAGACGGGACCAAGTATGTCCACGAGTCAACGACTAACCAGAAGACCAGCAGCGGCGAATTCAGCCCGATTGGTCCACGGTCAGTTCAAGTCATTGAAAAGCCAAGCAGTACGCCGATCGGTCGGACTGACGTTTCCTTTGCTCAACATGCTAAAGACGGAGAAACTGTTATTCAGAAGAACTCCTCCAACCGGGTTATTGCTGACTTCTACAATGTGACCAACTCCCCGATCGCTACGAAGTCACCAACGGTTTTGTCAGTTCTTTTGCCAAAAGGGGTGACGGTTGACAACGCCAATACCGATGTCAAGATGTACCTGGTCAATGACGCCACCGGCCAAGAGACGCTCTTAGAGAGATGGGGTTCAGCCGGCAACTGGTCTGGCGCTTTCAATTACAAGCAGACCTTGAAAAATGCGGACAGCGTTGATACTGGCCAGCAATACGTTAAGTTTGTTATGGGTGAAGGACAAGGGGGCCTGCAGCCGGGTTACCACATCCGTGGTGAATTCAACGTCAATGTTGGAGATGTCAGTGGACCAGTAACCTTGAAGGCTTACGGTGCTTCCTATAGCCAGAAGCTGCTGGCTCCAACGGGTTACTCCCTGATCACGGACAAGGGTTCTGATAAGGTCAAAGACGGCGAAGCCTACAGAGAAGTCGCCGACCTCTTTGGGGATGGCAACTTGAAGGTGGCTGTTGCCAGTCAGCAATCTTACAGCGTGTCAAACTATGATGAGTTGAAGACTCAAAAAGAAGTCAAGGGTGACTTGGACTCAGACTACTCCAGCATGGCTCATGCCAGCTTGGGCGGGCAGATTTCCTACCGGCTCAAGTTTAGCAATACTGATGGCCAAGCCATCACCAAGCTGACCCTGTTGGACGTTTTGCCAACTACTGGCGACTTAGGCATTACTGACAATGTTGACCGGGGCAGCCAATTTACTCCGGTATTGACCGGCCCAATTACCTTGAGCAACTCCAACCTAGAGATCAAGTACTCAACTTCCAGTAAGCCAAGCCGGGAGCTTTTGAACAACTCAGTAGCTAACTGGCCATCTGGCGCCCAAAAGCTGCAGGACCCATCCGGGGCTGAAAGCCCAACTTGGCTGACACAAGATCAAGTGACTGACTGGTCCAAGATCCGGTCCTTTACGATCAGCTTGAAGAGCGGGCAAATGATCAAGGCAGGCCAAACCACAACCATCGAGTTCACCATGCAGGCGCCAAAGCGGACTGACTTAACAGCAAGTCAGCTGCAGACTTTGCTTAATCCAAATACGGATGAAAGCAGCCGGGCAGCCTGGAATAGTTTTGCGGTCACTACCAACAACCTGCTTCCAGTTGAACCAGCCAGAGTTGGGGTGGTACTTGAGGACGCGTCAGCGGCGATCATCAAGAAGGACGCTGCTTCCGGCAAGACTCTGTCGGGCGTTGAATTTAAGCTGGCGGACAGTGAAGCTAACGCCAAGGCAGGCAAGTTCCTCCGTCTGGTAGACGGCAAGGTTGTCGCGCCAAGTGATTCTAACTACTCTTCCGGCCAGGACTATGTCTTAAAGAGTGATGACAACGGGCAATTGCTCTTCACCGGCCTTAAGAGCGGCCAGACCTACTATGCAGTAGAAACGAAGGCGTTAGACGGCTACCAGCTGGATTCTACCCCGCACGCGGTAAAGGCCAGCTACCAGACCAGTCAAGCGGCTGTCACGGTATACAACCAAAAGCAGCCAATTCTGCCGCAAACCGGTGGACCAGGTGCTTTGATCTTTATCTTGTTAGGTTTGATCATGCTCTTGCTGGCTGGTTTGGGCTTAAGAAATTATAGTATTACAAAACACTAATGTACAAAATGGACTGAAAGCGTTGTGCCTCTAAGGCGCAACGCTTTTTTGCCCTATTAGTAAAGAAGTATAGAAAAACTAATGATCTTATATTGAACTTTTTATAACCCGATGATATAATTATGATAGATTCAAGGAAATGAAGAAATAACAAAAGAACAATTAGCGAAAGATCTAGCTGGTGGCTTTCGGCCTGCAATCGCAGGTAAGCAGAATTGCTGATCCAACTTGTTCACGAAAACGAGATGCCATTGGCGGGTATTTTCCATCACACGCCCGCGCTAGACCAAGCACTAAGCCACTTTTAGGAGGTGACAGGACTTTTAGGAAAAAGACGGAGATTGCTGATAATTAGTGTGAATTAAAAGAGACGGAGAAAAGACCATGAAAAGAGGAAAATTAGCAACTTTGCTGGCTGCCTTTACTTTGGCAGCCGCACCTATCCTGTCTAGCGCTGGCCTGGTAAGCGCCGCCGAAGACAACTATACGACTACTAAGCCTAACGAAGTAACTGTGGCCATCCACAAGTACAAGACCACCAGTGACTTGTCAGGCAAGACCAAGCAAAACGCTGACTTTGACACCAAGTCAACCAGCGACTTGAAGAACTTGCTGGGCCTTAGCGACAGTGACAACCTGGAGCCAATGGCTAATGTCAAGTTTAAATACTTCAAGGTCAATGACAGCGACAAGCTGGCAGACTTGGCCAAGAAGTCAGTTAAGGAACTGGAAGCAGCTTACTCAACTAACGGCGAGATGACTACTGACGCTTCTGGTTTGGCAACTAAGGTTATTCCAGAAGCTGACTACGGCAAGTACTACTTTGTCGAAGTAACCAAGACTGACTCAGCCTTTGAAACTGCACCATTCCTGCTGGAAGTTCCATCATACATTTCCGGCAAGGGTTACGCTAAGACCATGAACGTTTACCCGAAGAACAAGGTTACCACCCCAACTCCGGGCAAGGACGTCAGCAGCCTGGGCAACAACGACGACTCAGCCAAGGTCGGCGACCAAGTTAAGTGGTACTTGAAGGGTACTATTCCTGCCGATATCGACACTTACCAAACTTACGAATTTATCGATACTTTGGATTCAGCTTTGACTTACGACAAGTCCTTCACTCCAGTAGTTACTGTCGGCACTAAGACTTTGACTGCCGGCGAAGATTACACGGTAACTGAACCAACTGCTGACAGCAATGTCTTCAAGGTTACCTTGACTGAATCAGGTAAGAAGATGGCCTACGAAGCTTACCAAGCAGCTGGCCAAACTCCAAGCGCTGAAGAAATCAAGGACATCGCCAAGAACACTGCCGAAAACCCATTCATCGAAGTTGAATTTGCAACTACTATCAACGAAAAGGCCGTAATGGGCAAGACCATCGACAACAAGGTTGTCTTGAACTACCACAACGGCGGCAGCGTTTCTGGCAAGCCAGAATCTGACACTCCAGAAGTTCACACCGGTGGTATCCGCTTCGTTAAGAAGGACGCCGTTAACAAGAACGTTCTGGAAGGCGCAGTATTCGAACTGTACGAAGCAGACGGCACTACTCCAGTTAAGTGGACTCAAGCCATGATCGATGCCAACGGTTCAACTGGCTTCAAGGACCAAGCAGTTGGCAACCAAGTTAAGCTTGTTTCAAAGAAAGACGGCACTTTTGAAATCAAGGGCCTGAAGTACGGCGAAACTGGCAAGAACAACGATGATTCTGCAACTAAGTACGTTCTTAAGGAAGTTCAAGCCCCAGAAGGCTACAACCTGCCAGACAATGCCACTACTACTGTGACTGTCAACGCAACTTCCTACTACAAGGACCCAACTGCAGTTGATGCTGTAGCAGCTGATCCTGTAGAAATCCTGAACAACAAGACTCCAAACCTGCCAATGACTGGTGGCATCGGTGCCCTGATCTTCGCTCTGACTGGTTTGGCAGCTGTAGGCTTCGCCTTCTACGAAATCAAGAAGCGTCGTCAAGCCTAATTGACTAAACTTAGTTGATTTGTTGATCACAATTTGTTACTTTTTGAAGCGGGAAAGTCAATTGGAAATTCAATTGGCTTTCCGCTTTTCTAAAGCAGGGGAGCTGGCCCTGAGCTTGCCTGCTTTAGAAAGGTTAGTCTTTAAAAATAATAAATGGCTGCATTGTGGAAGAAAAACAGTGCAGAGTGTAGAGTATAAGAAGGGCGAGAAGGGAGAACAACTTATGGCGACTCATTTACGGCGCGGCCACTTGGCTTTTGCCTGGCTTTTGGCTTTGCTCAGTCTGCTATTTACGGCTGGCCGGGCTCAGGCCGCCAGCCAAGACCTGACCTTGGTCAACCCTAGTCCAAACCAAGCGACCAGTTTCGTCTTTAAAGGCTGGAAGGTTGATGACCAGGCTAAGCTGGCGGACCTAAACAAGCAGACCAGCGAAGAACTGGACCAGTCCAGCCAGGCCGTTTTCCAGGAAAAAATGACTGCCGGCCAGAGCCAATTAAAGCTTTCCCTGGATCCCGGCCGCTACTACATAAGAGAATTGACCAAGCCAGGGGTGACGGTCCAGCCGCTTCTTTTGACTTTACCTAGAAACGGCAGTAACCAGCTAACGGTCTACTTAAAGACTGAAGCCATCACTGGCCAGGTCCAGCTGACCAAGCTGGGCTATGCCAGCGCTTCAGCCAAAGGCAAGGCCCTGGCCGGAGTTAGTTTCTACCTTTATCAAGAAGGCAATAATCTTCCCTTGCGAGTTGATGCTTTAGGCAAATTGTCAACAGACGACCGGGATTCCCGCCTCCTTTTGACTGACAAAAATGGGCTGATCAAGGTGACCGGCCTGCCAGCCGGCAACTACTACTTCGTTGAACAGGCGACCCTGTCTGGATACGTGAAAAATTCCAGCCCGCAGCACTTTACGGTCAAAGCCGGGGAAACGGCCTACGTGACTGTAAAGAACTACCGGCCGACCGTGCCGACTCAGCCGCAGAAGCCGACCGTGCCAAAGAGTTCCAGCTCTAGCTCGAGCTCTAGTTCAAGTTCCAGCTCAAGCTCAAGCTCAAGCAAGCCAAAGGTACCGACTCAGCCGCAAAAGCCTAACGTTCCTAGCCAAAAGAAGAAGGGCTTCCTGCCGCAGACCGGGGAAATCGTCAGCTGGCTGGCCGTCTTTGCCGGCCTGGTCCTCCTCGTCTTTGGCCTCTTCTTAGCTGTGAAGAGCCGGCGGAAAAATGACCAATAGGATTTACGGAAATGAAAAAAGTAGCAAAAAAGCAGGCAAATAAACAAAAACAGCAAAATAAGAAAAAGGGGCCAATCTGGCCCTTTATTTTGCTTTTATTGGTCGGCTTGGGTCTTTTGGCTTATCCTTTGTCGACTCAGGTCTACAACTTTTGGCTGTCTCACCAGAAGGTCCAGTCTTTCCAAAAAGCGGCCGGTAAATTGTCAGAAGCTGAAGTAAAAAAGCGCCTCCGCCTGGCCCGGGCCTATAACGCTTCGCTCTTGTCACCAGGCCAGCAGGCCAGCTTCAGTGATCCTTTCAGTAAGAAGGAGAAACAAGCAGGCGTGGCGGCTTATGCCAAGATGCTGGAACTAGAGGAAAATATCGGCTATATCGACTTGCCCAAGCTTCACCAGGAGCTGCCAATCTATGCCGGAACCAGTGAATCAGTCCTGCAAAAGGGCATTGGCCACTTGCCAGGTTCATCCTTGCCAGTTGGGGGCAAGAGCACCCGGGCGGTTCTTACCGGCCACCGTGGCCTGCCAAACTCCCGCCTCTTTACTGACTTGCCCCGGATGAAAAAAGGGGATGTCTTCTACGTCCACAATCTGGGCCAGACCCTGGCCTACAAGGTTGACCAGATCAAGGTGATCAAGCCGACCCAGGTTGACCAGCTCAAGATCGTCAAGGGCAAGGACCTCTGCACCTTGATGACCTGCACGCCATACATGATCAACACCCACCGGCTGCTAGTGACCGGCCACCGGATTCCATACAATCCAAAGGCGGAAGCCAAGGCCAAGGAAAGAAGCCGCAACCGCCTGGTCTGGATCATCATCGCCATCCTTTTGCCAGTTTTGGCCATCATTATTTTCTTCTGGCACAAGAAGCGGAAGAAGAAAAAGCAAGGTAAAGCGGCAGAAAAGAAAGAACAAGAATAAGCAGATAAAAACGGGCCGTCCGGATTCACGCGGGCGGCCCGTTTAATATTTTTCTAGAATGAACTCCTTTGTGAAAAAAATTCTGCAAATAATGATAGAATAAAGGTAAATAGTTCAATTAGAGTAATTTAGGTGAATTACAGTGACTACGACACAAATCTGGATTAATTTACTAGCAATACTTGTAATCTTTGTTTTTGCCTCCTTCTTTGTCGCGGCGGAATTTGCCCTGGTGCAGGTCCGGCCCAGCCAGCTGGAGGACATGATCGCCAATGGGCAGGGGAACGTGAAGAAACTTAAGCGGGCCCTGCACATGTCGCATAATTTGAATGAGTACCTGTCAACTACCCAAGTCGGCACTACCTTAGTTGGGGTTATCCTGGGCTGGTTCGGGGCTGATACTTTGGCCACCATCTTTGAAAGGCTTTTGGCTCTGACTCCCATGTCCAAGAGTCTGGTCAACTCAGTCGGAGCTTTGATCGGGGTTATTTTCCTAACTTATCTAGAAGTTGTTTTGACGGAAGTCGTGCCGAAAAATATCGCCATTGACGCCCCAGTCAAGATGCTGATGTGGATCGTAACGCCCCTCCACTTCTTCCATACTTTGGTTTATCCTTTCGTCTGGCTCTTGAACGCCAGCTCATCTGGTATTTTGAAGATAATGGGCTTTAACCCGGCCGATGAGGAAAACCAGGTCTATTCTCAGTCGGAAATCATCCGTTTGAGCAAGAACGCGGTGCATGGCGGGGCCTTGGACAAGGAAGACTTGACCTATATGGAAAGAGCCTTCCAGTTAAATGACAAGACGGCCAAAGACATTATGACCGACCGGACCCGGCTGACGGTTTTAGATGCCAGCGAAAACATCAAGACTGCCCTGGCCAAGTACCTGGAAGACGGCTACAGCCGCTTTCCGGTCGTGCGGGAAAATGACAAGGACGACGTGGTCGGCTACGTTTATGCCTACGACATCGTTCAGCAGAGCCGGGTGGATGACAAGGTGCCGGTGACCCGGGTCAACCGGACGATCATCACGGTGCCTGAATCCATGCCGATCCAAGACATTCTGCGTCTCATGATCAGCAAGCACACCCCAATCGTTTTGGTAGTTGATGAATACGGCGGCACCAGCGGGATCGTAACTGACAAAGACATTTACGAAGAGCTCTTCGGGTCAGTCAAGGATGAAATCGATGATGTTTCCGACGACTATATTATCAAGGACGCTGAAGGCAATATTCATGTTTCCGGCAAGACGACCCTGTATGACTTTGAACGCTACTTCCACCAGAATCTGAAGAGCTTCCAAAACAGCGATATCATCACCATCGGTGGTTACATGATGGAGCGGTATCCTAACTTGAAGAAGGAAGAGTCAGTAGAACTAGAAGGCTTCCGCTTTACCTTGGACGATATTCAGCAGGGTTTCATGCGCTGGTTTATCGTTGAAGGGCCAAAGACAAACGATCAAGCCGAAAAAGAAGAATAAGATTCTTAAAAAGGAACGGTTTTTAGGCAAAAGCCGTTCTTTTTTGTCAAAATAATGTTATAATCTGAATGTATCATTTTGAAAGCAATTAGTAATCGAGGAAACCTAATGAAAAGTATTCATGACGCAGTTGATCACAAGTTGTACAGCGAAGAAGACATCGCGGAAATGACCAAGCGGCTTGGCCAGCAATTGACCAAGGACTACGCTGGCAAGCGGGTGCTGGTTGTCGGTGCCTTGAAGGGTGCCATCTTCTTCCTGACCGACCTCCTGCGGGAAATGGACCTGGCTTGCGACATTGACTTCATCGACGTTTCCAGCTACGGCAACGGGACTGAATCCAGCGGTAAGATTACCGTGACTCACGACCTGGAAGCTGACGTGAAGGGCCGGGACGTCTTGATCGTTGAAGACATCGTGGACACTGGCCTCACTTTGAAGTTCATGAAGGATGAAATGCTCCGCCGCGGGGCAAGCTCAGTCAAGTGCTGCGTCTTGCTTAACAAGACGGCCCGCCGGACTACTGAAGTAGATGTTGAATACTACGGCACTCACGTAGGCAACGAATTCGTCATCGGTTATGGGATGGACTTTGCCGGCCTTTACCGGAACCTGCCTTACATCGGCGTCATCAAGCCGGAAGTTGTCGAAGAATTCAGCAGCAAGCACGAACACGACTAATTTTTCCTAAAAGAAAATGGATCATCCATGTGGATGGTCCATTTTTTGCTCTAGTGAAGTTTTTTCCAGTAATAGACTGGCAGGCCCAGGAGGGTGATGCCCAGGCCGATCACGGAGAGGGCAAACTGGTTGATGACGGTCATCACGATGATGAACAAACCGCCAATAATGGAAATCAAAGGGATAACCGGGTAGGCTGGCGTCATGAAAGGCCGGGCCAGGTCTGGCTCTCTTTTTCTCAGCAAAATAACAGCCACAGACAGGAGGGTGGTGAAGGTCCACATGACAAAGACCAGCATGTTGGTCAAGATTTCAAAGTTGCCCAGGGCGATCATGATCAAGGCGATGGCGTTGACCAAAAGGGCGGAGAAGACCGGGACCCCGCTTCTGGCAGAAGTCTTAGCCAACTTCTCAGAGCCGGGCAGGCGGTTTGCCTGGGCCAGGATGTAAGGCGTCCGCATCCCCGTCAGCATAAAGCCATTGCAGGCCCCGTAGACCGACAAGAGGATGCCGACCGTGACGATTTTTCCCCCGGCCTGGCCAAAAAGCTTCAAAGAAGCATAGTAGGCGGTATTGTCATTTCCGATGATCTTGGCAAAAGGCAAAGCAGTCATAAAGGCGTAGTTGACCAGGATGTAGACGACAGTGACCAGGGAGAGGCCGAGGATGATGGCCCGGGCCAGGTCCTTTTCGGGATTCTTCATTTCCTTGGCCAGATTGGTCACCACGATCCAGCCTTCAAAGGCGAAGAGGGCGGAGAGCAGGCCCTGGCTGATCCCGGCCAGCCAGCCGCCGCTGCTAGCCACCGTAACTGGCCAGAGGCTGACGGAGACTTGCGGGCGGATTAAGGCGAAGACGATGATCAAAAAGAGGGGGATCAGCTTGATGACCGTGATCACCGACTGCATCCAAGCTGAAGCCTTGGTGCCCAGCATGTTGATCAAAAAGAGCAAAAGGACCACCCCAGCGGCAATCCACTTGCTGCTGGAGGCTGGCAGGCCCGCCAAAACTACAAACTGCTGGCCGAAAATCGATGCCAGGGCCGCGATTTGAGCGGGGAAGTAGACGGTCATTTCCGCCCAGCCGAAGAGAAAGCCCCAGATATTGCCATAGCTGTAGTCCAGGTATTCAATGGCCCCGTTGACGTTCAAAGCTGCCGCGATTTCCGACACGGTCAAACCTGAGCAGATTGAGATAACGCCGGCCAGAAGCCAGACCAGGATAGTGGCTGAGGCTGACCCAGTGCTTTGGGAAATACTGCCGATCTTAAAGAAGACTCCGGCTCCGATGACTGAGCCGATGACGGTCGCCAGTGCCTGGCCAAAAGAAATCTGTTTTTTCACGAAATCCCTCCAGTAATACAAGTCTAACTATTCAATTATACAGGAAATCTTTCTACTTGGTCTAGGCGGATTTCTCGGCTAAAATGGTAGAAGGAGGTTTTGGGCGATGGGGCAAAAGAAGCATTTTCAGCATCCGGCAACTTTGCCGGCTCTTTTGATTCTGCTGGCCGCGATTATCGGCCTTTTGGCTTATGGCCTGTACAATTATGCCAGCCAGACCACCCTGCCAAAAGGGGCCAGTCAGAGCGCGGTGGGCCTTAAGGTTGACCAAAGCCAAGAGGATATTGACCTCAGCCGCCTTCAAAAGGGCGGCTTGTCTTTCGTCTATCTGCCGGTTGACCAGAATTTTTCTGCTAGGCGCAAGGAAGTTGCCAAGACCAAATTAGCCTATGGCAGCGTACTTGAAGTAGCAGGGGAGAAAAGCGCCAAGAAGCAGCTAGCCCGGGCCAAGCGCCTGTCTGCCGGCCACTGGGGCGCTCTGCCAATTCTGCTGGACAGCGGACAAGATGATCCAAGCGCGGCCAATTTGACTGCCATGAGCCAGCTGGCCGCTTCTTTGGTCAAAAGTCATGAGGTCATGGTCAACGCGCCGGTGAAGTATAAGAAGCTTTTTCCAGCGGGATGCAAGTTCCTGGCCACGTCGACGTCAGCGCCAAGCAAACTGGACTACTGCTTCTGGCGCTATACAGAAAAAGGCCACGTGGCCGGAGTCAGCGGGATCGGCTACAAGAACGTCATGTATGCCTACATCGGGACCAGCCAGCAATATAAAGAAAAGTACGGACAATTAGCACAATGATTTACACAGAACAGATTCAAGCAGTTTTAAAGAAGGAACATAAGGACCAGCCAACCCTGATTCAAAAGGAAACTTATGAGGCCATCAAGAACGGGGCCAGCCTGGTGGCTTTGGCCAAGACGGGGACGGGCAAGACCCTGGCCTATGCCCTGCCGGCTTTAGAGCGGGTTGTTCCTGGGGAGAAAAATTCCCTGGTAATTTTGGCCCCGACGACGGAACTGGCCGTCCAGATCAGAAATGCCATCCTGCCTTTTGCCAAGGCCCTGGGCCTCAAGACCCTGGCCTTAGTTGGGGCCGGCAACCGGCAAAGACAGGACGAGCGGCTGAAGAAGGACAACTGTGAAGTCCTGGTCTGCACCCCGGGCCGCTTCTTTGACTTCTTTTCTTCTGGCCGGATCAAACTGGTTCAGATCAAGACCCTGGTCATCGATGAAGCCGACGATATTTTGGAATTTGCCAAGCTGGAGCTGTTGAGTTCTTTGGGCCAGAACCTGCCTTCTACTAGTCAGATTTTGCTCTTTGGGGCTACGGAATCCCAGATCACCCAGGAAGCGGAAGAAATTTTTGCCCGCCACTTCTTCTTAGTCGACGTCCGCCCGGACCAGGGCAGCCGGACTGAACACGTCTTTTTGCAGGTGGACAATGAGCACAAGCTGGAATACCTGCAGCGCCTGTGCAAGCTGGACGGCTTTAGAGGCCTGCTCTTCTTTGACTCAAACGAGGGGATGCTGCGCTTTGCCAGAATTTTTGCCCACAGCAAGACCCGCTTTGAAGTTTTAGCCAACAATTTCTCAAAAGACAAGCGCCAGCAGGCTATCCGGGACTTGGCCAAGGGCAAGGTCAAGCTGCTCTTAGCCACCGACCTGGCGGCCCGGGGGTTGGACATTCCGAAACTGACCTACGTGGTCAACTATGAAATCCCGACTGACGCCAACACATACATGCACCGAGCTGGCCGGACCGGCCGGATGCAGCAGGAGGGCAAGGTGGTGTCTCTGGGCAATGACCACGACCTGCGCAAGCTGAAGAAGCTTTTGAAAGGGGAAGTAACGGTCGACCGGGTCTACTTTGCCGGCTACCACTTAAGTAAAGAAAAGCCGGTCAAAAAGGAAAAGGCTGAAGCAAAAGACAAGCAGGATAAAAAGACAACCGCCCTTGCCCAGCCGGTCAAGAAGAAAAAGAAGTCCAAGAAGAAAAACAAGAACAAGGGTTATCATCCACATTACTTGAAGGGGAAGAAGCAGAGTGAATAACGTGATTGACTGGCTGGAGCGGCACCTGCTGCCCCTGGCCAATAATCTGGCCTCAGTCCGCTGGCTGGTGGCCCTTAGGGATGCTTTTATCTCCACCTTGCCGATCAGTTTGACCGGATCAGCAGCGGTCTTGATCAAGAGCTTGATTGTCGCTGCTAATCGAAATTTAGGCTGGCATGTTTTTTACCAGCTCATGCAGCCGGCGATCTCCATCTGCAACTTTGTCTGGCGGGGGAGCGTGGCCATGTTTGCCCTCTTCTTTGTCCTCAGCTGGGGCTACCAATTGGCCAAGGCCTGCGAGGTGGATCCATTGGCCGGAGCCATGACGGCTCTGTGCTCTTTTATGATGAGCATTGCCAACTATTCCTATCTCATGCAGGGGAGTAAGCGGATCAAGCTGGACCAGGTCTTTAACACCAAGCAGCTGTCAACGACGGGGATGTTTACCGCCATCCTCTTTGGCGGTCTGGGCGTGGCCCTTTACATCCTGGGGGTCAAGGCCAGACTGGGCCTGCACATCCAGACTGCCATGCCGCCGGCCCAGATTGCGGCCTTTGAGGCGGCAATTCCAGTCATGCTGGCCCTTTTTATCGTGGGCGGGCTGAACTATCTTTTCCAGACCATTACTGGCCAGTATTTTGGTGACTGGCTTCTGGAGATCATCCAGCTGCCCCTTTTGAAACTGGGCCAGGGCTTCATCATGGTGATTGCCGTTACGGCCTTAACCCAGCTTTTCTGGTTCTTCGGGATCAATGGGGCCAGTGCCCTGGCTCCGGTCGTTGGGTCAATCTGGGCCACGGCCCAAAATGCCAATATATTGGCGGCAGCTAATGGCCACAAGATCCCGTATTTATGGACCAACACTTCTTTTATGATCTTTGGTGTCAGCGGGGCCTGCCTGCCTTTGGTGATCGCGATTTTGCTGACTTCCAAGCGCAGCGACCACCGGACTTTGGCTAAGGTGGCCCTGGCTCCGGCCGTTTTCAATGTCAATGAACCCATGCTTTATGGGCTGCCGATTATTTTGAACCCGGTTTACTTTTTGCCCTTTACCCTGGCTCCTATTGCCAATGTCTCTGTTGCATATTTAGCGACCAGGCTGGGCTGGATCAACCGGGTCCAGGCCTCTGTTCCAAATATCATGCCCCCGATAGTCGGCCCTTACCTGGCTTGCAACTATGACTGGCGGGCCTTGGTTCTTTCTTTAGTCAACCTGGTCATTGCTGTCTTAATCTGGCTGCCTTTTGTCAAGGCGGCTGACCGGATTGGCAGCAATGATGAACCACGGCGCTTTTTCATGCCCCAATACTAATGACTTAAGCTAAAGCACTAGCTTTTTCAGCACATTTTTTGTAGAATTAAATGTGTTGCATGGCCCGGTAGCTCAGTTGGATAGAGCACTGGTTTCCTAAACCAGGTTGTCGCGAGTTCAAATCTCGCCCGGGTCATTGCCTGCCCCTCACGGAAGTGAGGGGTTTTCTTTTTGCTTTTTCTCTGTTTTTTTGCTATTTTTCTCTATTTTTTCTTCCGAACTTATTGCCTTTTGCCTTTAACTTTGTCAAAAACGGACGACTTTTTAACAAAAGTTTAAAGAAAGTAAAGTTGATTGAAAAAGAAAGCGGATTTTTTGCTTTTGATAAGAAAATTATGAAAGTGTTGCGGAAAAGGATTGCAAAGGTTGAGATCTTTCTCTATAATTCAAGACATCAGTTTATGAGAGAGAGATTAAACGCTATTAGATATCTCATAATCTGCGTCAATGTAATTATATTTTTCTACCGTTAGGAGGCGGAGACTATATGTCTGAAACAACTCAAACAAAAGAAACAGTTGGATCATTTACGATGAAAGTCCTCAATGGTTCAGCGACTGCCATTATCGTGTCACTTCTTCCAAGTGCCATTTTGTCAACCTTCTTGACTCCTTTTGCCGGGAGCAACGCGATTGTGGCCAATCTTTTGCACATTGTGACCGTCTTCCAATACTTCTTCGCTGTAATGTGTGGGTTCTCAACTGCCAAGCAGTTTAACCTGGGCTACACTGAAGCTGCCTGTGTGGGCGGTGCTGCCTTCCTGGGCTCCGGCTGTGTAACCGCGGTAACTACCACTATTAAAGGCGTGACTACCACCAGCTTCCAATTAGCCGGGATGGGTGATGTTATCAACACCATGCTGACGGCAGCCGTTGCCGTACTGTTCATCAAGTGGGTCGGCAACCGCTTCGGCTCACTGGGGATCGTCTTCTTCCCAATCCTGGCCGGGACCGGCGTTGGTTTCCTGGGCAGCTTGACCAAGCCATACGTATCCCTGGTAACCACGGCTATCGGTGACGTCATCAACACCTTCACCAAGCTGGCTCCATTCCCAATGTGTGTCCTGATCGCCATGTCCTTCGCGATCATCATCGTTACCCCACTGTCAACTGTAGCGATCTCCGTAGCTATCGGCCTGGCCGGCATGGGTTCTGCCGCTGCTGGTTTCGGTCTGGCAAGTACCGCAGCCTTCCTTATCTGGGCAACCCTGAAGGTTGACAAGCCAGGTGTGCAAGTTGCCATCTTCTTAGGCGCTATCAAGATGATGATGCCAAACTTCCTGAGATACCCAGTGATCGGGGTGCCAATCGCTTTGACGGCGGCTATCTCAACCCTGTCCGTGCCAATCCTTGGCCTGCAAGGTACTCCGGCATCTGGTGGTTTCGGCCTGATCGGGGCAGTTTCACCGCTGGCTTCTTACAATGCCGGCTTCCACAACGTGCTGGTGCTGGTAATCGTCTGGGTAGTCGTACCATTTGCGGTTGGCTACCTGATGAAGAAGATCTTCGTCGACTGGACCAAGGTCTGCAAGCCGGAATACTTCGT
This sequence comes from Lactobacillus sp. WILCCON 0058, assembly GCF_057198005.1. Taxonomy (NCBI): domain Bacteria; kingdom Bacillati; phylum Bacillota; class Bacilli; order Lactobacillales; family Lactobacillaceae; genus Lactobacillus; species Lactobacillus sp. WILCCON 0058. Next base: position 577,589 of record NZ_JBUBHM010000001.1, read on the forward strand.
CACTCCGGCCCGTTAATTGTCATTAATCTCCTTAAATTATTCCAATAAACCATATTTTTCCTTATATAATTCAAGTCCGCGGCTGAAGCATTGTCAGCCGCGGCTTTTTTTGACCTTCCTTGACAAAAAATAATATTATTAGTAGGCTAAAGTAAGTCAATTGTTAAGGAACCTTTAAATTCAGTCCCGTGAGGCTGACAAGGACATTTTGTTCCGGGTTCCAGTATTTGGAAAGGAAGATTTCTTTTGAAAGAAAACAAGACATTCCGGAACCCTGAAGCGGTTTTGGACGTCCAGGACAAGCCGAAGTTTGGTCCCTGGCTGCTGCTCTCAATCCAGCACCTCTTTACCATGTTCGGCTCGACCGTCCTGGTTCCGCTTTTAATCGGCTTAAAGCCAAGCATCGCCCTCTTCTGTTCAGGGGTAGGGACCCTGGTCTACATCCTTTGCACCCAGGCGAAGATTCCAGCCTACTTGGGCTCATCTTTTGCCTTTATCGCGACCATGCAGGCCTTGATGAAAAATTACGGCTACCCGGCCGTAGGGCAGGGGGCCATCGCGGCAGGTCTGGTCTACGTTATCGTAGCCCTTTTGATTGCCCGCTTTGGCTCGCGCTGGCTGGACAAGATCCTGCCGCCAATCGTGGTTGGCCCGATCATCATCGTCATCGGCCTGTCATTAGCTACGACCGCGGCTAACGATGCCATGTTCAATGCCAGCGGCAAGTACAGCTTGACTTACTTCGGGGTGGCGATTTTTACCCTGGTCATCACGATTATCTTTAACATGTTTTTGAAGGGCTTCCCGAGCATGATCCCGGTTTTGCTGGGGATCATCTGCGGCTATCTTATGGCGCTTTTCTGCGGGATCGTTGACCTGTCCGGCGTTGAAAGCGCCAAGTGGTTCTCTTTGCCAGCCTTTGACGTCATGGGGGTCAACTACAAGTTCAAGTGGTACCCGGCCGCAATTATCACCATGGCCCCGATCGCTTTTGTCACCATGACTGAGCACATGGGCCACATCATGGTCTTAAACAAATTGACCAAGCGGAACTTCTTTGAAGACCCAGGCCTGCACCGGACCCTGCTGGGCGACGGTCTTTCCAGCATCATCGCCGGCTTTCTGGGTGGCCCGCCAACTACTTCCTACGGGGAAAACATCGGCGTTTTGGCCATGACCAAGGTCCACAGCGTCTTCGTCTTGGGCGGGGCGGCCTTCTTCGCCATCGTCTTCTCCTTTGTCGGCAAGGTTTCAGCGGTGATTGAATCCATTCCAACCCCGGTCATCGGGGGGATCTCCTTCCTGCTCTTCGGGATGATCGCGGCTAACGGCCTGCGGATCCTGGTTGACAACAAGGTCGACTTTGAAAAGAAGCGGAACCTGGTCATTGCTTCTGTCATTCTGGTTATCGGGATCGGGGGCACCTACCTCAAGATCGGCTCTTTCCAGCTGACCAGCATCGCCTTGGCCACGGTCTTCGGGATTGTCTTGAACCTGATCTTGCCGGAAAAAGCAGCCAGCGAACAGTAGAATTTTTGCAAATAGCTTTCCATAATTGCATGGAAGGCTATTTTTTATTTAAAAAGGCGGCAATTTGGTTTAAGATAGGTAAGTAACAAAGAACAAACAGAGGGATTTTTTGATGAACAATTTACCAGAAGAATTAGCAAAAATTGTCAAGGAAGTCGACGAGCAGATCGCCGGGCGTCTCCAAGAAATCGATGAACAAGTTATCTACAACCAGGCCAAGGTCCTGGAGGCCTTTGTCGACAACGCGGTCGCTGAATCAGACCTTAAGGGGACCAACGGCTACGGGGACGACGATGAAGGCAGAGACAAGCTGGAGCGGGTCTACGCCCAGGTCTTCCATACTGAAGACGCGCTGGTAAGGCCGCAATTCGTTTCCGGGACCCACACCCTGGCAACTGCCCTTGACGGCAACCTGGTGCCAGGCGATACCTTGACTTATCTGACGGGGATGCCGTACGACACTCTGCAGCACGCCATCGGCCTTACTGCAGACAAGGCCGGCACCTTGATTGAAAAAGGGGTTAAGTTCTCTTACGTGCCGCTGAAAGAAGACGGCAGCGTCGACTTTGAAGCAGGGGAAAAGATCTTAAAGCGGGACCAGCCTAAGATTGTTGCTATTCAGCGCTCCCGGGGCTACGATACCCGGGAAAGCTTCCCAGTTGCCAAGGTCAAGGAAATGATCGACTTCATCAAGGAAGTCAGCCCGAAGTCTCTAATCTTCGTTGACAACTGCTACGGGGAATTTTCTGAAAAGCATGAGCCGACTGAATACGGGGCCGACTTCATGGCCGGTTCATTGATCAAGAACGCCGGGGGCGGGATTGCCCAAACTGGTGGCTACATCGTCGGCAGAAAAGACTTGATCCACCGGGCAGCCAGCCGGCTTTTTGCCCCAGGGATCAGCGACTCAGAAGGCCCAACCTTAAACAGCCTGCATGAATTCTACGAGGGCTTCTTCCTGGCGCCAAACGTGACCGGGGAAGCCATCAAGGGGATGATCTATTCAGCTGCTTTGATGGAAAAGCTGGGCTTCAACGTGTCTCCTAAGTGGGACGCGCCGCGGACTGACCTCATTGAACTGATCACCTTCAACGACAAGGAAAAGATGATCAAGTTCTGCCAGGAAGTGCAGAAGAATTCGCCGGTTGACTCCTTCGTCACGCCAATTCCAAGCCACATGCGGGGCTATGAAGATGAAGTCATCATGGCTGGGGGGACCTTTGTGTCCGGATCAACGGTTGAATTCTCAGCTGACGGCCCGATTCGCCCGCCTTACGCCGTTTACATGCAGGGCGGTTTGACCTATGCTCACGACAAGATTGCCGTAACTAACGCGGTTAAGGCAACCTTGTTTGGCGAATAAGCAAAAAGGCCAAATAAAGAAAATAGTTCAAGATATAAAAAACGTTGACACTGGCTTGTGTCAACGTTTTTGTCATTCTAAGATTCTTTGAGGACTTCAGCCCAGACTTCGCCGCCTTCTTGGTAGACCCCTTGGATTTCCGGATCAAGGCCCGGGAACTTTTGGGCAGCGCCGATCAAGACTTGGAAGTAGGCAATGTCCAGGTCCTGCCAGCGCTCACCAGGTGCCACGATGAAGACGCCAGGCGGGTAAGGGAGGGCGCCTTCTAGAGCTACCCGGCCTTTGGCGTCAGCCAGTTTGACCAGTTCGCTGTTGCCGTGGACGAATTCACGGTCAGCTTCTTTTGGCGTCATCTCGTAATTTTGGAAGCTGCCTTTTAAGAAAAGGGCCTGCTGCAGCTTAAAGATGTCATGCTCTTGGTAATAGTGGTGGAGCTCCTGGCAGAGCTGGTAGAGGGTGTAATCCTTGTAGCGGTCAGGATACTGGCTTACCAATTCCGGCATGATGGAAGAGAGAGGCGCCTTAGTCAAATAGGCATCTTCAAAGGCCATTAAGGCAGAGAAGAGGCCGTTCATGTCAACCTGGCTTTCGCCTGGCGTTAAGAGGTAGAGGGTAGAGTAGCTGTCGGACTTTTCCGGGATGATGTGCTTTTCGTGCAAGTAGAGGGAAACGACCGCGCCGGGGATGCCTTCTTCAGTAAAGGCAGCTTTTGCCAGGTCAATGCCGGGCGTCATCAAGGTGACCTTGACCGGGCTTAAGGCAACTTCACCTGGGGCGATCAATTTGAAGCCGTGCCAATCATCGTCTGGGGACAGTTTCCAGGCTTCTGGATCGTGGGCCAGGACATCGGTTGGCAGCTCTTCCCACTTTTGCCCGCGGACAGTTGGCGGAACGAGGGGCTTAAAAAGCTTGCTTTCTTTTAAGAGCCGCTTGCGGAAGTCGATGCCTAATTTAACCGTGTCGCTCCACCAGTTGTTAACGGCCGGTGAAGCAGCCATGGCGCTGTTGGCGACCAAGGAAGCGTAGACCGGGTAGGAGTAGCTGGTCGTAACGTACTTCATGTAGGCGTGGTTGAAGTGCTTGTGGTCGACGTAGCGCTTTTGCCCCTTGATATGGCTGTCTTTTTTCAAAATCTGGGAAGCTTGGCCCACGCCGGCTTGCTGCTTGTGGATGGACTGGGTGACCAGGATGCCGGGATCATCGGGACCGTAGGTCTGCTGGAAAGGAGAGTAGTCTCTAAGGACGTCGACAAATTGTTCATAGCCGCCCCAGGCACAGTCAAAGAGGATGTAGTCACAGAGACGGCCGAGCTTTTGCAAGATGAGCTTGGCGTCATAGAAGATGCCGTCATAGGTCTCCAGCTGCAGGACTGCCAGGCGGAAAGGTCGGTCAGCCTTGGCGCGGTCAGGGTCGACCTTGGCGATTTCTTGGCGGATCAAGTCTTCGTCCAGACTGGCGGCGGTTAATGGCCCGATCAAGCCGTCGGCGTTTCTGTCAGTCGGCAAGTAAAGCGGCTTAGCTCCGGTCATGACCAAGGCACTGTTGTAGATGGACTTGTGGTTGTTCCGGTCAAAAAGGACCAGGTCGCCTTCATCTAAAAGGGCGGTGGTGCAGATGGTGTTGGCGCTGGTCGTGCCGTTGGTGCAGAAGTAGACCTTGTCGGCATTGAAGGCCTTGGCAGCTTCTTGCTGGGCTTCTAAGGGTCCTCCGGTGTGGTTCATCATGTCGCCGAGTTCTGAGACGCAGTCGGAAGTGTCGGCTCTGAAGTAGTTGTCGCCGAAGAAGTTGCGCAAGACTGCTCCGGCTGGGTGGCGGTCATAGAAGCGGCCGTTGTGGTGGCCAGGAGTATCGAAGACCAGGTCATCTTGATCAGAAAAAACCGTCAGCTCCCGGATGAAGCGGGGAACATTGGCTTCTTCGTAGGCCTGGGCCAAGCGGCTGATTGCAGCTGGGCTTGTCTTAGGGCCAAATTCGATCAAGGGCAGGTCCAGGCCCAGCTTTTCCTTCATGGTCTGGTAGATGCCCCGGGACCGGCTGTCTTTTTCGTCGATGACGACGGCAGCCAGGCTGGCCGGGTTGACCAGCTCGGTCAGTTCAGTTTTGGGCCAGTTGATTGGTAGATAGGGCAGAAGCTCTTTTTTAGCAGCGATTGCTAGATAATGCATTGAAAAATTCCTTTCTGTTTTATGGATAGATGGAAGTTGCTACTTGTACTTGCGGTCACGTTCATCGCGGAATAAGTGATCAAAGAGCCAGTCGTATTGAGAGATAAAAATGAGAATGCCGATGCCAGCCGCGACTTGAAGCCAGACGGTGATGCCATAATCTCTGGTCAGCTTAAGAAAAGCAGCTCTCAAGTAGGAATGGCCAACAAACAGCCAATACAAAGAGTCAAGAATAGCTATCGCGGACAAAAGCGTCGCCGTTACTCGCAAAAACTTTTTCATATCGATCCCTTTCTGTTACTTGGTATTTTTATAAAAGCGCTTACCGCTTGATTCAGTGCCTTTATAAAAAATTGTAGTAGGCATAGGTAGATTATACACTTTCAAGCTTTTTTTGCCAAAAAGCATTCTTAATCGCCGCCCTTAGTGATGTTTCCTTTTTGCGCATTTACTTGCACGAAAAAGGCCAGTTTCTCTTGCCGAGGGCAGATTAACCAAATATTTTTTACTAAAAGCTGGCTAATGACCGGTATGCGGATAACTTCTGCTTAACATTTGAAAGAATTTTCATTGAATTGAAAAACCTATAGAATTTTCAAAACAATAGGAATAAAATGGAAACGATACTTTTTTGATTGGAGACGGTGCAGTGACCAGCTTTTTAAAGCGCCAGAACAAGCCCCCGTGCTGGCAAATTGCCGCTTAAGACAATTTGACCAATAAGGAGCTTGATTTACAGAATGATTGAAGAAACCCCAAAGAAACACTACATGGCCTGGATGACCTTGGCGATGCTCGACTTCGTCACCATCATCCGCTTTGAAGATGTTTTCTACCCATACCAAAACCAAGGTCTGTCCGTAATCTTTTCATGGATTTTCCTTTTGATTTGCTACCAATTGCCGTATACCTTGATCGCTACCCAGTTGGGCCTGGCCTACAAGGATACTGAAGAAGGTGGCCTGGCCTCCTGGATCCGGCGGGGGACGGGCAGCGACGTATTAGGCTATGCTACCAGCTGGATGTACTGGGCCCAAACCGTGCCCTACCTGGTGGACGTGTCCAACTCCATCATCGTCTCCATTTCCTGGATGATCCTGGGCAACAACACTTTAGGCAAGCACATGTCGCCCTTCATGTTCGGTCTTTTGACCTTTGTCATTATTTTGATCTTTATCTTGTGTGAAAGTGCATATAAAAATTCCCTGGATCTTTTGTCCTTGATTGGGGGGATTGCCATGTTCGCCATGTCCGTGATCTTCGTGATCTTGATCATCTGGGCCCTCATGCACGGCGGCCACATTGCCACCAAGATGGAATGGTCCAGCTTTAAGCCGAACTTCAGTGTCCACTACTTCTCCACGACTGGCTTGTTGATCTTTGCCATGTCCGGGGCGGAACTGGCCGCGCCTTACGTGACGCGTCTCAAGAATCCCCGCAAGGAATTTCCAAAGTCAATGTGGATGCTTTTTGCCATGACGGTCTTCATGACCTTGACTGAAACTCTCGGTCTGGCTGTCCTCTTTGACGCCAAGCACATCCCGCACGACTTTAAGATGAACGGGGCCTTCTACGCCTTCCAGCTTCTGGGTGAAGAAGCCGGCATGGGCAAGAGCCTCATGTACATGTACGCCATCGTCTGCCTCTTGAACTTCATGGCCGACCTGGCCGCCTTGATTGATGCTGCCAGCCGGGTCTTTGCCTCTGACACTTCAGAAAAGTACATGCCAAGCTGGCTCAGAAAGAAGAACAAGGATGGCCTGCCAGTCAACAGTTACGTGCTGACTTGCAGCATCACGCTTTTCCTTTTGCTTTTGTCAGGGACCTTGCCGGAAATCAACGATATCTTCAACTGGCTTTTGAACTTGAACGGGATCGTCTCACCGTACAAGACTTCCGTTGTCTTCCTGGCCTTCTTGGCCTTCCGCTACCGGCATAAGACTTTTGCCGACGGCGACTTCGTCTTCATCAGAAACCACAAGGGGGCCCTGGCGGTCGGCTGGTGGTGCTTCATCTTCACCTTCATCTGCGCGACGATGGGCTTCCTGCCGCAGGATGTTACTTTTGACAGTCCGCAATGGACCAAGCAGCTCTGGATGAACATCATCACCGTTATCGTCCTCTTCGGGACTGGCTTCCTTCTGCCATGGCTCAGAAAGCTGGAAGTAAAGCACCAAGCCAAGGCTAAAGGCTAATGCAGAACAATAAAATAGAGTAAAGAAATAAGGAATCAGTCTGGCTGATTCCTTATTTTTGTTTCATCAATTTACAAGCAGTGGATTCTTCAAGAGCCAAATGGTCAAGGGGATGATGACCAGGAGCAAAATAAGGCTGGTAATCCGCAAAATCCGCCGCGCCTTTTGCCCTAAGGACCTGTCAAAAGAGTAGACCAGGCTGAAGCCGGCCAGGATGATCAAGAGGCTGTCGCCCAGGAGGGGGAAAATATTAACTGTCATAGTGCACCTCAAAATTGTTTTCTCGATTATTTTATGAAAAATTCGCCGCCTTCGCGCCTTTTTTGCTATGATTAAGTTAGCAATTTGCTAAGGAGGCAATAAACCCAGTATGCAGAAAATTAAAGTAATGACCGTTTTCGGGACCAGACCAGAAGCCATCAAGATGGCCCCTTTGGTCCTCAAGCTGATCAGTGACGACCGCTTCCAGCCAGTTACTGTGGTTACCGCCCAGCACCGGGAAATGCTGGACCAGGTCCTGGAGATTTTTAAAATCAAGCCGGATTACGACTTAAACATTATGCAGCCCCAGCAGACCTTGGCTGATATTACCACCCGGGTTTTGACCTCTTTGAGCCAAATCATCCAGGAAGAAAAGCCGGATATCGTCCTGGTCCACGGGGATACGACGACTTCCTTTGCCGCCAGCCTGGCTGCCTTTTACCAGCAGACTCCCCTGGGCCACGTTGAAGCGGGCCTGAGAACCTGGAACAAGTACTCACCTTTCCCGGAAGAGATGAACCGGCAACTGACCGACGTCTTGTCCGACCTTTACTTTGCCCCGACTTCAGTCAGCCGGGCCAACCTCTTAAAGGAAGGACACCCGGAAGAGAATATTTTTGTCACGGGCAACACGGCCATCGATGCCCTGGCCCAGACCGTCCAGGCCGACTACCAGCATGAAGTCTTAGACAAGATCGGCCAGGGCAAGCGGATTATCCTGGTCACCATGCACCGGCGGGAAAACCAGGGCGAGCCTATGCGGCGGGTCTTCAAGGTGATGAAGGACGTGGTTGACCAGACTGATGACGTTGAAGTCGTCTACCCGGTCCACCTTTCGCCAAGAGTCCAGGACGCTGCCAAAGAAGTTTTAGGCGGTGACCCCCGGATTCACTTGATCAAGCCTTTAGACGTGGTCGACTTCCACAACCTGGCCAAGCGCAGCTACTTTATTATGACCGACTCTGGCGGGGTCCAGGAAGAAGCTCCGTCTTTAGGCAAGCCGGTTTTGGTCTTGCGGGACACGACCGAGCGGCCGGAAGGGGTCAAGGCCGGAACCTTGAAACTGGTTGGCACTGAAGAAGACGCGGTTAAGGAAGCCATGCTGGAGCTTTTGAATGACAAAGCTGCCTACAAGAAGATGGCTGAAGCCAAGAACCCATACGGCGATGGCCAGGCCAGCGACCGGATCTTAAATGACATTGCCTGGTACTTTGCCGGCAAAAAGGAGCAAAAACCTGCCGACTTTGCCTAATTAAACAACTTGCATGAATGAAAAAAGCAGTGAAGCTCAGCTTCACCGCTTTTTAATTTTCTTCTCCAGTTTCCGTCTGAGGCTTCTTTCCTGTTGCTCGAAGACGGATTTGGTGGTCAGGTAGTTGAAGATGCCGACCAGGATTTGGTCGATGATCTTGACGATCAAGGCCGGCCAGCCGAAGATGCTCATCCCCAGCCACATGATCAAGGTGTCCGGCAGCAGGCTGATGATCCGGTAGGCAAAAAAGGACAGCAGCTTCTGCCACAAACTGTGCTCATGGTCCACGTTCTTGGTAAAGACCGCCTTGTGGTTGAACCAGAAGGAGGCCAGGTTGGATACGATAAAGGCAACCGTGTTGTCGATGACCAAGACGGTGTGCAAAACGTCATGCATGAACATGAAGACAACCGTGTTGATCAAGGCCGCGATGAAGCCGAAGAACATGTAGACCCATAAATTGCGGTGGCGCTTGAAGATCCGTTCACCTAAAGCCCGCCGCCGGTTAAAATTTTTATCCATTTAATTTGTCCGCCAACTCCTCAGCAGCTTCATCGATGCGGGCGATGTCTTCATCGTCTGGTGCGTTTTCAACCGTGAGCGGGGGAATCAGTTCCTTGGCCCCGCAGGCCAGAAAGGCCTTCTCAAAGTCATAAACGTTCTCGCAGTAGTGTTCCTTATAGGTCTTGTCGCCTGAACCCATGACCGCAAAAGACTTGCCGGTCAAGTCCAGCTCCTTGAGCTGGTCGTAAAAGTCGGCAATTTCGTCAGTCATGGCGCCTTCGCCGTAAGTATAGGTGATGAAGACGCACAGGTCGCTGTCTAAATAATCGCTGGCGTCAGTAAAGCTGACGTCAGAAGAATCTACTTCCAGGCCTTGGTCCAGCAGGTCTTCCTCCAGGATTTCAGCCATATCCTCGTCGTTGCCGGTCATGCTGGCAAAAACAATCTTTGCTCTCATAAGTTAAGCTCCCAAAAAACAATTTCTAGAGTATTATACACGATTTGCCCGAGCTTGGCGAATTGGGCGCTTTGCTACTTTAGCAAACTTTTAAAAAAGGTTATAATGGTGAAGACAAACTACTTCATTATGAAAGGAAAAATAAATTGATTACTATTAAATCTGTTCGTGAATTGAAGGGCATGCAGGCTTCAGGCCACTTGCTGGCAACTATGTTCGAGGCCCTGCGTGACGTGATCAAGCCGGGCATTTCCACCTGGGACATTGAAGAATTCTGCCAGGAATTCGTTTCCAGCCGGGGCGGCCGCTTGTCAGAACAAGGTTTTGAAGGCTACAAGTACGGTACCTGCATCTCAGTCAACGATGAAATTGCCCACAACATTCCCCGCAAGAATGTTTTCTTAAAGGAAGGCGACCTGGTCAAGGTTGACGTAACCTGCAACTTGAACGGCTACGAATCAGACTCCTGCACCACTTACGGGGTTGGCCAGATCTCAGAAGAAGACCAGCACTTGATGGACGTGACCAAGAAGGCCATGTACATGGGGATCGACCAGGCAGTTGTCGGCAACCGTATCGGGGACATCGGCGCTGTCATTCAGCATTATGTTGAAGATGAAGAAGGCTACGGTGACGTCCGGGAACTGATCGGCCACGGCATCCAGCCATCTATCCACGAAGACCCGGAAGTTCCTCACTGGGGCAAGGCCGGTCACGGTTTGCGTCTGCGCGAAGGCATGACCATCACCGTTGAACCAATGGTTGAAGCCGGCGGGGACTGGCGGATTTTGCAAAAGACGGTTGACGACCCGAATGATGACTGGGTCTTCTACGCTACTCCGGACGGGTCCAAGTCAGCCCAGTTCGAGCACACTTTTGCCATCACCAAGGACGGCCCGAAGATCTTGACTTTGCAAAAGCCATACGACGGCCTGGAAAAGTACATCCCGCACTTTGACGAAATGGAAGACTAGGCATGACGGAAAAAGTTGAGCCAGGACAAAAGGGGGTCCGGCGCTTTTTTGCAACTCTTTCCTCGGTCGTTTCCCAAGGGGAGATTTTTCAAAGTTCCATCGTGATTGCCTACTACATCCTGTTTTCAATTTTTCCCATCGTCATCATTATCGGTAACGCCCTGCCTTGGTTTCACTTGGACACGGGCCCGATTGTCGATTATGTAGAAATGATTTTTCCAAGTGACGTGGCCCGCTATATCATACCGATCGTCGAGACCCTGCTTAAGTCGAATTCGACCAGCTATTTCTCCTTCGGTGCGATCTTGGCCCTGTGGTCCATGTCCTGTATGGTGAACGCGGTCAGAATCGGGATGAACCGCCTGTATGGCGTCCACAACAAGGAACTGAAACTTGGTTTCTGGCACTTTATCTGGAACCGGACCTTGACCGTGATCTTCAGCGCTTTGATGGTCACCATGTTTATCCTTTTGGCACTGGTTGTGGTTTTTGGCCAGGAAGTCCTGCATTTTCTGGCGCCCTACCTCAATTTGTCTCTGGACTGGATCGACAGGCTCTTCAGCTACCGCTGGCTGGTTCTGCTGGTCTTGATGCTGATCGGGGTCTATTACCTCAACGCAGTAGCGCCCAATGTTCACTTCAAGAAGGCGGTTTTGCCCGGGACCATCGTGACGGTAGCCGGCTGGGAAGCCTTGTCTTATCTTTTTTCCTTCTATTTGAAAAATTTTCCGGTCAAATGGGAAAATTATGGTATAGTTGGAACTTTTATCATTTTTATGCTCTGGCTCAACCTCCTGGCCATTCTTTTGCTTTTTGGCACGGCGGTCAACGTCAGCTTGGACCAGCTGCGCTACGGGCCAGCGACCTATTCCAACGGCCCTTTGGCCGAGTTTATTGCCAAGCGGCGGAAAAAGTAATTGTCCATTTTCTAGGAGATTGGTCTAGCTTTACTAGATTCTTCTCTAGAAATATGTTATTATACGCTTGCATTTAAAATGCTTTCATTAATGTGCGAAGTTAAGAAAAGAGGATGTAAATACATGAAAGTCAGAAAAGCGATCATCCCAGCTGCCGGTTTGGGAACCAGATTTTTGCCAGCAACCAAGGCCATGCCTAAGGAAATGCTGCCAATCGTCGACAAGCCAACTATTCAATTTATCGTTGAAGAAGCCATGGCTTCAGGGATTGAAGACATTCTGATCGTTACTGGCAGAAGCAAGCGGTCAATCGAAGACCACTTTGACTCAAACCCGGAACTGGAAGACAACTTGACTGAAAAGCACAAGGACGCGCTTTTGAAGCTGGTCCGGGAAACCACCATGTCCAACATGAAGGTCAACCTTTACTTCACCCGCCAGCCGCATCCAAACGGTTTGGGGGATGCCGTCAACCGGGCCCGCAGCTTCATCGCCGGCGAACCTTTCGTGGTTATGCTGGGCGACGACTTGATGAGAGACAAGACGCCTTTGACCAAGCAGCTGATCGACTGCTACGATGAAACCCACGCTTCAACCATCGCGGTCATGAAGGTGCCACATGAAGAAGTCAACAAGTACGGTGTCATCGACCCAATCGGCGAAACTGCTCCAGGCCTGTACAACGTTAAGGCCTTCGTGGAAAAGCCAGACGTTGACAAGGCCCCAAGTGACCTGGCTATCATTGGCCGCTACCTGCTGACTCCGGAAATCTTTGACATGCTGGACAAGCAAAAGGCCGGTGCTGGCGGTGAAATCCAATTGACTGACGCCATCGACGCCTTGAACAAGACCCAGCGGGTCTTCGCCCATGAATTCAAGGGCGATCGCTTTGACGTCGGCAACAAGGAAGGCTACATGGAAACTTCCATCCAATACGGCCTCCGTCACCCAGAAACCAAGGATGCTTTGCGCAAGTACATCATTGACCTGGGCAAGAAGCTGGAAAGCGAAGGCAAGAAGCCAGCCGCTAAGTAATCTAAGCAAAGAAAGAAGCTGTCTGAAGATCAGGCAGCTTCTTTTTATATGTCACTTGCAGACGATTTTTCTCTCAGCCGGCAGGATTTGGATTCCGTAGACGGAGATTTCTTTTTCCTGGCAATAGAAGCTGAGGGGGATGGATTTGCTCCCCTTGCCGGTCAGCTGACGGAATTTGGCCAGGGTCAGGGGCTTTTTGCCGCACAAGAGCTGGCAGTCTTCCCGGGCCAGGACGAACTTGCTGAGGGGGAGGGTCTGGTCTTTTACCTGCAGGTAAAGGGCGTTTTGCCCGCCCAGGTCAGTCAGAAGCTGTAAAAAATCTGCGAGCAGCATAAATAATCCTTTCTTTTTTTATTGTGGTATACTGTTCATATTACTAAAAATAAAGCTACAAAGCGATAGAAATAACAGAAACTATAGATAATGAGGGAAGAGGACAAAAAACAGGTGAATAAGAAGAAGCAAAAGAAATCCAAGTCCAGCCGGCTGGTCAAAATCCTGGCCGGCATTTTGGCTGTTTTAGCCTTGGCCCTTGCCGGGGCCGGCTACTACTTTTTCAACATGGCTGTGGTGCCGGGCAAGAAAAGCTTCGTGACCAACGGGACGGTGAAGTTGACCAAGTCCACGCCCCAGTACAAGCAGAAGCTCTGGTACAAGCAGGTGAAAAAGCAGCACTGGCAGATACGGTCGGCTAAGAACAATTATCTCCTCCGGGCCAATTATATTCCAGCCAAAAACTCGGCCAAGACCGTGATCATCCTGCATGGCTACATGTCCAACAAGGAAAATATGGGGGCCTACGCCCAGCTTTTCCACTCCCTGGGCTACAACACCCTCTTGCCGGACGCGGAAGCTCATGGGCAAAGCCAGGGCAAGTATGTCGGCTACGGCTGGCTGGAGAAAAACGACGTTAAAAAGTGGGCCGAGCAGGTAATCAAGAAAAATGGCCAAAAGAGCAAGATCGTGATTTTCGGGGTCTCCATGGGCGGGGCCACGACCATGATGACTTCCGGCTTAACCTTGCCCAAGCAGGTCAAGTGCTTCATCGAAGACTGCGGCTACACCAGTGCCAAAAACGAAATTGAGCACGAAGCCAAAGCTCTTTACAATATGCCGGCCTTTCCGCGTTTTCCCCTGGTGGAAATCTTGAGCGGAATTACCAAGTTAAAAGCCGGCTACTTTTTGGCCCAGGCTTCCAGCATTAAGCAGCTGAAGAAGAATACCCGGCCCATGCTTTTTATCCATGGCAGCAAGGATACTTTCGTGCCGACCGAAATGGTTTATAAAAATTACCGGGCCAGCCGGGGGCCAAAGCAGCTCTTGATCGTCAAAGGGGCCCAGCACGCCAAGTCCTATGAGCACAATCCGGCCTTGTATGCACGCACGGTCAAGCAATTTTTAGCAAAATACGGCAAATAGTCTCTTGCAAGCGTTTGCATCTCATGCTATACTGAAGGCGTGGAAGAGGTAGAAAACAACTGAACAGAAGTTTTTATCTCCAGATTGTAATTATTATTCGCTGTCTCTCTTATTGAGACCAAAATAAAGGCTTGAAGCTTTTAACCAAGTGGCGATACACAATAGTCTAATTCATTTCATACGCTAGCACGTAAAACTCGAACAAGTGACTGTTTTATCTTAGCCGGTATTAGCCATTGGTGAATTCTTAAAATTGAATATCGTGACTATTAATTTGATGAGCTACCTCATCCACTTGGAAAGACTGCCGGGGGCAGTTTAAAGGCGAGAAGATTTGATCTTCTCGCCTTTTCTAATGCTTATTTTCTTTTTACTTTTTGCGTAGGGTCAGCTTGGCGATGCATTCGCAGCGTGGCGTCTGCGGCAGCATGTCGACGTTTTCGATGACCCGGACGTCATAGGCCTCGCTGAGAAGCACCAGGTCCTGGGCCAGGGTGGACGGGTTGCAGGAAATGTAGACGAAGCTGGCTGGCTTGACTCTGAGCAGGGTCTTGATCAAAGACTTGGCCAGGCCGGTCCGCGGCGGATCGACGATCAAGGCGTCGATTGGCAGGCCATCTTCTTTTAAGCGGGGCAGGAGCTTTTCCACGCTGCCCTGCAAGTATTCAGCGTTTCTGACATGGTTGAGCTCAACATTGTGCTGGGCGTCCAAAACGGCTTCAGGGATGCTTTCGATCCCGACTACCTGCTTGACCTGGTCAGCGGCTAAGATCCCCAGGGTACCAACCCCTGAGTAAGCGTCAATCAAGGTCATGTCCGGCGTTAAGCTGAGCAGCTTCAAGGCTTCAGAATACAGGGTTGCCGTTTGGACCGGGTTCAGCTGGAAGAAGGCCCGGGGGCTCAAGGCAAACTTCTTGCCCATGATTTCTTCCGTGATCTGGTTTTTGCCCCGGAGCTTGCTGGTCTTGTTCCCCCAGACTTGCGGGTTCTGCCAGTCAGTTTCATTTTGGTAGACGGAAACGACCTTTGGCAGGCGCATGATTTCATCAGCCAGCTGGAGAAGATTGTCCAGCTTGTGGCCAACGGTGATCAAGGTTACCTGCATTTCCTGGCTGGCTTCTGCTTGCCGGACCACGATGGTCTTAACGCCTGGCAAGTTGCGCCGGCGGTTGGCAATCGGGACGCGGAGCTTGATGATCAAATCCCGGATGGCCCGTTCAGTATCCTGGGTGTCCTTGCTTTGCGTTGGCATTTCCGGCAGGTCGATCAACTGGTGGGAGTTAGGGGCATACAGACCAAGGGAAACATGATGGTTTTCCCGTTCGATCTGGTACTGGGCCTTAGCCCGGTAGTGCCACTGATCCGGCGCCGGAATGGTGTTCTTGATCTTGTAATTCTTGTAGCCCCGCGGGTGGTACTTTTCAAGGGCAGAGACCAGGTTGTCCTTCTTGAACTTGAGCTGGCCCTCGTAGGACAGGTGGGCCAGTTCAAGGCCGCCGATTCTCGGGTCAACGCCGGATGGGAAGGGAACCCGGTCCGGGCTGGCTTCCTTGATCCGGACTAATTCGCCTTCCAGGTATTGGGGGTGGTCCTTGACGATCTTGGCCACCACGACTTCATCTGGCAGGGCGCCGGGGATGAAGATGATCTTGCGCTTGTAGTAGCCGATCCCTTCACCGTTGATCCCCAGCCGTTTGATGGTGATGATGACGTGCCGCTCTTGAGGAGCATTTTTTGAAAAATGTTTTTTCTGCATGTGATGCCTTCTTCTTGCTTATTCTTTCTACAATAAAAAACTGGAAACTTTTTGACATACTATTATACCGGGCTTTTTAAAAGGGACGCAAGTTTTTCGCAGCTTTTGCGGCAATTTGCTAAGATAGAGTTGCCAGATTTGCCAAATAAGGAGGAAAAAATGGCCATTATCACGAAAGTTAGTGCACAAAAGCGGCAGGGGCGCTACAATATTTTTTTGGACCAGGAATATGCTTTTTCCGTCAGCGAAAAGACCTTGGCGGAATTTGTCCTGCTCAAGGGCCAGGAGCTTACCCCCCAGAAGGTCAATGAGATCCTGGACTTTGAGGCTGTTGCCAAGGCCAGTGACCTGGCGGCCAAATACCTGTCCTACCAGCCCCGGACGGTCAAGGAAGTGACTGACTATCTCAGCCAGCATGAAATTTCCCGGTCAGCGGCCAAGCGGGCGGTAGGAGAATTGGTTGACCTTGGCTACCTGGACGACGAGGCTTATGCCCGCCTTTTTGTCAAAAATGACCTTCAGGTCGGCAAGAACGGACCAGGGGCTGTCCGCCGGGATTTAAAGAAAAAGGGCGTTGACGATGACTTAATCGAAGCTGCCCTGGCGGACGTGACTGATGAGGAATGGGCCGAGGTTGGCCAGCGCCTGGTCAAGTCGCTTTTAGGCCAGCAGGGAAAGATTGCCAAGCGGGAAGTTGACCGCAAGATGCAGACTAAACTGCTCAGCCATGGCTTCTCCAGCTCCCTGGCCCAGGAAGTAGTCCAGGAACTGGTCCCGGAAGCTGACGAGGACCAGGAGCGTGAAGCTTTGGCCAAGCAGGGCCTTAAGGCCTACAAGCGCTTCAAGCGCTATGAGCCGGGCGTAAGAGAGCAGAAGATGCGGCAGTACCTGTACAGCCACGGCTTTTCCGGGGATGAAATCAGCGCCTTTTTGGCCGGGGAGATCATTCCTTTAGAAGAACTGGAAGAATACTAGCAATAGAAAGAAGCAGAGAAATGAAGACAGAAATCAACGAACTTACTTTTATCGGCAAGGCTTTTCCTGACCGGATGATGGACGCGAACGGAACCTTCGCGGCCGCCAACCAGGAACTGGAAGCCGACCCGGCCTTTCAAGACTTTGTTAAATCAGCCGGCCTTGACGACCAGCGGGCGTCTTTGATTGTTTTTGGCCCGGAAAACTTCATGTACTGGTACGGGGTGATCGCGCCTAAAGGCAGCGAAGTTAGCGGCTTGCTTAAATTTTCCCTGCCAAGCGCCCAGGTTTTCCAAAAAGAAGAGACGGCCAATGCCGCCTACTTTGACCTGCCGCTGAATTTCGAACTGCCCCGCTTTTTGGATGAAGCCGGCGATTTAGGCAGCGACTTCCAGGCTCAGCTGGAAGAGAATCCTAACCCTTACATCCTCCGCCAGCTGGATTTAGGCAATAAAAAACTGACCAAGAGCCTTTACCTCCCGGTCAGTCAGAATTAGGATTGATTGATTTCAGCATCAATGGACAGGTTGTCGTACTCGATGTAGGCCCCCAGGCAAGTTGAGATGAACATGATCAAGATGACGAAGCCCATGGAGGTGCCGACGATCCATTCCAGGGGCAAAAGCAGGCGGATCACGATCGTGGCCAGGGTGCAGAGGACAAAGTCCAGGATGAAGTTGGCGACCTGCAAGAGCGGCCGGCGGCGGATGCTGAAGAAGCGGAGAATCTGCTGCAGGAAGCTGTCATAGATGTCTCCGGCCAGCAAATTCAAGGGCCGCTGGATGGTGGCCTTGACGGCCAGCATGATGATGGCCCCGACAAAGGCCCCTACAGCCGTGCGGAAGGGGTCTGTCGAGTGCAGGACCAGGGCATTGTAGCCGATCCCGATGATGGCCAGGCTGCAGATGTAGGGAATCAAGAGCAGGAAGACGAAAACTAACATAATGCGGCGCATTTTCATTGGTAAAACACCTCTTTCTACTGGGGTATTTTAACATATTACAGTAAGGTCATATGCTATAATGTAAATATTTAAGGATTTTACGAAAGAGAGTTAACAAAATGACAAGCGACCCTGCGACCGGCAGCCTGTTTGACAAATTGAGAAGCCGCTTTTCCAGCAATGAAGAAGGCGGCAAGGACCAGCTGCAGGCTGAAATTGACCAGCTGCATGCTGGCAATGTTTTGACTGATACCGAATATTCGATGATTGAGGGCAGCATGGCTTTCCACGATAAAGTAGCCCGGGAAGTCATGGTGCCGCGGACTGACGCTTTCATGATCGACATTGAGGATGACCTGGAGGAAAACCTGGATGACATTCTCCGCCAGCCTTATTCAAGAATTCCCGTCTACCGCCAGGACAAGGACCAGATCGTGGGCGTCATCCACATCCGCACCATTCTTAGAGAGGCCCGCCAGCACGGCTTTGACCAGCTGACTTATGACCGCTTGATTTCCCCGCCCCTTTTTGCCCCGGAAACGATTGAGCTGGATGACTTGCTGGTGCAGATGCAGACCAGCCAGCAGCAATTGGCCATCCTAACTGATGAATATGGCGGGGTGACTGGCCTGGCCAGCATTGAAGACTTGATCGAAGAAATTGTCGGCGATATCGATGACGAGGTCGACAAGGCCGAAGTTTTGGTCCGGCAGCTGAATGAGCACCAGTTTGTCATTTATGGCAAGATGCCTTTGACTGACTTCAACGAACGCTTTGGCACTGACCTGGAAATGGAAGATGTCGACACCCTGGCCGGCTACATGATCACCAAATTGGGCGTGATCCCGGGCAGAGGCGAGCAGCTGGAGGTGCCCCTGGACAACGGCATGGTTTTGACGACCAGAAGAATGCGGGGGTCGCGGCTCTTGACGGTCTTGTTGACCCTGCCAGAAGAAAATTACGAGGAAGAAACTGAAGAATAATGAACAAAGAACTTTTAGACAAAGTAAATAAGCGGCGGACTTTCGCGATCATCTCCCACCCCGACGCCGGTAAGACGACGATTACGGAACAGATGCTGCTCTTGGGTGGGGTGATCCGGAGCGCCGGGACGGTTAAAGCCCGGAAAACCGGGAACTACGCCACCAGTGACTGGATGGAAATCGAAAAGAAGCGTGGGATTTCCGTTACCTCATCCGTTATGCAGTTTGAATACCAGGGCAAGCGGATCAACATCCTGGACACCCCAGGCCACCAGGACTTCTCAGAAGACACCTACCGGACCTTGATGGCGGTTGACGCCGCGGTCATGGTCATCGACTCCGCCCGCGGGATTGAGCCGCAGACCAAGAAACTCTTCAAGGTCGTGCGGCAAAGAGGGATTCCGGTCTTCACCTTCATGAACAAGCTGGACAGAGATGGCCGTGAACCTTTGGACCTGGTTGCTGAACTGGAAGAAGTCCTGGGCATTGAAGGCGTGGCCATGAACTGGCCAATTGGGATGGGGCAGAGCCTGCTGGGCCTTTATGACCTGGCTAACCAGCGGGTTGAACTCTACCATCCGGAAGAAGGGCAAGACCGCTTTATCGCTTTAGAAGACGGGAAGGCGCCAGCAGGCAGTCCTTTGGCTGATGATCCGCAGTTTGAAGAAACTTTGGGTGAAATCGAGCTTTTGGAAGGGGCCGGAGCCAGCTTTGACCGGGAAAAAGTTTTAGCCGGCCAGCAGACGCCAGTCTTCTTTGGGTCAGCCTTGACCAACTTTGGGGTGGAGACCTTCCTGGAACAATTCGTTGACTTAGCTCCAGCGCCAGGCGAGCACGAAGTCAACGGGGATGAAGAACTCAAGCCAGATGATGATGAATTCTCCGGCTTTATCTTCAAGATCCAGGCCAACATGAACCCCCAGCACAGAGACCGGATTGCTTTTGTCCGGGTCTGCAGCGGGGAATTCAGCAAGGGTCTAGACGTAACCCTGGCCAGAACCGGCAAGCCGGTCCGCTTGAACAATGCCGTTGAATTTGAATCAAGTGCCCGGGTTCAGGTTTCTGAAGCCGTGGCCGGGGACATTGTTGGTTTGTACGACACCGGCAACTTCCAGATCGGGGACTCCATCTACGCTGGCAAGCGCAAGCTGGAATTCCCGCCGCTGCCGGAATTTACCCCGGAACTCTTCATGCGGGTTTCACCAAAGAACGTCATGAAGCAGAAGTCCTTCCACAAGGGGATGAACCAGCTGGTTCAAGAAGGCGCCGTCCAGCTCTACCGCAACTACCAGACCGACGACTACATTTTGGGGGCGGTCGGTCAGCTGCAGTTTGAAGTATTCCAGTACCGGATGAAGAATGAATACAACTCCGAAGTTGAAATGACTTCCATCGGCCACCGGGTAGCCCGCTGGATCAATCCTGACCAGCTGGACCCGAAGATGTCTTCCAGCCGGAACCTCTTGGTCAAGGACCGCTTCGGCAATCCACTCTTCCTCTTTGAAAATGCTTTTGCTGAACGCTGGTTCCACGACAAGTACCCGGATGTGGAACTGACGGAAAAGCTGTAATGCAAAGAAGCAAGTAAACAAGAAAAACGATGCCGCGAGGCATCGTTTTTTTAGTGCATGATTGGTTTTGACTGACTAGCATTCAGTCATTTCTGTTTTGCTTTTTGGCAAAAAGTAGTAAACGAGGTCAATGACGGACTGGGCAAACATTACCCCGGCCATCCAGTACATGGCCATCATCATCTTATCCGTAAAGGTGTAGAAGACGACGATCCCGTACAGCAAGACCCACAAAATCTTCAAGTAAAGGTTGTTGTTCATCATAATTCTTTTCCTCCAATTACTTCTTAGTGATGGCTGGCCCCGCGGGTCGCGTCGTGGTGGCTGGCGCCTGATGAAGCGTCGTGGCCGTGGCCGGCTCTTGAAGCGGCAGTAACGGCTTCAACCAAGCGGCGGCTGGTTTCGGCTTCAGCCGCGTGGAAGCAGGCACCCATGTCCATGTCTTCAACGTCCATCCCTGGCATGAAGACTTCACCTGGTTCAACGCCCATTTCTTCAGCAAAGGCGTTGGTGATGGTTTCCATGTCCATCAGCTTGTAGGTCTTGTCCGGGTCCTTCGGGTCAACGATTTGGATCTGGGCCATCATGCCGGCATCTTCGTGTTCGATGATGTGGCAGTGGTACATGAAGACCCCGGCATTTTGGAAGTAGACCTTCAAGCGGACAGTTTCGCCTGGGCCGACTTCAATAGTGTCCTTGTAGACATTGATTTCGTTTGGGTTTGGCTTTTGCCCGTTACGGGAAACGACCAGGAAGTGGGCACCGTGGATGTGGAAGGGGTGCAGCATCCCCGAAGCAGAGTTGTTGGTGTTGGTTACGTCCCAGTATTCAACTGAGTTCAAGGTCTGCTTCATGTCGATTCTTTCCATGGAGAAGCGGAGGCCGTTGATCTTGTCGTGATCGTCCATGGTCACGTGGCGGACTGGTGCTTCGCTATTTACGGCCGGGTCATCTGGAGTAAAGATGTTGAATGGCAGCTCCCGGTCGTCTTTTTCAAAGGCGTGGATGCGGAATTCAACCAGCTTGAAGTCGTCAGTGTAGAGGCTGACAACGTCGCCTTCCTTGTAGCCGGCAAAGTCAACGATGACCTGCTGTCTTTCCCCTGGCCCGATCAAAAGCTTCTTGACGTCGATCGGGTGTCTGAGGAAGGAGTCGTCCCCGCCGATTTGGGTCATGGTCAGGTCGTTTTCAAAGTGCAGGCGCCATTCCCGGCGGTCAGACCCGCCCAAGAAGAGCAGGCGGACCTTTTGGGTGGTTACGTCAACGTAAGGACGAACCACGCCGTTGATCAAAGGAACTTCACCAAAGACGCCCATTGGGTCGTAGTCGGCCCGGTAGTCAAGCTGGTTGTCGTGGAAGGTCCGGTCCTGCAGGATAATTGGGAATTCATCGACCCCGTAGTTCTTTGGAATCGGCAGGCGGGCTTCATTGTCATCAGTAACCACGACCCCCATGGCCAGGCCCATCCAGACCTGCATGGCCGTTGACGGACATGGGTGGGCGTGCAGCCAGGTCAAAGCGGCAGGCTGTTTGACCGTAAATTCGATATCTTTTTCTTCACCAGGGTAAACTGGGGCGTGGCAGCCGCCGTCAGTAATTGGTCCCGGAACTTCCATGCCGTGCCAGTGGAATGAAGTGAGGACAGGCAGGCTGTTTTTGAGGCGCACGTGGACTCTTTGCCCGGTCTTGACTACCAGGGTCTGGCCTAAAAGGGGAGCGTTGTAGCCCCAGGTCTTGGTCTTCTTGCCTGGCAGGATCTGGCTTTCACCTTCCTGAGCTTCGATGGTGTAGTAGATGTCATTGCCATCAACCTTGTCCGGCGCTAAAAGCGGGGGAACGGCCAAAGGCTGGGCCTCAACGCCTGCTGGAATCGTCAGCGGCTTGTAGCCCATGTGGCTCTTGTCAAAGTCTTTTTCAGCATAAAAGTAATCCGGATAAACTGTCATGTTTAGTACCTCCTTGTTTTTACCAAATCAACAGTTTAAAATTGCTGCTTTTTACACATTCACTTTCTTTTCTAAAAGCGCTTTCCAGTGCTCAAAGCAAATTGTAGAACTATTTCTTAATAAAAAAATTGACATAGATCAATTCTGGCGGATTTTTTGAAAAAAAGGCTATTTTTCGCAAGTAAATCTGCAATTTTGCTAAAAAACGGGTATTTTTTGAATTTTTCGCAGAAAAGAAAAAAGGAAGATAAAAGAAATAGGGAGCTAAAGAAGAAAAGGAAAAAGGCGACAAAGTGAAAGAGAGTAAAAAAGAGCCCATCAGGGCTCTTTTGCAGGGATTACTTGTCAACGTGGATTTCAACCACCCGGCGGTGCTTGTCAACTGTAAGCTGGTAGCTGGTCCGGTCGGGAATCAGCCGCTTGGCCACGAATTCGAGTTCTTCTTCGCGGATCTTGCGGTGGTGGTTTTCTAATACAATCCCGATGGCGATTGGGCTTTCGGTATAAACTACGGTAGTGTTGCCTAAGGAGTAAACTTTAACGTAGTTCACGCTCGTAGTATTTAGCTGACTGTGAACTAATTCGGCATAGCTATTAGTAACATCAATTAAGTGCATAAAACTTCACCCGTTTCTATTTGTCTCTGATATTCCCCTCACTTTCATTATAACGCATTCAAGAAAAAAACAAGGATCCTTTTTGGAGAATCCTTGTTTTTTCTGTTCAGAGATAGTTATTTTTCTTCACTTGCTTCAGCTGCCGGCAGGGCAGGGACTTCTTCAGAGATTGCGATTTCCCCATCCTTTAAGTCGGCGACTAATTGCTTGGCTTCAGTGTGGTCCAGCTTGTAGTCGGCCACCTTGTCTTCGATTTCTTCCTGGATTACCCGGCGAAGCGGACGAGCGCCCATTTCCGGATCGTAGCCTTCTTCAACCAGCTTATCCTTGGCCGCGTCAGTAACCGTAATGTGCAGGCCCTGGTCGCTGACCATGGCGTTGGTCTTGTCCAAAAGGAGGTTGACGATCTGCAGGAGGTTGCCCTTGGTCAATGGGTGGAACTGGATGATGTCGTCAAAACGGTTCAGGAATTCCGGCTTGAAGTACTGGCTCATCACCTTGCGGGTTTCTTCAGCTTCGTTCTTGTTGTTTTCCGCTGCGAAGCCCACGCTGGCCGTCTTGATCCCCTGGCCGGCGTTTGAGGTCATGATGATGATCGTGTCCTTGAAGGAGACAGTCCGCCCTTGTGAGTCAGTCAAACGGCCGTCGTCAAGAATCTGCAAGAAGAGGTTCAAAACATCTGGGTGGGCCTTTTCAACTTCGTCCAAAAGGATCAGGCTGTAAGGGTTGTGGCGGACCCGTTCAGTCAATTGCCCGGCTTCTTCATAGCCGACATAACCCGGAGCTGACCCGATCAGCTTGGAAACAGAGTACTGCTCCATGAATTCGGACATGTCGAAGCGGATCATGGCGTCTTCGCTGCCGAACATCTTCAAGGCCAGCTGCTTAGCCAGCTCGGTCTTGCCGACCCCGGTCGGGCCGACGAAGAGGAAGGAGCCGATTGGCCGGCCGGACTTGTTGAAGCCGATCCGGTTTCTTCTGATGGCCCGGGCCACCTTGTCAACGGCTTCGTCCTGGCCGATAACCTTGGCCTTGAGGTCGCTGGCCAGGTTGGCCAGCTGGTTTTCTTCTTGGGCCTGGATGTCGCCGACCGGGATGTTGGTCTTTTCTTCGACGATCTTGTCCATGACCTTGGCCGTGATGGTTGGGGTCTTGTCCGGGTCGACGTTCTGGTCCTTCAGCTTTTCGTATTTTTCGATCTGGTCGCGGTAGTAGGCAGCCTTTTCGTAGTCTTCATTCTTCAAGGCGTCCTGCTTGAGCTTCTCAGCCGCGTCGATTCTTTCCTGGATCTTTTCCTTATCGATGTAAGGAATGGTCAGGTTCATTCTTGACCCGGCTTCGTCCAGAAGGTCGATGGCCTTGTCTGGCAGGAAGCGGTCCTGGATGTAGCGGGCAGACAGCTTGACGGCAGCTTCGATGGCATCGTCAGTGTATTTGACGTGGTGGTAGTCCTCGTAGCGCTTTTGGATCCCCTTGAGGATCTTGATGGTTTCGTCGATGCTTGGTTCCTTGACTTCAACTGGCTGGAAACGCCGGGCCAGGGCGGAGTCCTTTTCGATTTCCCGGAATTCCTTGATGGTCGTGGCCCCGACTAATTGCAGCTCGCCTCTGGCCAGAGCCGGCTTGATGATGTTGCCGGCATCCATGCCGCCTTCAGAATTGCCGGCGCCGACGATTTCGTGGATTTCGTCGATAAAGAGGATGATGTCTGGCTGGCTCTGCAGCTCTTTGACCAGCTGCTGCATTCTTTGTTCAAACTGGCCCCGGATCCCGGTCCCTTGCACCATGGAAACCATGTTGAGGGAGATGATCCGCTTGTTTTGCAATTTAGCTGGAACGGACCCGTCCACGATGTCTTGGGCCAGGCCTTCTACAACCGCGGTCTTGCCGACCCCGGCTTCCCCGATCAGAACCGGGTTGTTCTTGGTCCGCCGGTTGAGGATTTCGATCACCCGGGCGATTTCCCGGTCCCGGCCGATAACCGGGTCGATCTTGCCCTTCTTGGCCAAAGCGGTCAAGTCGGTCCCGAACTGGTCAAGCAGGGACTGGCCGCCGCCATTGCCGCCCCGGCCCGGGTTTTGCCCGGATGGATTTTGGTTGTTGTCACGGTTTGCGCCATTTGGCCGCCCGTTCAAAGCATTGAAGAGGTCGTCAAAGTCGCCGAAAAAGTTGTCATTGTTCATTTGATTGCCTTGTTGATTCCTTAATTCTTGGTAGCATTGCTGACATAAGTCGATTTCTTTGTTTTGGCCGTTAATCTTCGTGTAAAGATGTATCGAGGCCTGCCGTTGGTGGCAGTTTTGACACAACATGTTAAAATACCGCCTTTCATCAAAGTTCTGCCTAAATTATAGGGCTTAGCACTCTGATTAGTCAAGTGCTAAGCCTTGGGAAGAACATAGCTTGCCTTTGAGTCTTCTTCCTTTAATTTTGACAAAAAAATGCGCTAAAATAATGGACAAGGGGGGTGTAACATTAATATGGACTATACTGATATTTTGGAGCAATTGGTCTCAGGCGACTTGCTTGAGTACCAGATCGACCCGCAGAAGGACCCGGAAGATGCTTTTGCCTTCCAGCAAAGCCTGCGCAATTACGGGAAAAACAAGAAAATTACCGGCCGGGCTGGTCGCGGCGGGGTTATTACCTATACTTCGATCGAGAATAAGCCCAAGTATTAATGAAAACATTTACAAATTAAGTTGTAATGACCTCGAAAACATGTTATTCTTTAAGGGAAACGGTACTTTGGTACCCAATTCTTGATTTTTAAAGGAGATAATTTACGATGGAAAAGAAAGAATTTCACATTATCGCTGAAACTGGTATTCACGCTCGTCCAGCTACCTTGTTGGTACAAGCTGCTTCAAAGTTTGGTTCAGACATCAACCTTGAATACAACGGCAAGTCAGTTAACCTTAAGTCAATCATGGGCGTAATGTCATTGGGTGTTGGCCAAGGTGCAGACGTTACTATCAGCGCTGAAGGCGACGACGAAAAGGAAGCTATCGCAGCTGTTGCTGAAACTATGTCAAAAGAAGGTTTGGCTGAATAATGACTGAAACTTTGAAGGGTATCGCAGCCAGTGACGGCGTTGCTGTTGCTCCAGCCTACCTCCTGGTCGAACCGGACCTTTCTTTTGAAAAGAAGTCCGTTGCCGACGCGGAAGCTGAAGTAGCCCGCTTTGACAAGGCAGTTGCCGAATCACAAGCTGAATTGGAAAACATCCGCAGGGTTGCAGCTGAAAGCTTGGGTGAAGAAGAAGCGCAAGTCTTTGACGCCCACTTGATGTTCCTGTCAGACCCTGAATTCACTGGCCAGATCAGCGCCAAGATCAAGAGCGACGCTGTCAACAGTGAAGCAGCTTTGGACGAAGTTGCCCAAAACTTCATCACTATCTTCCAAAGCATGACTGACAATGCCTACATGCAAGAACGTGCCGCTGACGTCCGCGACGTTTCAAAGCGGATCATGGCGCACTTGCTGGGCAAGGAATTGCCTAACTTGGCAAGCATCGACCACGAAGTAGTTCTGGTTGCTGAAGACTTGACTCCAAGTGACACGGCACAATTGAACAAGAAGTACGTTAAGGGCTTCGTAACTGACCTGGGCGGCCGGACTGCTCACTCAGCCATCATGGCCCGGTCTTTGGAAATCCCAGCTGTTGTCGGGACTGAAAAGATCACCACTTCTGTAGAAAACGGCCAAATGCTGATCGCTGACGGTTTGGATGGTGTTGCCATCGTTGAACCAAGCGAAGAACAAGTGGCTGACTACCGCAAGAAGGGCGACGACTTCGCCAAGCAAAAGGCTGAATGGCGGAAGCTGAAGGACGAACCATCAGTAACTGCTGACGGCAAGCACTTCACTATTGCTGCCAACATCGGTACTCCAGACGACCTGGCCGGCGTTCTGGAAAACGGTGCTGAAGCAGTCGGCCTGTTCAGAACTGAATTCTTGTACATGAACTCAAACGACTTCCCAACTGAAGAAGACCAGTTTGAAGCTTACAAGAAGGTTCTGGAAGGCATGAACGGCAAGCAGGTTATCATCAGAACCATGGACATCGGTGGCGACAAGCACCTGTCATACTGGGACCTGCCAGAAGAAATGAACCCATTCCTGGGTATCCGTGCCGTTCGTCTGTCCTTGAAGAACAAGGAAATCTTCCGGACCCAGCTGCGGGCCTTACTGAGAGCATCAGCTTACGGCAAGCTGGGGATCATGTTCCCAATGATCGGTACTTTGGACGAACTTCACCAAGCCAAGGCTGTTTTGGCTGAAGAAAAGGACAAGCTGGTCAAGGAAGGCGTCAAGGTTGGCGACGACCTGCAAGTCGGCATGATGATCGAAGTTCCAGCAGCTGCTGTTTTGGCAGACCAATTTGCCAAGGAAGTCGACTTCTTCTCAATCGGGACCAACGACTTGATCCAGTACACTATGGCTGCTGACCGGGGCAACGAAAACGTTTCTTACCTCTACCAACCATACAACCCGTCAGTTCTCCGTCTCATCAAGCACACGATCGACTCAGCTCACGAAGCTGGCATCTGGTGCGGGATGTGTGGTGAAGCAGCTGGTGACTCAACTATGTTCCCAATCCTGCTTTCCATGGGTCTGGACGAATACTCAATGAGCGCAACTTCAATTCTGCGGATCAGAAACGAAATGAAGAAGCTCTCAACTGAAGAACTCGCCAGCCTGGCTGACAAGGCTACCAAGGAATCATTGACCAACGAAGACAACATCGAATTGGTTAAGAACCTGATGGCTGACAAGTAAAGAGCAAATTAAAAGCGATTAGCGTGAGCTGACCGCTTTTTTTGTCCGATTAATTAAGAAATTTAAAAGAAAGCCAATTACCCCCTTCCTTTTTGTAAGTATCCATGTTAAACTATATAGTAAGTAACGAATGTGTGTTCATGCAATCTCATTTTAAAGGAGCGTGGTAACAATGGTAGATTTATATGTTTCTCCAAGCTGCACCTCATGCCGCAAGGCAAAGCAATGGCTTGAACAGCACAATATTCCCTACAAGGAAAGAAACATCATTTCTGATCCTCTGAACCGGGAAGAAATCATTCATGTTCTGAGAATGACTGAAGAAGGCACGGAAGAAATCGTGTCAACGCGGTCGAAGGCTTTCCAAGAGCTGAACATCGACCTGGACGACATTTCAATGAACGAACTGATCGATTTGATTGAAAAGAACCCAAGCCTGCTGAGACGGCCAATTATTTTGGATGACCGCCGGATGCAGGTCGGCTACAATGAAGATGAAATCCGCCGCTTCCTGCCGCGTAGCGTGCGCCGGCTGGAAATGGCCCGGGCTAAGCGCCTGGCAGACCAGGATTTATAATTTCAGAATAGAAAGTTGAAGGCGTTGGCTTCTAGAAGCTAACGCTTTTGCTTTGTCGGCTTTTTAGGTTACAATAACAGTACACACAAAGGAGGGATTGAGAATGCGCGTTGAAAAGGTAAATGAGAACACGCTCCGCGTAAGCATGACCCGGGAGGATCTGAATCAGCGGGGCTTGAAGATTCTGGACTTGCTCGGCAACCGGGAAAGAGTCCAGGAATTCTTCCTGTCGGTTCTGCGCGAAGTAGACGAGGACAATGACTTTGCCAGCGATGCGCCGGTGACTTTCCAAGTCATGCCCAACGATGGCGGGATCGATCTCTTGATTACCAAGATGAATAATAACAGCGACCTGCCGGAAGAAATGCGGCGCTTCTTTGATCCTGAAGCTAACGGGGTCGGAGGCGATATAGCTGAGCCAGTTGAGGAAGGGTACTGGGCCTTTTCTGACCTGGATCCGGCTGATGACGCCAACACTGAGATGGACCCGGTGATCATGCAGGACCTGGGCAACACTGATGATGATGACTACGAGGACTACTGGAGTTATCAGGAGACTCATGTCCTGGCCTTTGACGACATCGATGATCTCCTGGCTTTGGCTGACAGCCTCAAGGTCAGCGACCTGGCTTCCAGCGTCTACTACTACAAGCAGAAGTTCTATCTCAAGCTGGCTTTTATGGACGAGAACTACGCGGAAATCAAGCCGGCTGATGCCTGGGCGATCGCCAATGAATTTGGCTGCCAGGTGTCCGCTGACGAATTTCAGCAGGCCCAAGACCACGGCCAGTGCCTCTTCCAGCAGGATGCTCTGGGTGCTCTGCGCCGGCAGTTTGCCAGCAAGTGGGCATAAGAATATAGACTATAATTTGCGGACTCCTTCGGGAGTCCTTTTCCTTTTTTCAGCTTTTTTAAAAAAATCTCCCCCTTTTGGCGTACTAGTTAATGGGGGATTATTTTGTACGCAGCTTTATTAAACAAAGAACTGGTCCTGGCCGTCAGCGAGGCTGGCAAGGTCCGGGAAAACCCGGCCTATCTCAACCAGGAAGTCTACCGCTGCCCGCGCTGCCAAAAGCCGGTGATCCTGGTTTTGTCGCAGAAGGCTGAGCCCTTTTTCAAGCACTACCAGGCTTACCGGGGGCTGGGGGAACAAGAGGAGCACCGGCAGGGGAAAATGCTCCTGAAAGCTGCCTTGACCGCGGCGGGCCTGGCAGCGAAAACTGAGGTGCCGCTGGCTGAAGGTGCCTTGCGGGCTGACGTTTTGGCCACGCCGCTTTTGGCCTTTGAAGTCCAGTGCGCGCCCTTAAGCAAGGAAGAGTTTGCCCACCGGCATGCCCTTTACCGGGCGATCGGGATCAAGGATGTCTGGCTGGTTGGCCGCCGGCATTTTTTAGGGGAAAAATTAAAGCAGACCCAGCTGATTTTCTTTCGGGAAAACCCGGCCTGGGGGAGCTATTATCTGGAAATCCACCAAGAAGAAGGCCTAATCAGGCTAAAATACCAGATCAAGCAGGCACCCATCAGCCAGACCCTGCTCTACCGGCAGGTAGATTTTGCTTTGGACGCTGAAGGAATCGCTGCCTTGTGGCACTTTAGGCCCCTTTTGCCCCCGCCTTTGGCTGATGACTGGGTCAAGGAGCGGGACTATTTGGACCAGCAGCTGAAGGAAAAGAGCAAGCTGGGCCAGAAACTGGGGGAATTGATGTACTTGACCGGCTATACCGTCTTTACCTTGCCCAGGGAGGCTTTTTCCACTTGGCGGCTGCCAGGGGAGAAAAGCTGGCTCTTGAAATTTTTGCAGCAAAAAGCCAGCCCCTAAAGGTGAGGCTGGCTATAAGAGATGAAGGTGGCTGACTGGGCAGTAAAGCGGAGCATTCTCCGTCAGCTGCATCAAGGGTTCAAGGCAGCTGTCAGCGCTATTTTGAAAAATCTGCAGGAGGTCGTCGTCACTTAGTTCGCCGTCAAGCAAGATGCCGCTGTCGTCAATTTGGTCGTCAAAAACCACAGTTGAAGGCAGGGCAGTGACCTGGAATTTCCGGGCCAGCTGCTGGTCCTGGGCAATGACGTCTTTTAAGCAAGTGTCGTTTAAAGTAGATGAAATTTTCTCTGGCTTGATATTCAGGCTTGTCAGCAATTCTTCAGCCAAGGCCGGAGAGTAAGACCGCTGGCCGTCGCTCAAGCTTTCCTGCAGCTTAAACAGGAAGCTCCTGGCCTTCTTTTTGCCATAAGCAATCTGGACGGCATAGTAAAAGCTCTGGGCGCTGACTGAGGCATTATGGTAATTGGCCAAATTGATGGAAGTGTTGAAATTCCAGTTCCGCTTGACCATGTCAGCCTTCATGGCCTCCATGGTTACCAGGGGGATGTAATTGACGGAAATTTCAAGCTCCAAGTCTTTCGCCAGCAGCCGGATGCGCTTTTCAAGCTGGTAGCAGGACAAGCCTAACGGATTGATAAACAGAAAAAGTTCGAACATGGTCGACCTCCAATTTTTGCTTCATCTGCTACTTTAACAAAACTTTTACTTGAAAACAAAAGAAAAGCTTACGGCTATTTTTGCTTGGCATGCAGGCTGGCCCGGGCAATCTTGCTCATGTTGTTGGCTGACTTGACCGACAAGGCAAAGCGGGTCTTGATTTCTTCCAGGGCTTCCTTGATGGCAGCCGGGGAGTCGTTTTCAATTTCCATTTCCCAATCCTGGTAGCCATCCGGGTAGCTGGTCTGGTCTAAAGTCAGCTCGCAGCCCTTCGGCCCGTCCAAAAGGATCCGCCGGGTCTTGCTCCAGGAAAAAAGGGTCAGCTGACCGGCTTTGTCCGGGTAATGCTCCAAAAGATACTTGCCGACATTGCCAACTAGGCTCGGCTTGCCTTCTTTCAAAAAGTCTTCGGCTTCAGGCAGGGTCAAGTCATCATTGATTTCCAGGCTTTCATGGTAGGTTTCCTGCAGCTTCTTGACCGGGACCTTGATGGTTTCCTCGGCCCGGTCTTTAAAGCAGCGGATTCTGAGGGCGCTGTGGTCTTTTTTCAGCTGCCAGTCCGGGGTGTCAAAATAATGGTTGCTCTGCTTGAAATCGCTCTTGACCGGGTAGGCGCTGGTAATAGCATCGTAGCTAGCCTGGTCCAGGGCGACTTTGGCTTCAATTTCGCGGTTCTTGCTCATTTTTGATAACTCCTTTGTTAGATAAAAATTAAAAGGCTTGCGTTGGTGCTTTCGCTAACATCTATGTTAAAATGAATTTGTTTGAGATGGAAGGAAAATGTCTGTGATTACTGATTGGGATACTTTTTTATGGCCATACAATGAAGCCGTAAATGAACTAAAAGTTAAATTCAGAGCTCTCCGGCAGAGTTTCTTGACCAAGGGAGAGCATTCACCAATAGAATTCGTGGTTGGCCGGGTGAAAACGGTCGACTCCATTAAAGAGAAAATGCAGCGGCGGGTCATCAGCCCGGACGTGATCGAAACCGACATGCAGGATATTGCCGGCATCCGGATCATGTGCCAGTTTGTCGACGACATCTACCGGGTCGTTGACCTGCTTCACGCCAGAGACGACCTGGAAGTCGTCGAAGAGCGCGACTATATTCAAAACGCCAAGCCGTCCGGCTACCGGTCCTACCACATGGTGGTGGCCTACACGGTTTATTTGCCAGAAGGGTCCAAGCGCCTTTTGGCGGAAATCCAGATCCGGACTTTGGCCATGAACTTCTGGGCCACGGTAGAGCACACCTTGAACTATAAGTACCAGGGGGCCTACCCGGAAGATATTTCTGAGCGGCTCAAGCGGACGGCGGAAGCGGCCTACCAGCTGGATGAAGAGATGTCCTCGATCAGAAACGAGGTCAAGGAAGCCCAGAAGATCTTCACCAAGAACAAGGGCAAGGAAAAGTCATGAAAGTAGCTATCGTTCACAATGACCGCGTGACCACCCAGGTGGCGGTCCGGCACCTGCAGGTGCTGCTCGCGGAAAAAGGCATTTTGCAGGACCAGCAGCATCCCGACCTGGTAATTTCCGTCGGCGGTGACGGGACTTTGATCTCTGCCTTTCACAAGTACAAGCAGCAGCTGGACAAGGTCTGCTTTGCCGGCATTCACACCGGCCACTTAGGCTTTTATACCGACTGGCGGAACTATGACATGGAGAAGCTGGTTGATGCCTTGGCCAGCCACCCCGTTGAAGAAAATGAGGTGGGCTACCCGCTTTTGGACATGAAGGTAACCACCAGCTGCGGGGAGCGGCGCTTTTTGGCCCTAAACGAAGCCTCAATCAAGCGGATTTCCAAGACCATGGAAGCTGAGGTCTGGCTCGGGGGCGAGCGCTTTGAGAATTTCCGGGGTGACGGGCTCTGCGTGTCAACTCCGACCGGGTCAACGGCCTACAGCAAGTCCTTGGGCGGAGCGGTGATCCACCCCCGCCTCAAGGCCCTGCAGCTGACGGAAATCGCTTCGATCAACAACCTGGTCTTCCGGACGGTGGGCTCGCCCGTTGTTATCGCACCGGATGAATGGATCACCATCGTGCCGAAGATTTCCGACCGGGCGGTTGTAATCGTCGATGGGGAAAGAATCAACCTGACCGATGTGCAGAAAGTAGATTACAGAATAGCGGCGGAAGAGATTCGCTTTTACCAGTATGGCCACCACCATTTTTGGGAGCGGGTCAACGACGCCTTCATTGGTGACAGATAGTGCAAGTATACAAAATGATTGTTGAGAAAAATGACCCAGGCCAGCTGAGTCATTTTTTGCTGAAAAAAGGCTTTTCCCGCCGGGCCGTCAACAACTGCAAGAACCACGGCGGGATGATGCTGGTCAACCATCACCGCAGAAACGGGAGCTATCGGCTAAAAGAAGGGGACGTGGTCCACTTCTTGATGGGGCAAGAGCCAGTCAACCCCTGGCTGAAGGTCTCCCGCCGGCCTCTGGCCGTCGTTGAAGAAACGGCCGATTATTTGGTAATCAACAAGCCCGCTGGCCTATTATCGATTCCTTCCGGCTTTCATGCTGAAGACGCGGTGATCAACCGGGTGCTGGCTTATTTTGAAAAGCAAGGGGTCAACCCAGCCTATGTCAAGCCCCACATCGTGACCAGGCTGGACCAGGACACTTCTGGCCTGGTCCTCTTAGGCAAGAACGCCATCGCCCATGACCGCTTCAGCAAGCTGGGCAAGGATGCTTTTATCAAAAAGTACCACGCAATCGTACATGGCAACTTCGCTGAAGGAGATTTAAGCGGCTTGATCGACAAGCCCCTGGCCCGGGTGGGCGACACGGTCAAGCGGGAGGTCAACCCGAACGGGCAAAGGGCCTTGACTGAATACCGGGTGATCGACCAGGTCCCAGGAGCCAGCCTAGTTGAGCTCCGCCTATTGACCGGCCGGACCCACCAGATCCGGATCCACATGGCGTCTATCGGCCACGTTCTTTATGGAGACGACCTTTACGGGGCCAGGGATGCTTTTGCCCGCCAGGCCTTAAACTGCTTCTACCTGGCCTTTCCCAACCCCTTCAGCGGGGAAGAGCGGGAAATCCAAATTCCAGACCCGGAAGACATGCAGGGCTTGTGGCGCCAGCTCAAGCAGGAAGCAGAATAATAATCCAGATACCAAAAAAGGAGACAGGCAGTCCTGTCTCCTTTTGTTATTTGTCTGTATCTATTTTTTACGCGTTTGAGATTACTGCCCAGGCCAGGCCCCCAAGGGCACAGATGGCCAGCAGCGGCAAAACTACTGAGCTGATCAAGGCAATGGCCAGGCCGACCCCGATCAAAAAGATCAGAACCCGCCAGAGGGCCACGCCCATCTTCCAGCAGAGCCACAAAATAAATAGTAAGCAAAGCAAACTTAACATGTTTATTCACCGTCCTCTAGCTTGCTATCCTTAAGCAATAATCATAGCATATTTTCGCGTGAATACAAGTATTACGCAAAGACCAGACCGCAGATGATGACGATGATCCCCAAAACAATCCGGTACCAGCCAAATGGCTTGAAATCGTGGGTCTGCACGTACTTCAGCAGGAACTTGATTGACAGGTAGGCCACGATGAAGGAGACGACCATGCCGACCAAGAGGATGGCCAGCTGGTTGCCGACAAAGACGTGGCCGGCCTTGAAGAACTTGACCAGCTTCAAAAGTGAAGCCCCGAACATGGTCGGGATGGCCAGGAAGAAGGAGAACTCAGTTGCCACGTAGCGGCTTGAGCCGATCAGCATGGCCCCCAGGATGGTTGCCCCGGACCGGGAAGTCCCCGGGATCATGGACAAGACCTGGAAGCAGCCAATCAAGAGAGCCGTCTTGTAGCTCATCTTGTTTAAGTCGGTCAAGCTTGGCTGACGCTTGGCGTAGTAGTTTTCCAAGATGATGAAGAGGACACCGTAAATGATCAAGGTGGCGGAAATTACCTGCCAGGAAGTCATGTTTTCTTCCAGCCAGTCATTCAGCGGTAGGCCGATGATGATTGACGGCAGGACGGCCACGATGACCTTGAACCAGATCTGCCAAGTCTGTCCTTTTTCCCGCTTGCTTTTTGATGAGGCAAAAGGATTCAGCTTGTTAAAGTAAATTACGATGACGCTCAAGATGGCCCCCAGCTGGATGACAACCATAAACATGTTGATGAAGCTGGTCGGCTGGTCTAATTTGATGATGTAGTCGGCCAGGTAGAGGTGGCCAGTTGAGGAGATCGGCAGAAATTCCGTAACCCCTTCGATGATGCCGAGAATGATGGCTTTGAAAATGTCTAGCATGTTACTAAAAAAATACTCCTAACTTAATCGGTAAATAAAACTCTGGTGCCTTCTGGGACCGCGATGTCCTTTTCCAGCGGGGTCAAAGTCCCATCACTTTGCCGTTGGTAAAGGGTGGCGTTGTTGCTGTTTTGGTTGGCGGCAACGACGTACTTTTCTTCTTCATCCCAGTTGAAGTCCCGTGGGAATTCGCCAAAAGTCGACACCCGCTGGACCATCTTCAAGGCCTGGTCTGGCAAAACGGCAAAGACAGCGATTGAGTCGTGGCCGCGGTTGGACACGTAAAGGAACTTGCCGTCACTTGACAGGCGGATGGCTGCTGCCCCGTTATGCTGGTCCCAGCTTTCCGGAATAGTTGAATAGGTTGCCAGGGACCGGAACATCCAGTTTTCCTCGTCAAACTTGACCACGTTGACCTGGCTGGACAATTCACCGGCCACGTAGAAGTACTTGCCGTCTGGTGAAAAGGCCAGGTGGCGGGTACCAAAGCCGTCTTCATTTTGGTAGCTGGCCAGATGTTCAAGCTTTTGCCCGTCAAAGCCGTAGAAGTCGACTCTGTCTTGGCCCAAATCGCAGGAAACCAGGTGCCCGCCCGGAGTTTCGTCAAAGTAGTGTGGGTGAGCGCCGGCTTGTTCAGGCCGCGGCCCTAAAGCCTTGTTTTCGTGCTTGACCTGGTCAAGCAGGGTCAGCTGGCCCTGGTCATCATAGCTGATGACGGCCAGGACGCCAGTGTGGTAGTTGGCCGTGTAGAGCAGCTTCTTTTCCTTGTTGATGCCGATGTAGGCTGGTGAAGAGCCTTCGTGCAGCAGCTGGCTGACCAGCTTGCCGTTTTGAAAGGCCGCGATGCCCCCCTGGCCGTTTTCATTCTTAATAGTAAAAATGAACTGGCCGTCTTTTTGGAAATAGGTTGGCCCGCCAACTTCGACGACGTTTCTTCTTTGTTCCAGATGGGCTTGGTCACCGGAGCCGATAAAGTCGAACTGGTAGATCCCGGCTGACTCGTGCTTGGTGTAGCCGCCAATTAAAATATGCAATTTAAACCTCCTTATTTACTCCACAATAAGTCTAGTTTAAATATTAAGCTTATCTTTGGCAAATGTCGATAAGAGATAGTCGTCCGTAAAGAATAATTAACAATTCTGTCCTTCTTTGCTTTAAGTTAGCAGGGAGTATGTTAGAATTTAACCAGGTGATAAAAATGAAATGGATATCTACAATTAAAGAAATCGGACCAAACGCGATCAGCGAAAAAGACCGCGTTGTAATTTTGTTTGGCCAGACGGCCAATGATGAACTGCAGGACGTTTCCGTCATTCAAGCCTTTGACGATGAACAGGCTGCCCAGGCGATCGTGCTCAAAAAGGGTGACACGGTAACCATCGACGGAACGACCTTTTTGATCAACTATGTTGGCCCTATGGCGGTCAGCAACCTGCGGGCTTTGGAACACGCCAGCCTCTTTTTCACTGACAAGCTGCCAAAGAAGCCAATGTCCAACGCCCTCTACCTGGACTTGCCAGAAGACCAGGAAATGCCTAAGTTCAGAGTCAACGACGAAATCGTTTACGAACACCTGTAGGCTGGATTGATGAAGAAAAGAGACACGAGCCTCTTTACGGAATGGGTGCTCAACAACCGCTTCAGCGTCGGCTTAATCAACGTGCTTTTGGCTCTGGTGATCGTGCTGGTCTTCAACAAGATCTCTTTTGTCTTGAATCCGGTCAACACCTTCATCAACGCCATCCTGCCGCCAGTCTTGGTGGCCATGGTCCAGTACTATCTGATGGAGCCGCTGGTGGACAAGCTGGAAGAGAAGTTCAAGGTGCCGCGGACGGTCACCATCCTGGTGATTTTTGCCATAGTAACGGTCTTCTTGATTTGGGCAATCAATTCCTTGATCCCGGTCGTCCAGAGCCAGATTGATTCTTTGGTCAAGAACTGGCCATCAATTTGGAAGAATTCGACCAACGCGGTTGACGACCTCCTGCACAGCCCGAAGTTCAGCGGCCTGCGTGATTCTTTGCAAAAGCAGATGACATCTTTGCAGAAGAACTTTAGCAAAAGCATGGGATCAACCGTCTCCAGTGCCCTGGGCAATTTGACCAGCGCGGTCAGCGTGGCGACGGCCGTCTTCACGACCCTGGCCACGGCACCATTTTTGCTCTTCTTTATGCTGAAAGACGGGCACAAATTGCGGCCGTTTCTGGTCAAGTTTGCTCCCCAGCGCTGGGAGCAGGCAACCAGCAACCTGCTCCACGAAGTCAACCAGGCCGTGTCCTCTTACGTGATCGGCCAGGTCTCCGTGGCCATCTGCGTAGGGATCATGTTCTTCATCGGCTATACGGTTATCGGCGAGCCTTACGGGGCAGCCCTGGCAATCTGCGCCGGCTTTTTGAACCTGATCCCTTACTTTGGGACCTTTATTGGTTTGATTCCGGCCTTGATCATTGCTTTAGTAACTAATTTGCCGATGGTGGCGAAAGTTCTGGCTGTCTTCTTTATCGAGCAGATCATCGAAACCCGGGTCATCAGTCCGCTGGTTGTCGGTAACCGGCTGAAGATGCACCCGGCGACGACAATTATCGTCATGCTGGGGGCGGGCTCAGTCTGGGGCCTGTGGGGCGTGGTCGGCGGGATTCCCGCCTACGCGGTGATGAAGATCCTCTTGACCCATATCTACCAGTACTACCGGAAGGTTTCCCACCTGTATGACGACAGTTTCCAGGATGAAGGCCAGGCTGAACAAGAAGAAAAGAAAGGAAATAAATGACCAACCATATTGTTTTGTTTGAGCCGGAAATTCCCGACAATACTGGCAATATTGCCAGAACCTGCGCGGGAACCAACACGGTCTTGGACTTGATCGAGCCCTTGGGCTTCTGCTTGGATGACAAGCACCTCAAGCGGGCCGTTCTGGATTACGGCGGTGAAGTCGAAATCCGCCGCCATGACGACCTGCGGGCCTTTCTGGCCTCTTTGCCGGACAATGCCGAGATGTACTTGATCTCCAAGTTCTCCAGCAAGTCCTACACTGACGTTGACTACACGGACGAAAGCAAGGACTACTACTTTGTTTTTGGCCGGGAAACGACCGGCCTGCCGGAAACCTTCATGCGGCAATATGAGGACCGCAACCTGCGCATCCCCATGTCTGACAAGATCCGGGCCTTCAACTTGTCCAATTCGGCGGCAATCGTAATTTTTGAAGCCCTGCGCCAGCAAGGCTTTCCCCACATGGAAAAGTCCCACCACTATGACAACGACAAGCTTAAGGACGACTACAACCGTCCTGGCCGCTACCAGCGGAACTTGCCCAAGCATTAGTGATTAAAAAAGAAATTTAATGAGGTAAAATCATGGAATTTAACAAGCAGACCCCAATCATCGTTCGTGCCTTTCACTATGACCTGCTCGACGAACCAGAAGAAAAGAACGAAGTCAACGTAGCTATCCGCCAAGTGGTTGCTACCGGCGAAGACGGTGTTGAAGATGCCGGTGAAGCAGGCGGCTACTACGAAGTAGCCGTTGTCTACGACGTTACGCCAGACGAAGACAATATCATCGAAATCAGCGGGGTCAACACCCAAGTCGTTCAGCTTTTAGGCTACCACGGCGACGGCCAGGACCTGGACCAGGAAACCTACCGTCTGCTCAGCCGGCCGCTGGTTGAATACATCGAAACCTTGACTTACGAAGTTAGCCAGGTTGCCTTGGATGAACCGATCAACTTGGACTTTGAACCTAATTTCTAAGAATTGAGCAGGTGAAAAAATGCCTCGAAAGAAAAGGCAGGCTAATCGTAAAAACAAGAATAAAAAGAAAACAGAAGAATCTTTGAGCTGGGTGGTTACCGGGATCGTCTTGATCTTGGTAGCCATTTTGGCGTTATTGCGCTTTGGCTGGCTGGGCAAGCAGCTGGCCAACCTCTTGCGGCTCTTGATTGGGGACAGCTACCTTTTGGGCGGCGCGTTTCTGGCTATTTTGGGCCTGGTCATGCTGATTTACGGGCAGCCGCCCCGCTTTGGCTTTAAGCGGACCAGTGGCTTGACTTTGGCTTACCTGGGCCTTTTGTACATTCTGGCCAGCCGCTTTTTCAATATCAGAAGCATCCACAGCGAATTTTTGCCGGCCTTCAAGAATGTGATCTTTGAAGAATTAGCCCGGGCCAATGTCACTGTCAGTGTCGGCGGGGGCTGGATCGGGAGCTTTTTGTACGGGATCTTCTACCAGCTTTTAGGTCAAATTGGAGGCCTGTGCCTGGCAATTTTGAACATAATCAGCGGGGTCTTGATGTTCTTTGACGTCAAATTCCGTGACCTGGTCGCTGCTTTTCAAAAAATCAGCCGGGCCTTCATCCAGCAAAGCAAGGACGGAGCCGGCCAGCTGAGGGAAAAGTACTCTGAGTATAGAGAGCAGCAAAGGCGTCAGCCCAACAACCGGGAGAAGTTGACCGACCCTTGGGGGACCAGCCAGGAAGAAGCTAGGCCCGCAAAGCCAGAGAAAAAAGCAAAAGAAGAGAAGCAAGAGAAGAAGGCAGCCAAGCCTTCCCTGCCGGAAATCCAGGTGGCTGAGCAGCATCCTGACCCGCCAGTTACCCATTCACTGGAACTGGATGACCTGCCCAAGCCCCGCAGCCAGGCTGAAGACGACCAGAAAATGATTCTGGCTGACCAGCAGCTTGACCATGGACTGGACAAGGGCACGGTCAGCTATGACGACAACTACCAGTTCCCGCCCCTGTCTCTGTTAAAGGCTGTCCAAGCCAGCGACCAGACGAGCGACAAGGATAAAATCGGGCAAAATACGGCTATCTTGGAGGAAACCTTCAAGAGCTTCGGGGTGGAAGTCAATGTTAAAAAGGCCATCTTGGGTCCGACCATCACCCGCTATGAAGTCCAGCCAGCCGTCGGGGTCAAGGTCTCCCGGATCGTCAACCTGGCCGATGATTTAGCTCTGGCCCTGGCCGCCAAGGATATCAGAATTGAAGCCCCGATTCCTGGCAAGCCTTATATCGGGATCGAAGTGCCCAACCAAAAGGCCCAGTCCGTGGCCTTTAAAGACGCCATGGAGCACCAGGACCAAAAGGCCAAGGACCATCCTTTGATGGTGCCTTTAGGCAAGGACGTGACCGGGCAGATCATCAGCGCTGACTTGACCAAGATGCCCCACCTGCTGGTAGCCGGGTCAACCGGGTCCGGCAAGTCCGTGGCCATCAACACGATCTTGACCAGCATTTTGATGAAGGCCCGGCCGGATGAAGTCAAGCTGGTTTTGATCGACCCGAAGATGGTCGAACTGTCTGTTTACAGCGGGGTACCCCACTTGATGATCCCAGTTGTCACTGACTCCCGCCTGGCTTCCAAGGCCCTCAAAAAAGTCGTCGACGAAATGGAGCGGCGCTACAAGCTTTTTGCTGCCGGCAGCGTCCGCAACATGGGCGAATACAACCGCAAGGTGGCTGAGAACAACCAGGACGCCAGCCGGCCAGTAATGGAGCCTTTGCCGTATATCTTAGTCGTTGTCGATGAATTGAGCGACTTGATGATGGTCGGCGGCCACGACGTGGAAAACTCCATCGTCCGTCTGGGCCAGATGGCCCGGGCTGCCGGCATTCACATGATCCTGGCTACCCAGAGACCGAGTGTGGACGTCATTACCGGTTTGATCAAGGCCAATGTGCCGTCAAGAATTTCCTTTGCCGTCTCCAGTGGGGTCGACTCCCGGACTATTTTGGACCAAGTCGGCGCTGAAAAATTGCTGGGCAGAGGGGACATGCTCTATCTGCCGATCGGAGCTTCCAAGCCGGAACGGATTCAAGGGGCCTACATCGACGTCGACGAAGTGGAAGCTGTCGTTGACTGGGTCAAGGGCCAGCAAAGCGCTGAATATGATGAGGAAATGATTCCACAGGCCGGGGATGATGACGAAAAGGGCGATGACGACGTTGACGACGAGTACTACCAGCAGGCCGTGGACCTGGTCCGCCGCCAGCAGTCAGCCAGCACCTCAATGCTGCAGCGGCGGTTCAGAATCGGCTACAACCGGGCCGCCCGCCTGATTGACGAGCTGGAAGAGCACGGGGTAGTCGGCCCGCCAGAAGGCTCAAAGCCGCGCAAGGTGCTTTTGCCGCCTGAAGGACAAGAAGAATAAAAATAATGAACGAAGAAAATATCAGCATTCAAAGCAATCAAAAATTTACCAGCGGCAACCTGGGCCTGTTTGTCCGTTTGCCGCTAACCAAGCACAATATGGCCATGGCCAGCCTGCTCTGCCGCATGCAGATGAACGAAAGCGAGCTTTTTCCAGATCCCGCCATCCAGCAGCTTGAACTGCAGCAGCGCTATTCCTTCCAGTTTGAAGCAGTCGTGCAGCTTTTTGGCAAGGAAATGATCATTTCCTACCTGGCTAATTTCGTTGAGCCCCAGGAAATCCTGGATCCGGACTACAACTACCGGCAGATAGCGGAAACTTTTACCGGCCTGGCAGCCAGACCCTTGATTACGCCAAATTCCGTCCAGCTGGCCCAAAGGCAGCTGGAAGAAGAATACCAGGAGCTCATGGCTGAGCCAAGCAACGCGGCCTTAAGCGCTTTTTTCAACAACTGGTACGCGGATCAGCCAGATTACGCGGCCAGCTTCATCGGCTCAATTGCAGATATTAAGGCCGCCACTAGCCAGGATGTCCGCCGCTTTGCTGACGCTATCAAGACTCAAGCCAGCTGCGTCTTTGGCCATGTCTACGATGCCCGCCAGGTCAAGCGGCTCTTAGCCAAAAAGCTGCAAGAAGAAGGCTGGCCGGGGCTGGCCTTGGAATTTGGCAAGCGGGATCTGTTGATTCCGGCTCCTGACTTGCGGATTGAGAAAGAAGACAAGCAGGCTAAGCAGCAGGCCCAGCTTTTCCTGGGCTATGCCTACAAGGGCCAGCCAAGCCTGCAGGACTTGGCGACCGGGACAGTTTTGCGCCAATACTTGACCGGCGACCAGTCTTCCCGGCTCTTCAGCAAGGTAAGAGAAGAAAACGGGGCGGCTTACGCGGTGGAAAGCAACTGGTATGCCGACAACGCCCTCTTTTTGGTCAATGCCGGTCTGGACCCGGACAAATTGGACCTGGCCGGGCAGATCATCGGCAAGGAAATGCAGATGGTGGCCGACGGCCGGATTGACCCGGGCCTGCTCAAGCAGAGCCGGCAGGCTCTGGCCAACCGCCACTTGCTCAACCAGGACCATGCCAGCTGGCTTTTGGCTAAAGACCTCCGCTACAAGCTTCATGCCGATTACGAGGACTTCGACATGATGGCTGCCGTCAGCCGGGTGACAAGCGGCCGGCTGGCCGACTTTGCCAAGAAGCTGTATCTGAATGAAAGCTATGTATTAAAATGATCAAACCAGAAATTATCAGAAAAGACTTCCCTTCCGGCTTCAAGGCCCAGGTGATCAGGCGCAAGGGCTTTAACCAGCGCTTTTTCGGCATCATCGTCGACTTCGGCAGCGCTGATCCCCAGCCCGTGGCCGGCCTGGCCCACTTTTTGGAGCACAAGCTTTTTGCCGCGGAAGAAGGCGACTTGTCCCTGGAATTTGAAAAAATGGGGGCCAGCGTCAATGCCTTTACCTCTTTCAATGAAACCATGTACTACGCCAGCGGGGTAAAAAATGTCGGCCCCATGATCGACCTGCTCTTCAAGCTGGTTGGCCAGCCTTACTTTACTGATGAGAATGTGGAAAAAGAAATTCCCATCATCCAGCAGGAACTGGCCATGTACCAGGATGAGCCTGACTGGATCCTGGGTGACCAGCTTTTGCGGGGCAGCTACGGAGACTGCAACTTGGCCATTGACGTGGCCGGGACCAAGGAATCGATTGCCAGCGTGACCAAGGAAAAGCTCCAGGCGGCTTATGACGAAAACTATGTAGCCTCCCGCATGTCCTTTGTTGCCTGCGGGGATTTTTCCGACAACCAGGTTCAGACTATTCTCCGCCAGGCCAAGAAACTGTCAGACCAATACCTGCGCCCCGGGAGCCCGCAAAAAGAAGCAGACTTAGTGCCGCTTTTATCAAGCGGCCAGGACTGGGTTTTGCCAGGCGGGGAAGTGCCCCTGTTTGCGGCAGCCATTCCTTTGCCAAACTTTAAGAAAGTCTTAGCAAGTCGGGATATGAGTCAAATTTTGCTGGAAATCATGCTAGAATCAAAGCTAGGTGCCGCCAGCCAATGGTTTGCCGGTGCCAGAAAAGCCGGCCTGGTCAGCCAGCCGCTTCAGATCAGCGTGACTTATACCCGGCAAGGGGCCTACGCGGTCTTATTGGGGATGAGCCAGGAAGCAGAAACTGTTTTAAGCCAGATCAAAGAAGAACTGGCGCCAGGCAGTCTTTTTGCCCCAAAGCAGGAAAAGGCAATGCGGCAGCTCTTTGAGATTCATAAAAGAAGCTGGCTGGCCCAAACCGTGCGCAGCTTGGACAATTTGTCCGGCTTTGCCGTGGAAATGGCCGAAGAAAGCCTGGATGAGGAAGACCTGTTTGCCAATGTTGAGCAGATGCAGGCCATGAATTTTGCTGATTACCGGGCTTATTGCCAGGAACTTTGCAAGGGCGCCAGCATTAACACTGCCCGCCTGCTTGAGGGGGAGGAAGAATGAAGCGAGCATTGATTTTCGGGGCAACCGGCGGCATTGGCCAAGCAATTGCCACCCGTCTGGCTGAGTCTGGCTGGTCGATGTATTTGCACTGCAACAGCAACTGGGAAGAGGCCAGCAAATTAGCTGAGGCATTGGCTGAAAAGCATCCCTTGCAGGACTTCATGCCGATCAAGCTGGACTTTTTAGCAGGCGACGACCAGCTTAGGGCTTTTGCCAGCGGACTTTTGCCAGTCAACGCGGTTGTTTTTGCCCAAGGAATCACCAACTATGACTTTCTGGGCAGCCAGAGCTCCCAGGTCATCGACCAGATCATCAAGGTCAATTTGGAGAATCCAATCAAACTGACCAAGCTTCTGGAAGGCCAGCTCCTAAAGCAAGAACACAGCCGGATCGTCTACCTGGGCTCAGTTTATGGGGGCCAGGGCAGCGCCATGGAAGCTGTCTACAGCGCCACAAAAGGTGGGATCAGCCGCTTTGCCCAGGCCTATGCCCGGGAGGTTGCCGCCAGCCATTTTACGGTCAACGTCGTGGCGCCAGGGGCGGTCAACACAGCCATGAATGCCATGTTTTCCCCGGAGACCCTGAAGGAACTGGCAGAAGAAATTCCAGCCGGCCACTTGGCCAAGCCCAAGGAAATTGCCTACTGGGTCGACTGCCTGCTGAATCCGGAAAGCGACTACCTGACCGGGCAAACGATTTACGTCAGTGGCGGCTGGCTGGAATAGGGCGACACAGCCTGGGCCATTGTGCTATAATTTATAAACGAATTTTAAAGTGATTGAAGAGGTTAATAATGTCAGGCATTGGAGAACAATTACGTAAAGCAAGAGAGGCCAAGGGCCTTTCAATTTCCGATATTGAGAAGGCTACGAAGATCCAGAGCCGCTACCTGGAAGCGATCGAAAACAACGAATTCGACAAGCTGCCAGGCGACTTTTATGTCCGGGCCTTCATCCGGCAATACGCGCAAATCGTCGGCTTGGACGGCAAGGAATTGCTGAGCCAGTACCAAGGCGAAGTTGCAAACGAAGTCACGAATGAAGTCAGTCAGCCGGCAGAAAGCCCGGCCCAAGAAGTTCATGAAGAAGCTGAAGTGCCAGCTCCAGCAGAGCCGGCGGAAAAGGAAACAGTCCGTCCAGTCAGCCGTCCAGCCAAGCGGGAAATCGCTGAAGAACCTGCCAAGGACGCCAAGTGGCGCAAGCTGGTTCCGCGCCTGGCCCTGGGCTGCGGGATTGCTCTCCTGCTTTTGATCGGGGGGATGGTCGTTGCCAACATGAGAAAGACCGGGTCAAGC
This sequence comes from Lactobacillus sp. WILCCON 0058, assembly GCF_057198005.1. Taxonomy (NCBI): domain Bacteria; kingdom Bacillati; phylum Bacillota; class Bacilli; order Lactobacillales; family Lactobacillaceae; genus Lactobacillus; species Lactobacillus sp. WILCCON 0058. The sequence goes on from NZ_JBUBHM010000001.1 coordinate 622,483, forward strand.
AGCCAGAAGGAAAATGCTGGCTCCAGTGTCACGATCACTTCCAAGAAATCTTCCAGCAAGAAGAGCTCATCTGCTTCTTCATCATCCAAGAAGAAGACCAGCTCAATCAAGGTTGCTTCACTTGGCGGCTCAAGCTACCGGGTAACTGGCATCAAGTCCAGCACTCCTTTGGTAGTCCGCTCAAGCAAGCAAAGCATCTACTACTACGTTTCCGTTGACAATGTGATCACCAACCAGGGGACCCTGCAAAGCGGTGAAAAGCACACGGAAACTGTCAAGAAGGGGCAGACTTTGATCGTCTACTTGGGTACTGACACTGGCGTTACGGTAACCGTTAGCGGCAAGAAGATTCCATTCACCCCAATCAACGGCACTACCCGCTTGACCATCTACCTGGGTGACAGCTCTGCTTCATCATCAACTAGCTCTGCCGCAAGCAGCAGCACGAACACTAACACCAATACCAGCACCAGCACAAGCTACAGCAGCCGGACCAGTTCTAGCGTTCAAAGTTCAGCTTCAAGCCGGCCAGCTGCTTCCAGCTCCAGCGTTCAATCAAGCTCTCAAGCTTCATCCAGCGCTGCTCCAAGCAGCCAGTCATCAGCTGCTCCGTCATCATCTGCCGCTTCCAGCAGCAAGCAATAAGAGAAGAATGACCATTAAGTCTGAAAAGTGAGGAATTTAAAGCAATGAATTTACCAAATAAACTGACTGTTTTCCGAATCTTCTTGATTCCTGTCTTCATGATCCTGCTGATCGCCCAATGGCCAGCCGGCTCATTCACCCTGGCAGGGACTGAAATTCTGTGGAGCCGGGTGGTTGCCATGATCGTTTTTGCCGTTGCTTCAGCAACTGACTGGTTTGACGGCCACATTGCCCGGTCTCGGGGACTGGTAACCAATTTTGGTAAGTTTGCTGACCCGCTGGCTGACAAGATGCTGACTATGACAGCCTTCATCTTCATGGTTGAATTGAAGCTTGCCCCAGCCTGGGTTGTAGCGATCATTGTCTGCCGGGAACTGGCTGTTACCGGCCTGCGCTTGATCGTGGTTGAAAACAACGGCAAGGTTATGGCTGCAGCCATGCCTGGCAAGATCAAGACCACCTGCCAGATGCTGTCAATCATCTTCCTGCTCTTTGGCGACATCTTCCACCTGGGCACCATTTTGCTCTACCTGGCTCTGATCTTCACGATCTACTCCGGCTACGACTACTTCCATTCATCATGGGACGTCTTCAAGGGGTCAATGTAAGCATTTAGAAAATCACTATTCTTTAAAAATGAGTATCAGCGAGGTACTCATTTTTTATTTTTTCAGGCAAGTTTTGGGAAAAAAGGGCTTTTTTCTTGTACTAGTAAGTAGAGGAGAAATAATTTGAACGTTAGTTCGGATTTTTCTTGCTTTTTACCCGGCCTTCAAAGTATAATGTTTATTAGTAAGTTTCCAGGAGGGAAAAAATTTGGCTAAAGATGAAAAACAAGCTGCTCTTGAAGCTGCTTTAAAGAAAATTGAAAAGAATTTCGGTAAAGGCGCGGTCATGCGGATGGGCGAGAAGGTCGACACCCAGATCTCAACTGTTCCATCAGGCTCACTGGCCCTGGACGCGGCTTTGGGCGTGGGCGGCTACCCGCGGGGCCGGATCGTGGAAATCTACGGGCCGGAATCTTCCGGTAAGACCACTGTTGCCTTGCACGCCGTAGCCGAAGTGCAGAAGCGGGGCGGCACGGCTGCCTACATCGACGCGGAAAACGCCATGGACCCGGCTTACGCTGAAGCCCTGGGCGTGGACATCGACCAGCTGATCCTGTCTCAGCCAAACACTGGGGAAGAAGGGCTGCAGATTGCGGACACCTTGATTTCCAGCGGGGCCATTGACATTGTCGTGGTCGACTCAGTTGCTGCTTTGGTGCCGCGGGCTGAAATCGAAGGTGAAATGGGCGACTCCCACGTCGGCCTGCAGGCCCGCTTGATGAGCCAGGCCTTGCGCAAGCTCTCCGGCACGATTGCCAAGACCAAGACCATTGCCATCTTCATCAACCAGATCCGGGAAAAGGTCGGCGTCATGTTCGGCAATCCCGAAACCACCCCAGGTGGCCGGGCTCTGAAGTTCTACTCAACCATTCGGCTGGAAGTCCGCCGGGCTGAGCAGATCAAGCAGTCCACCAACGTTATCGGGAACCGGGTCAAGATCAAGGTGGTCAAGAACAAGGTTGCCCCGCCATTCAAGGTAGCTGAAGTCGACATCATGTACGGGCAGGGGATTTCCCAGTCCGGCGAACTGCTGGACATGGCCGCTGACCAGGACATCGTCGACAAGGCCGGGGCCTGGTACTCCTACCATGGCGAAAAGATCGGCCAGGGCCGGGAAAACGCCAAGAAGTACCTGGAAGAGCACCCGGACATCTACGAGGACATCCAGTCCCAGGTCCGCAAGGCTTACGGGATCGATGCTGAATCTCTGGAAGAAAAGGAAAATCCAGAGAAGATCAAGGAGCAGCGGGCTAAGAAGGCAGCTGCCCCTGCTGAAGACAAGCAAGAAGCGGCTGCAAGCCCGGAAAAGACTGATAAATAGGCCATTTTTGCCGAAAAGAAAGATTGCCAGCAAGAGCGCGGCAATCTTTTTTTGTTTCTTCAAATGCAGCTAAGGAATTGACTTGACCAAAAATGTAACATATGATTAGTAATGTGTGAATAATTCTAAATAAAAAGGCGACGTAACTCATGATGAATAATACTATATTTTTTCTCGCAACAGTCGCTGTAATTTTTCTTATTTCACTTGTCGTGGGATGCCTGATTGGTTATGCCATCCGGAAGAATGCCTGGGAAACCAAGGCAGAAAACGCCCGGCAGAGCGGGGAGGCAATTTTGGCCAAGGCGAAAGCCGAAGTCGAAGTAGCCAAGGCCGAAGTCCAGGCGCAGAAACAGGCCGCCGAAGCCGTTAAGCGGGATGCTGAAACGGAGAAGAAGGCCAAGATCCTGGAGGCCCAGGAAGAAATCAGGGATTACCGGCAGAAGGTTGAAGACGAGCTGAACGCGCGCCGCGATGAAGCGGCCCGCAAGGAAAACCGCCTTCAGCAGAAAGAAGATACCCTGGATCACCGCAGCAGCCTGCTCGATGACCGGGAGAAACAACTCACACAAAGGAAAGACCAAATCAAACAGCAGGAAGAAAAAGCTGCTGGTTTGCTGGAAGAAGCGCACGGGCTGGTAGAGAAGCAGAATGACAAGCTGCTGGAAATCTCCCACTTAGACGAAGAAGAGGCCAAGAAGATCGTCTTGGCCCAGGTCTCCGATCACCTGACCAAGGAGAAGGCGGAGATGATTCGGGCTAACGAGGAAGAAATCAGTGCCAGAGCCGACCGCTTTGCCCACCAAATCATCGTGGATGCCATCCAGAGCAGCGCGGCGGATACGGTCGCGGAAACGACCGTGTCAGTCGTGGATTTGCCAAATGATGACATGAAGGGGCGGATCATTGGCCGTGAAGGCCGGAACATCCGCTCCTTTGAAGCCATGACTGGGGTTGACCTGATCATTGACGATACGCCAAAGACGGTTACCTTGAGCGGTTTTGACTCCATCAGACGGGAAGTTGCCAAGCGGGCCCTGCAGAAACTGATCAAGGACGGGCGGATTCATCCGGCCCGGATCGAAGAGATGGTTGACAAGGCGCGCAAGGAAGTCAACGACGATATTTACGAGGCCGGCGAAAGTGCCTTGATGGAACTGGGCATCCACCGGATGAACCCGGAACTGGTCAAGATCCTGGGCCGGTTAAAGTACCGGACTTCCTATGGCCAGAACGTGCTGGCGCACTCGATTGAAGTCGGGAAGCTGGCCGGGACCATGGCAGCTGAACTTGGTTTGGATGAAAAATTAGCGGTTCGCGCGGGATTATTACACGATATTGGCAAGGCAATTGACCACGATATCGAAGGCTCCCACGTAGAAATCGGTGTTGAATTGACTCGGAAATACCATGAACCGGACTTGGTGGTCAATGCGATTGCTGCCCACCACGGCGACGTGCCGAAGCTCTCCTTTATTGCTGACCTGGTTGTGGCGGCGGACACGATTTCCTCCGCCCGGCCTGGGGCCAGAAGCGAAAGCTTGGAGAACTACATCCGCCGCTTGACCGAACTGGAAGACATTGCTGGCAGCTATGACGGCGTCAAGCAGGCATATGCCATCCAGGCCGGCCGGGAGGTCCGCGTAATGGTTGAGCCGGCCAAGATCTCAGATGATGAGACCACGGTTTTGGCCCATGAAATCCGAGACAGGGTCGAGAAAGAACTCGATTACCCAGGCAATATCAAGATCACCGTAATACGGGAGAAACGTGCCGTGGCAGTTGCCAAATAATAAAGAAAGTCCAGATTGAATTCTGGACTTTTTTGTTACCATTTGGCAAATCGCCTTAAAGCCCGGTATAATTAATTCAACTAGACTCAGAAAGCAGAATTTCATGTTTAAGATTATCGTTGACCTTTTTTTACTGGTGATCATCCAAGTGGCGATCACGCCTTTCATCCGGCGCCTGGCCTTTGTCCTGGGGGCAGTGGACAATCCTAACGCCCGCCGGGTCAACAAGAAGCCTATGCCGACTATCGGGGGGCTGGGAATTTTCGTGACCTACAACATCGGGACCTTCATTTTGCTCAGAGAGCAGTTCCCGACCCACGAGCTTTTTGCCCTCCTGCTGGCTTCCAGCGTGATCGTCTTGACCGGGATGATTGATGACATTTTAGAACTCAAGCCCGGGCAAAAAATGGCCGGGATCTTTGTCGCGGCCATGATCACATACTACTTGGCCGAAGTCAGGATGACAGAGCTGAACATTCCTTTTACCGGCCAGACTATCAACCTGCCATGGTATCTCAGCCTGCCGGTTACCATCTTCTGGATCCTGGCCTTGACTAATGCGGTCAACTTGATTGACGGCTTAGATGGCCTGGCCGCCGGGGTCTCCTGCATCTCCCTTTTGACCATGGGGATTGTCGGCTACTTCTTCTTGCGCAACCAGGGCCTGTACGTGCCGATTGCCTGCTTCATGCTGGCGGCTTGCCTAATGGGCTTTCTGCCTTACAACTTCAACCCGGCCAAGATCTTTTTGGGGGACACTGGGGCCCTCTACTTGGGCTTCATGATCTCGGTATTAGCCTTAAAAGGCTTGAAGAACGTGACCTTCATTTCTCTTTTGGTGCCGGTGATCATCTTGGGCGTGCCGATCTCTGACACGGTCTATGCCATGATCCGCCGCAAGCTGAACAAGAAGCCGATTTCCCAGGCGGACAAGCACCACCTTCACCACCAGCTGATGAACCTGGGCTTGACCCAAAGACAGACGGTGCTGGTGATTTACGCCCTGTCTTTGATTTTCTCTTTTGTGTCCATGCTCTTCCTTTTGTCGCCGCTCTGGGCCATGGCCCTCTTGCTGGTCGGTCTCTTGATCGCTGTTGAGCTCTTTGTGGAATCGATTGGCCTTTTAGGGGAAAAATACAAGCCCCTCAGTCACTTGATTAACCGCTTGGTCCTGCATAGCACCCACACCAAGGAGCCAGACGTTGAAGTCTGGCACCAGGGTGAGGCCAAGCCCCAGAAGTGGCAGGAGCGGTCTAAGGGCGGCCACCGGCCGGCTGACAAAAAGGCTACTGGTAAAAATAGCGATAAAGATAAAAAACAATAAAACTGAACAGATAAAAGAAATGACCAAGCAGAAATGCTTGGTCATTTTTGGTCAGAATCTTTTTTCTCCGCTTTTGACGGGAATTTCGTTATAGCGCTGGTCGCCCTTGATCAGGTCGGGTTCCCCGTTTAAGAGCTCGGTCAAATCGCTGATGAAGGGGTCAATCTGGTCCAGGTCGAGGTAGACGGAAATGGTGATGTTTACGCCGTATTCAGTGCCGGCAACATAGACCTCTTTCTCCTTGAGGAAGTGGTCGACCTTGTCATAGCGGTTGTAGGAGATGGTAAAAATCAATTCCTGTTGCTTGACCCGCTTGACGATGCCGATTGCTTCAGCTGCTTCGCTGACGCTGGAAGAATATGCCCGGATGAGGCCGCCGGCCCCTAATTTGATTCCGCCAAAATACCTGGTCACGACGACGGCGACATTTTTTAGGCCCATCAATTGCAGAGTCTTTAATTCCGGCACCCCGGCTGTCCCGCTTGGTTCGCCGTTGTCGCTGCTTTTGACCCGGTCATCATTGATGCCCAAGGTGTAAGCATAGGTGTTGTGGGTGGCGTCATGGTACTTTTTGCTGGTAGCGGCGATGAAGTCCCGGGCTTCTTCTTCATCCTGGACCCGGGCAAAAGTCGCGATAAAGCGGCTCTTCTTGATGACCAGCTCATGCTGGCCGTTTTCTTTGATCGTTAAAAAATCTGCTTCTTTTGACAAAAAATCATCCCTTTTTGGTGTATTAGTTAGTGGAGGCGAAAAAAGTGACAGAAGAAAAAGAATCTCTGGCCGGCCGCCAATGGCTGGTTGACAAAGTGGATAATAGCATAAAAGAGGGGCAGACGGCAATTCCTGCCATAGAAAATGGCATCTGCCAGCGCTGCGGCAGCTCCTGCTGGGCGCGTCTGCCGTCGGGATTTTTGTATTGCCGCGCTTGCGTGGGCCTGGGCCGGCTGGATGAGGGCAAGCTTTTGGTCCGGCAAGCCGCTAGCGGCTCTTATCCGGCTAAAGCGGGGATGACCTGGACTGGGCAGCTGCAAGAGCGCCAGGAGGGCGTGAGCCGCTTTTTGCTGGAAAAATTCGCGGCTAAAGAGGACTGCCTGGTCGAGGCCGTGACTGGGGCGGGGAAAACGGAGATGATTTTTCCCTTATTGGCTGAGGCTTTCAGCCGCGGCTGCCGGGTGGCTATCGCCACGCCCAGAATCGACGTGGTCAATGAGCTTTATCCCCGCCTGGTGGCCGCCTTTGGGGAAGTGGAGATCGGCAAGTATCATGGCCGGGAGGAAAAGCAGCCTGCCAATGAGCAGCTGGTCATCTGCACGACTCACCAATTGCTTAAGTACTACCAGGCCTTTGATCTTTTGATCATCGACGAGATCGACTCCTTCCCTTATGCCGGCAATCCTCAGCTGCATTTTGCTGCGGGAAATGCCGTTAAGAAAACGGGCAGCCGGGTCTTTTTGACGGCGACGCCGCCAGAGGACCTGCTGAAAAAAGTCAAGCAGGGGAAACTAGCCATTGTCAGGCTCAACCGCCGCTTTCACGGCTACCCCTTGCCCGTACCCCGGCTTGACTTCTACATCAAGCCCTTTTTGGCCAAAGGCCGCCTGCATCCCAAGCTGGCCCGGCGGATCAAAATGGCCGCGGAAAGCGGCCACCCCCTTTTAGTCTTTTTGCCCAGAATTTCCCAGATGCCCCAGTATTTTTCCGCCGTCAAAAAGCTCCTGCCAAATAAACGCCTGGCAACAGTCTACGCCCAGGACTCGGACCGGCTGGAGAAGGTGGAGAAATTCAGAAAAGGAGACCTGGACCTGCTCTTGACGACCACAATCTTGGAGCGGGGGGTGACCTTCAAGCATGTCTGGGTGATCATCGTGGCGGCTGACGATGAGATTTATTCCGCCGCCAGCCTGGTCCAAATCGCCGGCCGGGTGGGCAGAGACAAGCAGGACCCGGACGGCCTGGTCTTGTTTTGCTACCGGCGCTACAGCCGGCAGATCAGAAGCGCGGTCAAGCAGATCAAGGAGATGAACCGGGGATGAGCCTTTGCCTTTTTTGCGACCAGGCTTTTACCGAAGACCTGGATATCAGGCGCCTGCTTTTGCCGGGCAAAATTAAGACTTCCTGCCTGTGTCCATCCTGCCGCAAGCAGTTTGACCAAATCGGCCCCGTCTTTTGCCCCCAGTGCGGCCGCCAGCAGACTAATGGGGAAATCTGTCAGGACTGCCAGAAGTGGCGGCGGATCTACCAAGGAGATTTTTTGCAAAACCAGGCCATCTACTGCTACAACCAGGCCTTTCACGACTTGATGGTCCGCTACAAGCGCTACGGGGACTACCTGCTCTGCCAAGTCTTGCAGGAATTAGCCGCCCCGGCTGCCCAGAAATTAGCAGCTGACTACTACGTGCCTGTCCCAACTTCACCTGAGCACCGGAAGAAGCGGGGCTACGATACAGTCTGGGAAATTTTTAATCCTCTTTTGCCTCTAACTCCGCTTTTAGCCAAGAAGGCAGGTGCTGGGGCCCAGGGAGAAAAGGACAAAAAAGCCCGGATGCAGGCCAAGCAAAATTTCTTTCTAAATCCGGAATTTAGGGGTAAAATAACAGGCAAGATCATCCTTTTGGATGACATTTACACCACAGGCCGAACGCTTTACCACGCGCGCGACGCAATTGAAACGGCTTTTCCTGAATGCCAGGTCGAAAGTTTTTCAATTAGTCGCTAAATATTTTCACAAAGCGCTTTCAAGTTTGGTATAATATGGGTGTAAAGAAACCGCGCAAGCGGGAAAGGAGATAATTATTATGTTAAAGTACAATGTTCGTGGCGAAAATATTGAAGTCACTGAAGCTTTGAGAGACTATGTTGAAAAGCGCTTGACCAAGTTGGAAAAGTACTTTGATCTGAGCCAGGACGTAATCGCTCATGTAAATCTGAAGGTATACCGTGACCACTCAGCTAAGGTTGAAGTAACTATCCCGCTTCCATACCTGGTTTTGAGAGCTGAAGAAACTACGGATGACATGTACCGCAGCATTGACTTTGTTTCCGAAAAGCTTGAACGCCAAATCAGAAAGTACAAGACCCGCGTCAACCGCAAGAGCCGGGAAAAGGGCGTAGAAGAATTCTTTGTTCCTGAAGAAGCTCCGGTTGAAGAAGAGAAGGAAGAAAAGGCTCCAATGTTCAAGATCGTCCGCAACAAGCGGGTTAACTTGAAGCCAATGGACCCAGAAGAAGCCATCTTGCAAATGGACATGCTGGAACACGACTTCTTCGTCTTCCAAGACGCTGAAACCAACGGCACCAGCGTAGTTTACCGCCGCAACGACGGCAGCTACGGCTTGATTGAAACTAACGAATAGTTTTGCCGGATATCTAACTGAATACTAAGGCAGCAAGCCAGGCAGGGCACGATAATTATTGTGCCCTGCTTATTTTTGTAGATTATTTTAATTTTTGGCAGTTACATGTTAAAATTATTCTGTGATTTTAGACTAAATATCAGAATTAAGGACGATTAGATGGCAAACATTTTAAAGAAGTTATACAACGCTGACAAAAGAGAACTTAAGCGTTTTGAAAAAATTGCTGACCAAGTAGAGTCATACGCTGACCAAATGGCCGCTCTTTCTGACGAAGAATTACAGGCCAAGACGCCGGAATTCCGCAGCCGCATCGAAAAGGGCGAAAGCTTAGACGACCTGCTGCCGGAAGCCTTCGCCGTATCCCGGGAAGCTTCCAAGCGGGTCTTGGGCCTGTACCCGTTCCGCGTGCAGATCCTGGGTGGGATTGCCCTGCACCGGGGCAACATTGCCGAAATGATGACCGGTGAAGGTAAGACCTTGACGGCCACCATGCCGGTTTACCTCAACGCTTTGTCCGGCAAGGGCGTGCACGTTGTTACTGTCAACGAATACCTGTCCAGCCGTGACGAAACTGAAATGGGCCAGCTCTACCGCTGGCTGGGTCTGACAGTTGGCTTGAACGTCAGCACCATGTCTCCGGAAGAAAAGCGGGAAGCTTACGCCTGCGACGTAACCTACTCAACCAACTCCGAACTGGGCTTTGACTACCTCCGGGACAATATGGTTGTCTACAAGGAACAAATGGTTCAGCGGCCGCTTAACTACGCCATCATCGACGAAGTTGACTCCATCTTGATCGACGAAGCACGGACGCCTTTGATCATTTCCGGTGAAGCTGAACAAGCCAACGCCGACTATGTCCGGGCTGACCGCTTTGTCAAGAAGCTGGTTGAAGACAAGAGCGACAATGACGCTGATGACGATGAAGATCACGGCGACTACAAGATCGACTGGCCAACCAAGACCATTTCCTTGACCAGAACCGGGATCCAGAAGGCCTGTGACCACTTTGGCCTCAAGAACCTTTACGACGTTGAAAACCAGAAGCTGGTCCACCACATCGACCAAGCCCTGCGGGCCAACTACATCATGCTCAAGGACATCGACTACGTGGTTCAAGACGGTGAAGTCTTGATCGTCGACTCCTTTACCGGCCGTGTTATGGAAGGCCGGCGCTACTCAGACGGCCTGCACCAGGCCATCGAAGCCAAGGAAGGGGTCAAGATCCAGGAAGAATCTCAGACCCAGGCCACGATTACTTACCAGAACTACTTCAGAATGTACAAGAAGCTGGCCGGGATGACCGGTACGGCCAAGACTGAAGAAGAAGAATTCCGTGAAATCTACAACATGGAAGTCATCACTATCCCGACCAACCGGCCAGTCATCAGACAGGACATGCCAGACCTGCTCTACCCGACCCTGGACTCCAAGTTCAAGGCCGTGGTTGACGAAATCAAGCAGCGGCACGCCAAGGGCCAGCCAATCCTGGTCGGCACGGTGGCCATTGAATCTTCTGAACGCTTGAGCCACATGCTGGACAAGGAACACATCCCGCACGCTGTCTTGAACGCCAAGAACCACGCCAAAGAAGCAGCCATCATCATGAATGCCGGCCAAAGAGGGGCAGTCACGATTGCCACCAACATGGCCGGGCGTGGGACTGACATCAAGCTGGGGCCTGGCGTCAAGGAACTGGGCGGTTTAGCCGTAATCGGGACTGAAAGACACGAATCCCGCCGTATCGACAACCAGCTGCGGGGCCGGTCCGGCCGGCAGGGTGACCCGGGCTACACCCGCTTCTACCTGTCCCTGGAAGACGACTTGATGAAGCGCTTTGGGGGCGACCGGGTCAAGGACTTCCTTGACCGCCTGTCCGACAATGACGACGACAAGGTTATCGAAAGCCGTTTGATCACCCGCCAGGTTGAATCTGCCCAGAAGCGGGTTGAAGGGAACAACTACGACACCCGTAAGCAGACCCTGCAATACGACGACGTTATGCGGATCCAGCGTGAAATTATCTACAAGGAACGGATGCAGGTCATCGATGAGCAGAAGTCTTTGAAGAGCGTCTTGCTGCCAATGATCCACCGGACCATCGACCACCAAGTGGACATGTTCACCCAAGGCGACCGGTCAACTTGGCGCCTGGACTCTTTGCGTGACTTCATCGTGTCCAGCCTGGCCAGTGAAGAATACGTTGATTCAGAAATCGACTTTAAGACCTTCACGCCAGATGCTCTTAAGAAGCAGCTTTACCAACTGGTTGAAGACAACTACCAGGAAAAAGAAGCTGCCCTGGCTGACCCGGAACAAATGCTGGAATTTGAAAAGGTGGTTATCCTGCGCGTGGTTGACGAACACTGGACCAACCATATCGACGCCATGGACCAATTGCGGCAGTCAATCGGCCTGCGGGGCTATGGCCAGCTTAACCCACTGGTTGAATACCAGGACTCCGGATACAACATGTTTGAAGAAATGATCAGCGACATCGAGTTTGACGTGACTCGCCTCTTCATGAAGGCTCAGATCAGAAACAACTTGAGTCGTTAACAAATTATAAAAGAGGGGGCGGGAGCCTCCTCTTTTTGGTTATAATCTAAGTAAGTCAAAACAAGAATTTTTAGCAAAGGAAAAAGACAATGGAAATCAGTGAAATTCAAAATGCTTTAGACGAGTTGCGGACCCGGCTTAACCACTTCAGGGGGTCTCTTTGACTTCGATAATATCAGCGAAAGCATTGAAATCAACGAAGCTAAAATGGCGGAACCGGGCTTTTGGGACAATCAGGAAAAGGCCCAGAAATTGATCAGTGAGACCAACCTGCTTAAGGAAAAGCGGGACTCCTTCCTGGCCTTGGAAAAAGACCTGACCGACGAAGAAATCGCCCTGGAATTGCTGCGCCTGGAAGCAGATGAAGACTTGCAAAAGGACACCGAAGACCAGCTGGCCAAGCTGCAGGAAGAGTTCCACCAGTATGAACTGAACCTGCTCTTGTCGGGCGAGTATGATGACCACAATGCCTTGATGGAAATCCACCCAGGCGCCGGCGGTACTGAAGCCATGGACTGGGGCAACATGCTGCTCCGGATGTACCAGCGCTATTGTGACTCCCGAGGTCTGAAATTTGAAGTCAACAACTTTGAGCCAGGCGATGAAGCCGGCTTAAAGAGCGTCAGCGTCCGGATTTCCGGCAAGAATGCCTATGGGCTGCTCAAGTCTGAACACGGAGTTCACCGCCTGGTCCGGATTTCGCCTTTTGATTCAGCCAAAAGACGGCACACTTCTTTTGCCTCGGTTGAAGTTATCCCTGAAGTCGATGACTCCATTGAAATCGACATTGACCCGAAGGACCTCAGAATCGACGTCTACCGGTCATCCGGGGCGGGCGGCCAGCACATTAACAAGACTTCCAGTGCCGTCCGGATCACCCACATTCCAACCGGGATCGTGACGACTTCCCAGGCCCAGCGCTCCCAGTTCCAGAACCGGGATACGGCCATGAATGAAATGCGGGCCAAGCTTTTCCACCTGGAAGAAGAAAAGAAGCGCAAGGAAAAGGCGGCCTTGAAGGGCGAGCAGCTGGATATTGCCTGGGGTTCCCAGATCCGGTCTTACGTCTTCCACCCTTACAGCATGGTTAAAGACCACCGGACCGGCTATGAAACTGCTGATGTGAGCGGAGTCATGGACGGGAAGCTGGATCCCTTCATCTATGCATACCTTCAGTGGCGTTTGAGCCAGGAGAACCCAGAATAAGAGGAAAAACATGTCATTTATCACTATTGTACTGCTGGTTTTGGCGGCTGTAGTTGCCCTGGCCCTGCTCTCGGTTTTCTTCAAGGCCTTGATCGCCTTGCTGCCGGTGGGCCTGGTCGTAATTTTGCTTTTATGGCTCTACTACCGCTTTTACTGGCGGAAAAAATACCAGCTGCCCAGCCGGCCGGAATCCAGTTGGTTCAAGCCAGGCCCAGCAGATCCGGAGCGGCCGCGGAAACAGGCGCAAGATGTGACAGTGCGAGATGTTGATGAGAGTGAGGCACATGATGACGAACAAGGTAAAACTAACTGAACTCATTAATGACAATTCCAACCTGCGGGTTCTGCAGGGACAAGAATATGTGGCCGGCAAGAAGATTACGGTTTCCGACGTTTACCGGCCGGGACTGGAATTAAGCGGCTACTTTGATTTTTACCCGGCTGACCGGGTCCAGCTTTTGGGCAGAACAGAAATTTCATACGCTGCCCGCCTGGATCACGATTTGCGCCGGCGGGTTTTTGAAAAAATCTGCCAGAAAGAAACTCCTTGCCTGCTGGTTTCCCGCAATCTGCCGGTGCCAGCTGAACTGAAGGAGGCGGCGGAAGCAGCCGGGACTCCGATTTTGATTTCCAACGACACCACGACCTACTTGATGAGCATGATTACCCAGTACCTGGCCGTGAAGCTGGCCGAAAGAAGCAGCGTCCACGGGGTCTTGGTCGAAGTCTTTGGGATGGGGGTTCTCTTAACCGGGGAATCCGGGGTCGGCAAGTCCGAAACTGCCCTGGCCCTGGTTCAGCACGGTCACCGTTTGATCGCTGACGACCGGGTGGACGTCTACCAGAGGGACCACGAGACCGTGGTCGGGGAAGCCCCACGCATTTTGAAGCACTTGATGGAAATCCGGGGGATCGGGATTATTGATGTCCTTAAGCTCTTTGGGATTGGGGCCATCAAGGACGAAACAGAGATTTCCCTGGTCATTAACCTGACCAACTGGGACTCCAAGGCCAATTACGACCGCCTGGGCTTCCAGGAAAACACCCGGATCATCTGCGGCATCGCGGTGCCGCAGGTCACCATCCCGGTTAAGGTCGGCCGGAACATGGAAAATATCGTGGAAGTGGCCGTCATGAACTTTAGAGCTAAGGCCATGGGCTTTGACGCGGCCAAGACTTTTGACGAAAACTTGACTAGCTTGATCGCGGAAAATACCGAAGAAGAACAGCGGGGTGAAGACGACTAGTGACTTTAGCACTGAATCCAATTGCCTTCAGTATCGGCAACATTCATGTCCGCTGGTACGGAATCATCATCGCCTGCGGAATCCTGCTGGCCACCTTCATGTCCATCAGAGAAGGGCAAAGACGGCAGATTATGAGCGACGACTTCATCGACCTGCTCTTGTGGGGCGTGCCGATCGGCTTTATCGGGGCCCGGATCTATTACGTCATTTTTGAATGGGGCTACTTCTCCCAGCACCCGGATGAGATTATCGCCATCTGGAACGGGGGGATCGCCATTTACGGGGGCTTGATCGCCGGGGCAATCGTCCTCTTGGTCTTCTGCTACCGGCGCTTCTTGCCGCCATTTCTGGTCCTGGACATCGTGGCACCTGGCGTGATGGCGGCCCAGGTCCTGGGCCGGTGGGGCAACTTCATGAACCAGGAAGCCCACGGGGCCAAGTGCAGCCTGCAGTATCTGCAAAACCTTCACTTGCCCCAGTTCATCATCGACCAGATGTATATTAATGGCAGCTACTACAAGCCGACCTTCTTGTATGAATCCTTCTTCAACCTGATCGGCTTGATCATCATCCTTTCCTTGCGCCACAAGAAGCATCTTTTTAAGCAAGGGGAAGTCTTCATATTCTACCTGGCCTGGTATTCCGTGGTCCGCTTTTTCGTGGAAGGGATGCGGACGGACAGCCTTTATATCTTCGGCGTCATCCGGGTTTCCCAGGCCCTCAGCCTCGTGCTTTTAATAGCTGTGGCTATTTTATTTGTCTACCGGCGTGTCAAAGTCAAGCCAAAGTGGTATCTTGAAGGAAGCGGTTTAAAATATCCATACGAGAGGTAGAAAAAATGACAAAAATTTCCGTTTTAGGTGCCGGTTCCTGGGGGTCAGTCCTGGCCTCCATGCTGACTGACAACGGCCACGAGGTGGCCCTTTACGCCCACCGGCAAGTTATTGCTGATGAGATCAACCAAGACCACACCAACCTGCACTATATGAAGGACTGGACCTTGAACCCGAGCGTCTGGGCCAGCACCGACATGGGCCAGGTTCTGAAAGACTGTGACATTATCCTCTTTGCCGTACCGACCAGCGCAATCCGGTCAGTGGCTAAAGCAGTCCGGCAGGTTTTGGACGAAAGTGGCCGCCAGCCTTACCTGGTTTCGGCCACCAAGGGGATTGAGCCGGGGACTAAAAAGCTGGTTTTGCAGATTTTTAAAGACGAAATCTACCCGGACGGCTTTGACAAGATGATCGTCCTGTCCGGCCCCAGTCACGCGGAAAACACCGCCCAAAAGGACCTGACGGCCATCACCTTAGCTTCAACCAGTCTGGACAACGCGGCCAAGATGCAGCAGATTTTTTCAAATGACTACGTCCGCTTCTACACCAGCAACGACCCAATCGGGGTCCAGGTCGGCGGAGCCGTTAAAAATGTCATCGCTATCGCGGCCGGGATCCTGGCGGGCCTGGGTTACGGGGACAATGCCAAGGCGGCCTTGATGACCCGGGGGCTGGCGGAAATTACCCGCCTGGGCGTGGCCTTTGGCGGCCAACCTTGGACCTTCAGCGGCCTGTCCGGGATCGGCGACTTGATCGTCACTTGTACATCCGTTAACTCCCGGAACTGGCGCTGCGGCTACCAGCTGGGCCAGGGCAAGCCATTGGATGAAGTTTTGGCCAACATGGGCCAGGTCGTTGAAGGGGCCACAACCGTCAAGGCCGTCCACGAAATTTGTGACAAGTATTCTTTGGACATGCCGATTTCAGCTTCCATCTACAAGGTCCTCTATGAGGGAGCCCAGATCGACGATGAGATCAAGCTGATGATGAGCCGGCAGATGGGACCGGAAATCAGAATCTAAGCAGGGGGGCTTGCAATCTTTTGAAAATCCTGTATTATATTACTTGTAAAAAGTAAGTAACAAGGAGGCTGTTTATGACCAAAGAAGTTGACGTAGTAATCATTGGTGCCGGTCCAGCCGGCATGACGGCGGCGGTTTACGCGGCCCGGGCCAACCTGAAGACGGTGCTCTTAGACCGGGGGATTTACGGGGGGCAGATGAACAATACTGCCGACATCGACAATTACCCGGGCTTTGTGGAAGTCCAGGGGCCGGAATTGGGCGAAAAGATGTACCAGACCGTGCAAAACGCCGGGGCCAGCTATGAATATGGCGACGTCCAGGCCGTCAAGCTGGAAGGCGACTACAAGCGGGTGATTACTGACAGCGAGGAATACTTGGCTCCAGCCGTGATCATCGCGACTGGCTCAGAGCACAAGCACTTGAACGTGCCGGGGGAGGAAACTTATTCCGGCCATGGTGTTTCTTACTGCGCCGTCTGCGATGCAGCCTTCTTCAGAGATGAAGACGTGACTGTGATCGGCGGGGGCGACTCAGCCATCCAGGAAGGGCTCTACCTGGCCCAGTCTGCCAAGTCAGTCACGGTCGTTCACAGAAGAGACCAGCTGCGGGCCAAGCCTGAACTGCAGGAGAAGGCCTTCAAGCACCCGAAGATCAAGTTCGTCTGGAACGCCTTGACCGAAGAAATCGTCGGTGAAGACGGCAAGGTCAGCGGGATCCGCTACAAGGACAAGGTCAGCGGGGAAGAGAAGGAATTTGCCACCAAGGGCGTCTTCATTTACGTGGGCGTTTTGCCAGTGACCAAGGCCCTGGAAGACCTGGACATCTTGGACGAAAACGGCTGGATTCCAACTGATGAATTGATGCGGACCCGGCAGGAAGGGATTTTCGCGGCCGGCGACGTGCGGCCAAAGGACCTGCGCCAGGTCACGACCGCCGTTGGCGAAGGCAGCGTGGCCGGGCAGGAAGCTTACAACTACCTGCAAGCCAAGGGATTTTTGAAATAGATATTCAAAGCAGCGGACAAAAAGTCTGCTGCTTTTTTCTTTGAGCAAAATATTGTTAGAATCTATGTTCGGGTAGTAAAATAGAGTACGACTGATTATTGCAAGTTTAAGGGGGAAGAACCGTGATCAAGCGGCAAGACAACAACAAATTTGAACTCGTCTCACCATATAAGCCCGCTGGTGACCAGCAGCAGGCCATCGACCAGCTCGTGGCCGGCTTTAAGGCCGGCGATAAAGAGCAGATCCTCAAGGGGGCAACGGGGACGGGGAAGACCTATACCATGGCCAATGTAATTGCCAAAATGAACAAGCCGACCCTGGTCATTACCCACAACAAGACCCTGGTTGGCCAGCTCTACAATGAATTTAAGGAATTTTTCCCAAACAATGCCGTGGAATACTTCGTTTCCTACTATGACTACTACCAGCCGGAAGCCTACGTGCCCCAGTCAGACACTTATATTGAAAAAGACGCCTCGATCAACGATGAAATCGACCAGTTGCGGCACGCGGCTACCAGCGCCTTGATGTCCAGAAACGATGTCATCGTGGTGGCTTCTGTTTCCTGCATCTACGGCTTGGGTGACCCAAGAGAATACGCGGCCAGCGTCTTAAACGTCTACACCGGCCAGGAATACGAAAGAAACACCCTGCTTAGGGACCTGGTCAACATCCAGTACGACAGAAACGACATCGACTTCCAGCGGGGCCGCTTCCGGGTCCGGGGTGACGTCGTGGAAGTTTTCCCGGCCGGCTATTCTGACCGGGCCTACCGGATTGAATTTTTTGGCGACGAAATCGACCGGATTGTCGAAGTCGACCCCTTGACCGGGGAAGTGCACGGGGTCAGAGACAGCATCTCCCTTTTCCCGGCTACCCACTTCATGACCAATGATGAGCAATTGGCCGGCGCTATCGACCGGATCAAGGCCGAAATGGATGAGCAGGTCAAGAAGTTTGAAAAAGAGGGCAAGCTGCTGGAAGCAGAAAGAATCAAGCAGCGGACCACCTATGATTTGGAAATGCTGAGAGAAGTCGGCTACACCAACGGGATTGAAAACTACTCCCGGCAGATGGAAAACCGCAAGGCCGGTGAGCCGCCTTACACCCTTTTGGACTTCTTCCCCAAGGATTCCTTGATTTTAATCGATGAATCCCACGCTACCATGCCGGAAATCCGGGCCATGTACAATGGGGACAGGAACAGAAAGCAGACCTTGATCGACTACGGCTTCCGCCTGCCGTCAGCTTTGGACAACCGGCCCTTGAAGCTGGAGGAATTTGAGCAGCACGTCAACCAGATCATGTACGTGTCAGCCACCCCGGGTGACTACGAATTAAACCGCACCAGCCGGATCGTGGAACAAGTCATCCGGCCAACCGGGCTTTTGGACCCGAAAATCGAAGTCCGGCCAATTGAAGGGCAGATCGACGACCTGGTTGCTGAAATCAACCTGAGGATTGAAAGAAACGAGCGGGTTTTTGTCACCACTTTGACCAAGAAGATGGCTGAAGACCTGACCGACTACTTGAAAGACCTGGGCATCAAGGTCCGCTACCTGCACTCGGACATCAAGACTTTGGAAAGAATGCAGATCATCCGGGACCTCCGCTTGGGCAAGTTTGACGTTTTGATCGGGATCAACCTGCTCAGAGAAGGGATCGACGTGCCGGAAGTTTCCCTGGTTGCCATTTTGGACGCGGACAAGGAAGGCTTCCTGCGAGCTTACCGGCCGCTGATCCAGACCATGGGCCGGGCTGCCCGGAACGCCAATGGTGAGGTCATCATGTACGCTGACCGGATCACCGATTCCATGAAGCTGGCGATTGATGAAACGAACCGCCGCCGGGCCATTCAGATGAAATTCAACGAAGAGCACGGGATCGTGCCAAAGACTATCATCAAGCCGGTTCGGGACATGATCTCCGTGGTCAAGGCCGACAAGGAAGCAGAAAAGTCAGATTCCTTCGCCGACCTCAATTTCGATGAACTGACGGCTAAGCAGAAGAAGCAGATGATTAGCAACTTGCAAGAGCAGATGCAAGACGCGGCCAAGCGCTTGGACTTTGAAAGCGCGGCTAACCTCCGCGACGCGATTATCGAGCTGGAAGGCTCAGTGAGAAAACCGATTAAGAAGAAAGGCAAGGACTTCAATGGCAGATAGAAAAATCGTCATCCGCGGTGCCCGTGAGCACAATTTAAAAGACATCGACGTAACCATTCCCAAAGACCAGCTGGTTGTTATCACCGGCCTGTCCGGTTCAGGCAAGAGCTCACTGGCTTTTGACACCCTGTACGCTGAAGGCCGGCGCCGCTATGTCGAATCCCTGTCCAGCTATGCCCGTCAGTTCCTGGGCCAGATGGACAAGGCGGACGTTGACTCAATCGATGGCCTCAACCCGGCTATTTCCATCGACCAGAAGACGACCTCCCACAACCCCCGCTCAACAGTCGGCACGGTTACTGAAATCAACGACTACCTCCGCCTGCTTTGGGCCAGAGTCGGCCACCCTTACTGCCCAAATGACGGCACCTTGATCCAGCGGCAGTCGGTGGACCAGATGGTGAGCCGGATCTTGGATTTGCCGGAAAGAAGCAAGATCCAGCTTTTGTCTCCGGTCATCCGGGGCAAGCGGGGCGAGCACAAGGAAGTTTTTGCCAGAATCCGCCGGGCCGGCTATGTCCGGGTGATCGTTGACGGTGAGATGCACGATGCCAGCGAAGAGTTTGCCTTGGAGAAAAACAAGCGCCACGACATTGAAATCGTGGTTGACCGCCTGGTTATCAAAGACGGGATCCGGTCCCGCCTCTTTGACTCGGCTGAAGCGGCCCTGCGCCTGTCTGAAGGCTACATGGATGTTGACGTAATTGGGGGCGAAAAGCTCAGCTTTTCTGAATACTATGCCTGTCCTCTTTGCGGCTTCACGGTTGGGGAAATGGAGCCCCGCCTCTTCTCCTTCAACGCGCCATTTGGGGCCTGCCCGGCCTGCGATGGCCTGGGGATGAAATTGGCGGTTGACCCGGACCTGGTGGTTCCGGATAAGGACAAGAGCTTAGCTGATGGTGCCCTGGCTCCTTGGGCAGGGTCAAAGTACTACATGGGGATGCTGGAGCAGGCCTGCCAGGCCTTGAAGATCCCGATGGACAAGCCTTTTAAAAAGCTGACCAAGCGGCAAAGAGACATCATTTTGAACGGGTCAGACAAGGAAATTCACTTCCACTTGGAAGGCGACTTTGGGGTCAACGACACCAAGCAGCCTTTTGAAGGGGTGATCAACAATGTCGACCGCCGCTATGCCAAGCCAATGTCCAAGTTCATGCAGGAAGTCATGGGCAAGTACATGACCGAGCTGCCCTGTGAGGTCTGTGGCGGCAAGCGGCTCAATGAGAAGGCTTTGGCAGTCAAGGTAAATGGCAAGAATTTGGCTGAGGCCAGCGATTTGTCGATCAAGGATGCCCTGGCCTTTTTCAAGGAAGTTGACTTAAGCGAGCAGGAAGCAGCCATTGCCAAGCCGATCTTGAAAGAAGTCTGCGACCGCTTGAACTTTTTGGTCAGCGTCGGCCTGGATTATCTGACCCTGTCCAGATCAGCCGGGACTTTGTCCGGTGGGGAAGCCCAGCGGATCCGCCTGGCCACCCAGATTGGCTCCAACCTGTCCGGGGTCATGTACGTTTTGGACGAACCTTCTATTGGCCTGCACCAGCGGGACAATGACCGCTTGATTGCATCTTTGAAGCGGATGCGGGATTTGGGCAACTCCTTGATTGTCGTTGAACACGATGATGAAACCATGCGGGCAGCTGACTATTTGATCGACATGGGACCAGGCGCCGGCAGTTTTGGCGGGGAAGTCATGGCGGCTGGCACGCCGGAAGAAGTCATGGCCAATCCAAAGTCTTTGACCGGCCAGTACCTGCGGGGAGAAAAGTTTATCCCAGTTCCATTGAAGCGGCGCAAGGGCAGCGGCAAGAAGCTGAAGCTGACCGGGGCAGCGGAAAACAACTTGAAGAACATTACCGTTGAATTTCCTTTGAGCGAATTCGTGGTCGTGACCGGGGTTTCCGGGTCCGGCAAGTCTACCCTAGTCAACCAGATCTTAAAGCGAGTCCTGGCCCAGAAGCTCAATCATAATTCCGCCAAGCCGGGCAAGTATGAGAAACTGACTGGCTGGAAGAATATCGAAAAGGTGATCGACATTGACCAGAGCCCAATCGGCCGGACCCCGCGGAGCAACCCGGCGACCTACACCAGTGTCTTTGATGATATCCGGACCCTTTTTGCCCAGACCAATGAAGCCAAAATGCGGGGCTACACCAAGGCCCGCTTCTCCTTCAACGTCAAGGGCGGGCGCTGCGAGACCTGCCACGGGGACGGGATCCTCAAGATCGAAATGAACTTCCTGCCAGACGTCTACGTTCCTTGTGAGGTCTGCCACGGCCAGCGCTATAATTCTGAAACCCTGGAAGTGACCTACCGGGAAAAGAACATTGCCCAAGTTCTGGACATGACCATCAGTGAAGCCTGCGACTTCTTCGTCAATATTCCAAAGATCCACCGCAAGCTGCAGACCATCGTTGATGTTGGTCTGGGTTATGTCAAACTGGGCCAGCCGGCGACCACTTTATCCGGCGGGGAAGCCCAGCGGATGAAACTGGCCAGCGAACTGCAAAAATTGTCAACTGGGAAGAATTTCTATATTCTGGATGAACCGACTACCGGTCTGCATACCGATGACATCAAGCGCCTTTTGGAAGTCCTTCAGCGCCTGGTTGACCAGGGCAACACTGTTTTGGTAATTGAGCACAACCTGGACGTAATTAAGACGGCTGACTGGCTGATCGACCTGGGGCCGGACGGCGGTGAGCGGGGCGGCCAGGTGGTCTGCACGGGGACGCCGGAAGAAGTTGCGGCTTGCCCAGAGTCCTGGACTGGCAAATACCTTAAGCCGGTTTTGGACCGGGACAAGGCTTTGACTGAAAAGAGCCTTGCAAATAAAGAAAAAGAATCTTAATTCGCCCCTAAACCTTTTTCGCAAAATATTGTAAAATGAAAGCGGAAGCCAAAATAATTGTCAGAATTTTTGCATTAGTGTGAAAGGATGATTCTTATGTTTGATTCCGGCTTTAACGAAAAACGCGGCTTTGACTGGGGCGTTTTTATCGCGGGGGTTGTCTCCGTCGTTTTGAGCATTTTTCTCTTTGCCAACCCTGGCAAGGGCTTGCGGGGCCTGGTCATCATTTTGGCCGTCTTGTCGATCATGCAGGGGATCGCTTGGATCTCCATGTATGCTGGCTTTCATGGGATTTTTGGCCCGTCTTGGACCACCCTGTTATCGGGGATCTTTGACATTTTGATCGGGATCTTCTTCCTGTGGAACAACAAGGTGGGGGCGTACACGATTGCTATCGTGGTCTCCATCTGGTTCATCGTTGACTCGGTGATCGGGATTGTCTTTGCCTGGCACCTGCGTTTCTTTGAGACCGGCTGGTATTTCTTCTTCAACCTGCTCTTGAACATCCTGGGCCTGGTTGTCGGGATTATGCTTTTGTTTAGTCCGGTTATCGCGGGGATGAGCACGGTCTACTTGATCGCGATCTACCTGATGATCTTCGGGATCAATGAGATTGCTTTGGCCTTCATGCACCGTTAAGCATGTCAAACTGCCGATACTTAACAGATTGTTTAAGTGTTGGCAGTTTTTTTGATGGTAAAATGTAAGCAAGCAGTAAAAAAGTGTAAGGAAAAAGCAAAAGCAGGGGAGGTTAGGCAAATGGAGAAAAAGATTTATATTTCCTGTGACATGGAGGGCTGCGCCGGCGTTACCAGCTGGGAGCAGACCCATTATGGGCATAAAGGCTACGACCTGGCCCTAAAAGAAATGACCAGGGAAACCGTGGCCGCGGTCAAAGCCTGCCAGCAGGCCGGCTATAAGGTGACGGTCAAAGACGGGCACGAAGACGGGATCAACCTGGACCTGGCCCTTTTGCCGGCAGGAACAGAACTGATCCAGGGCTGGGACTCTTCACCAGAAGAAATGATGGCTGGCATTTCCGCTGACTATGCCGGGGCAATCCATATTGGCAGCCATTCCCCGGCTGGCTCCAGTGAAACGCCCCTGGATCACACGGTGGAACATGGCTGGTATTCCTGGGTCAAGCTGAACGGGGAATTGGCTTCGGAATTTACCTTCAACAGCCTTTGCGCGGCCCAGTACGGGGTGCCTTCATTTTTCCTGGCTGGGGATGCCGGCATCTGCCGGCGGGCGGAAGAATTTTGCCCGGGCATCGTGACCTGTGCTACCAAAAAAGGGGTGGGCAGCGCCACTGTCAACAAGAGCCCGGAGGAAATAGAAGCGGCCATCATGACCGGGATCAAGGAAGCCTTGGCGGGTGCGGGCGGTCTGCCGCTTTTAGCTGACGAATACCTGCTGGAATTCTGCTTTTCTTCAGCTGGCCGGGCCAGAGCCGCCTCTTTTTATCCAGGAGCTGAAAGAGCAGGCGAGCGGGTCGTGTCCTACCGGGCCAAGAGCATTATGGAGCTTTTGACGGCGAAAATGTTCATGACGGAAATCTGAGGTGGAAGATGGGCTTAAAAGGAGAACTGTTTTTGCCCCGGGCCTATCGAACCGGAGAAAAAAACGACATAACCGATGTTCCGGGGATTAAGGTAGGCCAGGTAACCCTGCGAAAGGGCGGGGTCAATACCGGCGTCACGGCAATTTTTCCCGGAAGTGATATTTTCAAGCAAAAAATGCTGGCCAGCGGCCAGGTGATCAATGGCTTTGGCAAAACGACTGGTTTAGTTCAGATCGGCGAGCTGGGCAGTCTGGAGACCCCGATCCTGATGACCAACACCCTGGCCGTGGGGACCTGCTGGACGGCCTTGACCCGCTATATGCTGGACCGCAATCCGGAGATCGGTCTCACAACCGGGACGGTCAATCCGGTCGTGATGGAGTGCAACGACGGGGACTTGAACGATATCAGATCCCTGCCGGTTAAAGAAAGTGATGCTCTGGCGGCCCTGGCTTTGGCTGAAGAGAATCCGCCCTTGCAAGAGGGCGACGTTGGTGCTGGCACCGGGATGCGCTGTTTAGGCTTTAAGGGCGGCATTGGGTCTGCCTCCAGGCTTTTGGAACTGGGGGGCAAAAAATATCACTTGGCCAGCCTGGTTTGCGCTAATTTCGGGGCTTTTGGCAAATTGCGGGCCGGAGGCCGGCTGTTGGGCCAGGAACTAAAAGCCGCCGTTTTGGCCCGGGCAAAAGCAGAAAATAACCAGCTTTATGACCGCTATCAAAAAGACCAGGGGTCAATCGTGATGGTGATCGCCACCGACCTGCCCCTCTCCAGCCGGCAACTTGGCCGCTTGGCCCGCCGCAGCGCGGTTGGCTTAGCCAGGACCGGGTCGTATATTGGGGACGGGTCCGGCGATATCGCCTTGGCTTTTTCCACGGCGCAAAGAGTCAGCCATTTCGCCAAAGCAGCAGAAAGCTTCAGCTTTTTGCCAGACAGTCAGCTGGACCCGGTCTTTGAAGCCGGGGCGGAGACGATCGAAGAAGCGGTTTTAAGTGCTCTGGTGCACGCGGAGACCTTGACTGGATTTAAGGGGAGAACGGTCTATGGTCTGCGGGATTTTTTATAATAAGAGTGAAGAATAGGAATGCAGGCAGGGCTAATTGATTGCCAAGACGCGGCACGCCCGGTATGATAGAATTTAACGTTTTAAGGGAGCAATACGGAATCATGCATGAAAAATACAAGAAACAGCTGTTGATTTTGACGGGGATGAGCGGGGCCGGCAAGACTGTCGCCGCCCACTCACTGGAGGACGTCGGCTACTTCGTGGTCGACAACCTGCCCCCGGAATTGCTGGGCAATTTCTGGGACCTGATGAACACCTCGGAAGATTTTGAAAAAGTTGCCGTGGTGATCGACCTCAGAGTCAAGTCCTTCTACAAGGACCTGATCGACGAAATCAACTCCCTGGAAGACAGCGGCCAGACCCAGGCCACGATCGTCTTTTTGGAAGCTTCTGATGACACCCTGGTGGCCCGCTACAAGGAAACTCGCCGCCTGCCGCCATTGGCGGAAAACGGCCGCCTTTTGGACGGGATCCGGGATGAGCGCCGCCTTTTGACCCCGGTGAGAAACCGGTCCAACTACATTTTGGACACTTCCAAGATGACGCCAAAGGAGCTGAAGCAGAAGCTGCAGAGCAAGTTTGGGGCCCTCCACAAGCCAAAATTCGGGATTGAGGTCATGTCCTTCGGCTTCAAGTACGGGATGCCGATCGACGCCGACATCGTCATGGATGTTCGCTTTTTGCCCAACCCCTTCTACATTCCGGAACTGCGTCCCTTCACGGGGCTGGACAAGCGGGTCTTCAACTATGTCATGGACAAGGACGAAACCAAGGTCTTCTATGGCAAGCTGCTGGACCTCTTGTTGACGGCAATTCCAGGCTACATCAACGAAGGCAAGGAAAAACTGACGATTGCCATCGGCTGCACGGGCGGTCAGCACCGCAGCGTCTCGATTGCCCAGCAGCTGGCGCGCGACTTGTCTGAAAAATATCCGGTTGACATTACCCACCGGGAAATCAGCCGTTATCTCAGAAAGTAGGAATTCAGCATGTCTTTAGGCGAAAACAAGATCATCCGCATCATCAAGCGCCGCCGGCCCCGGGTGGTCGTTATTGGCGGGGGGACCGGCCTGCCGGTTATTTTGCAGGCTTTGAAAAAGCAGGACGCGGAGATCACGGCAATCGTGACCGTCTCTGACGACGGCGGCTCATCCGGGATCATCCGCAACTATATCAACGTCGTGCCCCCGGGCGATATCCGCAATGTTTTGGTTTCTTTGAGCGACCTGTCGGAAGAAAAAAAGCAGATCTTCCAATACCGCTTTGACTCAAAGGACTCCTTTTTCTCCGGCCATGCGATTGGCAACTTAATTATCGCGGCCTTAAGTGAGATGCAAGGGAATATTTTTGACGCTGTCCAGACCTTATCGGCCATGATGGAAGTCGACGGCCACATTTATCCTTCTGCTAACGAGCCTTTGACCTTGAACGCGGAATTCATGGATGGCAGCCAAAGCAGCGGGGAAGTGGAAATTACCAGCCAGCACAAGCAGATCAAGCGGGTCTGGGTAACGGCCGATGACGGTGAACCGGCGGCTCCCAGTCCGGTGATTGAGGCCATCATGCAGGCTGACGCCATCGTTTTGGGGCCGGGGTCACTGTTTACCTCAATTCTGCCCAACCTGATGATCCCTAATGTCGGGCAAGCAGTCCGGGAGACCAAGGCAGAAGTAGTTTACGTCTGCAACATCATGACCCAGGCCGGGGAAACTGTCGGCTTAAGCGATGCTGACCATGTCCGGGTCATCAACCAGCACCTGGGCGGCAACTATATCGACACGGCCCTGGTCAACGGGGCCCAGATTGACATGAGCAAGTTCCACCCGGAAGACTATGATGAATACTTAAAGCCGGTCGCCAACGATTTTGCCGGCTTGAAGGCGCAGAACTGCCGGGTGATCACGGATGACTTTATCGACCAAAGAAGTGGCCTGGTCTTCCATGACGGCGACAAAGTGGCCAGGGAAATCATCGACCTGGCCCTGCAGGAAATGTTTAAGAGAAAGTAGGAAGTTAATGGCGAGTTATGCCAGTGAGGTAAAAAAAGAGCTGACTTCAATCGAGGTCCATCCCGAGCACGCCAAGGCAGAGCTGGCGGCCTTTCTGCGGATGAACGCGGTTTTGAGCCGGCATGACGGGCAGATGAGCCTGGACATCGTGACGGAAAACCCGGCCATTGCCCGGCGGATTTTTTCCCTGATCAAGACGGCCTACGGTTTTGAGCCGCAGCTGATCGTGACCAGGAAGATGAAGCTGAAGAAGAACCACCAGTACCTGGTCAGAGTGGCCCAGATGGTCAGCGAGATCATGGCGGATCTGGAGATCTATTCCCCGGAAAAAGGCTTTATCACTGGGGTGCCGGACAAGATCAAGCATTCAGAGCAGCGATCGATGTCCTACTTGCGGGGGGCCTTTTTGGCCAGCGGCAGCGTCAACAATCCGGAAACCAGCCGCTACCACTTGGAAATCTACTGCACCTATGCCAACCACTGCCAGGACTTGCAGGAGATCATGAACAAGTACTTCGACCTCAACGCCAAGGTGACGGCCCGCAGAAGCGGCAGCATCGTCTACTTGAAAGAAGCGGAAAAAATCGGCGACTTCCTTCACGTGGTCGGAGCGGTCAATGCCATGCTGGCCTTTGAGGATTTGCGGATCATGCGGGACATGCGCAATTCCGTCAACCGCCTGGTCAACTGTGACACGGCCAACCTCCGCAAGACGGCCAGCGCGGCGGCCAAGCAGGTGGAAGACATTGAACTGATCGAAGAAAAGCAAGGCCTGGAGTCTTTGCCGGAAAAGCTGGCCAGCCTGGCCCGCTTCCGCCTGCAGCACCCGGAACTCTCCCTTAAGGAATTGGCTGAGCAGGTTCCCGATGGCCCGATTTCCAAGTCCGGGGTCAACCACCGCTTGAAGAAACTGCATGAGATCGCGGAAAACCTCCGCTAATAGAAGACAAAAGAAAAATCCAGACGGCTATAGCAGTCGTCTGGATTTTCTTTCCGCTAAAAAGCGGATTACTTGTTTTGGTTGACCATGATGTCGTCGATCAAGCCGTAGTCCTTGGCTTCCTGGGCGGTCATGTAGTGGTCGCGTTCAGTATCGCGCTTGATGGTTTCGATGTCCTGGCCGGAGTCCTTAGCCAGAAGTTCGTTGATCATCTTTCTGGTCTTCAGGATTTCTTCAGCGGCAATCTGGATTTCCGTGGCTTGCCCTTGCGCCCCGCCCAAAGGCTGGTGGATGAGGACAGTAGCGTGCGGCAGGGCAAAACGCTTGCCCTTTTCGCCTTCGGCCAAAATGATTGAGGCCATGGAAGCTGCCATACCGGTGGCAATGGTGGAAACTGGGGACTTGATGAAGTTCATGGTGTCCACGATGGCCATGCCGGAAGTGATTACGCCGCCTGGTGAGTTGATGTACATGTAAATGTCTTTAGTGTTGTCTTGCGCGTCAAGGAAAAGCAGCTGGGCGATGATGGAGTTGGCCATTTGGTCGTTGACTTCACCGCTCAACATGATGATCCGGTCCTTCAGCAAGCGGGAGTAAATGTCATAAGCGCGTTCGCCGCGGGCCGTTTGTTCAATAACTGTAGGTACTAACATAATTTTCCTCCTAGTGAATTTGATTAGCACTCATTTGGATACAGTGCTAATTAAAACACTCCTGGCCCGGTCTGTCAAACTTGGAGCACTCTTTTTCGAAAAATAAACCGGTGCTATAATGTCCTTGTGTGGAAAGGCTTTTTTAGCCGGGAAAAATCTGATTTATGTAGAAAGTGGAAAAAGAAATGAATAAGAAACTGCTTTGCTCTCTGTTGCTGGCGGCAGCCTTTGCCGGCCAGGCCAAAACGGCCCAGGCGGCTACGGTCAGCAAGATGCCGGGGACGAAAAACATGGGGATCTATGCCAAAGTGACAAGCAAGGGGGCCAGCAAGAAGCTGACGACCACCAAGTACTTCAAATACAGCAAGATCCAGTCAACGGCCAGCAAGAAGACCAAGAAGGGGACTTATGCCTACATCTATGCCAACGGCCGTCCATTAGGCTGGGTTAGTGAAAAATGGTTCGTCAGAAACAAGATTTCGGCGGCCAAGCAGGTCTGTCTAGTTAAAGACGACAACCGCTTCAACTACAAGGATGCCATCAGCTATGTCACTGACGCTCACGGGACCATGGTGGACCCGGCAAATGGCGCGGTTAAGGCCAGTCTGTCCGGAGACAAGCTGACTTTTACCTATGGCAAGGCCAAGACGGTTGTTCAAGTAGTGAAGACGGCCAACCCGAACCGGGAGCTTAAGCTGGCCGTCACTGCCAAGAAGGGGCCTAAGGAAGTAGCCAGCACGAGAAGCCACTCCGGCAGCTCCAAGAACTGGAATGCCGCTCACCGCTACGGCGTAGAGACCAGCAGCAACCGCTGGAGTAGCGGCGGCTTGACTTTGGCTACCCAGCTTTGGGAGCCGCGCAACTTGAGCCTGGAGACCAATGACTGGCAGCAGGTCGGCCCCGTTATGGAAGGGTTGGCCGTAAACGGCGGCTGGGCTTACAGCAGCTGGTACCGGTCTGCCGTGGCCAGTGACCAGCTTAAAGGCAACATCGTAGCCTTTAACATGAAGAAGCTGAACAAGTACCAGGCCCAGTACCTGTCACCGCGCAGCTACCTTTACAAGAAGCTGAGTTTTAGCAAGTTCAAGACTTACTCCCAAAATGTCAAGGTGAGTCCGTACCTGCGCCTGGGCCACGGCCAGTCCCTGGGGGCAAGCGCAAAGTACATCTATGTTCTGGCCAACGAAAACAAGCTGCCGGGCGGGGCAAGCAATGGCTTTTACTCTGAAGAAATCCTGCAGCTGAAGAAGAGCGACTTGACTCTCAATAAGGTCTGGACCATCCGGGTTGACGTCGGCACTTCCGGCCGCTACTTCCACAACGCGGCTTTTGTGGGCGACAATACCATGTACGGGGTCTTCCACAATGCAGCTTACGGCCGCTATGAATTCTGGCGCTTGAACCTGGTCAACGACCGCTGGCAGGTCAGCCAGGTAACGGCCAGCCAGAGCCACTTTGTCAAGCAGCAGGCTGGCAATTCTCCAGTCCAAGGCTTCAGCGTGGGCGGCGGCAACATGTACCTGGCCTTCAACAACTTGATCTTCAAGCTGAAGACTGACGGGACTTACCAGAAGACCTGGAAGCATGTCTCCAACCGGGAAATCGAGGGCCTGGCCAGCGATGGCGGCCAGCTTTATGTCCAACTGGCCCAAAGAGGGGAAATTCTTTCCGGCCACTGGTAAAAAGAAATAAAAAATCCCCTTGACAGGGGAAAGGCTTTCCAGTAAGATTAGTTAAAAATAAATTAAATGTTAACCGAGAGGTAAAAAAGATGAACTTTCAAGCAATGGTAAAAGAAAGCTGGCAATTCAAGTAGAGATTGTTTCGCGGGGCGATTCAATCTGTTTTGGCTTGAATTGCTGTCTGAATTGCTGAAAGTTGATCAGGGTCCGGATAGTAAATAATCTATCCGGATTTTTCTTTTACAGGCAGAAAAGGAGGATCCAGGCGGATCCTCCTTTTTCTTTTGTTTTCGGTTCGTTTTTTTTTTATTTTTCCCTTTGTTTCAAAAAATAGTTTTTGCTTTAATTTGCGAGGTAATGGAATGAAAAAGGTGCTCGCGGCCTTTGCCGCAATCTATCTCTTTTTGGCAGCTGCCCTGTTTATCAACATCAAGCCGGCAGCGCAGAAGAGCAAGGAAGTCAGAGTAGGGGTCTTGACCCTGATGCGCCACCCGGCCCTGGACGAAATTTACCGGGGCTACAAGGCGGGCCTGGCCAAGTCGGGCTACAAGGTCAAGATCGACTACCAAAACGCCAACAATGACCAGAGCAATCTGAAGACCATGGCGGAAAAATTAGTCAACAGCCAGGACCATGTCCTCTTCGGGATTACGACCCCGTCATCTCAAGCCCTGGCCAACGCGACCAAAAAGAAGCCGATCGTCCTGGGGGCAGTGACTGACCCTAAGGGGGCGGGCCTGGTGAAAAACAACAAGCGTCCCGGCGGCAACATCACCGGGGTCAGCGACCGGGCGCCGATCAAGCAGCAGCTCAAGCTGATCCAGCGCTTTTTGCCCAAGCTGAAGACCCTGGGGATCATCTACACCTCAAGCGACAGCTCAGCCGTGTCTGGCTACAAGCAGATCGTCAGCTACTGCAAGCAGATGGGGATCAGTTACAAGGCTTACTCCATTTCCAACAGCAATGACTTAAACCAGGTCTCCCAGCAGATGCTGACCCAGGTTGACGCGGTGATCGTGCCAACTGACAACACGATTGCCGGGGCCATGCAGACCCTGGTTAAAAACGCCAACGCGGCTAAAAAGCCGGTCTTCCCGGCTGCTGGCACCATGGTTAAAGACGGGGGCCTGGCCACCTACAGCGTGGACCAGTACCAGCTGGGCCTGATCGGGGCCAAGATGACTGTCCAGATCTTAAAGGGCAAAAAGCCCGGCGACATGGCCATCCGCTATGTTGAACACGGCACGCCATACCTTAACCTTAAGGAAGCCAAGAAGCTGGGCATCAAGGTTCCGGCCAGCTTCTTAAAAGAAGCCAAGTCCAAGGGGACCATCTACAAGTAATTTGCAAGGAGGATTTTTATGAATTTGATCGTATCGGCAATCGGCCAGGGCTTCTTATGGGGGCTTCTGGGCCTGGGCCTCTTTCTCAGTTTCAGAATCATGAACACCACGGATATGACCGTGGAAGGGACTTTCCCTTTAGGCGCTGCCGTTTCAGTCAGCTTGATCGTGCAGGGGACCAACCCCTTTTTGGCCACTCTGGCCGCTTTTGGGGCCGGGGCTTTAGCTGGCCTGGTCACTGCCCTCTTGATCACCAAGGGCAAGATTCCCAGCCTTTTAGCCGGAATTTTGACCATGACCGGGATTTACTCCATTGACTTGATGGTCATGGGCAAGTCCAATGTTTCCCTTTTGGGCAAAAAAACCATCTACTCCCTGCCGTTTTTACAAAAACTGCCCCAGTACTTTGACAGTGTTGCTGCCGGCACCATCTTGATGGTTCTGGTAACTTGCGCTTTGATCTGGTTCTTGTCAACTGACTTTGGCCAGGCCTTCATCGCTACGGGTGACAACCCGCAGATGGCCAAGTCCCAGGGGATCAGCCCCCAGCAGATGACGGTGGCAGGCCTCATGATCTCCAATGGCCTGGTTGGCCTGTGCGGGGCAGTTGTCGCCCAAAGCAATGGCTATGCTGACGTGAACATGGGGATGGGGACGATCGTTATCGCCCTGGCCTCTATTATTATCAGTGAGGTTGTTTTCAGAAACCTGGGCCTGGCCAGCCGCCTTTTCGCGGTGACCCTGGGCAGCATTATCTACCGCCTGCTTTTATTGGCGGTCCTGCAGGTAGGTCTGTCTTCAAACAACTTGAACTTGATTTCTTCACTGGTTCTGGCCGCCTGCATGATGCTGCCGCAAGTTGAAGAAAAACTCCGCCTCAAGCAGACTTTTATGAAAGGACTTAAGCATGACTAGTCAAAATTTACTGGAACTGACCGATTTGGAAGTGGTCGTCGGCCGCGGCACGAGTGAGGAAAACAAGATCCTGGGCAAGCTCAGCCTCAAGATCAAGCCAGGCGACTTTATCTGCCTGCTGGGCGGCAACGGGGCCGGTAAGAGCACCCTGCTCAACGTTTTGGCTGGGGCCATCCAGCCGACAAGCGGGCAGATCCTGCATGCCGGCAAAGACATCAGCAAGGAAAGCGAGGTCAAGCGCAGCAGCTACATCGCCCGGGTCTTCCAGGATCCCAAGATGGGGACGGCGCCCCGGATGACTGTAGCCGAGAATTTGCTTTTGGCGTCAAAAAGAGGGCAGAAGCGGGGACTGAAATTGCGCCGGCTGAAAGAAAACATTCCGGCCTTCAAAAAGGCCCTGGAGAAGGTCAACCCTGACCTGGCCGGCAAGCTGAACCTGCCGGTTGACCAGCTCTCAGGCGGCCAGCGGCAGGCCTTGAGCTTCGTTATGGCGACTTACAACAAGCCAGAGCTCTTGCTGTTAGACGAGCACACCGCGGCTTTAGACCCCAGATCCAGCCGCAAGCTGATGGAGGCAACCGATGAGCAGATTCGGGCTCAAAAGATCACCGCGGTGATGATTACCCACCATATGGAAGATGCCTTGAAGTATGGCAACCGCCTTTTGGTTCTGGATCATGGTCAAATCACCCATGACTACCAGGGCCAGGCCAAGCAGGACCTGACTTTGCAGGATCTAGCCGCTCTCTTTGACTGATAAAGAGAAGGCAAAACAAACAGAAAAAGATAAAAAAGACAAAAAGAAAACCGCTGCTGAAAAGCAGCGGTTTTAATATGATGGACCCCCTGGGAGTCGAACCCAGATTTCAAGAACCGGAATCTTGCGTGCGATCCATTACACTAAGGGTCCCAATCACAGTTATTAATTATAGCAGAGATTCAGAGAATGGGAAGGGGGAAAAGCAAAAAAATTGTAAAAACTTGTAAAGTATCTGCGAAAAAGCTCAAGAAAGTTATAAAACAGGCTTTTTGCCCGGGCAGGGCCAGAAAAAAACTTGCATACGGAGCGAATTCTGTTATACTAAGAGTGTCGAGAGAGAAATGGAGATTGAAGCGAAGTCTTGTTTCTCTTATATTTTTAAGCAATGTGGGACAGGAAACGACAACAACATGGTCGGAAAACGTCCCACTAGAAGGATGGTTACTTTGAACACGGATTTATCCCTGCTCGAACTGCTTGTTCCCGATGCTTTAAAGATCTTTCGACAAAGATATCTCATCCTTGAACAGGTTAGCCTGCATGCTCCGATCGGCCGCCGGACGGTGGCCAAGCAGCTGGGGCTGAGCGAACGGAACATCCGGACCGAAACTGATTACCTGCGTGACCAGGGTCTGATCGAAATCAAGAATTTCGGGATGTTCTTGACTGAAAAAGGAGAGAGTGTTGTAAAAGATGCAGCACCGATTGTTGATCGACTTTTTAATGCCAGCCAAGCAGAAGTATGGTTGGCCCAGGCTTTAGGAATTGATCGGACAATTATCGTGGCTGGCGACGCGGACCTGCAGAGCCGGGTTTATGACCTGGCGGGCGAAGAGCTGAATTCAGCCTTGAATTTGCTCTTGCCTCTGGCAGACTGCATTGTCACCGTCATGGGTGGCAAGACAATCGCCAAAGTGGCTAAGAAGCTGAACCGCAGCTTGAGTGAGAACCGGAGCTTGATCTTCGTCCCTGGCAGAGGGGCGCTGGGCGGCCGGGTCAACACGGAAAGCAACGCGGTTGTTCAGGAAATGGCCCGGGCGACTGGCGGCAGCTACGAATCCCTCTTTTTGCCGGAACATGTTTCCAAGGACGCTTACCGTTCTTTGGTCCGGGATCCGGAAATCAGTGGGGTGCTGCAGGATATCTCCCAAAGCGATGTCGTGATTCATGGCATTGGCCTGGCCAGTGAAATGGCCAGGAGGCGGGGCTACGATTCTGTTGCCCTGGCCCGTCTGCGGGAGAACAAGGCCGTCACCGAATGTTTTGGATGTTTCTTCGATGAAGAAGGCCACGTTGTCGAACGCATCAGACAGGTTGGATTGCAGTTCGAGAACCTAACGAACGTCCCGCATATTCTGGCAATTGCCCTTGGCACGAGAAAGGCCAAGGCTATCAAGGCCTATATGCGCAACGCTCCTCATCAAACCTGGCTTATCACTGATGAGGCAGCCGCAAATCAGATTTTAAACGGGTCTTCCCGCTTAAAATAAAATGTTGTTTATAGTTCTTAAGGAGGACTTTTCGAATATGACAGTTAAGATTGGTATTAACGGTTTTGGCCGTATTGGTCGTTTGGCATTCCGTCGTATCATGGACTTGGGTGAAGAAACCAAGGACATCGAAGTTGTTGCTATCAACGACTTGACTACTCCAGCTATGTTGGCTCACCTGTTGAAGTACGACTCAACTCACGGCACTTTCGACCACGAAGTTTCAGCTACTGAAGACTCACTGGTTGTAGACGGCAAGAAGTACCGCGTATACGCTGAACCACAAGCTCAAAACATTCCTTGGGTTAAGAACGACGGCGTTGACTTCGTTCTTGAATGTACTGGTTTCTACACTAGCAAGGCTAAGTCACAAGCCCACCTTGACGCTGGTGCAAAGCGTGTCTTGATCTCAGCTCCAGCCGGCAACGACTTGAAGACTATCGTTTACTCAGTAAACCAAGACACTTTGACTGCTGACGACACTATCGTTTCAGCTGGTTCATGCACTACCAACTCACTTGCTCCAATGGCTAACGCTTTGAACAAGGAATTCGGTATCGAAGTTGGTACTATGACTACTATCCACGCTTACACTGCAACTCAAAAGGTTTTGGATGGTCCTGACAGAGGCAACAACTTCCGCAACGCTCGTGCCGCTGCTGAAAACATCATTCCTCACTCAACTGGTGCAGCTAAGGCCATCGGTCTGGTATTGCCAGAATTGAACGGCAAGCTTGACGGCCACGCACAACGTGTTCCAGTTAAGGACGGTTCAGAAACTGAACTTGTTACTATCTTGGACAAGAAGGTAACTGCTGAAGAAGTTAACGCAGCTATGAAGAAGTACGAAAGCCCATCATTTGCTTACAACGCAGACCAAATCGTTTCTACTGACGTATTGGGCATGACTGCTGGTTCAATCTTCGACCCAACTCAAACCCAAGTTATCACTGCAGGCGACAAGCAACTTGTTAAGACTGTTGCTTGGTACGACAACGAATACTCATTCACTTGCCAAATGGTTCGTACTTTGTTGCACTTTGCTACTCTTTAATTTAAAGTTCTCTAAATTGAATTAGTAGTGTGAAAGAAGGCGGAGGGAAATATCTTCCTTCCGTCTTTTTTCGATGAATATAGGAGATTTTTTTCAATGGCTAAATTGATTGTTTCTGACGTAGACGTTAAGGACAAGAAGGTTTTGGTTCGCGTTGACTTCAACGTGCCGATTAAGGACGGCGTTATTGGCGACGACAACCGTATCGTAGCTGCTTTGCCAACCATCAAGTACATCATCGAAAACGGCGGCAAGGCTATCTTGCTTTCCCACCTTGGCCGGATCAAGAGCGATGAAGACAAGAAGAGCTTGAGCCTGGCTCCAGTTGCCAAGCGTTTGAGCGAATTGCTTGAAAAGCCTGTAACTTTCGTACCTTCAAACGAAGGCAAGGAAGTTGAAGACGCTATCAACAACATGAAGGACGGCGACGTAGTTGTTTTGGAAAACACTCGTTTCCAAGACATCGACAACGACTTCGGCAAGCGCGAATCAAAGAACGACCCTAAGCTGGGTGAATACTGGGCATCATTGGGTGACGTATTTGTAAACGACGCCTTCGGTACTGCTCACAGAAGCCACGCTTCAAACGTTGGTATCGCTACTGCCATGAAGGCTGCCGGCAAGCCTGCAGCTGCTGGTTTCCTGCTTGAAAAGGAAATCAAGTTCCTGGGCAACGCTGTTGCTAACCCAGTTCACCCATTCGTAACTATCCTTGGTGGTGCTAAGGTTTCTGACAAGATCGGCGTTATCACCAACTTGATTCCAAAGGCTGACCACATCATCATCGGTGGTGGTATGGCTTACACCTTCTTGAAGGCTCAAGGCCACAAGATCGGCAAGTCCCTGGTTGAAGACGACAAGGTTGAATTTGCCAAGGAATTGTTGGAAAAGGCTGGCGACAAGCTGGTTCTGCCAATCGACAACGTAGCTGCAACTGAATTCAACAACGATGCAGCTTCAGAAGTTGTTGGCCAAGACATCCCAGACAACGAAATGGGCTTGGACATCGGTCCTAAGACTGTTGAACTCTTCAAGAAGACTCTTGAAGGTGCCAAGACTGTTGTTTGGAACGGGCCAATGGGCGTCTTCGAAATGCCAAACTTCGCCAAGGGTACTTTGGAAGTTGGCCGTGCTTTGGCTGACTTGCCAGACGCTACTACTATTGTCGGCGGTGGTGACTCAACTGCTGCTGCCAAGCAATTGGGGATCGCTCCTAAGTTGACTCACATCTCAACTGGTGGTGGCGCATCTCTTGAATACCTTGAAGGTAAGGAATTGCCAGGTATCGCTTGCGTTTCAGACAAGTAGTTTAGGAGGATTTTTCAAATGTCACGTACCCCAATTATTGCTGGTAACTGGAAGCTGAACATGAACCCAAAGGAAACTGTTGAGTTCGTAAACGCTGTTAAGGACCAATTGCCAGACCCATCAAAGGTTGAATCATTGATCTGTGCACCAGCTGTTGACCTTGACGCTTTGCTGAAGGCTGCCGAAGGCTCAAACCTGCACGTCGGTGCAGAAAACTGCTACTGGGAAAACTCCGGTGCCTTCACTGGTGAAAACTCTCCAGCAGTTTTGAAGGAAATGGGCGTGCAATACGTCATCATCGGCCACTCAGAACGCCGTGGCTACTTCCACGAAACTGACGAAGACATCAACAAGAAGGCTAAGGCTATCTTTGCCAACGGCATGACTCCAATTCTTTGCTGCGGTGAATCACTGGAAACCCGTGAAGCCGGCAAGGAAAACGAATGGGTTGTCAGCCAAATCAAGGCTGGCTTGGAAGGCTTGACTAGTGAACAAGTTTCCAAGCTGGTGATCGCTTACGAACCAATCTGGGCGATCGGCACTGGCAAGACTGCTTCAAGCGACCAAGCAGAAGAAATGTGCAAGACTATCCGTGAAACTGTTAAGGACTTGTACAATGAAGAAACTGCTGAAAACGTCCGCATCCAATACGGCGGTTCAGTAAAGCCAGCCAACGTTAAGGAATTGATGGCTAAGCCAGACATCGACGGTGGCTTGGTTGGTGGTGCTTCACTTAAGCCAGACTCATACCTGGCTTTGGTAAACTACCAAGACTAATTTTTGACTGTCATATCAAAAACGCTCCCTCGGGAGCGTTTTTCTTTTTGCCTTTTTTACTTCTCTATCTTCTTTCTCTTTTGTTCCTTTTGCTTTTTAAAGTTTTTTTCTAAAAAATCTCAGCCTATTTGTTGACACCGCTTACAAAGGTGGTATTATATAAGTGTAAACAAAAGGAAAGAGTTAATATTCAAGGAGGATACTCCACCAGAAAGTTTAGCTTAAATTCGCAGAGCATAACTAAATTAGGCTCGAGAAAGGACTGAGACCACCATAAAATGCAGTCGACAATTGAAGATAGAAGAAGTTCCTAACGGTTAAGTACGTGAGTAGATTAACTGTTAGGAACTTTTTGTTTGCCCAAAAAAGCGGTAGATTATCATTTTTCTTCTGACTATAGTAACATGAATTGTAAGATCAAAAGTTATATAGAAAATACAAAGAAAACAAGAATTCAGAAGAAAAGGAGAAAAATATGATCCGCAAGGCAAGGAAAAGCGACTTTGAAGCAATTTACCCGATTTTGAACCAGATCTTTGACGAGATGGACATGGACACCATCAACCGCCTGCCGGAGAGCCAGTTCTACGACTTGATGCGGCTGGGCTTTATCTCAGAAAACTACCGCTATTCCTACAACCGGATCTGGGTCGAGACTGACGAAAATGACCGGGTCAGAGGGATGATCTGCATGTACCCGGACAAGGCCCAGGGCATTATCGATGTGGTTCTTAGAAAAGAAATGGCCAAGGTCGGCCTGCCGATGACCACTGATATCTTCACCGACAAGGAAGCCCAAAAGGGCGAATGGTACATCGATGCCTTGGCGGTTTCGCCTAAGGACTGGGGGAAGGGGATTGCCAGCCGCTTGCTGGAACTGGCTCCGAAACTGGCCAAGAAGCATGGCTACAAGAAGATCAGCTTGAATGTGGATCTAGAAAACCCTCGCGCACAGCAGTTATACTTGCGCAAGGGTTTCGCAACGACTAATTCAATGACTATTGGCGACCGCGTTTACGACCACATGGTAAAAACAGTCTGAA
The DNA here is from genome assembly GCF_057198005.1 of Lactobacillus sp. WILCCON 0058. Taxonomy (NCBI): domain Bacteria; kingdom Bacillati; phylum Bacillota; class Bacilli; order Lactobacillales; family Lactobacillaceae; genus Lactobacillus; species Lactobacillus sp. WILCCON 0058. The sequence continues at coordinate 661,021 of NZ_JBUBHM010000001.1, forward strand.
GAAGCTGGCCGTGCTGGTCGCCCGCCGGTTGATATTCGGGAACAAGTCCGGCAAATCGAGCGGGGTAACGTGCCACTGGGTAAAGAGAACTGCAATCAAAAGGATGAAGGGAGTATCTTCCTCCCGGCTGATCTGGCAAGTCAAGGTAATCCCCTTGTCGGCAACGACCGTGTCAACGGAAGCAACCTTCTTGAAGCCGCCGCGGAAGGAGTAGCTGCCTTGCTTGACGCTGCCATTGACCCAGTAGTTGAGCCGGGTAATGTAGAACAGGTTGGTCTGGCGGCTGTTGACCTTCTTGACGTGGACCAGGGAGTGATGAATCACGTCCAGGGTGTAAGAGGCAATTAGGCCTGTGCCATCGCTAAAAAGGCGGCCGATTTCTTCACCGCTGGTGTCCAGCAGGTAAAGGGTGTGGTTTGGATTGTCCAGGCGGCCGCGGATTGATCCAAAAGGCTTGCCTTCCTCGTCAGTGATTGGAATCTGGCCCGTGCGGCCTTCTTGGGTCAGGTAGAGAGTGTAAATCATTGGTCCTGCTCTTTTTGGTTGTCAGCAATGATCTTGTCGATAGCCCAAGCTACCCCGTCTTCATTGTTGCTCTTGGTGACGAAGCTGGCAATCGTCTTGATCTGCGGAACGGCATTGCCCATGGCCACCCCGGTACCGGCAGCCTGGATCATGCTTTCATCGTTCATGTTGTCGCCGATGGCCGCGATTTCCTCGCGCTGGATGCCCTTGGCCGCCGCGTAGTCCAGCAGGGACTGGCCCTTTTGTGCATTAGCAGCGTTGATTTCGATGTTGTCGGCCGCGCTGGAAGTAATTGAGAGCTTGTCGATTTGTTCAATTTCCTTGATGACGTCAGTGAAAGCGTACTGGCCCCGGGAATCGAAGACCAGGATCTTCATGACTTCAGTGCCTGGTTCATCCATCAAGTCTTCATAGCTTGGCACCTGCTGGATGCTGACGATGGCTGGCTTGCTGGCTGAAACCAAAACGGCCTGCTTGAAGGTCAGCATAGGGTTCAGTTCCACCATCAAGTGGGCCACGTTGGTGATCCGCTGGCTCAAGTCTTCTGAGTAGACGTGGTTGCTGGTGACCAGTTCGAAGTAGAAGCCTTCTTTTTTAAGCAGGCGGCAGATCTTCTTGGCGGTTTCCAGCTTCAGGGGATTCTTGACGATCAGGTTGCCAGCCGTGTCGAAGACCAAGCCCCCGTTTAAGTTGATAAAGCCGCAGTTAATTCCGTATTCTTTAAGCATGGGCTGGGATTCATGGGGTGCCCGGCCGCTGGCGACCATGAATTCAATTCCGTTTTCTTGAGCCCGTTTGATGGCTTGCACATTGGCGTCAGAAATTTCCATTGAAGAGTTCAGCAGGGTCCCGTCCAAGTCACAGGCGATCAGTTTAATCATGTTATTACCTCCTTGTTGTTATCGATTTCATAATAACATAAAGGAGGAAGTTTGATTATAGGAATACATTTCTTTATTTGAAAAAAGTTGTCGTGAATAATTTCACTAGTTCCTTTAAATCAAGGGGCAATCATGGTAAGATTGACTAAGGTGAATTACAGATGAAACATTTTATTGGAAATGATTGGGACCAGGTCCTTGCCCCGGTTTTTGAAAGTGATGAATATCACACGCTGCATGATTTTTTGAAAGAAGAATACCAGACCAAGCAGATCTATCCGGACATGTACCATATCTTTACGGCCTTCAAATTGACTCCTTTTAAAGATACCAAGGTTGTCATTTTGGGCCAGGACCCCTACCACAATCCCGGCCAGGCCAATGGCATGAGCTTTTCCGTCATGCCGGGCACGCCCCTGCCGCCGTCCTTGCGCAACATTTATAAAGAACTCTATGACGACGTTGGGGCTCAGCCGGTAAACCACGGCTATCTCAAGCGCTGGGCTGACCAGGGCGTCCTCTTGCTCAATGCCGTTTTGACCGTGCCATATGGCCAGGCTAACGGCCACCAGGGCAAGGGCTGGGAGGCGGTGACAGATGCTGCTATTAAGGCCTTGAGTGAGCGGGGACAGGTCGTCTTTATCCTGTGGGGCCGTTTTGCCCAAAACAAGATTCCCTTGATCGACCAGGAAAAGAACGTCATTATCAAGTCAGCCCACCCGAGTCCTTTTTCGGCTAACCGCGGCTTCTTCGGCTCCCGGCCCTTTTCAAGATGCAACGCGGCCTTAGAGGAGTTCGGCCTGGCTCCGGTTGACTGGCAATTGCCGCAAAACCCGGAAGCATGATTTTTTGAGGAGATTATTGATGGAAGTTTTTGAACAATTAAAGCAATTGATTAAGCAAAAAGACAAGCAGCGGATCGTTTTCCCGGAAGGGGAGGACCCGCGGATCCTGACGGCGGTCAGCCGCTTGAAGCAAGATGACTTGGTTGAACCGATCGTCTTGGGGCAAAAGGACCAGGTCCTGGCCCTGGCGGAAAAAGAAGGCCTGGACATGACCGGGATCGAAATCGTGGACTACCAAAACAGCCCGGACTTTGACCAGATGGTGGAAAAGTTCCACGACCGGATGGCCGGGGGCAAGCACTTCCAGACCATGGAAGAAGCTGAAGCAGCCTTGCGTGACGCCAACTTCTACGGGACCATGCTGGTTTACACCGGCCAGGCCGACGGGATGGTGTCCGGAGCGGCCCACTCAACGGCGGATACGGTCCGGCCAGCCCTCTTCATTTTGAAGACCAAGCCGGGGATGCACCGGATTTCCGGCTCCTTCATCATGGAAAGAGGAGAAGAAAAGTATGTCTTTGCTGACTGCGCGATTTCCATCGACCCGACCAGCGACCAGCTGGTTGAATTCGCGGCTCAGTCAGCTGCTACGGCCAAGATGATCGGAATCGACCCGAAGGTGGCCTTCCTCAGCTTCTCAACTCACGGCTCAGCCAAGGGCCCGCAGGTGGACAAGGTGGCGGAAGCTGCCAAAATGTTTAAGGAAAAGTACCCGGACATCCCGGCTGACGGCGACTTGCAGTTTGACGCGGCCTTCGTGCCAGCCGTTGCGGAACTTAAGGCACCTGGCTCAGCCGTAGGCGGTCAGGCCAATGTCTTCATTTTCCCGGAACTGCAGTCAGGCAACATCGCCTACAAGATTACCCAGCGCCTTGGCAACTTTACGGCAATCGGCCCGGTTTTGCAGGGGATTGCCAAGCCGGTCAACGACCTCTCTCGGGGCTGCAGCGCCGATGATGTTTACAAGATCGGGATTTTGACGGCGGCTCAAGCCGTAATGGAAGGTTAAAAAGCAGATGACAGAATTAGCAATCAATTCCGCTGCTGACATGCAGGCTTTTGGCGCTGCCCTGGCCCAAAGTGCCCAGCCCCACGACCTTTTGCTCTTAAAAGGGGACCTGGGGGCCGGCAAGACCACGATGACCCAAGGCTTTGGCCGGGCTCTGGGGATTAAGCGGCCAGTCAAAAGTCCGACCTTTACCCTGGTTCGGGAATACCGGGAAGGGAAGCTGCCCCTTTTTCACATGGACTTTTACCGGCTGGAAGGCGATGACCTGGCTTCAATCGACTTAAATGACTACCTGGCTGAAGAAGGCGTGGTCATCATCGAATGGCCCCAGGTGATCCAGGCTGACCTGCCCAGCGACTTTTTGGAGCTGGTTTTGACCCGGGTTGACGACTCCTGGGATTCAACCAAGCGCTTGGTTGAGCTCGTCCCGCACGGGCAAAGAGCGGCTGCCTGGGCAGAAAACGCCTGCCGTCTTTACCAGGAAAAGCAGTAAAGAAAAAACAAAAAGTAAATACAAAAGCAAAAATGGACCAGCTTGCTGCTGATCCATTTTTTTGCCTAGACTTGGTAGACAAATTTCTTCAAAAGCTCGCTGCCCCGCTTTTCCTCTTCTTTTAAGAGGATGCCGGCGCAGGCTTCGCTGTCGCTTAAGGCATTATGGTGGTGCCAAAGCTCAACGCCTAAAAGGTCAGAGACAGTGTTGAGCTGGTAGTTTTCCAGGCCTGGCTCCAGCTCCCGGCTGACCTTGAGGCTGTCTAACACCAGGTAGTGGGGCTCGGCAATCCCGTAGCGGGCCAGGGACTGCTTCATCACATTGCAGTCAAAGCGGGCATTGTGGGCCGCCACCAGCATCCCCGGCTGGAAAAGAGGCTGGATTTTGGGCCAGACCTCGGCCATGGTCGGCGCCCCCGCCACGTCTTCCGCGGTAATATCGTGCACCTTGACCTGCTGGGCGTCAAAGGCCATCTGGGGATTGATGACCGTGTAGAAGCGGTCGATAATCTTGCTGCCCCGCACTAGAACCAGGGCTAAAGAGCAGGCGCTGGCCGGGTGTTGGTTGGCAGTTTCAAAGTCCATGGCGACAAAATTCATCATTTGTAAAAGCCTCCGTTTGAACATAAGTCAAATTAAGCCAAGCAAACTTGGTCCAAGCTAGTATAACACAGCGTGAATGCGGTAAAATATCAAAAGGAAGATTTAGAGGAGGCAATTTTAATTGAAGCTGTATGACTTAAAAGCGCAAGGACTTGATTTGCAAGAAAACATTCCTTTGAGCCGCTATACTTTTACCCAAACTGGGGGACCGGCTGAATACCTGGCTTTCCCAAAGAATTTGGCAGAGCTGCAAGGGGCCCTGGCCGCGGCCAAGGAAGACCAGTTGCCGGTTACGGTAATTGGCAACGCGTCTAACTTGATCATCCGCGACAAGGGGATCAAGGGCCTGGTTTTGATCTTGACGGAAATGAAAGAGATCAAGGTCGAAGCTAATAAGGTCCACGCCCAAGCCGGGGCCAGAATCATCGATACCTCTTTCGCGGCTGGGGAAGCCGGCCTGTCTGGCCTGGAATTTGCCGCGGGGATTCCCGGTTCAGTCGGCGGAGCCGTCTTCATGAACGCTGGGGCTTATGGCGGTGAAACCAAGGACTGCCTGGAAAGCGCCACGGTTGTGACCAGAGACGGTGAGGTCAAGACCTACACGAACTCCGAGTTGCATTTTTCTTACCGGCACTCCCTTTTGCAGGAAAATGATGAAATCGTCATTGAGGCAACTTTTGCCTTAAAGGCAGGTGACAAGCTCGCAATCTTGGACCAGATGAACTACTTGAACGCTCTCAGAAGCTACAAGCAGCCTCTGGAATACCCGTCCTGCGGTTCAGTCTTCAAGCGGCCAACTGGTCACTTTGTTGGGCCGATGATCATCAAGGCTGGCCTGCAGGGCAAGCAGATCGGCGGGGCCCAGGTGTCAACCAAGCATGCCGGCTTTATCGTCAACAAGGGCGGAGCCACGGCCACCGACTATCTCAATTTGATTCACTATATTCAAAAGACGATTAAGGAAAAAGACGGAATTGCTTTGCAAACCGAAGTCCGCATCATTGGCGAGGAATAATGGATTAGAATAGAAGATAAAAGAAAAAGAAAAACAGGAACAGCAAATGGAAATTATTAAGTTAGATCACATCACCAAGCAGTATGATGATGGCTTTGTAGCCTTGAAGGACATCAACCTTGAGCTTGAGTCTGGCAAGTTCTACTCTTTGCTGGGGCCATCAGGTTCAGGCAAAACGACGATTTTGCGGATTATTGCCGGCTTTACGGAAGCGTCAGCCGGCAAGGTCTATTTTGACGGCCAGGATATTACCAATCTTGACGCCTCAAAGCGACATATCAATACGGTTTTTCAGAATTATGCTCTTTTTCCGCATTTGAATGTCTATGAAAACGTTGCTTTTGCCTTGAAACTGCGCCGGCGGCCGGAAAGCGAAATCCGGGAAAAGGTCAAAGATGCCTTGCATACTGTCCGCCTGGATGGTTATGCCAACCGGGAAATTTCCGAACTTTCCGGTGGCCAGCAGCAGCGGGTGGCGATCGCCCGGGCGATCATCAATGAACCTAAGGTGCTGCTTTTGGACGAATGCCTGTCAGCCTTGGACAAGCGTCTTAGAAAAGAAATGCAGTTTGAACTCCGGGCTATCCAGAAGAAACTGGGGATCACCTTTATTTTTGTCACTCACGACCAGGAAGAAGCACTGGCTATGAGTGATGAAATTTTCGTCTTAAACGACGGGGAGATCCAGCAGAGCGGGACGCCGGTGGACATTTACGACGAACCAGTCAATGACTTCGTTGCCCGCTTCATCGGGGACTCCAACATTTTGTCTGGCCGGATGATCCGGGACTTTGCCGTGGAATTTGCCGGCAAGAATTTTGAATGTGCCGACGCCGGGATCACCCCTGGGGAAAAAGTTGAAGTCGTCCTGCGGCCAGAAGATCTGGACATTACGGAGCCAGCCGCTGGCAAACTGCTGGTGACAGTGCAGAGCCAGCTTTTCTTGGGCGACCACTTTGAAATCAAGGCTATTGGCCAGGACGGCTTTGAATGGCTGATCCATTCCACCAACGGTGTCCAGATCGGCCAGGAAGTCGGCATCTTCTTTGATCCGGAAGACATCCACGTCATGCGGCTGGGCGAAACCGAAGAAGAATTCGATGCCCGCCTGGAAACTTATGAAGGTGAGGACTAGCGATGAAAAAGAACCGGCTTTTGTTTCTTTTGCCTTACCTGCTTTGGATCGGCCTCTTTGTGATTGCCCCGCTGGTCCTCATCTTGGGCTATTCACTGACTGATGCTCATAGCCATTTGACCCTGCAGAATTTCAGTGCCTTTTTCTCTAATGGCACTTTTTTGCGGATGATGGCTAATTCCTTTTGGTATGCCCTCTTGATCACCTTTATCTGTCTGCTGGTCTCTTATCCGACAGCCCTGGTTTTGACCAGGCTGAAAAACCAGCAGTTCTGGCTGATGCTGATCATTTTGCCGACCTGGATCAACCTTTTGCTCAAGGCTTATGCCTTTATCGGGATTTTTTCCCGAAGCGGGATGGTCAACCAGTTTCTCGGACTCTTTGGCATTGGCCCGGTAGGAATCATGTTTACCGACTTCGCCTTTATTTTCGTGGCGACCTATATCGAAATTCCCTTCATGGTCATGCCTATCTACAACTCGCTGAAGGAAATTGACCCGGCTCTTTTAAGCGCCAGCTCAGACCTGGGGGCCAATTTCTGGCAGACCTTCCGCTATGTGATCTGGCCCTTATCCTGGCCGGGCGTTGAATCTGGCATCCAGGCCATCTTCATCCCGTCTCTGTCCCTCTTCATGCTGACTCGCTTGATCGGGGGCAACCGGGTGATCACCCTGGGTACGGCAGTTGAGGAGTATTTCCTGACGACGATGAACTGGAATATGGGGGCGACTATCGGGGTAATCTTGATTGCCTTGATGTCAATTGTGATGCTGCTGACTTCGCGCAAGCAGCACAAGAAGGAAATTGAATTATGAAAAAGACCATTTGGGGCAGGGTGTACTTTGGCCTGGTGCTGCTGATCCTCTACCTGCCGATTTTCTACCTGATCTACTTTTCTTTCTCCAGCGGTTCCAGCATGGACCATTTCCGCCATTTTACCTGGGAGCACTACCAGACCTTGTTTGCTGACAAACGGCTTTTGGCCATCTTGCTGGAGACGATCATGCTGGCTCTTTTGTCCAGCCTGGCGGCAACTATTTTGGGGACTTTTGGGGCCATTGCTATCCAGCGCAGCAAGGAGGCTTCCCGCAAGGTCCTCCTGTCTTTGAACAATATCTTGATCGTCTCACCCGACGTTATTATCGGGGCCAGCTTCTTGATCCTCTTTACCGCCTTGGGCTTCAGCTTGGGCTTTGCCTCCGTCTTGCTCAGCCACATCGCTTTTTCCGTACCGATCGTGGTTTTGATGGTTCTGCCCAAGTTAAAGGAAATGGACAATTCCCTGGTTGACGCGGCCCGGGACCTGGGGGCAAACAACTATCAAGTCTTCAGCCAGGTCCTCCTGCCAGCCCTTACGCCGGGGATTTTGTCGGGCTTCTTCATGGCCTTGACCTACTCCTTGGATGACTTTGCGGTTACTTTCTTCGTGACCGGGAACGGCTTTACCACTTTGTCTGTTGAAATATATTCCCGGGCCCGGCAGGGGATTGACCTGGAAGTAAATGCCTTGAGCACGATCATTTTCTTGTTTGTCCTGCTTTTAGTCGGGGTCTACTATTTCCTGGCCAAGCGGCAAGGCAAGAAGGCTAATAAGCTGGGAGGGCTGCTGCGATGAAAAAAATACTTTCCGCGGCCCTGGCCATCCTCTTGGTCAGCTTCGGCCTTTTCCTGGGGGCGCAGAAATTGGACAGTTCCAGCGGCGGCTCCGCGTCAAGCAAGAAAGACTTGATCATTTACAACTGGGGTGACTATATTGACCCGGACCTAATCACCAAGTTTGAAAAGCAGACCGGCTACCATGTCATCTATGAGACCTTCGATTCCAATGAAGCCATGTACACCAAGATCAAGCAAGGCGGGACGGCTTATGATTTGGCCGTGCCGTCTGACTACATGATCACCAAGTTGCGCCGGGACAATCTTTTAGACAAGATTGATACCAGCCGCTTGAGTAATTTTAAGTACATCGGCAAGGAATTTTTGCACAAGTCCTTTGACGAAAAGAATGAGTACTCAGTCCCTTACTTCTGGGGCACCTTGGGCATCGTCTATAATGACCGCTATGTCAAAGAAGGCGAGATCAAGACTTGGAATGACCTCTGGAAGAAAAAGTACCGGGATCAGATCCTGCTGGTTGACTCAGCCCGCGATATCATGGGCATGGCCCTGGTTTCCATGGGTTATTCCATGAACGACACTAATTCTGCCCACCTTAAGGCAGCTAAGGCCAAGCTGGACAAAATTGGCAAGAACGTCAAGGCAATCGTGGCTGATGAACTGAAGATGTACATGGTGCAAAATGAAGCCTGGATCGGGGTCACTTACTCCGGGGAAGCCGCCACGATGATGGACCAAGATTCACATATTCACTATGTTGTGCCGGCCCAGGGCTCCAACTTGTGGTTTGACAACATCGTCATCCCTAAGACTTGCAAGAATAAGGAAGCAGCTTACAAGTTCATCAACTTCATGCTGGATCCGAAAAACGCGGCGCAAAATGCTGAATACATCGGCTACTCGACCCCGAATACCGCGGCTCAGAAGCTATTGCCAAAATCCGTCCGGGAAGATGCACAGTTCTACCCGCCAATGTCGACAATCAAGAATTTGGAAGTTTATCGGGATCTGCCAAGCAGCAAGGTGCAGGAATACAATGACCTCTTCCTGGAGTTCAAGATGTATGCCCGCAATTAGTTGACAGAAGAATGTAGAAAGGGAGAATTTTATGCAGTTTGATTTTGCAAGTCTGTGGACCTGGCATACCTTGTCGGTGGTTCTGGACGTCTTGATCACCTGGTATTTTATTTACCACTTGACCCTTTTGATCAAGGGGACCAAGGCAGTCCAGCTGGCCAACGGGATCATTTTGATCATGGTAGCCAGGGTCTTGGCCGGTTGGGCCCAGCTGACGACCGTTACTTTTATTTTGGACCAGATCGTTTCCTGGTCAGTCATCGGGATCATCGTCATCTTCCAGCCGGAAATCCGCCGGGGTCTGGAGCGCCTGGGCCGGGTCTCCCTGTTCTCTGATTCGGAAAACAGCGAGCGCGAGCAGCAGGAGAAGCTGGTCAAGGAGCTGGACAAGGCGATCCAGTACATGTCCAAGCGCCGGATCGGGGCTTTGATTACCCTGGAGCAAAAGACCGGCCTGGAAGAATATGTGGAAACAGGGATCAAGCTTGATGCCCTGGTTACCGGGGAATTGCTGATCAACATCTTCATCCCCAACACGCCTTTGCACGACGGGGCGGTCATCATCAAAAATAACCGGGTTCAAGTAGCTTCAGCCTACCTGCCCCTGTCTGACAATGCCATGATTCCCAAGAGTCTGGGGACCAGACACCGGGCAGCTGTCGGGATTTCTGAAGTAACCGATGCCATCACTGTGGTCGTTTCTGAAGAAACGGGTGGGGTGACCATCACCAGAAACGGCCAGTTCATGGTCGACCTCAGCCAGCAGGAATACCTCAAGTACCTGCGGGCCGAACTGGTCACTGAAGAAAAGAAGAAGCAGCCATGGCCAATCCGCCTGGCCCGGGGCATCTGGAACTGGGGGGATAAATAATGCACAAACTGATTGAGCAAAAATGGTTTTACAAGCTTTTTTCCCTGCTTTTGGCCATCGTCTTGGTTGCCTTCGTTGACAATACCCAGGTCAACACCAGCAACCAGACCAAGGTCCAGGAAACGGCCAGCACTGAGCAGAGTCTGAAGATGGCCCTGCAGGTGTCAGTGGACGCTGACAAATACTATGTCACCGGTTATCCTTCTAAGATCAAGGTGACCTTGGAAGGGCCCAATGCCCTGGTTACTTCTGCTGTCAACACCCAGAATTTCCGGGTCTACATTGACCTAAGCAAGCTGGGCGTCGGCAGCCACCAGGTCCCGGTCAAGGTTAGCGGCCTGCCCAGCCAGGTTTCCTACAAATTGTCGCAGAAAAGCGTGAAGGTCAACATTCAAAAGAGAAAGTCCCGCACTTTGCCGGTCCAAATAGGTTATAATAAGAATGCTGTTGCTCAAGGCTATGACATCGGTACGCCGACAGTCAGCCCGGAGACGGTTGAAGTCACCGGGGCCCAGAGCGAAGTGAAAGCGATCGACCACGTGCAGGCCCAGCTGGTCGTGCCGAACGGCAGCACCGAAACGGTCCGGCGGAATGTTCTCTTGGCGGCATATGACGCCAAGGGCCACCAGCTCAACGTGGTGATCAGTCCGGCAACGGCCCGGGTAACCCTGCCTTTGTCGGTTTCTAAGAAGACGGTTAAGCTGAAGCTGAATGCCAGTCATGGCTCAAGCAAGAAAGTTTACTCCTTGACTGCCAAAGAGGAAAAAGTTACCCTCTATGGGCAAAAGGAAGCCCTAAAGAAGATCAGTTCCCTGACTTTGGACGTTGATCTGACTAATATCAAGTCTTCGGTCACCAAGTCCTTCCGCCTGCCAGTTCCAAGCGGGGTTGCCTGGGTTTCGCCAGGCAGCGTGGACGTCCAGATCGAAGTCAGCGATTCGAACAACTAGAAATTAAAGAAAGGTTCTTTGCAACATGCTTAAATATTTTGGTACTGACGGTGTTCGCGGTGAAGCCAACAAGGTTTTGACCCCGGAAATGGCCTTTAAATTGGGCCGGATGGGTGGCTACGTGCTGACCAAGGAAAAGGAAGACGGCGGTCAGGCCCGGGTTCTGGTTTCAAGAGATACCCGGATTTCCGGTGAAATGCTGGAATACGCTTTGATTTCCGGTCTTCTGTCAGTCGGCATCGAAGTTCTGGAATGCGGAGTCATGACCACTCCAGGCCTGTCCTATCTGGTCCGGGCTCAAGGGGCTGATGCCGGCGTGCAGATTTCCGCTTCTCACAACCCAGTTGAAGACAACGGGATCAAGTTCTTTGGCAGCGATGGTTTGAAATTGTCTGATGCCAAGGAAGAAGAAATCGAAGAACTGATCGATGCCAAGCAGGACATGCTCCCGCGGCCATCAGCAGAAGGCCTGGGCACGGTAACCGACTTCCGCGATGGCAGCAATAAGTACATCCAGTTCTTGGAAAACACCATTCCTGAAGACTTGAGCGGGATCAAGGTCGTGATCGACGGGGCCAACGGGGCAGCCAGTGCCTTCATCTCCCGTTTGTTTGCTGACCTGGATGTTGACTTTACCACTATTTCAACCCACCCGAACGGGTTGAACATCAACGACCACTGCGGGGCAACACACACTGACCGCCTGCAAGAAGAAGTAGTCAAGCAGGGTGCTCAACTGGGCCTGGCCTTTGACGGGGATGCTGACCGCTGCATCGCGGTTGACGAAAACGGCAACGAAGTCGACGGCGACCACATCATGTACGTGATCGGCTCCTACTTGGCTGACCACGGCCGCTTGAAGAAGGATACGATCGTCACGACCGTCATGAGCAACCTGGGCTTCACCAAGGCCTTAGAGCGCCGGGGGATCAAGAATGTCCGCACCCAAGTCGGCGACCGCTACGTTTCTGAAGAAATGCGGGCCAACGGCTACAGCCTGGGCGGGGAACAATCCGGCCACGTGATCATCAGCGACTACCACAACACTGGTGACGGGATGCTGACTGGGATCCACTTGATGCTGGTGATGAAGAAGACTGGCAAGTCCCTGACTGAACTTTTGGCCGACTTCAAGGAATACCCGCAAGTTTTGGTCAATGTTCCAGTTAAGGACAAGAACAGCTGGAAGGACCACCAGGCAGTTGTCGATGCTATTGAATCAGTCGAAAAGGACATGGCTGGCGACGGCCGGGTTCTGGTTCGCCCTTCAGGTACCCAGGAACTGCTCCGGGTCATGGCTGAAGGCCCAACCCAGGAAATCACCCAGGAATACGTTGACCGGATCGTCAAGGTAGTTACGGCTGAAATGGGCGAATAAAAAGAAGCAAGTTAAGAAGCTGTAAAGCTGAGAGCAAGGAAAGTTCAAATCGAGCTTTCCTTTTCTTTTGGATGGATTTTTTCTTTTTTTACGGGAAAAATTCTGCAATAATTAAGTAAGAATAGGCTTTGGACTACATAGGAGGAAAATATGGCGATTAAAATGCTGGCCATCGACTTGGATGGCACCCTGCTGACAGACAGCAAGACGATTTTGCCAGGGACTTACAAGGCTCTGCAGGAAGCAAAAGCAGCCGGGATCAAGATTGTGCTGACTTCCGGCCGGCCCCTGTCAGGCATTAAGGGCTACGCGGAAGAATTGGGTTTAAGTGGCAGTGAAGAGTACGCGATCCTCTTCAACGGGGCCGTGGTGCAAAACCTGGACGGCCGGGTCTTGATCAGCCACGAGCTGGACTTTGGCGACTTCAATACCCTGCTTCATATGCAGCGGCTCAGCGACGTCAACCTGGATTTTGAAACTCCAGAGCGTTTTTATACCTTGGACAAGAAGATTTCCATCCGCATGCAGGTCGACGGGGCGGAAACCAAGAACCAGCTTTGGATTCAAGACAGAAGCGACTTCAAGAAGGACTTTACCTTTGCCAAGGCGGTCTATCAGTGCGATGACCCAGACCAAGTTGATCGCCTGTGGAACCGGCTGCCAGACTGGTTCTTCCAGACTTACGCGGTTGTCCGCAGCTGGCCGGAAGTCGTTGAAGTCGGGTCACTGGCCGCTTCAAAAGGCTACGCCGTCAGCGAACTGGCCTCAAGACTGGGCCTTTCGGGCAGTGAAGTCATGATTTTCGGTGACCAGGGCAACGACCGGTCCATGTTTGAAATTCCAGACTTCAAGCGGGTGGCCATGGGCAATGCCATCGACGAGATCAAGGACCTGGCTGACTACGTTACCGACACCAACGAACGCGACGGGATCGCCAAGGCCCTGCGGAAATTAGTTCTATAAGAGAAAAGGGCAGATCTGCGGATCTGCCTTTTTTCTTTTTCAGGAGGAAAAATGACTACGGCAGAAATTGAAGAGAAAATCACCGGCATTTTTAAAGAGGCGGTTGAGCAAAAAATCGTAAATGGGGTCTCCTATGCCATAATTGACCTGGAAAGGATCAGCCGGCACTACCTGGGCCAGGCTGAGCCAGGCCAGCTTTACGACCTGGCTTCTTTGACCAAGGTAGTGGGGACGGCCAGCGGGATCTTTAAAGAGATAGATGAGGGGAAAATCAGCTTGAAGGACCGGGTAGGAGACTTTTTTCCAGCGGCTTTTCCGTTTGTTACAGTAACAGACCTGCTTTTGCACACCAGCGGCTTGCCGGCAGACTTGGACAATGTCTGGCAGTACCAAAGCCCGGAGGAGGTCTGGCAGGCGGTATTAGCCACTAAGCCCCTTTATTTGCCCGGCCGGGAGTCAGTTTATTCCGACCTCAACTTCATTATCTTGGGCAAAATCCTGGAGCAGGTCAGTGGGCAAAACTTGAGCAGCTTTTTGCGGGAGGAAATTTTTGCCCCTTTGGGCATGCGGGAGACCGGCTTTTTGCTCAAAGGAAAAAGAGACCGCTTTGCCAAAACTGAGATAACTAAAGAAAGAGGACAGGTCTGGGGGACCGTCCATGACGAAACCGCCTGGCAGCTGGGCGGGGTAGCAGGCCATGCGGGCCTGTTTTCAACGCTGGATGACTTGGCCTGCTTCAGCCAGGCATATTTGACGACGGATAGTCCGCTTGTTGCCAGTTTGTTTGACTATGATTGCTTTGAGCGGACTCTGGCCTGGATCCGCTGGCAAAAAGGCCGCCGCTTCCTCTGGCATACCGGCTTTACTGGACCTGGATTAGGCTTTGATTTTGAAAATGGGCGGGCTCTGGTTATTTTGGCCAGCTCCGTTTACCCTAAGCGGGGCAATGAGGCCTGGCTGCTGGCCCGCCGGCAGGCCGCCAAGACTTTTTTCGCCTGCGGCTACCGGGAAGGAAATTAAGAGTAAATCGTTGACAAATGTAAACATTAGTGTAGAATAGTTTTTGTAAAGGTTACAGATGTAAACAAGGAGGAAGAAGATGGAAGAGGAATGCCGGATTTCAGCTGCTGAATGGCAAGTCATGCGGGTGGTCTGGACCCTGGGCCAGGCCAATAGCAGCCAGATTATCGATCAGCTGGAGGCAAAATGTGCCTGGAGCCCGTCAACGGTCAAAACTTTGCTGCGGCGCTTGGAAAAGAAGGGCTTTTTGCAGGTTGACCGGCAGGAACGCCGCTTCGTATACCGGGCGGCTAAAGCAGAAGGCGAAGCCATGCATGAGAGCTTGACGGCGGAATTTGCCGCTATGTGCGACATGCATAAGGGAGAAATGCTTCTGCGCTTGCTGGACGACCTGCCTTTAAGCAAAAGCGACCTTGAGGCAATTGCCAAAAAGGCGGCCGAAAAGGCGAAGACAGCTCCGGAAAAAGTTGAATGCAATTGTTTAAGTACTTGTGAGCATATGGAAGGTGGACAGGAATGTTAGTTAATGTGTTAGTAGTCTTGGGTGCGGCAGCTTTGATCGGCTTGATTGCCTGGTGGTTTTTCGGCAATTTCCAACAGAGCAGCCAGCAGGCAGATCTTGCAAATGGCCGCCAAGAAGGCCAGGTAGTCGTCAAGGGCGGCTATGAGCCGGAAGTTCTCTATTTAAAAAAGGGCGTGCCGGCTGAAGTAACTTTTAAGATGGAAGACAAGACAGCCTGCCTCAGTCACGTGGTCTTTTCTTCTTTAGGCGTGGACAAGGACTTGAGCAAGGAAAAGCTGACCAAGGTCCAGATCCCGACTGACAAGGCCGGGGAAATTGGCTATGCCTGCGGCATGGACATGTTTCATGGAAAGATCGTGGTTAAATAATGGAATTGACTAATTGGCGCCGCTTTTGGCTGTCTCTGATATTGTCGCTCCCGATGCTGGCTCAGATGATTTTGATGGTCTGGGGGATCATGCTGCCAGGGGTCAAGACTTATTCGCTGATCGCGACCAGCTTGATCATGCTGGTCGTCGCGGCTGGGCCCTACATCCAAAGCGCCTGGGCAGCTTTTAAGCGCCACCAGGCCAACATGAACAGCTTGATCGCCATTGGCACCAGCGTGACTTATGTCTACAGCCTTTTTGCCTACTTCACTGGCCGGCCGGTCTACTTTGAAAGCGCGGCCTTTATCTTGATTTTCGTTTTGCTGGGGGATGCCCTGGAAGAAAAAATGCATGACCGGGCAGCAGCTTCACTCAATAAGCTGCTGGAACTGCAGGCCAGCGAAGCCGAGGTCAAGCGGGGAGAAGACTTTGTCAAGCTTCCTCTGGACCAGGTCAAGGCCGGCGACATAATCAAGGTGCGGCCGGGCGGCAAGGTGCCGGTTGACGGCCGCCTGCTTTCCGGGCAAAGCAGCGTCAACGAAGCCATGGTGACCGGGGAAAGCATGCCGGTTGAGAAAAAGCCGGGCGACAAGGTGATTGGGGCAACTATCAACGGCAGCGGCAGCTTCTTGATGGAAGCTGAGCAGGTCGGGGAAGAGACCATGCTGGCCCAGATCGTCCAGGTGGTCAAGCAGGCCCAAAATTCCCGGGCACCGATTCAGAAACTGACTGACAAGGTAGCCAACTACTTTGTGCCGGCGGTTTTGATCACCAGCATCCTGGCTTTTGCCATTTGGCAAGTCTTCAGTCCGGTAGGGCCAGTCCAGGCCATGCTCTACGCTGTTTCCGTCATCGTGATTGCCTGTCCCTGTGCTTTGGGCCTGGCCACGCCGACGGCCTTGATGGTGGCCAGCGGCCGCAGCGCCCGGATGGGCGTCTTGATTAAAGACGGGGAAATTTTGGAAGCAGCGGCTAAAATCAAGACCATTGTTTTTGACAAAACCGGGACTTTGACGGTTGGCCAACCAAAGGTGGTTGACCAGGTGGGGGATAAGGAAAGCCTCAGCCTGGCGGCCAGTCTGGAAGCAAATTCTGAACACCCCTTGGCCCAGGCTATCGTAAATAGCGCAAAAGAAGCCGGCCAGTCCCTCTTGCCGGTCAGTGATTTTTCAGCTGAAGAAGGCAGGGGCGTGGAAGGCAAAGTCGCTGGACACTTAGTTAAGGTCGGCCGGGCTGACTATGTCAGCGCCTCAGAAGCTTGGGTGAAGCAGGCAGACGGCTTGGCTGAAGCTGGCAAGACGGTGGTTTTTGTCCAAAAAGATGCTGACGTCATTGGCCTCTTGGCCTTGCAAGATGCTCCCCGCCCAGAAGCCAAAGCTGTCTTGGGTGAGCTTAAAGACCGCGGCATTAAGACGGTGATGCTGACAGGTGACAACCAGCAGCTGGCGGAAAAAATCGGCCGGCAGCTGGGAGTCGGCCAGGTCGAAGCCGGTCTTTTGCCAGGAGAAAAGGCCGACCGCTTGGCCAAATTGAAAGAAGAAGGGCCAGTAGCCTTTGTCGGCGACGGGATTAACGACGCTCCGGCTCTGTCACTAGCTGATGTCGGCATTGCCATGGGCAGCGGGACTGACGTGGCTAAAGAAGCCGGCGGAATCGTCCTAATGACCAGCAGCTTGACTGGGGTCTTGCGGGCACTTGACTTGTCTAAAAAGACCTTTACCCGGATCAAGCTAAACCTCTTCTGGGCCTTGATCTACAATTTGATTGGGATTCCAGTTGCTGCCGGCCTCTTCTCCTTTATTGGGGTCAGTCTCAGTCCGGAAATGGCTGCTTTGGCCATGGCCTTCAGTTCAGTATCAGTCCTGCTTTCATCTCTTATGCTGAACTGGAGCAAGATTGCCGGGAATGGCAATAGATAATCTGCAAAATAGCAAAAAGCTTTTATAGCCTTAAAAGTGGAAACGCCAGCCAGGCGCTTCCATTTTTTTGTTTGCCTTTGAAGCGCTTTCTGATGTAATCTAGTAATTAGTGCGTTATTACGTGCAAGATGAGGTGGACAATGGATGCAGTAAAAAATTATCTTAGCGTGGCTTTTTTTGCCTTTTTCGGTGGCCTGGCCCGCTATGGCTTAACAGCAGCATTTTCTTTTTACGGGACGGTGATTGCCAACCTTTCAGGCTGCTTTCTGCTGGCCTTTCTGACCTACTTTTTCTTGAAAAAATCAAGCGCGCGGGCTTGGCTGACAACGGGCCTGGGAACGGGCTTTGTCGGAGCCTTTACAACTTTTTCCAGCTTTAACCTGGATGCCTTTAAGCTCTTGATCGGCGGACAGAATTTTGGGGCTTTGGTCTACTTCATCGGCACGATCGCGGTCGGTTTCCTTTTTGCTTGGTTAGGCAAAGAGGCGGCCAACTTTGCCGCAGACAAACTTTTGGAAAGGAGGTAACAAGATGATTTTCGCGGTTGGATTTGGGGCCAGCCTGGGGGCGGTAGCCCGCTACGGCTTGACCTGTTACGGCAAGAAGCACTGGATGAAAGGAACGACCTTCCCTTGGCCGACGCTTGTGATCAACTTGACGGGTGCCTTTTTGCTGGGCCTGGCCTTTGCCCTGCAGCTGCCAGTGGTTGTCTATGCTTTTCTGGGCACCGGCGTTTTGGGCGGCTTTACGACTTTTTCTACCTTGAACACGGAAATGGTCTCTTTGGCTGAAAATGGGCAAAAGCGCGTCCTTAAGCGCTACCTGTTGGCTAGTTACCTGGGCGGGGCTGTCCTTTTGACTTGCGGATATTATCTTGGAAGCCTGCTATGAAAAAAAGTCAACTAATACTGCGCAAAAGCCTGTGCACCCTGGCTGCCATAGTCTCCCTGGTGGCTCTGTTGAGCAGCCCCGTTACTTTTAAAATGGATGAGACCAAGGACTATGCTTCCAGCTTGATTGACACTTTTGCCAATCAAAGCGATGGCAGTGCCATGTCGATCGCGGCTAAAGCAGCGGTTGAATCGGGCTTGAAGGAAGATTTGGTCGCCCAATTGCCAGACAAGGTAGAGATCAGTGAGTCCTATCTCAGCCTTTACCGGCTGGTTTCCCGCTACCGGGAAAACAAGCAGCTGAAGTCCAGCGACTTGAAGCTGCCAGCTAAAAACAAGGTTCAGCTTTTTATGGATGATTTGATCCTTTACCTGGTCAACAGCGAACTCAAGGTGCATGAAGGAGAGCTGCAGCAGATTACCCAGATCTACCAGCTTTCCTTATGGATCATCTGCGTCCTGTATTTGCTGGGCGTGGCCCTGCTGTTTTTTAACCGCTATCTATCCTGGCTGCCATTTTTACTGGGGTCAGTCAGTGCCTTTGGCTTCCAGGTCTTTATCACGCATACCCTGACGGAAATGGTCCAGCAGGAAGTCTATTCCAAGATGTACTTTACCTACTCCTGGGGCAGCTGGGTTGGCTTTCTTTTGGCCCTGGTCCTGGCTGGCTATCTGCTTTACGCGGACATTTGCCGCTACCGGGCAAAAAAAGAGCCAAGTGCTGATCAAGAAGCCAAAAATGATTAAAATAGTTTTTTAAGCCAAGACGGACAGTCTTGGCTTTTTGTTTTTGCAGGAAAAATGATGTTTTACTTTGAAAGGGTGACTCTACTTGCTCTGGTATAACAACTTTTATATAATATAAAGAATAGGTTAATACTGGATAATCGATGTTGCTTTAATTATAGCTTAATTTATGTTTAAAAATTAAAGGCTGATTTTGGCGGAAGCATCGGTTTTTAGGAGCGTGTTTATGAGAAAAAATGATGAGCAGGCTGAGCTGGCTAGAATCGCTGAAAGCGAAGCTCCAATAGCACTTTATCAATTAAAGGATAACCATATTAAAGTCGTGGCCGTGTCCAAGGGCCTGGGCGAGCTCTATGGCCTGCCTGCAGCTTACCTCCAAAAAATGCTGGGCCAGGACCTGTTTACGGGTCTTCATCCCGATGACCTAGCCTTGGTGCAGGCGGATTTTTCTTCCTTTGTCAAGCAGGAGACCGGCAGCTATGAAAATTTTTACCGGATCAAGCTGCCAGGGCAGAAGGAATATTCTCTCCTGCAAGCCCAAGGAAAGGTGGTCGAGCTTGATCAAGAGTCTGCCTTCATGGTCTGGTATACGGAAATGTCACCAGCCCGCTTTCAGCAGCTGCTGGCTAGCGACCGGGCAATGCCGAAAGCAGGGAGAAATCAGGCTAAGCCCCTGCGTGATGACTTGACCGGCTTGCCACAAGCAGCTTACTTTTACGAGCTGGCGGAACTGGGTTGCCGGGAACTTTTTAAAAAGGGCAAGCAGCCGGTCATGCTGGCCTTCAACCTGATTGGCTTCAGCCATTTCAACCACCGCTATTCCTATGTTGAAGGCAACCGCCTTCTGGCGGCCTTTGCTGATTTGCTTAGGCGAAATTTTGGAGAAGAATGTTGTGGTCATTTTACTGAAGACAATTTCTATGCTTTTACGGAGCATGAGAATCTTGAAGACCGGCTGGCTGCCTTCCTTAAAGAAAGCCGGCAAATCAATGGCGGCCGCAGCCTGTCAGTCCGCATCGGGGTATATGACGCTGGCAGCCTGGTTTATGAAGATATTAAAAAGGTCTGTGAATACGCCGCGGTGGCCTGCAACAACAACCGTAAGGACGTTAATGCCCATGTTGCTTATTTCACCAGCCAGAACCGAAAAAAACTGGAACTGGAGAACTACATCCTTTCCAACTTTGACCAAGCCTTGAAGGAAGGCTGGATTGAACCTTTCTACCAGCCAATCGTCCGTATTTTAAACGGGCAGAGCGGAAACTGGGAGGCCCTGGCCCGCTGGCGCAAACCGAATGGCGGGCTGCTGCTGAATGAGCAGTTTATTCCGATTCTGGATAAAGCAGGGGTATTGTATCAGCTGGACTTGTACATGGCTGACAAGGTGATTGCTGATCTGAAAAAGATGCAGGGAAAAGGCTACCTGGAAGTTGCTATTTCCCTCAACCTCTTCAGTTCAGAATTTGACCAGTGCAATATGGCTGAGGAGATCAGCCGGAAGGTGAAAGCAAGCGGCTTGTCACCGGAATTCATTGTCATTGAGATCAGCAATGACACCCGCAATCTCAATGCTGACAAGATCCGGGAACAGATCTACTTGTTTAAGGAAAAAGGTTTTTCCGTCTGGGTTGACAATTTTGGTGAAGGCTACTCCTCAATTGGCTTGATCAAGGACAATTCTCCTGTTTCCTGCATTAAGTTTGATGCAAGCTTTATCAAGGATCCCGACCAAAAGCGGTCAAAAACCGTTTTGAAGAAAATGGTTGAGCTGGCTGAAGAGCTGAGTATCGATACGATTGTCGAAGGGGTGGAAAATGCCGATCAATTGCTGGCCTTAAGGGAAATCGGCTGCGCCGCGGCCCAAGGCTACTATTTCGGCCAGCCACTGCCTTTTGACCAGGCGGTAAAGAAGTGGATCGAGGGTCCGGAAGCCAACATGGAACGCTTTAGCGAATCAGACTACTACAACAGCGTGGGCATGATGAGCCTGGAGCGGCCCCACTTCATGCAGGAAAGATACAACAGCGACTTGACCTTTGATGATCCAGACCCAGTTTTGGACCGCTACTTTAAGGGGACCCCGCTGGGCTTTTTGGAATACAGGGACGGCAAGCTCTATTACTTAAGAGGAAATGAAGGCTATACCCACTACTTGATCAGTTGCGGGTCAGTGACCAAAGAAGAAATGGAAGAGCACCCCTTCGCGACTGAGCTCAAATCAGTTGGCCCCCAATTTTTCAAGGACCTTAAGGGCTGGATTGATGAAGAATACTGGAAAAGCCACAAGACTGAGTGGCACTACAGCGTGCACAGCTATCCCAACAACCTTTACGTTGAGGGCTACCAGCGGATTCTGTCATACAATCCCCACACGGACGCTTATGCCTTGATTGATGTTCTGACCTCTTATAATGCCAACCAGGTTTACCATGACCCCGCCAGGGGCGATCTAGGGGTAACGGCCAACTTCAGCTTGAATGCCGACCAGTATCGGGACATGCCGATTCCTTTCATCATTTTGTCCCCAATCTACCGGGAAAAGAAGGTCGTTGACATGCAGTACATCTACGTCAACCAGGCCTACGCTGAAATCATGGACCAGAGCCGGGAAAAGCTGCTGGGCAACAAGATGTCTAATTTCGTCAAGCTGAAGCTAGATTTCTGGATTAAGGAGATTTTTGCTGGCGATGCTGGACAGATCCGGAAGGGCATCTTCCACTCAAAGACAGGACACTGGTATGAATACATTACAGCCAAGGCTTCGGTTCCTGGTACACGTTCTCTGGTCATGATCAATATTGACGAGCAAAAGCGCAGCGAGCGGGAGATTCAGCAAAAGCAGAATACCACCAATGAAATCGTTCAGCTCTCAGAAATCCTGAACGTTGAAAATGACCAGATGGAAACAGCTATCAACAAGGGGCTGGCCAAGCTGGGTCTGGACCTTGGGGCAGACCGGGTTGTCGTAATGGAAGGCGAAAATGACCTTGTCAAAAATACTTATTGCTGGAATCGGCCAGGCTTGAAATCTGCACAAAAGAGACAGCAGCAGATCAACTTGCCAGATCTGGATAGCCAGCTGCAAGAGCTGGTTGGTCAAGACAGCATGTTTTTGGCTGATCAAGCTGAAATTAGTCTGCGCTTTCCAGGAATTGTTGCGACCTATGATGATGATTACCAGTTAAAGAATGTTCTTTTGGCGCCGTTTTATGAGCGTGGCCGGATTCGCGGCACTGTTGTGGTGGAAAACCTCGATGCCGGCTTAAACATGGACTTTCACAACTTGATTGAACTGGCGGCTGACTTCGTTGGGGCCAAGGTCATGGGCTTGAACTTGGTACAGCAAAGAGATACTGACGTTTTGACCAAGCTGAATGACCGCCACCCTTACCTGGCCAAGCTGAACTACTACAAAAAATCGCAAGCCTCAAGAACCGTTGGCGTGGCTTTTATGGACTTGAATGGACTGAAAGAAGCCAATGACGAGCTAGGCCACGATGCCGGGGATGAACTGCTGATTTCGGCGGGCCAGATTATCAGCCAGGCTTTTGGCCGCGACCATGTTTACCGGGTCGGCGGGGATGAGTTCGTGGTTTTGGATGACCAGAGCAGCCGGATGGAATTTGAAGCCCACTGCGCGGCTTTTGAAAAGAGCATGACCGTGCCAGGGACACCGTCAATCTCAATTGGAGCCGAATGGTGTCCAGACTCTCACTACCTGCAAGAATCGGTCGAGAGAGCCGACCGGAAGATGCAGCGGCAGAAGAACGACTTCTATAAGTCGCACAAGCGCTACCGCTGATACCGCCTGGGAGCAAAGAGAAATGAGGTTTAGTGATGAAGAGAAATAATCATGCCATTTTCTATTCGCTGATCATGGCCATAATCGTGCTGGCCCTGGGCATCGTCAGTTTCTGGGGCCGGGGCCAGGGAAATTTTAAAGGCATTTACTCAACGGCCCCCTTGACTGACATTGAGCAGAAATGGACTGATAAGAACGGTAAAGCAGTTGACGCCAGGGAACTTAAACCCGGCAAAGATGGGACGCTGACGATCTACTACCGCCTGCCTAAAAAGGTGAAAAGCCAGGACAAGATCATTTTTTTCTCCAGATATATCAAGCAGATCGATGCTTATATCGGGCAAAAAAGGATCTATTCCAGCCACCCGGAGATCGCGGCTGACTGGCTGAGCTTGACGGAACACTATGAGAGTTTTACCAACAGTATCAGCCTGCCAGCAGGTTCAGCCGGCAAGCAGGTCCGCTTGACTTTAAAGGGCTTTTACCAGCCAGTTGGCAAGCTTACGGCCTGCAGTCTGGGCAATGACGGGGCCTTTTTGGCCAATTATGTTAGAAAAAATGCCTTGCGGGTGGCCATGGGGATCATCTCAGCTGTCTTGGGCCTGACTCTCTTACTCTTTGCCTTCTTTGCTCCTTTGGAAAGCAAGTTTAAGCGAAGCTTGATCTATTATTCAATTGCCACAATCCTGTTTTCTGTCATGCAGATGCAGGAAGAAATGCAGCTGACGGTACTTTTTGGCCAATATCATGTCTGGCGCCTGTTTACCTATCCGGTGATGATCTTGATGCCATATCTGCTGATCATGGCGATCAATGAGCAGTTGGAATATCCTAAGCAGCTGTATACTAACTTTGCTTTTGCTTTAAGCATGCTGGATCTGTTTTATGTTCTTTGGCGCTTTTGGAGCAAAGGGGAAGACCTCGCCAGCGACGGCCCCTTTTTGATCATTATGATCATTGCTGCTTTTATCAGCGCGATTGCCATGATTTTAGGTGACATCTACCAGGCTTATAAGGCGGCAAATGAAGCGAAAAGAGAAAAGGAGAATGACTCCGAGCAGGAATCAGTGAAGGCAGCTTACAAGACCAGGCAGTTAATTCACTGGTCCTACTTCGCGACTTTCGTCATCATCCTTGTATGTATCGGCATAGATGCATACCGTTATCTCGCTCTAAAACACGCGATAGATGATTACGCGGCTTTGCGCTATGGCTTCTTTTTCAGCCAGATTCTGATGTTCAGACAGTACTTCTTGTCAGAACTGGATAACATGCAGCAAAAGGGCCAGGATGACACTTACATAAAGATGGTCAACTATGACCGCTTGACGGGCCTTTATACCCAGTACTACTTGACGCAGAAAATCACCAAAGAACGGGAAGAAGACCCGTCAATCATGCCGGCCATCGTTTACATCAACTTGGCCAAGTTCAAGCTTTACAACGTGATCAATGGCCACGAAAAAGGTGACGAATGCTTGAAGCAGGTCGCGGAAATCCTGCGGGATATTTTTGGTCCGGACAACCTGGCCCGGTTCGGGAACGACCACTTTGTCGTTTTTGATCAAGACAATGACGGGGTTATGGACCGGATCGAAGAAGCCAACCGCCGGGTCGGACAGATCGACTTGTCCTTTAAGCTTTACCTAAAGGCCGGGATCTACTATTCTGATGGCAGCAAGAGCATCGAAACCGAATGCGACTATGCCAAGACCGCCTGCGACGAGGTCAAGGACGGGGCAGAAAAGTGCTACCGGGTCTACACTGAAGAATTCAGTGAGCAATCAGCCTACACTAAGTTCGTGGTCGACCATATTGATGAAGCGATCGCTAACGGTGACATCCAGGTCTACTACCAGCCGCAAGTACACTTGATGAACGGCAAGCTGGCCGGCCTGGAAGCCCTGGCCCGCTGGAATGACCAGACCAGGGGCTTCATGTCACCAGGCCGCTTCGTGCCGGTCCTGGAAGCCAGCAACTTGACCTACAAGCTGGACTTGTATGTCTTGGAAGAAGCGGCTAAATTGATCAAGCACCAGCTGGACACAGGCGGCAAGATCGTGCCGATTTCCTTCAACCTGTCCCGGACTGACTTCGTGACCAGCGACCCTAACCAGGTCCTTCTGGATTTAGTTAAAAAGTATGATATTCCCCGGGAAATGCTGCGGGTGGAAATCACTGAAACCATCTTGACGGAAGACCCGGTCAAGATCAAGAAGGCCATCGACCGTTTCCACGCCAATGGCTTTGAGGTTTTGATGGACGACTTCGGCAGTGGGGCATCATCCTTGAACACCTTGAAAGAGTACGGCTTTGATGAAATCAAGCTGGACATGATCTTCATGCGGAAGTTCGACGAACGGAGCAAGAAGGTTATCAAGCCGCTAATTTCCATGGCCAAGAGCCTGGGAGTCCACACCTTGTGTGAAGGGGTGGAGAGCAAGGAACAGATTGCCTTCTTGAAAGACGTGGGCTGTGAAGTAGTTCAAGGTTACTATTATGGCAAGCCGAATACCTTCCAGGAAGTGGTTGACCGCTTGGAAGAACTAGGCGTTGAATGGGAAGGGCTGGATGAAAACTCCTACTTTGAAACCGCCGGCTTAGTTGACGTCAACGTTGACCAGCCTCTGGCCATTCTCGATTATGACCGGGAAGCAGAAAAGTTTACCGCCTACTATCTCAATACAGCCTTTAGATCTTTTGCGGCGCAAATTGGGGTCGTTCTGGCTACTGACCGTTCTTTGTCCTGGCAAGACCAGGCCAGCCAGGAGAAAATGTTGGCCTTTGCCAAAGCAGCTGCCCGGTCAACCCATGAACAGCTGACCAGCTTAACGGTTTCTGCCCGGGAATACCAGCTGAGCTTTAAGATGCTAGTCAATTTGCAGGGGCATGCTTTATTCAAGGTCTTGCTCTTATCCAGCCAGGCCCAGGAAAAGCAGGCAAGTTCTGGCAAATTTGAAGACCTGCCTTTGCCTTATGTAGTTGTCCGGCCATTTTATGACCAGGACGGCCAGCAGGCAGACTGTGAATTTGTCTCTGTCAACCGGATTTTCAGCCAGCTCTTGCAGCTGCCTAAAGAGGAATTGCTGGGTAAAAAGCTGACGGCAGCCCTGGCAGGCGAGGAAGTCCAGTGGTCCAGCCTGCCTTTGGAAGTTCTGAGAACCGGCCGGGCCAGCAGCCACCGCCTTTACAGCAAGCATATGGAGGCCTGGTGCGAATTCACGATTTTGCCGGCTGCCCAGCCGGCTTGTGTGGCTATGGCCTTTACCAAGATAGAAGACAATGCTCCGCGCCTGGCCGCCCTTAAACGGGCCGGCAGCCTGGCAGCGCAAAGCGCGGCCTTGGCCCGGACTTTGAACGGGCCAGAAGACCATGCTTCTGAAATCAACTTCTCCTTGGTTGAAGTGGCCAGCTTGATCAAGCCTGAAAGAGTTTACATGTTCTCTGCTGGCAAGGATAAGGCAGAGCTTGAATATGAATGGAGCAAGAAGTCCAGCCTTATGGGCAAGATTTCAGATGCTCTGTCAGAGAAAATCGTATCTTACTGCGAGCGCCTACGGGGGCAGAAGCCATACCTTTACATCAGCGATATGGAAAGCTTGCGCTTTGACCGGGAACTGTATGACTTGAACCGGAAGAATGTCCGCATTCTGCTCTACCCGCTTTTTACAGGCAAAAAGCTTTTAGGCTACTTGGGGGTAGAAAACTTCGATGCAGATCAATTGGCTTATGCCAAGGACTTGCTGGGCGAATACTCCCGCTATCTGGCAGCCAAGCTCAGCGTAGTTAGCCGCTTGCAGCAATTGGCAAATCCGGCAGCCAGCGACCACTTGACCGGCCTTGGCGGGGCCGGAGCTTACCAGGAAAAACTTGAGAAGCTGAAGAGTGACCGGCAAAGAGCCGCCTTGCTCTACCTGGACCTCTACAATTTGCGGGACTACAATGCCGATCATGGCCCGCAGGAAGGGAACCTGCTTTTGCAGCAGACGGCCGACTGGCTGGCTGAAAGCTTTGATATCCGCCAGCTCTACCGGATCAGCGGGGAAGAGTTCGTGGCGGTCATGCCAGAAGCCAGCGAAGCAGATCTGAATGCTAAGCTGCAGGAAGTCAAGGACCGGCAAGCCGGAGAAGACCTGATCAAGCTGATCTGGACCGGGAAGGTCTGCGACTACCCAAGACATATCCTGGACGCGGCCAAGCAGCTGGACCAAGCTTTAAGCGACAAGAAAGCTGAGATCTACGCGGCTGTAAACCAAGATTAAGAAGGAGACGCCAAGGCGTCTCTTTTTTCATTGAAAAAGCTGCATGCTATAATATTTCTTACACTTTAGGGAAAGGTGATAATAATGCGGAAAATTTTGTTTTTATGTCATGGCAATATTTGCCGGTCGCCAATGGCCGAATTTATCATGAAGCAGCTGCTTGAGCAGGCCGGCAAGGCTGACCAGGTTGAAGTTGCTTCAGCAGCCGTGACGAGCGATGAAATCATTGGCGGGGTTGGCAATCCGATGGACCCCCGGGCCCAAAGGGAACTGACCAAGCACGAGGTGCCTTTTAGTCAGCACCGGGCCCAACTCTTGACCCGGGAAGACTATGACAAGTATGACTACCTAATTGCTATGGACAGCGAGAACTTCATGGCCATGAACCAGATCTGCGGGGGAGACCCGGAAAGAAAGCAGTACAAGCTGCTCCAGTTTGCCGGCAGTTTTGATGATATTGATGACCCATGGTATACAAATGACTTTGACCAGGCTTTCGAGGACATCAGCCGAGGCTGCCAGGGCCTGTTAGACCAGCTTTAGGCCGGGATTTTACGAAAACGCTTAAAGCGAGTACAATTAAGGGTGTAAGTTGTAAGAAAATTTTTAATTGTTTATGGCAATAGTAAGGATTTGTTTATGAAAAAGTATGTCATTTTGCACCCGACCGGCCGGATTTCTCGCCTGGTCATCAAGCACTTGCTGGCTGACCCCCAGTTCAGCGATGTTGAACTGGAGCTTTTGACCCAGCGGCCGGAACTTTTAGCTGACTTGGCAAAGGCTGACCGGATCAAGCTGACCGAAGGGGCAGCGACTGACCTGGAAAAGATCAAGGAAGTCACCAGGGATGCTGACCTGGTCTTTTTAGGCAAGGTTGACGACAAGAAGTTCACGGTGATCAGTCGGAACTTGGTCAAGGCCAGCAAGGAAAACGGCTTTGACCGGGTGATCGAACTGAGCCTGGCCGGCCTTTACTACGAAATTCCCGGGGAATTCGGCACCTGGGTTGACGAATGGGTGGGCTCTGGCCGTTTTTTGCCAGCCAGAGAAGCTGCCCACCGCCTGGAAGAAGCTGACCTGGACTACACCTTGATCAGAATGCCGGCCTTGACTGACTGGCCAGATGTCAAGTATTCCTTGACCGGCCGCTATGACGAATTCGTCGGCACCTCTGTTTCAAGAGCCAGCGTGGCTGACCTGGTCTTGAAGATCATGGCCGATCCCGCTCAGTACTCCCGCGCCAGCGTTGGCATCTCCCAGCCGGAAACGGCGGGTTATGTCCGGCCAGTTTACTAAAGACGGAAATTGTAATTTAAGCAAAATGAAAAGATCTGCACGCTCGTGCAGATCTTTTTTTGTCTAACAATATTGTTTTTTGGTCCTTTTTGTCTTTACCGGCTGACTTTTGCCCCTTTTGGCAAGCGGCGGCCGATCAGCCAAACAGCTAAGAGGGCAATGGCTGATTCAATGACAATGTAGAGGGCCCGCAGCTTGATATTGGTCCCGCCCAGCCAGACATTGAAGACGATTGAGCCCAGGACAATAGTGATCATCCAGGCCCATTGCTGCTGGTCAAAGGCCAGGCCATATTCTTCTTCTCTTCTGCGGATGCCCGGGAAGATCCCGCCCAGGCCGATCAGGACCAGGCAGGCCACGATGTTGATGGAAAGTTCATACCACCAAACCCAGCTGCCTTCCTTGACGTCTTGGGGCATAAAGCCTAAGACCGTAGCGATAGCCGTGACAGCCAGGAGGGCAAAGCCGACCCACCAGGCAAAGGTGTCGTTTTTAATGTAGCGGTAAACTGACGGGTACTTAGAGGAATTTTTGCCCCGGACCTTCATGAAGGAGTAGAAGATCCAGCAGGTAACTGCCGGTGAAATGATCCCGTTCAAGTTCAAAAGCCAGTTAAAGATGTCGTTCATGTCTGGCAGGAAAATCCCCAGAACCATGATGAAGCCGCTCAAAAAGACGGTTAAAATGTAGCCGTTGATCGGCAGGCCATCCTTGTTGGTCTTCTTAAGGAACTTCGGCATGTACTTGTCCCCTGTGTCGGAGATCAGCATTCTGGTCATGGCATCGAGCAAAACGGACAAGAGGGCCACGTTGTAGAAGAATGAGGCCCAGGCATAGATGTAGACAAACAGGTTGCCCACGCCAAACTGTTTGCCCATAGCACCGAAGACGTAGTATTCACCGTTCATCTTCAAGTCATTTGGCATGTGGTTGGCATCGATGTAGATGCCTAGGGCAATTGAGCCAAAGATGGTCAAAAAGCAGGTCATGAGGGCCAGAGCGATCATGGCTTTAGGGAATTCCCGCTTAGGGTCCTTCATCCGGGTCACGTAAGGGGCGACCAGCTCAGACCCGTTGACGGCA
Source organism: Lactobacillus sp. WILCCON 0058 (assembly GCF_057198005.1). Classification (NCBI taxonomy): domain Bacteria; kingdom Bacillati; phylum Bacillota; class Bacilli; order Lactobacillales; family Lactobacillaceae; genus Lactobacillus; species Lactobacillus sp. WILCCON 0058. Next base: position 690,292 of record NZ_JBUBHM010000001.1, read on the forward strand.
TAGATCAGCATCCCCACGGTTGAGAAGTATTTAAGGTCAAACTTGGGGATGATGGTCTTCCAGGTAAATGGCGTCGCAGTCTTGCCGCCGGACTTGGCCAGGCCGGCGAAGGCCAGAAGCACGAAGAGGATAGTCATGATGAACATGGCCCAGCCCCCGATGTTGGACAGAATTTCCATTGACTTGGAGAATTTGTGTTCCAGCAGGGTCAAAAGGATAAAGATGACAAAGGTGATGGCCGTAAACATGGCGGTTGAAAGGAATTTCGGGTCCTCAAACTCGTCAGTCCCGGTCAGCCCCCAGCCAACGTCGACCAGGAGGCAGTTGGCCGTGTCGACCACGTAGGGAATCGAAGCGGCCCAGTAGGTCCAGGCCGTGAAGTAGCCTAAAAATTCACCGTCAGTGGCTCTGACCCAAGAGGAGAGGCCGCCGCCTTCATGATTGAAAACTGAACCCAGGTGGCCAACGATCAAAGCGTAGGGAACCACGTAAAGGAACATCATCAAAACCCAGGAGGTGATGACGGCCATCCCTTGGTTTTGGAAGTTGTACATGATGTCTTCCAGCCCGATGACCGTGACAAAGGCCATCATGGCTAAAGTCTGCCAGGAAATATAATTTCCCTTTTTATCTAATTCGTCCATAAAAAATCCTTCCTGTTAAGCAAATTTCACTAACAAGAAGTCTGGCCCGGGGACTTGTTCAGCGATACCATTTTCATCTCCAATCTAGCAATTCTTAATTTTTTAAAAGCAAAACCTATTTTACATTACTTATAAGGGGAAAAACAGCCTTTTAGCCATGATAGCGGTTCCCGGGCGAATATTTTCTGAGCAGAAGATTTCCTATCTTTTTTCTTTGGAGTACAATTAAAGCTAAGTGAAAAAATGACGAGGTGATTTTATGGAGAAAAAATTGGACAGCGCGATTTTCGCGGGCGGCTGCTTCTGGTGCATGGTCGCTCCTTTTGACACTTTGCCGGGCATCGAGAGCGTTACGGCTGGCTATACGGGCGGCCATGTGCCCAACCCGACTTATGAGCAGGTTTGCAGCCACACGACTGGCCACACGGAAGCGGTCAAGATCGTTTTTGACCCGGATCTGATGTCTTATGAAGACCTGCTTGGCTACTACTGGCAGGTGACGGATCCGACTAACGCCAGCGGCCAGTTCCAGGACCGGGGAGACAACTACCGGCCGGTGATTTTTTACAATTCACCAGAGCAGAAGGCGGCAGCGGAAAAGTCCAAGCAGGAACTGGCGGAAAGCGGCCGCTTTGATGATCCGATCGTGACCAAGATCGAACCTGCCGCGCCATTTTATGAAGCTGAAGACTACCACCAGCAATTTTATTTGAAGCATCCGGACCGCTACGCGGCTGAAGAAGCCGGAGGACGTGCCCAGTTTATCAAGGAGCACTGGGGCAAGTAAAAGGATGACAAGGGGGGACGGCATGAAGAAAGGTTTAGTGATGGAGGGCGGCGCCATGCGGGGCCTGTACACGGCCGGGGTGACCGACGTCCTTATGAAATATGGGATCAAGTTTGACGGGGCGGTTGGCGTTTCAGCCGGGGTGGCCTTTGGCTGCAACTATAAGTCCCTGCAGCCTGGTCGGGTCTTGCGCTACAACCTCCGCTACGGCGGCCGGCCCCAGTTTAAGAGCTGGCGGTCCTGGCTCAAAACAGGTGACCTCTACGGGGCGGACTTTTGCTACTACACTTTGCCAGAGCGCCTGGATCCTTTTGACACGGCAGCTTTTGCCAGAAACCCGATGGACTTCTGGTGCGTGGCAACAGACGTAGAGACGGCCCAGCCAGCCTACCACAAATTGACCACTGGCAAGGGGCGGGACGTGGCCTGGATCCGGGCCTCAGCCTCGATTCCCTTCTTTGCCCGGCCGGTTAAAATCGGCAGCCACGCCTACTGGGACGGGGGCGTCAGCGATTCAATCCCGGTCCGCTTTCTTTTGGAGAAAGGCTATGATAAAGCTGTGGTTATTTTGACCCAGCCAGCCGGCTACCAGAAAGAGCCGTCACGCCTGCAGCCAGTCGTTGACCGGGTCTTGAAGAAGTACCCGGCTGTCGTGGCGCGCCTCAAGCAGCGGCACCAGGAATACAATGACTGCCTGGCTTATATCGCTAGAGAAGAGGCAGCTGGAAGGCTTTTTGTCTTCCGGCCCAGCCAAGATATTGACGTCAGCGCCATGGAGAAAGATCCTAGGCGCCTTAAGGCGGTCTACCAGGTCGGCGTCAGGGATGCCAGCCGGCAGATTGGGGACTTGAAGGAATTTTTACAAGATTGATGACATACAAAAAACGGTGACTGAGGATGCAGTCACCGTTTATTATTCTATTCCTTATTCAGCCAATTTGGCCAGCTTCTGGTAGTTAGCCAGCATCCAGTCGGCGTAAGCCACCTTGTTTGGCATGGTTTCGCGGACTTCCAGGATCGGGATGCCCTGCTTCTTGGCCTTCTTGACGAAGGACTTGACCATGTCTGAGCTGGCTTGGGTGTTGTTGACAAAGAAGGCAATCTGCTTTTTCTTGATGGCCTCATTCATCTTAGCAATCACGGCCGCGCTTGGGTCAGTTTCCTTTTCAGTAGCTTCTTCAAAGTTCTTGTTGCCGATCTTAAAGCCGGTCCGCTCTAAGGCGTAGTCAAAAACCGGCTCGCTGACAAAGACCTGCTTGGCCTTTTCGCCCTTGATCTGGTCAGCGACTTGGTCGATCTTGTCGATCTTTTTCAGGTACTTTTTGGCCTGGGCCTGGTAGTAACTGGCGTGCTTCTTGTCAATTTTGCTCAGCTCCTTGACCAGGTAGGCGACGTACTTTTTCGGCATGGACAAGTTGTACCAGATGTGGGGGTTGGCGCTGGAATCCAGCTGCAGCAAGTCTTCCCCGACCTTGACGGCCTTCTTGTCGTTGGAGGCGGCCAGGTTGTCCATCCAGCTGTCATAGCCCATCCCGTTGGCGACAATGATGTCGGCCCCAGCTACCGTCTTAGCGGCGTTGGTCGTTGGCTCGTAGTCGTGGGGGTCGGAGTTGCCGTTGGCGATCAAGGCGGTAGCTTTCCCGTATTTGCCGACGATATTTTGGGCGATGTCGGCGTAAATGTTGGTCGAAGTCACAATCTTGATCTGGCTGCTGGAAGTCTTTTCATTTTTTGCGCAGCCGGCTAAAAAGAGAGTGGCCAAAAAAAGAATTGGCCAGATGATTAACTGTCTGTGTTTTTTCTTCATGTCTTTTCCTTTCAAGATCTGCAGCTCGCCTGCAAATCATAATAGAATACGGGAAAAAATCGTAAAAGTCAAGCAGCAGGATTCGATCGATGGTAAAATAAACGACATGAATGATTTTAAGTTTAGTAAAAGAGAAAAAGTTTACCTCCTCCTGGCCCTGGCCGTTTTGGTCATGCTCTTCATCTCAAGCTCGATGACCTACCATGAGCAGAAGATGAAGGCAGGTTTTATCCATACCTATCTGGGCTGGCTGGAAGATTTGATTCACCGGCTCAACATTTATTACGGCGGGGTCTGGCACAATGTCAAGACTGACGGATCGGCCGGCTTTACCCAGTTCGTGGTCCGGAAACTGGCCCATTTTACCAGCTACTTCTTCTACGGCCTCTTTGCCTACCTAGGTCTGCGGCGAGTTTTTGTCATCAAGTGGACCGGGCCCCTCTTTGTCTGGGCCAGCGCCTTTGCCTTCGCGGCCATGGATGAGTTCCACCAGTTTTTGACCGGGGACCGGACGCCGAGCGTACACGACGTGATGCTGGACGCCAGCGGAGCGCTCTTGGCCATTGTTTTGGCGGTGATTTTTTATCAAATAAAGCAGGGGCGGGAGCGAAAAAAATCGGCCATTTAAGGGCTGAAACCGTTGAATTTCTGCCTTTCCTGAGTTATGATAAAAAAGTTGATTATATTAATTACAGAAAGAAGGATCCTAAATGTCAGGACATTCAAAATGGCACAATATTCAAGGCCGCAAGAATGCGCAAGACGCTAAGAGAGGGAAGGTTTTCCAAAAGCTCTCCCGTGAAATTTACATGGCTGCAAAGAGTGGTGGTCCTGACCCTTCAGGTAATCCAAGCTTGCGTTTGGTCATGGACAAGGCACGTGCTGCCAACATGCCAAAGGACAACATCCAACGGGCCATCAAGAAGGCTGAAGGCAACTCAGATGAACACTACGATGAAGTAACTTACGAAGGTTACGCACCGGGCGGCGTTGCCATCCTGGTTGAAGCCTTGACTGACAACAAGAACCGGACTGCCTCATCCGTCCGCGTGGCCTTCACCCGCAACGGCGGCAGTCTTGGTGCTACTGGGTCAGTTGCCTACATGTTCGACCGCAAGGGCTACATTGTAATCGACCGGTCAACAACTGACGCGGATGAAGACCAAATGCTGATGGACGTCATGGAAGCCGGCGGCGACGACCTGCAAACCAGCGACGACGCTTACGAAATCTACACTGACGCCAAGAGCTTTACTGCTGTCCGCGATGCTTTGGAAAAGGCTGGCTACAAGTTGGCAGTTTCCGAACTGACCATGGTGCCGCAAAACACCACTCCAGTTCCAGACGACAAGAAGGAACAATTCGAAAAGCTGGTTGACGCTTTGGAAGACGACGATGACGTTTCCAATGTTTACACCGCTGCAGCTGACGACGAAGAATAATTCAAGCTGTAAATTAAGCTATACAAGACACGACTTTCTGCGGAAAGCCGTGTTTTTTTATGCTCTTTTGCGATTTTTTGGAAAAATTTTGACTTCTCAGAAAAAAATCGGCACTTTTGGCGTACTAGTAAGTGGAGGAGGAAAAAGAGAAAAAGAAAGGAGGACCTTGTGGAAGTTGAAGACAAAGCCCGGCAAATGCTGGAAGAAGCGGTTAGGATCCGGGCCAGTGACATCTTTTTCCTGCCCAAGAAGGGCGGATATAAATTGCGCCTGCGGGCTGGGGACTTGGAAGAAAGGCCGGACCTAACCTTGGAAGCGGGCAATGAATTAGTCAACTGGTTTAAGTACCAAGCCGAAATGGATATTGCTGAACACCGCCGCCCCCAGGTTGGCAGCATGGCTGTCAATTTGGCGGGGCAGGACTACTGGCTCCGCCTTTCTAGCGTGGGCGATTACCGGGGGAAGGACTCATTGGTGATCCGGATCATCTATGCTTTGGGGGAGAGCCGGTACTTTTTCCCGGACCAGTTTAAGGACCTGGTGGACCTCTGCTGGCGGCGGGGGATGATCGTGACCAGCGGGCCAACGGGGTCGGGGAAGACCACGACCATGTATGAATTAGCCAGAAGGCTCAGCCAGACGAAAATGGTGATGACCATTGAAGACCCGGTGGAAGTGTATGAGGAGAGCTTCTTTCAAGCCCAGGTCAATGCCGGTGCCGGGATCAGCTATGCCAGCCTCTTAAAGGCGGCCCTGCGCCACCGGCCGGACGTCTTGATCATCGGGGAAATCCGCGATGAAGAGACAGCCCATTTGGCGGTTGACGCGGCTTTAAGCGGCCACCTGGTTTTAGCCACAGTGCATGCCAAAAGTACCTACCAAACCATTTCCCGTCTGGAGAGCCTGGGAGTTAAAAATAACGAGCTGGTCAACTGCTTGACGGCGGTGTCCTACCAGCGCCTTCTGCCAGGCCAAAAAGGCCCGGCCTGCCTGCTGGACTTGGCCAGCAAGGAGGACTTGCTGGCAGCCTTAGCGCAGCCGGTCAGAGGGAATTTCGCCGTTTGGGAGGAAAACTTAAGCAAGCTGGTGGAGAAAGGAGAGATAAGCGAGGATGTGGCAAGGCAATATGAGGGCGGCTAGGCTGAAGCAGAGTGAGCAGGTGGAGCTGCTGGCTTTTTTGGCCAATTGCCTCAAGAACGGCTTTTCCTTGACCAAGAGCCTGCAGCTGTTGCCCCTGCTTTGGCCCAAGCGGAAAAAGCAGCTGGCCCGGCTGGATGAACAGATGCGGCAAGGAGAAGACCTGGGCCGGCTTCTGGCGGGGCTAGGCTTTAACAAAACGACCGTGACCCAGCTGGACATGGCACTTAGTCAAGGGCGGCTGGATGAATCCCTGGCCCAGCTGGCCCTTTTGGGGCGGATGAAGAATGAGCAGGTCAAGAAATTGCAGGGAGAACTGGCCTATCCACTTGTTTTGGCGGGGATGATGACCTTGATTTTGCTCTTCATGCAGAAATTTTTGTCGGTAGAATTTGCCGGCAGTTCCGCCAAGCAGGGGGATCTGCTCTTGCTTGTTTTAGTCTTTTTGCTGGTCTTGGTCATCATGTTAGTCGTTATCGCGGCAGCTTACATGAAAAAGCAGGACTATCAGTCTTTTAAAAAGCTCTTGACCTGGCCGCTTTTAGGGCCGGTGGTGGCCTTGTATGGCCAGTACTTGATCTCCTATGACCTGGGCATGCTTTTGGCCAGCGGCTTTTCCCTGCAGCAGATGTGCGACTTTGCCTGCCGGCAGGCGCCGGGGTCTCTCCAAGAAGAAGTGGGCAGGCGGGCAAGAGACGCGATTTTGCGGGGCAAGAAAGTAGAAGAGGTCATCCAGAAGGAGCCATTTTTATGCCAGGACCTCTTGATGCTGCTGCAAGCGGGCAGTGAGCGAGGAGAGCTGAGCCGGCAGTGCCTGCTTTTGTCCCGGCTTTTGTTTAACCGCCTGCGCCAGAAGCTTTCCAAGCTGATTGTCAACGTGCAGCCGGTCTGCTTTATCTTGATCGGCCTGTGCATTATTGGGATGTATTTGAAGCTGCTTTTGCCAATCTACGACAGCATGCAGCAGCTTTAGTTATTGAGGAGGAAAAAAGCAAATGAAACATTTAAGACGATTCTGGCCAAAACGCCAGCGGGCTTTTACCCTGATTGAAATGGTGATCGTGGTGGCCATCATCGCGACCTTGGTTCTCTTAATTTCGCCAAATTTGCTAGCCCAAAAGGACCATGCCGACAAGCGGACTAACGATGCTTTTACCACGACCATCCGAACCCAGGTGGAGCTATATGAGGAAAATACGGGCAAGACCCCGGTCTCTTTCCAGGAAATGGTGGATGCCCACTACTTGACGCAAAAGCAGGAGAAGCAGGCTGAAGACAAGAAGCTGGCGATCGGTGACTTCGCCAAGAGCGGAGAATGAGGCAGAAGGCCTTCAGCCTGCTGGAGACGGTGATCACGCTGGCCATCGCGGGGATGCTGCTGGGAATTGGGGAGATGAGTTTTCAAGGCTTTGAGGACAAGATCAATTTTGACCGCTTCTGCCGGCAGGCGGCGGGGCTTTTTCAAGAGAAAATCAGAAGCGCTGCTATTACGGGAAAGAGAGTCGTGATCTACAACCAAAATAGCCAGGGCAAACTCGAAGTCATTCAAGACGGAAAACATGAGAGCCTCAAGATTCCGGATGGGATTACGGTTGTTACAACTTACAGTGGAAAAACTGGCTTGATTGTCAACAGTGATGGGATTACCAGCCAAGCCTTTACGCTGATAGTCACGAAGATGGATAAGGGGAAAGAAGAGTATGTTAAAAAATACACCTTTTTGCTGTCATGGGGGAAGATCAATGAAAAGTAAGCAGGCAGGCTTTTTAGCCCTGGAGGCAGTAGTGGCTTTGGCTATTGTCTGTATTGCACTAACTGCCGCGGTTACCTGCCTCAGCGGGCTTAAAAAGCTGGAGCAAGAGTCAAGCCAGCGGGCCAACCAGGCTCTGGCCTACCGGATGCTGAAAGAGTGTCCGGTCAAGCGGGTCAAGGTCAGAGACCATGAGTATGTCTTGACCGGCAAAGGAGACCTGTATGATGAAACCCAGCGGAAGATTTGCCAAAAGTAAGGCTTTTAGCCTAATGGAGACCATGGTCGCCCTCCTGGTAACGGTGATTTGCCTATCTCTCTTGTCCTCATGCCTTAAGCTTTTTACCCTCTTTGAAAAAGACCGGCACGACCCCAATGAACTGGCCTTTTCTTACGTCCAGTTGTCCAAGTTTTTGAAAAAAGACAGCCAGCGGACTTATATTGATCTAGAGAATTCCAATCCTTTGAAGATCATGTTCATCAAAGAAGAGAAAAAGGATGACAAGAAGGGAGAAGAAAAAATAGACAAAGTTGGCTATGTTCTGGAAATGGACAATAGCGGAAATAATCTTCGGGTCAGAAGATCCGGAATAAATGGCGGCAACATGACCCTGCTGCCAATCTGGGGGGCAACGTTCGCGGCCAAAGATGGCTTGATGGAGGTTCATATCAATGAACATGGGAAAAGGTCAATTTTGTATTTTAAAGTCGACAAGGCACCGGAAAAAGACAAGGAGGCTGAGAAAAAGACTGAAGATAAGAAAACAGATCAGGTTAAGCCGGCAAAAGGGGAGCGCCCTGCTGACCAGCGTGCTGCTGCTAGCCACGACCATACTGCTGATTGAAAGCTATCTGGATGCTTATAAACACGTTATCCGGATCAACCAGCTGCTGGCAAATTACTTATGGGACGGGTGAAATTTCTTGCACCCTTCCTTGTAAATCATTAGAATTGGTATGTATTGCAAAGAAGGGTGGACTAAGTCATGAATAGAATTGAAGAACTGTTTGGGCAGACTTTAGAGGCAGTTGAATGTCTGCAAGAAGCCTTGAACGTGTCCCTGGCTGATGCCTTGGTGGAAACTTTTGACAACCTGGAAAGCGGGGAAATCCGCGTGGAAATGGGGGCTCCGGACCAAAAAACGGTGGTTGAGCTTAAAGAGCGCTACGCGGCTTTAGACTACAAGAACTGGTCAAAGGCCCAGAAAGAGCAGGTCTATGGCCTCCTGGTCCTTAAGGCCATCAATGACGACGGGCGGGATGCCAACCAGATGCCGACTCCGCCGCTTTTGGCCACGGTCTTGACCCTGTTTATGGACAAGCTCCTGCCTAAGAAAAAGCAAGTCCTGCTGGACCCGGCAGTTGGCAGCGGCAACCTGCTCTTCTCAGTTGACCAGCAATTGGCGGCCCAGAACCATTCAGAAGACCGTTTTGACCTGGTTGGTCTGGACAATGATGAAGAAATGCTCAATTTAGCCGACGTGGCCGCCCACTTGGCGGGACTTAAGGCCGACTTTTACTGCCAAGATGCCTTGACCGACTGGCCGGTCAAGCCAGACGTAGTGGTCAGCGACCTGCCGATCGGCTTTTACGCGAACGACGACAACGCCAAGAACTTTGACCTCCGGACCAAGGAAGGGCACGCTTACGCGCACGTCCTCTTCGTTGAGCAGATCGTCAAGAATCTGGCTGAAGACGGTTTTGCCTTTCTTTTAGTGCCGCAGAACATGCTGACTGGGACGGTTGGGGCCGACTTTATGCCATGGCTGGCCAGCAAGGTCTACCTGCAGGCGATCGTGCAATTGCCAAGCAGCTTATTCCAAAGCAAGATAAATCAAAAAAGTATCCTTATCTTCCAAAACCACGGCCAAAGCAAGCCGCCGAAGGAAGTTTTGCTCACAAAGCTTGAGAACCTGAAGAAGGAAGAATCTTTGGTAGCCCTTAATATTAAACTGAACGAGTGGTATACTAAAAAAGATAATTAAGTTTGTGAAGTGAGTAAAAGGAGTTTTTTAATAATGGATAAGATTTTAGCAATCAACTCTGGTTCATCTTCATTTAAGTATAAGCTGTTCTCATTAGCTGATGAGAGTGTCTTAGCTTCCGGCCTGGGCGACCGAATTGGTATCGATGGTTCAAGCTTTTCAATGAAGTTGGCTGATGGGACTAAGCATGAAGCAGAAGTTGACCTGCCAAACCAGGAAGCAGCCGTGCAAACCCTGCTGGACTGGCTGAAGGAATACGGCGTTATTGAAGACGTCAAGGAAATTGTCGGCGTTGGCCACCGGATCGTGAACGGCGGGGAATTGTTCCCAGACTCAGCAATCATCGACAAGGACAACATCCACAAGATTTTTGACTTGACTGACTACGCTCCTCTGCACAACCCTGCAGAAGGCCGCGGCATTCAAGCCTTCATGAACCTGTTGCCGGGCGTGCCGCAAGTCGGCGTCTTTGACACTTCCTTCCACCAGTCAATGGACGCGGTTCACTACCTCTACTCATTGCCATATGAATACTACGAGAAGTACAAGGCCCGCAAGTACGGCGCCCACGGCACTTCCGTCCGTTACGTGGCAGGCAGAGCCGCTGAAATGCTGGGCAAGGACCTGAAGGACCTCAAGCTGGTTGTCTGCCACCTGGGTTCAGGTGCTTCAGTTACTGCTGTTAAGGATGGCAAGTGTTACGACACTTCCATGGGCTTCTCACCATTGGCTGGGGTAACCATGGGGACCCGGTCAGGTGACGTTGACCCGTCAGTTTTGCAGTACATCATGAAGAAGGAAGGCATGACCGACTTCAACGAAATGATTGACATTTTGAACCACAAGTCTGGCCTTCTGGGCATTTCTGGTATCTCCAGCGACATGCGCGACATCCGGGAAAGCAGCGATGAACGGGCCAAGCTGGCTGATGAGATCTTCATCAACCGGGTAGTCCGCTACGTTGGCTCCTACATTGCTGAAATGGGCGGGGCAGACGCGGTTGTCTTCACTGCCGGGATCGGTGAACACGACGATGAAGTTCGTGAAGACGTGATGAAGTCCCTGTCCTTTATGGGCGTTGACTTTGACGAAGAAGCCAACAAGGCTGGCGACGAAGGCTTCATCACCAAGGAAGATTCCAAGCTGGCTGCTTTGGTAATTCCGACTGACGAAGAATTGATGATCGAACGCGACGTTGTCCGTTTGGCCAAGCTTAAGTAAAAGTTTTTAAGCAGAATATTTGAGGACATGGTCATTTTTTGCTAAAATGATCATGTTCTCTATTTCGGGGATGTTTTGGGATTCGACAGGCGCAGACCCGCGCTGGTTGCGATTCGTAGGTTACGTCTACGTTAAAACGTTAAACAGTTTAAATTAACTGCAAACGAAAACTCATACGCTGTAGCTGCTTAGTTCAGCCCAGCTGCCAATAGACTGCCTGCCCGTGGCGGTCTTGCGGTATCAACCTTACGGGATACGCTTGCTTATCACACCTGAATAAGCAAGAAGAGACTAACAGGTTAGCCGTGGCTGTTTGGCCCTGTCATATGGCGTTTTGCCCCGGTGAAGCTTAAATAATATGACTATGATCGTAGAGATTAGTGACGGGATGCGTTTGGACAGGGGTTCAATTCCCCTCATCTCCATCTGTTTAAGTAAAGAAGGCGCGTGTGCTTGATGCACGCGTCTTTTTTCGCCTTTTCCTGTTTTTTCAGAATAAAATAACAGATGCAATAAATTGCAAACAAATCAAGAGTATAATAAAAAGAGTAGAGACAATGGTTATTGCCTGTTAATACACTATGAGTGCAGGGGGCAACAATGAAACTCAAACAATTTTTGCTGGGCGAATATAGCTGCCAGAAAGTCAATGAAAATGGCCGGACTAAGCTCAAGGTTGAACTTTCACCGGGCTTGCTGCCAACGGCTCTCTTTGCCTGGGCTGTTTACAAGTTCCTGACAAGCGAGGACGATTAACAGCAGTTTTTTTACTTTGGATTTTAAGTAAAAAAACATATAATTAAGGCAATTAGTCCGGTCTTGTGAAGAGGCTTTTCAATATTTTTTCACAGAATGATTGGCGGCTTTTGATACTTTTTTGCTAGGATTAAAATATGGTGCAGAACGCACAATTATTTGCTAAGGGGTTAAAAAATGAAGATCTTAATGGTAGAAGATGACAAGTCAGTTTCACAAATGATGGAATTGTTCTTCAAGAAGGAAGGCTGGGAACAAGTTTCCGCCTACGACGGTGAAGAAGCGGTCGAAATTTTCCAGACCCACCCGCGGGACTTTGACATCATCACTCTGGACTTGAACTTGCCGAAGAAGGACGGGATTCAAGTAGCCAAGGAAATCCGCCGGATTTCTGAAACTGTGCCGATTATTATGCTGACGGCCCGCGACAGTGAATCAGACCAGGTTCTGGGCCTGGGCGTCGGGGCTGATGACTACGTAACCAAGCCGTTCAGCCCAATCGCCTTGATTGCCAGAATCAAGGCCTTGCACCGGCGGGTAATGCTGGAAGGGCAGCCAAGAAACCTGCCGAAGAACATCCCAAGCAACGACTTCGACCTGGAAACCAACCACATCCGGATCTCCAAGAGCCGGCGGGAAGTCTACTTCGACGAAAACCGGGTTGAAGGCTTGACGCCAAAGGAATTCGACCTGCTCTACACCATGGCCCAAAAGCCAAAGCAGGTCTTCTCCCGGGAACAGCTCCTGGAACTTGTCTGGGGCTACGAGTACTTCGGTGAAGAAAGAACTGTCGACGCCCACATCAAGAAGCTGCGCCAGAAGCTGGAAAAGTCTGGCCCGCAGATCATTCAAACTGTCTGGGGCGTGGGCTACAAGTTTGACGATTCACAGGTTAACGCATGAAACTGATTTATCAGCATATTCTGAGTTTTTTGATAGTTATCTTGACTTCGGTCATGATCATTGGCTTTTCAACGATCAATTACCAGAAGGAACAAGCTTATCAAAGCAACTACACGCGCTTGGAAAGTTATGCCGAAAATCTTTCAACCCTGCAGCTGTACTCTAAAAAGACACAGAGCAAGAATTCACCGCCAGTTTTTTCCGCGGATTTCTTGCAAAAGTTTTCTTTCGTCATGCGGGATGAAAATCTTAAACTGTTTTTGATGGACAAGAACTTTAAGACGACATATCCCCTTGGCGGCTATGACATTTTAAAGAAGTCAGCTAAATCGATGCTGAAAAAGGGGCAGGTTGTCCGGATCAAGGACGACCACAGCAGCGAGCAGCGGGATCTTGCCCCGAAAATCCAGGGCCGGGTAAAGCGGGACGGCTTAAGAAAGCGGAGCAACCGCCTTTTCGCCGCTGAAAGCTATACCTGGGTCGTGGTTCCCCAGATCCAAGGATCAGGGTCAAACAAGAAGGTGGTCGGAGCCATCATGATTGGTTCCCGGGTCAAGGACGTCCTGCAGACCGTCAGCCAGGCCAAGGCTAACCTGGCCAGGGCCCTGGTGATCACCTTCGCGGTCAGCCTGATCTTGAGCTTTGTTCTGGCCTACTACCAAACCGGCCGGATCAAGAAGCTTTCCTTGGCTGCCCGCAAGGTCGCTGACGGTGATCTCGATGTGCAAGTTGACCACCGCCACGCTGATGAAATCGACGACCTGGCCGAAAACTTCAATGAAATGGTTCAGTCCTTGAAGGCCTCGAATGAAGAAGTCAAGGCCCAGGAAGAGCGAAGGGACCAGTTCATGCAGGACGTGGCTCACGAAATGCGGACGCCTCTGACCACGATCAATGGCCTTTTGGAAGGGATGAAGTACGACGCCATTCCAGAAGAATCAATTCCGGAGTCCATTGACCTCATGAGCCGGGAAACCAAGCGCTTGATCCGCCTGGTCAACGAGAACCTGGACTACGAGAAGATCAGAAGCGGTAAGATCCAGATGATGAAGTCCCAGTTCAATGCCCGGACGATTATGAATGACGTTCAGCAACAATTGAGTCAGAACGCGGCTAAGAACGGGGACAAGATCATCCTCGATGCTCCGGAAGACCTGCCTGTTTATGCTGACCAGGACCGCTTCAAGCAGATGCTGGTAAACTTGACCCAAAACGCGATCCAGTTTACCAATGACGGTACGATCACGCTTAGGGGCCGGCGCTTCCAGCATGGGGCAACCTTTAGCGTCCAGGATACTGGGATTGGGATGACCCAGGAGCAAAGCAAGTACATCTTTGAACGCTTCTACAAGGCTGATCCGGCCCGGGCCCGCTACGGCGGCACCGGTGAATCCGGCCTGGGTTTGTCGATCGTTCTTTCCCTGGTCCGGCAGCATGGCGGGGAAATCAAGGTGACTTCCAAGCCGCATGAAGGTTCGACCTTTACGATCACTCTCTTTGATGAGGGGCATGAGAAGCACTACGATAAAAAGGACAAGAAAGAGTCCAAAGATAAAGAATAGCGACTAAAAAGCTTACCGGCTGCTGCCGGTAAGCTTTTTGCTTGTTCTGTTTTTGCTCTATTTAGTTTCCTTGTTGCTGGATTTACTTGAGCTGGAACTTGAGCTTGAGCTGGATGAACTAGAAGTCATGCTCTCATTCGCGGAGCTGGACGAGGACAGAACGCTTTCCGGGATCTGGGTAATCTCGCTTTGCCGCTTGGCCAGTTCACTGGCATCAGTCTTGTAGAGCTTGCTGGTGTCGCCCTTTTGGCTGATGAGGGCTGTTGACTGCTTGCCCAGCTGCGCAATCAGGTCCATCATCTGCTGGTAATTAGTGCTGTAGTTGTAATCGCTTGGGATAACCGGGCTGAACCCCTTTGGCGTGTAATAGCGGAGCAGGTTCTTGTTGTTGAGGGTATCGGAATAAGACAGGGACTTTTTGCCATAAGCAGCCAGTTTCTTGACTTCGGCCTTTTGCTTTTTAGTCAGCTTGGTCAAAAGCTTGCCGCTGGCGTCATAGACATTGCCTTTGCTGGTCTTGCCCCCGATCAAGACATATTTTGGACTGATGACCGTCCCGTTTCTGAAGACGACGATCTGTTTGTGTTTAGCCGACAGAATGTCCGTGCCGAACTGGATGTATTGCTTGCTGGAAATGCCCAGCAGGTGGAGGATGGTTGGCAGGACGTCGATTTCACCAGCCAGGGTTGACTTGATCCCGCCCTTTAAGTTTGAAGCATGGATCATGAAAGGCACCTTCTGCATCTGAGCAGTGTTGTAGCTGGACCAGTTCTTTGGATCCTTGCCAATCAAAGGCGCAAGGGTGGTGTACTCTTCATTGCTCAAGCCGTAGTGGTCCCCGTAGATGACGATCATCGACTTATTGTAGAGGCCGGATTTTTTCAAGTAGCTGAAAAATTCCTTCAAGGCCTGGTCCAGGTAGTGGGCGGTCAAAAAGTAGTTGTTGATCGTCGCGTCGCTGGTTGAGCTGGTCTTGAAGTCCGGGTCTTGGTCAGCTGTATCCAGTTCAAAAGGCGTGTGGTTGGTAACCGTAATGAACTTGGCGTAAAAAGGCTGCTGCATTCTTTCCAGGTACTTGACGCTTTCAGCGAAGAGAAGCTTGTCTTTCAGCCCATAGCCGGCACTGTCCCCGCTTTCCTGGCTGAAGTAGTTCTTGTCAAAGAAGTAGTTGTAGCCCATGTTCTTGTAAACGTCGTTCCGGTTCCAAAAGCTGCCGACATTGCCGTGGAAAACAGCGGAAGTGTAGTTGCTGTTTGACCGCAAGATCTGCGGGGCAGCTTGGAAGGTGTTGCTGGAGCCCAAAGAAGTGAAGAGTGACCCGTCGGAAATCCCATAGGTGCTGGTTTCCAGCATGTTTTCCGCGTCACTGGTTCTGCCTAGGCCCACCTGGTGGTAGAAGTTGCTGTAAGACAGGGTGTGCTTGTTTTTATACAGGGAATTAAGGAAGGGGGTGACTTCCTTGCCGTTGATCTTTAAGCCGATCAAAAACTGCTGGAAGCTCTCCAGGTGGATGATGATCACGTTTTTCCCTTTTTCTGCCCCAAAGTACGCGGAATTAGCTGGAGCATAGTTCTGCTGGGTAAAGTTGATGATCTTGTTCAATTCGCTGGTTGAGGCATTCTTGGTCACGGTGGAGCTGGATTCGTTCTTAACGGCATCATAAACCGTAAAGACGTCAATGCCCAGGTACTTGACCACGTAAGTCCGGTCAAAAGTGTTCTTGAGCAGGCGGGGCCGGTTGCATTCAGCCACCATCATGTTGAGGCCCAAAACGAAGAAGCCGAAGGACGTAATGGCAAAAGTCCTGGAAAAGCCGTATGACCGCTGGTCGATCTTGATTACTTTTACCGCCAGCAGGATGACGATGACGATCAGGTCCAGCCAGATTAAAATGTCGCTGGGGGCAAGAAGAGCCGCGCTGGACTTGCCTAGGCCCTGGGAGACCTTGCTGATGTTGGCCATGGTCTTAACCGTGATGAAGTCGGTAAACTGCCGGTAGTAAAGGACATTGGCAAACAAAAGCGCCGTGTTGGCAAAGTCAAGGGCCAGCATGGCGATGTAGGAGGCCAGAGGCTTGGAAAAGTAAAAGCCTAGACTGATCAAAATGATGCTCATGCCCAGGGGGCTGAACCACATGATGATGTGCTGGAGAGGATTGGCCAGGCCCAGATTGAAGTCGCAGTAGGCGACAAAGAGGTATTTCAGCCAGTAGCAGATGACCAGGAGGGCCAAAAAGCCAGTCCGGCTTTGAAATTTGCCGAGAAATTTGCTGTGTTTCAATTGTAGTTCTCCTTTAATAACTGTCTTAATTTTAAAGGTTGTGACAAAAATAGACAAACATTTCTCCAGAGTTATTGCTTTCTTAAAATTCTTCCCCCGGAAAAGCTTGTATAATTTAAGCAGACTCTAGTAGATTGGACCCAGTGAGCATGTTGTTTTTAGCACCTTTATACAATTATTTAGCCAGCCAGTACGCCACCAGGATCAATCACTTTGCCTTGATCAAGTTAACCCTGCAGGGCCTGGACAAGACGATTTTTTACTTCTTGCTCTTTGCTCTGGTCCGGGTCATCTGGCTCTTGGCTGTCCGTAAAAGGCGCGGGCTCTGGTCGGAATTTGGCCTCTGGCTTTTCGTCTTTTACTTTCTCCTGGTGCTGATGCTGACGACCTTCAGGTCTTCATATTTCCCTTGGGAACTGAATTTTCACTGGGACCGGCCTCTCAGCAACATCAACCTGGTCTTCATGAAGAATACCTGGAAACTGGTTTATGCCCAGAGCAAGGTCGACTTTTACTATAACTCCCTGGGCAATATCCTGGCCTTCGTGCCTTTCGGGG
This sequence comes from Lactobacillus sp. WILCCON 0058, assembly GCF_057198005.1. Lineage (NCBI taxonomy): Bacteria > Bacillati > Bacillota > Bacilli > Lactobacillales > Lactobacillaceae > Lactobacillus > Lactobacillus sp. WILCCON 0058. The sequence goes on from NZ_JBUBHM010000001.1 coordinate 707,124, forward strand.
CCCTTTTGCCCAATTTGCTCCAAGTCAAGCACTGCTTTGGCCGGGTCTTTTTCCTGGGGGTCCTGGCGTCGGTGACGATCGAGATCCTGCAGTTTTTGCTCATGACAGGGGTCAGCGACATTGACGACGTCTTCTTCAATGCTTGCGGGGTCCTGCTGGGCTATGGGCTCTATTTTTTGCTAGGTCAAATTTGTGTAAAAAAACGCAATAAAAGCTAGCAATGAAAGGGCAACAATGATATTATTATCTTGTGAATGATTTATTTAACATTTTCTAGTGAGGAAGCATAAATCAATGAATAGTGTAGTAAGTTTTGACAGTAGTAAATTGACTCCTTTCGTTCACGAAAACGAACTGAAGGAAATGCAAGCAATGGTTAACGCCGCTGACAAGGAATTGCGCGAAGGCACTGGTGCCGGCAACGACTTCCGCGGCTGGCTGGATCTGCCGGTTGACTATGACAAGGACGAATTTGCCCGTATCAAGAAAGCAGCCAAGAAGATCCAAAGCGACTCCGACGTTTTGATCGGGATCGGGATCGGTGGCTCATACTTGGGTGCCCAAGCAGCCATTGAATTCTTGAACTCATCATTCTACATGGCTGAAAAGAGCGACTATCCTAAGGTTGTCTTCTGCGGCAACAGTCTGTCAGGCACTTACTTGTCAGACTTGATCAACTGGCTGGGCGACAAGGACTTCTCCTTGAACATCATTTCCAAGTCAGGTACCACCACTGAACCTTCAGTTGCCTTCCGGGTTTTGAAGGCCAAGCTGATTGAAAAGTACGGCAAGGAAGAAGCAGCCAAGCGTATCTACGCAACCACTGACCGCCAAAAGGGTGCCTTGAAGACTGAAGCTGACGCTGAAGGCTACGAAGAATTCGTAGTTCCAGATGATGTTGGTGGTCGTTTCAGCGTTTTGTCAGCTGTTGGCCTTTTGCCAATCGCTGCTGCCGGCTGCGACATCGACGCCTTGATGCAAGGTGCCGCTGACGCCCGGGCTGCTTACACTGACCCTGACGTAAGCAAGGACTCTCCTTACCAATACGCTGCCTTGAGAAACATCCTTTACCGCAAGGGCTTCACTACTGAACTTTTGGAAAACTACGAACCAAGCATCAGAATGTTTGGCGAATGGTGGAAGCAATTGATGGGTGAATCAGAAGGCAAGGACCAAAAGGGCATCTACCCGTCAAGCGCCAACTTCACGACCGACCTGCACTCACTTGGCCAATACATCCAAGAAGGCCGCCGGAACTTGATGGAAACTGTTGTCCGCGTTGCTGGCCCACGGGCTGACGTGGAAATTCCAAACGACGAAAGCAACCTGGACCAACTGAACTTCCTGGCCGGCAAGACTATGAACTATGTCAACGACCGCGCTTACGAAGGCGTTGTTTTGGCCCACACTGACGGCGGGGTTCCAGTTATGACTGTCAACATCGCTGACCAGAGCGAACACACTTTGGGCTACTTGATCTACTGGTTCGAATTGTCAGTTGCCATTTCCGGCTACCTGAACGGGATCAACCCATTCAACCAGCCAGGCGTTGAAGCTTACAAGCGCAACATGTTCGGCCTTTTGAACAAGCCAGGCTACGAAGACTTGCACGACGAATTGGCAAGCCGCCTGTAATTTTTCACAAATGAAATTAAGAAGAACAAGATCCGCGGATCTTGTTCTTTTTTTATTCAATTTGACCTTTTTTTGCCTCAAAATAATAAAAGAAGCACATTAAGTGCTACAATTTAAGGGGAGCAAGCAGAGTATTGCTTATGTTACCGTTTTAGTAAGAGGGGGTAAAGGAAGATGTCATCAAGAAAAATTGCCTTGACTGGACTTGCTTTAGCTGCTTTAACGTTAACAGCTTGCAGCAAGCAGGAAAGCAGTCAGAAGAAGCAGGATCTGAACTGGTCAGTCGGCGGGGAAATCACTACGATGGACCCGTCCAAGGCCACGGACGTGGTCAGTTTCAGCCAGATGATCAACTCCATGGAAGGACTCTACAGAAACAGCAAGGACGGGCAGAGCCCGGGCCTGGCCACCAGCGCCCAGGTCTCCAAGGACGGTTTGACTTACACTTTCAAGCTGCGCAAATCCCAGTGGAATGACGGCACGCCTGTAACTGCCCAGGACTTTGTCTATTCCTGGCGGCGGACCGTCAATCCCAAGACCGAGGCTGAGTATTCTTATCTTTTCTCCGGGATCAAGAATGCTGATGCCATTCAAAACGGCAAAAAGCCGGTTTCCAGCCTCGGTATTAAGGCTGAGGGCAAATATAAGCTGGTCGTCACTTTAGAGAAGCGGATGGCCTATTTCAAGGACCTCATGGCCTTCCCGGTCTTTTTCCCGCAGGAAGAAAAAGCTGTCAAAAAATACGGGGACAAGTACGGGACGGCTTCCAAGTACATGGCTTATAACGGGCCTTTTGTCCAAAAGGGCTGGACAGGATCCAACCTGTCCTGGAAACTGGTCAAGAACCCGGACTACTGGGACAAGCAGAGCGTTAAGCTTGACCAGATCAGCTTCACGGTCAACAAGACGGCGACTACCGCCTACAACCTCTACGAGTCAAACAAGATCGATGCCTTGGGACTGGACTCTAATTTGACCAAGCAGTTCAAAGGCAAGAAGAACTACTACAGCCTCTCTAATGGGGGGACCTACTACCTGGAGCTTAACGAAAAGAACCAGGTCCTGGCCAACAGCAACATCCGCAAGGCCATCTCCCTGGCCATCAACCGGGAGAACTTGATCCGGATCCTGGGCGGCAACAACCAGGTGGCCAATACCTACACGGCCAAGGGCTTGACTGAATATGACGGGGAAGACTACACCAGCATGATTTCTTCATCTGCCAAAGACCTCTACAAGTACCAGCCAAGCAAGGCCAAGGAATATTGGCAAAAGGGCTTGAGTGAGCTTGGCAAGTCCAGCTTGACCTTGAACCTTTTGACTAGTGACAGCGACGGGGGCAAGAAGACTGGCGAAGCCCTGCAGAGCATGCTGGAAACCCAGCTGCCAGGGCTGAAATTGACGGTTACCAGTGTTCCGTTTAAGACCCGTTTGGCCCGGCGGGAATCCGGCCAGTTCCAGATCTGCGGGTCAGACTGGATCGCTGACTTCGGTGACCCGATTTCCTTCCTGGAACTTTTGACCAGCAAGAACAGCTCTAATTACGGCTCCTGGAAAAACGGCCAGTATGACAAGCTGATCGCGGCTTCCAAGAACACCAATGACCAGGAAAAACGGCTTAAGGACATGAGCGAAGCTGAAAGCATCCTGCTTGATGATGCCGGCGTCATCCCGCTTTACTACGAAGACGATGCCTGGCTGATCCGGTCAAACGCCAAGGGCTGGATCTGCAAGCGGAGCGAGTGGAATTTCAAGGAAGCCTACGTGACTAAGTAACGAAAATTGAACAGGTAAAAAAGTGCTAGACAGATCTAGCACTTTTTCATTTGCTCTGAAAAGGACAAAAAAAGGCAAGCTCCAGAGGAACTTGCCTTTCGGTATTATTGCGATGTCCGGGCTCGAACCGGAACATTATGGATTCAGAGTCCACTGCCTTACCAATTTGGCTACATCGCAGTAAATCACCCGTACGAGAATTGAACTCATGACTCCACCTTGAGAGGGTAGCGTCTTAACCACTTGACCAACGGGCGAAGTTTGTGTTCGAATTACCGACATTCATTATTATGCTTTCTTTGCAAGAAAAAGTCAAGGCTTCCAGCAAAAAAAGTCTTAAATATTTTCAAGCTGGCTTGGAAAGGGTGAAAACTGCCGTATAATAGAGCTAATTGCCCGCACGGGCCTTTTAGAAAGGAGTCGCCGCTTGCTTAATTTTCCTAAAACCCAGTTGCTGATTGAAAGCCTGGTTTCTGAAAGAATTGTTCCCGGAGTCAACTACGCCCTCTTAAAAGGGGACCAGGTTTTTGCCTCGACTTTGGGCTTTGCCAGCATCTATCCCGCCAAAAGCCAGCTGAGCCCCTTTGCCTACTATGATTTAGCCAGCTGCACCAAGGTTTTGGCCACGACCGCCGCTTTTTTGCAGCTGAGAGAAGAGGGAAAGGTTGACTTTGCTGACCCTTTGCAAAAATACGTGCCGGAATTCAAGGACAGCCGGGTCCGCCTCAGCCACCTTTTGACCCACACATCCGGCATCCGGGGCTGGATTGAAAACCGGAATGCCTTGTCCGGTCCGGACTTGATGAAGGCGATCGTGGGCTTGCCGGTGACCAGCGAATTTAACCGGGTCGTCCGCTACGCTGACACCAATTTTGTCCTCTTAGGACTGGTTTTAGAGCGGATTACGGGCAAAGCGGTCCAGGATTTGGCCAGTGAGCGGATTTTTCAGCCAGCTGGCTTAACTGAGACGACCTTTGCCCCGCCAAAAGACGAGTGCGTGCCAACGGAATTAGTTGACGGCCAGGTCATTCAGGGCTTCGTCCATGACCCCAAGGGCCAGCAATTAGGCCGGCGGTGCGGGTCAGCTGGCCTTTTCAGCACCGTCAGCGACCTGGTCAAAATGGGGCAGGGCTACATGGGGGTCAGTGACCTTTTGCCATTAAAGAAAGAGACAATCCAGGACCTCTACCAGGTTAAGACGCCGGCTGGCCTGAAAGCCCGGTCCTGGGGCTGGAACCTGGTCTTTGACCCTAAGGAAAACTATCCCATCATCTACCATACCGGTTTTACCGGCACCTTGGTCTTGTTTGACCAGGTCAAGCAGTCCGGCTTGATTCTTTTGACCAACCGGGTCCACCCCTCCCGGCACAACCAGATCTTTTTGACCATGCGCAGCCGGATCATCAACGCTTTTTTGCAGGAAAACCGCTAGAAAGAGGACCAATACATGAAATTGAGCAATAAGCAAAAGGGCTGGCTGCTTTTAGCCGTTTACGGCCTGGTTATCATCATCCTGGGCCGCGTGAACAGCCGGATGTCGCCCTATTATGCCATCACCGCGATCGCGGCATTCGCCGTAGCCCTAATCGAAGGTCTGCTTTTTGCCTTCAGCAAAAACGCGACCTACAAGGCGGTGGCCTTTTTTGCCGGCTTGGTTGCCTTGATCAATGTAGTCGCCGTCTTGACTACGGCAATCTAAAAAATCCCGCGGCTGACCGCGGGATTTTTAATTTGCTTTTTTATTCTTTTGTCTTTTTCTTTTTTGCCTTACTTGTCTTGTTTATGCTAGTTGATTCTTCTCTTTAAGACGCCTTTTTCAGCGAAGACCTGCCGCAGGTGCAGCATGGCCGTGTAGGTTGAAAGAATGTAGATCTTGTCGGTCGGCGCCTTTTCAAAAGCGGCCGGCAGCTGGTCAAAGTCACTTTCAATGACCAGCTTGTCCGGGTCAAAGCCGGCAACTTCCAGGCGGAAGGCCATGTCCTTATGCCGCTCGCCGCCGACGATGACCTGGTCGATCTTGGACCGGTCCAGGCTTTCAAAGTTCCCGTCCCAGATCCAGCTGGTGTCGATGCCGTCAGCGTGGTGGGCGTTTAAGAGGGCAGCCAGGCTGTAGTGGTCCTTTTCCGTATCCAGCAGGCTGAGGACTTCGTTTAAGCCAACCGGGTTCTTGACCAGGATGATGTTGATCTGCTTGCCCTGGTAGTGGATCAGTTCCTGGCGGCCGAAGATGCGCTTGTTTTTGGCAAAAGCCGCCGCGATTTCATTGGCGGAAACGCCGAATTCTCTGGCACAGGCAAAGGCAGCCAGGGCGTTGTAGATGTTGTAGGTGCCGCCGATGTTGATGGCGAATTCCTTGCCTTCGATGGTGAACTTGATCCGGCTTGGGGTCTGCTCACTGATCTTTTCCAGCTTGTAGGTCAAGTCCGGCCGCTTGTAGCCGCAGTTCGGACAGAAGAAGTCGCCTAAGTTGGCATAGGAAATGGCGTGGTAGTGCAGGATCTGATTGCACTTAGGGCAGAGGACCCCGTCAGTGTTGACGGCGGCCTTGAGGTCGTTTTGCGGCTGGTCCTGGTCAGTTTCAAAGCCAAAGAAGACTTTTGGATTCGGCAGGTCGACCGAAGAGAAGATGCTGGCGTCACCATTAGCGATGATGGTGGCCTCAGGTGCCAGCTTGATGCCGTCGACGATCTTTTCATAGGTCGTGTAGATTTCCCCGTAGCGGTCCATCTGGTCTCTGAAAATGTTGGTCAAGACAAAGGCCTTGGGGTGGACCAACTGGGTTACGGCCTTGACGTTGGCTTCGTCAACTTCCAAAACTGCAAGTTTCCGGCTGACTTTTTTCTGGCCATGGGCCAAAAAGGCGGTTACGATCCCCTGGGCCATGTTGGAGCCGGACGGGTTGGTTAAAATGTCGCCGTATTTTTCCTTCAAAGTCTGGGTGATAAGGGCCGTGGTCATGGTCTTGCCGTTGGTGCCGGTGACGATGATAGTTTCGTAGTCCCTGCCCAGCTGCTCAAGGACGTTTGGGTCAAGCTTCATGGCCAGCTTGCCGGGGAAACTGGTCCCGCCCTTTAAGACATTGTGCAGGAACCAGTAAGAGGACTTGCCGGCAAAAGTTGCGATGTTGGATTTAAAACTCATGATTAACTTCCTATTCTGCATTAAAACTATGATAAATCTTACCATAAGATGGAAAGTTTAGCGGCTAAAATGCGACGCTTTTAAACTTTTGCAAAATACACTATACTTATTTGAGCGAGATTAATACAAAGGTGGAGAATATGGCACAGTTTTTTTTCGAATACGGAGCGATGGGCAGCGGCAAAACGATTGAAATCTTGAAGGTTGCCCACAACTACGAGATTCAAGGACGCAAGGTGGCTTTATTGACCAGCAGCGTTGACACCCGGTCCGGCCGCGGCGTGGTGGCCTCCCGGATCGGGCTCAGCCGCAGCGCCCGGCCAATTGAGCCGGACCTGGACCTCTTTGAATACATCGCGGCTTTGAACCAGCAAGAGCAGGAAGCGGACGGCCATCCTTTGGCGGCGGTCTTGATTGATGAGGCCCAGTTTTTAAAAAAGGACCAGGTCATCCAGTGCGCCAAGGTTGTTGATGACTTGCACATCCCGGTGATGGCTTTTGGCCTAAAGAATGATTTTCAGAATCATCTTTTTGAAGGCAGCGAGTATCTTTTGCTTTATGCTGATAAAATAGAAGAGATGAAGACGATTTGCCACTTTTGCGGGCACAAGGCAACCATGGCCCTGCGCTACAAGGACGGTTTGCCCGTCTATGAGGGCGAGCAGGTGCAGATTGGCGGCGACGAGGCTTACTACCCGGTCTGCCGCTTCCACTATTTCCACCCCGATCAGGCAAGAGACTAGTTTTTATTGGAAGGATTGATTAAATGGACAATGTAATGGCACAGCTGGAAAGCTTGGAAGTGCGCTATGAAGAAATTCAGGAAATGATGGCGGACCCGGAAGTCATCGCTGACACCAAGCGCTACATGGAAATTACCAAGGAAGAAGCTGACATGCGGGAAGTCGTGCAGAAGTTCCGCAAGTTCAAGGCCGACAAAGAAGAAATCGCCGGCAACAAGGAAATCATCGCTGACGGTTCAGACGCTGAGCTGGTTGAGATGGCCAAGATGGAAAACTCTGAGCTGGAAGACGAAATCAGCAAGCTGGAAGACGAAATCAAGATCTTGATGCTGCCAAAGGACCCTAACGACGACAAGGACATCATCATGGAAATCCGGGGGGCAGCCGGCGGGGATGAAGCTTCCCTGTTCGCGGGCGACCTTTTAAGAATGTATGAAAAGTACGCTGAAAACCAAGGCTGGAACGTCTCTATTGTCGATAGCGAACAAACTGAAGTTGGCGGCTACAAGCGGGTAGCCATTATGATTACCGGCAGCAAGGTCTACTCCAAGCTGAAGTATGAAAACGGGGCCCACCGGGTGCAACGGATCCCAGTAACCGAATCAGCCGGCCGGGTGCACACTTCAACCGCCACTGTTGCCGTCATGCCAGAATATGAACAAGTTGACATCGACCTTGATCCAAAGGACATCCGGGTAGACGTCTACCGGTCATCCGGTGCCGGCGGCCAGCACATCAACAAGACTTCCAGTGCCGTCAGAATGACCCACCTGCCAACTGGCATCGTGGTGGCCATGCAAGACCAGCGGTCCCAGCAGCAAAACCGGGCCAAGGCCATGGAAATCCTGAAATCCCGGGTTTACGACTACTACGAAAGCCAGAACCGGGACAAGTACGACGCCAAGCGCAAGAACGCCGTCGGCACTGGTGACCGGTCGGAAAGAATCAGAACCTACAACTACCCGCAAAACCGGGTGACTGATCACCGGATCGGTCTGACTTTGAACAAGCTGGACCGGATCATGAACGGGGAGCTGGACGAAATCATCGATGCTTTGACGGTTTACTACCAAACCAAGCAATTAGAGGAGCTGGCTGAAAATGCCTAAAAGTTTACGAGAAATGCGGATTGAGGCCAGTGAACTGGCCGAAAGCGCCCGGAGCGAGGAAATCGACTTTCTGCTGGCTGAGCGGCTGGGGATGACGCCGAGCGAATACCAACTTAAGCAGGACCGGGAATTGACTGACGCTGAAGTCAAGCAGGTCAGAAAAGACATGAAGCGCCTGGCTAAAGGGGATTCGCCCCAGTACATCCTGGGCTATGCCTGGTTTTTAGGCTACCGCCTGCAGGTCGCTAAAGGCGTGCTCATTCCCCGCTTTGAAACTGAAGAACTGGTTGAATGGGCCCTGGAGCACTTAAAAGACGGCGACACCGTTCTGGACCTGGGAACCGGGTCAGGCAATATTACCGTGGCCCTGGCTAAAGAAGCCGAAGGCAAGGGGATTAAGGACCTGCATTTTTACGCCAGCGACATTAAGGACACGCCTCTTAGAATCAGCGAAGAGAACTTTTTGGACTACGGCCTGGACGTAACCACCCGCAAGGCCAACGTTTTGCTGGGCCTGGGCAAGTTTGACCTGATCATTTCCAACCCGCCTTACATCAAGCCGAGTGAAAAGAACGTGATGGACAAGAGCGTTCTGGCCAATGAGCCGGAAGAAGCCCTGTTTGGCGGCCAGGACGGCCTGGCCTTTTACCGGAAGTTTGCTGAAGAAGTCAGAGACCACTTGAATCCAGGCGGCCGCTTTTTCATGGAATTTGGCTTCAGCGAGGAAGATGAGCTGAAAGCTCTGTTTGCCGAAAAATTGCCGGACTTCAAGGTGGAATTCCGCCGCGACATGGCCGGCAAGCCGCGGATGCTGTTTGGGGAGTGGCAGAAATGATGGAAACCAAGATTTTTAAACGGGAACAATTGGATGAAGCAGCCCGCCTGCTCAGCCAAGGGGAGCTAGTTGCCTTTCCAACCGAAACTGTCTACGGTCTGGGGGCTTTGGCCACCCGGGATGATTCAGTCAAGAAGGTCTACGCGGCCAAGGGCCGGCCCAGTGACAACCCCTTGATCGTGACCGTAGCTGACGAAGCCATGATGCGGCCTTACGCTAAGGAAGTGCCAGAGCGGGCAGAGAAGCTGATCAAGCACTTCTGGCCAGGTCCCTTGACTATCCTGCTTTTAGCTAAAGAAGGGGCCCTGCCGGAATCTGTAACCGGGGGCCTGCCAACGGTTGCCTTCCGCTGCCCGGACGACCAGCTGACCCATGACTTGATTGCCAAGCTTGGCTACCCGATCGTCGGGCCTTCGGCCAATACTTCAACCAAGCCGAGCCCGACTACTGCTCAGCATGTTTATCATGACTTAAAGGGCAAGATTGCCGGGATCGTCGATGGGGGCGAGACTGAAGTGGGCCTGGAATCAACTATCGTTGACTTGTCAGTTACCCCAGCGGTCGTTTTGCGGCCGGGCAAGATTACCCCAGAAGAAATCAGCCAGGTCTTAGGCGAAGAAGTCTTGATCAACCGGGGCCAGGTAAGCGACAAGGAAGTGCCGAAGGCGCCGGGGATGAAATACCGCCACTACGCGCCAAGTGCCCAGGTTTACGTGGTTGACCAGGCGGAAACTTTTGCCAAGCTGGACCTGGATGCTTCTTGCGGGGTTATGGCAAGCAGTGACCTTTTAGAGGAATTGCCCCTGCCTGCAGAAAATAAATTCAATTTAGGCAAAAATCTGACCGAGGCTGACCACAACCTATTTGCCGGCCTCCGCTATTTTGACGACCGGTCAGAAATTAAAACTATTTATGTAGAGGGCTTTGAACAAGGAGAGGAAAGCCTGGCCTACATGAACCGGTTAAACAAGGCTGCTGGCGGCCATCATGTCTAACCTGTACAATTCACGGCTTTTAAAAAAGAAATGGCTTTAAACCATTTCTTTTTTTATTTATAATAGAGATGACATGGTATTTTTGAATGGAGGAACTATATGGGAAAGTTCACTGTGTTAAACCATCCATTGATCCAGCACAAGCTGACGATTATTCGCCGCAAGGAAACTGGATCAAATGAATTTCGGAGAATCGTTGGCGAAATCGCCGGTCTGATGACCTACGAAATCACCCGCGACCTGCCTTTGCAAGACGTTGAAATCGAAACGCCAATGGGCAAGACGGTGCAAAAGGAACTGGCCGGCAAGAAATTGACCATCGTGCCAATCCTGCGGGCCGGCATGGGCATGGTCAACGGGGTTTTGGAAATGATTCCGTCAGCCAAGGTCGGCGTCGTTGGCATGTACCGCGATGAAGAAACCTTGAAGCCGGTAGAATACTTCTTCAAGGTTCCTAAGGACGTTACGGAACGTGAATGCCTGGTCGTTGACCCGATGCTGGCTACTGGCGGTTCCGCCAACCTGGCCATCGAAGCCTTGAAGAAGCGGGGCGTGACTGACATCAAGCTGGCTGTCCTGGTTGCTGCTCCAGAAGGCGTCAAGGCCGTGCAAGACGAGCACCCGGACGTTGACATCTATGCGGCTGCCCTTGACGACAAGCTGCTGCCAAATGGCTACATCTTCCCAGGCCTGGGGGATGCAGGTGACCGGATCTTCGGGACTAAATAATTAAAAAATCGCCAATAAAAGCGATTGCAAAAGTTCCAATTCATTTTTATTGGTGTACAATAAATGACGTGTTCGAAGAATTCAACACAAGAAGGGAGGTCACGAAGAATTGGAGAAATCACTTGTCTTCAATATTAACGGTACCGGACTGAATGTCGACATGGTTGGCATTATCGGTTCGACCTTGATGGCAATTGTGGTTTTTGCCATTTGTTACGCTCTTTCACGTAAAGTTGAAATGAAACCGAACAAGAAACAAAATGTCCTGGAATACCTGATCGATTTTACCGACGGGATTGTCAAGGACAACGTCGAAGACCCGGCTGCGCAAAAACATCTGTCTCTTTACGCCTTTGTTTTGTTCCTTTTCATCTTCTGCATGAATCAACTAGGGTTGTTCTTGGAAGTGAAAGTCGGTGACTATATGGTCATCAAATCACCAACTGCTGATCCAGTGACGACGATGTCGTTCGCGATGATGACCTTGCTTCTGTCATTTACCTTCGGGATTCAGAAATTTGGCACTAAGGGCTACCTGCAGAACTATGCACGTCCTGTTGGTTTCCTTTTGCCAATTAACATCATTGAAGAATTTACCAACTTCTTGACGTTATCACTGCGTCTCTACGGTAATATCTTTGCGGGTGAAGTCCTGCTGACTCTGATCGGGAACCAGCTGGGGCCAAGCATGGGGATTGTAACCAGAATCCTGGCTGCGCCGCTCGCAATGATCTGGCAAGGTTTCTCTGTCTTCATTGGCTCTATCCAGGCGTATGTTTTTGTAACTCTTTCTATGGTTTATATTGGCAAGAAGGTTACACAAGAATAATTTTTCGGAGGTTTTATTATGACTACAGGTTTAAAGGATTTAGCTGCTGCACTTGTTGCTGGTATCGCTGCTTTGGCTGCTTCATGGGGGAACGGTAAGGTTATCTCAAAGACGATCGAAAGCATCGCCCGCCAACCAGAAAGTGCTGGTAACTTGAGATCAACCATGTTCATCGGTGTTGGTTTGATCGAAGCCGTTCCAATCCTGGCTATCGTTATCGCTTTCTTGATTTTGTTCCTTAATTAATCAGACGTTAATTTACATTAGTTACTAAATTGAGAGAGAAGGATTGTCGATGGAATTTCAACCAGTATTCGCCGGCGCTGAAATCTCAATCATTAATACCCTTTGGTATTTAATCGTATTCAGCATCCTTTTGCTGGCCGTCAAGCACTATGCCTGGGGCCCGGTAAAGGACATGATGGAGAAGCGCCGTCAGAAAGTCATTGATGACTTGGATCAAGCTGCCAGCGACCGTAAGAAGGCTGAAACTTTGGCCAATGAACGGGAAGCAGCCTTGAAGAATTCAAGACAAGAAGCAACCCAGATTCTCTCCGATGCCAAGAGTAATGCGCAAAAGACCGGCAAGCAAATCGTCAGCGAAGCAAACGATGAAGCTTCCGCTATCCGGGAAAAGGCCAAGGCTGATGCAGCTCAAGCGAAGACTGACGCCTTGAACGAAGCCCGCGACGAAGTTGCTGATCTTTCTGTGACGATTGCGGAAAAGGTAATTGCTAAGAACTTATCTGCTGCTGATCAAAAAGATTTAGTTGATCAGTTCATTAAGGGGTTGAACGATTAATGGCCTTAAGTAGAGAAGAAACGGCAAGACGCTACGGAACGGCGATCTTTGATTTTGCCAAAGACAGCGGCAAGACAGAGCTCATGTTCAGCGAACTGACTGAATTAAAGCGGGCAGTTCAAGCAGAGCCCCGTTTTGTCCAGGTTCTGAGCAATCCTGTTTTGGACGCTAAGCAAAAGAAGAATCTTTTGACGGCGGTTGAACAGGGCTTTTCTGCAGAGCTTCAAGAAGTTCTGAACTTCTTGCTTAGCTATGATCGTTTTGACAACTTGGTTGACATCATTGATTACTACATTCACCTGTACAATGTTGCCAACCACATCGGAACGGGTGTCGCTAAGACTGCAGTGAAGCTAGATGAAGATCAGCTGCAGCGCCTTGCAGACAGCTATGCCAAGAAGTATGGCTTGCAGGCACTTCATCTTGAAAATGAAGTTGATCCAGAAATTATCGGCGGCGTGGTCCTTGAGGTTGAAGGCCGCGTGATCGATGGCTCAGTAAAGCATCGATTGGAGAAAATCCGCGCCGTATTAACAAAGTAAGTATTATAAAGAGGTGAAACCATTGAGCATTAAAGCGGAAGAAATCAGCTCTTTAATCAAGCAGCAACTTGAACACTACGACGATAAGCTGGACATCGATGAAGTCGGTGTCGTAACTTACGTCGGCGATGGTATCGCCCGCGCTCACGGCTTGAACAATGTCTTGTCAAGTGAGCTTTTGCAGTTCGACAATGGTGCCTACGGTATCGCCCAAAACTTGGAAAGCAATGATGTTGGTATCATCATTCTGGGCAAGTTTGACGACATCCGCGAAGGCGACCGCGTCAAGCGAACTGGCCGGATTATGGAAGTTCCAGTTGGGGATGCTTTGATTGGACGGGTTGTGAATCCACTGGGCCAGCCAGTTGACGGCTTAGGTGAAATTAAGACTGACAAGACTCGGCCGATCGAGTCCAAGGCGCCAGGCGTTATGCAGCGGCAGTCAGTCAACCAGCCTTTGCAAACTGGTATCAAGGCAATTGATGCGCTGGTGCCAATTGGCCGTGGTCAGCGTGAGCTGGTTATCGGTGACCGTAAGACTGGTAAGACCAGTTTAGCGATCGACACCATTTTGAACCAAAAAGGGCAAGACGTAATTTGTATTTACGTCTCAATTGGTCAAAAGGAATCAACTGTCAGAGCACAAGTTGAAACCTTGAAGGAGCTGGGGGCGATGGACTACACCATCGTCGTTGAAGCTGGTCCGTCAGAACCAGCGCCAATGCTTTACATTGCGCCATATTCCGGGACCGCGATGGGTGAAGAATTTATGTACGCCGGCAAGGACGTCCTGGTTGTCTTCGACGACTTGTCCAAGCAGGCTGTTGCCTACCGTGAACTTTCCCTGCTGCTTCGTCGGCCGCCTGGCCGTGAAGCCTACCCAGGTGACGTCTTCTACCTGCACTCACGTTTGTTGGAACGGAGTGCTAAATTGAGCAAGGAACTGGGCGGTGGCTCACTGACTGCTCTGCCATTCATTCAGACTGAAGCCGGGGACATCTCCGCCTACATTCCAACCAACGTTATTTCCATCACTGACGGACAGATCTTCTTGCAAAGTGACCTGTTCTTCTCAGGCACGCGCCCAGCCATCGACGCCGGGGCTTCTGTTTCCCGTGTCGGCGGGGCCGCGCAGATCCCAGCCATGAAGAAGGTTGCCGGTACTTTGCGGACCGACCTGGCTTCATACCGGGAACTGGAAAGCTTTGCCCAGTTCGGCAGTGACCTGGACCAAGCAACGCAAGCCAAGCTGGCCCGCGGCCGGCGGACCGTCGAAGTTTTGAAGCAGCCGCTGCACAAGCCGGTTGCCGTTGAAAAGCAGGTTGTCCTGCTTTACGCTTTGACGCATGGCTTTATGGACGCGGTACCAGTCGATGATATTGCTCGCTTTGAACAAGAACTTTACACCGACTTTGACGCCAACCATGCTGATCTGTTAGCTGAAATCAAGTCAACTGGCAAATTGCCAGATGAAAACAAGCTTCAAGAAGCTATTCAACAATTTGCATCCAGCTTTTCATCAAGTAACAAATAGGAGGTAGACTATGCCTGCATCTTTACTTGAATTGAAGAAGAGAATTGCTTCTGTCAAGCAAACGAGTAAGATTACTGAAGCCATGCACATGGTTTCAGCAGCTAAACTGAATCAGACTGAAAAAAGAGACAAGGGCTACCAGGAATACAACCAGCTGCTCCACCAAACCGTGTCGCGGCTGATGAGTGCCAGCGTGATCAATCACTTGAATAAGGCCAACTACCGCCTGACGCAAGACAACATTGACTCCATCGACTACGATGACGTCTTTGGGATGGGGATCATTTCTGACATGATCAAGCCACGGGCTGAAGTTCATTCCGTTGGCTACCTGGTAGTTACCGGTGACCGTGGTCTGGTCGGCTCCTACAACAGCTCAGTCATTAAGCAGATGATGGGCCTGGTAGCCGACGACAAGCTGCAGGGCAGAGAGTCCAAGATCCTGTCAATCGGCAGCGTCGGCTCCCAGTTCTTCAAGAAGAACAACTTGAACGTTGTCTATGAAAAAGACGGCGTTTCAGACGTGCCGACTTTCAAGGAAACCCTGCCAATCGTTTCAACGGCGATCAAGATGTACTTGAACGGCGTTTATGATGAACTGTACGTTTGCTACACCCACCACGTGAATTCTTTGTCTTCAGCCTTCCGGGCCGAAAAGATGCTGCCGATCGTCGACCTTGACATCGACACCGCGGAAGCCAAGGAAAGCAAGAAGATTGAATTTGAAGTTGCCCCTGACATTGATAGCGTTTTGGCAACCTTGCTGCCGCAATTCGCGCGGGCGGAAATCTATGGTGCCATTTTGGACGCCAAGACTGCCGAACACGCAAGTTCTATGACAGCCATGAAGAGTGCCACGGACAATGCCAAGGACCTTGTTTCTAGTCTTAGTTTGCAAATGAACCGTGCAAGACAAGCACAAATCACTACTGAATTGACTGAAATCGTCAGTGGTGCGAATGCACTTGAATAAGAGAAAAGGAGGTAGAAGTTTGAGTCAAGGTGAAATCGTTCAAGTAATCGGCCCTGTTGTCGACGTCAAGTTTCCTATTGGCAAAGACCTGCCAGACATCAACAATGCCTTGAAGGTCATCAAGTCAGACGACGAATCGATTATCCTTGAAGTTACTCTTGAACAAGGCGATGGCGTTTTGCGCTGCATCGCGATGGAATCTACCGATGGCCTTCGTCGTGGGATGAAGGTTGAAGACACTGGGAGCTCAATTTCCGTACCAGTTGGTCCGGATACCTTGGGCCGGGTCTTCAACGTTTTAGGTCAACCGATTGATGGTGGTCCAGAATTTCCAGCTGACCACCCTCGCTCCGGGATCCACAAAGAAGCACCTAAGTATGATGAATTAACTACTAGCCGTGAAATCCTGGAAACTGGTATTAAGGTTATCGACTTGCTGGAACCATATCTGCGTGGTGGTAAGGTCGGTCTGTTTGGTGGTGCCGGGGTCGGCAAGACCACGATCATCCAGGAATTGATTCACAACATTGCCCAGGAACACAACGGTATTTCCGTCTTCACTGGTGTCGGGGAAAGAACCCGTGAAGGTAACGACCTTTACTTCGAAATGAAGGCATCCGGCGTTTTGGAAAAGACTGCCATGGTCTTCGGGCAGATGAACGAGCCGCCTGGTGCCAGAATGCGGGTCGCTTTGACCGGTTTGACGATCGCTGAATACTTCAGAGACGTTGAAGGCCAGGACGTGTTGCTCTTCATCGACAACATCTTCCGGTTTACCCAGGCCGGTTCCGAAGTTTCCGCCTTGCTGGGCCGGATTCCGAGTGCCGTTGGTTACCAGCCAACTTTGGCAACGGAAATGGGTCAATTGCAAGAAAGAATCACTTCCACCAAGAAGGGGTCAATTACCTCTATCCAAGCCGTTTACGTGCCAGCCGACGACTACACTGACCCAGCGCCAGCGACTACTTTCGCCCACTTGGACGCGACGACCAACTTGGAACGTAGCTTGGTTGAACAAGGTATTTACCCTGCCGTTGACCCGCTTGAATCAACTTCCAGTGCCCTGGACCCAGAAATTGTCGGCCAGGAACACTACGACGTTGCTACCCGGGTTCAGCACATTCTGCAACGCTACCGCGAACTGCAAGACATCATCTCAGTTTTGGGTATGGATGAATTGTCAGACGAAGAAAAGCTGATCGTTGCCCGGGCACGTAAGATTCAGTTCTTCCTGTCACAAAACTTCTTCGTTGCCGAAGTCTTTACCGGCGTTCCAGGCTCATACGTTCCAATCAAGGAAACGATCAAGGGCTTCAAGATGATCCTCGACGGCCATCTTGACGACTTGCCTGAAGATGCCTTCAGAGGCGTTGGTCCGATCGAAGACGTTTTGAAGAAGGCGCAAAAGATGGGGGTTACCCCAAGCGATCCGGAAGCAAAAGCCTTATTAGAAAAGTAGGTTGATGCATCATGGCAGAAGCAGAGAAACTGTTTAAGATCAATATCGTTACGCCAAACGGGTTAATCTATTCTCACCGTGGCAGCTCCGTCTCAATGCGGGCTATTGACGGCGACCGGCAGATCTTGTACAACCACCTGCCGATTTTAACTCCGCTCACGATTGGTGAAGTCAGGGTCCAACGCGGCGCCGATGTCGACCACAAGGTTGATCACATCGCCGTCAGCGGGGGGATCATCGAATTCGCCGACAATGTGGCGACGATTATTGCCGACAACGCAGAACGCGCGCGCAACATTGACCTCAGTCGGGCTGAAGCTGCCAAGCAGCGGGCCGAGGCGCACATCAAGGAAGCCAAGGAAAAGCACGACGAGCAGTCATTGGAACGGGCTCAAATTGCTTTGCGGCGGGCTGTAAACCGGATTCACGTTTACGACGCGCTGCACAAATAAGGGAAAAGAGCGGATTTATTCCGCTCTTTTTTTATGGTAGATTTTATATGAGACAACTTGGAATTCACGCAATCATCAGCTTGGTGATCTACTTTGTTTGCATTGCCTTAGCCTTTCAGGCGATCAAAGCCGTCAGAATCGAGAAAATCATTCGGTCTAACCGGGTCTTTGAGGCCCAGGTCTTCTTAATTTTCACGGCGATTGCCCTGGGCTATACAGTCGGCCAATTTTTGATCGCCTTGATAGATACTTCATTGCAGCTCTCTAATCTCTTTTAAAGAATCGGTTAAAGCTAGGCGGAATCCGCTATACAGAGGGCTTTTATGGTACAATTAAAATTAATATGTTATGGAGGAAATAGACGTGTCAAAAGATATTGGTATTGATTTGGGGACCGCGAACGTTTTGATCAACGTTTCCGGCAAGGGCATTGTGATCGACGAGCCATCCGTGGTTGCCGTGGATACGAACACCAACAAGGTGGTCGCTGTCGGCACTGAAGCTTATGAAATGGTTGGCCGTACTCCTGGCAACATCCGCGTTATCCGGCCTTTAAAGGACGGGGTAATTGCTGATTTTGACATTACTGAAGCCATGCTGAGCTACTTTATTGAGAAGCTGAACGTAAAGGGCTTCATGAGCAAGCCGAACATTCTGGTCTGCACCCCGACTGGAGTAACTTCAATCGAGCAAAAGGCAATCATCCAAGCCGCGGAAAAGTCTGGCGGCGGCAAGGTCTACCTGGACTACGAGCCTAAGGTAGCAGCTGTTGGGGCCGGCCTGGACATTTTCAAGCCGCAAGGGAATATGGTTATCGACATCGGTGGGGGGACGACTGACATCGCCATCCTGTCCATGGGTGAAATCGTGACTTCCAAGTCCCTGCGCTATGCCGGTGACCGGATGAACCAGGCGATCGTCAACTACATCAAGGCCAACCACCAGCTCTTGATCGGGATGCGGACGGCTGAAGCCATCAAGATCGAAATTGGTGCCGCTACTGACCCAGACCCGGACGCAAGCATGAATGTCCGCGGCCGGGATACCATTGACGGTTTGCCAAAGCAAATCAAGGTAAGTAGCTCTGAAGTAACGGAAGCCCTGCAAGATGGCCTGCAAAGCATCATTGATGCTACCAAGCAGGTTCTGCAGGAAACGCCGCCAGAATTGTCTGCCGACATCATTGACCGGGGGATCATGATTACTGGTGGTGGCGCCCTGCTGAAGAACATCGACAAGCTGATTGCCGACAGTCTGCAGGTTCCGGTTTTGATCGCTGATTCACCGCTTGAATCAGTTGCCCTGGGCACTGGCATCCTGCTGCAGCATATTGAAAAGCACGAACGTCACTAATAATGCGTCAAATAATGATTCTTCTAGTCCGCTTTTACCAGCGGGCAATTTCACCGATTTTGCCGGACAGTTGCCGTTTCTACCCGACCTGCTCCAGCTATATGATCACCGCTTTGGAAAAGCATGGTCCGCTTTTGGGACTGCTGATGGGTCTGGCAAGGATCCTGCGCTGCAATCCATTTAACCGCGGCGGGGTGGATCCGGTGCCGGACAAGTTTACCCTATTGCGCAACCCACACCCAGAAGAATATGAAGACGAAATTATTGCCAGAAAATTCCACAGTCACTAACGAGGAGGGAATATGTCAAGAAATCAAGAAAACATCGGGATCGAGGTCAACGAACTGTCTGGCCGCCGGGTACCGACTTGGGAAGTAGTAATTCCGAAGAAGCGCCAGATCGGCTTGATCGAACAGGTTGACGGCAAGTTCAGGGTAACCAGCAGCAAGTCCAAGAACGTGATGTTTGCCAAGAGCCTTGATGCCGGCATCAACGACCTGCTGGCCTACTTCACCTTGCACGAAAAATAATTTTAACGAATAAAGTGATAGTTAATGGCAAAAGTTCAAGAAGAAAGCAAATGGTATGACCGCATTGCCTGGGGAGTCGTAATTCCCGTGGTGTTGCTGTCATTCGTCAGTTTTTATTCAATTTACAACGCGTCGGTTAACGACTCGACCTATGGGACGCCAACCAGAACCGTGGCCATGCAGATTGTTTGGTACACGGTTTCCTGGCTGATGGTAGCCTTCATCGTCCGCTTTGACGCCGAGCAGATCTTCAAGCTGGCCCCCTACCTGTATGGGCTGGGGATCCTCCTGCTGATCGCGGTCCTTTTCCTGTATGACCGGACAACGGCCGCCAGCAGCGGGGCCAAGAGTTGGTTTGTCGTTGGGCCCGTCAGCTTCCAGCCTTCGGAAGTCATGAAGCCGGCCTTTATCCTGCAGCTTGCCAGAGTAGTCAGAGAGCACAATGAGCGTTACTCCCACAACCTCAGAAATGACTGGCTCTTGATCGGCAAGGTCATGGCCTGGTTTTTGCCAGTAGCCATGCTCCTTATGCTGCAGCCTGACTTCGGGACCACCCTGGTCTTTGTAGCGATTACCGCGGGGATCCTTCTGGTTTCAGGGATCTCCTGGAAAATCATCATTCCTGTCTTTATCCTGATGGTAGTGGTTGGCGTCGGCGTCATCCTCCTGGTCTTTACCAGTGAAGGGCAGACGATTTTGCGCCATTACTTCAAGACCTACCAGCTGGAAAGAATCAAGTCCTGGAGTGACCCTTCAGGTGACAACTCCAACAGCGCCTACCAGCTCTGGCAGAGCATGAAGGCCATCGGGTCCGGGCAGATTTTTGGCAATGGCTTTAACAATATTAAAGTCTACGTGCCAGTCCGGAACTCAGACATGATCTTCTCCGTGGTCGGGGAAAGCTTCGGCTTTGTCGGCGGCGTGGCCTTGATCGGGATTTACTTCGTCTTGATCGTGCAGATGGTCAAGATCACCTTCTCGACCAAGAACGCCTTCTATTCATATGTGTCCACAGGGATTATCATGATGATTTTGTTCCACGTCTTTGAAAATATCGGCATGAGCATTGATTTACTGCCCCTTACCGGGGTGCCCCTGCCATTTGTTTCACAGGGTGGGTCTGCCTTGATCGGGAACATGATCGGGATCGGCTTGATCCTCTCGATGAAGTGGCACAACAAGGACTACATGTTCAGCACGGCTGGCGACTTTTAACTGAATTTTTGAGAGCATATGAAAACCGCCTCGGTCAATCGACCGGGGCGGTTTTATGATATTCAGCTGGACTTAGTCCAAAGCAGCCTTGTTGTGCCGAACGACCAGGATGTCGCAGTCAGCAGTTCTGGTGACGTATTCAGTCACGCTGCCGATGAGCAAACGCTCAACGGCGTTCAAACCGGTCGCGCCGACAACGATCAAGTCGATGTCGTGCTTCTTCGGGAATTCCCGGCTGATGATGGCCTTTGGTGAGCCGAATTCGATAGAGTAGTGGACTTCCTTGACGCCGCTGTCTAAGGCAGACTGGTAGTACTTTTCCATCTTCTTCTTGGCGTCGTTGGAAACCTGCTCAACCATGGCTGAGTCAAAGCTGGAAACGTTCTGGAAGGACCGCGTGTCGATAACGTGGAGAATTTCCAGGCTGGCGTTCATGTGCTTGGCAACCGTAACGGCCTTCTTGAAAGCCAGGTCAGCTTCCTTGGAACCGTCAACAGCTACTTGGATATGTTTGTATTGGTATTGTTTAGTCATTTTTGCCACCTCTTCCTGTCTCTATTTTACCAAAAAAATGAAAGCATTTTAATAAATTTACTGATTGTTTTGCGAAAGCAGGAGGGCGAAGATAAAAATCGTCGCTGAGCCCAAAAAGAGGGTGATCAAGTTGAGATACTTGTTGTCAAAGAAGAGCAAAATGATCCCCAAAACGCTGATCGCGAGAAGCGTCCAGGCGCAGATGGTCATCAAGCTGTGAAGCTCCGGGGAGCTGGAAACGTCAAAGACCAGGAAGGCGCCGTTTCTCCGGTGCCAGAGGTACCAGGCGGTCAGCAGCATGCAGGCGATAAAAATAATCATGAAAATACGGATGTAGAGCATCGAATGAACTTTCTAGTTTTCAAAAGGGCTGAAAACACACTGAGTAATCTAGGGGCAGGAATAAACAAAAAAGCGGCCCGAAGGACCGCTGTTATTGTCTAAGAAAATCCGAGTTGACCAAAGCATAAATGGCGCTTGTTGATCCCGTAAAAAAATCACAAAATCCGGCCCATCGCGCAGTGAATATGGATTCTGCGTAAGCAGCATTCCGATTCAGTAGTTACTGACAGGCCACCACGTCCTTAAGTTTGATCGGTCAACTAATTTACAAATAAGCTTTCTGACGATCAACTCAGATCACTTATTATAATATAGAACCCGGCAGCCTTTGTCAAGTAAAATCGTAGCGCTTTCACTTCCTCTTAAGACCCTCTTTTTGCAGGTCATGCAGGCGCTGGTACTGGCTCTTAAAAGCTGCTTCAAACTTGCTCTCGCCCTTAGGGGCAAAGTACTGCTTGCCCTGCAGGCGGTCAGGCAGATAGGCCTGGGCCACCCAGTCGCCCGGGTAGTCATGGGGGTAAAGATAGCCAGTTCCGTGGCCCAGCTTGCCGGCACCTTGATAGTGGGCGTCTTTCAACTGGTCGGGAATCTGGCCGACATTAGTCTGGCGGATATCGGCTAAAGCCGCGTCGATAGCTGTCATAGCAGAATTGCTCTTAGGAGACAAGCAGAGCTCGATGACGGCGTTGGCCAGGGGGATCCGGGCTTCTGGCAGGCCCAGCTGCTGGGCGGTCTGTACGGCTAAAATAGCCCGCTCACAGGCCGGCGGATTGGCCAGGCCGATATCTTCATAGGCAATTACGCTGAGCCGGCGGCAGATTGAAACCAGGTCACCGGATTCGAGAAGCCGGCCCAGGTAGTGCAGGCCCGCATCAGTGTCAGAGCCCCGGATGGACTTTTGAAAGGCGGACAAGAGGTCATAGTGGCCGTCCCCGTCGGCATCAAAGTTCTGGATTTTCAGCTGCAGGGAATCGGCCATGTCGTCCAAGGTAACCGTGAAAGAGGAGGCGTCTTTGCCTTCAGCTTCCAGTTCCTGCTTGGTCGACAAAACCGCCAGTTCCAGGCTGTTTAAAGTGGCCCGCAGGTCCCCGTTGCCTTTCTGGGCCAAAAATTTCCCCGCTTCATCCGTCAGCTTGGCATGGTACTTGCCCAGGCCTCTTTCTTCATCGGTTAAGGCCCGGTTGACAGCTGTCAAAATCTCGTCTTCAGTCAAAGGCTTCAGTTCAAAAATCTGGCAGCGGGACCGGATGGCCGGGGAGATGGCCAGGTAGGGATTTTCCGTGGTGGCCCCGATCATGATCACCTGGCCGGATTCCAGCAGCGGCAAAAGGAAGTCCTGCTTGACCTTGTTGAGCCGGTGGATTTCATCCAGCAAAAGGACGACCGTCCCGCTCATCTTGCCTTCAGCGGCGACCTGGGAGAGCTCTTTTTGCCCGTCGGTAGCCGCGTTGAGCTGGCGGAAGGCATACTTGCTGCTGCCGGCGATCGCGCTGGCGATGCTGGTTTTGCCAATGCCCGGCGGTCCATACAGAATCATGGAAGAGAGCTGCTTGGCTTCAACCATGCGGCGGATGATCTTTTTAGGGCCGACCAGGTGCTGCTGGCCGACGACCTGGTCGATGGACTGGGGCCGCATCCGGTAGGCTAAGGGCTTCATTTATCGCCCCCAAAGAATCTGGCCAAAAAGCCCTTTTTCTTTGGCACCGGCAATTCTTCCGCCGGCAGGGGCGGGGCGTAGACCTGGGTTAATTCGATCCGCATCCGGTTGATGGCTTCCTTGCTGACGACCAGAATGGCGGAATCGTCATCGCCTTTTCTGGCAGTTTCGTCATTGACCAGACGGAAGGAAACCTGCTCCTTGCTGGCCCGGCTTTCAATCTGGCCGACAAAGGTCGGGTTGGGGGTGTTGGCGTTGATCAAAATGGTGTAGCCCTTGTAGTCAGCAAAGTGATCCAAGAAAAGCTTGGTTAACTTGTCGTCTTCACAGTCTTTGATGGTCATGCGCACGAAAACCCGCTCCCTCAAAGAGCCCAAGAAGCGCCGCCGCTCGTCAGGTCTGGTCTGCGGAGTAATGCCGCTAGCAGCATTTTCGACTCTTTTGGCTAAATCTTCAGTCATGGCTTCGTCCTTTCTAAAAATTAAAACTGTCTTTTTCTGGGTCTAAAGCATATTATAACTGAACTTTTTGGGCAAGAAAAAAGCCTTTCCCAAAACTGGGAAAGACTTTGAAGCCGAATTGATATTACAGCAACTTGTTGTAGTATTCAACAACCAAGGCTTCGTCAATTTCTGGTTCCATTTCGTCACGTTCTGGGAAACGAACCAATTGACCTTCCATCTTGTCTTCGTCAAATGAAACAAATGATGGACGTGAAGCAACAGCTTCCAAAGCGTCCTTAACTTGTTGCAGGTTCTTTGACTTTTCCTTCAAGCTAATGGTTTGACCAACCTTAACTTCGTATGAAGGAATGTCAACGCGCTTGCCATCAACAGTGATGTGGCCGTGGTTTACCAATTGACGGGCTTGTTCACGGGTAGTAGCCAAGCCGAGACGGTAAACAACGTTGTCCAAACGACGTTCAAGCAAGATCATGAAGTTGGTACCGTGTTGGCCTTCACGGATCTTACCAGCGCGGGCAAACAAAGTACGGAATTGGCGTTCGTTCAAGCCGAACATCCAGCGCAGCTTTTGCTTTTCGTGCAATTGCATGCCGTATTCTGAAAGACGGCCGCGTTGGTTAGGACCGTGTTGACCTGGAGCGTATGAACGACGAGCAAGTTCCTTGCCAGTGCCTGACAAAGAAATACCCAATCTTCTTGACCGCTTCCAACTTGGACCAGTGTATCTTGACATATTAAAATTCCTCCAATAAAAATAATAAAAATTGTTGGAGTAAAATAATCACAATATAGGCTCAACATTCGTGCATCCCGAGTTTACATTTTCGCCCGTGCAGCGTGGGTTACTCGTTCACTAAACGTCCCGGGATGTTGACGTTCTTGTCGCTTATGGCTGCAAATATTTTACACGTTGACCATTATAAGGGCTTTGGGCCCGGAAAGCAAGAAAAAAACGCAGAAAGTCTGACAAAGTCGAAATATTTCAGAGGCTAGTTTGGTATAATTAACTTTAGTTCGGAGGAGAAAGATATGTCATCAACACAATCTCTACTACTCATCACTTTAATTATCACGATCATCGTCCTGGTCATGGCCATGCTTTTGATCAACCGCCGGCAATTGCGCGAGATCGAAGAGCTCGACAATGAACTGGGCAATATGGAAGACTTGCACTTAGAGCGCGCTATCGGCAAACTGGACCAGATGGAACTGGCCGGGGAAAGCCTGGCCACCCTCAATACCTGGAAGAAGAGCTACCAGAAGGCAGCGGAACTTTTTCCTGAAATCCAGCGCTTGATTGAAGACGGGGCAGACGAAAATGCCCGCTACCGCCTGGTCAAATCCCACCAAAGCATCAAGCAGGCCAGAGAATTAGTCGACTCCATCTCTGAAGACGTCAAGAATTCATCGGATGTCTTTACCCAACTTTTGGAGTCGAACCGGGAAAACAAGGCCCAATATGACGAATTGATGCAGAGCTACCGGGAAATCCGCAAGGAAATCCTGGCTGATTCTTTTGACTACAGCGTGGCGTTAGAAGAGATAGAAAACCACTTGTCCGCCATGGAAGAAGACTTTGCCCAGGCCAAGAATCTGTCGGCTCAAGGCGACCATGTTGAAGCCAAGCGGGTTTTGGCGAAAATACGCGACGATCTGACGGCCTTGAAGACCAAGCTGCCTGAAGTTAAGGAAGACCAGCACAACCTGCAGACCGTTTTTGCCGAACAGCTGGACGAAATCGCGGCTGGCTACAAGCAGATGCGGGATGCCAAGTACGGTTTCGGCAGCCTGGACGTCTTGCTGGAAATCAAGCAGAGCAACGACCAGATTGACCGGTCCCTGGCTTCTTTGGCCCAGCTGGATTTGGAAGAAACCAGCAAGGGGATGAAGAAGGTCGAAAAGGAGATCAAGACCCTTTACGGGATCCTGGAGAAGGAATACAAGGCCCGGCCTTTTGTTGAAAAGAACCAGGACAAGCTGCAGCGGCTCTTGACCCACCAGCAGACCGTCAGCCAGCAGCTGATCAAGAAATTGCGCCACATCGACGAAAGCTATGAGCTGACCCACGGGGAACTGGACGAAAGCCGGGAGCTGGAAAGAGAAGTCCATAAGATGGATTCTGACTACATCCGGGCCAGCCAGCGGATCGCTGATGGCCGGGCGGTTTACTCTGAAGTCCAGGATGACTGGATCAGAATTCTTGGCCGCCTGCAGGAAATCGGCAAGCGCCAGCAAGAGCTCTCTGAAGCGGTTGACGGCCTTTACGAGGCTGAAGAAGTTGCCCAGCGGTCAATCAAGGAATTCAAGCAGCAGGTCTCCCTGGTCTACCGCCACCTCAGCCGGCAGAATCTGCCGGGGATTCCGGAAGGCTTTTTGCAAATGTACACTCTGGTCATCAATGAAATCAGCAAGACCAGCGGGGAACTCAACCAAGTCCGGATCAATATGGAAAAGATCTCTGAAGAACTGGTGCAGATCTCAGATGACGTTGACCGCCTGCAAAGAGAAGCAGAAGATATTATCAGCTCAGCCAATCTTTTTGAGCTGACCATGCAGTACTCTAACAAGTTCCTGGACAATGAAGGCGTAGTACGGGCCCGCAGAAACGCTATGAAGCTGTATGACAGGGACTACAACTACAAGGATGCCCTGGACACGATCGCTACGGCGGTGGAGCGGGTTGAACCAGGCAGCTACCAGCGGATTGAAAATTCCTACTATCAAGAACAAAAAGAGCTGATTGATTGAAGTCAAGCGGCTTTTGGACTAAAATAAAATATCATTTAAAACTAAGCGGTCATTTAAATGGCCGCTTTTTTCAAGGAGCAAGAAGAGTGATTTATTTTGACAACAGTGCCACGACGAAAATGGCACCTGAAGCATTAGAGACCTACAGCCAGGTCGTGACCAAAATCTGGGGCAACCCTTCCAGCCTGCACAAGTTAGGCGACCGGGCCCACGGCTTGCTGGAAGCTTCCCGTAAGCAGATCGCGGATTTGCTGGGAGTAAATACCGATGAAATCTACTTTACTTCCGGCGGGACGGAATCCAACAACACGGCCATCAAGGGGACGGCCTGGGCCAAGCGGGAATTCGGCAAGCACATCATCACCTCATCCGTTGAGCATGCCTCAGTGGCCAATACCTTCACCGAACTGGAAAACCTGGGCTTCCGGGTTACCCGCCTGCCAGTTGACAAGGAAGGCCGGGTCAATCCAGAAGACTTAAAGGCCGCTCTGGACAAGGACACGACTTTGGTTTCTATCATGGGCGTCAACAACGAAATCGGGACTATCCAGCCGATCAAGGAAATTTCTGAAATCCTGGAAGACTACCCGAACGTTCACTTCCACGTCGACAATGTCCAGGCCCTGGGCAAGGGGATCTGGGACCAGGTCTTCACCTCCCGGGTCGACATGATGAGCTTCTCTTCCCACAAATTCCATGGTCCACGCGGCATCGGTATTTTGTACAAAAAGCGGGGCCGGATGCTGATGCCTTTGTGTGAAGGCGGCGGCCAGGAAAAAGGCTTAAGAAGCGGGACGGAAAACCTGGCGGCCATCGCGGCCATGGCCAAGGCCACCCGCCTGCTTTTGACAGATGAAAAGGAAAAGGCTGACAGAGAATACGCCATTAAGGAGAAGATCAGCAAGTACCTGGCAGATAAGCCGGGCATCCACATCTTCTCTCCTTTGCAGGCTGACTTCGCTCCCCACATCCTTTGCTTTGCCTTGGAAGGGATCCGGGGCGAGACTTTGGTCCACACTTTGGAAGACCAAGACATCTTTATTTCCACCACTTCCGCCTGCGCCTCAAAAAAGGCGGACGAAGCCAGCACTTTGGTGGCGATGAAGACGCCAGATGAAATCGCGACCAGCGCCGTCCGCCTCAGCTTTGATGAAAGCAATACTTTAGAAGAAGCAGACGAATTCATCGCGGCTTTTGACAAGATTTACCAGCACTTTGCCAAGATCAACCACTTAGGAGAATAAAATTTGCAATACACAGAAATCATGATTCGCTACGGCGAACTGTCCACTAAGGGCAAGAACCGGAAGGACTTTATCAACCGCCTGGCCAGCAATGTCCAAAAGGTGCTCCGCGACTTCCCGGACTTGAAGATCCAGACCCACCACGACCGGATGCACATCCTTTTGAACGGGACGCCTTTTGAACCAGTAAATGACCGCTTGAAGGTCGTTTTCGGGATCCAGACCTACTCACCAGTCATCAAGACTGAAAAGAGCCTGGAAGCCATTGAAAAAACTGCCCTGGAACTGATGCAGGCAACTTACAAGCCAGGCATGACCTTCAAGGTCAACACCAGAAGAAGCGACCACAAGTTTATCTACGACACCAATCAGCTGAACCAAATGGTGGCCGACTACCTTTACAACCACATGGAAGGCCTGCAGGCGGAAATGAAGCACCCGGACATGGTCCTGCTTTTGGAAATCCGCCAGGACGGGGCCTACATCTCCAACCAGCTCTTGCATGGGGCAGGCGGGATGCCGGTTGGCACGGCCGGCAAGGCAGTGATGATGCTGTCCGGCGGGATCGACTCCCCGGTAGCTTCCTACCTGGCCATGAAGCGGGGCGTGAACATTGAAATGGTCCACTTCTTCTCACCGCCATACACTTCTGAAAAGGCCCTGGCCAAGGCCAAGGAATTGACCAGCATTTTGGCCAAGTACAGCGGCCGGATCAATTTTATCGAAGTGCCTTTTGCTGAAATCCAGGAAACGATCAAGGAAAAGCTGCCAGAGGGCTACTTGATGACCGTTCAGCGCCGCTTCATGCTGCGGCTGGCTGACATCATCAGAGAAAAGCGGCATGCTTTGGCCATCTTCAACGGGGAATCAGTTGGCCAAGTTGCTTCCCAGACCTTGGAATCCATGGCAGCTATCAATGACGTGACGACCACTCCTGTATTGCGGCCAGTTGCCACCATGGACAAGACCGAAATTATCGCCAAGGCTGAAGAAATCGGGACTTTTGACCTGTCCATCCAGCCATTTGAAGACTGCTGCACCATTTTTGCCCCGCCGCGGCCAAAGACCAAGCCGAAGATCGACAAGGCCCGGGAATACGAAAGCCGCCTGGACGTTGACGGCTTGATTGAGCGGGCCTTGGCCGGAGTCAAGGTCACTCCGATCTACCCAGGCCAAAGCTTCCTGGATGACCTGGCTGAAGAAGACGCGGACCTGCTTTAATGCTGCGCCTGGACAAATTTTTGGCCAACATGAAGGTGGGATCAAGGTCCCAGGTTCATGAGATCATTAAAGCTGGCCAGGTGACGGTCAACGGGAAGGTCTGCCGGTCAGCCAAGCAGAAGGTGAAAGAAGACGCTGAAGTCCTGGTCAAGGGCCAGGCCATTGTCTACCAGCAGTACCACTACTTTTTGCTCAATAAGCCAGCTGGCGTCTTGTCAGCAACGGAAGACTCCCGGCAAAAGACCGTCCTGGACCTATTAAAAGACCAGGACCGCTATCAAAAAATTGCCCCAGTTGGCCGTTTGGACAAGGACACAACTGGTCTCTTGCTTTTAACCAATGACGGGCAATTGGCCCACCAGCTCCTGGCTCCGGAATACCATGTGGCCAAGACCTACTACGCTCTTTTGGCCGGACTGGCTGATGAAGAAACGGCCAAGGCAATTGCGGCAGGCCTCACTTTAAAAGACGGAACAAAGCTAAAGCCGGGCAATCTGAAGATCTTGAGGCAAGACAGAGACCAAGAGCAGTCAGAAATCGAGATCACCATTACGGAAGGCAAATATCACCAGGTCAAGCGGATGTTTGCCTCCCAGGGGATGAAGGTTTTAAAGCTCAAAAGGCTCAGCATGGGTCCCTTGACTTTGCCGGCTGATTTGGCGGCTGGCTCCTACCGGCCTTTCACGAAAGAAGAGCTGGCGGCCTTAGAGCAAGTTTCCCTTTAATGGCTGAAAAAATTATGCTATACTTTGTGACAAAGCCAAGATCAAGAGGTGGCGCTTCATGACAGAGAAAGGTCATTTAAGCTGAGAGACCGGAAGGCGCCTGGTAGCTTGATTCGCTGGCCGGCTGAAGCAGGAGTAAGCCGGTCCGGTATCCGCGCCGTTACCGCGTTTAAGCGGAGCATTATGCTCAATTTAGGTGGTACCGCGGTTATATATCGTCCTAGACATTTACTTGTCTAGGACTTTTTTATTGGAGGAAATTTATGACAGAATTAGCACCAAAATACAACCCGCAAGAGGTTGAAGCTGGCCGCTATCAAGAATGGCTGGACGAGGACCTGTTCAAGCCGTCCGGCGACAAGAAGGCCAAGCCTTAC
This sequence comes from Lactobacillus sp. WILCCON 0058, assembly GCF_057198005.1. Lineage (NCBI taxonomy): Bacteria > Bacillati > Bacillota > Bacilli > Lactobacillales > Lactobacillaceae > Lactobacillus > Lactobacillus sp. WILCCON 0058. The sequence continues at coordinate 737,088 of NZ_JBUBHM010000001.1, forward strand.
TCAATCGTTATCCCGCCGCCAAACGTTACTGGCAAGCTGCACCTGGGCCACGCCTGGGACACGGCGATTCAAGACACCTTGATCCGCTACAAGCGGATGCAGGGCTATGACACCCTTTACCTGCCAGGCATGGACCACGCCGGCATCGCCACCCAGGCCAAGGTTGAAGCCCGCCTGCGTGAACAAGGGGTCAGCCGCTATGACCTGGGCCGGGAAAAGTTTGTGGAAAAGGTCTGGGAATGGAAGGACGAATACGCCAACATCATCAAGAGCCAGTGGCAAAAGCTGGGTCTGTCCCTGGACTACAGCCGGGAACGCTTTACCCTGGACAAGGGCTTATCCAAGGCTGTCCGCCGGGTTTTCGTTCAGCTCTACAATGAAGGCTTGATCTACCGGGGTGAATACATCATCAACTGGGACCCGAAGCTGCGGACTGCCTTGTCTGACATCGAAGTTGTCCACCAGGACGACCAAGGGGCCTTCTACCACATCAACTACCCGCTGGCTGACGGTTCTGGCAGCGTGGAAATTGCTACTACCCGGCCGGAAACCATGTTTGGTGACACGGCCGTGGCTGTTGCCCCAGGGGATGAACGCTACAAGGACTTGGTTGGCAAGAAGCTGATTCTGCCGCTGGTTGGCAGGGAGATCCCGATCATTGAAGACCAGCACGTCGACCCGGAATTCGGGACTGGTCTGGTGAAGATTACCCCGGCCCACGACCCGAACGACTTTGAAGTCGGCAACCGGCATGACCTGCCACGGATCAACGTGATGAACGATGATGGGACCATGAACGACAAGGCGGGCAAGTACGCCGGCATGGACCGTTTCGACTGCCGCAAGCAGCTGGTTGAAGACCTTAAGGCTGAAGGCTACCTGATCAAGGTTGAACCAATCGTCCACTCAGTTGGTCACTCTGAACGTTCCGGCGTGCAAGTTGAACCTCGCCTGTCCACTCAATGGTTCGTCAAGATGAAGCCGCTGGCTGACAAGGTTTTGGAAAACCAAAAGGGCGAAGGCAGAGTCAACTTCGTGCCAGACCGCTTTGAAGGCACTTTAGAGCGGTGGATGGAAAACGTCCACGACTGGGTCATCTCCCGTCAGCTCTGGTGGGGTCACCGGATTCCTGCTTGGTACAACAAGCAGACCGGGGAAATGTACGTCGGTGAGGAAGCGCCAGAAGATATTGAAAACTGGGAACAAGACCAGGACGTTCTGGACACTTGGTTCTCCAGTGCCCTCTGGCCATTCTCAACTTTGGGCTGGCCGGATGAAGACTCTGCTGACTTCAAGCGCTACTTCCCAACCAACGCCTTGGTAACTGGCTATGACATTATCTTCTTCTGGGTTTCCCGGATGATCTTCCAAAGCCTGCACTTCACTGGCGAGCGGCCATTTGACAATGTCGTTTTGCACGGTTTGATCAGAGACGAGCAGGGGCGGAAGATGTCCAAGTCCCTGGGCAACGGGATCGACCCAATGGACGTCATTGACAAGTACGGCGCCGACGCTTTGCGCTGGTTCCTTTTGAACGGGACCGCGCCTGGCCAGGACACCCGCTTCAGCTACACCAAGATGGACGCTGCCTGGAACTTCATCAACAAGCTCTGGAATGCCAGCCGTTTCGTGATCATGAACCTGCCGGAAGACGCCAAGCCTGCCCAAAAGCCGGACACCAGCAAGTTTGACCTGGCTGATGCCTGGATTTTTGACCGCTTGAACCACACTGTCAAGGAAACCAACCGTCTCTTTGACGAATTCCAATTCGGGGAAGCCGGTCGGGAAATGTACAACTTCATCTGGAATGACTTCTGTGACTGGTACATCGAAATCTCCAAGGTTGCCCTTTACGGCGACGATGAAGAACTGAAGGCCAGAAAACAGGCTAACTTGACCTGGATTCTGGACCAGATCCTGCGCCTCATCCACCCAATCATGCCATTCGTGACTGAAAAGCTCTGGCTGTCCATGCCGCATGAAGGCAAGTCCATCATGACTGCTGCTTACCCGAAAGCCCACGATGAATTTGACAACGCCAAGGCTGATGAAGACATGGCCTTCTTGATCGAAATCATCAAGGCTGTCCGGAACATCCGGATGGAAGTGAACGCTCCAATGTCCAGCGCTATCGACATCTTGATCCAGCTTGATGACGAAGAGAATGAAGCAATTCTGCGGGATAACATGGAATACGTGGAAAACTTCCTGCACCCGAAGAAGCTGGAAATCTCCGGCAAGATCAACGCTCCGAAATTAGCCAAGACGGCTGTCATCGCGGGGGCCCAAATCTTCGTGCCGCTTTCAGAACTGGTTGACCTGGATGAAGAAATCGCCAAGATGGGCAAGGAAGAAGCCCGCCTGGAAGCTGAAGTCGACCGGGCAAGCAAGAAGCTGGCCAACAAGGGCTTTGTTGACCACGCTCCAGCTGCCGTGGTTGAAAAGGAAAAGGGCAAGCTGGCTGAATACGAAAGCCAGCTGGCCGGCGTGCGCGACCGCATCAAGGAATTGAAAGAAAGTCGTTAAAGACGTGAAATTTAAGACAGTTAATGAACTTACCGCTTACCTCTATCATTTGCCGCGCTTGCACGAAAAGAGCGACCTGACCTATGTCAAACGGGTGCTCAAGGCTCTGGGCGATCCCCAGGACAAGGTCAAGTGCTGCCACATTACGGGAACCAACGGCAAGGGCTCAACTGCATATTACCTGAGCAATCTGCTCCAAAAGGCCGGTCAGCAGACTGGCCTTTTTGTTTCGCCCTTTATCATCCGTTTTAACGAGCGAATCCAGCTGAACGGGCAGGCAATTGCGGATGAGGACCTCTTGGCCGTTGCCAACGAAGTTGAAGCAGCGGTCGGCCGCCTGCGCGAAGAAGAGGCGAATTTTGCCCTGGTTACCTTTGAATATGAAGTCGCGATGGCCTTTCTCTTTTTTGCCAAGCAAAAATGCGACTACGCGGTTATTGAAGTTGGCATTGGGGCTGAGCATGATAAGACCAACGTGATAACGCCCGCGGTCAGCTTGATTACCACAATTGGCCTTGACCATGAACAGATCATCGGGCCGACCTTGGCGGACATTGCTAAAGAAAAGAGCGGAATTATCAAGCCGGCTGTCCCAGTTATTCTCGGCGATATTCCGGCCAGCGTGCGGAGAATCGTTGAAGAAAAAATCACCAAAACTGCCAGTCCTGCTTACTGGCTGGGCCAGGACTTCCAGGTTAAGGAAGAAAAAACAGGCTATGAGCTGCTAGTTGCCGGACAAAAATACCAATTGCCGGCCTGGCCCCTGCCTGAAGCTAAAGACGCGGCCATGGCTTTGGCGGCTTTTGCCGTATTGCCTCTTGCTTTAAGCGAAAAGGCAGCAGAAGAAGCCTTGACCAAAACGACGGTTCCTGGCCGCTACCAGCGCTTGGAAAAGGCGGGATGCAGCTTTTTGCTGGACGGGGCTCACAATGTCCAGGCTGGCCGCGAGCTTGCGGCATATGCCCGCGGCCTGGCCAAAGAAAAGGGCGGCCGGCTTTTGGTTTTAGCCGGCATGATGAAGGACAAGGACTTGAGCGACTTTTTAGCCTTGCTGAAGGACGAAAAAGTAACCTTGACCAGCCTGGCCTACCCGCGGGCTGCCAAAAAGGCTGACTTTCCGGCCTGGGCCCAGGAAAAATTTGCCTATGAGGGTGATTTGAACCAAGCTTTAAAGCAAGTGATGGCGGAAGCTGGCGACCAAGACTTGATCTTGGTTACGGGTTCTTTTTACCTGGTCAGCGCGGTTCTGCAGCTTCTGCAGGTGGACTGAGGATGAAAGATGAAAGAGGAAAAATATGCGTGTTGAAGCTTTAAAGACGGACAAGCAGGGGGTTATTTTTGACATGGATGGACTCCTGGTCAACTCCGAAGAGCTCTACTGGAAGGCCAACATCCAGGCTGCCCGGGAATACAAGCTGGGCATCAGCGATGATACTTACTTGGGCTTGGTTGGCGCCAGCGTCAAGGCCATGGATGAATTTTACGAAAAATACTTTCCAAGCAATGAGGTCCGCCAGGCTTTTGTCAAGCGGACTGACGACCTGGTCTGGGAGTGGACCGACCAGGGCAAGCTGAAGCTGAAGACCGGAGTCAAGGAGGCCCTGGAGCGCTTTAACGATCTGGGCTTAACGATCGGGATTGCCAGCAACAACTATAAAAGCGTGGTTGACCACAATCTCTGGGTGACCGGCTGCCGGAACAGCTTTGACTTTATCGTTACCCATGATGAAGTTGCTGAGAAAAAACTCCGCTCCAAGCCTTTCCCGGACCTCTATCTGGCTGCCCAGGAGCGCAGCGGCCTTAGTAAAGACCAGCTCTTGATTTTTGAAGACTCCAGCATGGGGGTCGAGGCAGCGGAAAATGCCGGGATTGATTGCGTTATGATTCCGGACCTTAAGCCTGCTACAGCAGAAGACCGGGCGCGGGCCCAAATGATTTGTCCGGACTTTTTTGACTTTTTGAAAAAAATTTCCTAGTTTTTGGCGTAATTAGTAGTAGAGCGTAAAAATAAGGAGGAAAGTCAAATGACTGAAACTACGCAAAACTACTATTATGTTGAAAGTGACCGTGACCTGCTCAAGCTGCTCTTTGACCAGCTGCCCTGCCAGAGTCTGGATGATCTGTTGCACTTGCTGGACCAAAAGCACATTGCCAGCTTCAAGGACATCTTGGACTATGCCTCAGGCCCCGATTGTTCCAATGACCTGGCCTTGACCATCGAGGTGGCCATGGATCGTTTGCGGCGGACTGACATGCGGCGCAGCTCTGACTGGGCCAGCAGCTCTAAGATTGGCAATTACCTGGCCAATAAGCTGCTGGGGCAAAAGCAGGAGCAGTTCTGGGTCCTGTATTTTGACCAGCAGCAGAATCTGTTGGGGGAAAAAATGCTTTTCCAAGGCACCCTGGACCGGTCCTGGGTCCACCCCAGAGAAATTTTCCGCTGGGCGGTGGTCTACGGCTGCGCCAGCATTATTGTGGCCCACAACCATCCCAGCGGGGCGCTGACTCCGTCAGACAATGACCTGGAACTGACCAAGGGCTTGAAAAAAGCCAGCAAGATCATGAAGATCACCTTTCTGGACCATTTCATCATCGGCGGAGGCGAATACTTGAGCCTGCGGGAGAGGGAATTGTTTTAAAATTAGCTAAAATTTGTACCAATCCATGACTTTCACGGGCATTATGCTATAATTAAGCAAGATTAAGCGAGTAAATAAGGAGAGATATCCGTGTTTGGATTAGGTTCAAAGAATATCGGCATTGACCTGGGTACCGCCAACACCCTGGTCTACGTTGAAGGCAAAGGCATCGTTTTGCGTGAGCCTTCAGTCGTTGCCAAGAATACCAAGACTGGCGAAGTTATTGCAGTTGGTTCAGAAGCCAAGGAAATGATCGGCAGAACTCCAGGCTCAATCGTGGCTATCCGCCCGATGAAGGACGGGGTTATCGCTGACTACGACACGACCGCGGCCATGCTTAAGTACTTCATGGGCAAGACGGTCGGCAATTCCAAGCCTTCAGTCATGATCTGCGTGCCTTCAGGCGTCACTGAAGTTGAAAAGCGCGCAGTTATTGACGCTGCCCGGGTGGCAGGCGCCAGAGAAGCTTATGTGATTGAAGAACCATTTGCCGCAGCTATCGGTGCCGGTTTGCCGGTTATGGAACCAACTGGTTCCATGGTTGTTGACATCGGTGGTGGTACGACTGACGTAGCCACTATTTCCCTGGGCGGGATCGTTTCTTCAACTTCCATTCGCCAGGCTGGTGACAAGTTCAACCAAGCAATCACCAACTTCGTTCATGGCAAGTACAACCTGCTGATCGGTGAAAGAACCGCTGAAGACATCAAGATCCAAATCGGTTCAGCTTCCGTGGAAGCAGCCAAGGAAATCGAATCCATGACCATCCGCGGCCGTGACCTGGTGTCAGGTTTGCCGAAGTCATTGGAAATCAGTGCCGTTGACGTTGCAACTGCTATTCAAGACGTTGTTCAAGACATCATTGTTGCGATCAAGGAAACTTTGGAATTGACTTCTCCTGAAATTGCCGCAGACGTAATTGACCATGGTATCGTCCTGACCGGTGGTGGTGCCCTGCTCAAGAACTTGCCAGAAGTCATCTCTGACGCGACCAAGGTGCCGGTCTTCATCGCTCAAGATCCGCTTGACTGTGTAGCAATCGGTACCGGTGAATCTTTGAAGCACCTGGACGTAATGCGGAAGACTAGCAGATAAGAAATAAGAAAACCGGCCTCCGGGCCGGTTTTTATATTTGGATAGGTGTCTATGAAGAATTTTTTTCAAAACAGGAAAATGCTGGCGGCTTTTGGAACCGTGGCGCTTTTAGCAGCCCTGCTTGGCTCAACGGTGATGCTGAGAAATAACTTGAGCGCGCCGCTTTTAATCCAGCGCTTGGGCAATGATATCGTCTCTGTTGGTTCAAGAATCGTGAGCGTGCCGGTTTCCTGGTTTACTGACGGAATCGACAGTGTCAATGACTTGAAGAACGCTGCTGACGAAAACAGCCATTTAAAGAAGAAAGTATCTGAACTGGCTCAAGTAGAAGCCAGAAACGCTGCCTTGGAAAAGGAAAACAAGCAGCTGAAGGCAGCGGCTGGAATCAAGAAGACCTTGACCGGCTATACGACAACGACTGCTTCAGTAATTTCCCGCTCAAGCGACAGCTGGTCAGAAGTCTTGACCATTGACAAGGGGAAGAGCTCAGGCTTAAAGAAGGACATGGCAGTTATGTCTGGCGGCGGCGTGATTGGCCGGATCCTGGAAGTCGACGCGGCTACGAGCAAGGTGGAACTGATTACCACGACTGACAGCTCAGCCAACCGCTTTGCCGTGCAAGCCACGACTGACACGGGCAAGGTTCTTCACGGGATCATTAGCGTGCAGTCCGGCGGAACTTTGACCTTCACCCAGGCCTCCAGCTCAAGCAAGCTGAAGAAGGGGACCAAGGTCTACACCAGTGGCCTGGGCGGGACTTCGCCAAAAGGGCTCTTGATCGGGACGGTGGCGGAAACCACCAAGGACAGCTTTGGTCTGTCTGACTTGATCAAGATCAAGCCGGCCGGCAATTTGAGCGACGCGTCCGTGGTAACGGTCGTCAAAAGGAGCGTGGCTGGCTAATGCGGATTTTTAAGCAATGGGTTTTGGCAATCGCTCTTTACCTGGCCATGGTTTTGGAAGGGACTTTGTCCGTTTACCTGCAGCCGGCCTTGACCTACCAGCATGGCCGGGCAGGGCTCTTGATCCTGCCAATTTCCGTTTTGATCATCGCTTATGAAGATGACCGGAATGAAAAAGAAATCTGGCTGGCTCTGGTTGCCGGGGTGGTTGCTGATCTCTATTTCTGGGGGATCATCGGGATCTATACCTTTATCCTGCCAGCCCTGTCGGCATTTGGCCGCTGGTATGCCCGGGTCTTTCCCGAACTCTTCGTTTTCCGTCTGCTGGGCAACATTCTGGCGATTACCGTTGCCTGCCTTTATACCTGGCTGGTTTTCCGGTTGATTGGCTGGACGGATCTGACCTTGAAGGCGATTGGTTTCAGCTTGTTGTACACGGCTGGCTGGACAACCGGGATCAGCCTGTTGACCTACTGGCTTTGGGCCAAGCTGGCCAGATCTTATCCTTTCCTGGTTGACTTGGACAATTACCGGTATTAATAAGCGCATAAAAAAAGCGGCCAGCGTGAAGCTGACCGCTTTTGAGCGTATTGCCGGTTTATTGGGCAGTTAAGTAGTAAATGACTGAGGCTGCCACGCCAAAGAGCGTGATTAAAGCCATCAGAACTACCATGAAATTCTCAATTTTTTGAAATGTCGACTTTTTCTTTTTACGTGCCATAGAAGCCTCCTATATGAGAGTGATTATAACCTTTTTGGCGGCGATTTGCAATTTGCTTGCTGCACTTTAAGAGAAAAATAAAATTGTGTTAAACTAGCTAGCAGATGGAGGAAAATTATGCTGATGATATTCTTATTGCCGGTCTTTGGCCTGGCCGCCGCCTACCTGGTCAACTTGATCTGGCCCAAGGCCGCTTTTAGAGGCTACGACGTTATGCCTTTCTTTTTGATCTATGCCTGCCAGCTGATGACCAATTTAAAGGGCGTGCCTTCCTTTTTGCCTGCCGGCTTTCTGCTTTACTTCATATTGATACTGCTGGCCGCAATCAGATGGGCCATGATCAATAAGAACATTTCCCTGGGGAAAATGTTCCGCCAGTTCTGGTCCTATCTTGATGCCTGCAGTTTCTTTTGGTACTGCGGACTGCTTTTGGTCGTTTTAATCTGAATGAGAACTGTCAACCGCCCTTGGCGGCTGGCAGTTTTTTAATTTTTTCGGAAATCTGCTTGTGTTTTTCAGATATTGTGGTTTAAAGTGGGGATTTGTGGTAAATTGTTAACAGAAGGGAGGAGCCTGCCATGTTCATGGGCGAATACCAGCACAATTTGGACGCCAAAGGCCGCTTGATCATTCCGGCAAAGCTGCGCGAACAGATTGGGCCAGCCATGGTTTTGACCCGGGGCATGGAAGGCTGCATTTTTGGCTATCCTTTGACGGAATGGGCCAAGATCGAGGCCAAGCTGGCCAAGCTTCCTTTGACGAAGAAGAACGCGCGGAGTTTTACCCGGATGTTTTATTCGGGCGCCATGGAAGGTGAATTCGACAAGCAGGGGAGAATCAACTTGTCCCCCACCTTGAAGAAGCATGCCGGCCTGGTTAAGGAATGCGTCATTGTCGGCGTCTCCAACCGGATTGAAATCTGGGCCAAGGAGCGCTGGGAAGAGTATTCTGACGAAGCCAATGAAAGCTATGATGAAATTGCGGAAGATTTGGACGATATCGAGTTATAAAGATGGAATTTAAGCATACTAGCGTGTTATTGCACGAAACAATTGACAACCTGGCCCCTCACAGCGGCGGCACTTATGTGGATGCCACCTTCGGCGGGGGCGGGCACGCAAGATACCTGCTAAGTAAGCTGGATAAAGGAAATCTGATCGGTTTCGACCAGGATCAGTACGCGATTAACACCGCCCAGAGCAATTTCGCTGACTTTTTAAAAGAAGACAGCCAGCCGCGCTTGCAGCTGGTCCACAACAACTTCAGTCACTTAAAAGAAGAACTGGATAAGCTGGGCATCAGCGGCATTGACGGCATCTACTATGACCTGGGTGTTTCATCCCCGCAGCTGGACCAGGCTGAGCGCGGTTTTTCCTACCGTTTTGATGCCAGATTAGACATGCGGATGGACCAGAGCCAGGACTTTGACGCCTACCAGCTGGTCAACCAGTATGACCAAAAGCAGCTGGCTGACGTTCTTTACCGTTATGGCGACGAGAAGTTTTCCCGGCAGATCGCCAGAAAGATCGTTGAAAGAAGACGGGTCAAGCCGATCGAAACTACTTTTGAACTGGTAGAGATCATCAAGGAAGCCATTCCGGCAGCAGCCCGCCGCAGCGGCGGACACCCGGCCAAGAAGAGCTTCCAGGCCATCCGGGTGGAAGTCAACCACGAGCTGGACGTTTTGCAGGCCTCTCTGGAAGAAGCCATCAGCCTGCTTAATCCCGGCGGCCGGATCAGCGTCATTACCTTCCAGTCTTTGGAAGACAAGATCGTCAAGAAAACCTTCAAGAAGTATTCAGAAGTTGAAATTCCCCGCGGGATGCCGGTTGTGCCCGAAGGGATCAAGCCAACTTTACGCCTGGTCAACCGCAAGCCAATTACGGCTAGCGAAGAAGAACTGGCGGAGAACAACCGGTCACACAGTGCAAAATTAAGAGTAGCAGAGAAATTATAAAGAGGACCACAATGGCTGGAAACACAGTTAGAAAATATAATTACGAACCAGAAGAGGAAGCCCGGAAAAGTCCTCGTTTGGTGGTTGACCCGCAGAAGGTGCCGTACTCAGCTTTTGAAAAGCTGCTGGCAGCCTTGGGCCTGCTTGGAGCAGCTGCCTTGATTACCTTGAACGTGTCTGCCAGCGTTTCGGCGACTTACGCCCAGCGGCAGTTAACCAATGTCAAGGAATCAATTACCAAGCAAAAGAACGCAACGGCTGACTTGCAGCAGGAAATTGGCGAGCTATCGTCAAATACCCGCTTGAACAAGATCGCCCAAAGTCAAGGACTGAAGTTGCGTGAAAATAACATTAGGACAATTCGCTAATGAAGAAGACCACTAATTTAAGAAAAATAAAATCCAGAGCACACGGCTATCGCTTTACAGTTGGGAGAATTCTAGAGCTAGTCGTTGCTTTGGTTTTTCTTTTTTTTGCTGGCCGCATGCTCTATCTGTCGATTTCCAAGACCATTGACGGCCAGGACATCAGTAAGAGAACTGCCGCGATTTACCGGCGCAACACTGTTTTGACGGCTAACCGGGGCACGATTTACGATAAAAACGGCCTGGTGATTGCCCAGGACTCCCACACCTACACGGTTTACGCGATTTTGGACAAGACTTATGTCGACTCCAATAAGAAACCGCTCTATGTCAAGGACAAGGAAAAAGCAGCTGAAAAGCTGGCCACGGTTTTGCCAATTTCCAAAGCGAAAATCCTCAAGTATCTGAATCCAAAAAACAAGAACACCTTCCAGGTACAGTTCGGGACAGCAGGATCCGGTTTAACCTTGACTGAGAAAAAGAAGATCCAGGCCATGCACCTAACGGGGATCAAGTTCATGGAAACGCCGTCCCGCTTGTATCCAAATGGGGTTTTTGCCTCAAACGTGGTCGGCTACACGGTTTCAAAGACCAATTCCAAGAGCCAGGCGACGGAACTGGAAGGGGTCACGGGGCTTGAAGCCTACTTTAACAAGATCCTCAAAGGGACCAACGGTTATGAGACCAGCATGGTTGACTCCACGGAAAATCAGCTGCCAAGCGGGTCTCATTCCTACAAGGCAGCTAAAGACGGGGACAATCTTTACTTGACGATTGATTCCCAGCTGCAGAGTGCCCTTGAAACATATATGAGCAAGGTGCAGAAAAACTACAAGCCTAAAGCCATGACGGCCGTCATTGAAGACTTGAAGACCGGGAAGATTCTGGCAGCTTCTCAGCGGCCGACCTTCAACTCCCAGACCAAGGCCGGGATCAGCAAGGCGGGCAGCAACCTCCTGGTCCAGTCCAGCTATGAGCCTGGTTCTGTTTTCAAGATCCTGTCTCTGGCAGCCGCGGTCAACAGCGGCAACTATAATCCCAATGCCTACTACCGGTCAGGGTCAATTACTGTTTCTGGCTCCACCATCTATGACTGGCAGAAGTCCGGATGGGGGACGATTCCATACTCCCAGGCCTTCCCTCGTTCCAGCAATGTCGGGATGGTCTACTTGGAAAGAAAGATGGGGGCCAAGCTCTGGCGCAAGTACCTCAAGATGTTCCGCATTACCCACAAGACCGGGATCACCCTGCCAGGTGAGGTATCCGGCAGCTTGTCCTTCTCCAGCCCAGTTGACCAGGCGGTAACTTCCTTTGGTCAAGGGGTCACGGTCAACGTCATGCAGATGATGCAGGTTTACAGCGCCCTGGCCAACAACGGGCAGATGGTCAAACCGCAATTGGTGGAAAAAATTACCGATTCTTCCGGCAAGACGGTCAAGAGCTACAAGGTTCAGAAGGTCGGCAAGAAAATTTTTACGGCCCAGACCAGAAAAGTAGTTATGCAGAACATGAAGAAGGTTCTGGATGAAAAAATTGGGACGGGCCACACCTACTACATGAAGGGCAAGGACTTCGGGGTCAAGACCGGGACCGCCCAGATTGCCAAGGCAACCGGCGGCTACATGACCGGGGACCGGAACTACATCTTCTCAGTCGTAGGGATTACCCCGACCGACAATCCCCGCTACTGCATTTACTTGACCATGAAGCAGCCAAGCCGTTTAGGCAGCGGGGCGGAAACCATCCTGGCCCAGATCTTCAAGCCGATGATGAGCCGGCTGGTTCTGTTGAACAAGGGTGACAAGTCGGCTTCAGCCGTGGTCAAGGTGCCGAAATTCACTGGCATGACCTACGCCAAGGCTAAGAAGACCGCGACCTCAAACGGCCTCAATCTGGTTCGGCTGGGGACCGGGTCCAAGGTTCTCAGCCAAAAGGCAGCAGCGGGAGAAACGGTATCCGTTGGCAGCACTGTCTTTGTTTTAACTAGCGGCAAGATCACCCTGCCGGATTTGACTGGCTGGAGCGAAAGCAAATTGGAGGCTTATGCCTCCCTGGCTGGAATCAAGCTGCAGCTGTCGGGCAGCGGCAAGGTCAAGTCGCAAAGCCTGGCTGAGGGGACAACTGTTAAATCAGGGACGAAATTGAAAGTAGAGTTAAAGGAGTAATAGATCGATGCAAGCAAGTTTGATTGCTTTTATGATTTCACTGGTATTAAGCGCCTTGCTTTTGCCATGGCTGATTATCTGGATGAGAAGCCACGACGAAGGCCAGCAGATCCGCGGTGAAGGGCCAAAGTGGCATGAAAAGAAGTCGGGGACGCCGACCATGGGGGGAACGGTCTTCGTTCTTTCAGCCGCTGTGGCAACGATCGCCATCTGTGCTTATAAGGGCCAGCTGACCAAGACAGTCTGGATTTTGTTAGTTGCCCTTTTGGGTTACGGGGTTATCGGCTTCCTGGATGACGGCTTGAAGCTCTTTTTCAAGCGGAACCTGGGCCTTAGAGCCTGGCAAAAAATGGCCCTGCAGCTGGTCGTAGCCGCCGGGATCGTTTTGCTGGCAGCCAGTGACAACTTTGACTTTGGCCTCTACCTGCCTTTTGCCGGGGTGGTCAAGAACATGGCCCTGTTTACCTTGTTTGAAGTTTTCTGGCTGGTTGGCTTTTCAAACGCCGTCAACCTCTCAGACGGTTTGGACGGCCTGGCAACCGGTCTGTCCTTTATCGCTTACGGCACTTACGCCTGGCTGGCCTTCAAGAGCCAGAATTTTGGCGTTTTAGTCTTCTGTATGGCGGTAATGGGGGGCCTGGCAACCTTCTTCATGTTCAACCACAAGCCGGCTAAGATCTTTATGGGGGATGCCGGTTCCCTGGCCCTTGGGGGCGGTTTAGCAGCGGTCAGCATCTTCTTGGGCCGGCCATGGTCCTTGCTTTTGATCGGGATCGTCTTTGTCTGCGAAACGGCCAGCGTTATTCTGCAGGTTGCTTCGTTTAAGACGACCGGCAAGCGGATTTTTAAAATGACGCCAATCCACCACCACTTCGAAATGCTGGGCTGGTCCGAATGGAAGGTCGACCTGGTCTTCTGGCTGGTTGGGCTGATTGGCAGCGGAATTTATTTGATGATTTGGGGATAATTAACGATGAAAGAAATCGATAAATATGCTGGTAAAAACATTCTTGTTTTAGGTCTGGGCCGGAGCGGCTTCGCGGTCAGCAAGCTGCTTTTAAAGCTTGGCGCGCGCCTGACTTTAAATGACAAGGCGGACCTTACTGCTGACCCTAAGGCCAAGCAGTTGGCTGACCTGGGCGTCAGAGTAATTGGCGGCAGTCACCCGGTTGACCTGTTTGACCAGGAAAAGTTTGACTACCTGGTCAAGAACCCCGGCATCCCTTACGAGAACCCGATGGTGGCCAAGGCCAGCGAAAAAGGGGTTCCTGTCATCACTGAACCTGAAGTTGCTTTAAGCGCCAGCGAATCTCCTTATGTCTGCGTAACCGGGTCAAACGGCAAGACCACTACGGTCATGCTGACCCAGCAGATCATGGACCACTACCTGCAAAAGCAGGGCCACCACGCTTACGCGGTCGGCAACATTGGCTGGCCGATTTCTGAAGTAGTTTTGGACCAGGCCGGCCCAGACGACCTTTTGGTCGTGGAAATGTCCAGCTTCCAGCTGATGGGGGTTACCGACATTGAGCCAAAGGTAGCGGCCATCGTTGACATCTACAACAATGTTCACCTGGACTACCATAAGACTTTTGACAACTATGTTGACGCCAAGTTGAACATTGGCCGCTTCCAAAAGGATAGCGACTACTTCCTGGCCAACTTTGACCAAAAAGACATCCTGGCCAAGGAAGAAAAGGCAACCCACGCTAAGATCTTGACTTTCAGCGAAACTGATTCAGCAGCTGACTTCTACATCGGCCAGGACTACTTGATGCATGGCGATGAAAAGATGATGAAGATTGCCGACATCAAGCTGCCTGGGATCCACAACCTGCAGAACTCCCTGGTTGCCATCGGCATCAGCAGCCTGATGGGGGCGGGCAAGGACGACATCGCGGCCGTTTTGTCCACCTTTACCGGGGCTGAACACCGCCTGCAGTACGTGACGACCCTTGACGGAGTCAAGGTCTACAATGACTCCAAGTCAACCAATATCGAGGCTGCCACCGTGGCCATCCAGTCCTTCAAAGAGCCGGAAGTTCTCTTGGCCGGCGGCCTTGACCGGGGCTTTGTCTTTGACTCCCTGATCGATCTGTTTAAAAAGCACGTTAAGGCCATCGTGACCTATGGGGAAACCCGCTACCTGCTGGCTGACGCGGCCAGAAAGGCCGGGATCAAGACTATTGTGGTCGTTGACAACCTGCATGACGGGGTCAAGGCAGCAGCCAAGCTGGCTGAAGCTGGCGACGTCCTGCTCTTTTCACCGGCCTGCGCTTCCTGGGACCAGTTCAAGACCTTTGAAGAACGCGGCGAATATTTTGTCAAGTATGTAAAAGAATTGGAAGAGAAATAAAATGAGAGTTATTTTTTCTGGTGGCGGCACGGGCGGCCACATTTATCCCATCATGGCCTTGATTGAACGCCTGAAGGAAGAAGGCATCTGCCAAGACGATGAGATTTTGTTCGTCGGCACCAAGAAGGGGCTGGAATCCAAGATCGTGCCAGCCGCCGGGGTCAACTTTAAGACCATTGACATCCAGGGCTTTGACAGAAAGCACCTGCTGAACAATGTTAAGACCATCCAGCTCTTTTTGAAGGCCACCAAGCGGGCCAAGGAAATCCTGGCTGACTTTAAGCCGGACGTTGTCCTGGGCACGGGCGGCTACGTCAGTGGGGCGATCGTTTATGAAGCCAGCAAGATGAAAATCCCGACCATGATCCACGAGTCAAATTCCGTGGTCGGGGTGGCCAATAAGTTCTTAGGCCACTATGTGGACAAGATCTGCTACACTTTTGATGACGCGGCCAAGGAATTTCCGGAAAAGAAGAAGCTGGTTAAGACTGGCAACCCGCGTTCCCAGCAGGTTTTGAGCTTAAACGCCAAGCCGGTTGACCTGGAGGGAGACTTGGGCCTTAACCCGCAGATTCCTACGGTCCTGGTCTTTGGGGGTTCCCGGGGGGCTTTGGCCATCAACCGGGTTATGCTTAAGTCCTTGATGGAGCTGAAGAAGAAGCCTTACCAAGTGATCTGGGCCACTGGTACCTACTACTATGACGCCATTGAGAAAAAGCTGGCTGATGTTGACTACGGCGACTCCATCAAGGTCGTGCCGTATATCGCCAACATGCCAGGCCTTTTGCCGGAAATGACCTGCGTTGTTTCCCGGTCCGGGGCAACCAGTCTGGCTGAATTCACGGCTTTAGGCGTACCGGTGATCTTGATCCCAAGTCCAAACGTCACCCACAACCACCAGATGAAGAACGCCATGGACCTGGAAAAGGCCGGGGCAGCTTTGGTGATTGCTGAAGATGATCTGAATGAAAACACCTTCGTGTCTTCAATTGACCACTTGCTTTTGGACCAAAGCTATGCAGAAAAGATGCGGCAGGCTTCCAAAGCCTTGGGCGTGCCAGATGCCTCTGACCAGGTCATCAAGGTCATGAAGGAAATTGCCAAGAAGAACTGATGAAAAAAGATTAGGAGGAAGCGATGGCTCGCAAACGGATAACCCGCAGAGATCCAGAAGAGGAACTCTCTAAATTTTTACGCCACGAACCTGGCCAGGGGCAGGAAGGGCGGAAATTGTCGAGCCAGCTTACTTCGCTTAAAAAAGAGCGCAGGCGGGGCCTCTTGACCCGGCTGGGCTCGATCATGGCCGTCTGCCTTTTGGCCATAGCCTTTTTAGCCTACTACGTTTCGCCTTTGGCTGACGTATCGACGGTCAGGGTGCTCGGAGCCGATGACCTGGATGGCAAAAGCATGGTTGAAGTAGCCCAGATCAAGGCTTCTGACAAGGTGGTCGATGCCTTGCGCATCCAAAAGAAGATCAGCAAGAAGCTGGCCGCTAAATACCCCGAAGTTGCTTCAGTTACTTTATCAGTAAAGGGGCTGAACACTTTGAACATGCAGGTGCATGAACGGAAAGTGATTGGCTACATCAAGGATGGGTCCAGCTACCGGAAGATTCTCGCTAATGGGGAACTAGGCACCAAGAGCCTGGCTTGGAGCGAGGTGGATCATGATAAGCCGCTCTTTATTGGCTACAGCAAGCAGGTGGCCTTGAAGACCAACCTTAAAATTTTTAACTCTTTTCCTGAATATTTCAAAAAGCAGGTCAAGATGCTGTCTGGCAATACCAGGCGCAAAACCCAGATGATTCTGGTCATGAAAGATGGCAATGTGATAATCGGCAACACTGAGACGATAAAATCCAAGGTTAAGTACTATAACTCGATTAAACAGGATTTGACAACCAACAGTGTCATTGACATGGAAGTCGGTGCCTTTACCCGTCCTTTGACCAGCGCGGAAAAAAAGGCCTACGGCTTGTCTTAATTTTGTATCTTTAAAGAATTATGATATTATCTAAATATTAGAATTGGGGGAAGGAAACTTGGATAATTCAACTTTGTTAGTTGGTCTGGACATTGGGACCACGAGCATCAAAGTCGTTGTTGCCGACGCCGCTCATCAAGAGCTGCAGGTTTACGGGGCAGTTGCCGCGCCAACGCATGGGATGCGGCATGGCAAGATCGTTGATATCGATCAAGTTGCCGAATCTGTCAAGAACGCGATCCAGCAGGTCAGCGAGAAAACCAACAGCAAGATCAACCGAGTGGTGACAGCTTTGCCAGTCAGCATGCTGCAGCTGGAAAATGCGACTGGTCTGGTCAATATTTCTGATTCTGGCAAAGAAGTTGCCAATGAAGACGTGCAACAGGTGATGTATGCCGCCATCAAGGCCGCCAAGAAAAAGGACCGGCAGGCAGTTGCCTTCTTCCCAAGCCGCTTTTTGATTGACGGGGAAAAGGACGTTGACGACCCGCGGACCATGATTGCCCGCTCCCTCTTGGTGCAAGGGCTGGTAATGACGGCGCCGTCAGCGGAGATTCACAACATCAACACGGTTTTAAAGCACGCCGGCATCCGGAACAACTTCTTTGTTCCGGCACCGATGGCCGTTTCCAGCGTGGCGCTGGATGAAGCTGAAAGAACCTTTGGGGCAATTCTGCTGGACATGGGCGGCGGCAGCACGACTGCCACGGTTATCCGCGACGGCCAGATCAAGTACGCCACGGTTGACCTAAAGGGGGCAGCTGACATCACTCACGACATTTCAGTGGTTTTGTCAACGACCATGAGCGATGCAGAAGCCTTGAAGCGGGACTACGGCTATGCCGACCCAGACCTGGCTTCTGAAAATGAAAAATTTGCAGTTAAAGCCGTGGGCAAGGACGAAAACAACCTGGTCAGCGAGAAGTATCTTAGTGAGATCATCAACGCCCGCCTGCAGCAGATCCTGCGCCGGGTCGGCCGGGGCCTGTACAACCATGATGCCCTGTCCTTGCCGGCCGGGGTCATCATTACTGGCGGCAGCGCGCTTTTGGCCGGGATCGATGAATTGGTAGCGGCCGACTATGACGTCAAGGCCAAGATCTACCAGCCTGCCCAGATTGGCCTGCGCAACCCGGTTTATTCAGTGTCTTACGGGATCGTCAACTATGCCAACCAGCTGAGCGATATTGGCTACCTAGCCAACACCGTGATTTATCATGATTCAGCTCTTGCTTCCAACGAGCGGCCGGCCAGCGGCGGAAATAGTCAAAAAAATGCTAAAAGAGTGACGCGGAAAGCTGAAAATGACACTGAATTAGCTTATAATAAGACTAAGCATGATGGGGAAGTAGACACTGAAACCCGGCATGAAGAAAAGACTAATAATAACGAAAATAAAAACAAGGGCTTAGCTGCATTTTTCAGAAAGTTCTTTGATTAAGGGTGGTAAACGTAGATGGCTTTGGATTTTACTTTTGATTCAGATGACAACAACAACGCAGTTATCAAAGTAATTGGCGTTGGCGGGGCGGGCGGCAATGCCGTCAACCGGATGATTGAAGACGGCGTGCAGGGCGTCTCCTTCATCGCGGCCAACACCGACGTACAAGCTTTGAACAGCAACAACGCTGAAGTTAAGATTCAGCTGGGGCCGAAACTGACCAGGGGCTTGGGGGCAGGTTCACATCCTGAAACCGGGCAAAAGGCCGCTGAAGAAAGCGAAGAAACGATTGAAGACGCGCTTAAAGGCGCTGACATGATCTTCATCACTGCCGGCATGGGCGGTGGTACTGGTACCGGGGCAGCCCCGGTGATCGCCAAAATTGCTCGGGAAACCGGTGCTTTGACGGTTGGGGTGGTTACCCGCCCATTCAGTTTTGAAGGCCCTAAGCGGTCCAAGAATGCCGCTGACGGGATCGCCAAGCTGAAGGAATACGTTGACACTCTGGTCATCGTTGCCAACAACCGGCTTTTGGAAATCGTTGACAAGAAGACGCCGATGATGGAAGCCTTCAAGGAAGCCGACAACGTCCTCAAGCAGGGTGTCCAAGGCATTTCCGACTTGATCACTTCAACTGACTACGTGAACCTGGACTTCGCCGACGTCAAGACGGTCATGGAAAACCAGGGGGCAGCCTTGATGGGGATCGGCCGGGCCAGCGGTGAAAACCGGACGGTGGAAGCAACCAAGATGGCGATCTCCTCACCACTTCTGGAAGTTTCAATTGACGGGGCCAAGCAGGTCCTCTTGAACATTACTGGCGGTCCGGACTTGACCCTGTTTGAAGCCCAAGATGCTTCAGAAATCGTCTCAACTGCTGCCGGCGAAGACGTTAACATTATTTTCGGTACGGCCATCAACCCTAACCTTGGCGATGAAGTCGTGGTTACGGTGATTGCAACCGGGATTGACGACGAAGCTGAAGCAGCTGCGTCTAAGCAGTTGCCAGGTCGCGGCCACCAGGTGAGCGCTCCTAGAGAAAAGCCAGCTGCTCCCAAGATCTTGAATCCAGAAGAAGCAGCTCCAGCTGCTCCAGTGCAAGAAGCTCCAGTGCAAGAAGAAGTCAAGCCGGCCAGCCCGGTTAAGGAAGAGAAGCCAGCCATGATGGACCCAATCAGCGTTTGGGGCCTCAACGACGATGACTACTCAAGACGGCAGAACCCAGAAGAACAGAAGCGGCAGGCTGAAGAAAAAGATGCAAAGCTGGATGCTGATCCAAGCAGCACGATTTCACAAATTGACATCAACACCGATTACGACGATGATGATGACGACATTCCGTTCTTCAAGCATCGCCGGGACCGGTAAAGGAGGCAGAATAAATGAACAACAAATTGAAAGACTTTTTCGGCTTCGGTGATAACGATTCCTACGAGGAAAGAGACAGCTACGAAGACCGCTACGAAGAACAAGAAGAGATGCAAAACAGCTACCGGCCAAGCAACAACCGCGACAGCAATGTCGTATCCATCAAGTCCGGCCAAGCTGGTAGCGGCCCAAGCAAGATCGTTCTTTACGAACCGCGGGTTTACTCTGACGCTAAGGAAGTAGCTCAGAACTTGCTCAACCAAAAGGCGATCATCATCAACTTCAGCCGAATGGACGATGCTTCTGCCCGCCGGGTAGTTGACTTCATCACCGGGACGGTTTACGCCCTCAATGGTGAAATCCAGCGCGTTGGCGACAAGATCTTCCTGGCTACCCCGCCGAAGTTTGAAACTGACGGCAAGATCACTGAACTGCTTGATAAGAAAGATACTTTAGGTTAATGCAAACATTTTTGGTTTTTTTGTACCGGCTGCTCTACTTCATCTGTGAAGCCTACAGCCTCTTGATCATTATTGATGCCTTTATGTCTTGGATTCCAGCGATCAGCGAATCAGCGGTTGGCCGTTGGATTGACCGGATTGTCAACCCCTTTGTCAACCTTTTCCGGCAGGGGCCGATCCTGCGCTTGATCTACGCGACTGGCATTGACATCTCACCGATGATTGCCTTGTTTGTGATCTACTTTGTCCAAAGCGTTGCCTTGGGCTGGCTCTTCAACATTTTAGGGAGGATTTTCCTGTGATGGACAAGCGCCAGGCCAGCAGCTTTTATCCACATTTTGCAATTGAAGAAAGACCAACAATTGACCATTTTGTTGGTCTTTTTAATCGTCTCTTGTATACTGGCCAGGCTGTCTTGACCGACTTCCTGGACCCCCGGCAAAGGCAGATCATGGAGACAATCGCTGGTGGGGAAGCGATCGTTCAGGCTTTTGGCGGCTATGAAGAAGCAGAAAAGTGCCGCCTCTACATTAGTCTTGAATGGGAGAACCTGAAGCCAGATGACTACCAGGTTCAGCTTTTTGAAATCGAATATCCGCAAAAGTTCGCTAGTCTCCGCCATAGCCAGATTCTGGGCAGTTTAGCCAATTCTGGAGTAAAGACCGGCACCTTTGGCGACATCATTACGGATGGGCAAGGAAGATGGCAGTTTTTCGCGGAAAAAGAACTGGCCGACTTTTTTGCCAGTCAGATCGACCGGATGGGGCCGGTCAAGGTCCGCCTCAAAGAGAAGCCGTTAAAAGACCGCTTAGAAGCAGAGGACAATTCCGAGACTATTACTGCTGTGGCGTCCTCTATGCGCCTGGACGCGGTTTTAGCGGCTCTAAGCAATAAATCCCGCAGCCAGGTAAAAGAGGCTTTGGAAGCTGGCGAGGTCCGCTTAAACTGGCATGAAGAAATGAAGGGGGAAAGCCTGCTGAAAGTCGGGGACATCTTGAGCCTGCGCCGCTTTGGCCGGGTCAAGCTCTTGTCCGCTCAGCCCAGCAAAAAATGCCGCCTCCGGCTGGAAGGCCAGTATTGGCCAGCAAAAAGCAATAAATATTTGACAAAGGGCCGGTTGATGCCTTAAACTCTTTTACTGTAGATAGAAAACTTTTTTCATTGTTTTTTTATCTCTTACATAATTACGATTAATAAATCAGACTGACAGTCCTGCTTAAAGGCGACCTTAGCGAGTTAATGATGGTGGAAGATTAACACAAGCCGGCGAGCGATCAGCTGCCGATTGGTCTGAACGGGGGCCGGCACGATAAGCCGGCAGGAGTGGGGCCCTTCGGGGCTCAATTTAGGTGGTACCACGATAGTCTCGTCCTATTTTAGGATGAGGCTTTTTATTTTAGCGAAAGGATTTTTACATATGCGGGTTAAGGATACGCTGAACCTGGGCAAGACCAAGTTCCCGATGCGGGGCAACCTGCCCAAGCGGGAAGCAGAATGGGAAAAGAACTGGGAAGACCAGAAGTTTTACGAAAGACGCTTGAAGCTTAACGAAGGCCATGAAAGATTCGACCTTCACGACGGCCCTCCATTTGCCAACGGCAACATCCACATGGGTCACGCCTTGAACAAGATCACCAAGGACATCATCGTTCGGAGCAAGAACATGG
The DNA here is from genome assembly GCF_057198005.1 of Lactobacillus sp. WILCCON 0058. Lineage (NCBI taxonomy): Bacteria > Bacillati > Bacillota > Bacilli > Lactobacillales > Lactobacillaceae > Lactobacillus > Lactobacillus sp. WILCCON 0058. Next base: position 758,734 of record NZ_JBUBHM010000001.1, read on the forward strand.
AAGGTTACTATGCTCCTTACGTTCCAGGCTGGGATACCCACGGCCTGCCAATTGAGCAGCAACTGACCAAGCAAGGCGTTGACCGCAAGACCATGGACCGGGCTGCTTACCGGGAATTGTGCCGGAAGTTTGCCATGGAGCAGGTTGAAAAGCAGCGGACCGACTTCAAGCGCTTGGGCGTCATGGGCGACTGGGACCACCCTTACATCACCCTTTTGCCGGAATTTGAAGCTGCTGAAATCCGGGTCTTCGGCAAGATGTACGAAAATGGCTACATCTACCAAGGCAAGAAGCCGGTTTACTGGTCCTGGTCCAGTGAATCAACTTTGGCTGAAGCCGAAGTTGAATACCACGACGTGGAATCACCATCAATCTACATCTCCTTCCCGGTCAAGGACGGCAAGGGCAAGCTGAGTGAAGAGAACACTTACTTCTTGATTTGGACGACCACCCCATGGACTATTCCTTCCAACCAAGGGATCGCCGTCAACCCGAAGTTTGACTACTCAGTCGTTGAAGTCGGCGACCGCCGCTACGTTGTTGGCACTGACCGCTTAAGCGCCGTAGCCGAAATTTTGGGCTGGGACGACTACAAGACTGTTCAGCACCTTAAGGGGACGGACATGGAATACATGGTGGCCAAGCACCCTTACATCGAAGGCCGCGACAGCCTTTTGATGGAAGCCGTCTACGTTACTGACGATGATGGTACCGGCCTGGTCCACACCGCTTCCGGCTTTGGTGAAGACGACTACAACACCGCCATGCGCTACGGCTTTGACGTTTTGTCACCAATGGACAACAAGGGCTGCTTCACTGAAGAAATCCCTGACCCGGACCTGGTTGGCAAGTTCTACACTGACACCAACGAAATCGTTAAGGAAAAACTGGCAGCTGCCGGCAACCTTTTGCACTACAGCACCTTTGTCCACTCCGCCGCTCACGACTGGCGGACCAAGAAGCCGGTAGTCTACCGGGCAACTACTCAATGGTTTGCCTCAATCTCCAAGTTCAGAGACCAGATCCTGGACCAGATTGAAAAGACCACCTTCTACCCGGCCTGGGGCAAGACCCGTCTTTACAACATGATCAAGGACCGGGGTGACTGGGTAATTTCCCGCCAACGTGCCTGGGGCGTGCCTTTGCCGATCTTCTACGCTGAAGACGGCACGGCTATCGTGACTCATGAAACGATCGAACACGTGGCTGACCTCTTTGCCAAGGAAGGCTCCAACGCCTGGTTCACCCACCCGGTTGAAGAACTTTTGCCAGAAGGCTTTACTTCAGAACACTCACCAAATGGCAAGTTCACCAAGGAAACTGACATCCTGGACGTTTGGTTTGACTCCGGGTCATCCTGGAGCGGGGTTCAGGCTCTGGGCAGAGACGTGCACTACCCGACTTCCATGTACCTGGAAGGCAGCGACCAATACCGGGGCTGGTTCAACTCCAGTTTGATCACCAGCGTGGCGACTAACGGGGTGGCTCCTTACAAGTCAGTCCTGTCTCAAGGCTTTACTTTGGACGGGCAAGGGCGGAAGATGTCCAAGTCATTGGGCAACACGATCGCTCCTAACGATGTCATCAAGCAAATGGGGGCTGAAATCATCCGCCTCTGGGTTGCTTCCGTTGACGCATCCGGTGACGTTGGCGTGTCAATGGACATCCTGCGCCAGGTTTCAGAAGGCTACCGGAAGATCAGAAACACCTTCCGCTACATGCTGGCCAACACGGCTGACTTTGATCCGGAAAAGGACCGGGTAGCTTACAAGGACCTGCGCAAGATCGACCAGTACCTGGAAGTCAAGCTCAACGACTTGGTTGCCGAAAGCATCGTCAACTACGACAAGTATGACTTCGCTGACGTTTACAAGCTGGTCTTCAAGTTCATCACCAACGACCTGTCCGCCTTCTACCTGGACTTTGCCAAGGATGTTCTCTACATCGAAGGCAAGGACAGCCACGCCCGCCGGTCAATGCAGACGGTGATCTACGATGCCGCTGTCAAGCTGGCTAAGATCCTGGCACCAATTTTGCCGCACACCATGGGCGAAGTTTGGGGCTACTTGAAGGAAAACGAAGAAGACGTCTACCTGTCCAACTTCCCTGAAATCGAAGACTACGCTAATGCTGACGACTTGAAGGAAAGCTGGGGCGAATTCATGAAGCTCCGCGATGACGTTCTGAAGGCTCTGGAAGAAGCCCGGGACCAAAAGCTGATCGGTAAGTCCTTCGAAGCCAGCGTGACCGTTTACCCAAGTGAAGAAACCAAGGCTGCCTTGGACAAGCTGGCTGGTGAAGACTTCCGGGAAATCTTGATCGTGTCCAACTTGGTCATGGGTCAAGGAGAAGTACCGGCTGACGCCAAGAAATTTGACCACGCCAGCGTCCTTGTCCGCCGGGCCGAAGGCGAAGTCTGCCCACGCTGCCGGATGTACCGGACTGACCTGGGTGCTGACAGCCGTCTGCCGCAATTGTGCGGCCGCTGCGCATCTATCGTGGTCAGCGATCACCCGGAAGTACTTGAAGAAGGCTTGGAAGACTAATGCGGACCGGAGTTGTAAAGCAATTTGCCGAAAAAGCAAGTTTCGGCTTTATCGAAGACGATCAAAATCACAAATCATATTTTGTCTTTTATACCGCCATCAAGGAGGAGGGCTATAAGAGGCTTGAAGTCGGCCAGCGGGTGAGATACCAGCTTGCCCAAGGTAAACACGGCCTGCAGTGCATCAACGTTTACTTGGCCAAAGACTAAGCAAAGGAATGACATATGGATTTAAAGGAAACTGAAATTTCAACGAAGGAGGCTTTCCACGGCAGCTTCATCAACCTGCGGGTTGAAAACGTGATGCTGCCAAATGGGAAAACCGCCTCCAGAGAGCTGGTCGACCACCGGCCTGCCTCAGCGGCCATCTGCATCAACGATGAAAAGAAGATGCTCCTGGTTACGCAATGGCGGGAAGCAATCAAGCAGCTGACTCTCGAAATTCCAGCCGGAATGGTTGACGCTACCGACGTGAGTCCCTTGGATGCAATGAAGCGGGAGTTAAATGAAGAAGGCGGCCTGAAAGCCGAATACTGGGAAAAGGTTGCCGAATTCTACACTTCACCAGGATTTTGCAATGAAAAGCTGTACCTCTTCTACTGTGACACGCTCAGCCCAGTGGCTGACAAGCTGGACCTGGACGAGGACGAATTTTTAACGGCAGAATGGTACAGTCTTGAAGAGTTAAAGAACCTGTTGACAGAGGGCAAAATTGTCGACGCGAAGACCATTTATGCTATTTCCGTATGGGAAAACATGCTGCTGACCGGTTCAGAAGGTTAGACTATGACAGAGAAACGTTCCGATTACCGCCGCCGCCAGGCAGAACAAGCAGAAAAGGCAAATAGACAGGAAGCAGCTGATTCAGCTGCTTTTCCTGCTTTTAAGCAGAACCAGGAGCAGAAAGCCCTGAAGGCAGAAAGGCTGAAAAAAAGGCTGAATTTTGCTATCCTGGTCCTGTGCCTTTTAATCATCCTGGTTTGGGTAATTTTATTGAAATTTTAAATTGAATTGAGGATTACCGATGAAAATTGCAATCGTTGTGCCAATGGCTGAAGAAGCTGAATTTTATCATCAATACTTTTCCTCAGGTAAAAAAGAAATGTTCGGTTCAACTGAATTCGAGCATTTTTCCGTTGCCGGCAACGATCTTTACCTGGGCTTGACTGGGATCGGCAAGGTCCAGGCGGCCATGAACCTGACCAGCCTTTTGGCCAAGGAAAAGATAGACCTGGTCATCATGACCGGGTCAGCCGGGTCTTTGCAAAAAGATGTTCAGCGGATGGACCTGGTTTTGCCAAGCGAATTTGCCTACCACGATGCCCACAACACTTCAGCGGGCAACTATGTCGAAGGGCAGATTCCGCAGGAACCGGCCCGCTTTAAGCTGGACAGCGCGGAAAGAGACAAGTTCAAGGACTTTTTGGCCAAAAAGGGCGTAGCCTACAAGGAAGGACTGGTCGTGACCGGGGACTCCTTTATTTCCTCCCAGGCGCAAAAAGACGAAATTCTGGACAATTTCCCAACTGCCCTGTGCGTGGAAATGGAAGGGGCGGCTTTTGCCCAAGTGGCCTACCACTTTAACGTGCCGTTGATTGCCTTGCGGGCAATTTCCGACAACGGGGATGAAGATGCCGACAATGACTTCGCCGCCTTTGTCAGAAAGGTTGGTGCCCAGGCGGCAGAACTGATCGTGGAATACTTAAGGGAGAATGATTTGTAAATGAAGCAGGTATATCTTGACAACGCGGCAACTACACCGATGTCACCGACCGTCATTGACGTGATCGCTGATGAAATGGCCAATGACTTCGGCAATGCTTCCAGCACCCACACTCTGGGCCGGAAGGCCCGCAACACCGTGGAAACGGCCCGGCACACGATTGCCCAGGCCATCAATGCCAAGGACCAGGAGATTATTTTTACCTCCGGCGGTTCAGAAAGCAACAACACGGTAATTTTTGGCGTGGCGGAAATGCAGAAAGACGTGGGCCGGCACTTGATTACGACCAAGATCGAGCATGAATCAGTCTTAAAATCAATGCAGCACTTGGAAGAACTCGGCTACGAAGTGACCTACCTGGACGTTGACGGGGACGGGCACATTTCCCTTGACCAGCTGCGCGAGGCCATCAGAGACGACACGATTCTGGTCTCAGTCATGGCGGTCAACAACGAAGTTGGCAGCATCAACCCCCTCAAGGAAATCGGGCAAATCGTCAAGGAAAGCAATGCCTTCTTCCACGTTGACGCTGTCCAGGGTCTGGGCAACATCGATCTGGATGTTGAAGAAATGGGAATCGATTTTATGTCGACCTCAGCCCACAAGATCTATGGGCCGAAATTCCTGGGCTTCCTGTATGAAAGAGACGGGATCCGCCTGCCAAACCGGATTTATGGCGGCGACCAGGAATTGAAGCGGCGGGCCGGTACGGAAAACGTGCCGGGGATCGCCGGCTTTGGCCAGGCAGTAGCTGAAGTGCAAGCTGAATCCAAGGCTGACCTGCAGGCCAAGTACACTGACTTCCAGAAGATTGTCTTGAGCCGGCTGGATGAAAGCGGGGTAGCCTACGAGGTCAACAGCCCCTTGACCGGCCTGGTTTCTCACCATGTCTTGAACCTGCGCTTAAACGGCCTGTCCACTTATGTCCTTCTGGCCAACCTGGACCTGGCCGGCTTTGAAGTGTCGGGCGGTTCTGCCTGCACGGCCGGCAGCCTGACCCCGTCACACGTTTTGACGGCTATGTTTGGCCAGGATTCGCCAAAGGTCAGCGAATCGATCCGGATTTCTTTTGGCCGCTACAACACGGCGGAAGAAGTGGAAGCTTTCGCGGATGCCTTGGTAAAGGTGGCCCGCAAGCTGCAGGACCGGAAGCGGGAAGACTAAATAGTTGCTTTTTTGAAGGAATGTACTTACAATTAATAAGCGAGGTTTTACTTTATGGCTAATACTGTGATGATCAATGGCGACAAGCGGAAGTTCATGCTTAATCCAGACGTGAAGCTGTATGCGTTGATTGACGCTGGCTTCCAGAAGACCCCCCGGGGCAACTTCGTCTACGAGCACCCACTTTACAACGAATCGCCTTACAACGCGACGACCAAGCTGAAGATGACGATCAAGAGCGACTTGTCCGGCTTGACTATGGTCGTTACGGATCCAAGCGGCCTGAAGAAGGTAAACATTTTTAAAAACAAGCAGCTGGCTCCGACGGTTGAACTTTTGGACTATATCTTGAAGGACCTGGAGGAGCGGAAGATTTTAAGCGAAGTGAAGGATTGATTTAATGGTTGACAATAGCAAGATCAGAGTCGTTGTCGGCATGAGCGGCGGGGTTGACTCTTCAGTAGCAGCCCTTTTGCTCAAGCGGCAAGGCTACGACGTCGTCGGCGTTTTTATGAAGAACTGGGATGATACCAATGATGATGGTGTCTGCACGGCAACTGAAGACTACGAAGACGTCAAAAAGGTTGCCGACAAGATCGGCATCCCTTACTATTCGATCAACTTCGAAAAAGAATACTGGGAGCGGGTCTTCCAGTACTTTTTGAAGGAGTACAAGGCTGGCCGCACGCCTAATCCCGACATCATGTGCAACACCGAGATCAAGTTCAAGTCCTTCCTGGAATATGCCCTGGACCTGGACGCTGACTACCTGGCCATGGGTCACTATGCCAAGACCATGGTTGATGAAAATGGCGTGACCCACATGATGCGGCCAAAGGATGGCAACAAGGACCAGACTTACTTCTTAAGTCAATTGACCCAAGAACAGATCAAGCGGGTCATGTTCCCCCTGCAGGACTTGACTAAGCCGGAAGTGCGGCGGATTGCCGAAGAAGCCGGCCTGGTCAACGCCAAGAAGAAGGATTCAACTGGGATTTGCTTCATTGGGGAAAGAAACTTCAAGCACTTCCTCAGCGAATTCCTGCCAGCCCAAGGCGGGGACATGGTGACTCCGGACGGGCAGGTTGTCGGCCAGCACGCTGGCCTCATGTATTACACGATCGGCCAGCGGCAGGGCCTGGGCCTGGGTTCAACCAAGCAGTCCACCGCTCCGTGGTTTGTCGTGGGCAAGGACCTGGCAAAGAACCAGCTGATCGTTGAGCAGGGCTATGACAGCCCCCGCCTTTACGCTGACCGCCTGCAGGCTTCCGGCATGACTTTCTTTACCGGCAATCCTGACCAAGATACGGAATTTAAGGCGACCGCCAAGTTCCGCTACCGGCAGTGCGATGTCGGCGTTACTGTCAAGTATCACGCGGACAGCAAGACGGCTGACGTCTACTTCGACGAGCCAGCTCGGGCGGTTACCCCGGGCCAGGCCCTGGTTTTATATAATGGCGAGGAATGCCTGGGCGGCGGGAACATTGACGCTGCCTTCAAGGATGACAAAAAGCTGCAATTAGTTTAACGGCAAGGCCAAGTCCCAGCGGACTTGGCCTTGTTCGTGTTTTTGGGGTTAGGCTTTTGCTATAATAAATAGCGATAGTTACGAGAGGCGATAAAAATTATGGAAATATATTTTGTAAGACATGGCAAGACTCAGTGGAACCTGGAGCAGCGCTTCCAGGGCGGACAAGGCGATTCAAAATTGCTGCCGGAAAGTTTGGCCGACATTGAGAAGCTGGGACGTTATTTAAAAGGGGAACATTTTAAGGCTGTTTACGCCAGTCCTCTGGACCGAGCAAGAATGACGGCCCAAGGGCTGATTGACGCGGCCGGGATCCGCCTGCCCCTGCATATCGATGAACGCTTGCGGGAAATGAACCTGGGCAAGCTGGAAGGAATGAAGTATGCAGAGGCGGAGAAGCTCTATCCCCAGGAAATCGACAATTTTTGGCATCACCCGGACAAATATGACAATAGCGTCGTAGAGGGTGAAAGCTATGAGCATGCCATGGCCAGGGGCCTGGACTTCGGCCGGGAAATGGCCAAGAAATACCCGAAAGACAGCGACAAGGTTCTGGTGGTCAGCCACGGGGCAGTTTTGTCAGCTATCATGGGGGCGCTTTTGGGCTATGACCTAGCAAACTTGCGGAAAAATGGAGTCATTTACAACACCAGCGTTTCAATCTTGGAAAGCCAAGATACCGGGGCAGACTTTAAATTGGTCAAGTGGTCAGACGTTACTCCTTTAGGACATAAAATGTCAGAAACGGATGGTTTGTAATGGAGCAAAAGATCAATCAGCTTTATGAAGAAGGAAAAGTCGACCAAGCGATTCATGCCTTGATTGAAAAAATCGACCATAATCCCCGGGAAACCGACAACTACCTGCAGCTGGCAACTTATCTTCTCGACCAGGGCAGCGCTGAGCAAGCCAGGGAGCTTTTGACCAAGGCGCGGGGGATCGCGGAAGACCCCCAGGCCTTGACCTATGACCTGGCTGTCTGTGACTACGCCTTGGGCGACTTTGACCAGGCCCTGGCCCGCTTGGCCCAGATTCCGGATGACGACATGACCATGTACCAAAAGGCCCTGGTCTACCTTAAGCTGGGCCAAAGCCAGAAGGCTCTGGCTTATGCCTTGTCGATCAAAGAGAGCGACGACCGGGTAAAAGAACTCATCGGTGACATCTGGCTGGCCCTGGGAGAATTAGAGTCTGCCCGGGCCAGCTACCTGGAGATTGCTGAAGGGCAGAGAACAAGCAAGCTGAATTTTTTGCTGGGTCTCACTTATTTCAGCCAAGACCGGGACAAGGCAGAAGAATTTTTTGCCAAATCCAAGGAGCAGGATCCCAAATATTATCAAAAAGCCAAGGATCAATATGAGTCCCTGCTGAAGCTTTTGAGCCAGGGAAAGGCAGGGGCAGGTAAAGAATAATAAGGAGCAGGAAATGACCGAGTTTAGCGGTGAAGTAAAGAGCGTGATTTATGAAAACGCGCAAAATATGTACAAGATCTTGCTGGTCGCCGTAAAGACGCCTCTGGCCGGCTACGACGATGACGAAATCAAGGTGACGGGGACCTTCGGGGACCTGGAAATTGGCCAGGAATACAGCTTTACCGGTGAACTGGTCACTCACCCCAAGTACGGCTTGCAGTTTCAAGCGACGGGCTGCCAGCCAGCCCTGCCTAAAGAAACCGGCGGGGTGGTCAAGTACCTGTCTTCTGACAAGTTCCCCGGTATTGGGCCCAAAACAGCGGAAAAAATCGTTGACCAGCTGGGCGGCGGAGGCCTAAAGAGCCTGCAGGCTGATCCGGCCTTGATTGCCAAGCTGGATCTTTCCCAAAAGCAAAAAGACAGTCTCTTGTCTGGCCTGGCCCAGATGGACTCTTTTGACGACCTGGCCATGACTTTGGCCAGTTACGGGATTCCCCGCAAGGTGGCCGGCCGCCTCTATCAGAAGTACCATGACCAGACCTTGAAAAAGCTGCAGGCTGACCCCTACCTGCCTTTAGGCGAGGTGACCGGCTATTCCTTCAAGCAGGCCGACCATCTGGGAATTGGCTTTGGCATTGACCTTGACAGTTTGGAGCGGGCTAATGGCGGCATCCTGGCCGTTTTGCTCCAGGCCTTGACTATGGATGGGGAAACCTATCTGGAACTGGATCAGCTTTTGCCGGCGGCCAAGGAACTGACAAATATCAATTATGACCGCCTGGCTGAAGCGGTCAATGACCTGCAAGACAAGAAAAAGGTCGTCGTGGAAGATGGCCGGGCCAGCCTGCTTGGACCATTTCAAGTGGAAAGTGAGATCGTGACTGACCTGGCTGACCTTTTGGCCAAGGGCAAGGAAGAGGACTACAAAGACAAGGACTTGGACCAGGCCATCAAGCGGGCTGAAAAAAAGCTGGGGATCAGCTATGATCCTGAGCAAAAGCAGGCTATCAAGAACGCGGTAACCAGTCCGGTATCAATCTTGACCGGGGGACCAGGCAGCGGGAAGACGACCATCATTGACGGGATCCTGCTGGCTTTAAAGGACCTGGCCGACATGGACGAAGAAGAAGCTGAAGAAGCAATTCTCCTGGCTGCCCCAACTGGCCGGGCCGCCAAGCGGATGGGGGAAGTGACCGGCTATCCGGCCAAGACCATCCACCGCCTTTTGGGCCTGGGGATCGACAACAGCGAGGAGATGGAGCTGAATGATTTGGAAGGGGAGATCTTGATCGTCGACGAAATGTCCATGGTTGACATCTACCTCTTTGAAAAACTGCTCAGCTCCATCAGCAATGTCCGCCACCTGGTCTTTGTCGGCGACAAGGACCAATTGCCATCCGTTGGGGCAGGGAAAGTTTTTGCTGACTTGATTGAGGCGGACTTCATTCCAACCTGCCAATTGCAGGTGGTCCACCGGCAAAAAGATGATTCAACGATCATTCCTCTGGCTCACGCGGTTAACGATGGGGCCAACCCGGCTGTTTTATTGCAAAAAACGGCCAGCTACTCCTTTATTCCCTGCCCGCCCCATGCCGTGCCTAGCGCTGTCGAGCAGATCACCCGGGCAGCCTTAAAGAGCGGCTTTGCGGCAGACGACATCCAGGTTCTGGGTGCCATGTACCGGGGCGACGGGGGGATCAACAGCTTGAACGACACCCTCCAGCAGGTAATTAATCCGGAAAAGGGCAATGATCAAGCAGTTGAAGCCCATGGCGAAAATTTCCGCTTGAACGACCGTGTCCTGCAGCTGCAAAATGACCCGGAACGGGGGATCTACAACGGCGAGATCGGCAAGGTTGCTTCCGTTGACCCGGAAATAATGGAAGACGAAGATGATGAGGTCAAGCTTTTGGTCAATTTTGACGGCAAGGAAGTGGCCTATACGCAAGCTGACTTGAACAATCTGACCCGGGCCTATGCCATCACCATCCACAAGTCCCAGGGGTCGGAATTTCCTTTGGTCATTCTCTGTTTAACCATGCAGAACTATATCATGCTCAAGCGGAACCTTTTGTACACGGCCATCACCCGGGCTTCCCAGAAGCTGGTCATGGTCGGCCAGGAGCAGGCTTTTGCCCAGGCCATGCGGGTCAAGGGCAATGAGCGGCGGACCAACCTGGTCTGGCTTTTGAAGGAACGCTTTAAGCCTGAAGAAGCCAAAGAGCAAGAAGCCACGGAAAAGGATAAGAATGATTCCTCAGAAGAAAAAGCTGAAGACTACATCTTGACCGGAGCCCGGATCAGCCGGGCGGAGATTTCCCCCATGGTCGGCATGGAGGACCTGGTTCAAGGATGCAAGAATCTGGTAGAAATCGTCCGGACCAAAGGGCCGCAGAACTAATTAAATGAACTTTTTGACAGAAAGACTGGCTTGACCAGCCTTTCTTTTTTGCCTAAAACTTAAGTATGTTACTTTTTGTAAGCAAAGTACTGACAAGAGAGAAGAGATAGGATATACTAAACATAACTTACAAAAAGTTAGTTAATCTTGAAGAAAGTTGGGTAAAAAATGACGGAAAAAGAAACAAGAAAGACAGTCAAAAACATCATCATTGGTTTCGGCAAGGGGGGCAAGACCTTGGCCAAGTTCCTGGGCCAGCAGGGCGAAGAAGTCCTTTTGGTTGAAAAGTCACCGAAAATGTACGGGGGCACCTGCATCAACATCGCCTGCCTGCCGTCCAAGCGCTTGATTTTGGAAGCAGCAGCCGGCAGCGATTTTTCTGAAGCAGTAGCTGGCAAAAATGAGATGACGGCTCAGCTGCGGGAGAAGAACTACCAGATGCTGGCTCAGGAAGAGACGGTGACCGTGCTTGACGGCCAGGCCCGCTTCATCGGCGAAAAGGAAATTGAAGTCATGGGTCCGGCTGGCAAGCAGATTTTTAAGGGTGAACGGATCTTTATCAACACTGGGGCCAGCCCGGTTCTGCCGCCTGTTCCTGGCTTAAAAGAGAGCAAAAAGCGGCTGGATTCCACCCAGGCCATGGACCTGGAGGACCTGCCAAAAGAACTTTTGATCCTGGGGGCGGGCTACATTGGCCTGGAATTTGCGGCCATGTTTGCCAATTATGGCAGCCAGGTAACCGTTTTGGACCACAGTCCGGAATTTTTGCCAAGAGAAGACGATGATATCAAAGCCGCTGTCAAGGCTGACCTGGAAGCGGCTGGAGTTAAATTCATTTTAGGTGCCGATATCGAAAAAGTCAGCGACGAAGCTGATAAGGTCGTAATTGACTACCAATTAGGCGAAGAAAAAATGACTGCTTCGGCTGACAAGATCCTGGTTGCTGCTGGCCGGCAGGCCAACACAGCTGACCTTAACCTGGAAGCAGCCGGGGTAGAAACTGACGACCGAGGCAATATCAAGGTTGATGACTTCTTAAGAACAAGCGCTGACCAGGTCTGGGCCCTGGGCGACGTCAAGGGCGGACCGCAATTTACCTATGTTTCATTAGATGACTTCAGAATTGTCAAGGACCAGCTTTTTGGCGAAGGCAAGCGGAAAGCCAGCGACCGGCAAATCCTGCCGACCAGTGTCTTCATTACCCCGCCTTTGTCAGCCGTTGGTCTCAATGAAAAAGCCGCCCAAAAGGCCGGGGTCGACTACCAGCTCTTCAAGCTGCCAGTTGCTGCCATCCCCAAGGCCAAAGTAGCCAAGGACAGCCGGGGCTTGTTCAAGGCCCTGGTTGACCCGGCAAACGGGCAGATCCTGGGGGCCAGTCTGTACGGTCTGGAATCCCATGAACTGATCAACCAGATCGCTTTGGCCATGAAGGCCAAGCTGCCTTACAGCTTCCTGCGTGATCAGATCTACACCCACCCGACCATGAGCGAGGCTTTCAACGACCTCTTCAAGTAAAAAATGACAAAGGGCATAAAAAAAGAACTCCGGCAGGAGTTCTTTTTTGCTATCAAGCTTTATTTCTTTTCGATCAGCATTGGCAGGATCATCGGCCGTCTTTCGGTGCGGGAGTATAGGAAGTCCTGCAGGTTCTCGACGATCGCCTTGCGGATTTCGCTGTCCTTAGGCTTGTCGCTCTTAGCCATTTCCGTCTTCAAGACATGGTAGACGTGCTTCTGGGCCGCGTTGATCAAGTCCTGAGACTCGCGCATGTAGACAAAGCCCCGGCTGAGGATGTCAGGACCTGCCAAGACCCGCTTGTGCTTGTAGTCAACAGTGGCTACGGCAACGACCAGCCCTTCTTCAGACAGGATCTGCCGGTCGCGGACAACAATGTTGCCGACGTCAGCGGCACCGGAAGTGTCGACGAAGACGTCCTTGACGTGAATGTCACCGGCAATTCTGGCCCCGTCAGGGCTGAAGCAGACTACTTCACCATTCTTCAAGACGAAGGTGTTTTCTGCTGGCACGCCTGCTTGCTGGGCCAGGTGGGCGTGGACAACCTGCATCCGGTATTCCCCGTGCACCGGGATCATGTACTTTGGCTTAGACAATTCGACCATGAGCTTCAGTTCTTCCTGGCCGCCGTGGCCGGAAGTGTGGACATTGTTGACCCGGCCGTGGACGACGTTGGCCCCGCCTTCCATCAGCTTGTTGATCAGCTGGTTGACGCTCAAGGTGTTGCCTGGAATTGGGTTTGATGAGAAGATCACGGTGTCGTGCGGCTTCAGTTTGATCTGCCGGTGGGTGCCGTTGGCAATCCGGGAGAGGGCGGCCAGAGGTTCACCTTGCGAACCGGTACAGAGGATCATGACCTTTTCCGGCGGCAGGGAGTTGATCGTTTCTGCATCAACGATCAAGCCTTCCGGCACATCCAGGTAGCCTAAATCGATCCCGTTTTGGATCCCGTTCTCCATGCTCCGGCCAAAAATCGCCACCTTGCGGCCGGTGTCGATCGCGGCTTGAATGGCGGTTGACACCCGGTAAAGGTTGGAAGCAAAAGTGGCAAAAATGATCCGGCCTTCAATGCCGGTAATGATGTTGTGCAAAGAGCCGGCAACGAAGCGCTCAGACTTGGTAAACTGCGGCACTTCCGCATTGGTTGAGTCGCTCAAGAGGGCCAAAACGCCTTCTTCACCCAGCTGGGCCATTCTCTGGAAGTTAGGGGCCGGCTGGTTCATGACTGGGGTCAAGTCGAACTTGAAGTCACCGGTGAAGACAACCGCGCCAAGCGGAGTGTGGACGGCAATCCCCAAAGTGTCGGGGATTGAGTGGGTAGTTCTGAAGAAAGTCACGCTGAGCTTGTCAAAAGTCAAAACCGTGTCTTCATGTTCCTCATGCAGTTCAGTCCGGTCCAGGATCCCGTGTTCTTCACACTTGCTCTTGATCAGGGCCAGGGCAAAAGGCGTGGCGTAGACTGGAATTTCCGGAATCTTTTCCAGCAGGAAGGGAATCCCGCCGATGTGGTCTTCGTGGCCGTGGCTGACAACCAGGGCCTTGATCTTCTCCCGGTTCTTGACCAGGTAGGAGTAGTCGGAGATAACATAGTTGATCCCCAGCAGCTCGTCTTCTGGAAACTTGATGCCGCAGTCCATGATGACGATTTCGTCTTGGTATTGGACGCAGTACATGTTACGGCCGATTTCGTGTAATCCCCCGATCGCGAAAACGGCTACTTCGTTTTGCTTAATCTTCACTGTCAGCTTGGCCGAAGGCAGTAAGCTTGAAGTCGGCGTGTTCTTGTTCGTACTTCAAGGAGTTGCCAGTTAATTCTTGGATGAGCTCGATGTTGTAGGGGGTGTTTTGTTCAACGAGGGCTCTGGCTTGGACAACGTTGTCGGCTTCCATGTAGAGAGTCTGGGTCGTTTCTCTGCGTGGGTTAACGATCTTGTCCTTTTGATATAAAACTTTGTAGATCATAAAAAATCTCCTTATTGTTTAATTGTAATTCGATCTCTGTTTGAGAAATTTTGACAAAAATACTCAATAGCTAATTAAAGTTTAGCATAATTAGAAAAGCAAGTATAGAAACAGAACTTGCCTATAAGGAAAAAGAGAACAAAAAAGTCCAAGCCAGGACGAAGCGGGCTGGCTTGGACTCTTGGGCCTAGTAGATGACGATGGTATCTTCATCCAGGGCAAATGGGTTCTTCTTGTTGATTCGGTCGTAGAAGAGGTGGCCGTTCAAGTGGTCGATTTCGTGGCCGGAAACGATGGCTGGGTAGCCCTTGAGGCGGATGGTCTTTTCCTCGCCGTCAACTGTCCAGTAGTGAATCGTAACCTTGTTTGGCCGCGGAACATAGCCGTCGATGACCTTGTCGACGCTGAGGCAGCCTTCGCCTTCGCCCAGGCAGGTCTTGCGGACGGACTCAGAAATAATTTCCGGGTTGACGTAAACTTCCTTAAAGATAATTTCACCCTTGTCATCTGGAACCAAGAGGGCAGCCATGGACACGCCTTCACCGACCTGCGGGGCAGCCAGGCCGACCCCGGCCCGGAGCTGGTGCTTGGCGGCAATCTTTGGATCTTGTGAGTTTACCAGATATTCCATCATGTCATCGGCCAGCTTGCGGTAGTGGTCTGACAATGGAAAAGTCAATTTTTGAGCAACTTGCCGCAAAACGGGATCACCGTCGCGGACAATATCTTTCATTAAGATCAATTTCGTTTCTCCTTTTAAAATAATCGCTAATATATTTTTACCACAAAAACGCACCTTATGGTTAAACATTCTCTGAAAAGCCTTTGTAAACTAAAGGAAATTTGTTGACCAGGTCCAAGAGTGGTTGTACAATAGATGATTGTAAAAAATATAAACTGATTACTTCGGCCAGCCTACTATCTAAGGCTAAAGGGAACTGTGCTTTTGTCACAGTTCTTTTTATGAGGAACGGGGAGGAAACATTTTTGGCAGATCAAAAGAGAAGAGAAAACATCAGAAACATCGCGATCATCGCGCACGTCGACCACGGTAAGACTACCCTGGTTAACCAGCTGCTCAAGCAGTCAGACACTTTACCAGAACACATGAACCTGGAAGACCGGGCAATGGACTCCAACGCCATTGAACGTGAACGTGGGATCACGATTCTGTCAAAGAACACCGCGGTCAGCTACAAGGGCACGACCATCAACATCCTGGACACCCCAGGCCACGCCGACTTCGGTGGGGAAGTTGAACGGATCATGCACATGGTTGACGGTGCCCTGCTTCTGGTCGACGCTTACGAAGGCCCAATGCCGCAGACTCGCTTCGTTTTGCAAAAGGCCCTGGAAGCCGGCGTTAAGCCAGTTGTTGTCGTTAACAAGATCGACCGTCCTGGTGCTCGTCCAGCTGAAGTTCTGGATGAAGTCCTGGAACTCTTCATCGAACTTGGCGCCAACGACGAACAACTTGAATTCCCAGTTGTTTACGCTTCTGCCTTGAACGGTACTTCCAGCTACTCAGACGACCCGGCTGACCAGGAAGAAACTATGGACCCGGTTTTCGACACCATCATCAAGGCCATTCCGGCTCCACTTGACAACGAAGACGAACCTCTGCAGTTCCAAATCACCATGCTTGACTGGGACGACTACGTTGGCCGTATCGGTGTCGGCCGCGTTTACCGGGGCAAGATCAAGGTCGGCGACGAAGTTACTGTCATGAAGCTTGACGGTTCCAAGCAAAACTTCCGCGTGACCAAGCTCTTTGGTTACTTCGGTCTGAAGAGAAACGAAATCAAGGAAGCCAAGGCTGGCGACATCATCGCCATCAGCGGGATCAATGACATCTTCGTCGGTGAAACCATCGCTTCTAAGGAAAACCCAGAAGCCTTGCCAATTCTGCGGATCGACCCGCCGACTCTGCAAATGGACTTCGTGGCCAATGACTCACCATTCGCCGGCCGGGAAGGCAGCCAGGTTACTCCAGCCAAGCTGGAAGAACGGCTTTTGCGGCAAACCCGGACTGACGTTTCCTTGAAGGTTGAACCAACGGATCAATTGAACGCCTGGACTGTTTCAGGCCGTGGGGAACTTCACCTGTCCATCCTGGTTGAAGAAATGCGCCGGGAAGGCTTCGAACTGCAACTGTCACGGCCAAAGGTTATCTACCGGGAAGTTGACGGGCAAATGTGCGAACCATACGAAGCTGTCCAAGTCGATGTGCCAGACGAATACGTTGGTTCAGTTATCGACGGCTTGTCCCAACGCAAGGGTGAAATGCAGAACATGGTTTCCAAGGGCAACGGCCAGACCCGCTTGGAATTCTCAGTTCCTTCCCGTGGTCTGATCGGCTACAACAACGAATTCATGTCCGCAACTGGTGGTTACGGGATTATGAACCACACCTTCAGCGAATACAAGCCAGTCGTTAAGAACTGGAACCCAGGCCGGCGCAACGGTGCTTTGGTTTCCATCAACCAGGGTCAGTCAACTACTTACTCCCTGCAGTCAGTTGAACAACGTGGCCAGCTCTTCATCGGTGCCGGCGTGCAAGTTTACGAAGGGATGATCGTTGGTGTATCTTCCCGTGACCGTGACATCGCTGTCAACGTAACCAAGGGCAAGAACCTGACCAACACCCGTGCTTCTGGTAAGGACCACGCGGCTGCCATCAGAACGCCAAAAACTTTGACTTTGGAAGAATCAATCGAATTCTTGAACGATGACGAATACTGTGAAGTAACTCCAGAAAGCCTGCGCCTGCGGAAGAAGATCTTGAACACTTCAGAACGGCAAAAGTTTGACAAGAAGAAGGCCAAGACCAACTAATTGTTATTTTTTGGTAAGTCTCTCCCCCTATTTATAGGAGGAGGGGCTTTTTTGTTTTATAATGAAAAGCGACGATTATTTTTAATGAGGGGAAATAGTGAAAAGCGTGAAGGAAAATAAAACGGGAGCTGGCAAAATTGCCAAAATAAAAGAGACATTCAAATATTTCGACTACCGGATCTTCATCGTCTACTTGCTTTTGATGACGATCGGGGTGATCGCGGTCTATTCAGCCAGTTCAGAAATCCTGCTAATCAACGGTTTTAAAGCCACGGTTTATGGGCAAAAGCAGCTGATTTACGCCTTTTTCGGGATCTTGATCTGCCTGGCCTGTTACAGCATCAACCTGGATTACTTAAGGCGGGGCAAGCTGCTCTTGTGGCTGCTGTTAATCGTGGCTGGATTATTGGTCTACGTCAGGGCTTTTGGCCAGGCAGTCAACGGGGCCAAGGGCTGGATCAACCTGGGCCCGATCAACATCCAGCCTTTGGAACTGGCCAAGCTGGTCTTGCTCTTGTATCTGGCCCGGATGCTGGCTAAAGCCGATGGGCGGTTAGTGCGCGGGCATATCATTTCCCAGCTTTTGCCAACGGCTTTAGTAGCAGGCTTTTTGATGATTCTGGTCTTGATCGAGCCAGACTTCGGGGGGACAGCCATTCTTTTTTGCCTGGTCTTGATCATGTACTCAGTTTCCGGTATTCCAACCGGCTACGCTCTTTTGAGTCTAATCGGCATCACCGTTCTGGTCGTCGGGGGTTTCAGCTTGATTGTGGCCTGGAACCCGAGCTTCTTGCAGGATGTTTACGTCTACAAGCGTTTCATCGCTTTTTTGCACCCGTTTAAGACAGCGGCTAATGAAGGGGCCCAGCTGGTCAATTCCTATTACGCTATCCACAACGGCGGTTTATTTGGCCTGGGCCTGGGCAACAGCATCCAGAAGCGGGGCTATCTGCCAGAACCTTACACGGACTTTATTTTGTCGATTATCGCCGAAGAAGTCGGCTCTTTGGGGGCGTTATTAGTTCTGGGCCTGCTCTTTTACCTGATGCTTTTGATCATGGAGCGGGGGGTCAAGGCCCAGTCCCAGTACTCCACCTTGATCTGCTTCGGGGTGACCGCGATTATCTTTTTCCAGACTTTATTTAACGTTGGCGCGGTATTAGGCCTAATGCCGATCACTGGGGTGACTCTGCCCTTTATCTCTTATGGTGGGTCATCACTCTGGGTTTTGTCGGCCGCTATTGGCCTGGTCTTAAATGTTACCGCGGAAGAAAAAATCAGACAGGAGGTGCAAGCAGCTGATGAGTATTAACCAAGAATTAAAAGAGCAGGAGATTCCCAGCCGGACCAGTCTGATCGTGTACCTGCGCAATGTCAACAACGACCAGTTCAAGCTGCGCCGGTTCGGGGACATCGTTTATTTTTCCAAAAAGCTGCATTATTTGATTCTGTACGTCAACCAGGAAGAGGCGGAAGAAACGGCTAGCAAGCTGCGGAGCTTTAGCTTTGTCAAGAAGGTTGAATTTTCCCAAAATGATGCCCTGGACCTGGACAATCAGAAGATTGAGCAGCAGATCAGCGACATGGCCAAGGAGGCCGAAGAGAAGTTAAATCAGACAGATAAAGAGGACTGGATCAAGTGAGAATCATTTCTGGAAAATACGCCAAGCGGAATCTGTTTACACTCAAGAGCCAAAAGACCCGGCCAACTAGTGACAAGGTCAAGGAATCCTTGTTCAACTCCCTAGGCCAGTTTTTTGCTGGAGGAGAGGTCCTGGACCTGTACGCGGGCAGCGGAGCTTTGGGCATTGAAGCCGTCTCCAGAGGTTGCGACCATGCGGTATTAAACGACGTCAGCCGGCCGGCCTGCCAGATCATCAGGAAAAACGTGGACCTAACCAAGGAGCCGGACCGCTTTGAGGTCTTCACCATGCCGGCTAAAGTGGCCTTGAAGGTTTTCGCTGAGCAGGAAAGGAAGTTTGACCTGGTCTTTTTGGATCCGCCATATGCCAAGCAGCAGATGATCAAGGACATGACCGCTCTTGCTTCCTTGGGCCTGCTCAATCCTGGAGCCAGGATAGTCGTGGAAACTGATGAGCAGACAGACTTGCCGCCTGTTTCAGGCTTTGACCTTTTGAAAGACCACCATATGGGCAAGACTATCGTAAGAATTTACCAGAGGGCAGAATAGATGACGACAGCGCTATTTCCGGGGAGTTTTGACCCCATTACCAACGGACACATGGATACCATTGAGCAGGCGGCGAAGGTCTTTGACCGCCTCTTGGTCGTGGTAATGACCAACAGCTCAAAAAAGGCGCTTTTCACGCCAGATGAGCGAGTGGACTTGATCCAGGCCGCGGTAAAAGAACACGGCCTGGCTAATGTTGAGGTCCTGGCCCGGCCTGGCCAGCTGACGGTTGACCTGGCTAAGGAGCTGGGGGCCGGAGTCCTGGTCCGCGGGGTCCGCAACAGCAGCGATTTTCTCTATGAGCAGCAGATCGCCCAGCTGAACCAGGAGCTAGCCCCGGACCTGCCGACTGTGTTATTTATGGCTAAAGCGGCCAATAGTGCTTTGGCATCGAGCATGCTGAAGGAAATTGCCATGTTTGGGGGCGACTTGGACCGCTTTTTGCCCAAAAAGGCTGCCAGAGCCTTGAAGGAGAAGCTGCAAAGTGAAAGTTAAAAAAGACGGACAAAGCAAACAGTGGCGCCGGGCCCTGGTTGGCTTATTTACAGTCATCCTGCTGGCCCTGGTCCTGCTTATGCCGACCAAGTACGTGATTGAGGCGCCAGGGGATGCCCTGCCGGTCGGCGACTATTTAAAGACCACCGGGGTTAAGCCCAAGAACAACCTCTACTTCGTGACCGTGAGCGAAAGACGGGCGGTTTTAGGCGACTATTTATGGTCTTTTACCCAGCCATACGAAGACCGCTTGACCATGGATGAAGTGACCGGAGGGTCAAGCACTGAACAATATGAACAGCTGCAGGAATGGTACATGCAGACCAGCCAGCAGACGGCCATCTATTACGCGGCTAAGAAGGCAGGGCTTAAACCCAAGCTGAAGTATCAGGGCGTATATGTGATGGATCTGCAGTCTACTTCCAGCTTTAAAAAGAAGCTCTTGATCGGGGACACGATCGTGGCGGCCAACGGGCATAAGTTCAAGTCCGTCAAGGGCTTCATGAGCTACCTGCAAAAGCAGAAGATCGGGCAGAAGGTGTCGATTACGGTCTTGCGGTCCGGGAAAAAGCAGACTTTTACCGGGAAAATCGTCAAGGTTAAAGGCACCGGCAAGCCGGGGATCGGAATCAGCATGGTGGAAAGAGTCAAGGTTGAAGTCAGCCCGAAGACCACCATCAGCACGGGCGACATCGGCGGCCCGTCAGCTGGTCTGATGTTCTCCCTGGCCTGCTACCAGAACTATACTGGCAAGGACTTGACCAAGGGCCATAAGGTTGCCGGGACGGGGACGATCGACGCAAGCGGCAAGGTCGGCATCATCGGCGGCGTGGACAAGAAGGTCGTGGCCGCGGATAAGGAAGGAGCAGAAGTATTTTTCGCCCCAACCGACCAAACCGGGGTCAAGAAGTCCCAGACCAACTACGCCGTGGCCAAAAGAACGGCCAAGAAGCTGGGCACGAAGATGAAGATCGTGCCGGTGGCAACTTTTGACGATGCTTTGAAATACCTGCAAAAGCACTACAAGTAAAGAACAAACAGATTAAAAGAACCGAAGCCAGTCTTCGGTTCTTTTTTGCCTCAGTAAATTTTCCCGGCTTTTTTAGGAAAAAAGGCTGTATTTGGCGTACTAGTTATTGAGGTGATAAAAATGAATCAGTCAAACGAAAAAACGGAAGGCAAGCAAAAGCTGCAGGACCTGCTTGCCTGGCTGACCGAAAAGAAAATGTACATCATAATCGTTTTGCTGGCGCTAGGGGGCTTTTACTATGTCAACCGGCAGCCAGCCGCTGACAATTCAGCTCTTTTGTCCAGCAGCCAGAGCATGAGTGAGAATAGTGGCCAGAGCCTGCAAAGTTCCAGTGTCAGTTCAGTGGCTTCCAGCGCCAGTTCGGCGGCTTCCGCGGCAAATAGCGAAGTAGTCTGCGATATTTCAGGAGCTGTCAAGCACCAGGGGGTCTACCGGTTGAAAAACGGGGCAAGGCTGGAAGACTTGATTGAAAAGGCCGGGGGCTTAACCAAGGATGCCCAATTGAAGGCCATCAACCGCAGCCAGCTGTTAAAAGACCAGGACAAGATCTACATCCCTGGCAAGGGGGAGAAGGTGGAAGCGGCCCAGACCGCTAATTCAGCCTCGGCAACTACTCCGGCTTCTTCTGTTGCTTCTTCATCAGCTTCTTCTTCAACTTCTGGCGCAGCTTCTGGTGACTTGATCAACTTGAACACGGCCACGGCGGCCGATCTGCAGAAGCTGAACGGGATCGGGGAAAAGAAGGCTGAGCAGATCATTGCCTACCGGCAGGAAAAAGGGTCTTTTAAGAGCATTGATGAGTTGAAAGAGGTGTCGGGAATTGGCGACAAGACCTTCGCGGCAATTAAGGATCAGCTTACGATCTAGCCTGGAAGCCGGTTTTTACTTTCTTTTGGCCTTGGCCAGCGTCAGCTTGTGTGGGGTCTTTCAATTGCAAAAATGGGGAAGGCTCTTGGCCTTGGCTGCCTTGCTTTATCTGCTGTTTTTGCTCAAGGGAAAATATGGAGGCTTATTTAAATTTGCTCTTTCTTTCTTGCTCCTGCTGGCTTTAGTCTTGGCTAAAGACCAGGTGAAGCCGGGCGAGCCGGCAGGTGACATCCGCCTTTATCCTGACCAGGTGAAAATTACTGACGGCTGGCTAAGCGGGCGGGGGCAGACTGCGACGCAGCAAGTGCAGGTTTACGGGCCGGCAAGCAGGGAGGCACTAGCTCTGCTTGAAAATGGGCAGAGCATTTACTTAACGGATGTTTCTGGAGCCGTCAGCGAGATTGAGCCGGCGACCAATCCGGGCCAGTTTGACTACCGCCACTATTTAGCCAGCCAGCATGTCTACCGGCAGGTCAAGCTGGCTAATTATCAGGTAAGGCCAGCTCCGGTTAGTCTTTTGACCCGCCTGCATGGCCTGCGCTGGAAAATTCAAGCTTATCTTAAGCGCCTGCCGCGGCTCTTGGCCTTTTTTGCCAGTGAACTGCTTTTGGCGGAAAATCCGGCTGGGGACAACCAGGCCAACTTGAATACCTACCGGGATCTGGGGGTTATCCATATCTTGAGCATTTCGGGGATGCACGTGGGTATTTATGTCTTTGCCCTGGCAGTTTTAGGCAGCTGCCTGCACATGACCAAGGAGGAAGTTTTTGCCGCCTCCTGCGGCCTGCTGGCTTTTGAGGTCTTCTTGAGCGCGGGTCAGCCCGGTTTTATCCGGGCGACTCTCAGCTATCTTTTTTCTGCCGGCCTGGCTTTTAAGGGCCGGCGGATCGGCCGGGCGGATTTGCTGGGCTTGACCTATTGCTGCCAGCAGCTTTTTACTCCCCGCCTTTTGCTGGAAACGGGCGGGATCTTGACCTATTGTTTGGCCCTGGGCCTGGTCTTGACGGCGAAATTGCCAAACTTCAGGCAGGCCTTCTGGCTGAACGGCCTGCTGACGCCGTTTTTGCTTTACTTTTTCTACCAGGTCAATGTCTGTACGATTTTTTACAATATTTTGGTCGTGCCCTATTTCAATTACATAGTCATGCCTTTGACCGGACTGGCTTTGCTGGCTCCGCCCGGTCTGACGGCAATTTTTGAAAAAATCCTGGAGACGGCGGAAGGCCTATTGGCCAATATAGCCAAAACCGGCTTTGGCCAGTTGATCTATGGCCAGGTCAAGGGCTGGCAGCTGGCCCTGCTATTTGCTTTGACCTTCCTGTATCTCATTACGAGTAAAAAGAAATACCGCCATATTCTGGCGGCAGTTTATCTCTTAATTTTTGTCAGCATCCATTTTCCTTTGGAGGGGCAGGTCTCTTTTATCGACGTGGGCCAGGGCGACAGCATCCTTTTAACGACGCCCATTAGGCGCCGGGTCTACTTGATCGATACCGGGGGCAAGCTGACTTTTGGCAAAAAGAAGCAGAGCCAGCCCCAGATTGACCGGATTACTATTCCTTTGCTAAAATCCCAGGGAATCAGCCAGATTGACGGTGTCTTCGTCAGCCACCAGGACGCTGATCATGTTGGTGACTTGGGGCCGCTTTTAGAAGAAATGCCAGTCAAACGCCTTTATATGGGGGCCGGCCTTATTCAAAATCCCAGCTTTCGGGCCAGGATAGCCGGCCGGGTGGCAAAGACCAAGCTGATTGAGCTGAAGGCAGGGATGGAGGTAAAAGAAGCGATCAATTTCCAGGTTCTGCACCCAGAAGTAGCGGGAAAAGGGGAAAACAAGGACTCTTTGTCACTCACTTGCCGCTTGGCCAGGAAAAACTGGGGCTTTACCGGTGACCTGGACCAGGCAGGTGAAGAGGCAATTATCAAGAAGTATCCGGATTTAAAAATTGACTACTTCAAACTTGGCCACCATGGCAGCGATACGTCTTCTTCAACTGTATTTTTGCAGGCAATCCAACCGAAATTAGTCTTTATCTCAGCCGGCCGAAACAACCGCTATCACCACCCCAAGCCGGAAACTTTAGCCAAATTGCACCAATTGGGGATTCCCTACCTCAATACCCAAACGGAAGGGATGATCAGCTGGCATTACGGCAGCAAGGAATACTTCAGCAGTTTTCTGGAAGGGCGGCGGGTATGTTATCATTATTAAAGACTTACTTTTAGAGGGAGGAAAGCGGCTTGCCAAATTTAATATCCCTGTTTCCCAACAGCCAGGCAGGCAACCCAAATGTCCTGTTGCAGGGACCGGATGCTTTTTTAAATGACTATCTGGCTCACAATTATGTCCAGCAGGCAGCCTTTCACGGTCTGGAGAAGGTGACGGTCGACTGCGAGAGCGATCCGCTGGACGACTTGATCGCTGCTTTGGCGGAGGCTAGCCTCTTCAGCCAGCAAAAACTGGTTTTAGTCAAGAACCCAATTTTTTTGACGGGGAAATTCCCAGCCAAGTATAAGCAGCAAGGGGACCAATTGCTGGAAATCTTCAGCCACCTGGACCAAATCGACGATGTGATCGTTTTAGTAGCCAGCTATGAGAAGCTGGACCGGCGCAAGAAACTGACCAAGCAGGTGGAAAAGAGCTTCAATGCAGTCTCTACCGCGGTTAAAAGCTATGAAAGCGGCCGAGTCATGCAGGCATTAGTCAAGGCGGAAGGCTACCGCTTTGGCAAGGGGGCCATGGACCTCCTCATGGAGAGAAGCGACCAGGTTCTGGACGCGGCCCTGGGCAATTACAACAAGCTGAAGGCCATCAGCGACGGCCAGGAAATCAGCCGGGACTTGGTGGACCGGAACATCGACCTTAGCCTGGACCAGAATGTTTTTGCTATTTTGGAAGCTGCCTTAAAAGGTGACTACCAAGAGGCGATTGACCGCCTGGACGGACAGCTGCGGGAAGGAACCTACCCCTTGCAGCTGGTCGCGGTCTTTTTCAGCCAGGTCGAATTTTTGCTCTGCGTGAAGGTGATGGGGCAGAGAAGGCGGAGTGAAAGCGAGATCGCCAAGGAATTGTCCGCCCACCCTTACCGGGTCAAGACGGCCTTGAAGTCCAGGGCGAAAGTCGGCCAGCTGAAGCGGATGCTGGCTCAGCTGATCCAGCTGGACTACCGCTACAAGAGCGGGGTCTGCCAGGGCAGCCGCTTTTTAAAGGCTTTTATCTTGACCTGCTAGGCAAAAAGAGAAACAAAATACAGAAAAAGGCAAAAGAAAAAGAGCGGGAAACGAATTGTTTCTCGCTCTTTTGTTGATTGCTAGTTTAATTACTTAGCAAGCTTAGCCAAACGACTCTTGTCACGGTTAGCCTTGTTCTTGTGGATCAAGCCCTTTGAAGCAGCCTTGTCCAATTCACGGATAGCAGCAACGTGTAATTCGGAGGCGTTGTCCGCACCAGCAGCTTGAGCAGCCTTGAACTTCTTAACGGCAGTTCTCATAGTGCTGAGTTGAGCAGCATTGCGTTCGTTAGCAACAGCTTGAGTCTTAACACGCTTGATAGCAGATTTGATTTGTGGCATTAGGTTCACCTCCAATAACTGATTGAAATTCACTAAATTATTATACTGAAAGCCGGCGCCAGATGCAAGAAGAAATTTTGCTTGCTTTTTCTAAAAAATCGGGTATGATTATATTTGTTATGTGAACCCCGGACGTTGTCTTTACGTTTCACCTAACGGCTGACGCTGTCCGGGGCAATTTTTTAAAAGAAAGGTGCAGAAACATGGCAGTTTCAAAAGAAAGAAAGAACGAAATCATCAAGGAATACGCAACCCACGAAGGCGACACTGGTTCCGTAGAAGTACAAGTTGCTGTTTTGACTGAAGACATCAACAACTTGACTCAACACATGCGTGAACACTCACACGACCACCACTCATACGTTGGTCTGTTGAAGAAGATCGGTCACCGTCGTAACTTGCTTCGCTACTTGCAAGAAAACGACCTGGAACGTTACCGTGCATTGATCGCTCGTTTGGGTCTGCGTCGTTAATCAAGGACTCATCAAGAGGCTGGGCTTTTCCCGGCCTCTTTTCTTTTTCTCTTTTTTGCTTTTCACTTTTCTTTCTTTTCCTTTGCAGGCTTAGTGACTATCATGCTCATGCCCTTTATGTTAAAATTAAAAAGATTATAAGCGTTTTGATCGACAGATCCATATAAAGCATCTATCAGACAAAGAATTGATTTAACATGATTACGAAAAGGAGAGGTTTATGTCAGACAAGTTAAAAATCATGGTTCTCAGCGGGGTCCGCGAGCAGGGCAAGGACATGTTTGCCGTTCAGGTAAACGATGAAATTTTTGTTTTGGACGCCGGCCTCAAGTACCCGGACAGCTCATTGTTCGGGATCGACGTGGTAATTCCGGACATGGAATTCTTCAAGCAATATGGTGACCAAGTCGCGGGGATCTTTTTGACCCACGGCCACGCCGACTCTATCGGGGCTTTGCCATACATTCTGCGAGACTGGGACATTCCGGTTTTCGGCTCAAAATTAACTATCGAACTGGCCAAGATCGACGTGCAAAGAGAAAACAAGCGGCGGAACAACCAGCTTTTCAACGTTATCGACGCCGATACGGAAATCGACTTCAAGAATGCCAGCGTGTCCTTCTTCCACACCACTCACTCAGTGCCGGACTCTTTGGGGATTGTCATCCATGCTCCGCAAGGGCAGATCGTCTACACCGGTGACTTTAAGTTTGATCCTTCAGCCCGGCCAGCTTACCGGACTGACATGACCCGGCTGGCTGAAATCGCTGAAAACGGCGTTTTGGCCCTTTTGCCGGACTCATCCAACGCTGAAGCGGTTTTCCCGAACGCCAGCGAAAATGAAGTAGGTGCCTACATCACCAATGTCTTCAGAAACGCCAAGGGCCGGATCATCGTGGCCGGCAAGGCTTCCAACTTGAACCGGGTTCAGCAGGTCTTTAACGCCGCTGCCGCTACCGGCCGCCGGGTTCTTTTGACTGGCCGGGACGTGGCCAAGATCGTCCACACTGCCATGAAGCTGGGATACCTGGAAGTGCCGGACGGGCTTTTGATGAAGGTCAAGGAACTCAAGGACGTGCCGGATGAAAAGACGGTCATCCTGGAAACCGGCCGGATGGGCGAACCGCTCCAGTCCCTGCAGAAGATGGCCAACAACCGCCACCGGATGATCACCATCCACGAAGGGGACCTGGTCTTTATCGCCACGACCCCGTCACATGCCGTTGAAACCACGGTGGCCATCACCAGCGATATGGTTTACCGGGCTGGCGGCACGGTTATTGAACTTGGCCGCAACATGCACACTTCCGGCCACGCGACTGGCCGGGACCTGCAGACCTTGATCGACCTCTTGAAGCCGCGGATCCTGGTTCCGGTAATCGGGGACTACCGGCTTTTGGAAGCAGTCAAGGACTTAGCCGTTGAAACTGGGATGGACCCAGACGACGTCTACATTACCCAAAACGGGGACTGCCTGGAATACGACACTAAGCGCGGCCAGTTCTTCCGCGGGGATGCTGTACCAGGCGAAGACACGATGATCGACGGATCCGGGGTCGGCGACGTGGGCAACATCGTTTTGCGCGACCGGGAAGTTTTGTCAGACGACGGGATCTTCATCGCCGTAGTCACGATTGACCGCAAGAAGAAGAAGATCGTTTCCGAACCGCAAGTTACCAGCCGGGGCTTTGTCTACATCAAGGCCAACCACAAGCTGATGAACGACTCAATCCAGGTCATCAAGGACGCCATCCAGGCCAACTTTGAACACAAGAAGTTCGACTGGACTGAGCTCAAGCAGGACATGCGCTCCAGTCTGGAGAAGTTCCTTTACAAGCAGACCAACCGCCGGCCAGTCGTTTTGCCAGTCGTTATGGAAGTCAACCAGAACCGGCACCGGGCAATGCAGAAGAAGGCCGAAGACGCGGCTGAAGGCACCAAGGAAAAGACTGCTAAGAAGCGTACAAACCGCAAGAAGCAGACCAAGCCGGCAAATAAGACTGCCAAGTCTGGCAAGAAGCCAGCAGCAAAGGGCAAGAAGCCGGTAAACAAGAGCAAGAAGGAAAACAAGGCAGATGACAAGCGTTAGCCAAGAGAACCTGCTGAAATTGGCCAGACGGGCCGAAGCAGACGGGGACTACCAGGCTGCTTGCGGGCACCTGGAAGAGGCACTGAGGCTGGGCTTTGACGAAGACCTGGCCCTAGAATTGTCCCGCCTTTTGCGCTTAAACAAGGAGGAAGATCAGGCTTATGCCCTTATCAAGGCATTGCCTGATCTTTTTTCCCGGGATAAAGTACGGGACGAGTATGGCCAAGTCCTGGCAGCCAATAATTATTTGATCGAAGCCCTCCAAGTCAAGCATTTGACTGAGGGAGAGATCGACTTTCCAGTTTTGCCAGCAGAAAAGCAAGAACAAGAGAAAATCCTGCTTGCTTTCAGAAAAACGCAGGCAGTCAGCCAAAGTCAGTATGAGCAGCTCTTAAAGCTGGACTTGCCGACCTACCTGGCCTTTGCCAGAAGCCTTTTGCTGGATCCTTTGGCCAATTATGCCTTGCGCCTGGCGGTTTGCGAGGACCTGGTCAAGCTTGGGGTTAAAGAAGAGATGCAGGTCATGATCCTGGGGGACTTGAAGAGTTTTGTACCGGCGGAAACAGATTTGCTTAAGCAGGACCCGGTCTACCGGGAATTTATCGCTTCTCTGGCCAGCCGCTACCAAAACCGCCCCAGCGAATTGCCTTTGATTCTGGCTGAGGGGAATTACGCTTTTGGCCAGCTTTACCCCTGCCAGGGGGATTATGTCACTAATCCCGATGCTTTTGCCCGGGACCTGACCGGCTTTTTGCGGCAAAAGCGGGGCGGGGAGAGCCAGAACTTGCTGGAAAAAATCTATCAGAAAAATACTGATTAATCTTTTTGCAAATCACTTTACTTTTTGCCGGCATTTAGTATAATCATTTTTGGATATTTTCAAGAAGTTGCGCTATTGCTACTAGCGTACTTCTTAGGAAAGTAGTACAATATTCAACAGAGAATCATCCGTTAGTTTTGTCTCAACGGACTTCTTGTAAAATTTCAGGAGGGTCATTTTAATGGCAGAAAAAGAACATTACGTTAGAACTAAGCCACACGTTAACATTGGTACTATTGGCCACGTTGACCACGGTAAGACTACTTTGACCGCAGCTATCACTACTGTGTTGGCTAAGAAGGGTTTGGCACAAGCTGAAGATTACTCACAAATCGACGCAGCTCCAGAAGAAAAGGAACGTGGTATCACTATCAACACTGCCCACGTTGAATACGAAACTGAAAAGCGCCACTACGCCCACATGGACGCCCCAGGCCACGCCGACTACATCAAGAACATGATCACTGGTGCCGCTCAAATGGACGGTGCTATCTTGGTTGTTGCCGCAACTGACGGTCCTATGCCACAAACTCGTGAACACATCTTGTTGGCTCGTCAGGTTGGTGTTAACTACATCGTAGTCTTCTTGAACAAGTGCGACTTGGTTGACGACCCAGAATTGATCGACTTGGTTGAAATGGAAGTAAGAGACTTGCTTTCAGAATACGGTTACCCAGGTGACGATGTTCCTGTAGTTCGTGGTTCAGCTCTTAAGGCTCTTGAAGGCGACGAAGAAGCTCAAAAGAAGATCGAAGAACTGATGGACGTTGTTGACGAATACATCCCAACTCCAGAACGTGAAACTGACAAGCCATTCTTGATGCCAGTTGAAGACGTCTTCACTATCACTGGTCGTGGTACTGTTGCTTCAGGCCGTATCGACCGTGGTACTGTTAAGGTTGGCGACAGCGTTGAAATCGTTGGTTTGGTAGAAAAGGTCTTGACTTCAGTTGTAACTGGTTTGGAAATGTTCCACAAGACTCTTGACTTGGGTGAAGCCGGCGACAACGTTGGTGTATTGCTCCGTGGTATCGACCGTGACCAAATCGTTCGTGGTCAAGTTTTGGCAGCTCCAGGCTCAATCAAGACCCACGAAACTTTCAAGGGTCAAGTCTACATCTTGAGCAAGGACGAAGGTGGCCGTCACACTCCATTCTTCTCAGACTACCGTCCACAATTCTACTTCCACACCACTGACATCACTGGTGAAATTGAATTGCCAGAAGGTACTGAAATGGTTATGCCTGGTGACAACACTGAATTCTCAGTTACTTTGATCAAGCCAGCCGCTATCGAAGTTGGTACTAAGTTCACTATCCGTGAAGGTGGTAGAACTGTTGGTGCCGGCCAAGTTACTGAAATTGACGACTAATTTTTAGTTTTTGAATTTTAGTTCTAACAGTGTAAAAAGGTGTTCTTCTCAGAAGAACGCCTTTTTTTATCCAAAAAAGCCCTATTTTGTAGTACTTTCATTGTTTTTTGACCGGCTTTAAGGTAAGATATTTAAGTATGCAAAGTAGCAAACTCAAAATAGACATTGGAGGTATTTGATTAATGTCTGCTAACTGGAAAACTACCGGTAAGACTACTGGTGAACTTTCTTTTGAAATCTCTCAAGATGAAATCAAGAAGAGCCTGGACAAGGCTTTTAACCGCGTAAAGAAGAGCTTGCGTGTACCTGGCTTCCGTAAGGGTCACGTTTCCCGTGTAATCTTCAACCAATACTACGGTGAAGAAGCTCTCTACGAAGACGCTTTGAACTTTGCTTTGCCAGAAGCTTACAGCGCTGCTGTTAAGGAAACTGGCATCAAGGCAGTTGGCCAACCTCAAATCGTTCCTGTATCAATGGACAAGAACAAGGCCTGGGAAATGAAGGCAATCGTAACGGTTGAACCAGAAGTTGAACTTGGCCAATACACTGAAATCGAAGTACCAAAGCAAAACACCCGCGTTTACCAAAAGGACATCGACGCTGAATTGACTAAGCGCCAAGAACAAAACGCTGAAATGGTTTTGAAGAACGACAAGGCTGAAAATGGCGACACTGTAACCATCGACTACGTTGGTACTGTTGACGGCGTTGAATTTGACGGCGGCTCAGCTCAAAACTACTCCCTGGAATTGGGCTCAAACACCTTCATCCCTGGCTTTGAAGACCAACTGGTTGGTCACGGCGCTGGCGAAGAAGTTGACGTTGTCGTAACCTTCCCAGAAGACTACGGCGCAAAGGACCTGGCTGGCAAGGAAGCTCACTTCGCAACCAAGATCCACGAAGTTAAGGCAAAGCAATTGCCAGAACTTGACGACGAATTTGCCAAGGACGTTGACGACTCAGTTGAAACTCTTGACGAATTGAAGGAAAAGATCAAGGCTGAACTGAAGTCTGAAAAGGAAGAAGCAGCCAAGGCAGCTATCCAAGAAGCGGCCATCACTACTGCAGTCAAGAACGCTACTGTTGAAGAAATTCCTGACGTGATGATTCAAGAAGACGTTGACAACCAACTCAACCAATACTTGGGCGACATGCAACGTCAAGGGATTGACCCACAAACTTACTTCAAGTTGACTAACACGACTGAAGACCAACTGCGCAGCCAATTGTCAGCAAACGCAGCTGAACGCGTTAAGACCAACCTTGTTTTGGAAGCAATCGTAGCCAAGGAAGGCTTCGAAGCAAGCAAGGAAGAAATCGACGCTGAAATCAAGGACCTGGCAGACAGCTACAACATGAGCGAAAAGGCAGTTCGCAACGCTTTGAGCGACGAAATGCTGGCTCACGACATCAACGTTCGCAAGGCAATGAACTTGATCACTGACAGCGCTAAGCAAGTAGCTAAGGCTAAGCTTGAAGAAGGCAGCGAAGACGAAGAAGAAGACAAGTAATCGCCTGTCAATAGCCTGAATTCCCCAGAAGTGGCACCTGCCCCTTTTGGGGTTTTCTTTTGCCAAGATGGAAGAAAAAATACAAGGCTAATTTCGCGCAAGTTGCCCGTATTTATGCTAATCTAGTCTTTAGCAAATAGAGGAGGGAATACATGGCTACTAAGTTTACAGATCCAGAAGAAGTGAAATGCTCATTCTGCGGCAAGTCTGCCAGCCAAGTAAAGAAAATGATTGCCGGCAACGGCGTATACATCTGCAACGAGGACATTGAACTCGCTAAGCGGATTATTGATGATGAGCTGCGTCTGGATTCACTGAAGGAAGCGCGCGAGCTTCCCAAGCCAATGCAAATTAAAGAAGAACTGGACCAGTACGTGATTGGCCAGGACCGGGCCAAGCGGGTTCTGTCCGTGGCGGTTTACAATCACTACAAGCGGATCAGTCAAATGGATGTTGATTCTTCAACTGAACTGCAAAAGTCTAACATTGCCTTGATCGGGCCAACTGGGTCAGGCAAGACCTACCTGGCTCAAACTCTGGCCAGGATTTTGAACGTGCCGTTCGCGATCGCGGACGCGACTACTTTGACTGAAGCCGGCTACGTAGGGGAAGACGTCGAGAATATCCTGCTTAAGCTGCTGCAGAATGCTGACTACGACCTGGAGAGAGCCCAGCGGGGGATCATTTATATCGACGAAATCGACAAGATCTCTAAGAAATCAGAAAATGTTTCAATCACCCGGGACGTGTCTGGTGAAGGGGTTCAGCAGGCTCTTTTGAAGATCCTGGAAGGGACCATTGCTTCTATTCCGCCGCAGGGCGGCCGCAAGCACCCGCAGCAGGAAATGATCCGGATGGATACCACCAACATCCTCTTCATTGTCGGCGGGGCCTTTGACGGTATCGAAGAAATCGTCAAGAACCGGCTGGGCAAGAAGACCATCGGTTTCGGGGCAGAACAAGAATCCGGCAAGGTTGACGACGACAACTGGAACCGCTTCTTGACGACCGGTGACTTGGTCAAGTTTGGCTTGATCCCAGAATTCATCGGCCGGATTCCAATTATCACTACCTTGGACCGGCTGGACAGCGACGATTTGGTCCGGATCTTGACTGAACCAAAGAATGCCTTGATCAAGCAATACCAGAAGTTGCTCTCCCTTGACGGGGTTGACCTGGAATTTGAACCAGCTGCCGTCAAGCAGATTGCTGACCTGGCTATTGAACGGAAAATGGGGGCCAGAGGCCTTAGAACCATCATTGAAAATGCTATGATGGACATCATGTACCGGACGCCAAGCGAAAGCGACATCAGCAAGGTCATCATCACGCCGGAAACGATTACCGGGATGGGCGAGCCAAAGGTGATCCGCCGTGAACTGGAAGAGGTTGCCGATGATCATTAACCAATCAGAATTTGCCGTCAGCGCGGTTAAAGCCAGCCAGTACCCAGCAGGCGGCTTGGATGAAATAGCCCTGGCTGGCCGGTCAAACGTTGGTAAG
The DNA here is from genome assembly GCF_057198005.1 of Lactobacillus sp. WILCCON 0058. NCBI lineage: Bacteria > Bacillati > Bacillota > Bacilli > Lactobacillales > Lactobacillaceae > Lactobacillus > Lactobacillus sp. WILCCON 0058. The sequence goes on from NZ_JBUBHM010000001.1 coordinate 791,742, forward strand.
TCCAGCTTGATCAACACCCTTTTGCAAAGAAAGAACCTGGCCCGGACCTCCTCGTCGCCGGGCAAGACCCAGACCTTGAACTTCTACCGGGTCGACAGCGACCAAGCTGACTTTTACCTGGTCGACGTGCCAGGCTACGGCTATGCCAAGGTTTCCAAGAAGCAGAGAGAAGAGTTCGGGGAAATGATCCAGGACTACCTGGAAACCCGGGCCTACCTCAAGGGCTTGATTTTGCTGATTGACGGCCGCCACGAACCGACTGCCGACGACATTGCCATGTATGACTATGCCCAGTATCTGGACCTGCCGATTTTAGTAGTGGCCACGAAGATGGACAAGATCAAGAAGAACGCCTTCAACAAGACCGAGGCGGCCTTCAGAAAGCACTTGAACTTGAACAAGGACAATGTGACCTTCCTGCCATTTTCATCAGTGACCAAGCTGAATGTTGACCAGGTCAAGAACTGGATTGAGGCCAGACTGGACGAAGAATAGCAGACAAAACAAAAATGCTCAAAGGATTATTCCTTTGAGCATTTTGCGTTTACCGGTGTTTTTTCGGCATTTGCGGCCGGTGGTTAAAGAGTTCGGCAATCAGCTTGAAGGCTCCGTAGATGATCAAGAGGATCCCGATCTCAATGATTGATTGGTGGTTGAAGTATTCTGGGTTGATGATGACGATGATCCCCAAGGCAAAAGAAATGATGGCTTCAGCCACGGTGATGATAGTTCTAAAGACCCCGGTCTGCTTGCGCAAAATAATCTTGCGGGTCCGGCCATAGGCATAGAAAAGCAGGAAGGCTCCCAAGAAGTAGTGGGCCAAAAAAACTAATAGCTGATTGCTCGATAAAAGCGCTACAGAGGCCGCGAACAAGACCAGGTAGGTGATCAAGAAGAAGCGCTTTTGCTGGGGCTTAAAGGCCGAAACAGAGACCGAGAGAATATGGTTGACGCTGAAGATAATCCCCCCGACCGCGGCCAAAATCCCGAAGGCCTTGAAGGCATAGTCTGGTGCCGTAAGACTGATGATGCCAAGCAGGACCAGGAGCCAGCCAGTCAGAGTATCCCGGCTGAAAAGGGCGGCCCCAATCTGCTGATTTTTGATCAGTTGCCAAATAGAAGAAAAGAGGTTACCCAAAATAAACTTGGTCCGCCTTGAAGAGTTGGTCACTGATAAAAGGATGGCTCCGAAGCCCCCAAAGCCGTTTTTAGCCAGCTGGTTGATCTTGCTGGACCCGCTGGCCGCCAGGGCGTCAAAGAGGTCTTGGGTTAGGGCTTCCCGCTCTTCCAGGCTGGCTGATCCGATCCATTGGTTGATCAGCTGGTTGTAGACTCGGGACTCAGGATTGGGCCGCTTGCGGGTCACGAAATGGCTGCCCTTGATCTGCCAGGAATAAGTGTCATGTTGGGCGATGTTGCCATTGGTTGAATAGACGATGACTGGGTCGACCTCCCTGGGTTCAAACAGGCGGCCGATAATGGAAAAGTCGGGCACGTAGCGGCGGAGAACTCTTTTTAAAAAGTCCTCGTTATAGTCAACTCCGGCCTCACTGGCCAGACCTGGACTGTCAAAGGTGTAGACAGCCTTGATCCGGGCCCGGTAGTCCTCAGGCAGCTTCAAAGCAGCGTATTCAGCCAGGTTGCCTCCCTTGGAGTGGCCGCCCAGGATATAGTCTGCTGTGTCATCAGCCAGGAGGTCCTTGAGGTAGCGGGCGCCTAAGATCTGGGCTTTGGTTTCCTTAAAAGAAATTTCAAAGTCTTCCCGCCAGCCGACCAGGGTGTCGTCGGTCCCCCGGAAGGCCACGTAGTGGGTACCATCTTCAAGGACGATTTTTAAGGCACTGAACTGGCACTGGTCGGTCAAAACAGTGTTGAAGTGGGACAAGCGGGCATCCTTAAAGCGGTCGCCCTCGCTCATTAGGCGGAAGAGTTCCTGGTACTGGCTAGCGTCTATGCCGGTAAAGGAAGAGGCAAAGTATTTCTCGGCGATTTCGCGTACGGTAACTTCCTTATTGCCGGAAGGGATGTACTTTTCCAAGTTAAGATAAGAAAAAATTGCTAAAACTAAAGCGTCAATTTCGTTGAAAGGAGACTTCTCCAGTGGAATGTCGCCCCGCCATTCCAGGTAGGTCAGCAAGTTGCTGTTGTCCAAGGTGCTCACATCCTTAAAGAAAAATAATTGCAAATGCTTACAAGTTAATTTTAGCCTAAATAGGGCAGAGGTGGGCAGATTTACGGGAAAATTTAGCGACTTTTATAAAATATAAAAAGCCGCCAACAAGCGGCTTACTTTGCCTCTTTGCCGGCAGCTTTGTCGTCTTCTTTTTCCTTGCCCTTGCCGGAAGCGGCTTTCTTGGGGTCAGGGATGCTGGCGAATTTGTCGAAGAGTTTGTCTAAGTCGTCTTGTCTTTTAAAGGTTAAACCCATTTGTCCATATCCTGCTTTCCATTGAAATAAAATATCTGCTTTTGCCTCAATTATAGCGATTTTTTTGCTATTCAGTCAATTTTGAACTATACTTACAAAAAAGAAGTACAAAAGTAAGCAATACTAAGAGAGGTGCAAAAATGACTGATGCGATTGATGCAATTGAAAAGCGCCGCAGCACGCGCTATTTTGACCAAAGCAATGAGCCTAGCCGGGCAGACCTGGAAGAAGTAGTCCGCTTGGCTGGCCAGGCTCCGTCTTGGGTTGATTCCCAGCCCTGGCGGGTTTATTTAGCCATGGGGGAAACGGCCAAGAAGATCCATGCCCGCCACCTGGCTTTGGCTGAAGCGGGGACGGCTCCGTCCCCAGACTGGGAAACCTGGCACCGGGAAGACTGGGATCCTTATCCAAGGGAAAACATGCTCCGGCACAACCAAGCCAGCCAGGAATATTTGAACACGCCGGAATTGCTGGACCTCAGGACCAACATTTTGCAGAAAAATCTTTACTATGCCCCGGCAATTGCTTATTTGACCATTCCTAAGCACTCCAACCTCTGGTCAGTCTATGATCTGGGTGCTTTTGCCCAAACTCTGGCAATCGCTGCCAAGGCCAAAGGGATTGACACCATGCCGGCTTATGAACTGGTCAAGTACCCGGCCAGCGTACGGGAAATCATGGGGATCCCGGATGACCAGACTCTGGCCATGGGGATCGGCCTGGGCTATGCCAAAGATGAGTACGTCAACGGCTACCAGGCTCCCCGCCGGGATCTGGCTGATTTTTTGACGGTTAAGGATTAAACTGAAAAACTTGCAAAAAGTGCGTTGACTTTTTGTAAGTGAATCTGTAAGATTAAATTAAATCAAATTGAGAAAGGAGCTAAATCATGTTTGCAATGCAAGAAAACCAAACTATGTGCGTTTGTTGTATGTCACTTATGTCATACGACCGTTTTGTGTTGCCTAATCTGGATTTAGCTCAGACCAAGTGATTTGCCTAGTAATTGTTAGCTTAGTGGCAAATGAAGCAGCTGTTTCCTTTAGGGAGCAGCTGCTTTTTTGTCTTAGGAGGAAAAAATGCAAAAGATCAAGAAATTCACCCTTGCCGCTGTCAGCGTCAGTGCCGCCTTCCTGCTGGCCGCTTGCGGCAGTCAGCAGAGCTCAAGCTCATCAAGTAAGGACAAGCAGGTCTTAAAGCTCAGCGCGGCCGCTCCGCTGGATACCATTGACATCAGCAAGGCGACCGGTTATGGGCAGACGGGGAACGTTTTTGAAAGCTTCTACCGTTTGGGCAAAAACGGGCAGCCAGCCGCCGGCTTAGCCAAGTCCGGCACCGTGTCTAAGGACGGCAAGACCTGGACCTTCAAGCTGCGGTCAAACGCCAAGTGGTCAAACGGGGAAAAGATTACCGCCCAGGACTTCGTCTACTCCTGGCGGCGGACGATCAACCCAAAGACGGCCTCACCTTACGCCTATCTTTTCTCTGGCATCAAGAATGCTGATGAAATTATTGCCGGCAAGAAGGACCCGTCCAGCCTGGGCATCAAGGCTTTGAACCAGGAAACCGTGCAAGTCAAGCTCAACCGGCCAATTGCCTACTTCAAGGTCTTGATGGCTTATCCGCTTTTTGGGCCGCAAAACGAAAACTTCATCAAGAAGGCGGGCAAGAAGTATGCCACCAGTTCCAAGTACATGCTCTACTCTGGTCCCTTTAAAATCACTGGCTGGAAGGGGACCAATGATACCTGGTCTTTTGTCAAGAATAACCAATACTGGGACAAGCAGGCTGTTAAGCTGAGCAAGATCAGCTACCAGGTCGTTAAGACCACCAACACCGGCTACCAGCTCTACCAGCAGGGCAAGCTGGACCTCACTCCGCTGTCTAGTGAACAGGTCAAGCAGCTGAAGAAGAATAAGGACTTCAAGACTTACCCATACTCCTACGTTGCTTATTTGGCCTACAACTTCCAGGCTAAGGACGCGACAGTTAAGAAGGCTTTGAACAACAAGAACATCCGCCTGGCTTTGTCCCTGTCACTAGACCGGAAGATCTTGACCAGCAAGGTCTTCGGGGACGGGTCAAGCGTGCCGACTGGCTTCGTGGCTTCCGGCTTGGCCTATGACCCAGCCAACAAGGAAGACTTTGCCAAGGAGCAAAAGGTGGCTAATACCGTTGACTACAACGAGAAGCTGGCTGAAAAGTACTGGAAGGCTGGCTTGAAGGAATTGGGCTTGAAGAAATTGAACCTGACCTTGCTGGCTTCAAACGAAAGCACCAACGCCGACGCCTTGACTCAGTACCTGCAGTCCCAATGGACCAAGGTTTTGTCCGGCATCAGCGTGAAGGTCAGCTCCATCCCAAGCAAGAACGCCTACACCAAGGCTGCAAGCGGGGACTTTGACATCTACGTTTCCGGCTGGGGCGGGGACTTCAGCGACCCGATGACCTTCATGCAGATCCTGCAGAAGGGGACTAGCTACAACTACGGCAAGTGGAACAATGCTGAATACAACAGCTTGATCAAGAAGGCTTTGACGACTGACGCCAACGACGTTAACAAGCGCTGGCAAGACCTGGTCAAGGCTGCCCAAGTGGCTAATGCCGACCAGGCAGTCAGCCCGATCTACCAGCAGACGACTGCCTACCTGCAAAACAGCAAGGTTAAGGGGATCATCCACAACAACGCTGGTACCCAATGGAGCTACAAGTACGCTTACATCAAGTAATTGAGCAAGTAGCAAGTTAGATATGCAAACAAAAAAGCGAGACAAGTGGTCTCGCTTTTTTAATGCCGGCTAGCTCTGTGACTGGAATTAGCCTTAATTTTGTGGGGATGCCGTTTGAACTTGAACTGGCCGCCCTCTGGCAGGAAGCGGAAGTGGCGCATCTTGGCGTTAAAGGGGCGGCCGGAAAGTCGGATGGCGGTCCAGTCCTTCATCAGCTTGATCATCCGGTCTAAGTCCTGGACTCTTTTGGCCTGGCCTTCTGCTTCAGCAGCCTGGTGGATGTCACCTTCCAGGCGTTCGATCAAATTCTGATGGTAGGCAAGAAGCTCGGAGGTTAAGGGTGCGCGGCGGTACTGGTTGAAGAGCTTTTGAATCAGTTCCATGGCTTCCAGACTGTCTTTGGGTTGAATGTAACGGGGATCGTTTTCTTCATTCATCATTTTCTACCTTTCTTTTGCTTTATACTTTTTCTCCATGTTTTCTTTTCAGTTTTTTCTGGCCTTTAGCTTAAAGATTACAGAAGTGTTAAAAAATGCGATAACTAAAAATCACTCTAGCAATCTTTTAATTTTTTTGTCATAATATAAAGAAAAGCATAAGGCTTTTACTTTAGGATACCAGAATCAGAAAAAACGAGAGCTTGTTTGGCAAAATTTGTCAATTATGAGGAGAAAAAAGATGAAGGCATACTTGTTCGGCATTACGCCGGTGGAAGAAGCTTTTTTAAAAGAGTGGCAGGACCAACACCCAGACGATAAAATTTCTTATACCCACAGCCCCTTGACGGCAGATAACCTGGAAGAAGCCAAGGGCTTTGAGGCAGTTTCGACCCAGCAGGCAGAAGCCTTGACGGCCGCTGACCTTGAGACTTTGGCGCAAGGAGGAGTCAAGCACCTGGCCTTGCGGAAGGTAGGGGCGGACAATATCGACTTGGAAGCGGCCACTAAGTACGGGATTACCGTCGCTAATGTGCCGGCTTATTCGCCGCGGGCAATCGCGGAAAACGGCTTGACCGGGGCCATGTACCTTTTGCGCAAGTGGGGCTACTATCACCGGAAGATGCGGCGGGGGGACTTTACCCGGCCAACGGAGCTGATGAGCGATGAGATCTTCAACCAGACGGTCGGCATCGTCGGCTTGGGCCGGATCGGGGCAGCAGCGGCGGAAATGTACCATGCCCTGGGGGCTAGAGTCATCGGCTATGACCCGGTTTATAATGCTTCTTTAGAGCCTTTTTTGGACTTCGTTGACTTTGAGACCTTGATCAAGGAAAGCGATATCGTTCAGCTGCACATCCCGCTGACTCCGGAAAACAAGGGCATGTTCAGCGCCAATGAATTTGCCAAGATGAAGGACGACGCGATCCTGGTCAACCAGTCAAGAGGTGAACTGGTCGATACCGCGGCCTTAATTGTGGCCTTGAAATATCATGAAATCGGCGGGGCTGCCCTGGACGTTTTGGAAGGGGAAGAAAAAATCTTCGGCCGCAAGTTTGAGGACGTGGGTTCTTTGCCGGAAGAGTACACGGAGCTGATCAACCTGCCGAATGTGGTCATGTCCCCGCACTCAGCCTACTATACCAAGATGGCGGTCAAGAACATGTTCTTCCAGAGCATGACTGATATCGAGCGGACCCTGTCCGGGAAAAAGGCCTTTTTCAAGGTTAATTAGCTAAAAAGCGAAAAAAGAAGAACAATGACAAGCCCTGGCAGGCCAATCCTGCTAGGGCTTTTTCCATCTGTTAAGCTTTTTGTAAAGATTAACACCTGCTAAAAAATTCTGTTAGACTAAAGGTGAAGTGAAGTAAAAAGTTTTTGCAAAGGACAAGGAAATGGCAAATCAAGATCAAGCATATTTAGACTTACTGAAAAAGATCATGACCGAAGGCAATGACAAAAATGACCGGACTGGGACAGGCACCAGAAGCCTCTTTGGGGCCCAAATGCGCTTTGACTTAAGCCAGGGCTTCCCGGTCTTGACAACCAAGCGGGTGCCTTTTGGCTTGATCAAGAGCGAGCTTTTGTGGTTCTTGCGGGGAGACACCAATATCCGCTTCTTGCTTGAACATAAAAACCACATTTGGGACGAATGGGCCTTCAAGAACTGGGTAACCAGCCCGGAATACCAGGGCCCGGACATGACTGACTTTGGCCTCAGGAGTCAAAAGGACCCGGAATTTAAGGCAGTCTATGATGAAGAAATGCAGAAATTCTGCCAGCGGATTCTGGATGATGAAGCTTTTGCTCAAAAATACGGCAACCTGGGCGACGTCTATGGGGCCCAGTGGCGGCACTGGGGCAAGCGGGATGGCGGCTTTATCGACCAGATCGCGAACGTGATTGAGCAGATCAAGACCAATCCCGACTCCCGCCGCTTGATTGTAACGGCCTGGAACCCGGAAGACGTTCCTTCCAGCGCCCTGCCGCCTTGCCATGTCCTTTTCCAGTTTTATGTGGCTGACGGCAAGCTCAGCCTGCAGCTTTACCAACGCTCAGGTGACATGTTCTTAGGCGTGCCATTTAACATCGCCAGCTACTCTTTGCTTTTATCGTTGATTGCTCGGGAAACCGGCCTGGAAGTGGGTGAGTTCGTCCACACTATCGGGGATGCCCACATTTACAAGAACCACTTTGCCCAGGTTGAAGAGCAGCTGAAAAGAACGCCATTTGACGCGCCAACTTTGTGGCTGAACCCAGAGAAGAAAAAAGTAGCAGATTTTGAAATGGCCGATATCAAATTGGTCAACTACCAGCATGGGTCCACGATCAAGGCCCCGGTTGCCGTTTAGAAAGGGTGAAAAAATTGCTTAGCTATGTTTGGGCACAAGATGAAAAAGGCGCCATCGGCTACCAGGGCCGCCTGCCCTGGCACTTGCCCGCTGATTTGGCCCACTTTAAGGAAAAGACCATGGGTCATCCCATGCTGATGGGGAGAAAGACTTTTGAGTCCTTGCCGGGTCTTCTGCCAGGCCGGGAGCATGTCGTCCTTTCCAGCAGAAAATTGGACCTGCCAGCTGGGGTTTTGCAGCTGAAAAGCGAAGAAGAAGTTTCCAGCTGGCTGAAGGAGCAAGCCGGGGAAGTCTGCGTTATTGGCGGCTCCAGCCTCTTTGCCCTGCTGGCTGACCAGGTTGACAAGCTGGAAGTGACCCGGATTAAGGGGACTTTTCCAGCTGACACCTACATGCCGGACCTTGCCTGGGCGGCTTTTGACCTGGTAAATACAGAAGCCCACCAGGCTGATGGCAAGAACAAGTATGATTATGTCTTTGAGACCTACCTGCGCAAAAAATAGCAGGGAGGGCAAGTTGTGAAAAGTGAGATGTGAGTGATGAAAACAAATTTGCAGACGGGGCTGACCGAGGAGGAGGTCGAACAGAAAAAAGCGGCCGGCAAGGTCAACACCGCCATTGATGATGAGTTCAAGACCAACCGGCAGATCATCGTTGAAAACACCTTTACCTACTTCAACTTGATCTTCCTGGTTTTGACCATCCTGCTTTTAATTGCCGGTGATATTCGTGACTTGACTTTTTTGCCGGTGATTATCTTGAACACGATCGTCGGGATCGTCCAGGAAATCCGGGCAAAATCCGTTTTAAGCAAGCTGCAGGTCTTAAACCAGACCAAAGTTCTGGCGCTCAGAGGCGGAAAAAGGCGGCAGGTGCCAATTGACCAGCTGGTTGAAGGGGACCTGGTCCTCTTAAAAGCCGGTGACCAGATCCCGGCCGATGCCAAGGTGGTCGACGGCAGCGTCCGGGTCAATGAATCGCTCTTGACCGGGGAAAGCGACGAAATTGCCAAGGAGGTTGGCGATGAGCTTTTGTCCGGTTCTTTCGTCGTTTCCGGTGAAGTCATGGCTCAGCTGGTCAAGGTGGGCAGCCAGTCTTACATCGCCAAATTGACGGCGGAAGCCAAAGCCATGGGCGGCGGAGAAGAGTCAAAGATGATCCGGGCCATCAACCGTTTGATCAAGTGGGTCGGCATCATCATCATTCCAATGGGGGTAGCCCTTTTTGCCCAAGGATACTTCCTCAACCACCGGTCTTTTGCTGAATCGATCAGTTCGATGGAAGCAGCCATTATCGGCATGATCCCGGAAGGACTTTATCTTTTGACGACGGTGGCCCTGGCCCTGGCTGCCATGCGCCTGGCCAGAAATCAGGTCATGCTGCACGACATGAAAAGCGTGGAAACCCTGGCCCGGGTCAATGTTCTCTGCGTTGACAAGACGGGGACGATCACTGAGCCAAAAATGGCGGTGGAAAAAGTCGTCCCGGCAAAAAATTACCCGGGAAATGATTTGGAAGATCGGCTTGCTGCCTACGTTTCCAACATGCCTGTCGATAATATCACCGCTGAAGCCTTGAGCCAGAAGTTTGGCCAGGACCAGCCCTTGGTCAATGCCAAAAGGGTAATTCCTTTTACTTCAGTCAACAAGTACAGCGGGGCGGTTTTTGCCGGCTACACTCTGCTTTTGGGGGCACCGGAAATGATCCTGCGCTCTCAGCTGAAAGCCTGCCAGGAAGAGTTTGCCCGTTACCCAGAAGAAGGCTACCGGGTCCTGGCTTTTGCCAAGTATCCAGCTGAACTGGCGGATGAAAAGGAAGCCTTGACCCAGGAGGTCGAAGTTCTGGGCTACGTACTTTTGTCCAACCCGATCCGGAAAGAGGCCAAGGAGACTTTTGAATATTTTGCCAAGCAAGGGGTGGAAATCAAAGTCATCTCCGGGGACAATCCGGTTACCGTTTCCCGGGTGGCCGGCCAGGCCGGGATTGCCGGGGCGGAAAAATACATCGATGCTCAGACGATCAAGCCGGGTGAATACGAGCAGGCTATGGCTGAATACAATGTCTTTGGCCGGGTCAAGCCGGAGCAAAAAAAGGAATTCGTCCAGGCCCTGCAGAGGATCGGTAAGACTGTGGCCATGACCGGAGACGGGGTCAATGACATCCTGGCCATGAAGGAAGCCGACTGCAGCATTGCCATGGCTTCAGGCAACAGCGCTGCTGTCCAGGCCTCCCAGGTGGTTTTGCTGGACTCCAATTTTGCCAAGATGCCCCAGGTGGTCAATGAGGGCCGGCAGGTGGTCAACAATATTGAACGTTCAGCTGGCCTCTTTTTGGTTAAAAACATCTTCTCCTTGCTGATGGCGGTCTTTTCCTTGATCTTGACGATTAACTACCCAATCAAGCCGGCACAGATCACCTTGATCTCCAGCTTTACGATCGGCCTGCCATCCTTCCTTTTGGCTCTGGAAAAGAACCATTCCCGGATCCGGGGCAATTTCACGGTCAACATTCTGACCAAGTCAATCCCTGGCGGGATTACCGACTGGCTGGCCGTCAGCATCCTGGTCTTGACCAACAAGTTTACCAATATTGGGGACAATGAAGTCGCGACCGCGTCAACTGCCCTCCTGGTCTTGGTGGGCTTGATGGTCCTCTTCTGGATCTCACGGCCGCTCAACAAGTACAAGCTGGGCGTTTTGGCCCTGTCAGTGGTCTGCATCATCTTGTCGATCATCTTTATTCCTGGCTTCTTCAAGCTGAGTCCGCTCTCTGGCCGGGCCATCTTCACGGTCGTCGTCCTCTTCTTTGCCGGCATGACCCTCTTCAGAATCATGTCGCGGATCTGCGATGGGATCAAAGAAGTCAGCAACGTCCTGACGGAGAAGGGGAAAGATGCCAAGCTGCGGGATCTTTTGGCCGCTTATGGCAAGGACCGGAATGAGCTTTAACATTTTTTTAGAAAAAGGCTTGACTTACTTAAAAAATAATGATAAATTTAGAGCATCAAGTTAAGAAAAGTTATCTCGAAAAGCAGAGTAGTCGGGTGACGATCCTTTACAGAGAGGCGGCAGATGGTGAAAGCCGCCAGGAGAGTTCCGGTGAACATGGGCTTGGAATGATATGTTGCGGTGATATTTAGCCGCTGCCGGGGTTGCTCTCGTTAAACAAGCAAGCTGTTTCTGCTTTAGTTTGGAGACAGCTGGTGAGATTTATTACGCAAGTAATGAATGAACTAAAGGTGGTATCACGAGCGCTCGTCCTTTATCAAGGACGGGCGCTTTTTCTTTTCTGTTCGAATTTGACTGCCGCTGATCGGGATTGCTGCTGTGTTTCTGGAGGTATTAATCATGAGAAAAAAGAAACAAAGAAACATTATTATTGCTGTTGTGGCCGTTGTAGTTGTGGCTGTTATCGCCTTCTTCTCCTTTGGCAAGAAGGGCGGTCAGCAAAGCGCTAAAACTGAAACGGTGACCGTTGGGACCGTTGGGGCAACCAAGGCTGAACGGGCTATCTGGAAGAGCGTGGCTGCCACGGCCAAGAAGAAGTATGGTATTATTGTCAAGACCAAGAACTTCTCTGACTACAACCAGCCAAACAGCGCCTTGAAGTCAGGGGACCTGGACCTTAACGCTTTCCAGCACTACAACTTCTTGAACAACTGGAACAAGGCCAACAAGAGCAACTTGGTAGCTATCGGCAAGACCTACATCGCTCCAATCCGTCTTTACTCACTTAAGTACAAGTCATTGAAGGCTCTGCCAAAGGGTGCTACGATCGCTGTTCCAAACGACGCGACCAACGAAGCCCGGGCTCTCTTGGTTCTGAAGAACGCCGGCCTGATCACTCTGAAGGGAACCAGCGCAACTAAGCTTTACACTGTTGCTGACATCAAGAGCAACCCGAAGAACTTCAAGATCAAGGAAGTTGCTACTGAACAAGCTGCCAGAGTTTTGAAGTCAGTTGACGCTGCTGTTGTCAACAACGACTACGCCAACCCAGCCGGCCTGGGCGACAAGCAAACCATCTACGTTGAACCAATCAACAAGGACTCATACCAATGGATCAACATCATCGTTGCCCGCAAGAAGGACAAGAACAAGAAGGCTTACAAGGAAGTCGTTAAGGCTTACCAGACTGAAAAGACCAAGCAGCTGTACAAGAAGTACTACGGCAGCAAGCAAGTTGCAGCTTGGGACGCCAAGTTCTAAGATTTTTAACTTAACCTAGAAAGAAGCTTTGATCATATGAGCATTATTCAACTGGACCACGTCAGTGTGACTTTTAAGCGGAAAAAGGCTGCCGATGTGCAAGCCGTGCAGGACGTGACTCTGCACGTCGAAAAAGGCGACATCTACGGGATCGTCGGTTTTTCCGGGGCCGGGAAGTCTACCCTGGTCAGAACCATCAACCTTTTGCAAAAGCCAACGGCTGGAGATGTCGTGGTTGAGGGTGTCGACTTTGTCAAAGACGGCAAGCAGGTGATCAGCGGCAAGGACCTGCAGGCCCGCCGCCGGAAGATCGGGATGATTTTCCAGCAGTTCAACCTACTGAATGAAACAACAGTCATTGAAAACATTGCCTTTGCCCTCAAGCACTCAGACCTCTCTGACGATGAGCTGGAAGAAAAATGCCACAAGCTTCTGAAGCTGGTTGACCTGGAAGACAAGGCCAATGCCTATCCAGCCCAGCTCTCCGGCGGTCAGCAGCAGCGGGTGGCGATTGCCCGCGCTTTGGCCAATGATCCGGAAATCCTTTTGTCAGACGAAGCAACCAGTGCCTTGGACCCACAGACGACCATCCAGATCCTGGACCTTTTGAAGAAACTAAACCGGGAACTGGGCTTGACCATCGTTTTGATCACCCACGAAATGGACGCGGTTAAGAAGATCGCCAACAAGGTGGCAGTTATGGAAAATGGCCGGGTCGTGGAAAACGGCAACTTACGGGATGTCTTCCTTCAGCCAAAGGCTGAACTGACCCAGAAGTTCGTCGGTGGCTCTTTGGCCGTAGTTGACACCTTGAAGAGCTTGAACATCAGCCTGGCTGAAAATGAAGCCCTCTACCAGCTGGTCTACAGCTTGAACAACGTGGCCAAGTCGATCATCATCGAGCTCTACCGGGAAGTCGGCGTGGAAGCATCGATGCTTTACGGCAACGTGGAAGTTTTGGCGGACGAACCGGTCGGGACTTTGCTGGTCACGGTCAAGGGGGATGCTGAAAAGCAGAAGGCAACCTTGAAGTTCTTAAACGACGAGGGTGTCACGGTAACGGAATTAGACGAAAGAGGTAACCGCTTATGATTAATGGTTTGGTACACTGGATCGCGCAGACCTTTCCAAATATTTACAACTTGGGCTGGAGCGGGGACACCGGCTGGGGCACCTCAATTCTGCAGATCATCTACATGACCTTCTGGCCGTCGATCTTCGGCGGAGTTCTGGGCCTCTTCTTCGGGGTTGTTCTGGTTCTGACCGAACCAGGCGGGATCCTGGAAAACAAGTTTTGGTTCAACTTCTGCGACAAGCTGATCTCCGTTCTGCGGGCCATTCCATTCATTATTCTTTTGGCCTTCATTTCACCTTTGACCCGCTTGATCGTGGGGACGGAAATCGGGGACACGGCTGCTCTGGTGCCACTGACTTTGGGGATCTTCCCATTTTATGCCCGCCAGGTGCAAGTCGCTCTGGAAAGCCTGGACCCGGGCAAGGTTGAAGCAGCCCAGAGCCTGGGCGCAAGCAACTGGGACATTATTTTTGACGTCTACCTCAAGGAAACGCGGTCAGAAATCATCAGGGTATCGACTGTTTCCATCATCAGTCTGATCGGCTTGACCGCTATGGCCGGGGCCGTTGGGGCCGGTGGTCTGGGTACGACCGCTATCCAATACGGCTACCGCGACTTCGCCAACGACGTGACCTTCCTGGCCACTCTCCTGGTCGTAATCATGATCTTCATCGTGCAAGTGGTCGGCGACTTCCTGGCCAAGAAGCTGAACCACCAGCACCGGTAAGTATTTTTTGAAAGAATCTTCTCATTGCAGGAGATTCTTTTCTTTTTGGCAAAGTTAGAAACAAATTGACATTTTTAAAAAATAGCCTTTTCAATTTTAAAAAGTTAAAAAATAGTTTATAATGTGGAGGTAAGTAATAAATAATTTGAGTAGAGGAACTATCATGGCAAAATACGAATTTAAGTCCACTCCAATCGATTTAGTCAACCCAAGCTACGACCTGGTAGTCATCGGGGCCGGTGGTACCGGTTTGTCTGCTGCCTTGCAGGCACATGAACTTGGCGCCAGCGTGGCTGTTTTCGAAAAGAACGAAGTTTTGGGCGGTAACACCAGCAAGGCTTCATCTGGGATGAACGCGGCTGAATCCCTGGTTCAATACAAGCACGGCATTATCGACAACAAGGCTGACTTCTACCAAGAAACCCTTAAGGGCGGCGGCAACTTGAACGATGAAGCAATGCTGACCTACTTCGTTGACCACGCTGCTCTGGCAATTGACTGGCTGAAGCAATACGGCGTTGAGCTGGATGACTTGACTATTACCGGGGGGATGAGCAAGAAGCGGGCTCACCGGCCAGCATCTATGGCGCCAGTTGGCGGCTACTTGATTACCGGCCTGTTGAAGAGCATTGAAGCAGCCCGGATTCCAGTCTTCAACAAGACCAAGGTTGTTAAGCTTTTGCAAGACGAAAACGGCAAGGTAACTGGCATTGACGTCGTTGGTCCAGATGGCCGCCGGCAAGTTATGGCCAAGGCTGTTATTTTGGCAACCGGTGGTTTCGGTGCTTCCAAGGAAATCATCAAGAAGTACCGGCCAGACCTGGAAGGCTACAAGACGACCAACCAAGCTGGTGCAACTGGTGACGGCTTGATCTTGGGTGAAGAAGCCGGTGCGGAACTGGTGCAAATGGACTTTATCCAAGTTCACCCAACTGCCCAAACTGATGGTGAAAAGACCTTCTTGATCGGGGAAGCTGTCCGGGGCGAAGGCGCTATTTTGGTCAACAAGGCTGGCCAGCGCTTCATCAATGAACTGGACACCCGGAAAGTTGTTTCAGCAGCCATCACTGGCTTGAATGAAGACGGTGCCTACCTCATCTTTGACCAAGGCGTCCGCGACCACGTTAAGGCAGTTGAATTCTACGACCACATCGGCCTGGTAGAACACGGTGCTACTTTGGAAGAACTGGCCGGCAAGATCGGCGTTGACGCAGCGGGCCTTGAAGCAACTGTTGCCAGCTGGAACGAAGCAGTCAAGAACCAAGACGACCAAGCCTTTGGCCGGACTACCGGGATGGACCGCGACATCTCTGTTGCTCCATACTTTGCTATTCACATTCACCCAGCTATCCACTACACGATGGGCGGTTTGCACATCAACCCTGAAACTCAAGTTTTGGGCAAGGACGACAAGGTTATCGAAGGCCTTTACGCGGCTGGTGAAGTTTCCGGGGGCCTGCACGGCAACAACCGGATTGGCGGCAACTCAGTTGCTGAAACTGTAGTCTTTGGCCGGCAAGCTGGTATCCAGGCAAGCAAGTTCGTGCGCGGCGAAAACTAAGCTGAAAAAGAACAGACTAAAATAGAATACTATCTTAGACAGCAGCTCTCAGGCTGCTGTCTTTTTTTACCAAGAATTAGCAAATTAAAGTTCACTCCTTCACATACCTGTGTTATGATAAAGGAAAACGGTTGAAACCGCTTTATGATAAATGATGTGATGATGAAAGGAAGAGATTATGAGCACTAGAGAACGTTTTAAGCAGAGTGAACTGGTCAAGGCTAATAAGAAGTTCAGCCGGGTACGGGCGACTATTGAATCAGCTTTTTACGGCAATAATGTTCATGAAGTCAAGAGTGTAGCTGAGGCATATGAACTGGCTAAAAGACAGCCAGGGGTGATTGAGACAGATCTGCCGATCCTGCACACCAGTGATTTGGGTCTGCCGGTCGGGGCCAAGCAATTGGTTTACAACCACGGCAAGGTCTTGGGCCGGACGGCGTCAGCCCGGCACTTTGTTGATGACCCAGATGAGGATGCGGCTGCATTAACTAATTGTCTGTATGAGGACATCTATGCGGGGCATGAGCAAAAGTATTTAAAGGCGACGGTCTTGGTTGGGCTGGATCCTTCATTTACATTAAAGGCCCACTTGATGCTGCCGGAAGATCAGGCTTTTAACCTGCTCAGTTACGTGCTCAACTTCAAATTTTTTGATGAAAAAGCGGCTGAGATGTATGAGCAGTCCAAGCTTTATGATGAAGGGGACCTCTACTTCTACTTTGACCCGAATGTAACGGATCCAGCTTACCCGGACGGACTGGCAATTTTTGACGCTCCGCATAACTGCGCCGCGGTGTTTGGCCTCCGCTATTTCGGGGAGCTGAAGAAGGGGACCTTGACTTTAGCCTGGGCCCTGGCCCACCGGCACGGCTATGCCGCCTGCCACGGGGGCGAGCAGGCCTTCCACTTTGAAGACAAGGAGGACAAGGTTTTCGCCTTTTACGGGTTATCAGGTTCGGGCAAATCAACCTTGACTCATGCTGATCATGGTGGCAAGTACGACATTACGGTTTTGCACGACGATGCTTTCATTATCTCAAGAGAAGACGGCAGCTCAGTAGCTTTGGAGCCCGCTTACTTTGACAAGACCCACGACTATCCGGCTGGTCACCACGAGACCAAGTACTACACCGCCGTAATGAACTGCGCGGTTACTCTGGATGAAGAAGGGCGGAAGGTATTAGTCACTGAAGACCTCCGAAACAATAACGGCCGGGTCATCAAGAGCCGGTATACTTCAGCCAATCGGGTCGATGTGGAAGAAAATCCAATCACAGCCCTCTTCTGGATCATGAAGGACAACTCTTTGCCGCCTGTATTAAAGGTGACGGATCCGGTTTTGGCCACGACGCTGGGCTTGACTTTAGCGACCAAGCGGACTTCGGCAGAGAACCTGCCAAAGGGTTTTGACATGAACACCTTGGTCATTGAACCTTTTGCTGACCCCTTCAGAGCTTACCCGGTAGCTGGCGACTATGGTGACTTCAAGGAGCTTTTCACCAAGCGCGGAGCTGAATGCTATGTTTTAAACACGGATGCTTTTTGCGGGAAAAATATTCCTAAGGAACTGACCCTGGAGATCATTGAAAAGCTGGTGGATGATACTGACCAGTGGGAAGCTTTTGGCGATTTTGCCGGTGTCAGCTATATGCCGCTTGCTGCCTATCCGGTTGACTTAGATTCAGCTGACTACAAGCAAAGCCTCCGGGCCCGGATGCAGGACCGGCTGGACTGGTTGAATGCTTATAACGGCGAGCATCCGAAGACGCCGCTGCCGGAAGAAGCCAAGGAATGCTTGGAAAAAATCGTGGCGGAACTAAAGTAAGCTACCTATCTCTTACCTTTTGACTATTTAACAGACCTCCGGGTCTGTTTTTTCTTTTACAAAAGAAAAATAAAAAAACTTGTCATTTTCGCTAGTGAAAATAGCAATATTCCGAACTATTGTGCCTTTAACAAATGATCCACGCCCAAAAGGCAAAACAAAAGGAAGAGGATACAAGTTAAAAAATATTACAACGCTGCCGGGTGCACCAATCATAAAACGAATGAAAAAGCAAATTTGACGAATCAAAAATAACGAGTATACTAATATTTGTTGCCGCGTGAGACAAGCAAGTCTCGCGGAGGCAAAAAGAAAATATCAAAAACTTGTTGACAAGAATCAAACAAGCGAGTAGGATATAAAACGTTGCGTCACTTGACGCAAGTTGGTACTTTGAAAACTGAACAAAGTTTCGCAGTGTGCGGGTCAAACATTGTTTGATCCAAGCAAATAAGCGAAGTCAATTCGCAAGCAAATAATCTGGAGCAGATTTAAAAAGGCTCAATTTTCAAATTGAGAGTTTGATCCTGGCTCAGGACGAACGCTGGCGGCGTGCCTAATACATGCAAGTCGAGCGAGCTGAATTCAAAGATTCCTTCGGGATGATTTGTTGGACGCTAGCGGCGGATGGGTGAGTAACACGTGGGCAATCTGCCCTAAAGACTGGGATACCACTTGGAAACAGGTGCTAATACCGGATAACAACATGAATCGCATGATTCAAGTTTGAAAGGCGGCGCAAGCTGTCACTTTAGGATGAGCCCGCGGCGCATTAGCTAGTTGGTGGGGTAAAGGCCTACCAAGGCAATGATGCGTAGCCGAGTTGAGAGACTGATCGGCCACATTGGGACTGAGACACGGCCCAAACTCCTACGGGAGGCAGCAGTAGGGAATCTTCCACAATGGACGCAAGTCTGATGGAGCAACGCCGCGTGAGTGAAGAAGGTTTTCGGATCGTAAAGCTCTGTTGTTGGTGAAGAAGGATAGAGGCAGTAACTGGTCTTTATTTGACGGTAATCAACCAGAAAGTCACGGCTAACTACGTGCCAGCAGCCGCGGTAATACGTAGGTGGCAAGCGTTGTCCGGATTTATTGGGCGTAAAGCGAGCGCAGGCGGAATGATAAGTCTGATGTGAAAGCCCACGGCTCAACCGTGGAACTGCATCGGAAACTGTCATTCTTGAGTGCAGAAGAGGAGAGTGGAACTCCATGTGTAGCGGTGGAATGCGTAGATATATGGAAGAACACCAGTGGCGAAGGCGGCTCTCTGGTCTGCAACTGACGCTGAGGCTCGAAAGCATGGGTAGCGAACAGGATTAGATACCCTGGTAGTCCATGCCGTAAACGATGAGCGCTAGGTGTTGGGGACTTTCCGGTTCTCAGTGCCGCAGCAAACGCATTAAGCGCTCCGCCTGGGGAGTACGACCGCAAGGTTGAAACTCAAAGGAATTGACGGGGGCCCGCACAAGCGGTGGAGCATGTGGTTTAATTCGAAGCAACGCGAAGAACCTTACCAGGTCTTGACATCCTGTGACAAACTTAGAGATAAGTCTTTCCCTTCGGGGACGCAGTGACAGGTGGTGCATGGCTGTCGTCAGCTCGTGTCGTGAGATGTTGGGTTAAGTCCCGCAACGAGCGCAACCCTTGTCTTTAGTTGCCATCATTAAGTTGGGCACTCTAGAGAGACTGCCGGTGACAAACCGGAGGAAGGTGGGGATGACGTCAAGTCATCATGCCCCTTATGACCTGGGCTACACACGTGCTACAATGGGCAGTACAACGAGAAGCGAACCCGCGAGGGCAAGCGGATCTCTTAAAGCTGTTCTCAGTTCGGACTGCAGGCTGCAACTCGCCTGCACGAAGCTGGAATCGCTAGTAATCGCGGATCAGCACGCCGCGGTGAATACGTTCCCGGGCCTTGTACACACCGCCCGTCACACCATGGAAGTCTGCAATGCCCAAAGTCGGTGGGATAACCTTTTAGGAGTCAGCCGCCTAAGGCAGGGCAGATGACTGGGGTGAAGTCGTAACAAGGTAGCCGTAGGAGAACCTGCGGCTGGATCACCTCCTTTCTAAGGAAAGACGCACAATCAGAGAGTGGGAACACTAATAGACGATTGTGAGTTACGGAAGCACACTGCAAAAGAAACTTTGTTCAGTTTTGAGAGTACCAACTCTCACTTGTACGTTGAAAACTGAATATCTTAATTCCAAGAAAAAACCGAGAATCATTGAGATCAATGAAAACATTGCAAAGCGACCGAGAGAGTTCGAAAGAACAAACTTGCAAGGTCAAGTGAAGAAGGGCGCACGGTGAATGCCTTGGCACTGGAAGCCGATGAAGGACGCGACTAACCGCGAAAGTCTTCGGGGAGCCGTAAGTAGGCTTTGATCCGGAGGTCTCCGAATGGGGGAACCCAGCATGTGCAGACATGCTATTCTTGTGTGAATACATAGCACAAGAAAGGAACACGCAGTGAACTGAAACATCTAAGTAGCTGCAGGAAGAGAAAGAAATATCGATTTCCCAAGTAGCGGCGAGCGAACAGGAAAGAGCCCAAACCGGCAGATTTATCTGCCGGGGTTGTAGGACTGAGACATGGCACTTCAGAGGATAGCAGAAGCGTTTGGGAAGACGCGCCAGAGAGGGTGAGAGCCCCGTAAGCGAAATCCAAAGAAGGCCTATCAGTATCCTGAGTAGGGCGGGACACGTGAAATCCCGTTTGAATCCGCGAGGACCATCTCGCAAGGCTAAATACTAACCAGTGACCGATAGTGAACCAGTACCGTGAGGGAAAGGTGAAAAGAACCCCGGGAGGGGAGTGAAAGAGAACCTGAAACCGTGTGCCTACAAGTAGTCAAAGCCCGTTAAGGGGTAATGGCGTGCCTTTTGTAGAATGAACCGGCGAGTTGCGTTAGTCAGCAAGGTTAAGTCAGAAAAGACGGAGCCGCAGCGAAAGCGAGTCTGAAGAGGGCGAGCAGTTGGCTGACGCAGACCCGAAACCAAGTGACCTACCCATGACCAGGTTGAAGGCGCGGTAAAACGCGCTGGAGGACCGAACCCACGTAAGTTGAAAATTGCGGGGATGAGTTGTGGGTAGCGGTGAAATTCCAAACGAACTTGGAGATAGCTGGTTCTCTCCGAAATAGCTTTAGGGCTAGCCTCGCAAAGAGGATGCTGGAGGTAGAGCTCTGTTTGGACTAGGGGCCCGTCAAGGGTTACTGAATTCAGATAAACTGCGAATTCCAGACATTTATGTGCGGGAGTCAGACTGCGAGTGATAAGATCCGTAGTCGAAAGGGAAACAGCCCAGATCACCAGTTAAGGTCCCAAAATTCATGCTAAGTGGAAAAGGATGTGGAGTTGCGCAGACAACTAGGACGTTGGCTCAGAAGCAGCCATCATTCAAAGAGTGCGTAATAGCTCACTAGTCGAGTGACGCCGCGCCGAAAATTTACCGGGGCTAAGCATGATACCGAAACTGTGGATGTGCATTATGCACGTGGTAGGAGAGCGTTCTAGCGGCGGAGAAGCATGACCGAGAGGACATGTGGAGCTTCTAGAAGTGAGAATGCCGGTATGAGTAACGAAAGACAGGTGAGAATCCTGTCCGCCGCAAGACTAAGGTTTCCTGGGGCAGGCTCGTCCGCCCAGGGTAAGTCGGGACCTAAGGCGAGGCCGAGAGGCGTAGTCGATGGACAACAGGTTGAGATTCCTGTACTGCACCGAATCGTTATGAGCGATGGAGGGACGCAGGAGGCTAGCAGCGCGTGGTGCTGGATACCACGTTCAAGCGTCAAGTCTGAGAGCGAGTCAAATGCTTGCTCTCATAAGGACAAGGCGTGATGAGGAGCGAAATTATAGTAGCGAAGGCTGCGACGTCACACTGCCGAGAAAAGCTTCTAGCCAGAAACGGTGCACCCGTACCGCAAACCGACACAGGTAGTCGAGGAGAGTATCCTCAGGTGAGCGAGAGAACTCTCGTTAAGGAACTCGGCAAAATGGCCCCGTAACTTCGGGAGAAGGGGCGCTGGTCGCAAGATCAGCCGCAGTGAAAAGGCCCAAGCAACTGTTTATCAAAAACACAGGCATCTGCAAAATCGTAAGATGAAGTATAGGTGCTGACACCTGCCCGGTGCTGGAAGGTTAAGAGGAGAGCTTAGCGCAAGCGAAGGTTTGAATTGAAGCCCCAGTAAACGGCGGCCGTAACTATAACGGTCCTAAGGTAGCGAAATTCCTTGTCGGGTAAGTTCCGACCTGCACGAAAGGTGTAATGATTTGGGCACTGTCTCAACGAGAGACTCGGTGAAATTATAATACCCGTGAAGATGCGGGTTACCCGCGACAGGACGGAAAGACCCCATGGAGCTTTACTGCAGTTTAATATTGGGTATCTGTCAAGCATGTACAGGATAGGTAGGAGCCGGAGAAGATAGGACGCCAGTCTTATCTGAGGCGCTGTTGGGATACTACCCTTGCTTGACGGATGCTCTAACTCAGGTCTGTGATCCAGGCCGAGGACAGTGTTTGACGGGCAGTTTGACTGGGGCGGTCGCCTCCTAAAGTGTAACGGAGGCGCCCAAAGGTTCCCTCAGAATGGTTGGAAATCATTCGCAGAGTGTAAAGGTAAAAGGGAGCTTGACTGCGAGAGAGACAACTCGAGCAGGTACGAAAGTAGGGCTTAGTGATCTGGTGGTACCGCATGGAAGGGCCATCACTCAACGGATAAAAGCTACCCTGGGGATAACAGGCTTATCTCCCCCAAGAGTTCACATCGACGGGGAGGTTTGGCACCTCGATGTCGGCTCGTCGCATCCTGGGGCTGAAGTCGGTCCCAAGGGTTGGGCTGTTCGCCCATTAAAGCGGCACGCGAGCTGGGTTCAGAACGTCGTGAGACAGTTCGGTCCCTATCCGTCGTGGGCGCAGGAAATTTGAGAGGAGCTGTCCTTAGTACGAGAGGACCGGGATGGACGCACCGCTGGTGTACCAGTTGTCTTGCCAAAGGCATCGCTGGGTAGCTATGTGCGGACGGGATAAGCGCTGAAAGCATCTAAGTGCGAAGCCCCCCTCAAGATGAGATTTCCCATTTCTTCAAGAAAGTAAGACACCTCAGAGACGATGAGGTAGATAGGCCGGGAGTGGAAGAAGCGTGAGCTTTGGAGCGGACCGGTACTAATCAGTCGAGGACTTGACCAAAAGAGCAAAGCAATGAAGGTTTTGACTTGGAAAGAGATATTCAGTTTTGAGCGTGCAAGCTCAAAGAGAGTGCGGTGGCAATGGCAAGAAGGATACACCTGTTCCCATGCCGAACACAGCAGTTAAGCTTCTTAACGCCGAAAGTAGTTGGTGGGAAACTGCCTGCGAGGATAGGAAGCTGCCGCGCGAGACAAGAGTCAGACGGAAGTCTGGCTCTTTTTGTTTTATATTCTTACGATAGAAATTGCTTTTTAGCCAGAAAATGGCCTACAATAGATTGACAGTTATTTAGCAGCAAAAAACCGCCCAAGTGTTGGACGGTTGCAAATAGTATTTAGCTGGTTTAGATTGCCATTCTCAGCTGAGCAGGGCTGAGGATTCTGCCCAAGCGTTCAGCGCCTTCATCGATCTGGCTCAGACTGGAACCAGTGAAGTTGACCCGGAGGCCGTTATTTTTGTCCCAATTAGGATAGAAGCTGGCAGAAGGCACGTAGATGAGGTGTTCTTTCGGCACAGCTTCGTCAAGCAAGAGCTGTCTGGTATCAATTTCATCTCCTAGTTCAACCCAGAAGAAGAAGCCGCCTTCCGGCTGGCTGATTTTGGCATCAGCTGGCAGGTAAGTCTTTAAAGCCTTGGCCATAGCATCCAGCTTGACCCGGTAGACCTTCTTCAGCTGGTCAATATGCTGGTCCAGGTCATTATCAGCCAGGTAGGCAGCAACAGTACCAGCGGCTAAGTACGGTACTTCCAGGTCAGCTGACAACTTCAAGTTGACCAGCTGCTCCTTGATTTCCGGACTGGCCACCAGCCAGCCTAAGCGGAAGGCAGGGGAAAGAATCTTAGAGAAGCTGGACAGGAAAATTACCCGGCCTTCGGTGTCAAAGCTCTTGATGCTTGGCAAAGTTTCCCCATGGTAGCGCAGGTCCCGGTATGGGGTGTCTTCCAGGATGACGAAGTCGTAGCGGTTAGCCAGTTCAACCAGGCGCTGGCGCTTGGCCAGGGACATGGTGATTCCGGTTGGATTGTGGAAGTCCGGCACCGTGTAGAAAAGCTTGATTGCCGGGTGCTTTTTCAGTACTTCTTCAAAGTAATCCAGGTTGACTCCGTCGTCTTCCAGAGGAATTTCGTGGTAGACTGGCTCGTAATTGTCAAATGCAGCCAGGGCTCCGACATAGCTGGGAGCTTCAACTGCCATTTCATCGCCAGCTTCCAGGAAAAGCTTGGCTACCAGGTCGATCCCCTGCTGGCCGCCAGCCGTCAGCAAAATGTCATCGGCGTTAGCCTCGATTCCCTGCTGCCTTGCCCGGTTTGCCAGATAGTCGCGCAAGTCGCCCGGCCCCTTAACGTCATGGTATTGGAAGGAGTGGGCCTGTTCCTGGCTAACGGCTTTTTGGTAAGCAGCTTGCAAAGCCTGGCTTGGGAAGAGGCTTTCGTCCGGGCAGCCGCCGCCAAAGGAGATGTTGTCGGAAAAGTTGCTTTCCGGGAAGAGCCCTTGCAGGCGGGATGGATTTTCAGTTTTGATTCTATTGGCAAAAAGCTTGCTTAACATTTTTCATTGCTCCTAATTGTATTGTCATTTGTGCGTTGACTATATTATAATTGCTTGAGTAAGAATAATAAAATTCAACTTGTTTAATTTTAAGTGAAATAATTTCATGTAAGGAGGGGCAAATGCTGCCATTTCCATATTTAGTCTTCAGGACGGTTATTGACCAGGGGACCTTCAACAAGGCTGCCCTGGTCTTAAACGTCACTCCGTCAGCGATCAGCCACTCGGTCAACCAGTTGGAGACGGAACTGGGCTTTCCAGTCTTCGTCAGATCAAGAAACGGGGTCAAGCTGACGCCTGATGGGGAAAGAATTCTCCCCTTGATCCAGGAAATTATCAATGACCAGAGCCGGCTGGAGCAGGTAGCCCAGCAGATTCAAGGCCTGGACACAGGTTTGATCCGGATTGGGGCTTTTTCTTCCGCCTGCATCAACTGGCTGCCGCCTTTGATCCAGAATTTTGCCAAAAACTACCCCCAGGTCAAAATTTCCGTCCGCCAGGCTGGCTTCAGCGAAATCACCCAGGCGGTGAAAAGCGGGCAGCTGGACCTGGGCTTGACCATGCTGCCGGAAAATGAGCAGGGGATCAGCTGCGAGAAAATTCTGGAAGACGAAATCTACTGCATTGCCCCCAAAAACTTCCAGGTCAAAAACGGTCACAGCGTCAGTGAAGAGGATCTGGTAAATTACAATTTTATCCTGCAGCAAAGTGACTACGACCTGGACACGAAAGCTGCCCTGGACCACTATTCCATCAAGTCAACGGCGATCCAGTTCTCCATTGACGACCAGTCAATCGTAGCCATGGTAGAAGCAGGCCTGGGCCTGGGCATCTTGCCGGCTTTGGCCCTGCAGAAGATGCAGGGAGAGGTCAAGATCCTGCCTTTCAGCACGCCCTTTTACCGGAAGATTGCCCTGGTGACTTCCAACCAGCAGCGCCTGGCTCCGTCAACCAGGCAGATGATCAAGAACGTGCATGAGCTGATTAGGCGCCAGTATCCTGGCGGTCGCTTGACCATGGAAGCTGAAAACGCATAGAATGCATGCAGTCTGTATAAATAGTATAATGAAATTATTAAAATCTGTTGTCACAGGCGCTAATCTCTTGCTATAATATACAGAGTAAAAATAAATGAGACTGCAAAGCGTTTTGTCACACTCGATGAGATTAATAGGAAGCATGAACTAAATTTTGCATCAGCGATGGGGCAAGCAAGCGCTGAGTGATTTTTATTCAATTTTTTAGACATAGGAAACAAAGAAGGTATTTTATGAACGGTAAACAACTTGTTGCAGAAGCCTTACAAATGGTTTTGCCAGACTGGTCACTGGAAGATATTGACGTCAAGATCGAACGTCCAAAGGATGAAAAGCTGGGGGATTACGCTTTTCCAACCTTTACTTTAGCCAAGACCATGCGCAAGGCGCCAAACTTGATCGCGGCTGAACTGGCTGAAAAGATTGACCAGGGGAATTTTGAAAAGGTTCAAGCAGTTGGTCCATACATCAACTTCTTCTTGGACAAGAGCCAGACTGGGGCGGCTATTTTGCAGGAAATCCTGGCTGACCCTGAAAACTACGGTGCCCGTGACCTTGGCCACGGCCGGAACGTTTCAACTGAATACTCATCACCTAACATTGCCAAGCCAATGGGGATGGGCCACCTGCGGTCAACCATGATCGGTGAAGCTATTGCCCGCATCCTGGCCAAGGAAGGCTTCAAGCCAATCAGAATTGACTACCTTGGCGACTGGGGCACCCAATTCGGGAAGATGATGGCTGCCTACAAGATGTGGGGTAACGACGCCGACATTGAAAAGGACCCAATCAACACCCTCTTGTCCTACTACGTCCGGATCAACCGGGAAGCTGAAGAACACCCGGAATACGATGAAGCCGGCCGGGAATGGTTCTCCAAGCTGGAACACGGCGACGAAGAAGCCAAGCGCCTGTGGAGCTGGTTCAGAGAAGTTTCCCTGGAACGGTTCAAGAAGGTTTATGACATGCTGGACGTCCACTTTGACTCCTTCACTGGTGAGGCCTTCAGTGCCCAAATGATGGATGAACCAATCAAGATCCTCCGGGACAAGGGCCTCTTGGTTAAGAGCCAAGGTGCTGAAATCGTTGATCTTGAAAAGTACAACCTGCCGCCTTTGATGGTTATCAAGAGTAACGGTACTTCAACTTACATCACCCGTGACCTGGCAACTGCCATGTACCGGAAGAAGACTTATGGCTTCTACAAGTCCATCTACGTTGTTGGCCAGGAACAAGAAGTCTACTTCCAGCAGCTGCGTGCCTGCTTGAAGGAAATGGGCTTTGACTGGGCAGACGACATTGTCCACATCAGCTTCGGTCTGATGAGCATCAACGGCCAGAAGATGTCTACCAGAAAGGGTAACGTCGTTAACCTGGAAGACGTTTTGAACGAATCCGTTGACCTGGCCCGCAAGCAGATTTCTGAAAAGAATGCCGGCTTGAAGAACGCTGACGAAGTTGCCAAGCAAGTCGGCATCGGCGCGGTTGTCTTCCACGACTTGAAGAACTACCGCCGCAACCCGATCGACTTCAACCTGGAAGAAGTTGTCAAGTTCGAAGGCGAAACCGGTCCTTACGTGCAATATGCCCGGGCCCGTGGCGAAAGCCTTTTGAGAAAGAGCGGCATTACCGACTTCTCAGATGTTGACTTGACCAAGATCGGCGCTGAAGAATGGGACTTGGTCTCCTTCATGGGCCGCTATGCCGACACCATTCAAAAGGCCATGGAAAGCTACGACCCAAGCGCGATTGCCAAGTACGCCCTGGAACTGGCCAAGCGCTTCAACAAGTACTACGCTCATACCAGAATTTTGGTTGATGACGTTGACGAAGATGTCAAGAAGGCCCGTTTGGCCGTTGTTCAAGCAGTCAGCCACGTCATCAAGTCAGCCCTGGACTTGCTGGACGTTAAGGCACCAGATGAAATGTAGTTTTTTATTTAAATTGAATGATATTAAATGCCTTGAATTTGCTTCAAGGCATTTTTTATTGGATAATGCTAATGGTGTTAGAGATTTTTGGGGAAATTTGATTAAAAAAAGCAGGATAAGTCAAGAATAATTAAATAACAGCTTTATTGAAATATAAAAGTGCGCTAAAATTAAAGGTATCTAAAACGCTTAAATATAAGATTAAGGGGCAATAATTATGAACTACAAAGAAAGAAGACAGCTGATTTACGAATTGATTCAAACCAACAAGATTGAAACGCAAGAACAATTGCTGCTCTTGCTGCAATCCCATGGAGCAAACGCAACCCAAGCCACCATCTCCCGTGACATTCACGCCTTGCACATCAGCAAGGTGCCAGATGATGATGGCCGCAGTTACTATGTCAAGGCGCCATCAGCTGCTGTTAACCGGGAAAGGCAGCTGAAAGACGCAATCCGGGAACGGGTGGCTACTGTTACTGCAGTTCAGTTCACGGTCGTTATTCAAACCAGCATGAAGCTGACTTACGCGCCAATTTTGGCAGGATTAATCGATGACATTGACAACGATGACGTAGTCGGCACGATTGCCGGCACCGATACCTTGCTGGTCATCTTAAAGGATGCTGAAGCAGCTGAACGCTTTGCTGACTGGGCACAAGCCATCGTCAAGGAACGGAAGATCTACTAAGGCGGCAGATATGGCAAGAATTTCGGTCTATATGACTGGCGGAATAGCGGCCTATAAGGCAGTCAGCGTTGTTCGCGGCCTGCAAAAGGCGGGCCATGAAGTTCGGGTAGCAATGACGGCCAATAGCGAAAATTTTGTTGGACCGGCAACCCTGGCAGCCTTGACGAAATGGCCGGTTTTAGACGACTTGTTCAGTCCGAGCCGGCAGGCTGAAATCGCCCATATTGACCTGGCTGACTGGAGCCAGCTGGCTTTGGTTGTACCGGCTGATGCTAACATTTTGGCCAAGATGGCCCAGGGGATGGGGGATGATGCAATTTCAACCACTCTCTTGGCCCTGCATTGCCCGCGCTTGATCGTGCCGGCAATGAACACCCACATGTGGGAAAATCCCGCTGTTCAGCGCAATATCCGCCTTTTAAAAGAAGGCGGCGACCGGATCATGGAGCCGGCCGTGGGCAGACTGGCTGAAGGCTACGCTGGCAAGGGCCGGATGCCGGAAGCTGAAGAAATCCTGGCCTGGCTTGAAGAGCAGCTGGACTTGCCGGCAAAAGGCAGGAGAATCGTCGTCACTGCCGGGGGGACCCTGGAAGCCATTGATCCGGTCCGCTTTATCGGCAACCGGTCAAGCGGCAAGATGGGTTTCCGCCTGGCAGAAGCCGCGGCTAGAAGAGGAGCCGAGGTGGACTTGATTTACGGGAACGTTTCAGTTTCTTTGCCAAAAGATGCCCGGATCCACCTGCATCCCGCCTTGTCAACTCAAGCCATGCTGGAGCGGCTAGAAGAACTTTTCCCAGCTGCTGACGCCCTTTTGATGGCGGCAGCCGTCAGTGACTGGCGGCCAAAAGAAGCAGCTGACCACAAGCTGAAGAAGCAGGACGGGGTAGAGGAGATGACCCTGCAGCTGGTCAAGAATCCGGACCTGTTAAAGACAATGGCCAAAAAGAAGCGGCCTGACCAAGTGGTCATCGGCTTTGCCGCTGAAACCAACGACCTTTTGGTCAATGCCAGCCGGAAGCTGGCGGAGAAGGGGGCCGACGCGATCGTGGCCAACGATGTCAGCGGGGATGCCTTTGGCGGCGACGAGGACCAGGTGACGGTCCTGGAAGCAGGCAAGGAGCTTGATCCTTGGCCGCGGATGAGCAAGCAGGCCGTGGCTGACCGCTTGATCGCGCTGACTTTGGACCGGCTGGCGGAAAAGAGCAATTAACAGAAATAGAGGAAAAGGCCTTTTACTTGGTGAAAGGCCTTTTATTTTTTCTGAAATTTTTGCTAAAATGAACCGCTTTCACTATAATAAGAGTAAGAGTTTCGTAAAAAAGATTGGGAGACGAACGATGAAGAAAATTGATGCCCACCTGCACTTGGTGCGGGACCTGGCCAGCTACAAGGGGAGCGGCAGAAGCAATGCCTTAGGGGGCGGCCTGGTGGTCTGGGACAATGGCTTTAAAACCCGCCTCTTTCCGGCAGGCTGGGGAGATGACTCTTTTAGACTAGCTGCCGCGAAAAAAGTGATGGAGGAGCACGATGTGGCCAAGGCCGTTCTCTTGCAGGGCAGCCTGTACGGCTTTCAAAACTATTACAGCTGGCAGGCGGCTAAGGCGGATCCAGAGCATTTTGCCCCGGCTTTTTCCGTTGACCCCTTTGCCAGTGAAGCGGAAAAAATCGTCAAGCGTCATGTTGAAGATTTAGGCTTCCGGGCCTTGAAGCTGGAAGTCAGCCAGGCCGGCGGCCTCATGGGCTACCATTTGCCTTTTAACCTAGCGGAAGACGAGCGCCTGGGCAAGATTCTGGACTATCTCAGTTCTTATCCGGGCTTCGCGGTAGCCGTGGACTATGGTGACAGCAGCCAGGCCAGCCACCAGCCCCGGTCTTTGGCCCGGCTGGCTAAGCGTTACCCAGATTTGGACTTTGTCCTCTGCCATCTGTCTTTCCCCAAGCCCGGCCAATTGGCCTTGCTGGAAAAAGAATTGGCCCTGTTGGCTCCTTTGCCAAACATCAGCTTTGATCTGGCGGCTTTGCAAGACATTGCCGGCGAGCAGACTTATCCTTACCCCTTCTGTCAGGAAGCGGTGGGCCTGGCCAAAGAAATCGTTGGGGCAAAAAGACTTTTATGGGGCAGCGATGCTCCCTGGTCAGCCACTTTCAATGATTACGGCCAGCTTTATTCCTGGCTGGAAGATTCGGGGATTTTTTCAGAAACAGAAATGGCAGATATATACTATGGCAATGCGGAAAGAATCTATTTCAAGGCAGACCACGTGGCGGCATTAAAAGCCAGCCGCGATCCGCTGTTTGAGGGAGATGCATAAGATGGAAAATGCGAAAGTTTTGGTGGCGGGCTTGGCAGTCAAGAGCCTGCCCGAATTGGAAAAAGTCTGCGAGGTGACCTTTGCCCCGGAAGAGGCTGGCAAGGACTGGTATCTGGCTAACTTGGGGGAATTCGATGCCTTGATCACCGGCAAGCTGCCAGTTGACCAGGAACTGCTGGACGCGGGTAAAAAGCTCAAGATCGTTTCCGCGACCGGGGTTGGCTATGACCATATCGACGTGGACTATGCCAGCAGCCAGGGGATCATCGTGTCCAACTGTCCGGCCAGCGTCATGCAGCCGACGGCGGAAATGGCCTTTACCCTCCTTTTGGCCCTCAGCCGGAAACTGGCCCTCTACAATCAAGAAATGCGGCAAGGGAACTTCTTGGACACGGGCCTGGCGGAAAACCAGGGGCAGAGCCCGGTCGGCAAGACTTTGGGGATCTTCGGCATGGGGAGAATCGGCAAGACCCTGGCCAGCTATGCCCGGACTTTCGGGATGAACATTCTCTACCACAACCGCCACCAATTGCCGGAAGATGAAGAGCGGGCCCTGGGGGTCAGCTATGTCCCTTTGGCTGACCTGCTCAGCCAGGCTGACTATGTCAGCTTGAACGCGCCAGCGACGCCGGAAACTTACCACGTGATCGATGAAGCAGCCTTGAGCATGATGCAGCCGTCTGCCTTTTTGATCAATACTTCCCGGGGCAGCCTGGTCGATGAAGCGGCGCTTTTGCGGGCCTTAAAGGCCAAGCGGATCGCCGGGGCGGGCTTGGACGTGTTTGAAGAAGAACCGGACTTCAACAAGGAATTCTGCCAGCTGGACAACGTGATCCTGACCCCGCATGCTGGCAGCGCCACCCGGGAATCCCGGCGCAGCGTCTTGCAAGAAGCCAGTCATAATATCGTCTCCTTCCTGGTCAACGGAGTTCCGGTCAACCGGGTCAACTAAAAGATGCGAAAGCATCTTTTTTTCGTTATCATTAAATGTAAAGCGAATTAAAGGGGGCAGAGAGCTTGCTTGATCCACAGCAGGTCTTAAAGAAGTATTTTGGCTATGACAGTTTTCGGCCAGGCCAAAGAGAAATTATTGAAAAAGTTATCCGGGGGGAGAATGTCCTGGCCGTTATGCCGACCGGTGGCGGGAAGTCTCTTTGCTACCAGATCCCGGCCTTGATGATCCCGGGCACGACCGTAGTCATCTCGCCCTTGATCTCTTTGATGAAGGACCAGGTTGACAGCCTGCGCGAATACGGAATTCCGGCCGCGGCACTTAACAGCTCCACGGCCCAGGAAGACGTCAATCCAATCTTAAGAGCCTGCTATGAAGGAAAAATCAAGCTGCTCTACGTGACGCCGGAGCGCATGGAGATGGACTATTTCCGCTATCAGCTCAACTTCTTGGAGGTCAATTTGGTCGCCATCGATGAGGCCCACTGCATTTCCCAGTGGGGGCACGACTTCCGGCCGGCCTACCGAAAGCTGAAGGACGGGATTAATGCCCTCCATACCCGTCCTAATGTTTTGGCCCTTACAGCCACGGCCACCAAGGCAGTTAGAGAAGACATCGGCCAGCAGCTGGATATTTCTGAAAAGAATTTTGTCATCACCAGTTTTGAAAGAAAAAATCTTCGCTTCAAGCTGGTCAACGCGCCCAAAAACAGCCGGGCCTATATCGTCAACTATTTAAAGCAGCACCGGGGAGAAGCTGGAATCATTTATTCCAACACTCGGAAAAAAGTGGAGGGGCTGACCGAATTTTTGCGCCGGGAGGGCTTTAACGTCGCCGCCTACCATGCAGGGATGTCCAATGAGGAGCGGGCCCAGGTCCAGGACGACTTCCAATATGACCGGATTCCCTTGATTGTGGCCACGAATGCTTTTGGCATGGGGATCGACAAGAGCAATGTCCGCTTTGTTATTCACGCAAACAGCGCCAAGAATCTGGAGGCTTATTACCAGGAAGCCGGCCGGGCCGGCCGAGACGGACTGGAAAGTGAGGCAGTAATGCTCTTTCACCCAAGCGATCTTAGGCAGTTCCGCTGGTTTATCGACAATTCTGAAGCTGATGAATCCTACCGGCAGGTCCAGTACCAGAAGCTGCAGACGATCAGCGACTATGCCAATACCGACGAGTGTCTGCAGCAATTCATCGTCCGCTACTTTGGCCAGGACTGCCCGCCTTGCGGTAAGTGCAGCAACTGCCTCAGCCAGGGTGATTTCCAGGATATAACGGCTGAGGCTCAGGCCATCATCGGCATGGTCTATGACTTAGACGGCCGCTATGGCAAAAAGATCGTTGCCCAGGCAGTAACAGGGTCTAAAGTCAAAAAAATCAGTGAAATCGGAGCAGATGATTGTGTCCACTACGGTCTGCTCAAAGGGAAAAAGCAGACTGATGTAAGCAGCTTGGTCGACTACTTGGTCTCAAAGGGCTACCTGCAGCTGGTGGGGGACCGGTATCCCTTGGTCCACGTGACCAACCGGGGCTGGGACGTTCTGGACGGCAAGGCCAGGGTCAAAAAGCGCCAGGAAGCCAAAAGCGAGCAGCTTGCTGAAACAGGCGGTGACCAGGTCCTCTTTGAAGAGCTCAGAAAGACCCGCCGGGCCCTGGCTCAGAAGCGGGGAGTGCCGCCTTTTGTCATCTTTTCTGACTTGTCCTTGCGCGATATGGCGGCCAGGAAGCCGCAAACGCCGGAGGAGCTGCTCCAGTGCAGCGGGGTCGGGGATGCAAAATTGGCCAACTATGGAAAAACCATGTTAGCCGTAATCAAAAAATATGGATGAAAAAACCTTCAGAAGAAAATCTTCTGAAGGTTT
Source organism: Lactobacillus sp. WILCCON 0058 (assembly GCF_057198005.1). NCBI lineage: Bacteria > Bacillati > Bacillota > Bacilli > Lactobacillales > Lactobacillaceae > Lactobacillus > Lactobacillus sp. WILCCON 0058. The sequence goes on from NZ_JBUBHM010000001.1 coordinate 824,622, forward strand.
CGTCATTATTATCGTTTTATTTTTTTAGAAAAGCTTGGCCTTTTCGCACAGATCGTCAAAGCGTTCCCAGAACTTGTCGTAGTTGGCGGAAGTTACCAGGGTCATTGGCCGGCCGTTTTCAGTTTCAAAGAAGCGGGCAGCCCGGTCGCCGTCAGTGTAGACATCGGACTTGGTTTCCCGGGTCGTGGCGATTTCCGGGTAAAGGGCGCTCATGGTGGTCAAAACGTCCCAGAGATAGTAAGTTGAGTCGACTTCAAAGGAGTTGACCAGGGCGTAGACATAGCCCAGGAATTCAAAGGCCGGGTACTTGCGGTTAACCGCAAAGTGTTGGCGCATTTCATCGGTCAGAGGCAGTTCTTCAGTTGATTCCAGACCAACCTGTTGGATCTTGATCTTGGAGTCCCAGACCGTCTTGCAGGCTTCCGGATCCCACCAGGCATTCCATTCCTGGGTTCCGTCAGCGCATGGAGCGTAAACGTTGCCGTGGGCGTTCAAAGACCCGCCCATCCAGTAGAGTTCTTCGATCTTGTCTTGAATGCTTGGGTCGATTTCCAGGGCCCGGGCTAAGTCAGTCAAGGGGCCAGTGAAGACCAGAGTAACCGGGCCGTCAGCGGCGTGGATCTTATCGATCATGTCCAGGTGGGCCGGCTTAGCGGCAACCGGCGTTTCAACAGTGCCTTTTTCATTCAAGATCGGGAAGTGGTCAACGGAAAAAGCTGACACTCTCCAGGCTTCCGGGAACTGGTGGACTGCCCGGGAGTCAGACTTGGCCACTTCCAGCTTGTCGCCGCGCTGGTTGAAGCGGTCGATCAGCTTGCGAGACGCGGAAACGCCTGGTTCAACATAGCCGTCAGCATCGGTTACCCCGACCCCGATCAGCTTGATGTCGGGTGCTAAAAGCATCAGCAAAAGTGAAGTAAAGTCGTCCATGTTGCTGTCATGGTTCAAGTAGAAGTTCTTCATGTAATCTTACCTTCCTAAAATCCTATAGTCTTAACAATAATATTATACGTGATAAGCTGACGAAAGACAGCCGTTTCAGTGAAAAAAAGTTTATTTTGCACTAAAAGTCGAACGAGCTTTGCCGTAGAAGAATTATTGTTAAAAGATGTTTATCTTTCTTCCGCCTTGGTCATGAAAAATCATTAAAATATTTTTGAGATTATAGGCGGATCAGTGTTAGAATAATACTTTTCGTGATAAAATCGTACGGTAAATGAATCGCGGGGAGGCAGACATGGCAAGTCAATTGATTGAAAATAAATTGAAATTGCTGCCGGAAAAGGCCGGTTGCTATCTGATGAAGGACGTCAACGGCAAGGTTATCTATGTTGGCAAGTCCAAGAACCTGAAAAACCGGGTCCGGTCCTACTTCAAGAGCAGCCAGGAAGGCCGCCGAGCCGAGCTGGTCAAAAACATTGCCGACTACGACATCATCGTGGTGGATTCCGACAAGGAAGCTTTTTTGCTGGAAATCACCCTGATCAAAAAGTACCAGCCCTATTACAATGTTGCTCTGAAGTCGGGAACAGGCTACCCCTACATTGAAATCACCAATGAGAGAAATCCCCAGACCCGTCTTACCTCGATCGTCTACAAAGACAAGGGCTACTATTTTGGCCCTTACCCCAACGTCTACGCGGCCAGCGCGACCTTAAAATTCATCCAGAAGGTCTTTCCTTTGCGCCGCTGCAGCGGCTATACTGGCCGGCCTTGCCTTTACTACCACATGGGCCAGTGCCTGGGCAGCTGCTTTAAGGAAGTGCCGCAAAGCGAATATGATGAGCAGATCAAGAAGATCAAGCGCTTTTTGAACGGGGACATCCAGGCTGTTAAGAAAGACTTGACGGACAAAATGCTGGAAGCCTCGGCAAATTTGGAATTTGAAAGGGCGGGGGAACTCCGGGACCAGCTCAAATACATTGAAGAAACGGTTGAAAAGCAGAAGATCATCTCCAACGACCACACCCAAAGAGACATCTTCAACTATTACGTGGACCGGTCCTGGATTTCCATCCAGGTCTTCTTTTTGCGGCAAGCCAAGCTCTTGCGGCGGGAATCGCACATGTTTCCTTTGACTGATGAAACTGATCCGGAAGACGAATTCATGTCCTTTATTGCCCAGTTCTACGCGCAAAAAAACCGGGTTAAGCCCAGGGAGGTCCTGGTGCCTAAAGGCATCGACCAGGATGAACTGGCAGCGGCGATCGGCATCAAGGTCCGGACCCCGCAAAGAGGGCAGAAGGCTTCTTTGATGGAGATGGCCAGAGAAAATGCCCAGTTGAAGCTGGATGACAAGTTCCGCCTGCTGGAGCTCGGCCAGCGCAAGACCAAGGGGGCCCAGGAAGAAATTTTCAAGGCCCTGGGTCTGCCTTACGGGTCATACATTGAGAGTTTTGATCACTCCCATATTCAAGGGGCGGACCCGGTCTCGGCCCTGGTTGTCTTTAAAGACGGGGAGCCCGTTAAAACTGGCTACCGGAAGTTCAAGCTGAAGGGGGAAGTCGAGCACCAAAACAGCGCCGATGAAGTCGGCAACACCCGGGAAGTCGTCCGCCGCCGCTACAGCCGCCTGTTAAAAGAGCACGAAAGAATGCCGGACCTCATCTTGATGGACGGGGGGCAGATCCAGGTGGAAGCCTGCGAGGACGTCTTAAGAAATGAGCTGAACCTGGATATTCCGGTAGCCGGGATGGTAAAAGATGACAAGCACCGGACCAACCACCTCTTGTACGGTGATCCTTTTAACGGCCAGCCTTTTAAAATGATCCCAATGGACCCGAAGTCAGAGGGCTTTTACCTTATGACCCGGATCCAGGATGAGGTCCACCGCTTCGCCATCACCTTCCACCGGCAGACCCATGCCAAGAATTCCCTGGTCAGCCGGCTTGACTCCATCAAGGGCATCGGCCCTAAGAGCCGAACCAAGCTTTTGCGGGAGTTTGGCTCTTTAAAGAAGATCAAGGAAGCTTCAATCGACGATCTGCGCAAGGCGGGACTGACTTTAACCCAGGCGCAGGCTGTCAAAATTTCCCTTTAGCTATTGGGCAAAATAGCTTATTATTAAATGGTAACAATTAACGAAAGAAAGAAAAGGTTAGAACAAGAATGCCAACTCCTTCAACATTTGTTGATCAAACTAAAATTGAAGTCCAAGCCGGTAAGGGCGGGGACGGCATGGTGGCCTTCCGCCATGAAAAATTCATGCCTAATGGCGGACCAGCTGGCGGTGACGGCGGCCGGGGCGGCTCCATCATCTTTGTGGCCGACAATGGCCTCAGAACCTTGATGGACTTCCGCTACCGGCGCAAGTTCAAGGCTGAGCCTGGCGAAAACGGCCGCATCAAGGCCCAATACGGCAAGGCGGCCAAGGACCTTTACCTGAAGGTGCCAGTCGGCACGACCGTCTATGATTTTTTCACCGGTGAGGAAATCGGTGACTTGGTCAAGGACGGCCAGGAACTGGTCGTTGCTAAAGGCGGCCGGGGCGGCCGGGGCAACATCCACTTTGCCACCAGCGTCAACACGGCCCCGGAAATCGCGGAAAACGGGGAACCGGGTGAATTCCGGACCCTCCGCTTGGAACTGAAGGTCCTGGCTGATGTCGGTCTGGTCGGCTTCCCGTCTGTCGGCAAGTCAACCCTTCTGTCAGTCGTCACCAGTGCCAAGCCGAAGATCGCGGCTTACCAGTTTACTACCTTGAAGCCAAACCTGGGCATGGTCCTGCTGCCAGACGGCAGGGACTTCTCCATGGCCGACCTGCCGGGCTTGATCAAAGGGGCCAGCCAGGGGGTAGGGCTGGGGATCCAGTTCCTGCGCCACGTGGAAAGAACCAAGGTTATCCTGCACATGGTCTCCATGGACCCGAACAACGGCAGGGATGCCTACGAAGACTATGAAACCATCTTGCACGAACTGGCTTCATACACGGAAGATGACCTCTCCAGCAAGCGGGAAATCATCGTGGCCAGCCAGATGGACATTCCAGGTGCTGATGAGAAACTGGCCCAGTTCAAAAAGGACCTGGCTGCTCATGGGGTTGACCAGGAAGTTTACGAACTCTCCAGCGTCACCCACCAAGGCGTTGACCGCTTGATGAGCCGGGCGGCTGACTTGGTCAGCGAGGTTGAAGCCCAAGAAGCAGAAGCCGCCGTCAAGCCGCAAGAAGAGGTCAAGACTAAGACCTACAAGTACCACCGGCCAGAAAAGATGGAATTCACGGTTGAAAAGCTTGCTGACCACGAATTTGAAATTCACGGCGAGCAGCTTGAACGCTTGGTAGCCATGACCAACCTGGACCACCAGGACGGGATCATGCGCCTGGCCCGCCGCTTGAAGAAGCTGGGCGTTGATGATGAACTGCGGGCGCAAGGCGCTGTCGATGGAGACGACGTTTACATTGGCGACTTCAGCTTCGAGTTCGTGCAATAAAGGATAGATTGAGATTTTTAGAATAGAGAAACGAAAGTTAGAGAATTGAAAAAATGAAGAAACGATACATTACTGGCTATGCTGGTTTGCGTGCTTTGGCCGTAATTGGGGTAATCCTGTATCACCTGGACCCGGACCACTTTGGCGGAGGCTACCTGGGCGTGCCGGTCTTTCTGGTTTTGACAGGCTATCTGGTAACTGACCAGATTATGGCTGCCTACCACAATCATGGCTATTTTGACATTAGGGCTTTTTACCAACGCCGCTTTAAGCGCTTATACCCGCCGCTGATTGCCATGCTCTGGCTGACTAGCGCATATATCGTGCTTTTTCAGCGCAACCTCTTAAACAAGCTCTACCAGATCGTCGCCAGCAACCTGCTGGGCGTGTATAACTGGTGGCAGATTTTTAACGGACAGAGCTACTTTGAACGTTTCGCCAATAATGAATCGCCTTTTACTCACTTGTGGACGATGGCGATCGATTGGCAGTTCTACCTGCTCTGGCCACTGGTGATGGCCCTCTTGGTCAAATTCGTCAAAAGGCGGCGGAACATTTTCTGGGTTCTGGTTGGCCTGTCAGTTCTGTCGGCAGTCGAAATGGCCTTGCTTTTCCGGCCAGGCCAGGATACCAGCCGAATCTACTATGGAACCGACACCCGCTTCTTCTCTTTGGGCCTGGGCAGCGCCATGGCCATCCTCTGGCCTTTTGAGGAGCTGGACAACCGCTTCACCAAAAGCGATGGGGTCGTCCTCAACTGGACTGGTTTAGCCACGCTGTTTGGGATGCTGCTGCTTATGTTCTCGCCTTTGATGAATGCGCAGACGGCTTTCCCGTACTATGGGGGGATGTTCATCTTCAGCTTCTTCGTGACGGTGTTCGCCGCTGTGATCGCGGCTCCAGTCGGAATCTGGAATCGGCTGATGACCAACCCGGTCTTTGACTGGCTGGGGTCAAGAAGCTATGAAATCTACCTCTACCAGTTCCCGGTCATGATCTTTTTTGAAAGCTGGGTCAGTGACCTGGCCGACCACGTTGCCCTTTACCGGGTGATCGAAGTCGTCTTGATTCTCTTGATCAGTGAACTGACTTACCGGCTTTTTGAAAAAAGACGCTATACCGGGGAAGGCATCCGCTACAATCTGGCCAAGCTCTTCCATTGGCCGGTCAAGGTTTCAAAAAGCTGGCTGCAGACCGCGGCCTTCTTCCTGGTCTTCCTAATTGGCAGCGGCGGAATTATCTTCTCCCCGCTGGCCAAGGCTGACAACAAGGATGGGGCTTTGATCAAGACGATCAATGACAACTCCAAGCAGCAGGCTGAGATGAACAAGAAGGCCTTGGAATCAATCAAGAGCTCGCAAAAGGCGGCCAAGAAGTCGTCTAGCAGTCAGAGAACGCAGACGTCCAAGGCCAAGACCAAGTCAAAAACGACTAAGTCTAAGACCAGCGGGAAAAAGGTCAACCAGGAATTTGAGAAGTACGGAATCAGCCAGGCTGACCTGCAGGAAGCGCAAAAGCTGCAAGTTACGGCAATCGGCGACTCGGTCATGGCTTCTTCAAGTGACATCTTGCACCAGCTTATGCCGCACGCGGTTATCGATGCTACGGTTTCCCGCCAGGCTGACGTGGCTCCTCAGCTGCTTCAGTCTTATGCCCAAAAGGGCGAACTGCAGGACAATGTCCTGCTCGGCCTTGGGACCAACGGGCCTTTTACTGATGATGAGGTTAAGCAGATCATGCAGATTGTGGGTCCAAAGCGTCATCTTTTCTGGATCAATGTCGTCGTGCCGACCCGGTCCTGGCAGAACCAGGTCAACCAGCAGCTGCAGGCCTTGGCTAAAAAGTACAAGAACTTGACCGTCATTGACTGGTATGGCTACGCGCACAGCCAGTCCAGCTGGTTTTACGGCGACAAGACCCACCCGAATGACGTGGGGCAAAACTACTATAGCGCGTACGTCGTCAAAGAAATGGTTCGCGCCAGCGAATCGAATTAGCCTTTTTTAATTGGAAAAGAATGGGAGTTAAATGGAACTGGAATTTCTTGGAACCTGCTCGGGCCAGCCGTCAAAATTGCGGAACGTCTCGAGCCTGGCTTTAAAACTACTGGATGAGCTGAACGAGATTTGGCTCTTTGATTGCGGGGAAGCAACCCAGCATCAGATTCTGCGCACCAATATCCGCCTGCGCAAAATCACGAAGATCTTTATCTCACACAACCACGGCGACCATATTTTTGGCCTGCCGGGCCTTTTGTCAACCAGGTCTTTTCAAGGTGACGTTGGCCCCTTGACCATCTATGGGCCAGCAGGGATTGAACAGTTTGTCAAGACATCTCTCAGGATTTCCAAAACCAAGATTTCCTATCCAATTAAATTCGTTACCCTGGAAGAGGCGGGCAAGATCGTCAGCGAGCGGGGCTTTGAAGTCTATACTGAAAAGCTGGATCACCGGATCGACAGCTGGGGCTTTCGGGTAGTCGAGGCTGACAAGGCCGGTGAACTGTTAATGGATAAATTGGCAGAATTTAAAGTGCCAAACGGGCCGCTCCTTGGTAAACTAAAGAGGGGCGAGCAGGTCGAGTTGGCTGACGGCACGGTTTTAAACGGCAAGGACTTCCTGGGTCCGGCTAAAAAAGGCCGGGTGGTGACCGTGATTTACGACACCCGGTCCACACCTTCAATCCGCCGCTTAGCCGACCATGCCGACGTCTTAGTCCATGAAGCAACTTTTGACGCCAGCGAAAGCAAGCTGGCCAGGGATTATTACCACTCAACGTGCACACAAGCCGCTGAGACGGCCGCCGCCTGTCAGGTTGGGCATTTGTACCTGACTCATGTTTCGGCCCGCTACGTGGGCCCTCTGGCCAGCCAGATGGTCAAGCAGGCCCGGGAGATTTTCCCGGCCACGACCCTGGCCAGGGACCTGGACAGCTTCGTAGTTCCAATGAAAGGTTAACGTGTTTAAAGATGAATGATTCATTACGCAATAAAGTTGTAGTTATTACCGGGGCCAGCAGCGGGATTGGCCGCTCAATCGCCCTGGAAAGCGCCAGCCGGGGCGCTACGGTCGTTTTGCTGGCCCGTCGCCTGGACAAGCTGGAGGAAATCGCGGCTGAAGCCAGAGAGTTGTCTGGCTCAGCAGCTTTTGCCGTTAAGGCAGATTTGGGCCTGGCCAGCGACATTGAAGCGGCTTTTGCCCAAGTCAAGGAAAAGGTCAAGCATATCGACTACCTGGTCAACGCGGCTGGTTTCGGCAAGTTTGAAGAATTCATGGAAGCTGACATGCAGGACGCTACGGAAATGTTCCAAGTCGACGTCTTGGGCTTGATGTACATGACCCGGCTTTTCGGCCGGCTCATGCTGGAGCAGGGCAGCGGGCAGATCATCAACTTCGGCTCCATGGCCGGCAAGGTGCCGACGACCAAGTCAGCTGCTTACAGCGCCGCCAAGGCAGCCGTAATCCAGTTCTCCAACGTCCTGCGCCTTGAACTGAAGCCTTTCGGCGTCAAGGTTATGACCGTCAACCCGGGCCCGGTTTACACCAACTTTTTCAACATTGCCGATGCAAGTGGCCAGTACGTCAAGAATGTGCAGGCTTTCATGCTTGATCCAGACGACGTGGCTTGGGAAGTAGTCCACTACTTCGGCTCAAACAAGCGTGAGCTCAACCTGCCGGTCAGCCTGGCGGCTTTGGCCAAATTGTACAACTTGTTCCCGGCAATTGGGGACAGATTGTCGCTTGAATTTGCCTCCCGCAAATAAATAAAGTAAGGTTTTTCTTGATTTATTTGCCAGGCAATAGTATTATTTAATTACTTGAGTATTTAGGTCAACGACCTGATACTGTGATACTACAATAAAGGAGATCAGTTATAAATGGCAGTTCCTGCAAGACATACTTCTAAGCAAAAGAAACGTTCACGTCGCGCTCACTTGAAGCTCAGCGTGCCAGCAATGCACTACGACGCAACTACTGGTGAATACCGTTTGAGCCACCGTGTTTCCCCTAAGGGTTACTACAAGGGTCGTCAAGTAGTCAGCGAAAACAGCGCTAGCGATAACGACTAATTTAAAAGGCACCTGTTTTTTCTGGTGTCTTTTTTTATGCCAAAAATTAGGATTGAGGAATTCGAAAAAATGAAACTGGTTTTTTTACATTCAAGCGACACCCACGGCTACCTGCTGCCAACTGACTACCAGACCACGGGCAAATATGACGCTCCCTTTGGTCTGAGCCGGGTAGCCAGCGCCATCAAGGCGGAAAAGGCCAAGTGGGGGGCAGACCACGTGATCGTGACTGATGCCGGTGACTGCCTGCAGGGGTCTCCTTTAGCTGCTTACACCCATGGCAGCAAGAATTTGGACAACCTGGCCCGCTTTACCGCCGCCTACAACGCGGTTGGCTATGACGTCCGCTGCCTGGGCAACCACGACTTCAATTTTGGCCAGGACTACATGGCCTACTACGTGGACAACAACAAGGCGCCATTCGTCAACTGCAATATTTTAGACGCCGAAACCCAGGTGCCGACTCTGGGCCGGGACTACCTGATCTTGGAAAGAAGCGGGGTCAAGGTTGGCGTTTTAGGGATTACCACCCAATACATTCCTCACTGGGAAGCGGCTGACCGGATCAAGGGCCTGGCCTTTAAGTCGGCCTACGAGCAGATTGCCCATTTTGCTAAGATCATCAAGCCGCAGGTCGATGTCCTGGCTGTCCTTTACCATGGCGGCTTTGAAAGCGACATTGCCAGCGGGGAAGCGACTGAACCGCACAACGGGGAAAATGAAGGCTACCGGATTCTGACCGAGATCCCGGAAGTCGACGTGATGCTGACGGGCCACCAGCACCGGAGACTGAACATGATCAGCCCGTCCGGCAAGCCATGCGTGCAGCCGGGCTACCGGGGCGAGGCAATCGCTGAAGTCGTTTTGGACTTGGAAAAGACGCCAGAAGGCTACAAGGTAAAGCAGGCAACCAGCGAATTGATCGATACCAAGGACTTTGATTCAGATCCAGAAGTTGAGGAAATCGTTAAGCCACTTGATGCAGCCACTCAGAAATGGCTTGACCAGCCAATTGCCCACCTGGACCAGCCGGCGCCAATTGAAGACGCCAACAAGGGGCGGATTGAAGGGGCACCTTTCATCAACCTGCTCCAGCAGATGCAGCTCTACTTCACCCACGCTGACCTCTCAGCCACAGCTGTGATGAACGATGTGGCCAAGGGCTTTGGCAAGACGGTGACCATGCGGGACATTCTTTTGAACTACCCATACGCCAACCAATTGGTCAGCGTCAAATTGACTGGCAAAGAGCTCCGCCATATCGTTGAGCATACAGCCAGCTTTTTGGAAAAAGACGAAGATGGCAAGATCCACTTTATTGACCGCTATCTGAAGCCAAAGCCGGAACTTTACCACTTTGATGTCTTTTATCCACTGGAGTACGAGGCTGACCTCTCCAAGCCGGTTGGCCAGCGCTTGACCAAGCTGAAGCTCAAGGGCCAGGATATTCAAGATGACCAGGTCTACCACCTGGCCGTCAACAACTACCGGGCTAACGGGGGCGGCTTCTACCCTGAATACAGCTTGGACAAGATCGAATTTTCCTTGGATAAGGACTATGTCCAGATGTTCAGCGAATACTTGACTCAAGGGGATGTCAAGGTCGACACGAAGAAGTACTACCGCTTCTATTAGTAACGAATAGCGAAGAAAAAGGCCGCCAGGCCTTTTTTTCATGGCCTTGTGGCATAATTAAATAAAAGTAGCTAAGGAGGTGGAGTATGCCAGGAGAAAACGTGCGCGTCCAAGGAAAAGTGGTCAAGAGCCACTTGACATCATTTGTTTCGGCCGAAGAATTGCGGCAGGTGCAGGCAGCAGAAGAATTAGCCGGCCTGCCGGTTCACCAGAAGCCCTATGCTTTCGTGACCTTGAAAGATTGGCAGCTGGTCTGCGGCCATTTAGAAGCGAATTTACCTGGAGCAGTCGCTTCTTTTGAGGCGGCCGAAGGGGTCCTGCCCTGGCTGGCCAAAGAAGAAGGCGGCAAGCTCAAGCAGATTTTTGGCCAGGAAGTCCCGGCCGAGCAAGTGGTGACCTTGACTCTCAGCCAGGTCGAGAAAAAAGGCAATTGGCAATTGCAGCTGGACGGGGTCATCATGGCTGCGAAAAAGCCAAATGAGGAAAAAACAGATAATACAGAAGTTAAAGAAGCTAAAAAAGCTAAAAAAGCAAAAGTTGCAAAAGAAAAGACTAAGTCTTTTTCTGGCCAAATGGTCGATGCCCAAGTCAAATTAGGCGGGCAGACTTTACCCCTGCATGACTACCAGCTCTACAGCATGAACTTTATTATGGAGCATCCTTACTGCGGAATTTTTCTGGACATTGGCCTGGGCAAGACTTTGACTACTCTGGCCGCCCTGGCCAAATTACGCGAAGAGGGGATGAAGGGGCACATCTTGGTGATCGCGCCAAAGACCGTGGCCAAGTCAACCTGGCAAGATGAGATTGACAAGTGGGACTTGCCTTTTAAGACCCAGTCTTTTTTAACTGATAAAAAAGGCCGCCAGCTGACCCCAGCCGACCGGCAGGCCCTCTACGAAGACGCCGCGGCTAAAGCCGCCAAGGGCGACTGGCAGCTGTATTTTGCCAGCCGGGACCTGGTCAGCAAGTTGGTTGACCTGGGCCCTTGGCTTTTTAAAAATGTGGTCATCGACGAGTCCCAGTCTTTCAAGTCGCCGGCTTCCCAGCGCTTCAAGGCCTTAAAGAGCGTGCGGGGGCGGATTCAGCGCTTGATTGAGCTGACCGGGACTCCGGCGCCTAATTCCCTCCAGGACCTGTGGTCGCAAATCTATCTCTTGGACCAAGGAAAAAGGCTGGGCAGAAGCATCACGGTCTACCGGCAGCAGTACTTTGAGCCGACCCTGCTGGTCAACAATCATCCGGTCAAGTGGCGGCTTTTGCCAGGCAGTGAGGAAAAAATCTACCAGGCCATCGACGATATTGTCATCTCCATGAAAAACACCAGGCTGAAATTGCCGGAACTGACAGAGAGCCTGGATTGGGTGGAAATGCCCACAAAAGCCAAAAAGAGCTACCAGCAGCTGAAGAAAGAACAGGTCCTGGATCTGCCAGGCCAGGAGATTACCGCCGATAACGCGGCCGTTTTGGCTGGCCGCTTGCGGCAATTAGCCAGCGGGGCCATCTATGAAGAAGACGGGGTGCATTACCAGGAGATTTTTGCCGAGAAACTGGAAAGGTGTTTCTACTTAACGGCAAATACGGCCACGCCCAGCCTGGTGGCCTATTATTTCAAGTCTGATGCTGCCCGCCTTTTAGACTTTTACCAGAAAAATGGGGTCAAGGCAGAACTTTTTGACGGCTCTGCCGGCATGATCCGCCGCTGGAACAAGGGCAAGATCCCGGTCATGCTGGTCCAGCCGGCCAGTGCCGGAGCGGGCCTTAACCTGCAAGAGGGCGGGCACACCTTGATTTGGTTTACCCTGCCCTGGAGCCTGGAGCAGTACCAGCAGATGAACGGCCGTCTTTACCGGCAGGGACAGAAAAAGCCGGTCATCATTCACCATCTTTTGACGAAGGGAACGATTGACCGGCATGTTTTAGACAGTTTGAAAAAGAAGGACCTCTCCCAGCAGGCCTTGCTGGCCGCGGTCCGGCGGACGGTTAACTAGTCGTCCGGGCTGTATTTTTTGAAAAAGAAGCTCTCAATCCAGGCAGGATCCTGCTTCAGCCGGAGGTAGCTGCCCAGACTGAAGATGAGGCTGCCGGCCAGGTCGGCGATCAAGTCACCCATGGTATCCATCAAGGCTGCCCGGCCGGCCAGGGCCCGGCCTGCTGACAGGTAGCGCTGCAGGTTCATGTTAAAAAGCCCATCACAGGTAAATTCATAGCATTCCCAAAGGACCCCGCACAAGACGGCGAAGGCTACCCCATACAGGCATAAAAAGCCGGCTGGCAGCTTTTCCTTGAACTTGAAGCAGCCCAGGATGGCCCAGGCTAATCCAAAGAGCAGGGCCCCGCTGATCAAGTGGAGGAACTTGTCCCAGTAAGGGATGTAGTAGAAGTGGTAGGCATCCCCCAGGTAAATGGCACAATAGATGAAGGCCAGGAAGAAAAAGTACAAAAAAGAGGGCAGGTAAAAGCGCAGCCACTTGCTTAACAGGGCCGGCAGGAGTACCAAAATCAGACCAGCCCCGGTCTCAAGGACCAGGAGCAGGCTGCCGGACTTGCCTTCTGCTAATTGCCAGGCAGCGGTAAGCAGGGAAATGGCCATTGAGAGGGCAACGAAGACAAAAGAAAACTTGAGCGGCAAACTTTGTTTGTGCATTGGAAGCGACACCTCACTAAACATGAACAGGAATTTTTATTATTTTGCCTATATTTTAGCAGATATGCTTATGCCTGCGGCAGAATCTGCTGACTGAGTTACAATAAAAGCAGCAGGCAAAGCAAGAAATAAGATTGGAGGAAAAAAGATGGATTTAGCAGAAATTCAAAGACAGGCCAAGCAGGCCGTCAGTGAAATCGTCGAGGCATCCGGAATCAAGGCCGGCCAGTTTTTCGTGGTTGGCTGCTCTTCAAGCGAGGTTTTAGGCGAAGCAATCGGCACCAATACCAGCACTGACGTTGCTGAAGCCCTTTACCAGGGGATTAATGAAGTTTTGGCGGAAAAGGGGATCTACATGGCAGCCCAGTGCTGCGAGCACTTAAACCGGGCCCTGGTCGTCAGCCGGGAAGCAATGGAAAAATATGACTTGGAGCAGGTTAACGCTATTCCCCAGCCAAACCATGCCGGCGGGGCCTTCGCGACCGTCGCCTATCAAAAGTTGCCCAACGCGGTACTGGTAGAAGACATTGACGCCCGGGGGGAAGCCGGGATCGATATCGGTGGTACCTTGATCGGGATGCACCTGCACCCGGTGGTAGTTCCCTTGAGGATCTCCCTAGATAAGATCGGGGAGGCCAACATCATCTGCGCCCGCCGCCGGCCAAAGTATGTCGGCGGCCAGCGGGCCATCTATGATGAGTCTTTGATGTAAAAAGTATGTTTAAGTTTTTGTAAAAATAATAGATGATTTGCTATTGGTACTTAACTTTTGATAGCAAAAACTTGCGGATGTTGATAAAATAAAATTACGTTGTTATTAATTAACGCATTAAGAAGCAAGGTGGCAGTTCATGAAGAAGTATCAACTAATCGCAGACACAATTAAGCAGCGGATTATCGACGGTGTTTATCCCCAGCAAAGTTTTTTGCCTAAGCAGGAAGAACTGGCTGAGGAGTTTTCGGTTAGCAAGATCACGATCAAGAGTGCTTTGGACTTGCTTGAGCGGGAAGGCTTCGTTTATAAGGAATCAGGCTTGGGGACTCTGGTCTTGTCCAACTTGACCCTGCTGGGTCAACACGACTCACCGGTCAATTCCTTTGCCGGCCTGTCATCTGAAGTTGGCAATGACCGGATCAGCAGCAAGATCTTGAAGTTCGAAGTCTGCTTCCCCTCGGCTGACTTATGTGAGAAATTGAATCTGGACGAGAATGATCCGGTTTATGACATTGTTCGTCTGCGCCTTTTGGATGGGGAACCGCTGGTGATTGAGCATACCAACATGCCGGTCAGCCAAGTGCCGGCCTTGTCCAAAAAAATTCTGGAGGGGTCGATCTACTCTTACCTGCACAAGAAGCTGCATATCAAATTCGGCGGGGTCTTCCGCCGGGTCCGGGCTGATTTGCCGGATGAATATGACCTGCAGTACCTTGGCGCCAGCGAAAACACGCCGATTTTGGAAATTGAGCAGATCATTTGGACTAATACAGGGGTCAACATCGAATATTCCCGGTCAAGAAACCTCTACAACAAGCGGTCTTACATCATGGTTGAAACCAATCATTAATAATCTGGACATAAAGCCAGGTGGAATTTTCCACCTGGCTTTTCTTTTTGCTTATTAATGGGTAAGTAAAGTCTAACAAAAAATAAAACATATTCTTTAAATAGACTGGACATAATCTATCTTTGGTACTATACTATTCTTTGTAAGCGATAACACATATCCGTAAAGAGAAGTTCTAGGAGGTAATTAGAATGGCTGAAAAGACGGTTATGCTTTGCTGCTCAGCAGGGATGAGTACCAGTATGCTGGTTAAAAAGATGCAAGAAGCTGCTAAGAAGGACGGCTTGGACTACGAAATCTTTGCTTGTCCAGCAGCTGAAGCTGATTCAAACTTGGAAAACAAGAACATCTCCTGCATCTTGCTTGGGCCGCAAGTCCGCTACATGCTGGCTGACTTCCAAAAGAAGGTTGAAGGCACCGATGTTCCGGTCGATGTCATTGACATGGCTGCTTACGGCATGATGGACGGAGAAAAGGTTGTTCAACAAGCTACTAAGGTAATGAGCAAGTAATGAGCTTTTGCGTTTGTAAATCGAGGAAAAAGTGATGAGTACAGAAACTACAAAGCAGGGTGGATTCAGTGCTTTTGTCAATCAAAAGATTCTGCCACCAATCATGAAGTTTGTTAACACGAAGGCTGTTAAGGCCATCCAAGACGGGATGGTCTACTCGCTGCCATTTATCATTATTGGGTCGATCTTCTTGATCATGTCCAACTTCCCAATTCCGGCAGTGTCCCAGGCCCTGGCCAACAGCGGCTGGTCAGCCTTCTTTAGCCAGGCTTACACGGCCAGTTTCGGGATGATCTCAGTTTGGTCAGTTGTCGGGATTGCCTATGTCTATGTCAAGAATGAAAAAGTTGAGCCTCTTCCGGCTGCTTTGACTGCTCTGTCAGCCTTCCTGCTTTTGCAATTCATGCAGGTTGACAGCCCGCTTAAGTCAGCTGAAGCCAGCGGCATCAGCAACGCTGCCGGCAAGGTCGTCTTGTCCGGCTCAGCCGTTACGCAAAACATCGACAAATTGCCGCATGCCCTGCAGACCTTCCTGGCTTCACCAGTCACTAACGTTTTGAACATTACCTGGTTTGGCGGCCAAGGGATGGTTGCTGCCATCATCATCGGCCTTTTGGTCGGCTGGAGCTACAGCGCCATGATGAAGAAGGGCTGGAAGATCAAGCTGCCAGAACAAGTGCCATCCAGCGTTTCCAAGCAGTTCTCAGCCATGATTCCAGCCGGTGTTGACTTGACTGCCTGCATGCTGCTGTTTGCTGCCTTCAAGACTTTTGGCAACACTGACATGCTGCAATGGATCTACCAAGTTCTGGAAATGCCGATGCAGGGTCTGTCTGACTCATGGGGCGGGGCCATCGTTATCGGTCTGGCCGTACCATTCTTCTGGTTCTTCGGCGTTCACGGCGGTTTGATCGTCGGTTCAGTTGCCGGTGCCTTCCTTCTGCCAAACACCGCGGCTAACGCTGCTTTGTACCACGCGGGCAAATTGTCTGTTGCCCAAGGGGCTCACGTTATTACCAACGAATTCTACAACAACTTCATCAACTTGACCGGTTCTGGTATCACTATCGGTTTGGTTGTCTTCACGGTTTGGTTCGCCAAGTCCCAGCAGATGAAGGCAATTGGTAAGATCGAACTCGTACCGTCAATCTTCAACATCAACGAACCATTCCTGTTCGGTTTGCCACTGGTTATGAACCCATTCCTGGCCGTGCCATTCTTCTGCGTGCCGCTGATCGTCAGCCTGTCAACTTATGGCTTGATCCGTTACGGCATCCTGCCACCGCTTAATGGTGTTGCGGCTCCATGGACCACACCAGCTGTTCTGTCCGGTTTCTTCATCGGCGGATGGAAGATTGCCATCTGGCAGTTCTGCGTTCTGGTAATTTCAACTTTGGTTTACTTCCCATTTGCCAAGCGTTACGACCAAGTTTTGCTGAAGCGGGAACAAGAAAACGCGGCTGCTGAAGCTGCTGCCAAAAACTAATGACAAAGCTTTTTAGGGGGAATTGTTTTGACTGCGCGTACGATGCCAAAGGGCTTTTTCTGGGGAAATTCCGTCTCAAGCATGCAGACGGAAGGGGCCTGGAATATTGATGGAAAAAGTTTATCGGTCTATGACCTCCGGCCTGCTACTGACAAGACGGCAGACTGGCATGATGCGATTGATGAATATCACCGCTATGACGAAGACCTGGACCTGCTTAAGGAAATGAACATGAACATGTACCGGATCCAGATTTCCTGGTCACGGGTGATCAAAGATGGTGACGGAGAGGTCAATCCTGCAGGTTTGGCGTACTATGACCGCCTGGTGGACGGGATGCGCCAGCGGGGCATTGAGCCAATGATCTGTCTGTACCACTTTGACATGCCAGCCAAGCTGGCCAAAGAAGAAAACGGCTTTATGTCCAGAAAGGTGACTGACGCCTTTGTCTCATACGGGCAAAAGATGCTGGACCACTTTGCCGGCCGGGTCAAGTACTGGATCGTCTTTAACGAGCACAATCTCTACTTTACTGATGAAGTCTTCAACATTGCCGGCTACGACCATGGTGAAAAGAGCCTGGACGACATGTACCAGATTTTCCATCACACCATGCTGGCTCATGCCCACTTGAGCAAGTACGCCCATGACAAGTACCCAGAGATTAAGTTTGGTGGGATGATTGCCTATACGCCGGTTTATCCGGCAACGTCCAAGCCAATTGACGTTTATCTGGCGCGCAAGTCAAATGAGTTCTTGAACGAGAACTTGAACAAGCTTTATACGACTGGCAAGTACTCTACTGAAGTTCTGGCCTGGATTGAAAATCACGGGATTCAAGCTGATTTTCAAGCA
Organism: Lactobacillus sp. WILCCON 0058; assembly: GCF_057198005.1. Lineage (NCBI taxonomy): Bacteria > Bacillati > Bacillota > Bacilli > Lactobacillales > Lactobacillaceae > Lactobacillus > Lactobacillus sp. WILCCON 0058. Next base: position 841,823 of record NZ_JBUBHM010000001.1, read on the forward strand.
GGGGACGCGGAAGTGTTAGCCGGAATTCATACCGACTTCTTGTCCTTCAGCTACTACCGGTCCACTACCTTGGACGGCGACAAGGTCCCCGCGGGTGAAGCGCCAAACCGCTACCTAAACTGGGGCTTTGAACACAACCGTTTTTTGCCGGAAACTGATTTTGGCTGGGATATCGACCCCTTGGGTTTCCGCAATATCATCACCCATACTTATAATGCCTACCATTTGCCGGTCTTTCCGATCGAAAACGGGATCGGCTGCCGGGAAGAATGGGATGGCAAAGGGGAGATCCAGGATGACTACCGGATCGCCTACCACCGGTCCCACATCAAGGCTATGGAAGAGGCCATGTTTGAAGACGGGGCCAAGGTCTTGGGCTATCTGGGCTGGGGCTTGATCGACATTCCAAGCTCCCATGCCGACATGGAAAAACGCTACGGGGCGGTTTATGTCAACCGCGGCAACCACGACCTGCGCGACATGAAGCGGGTGCCGAAGAAGTCCTTCTACTGGTTCAAAAAAGTTTTCGCCAGCAATGGGGGTGATCTCTCCTAAAGCATAATTTGCAGAAGCACAGTTTTTTTTTTCCTACTACAAGACTTTTACTAAAAACTTTTACTAAATATATTTCTACTTCTCAAAAACAAATACCCACTGAAGAATTCTCCATCTTCAGTGGGTATTTCTTTGTTTATCAGCTTAATTTGCTTTTTAGCCTAATTCCTGGTTCCGCTTAAGAGCCGCGTTAACTGCGCTGATAGCCGCGTAGCGGAAGCCGTTTTTTTCCAGTTCAACGACGCCAGCGATGGTTGAGCCGCCTGGTGAAGTTACGGCGTCTCTGAGCTGGGCCGGGTGCTGGCCACTTTCCAGGACCATCTGGGCTGAGCCCAAAACAGTCTGGGCGGCCATTTCGATGGCTTGGGACCGGGAGAGGCCGTTTTGCACGCCAGCGTCGCCTAAGGCTTCAATAAACTGGTAGACGAAGGCCGGGCCGCAGCCCGCCACTGCCGTAGCAGCATCCATCAAATTTTCTGAAATTTCCACGACCTTGCCGGAGTAAGTCATTAAGTCTTTGAAGACTTCTTTGGCCTTGCTGCTCTGGCTGCTGTAGCTGGTCATACCCTGGCCAATGGCTACTGGGGTGTTAGGCATCATTCTGACCAGGTCGTGACCGGGCAGAAGCTTGGTCAAAGTTTCCAGGCTGACCCCGGTTGCCATGGAGATCCAGATGTTGCCGTTATTGCTGCCTTCGCCGATTTCCTTGATGGTGCTGGCCACTTGGTATGGCTTAACGCCTAAAAAGACCACGTCGCTTTCAGCAGCAACAGCCGCGTTGCCCAGCAGCTGGCCGCCGATTTCCGCCTGCAGCTTGGCGGCTTTTTCCGGGTTGTGATTGCTCAAAAGCAGGCTGACGTCATCACACTTGGCAACTGCTCTGGCGATCGCGCTCCCCATGTTGCCTAAACCGATAAATCCAACTTTCATGTGTTTTTCTCCTTGCTATTCTCTGACTTGTCCCTGGCCGCGGACAATGTACTTGTAGCTGTTGAGCTCGTTTAAGCCCATTGGCCCGCGGGCGTGCATCTTCTGAGTCGAAATGCCCAGTTCGCAGCCGAGGCCGAATTCGCCCCCGTCAGTAAAGCGGGTTGAAGCGTTGACATAAACGGCAGCTGAGTCGACGGCTTGCGTGAAGCGGTCAGCGGCTGCTTGGTCTTCAGTCACGATGGCTTCACTGTGGTGGGTTGAGTGCTTGGCGATGTGGTCAATTGCTTCTTCAACTCCGTCAACGACCTTGATGGCCATGATGTAGTCCAAAAATTCAGTGTCAAAGTCGTCTGGGCCAGCTGCTTTAGCTTCTGGCAAAAATTCTTTTGCTCTTTCGTCAGCCCGCATCTCAACCTTGCCGGCAAAAACTTCGGCTAAACGCGGCAGGAAGTCAGCGGCAACATCCTGGTCAACCAGGCAGACTTCAGCGGCGTTGCAGACAGATGGCCGGCTCATCTTGGCATTGGCCGTGATCTTGACTGCCTCGGCTAAATTGGCTGCCTTATTGACGTAGATGTGGCAGATCCCGGTCCCGGTTTCAATTACCGGCACCTTGGCGTTGTCAACAACTGCTCTGATCAAGCCCTTGCCCCCGCGCGGGATCAAGAGGTCGATCTTGCCCCGGGCAGTCATCATTTCGCTGGAAGACTGCCGGCTGGTGTCTTGCACCAGTTCAATCACCTTTGGGGAAATCTTGCTTTTGGCCAGGCCGGCCTTTAAGGCCTGCATGATGGCGTTGGCGGAATTGAAGGCTTCCTTGCCGGACCGCAAAAGGGCGGCATTGCCGGACTTAAGGGCCAGGGCAGCCACGTCAGAAGTGACGTTTGGCCGGCTTTCATAGATCATCCCGATTAAGCCAAAAGGAACGGATCTTTTTTCAATCTTGAGTCCGTTGTCAGCCGTGTGCTCGCTTAAAAGGCGGCCGACTGGGTCCGGCAGGTCGATCAAGGCCCGGATGCCGCTGGCCATGCCAGCCAGGCGGTCTGGGTTAAGGCGGAGCCGGTCCAGCATGACGTCTGGAATCTGCCCCTTGGCCTTTTCCAGGTCAAGTTCATTGGCCGCCAGGATGTCTGCTTCATGGTCCAGTAGGCTGTCAGCCATCAAGGCCAAAGCCTCGTTCTTGTCGGCGGTAGTTGCCAGGTTGACAGCCTCCTTGTTTGCCAGCAGGCTGTCCATCAGTTGCTGAGTTGAGCTTTCAGTCATATTTTTTCTTTTTCCTTTCTCAAATCAAAGGGTAGTAACCCAGTCGTCGCGGTGGATGAAGATGCCTTCGGGGTGGTTTTGCTCCAGAATTTCTTCCAGGACTGGCCGGGAGAATCTGGCCTTGCCCTTGCCGATCAGCTTTTTGCTCTTCAAACTGTAGACTTCCACGATGTCATTTTTCTTAAAATTGCCCTGGATCTGCTTGATCCCGGAAATCAGCAGGCTGGAGCCTTCCCTGGCCATGGCGTGAACGGCCCCGTGGTCGATGTAGACTCGGGCTTTGGCCGGGGCGTAGAAGGCCAGCCACTGCTTCTTTTGGTTAAAGGCATTTTCGTTGGCCGTAAAAAGGGTCCCTTGGTTCTTTTGGTGAACGGCGTCAACCAGGGCAGTAGAATCTGCCGAACAAATGAAGACCGGAACGCCGGACTTGGTGGCCATGTCAGCGGCCTTGATCTTGGTGGCCATGCCGCCGGTCCCGTTGCTGGACCCGGCCCCGCCGGCCATTGCAAAAATCCGCGGGGTAATTTCGTCGATGACCGGGATTGGCCGGGCATCGGGGTTCTTTCTGGGGTTGTCGCTGTAAAGACCAGGCACGTCGGTCAAAAGGACCAGGAGGTCAGCCTTCAGCAAAGAGGCAACTTGCGCTGAAAGGGTGTCGTTATCGCCGACTTTCAGTTCATCGATAGCGATGGTGTCATTTTCGTTGATGATGGGGATGACCCGCCGGTTCAAAAGGACGTTCAAGGCTGTCTGGGCATTTTGGTAGCGGCGCTGGTCAGCGAAGTCGTCCTGGGTTAAGAGAATCTGGGCGGAAACCACTCCCTGCACTAAAAGGCTGCGGGTGTATTCCTCGATCAAGAGCCCCTGGCCAACAGCGGCCGCAGCCTGCTTGTCGGCAACCTTCCTGGGTCGTTTGTCAAAGCCGAGCCGGCGGAAGCCCGCCGCGATGGATCCTGAAGTTACCAGGACCAGCTTGTAGCCGGCCTGGTGCAGCTGGGCCAGCTGCCGGGTAATTCTTTTGATCTTCTCTGGATCCAGGTCACCGGCCGGACTGGTCAGCGAGGAGGTCCCTACTTTAAAAACGATCAGGTTATCTTTCATTGTCAACTTCCTTAATAAATTTAGACTAGGTAAATCATACCATCTTTTGCCCGCGGATAGAAAAAATAGCCAAAAAAAGGCTAGCCAGTTCGGCTAGCCTGTGGTCATCTGTTTTATTTGCTGAACGCGGAGTCGTCCTTGTATGACTTGGCTGTGATCTTTGGAATAGTCAAAGAGAACAGCAGGCCAAATACGGCACCGACGATCAACAAGGTAACAGGGTTATACGTGCTCTGGGTCAGAGGGGCTCCGATGAAGCCGATGATGAAGGTAAAAATCATCCCCCAGACGATGCAAACAATGTAACGTCCCATAGTATCTTCCTTCTTTCGCTCTGCATTTTACCAGAATCGGCGAGCAAATTCAATTGGTGAAAAGGCGACTTTGCTATAATTGAAATAACAAGGAAAAAGTGAAAGGCGGGGCGAGCAAGGTGAACATAGCAGCATTGCAGACGATTTCAGCCAATACGATTCTGGCCAGCCCGATGAAAACAGCTGACCTGGTCAAGGGGGCAAAAGAGCGGGGCTATAGCGCCGTAGCACTGACGGACATCAACGTGACTTACGGTCTGGCTGATTTTTATGAGGAAGCATTAAAAGCAGGGATCAAGCCTCTTTTGGGCCTGCAGGGCCGCTTTAAGGGGATCGAGCTGGAAGAAGCAGAATATGACCTGGTCTTTTTGGCTCAAAGTCAAAAGGGCTACCAGTCCTTGATGCGCCTGTCCAGCTTTTTGAACATTGCGTCTGGCGACCTTACTGGATCAGCCCCTGGCTTAGCCGATCTGCCGGACTTGTCTGATTTAACCGTGATCGTGCCTGCCGGGCCGACCAGTGAATTGCGCCAGCTTAATAAATTGGGTAATAGCGGGGAGGAATATGTTAAAAAGCTCCTGGCCTTTTTGCCAAAAGCCTTGCCCTTATACTTAGGCGTTTACCCGGCTGAATCCGCGGCTGCTTATGATGCTTATGTCAAAAAGCTGGCAGATTCTGCCGCTTTGCCCATAACGGTTGTTGAAGACGTCCGCTACTTAGACCCGGGCGACCAGTTCCTCTGCAAGGTGCTGCAGGCCATCAAGGAAAGACGGGTCCTGGATGAGCACGAACTGACCTTGATGGCGGAAGGGCAGGGGTCACATTGGCTTAGGCCCGCGGCTACCTTGGCAGCTGCCTGCCGGGAAATGGGCCTGGAAGAAGCCTTGGCAAACAGCGGCAAGATTGCTGACAACTGCCAGGCCAAGATTCCCTTTAAAGAGCCCCAGCTGCCGGTCTTTCCGCAAGAAACAGGCCTTTCTTCAGACCAGTATTTGGAAAAGCTGGCTTTCGCCGGCCTGGAAAAATTAAAGCTTAGGCAGGGGATCTACCAGGCCCGCTTGCAAAAAGAGTTGGCCGTCATCAAGCAGATGGGCTTTGCCGACTACTTTTTGATCGTCGGCGACATCGTCAATTACTGCAGAAAAAAGGGTGCCCTGGTCGGCCCTGGCCGGGGGTCAGCTGCCGGCTCTTTGGTCGCCTACGCCTTAGGCATCACCCAAATTGACCCTTTGAAATACGACCTGCTTTTTGAACGCTTCTTAAACCCGGCCCGGGCCAATATGCCCGATATTGACCTGGACTTTACCACGAGCGGGCGGAAGCTGGCCTTTGCCTACGTGCAGGCTAAATACGGTGCTAAAGCCCGCTTTGGCCAAGGGTCTGACCTGGTGGCCCGGATTTTGGCCTTGACGACCATGAAGGCTAAAAGCGTCCTTGACCGGACCGGCCAGGTCTTTGGCCTGACCTTGCCGGCTATCGCCCACCTCAAGCAGGCGATGGGCCCAGCCAAAACTTTGGAAGAGGCCAGCCAGCAGGCTGCTTTTAAAGGCATAACTAACGCCAGTCCCTTGACCCGCCTCCTTTATCAAACCGCCAAAAGGCTGGAGGGCCTGCCGGAAGACACGGGCACCCACGCCCCTGGCTTAGTGATCAGTGAGGAGCCCCTGTCCAGGCAGATCGGCCTCATGACCGGGAAAGAAGCGCCTTTATGGACGGTTGAGCAGACCAAAAAGTATGTTGAAAAGTACGGCCTCCTTAAGATCGACTTTCTGACCCTGGACAATCTGGAGCTTTTGGAAGGCGTTTTGGCGGAAATCAAAAAGACCAGCGGTCCCCTGGACTTGACCCGGCTGCCTCTGGATGATCCGGATACTTTGGCCCTTTTTGCCCGTGGGGAGACCCAGCAGATCTTCCAGTTTAATTCCAGCGGGATGCAGGAGGTCTTGCGGAAAATCCAGCCCCGGACTTTTGACGACTTGTCCGTAGCCGTGGCCCTTTACCGGCCGGGCCCAATCGCCAGCATCCCCTTGTATGTTGCCCGGAAAAACGGGACCAGTCCGGTTCAGTATCCCGATCCCAGCTTAAAAGAAGTCCTGGGGCCAACCTACGGCGTCTTCGTCTATCAGGAGCAGGTCATGCAGACAGCCCGGATTTTCGCCGGCTTCAGCCTGGCTGAGGCTGACGTCTTCCGGAACGCGATTTCCAAAAAGCAGGCTGGCCTTTTGGCTGAAGAAAAGGGCAAGTTTATCGCTGGAGCAATGAAAAAAGGGCACAGCCGGCAAGCAGCCGAAGCGGTCTATGCCTTAATCGAGCCCTTTGCCAACTACGGCTTCAACCACTCCCACGCCGTGGCCTATGCCCTTTTGGCTTACTGGCAGGCCTTCTTGTCCGTCCACTTCCCAAGAGAGTTCTATTTGGAAAAAATCCGGGCTAGCCGGGGGAAGGAAAAAGGGGCCATCATCCGCCAGGCCAGAAAGGCCGGCGTTGAAGTCCTAGGCCCGGACATCAACTTGAGCCAGGAAGAAGCCCGCCTGTTTGAAGGCCGGATCTACCTGGGCTTAAAGGACATCATGGCTATTACTCCGCCATTTTTGGACCAGCTCTTAAAGATAAAGCGGCCGGTAACCAGCTTCCCGGCTTTTCTGCGGCAATTGGATGCCAAGGAGTTAAAAGAAAGGCAGCTGATTCCCTTGATTGAAGCCGGACTTTTTGACCAGATCAGCCCCAACCGGGCAAGCCTTCTGGTCAACTGCGGCAACATGCTCAATACCGCCCGTCTGTCGCAAAAGAGCTTGGTCTTGCAGGACTTTCTGGCCGCCAAAGAAGAAAACGTGCCGATGCCTACGGCAGCTGAAAAGGCGGCCATGGAAGAGCGGGCCATGGGCTTTGCGATAACGGCAACGCCTTTGGAAATTGCCGGCAAGGCCTTGGCCAAGCGCTACGGGGCCAAGCCCTTTGCTGCTTTTGCCTTAAACGAGACCGGGCAGGTCCTTGCCCAATTCGTCAAGAAAAACGACTGGCGGGTCAAGCGGGGGGCGCGGGCTGGCGAACTAGGCAGCAACGCTGTTTTTAGCGACGGGCAGACCAGTGAAAAGGTGACGATTTTTACCAGCCAGTACCGCCGCTTTGCCCAAATGCTGAAAGAAGACGCGGTCTATCTTTTGCAGATTGACAAAAAAGAAGACCAGGAGGATGGCCGGGGCTACCAGCTGATCTTGCGGGACCTCCGCCTTCTGGACTTAAAACAGATCGAGCAAGTCGAAGAAGTCAAGCCGGTCACGGTCAAGCCAAAAGAACTGGCCCTTGAGCGCTATTTTGACCAGCACTATCAGACCAAGCGCCTGGGCGACTTCCGGGTCAAAGAAAGGGGCACGGCCCTGGGCAAGCTGTTAGCTGTCCGCTACCAGGAAGACAAGCGGGGGCGGAAGATGGCGACTTTGATCTTGGCCGATTCTTCCGGCCGCTACAGATGCTGGCTTTTTGCCGGGGAATTGGCAAATTTAAAGTTGAATTTACAGGTGGGTGACTATTACCTGCTCAAGTTAGAAGCTTTAGGCCAAAGAGAGAGCCTGGACTTTAAAATTTATGGCCTCAAGCAGGTCAATTTGCGCTGAAAATGACTTGACCAATTTGCTTTTTTGAAAAAAATCTGTCCTAGTGAAAAAAATAATAAACGCCAGGCTGGGATTTGTAAGCCCTAACAGGTCGAAATGAGAAATAAATCGAATTTAAACCAGATTTTACAAGACTTTATGCGGGAAAAATGTTATGATTTATGTGATGTGAGATATTACACAATTTAAATCATGATGAGGTGAATTCATGAAACGGATTGGTATTTTGACTAGTGGTGGCGACGCCCCTGGCATGAATGCAGCCGTAAGAGCCGTAACCAGAGTCGCGATCGCGAACGGTTTGGAAGTTTTCGGCATCAGATACGGTTTTGCAGGTTTGGTTGCGGGCGACATTTTCCCATTGGAAAGTGAAGACGTAGCCCACTTGATCAATGTTTCCGGTACCTTCCTCTACTCTGCGCGTTATCCTGAATTCGCAGAAGAAGAAGGGCAACTGGCTGGTATTGCTCAATTGAAGAAGCATGGCATCGATGCTGTCGTCGTTATCGGTGGGGATGGTTCCTATCACGGCGCCTTGCAATTGACCCGCCACGGCTTCAACTCAATTGGTCTGCCAGGCACGATCGACAACGACATCCCTTACACGGATGCCACGATCGGCTATGACACGGCTTGCATGACGGCAATGGACGCGATCGACAAGATCCGTGACACTGCTTCCAGTCACCACCGGGTCTTCATTGTTAACGTAATGGGCCGCAACTGCGGTGACATCGCCATGCGCGTCGGCGTAGCCTGCGGTGCGGACGCGATTGTCATTCCTGAAAGACCATATGATGTTGAAGAAATCGCCAACCGCTTGAAGCAAGCCCAGGAAAGCGGCAAGGACCACGGTTTGGTAGTCGTTGCCGAAGGCGTGATGACTGCTGACCAATTCATGGCTGAACTGAAGAAGTATGGTGACTTCGACGTTCGGGCCAACGTTTTGGGCCACATGCAGCGGGGCGGCACGCCAACTGTTTCTGACCGGGTGCTGGCTTCCAAGCTGGGCAGCGAAGCCGTTCACCTTCTTTTGGAAGGCAAGGGCGGCCTGGCTGTCGGCATTGAAAACGGCAAGGTTACTTCACACGACATCCTTGATTTATTTGATGAGTCTCACAAGGGTGACTATGACTTGTTAAAGCTCAACGCAGATTTATCAAGATAGTTGTTTTTATAGTTTTTGATTTAGGGAGATTTTTTCAAGATGAAAAAAACGAAGATTGTTAGTACTTTAGGACCAGCTTCAAACGATATTGAAACTATTACCAAGTTAGCCGAAGCAGGCGCAAACGTATTCCGTTTCAACTTCTCACACGGTGACCACGAAGAACACTTGGCAAGAATGAACATGGTTCGTGAAGTTGAAAAGAAGACTGGCAAGCTTTTGGGCATCGCTTTGGACACCAAGGGTGCCGAAATCAGAACCACTGACCAAGAAGGCGGCAAGTTCACTATCAACACTGGTGACGAAATCCGTATCTCAATGGACGCAAGCAAGGCCGGCAACAAGGACATGATCCACGTTACCTACCCAGGCCTGTTTGACGACACTCACGTTGGCGGCACTGTATTGATCGACGACGGTGCTGTTGGCTTGACTATCAAGGCCAAGGACGAAGAAAAGCGCGAATTGGTTTGTGAAGCTCAAAACACTGGTGTCATCGGCTCAAAGAAGGGTGTTAACGCTCCAGGTGTTGAAATCCGCCTCCCAGGGATTACTGAAAAGGACACTGACGACATCCGCTTTGGTTTGAAGCACGGTATTAACTTCATCTTTGCTTCATTTGTACGTAAGGCTCAAGACGTTCTTGACATCCGCGCACTTTGCGAAGAAGCTAACGCACCATACGTTAAGATCTTCCCAAAGATTGAATCACAAGAAGGTATCGACAACATCGACGAAATCTTGCAAGTTTCAGATGGTTTGATGGTTGCCCGTGGTGACATGGGTGTTGAAATTCCATTCATCAACGTGCCATTCGTACAAAAGACTTTGATCAAGAAGTGCAACGCTTTGGGCAAGCCAGTTATTACTGCTACTCAAATGCTGGACTCAATGCAAGAAAACCCACGTCCAACCCGTGCCGAAGTAACTGACGTTGCTAACGCCGTTCTTGACGGTACTGACGCAACTATGCTGTCAGGTGAATCAGCAAACGGTTTGTACCCAGTACAAGCAGTTCAAGCTATGCACGACATCGACGTTCGGACTGAAAAGCAAATGGACACCCGGAACACTCTGGCTCTGCAACGCTTTGAAGAATACAAGGGTTCAAACGTTACTGAAGCTATCGGTGAATCAGTTGTCCGGACTGCTCAAGAACTGGGCGTTAAGACTATCATCACTGCTACTAGCTCCGGCTACTCAGCTCGTATGATCTCCAAGTACCGTCCAGACGCAACCATCGTTGCCTTGACCTTCGACGAAAAGATCCAACACTCATTGGGTATCGTATGGGGCGTTGAACCAGTTTTGGCAAAGCAACCTTCAAACACTGACGAAATGTTCGAAGAAGCTGCCCGCGTAGCCAAGGAACACGGCTTTGTTAAGGATGGCGACCTGGTAATCATCGTTGCCGGCGTACCATTCGGCCAATCAGGTACTACTAACTTGATGAAGCTGCAAATCATCGGTAACCAACTTGCTCAAGGTTTGGGCGTAGGCACTGGCTCAGTTATCGGCAAGGCTGTTGTTGCTAACAGCGCTGAAGAAGCCAACGCTAAGGTTCACGAAGGTGACATCCTGGTAGCTAAGACTACTGACAAGGACTACATGCCAGCTATCAAGAAGGCCAGCGGTATGATCGTTGAAGCTTCTGGCTTGACCAGCCACGCAGCTGTTGTCGGCGTATCACTTGGCATTCCAGTTGTTGTCGGCGCTGCTGACGCAACTTCAAAGATCGCTGACGGCTCAACTTTGACTGTTGACGCTCGTCGCGGCGCAATTTACCAAGGTGAAGTTTCAAACCTGTAATCTAGGATTGCAAGTCTGACAACCACAGAAGAAAAGAGCTCAATCAAACGATTGAGCTCTTTTTCTTTGCTTGATTATTTCTTTTAAGCCGCCGCGTCGTCTTCACCCAAGATGATCTTTAAGGTGTCGTGAACGATCTTGTCCTTGGCCAGCTGGGCCTGGTCATCGTCTTGGTCGCGGAAGTCGTTGATCATTTCCGCGGCGATGCCTTGGTTTTTGATGACCCAGATTTTGTTGGCCATGATGGTGGCTTCCCGGACGTCGTGGGTAACAAGTACCGTGGTGATGCCTTCTTCCTTGCAGACCTGCAGGATAAGTTCTTGCATCTTGCTTCTGGTCAAGGCATCAAGGGCACCGAGTGGTTCATCCAAAAGCAGGAGCTGGGGAGAGGACAGGAGGGCTCTGGCCAAGGCTGCCCTTTGTCTCTGCCCCCCGGACAGGGTAGCCGGGTAGGCGTCAGCGTATTCTTCCAGCCCCACCCGGGCTAAAAGGCGCTTGGCTTTGTCCGGGTCATTGCCGGTCATGAGCAGGTTGCCCAGAACCGTTTTCCAGGGCAGCAGGCGGTCATCTTGGAACATGACCCGGGCTTGCTGGTTAAGGCCGGACAACTTTTGCCCATTCATGGTGATTTCCCCGCCTGTCGGCTCTTCCAGGCCAGCGATCAAGCGCAAGAGGGTGGACTTGCCGCCCCCGCTCATCCCGACCAGGGCGATAAATTCGCCTTTAGAGATGCCTAAGTTGACGTTTTTTAAAATTTCCTTGCCGCCATATGACTGTTGCAGGTTGCTGATTTCGAGAAAAGGCATTTTTTAACCTCCTATTGGGCTGACCGGCTGTTTTGCCAGTCAAGCAAGATGACTTCAAAGTTGTGGGCGATAAAGTTGGACAGTTCCCCCAGCAAGGCATATAAGACGATGCAGAGGTAGATGGTGGTCACGTCCATGTATTGCTGGGCATTGGTTGACATGTAGCCGATGCCGGAGTCAGCTGAGACCGTTTCGGCTACGATCAAGGCCACCCACATGGTCCCTAGGGCGTAGCGGACCCCGATCAAGATGGTTGGCAAAGCACCAGGGAAAATGACGTCTTTGAACATCTGCCACTTGGAAAGCTGGTAGGCCTGGCCCATTTCCAAAAGGTCCGGGTCAATTGAGCTGATGCCATGGTAGGTATTGATGTACATTGGGAAGAGGCAAGCCAAGGAAATCAAGGTGATTTTTGACCCTTCATCGATTCCCATGATCAAGATAATGAGGGGAATAAGAGCCATATTAGGGATGGTTCTGAGCATTTGGATGCTGGTGTCAAAAGTCTGCCGGAAGACTTTTGAAGTCCCGGAACAAATTCCTAAGATAAAACCGGCTCCGCCCCCGATCAAAAAGCCCATGCTTGCCCGGTAGAGGCTGATACTGATGTTCTTTTGCAAGGTTCCGTTTTGCCAGTCCTTGACCGCGGTTGCCAGGACGGCAGATGGGGCCGGGAGGAATTCTGACTGGATCCATTTCAGCTGCACGCTGATCTGCCAGAAGCAGATGATGATGACGGGCAAGGCCCAGGGGAGCAGGTCCTTTTTCCAGTTAAAAGCCGCTTTCTTTTGCATGTTTGGCCTCTTTCTTACTTAATGCTGATGACGTACTTGCTGATCTTCGGGTCGGTCTTGATGACGCCGGCCTTGTAGAAGGTGTCAGCCATGGACTGGGATTCCTTGATAGCCGTTTGGGTGACGGCGCCGAAGTCGTATGATCGGCGGGAGATCATCTTTTTAACGACGGATTCCTTAAGCCCCAGGGCCTTGACCAGGATCTTGGTCAGCTTGGCTTGGTGTTTGTTGGCCCAAGTCATGTCTTGGCTGAGGTACTTGATCAAAAGCTGACTGACTGCCTGGTTCTTCTTGGCAAACTTTTGCGTTGACATGATGTAGCTGCGGTTGTTGTAAGAAACGTCTTCCCCGGTGTAAAGAAGGGTTGACCCGCTGGCTTCCAGCTGGGAGGTAGTTGGGTCCCAGGCCACGATGGCGCTGACCTTGCCCTTGGAGTAGGCAATAGAAGCTGCGCTGGTTTCCAGGTTGACCAACTGAACATCGCTGGTCTTTAAGCCGTACTTGGACAAAAGGGCCCGGATAAAGTATTCAGAAGCCGTGGACTTGGTGTAGGCAATCTTTTTGCCCTTTAAGTCAGCAATCGTCTTGATGCCGGATGACTTTTTGACCAAAAGGCCGGTCCCTTTGGCCTTGGTCCCGCCAGTGGCGATGTAGGCCAGCTTGCTGCCGGCGGCAAGAGCCGTAACCGGCGGAGTGTCCCCGCAGCGGGCGTAGTCGATTGAGCCGGAAGCCAGGGCCTGGACTTCTTCAGCCCCGGAGGAGAATTCCTTGAAGACCACATTGTAGCCTTGCTTCTTCATCTTTTTCTTCAAGACCCCCCGGGCTTTGGAAATGGCGATTTCGTCACCGGACAGGTAGCCGATCTTGATCGTGGTCAATTTCGCGCTAGAAGACTTGTTGAGCCCGACTTGGGAATAAATGACCACGCTGGCCCAGAGGACCAGCAAGACGGCGAGGAAAATTTTTCTGGCTAAGTGCTTGTGCTTTTTCATAAAAAACTAGGCTCCTTTTCTTTCTAGCTCTGTCAGTTCCGCGGCAAGTTCTGGCCGCTTGATCTTCCCGGTTGGGTTAAGCGGGAACTGGTCAACGAAAAAGATTTTGCTTGGGCGGCGGTAGGCGGCCAGGTTCTTTTGGCAGTAGCGGGAAATTTCTTCTCTTGCTTTTTGAGCTGAGAGGCCGGCCCGTGGGTCTAAAACGACAGCGGCAGTGACCGCTTCACCGTAAAGGTCATCTGGAGTTGGAACAACGGCGACGGCTTTGACGAAAGGCAGTTCAGAGATGACGTTTTCGACGATGATTGGGCTGACCTTTTCGCCGCCCCGGTTGATCAAGTGCTTGATTCGCCCGTCCAGCCAAAGGTAGCCGTCTTGGTCAAAGTAGCCCAGGTCCCCGGTATGGAACCAGCCATTTTGGAAGTCCTTTTGGCTGCCGGACAGGTAATGAGTAATGACGTGGTCGCCTTTGATGCAGATCTCGCCTTTAATTCCGTTTTCCTTACCGTATTCGTGGTATTTGCCATCGGCAAAAATTGCCATGTCAGTGTGATAAGGCTTGCCCGATGACCCGATCTTGATGGCATCAAGCGGGTTTAAAGTGCACTGCGAGCATGATTCGGTCATCCCGTAGCCTTCCAAGATCGGCACATGGTAAGTTTCAATGAACTGCTTGTGCCGGGAAACAGGCAGCATGGCGCTGGCGCAGCGGATAAAGCGGAGGCGGTTTTGCGGATGCTCTTTGTAGGCGGCCAGGGCTTTTTCGTTCTTGAGCAGAATCGTGACAATGGTTGGCACGACTGAGGACCAGGAGGCATCAGCTTCTTCAACCCAGTTCCAGAAGCGGCTGGCCGAGAATTTCGGCGCGATGGCGATTCGTCCTCCAGCCAAAAGGCTGCTGGTTGTCAGAATCATCTGGGCGTTCATATGAAACATGGGCATGACGACCAAAACCGTGTCGTCCGCGGTTAAGCGGTGGCTGTCCTTGTCATATTGGGCAGCGTTTCTCATCATGGCATGGGTCAAGCCAACCTGCTTAGGCTTGCCGGTGGTGCCGGAAGTGTTTAAGATCAAGCCAAGGGAGTCTTCGCTCGGCAGGCAAGACCGGCCGGCTGGCAGGTCTGTTTTATAAAAGAAGGCAAGATCCGGCTTGGTCTTTAAATTCAAGATCTGTTTTGCAAAAGCTGGCAAGTTGATTTCTGCCGCCAGCTCAGCATCAAGCAAGAGGGCCGGGTAGTCCAGGTCGCTTAAAAGGCGGAGGATTTCCGGTGCCGGAGTTGAAGCTGAGACGGGGTGGGGGGTGATCCCCATCCGCCACATGGCCTGGTTGATGGGAATATAGACCGGGCTGTTGGCTAGGCAGAGCAGGACCCGGTCACCAGCGGCCAAGTTCACAGCCTTAAAAGCTTCTTTTAACAAGGCCACGTCATCTTCGATGTCCTGGCCGGTAAACCATAAGTGCCGGCTGAGGTCCATTAGGATTTCCCTGTTTTGGTTCTGGGCGATTTTTTCTTGCAAGTCATCAGTTAAGCGTGTCATGAGATTTCTCCCTTCTTAAAAAGTGCCAGCAGCTTGCGGCCGTTTGGCCGGCCGATCAAGCGGCCGAATGGCGGAGTCAGGTATAAAAAGTCGGCGATCAGCCAGGAGATGGCCAGGCAGACCGCGTAGCCAAGTGGAAATAAGGCCAGCAAGACCCACTGGTTCAGCTGAACAAGGCTCAACAGCCAGGCCAGGAAGGTGATTGAAATTGAGTGGACCAGGTAAACGCCAAAGGAAATGGCGCTAGACCGGTCAACCCAGCTGACAAAGACCGGTTTGGTCTGTTGCCACTGGTCTCTTTTCTCTTCATAGAGCAGGCAGAGGGTGAAGATGGTGGCGATCATGCAGACCGCGTAGATCATTAAGTATGGCTGGTGAATCAAGTTGGCTGAGTGCTGGCTGAGCTGCAGGACCTGGACGTTGAACTGGTAAAGGACCAGGGTTCCGGCCGCGGCAAGCGCGGTTGTTATGAAGACCAGCTTCTTTTTCCGCAAAAGCCACTTGGTCAAGGCTTCGTAGTTGATCCAGGCCCAGCCGCCTAAAATGAAGTAGAACTGGTAGAACAGAATGTTGTTGCCGTAGTACTTGAACAGGTAGGGCCAGGAATCATGATTAACCTGCGGGTAGTAGTACTTGGCCCAGATGACCAGGCAAAGCTGGAGAGCCGCGCTGAGCGCCAGGAGCAGGTTGAGCTGCTTTTTAAATAATGCAAAAAGCTTGAGCACCAGTGGGAAGATCAAGTAGAGCTGGAACATCAAGAAGATGTAGTAGAAGTAGAACTGGTTGCCCTTGCTGATAGCTTCCAGCCAGTCGGTCAGCCACTTGTTCCAGCTGAAAGAGCCATTGGTCAGCAAGAGGAAGGCTAAAAAGAGGCCGTTCCAGAAGAGGTAGGGAATCCCGCTGCCGATATAGCGCTTTTTCCAAAAAGTCGGCCAGTTCTGTTTTTCAGGCCGGTCCCAGTAGCCTAAAAAGAGAACCAGGCCGGTAATGAACATAAAGCCGAAGCGAGGAAAGTGCAGGATTAAGTGGGTCGATACTAGAAAGCGGCCCGCAGGGGTCGCCTTGTTGCCAAGTGCCTCTGCAAATGTGCTGGCCACGTGGTTGAGCACGACGCCAAACATAAAGAAGCAGCGCATCAGGTCAACTTCGTAAAGGTGTTTTTTCTTAGACATGTAAGCCTCCTTATTTATTGCTTACCTAGATTAATTAAAGAACTTGGCCAAAACTTGCTTTAAAATAGAAAAAACTATGCGTGAATTGAAAAAATCAGCGACTGGGCAGAAAAACTATTGCTATTTGCTTTATTTTCTTTCTTTGTTCCCGTATACTAGCATTAGAATTATGTAAAGTTGGAGGCAGAACATGCTTGGAGAAATCCGGACCGGTAAAATTACTGACAGCAACGCTGAAGCCTATTTCGTGCAGATTGACGGCTTAACGTTCAAATTGAAGAAAGAAGAAATCACCCAGGAAGATCCGCCCAAAATTGGCGGCGAAATCACGGGCTTTATTTATGATAATCAAAAACATGAACGGGAAATGACCCAGTTCTTGCCCTTTGCTCAGGCTGACCAATACGGCTGGGCTACGGTTACCAGGGTTCAGCGGGGCCTGGGGGTCTTTTTGGACATCGGCTTGCCTGATAAGGATATAGTTATGTCACTGGACGACCTGCCGCTTGACCCGGCCCGCTGGCCGCAAAAAGACGACCGCCTTTTGGTAAGGCTGGAAACTGATGACAAGGACCGGATCTGGGCCAAGGCAGCTGACGAAAATGTCTTTGACCAGATCGCCGTCCGCTTCCCAAATAACCTGGTCAACAAGAACCTGCTTGCCCGGGTTTACTCCAGCAAGTCCCTGGGCTGCTTTGTCTTGACCAATGACTACTATTTGGGCTTCATCCACGAATCCCAAATGCAGCAGCCGCTGCGGCTTGGCGAAGAGGTCAAGGCCCGGGTGATCGGGGTCAGCCAGTACGGCCGCTTAAACATGAGCGTTTTGCCCCGGGCTTTTGAAGAAATTGACGATGACGCGGCCATGATCATGATGTCTTTGCGCCGTAAAGCTGATAAGACCCTGCCCTTTAGTGACAAGAGTGATGCCCAGGCAATTAAGGATTACTTTGGCATCTCTAAGTCAGCCTTCAAGCGGGCCTTAGGCAACTTGATCAAGCGGGGGCTGGTCAGCCAGGACAAGGAAGCCGGCACGATCAAGCTGGTCAAGGATGAGGCGGATGAATAAGCTCGCTGAACAGATTGACGATTACCTGCGCTACAGCCAGATTGAACGGGGACTCAGCCCAAATACGATCGCGGCCTACCAGCAGGATTTGCAGGAATTTTTAGCTTACGTCAAAGAAGAGCAGATGGCAGACTGGCCGCTGGAAGCCGTGGAAATTGATGCTTTTTTGGCTAAAGAGCGGGACTTGGGCAAGGCCAATAGCTCTATCAGCCGGCTGGTGTCGACCTTGCGCCGCTTTTACCAGTGGCTGGTCCGCCAGCAGCTGATTGCCCTGGACCCCATGAGCCAGATCGATGCTCCCAAGCGGGAGAAGCGGATGCCCCTGGCTTTGACTGAGGCAGAAGTAAACCGGCTTTTAGAGCAGCCAGATGTAACGACGGATTTGGGCCTGCGGGACCGGGCACTTTTGGAACTGCTTTACGCGACGGGGATGCGGGTCAGCGAAGCAGTTAACTTAAAACTGGCCGACGTCCATGCCGACTTGCAATTGATCAAGGTTTTGGGCAAAGGAAGCAAGGAACGCTTGATTCCGGTGAGCGATTTGGCTTTGGACTGGATCAAGCGCTACCTGCCCGTCAGAGACCAGCAGCTGCTAAAAGCCGGCAAGAGCAGTGACTGCCTGTTCTTGAACAGCCGGGGCGGGCAATTGACCCGGCAGGCCGTCTGGCAGAAAATCAAGAAGTACTGCCAGCAGGCGGGGATAGCTAAAGACGTGACCCCGCACACCCTCCGCCACAGCTTCGCGACCCATTTGCTGGAACATGGGGCGGATTTGCGGGTAGTCCAGGAAATCCTGGGCCATACCGACATTTCAACGACCCAGATCTATACCAATCTGACCCAGAAGCATATCCTGGACGTTTACCAAAAGACCCATCCCCGGATTTAGAGGTGATTATATGCTAGTACCATATAAAAAAGATTATGAAAAAGTCGCCATGGGCCTCTTATCCTATCTGCCAGATTTCAAGAACCTGCAGAATTTGAAGGAAGAAATGCAGCTGTATGCTGAAGATCCGGCCCACCAGCTTTACCTTTACCGGGACGAGGACCAGAATATCGTCGGCCTGGCTGGCTGCGAGGCCGGGGCCGGCTGCCTGGTCTTGCGCTATTTGTCACTGGCGCCGGGCTTTCGCGATGATGAGCATTTTTCAAAAATCATGCGGGAACTGGCCCAGGAAGCTGGCAAGCAGAAAGTTATGACGGTCCCGGAATATACCTATTTAATGAAGTACTTGAACAATGATGAATGAAGGCATGACCATTGAGCTGCCGAATTTTGAAGGCCCCCTGGACCTTTTGCTCCACCTGATTCGGTCGCAGGAATTAGACATCTATGACATCCCGATTGCCCGGATTACCCAGCAGTACCTGGACTATCTGCAGCAGATGCAGAAGCTGAACCTGCAGCTGGCAGGGGAATATTTCGTAATGGCGGCAACCTTGCTTAGGATCAAGTCCCAGTATCTGTTGCCGAAAAACGACTTCGTTGAAACAGAAGAAGAATTTACCGACCCCCGGGAGGAACTGGTTGAGCAATTGGTTCAGTATTCCGTCTTCAAAAAGATTTCAGCCTACTTTAAGGTCAGAAATGATGAAGTGCCGGTCCTGGCCGCCAAAGAGCCCAGCGTGGCTGAAGGAGCCAAGGTTCAGCCTCTGCCATTAGGGCAAATCAGCCAGCAGGATTTGACAGCCAGCTTTATTTTGGCCATGCGCCGTTTTAAGAAAAGAAATGACCATGCCCAGGTTACCTTGACCGGCCGGCCAATCCAGGAAATGATTGCCTGGCTGAAGGAAGTTTTAGCGAAAAATGGCCGGGCCAGCTTTTTTGCCTTGACTGACCAGGTGGAAAACCTGGCGGACTTGGTTGGCCTCTTTTTGGCCATTTTGGAACTGGCCAAGGACCAGTACTTGAAAGTTAGGCAAAAGCGCCGCTTCGGCGACTTGGAAATAGAAAGAAGCAAGCATGACGAGTAAAATAGCCCAGCTGGAAGCCCTCCTTTATGTGGCTGGCGACAGCGGGATCAAGAAAGAGCAGCTGCGGGACTTGCTGCAGGTAGCAGACCCGGAAATTGAGCCCCTGGCTAAAAGACTGCAGGAAAAATTAGTCAGCGATCCCGACAGCGGCCTGCAGCTTTTGGAAATCAACGACGAATACAAGCTGACGACCAGCGGGGAGGTCAGCGACCTGGTGGAAGCATATTTCAACAAGGACCTGACCAAGAACATCAGCCAGTCAGCCTTGGAAATTCTGGCGATCGTAGCCTACCGGCAGCCAATTACCAGAATTGAGATCGACGAAATCCGGGGGGTTAATTCCTCTGGTGCCCTGCAAACCCTTGTCTGGCGAGGGCTGGTCAAAGCCCAGGGAGTCAAGGACGCCCCGGGCCACCCCAAGCTGTACGTGACGACCGATTACTTCCTCCAGTACTTTGGCTACAAGTCCCTGGCGGATCTGCCGGTAATTGAGAATTTTGAAGACAGCAGCTTTGATGCCGACGGCCAGGTAGACCTGTTTGCCGAGAACGGCACGGCTGATGAAGCATTGCAAAAGATGGAGGATTTATAATGGCGCAAGAACGTTTGCAAAAAGTGATCGCCCAGGCGGGTATCGCTTCCAGAAGAGAAGCGGAAAGAATGATCCTGGCCGGCCGGGTCAGGGTCGACGGGCAAGTAGTGACCAAGCTGGGAACCAAGGTCAGCTCAATTGAACAAGTAGTTGTTGACAACCAGCCGATCGAAAGGGAAAGCCACCACACTTATCTTTTCTATAAGCCGCGCGGCGTGATTTCCGCGGTGAAGGACGACAAGGGCCGCAAGACCGTGGCTGACTACTTTAGTGACCTGCCATACCGGCTCTACCCAGTTGGCCGCTTGGACTATGACACTTCAGGCCTGCTTTTGATGACCAACGACGGGGAACTGGCCAACCTGCTCATGCACCCGAGAAACGAAGTCGACAAGGTCTACGTGGCTAAGATCAAGGGCATTTTGCAGCCAGATGAAATCAGGGCCTTGAAGAAGGGGGTCCAGATTGGCCGCTACAAGACCAAGCCGGCCCAGGTCAAGGTTTTGAAGACCAATCCCCGGGCCCAGACCCAGATCGTCCAGCTGACCATCCACGAAGGCCACTACCACCAGGTCAAGGAAATGTTTAAAGCTGTTAACCACCTGGTTGACAAATTGTCCAGAGAGCGGTATGCTTTTCTTGACTTGCAAGGCCTTACATCCGGACAGTACCGGGAATTAAACCACAAAGAGGTTGACAGGCTCAAGCAGGTGGATTAGAATATAGTTGTAAAGTTAAATAATACAAGTTGTCTTCGGGGCAGGGTGAAAATCCCGACCGGCGGTGCAAGTCCGCGAGCCATGCAAATGGTTGAATGCTGTAAAGCTACCGATAGTTATAGTCTAGATGGAAGAAGGCAGACGCTGGAATAATAAGCATGCTTACTAAGAAAGGTCTGTTGCTCTTCAAGGCAACGGACTTTTTTAATGGAGGTATGTTAATATGGAAGCTGCTAACAAACGGACAGCTAAATCAGTCAGCAACTGGCTCGCTTATGCCATGATCGGGGCTATTGCCTTCGTGGTGATGAAGTTTGAATTCCCGATTATGCCAGGCGTCAGCTTTTTGAAGATGGACTTCTCCGACGTCATCGTGGTCATCACTACCTTTATCTTCGGCATTGGCGGCGGGGTGGCCGTGGCCGCGATCAAGTGCCTTTTGTCGTTGATCTTTGCCGGTTTTGCCCTGCCGTCATTGGTCGGTGAACTGGCTGCCTTTTTGGCCTCAATGGCCTTTGCCCTGCCATTTTACTTCCTGGCTGGATCAGTCAAGGAAGAGGACAGAAAGAGCCTGAAGGGCTACCTGCTGCCAGCCTTGGGCCTGCTTTTAGGAGTCTTGTCTTTGACGGTGGTCATGGCTTTGACCAACCAGTTCCTGCTTACTCCGGTTTACGCCTACACTTCAGTGCCGCAGGCAGCGGGGATGCACATGAACTACGCTCAGCTGCTTACTTTTACTGAACAGACTTACCTAGGCAAGATGCTGCACATTCCAAGCATGTCCAGCTACATTATGGGCATCATCGTTCCATTCAACTTGATCAAGGGGGCCATCAACTCAGTTGTGGTCTACATCCTTTTTGAATCAGTCTTAAAGACCATCAAGCCATTCGTGATCAAGCACTTCAGCGTTTCCAGCAAGTACTAATTTGAAAATACAAGTGAATCTTTTGATGAGGCTTTCCTTAGGGAAAGTCTTTTCTTTTCGATTAGGCAGGTGATTTATGGTAGAATGTAAGCTTAAAGGGGGAAGCTAGATGGATCAAAATGCCCAAAAGCCCTTGTCACGTCTGGCCCGCCAGCAAGCGGTCAGAGAAGAGCGCAAGAACAAGCAGGCGCCGTGGTGGACGGCCCTCTTGATCGTGGTTATGATAGCCCTGGCGGTTTTGCCGCTAGTTACCAGTCAAAGCAGCGATTATGCCGTCCCGCAAACTAAGAAAGAGCAGACCAAGCCCAAGCGGGCTGCCAAACAGTCCAGCAAGAAGAAGGCTACTCCAGAGGTCAAGACTTACGTGGTCAAGTCTGGCGACAGTTGGGCCGCGATCGCCCAGAAGTACGGCATAAGCGCTGAAGAGCTGGCTGAGCAGAATGGTCTTGATACCAGCTCAACCCTGGCGGTTGGTCAGAAACTGAAGATCAAGCAAGCCAAATAGCTGAATTTATTGGAAAGGATTGAAGCGATGTGAGTCGCTTCATTTTGATGTTATGCAAGTAGCAATTGATGGACCTGCTTCAGCAGGTAAGAGCACCGTGGCCAAGATTGTGGCCAATAAGCTGTCATTCGTTTATATTGACACAGGCGCGATGTACCGGGCATGTACTTTTATTGCCCGCAAGCACGGCCTGGATTACGGGGATGAGGCCGGGATCTTAAAGGCGATCGACGAAGATGGCATTGTTTTAGAGCCAGGTGAAAAGGGCCAAAAGGTTCTGGTAGCCGGTGAAGACGTGTCTTTGGAAATCCGGACTCCGGAAATCACGGCCAATGTTTCCCAGGTATCAGCCCTGCCAGGGGTCAGAAGCAAGATGGTTGACCTGCAAAGAAAACTCGCTGGGTCAACCAACGTGATCATGGATGGCCGCGATATCGGGACCACGGTCTTGCCTAAGGCTGAAGTCAAGATCTTCTTAGTTGCCAGTGCCCGGTCCAGAGCGGAAAGACGGCTTTTGGACTGGCAGCAGAAGGGGATTGAGGCCAAGCAGACGGTTGAAGAAATCGAAGCTGACATTGCCAAGCGGGACTACCTTGACTCCCACCGTGAAGTTTCACCTTTGAAGAAGGCAGCGGATGCAATCGAAATCGATTCAACTAATTTAACGATTGACCAGGTTGTTGACGCTATCTTGGCCGAAATTGCTAAAAAAACAAATACCAGCAAGTAAAGTCAAAAAAAGTCTGGTAAAATAGTAGCAAATTCATCTATTTTTCGGTAAAATAGAGAACGAATAAACAGGGAGGCATTTTGTATTTATGTCAGAAAACAATCAATTTTTAGATGCTCTTGCTCAAATGCAAGAAGTTAAGGTGGGCGACATCGTTGACGTTAACGTTTTGAGCGTTGAAGATGGCCAAATTAACGTTGGTGTTCAAGGCGCCGGCGTTGAAGGTGTAATCACTCGCCGTGATTTCACCAACGACCGTAGTGTCAACTTGCGTGACGAAGTTAAGCCAGGTGATACCTTCAAGGCTTACGTAGTTCGTCGTGCAGGCGGTGACAAGGAAAACGGTGAATTTTTCTTCTCAGTAACCCGCGTTAAGGAACGCGAAGCTTACGACAAGCTGCAAAAGGACTTCGAAGAAGGCAAGACTATCGAAGGTAAGGTTACTTCATCAGTTCGCGGTGGTTTGCTCGTTGATGTCGGCACCCGCGGCTTCTTGCCAGCAAGCTTGATCTCAAACCGTTTCGTTTCAGACCTTAAGCCATACATCGGCAAGACCATCAAGGTCAAGATTACTGAAATCGACCCGGCTAAGAACCGTCTGATCCTTTCCCACAAGGAATTGATCGAAGAAGAACGCGAACAAGCCTTTGAAAACGTTGCTTCACAACTGGTTGTCGGCGACGTAGTTGAAGGCCGGGTATCACGTTTGACCAACTTTGGTGCATTCGTTGATATCGGCGGCGTTGACGGTTTGGTACACATCTCCGAAATTTCATACAAGCACGTTGACAAGCCAAGCGACGTCTTGAAGGTTGGCCAAGATGTTAAGGTTAAGGTTATTGGCATCGACAATGACCGTCACCGTATCTCCCTGTCAATCAAGCAAACTGAACCATCTCCATTCGAACAAGCAACTTCAAGCTTGAACGAAGGTGATGTAATCGAAGGCGAAGTTAAGTCTTTGACCAACTTCGGTGCCTTTGTTGAAGTTGCTGACGGCATCCAAGGCTTGGTACACGTTTCAGAAATTTCCAACAAGCACGTTGACAAGCCAAGCGATGTCTTGACTGTAGGTCAAAAGGTCAAGGTTAAGGTTCTTAACATTGACCCAAGTGAAAGAAGAATCTCCCTGTCAATTAAGCAAGCTGATCCAGAGAACGCTTCTTCATCAAACGACAGACCTCGCGCACGTCGTTCATCAAACAACGATGCAGTTGCTCGCAAGTACATGAACAACGACGACAACGGCTTCTCACTTGGTGACATGATCGGTGACCAACTTAAGAACCGTTAATCAGCACTAAAAAGACCGACCGCTGGTCGGTCTTTTTGTTTGACAAGAATCAATAGAAAGCAAAAGAGGTGAAAAGATGCCATTACCAATTGTTGCCATCGTAGGGCAACCAAACGTAGGCAAGTCAACCCTGTTCAACCGGATCATCAATGAGCGGGTGGCGATCGTGGAAGACCGGCCAGGCGTGACCCGGGACCGGAACTATGCCCGGGCCAGCTGGATGGGCCACCAGTTCAGCATTATCGATACCGGGGGCATTACTTGGGAAGACAGCACGATTGACGAAGAAATCCGGGCCCAGGCAGAAATTGCCATTGAAGAGGCTGACGTTATCGTCATGCTGGCTGACGCCAGCCAGGGCGTGACCAGCCTGGACGAGCGGATTGCCCACCTGCTCTACCGGGCCGACAAGCCAGTTCTTTTGGCTGTCAACAAGGCCGACAACCCTGAGCAGCGGACTGATATCTATGACTTCTACAGTCTGGGTTTAGGTGACCCGATTCCTGTTTCCGGAGCGCACGGCACCGGGATCGGTGACCTTTTAGACGAAGTAGTCAAGAACTTCCCAGCTGATGCCGAAAAGACAGAAGAAGGGGTTATCTCCTTCAGCGTGATCGGCCGGCCAAACGTGGGCAAGTCATCCATCGTCAACCGCCTCTTGGGCGAGGAACGGGTGATTGTGGCCAACGAAGAAGGGACTACCCGTGACGCCATCGACACGCCATTCGTCAAGGACGGGACCAAGTTCCGGGTCGTTGACACGGCTGGGATCAGACGGCGGGGCAAAGTCTATGAAAAGACCGAAAAGTACTCTGTCATGCGGGCCATGAGTGCCATGGAGCGTTCAGATGTGGCTATCCTGGTTTTGGACGCAAGCACCGGTATCAGAGAGCAGGACAAGCACGTGGCCGGCTATGCCCATGAAGCGGGCCTGGGGATGATTATCGCCGTTAACAAGTGGGACCTGCCAAAGAAGGACTCTTCATCAGGCAAGGACTTTGAAGCGGTGATCAGGGAAGAATTCTCTTACCTGGACTATGCCCCAATTGTCTTTGTCTCAGCCAAGACCGGCAAGAACATCGACCAATTGCCGAAGATGGTTAAGGAAGTCTACGAGAACAAGAACCAGCGGATCCAGTCCAGCGTCTTAAACGACCTGCTGCTGGAAG
Source organism: Lactobacillus sp. WILCCON 0058 (assembly GCF_057198005.1). NCBI lineage: Bacteria > Bacillati > Bacillota > Bacilli > Lactobacillales > Lactobacillaceae > Lactobacillus > Lactobacillus sp. WILCCON 0058. Next base: position 866,863 of record NZ_JBUBHM010000001.1, read on the forward strand.
CCAGCCGTTTGGTGCCTGCCCCAATGGTCAAGGGCAAGCGGCTCCGGGTCTACTACATGACCCAGGTCAAGACCAATCCGCCGACCTTCGTCGTTTTCTGCAACGATCCGGAACTGATGCACTTCTCCTACCAGCGCTTCTTGATCAACCAGCTGCGGGAGAATTTCGACTTCACCGGGACTCCGATCAAGATCCTGCCGCGCAAGCGTAAATAGTAGCGGGCTTTTCTTTTTCAATTTGTGACATTCTCTTGAAAAAGTGCTAAGCCGCAGGCTAAAAGCCTTGTAGGGACAACGTTCTTGTGATATTTTAGAGAACAGGGAATTAATTGAATGCAGCAAGCGCTCAGTGTCCCTCATTTCTGCAAGAGAAATGAAGTGATTAGACGCGAGTCTAATTTATAGGAGGTGAATTCCACATGGCAAATAAGGCAGAATTAGTTTCAGAAGTAGCTGCTAAGACTAAGTTGACTAAGAAGGACGTTTCAGAAGCTGTTGACGCAGTTTTCGAAGCTATCCAAGAAGACTTGGCTAAGGGCGAAAAGGTGCAACTGATCGGCTTCGGCACTTTCGAAGTTCGTGACCGTGCAGCTCGCAAGGGCCGCAACCCACAAACCGGTGCTGAAATCGAAATTCCAGCAAGCAAGGTTCCTGCATTTAAGCCAGGTAAGGCTCTTAAGGACGCTGTTAAGTAATTGACGCGCTTTAAAATAAAGAAACGCCGGGTTTTCCTGGCGTTTTTTGTTTGGGCAAAAAACTTTTTTAGCTGACTAGTTACGGTACAATAGTAAGCAGAAAGTGAGGACAAAGATGACATATTCTGAACAATTGTTGGACGCGATTCAAGGCCACCGCTTCAGCGAGAGCCGTGCCCTTCTAAAGCAGGCCCTGGAAAACGATGATCCGGAGATTCTGGCGTCTCTGGCGGAAAATTTGACTGACCTGGGCTTTACCGATCTGGCCAAGGAAGTCTACCGCAGCTTGATCGCGGAATTTCCAGATGAAGACCTCTTCAAGGTCTACCTGGCGGAAATCCTCCTCAATGACGGGGCGGAGGACGACGGCTTGACCCTGCTTTACAATGTACCGGCTGATTCAGATGCCTATCTGGAAAGCCTCCTGGTCCAGGCTGACTACTACCAAAGCGAGGGCTTGATCGAAACGGCCCGGGCCAAGATGGAGCAGGCAAGAAAGCTGGCTCCGGATGAAGACGCCATTACTTTTGGCTTGGCGGAACTGGACTACATGAGCGACTTAAACGACCAGGCCCTGCCTCTTTACCAGGACTTGCGGCAAAGACAAACCATGTTTGGGGAAGTCAACCTCAACCAGCGGGTCTTCCAGACCCTGGCCAAATTGGGCCGGTATGAAGAAGCGGCAGCTTTTATCAATGACCATAAGGAAGACCTCCTGGATATCGACGCCAAGTACCAGGCAGGGGTGATCATGGAAGAAGCCGGCCAATTTGACAAGGCGGTTGCCTTCCTTGACGACGTCATCAAACAAAGTCCTGACTACGTCAACGCTTATCCTTTCCTGGCCAAGGCCTACCAGGAAGAAGATAACCCGGAAGAAGCCCTCTTTGCCGCTCAGACGGGCCTGGGCTACAATGAGCTGGATGAAGAGCTTTACCAGATCGGGGCCCAGGCAGCCGCTAAATTAGGCAAGACAGAGGATGCTGAAGACCTCTTGAAGCGGGGCCTTTCGGTCAACCCGGATAACTCCAGCCTCCGGCTGCTCCTAAGCGACCTCTACCTGGCCCAGGGGCGGGCAGAAGACTCCCTGGCCTTGTTTACCTCCTTGGCTGACAGCGACCTGGAGCCCCAGGCCCACTGGAACATGGCCCGGTCCTACCAGGAAATGGAAAAATATGACCAGGCTCTGCAGGAATACCTTTTGGCCTACCAGAGCCTGCAAGGCAGTCCTGACTTTTTGCGGGGGATGATTTCCTTTGCCCAGGAGAGCGCCCAAGGCGATTTGGTCCGGCAGCTTCTGGAAAAATACTTGAAGCTTGTGCCAGATGACCAGGAGATGCAGGAACTTTACGAGCAGCTGAGAAATTAGAATTTTGGATAATGACCAGGGATTGCTGGTCATTTTTCTTTTTTAATATTTTCTAGCCTTTTAGCGGGAAGGAGAGAAAAGCGGTAAAATAGAAAGACAGACCATTGAACATTTTGGAGGTATGACATTTGCAATTCAGCTTTAACAAAAAGCGTGACCGGACTGTCTACTGGAAGTACTCAGTCTTCTTTCTTTTCTTGGCGGCCTGTGTTTTTGGCCCTTACTTGCTCACGGGCCACAGTTTGATCTGGAATACCGACGCCGCTAACCAGCACCTGCCCTTGCTGGTCAAGTACCGGGAATACGTGCTCAACTTCCTGCGCCATTTAAGCCAGGGACCGGCCGAGTGGTCCTGGACCATGGGCCTGGGCAGTGACCTGTTCTCGGTCTTTTCTTACTATACGATCGGGGACATCTTTGCCTACCTGGCCCTCTTGTTTCCGACCAGCCACCTGGTCTTTGCCTATCAGCTGATCCTGCTTTTGCGCCTTTACTGCGTAGGCTTGGCCTTTGTTTATTTTGCCCGCCATTTTGACTTTAAAGACGGCGTAATCCTGATTGGCAGCGGGGTCTACATGGTCAATGCCTACCTGCTTTACGCGGCCTTGGCCCAGCCAATGTTTACCACGACCTTTATTCTTTTTCCCTTGATCGTGGTCCAGCTGGAGCGGCTCTTGCAGGGAGGAAGCGCCTGGCCTTTATTCGGTGTCTTTGTCTGGATGCTGGTCAGCAACTATTACCTGGCCTTTGTTCTGGGCCTGGGGGCAATCATCTATCTGCTTTTGCGCTGGGGCCTGGCTTATTGGAAAAAGATTCCTTTTTGGCCAACGATTAAGAAGCTCTTTTTTGCCAGTTCAGGAGCAGTTCTTTTGTCAGCGGGCCTGCTTTTGCCAGAACTTTTGGGCGTAATCAACTCCACCCGGACCGGGTCGCAGTTTGCCAACGGCTTGACCTTTTATCCGGCTTACTATTACTTGCTTTTGCCCAAGGAACTGATTGACGGGGACAACTGGAAGTTGATGTTCTGGTCAGCCCTGGGCCTGGCCAGCATCATTTTGCCGGCTCTGGTTTATCTTTTCGCTAATTGGCGCAAGTATAAGACGGTTGCTGCTTCACTTGTCTTAGGGGCGGTCATGCTCTTGATCCCGGCAGTTGGGGCAGTCTTTAACGGGGGGATGTCAGCTTCAAACCGCTGGACCCTGCTTTTGTACCTGCCTTTTGCCTTCAGCGTAATGGCCTTTGTCAAGGCCGTCAGCGAGCAGGCAGTCAGCCAAAAGGAAATGCGGCTGATTTTCATCGTCAGCGGGATCTACCTGGCTTACCTGGTCGCCATGTCCTTTTTGGAAAATGACTACAAGCTCTTCTTGCCAGTTATTTTCCTCTTGCTTAGTTTAGGAGCGGTTTATCTGGTCAACGAAGGACGGGCATTAAAGCGGTCGTTATTGCTTATTGTAGCGGCTAATTTAGCCTTTAATGCCCTGTACGCGGCCTTGCCTTATAACGGGAACTTCGCGGGCAATATGCTGGCCAGGGGCGAGTATGAGCAGATCGCTGAAAACCGCTACGGCGGCATGAATCACCTTTTGCCGACCGGCTTTTACCGGGTCAACACTGTCTCAAACAACCAGTTTGTCAGCCAGAAAAAGCTCTTTAACGACTTGACCAGCGGCCTGGCCAACGTGTCATCTTACTATTCAATCCAGAACCAGTACCTGGGCCAGTTTTCAACTGACTTGGGCAACCTGCAGTATGACAACAATATTCCCTTCCACCAGCTGGATGACCGGACGATTTTGAACAATTTCCTGGGCGTCCGCTATATTTTTAACCAAAAATACTCAGTAAATGGCAATAAGGTGCCTGGGACCTATGACTTGATTGCCTCTGGTGAGGAGAAAAAGGACCAAAATCAAGAGACTGTCTACCAGGCCCAGCTGTATAAGACGACAGAGGCCTTTCCGCTGCTTTGGCTGAGCAATAAGGCAATTAGCCCCAGCCACTACCAAAAGCTCTCAGCGAGCCAAAAAGAGCGGGCTCTGGCCAGCGGAGTGGTGGTCAAGGACTCCGGCCTCAAAGCAGCTAAATTGATCGGGGTCAAGACTATCAAGGCCAGCCTGCTTGCTGCCAATGGCAAGAAGCTGAGCAAGAATAAACTGACTTATACGGACTCTGATGTCAGCTACAAGCTGAAGCTGCATCTGTCAGATAAAGAAAAGGCGAAACTGGGCAAAAGCGAGCTCCATGTCGAAATCAGCCAGATTTCCTACCAGCCCTTTACTTTAAGCCAGCAGCTGGATTTGGAGCTGAAGAAGGCTAAGCAGGAGGCAGACTTGACTGGTCAGACCTTTAACGAGCGGGCGACCCGCTACAAGTACTGGCGCTACCACCTTTTGGCCGGGTCGCCAGATCCCAGCTACAAGCTGACGGTGACGGGGAAGAAGACCAGTGAGACCATCGTACAGAGAAGCCAGGACATGACTTCTTTTTACCGCCTGGTCGACAGCGCGGTCATGAACATGGGGACTTATCAGACCCTGCCAAGCAGCCTGACTTTCCAGCCTTCAAAACTGGGGACCTATCGCTTTAAGATCAAAGTTGTGGCAATTCCTTTGAATCAAGAATACACAAAAGAAGTGCACCAGATTCAAAAGCAGGGGGTCAAGCAGCTGAAACTCGCGCAGAACCAGCTGACTGGGCTCTTCACCAGCAAGAAAGCTGGTATCGTTACCTCGACCATCCCGTATTCAAGCGGCTGGACAGCCACGGTAGACGGCAAGGCTGTCAAGGTCCTCAAGACCAATACAGCCTTTGTCGGCTTTGAGATGCCGGCTGGCAAGCATCGGGTCCGCTTGGTCTACCGGACACCGGGATTGAGAAGCGGGCTTTTAATTTCGGCTTTGACGGCTCTAGCAATTTTAGTCTATGCCGCGGTCAGTCACAGTGAATGGCTGCAGGAATTAAGGACTAGGAATAATAAGAAAAGAGAAATGAAAAAAGAAGCATAGTTAGAAATAGTTGAATAACAATAAAAAAGGCGAGCCGGCTGGCTCGTCTTTTTTTCTGTTTATTTCCAAAATTCTGCTCTTATTCCTTGATCAGCTTCCGCTTAACCAGGTCTTCCTTCATCAGCTTGGTCATGACCTGGGCAACTTCCTTGGCCCGGTCGTTGGAATCCATGTGGATGGTCAAACCGTTGTCAGACTGGATCAAAGTGCGTGGCAGTTCAACCTGGTTGTACTTGAGGTCTGGGTCCAGGTCCGGCAGCATGTATTCCAAAGTTGCCGTCCAGCCCAAACCGCCGACTGCCATCTGCAGGGCGACTTCGTAGTCGTTGACCTTGATGCTCTTGTTGACAGATAGGTTCTGGTCTTCAAGCAAGTGGTCAACCGTCTTTTGGAAGCCGGAGTCATCGCTCAAGGAAACCATCTTTTCTTCACTGAGGTCCATCAAAAGCTGCTGGCTGAACGGAACATCCCGCTTGCCTTCTTGGTAAAGCTTGCTGGTTTCAGGGATGATCAGGAAGATCCTCGGCTGGAAGAGGAAGAAGTTCTTCAGGTTTTCCCCCCGCAGAAGCGGACCTAAGTATATGTCAACCATCCGGTTGTCGATCAAGCGCTTGGCTGAGTTGATGGAGAAGGTCTTGATCAGTTCAAAGCGGGTGGTTTCAAATTGCTTCTGCAAAACAGGGATAATCTTCCCGCTTTCGCCTGGGGCCCAGATTGGGGAGAAACCGATCTTGATGTAGGACTGTTCTTCTTCAGTGAAGCGGCGCAGGTCCTGTTCGATCTTCATCTGGTCGCTGTGCAGCTTGGCCAAGCCGTCGCAAAGGGTCCGGCCGGCTTCGGTCAGTTCGATTGGCAGGGTTCTTCTTTCCAGCAGAACGACATTGTATTTCTTTTCTGCCTTGCTCAGAACCTGGCTCACGTATGGCTGGCTAAGGAAAAGCTTCTTAGCGATATCGCTGACCGTCTGGCAGTCTTCAGCAGTTGTCAAGATTTGGTAAAGTACGTCTTGTTTCATCTTAATGCTCTCTTTTAAGTGAATGAATTTACAAAATTAATTTTACAATACGATTATTATAGCGCCTTTTTCCTATTAGTCAACGCCAATCATGCTTACTCAATTTTGACATAATATTCGGCGAAATTCAAATAATTACCGCTGATTTTTTGGCTAAATGCGACTTTTCCGTTCAAGAAAGAGGAATGAAAGCGGTATAGGAATTATAAATCATATGTTTCCGAACTTATGTTGAAGGTTTTTAGCAGGAAATTTTTGCGAAAAAGTTCAAAAATTGCTAAAAATCCATTTAAAAAATGCTAAAAACTTGCTAAAAACTAAAATTTTAGCAAAAATAGGAGCTGAGACTTATTGATGAGGAAAAAGACATGAACTTTCAACACTTGGAATACTTCAACGAGCTGGCTGAGACCCAGTATATGGCCCAGGCGGCGGAAAAATTAGGGATCTCCCAGCCAACCTTGAGCTACGCGGTCAAGAAACTGGAAGAGGAACTGGGCGTCCCTCTTTTTGAAAGAGAAGGCCGCAACATCCGCTTGACCGTCTACGGCAAGGTCTTCAAAGAGTACAGTGAAGCCGGAGTCCAGCAGATCAAGGAAGGCCGGCGGCAATTAGCCGAGATGGCTTTGGGCGAAAGCGGAAAGCTGTCAATCGGGGTCGCCGAAATCGTTGCCCACCAGTTCATTACAGATGTGATCAAGGAATACCGGCAGGTCAATCCGGAATACCGGGTCGATTTCAACTTGAAGCGGGACGTGACCGGCAAGCTTTTGGACATGCTGCAAAGCGGGGAACTGGACCTGGCCATTGTTACCACCCGGCCAGGAGAAAAGATCGCTGGCTTTGACTTAGTGCCAATGATGCACAGAAGGCTGGAGCTGCTTTTACCGGCTGGCCATGAACTGGCCAAGCAGAAGTCAGTCAGCTTGAAGCAGATTGAGAACTATCCCTACCTGGCTTTTGGTGAAGAACATGCTTTGGCTGGGATCATCGCTGATGTTTTTGCCAAAAACGACATTCATCCCCAAATCAGCAGCGTAACTGATGACGTGCGGACCTTGGTTGACTTGGTAACCATTGGCGAAGGGGTGGCCCTTTTGCCTAAGTCCAAGTATCATGAGGCGGCTGGTGCGGTCACCGTTCCAGTGACGGAAGATACATCGTATACCATCAGCCTGGCCAGCCGAAACTTGGCCCAAGAGCCGAAGGTGGCCCAGAAGATGGCCACTTTTATCGTGGAATTTTGCCAAGGACATGATTTAACGCGTGCTTAATTCACTAGCGGCCTGGTCATACTTGTCTTTGGCGCGGCTGACCTGCTTTTTGTATTGGGCCAGGGTTAAGCCGTTGATGCTGACGACGGCGTTGTAGTAGGCCAGTTCAGTCTTTTGGACAGCTTGGTAGCTGGCATATTTGACTTTGGCATTTTTATACTGATACTGCTTGAGCAAGGCCAGAAGGTCGGCCTGCTTGAGCAGTTTTTTCTTGCTCTCTGCCAGCTTGCTCTTTTCGTCCTTAAAGGCCTGGCTGACGGCTTTAGACGGGGAGACAGTAGTTTTCTCGCTCTTGCCCTTTTTCTTTTGCTGATTTGCCTTTAAGGCATCCTGCCAGGCAGTAGTTACGCTGGAGGCAGCTTCATCAATGCTTTTGGCGATACTAGTGCTGTTTTGCCGGAACTTTTCCCCGGTTTGTTGGTAATTCTTTTGCTTAAGGGCGATGGCTGCCTGCCTTTTCTCCTGGATTACGATTTGCTTGTGCCGGGCGCCAAAGCCGATCAGCATGATGAACAAGGCGCCGACCATGAAGAAGTCGCAGACAAAGCGCAGGCGCGGCTGGCTGGTGATGAGGCCAAAGAGCCAGATCAAGGCAAAGAGAATGAAGATCCCGCAGCCAATCCAGCCCAGGATAAAGTATTGGGAGATGGTCATTATTTTTCCTCTTTTCAACTATTTTCTCTTTTCATGATAAACTATTTTTTCCCGCCCGGCTTTCTTTTGGCAAAAATCCGCAGATTCTTGCCAGCAAAGCGGGTAAACGCTGCCGAAAACGGGCCGGATAGTGCTATAATCTTGTTAAAGGTCTGCAATATGGCAGGCAAAAAGTCATGAATGGGAAATAAGACAGATGGCAAGGATTATTGATACTCAGCGAAAGTTACTGATCCAGCACGGCTTGCTGGAAGACATCAAGGAAGCAGGAGAGGAATACGGGACTTTGACGGCCGCCCTGGCTGCTCCTGACTGGACCCTGCTGGACCGGGAAGTTACCGGGTTATTTGAGCAGGCAGACCTTTGCCTGCTTTTTGGGGATGAGGAAGTTCCCGAACTCGCCGCGGCAAGCGAACTGTCCCGTCTCTTTCCGCTTTTAGCTGGCGACTGTCCGGACTTAAAGGAAAAACTGCTTAACGGCAAGTTGGCTGTTAAGTTTTTACCAGAGAAAGAGAGCAGCTTTTTCTTGCTGACTGGGAAAGACAAGTACCGCTTCTACTGGGGGCAGGGGGCGACTTATGCCTTAAGCAGCGGGGAAAAGACCGGGGATGACTGGGCCATGGTCCAGCAGCTGGTCAAAGAGCTGATGGCCAAGGCCAGTGATATTTTAAACAAGGAGATCTACCAAGGCTATCTGGACCAAGAAGAAGACAAGCGGTCCCAGTACCTGCTGGAAGTCAGCGGCTTGGCAGACAAAATGGCGACAGCGCCTTTAAAGGACTTCAAAGAAGCAACCCGGCTGGGGCAATTAGCCCAAAGCCAGGCAGGCGTGTCCTTTAAGAAGACGGCCAAGCTTCTGCGCTTTAAGAGCGGGATTGACAAGCAGGATTTGACTGGCGAAAAGATCCTGGCTGACGAGGAATTAAGCAAGCGCCTCAGCCAGATTGTCTTTGGCGAGGGCAACGAAAATGGCGAAGCCATTGTTTTGCCAGATGAGAAGGCCCACTACCCGCGCCCGCTTTACCTGCAAGACCCGGTAACTGGGACGATTTTGGAGAAGCCGGCGATTGACTCCTACCAAGAAGAGCCAGTGGCCGTCCAGAAGCCGACCCGGCAGGATGTGTCAGCGATTTTTGACATTATCCGCTTCTACCGGGACCGCAAGCAGGACAATGAATCCCAGGCCGCCTTCTCCTTCTTGATGTATGTCCTGGAAAGCGGCAGCATCTGGAAGATCCGCCAGGCGATCGATGAAAGAAACGGGATCGTGGAAGATGTCCCAATCGTGGCCGGCCTGGTCGGGCAGGGGGAAACTGGCAAGTCGACTCTGCTTAAGATTGCCTCCAACTTGACCATCGGCAACACCAAGGAAATCGTCCAGGCCAGTTCAGAAGACAAGCTCTTCGGGATGACGGCAGCCGTCAGAAAGAAGCTGCTGGCCGGAAAGAGCTTGAGCAAGCAGGACCGGGTCAGCGCCTACAGCTCCAACCCTAAGGTCATCAACAAGAATATTTGGAACTTTACCGACCACTACATGGATGAAGACCAGGTCATCACTCCGATCTGCATCGATGACCCGGAAGTGTCCCTCTTTTCTTCCAGCGCGGCCCAGAGCTTTTTGAAAAAGCGGAGCAACCGGCATGGCGAGAAACTGGCGGTGGAACCGGTAGCCATTTTCAGCATGAACAGCAAGGGCAAGGACATCGAGCTTTTGACTGAAGTTGGCCGGCGGGGTTACGTGATCAGCCAGGGCAACCAGTTCCGCAAGAAGACGGACGCGGACATTCACTTTTTTGAATATCTGGACGGCAATACCGACAACCATGGTCACTGGCTGAACAACACCCTCTTTCTTTACCTGACCCGGCAGATCGACCGCTGGCTGGATGAAATGGACGATGAAGACTACTTGCAGCTCAAGCGGGACTTCCTCTACCCAGTCAAGCATGCCTTCTGGCAGTTGGTTGAAGAATACGGCCTGGTCAACACGGAAACCAAGTACTACTTCAACATGAAGAACTACAATATCGTTGAAGACCTCGGCCGGCGGAACTGGAGCATTCTTTTGCACGATGAGGCAACTTTGCGGGAAATCACCTTTACCCGGGACAATCCGGAATGCATGATTCCGGCCCGGGTCTTCCCAAACAAGGGGGCTGACATCAACCGCTACTTCGCCTACCTGCCGGCTTCAGCTGAGATCTGCAAGACTTTTGACAGCCAGGGACTGACGGTCAAGATGGCCAACATGGACCTCTGGCAGGGCAACCACTTGCTGGTCGAGCGCTATGAGAAGGAGACCGGGATCGCGGCTGAGCGCTTTGAAATGGAAAAGGCCAGAGCTGCCGCGGAAGTCCAGGGGCAGAGAATGGGCGAAAATATCGCTCCATACCTCAAGAAGAACGCGGAAATGATGGACCGGATGATGAAGGTCACCGAGCAAAATGCCCAGCTTTTGGCTGAAAAAGAAGCCCAGGCTGAAAAGCAGCAGCAGGCGGAAGCTGAGAAGAAGGAGCAGGCGGATAAAATTCAGCAGCTGCAGGATGAGCTGGCCCAGGCCAAGGAGGCAGCTGAAGCCGCCAAGAGCGAGGAAAAGAAGCCGCGGGGTTTCTTCGACCGCTTTTTCAAGTAATTTTTTAGAAAGAAGAATAAGATGACCGACACGCAAAGCATGATTGCCGTACAAGAAAAAGACAATACCGTTTCCAGCCTGGTCTTGGACCATGACGGGGACTTGGAAATTGCCGGCCGGATTCTGGAGGAAAACTACCAGGACTATGAGCAAGTTTTGGCTCTGGTCAATTTGGGCGATTTAAAGAGCCTGGGAAAGACGGCGGCGACCAGCAGGGCTTATTACCGGGACGAGCATGAAGACCAATTGGTCTTGGAAAATTACGCGGACACGGAAGTTTTTGACCGGGCAACTGAAGAGCAGGGGGATTACCTGGCTTGCTGCTTCTTGTATTGCAAGTATGAAGGCGACTTCCAGTGGCTGGTCAGAGATTTTTCCACGGGCGACAAGCGCTTTAAGCCGCTGAAGGAAGCTCTGGCTTAAGAAAAGAGGGACGGCAATGACGGACTTGGCCCAGTTAGGCGGGGATGAACTAAAGCAGATTTTGGACGAGAAGCGGAGAAGCCGCTGGCAGATCGTTTTTGGGGCCCTCTTGACCGACACGGCGGCCGAAAACGCGGCAGTTCCCAGAAAAGAGATGCCAACCTTGATCAAGCTGAAGGCCTACCAGACCAAGCTGATCCGCCAGTATGATGAGGACATCAAGCTCCTCCAGGAGGAATTTGCTGACCGGGGCCAGGAAGTGCCAAGGCAGGCTTTAATTTGGAAGAAGAACTACTTTTTCCCTCTGGCGCCGACTCCCCTTGACCACTGTCTCAGCTTGGAAGAATGGAGCGAGCAGACCGGTCTGCCCCTGGCAGCTTTGGCTCACAGCCTGGTCTTCATGGGGGTTAAAGAGCGGGCCTATAATCTGCGGGCCAGCGCCCTCTATGACCCGGCTGACCTGGCCTTTTTAAAGAAAGTAGCGCCCGGCAGTCTGGCGGCTAAGGGCTTGACCAAGGCGGCCTGGGTGAAATTGACCGGGGTCAGTCTGGGCAGATTGGACAAGTGGCTGGGCTCAGACAATACGGGCGACTGGCTGGCCTGGGACCTGGCCTTGACCGCCAAGGAAAATTTAAAATAGCATGCAAAAAGGCTAGAAGCGGAGACTGCTTCTAGCCTTTTAATTTAAGCCAGTTCGTGCATAGCCGGCAATTTGTCTGTTTCCAGCCAGTCATAGAAATCCTGGCTGGCGGCGGACATGGTGTGTTCTTTAATGGCCGTGCCGTAGCTGATTTCATTTTTGCCGGAAAGAGGAACGACTGTTAAGTCCTTGATCTGCTTAGGCAAAAGGAAGTTGGGCAGGATGCCGATGCCTAGACCCGCCCGGATGCTGAGCATGGCGGCATTGATGGAGTTGGCGGAAGTTACCTTGAGGTGGGGAAGCTCCTGCCAGAGGATTTTTTGCAAAGAATACTGGCCAGGGGTGCAAATATTGTCATTTAAAAAGATGACTCTTTGGCTGTTCAAGTCACTGTGCTTGACCGACCCGCGAGTAGCAAAATCATAGTCTTTTTGGAAAACAGCGCAGTACTTGCCAGTCAAAAGCGGCTTGAACTTGATCTTGGCGCCAGAACCCAAGGAGTCCTGGTTTAAGAAAATGATGTCCAAGGCGCCTTCGTTTAAAAGGCCAACCAGGTCCCGGTAATTGTGGCTTTCGATTTCAAACTGGACCTTTGGGTTAGCAGCCTGGTAGGCCCCAATGCTTTTGGCCAGGGCAAAGATCTCGTAAGGGGAGTTGCTGATGCCAACCGTGATCTTGTCCTTAAATTGCGCATTTAAGCTTTCCAGCTGTCTTAAAGCCTCCACGTAATTGTGGTGAACAGGGCGGATGTCTTCATAGAAGGCCTTGCCGACCGGGGTCAAGGAGACCTTCTTTCTGGTCCGGTAGAAAAGGTCGGCCCCGATATAGCGCTCCATCGAAGAAATAGTCTGGGAGACTGCCGACTGGGAGACCCCCATGTTCATGGCTGTCCCGGAGAAGCTCAAGGTTTCAGCCAGGTTGATAAAAATTGCCAAGTGTTCTGTGTTCATTGTTTTCTTTCCAGCTCCTTACTTTGCGACAGGGTGGGTGGCCGGCAGCCCTCGCTCTTTGACCCAGGCGATAAAGTCGGCGGCCGGTGATTTCCGGTCCTTTAAAGTGACCAAGCCGATTTCGTCAGTAACTTCTTTTTCCAAAGGGAAAAGCTCCAGCTGGTCGTCGCTGGGGTCAACGACAAAGTCGGCGCAGATGCCGATGCCCAGGCCAGCGGAAATCATCTGGGTGTAGTCAGCCATGTTGTTGGCCACGGCATAGTCCAGGCTGGCCAGGTCCCGGCTTAAAGCATTCTGCAGGGAATTCTGCTTGGGCAGGCACCAGCTGTTATCAAGGAAGATCAAGCGCTCTTTGGACAAGTCCTTCAAAGTAACAGGTGAATTGCCAATATAGCCGTAGCTCTTGCTGCAGACGGCGTAAAAGCGGCCTTCCAGCAGATTGTCGTAAGTAAGGGTGACGCCGGAGTCGATTGATTCGGGTCTGGTCAAGATTACGTCGCAAAAGCCCTGCTTTAAGCGGGCGACCATAGTCCTGTGGTCGTAATTTTCCAAGAAGATCTTGACCTCAGGCCTGACCTTCCTGTATTCCTGGATCAACTCGCCAATGACATAGCGGTCATAGCCGGACCCGGCAAAGCCGATGGTGAGCATGGTATTGACCGACTGGGCTACTTCCCGGGCGTGGGTGACGGCCTTGTTGAACTGGGTGATGACCGGCTGCATCCCCTGGTAAAAGAGCTCACCGGCCGGGGTTAAATTGACTTCTTTGCGGCTGCGGTAGAAGAGCTTGACATTTAGATAGCGCTCTAATGAAGAAATTGACTGGGAAACAGCCGACTGGGTAATATTCATGTTTTGGGCAGTCCGCGAGAAATTCAAGCTTTCCGCCAAATCAAGGAAAATTTTGATTTTATCGGTATTCATGGATAGTATTAGTCTTTCTGATTAATTTTGCTAGTTCGCTTTATGAGCACAGAATACCCCATTATTTAGCTCAAGTCAAAGAATCAGCAAAAAAATTGATCAATTATACTAAAAATATTATCAATTCTGGACAAAGGCGATAAGGGCGGGCTTTTGCATGAAAACAGCAAGCGCTTCATGTAGATTTTTGCAGAAAAATACAAAAAAAGTTTGTAAAAAGGTCTTGCATAATATGAGAGACCTGTTAGAATTAATTTCAACAAGTTAAGCGAAGGAAGTAGTACCTGCTCCCCTGACTCTTCAAGCGAGTTTCGTAGTTGAGAGGAAACAGAGCCAGCGCGGGGAACGCAGCCGGGAATATGACCGAGAAGCGGCCATCGTTTGATTCGCGTTAAGAATCAAGAGGGTCCAGCCGGATTTGGCTGGGAATTTAAGGTGGTACCGCGAGCAAGTCGTCCTTTTGCAATTAGCAAAAGGGCGGCTTTTTTTGCTAGAAAAGGTGATAAAAATGAGGCGCATTAACGAGTCAGATTAAAAGCAAGTTAGAATTTTACAGGAGAGAATATTAATGAACATCGACAAGAGCAAGATCAAGAAAATCGTATTGGCATACAGCGGCGGCTTGGACACTTCCGTAATCATTCCCTGGCTGAAGGAAAATTACAACAATCCGGAAATCATCGCGGTTTCCGCCAACGTCGGCCAGGGAGATGAACTGGAAGGCCTGGAAGAAAAGGCCAAGAACTCCGGGGCAGCTAAATTGGTTGTGGCCAACTTGGAAGAAGAGTATGTCAACGATTATCTGCTGCCATGTCTGAAGGCTGACGCCAAGTACGAAGGCTACCTGCTGGGGACGGCCAACGCCCGGCCTTTGATCGCCAAGGCTTTGGCGGAAGTAGCTATTAAGGAAGGGGCTGACGCGATTGCCCACGGGGCAACCGGTAAAGGCAACGACCAGGTGCGTTTTGAATTAGGGATCAAGCACTTTGCCCCGGACATGCCGATCATTGCTCCTTGGCGGGAATGGGACCTGGTCTCAAGAGAAGATGAAATCGACTACGCCGCCGCTCACCATGTTCCTTTGCGGATCAGCAAGGAAACCAACTATTCTAAGGACAAGAACCTCTGGCACTTAAGCCATGAAGGGCTGGACCTGGAAGACCCAAGTCTTGAGCCAACTTATGAAAAGCCGGGCTTTTTGGAAATGGGCGTGTCACCGCTTGACGCCCCGGACAAGCCAACTTACCTGCAGCTGGACTTTGAAAAAGGCGTGCCGGTTGCTTTAAACGGGCAGGAAATGCCTTTGATGGAAATGCTGGAGAAGCTGAACAAGGTCGGCGGGGAAAATGGGATTGGCCTTTTGGACTTGGTTGAAAACCGTTTGGTCGGGATGAAGTCAAGAGGGGTTTATGAAACTCCAGGCGGCAGCATTCTCTACTTTGCCCATGAATACCTGGAAACCATCACCCTGGACAAGCAGGTTCAGCACAAGAAGTCAGAACTGGCGATTACTTACGGGGAACTGGTTTACGACGGGCAATGGTTCACTCCATTAAGAGAAGCACTGGCTGCTTTTGTCGACAAGACCCAGGAGTGCGTGACCGGGACGGTCAAATTGAAGCTCTACAAGGGCAATATCATCAAGGCCGGGGTAACTTCGCCAAACAGCCTTTATTCAACTGAGCTGGCAACTTTTGACGAATCCGACTACGACCAGGCGGAAGCTGCAGGCTTTATCAACCTCTTCGGTCTGCCGATCCAGGTGCAAGCAAAGCTGGACGCTAAGAAGAAGTAAGACGGGACAAGTTTTTTAGATTAGGTGATTGTGATATGAAAAAGATGTGGGCCGGCAGAACTTCCGGTAAGACTGACCAGATCGCGGACGACTTCAATTCATCGATCCGTTTTGACCAAAGAATGTATCCAGAAGATATTGCCGGCTCCATTGCCCATGCCAAGATGCTGGCCAAGCAGGGGATTATTCCTAAAGAAGCAAGTGAGAAAATTATTGCCGGCCTGGAGGGCATCTTAGCTGACTTAAATAGCGGCAAGCTGGAAATTGACCCGGCCGCTGAAGACATTCATATGTTTATCGAAGAAACCTTGACTGACCGGATTGGCCAAGACGGGAAGATGCTGCACACGGCCCGGTCAAGAAACGACCAGGTGGCCCTGGATATCCGCTTGTATATGCGGGAAGAAAACGGGCAGATCAAGCAGCTCTTAAAAGACTTGGTAGCGGCTCTTTGCGACCAGGCGGAAAAGTACAAGTCCAGCCTCATGCCGGGCTACACCCACCTGCAGCGGGCCCAGCCGGTCACTTTTGGCCACCAGTTGATGGCTTATGCCTACATGTTTATGCGGGATCTGGACCGGTTGGGGCAGATGGAAGAGCGGATGAACTATTCGCCGATCGGCAGCTGCGCTTTGGCCGGGACGACTTACCCGATCGACCGGGTTTATGAGGCGGAACTTTTGGGCTTTAAGGCTCCGGTAGCCAATAGTTTAGATGGGGTAAGTGACCGAGACCACGTGGTTGAAGACTTAAGCGACCTGGCGCTGGTGATGATGCACCTGTCCCGCTTAAGTGAAGAGCTGATCTTGTGGTCATCTTGGGAATTCCACTTTGTCCGCCTGGCGGATGCTTATACGACTGGCTCTTCCATCATGCCGCAGAAGAAAAATCCTGACATGGCCGAACTGGCCCGGGGGAAGACCGGCCGGGTCTACGGGGATTTGATGGCAATTTTGACGACCTTGAAGGGACTGCCCCTGGCCTATAACAAGGACATGCAGGAAGACAAGGAGGCCTTGTTTGACGCCATCGACAATGTTGAGCTGTGTCTGGAGACTTTTATTCCGATGATTAAGACCCTGGAGGCTAATGAGAAGGCCATGCACCAGGCGGCGCAGAAGGGCTTTATCAACGCGACGGACTTGGCGGACTATCTGACCAAGAAGGGGATGCCGTTTAGAGATGCCTACCATATTTCCGGACAATTGGTGGCCTTGTGCATTGACCAGGACACGGTACTGGAAGACTTGCCTCTTGCAACTTACAAGGGCTATAGCGACTTGTTTGATGAAGACTTGTACCAGGCAATTGACCTGCATAACTGCCTGGCTAAGCGGACTTCTTTGGGCGGACCGACGCCGGATTCAGTCCAAAAGCAGGTTGATGAGGTCAGAGGCAAGCTGGCCGAAGAAAATTAGGATTAATCGCTTTTAAGCCAGGACAGGGTTGTCCTGGCTTTTTGGCATCTTCTGCTTTGAAAATGGCGTCTTTTGCTCTTCTAACTTTTGCCTTGGCCGGCTATACTAGGTGTATCATTAAACGAACTAGGAAGGTAAAAACAATGAACCACTTTATTTTAGACGGCCGCTATGAGGATTTATTGGAACATTACGGGATTGACGTGGCCGCGGCTTTAAAGAAGGCGGACTTGCCGGAAATTTTGTTTAAGAAAAAGCACCCTGCTATGACGGAAGCAGAATACTACGACTTTATGGGAGCAGTCGGGGATATGGCGAGAGATCCGTATTTGCCGGTCAAGATTGCCAGTGCCAGTCAGATTGAATCCTTCTCCCCGCCAATTTTTGCAGCTTATTGCAGCAGAAACGGGCAGGTTTTTATCAAGCGGTTAGCACAATACAAGAAATTAATCGGGCCGATGACCTTCAATGTGACGGAAGGCGAAAATAATCTGTCGATTGAACTGAAGACGAGCAGTGAAGAGTACAAGTTGCCGGAATTCGTGATTTTGTCAGAATTTGCCTTCTTGGTTGCCATGTTGCGGCGGGCCAGCCAGGAAGAGATCAAGCCGGTTGAAGTAGAGCTGGCGATTCCCTTGCCGAAAAATGAGGGGGTAAAGGAATTTTTTGCCTGCCCGATTAAGGAAGAGGCAGAAAACAAGATCACTTTTGCCAAGCAGGATTTGGAGCTGCCGTTTATTTCCTACAATCAGGCCATGTGGGACTACTTTGAACCAGAGATGAACAAGCGTCTGGCGGCTTTGACGGTGGACGACTCAGTCAGCGCCCAGGTGAGAAGCGCTTTGACGGAACTTTTGCCAAGCGGGGAGTTCACGATTAACGACGTGGCGAAAAAATTGGGCTATTCCAAACGGACCTTGCAAAGAAAATTGAGCGCGGAGAAAACGAATTTTCAAAAGCAATTAAATTCAACCAGGGAAATTCTGGCCCTGCACTACCTGCGCAATACTGACATGACGACTAATGACATTGCCTACCTTTTGGGCTACCAGGAACTGAATTCCTTCCTGCGGGCTTTTACCATTTGGAAGGGCGTCAGCGTCAGCGAATACAAGAAGCAGATCGCGGAAGAAGAAAATTAGAACAGACGCAAAAGGCGGACCAGGCGGTAAGGCTTGATCCGCTTTTTTAGGTAGAGGAAGTGGGCAGGGAGATGGTATAATTTGGAGGAAGTAAGCGCATAATTAGGAGGTAATGGAATGGCTAGAGTAAGCGAAGCGCAAAAGAGAGCAAATAAGAAGTGGGATGAGGCAAACAAGGAGCGGAAGGCCTATATTACTAAGCGGTCAGCGGCGAAAAACTTTATTTTGAAGCTGGCAACCGCGGAAGATTTGGAGCTCATGGAAGAATATATTGTTGAGCGCAGAAAGATGCTTGAGGAGTAAGGGGAATTTAAAGTAGGAAGGAGATAGGGCATATGAAATTGATCGTTTATAAATTATCTGGTGAAATTGACTATGAAGGTGAGTTCATAATCAATAGAACCCCGCTTGGCCAAAAAGTGAGGGTGACCACGAGCGATGGAGAAGTGTATGTCGGTTTCTGGAATACTCCGGCTTTGCATGGAGAGTTACCGGATGTGATTGAAGTTCTTCGATATGACTTGGATGAGTCTACGGCAAAGCTGAGAAGCAATAATGATACTATTGATTCTGTGCCGTTAGATAAAATTGTCAAGATAGAGGCTATTTTGTACAGCAACCCTCGTTGGGGAGGAATTCCAACAAATAAGTTTGTTGTGGGACGCGGCCGGCCTCTTTAAGTTTGTAGAAGGAATGTGGTGATGTTAGGATGAAAGAAGATCCATTGGATACTGAGCAGGATGATAAAGATGAGAAATCTGGTTGTGATGGATATTGTTTATCGTCCTCTTAGTGGCAGTTCTTTGGTTTGTGAAATGGTTCCTTGACCGCTATGGGGACTTAATAATAGGACTAATAGTACTGTCTATAATTGGAATATTTGATATGATTCATTCGATATTTATTAAATGTTGAGGAGTTAAAAAAGCCGCTTAGAGACCTTCTAAGCGACTTTTTACATAGAAAAGTAAATGAGAATTGTGGATATTACTTTGAATTAGCCTTATCTATTTCAATCAGATCATCAAGAACTTGCCCTGGCGTTTTGCCTAGGGCTTTAGCGACTGCACTAATGACTTTGACGGTTTGTCCGGACAAGGGTTTAGTATCTTTAACGGCGTTGGCTAAGGTTGTATTAGCAATCCCAGTTTGTTTAGCTACTTGGTAGCGAGTGATGTTATTTTGAGCGAGATATTCTTGCAGTGCATTCATTTGATTTATTCCTTCTTGTCAGTATTTGTTATTCAACAGTTTCTGTGGCACGTTTTTTAACTTCTGCGGCTTTCTTTGTAAAAAGACCAGATATATATCGTGGGTAATCCAGAGGATTACGAAGGCAGCCTCCACTCCCACATTCTAAGAATATAATAACGCAGAAGTTATTATATCGCGATAGGAAATAATGGGGTGTAGAGGATTATTGCTAAGATTAGCGTGCTCTTTGTCAGGGGAAAATGAAAATAAGGATAACCGTTTAAAAAATGATGTGTTATAGTCATAATAAGAGATAAATAAAAATACGAAAGGAGGGAGCTATGATTAAGGGTGAACTATTCAAGTAACCTGCTTGGATGGCACTGACTGTAATCATAGCAGATGTGTACATGAACATTGATGTAGTTGCAGCAATAATTTTTGCAATCCTTGGTATCAGCTGGTTGTACTACTACGCGCGCTTGAAGCGGGCAGAAAAAGTCAGCAGGAAGCTGGAAGAACAATTAAGGCAGAGGGATGCAGGAAACCAGGTTGCTAGAAATCTTTGAGCGGAACAGGGTTGTGTAAGATTTTTTCTCTAAAAAATGGTTAGATGTTTTGTAGAAAGTATTGGCAGGTTTACTATGACAAGCAAAGAAGAAAAATATAAAAAGATTACCAAGATCGCTGTCGTTGTGGGTGCAATCTTATGGATAATCGACGGAGTACTTTGGCTCTGTTTCGACTAAGCAAGGCTGGGGTAAATGAAATGCCAAGAGCCTTTAAGAGAAAGGTATCCCTTTTATTCTCCGTGTTGGCAATTATCATTAACATTTTGACGTGGGTGGTAAAATAATATGACATCGGAAGCACAAGCCAGGGCTAACGCCAAGTGGAAAGAGAAAAATAAAGATAGGCAGCGCATCTATCGGTACAGATCCCAAGCCCGAAAGTTCATTAGGGACCTGGCAGATAAGGATGACTTGCTAGAACTTCAGCAGATGCTTGAAGAGCGGTTGAAAGAATTGTAATGCCAGTTATTTTTGATTTACATAACGTCTCCTTTTAGCGACCAAATTCAATCCCTTAACTTAATGACATTGGTCAATATCGACGACTAATGTTCGGTGAGACGTTAGCATGAAAAGAAAAAAGTGGGAATAGATGAGTTGTGCTATCATTTCTCCAATTTAGCTTATCTGGAAAATAATCAACAAGCTATTTTAAAAAGTCAGCTCGCGAAAGCATGGCAAGTGGATAGATTAAAAAAGGGCAGTGAGCGTGTGTACTCACTGCCTTATTAATTAATTTTGCTGGTCGAGTTCAATCAAGTCATCTAAAACCGCGCCAGGTGTTTTGCCCAAGGCTTTTGCGACTGCACTAATGACTTTGACGGTTTGCCCGGACAGGGGCTTGCTGTCGGCGGTTGCGTGAGATAAGGTCATTTGCGGAAGTCCAGACAGTTTAGAGACTTGATACTTTGTGACATTGTTTTGATCCAGATATTTCTGTAAGACATTCATTTTTCAGCCCTTCAAAATAACAAAAGCCACCAAGAAAACGTTCACGGTGGCCTCAAACTGATTATCCTATTAAGGAGAGTACAGGATTTGAACCTGCGCGCCAATTCAACATTGGTTCGGCGGATTTCGAGTCCGCTGCATTACCGCTCTGCCAACTCTCCAGAACATCTATTATTATACTGTAAAGTTAAGCAAAGTAAAAGAGCAGGGAAAGAAATTCGCGGAAAAATCAGGTATACACGAGAAACAGAAATGAGGTGATTAACATGGATGATGATAAAAAAGATCAAATTAAGTCATTCGTTGAATTTGTACTTTTCGTTGTTATAGTTTTTGCCTTCGGGTGCTGGCTCACCTCGATCTTTATAGATTATTTTGGCTATATTATCATTGGTGGCTTCGTTTGCGGGATACTTGTTATCGGTGACCTATTTAGCCACTTTCTTTAATATAGCAAAGTAAATTCCTTATTCAAGCGTTGGCTATACTAGATGGTGCTGTCCTTTGGGCACTGTTGACGCGTATTCCCCACGTAAGTAAAGGGGGAAATTGACGAGAGGTAGTCTCTAATGAAAAAGTATCTACATGAACATCGTGGGGATATTATTGCATGGATTGTTACAGTTATTTGTGTTTCCATTTTTGTTGATAAATTTGGCTGGATAATTAAGAATGCTGTTTTAGCCTTTTTTATTTTGGCTTTGATCATAGCTCTCTCAATTTTGGACCTTTTTTTCATGATATATTGCTCTCGAGTCTAGATAATAGATATCCCCACCTATGCCGGGATGATCATAAGTTTCCCTTAAAGCACAAGCAAATTTCAAGGATCTTTGGTAGAGTAGAAGTAATAGAGAAGGAGTGGTGAAATGAGCATCTACGGAAAGTACGCCGACTATCTTCCACAGATCCTGGATTCTGTTTTGCAGCAAATCCAAGGCATCGGTCAGGAATATAGTGCAAAACACAGCCAAAAACTATACGAGCACTTGGAGGGCCGCGTCAAAGGCGAAGAAAGCATGACGCAAAAGTGCGAGAGAAAAGGTTTGCCGCTAACGCCAGAGTCTGCATTGATCGAAAATAGAGATTCGATCGGCCTCAGGATCGTCTGCAACTTTATTGACGATATCTACACTTGTATCGCTTTGCTGAAGAAGCAGGACAACTTCAAGATTATTAATGAAAAAGACTACATTACCGATGCAAAGCCAAACGGCTACCGGTCATACCACCTGATCATGGAAGTAGTCACTCCCTTTGAAGACGTCCACGGCAATAAGCCTGGCACCTACTACGTTGAAATCCAGCTGCGGACAATTGCCATGGACACCTGGGCCAGTCTTGAACACGAAATGAAGTACAAGCATGACATCAAGAATCCTGAACGCATCAGTAAGGAACTCAAGCGGGTTGCTGACGAACTGGCATCTTGCGATGTAAGCATGCAAACAATCCGCCAACTGATTAAGGAAGGGTAATTTCATGAAAATTCTTTTAGCTGAAGACGAAGCACAATTAAACAGAGTTTTGACGGTCGCCATGCAAAAAAGCGGCTATGATGTCGACTCAGTTTTTAACGGCCAGAAAGCCGTCGATGCTGTCAAAAAACATCCCTACGACGTCATCATCATGGACATCATGATGCCCGTCAAAAATGGCCTGGACGCGGTCAAGGAAATCCGCGCAACCGGTGACAAGACCTACATTATGATGCTGACCGCCAAGTCTGAAATCGACGACAAGGTAACTGGCTTGGATGTTGGTGCTGACGACTACTTGACTAAGCCATTCTCCTTAAAGGAACTGCTGGCCCGCCTGCGGTCAAAAGAGCGCCGAAGCGAGGACTACAACAGCACTCAAGAACTGAACTACGACAACCTCAAACTGGACCTTAACTCCCAGGAGCTGTCCAGCAACAACTCCATCAGCCTGTCCAAGCAGGAAACTGGTTTGATGCGCTACTTCTTGCTCAACCCTGGCAAGGCCATCAGTACGGAAGAGCTGTTCAACCACGTTTGGAAAAATGAAGATGAAAGTGAAGACGTCGTTTGGGTATACGTCTCCTTCCTTCGGTCCAAGTTGGCCTCAATCGGGGCCAATGTCCAGATTTCCGGCGAAAAGGGCGGGGACTTCTGCCTTGAGAGGGCCTGAAGATGATTAAAAAGGTTAGGCGCCGCTTCATGTGGGTGGCCACTCTTTCGCTTTTCTTAGTCATGATCGTTTCCTTTGCCAGTTTGATTGGCATCAGCATCTTTGAATCAAGCCATGAAGCTGATCAGGTTTTGTCTATCATTGTCAAAAACAACGGCCGGCTGGATGTGGTACAGGCCAAAAAGAAGCTTGGCGATCAGTACAATAGGGAAGGGATGTTCAAATACCGCTACTTCACGGCTAACGTCAATACGAAAAAACAGACTTTGACCGTAATTGACGCGGATCATATTATTGGCAATTCGATTGACTCAGTTTCAAATCGAAAGAATCAAATTGCCAGGCGCTTGAAGTCAGGCCAGCTGAAAGGGACGGTCCGTACTAAAGGGCTGCGTTTCCGCTATTTGGCCAAAAAAATCTCCGCCAATAAATACTATATCTGTTTCATTGACATGAGCCCGCTGATGCAGTCAGCCCTATTGCTGGTGAGATATGCCTTGATCTTCACCTTCGGCGGGATTTTGGTTTTTGTTGTTGTTATGGCGCTTTTAGCCGATCGGGCGATTGAGCCAATCAAGGATGCTTACGATCGGCAACGGCGCTTTATCACCAATGCCGGGCACGAACTGAAGACGCCATTGGCTGTAATTAGTGCTAACGCTGAAATGGAAGAACTGCTTGGCAACGATGATGAATGGAATGAAAGCACCAAAGAACAGGTGGTGCGGATGACCGGACTAATCAACCAGCTGATCACTCTGACCAGAATGAGTGAGCCGGAAGAACTTGTTTTGTCAAAGGTCAACTTTTCAGAGATTGCCAAGGAATCAGCGGATTCGTTTAAGTCGGTCTTGGCTAAAGACAATAAGAAATATGTCATCAGCATTGATCCAGACCTTTATGTCAATGCTGAGCAACGCAGCCTGCTGGAACTGGTCAATATTTTGATCGATAACGCCCAGAAGTATTGCGATCCTAAAGGCGAGGTCATGGTTATTCTGGCTAAGAGCCGGCTTAACCAAAACGCGGTTTTAACGGTCACCAATTCATATAAGAATGGGGCTGGAATTGATACCAACCGCTTCTTTGAACGTTTTTACCGGGAAGACGAATCCCACCATTACGATGGGAAGCAGAAGAATGGTTTTGGGATTGGTTTGTCCATGGCCCAAGACCTGGTTTCGGCCTTTGGCGGCAAAATTAATGCCAGCTGGTCGGATGGCGTGATGAACTTCACGGTAACTTTCAAACGGGTTCACTAAGAGCACTCCCTCGCGGAGTGCTTTTTTGCTGCAGTGTTTTTTGGGCTAAATTTCGAATTAGTTAGGAAAGAGGTTGTAGTTAATAGTATAATTTGAATGTAACCGCTATGTTAAGATGCGAGAGAATGAGAAAAAGAGGGGAAAAGGAAAAATGGCTAAGCCAAAAGATTATACGATCGGCCTTGATATTGGTACTAATTCGGTTGGCTGGGTTGTAACTGATGACCAAAACAATATTCTGCGAATTAAGGGTAAGAAAGCAATCGGTGCTCGTTTATTTGCAGAAGGAAATGTGGCAGCAGAAAGAAGAGGCTATAGAACGACTAGACGTCGGCTTTCAAGAAGAAGATGGCGGATTAAGCTGTTGGAAGAGCTCTTTGATGAAGAAATTGCCAAGGTAGACCCGAGTTTTTTCGCAAGATTGCACGAATCTTGGATTTCACCTAAAGACAAGAGAAAGCGCTACTCAGCAATTGTCTTTCCAAGTCCAGAAGAAGACAAAAAGTTCCATGAGGCATACCCGACGATTTATCATTTGCGCGATAAGTTGATGAAGGATGATCAGAAACATGACATCCGGGAAATCTACATTGCCGTACACCAAATGATCAAAGCTCGTGGTAATTTCTTGCACGATGAATCCGTAGAAACTTATCGCTCAGGGATGAGTTCATTGGGTGGTCGAAGCGAAAGAACCATTTTGAGCGTTCAAACTCTTGAAGAGCTGAATGAACTCTTTGCTGAAAATGAAGGCACCGAGGAAGTCGAATTGAATGTTGCTTCAGCTGAGCAAATTAATGAGATCCTCACTGGTGGCCATTTGAATTTGGATAGTCAAAAGGAGATTGCCGACCTCTTGTTGCCAAGCAGCTTCCCAAGTTTCGATGACAAAGCGAAGGAAAAGCAGGTCAAGAAGCTGATCAAAAATGTGGCAACGAATATTTCTAAAGCATGGTTGGGATATAAGTCAGACTTCTCAACTATTCTGAATATTTCCAATGTTGACAAGGATAAAAAGAAGACATTTGCTTTTGCTTTACAAGGCGGGGATGAAGAGGACAAAGTACAAGAATTGGAATCCCTGTTAGAGCAGAGTCAAACTGATATTGTGGATCGCCTTATTGTAATTCGGCATGCTATTGTTCTGAGTGAGATTGTTCCAGTTGGAATGACCCTGTCTGAAGCGATGATCGATAAGTATGATCAGCATAAAGAAGACTTAATTACTTTAAAGGCAGTTATTCGGAATATCAAGGACAAAAAGAATGCTGCCAAACTGCAAGCAATTTATGACTTGTATGTCAACAACCGCCATGCGGATTTGGCAAAAGCAATGAAGTTGACTGGAATTAAGAAGAGAAGCGAACTGCTTGATCCTGAGGAACTCAAGAAAGCAATTTCCAGTTTGTTGGATGACTCCCCAGAGGCTGTTGAGATTAAGCAAAGACTCGAAGAAAAGACCTTTTTGCCTTTGCAAAGATCAAACAACAATGGTGTAATTCCAAACCAGCTTCATCAAGTAGAACTTGATGAGATTATCAAGAAGCAGTGCAAGTACTACCCATTCTTGGCTGAGAAGAACCCAGATGAATCAGAAGAAGCCCTAAAGAAGGCACCAACTAAGTTGGATGCATTGTTGACTTTCCGCGTACCGTACTATGTGGGGCCGATGATTACTAAAGAAGAGCAGGAAGCACAGGACGGCCACAGCTTTGCTTGGATGGTTCGTAGAGATCCTCAAGACCATGAGGCGATTACTCCATGGAACTTCGAGAAAAAAGTTGATAAGATGGCTTCTGCTACTCAGTTTATTAAGCGTATGACAACAAAGGATACGTATTTACTCGGTGAAGACGTTATGCCAGCATCCAGCTTGAAGTACCAGTTGTTTACGGTCTTGAATGAGCTGAACAATATAAAGGTTAATGGTAAGAAGCTGACTAGTGAGGAAAAAGAACAAGTAATTGAAGGCTTGTTCAAGAAGCAGAAGACTGTCAAAAAGAGCAACTTCCTCAAATATTGGCAAGCAAGGCATATAGGTATGGACGTCACTGTAGAGGGCCTTTCTGATCCAGAGAAATTCAACTCGACGCTGTCAACTTACATTGATTTTAAGAAGATCTTCGGTGATAAGCTTAATGATGCAAATCGGCAAAATGATTTTGAAAAGATCATTGAGTATTCAACGATTTTTGAAGACCGTAAGATTCTTGAAGACAAGTTACGGGCTGATTTTGCTTGGCTGAACGAAGAACAGATTAAGCAACTTTGCCGTCTGCGCTTGCAAGGCTGGGGCCATTTGTCTGACAAATTGTTGACTCGTTTAACAGATGGGGATGGTCAGAACGTTCTTGAACGTCTTTGGAATAGCAATGATAATTTTGGTCAAATTGTCAGTGATCCATACATCAAGGCCAAGATTGAACAAGAAAACCAGAAGCTGTTGCGTGAGGGCCAGTCTGATGATGCAGTAGAAAGTATTTTGGATGATGCATATACATCTCCACAGAATAAGAAGGCTATCCGTCAAGTAATGCGCGTTGTTCATGATATTGTTAAAGCGTGTGACGGCAACGTACCATCGAAGTTTGCCATCGAATTTGCTCGCTCGCAAGAGGATGATCCAAAGAGAACTACTGCAAGAGTAAATCAAATGCAGAAGGTCTACGATCAAATTAGTGATGAAGTGGTCAGCCAGGGTGTTAGAGAGCAGCTTAGTGGGATGAAGTCACTTAAAGACCGCTACTACCTGTACTTTATGCAGGGCGGTAGGGATGCATATACTGGTGAGAGATTGAACATCGACCGGTTGTCAGATTACGACATTGACCACATTATGCCGCAGTCTTTCGTTAAAGATGATTCCTTAGACAACCGAGTTTTGGTCGCGAGAGCAGTAAACAATCAAAAGTCTGATAATGTTCCAGCAAAACTCTTTGGAAATAATGTAGTGCTTGATTTAGGAATTACCGTCAGAGAAATGTGGGGTAGATGGCAAAAGCTCGGTATGATTACCAAGAGAAAATTGAATAATCTTCTTACTGATCCGAAAGTTCTTAGTGAATATCGGGCTCAAGGCTTTATTCGTCGTCAATTGGTTGAAACCAGTCAGGTTATTAAACTGACGGCGACTATTTTGCAAAGTGAGTATCCAGACAGTAAGATTATTGAAGTTCCAGCGAAATACAACTCTATTGTCCGTAAGCAATTTGATTTGTATAAGAGTCGTGAAGTTAACGACTACCACCACGCTATTGATGCCTACTTAAGTACGATTGTTGGTAATTATCTCTACCAAGTTTATCCAAACTTGCGCAGAATGTTCGTCTACGGTGAGTTTAAGAAGTTTAGTTCTAATGCTGAAGAATCAGCCCATGATGTGGCTAGACGCGTTAAGTCAATGAACTTCTTGGATGATTTGCTTCGTGGTACGCATGGCGACAATATTTACTGCAGAAGTACTGGTGAAATTGTATTCAACAGGAACGATATTATCTCTAAGCTTAAGCAAGCATACTCTTTTAAGCAGATGCTGGTAACGCAGGAGGTCTTTACTAGAAAATCAGCCTTGTTTGATCAAACGGTTTACCCGTCACCAGAAAGAGACTCGAAGAAACGGTCTGGTTTAATTCCTAGAAAGAAAGGAATGGATACTGAGATCTACGGTGGGTACAGTGGTAATAAGGATGCCTACTTTGTCTTGGCAGAGGCTGTAAAAGACAAGGGGCATGCGCTGCAGATCGTCGGTGTTCCGATTCGCGCGTTAAACACTCTGAAGAATTCAACAAATTATTCTGAAAAGCTGTTAGAAATTATTAAGCCGCAGGTAATGTTTAACAAAAAGAACGGGAAACCTAAAAAAGGTGTTAACGGTGTCAGAATCTTAATGGACAATATTCCGTATCGCCAACCCGTTTTGGAAGGCGGAGCGCTGTATATGTTAGGGAGCTCTACTTATAAGTACAGCCTTAAGCAGATTACTCTGAGTCAAGAGTCAATGAAATATATTCTTGACTACATTGATGATCCTAGTTTCAATAAACATGTGATGGTAAATATTGATCACCAGGATGAAAAGAAGTGCTTGCTGTCAGTATATGATGAAATTTTGGATAAGATGGATAAGTATCTGTCATTATTTGACATTAATGGCTTCCGCAAGAAGCTTCATGACGGTAGAGAGAAGTTTGTCAGAATGTCTGCTGAAAATGAAGCAGAAGTAGTCAAGGATGTCTTGCGAGGTCTTCACGCAAATTCTGAGATGACAAAGCCGTCTGGATTAGGGTTAACTACTGCCTTGGGCTTTATGCAAGCACCAGATGGAATTAAGATTTCAGATGATGCTGTATTCATTTATCAATCACCAACTGGATTATTTGAAAGAAGAGTCAAGGCCTCTGATTTACTGAAATAGGAAACTGAGGAAAATGAAACAGGGAGCTACGCGGTTGGTGTAACTCCCTGTTTTGTTGCATAAAAAAAGCCCGCAATACGCGGGACAAATGTATAAACTCCGCTCCGAAGAGCTTTGCTTGATTTTAAATCAGGTTGTCTATTCAATAAGGTCTAACGTCGGGAGCTACCCGACAAGTTCATTATAGCATTTAGGTAAAAATAATCAAGGAGATAATTATGGGATGGAGAAATGTGATCATTACACAGCACTCTAAACTATCGTATTCTTCTAATATGATGGTCGTTCATACAAGAGATGGGATCAACCAGATTCCGGTAAGTGACATCAACATGCTGGTAGTATTAACAACACAAGCAGTTATTACTAGTGCTTTAATTGCAGAATTGGCAAAAAAGCAGACGAAGGTAATTTTCGTTGATGAAAAACAAGAGCCAATTTGTGAGACAGAAAATTACTATTCGACTAATTGCCATCCTGAAAAGCTGATAAAGCAGTTTAATTGGGACGAAGACAAAAAACAGATTCTTTGGACTAAAATTGTGGCAGCGAAGATTCAGAACCAAATGAATGTGTTGCGGATTTATGGCTTGCCAACAGACGAAATCGAGAAAGATTTTCTGGAATTGGAACTAAATGATGCATCCAACCGAGAAGCTACCACAGCTAGAAAGTATTTCACGGAATTGTTTGGTAAAGACTTCAAGCGTAGGGAAGATTCAAATGCCTTAAATGCGGCTCTTAATTATGGATACTCCATTTTGTTGTCAGCAGTTAACCGCAAGATTACTATGGATGGTAATCGGACATATATGGGCGTACACCATTCATCGGAACACAATCCTTTTAACCTTGGATCAGATTTAATGGAACCTTTTAGGCCGTTTGTTGACTACTGGCTTTATGACCACAAAAATATAAAGGAATTCACACCTGATATCAAGTATGGTTTGGTGGAACTGTTAAGTCTTAGGATTATCTACAATGGTGATCGAATGATTTTAGGAAATGCGATCAATCAGTATGTGCATGACTGTTTGAGATATTTAGATGGAAATCTCTTTGAGATGGATATTGAGCTGGGGGTTGACTATGAGGTACCAAATGATGCGATTGATGATAATGTTTGATCTTCCGGTTGATACAGCGGTAGACAGAAAGCAATATCGGCAGTTTAGGAAGAACTTAATTAATGAAGGGTTC
This sequence comes from Lactobacillus sp. WILCCON 0058, assembly GCF_057198005.1. Classification (NCBI taxonomy): domain Bacteria; kingdom Bacillati; phylum Bacillota; class Bacilli; order Lactobacillales; family Lactobacillaceae; genus Lactobacillus; species Lactobacillus sp. WILCCON 0058. The sequence goes on from NZ_JBUBHM010000001.1 coordinate 896,545, forward strand.
GTGATGATTCAATATTCTGTTTACGTAAGAGTGTGTGCTTCAAAAAAGGCAGCAGAACTCTTGGAAAAGAGAATAAGAGGATATGTTCCAGAGTATGGTGTTATTCAAAGCTTAATGCTGACAGAAAAGCAATATAACGACATGCATTTTCTGTTGGGTGAGCCAGTGAAGGACATAAGAAATACTTCAGACAGGACGGTAATCTTATGATTATTACGTACAAGGCACACAAATCTTTTGAGATCGAGAACGGAAAGGCTAACGTCATTGCAACGTCAAGTCCAATTGCCTACTGTAACTTGATCGAAGGGATGCAAGAAAAGAATGAGTTACTGTGCGCAGTGAATGAAGATTATGATGCTATTCCGTTGAGCAAGGCAGTGGACTGGCTTGGAGATCCATTAATCAGTGAATCATTGCTTCAAAGGTATATGACCAAATTAACTAGCTATGTTGTTGATGAGCTAAGCTCGGATGGCAGAAACAGAATCATTACTCTCTATCGTGATCTACTAAATGCTGTTCAAGACGAGCTGTTTATGGAAGATTTGACGCTTGAAATAAGCTTTGACACAGACCTGAAGAAACTCTTCAAATTTGGTGGTCTACACTTCAACAAGACACTCACTCGCGATCCATATGGTATAATCGAGACAGTACTTAGGATACATGACAGGTTAGATCTTAAGTCTACTGTTGTTTTTAGTAATGTAGCTCATTACTTAGATGCAGAACAGTTTGAAGAAATTTCTAAGCTGTGCTTAGAGCTAAAAAAGTCTATCATTTTTATCGAGTTTTGTAGCCATAAGGATCAGGTTGTATATGGTGATGCAAAATTCAATTATATTGATGAAGACCTTGTTGATTGGTACTAGCCTTCTATTAAAGCCGTATTAAAAAATAACTGTTTTAGAAGGTTGTCTATTCAATAAGGTTTAACCCCCATAAGACCGGTTTGTGAGTTGTTGCCGTGTTTTAGAAGGTTGTCTATTCAATAAGGTTTAACCCGCGCCACCCTTGTCCTTGCCTTTTTTGCCGGTTTTAGAAGGTTGTCTATTCAATAAGGTTTAACCCTAGCCAGGTTTCAACTTGGGGCAGTACTTAGTTTTAGAAGGTTGTCTATTCAATAAGGTTTAACCCTCGCTTGGCAGCATTTTCTTTGACTCGTTGGTTTTAGAAGGTTGTCTATTCAATAAGGTTTAACCCCGAAGTTCTAGTCATGCGAGAATCGGACATGTTTTAGAAGGTTGTCTATTCAATAAGGTTTAACCCAGAACGCTGATGGCTTGCACTCGTCACTCGGTTTTAGAAGGTTGTCTATTCAATAAGGTTTAACCCACTTTGGAGCGAGACAAGTACTACGAAGAGGTTTTAGAAGGTTGTCTATTCAATAAGGTTTAACCCATGAAAACTTTCAGGATTTTCTGAAAACGAGTTTTAGAAGGTTGTCTATTCAATAAGGTTTAACCCGCTTTTTTTATCATTGTGGTTTATGATAGGGTTTTAGAAGGTTGTCTATTCAATAAGGTTTAACCCACCGGTTTCTTCATCGGCACGACAGCTCCGGTTTTAGAAGGTTGTCTATTCAATAAGGTTTAACCCCACAAGTTGCCGCGCCGTTCGATTGGTCATGTTTTAGAAGGTTGTCTATTCAATAAGGTTTAACCCGCATTCCCTATGACAACAAGCATGACCGTGAGTTTTAGAAGGTTGTCTATTCAATAAGGTTTAACCCAGTTGGTTGTCTAGTTAGTAGCCACCGGCAGTTTTAGAAGGTTGTCTATTCAATAAGGTTTAACCCAGCAACGGGGTGACGACTATCAGCAAGACGCGTTTTAGAAGGTTGTCTATTCAATAAGGTTTAACCCCGACATAAGTTTCCATTTTTAATTTCCTCCGTTTTAGAAGGTTGTCTATTCAATAAGGTTTAACCCCCCTCTTTTCTCTTTTTGTTAAGAAATATTGTTTTAGAAGGTTGTCTATTCAATAAGGTTTAACCCTCTCCACAGTGACGCAAACGGCCAATGCGGGTTTTAGAAGGTTGTCTATTCAATAAGGTTTAACCCCAATCTAGGCCCCTTGTGGGCCCAGATGCTGGTTTTAGAAGGTTGTCTATTCAATAAGGTTTAACCCACTGTAATAGTGGTAACTTGACGGGTCAAGGTTTTAGAAGGTTGTCTATTCAATAAGGTTTAACCCAGCTTGATTAGCAAGGCGGTTGATGGATGGGTTTTAGAAGGTTGTCTATTCAATAAGGTTTAACCCAGTAGCCATGCAGAAGTTGACCGTCAAGCAGTTTTAGAAGGTTGTCTATTCAATAAGGTTTAACCCCCACTTCTTCGTATGACTCACGCACGTCATGTTTTAGAAGGTTGTCTATTCAATAAGGTTTAACCCATCTATGACAACAGAGTCAAGGCAAGCCAGGTTTTAGAAGGTTGTCTATTCAATAAGGTTTAACCCACCCAAGCAAACTGATTAACTACTTGATTAGTTTTAGAAGGTTGTCTATTCAATAAGGTTTAACCCCCTGAACCAATCAACGGGCAGAGGGTGCAAGTTTTAGAAGGTTGTCTATTCAATAAGGTTTAACCCAATTGATCCCTGATCCGGCTTGCCCAACGTGTTTTAGAAGGTTGTCTATTCAATAAGGTTTAACCCTTAAGGTCTACGACCTCATCAGTCGCTCTTGTTTTAGAAGGTTGTCTATTCAATAAGGTTTAACCCCGGCCTTGATTTCATGCTCGCTTGTACTGGGTTTTAGAAGGTTGTCTATTCAATAAGGTTTAACCCGAGGCCGAAAGAAATCGCGTCAAGGAAGAAGTTTTAGAAGGTTGTCTATTCAATAAGGTTTAACCCAAGGCGATCAAAGGAATGCTAGACAACACAGTTTTAGAAGGTTGTCTATTCAATAAGGTTTAACCCTCTGCTAGTCTACCGGTACAGACTAGACCGGTTTTAGAAGGTTGTCTATTCAATAAGGTTTAACCCTTTGCGGCATCAGCATTTGATGCCAAGACCGTTTTAGAAGGTTGTCTATTCAATAAGGTTTAACCCGATGATTTTGGGGCATGGTTTTCTGATCGGGTTTTAGAAGGTTGTCTATTCAATAAGGTTTAACCCTGCAATATACTGGACTGCGCAATCCCATGAGTTTTAGAAGGTTGTCTATTCAATAAGGTTTAACCCAACGGAATTGAGAAACGCCGCTTAATGCTTGTTTTAGAAGGTTGTCTATTCAATAAGGTTTAACCCGGAAACCCATAACCCCAAAATAGAGCGGTCGTTTTAGAAGGTTGTCTATTCAATAAGGTTTAACCCACCACTTATGGCCGGGTCTTTTCAGGTACTGTTTTAGAAGGTTGTCTATTCAATAAGGTTTAACCCGATACTGGTCTGCAAGCATCCGCATTGACCGTTTTAGAAGGTTGTCTATTCAATAAGGTTTAACCCCAGGTCAGCAGCACGCTTGGAATCCTGGTCTGTTTTAGAAGGTTGTCTATTCAATAAGGTTTAACCCATGTATTTGACGGACTTAACGCCAGCAGTTAGTTTTAGAAGGTTGTCTATTCAATAAGGTTTAACCCATGGCATTTCACTTTTTAAGCGCTGAAGTTGTTTTAGAAGGTTGTCTATTCAATAAGGTTTAACCCTCCGAAGGCCAGCTACTACGATCTGGTACTGTTTTAGAAGGTTGTCTATTCAATAAGGTTTAACCGCTACTTGGATGCGTGGATTGAAATAGTTTTATAGGGTTGTTTATTCAATAATGTCTAATTTTCCCAACGTATGTTGGGGTGGCCATCATAATGGCCTAATACTAAGACGACGATTCTACTCATTCCACGCAAGTGAGGGTGATCGTTTTAAAAGGTTGTCTATTCAATAAGGGATAAAAGTGCTTTTCATGATTGAGAAGCACTTTTTCCTTTTGAACACAACAACTTAAAAAAACGCTAAATCAAGCGCTTCACCAAGCAAGCAGTAAGATATTATAGTACGCGTGGTGCTAGTTGAAGAAGTTGAGTCCATATCTCTGTAGGATGTAGCTGATATTGTAAGTTAGTACGATTATCTCGACGGTTTGTTGGAAACCGTCTGTACTTCTTGCAAGAATATTTTCAATTCCGTAGTACTTTAGTACAGAGAACACACTCTCGATCGTTCGGCGAATTGCCATTAGCTCTCTTTTGTTATGCTGCTTAGCACCTTTCATATTTTTCCGGTAAGGTGTCCACAGTATATAGCCGTTTATCTTGAGAGTATCGTGCAGCTGCTTGCCTATATAGCCTTCATCGCCTAAAATAAAGTGCCCTTCGGGATGGGTAGTGAGAATCAGCTCTTCTGCTTCTTTTGCATCGTGTATTGATGCTTGTGTGATTACATAGCCAAGAACATAACCGTCTTGAGCTACGGCAAAGTGGCCTTTAAAGCCGTAATAGTAAAACTGTTTGGTTGAGTTATAGCCAATGTTGGCAATTCCTTCAAACACTTTAGCTCTGCGGTTTCTGATTGGCTGACACAAAGGCATGGGTAGACTGTCAATGATCATGTACTGATCAGACAGATCGACTCTTGAGTTTAGTTCGTTGACGATCTGAACAGTGATGCCAAGAAGCGCTCTAGCTCTGCGATTGAAACGAGATCTGGAGAGCCCACAAAGTCCCCAACAGCGAGCAAATCTGCGCTGAGAAGATATACCTTCCTCAGCTTGCCAGACAAGTAATGCAATAATTTCGTAGTCTGGAACCTTTACCAGACTGGCATTGCGACGGTGAGTTAACCGAGATGGAGCGTACTTGTAATAAAGTTTCTTGCAGATTTTCGACAAAGTTCGAAATTCCACTTGCAAACGGTGACTATAACGTTTAATCTGTAGTTGGTTCAACATTGTAAGGACTCCTTTCTTTTTTCCAACTAGAGTCTACAATGTTGGACCTTTTTTGTTAAGAAATTGAAACTATATTTCAACTAGCACCACGCGTATTATAGTAAAATATACTGGTTATATAAAAGCTGAGCCAAACTCAGCATCCCCAAAACAAAACTTAGTTGAGGAGAAAAAATACATGCAAGATATTTATATTGTTGCGGCCAAGCGAACTCCATTTGGCCGTTACCACAAGCAATTGGCTGACTTTTCCGCCATCGACCTGGGCCAAATCGCCCTGCGCGGCGCCTTGAGAGAAGCGGGGCTTGACGCCGAAGCCCTGGACGCCCTCTTCATGGGCAATGTCCTGTCTTCTGGCCTGGGCCAAAACATGGCCCGGCAAATCGCCTTAAACGCCGGGATGCGGCAGGACTCTGTCGCCGTGTCCATCAACGAAGTCTGCGGCTCCAGCCTCAAGGCTGCCCGCCTGGCTGAAGCCCAAATGTTAATCGGTGACCTGGGCCTGGTTGCTGTCGGCGGCAGCGAAAGCATGACCAACGCCCCAAAGGAAATCATGTTCAGCGATGGTCTCGTTGACTCCTTCTCAGGCAAATCCATGGGCATCACTGCCGAAAACGTGGCTAAGCGCGACCACATCAGCCGCCAAGACGCTGACGCCTTCAGCCTGTCATCTCACCAAAAAGCCGTCAAGGCACAAGCAGAAGGGCTTTTTGCCGACGAAATCATTCAAATTGAAGATCTCAAGCAAGATGAAAACGTCCGCCCGGATACCAGCCTGGAAGCCCTGGCAGGCCTGAAGCCGGCCTTCTCAGAAGACGGGACGGTCACTGCTGGCAACGCCTCCCCAATCTCCGATGGGGCCAGCATGATCATCCTGGCTACTTCCGAAAAAGTTGCTGAATACCAGCTGACGCCTTTAGCCAAGCTGGGCGCTTACGCCGAAGTTGGCTATGATCCGGAATTCATGGGCTACGGTCCATACTACGCTATCCGCAAGCTGCTTAACGAAACTGGCCGGCAGGTAGCCGACTACGACTTCTTTGAAATCAACGAAGCCTTTGCCGCTACGACTTTGGCTGTTGCCCGCGACTTGGAAATTCCTTTGGACAAGGTCAACAAGCAGGGCGGGGCGATCGCTTTGGGTCACCCGCTCGGCGCTTCCGGCACCCGGCTGCTGGCTACTTCTGCCCGCCAGCTGCAAAGAGACGGCCAGCGCGCTATCGCCAGCCTCTGCATCGGGGGCGGCCTGGCCATCGCTTTTGAAATTGAGAAGGCATAAAATGAAATTCTATCAGTTGCCGCCCGAAGAGAGGCGGCAGTTTTTGCAAGATGCCGGGGTTTCTTTAGAAGCCATCCCCGCCGCTGACTTATCCCGCCTGGATGGAATGAGCGAGAACGTGGTCGGGGAGGTCAAGTTCCCCTTGAGCTGTTTGACCGGCGCCCTGGTCAATGGCAAAAAATGGCGGATCCCTATGACGACTGAAGAAGCCTCCGTCGTCGCCGCCGCCAACCACGGCATGTCCGTTTTTGCTAAAGCTGGCGGCGTAAAAGCAAACAGCCGTCGCGACGGCATCTATGGGCAAATCGTCCTAGAAGTCACGGAAGCTTTTTCCCTGGCTGACTTTAAAGAGGAGTTTCAGGCCTATATTAAGGATGCCAACAAGGAATTTGCCAGCTTGATCCGCCACGGGGGCGGCTTAAAAGAACTGACCGCTCGCCAGGAAGCTGACCTGGTCTACCTCCTGGCCCTGGTTGACCCAGCTGAAGCCATGGGGGCCAATAAGACCAACGCCATCCTGGAATTCCTGGCCCAGAAAATGCTGGCCTTTCCTGGCGTTGAAGCTAAGCTCTTCGCCATCCTGTCCAACTATCCCAGCCAGCTGACTACTGCTAAGGTGGCGATTCCTGTTAGTCTCCTGAGTAAAAAAGGAGATCCGGCAGAAGGCAGGGAGGTTGCTAAAAAGATGGCTCTGCTTGCTAAAATCGGGGCCAATGATCCTTACCGGGCCGTAACCAACAACAAGGGGATCATGAATGGGGTGGACGCTGTCATGCTGGCAACCGGCAATGACTACCGGGCAGTTGAAGCAGCAAGTCATGCTTATGCTGCTAGAAGCGGCCAGTACCAAAGCCTCAGCTCCTGGAAACTGGAAGACGATATGCTTCTTGGCGAAGTCACCCTGCCCCTGGCCTTAGGGGTCGTCGGCGGCTCCATTTCATCGCGGCCTGATATTAGACAAAGCTATGCCATTTTAGGTAAAATAAAAGCAGCTGAATTGGCAGAACTGACCGCGGCCGTGGCCCTGGCCAACAACTTCGCGGCTTTGAATGCCATCTCCACCAAGGGGATCCAGGCTGGCCACATGCGCCTGCAGAGCCGCAACGTGGTTCAGACCCTGCCGGCAGCGCCTGAAGAAAAAGAAGCTGTTTATCAAATGATGATTAGCCAGGGAAAGTATGGCGAAACAGCAGCCAAGAATTTTTTGAAAGAATTGCGAGGACAATAATTAATGGACATCGGTATTGATCAGATAGGTTTTTATACTCCTAACAAGTTTGTGGACATGGTTGACCTGGCCAACGCCAGAAACCAAGATCCCAACAAATTTTTGATCGGCATCGGCCAGGACCGGATGGCGGTCGCTGACAAGACCCAGGATGCAGTTTCCATGGGGATCAACGCGACGGCTGAATACCTTGACCAGGTTGATCTGGAGCAATTAGGCTTATTGATCTTTGCGACCGAAAGCGGGATTGACCAGTCAAAGTCAGCCTCCCTCTTTGTCAAGGAAGCACTTAACCTGCCAGCCCGGATCAGAACTTTTGAAATCAAGGAAGCCTGCTTTGCCTTGACCGCCAGCTTGCAGGTTGCCCGCGACTACGTCCGGGCCCACCCGCACCACTCTGCTATGATCATCGGCAGCGACATCGCCCGCTATGGCCTGGCTACGGCTGGTGAAGTTACCCAGGGCGCCGGGGCCATCAGCATGCTGATCAAGGAAAATCCGGCAATTATTGCCCTGGAAGACGGGCACACTTCCCACTCTGAAAACATCAATGACTTCTGGCGGCCAAACAACATGGCCACTGCCGTGGTCGACGGCCACTACAGCCGCGATGTCTACCTGGACTTCTTCAAGAGCACCTTCAAGCCTTTCCTTGCAGAAAAGCAGCTGCAAGTCTCTGACTTTGCCGGCATCTGTTACCACCTGCCTTATACCAAGATGGGTTACAAGGCCCACAAGATTGCCATTGAAGGCCAGGATGACGAAACCGTCAAGCGCCTCAGCGACAACTTCCAGCTGTCAGCCAAGTACAGCCGGCAGGTCGGCAACATCTACACGGCCAGCCTCTACATGTCTGTCTTGAGCCTGCTGGAAAACGGGGACCTTGAAGCCGGTGACCGAATCGGCTTCTTCTCTTACGGATCTGGCGCCATGGCTGAATTCTTCAGCGGCAAGGTGGTCGAAGGCTACCAAAAGCGCCTGCGCCCAGCCCTGCACGCCCGCATGCTCAAGGAAAGAATCCGCCTTGGCGTTGGCCAATACGAAGACATCTTCACTGAAGGCTTGGAAAACCTGCCGGAAAATGTCGAATTTACCAGCGACGCCAACCACGGCACCTGGTATTTGGCCGGACAAGAAGGCTACGTCCGCCAATACAAGCGAAAGTAAATATGAAGTTAACCGCCTCAGCTTGCTGGGACGGTTTTTCTCTGCAAAAATATTCTTTTTGGCAAGCGCTTTAATAGGGGAGGGCGGGAAATAGCAGTCTCTTTTTATGCTAAAATGAAAAAGTTGAGAAATGCAAAGAAAAATGAAAGAAGGCAAACACGGTCAACATGAAAACCGAAAGTACTGAGCAAGAGTACCAACACCACCTCTCTCACCACCACCACATGCGGGTGCAGTGGGAAGAATTCTTCCAAAGCGATGACGAAACCAAGATCAAGGATGCAACTTTGATTGAAAAGGGATCGATCATCTCCCGGGTTGGCTTGATGATGCTGAGCTGCGGGACTGGGGCCTGGCGGGTCCGGGACGCCATGGACACCCTGGCCAGGACCCTGGACTTGACCTGCAGCGCTGACATCGGTCTGATCTCCATTGTCTGCACCTACTTCGACGTTGACAACCAGTCATACTCCCAAAGCCTGGCCCTGCCAACCACCGGGGTCAACATGGCCAAGCTGAATGAATTGGAGAAATTCGTCCGCCAGTTTGAAGCAGCCAGCGGTGACTTCGAAATCAAAACAGTTCGCCGGCGCTTAGGGGAAATCGAACATATCAAAGGGCGCTATCCTCTTTGGGGATCAAGCCTGGCAGCGGCACTAGCCTGCGGCGGCTTTATTTTCCTCTTGGGCGGGGGGATTCCTGAAATCATCTGCTCCTTCATCGGGGCAGGCCTGGGCCAGTTTGCCCGGGGCAGCTTAGGCAAAAGACGGATTACGGTCGCGGCCACGACCGCGGTTGGGGTAGCAGCGGCTTGTTTGTCCTACTACCTGGCCTTCATGCTGGGCCACTTGCTCTTTAATGTGGACATGATCCACATGCGCGGCTACATCGGGGCCATGCTCTTTGTTATTCCAGGTTTTCCCTTTATTACTTCAGGTTTGGACATTGCCAAGCTGGACATGCGGTCTGGCCTCGAGCGCCTGGCTTATGCCATCTTCATTATCTTGATCGCGACTGGCACCGGCTGGATGATGGCCACGGCTTTGCAGATCAAGCCTGGCGACCTGCCGGCCTTGGGCCTTTCCCGGCCTCTTCTGGCAGCTTGCCGCCTTTTAGCCAGCTTCTGCGGGGTCTTTGGCTTCTCCTTGATGTTCAACTCCCACCGGCGTATGGCCGCCGCGGCCGGGGTTGTGGGGGCGATTGCCAATACCATGCGCTTGTCCCTGGTTGACTTTGCCCATTTCCCGGCTCCCTTGGCAGCCTTTTTAGCAGCCCTGCTGGCTGGCCTCTTGGCCGGCTATGTCCGGGAAAAGGTCGGCTACCCGCGGATCGCCTTGACCGTGCCTTCCATCGTCATCATGGTGCCAGGCCTTTACATGTACCGGGGGATCTTCCTCTTGGCCTTGACCAATGTTGGGGCCGGGGCTACCTGGATGACGGAAGCCATCATGCTGGTTTTGTCTTTGCCAGCTGGCCTTTTGACCGCCAGAATCCTGACTGACAAGAAGTGGCGCCGGGTCGATTAAAAAATTGAAAGAAAAAAGAAACAGCTTTTGCCTAACGAAAAGTAGGACAAAAGCTGTTTTTAGTCTTATTCCTGCAGGTCAGCCACCGTGGCCTTGACCAGTTTCTGCAAGTCAAGCGGGTTGACCATGACGCTGCGGCCGACTTCACCGCTGGACACCCAGATCCCGTCTTCTTTTAAGACGCTCTCATCCAAAAAGATCGGGAACTTCTTGCTGTGGTAGATGCCAATTGGCGTGTTGGCCCCATGCACATAGCCAGTAGTCTTTTCCAGCTGCTTGAGGGGGACCATTTCACACTTCTTGTTGCCGGAAGCCTTGGCAATCTTTTTAAGGTCCAAGTGGCCGCTTAACGGCACAACGCCGACGATCGGGCCGGTCTTGTTGCCATTTACCGCCAGGGTCTTGTAAACCGGGTTGCCATCTAAAATGGGGCTGCCGGCACTGACTTGGGCAACTCCGTGGTCTTCAGTAATTTCACTGATATGCTGCTGATAGGCAATTTTTTGCTGGTCAAGGATCTTTTCAACCAGGGTCTTGTCTAATTTATCTTTATTCTTTTTCTTTTTTGACATTGTTATCACCGCTTTCCATGATACCATTTTAAGAGAAGAAGCTAAAGAAAGAAGACGAAATCATGAAATTACTTGAGATCAAGATCGAAAGCAGCTACGACGTTGAAGACGCCTTGGCTTATTTTGCCACGGAAGACTTAAAGGCCTTGGGGACGGAAGCCCGGCGCAGAAGCGACTTTGAACAAGCCGGCTGGCTGCACGACTCAACGGTCGTTGACATGGACGACATCCCCAACCTGCCTGATGAACTGGAATTCATCGCCTACTTTGATGAAGAAACTGACCCGGAAGAAACGGTTAAGCGTTTCAAGGAAAAACTGGCTGAACTGGCAGGCTACGGCTTAAAGACCGCCCCAGGCGAAATCTCCGTTGACTACGTGGCCGACCAGGACTGGAACACTGTTTGGCAAAAGTACTACCACGTCATCAACCTCTCCCGCCACCTGGCTATCGTGCCGGAATGGGAAGACTACCAGCCAGCCTTTAAGGACCAGGAAATCATCCGCCTGGATCCAGGCCTGGCCTTCGGGACTGGCAACCACCAGACGACTCAATTAGCCATGCTGGGCATTGAACGGGCCATGGTCAAGCCTTTGACAGTGGCAGACGTGGGGACTGGGTCCGGCATTTTGGCGATTGCTGCTCACAAACTGGGGGCTAAGAGCGTTTTGGCCACTGACATTTCTGATGAGTCAATGACGGCGGCTGAAGAAAACGCGGCTTTAAACGGCATCCACGACATTGCCTTGCAAAAGACCAGCTTGCTGGCTGATGTTGACGGCAAGTTTGACTTGATCGTGGCCAACATTCTGGCTGAAATTCTCCTGGACCTCATCCCGCAGCTGGACAGCCACTTAAACGAAGACGGTCAGGTCATCTTCTCCGGGATTGACTACCTGCAGCTACCAAAAATTGAGCAGGCCCTGGCAGAGAATTCCTTCCAAATCGACCTCAAGATGCGGGCAGGCCGCTGGATCGGCCTGGCAATTTCCCGCAAGCATGACTAACTCTTTCAGTATTTAAGGAAAAATGCGCTAAAATAAAAGTAAAAGAAACTCTCATTTTTTTATAAGCAGTCCAGCTTAAGAGTTTAAGCTTGTGTTAATCGAACTTTTTGCGCTAAAATAACAGGTACTGATTAATTAAAAGTTAGAAACTGGTGATCTAGATGTCAAAGTATACTGAAATGACTCACGAGCAGGTCATGGCCGCCTGCAAGAAATACATGACGGCTGACCAATTGGCCTTTGTCGAAAGTGCTTATCAATTCGCGGCCCGGGCCCATGAGGGACAAACCAGAGCCTCCGGCCAGCCTTACATTGTCCACCCGACCCAGGTAGCAGGAACCCTGGCCAATTTGGGCCTGGACCCGGACACGGTAGCTGCGGGCTTTTTACATGACACGGTTGAAGACACCGCGGTCACCAATGACGATATCAAGGAAAAGTTTGGCGCCGACGTGGCCTTCATCGTTGACGGGGTCACCAAGTTAAACAAGTACGAGTACAAGTCTCACAAGGAATTCCTGGCGGAAAACCACCGCAAGATGCTGATCGCCATGGCTAAGGACCTCCGGGTCATCCTGGTCAAGCTGGCTGACCGCCTGCACAACATGCACACCCTGGAGCACCTGCGTCCGGACAAGCAGCGCCGCATTGCCGCTGAAACCCTGGACATCTATGCACCACTAGCCGACCGGCTGGGGATCGGGACCATCAAGTGGGAACTGGAAGACATGTCCTTCCACTACATGAATCCGGAAGAGTACTACAAGATTGTTTCCATGATGGACGCCAAGAGAAGCGAACGGGAAGGCTACATCAAGGATGCTATCGACTACTTGCGGGGGACTCTTGATTCCTTGGGCATCAAGTACGACATCAGTGGCCGGCCGAAGCACATCTATTCCATCTATAAAAAGATGGTCAACAAGCACAAGGACTTCAACGAGATCTACGACTTGCTGGCTGTCCGGGTGATCGTGCCGACGGTCAAGGACTGCTACGCGGTCTTAGGGGCAGTTCATACCAAGTGGAAGCCAATGCCTGGCCGCTTTAAGGACTACATTGCCATGCCTAAGGCTAACGGCTACCAGTCCCTGCACACGACCATCATTGGCCCTGGCGGCAAGCCTTTGGAAATCCAGATCAGAACTGAAGAAATGCACGAGGTTGCCGAATATGGTGTTGCGGCCCACTGGGCCTACAAGCGGGGCAACTTCCAAGGCGTTGATGAAAAAGACGGCGGGGCTCTGGACATTGGCCGGGAAATCCTGGAGTTGCAAAAGGACTCCAGCGACGCTGACGAGTTCATGGAAGCCGTTCATTCGGATATTTTTGCCGACAAGGTCTACGTCTTTACGCCTAAGGGCGAAGTCTACGAACTGCCTAAAGGGTCAGTCACCCTGGACTTTGCCTACGCCATCCACACCCAAGTCGGTGACCATGCCATCGGGGCCAAGGTTAACGATAAGCTGGTTCCTTTGGACTACAAGCTGAAGAACGGTGACGTGGTCGACATCTTGACCCAAAGCAATGCCCGGCCATCAAGAGACTGGGCGGAAATGGTCAAGACCTCCCGGGCCAAGAACAAGATCCGCCGCTACTTCAGAGACATTGACCGGGAAGAAAGCGTGGCCCGGGGCAAGAGTGAATTGACCGACCTGCTTAAGGAAAACGGCTTAAGTGCCAAGGACTACTTAGACAAGAGCCATATCGACGAGGTTCTGGACCACTTCAGCTTTAAGACCGATGAAGACATGTACGCGGCTATCGGCTTTGGCAACATGTCAGCTTTGTCCATCTACAACCGCTTGACGGCCGACCTACGCCGGCAGCAGGAAGAAGAAAAGCAGAAGCAGTTTGAAGCCCAGATCATGTCTGCCGGCCAGCAAGCCGCTGCTTCCAGCGTGGTTAAAAAGCCCGCTCCACAAAAAGACGACGCCAAGTCCAAGGTCAAGGGCAAAAAGCCGGACAGCTTAGTCCGCGTCCAGGGCCTAGAAGACCTGGACCTGCACTTTGCCAAGTGCTGCAACCCGGTTCCAGGCGACCCGATCGTCGGTTATGTCACCAAGGGCCGGGGGGTCACTGTCCACCGGGCTGACTGCCGAAACGTAGTTAGCGCTGACCCGGCTGCTCAAGGGCGGATGATCGATGTTGAATGGAACAATATTGATGAAGGCAAGCAGGCCAGCTTCAACGCCAACTTTGAGCTCTTTGGCTACAACCGGCAGAAGCTGCTCGGTGATGTCATCAACCGTTTGAATGCTTTGACCAAGAACATCACCAATGTTTCAGCCAGCGTCAATGAAGAAAATATTGCCCACTTCTACATCACGGTTGAAGTCAAGAATGCCGCCCAACTGAATGACATCATGGCCAAGCTGCGGGACATTCCAGACGTTTACGACACCAAGCGGACGGACAACTAGGCTAGAAGCAGGGAGATTTTTAGAAAAAATGCGCGTAGTAATTCAAAGAGTCAACCATGCCGCCGTCAGAATCGACGGCAAGACTGTCGGCCAGATTCAAAAGGGCCTGCTTTTATTAGTCGGCCTGGCTGAAGGCGACGGGGAAGAGCAGGTAGTCAAGGCCGCTGACAAGATCGCCAAAATGCGGATCTTCGAAGATGAAGTAGGCAAGACCAACCTGGGCATCAAGGATGTCGGCGGGCAGATCCTGTCCGTCAGCCAGTTTACCCTCCTGGCCGATACCAAGAAGGGTAACCGGCCAAGTTTTGTTCACGCCATGCGGCCGCCTAAGTCCAGCCAGCTCTGGGAAGACTTTAACCAAGAACTGGAAAAGCGGGGCTTGACCGTGGAAACCGGGGAATTCGGCGCCGACATGAAGGTCGAACTGGAAAATGACGGTCCTTTCACGATCGTCTTGGACCTGCCAGCAGAATAATCTGTAAAAAAACGCTTTCTAACTTGATTAGGAAGACAAAACAGGATAAACTTAATGAGAATTATCAATGACAAAGAATGAAGATAGCCCGGCCATTTTAGAGACTGCCCGTTTGGTGAAAGAGCAGATGGCTGCTAGCTGTGACCCTTTAGCAGATAATGGTTCGTTTCGTCAGCGTTAATGACAGCAAGCAAAAGGTGGTACCGTGCTGTTTTCAAGCGCCCTTGATTAAATTCAAGGGCGCTTTTTATTATCTTAGTCAAAACAAGGAAACAAAGGTGAAATTATGAGAGTTCAAAGACCAAAAGGTACAGTCGACATTCTCCCGGAAACGTCCGGCCAGTGGGAAAAGGTGGAACAAACCGCCCGTGACCTCTTCAAGCGGGCCAACTACCATGAAATAAGAACGCCAAGTTTTGAAAACTACGAACTCTTTTCCCGGTCATCTGGTGAAACCAGTGACGTGGTTGAAAAGGAAATGTACGATTTTGAAGACAAGGGCGGCCGCCACATCGCCCTCCGGCCAGAAGGCACGGCTGGGGTAGTGCGGGCTTATGTCGAAAACAAGATCTATGGCCCTGACTATGTCAAGCCTTTCAACGTTTACTACATTGCCCCAATGTACCGGTATGAACGTCCGCAAGCCGGCCGGCAAAGAGAATTCCACCAAATCGGGGTGGAAAGTTTCGGCTCAAACGGCTACCTGGCTGATGTTGAAACCATCCTCTTGGGCCATGACCTCCTGGCTGAACTGGGGGTTAAGAACTACGAGCTTCACATCAACACTTTAGGTGACAGCGAGGTCCGCCAGGCCTACCACGATGCCCTGGTTGAATACTTCACTCCGGTTAAGGACCAGCTTTCAGAAGACTCCCAAAGACGGCTGGGCAAGAACCCGCTCCGGATCCTGGACTCCAAGGCTGAAGAAGACCAGCAGTTTTTGCCAGAAGCGCCAAAGATCCGGGACTACTTGGACGATGAATCAAAGGAAAACTTCAACAAGATCCTCTCCAGCTTGGACAAGCTGGGCGTTAAGTACGTCATCGACGACGACCTGGTCCGGGGCCTGGACTACTACACCGGCGTGATCTTTGAATTTATGGTTGATGACAAGTCCCTGTGGTCCAGCCCGTCTACTGTTCTGGGCGGGGGCCGCTACAACCACCTGGTTGAAGAATTTTCCGGCCCGGAAACTCCAGCTGTCGGCTTCGGGATTGGGGAAGAAAGACTGATGCTGGTTCTCTCCAAGCAAAATCCGGAAATGTTTGAAGACCAGGGGATCGACTTCTTCATCACCAATATCGGCGAAGGCACCGACATCAAGGCCGTGGAAGTTGCCCGCCAGCTTCGCTCCCTTGGCTTCAGCGCTCAATACGACGTTGACCAGAAGAAGCTCAAGGCCCAGTTCAGAAAGGCTGACCGGGTCGGAGCTCGCTACGTCGTAACCCTGGGGGCCAAGGAACTGGCTGAAGGGAAATTAACCGTCAAGCGCTTGAGCGACGGGGAACAGTTCAGTCTGGAATTTACTGACTTGGAAGACAAGGCAGACCTGCTTTCCAAGATCGAAAAATAGGAGATTTTTAGCAAAATGATGCAAATGGAAAAAAGAACTGATTATTGTGGCAACATTACCAGCCAGTACCTGGACCAAGACGTCCTTCTTTACGGCTGGGTGCAAAGAGTCCGGAACCTGGGCCAGCTGATCTTCATCGACCTGCGCGACCGGGAAGGGATTGTCCAAGTCGTTGTCAACCACGATTCCGGCAAAGAGTTGATGGATGTAGCATCTTCCTTGGGCCAGGAATACGTGGTCGAAGTCAAGGGTCACGTTAACGAACGCTCCAGCAAAAACCCGGACATGAAGACCGGTGACGTGGAAGTCATCGCCAGCGAAATCACGGTCTTGAACAAGGCCAAGACTCCGCCGTTTGAAATCAAGGATGACCTGGTAGCCAGCGAACAGACCCGGTTGAAGTACCGCTACCTGGACCTGCGCCGGCCAACTTTGCAAAACGCCTTGATCATGCGGGCCCAGATCATGACCGCTACCAACGCTTACCTGTCAGGCCAAGGCTTCATCAACATTGAAACTCCAGACCTGGGCAAGTCAACGCCGGAAGGCGCCCGGGACTACCTGGTTCCTTCCCGGGTTTACCCAGGTTCCTTCTACGCTCTGCCGCAGTCACCGCAAATCTTCAAGCAGCTCTTGATGGGGGCCGGCTTTGACAAGTACTACCAAATCGCCCGCTGCTTCAGAGATGAAGACCTGCGTGGGGACCGGCAGCCGGAATTTACCCAGATCGACCTGGAAACTTCCTTCATGGATGAAGAAGGCGTTCAAGAAGTAACTGAAGGCCTCCTGGCTAAGGTTATGAAGGACGTGAAGGGAATCGACTTAAAGCTGCCGCTGCCGCGGATCACTTGGCAGGAATCCATGGACAAGTACGGCTGTGACAAGCCGGACACCCGTTACGGCATGCTGATCCACGACTTGGGCTCTGTCTTTGCCAAGTCCGGCTTCAAGGTCTTTGCTTCTGCCTTGGAAAACGGCGGCTTTGTCCGCGGGATCGCGGTCAAGGGCGGGGCTAAGTTCTACTCCCGCAAGAAGATCGAAGCCATGCAGGACTACATCAAGCGTTACCACGCTAAGGGCCTGGCCTGGGTCAAGTATGAAGACGGCGACTTCTCCGGTCCTGTTTCCCGTTTCTTAAGTGACGAAGAAAAGGCCGGCTTGGTTGAAGAATTCGGTCTGGAAGGCGGGGAACTCCTCCTCTTCATCGCTGACCAATGGAAGGTTTGCTGCGACTCCCTGGACTACCTGCGCCGGCAAACCGCCAAGGAAACAGGCATTATTCCAAAGGACACTTACAAGTACCTCTGGGTTGTCGACTGGCCGCTGTTTGAATACGACGAAGGCGACCAGCGCTGGATCGCTGCCCACCACCCATTCACCATGCCGGATGACAAGGGAATTGAGCTCCTGGAAACCGATCCGCACAAGGCTCACGCCCGCAGCTACGACATCGTTTTGAATGGCTACGAACTGGGCGGCGGCTCCATCCGGATCCACAAGCGGGACATCCAGGAAAAGATGTTCAAGGCCCTGGGCTTCACCAAGGAACGGGCTTATGAACAATTCGGCTTCTTGATGGACGCCCTGGACATGGGCTTCCCGCCGCACGCCGGCCTGGCCATCGGCTTGGACCGCTTCGCCATGCTTTTGGCAGGCAAGGACAACATCCGTGACGTCATTGCCTTCCCGAAGAACGCCAGCGCCAGCGAACCAATGATGCACGCTCCAGCTCCGGTTGCCGACCAGCAGTTGACCGACTTGGGCATCGAAGTAGCTGAAGCAGCCAAGGAAGGCGTTGAAAAGTACGAAGCTGCCCTGGAAGCTGAAGCTGCTGAAGACGTTAAGTCTCACGAAGAATAAAAAACTGAAAAAGCGTAAAAAAATAGTTCAAGATCATTTAGGATCTTGAACTATTTTTCTTGCCAACTTTTTAATTATCGCTGTCATTATTGACATTTTCTTCTGGCAGGTCTTCAGTCGTGTTGACGTCATCATCAGCCGTGGACTTACTGGTCGTCGTGCTACTCTTCTTGGTCGTGTAGCTTGAAGAGCCGGTTGAACCAGTTGACCTGGACGAGGAGCTCTTGGAGCTGCTTGGGCTGGAGTAGTTGTAGCTATAAGTTGAGTTGCTATAGGCAGAGCCCCAAGTAGTGGAGCTGGAGCCATTTGAGCTCTTAGTCGACTTCTTCTTGCTGGACTTAGCCTGGCTGGAGTAGCTGTAGCTTGAGCTGGATGAGTCGTCGCTTGAAGAACTTGAAGAGTCGCTTGATGACTCACTGGATGATGATTGACTCACGTCTTCTGAAGAGCTTGAAGAACTGGATGACTTCTTCTTGCTCTTTTTCTTTGCTTTTGTTTTGCTTGATGATTTGGATCCTTCATCTTCTTTGTCGGCCTTGGCCTTGGTCTTTTCCGTCTTGCTGTAGACCTTGTAAGTCTTGCTGCTGCCAGCGGACTCGCTGCTCTTGTCAGCCTGGCTTTGGTGATAAAAGACAGCTGCCCCGACTAAGGCGAGCTCAGCGGCAAGGATGCCGGCCAGCATTGGTTTGCGCATCTTGTTTCCTCCCAACACAATTTGGTCTATTAGACCACGATAGTAACTACAGTATACCACGCCTTACGGATGTAAGCATAAGAAAGCCTTGTTTTGCATAAATAAATGCTGATATTTTTCGCGTTGCCAAGCAATTGCTGCTTGAATTATAATAATTTTAAGAAAAAATATTCTCAAATTGTGTCAGCCAGCCTTGCTTGTCTGAACAATGAAAAAATGAAAGGGAGAAAAAGATGAAACGGAAGTATTTATGGGTCCTAGCCTTGTTTCTGGCCAGCTTTGCGGCCCTCTTTTTACCAGAAAAAGTTTTTGCCGATTATGACCTAACCAAGATGGATGTCACGGCAGTCGTCAATTCTGACGGGTCCTTGTCGATGACCCGGAAGATCGTTTATGACTTTGATGATTCAGCCAATGGGGTCTACTATACCCAGAACTTGGCCAGCGGACAGAAGGTCAGCGGGCAGAGCGTCGAGGTTAAGGACCTGGCCAGCGGGAAGACGGTCAAGCCGGCCTTGAACAACCAGGCTGACGGCGGCAATGTCTACCACTTCAGTAAAGATGGCAATTCCTACAAGTTCAAGGTCTACCACCATGTCGAAGAGGGGAAGGTCCAGGTGGTCTACCGCTACAAGATTTCCAGGGCGGTTGACACTTATGATGACGCGTCAGAATTGAACTTCAAGATTATTGGGGACGGCTGGGATAAAGAGATTTCCAATGTTTCTGCCGCGGTTCGCTTCAAAGGCAAAAATCTGTCCTTCTTGAAGGGCTGGGCCCATGTCAATGCCAATGGTCATTTGACCGTTGACAAGGAAAAGGGCCTGGTCAAGGCAGAAGTAGCCACTTTGCCGGAAAATACTTTTTTGGAGCTGCATCTGCTTTTCCCAAACAGTTTAGTCAGCCAAAATAAAAAGCGGCATTCCGGGGAAATCGCGGCCAAGGTCGTGGACCAGGAAAAAGCGCTGGCAAAAGAAACTGCCGCTAAAAAGTCCCGCCACAATGTTTATGAATTGATCGGCCTGGTCCTTTTTGCCATCTCGCCGCTGCTCTATCTGCCAGTCTTTATCAAGAGCAGAAAGTCGGGCAGCCCGGTCAAGGCCAAAAAAGAAATTGGCCACAATTTTGAAATTCCAAGTTTCAGCCCGACTGCGGCCCAGATCCTGGTGACCAAAAAAGATCCAGACGGCAAGGCCCTGGCAGCCGAAATTGCCCTCCGGGCCGGCCGGGGCGAAATTACTATTGATCCAGGCAAGAAGGGAAAGAACTTCACTTATACCAAGACCGACAAGTATAAAGGCGACCTGCCGCTTTTAAACAGAATTTTCAAAAAGGTCGGCAATGGACAAAGCTTTAGCAACAAAGACTTGAAAAAATATGGCGACAGCAAGGGGATTACTTCTAGCTACAAGAACTGGCAAGAGGACAGCCAAAAGGCCTTGATTAAAGAAGGCTACATCGACCAGAAATTGCAGGACAGAGAGGAGATGTTGTCGTTATACACCATAGCCGTAATGATCCTGTCAGTCGCGGCTATTCTCGTCAGCTTCTTCTTGTATGATAAATATTTCCTGTGGCTCTTTCCAGTTGCTGTCTGGATCTTGGCTGCCTTTGCAGTTGCCGTGTTGCGTCTGCACCACTTCTCATCTTTGACAAAAAAGGGGGCAGAAGCTACTGAACAAGCTTTAGGCTTTGAAGCCATGCTGGATGATATCGGCCAGTTTAAGCTGCGCGATATTGGGGAACTGACCCTCTGGGAGCAGGTTATGCCTTACGCCATTGCCTTTGGCCTGGCCAAGAAGGTCCTCAAGCAGCTGAAGCTGGAATTCCCAGAAGAAATCGAGGCTGATCCTTACTGGACCTACTACTATGCCGGCAGTAGCTACGGGGCCTTTGCGTCCAGCTTTGACGAGGCAATTTCTTCTTCAGCTGGCTCTGGCGGCAACTTCTCGGCCTCCAGCGCCTCCAGCGGCGGCTTTGGGGGCGGCAGTGGCGGCGGTGCCTTCTGATTTGTTTTTCCCGGTGAAAAAGTTTACAATAGATAAAATAATTTTTCCGGAGATTAATAGTTAGGGAAGACACTATGGAAGCCAGTTTATGGAACAGATTTAAAAACAATACTCATTTGCGGCGGGCAACGGTCTTGCTCATGATCATTCTGGCCCTGTACTGCGTGCGGGCAATGATGAACACGATCCTGCTCACCTTTATCTTCACCTACTTGATTGTGCACCTGGTCAAGTTTGTGCAGGGGAAATTCAAGCATGTTTCTGACAAATTGATTGTCGCTTTGACCTATCTCTTGATCGTCGTCCTGCTTTACTTTGCCCTGCGCTATTATGTCCCGGTTTTGGTCAAGCAGGTGACCAAGATGACCAAGTCGGTGATTGATTTTTACCAGACCAATGACGTGGGCTGGCTGATGAGTCAGCTGCACAAGTATGTTTCTGAAAAAACAATCTCCAATCAGGTCAAGAGCAGCCTGACCGCGCTGACGGCGGCATTAAAGGGCTTTGGCTCAGTAGCCATGTCCTTTGTCATGGCCCTGGTCTTGAGCTTCTTTTACACGATCGAGCTAAAAGAAATGCACACCTTCAGCCAGTCTTTTCTCAAGTCAAGCCTTTTTGGCTGGCTTTTTGAAGACATTGCCTACTTTGGCCGCAAGTTCACCAATACTTTTGGGGTGGTTCTGGAAGCTCAGTTTTTGATTGCCATCTGCAATACGGTTTTGACCATTATTTGCCTGGCCATTATGAAAATGCCGCAGATTTTTGCCCTGGGCCTCATGGTCTTCATCTGCAGCCTGGTCCCGGTGGCCGGGGTGATCATTTCCCTGATTCCTCTGTCTTTGGTGGCCTATACGGTCGGGGGGATGCAGGACGTGATCTATATTTTGATCATGATTGCCGTCCTGCACACTTTGGAAACCTATATTTTGAACCCGAAATTCATGTCCAGCAAGACGGAATTGCCGATTTTCTACACCTTCGTGGTCCTGCTCTTTGGCGAGCACTTCTTTGGCACCTGGGGCTTGATCGTCAGCGTCCCAATCTTTACTTTCTTTTTGGATATTTTGGGTGTCAAAAACATCAACAGCAAGCAGGAGAAGCTGCAGGAGGCCAGAAAGCGGCTGGAGAACAAGCGGATGGAAAAATAGCATAATTTTTTAAAAAGAGAATAAATTAGTCAACAGACTCGGAGCAAGCGACTCCGGGTCTGTTGTTTTTCTTGGGGATTTCTTAAAAGAAAAAGCTATACATGGGCCAATAAAGTAAAAAATAAAAAGTTTTTTGCTATCTAAAAACCCTTATGAATACTAGCTTTATAAGGGATTTGTAGACTATACAATGCGTGAACAGTATTGACTTTTCTTAAGCCAGGACTATACTTTATACATGTCAACAAAATTATAGTTTTGAGATGGAAAGAGGCCTGCCTTGACTTACGCCAGAATTGCAAAAAGCAGCCGTTACCTGCCCGAATTCACGGTCAGCAACGACGACCTAAGCCAGATCATGGAAACCAGCGATGACTGGATCAAGAGCCGGACTGGGATTTCCAGCCGCCGGATCAGCCAAGGGGAAAATACCTCTGACCTGGCCATCCAGGTGGCTAAGCAGCTCCTTGTCGGTGAAGACCCGGCAGAAGTTGACCTGATCATCGTCGCGACCATGTCCCCCGATGCCTACACCCCGGCCACCGCGGCCCTGGTTCAAGCAGCGGTTGGGGCAGAAAACGCGGCCTGCTTTGACCTGTCGGCTGCCTGTTCAGGCTTTGTCTATGCTTTGGACGTGGCTGAAAAAATGCTGACGCGGCCTGGCGGGATGGCCCTGGTGATCGGGGCGGAAACCCTGTCCAAGCTGGTTGACTGGCAGGACCGGACAACGGCTGTCCTTTTCGGAGATGGGGCCGGCGGGGTCCTGGTCAAAAAGGACGCTCTTGAGCCGCGCTTTTTGGCTAGCCAATTGAGAAGTTACGGCCACTTGGCCAAGTACCTGTCAGCTGGCCAGACCAGTTTGCAGCCCTTCCCTGGTCCGGTAACGAGCCTGGCTCCCTTCAAGATGGAGGGGCGGGAGGTTTACAAGTTCGCCACCCACAAGGTGCCGGAAGTAATCAACGCTTGTTTAGCAGAAGCTGGCGTGGATTTAGCAGAAGTTGACCTTTTCCTCTTGCACCAGGCCAATTACCGGATCATCAAGCAGGTGGCCAAAAGGCTGGGCTTGCCGGAGGAAAAATTCCCCTGCAACATTGCCGAATACGGCAATACCTCAGCAGCCAGTGAAGCCATTCTCTTGGCTGAGCTGCTTGCAGAAGGGAAGGCGAAGGCGGGCGACCTGGTTGTCTTGGCTGGTTTTGGCGGGGGCTTAACCGCCGCCGCCCAGCTGGTCAAACTATAAGAGCATTTGTTTATTCACTTGTTTGAGATTAGTTGATTTAAATTTTAAGTTTTATTTTTTAAAAAAGGAGCAGACACATGTCAGAAGCAGAAATTTTTGAAAAGGTAAAGAAGATCGCCGTTGAAGAACTGGACGTTGAAGCAGACCAAGTAACCATGGAAGCCAACATCAAGGATGACCTGGAAGCTGACAGCCTGGACTTGTTCGAAATCGTCAACGAACTGGAAGACGAATACGACATCGAACTGGATGCTGATGAAAATACCAAGACGGTTGCTGACGTGGTGGCTTTGGTGCAAAAGCAGCTGGCAGAAAAGGACTAACGGGAACAGACCATGAAATTCGGAATTCTCTTTGCTGGCCAAGGGGCCCAGCAGGCCGGGATGGGCCTGGACTTTCTGAGCGACCCCCTGTTTAAAGAAACGATTGACCAGGCCAGTCAGGCATGCGGCTTGGACTTGCCGGAAATCTGGAAAAATGACCGCGGCCAGCTGGATGAAACCAGATATGTGCAGCCGGCTTTAGTCGCCTTTGAAAACGGGATCTGGCGCATGCTTACCCGGGACTTGGACCTGCCTATTTGCGGCCTGGCCGGCCTCTCCTTAGGCGAATACGGGGCGCTCTTAGCCAGCGGCTTTTTAAGCTGGCCGGCAGGACTGGCCCTGGTCGCTGACCGGGGCGAATACATGCAGCTTGATTCAGAAAAGACGGCCAGCGGGATGCTGGCTTTGACCAAGCCAGATATTCCAGGCCTGGAAGATTTTTTGCAGAAAAAGCAAGCTGCCGGCCAAGCTGTTTACCTGGCCAACTACAATTCACCCAAGCAGGTCGTTGTTGCCGGAGAAAAGCAGCTTCTGCCAGAGCTTGGGGCAGAAATCGCTGACCTTAAGCTGGCCAAAAGAGCAATTCCCTTGGATGTTGCCGGAGCTTTCCACACTCCGCTTTACCAGGCAGCCAGCCGAAAAATGGGCCAGCGACTGGAGGCTGAGACTTTCAATGCTGGTACTTACCCAGTCATCAGCAATACCACTAGCCAGCCTTTTGTCAAAGAAGACTTGGCCGAAATCCTGGAAGTTCAGTTGATGGCGCCAACTCATTTTGCCGCCTGCGTCAAAGGCTTGCTGGACTTAGGCATGACGGCCAGCCTGGAAGTCGGGCCAGGTCACGCCCTGTCAGCTTTTGCCAAGCAGGCGGACAAGGGCCTGAAGACCTGGCAGATCGGGAGTCTGGATGAATACCAGCAGTTTGTAGAGGAGGGGCAGAATGGATTTACAAAATAAACGTGTCCTGGTGACCGGGTCAACGCAAGGGATCGGGGCAGCTGTTGCTTTAGCTTTTGCTAAAAAGGGCTGCCAGCTTTTCTTAAACGGTCGGCGGCCGGAATTGCCGGAGGAAATTGCTGACCAGCTGGAAAAAATCGGGGCAGACTACCAGTACTTTTCCGCCGACGTCAGTGACGAAGGCGCGGTCAAGCGGCTTTTTAAAGAAATCGGCGACATCGACATCGTGGTTAACAATGCCGGCATCACCCGCGACCAGATTATGATCGGGATGAAGCTGGCCGACTTTGACCAGGTGCTCAAGGTCAACTTGCGGTCAACTTTTATGGTGACCCAGAAGGCCTTGAAGAAAATGCTGAAAAAGCGGTCCGGAGCCATTATCAATATGGCCAGCATCGTTGGCCTGCACGGCAATGCAGGCCAGGCAAATTACGCGGCGTCTAAAGCCGGCGTGATTGCCTTGACCCAAACCGCGGCAAGGGAAGCCGCCGGGCGGGGCGTCCGCGTGAACGCGATCGCGCCGGGGATGATTGCCAGCCAGATGACTGCTGTCTTGCCAGATGAGGTCAAAGAGCAGGCGCTTAGCCAGATCCCTTTGGCCCGCTTCGGCAAGGCGGAAGAAGTTGCCCAGGCGGCAGTCTTTTTGGCGGAAAACGACTATGTTACCGGCCAGACCCTGGTCGTTGACGGGGGAATGACCATTTAAGGAGAAGATATGCGAGTAGTAGTTACAGGCATGGGGGCAGTCAGCCCGAACGGCAATGGCTGCCAGGCTTTTGTTGAAAATACTTTAAATGGCGTGGTCGGCATCAAGCCGATCAAGAAGTTTGATGCCAGTGAGACCGGCATCAGCGTGGCCGGAGAAATCGATGATTTTGACGTCAGCCAGGTCGTCGGCAAGAAAAACGGCAAGCGGATGGACCTGTATTCCCAATACGCCATCCAGGCCTGCCAGGAAGCCTACGATATGGCTGGCCTCACGCCGGAAACGGTGAAGGCGGAAGAGATGGGCGTAATTTTTGGCTCAGGGATCGGGGGCCTGACCACGATTGAAGAACAGGTCATCAAGATGCATGACAAGGGGCCAAAGCGGATTTCACCTTTCTTCATCCCGATGGCGATCGCCAACATGGCAGCCGGCAACATTTCCATCCGCTTCAATGCCAAAAATATCTCGACTTCCATCGTCACGGCCTGCGCCAGCGGGACCAACTCCATCGGGGAAGCCTACCGGCAGATCAAGGAAGGCCGGGCTGAGGTCATGATTACCGGGGCCAGCGAAGCCAGCGTCAATGAAACGGCGATCTCCGGCTTTGCGGCTTTAACCGCCCTGTCAACCAGCACTGACCCTTTAGAGGCATCTTTGCCTTTTGACCAAAACCGGCATGGCTTTGTCTTAGGTGAAGGGGCCGGGGCCTTGATCCTGGAAAGCCTGGACCATGCCCAAAAGCGGGGCGCCAAGATTTTGGCTGAAGTAGTCGGCTACGGGGCGACCAGCGATGCCTACCACATCACCAGTCCTGATCCAAAAGGCGAGGGAGCGGCCAGAGCCATGCGGCTGGCAGTTGAAGAAGCTGGCATCAAGCCGGACCAAGTCGGCTACATCAATGCCCACGGGACGGCGACTAAGGCCAACGACAGCGGGGAAGCCAAGGCGATTCATGAAGTCTTTGGCGACCAGGTCCTGGTTTCCTCAACCAAGGGGATGACCGGTCACCTCTTAGGGGCCGCGGGAGCGGTTGAAGCCGTCATCACCTGCGCCAGCCTGCAAAAAGGAATTTTGCCGGCTAATGTCGGCTGCTTTGACCAGGACCCGGAATGCCCGGTCAAGCTGGTTAAAGCGGGCGAGCAGGAACAAGACGTTGAGTTTGCCTTGAGCAATTCCTTTGGCTTTGGCGGCCACAATGCCGTATTAGCTTTTAGAAAGTGGGCTTGATTTTGGAAATAACAGATGTTGAAAGACTGCTGGACAAGTTTGAAAAGTCCAGCATCCGGGAAATGAAGCTGAGCTTGGATAATGCGGAACTTTTTCTGAGCAAAAATGAGTACACGCAAAAGACAGAAGCAGAAACGGTTTTGCCAGCCAAAAAAGCTGAAAGTCCTGCTCCTGCGCCAGCCAAAAAAGCTGAAGCGGCAGAAATTGTTCAAAGAGAAATAGCTGAATCTGGCCATGCCATCAAGTCGCCTCTAGTCGGGACGATTTACCTGCAGCCTGCCCCGGACAAGCCAGCTTTTGTCAAAGCAGGCGACCAAGTCAAGGCCGGCCAAACCGTCTGCATCGTGGAAGCCATGAAAATGATGACGGAAATCAAGAGCGATGTTTCCGGCACCGTCAAGGAAGTCTGCGTGGAAAATGAAGATTTGGTCGAATGCGAGCAAACGCTCTTTTTGATTGAGGAGGCCTAGCATGACAGTTTTGGATTCCAGCCAAATTCAGGAGATCATCCCCCACCGCTATCCCATGCTCTTGATTGACAAGGTTATTGACCTGCTTCCTGGCGAAAGGGCGGTGGCCATCCGCAACGTGACAATTAATGAGGCAGTTTTCCAGGGACATTTCCCGGGAAATCCTGTCCTGCCCGGGGTCTTGCTCGTGGAATCCCTGGCCCAAACCGGGGCGGTGGCGCTCTTGAGCGATGACCGCTTCAAGGGGCAGACCGCATATTTTGGCGGCATCAAAAATGCCAAGTTCCGCCAAATGGTCAAGCCGGGCGACCAGGTTAAGCTGGAAGTGACTTTGGAAAAGGTTAAGGGCCATATCGGCCTGGGGCAGGGAATTGCCTGGGTCGATGGGAAAAAGGCCTGCACGGCGGAATTGACCTTCATGATTTCAGGTGAGAAAAATGTTTGACAAAGTTTTGGTCGCCAACCGGGGCGAAGCCGCGGTCCGCATCATCCGGACCCTTAAGGAAATGGGCATCAAGTCCGTCGCTATCTATTCAGTAGCTGACCGAGACAGCCTCCATGTCCAGCTGGCTGATGAAGCAGTCTGCGTGGGCGGAAGCCGCCCCAGCGACTCCTACTTGAACATCAAAAACATCATTTCCGCGGCTACTGGGACCGGGGCCCAGGCCATCCACCCGGGCTATGGCTTTTTGTCAGAAAGCGCAGAATTTGCCAGCCTCTGCGCGGCCTGTGGCTTGACTTTTATCGGGCCAAAGGCGGAAACCATCGACCAGATGGGCAACAAGGAACATGCCCGCCAGCTGATGATCGAGCACAAGGTGCCGGTTACCCCGGGCAGCCGGGACTTTATCAAGTCGCCAGAAGAAGGCAAAAAGGTTGCTGAAGAAGTCGGTTATCCGGTCTTGCTGAAGGCCGCAGCCGGCGGAGGCGGCAAGGGGATCCGGCAGGTCAAGGAGCCTGGTGAAATGGCTGATGCTTTTGACCTGGCTCAAAACGAAGCTCGGCTGGATTTTGGCAATGACCAGATGTATCTGGAAAAGGTCTTGACCAAGGTCAAGCACATCGAGGTCCAGGTTATCCGGGACAGGTTTGGCAACTGCGTTTACTTCCCGGAAAGAGACTGCAGCCTGCAGCGGCGCAAGCAAAAGGTGATTGAGGAGAGCCCTTGTGAGCTGATCAGTAAAGCTGAGCGGGAAAAGCTGGGGCAGATCGCTGTCCGGGCTGCTGAAGCAGCTGATTATCTGAATACGGGGACGATTGAATTTTTGATGGACCAGGACCATAATTTCTACTTTATGGAAATGAACACTCGCCTGCAGGTTGAACACACGGTGACGGAAATGGTTACCGGGGTTGACCTGGTCAAGGCCCAGATCCTGGTCGCGGCCGGGGAAAAATTGCCTTTTAAGCAGGAAGACTTGAGCTTTAAGGGCCACGCTATCGAATGCCGGATCAACGCTGAAGATTCCAGCAGGGATTTCATGCCGTCAACCGGCCAGGTCGACTACCTCTTTTTGCCAGTCGGCAACCCGGGCATGCGGATCGATTCCGCCCTTTACCAAGGCATGGTGGTTTCGCCATTTTACGATTCCATGCTGGCCAAAATTATTGCCTTAGGCAGCAGCCGGCAGGAAGCCGTTGCCCGGATGCGGCGGCTTTTAAAGGAGCTGGTGATCCGGGGGGTCAAGACCAACCAGGACTTTCACCTGGCCATCTTGGACGATCCGGAATTTAAGCAGGGCACTTTTACCAATACTTATTTGGAGAGGGAATTTTTGCCCCGCTGGAAGGAACAGGTAGACAAGCATGAGGCTGTTTAAAAAAAGAAACACGATCTCTGAGCGGCACGTCAAGGCCAATAAAAGGGCGGAAGACTTAGTGCCGAGTGGTTTGATGCAGCGGTGCCCAAATTGCGGACTGGAATTTTTCGCCAGCCGCCTGGACAAGTACAAGACCTGCCCGGACTGCGACTACGGCTTCCGCTTGACCGCTAAAGAGCGCCTGGCCTGGCTCTGCGAGGAAAGTGAAGAGTGGTTTGGGGACATTAAACCCAGCGACCCCCTGCATTTTCCAAGTTATGAGGCAAAAGTTGCCAGCGGAAAGAAAAAGACCGGCTTAAATGAAGCGGTTTGGACTGGCCTGGCTAGCATTGGCGGACAGAAGACGGCCCTGGCCATCATGGATCCCTTTTTTATCATGGGCTCTTTGGGCCAGATGACCGGGGAAAAACTGACTCGGCTCATTGAAGCAGCTACCGAGAAACAGCTGCCGGTCGTAGTCTTCACGGCCAGCGGCGGGGCCCGGATGCAGGAAGGGATCTACTCTTTGATGCAGATGGCTAAAGTGGTTAACGCCGTTAACCGGCATAAGGCAGCGGGCCTTTTATACCTGGTCGTTTTGACCGATCCGACTACCGGCGGGGTGACGGCCAGCTTTGCCAGTGAAGGCGACATTACTTTGGCTGAAGCCCACGCCATGGTGGCCTTTGCCGGCCGCCGGGTGATTGAGCAGACCATCCATGAGAAGCTGCCAAAAGATGCCCAGCGGGCAGAAACTGTTTTAAAGCACGGCTTTATCGACCGGATCGTTTTGCGGCAGGAAGAAAAAGAGACCCTGGCCTGGCTGTTAAAGTACGGAGGGATGCAGGATGACTGATGCAATGGAAACGGTCCGGGCAGCCCGGGCCAGCGACAAATTGTCGGCCCACTATCTGCGAAGTCACTTGTTCAGCGACTTTATTGAGCTGCACGGTGACCGGCAGGGGGCAGATGACCCGGCTATCGTGGGCGGGATCGGCCTTTTTGCCGGTCAACCGGTGACGGTGATCACAACCAGCCGGGGGCATAAGCTGGAAGAACGCCTGGCCAAGCACTTTGGCCAGCCGGAACCAGCCGGCTACCGGAAAGCTGCCCGCTTGGTCAAAGACGCGGCCCGCTTTAAGCGGCCGGTGCTCCTTTTTATCGATACCGCCGGGGCTTTTCCCGGCAAAGAAGCTGAATATGCCGGCCAGGGGCAGGCGATTGCCCAGTGTCTGACAGATATTGGCCAGGCCGAAACGCCAATTATCAGCGTGATTTTCGGTGAAGGCGGGTCTGGCGGTGCTTTAGCTTTGGCCTGCGGGGATGAGGTCTGGATGCTGGAAAATTCCATGTATTCGGTCCTGTCTCCTGAAGGCTTTGCCTCTATCCTGTGGAAGGACGCGGGCCGGGCGGCTGAAGCAGCTGAGCTCTTGGGCCTGACGCCGGAATCCCTCTTAAAGGGGCAGGTGATTGAGGGCGTGATCAAGCAAGAGGGCAGCAAGGATGCCCAATGCCGGGAAATTGCCCGGGTCTTAGAAGAAGAATTAGCAAAATTGCAAAAGCTGCCGGCTAGCAGTCTGCTCAACCGGCGCTATGAACGTTTCAGAAAGTTTTAGGTGAAGAAGATGGCAGGAATTTTAGCTGGAAAAAAGTTTTTGGTAATGGGCGTGGCCAACAAGCGGTCCATTGCCTGGGGCTGCGCTGAGCAAATCAAGGCCCAGGGCGGGGAAGTGGTCTACAGCTACCAAAATGACCGCCTGGAAAAGAGCCTGCTCAAGCTGGGGATAGCGGCAGACAAATTGGTTGAATGCGATGTAGCCAGCGATGAGAGCATTGACGCGGCTTTTGACCAAGTGAAAGAAAAGTTTGGCCAGATCGACGGCTTGGTCCATGCGGTGGCTTTTGCCCCGAAAAACGAACTGGAAGGGTCCATCCTTAATTCCAGCCGGGAAGGCTACCTGACTGCTCAAAACATTTCCAGCTATTCCTTGATTGCCGTGGCCAAGGCCGCCCAGGAAAAGGAACTTTTGGCCCCTAAGGCTTCAATCGTTACCTTGACCTTTATCGGGTCGGAAAGAGCCATTACCAACTACAATACGATGGGGATTGCCAAGGCGGCTTTGGGAAGTTCCGTCCGCTACCTGGCCCGGGACCTGGGCAAGACTGGCAGCCGGGTCAACGCGATTTCCGCCGGGGCCATGAAGACTTTGGCCGTAACGGGGATTGGCGGGCACAAGGAACTCTTAGAACAGTCCCGGTCCTTGACGGTTGACGGGGTCAATGTGAGCCTGGAAGAACTGGGCAACTGCTGTGCTTTCTTGCTCAGCGACCTGTCCAGCGGCCTGACTGGCGACATCATCTATGTTGACAAGGGCGTTCACCTGTCCTAGGAGGCAGTGATGGAGATATACAGCTATCCAGTCTTGCCTTCTACGCAGGATTTGGCCAAGGAGCTGCTCAAAAAGAAAAAGCCGCCTTTTGCCGTTAGTGCAATTGAACAGACGAAAGGCTATGGCAAGCAGGGGCGAGCCTTTTATTCGCCTAAAAATGGCCTTTATCTGTCAGTTTGCCTGGAAAAGCAAGAGAATCCCTTGCTGACCCTGGCGGTGGGGACGGCAGCAGCCGATTTTTTACGGGCCAGGTATGGACTGGAAATCGGCCTTAAGTGGCCCAATGATCTCTATTTCCAGGGGAAAAAAGTTGGCGGCATTCTGACTGAGCAGGTGGCAGGCGGGATAGTAGTCGGTCTGGGCCTTAACTTGGGCTCGGAACTTCCGGCCAATCTGCCCCAGGCCGGCCGCCTCTTGGCCGCGGGGGATTTTGATCCGCTTTTGGCAGATGATTTGGCCTGTGTCATTTGCCGGGCAGGCCGCCGGCAGGATTTTCTGCCCCGCTACCGGGAATTGAGCATCTTGCCTGGCCGGGTGGTTACTTTGAAAATCGCTGGGCGGACCATCTCCGGCATTTGCGCCGGCTTTGACGACCAGGGCCGGCTCTTGCTGGAAAAAAGCGGAAAGGTCAGTGCCTGGTCCAGCGGGGAAGTAATTAAGACAAGTTTTTTGTAAAAAGCCCTTCCCTTTTCCGAAAACTTTTGCTATTATAAATATTGTCATCGGAAAGCCCACTTGGCGGAATTGGCAGACGCGCAGCGTTCAGGTCGCTGTTCTGGCAACAGAGTGAAGGTTCGACTCCTTTAGTGGGCATGACTTAAGCAAGCAGGAATGCTTGCTTTTTTGTTTTCTGTTTTTCCTTCTCCTTTTCAATTTTCTACTTTATCTTTTATTCCTTACTTCTACTCCATACTTTCTATCTCTATTTTATTTTTTAGGTCCAAAAAGAGCTCCCGGTATTCGGGAGCTCTTTTGCTTTAGTTAAAGTTATGGGCTTTTTTGGCGACCAGCTTGTTTTTCTGGAAGGTAACGTAGAAGTTGGCTTGCCCGTCGCTCTTGAGGCCACTGGTATAGAGCCAGAGGACGACTTCAGAATTGGAATAGTCGGATTCTGAGTAGCCATTGGGCTTGCCGACAATGGCTTCGACTTCTTCTTGGGTCATCCCCTTCTTGAGGGACTTGTAGTCTTTTGGCGTAATCTTTTTGGACCGGTTGACTACAAGGCCGGAAATCTGCTTGGCGATCGCCACCCCGTTGGCGAATTCAACGGCCAGGTTGGAGCCGGCGCTGCCGTTTTGGACCCCTTCCCAAGTGTAAATGGTGGCCTTCAGCTTGCTGGTGTTGGCCTTGCTCTTGGCGTCAGCTTCCCGGCCCAGGAGGTCAGTTACCTGGCTGGGGGTGGACCCGGTCTTTTCAACGACCTTGATCTTCTTGTAATTAGTGAGATTAATTTTGTTGCTGGTCTGCTTGACGACATTTGAGCTGGAAATTGAGCTCGCTGCCTTCTTGGCGCTTTCGCTGTCTGTCGTGGTCTTTTTGCTGGAGCAGGCGGTCAGAGCCAGGGCAGCAAAGGCAATCAAGAGAACTTTCTTTTTCATGACACCCTCCGTTATTTCGTTCTTGGATTTTCATCCCTTTTATTTTAGACAGTAAAGGCTCCCTTGTCCACGCCGGCAAATAATTCTTAAACAGATTAAATAGGACTTTTGATAACCCAAAAGAAATAAATCTATTTTAAACAAAAATGATATTACCCTTGTTAGCGCTGTATACATAATACAATATGGATTAGAATAATATATAGAAGTGCGATTAACTAATAAGAATGACTGAAGCGAATGCAATTTTTTCAAAAAATAAAATGGGGGATTGAAAAATGCGCAAGGAAGCAAGGAAAAAGAGAAAGCTGGACAAGACCGGCTGGGGGATCTTGACCATCGTTATTGCTATAGCAGTGGTCTTAGCCGGCTGGCTGACCTACCGGGCCGTGCAAGTAGCCCGCC
The DNA here is from genome assembly GCF_057198005.1 of Lactobacillus sp. WILCCON 0058. Classification (NCBI taxonomy): domain Bacteria; kingdom Bacillati; phylum Bacillota; class Bacilli; order Lactobacillales; family Lactobacillaceae; genus Lactobacillus; species Lactobacillus sp. WILCCON 0058. The sequence goes on from NZ_JBUBHM010000001.1 coordinate 929,515, forward strand.
TCAGTCGGCAGGTGGACGTCAAGGTGGACGGCACAAAAGAGCTGAAGAGCGGGAAGGCTTCAGCCAAGCTGCTGGCAAAATATGAGGCGGCTCAGCCCGCTGACCTTCTTACCAGCCAAACTGCCGCGAAGAAGCGGTCCGCTGTTCTGGTCTTTGCTGGTTTAACCGACAGCCAGGAAACAAATGAAAAAATTCTGGATTACCTCAAAAAAGCTGGCGTTTCGGCAGCTTTTGCCCTGCCAGCCGCCCGGGCGCGGGAAAACGACGTGATGATCAAAGACCTGGTAAAAAGCCGCCAGCAGCTGATCGGCAGCGGGATTATGGGAACAGAAGGCAGCCAGGCAGCCGAAGTCTTGCTGCCCAAACTGCAACTGGCCAAAAAGAGTCTGGAAGCTGAAAGCAGGCAAGAGATCAAGCTGCTCTATTTGCCTGGCAAAGCTGACTACTTGGCCAAGGCGGCTGCTACTTGCGGCTACGAGGCCCTGGTTTGCCCGGAAAATTCTGACTTGCTTGACCGGCAGACTTTTACCAAGGAAAGTCAAGTCAAGAACTATGTCCAGCAATTGTCCGGCCAGCGGATCATCGTGGTCAACCTGGCCGGCTTAAAGGGGCCTGTCCACCAGGAGCCAGCTGTCAAGGTCGCTAAACCGGCCCTGGACAAGCAGGCCCAGCTGGCTGACCAGCAGAAGAAAAGCAAGAAGGAGCTGGAAATCGACCAGGTCGTCCGCTTGCTTTTGCAAGACTTAAAAGAAGAAAAAATTCCCTGCCAGCCTTTAAGCAGCCTCAAGCCGGTTAAGTCCTCCAGCTATATCAAGGCCCAGCTGGCTGACGATGACCAGCAAGCCACGCTTTACCGCTATTCTTTGACCAATAAGCAAGAAGTGGCCTTGGTGATTGGGCCGCTGCATCAGGAGAGCAGCTACCGGAAATTTAAAAAAGTATTGGTTAAAGCAGGAATCCCGGCAACATTTTTAAGCGATGAAAAAACGCCAGATGCATTGATTAAGCAGATCAAGGAAGCTGGCTATGACCTGCAGCTGGCCAGCCAGACTGCTTTAACAAATAATTGGACGGCTTATCAGACTTTGAAAAATGGGCAAGAGCGACTCGCGAAAACTTCCAAGCCAGCAGCTTACGTTTTGAAAAAGAGCGACCAGACCAGCGCCGTCAGACGGGCCTGCTGGCAGACCGACCTCACCCCGGTTGCGGAAAATTCAGCTAAAGAGCTGAAACCCGGCCGCTATATCTTTTTCAAGGCAGGACAAGCAGGTAAAATGGCCGCTTTTGCCAAGCAGGGCAAGAAAGCTGGCTACTCTTTCACGACCCTGGCCAGCTTAGTCAAAAATCCTGCTATCAAGGCCCTCAGTCAGCAGGAAATAGCTAAAATGCGCAAGGAGAACCAAGGGCAAAAAGATCAGCCGCTTACGCAAGTGCTGACGACTGAGCCGGCCCTGTCTTTGCTTTTGACCAATCTCAGCCACTCAGCAGTTGACCAGGAAGTGGGGCAAATCGTCAAGGACCGGGATGGGGCCGCGACTTTCGCTGCTTCTTTTGGCGAACTCCAAGATGAGGCCTTGACTATTGAGCAGCTTTTAAAAGAGGGGCATGAATTGGCCCTGGTTTACCAGGAGAGCAAGGCTTTTCCAGCTACTTTCAAGGGAGCCAGCCAGTACTTGCACAATTGCCTCGAATACTGCCAATGGCGCTTTAATTACCAGCCAAAATTAGTGGTCGTTTCTGGCAAAAAGTCCAAGGCCGAAGTCTTAGAAGCTATCAAGGCGGCCAAGCTGACGGCCATTGCCCCCAAGCAGGCCTTGATCAAGGCCAAGAGCCAGGACAGCACTTTTTCCAGCCTGGCTAAAAACCGGCAGGAAGTTGCCAAGCTCCGTTTTAACCGGGGGGCAATTGAAGGAATCAACCTGGGCTATTATGAGGCGGACCAGGTCCGGCAAAAGGGGGAGAAAACCGTCATGGGGCAGATGGTGCAAGACCTGCTGAAAGACAAGTTGGATGCCATTGCCTATCATCCCCGGGGCAAAAAGATAGAAGCTGCCAGCCGCTACAAATTGAAAACGGTCAGCCAGCTTAAGGCTTCTAAAGACTGCTACAGCTTTAACGACAAAAAGAGCCAGCTGGTAGAGGCAGACAAGCGGAACTTGACCAAACTGAAGCCTTATTGGCGGGAGTTTGCTTATCTGGAGCAGCACTATGTTGGCAGCAATTTTGTCACCTCCCCGGTCAAGATGCCGGGCTTTGACTACTGGGAAACTAACCGCCTGGATCAAGTTGGCCGTTTGACAAACGACCGCGTTCTCTTTTTGACTTTTGACGACTGGGGCAGCGACGAATCCATCAATAAGATCCTGTATGTTTTGAAAAAGCATCATGTCAAGGCAACCTTCTTCGTCTTGACCGAAAACGTGGACAAAAATCCCAACCTGCTGCGGGCAATCGCGGCTGATGGTCATGAAATCGCCAGCCACTCCAACTCGCACTGGCCCCTGGCGGCTAGCCAAAAGGGCAGCTACCGCAATTTGACGGCTAAGGAGACCGCGGCCATGCGCGAAGACCTGGCTCAGTCTTACCAGAAACTGAACAAGTATGTCGGTAACGTCCAGGTTGCTGGGAAAAAGGCCCTGTCCCTGGACTTCCGGCCGCCAACTCTGGAAGTTTCCAAAAAGGGCCTGGAGGCGGTCTTTGACGTCGGCTTCCAGTACGCGGTTTCCGGCGACGTTTCAACCAATGACTATGAGCAGACCAGCTTCCAGAAGTACTTGCATGACCTGAAATACGGGTCGGGCAAGGATGACAATGACTACCAGGTGACAAACGGCAGCGTGATCGTCATGCACATGCTGGAAAATGCCAAGTATACCGCCCAGGTTTTGGACATCATGATTCCCATCTGGAAAAAAGCGGGCTACAGCTTTGCCCGGGTTGACCAGTATACGGCAGCTTATTCTCGGCAAAGAGCGAAGGAAAGCAATTAGAGAAAAGAGAGGGACTTGGAATAATGAGGATTTTTGACAAACTGACCAAAGGACAGGGCAAGCTCTGCGTGGTGGGCCTGGGTTACGTCGGCCTGCCGCTGGCGGTGGAATTTGCCAAAAAAGTGCCGGTGATCGGCTTTGACATTAATGAGGATAAGCTTATGGCTTACCGGAAGGGGGCAGACCCGACCCATTCAATGGGCGACGTCAGCCAAAGCGGGATCGACTTTACCAGCGATGAAAAGCGGATCAAAGAAGCCGATTTTGTGATCATCGCGGTCCCGACCCCGGTCTACGAGGACAATGAGCCTGACCTCCGGCCTTTAAAAGGAGCCAGTCAAACAGTTGGCCGGAATTTGCAAAAAGGAGCGGTCGTTGTTTATGAATCAACTGTGTATCCGGGCATGACGGAAGACTTTTGCGGGCCGATTTTGGAAAAAGCCAGCGGCATGAAAATTTGTCAAGATTTTAAAATCGCCTATTCGCCGGAAAGAATCAACCCTGGTGACCGCCAGCACCACCTGACCAATATCAAAAAGATCGTTTCCGGCATGGACCAGGAGACCTGCCAAACGGTCAAGGAAGTCTATGACCTGGTCATCGAAGAGACGGTGCCGGTTTCCTCAATTAAGGCAGCGGAAGCTATCAAGGTGACGGAAAACAGCCAAAGAGATGTCAATATTGCCTTTATGAATGAATGCACGGCGATTTTTGACAAATTGGGCCTGGATACCCAGGAAGTCCTCAAGGGGATGAACAGCAAGTGGAATGCCCTGGGCTTTCAGCCGGGCCTCGTCGGCGGCCACTGCATCGGGGTGGACCCCTACTATTTGATCCAGCAGGCAGATAGATACAATGCCGATGCCAGTCTTTTGCGGATGAGCCGGGAGATCAACAACCGGGTGGCGGGCTTTTTGGTCGAAAAAACCATCAAATTGCTGGCATTGACTGGCCGGCCGGTCAAGGGAGCCCGGGTCGGCCTGTTGGGGATCACTTTTAAAGAAAACGTAGCTGACGCCAGAAACAGCAAGGCGGCTGATATCGTCAAGGGCCTGGAAGAATATGGAGTCCAGGTTTTGGTGGCAGATCCGCATGCAAGTCCCCGGGACATCAAGCAAAAGTATGGGATCGATTTGACGGATATGAGCGAGATGAAGGATTTGGACGGTCTGGTCATTGCCGTGGCTCATGACGAGTTTAAAAAGCTGGATCTGAATAGTTTTTACAAAAAAGAGCTGGCAAATAAGGACCGGGTCCTGGTTGACGTCAAGGGCCTGTATCCTGCTGAAGAAGAAGAGGCGCTGGGGCTGACTTACTGGCGCCTGTAAGGAATTGGGGTGAGCAAGATGGCCAAGGGCCAAGAAAAAGAGGAGGAAGTCCTCTTAAAAGAAAAAAGCGACCGGCGTCTATTGCCGCACGTTCCTGACCCCCTGGGCCAGCGGACCAATCTTGACCGCCGGGGCAAGTATACTAATGATGAAGACTTGACGACCCTGATAAAAGAACATGCCTTAGGGGTCCGCTATATCAGCCGTTTCCCAGTTAAAGTCAAGGCGGAGAGCAAGGGCCGGCCTTTTAAGGTGACCGGGGAGTGCCGGGATATTTCGGATACGGGGATGCTTCTGGCGGTAGAAGACGACTATGACCTCTTAAAAGAGGCGAAAAACGTCCACCTCAACTTCAAGGTTCCGGCCGGCAGCATGCCGGAAGGCCACGAAATGCGCTTTAGGATCAGCGGGCAAGTCGTCCGCGGCGTCGACTCCAGCCAGGCAGTGGGGATTGAATTTTCCCAGACCCTGCCCAGCTACATGGACCGGCATAAGGACCGCTATTTATTGCTTTGCGCGGCAATCCTCCTGGCTTTTGTCAGCCTTTGCGTGGTTTTGATGCGGGCAGAATCAGTCATCTACTTCAAATACAACGCGATCTTGTACAGCTATTCCTTGATCGCGGCTGCTTTTTTGCTGACCCGTTACCTTTTTGGCAGCCTCTACCGGCCGGTCCCGATCAATCCTGATTTTACCCCCTCGGTGACGATCGTGATTCCCTGTTTTAATGAAGAGAAATGGATTCCGCGGACGATTTTGTCCTGCCTGGACCAGGCCTATCCGGTCGACAAGCTGAAGGTCTATGTCGTTGACGACTGTTCAAGTGACCAGTCAGTGGCTAAAATTCATGAGCTGCTAGAGAGGCTGAACGACAAGGAAGGGGACCGTTACCGGGTAAATGACCGGGTGAAGCTTTTTGTCCAGGAGAAAAACGCTGGCAAAAGGGCGGCCCTGGTCCGGGGGGTGGAGCAGACTGACACTGACCTGGTCATGTTTGTCGACTCTGACTCCTTTTTAGAACCAGATGCCGTCCGCAATATAGTCCAGCCCTTTCAGGACCCGAAGATGGGCGGCTGCGCGGGCAGATGTGACGTGGCTAATACTTACACCAATGCCTTGACCGAAATGCAGTCGGTCCGCTACTACATTGCCTTCCGGATCATGAAGGCAGCTGAAGGGGTCTTTGACGCGGTAACCTGCTTGAGCGGGCCCTTGTCCTGCTACCGGCGCGAACTCGTGATGAAGTACAAGGACCGCTGGATCAACCAGCGCTTCTTGGGCCACAAGGCTACTTTTGGCGATGACCGGGCCATGACCAACTTTATTCTTAACCACCACCGCTGCTGCTACCAGGATACGGCTGTCTGCTCGACGATCGTGCCCCGCAAGCACCGGGTCTTTTTAAAGCAGCAGATGCGCTGGAAGCGGTCCTGGCTGAGAGAATCTTTGATGGCCGGCCGCTTTATGTGGCGCAAGGAGCCTTACGCGGCCATCAATTTTTATATCGGCTTGATCGTGCCGATCATGGCCCCGGTTGTGGTGGTTTATAACTTGCTTTACGTACCATTGACCCAGCATATTTTCCCGCGGACATTTTTGGTCGGCCTTCTATTGATGAGCTTGATGATGTCTTTTGCCCAGCTCTTCTTGAGAAAGAGCACGACCTGGACCTTTGGCTTCCTCTTCTGCATTTATTACGAGCTGGTCTTGCTCTGGCAGATGCCGATTGCCTGGGTTACCTTCTGGAAGTCGACTTGGGGGACCCGGCAGACGCCAAGTGATGTGGCGGCCCAGGAGAAAAAGGACCAGCGGAAGCTAAAACGGCAAGCGAAGATGGAGGGTGGTGCAAATGAAAAAGAATAAGCGCCGGCCCTGGCTGCAGACCAAGAAGGATGTGGTCAAATTAGTCAGATCAATTTTGGAATGGATCAGCTTGATTGTTTTAGCGGTCATGGTGGTCAAGGCCCTTTTCGTTTTCAAAAGCTACCAGCCCTATAGCAAAAATGATCCTGAAGTTGTTGACGGGCAGGACCATGGCTTTATTTCCCTGGCCTACTTTGGGGTTGACCGGGAAGGCAGCGACAGCTTGATTTCCTTAAAAAGACTGGAAGAAGAGCTGACAGCTTTAAAGCGGCTGGGCTATGTGACAATCAGCCAAAAAGACGTGGAAGACTATTATTACCGGGGCAAGCCCCTGCCTAAAAAAGCCCTTTTTCTCTTGTTTGAAGACGGGAGAAAGGATACGGTTCTTTTTACGGAAAAATTGCTGGAAAAATTGAACTACAAGGCGACGATTTTAACCTACGCGGAAAAATTTCAGCGTGACGATCAGAAATTCATCTCGGCCAAGGACTTGAAAAAGTTACAAAAAGAAGGCTTCTGGGAACTGGGGACCAACGGCTACCGCCTGTCTTATATCAACTGTTATGACCGCTATCACCGCTTTTTGGGCCAGCTGGACTCAAGGGAGTTTGTCGAGATCAACCAGTATATCGGCCGGAATTACAACCACTATCTGATGGACTATATCAGAGACAAGGACGGGATGCCGGTAGAGACTACTAAAGAGATGCGTAAGCGGATCAAGCGTGACTACCAGCTGATGGACCGGATTTATAAAGAGCAGGTGGGAGAAGTGCCGGATCTTTACTGCATCATGCACTCCAATACCAGCCGCTACGGGGACAACGCCAATGTTTCAAGTGCCAACGCGGCCAGTCTGGAAAAAATGTTCAAGCTGAACGTCAACCGGGAAGGCTTTTCCTATAATACCCGGAAATCCTCGCCCTATGACCTGACGCGTCTTGAGCCTCAGGCCTGGTGGTATACCAACCACCTTTTGATGCGGATTAAAGACGACCTGCCAGCCAAAGAGCAGAAGCAGATCAAGTTCGTCAAGGGCAGCCAGCGCCGCTATAAGAAGTGGCAGCTGGTCAAGGGAGCGGCGGAATTCAAGCAGAATTTGATTGCCTTGACTTCAGAATCGGAAAGCAACGGTCTTTTGACTTTGAAAAAGGCAAAAGTTGGCGACTGCAAGCTGAACTGCGAATTATTGGGCAATAAGATCGGCCAGCAGACGGTCTATTTGAAAACCCAGGGGACAGCTTCAGGCAAGCACAATTTTTCCAGCTACCTGTCACTGTCTTTAGAAAACAATATTCTCTACCTGCGGCAAAAGCAGGACGGGGCAATTACGACCCTGTATAAGGTTGACATGTTCAAGCTGGAGGATGATAAACCGGTTTCCGTGCCCGAAGACAAGCGGGCAGCTTTAAGCTCAGAACTGAATGTCCGCGGCCGCTTTGCCCAAAACAGCACCACGGCTTCTTTATACAAGCTCAAGGCTTTTAAAAAGAAGCGGCAGAAGGCCAAGAGCGTTAAAGAGGGGGCGAAAGAGTACGTGCCGGAAATCCAGATCCAGGATCCAGGTGACGTCAAAGCTGAACTGATTGTTAAGGGGAGCAGCCTGACTTTAACGGTTAATGGCAAAAAGCTCTGCCAGCGGCAGATCAAGGCGCAGGCAGCCGGCGGGGTAGCTTTGGAAAGTGCTTTTGGTGGCTTTGGCCAAAGCCAGCGCAACATCGCGGATGATGTTTATGACGGGGCCTTCAAGGACCTTGTCATCACCAGCCCGGACGGGGAAAAGGTCTATTACGACAACCGCCTGCACGGCTGGGAACTGGTCTCATATAAGTGGAATCTCTTCTGGAATAAGGTGGTTGACTGGTTCATTGTCAATTTGTAAGAAAAAGCTCAATCCTGCATAACTGCAAGGATTGAGCTTTTTTCTTTTGTGGCTTCTACTCGCCGCTATTCCCGTAAAGAATATTTCTGACTAGAGAAATATTTGATTTATATCAAAAAAGCGTTTACATAAGTCGAAGAAAAGGATATAATGATTTACAGGAATTAAGTGCTTTCATGCAAAAGAATAAGAGGTAACATAATGTACAAGGAATCATTTGCCGCAGCTGCGGGCGCGGCACAAAAGAAATTTAACCTGCTCAAGAATAATCCAGCTGGCTATGTCCTACTTTCCGTTTTGGCAGGGATGTACATCGGCTTTGGGATCCTGCTGGCTTTTACGGTTGGGGGACAATTAGGGACAAGCCCCTTTGCCAACTTGATCAAGGGGTTGATCTTCGGGGTTGCCTTGAGTCTGGTGGTAATTCCCGGGGCTGAGCTTTTTACTGGCAACAACTTTGTAATGAGTGCCGGTCTGCTGGAAAAGAAGGTCAAGCTGAGCCAGGCGGCTCTCTTGTGGCTGCTTTGCTGGCTGGGCAACCTGCTGGGGGCTGGCATCTTGGCTTGGATGTTTGTCAAGTCTGGCTTGGATTTGCCAGTTACGGCAACTGTCTTTACCAAGGCGGCAGCCGCTAAAATGGCAGCGCCAGCTGGCCAGCTTTTCTTGCGGGGTATTCTCTGTAACATCTTGGTCTGCCTGGCTGTTTGGTCAGGTTTCCAGACCAAGAGCGACTCAGCTAAGCTGATCATGATCTTCTGGTGCCTTTTAGCCTTCTTTTCAACTGGCTTTGAACACAGCGTGGCCAATATGACGACTTTCATCGTTGCCTTGCTGGCTCCAGTGCAAGGGGCAGGCGCCATTTCAGCTGGCGGCATGTTCTACAACCTGCTCTGGGTAACCCTGGGCAACATGGTTGGCGGTATCGTCTTCGTGGCCTTGCCATACTGGCTGGCTGCCAAGGACAAGCAATAATAACTGAAAACTCCTTTTACAAAAACAAGTCCTGCTTGATGAACTCAAACAGGACTTGTTTTGGTGTATTACAGATGACTAAAATTTTAGAAAATCTAGGGAAGGAATTTTTAATACATGCTGATCAGCAGCTGCTTGATTTCAGCCATGCTTGGCTGGCGCGGGTTCTGTACCGTGCACTGGTCATCGTAGACCCGGTCGATCATGGCTGGCAAGGCAGCGTCGAAGGCTTCCTTGCTGACCCCGTTGGCTGACAGGGAGGGCTGAATGTCGCAGGCCTTCATCAGTTCCCGGATCCGCTTGCAAAGAGAATCAACCAGTTCAGCGTCATTCTTGCCTGGCAGGCCTAAGCTGCGGGCGATATCAGCGTAGTCTTTTTGGGCCCGGTAAACTTCATATCTTGGGTATGGGGTCCGCTTGACATTGCCGCTGGCTCCGTTGAACTTGATGACCGGCAGCATGGAAATCGAGATGCAGAGGCCATGCGGGAAACCAAAGGCCCCGCCCAGCTTGTGGGCGATAGAGTGGTTAAGGCCTAAGAAGGCGTTGGCAAAAGCCATCCCGGCTAAGGTTGCCGCGTAGTGCATGTTTTCCCGGGCTTTTTCGCCTTCATAAGTCGGGTGCTTTGGATCATACTTGTAAGAAGCTTCCAGGTTGTTCATGATCAGCTGGATGGCTTTGAGCGACCATGGCCGGGTGAAGTCGCTGGCGGCAACAGAGACGTAGCTTTCCAAAGAGTGGGAGAGGCAGTCAAAGCCGGAGAAAGCCACGGTATGCTTTGGCACGGTCATGACAAAGGCCGGGTCAACGATGGCGACTTGCGGGGTCAGTTCGTAGTCAGTCAGCGGGTACTTGACATGCTGCTTGTCGTCGGTAATGACGGCATATGGGGTGACTTCTGATCCGGTCCCTGAAGTGGTTGGGATGCAGATCAAGCTGGTCCGGGTCTCATGCTTGAACTTGACGATCCGCTTTCTGATGTCGACAAATTTTTGCTGCAGTTCCTTAAAGAGCTCGCTCACATTGTCATAGTTGTCCAGCCAGCCTTCTTCTTGGTCCAGGCTGTATTCGTAGATGTAGCGGGCAATCTTGGAGACGTCCAGGGCGCTGCCGCCGCCGATGGCGATAATGGTGTCGGGCTCAAACTTCTTCATCTTCTTGGCAATCTTGATCGCTTGGCTCAGCGGCGGGTCAGGCAATACTTCACTGTAGATTGCCGTGTCGACGTGATTATCTCTTAAGGCTAATTGCTCATAGATCTTGTCAACGAAGTGAAACTTGACCATGCCTGGGTCTGCGACGATAAAGGCCCGGTTGATTTCCTGCTCATTTTCATCTGAGAGGTAGGTAATGGAGTCTTTTTCGTAAAAAATCTTCTCTGGCAGGCGGATCCATTGCGGCCGGTTGCGCCGCTTGGCAATGGTCTTGATGTTCAAAAGGTCGCTGGTTGACAGGTTGTGAGACAGGGAGTTCTTCCCCCACGACCCAGTCCCCAAGGTCAAGCTCGGCCGCAGGGCATCAGTGTAAATGTCACCGATCCCGCCTAAAGCATCTGGCTGGTTGACCAGGACTCTGGAAGCTTGGACTGCCTTGCCGTATTCATCGATGAATGGGTCGTCTTGGGAGCCAATTTGAATGGCGGCATTGTGGCCGGCACCTTGGTAGTCGAGCAGGGCTTTGACGATTTTGATCCCGTCTTCCCGGTCCTTGGCCTTGTAAACTGACAGAAGCGGGGAGAGCTTTTCGGATGAAAGTTTTTCACCAATGTTCTTTGGATCCAGTTCAAATAGGATGACATCCTTGCCTTCAGGCAGGGTGATGCCGGCGTGTTCGCAGATCCAGCGGGCGCTCATTCCGGCAACCGGACCATTGACCCCGTGCTTGTCATTGAAGACGAAGTCGGCCAGCTTTTGGTAGTCCTTTTTTGGAAGCAGGTAGGCACCTTTGTCCTGCATCATTTGCAGCCACTTATCGTAGATTGGTGCTTCAACTACGGCTGAGTTTTCAGTCGCGCAAACCATGCTGTTGTCAAAGCGTTTGGATAAAAGGATGTCTTCAACAGACCGGTCCAAAAAGGCGGTGTGGTCAACGTAAACAGCACCGTTACCGGCACCGACCCCCATTGACGGATTGCCAGACTGCAGCGCTGCGTGCACCATGCCGGGACCACCAGTTGCCAAAATAGAAGCGATCTTTGGGTTGCGGATCAAGGCGGTGGTGTTTTCCAGGCTGGCCTTGTCGATCCACTGAATGATGTTCTTTGGGGCACCAGCCTTTACTGCCGCGTCATACAAGATCTGGGCAGCATGGATTGAACATTTCTGCGCCTTTGGGTGGAAGGAGAAGATGATCGCGTTTCTGGTCTTTAGGGCTACCAAAATCTTGAACATGGTCGTTGAAGTTGGGTTGGTGGTTGGCACGATCCCGGCTAAAACGCCTAGAGGAGCAGCAACTTTGATATAGCCTTCAACCTGGTTTCTTTCGATAATGCCAACGGTCTTGTCGTGTTTGATTGAGTTGTAGACATTTTCGGTAGCGAAGCGGTTCTTGGTATCCTTATCTTCTACCACGCCGCGGCCGGTTTCATCTACTGCCTCGTGAGCAAGCTCAAGGGAGGCTTCACTGCCGGCCAGAGCCATGGCAGCCACGATCTTGTCAACTTGCTCCTGGCTGTAAGTCGAGTAGGCTTCTTCAGCAACCAGGGCTTTGTTAACTAATTCACCGGTATAACGCTTGGCTTCTTCCATTTTTTCTTCTGCAGACAATTCCTTGCCTGTTTCAACAGCGGTCTGTGTTTTCTTTACATCAACCATTTTTTCTCTCCATAAAAACTACTACATTTTTTCTGAGGTTCTGCTTTTTTGTGAACCTTTTCACCTAACATGATAGTCTCTTTGTTTTCTTTGTCAAGGCAAAAAAGGCTATAAATTTCAATGAATTCGAGTTATGTAAATGCTTACATCTGTGTCGGAGTAGAATGCTGAAAGCGCAGAAAAAAGCAAAAATAGTGAATAACATCACTTTTACAAGCTGGGCTAGACCTAGAAAATAGATGATAAATAAACAGCAAGGCAAGAATAGATTAGCGAAGAGTAGGAATGAAAATAGAGAAAAATTAGCAGAAAATTGAAAATAAAGATTGACGAAATTAACAAATGGGGGTAAAGTAGTAAATGTCTTCAAGCAAAACGCGAAGCGCTTTCTTAATGAAAAGCAATTGAAGACAATAAATATCGAAAACTTGTTGACAAGAAGTCGACAAGCGAGTAAGATATAAAACGTTGCGTCACTTGACGCAAGTTGGTACTTTGAAAACTGAACAAAGTTTCGCAGTGTGCGGGTCAAACATTGTTTGATCCAAACAAATAAGCGAAGTCAATTCGCAAGCAAATAATCTGGAGCAGATTAAAAAGGCTCAATTTTCAAATTGAGAGTTTGATCCTGGCTCAGGACGAACGCTGGCGGCGTGCCTAATACATGCAAGTCGAGCGAGCTGAATTCAAAGATTCCTTCGGGATGATTTGTTGGACGCTAGCGGCGGATGGGTGAGTAACACGTGGGCAATCTGCCCTAAAGACTGGGATACCACTTGGAAACAGGTGCTAATACCGGATAACAACATGAATCGCATGATTCAAGTTTGAAAGGCGGCTTTTAGCTGTCACTTTAGGATGAGCCCGCGGCGCATTAGCTAGTTGGTGGGGTAAAGGCCTACCAAGGCAATGATGCGTAGCCGAGTTGAGAGACTGATCGGCCACATTGGGACTGAGACACGGCCCAAACTCCTACGGGAGGCAGCAGTAGGGAATCTTCCACAATGGACGCAAGTCTGATGGAGCAACGCCGCGTGAGTGAAGAAGGTTTTCGGATCGTAAAGCTCTGTTGTTGGTGAAGAAGGATAGAGGCAGTAACTGGTCTTTATTTGACGGTAATCAACCAGAAAGTCACGGCTAACTACGTGCCAGCAGCCGCGGTAATACGTAGGTGGCAAGCGTTGTCCGGATTTATTGGGCGTAAAGCGAGCGCAGGCGGAATGATAAGTCTGATGTGAAAGCCCACGGCTCAACCGTGGAACTGCATCGGAAACTGTCATTCTTGAGTGCAGAAGAGGAGAGTGGAACTCCATGTGTAGCGGTGGAATGCGTAGATATATGGAAGAACACCAGTGGCGAAGGCGGCTCTCTGGTCTGCAACTGACGCTGAGGCTCGAAAGCATGGGTAGCGAACAGGATTAGATACCCTGGTAGTCCATGCCGTAAACGATGAGCGCTAGGTGTTGGGGACTTTCCGGTTCTCAGTGCCGCAGCAAACGCATTAAGCGCTCCGCCTGGGGAGTACGACCGCAAGGTTGAAACTCAAAGGAATTGACGGGGGCCCGCACAAGCGGTGGAGCATGTGGTTTAATTCGAAGCAACGCGAAGAACCTTACCAGGTCTTGACATCCTGTGACAAACTTAGAGATAAGTCTTTCCCTTCGGGGACGCAGTGACAGGTGGTGCATGGCTGTCGTCAGCTCGTGTCGTGAGATGTTGGGTTAAGTCCCGCAACGAGCGCAACCCTTGTCTTTAGTTGCCATCATTAAGTTGGGCACTCTAGAGAGACTGCCGGTGACAAACCGGAGGAAGGTGGGGATGACGTCAAGTCATCATGCCCCTTATGACCTGGGCTACACACGTGCTACAATGGGCAGTACAACGAGAAGCGAACCCGCGAGGGCAAGCGGATCTCTTAAAGCTGTTCTCAGTTCGGACTGCAGGCTGCAACTCGCCTGCACGAAGCTGGAATCGCTAGTAATCGCGGATCAGCACGCCGCGGTGAATACGTTCCCGGGCCTTGTACACACCGCCCGTCACACCATGGAAGTCTGCAATGCCCAAAGTCGGTGGGATAACCATTTTGGAGTCAGCCGCCTAAGGCAGGGCAGATGACTGGGGTGAAGTCGTAACAAGGTAGCCGTAGGAGAACCTGCGGCTGGATCACCTCCTTTCTAAGGAAAACAGATGGATGGAGAGCAGAAATGCTAAGAGAAATCCATCAGTTACGGAAGCACACTGCAAAAGAAACTTTGTTCAGTTTTGAGAGTACCAACAATAAGAACTTGGGCCTGTAGCTCAGCTGGTTAGAGCGCACGCTTGATAAGCGTGAGGTCGATGGTTCAAGTCCATCCAGGCCCATTGAAATGCGAAGAAAAGTCTTTACATTTCGGCCAAGATGGAGTAACATCTTAAAAGTTGATATTTACGGGGGCATAGCTCAGCTGGGAGAGCACCTGCTTTGCAAGCAGGAGGTCATCGGTTCGATCCCGTTTGCCTCCATTGGCCGCAAGGCCAAGTTTGTACGTTGAAAACTGAATATCTTAATTCCAAGAAAAAACCGAGAATCATTGAGATCAATGAAAACATTGCAAAGCGACCGAGAGAGTTCGAAAGAACAAACTTGCAAGGTCAAGTGAAGAAGGGCGCACGGTGAATGCCTTGGCACTGGAAGCCGATGAAGGACGCGACTAACCGCGAAAGTCTTCGGGGAGCCGTAAGTAGGCTTTGATCCGGAGGTCTCCGAATGGGGGAACCCAGCATGTGCAGACATGCTATTCTTGTGTGAATACATAGCACAAGAAAGGAACACGCAGTGAACTGAAACATCTAAGTAGCTGCAGGAAGAGAAAGAAATATCGATTTCCCAAGTAGCGGCGAGCGAACAGGAAAGAGCCCAAACCGGCAGATTTATCTGCCGGGGTTGTAGGACTGAGACATGGCACTTCAGAGGATAGCAGAAGCGTTTGGGAAGACGCGCCAGAGAGGGTGAGAGCCCCGTAAGCGAAATCCAAAGAAGGCCTATCAGTATCCTGAGTAGGGCGGGACACGTGAAATCCCGTTTGAATCCGCGAGGACCATCTCGCAAGGCTAAATACTAACCAGTGACCGATAGTGAACCAGTACCGTGAGGGAAAGGTGAAAAGAACCCCGGGAGGGGAGTGAAAGAGAACCTGAAACCGTGTGCCTACAAGTAGTCAAAGCCCGTTAAGGGGTAATGGCGTGCCTTTTGTAGAATGAACCGGCGAGTTGCGTTAGTCAGCAAGGTTAAGTCAGAAAAGACGGAGCCGCAGCGAAAGCGAGTCTGAAGAGGGCGAGCAGTTGGCTGACGCAGACCCGAAACCAAGTGACCTACCCATGACCAGGTTGAAGGCGCGGTAAAACGCGCTGGAGGACCGAACCCACGTAAGTTGAAAATTGCGGGGATGAGTTGTGGGTAGCGGTGAAATTCCAAACGAACTTGGAGATAGCTGGTTCTCTCCGAAATAGCTTTAGGGCTAGCCTCGCAAAGAGGATGCTGGAGGTAGAGCTCTGTTTGGACTAGGGGCCCGTCAAGGGTTACTGAATTCAGATAAACTGCGAATTCCAGACATTTATGTGCGGGAGTCAGACTGCGAGTGATAAGATCCGTAGTCGAAAGGGAAACAGCCCAGATCACCAGTTAAGGTCCCAAAATTCATGCTAAGTGGAAAAGGATGTGGAGTTGCGCAGACAACTAGGACGTTGGCTCAGAAGCAGCCATCATTCAAAGAGTGCGTAATAGCTCACTAGTCGAGTGACGCCGCGCCGAAAATTTACCGGGGCTAAGCATGATACCGAAACTGTGGATGTGCGCAAGCACGTGGTAGGAGAGCGTTCTAGCGGCGGTGAAGCATGACCGAGAGGACATGTGGAGCTTCTAGAAGTGAGAATGCCGGTATGAGTAACGAAAGACAGGTGAGAATCCTGTCCGCCGCAAGACTAAGGTTTCCTGGGGCAGGCTCGTCCGCCCAGGGTAAGTCGGGACCTAAGGCGAGGCCGAGAGGCGTAGTCGATGGACAACAGGTTGAGATTCCTGTACTGCACCGAATCGTTATGAGCGATGGAGGGACGCAGGAGGCTAGCAGCGCGTGGTGCTGGATACCACGTTCAAGCGTCAAGTCTGAGAGCGAGTCAAATGCTTGCTTTCATAAGGACAAGGCGTGATGAGGAGCGAAATTAAAGTAGCGAAGGCTGCGACGTCACACTGCCGAGAAAAGCTTCTAGCCAGAGACGGTGCACCCGTACCGCAAACCGACACAGGTAGTCGAGGAGAGTATCCTCAGGTGAGCGAGAGAACTCTCGTTAAGGAACTCGGCAAAATGGCCCCGTAACTTCGGGAGAAGGGGCGCTGGTCGCAAGATCAGCCGCAGTGAAAAGGCCCAAGCAACTGTTTATCAAAAACACAGGCATCTGCAAAATCGTAAGATGAAGTATAGGTGCTGACACCTGCCCGGTGCTGGAAGGTTAAGAGGAGAGCTTAGCGCAAGCGAAGGTTTGAATTGAAGCCCCAGTAAACGGCGGCCGTAACTATAACGGTCCTAAGGTAGCGAAATTCCTTGTCGGGTAAGTTCCGACCTGCACGAAAGGTGTAATGATTTGGGCACTGTCTCAACGAGAGACTCGGTGAAATTATAATACCCGTGAAGATGCGGGTTACCCGCGACAGGACGGAAAGACCCCATGGAGCTTTACTGCAGTTTAATATTGGGTATCTGTCAAGCATGTACAGGATAGGTAGGAGCCTGAGAAGATAGGACGCCAGTCTTATCTGAGGCGCTGTTGGGATACTACCCTTGCTTGACGGATGCTCTAACTCAGGCCTGTGATCCAGACCGAGGACAGTGTTTGACGGGCAGTTTGACTGGGGCGGTCGCCTCCTAAAGTGTAACGGAGGCGCCCAAAGGTTCCCTCAGAATGGTTGGAAATCATTCGCAGAGTGTAAAGGTAAAAGGGAGCTTGACTGCGAGAGAGACAACTCGAGCAGGTACGAAAGTAGGGCTTAGTGATCTGGTGGTACCGCATGGAAGGGCCATCACTCAACGGATAAAAGCTACCCTGGGGATAACAGGCTTATCTCCCCCAAGAGTTCACATCGACGGGGAGGTTTGGCACCTCGATGTCGGCTCGTCGCATCCTGGGGCTGAAGTCGGTCCCAAGGGTTGGGCTGTTCGCCCATTAAAGCGGCACGCGAGCTGGGTTCAGAACGTCGTGAGACAGTTCGGTCCCTATCCGTCGTGGGCGCAGGAAATTTGAGAGGAGCTGTCCTTAGTACGAGAGGACCGGGATGGACGCACCGCTGGTGTACCAGTTGTCTTGCCAAAGGCATCGCTGGGTAGCTATGTGCGGACGGGATAAGCGCTGAAAGCATCTAAGTGCGAAGCCCCCCTCAAGATGAGATTTCCCATTTCTTCAAGAAAGTAAGACACCTCAGAGACGATGAGGTAGATAGGCCGGGAGTGGAAGAAGCGTGAGCTTTGGAGCGGACCGGTACTAATCAGTCGAGGACTTGACCAAAAGAGCGAAGCAATGAAGGTTTTGACTTGGAAGAGATATTCAGTTTTGAGCGTGCAAGCTCAAGCAAGAGTGCGGTGGCAATGGCAAGAAGGATACACCTGTTCCCATGCCGAACACAGCAGTTAAGCTTCTTAACGCCGAAAGTAGTTGGTGGGAAACTGCCTGCGAGGATAGGAAGCTGCCGCGCGAATCAAGAGTCAGACGGAAGTCTGGCTCTTTTTGTTTTCTATAGTAAAATAGGTGAGGGTATAGAGATTAAGTACACTTGTAAAAGTACGAAGAAAGATATAAAGACATGGACAGAATTGACAGAGAAAATAATCTGATCAGAGTTAAGGCATTTGATGATCCCAGACTGAAGCTGTTTACGGACTACAATGAAGCCCAGCTCTTTCACTACTATGAGCCAGAAGCCGGTATTTTCATCGCTGAGAGTCCCAAAGTAATCGAACGGGCAATTAGGGCTGGCTATGAGCCAATCGCCATGCTGGTGGAGGAAAAGGCCTTAGAACGTGATTTGGCAGACTTTGACCGGGAGCTGGCCGCCAACCACGATCACTTGCCTGATTTTCCGATCTTTATTGCCCAATCAGAGCTTTTGCGCCAGCTGC
Source organism: Lactobacillus sp. WILCCON 0058 (assembly GCF_057198005.1). NCBI lineage: Bacteria > Bacillati > Bacillota > Bacilli > Lactobacillales > Lactobacillaceae > Lactobacillus > Lactobacillus sp. WILCCON 0058. Next base: position 947,509 of record NZ_JBUBHM010000001.1, read on the forward strand.
CAGGCTATAATCTGCTTCGCGGCGCCATCTGTGCTTTTAGAAGAAAAAAGCGGCCAAGTCTGGTTGAATTTGCCGCTGCTTTGCCCAAACAGGCCAGAGTTGGGGTCTTAGAGAGCGTCGTTAATCCGACCAATGTCGGGGCCATTTTCCGCTCAGCCGCCGCTCTAGGCATGGATGGGGTCTTGATCACGACAGACTCTAGTGATCCTTTATACCGGAGAAGTGGCCGGGTCAGCATGGGGACGGTCTTTCAAGTACCTTGGACTTATCTGGATCAAACCCTTTGGCGGGAAAAGGGCGTGGCCAGCTTGCAGGAATTGGGCTTTAAGACCGCGGCTATGGCTTTAAGAGACAATACGGTTGATATCGACGATCCGGTCTTAAAAGAAGCAGATCGCCTGGCTGTAATTCTGGGTTCTGAAGGACCAGGCTTGTTGCCGCAAACGATCGCTGAGAGCGACTATACGATCAAGATTCCGATGGCTGAAGGGGTGGACTCTTTAAATGTTGCTGCTGCTAGTGCTTTAGCCTTTTGGGAAGTCAAAAAAGGACTGGATTAGCTTCCAGTCCTTTTTGTTTTTATTTTATTTTTCTTTTTTCCTTATTCACCGCTGGCCCCGTAGTTGCTGAGAACCCGGGCACTTGGATCCATAACTCCTTCCAGGCTCTTCCAGCTTCTGTTTGGCATCCAGTAGTCCTTGATCCAGTCAGCCTTGCCAGGGTAGAATTCTTCAAAAATATCCCGGTAAAGAAGAGATTCCTTGGTAAATGGAGTCCGGTATGGGTACTTTTCGCCGGCTTTTGCCAGGTCTTCATCGCTGTACTTGCTTTCAGCGTATTCCTTAAGGTCATCTACCATGGAGTGGCCCACGGCGTCGCTGAAGGCTGCTTTTTCCCGCATAAGGATGTCGCGGGGCAGCCAGTCGCCTTCTTCAAAGGCCTTCCGTAGCAAGTACTTGCCCTTGTGGTAGTGGTTCATCTTGAGATCTGGGTCAACACTCATGACATAGTCGACGAATTCCCGGTCAGCGAAGGGTACTCTGCCTTCCAAAGAGTTGGCGGAAATACAGCGGTCAGCCCGCAGCACGTCGTACATATAGAGCTCTCTAAGGCGCTTGGCTGCTTCTTTTTGGAATTCTTCCGGGCTTGGAGCGAAGTCAGTGTACTTGTAGCCAAAAAGCTCATCAGAGCATTCACCAGTCAAGATGACCTTCAAGTCAGTCGTTTCGTGGATCTTCTTGCAAAGAATGTACATACCGATTGAAGCCCGGATGGTGGTAATGTCCCAAGTTTCCAAAGTGTAGATGACTTCTCTTAAAACGCCCAGCACATCTTCTCTGGTCATAATGAATTCCGTGTGGTCAGTCCCCAGGTAGTCAGCCACTTCCCGGGCATATTTAAGGTCGATCGGGTTTTGGTCCATCCCAATGGCAAAAGTTCTGATCTTGGTGTCAGGCTGCAGGCGGGCAGCGATAGAGCAGACGAGGGAGGAGTCAAGCCCTCCTGAAAGGAGGTAGCCGACTGGGGCGTCTGAGGCCAGGCGCTGGTCAACTGATTCAACCAACAGGTCATGAATCTTGTGAGTCGCGGCCTCAAAATCATCAGTGCTCATCTTCGGCGTAAGGTCTGGCTCATGGTAGGCAACGATCTTTTCCCCATCATAGTAGTGGCCAGGCAGGAAGGGGTGAATCTCGCCGCAGAGGTCAAGCAGGTTCTTGCCAGTAGAAGCGAAAGCGATCTTGCCTTCTTTTTTGGTAAAGCCATAGAACATGGGCCGGATGCCGATGATGTCTCTAGCCGCGTAAATCGTCTTTGAGAGGTGGTCATAAAGGACGAAGGCAAATTCCCCATCCAGCATTTTAACCATCGTCTCGATCCCGTATTTGCGGTAGAGGGGGATCAGAACCTCGCAGTCGCTGCTGGAAGTAAATTCGTAGTCAGTTTCCAGGTTCTTTTTCAGTTCCGGGTAGTTGTAGATTTCCCCGTTGCAGACCAGGGTGCAGTCCAGGGTTTCAAAAGGCTGCATCCCGCTTTCCGTCAAGTCCATGATGGCCAGGCGGTTGAAACCGAAAGTTATGTCTCTTTCATCAAAGACCCTGGTCATGTCCGGCCCCCGGTCTTGGCACTTGACCAGGGCTTCGTCGAAGGTTTTCAAGTCAAATTCTTTGGAGTCGATAGCTAAAAATCCGCACATGTTTGCTGCCTCTTTCTTTCTAAGCAAAAAATAATTTAAGCAAGTAAAAATTGCTGTTTAATGAAAAAAGGGTCGCCAAGCAAAGAAAAAGCCCTTCGCTCCCCGGTCAGGGACGAAAGGCTTTGTTCCGCGGTACCACCCAAATTGCTCTGTCAATAGAGCCAGCTTCTTGAGCACAATTATGCTCATCCGGCGGTAACGGACCAGAACCGGCCAAGTCTACTGGGCAGAAGCCTTTCGGTTGGCAGCTGAAAAAGTGTTATTCAAGGAGGGCAGAGCCTGCTGAATTTCCACTGTCATCAGCTCACTGGAGGTTGCCCGCCTTTACTCGTCTTTTTATGGCTTGCTTTTTTAATTAAGATCTATTGTAAAACGAATGAGAGAAAAATCAAGTCTGAATTAAAATAATTTTAAAAAGATAAGTGAGAAAGGCCTTGCAAGAAAGATTTTGATTTTTTCTCCGAAAAGTGTTGACATTTTCCCTAAGCCCTGTAAAATATTAATTGTTGCGTCGCCGAGATGCAAAAGAAAATTCCGCCTTAGCTCAGTTGGTAGAGCGCTTGACTGTTAATCAGGATGTCGTCAGTTCGAGTCTGACAGGCGGAGTATCGGAAGTGGCTCAGTTTGGTAGAGCACCTGGTTTGGGACCAGGGGGTCGCAGGTTCAAATCCTGTCTTCCCGATCAAGAGATATACGCGGAAGTAGTTCAGTGGTAGAACATCACCTTGCCATGGTGGGGGTCGCGGGTTCGAATCCCGTCTTCCGCTTAGCATCAAGCGATGCTTAATTGAATAATGCACCCATAGCGCAACTGGATAGAGTGTCTGACTACGAATCAGAAGGTTGTAGGTTCAAGTCCTACTGGGTGCATCGGAGGATTAGCTCAGCTGGGAGAGCATCTGCCTTACAAGCAGAGGGTCACAGGTTCGAGCCCTGTATCCTCCATCTGGCCCGTTGGTCAAGTGGTTAAGACACCGCCCTTTCACGGCGGTAACATGAGTTCAAATCTCGTACGGGTCATTGCCGGAAGGCAAGAATTGAATATTTTCTATCCATCATCTGGAGGATTACCCAAGTGGCTTAAGGGGACGGTTTTGAAAACCGTTAGACGGGGCGACTCGTGCGTGGGTTCAAATCCCACATCCTCCTTTTTATTATCGCGGGATGGAGCAGTCTGGTAGCTCGTCGGGCTCATAACCCGAAGGTCGTTGGTTCAAATCCAGCTCCCGCAATATGGTCCATTGGAGCAGTGGTTTATCTCGCCTCCCTGTCACGGAGGAGATCGCGGGTTCAAATCCCGCATGGACCGTTTGATGGCTCGGTAGCTCAGTTGGTAGAGCAATGGATTGAAGCTCCATGTGTCGGCGGTTCGATTCCGTCCCGCGCCATTGAAAATGGAGGAATAGCGAAGTGGCTAAACGCGGCGGTCTGTAAAACCGCTCTCTCTGAGTTCGGTGGTTCGAATCCACTTTCCTCCATAATAGGGATATAGTTTAAAGGTAGAACTACGGTCTCCAAAACCGTCGGTGTGGGTTCAATTCCTACTATCCCTGTTAAGAGAATATGGCGGTATTGGTGAAGTGGTTAACACACTGGTTTGTGGATCCAGCATACGTGGGTTCGATTCCCACATACCGCCCTAGCCGAAGGGCAGAAAAGAATAATCGTGGCGGTGTAGCCAAGTGGTAAGGCAGAGGTCTGCAAAACCTTAATCGTCGGTTCGACTCCGATCCCCGCCTTAGGCTTAACGGCCAAGTAGAATAGCATGGCGGTGTGGCGGAATTGGCAGACGCGTCAGACTCAAAATCTGGTGTCCATTACGGACGTATCGGTTCGACCCCGATCACCGCTATAATTTGGAGCGACTCTGAGGAGTCGCTCTTTTTTTGCTTTCATTTGCAGGAAAGTTATGAAAGAAACTGCTTTTTATCCTCTTTTTGCCAAAAGGGCTTGCATAAAGCTGAAAGTGTGTTAGTATAGTAAGCATATTAGGAAGAACGATTTTTATTTAGAAAGGAGCAAAAGCATGACTCAAGCTGGTATCAATACTTGCAGGCTTGGCGGTGTCGTTGGTAAGGCGAGCCGATCTTTGTCATGTTTTTGCTCTTAAAGCAAAAATTTTTGAATAATCTTCAAGCAGCACGGCTGTGAGATTTTTTCTGTTCGCGCCAATGGCATCGTTAACTGGAAACTGTTAATTGTTTATGCGAGGTATTGGAATTGAACAAGGGAAAATCTTTATTGGCTGGTGCTGCTGTTTTGTTTTCTGGGGCGTTTTTGACGGCCTGCGGGCAAAGCAAGGGAGTAAGTGAAAAGCAGGTGCTGAACTGGATGACTTCAGCGGAAATCATCACTATGGACCCATCTAAGGCAACTGACACGACTTCTTTCACTCAGATGGAAAACACCATGGAGGGCCTGTATCAGTTAGGCAAAAACAACCAGGTCAAGAATGCCCTGGCGACTAAGGCAGTCCAAAGCAAGGACGGGCTGACCTGGACTTTTGCTTTGCGTAAAGACGGCAAGTGGTCAAACGGGCAGGCGGTTACCGCTAAAGACTTCGTCTACTCCTGGCAGCGGACGGTTAATCCAAAAACCGCGTCCCAATACAGCTATATCTTCTCCGGTATCAAGAACGCTGACGCGATCGTGGCAGGGAAGAAGTCGCCGGCAAGCCTTGGCGTGAAAGCTCTTGGCAAGTACAAGCTGCAGGTCAAATTGGAGCACAAACTGCCATACTTCAAGCTCTTGATGGCCTTCCCGGTCTTTTTTCCGGAAAGCCAAAGCGCTGTTGAAAAATATGGCAGCAAGTATGGCACTTCTTCCAAGACCACTGTTTTCAATGGGCCATTCATTCAAAAAGGCTGGACTGGGGCCAACCTGTCATGGAAGATGGTTAAGAACAAGTACTATTGGAACAAATCGGCCGTCAAACTGTCTCAGATTAACTTCACGGTTGAAAAGTCACCGTCGACTGCCTACAACCTTTACCAGGATGGCAAGCTGGACACGGCCATTTTGAGCGCCCAGGCGGCTAAAAACCTGCAAAAGCAGGCCGGCTACGTGATCAGAAAGAACAACGGCACGACCTACATGCAGTTCAATACCAAACTGGCTAAATTTAAGAGCACCAAGCTCCGTCAGGCAGTGTCCATGGCGCTTGATCGGCAGGCCCTGGCTAAGACCCTGGGCGGCGGCTTTACCGGTGCGACGACCTTTACCGCGGCTGATATGACCAAGGTAGACGGGCAGGACTTTACCCGGCTGGCCCAGGACAAGACGACCAAGCAAATCACCAGCTACCACAAAGAAGCTGCTCAGACGGCATTTAAAGCGGCTCTCAAGGACTTGAAGCTGAAGAAATTATCCTTCACCTTGCTGACGGCTGATGACGACAGCTCAAAGGCAATTGGCGAATACATCCAGAGTGCTTTGGAAACGGCTTTTGGCAAACAGATTTCCGTCAAGGTGCAGAGCCTGCCGACCAAGTCTCAGTTTGCCAAGATGGACAGCGGCAATTTTGAAGCTTGCGTGAGTGGCTGGAATGCTGACTTTGCCGACCCAATTTCATTTTTGGACTGCATGACTTCGACCAACAGCTACAATTCCGGCAAGTGGTCAAACAAGCAATATGACCAGCTGATCGCCCAGTCCAAGACTGTTTCTTCATCCAAGCAGCGGATGCAGCTTTTGGCCAAGGCGGAAAATATCTTAATGACCGACCAAGGGGTAACGCCGCTGGTTCAATCCGGCAGTGCCTGGATGCTGAATAGCAAGGTCAAGGGGCTGATCTACAACGGCAGCTACTACTTCGAATACGCTTATTTGCAGTAAAGGAACAGGTAGAACGATTGCCAAAAAGGCTTGCTTTTGTTAAACTGAGGTCAGAAATAAAAGACTTTTGCAAACAGGGGGAGCAAAAAATGAAGGACTCAAATTCATTCGTTTACAATGTTTGGCTGATCATTCTGTTGGTTGCGGCTTATGTTTGGCCGATCTTCGGGATAGTGCCGGCAATTTACCTTTTTATCAAGCGAAAGGACGAACAGTTAAATCAAATGCAAGGCTGGATTACTCTGGCCTTGATTTGGCAGATCGTCCTCTGGCTGCTTTTGATCTTGGCCGTGGTTTGCTTTGTTGCGGTTGCTGCCGGCTCTGGTAAATAGTAATTGAAAAATAAACATGTAAAAACCGCTAGTCACGCGACTAGCGGTTTTGTCTTGCCTATAAATAAGCTGCCATTTTCTTGTAAAGGTCATCTAGAGGAACTGGTGGGCTGAAAAGGAAACCTTGGGCTAGATCACAGCCGGCTTCTTTAAGAAAGTCGAATTGCTCCTGGGTTTCCACTCCTTCACAAACGGTTTTGATGCCTAATTCTTTAGCCATCCGGCAGATGTTGGCAACGATTGTTTTGGACCGGTCGTCGAACTTCCGGAGGAAGACCATGTCGATCTTGATGACGTCGAAATTGTAATCTTTGAGGACGTTTAAGCTGGAATAGCCACTGCCAAAGTCATCCATCCAGACTTGATAGCCCAAGTCGTGGAAGCGCTGGACCGCTTCAACCATAGCCTGGCTGCCATTAAGGGCACTTTCGGTAATTTCGATGTGCACCTGACTGCGGCTGAGTCCATATTCGGCGACCGTCTGCTCAATTTTTTGGTAAATATCGCAAGCTTCTAAGTCTGTTCTGGAAATGTTGAAGCTGATCGGGAAAATCTCTCTTCCTTCTTCCATTAACTTTTGAGTATCCCGGCCATAGCCTTCCAAAACATGGCAGTCGACCTTGTAGACTATCTGGTTTGCTTCCAGGACCGGAATGAACTTGTCTGGTGAAAGAAAGCCGTAAGCCGGGTCAATCCAGCGCGACAGCGCTTCGCATTCGGCTAATTTCATGGTCTTAATGTCAATCAAGGGCTGATAGTAAATCTTGAGCCAGTTGTCCTGGCAGGCTTGATCGATATTTTCCAAAACATGTACCCGGATTTCATCAGCTTTGGCCAATTCATCATTATAGACACCGATTACATCTGTTGTATCTTTGACAGAGTTTAAGGCGCTGCCTGCTTGGTCGAGAACATGAACCAGGTCGGTAGTGCGCTGGCGGCGCAGAAGCTTGCTGCTTGGCGTAAAAGGCGCCAGGCCAACCTTAAAAAGGAGTGTCTCACCTCTGCTTCCGGTAGCAATATCTTGGGCAATAGAGAGGAATTTTTTCTCTTCATCTCCGACGATTACGCCGATAAAGTGGCTGCCGCCGCTGCGAACGATAGCAGTTTCAGGAAAATTTTCTTTTAACTTGCGATGAACCTGCTTGAGCAGGTTGGTCCCGGCCTGGTAGCCGTTAGCCAGGTTGTAGTCATGCAAATTGACCAGGGAACTGTAAAAAATGAACAAATCTTTGTTTTGGGGCAGCTGCTTGATAATATCGTCAGAATGTTCCAAAAAGTAGTAAAGATTCTTGGAACCAGTTAAGGGATCATCGCTGTATTTTTGCAGGTAGTTTTCATAGCGTGTAATGCTGAAAATATTATACTTCATGAACACGATGTACATGATGCAGGAAATCAGAGCTAAAATGCTGACCACGTAGCCGATGGGGGTGGGCATTGCCGAGTTGCTGCCGTCAAGAAACATGCGGGGAAATTCAGCCTGGGCAACAACCAGGACCATGCAAAGCAGGGTAGACCAGAAAAAACGGCTGTCTTCAGTGATTACGGTATGTTCCTGGCTGATGTAGAGAATTTCCTTTCTAAAGAGGAAGTACAGGCCAAGAGTTAAAAGAATGGTGAAGAAGTCCCATTGCCAATCTTGATTGGCCAGAAGAGAGGATATTTCGGCGGCAATGACAAATTGACAGTAGGTGAAGAGGGCCACGGAAGCCTTCTTATTTATCAAGCGTTGATAAAGGGCAATGACCAAAAGCAAGGTCAAGAGGATGAGGCTGGTTGCCAAAAAGAAGTCGCTCAAAGCATTGAAACTAAGTATGGGACTCAATTTTTGGTAGAGCCAGACGGTCATGATCATGGACGTGTTTAATGACAGAAGGAAGGCTCCAAGACTTTTGCCAATCCGTTTAGGGATGGTTTCTTCTTTAAAAAATAACTGATCACTAATCAAGGCAATTAAAAAAGCTTGCAGGAGAAAAGTGTGATTGCGGGAATAGAAGGCTGAAAACCAGGCTAGCATGTGTTTTTCCTCAAATAATATCTTTATTAACAGAACTGTTTACATATAGATTTTAACATATATTTCTGTCCAAAGTGGATGGCAAATTGGCCTTTTTTAGTAAAGTTAAATTCGTGTAAAGGCGGTCGGAAAAGAGATGTAAGCGCTTCTATTTTGCAGTGTAAAAAATAAGTTAATTAAGCAAAATAAACTGAAAAAGTTAAGTAGGGCCTTGCGAAAGCTTTGAAATTTTGTTAAGAAACTGCCGTAGCTTTAGATAAATTAAGTATTTTACATTGATTTAACAATCATCACTGAATGCATTTAACTTGCCTCCATTAAGATTGAATCAGTAAGAATTCAAGGAGGAATAAACATGTCACGCAAAAAAACCAAAGTCGCTATTGTTGCGCTTGTTTTGCTGGCAATCGTCACCGGCTGCGTAATCGGCAGCTCCAAAGCTGATACCAAGGGAGTTTCCGGGACAGTCAACATCGCCGGGTCATCCGCCCTTCTGCCTTTAGCGCAGAGCGCGGCCAAGACTTTCATGGACCAGAACCCGGACAGTGTCATCAACACTAACGGGGGTGGGTCCGGCCAGGGGCTGCAGCAAGTTTCTGACGGCACCATCGACATCGGGGACTCAGACTTGTTCGCCGAAGAAAAGCTGGATAAGAAGTCAGCCAGCAAGCTGGTTGACCACCAGGTGGCCATTACCGCGATTGCCCCAATCATTAACAAGGATGCTGGGGTCAAGAACTTGACCACGGAACAGTTGATCAAGGTCTTCACTGGCAAGGTAACCAACTGGAAGCAGGTCGGCGGCAATGACTGCCAGATCGTCCTGGTTTCAAGACCATCTTCATCAGGTACCCGGGCAACTTTCGAGCAATACGCTTTAAAGAAGCACGCCAGCCAGTCCAACCAGTCTCTGGAAACTGACGACTCAGGTACTTTGATTCAAATGATCCAAAGCGTTCAAGGCTCAATTGGCTACGTGTCCCTGTCATACCTGACTGGTGACCCGCAAGTTGGCATCGTATCAATTGACGGTATCAAGCCAACTCTGGAGAACGTCTACAACGGCAAGTACACTGTCTGGAGCTATGAACACATGTACACTAAGGGCCAGCCAAAGGGTGCTGCCAAGGCATTCTTGAAGCAGATGCTCAGCAAGGAATACGGTAAAAAGATCGAAGCCATGGGCTATGGCTTAGCATCCAAGCTGACGGCTGCCGCTAAAGCCACCCGTACAAAGTAAGAAGGAGAAATAAGGCATTATGGACAAAGTAGTTCAAAAAGCAATTGCCAGCGATAAGCGCTGGCGCGCGGTCTACATCGCCTGTGGTCTCTTGATCGTTGCTTTGACTCTTCTGATGGGGGCCTTCCTGCTCTACCAAGGCAGCCAGACCTTCCTCAAGGCTCATCACAGCGTTTGGGAGTTCCTGTTTACCAGTGATTGGGCACCACTTGACAAGACCGGCATGTTCGGGGGCAAAGTCGGGGCTGCTATTTACATCGTTGGTTCCCTGGAAACCTGTTTGCTGGGCTTGATCATCTGCCTGCCATTTGCTATCGGCTCAGCCGTTTACATGACTGAAATCTCACCGAAAATCGGTGAAAGATTCTTCCGCCCGGCTACTGAAATCTACGTCAGCATCCCATCCGTTGTTTACGGTTGGTTTGGCTTGACCAAGCTGGTTCCTTTGATCAGAAACATCTTCCACCCGAAGATGGGCGGTTTCTCAGTCCTGGCAGCCTCAATCGTCTTAGCCATCATGATCTTCCCAACGATCACTACTGTGGCCGCTGACGCCATCAAGGCGGTGCCAAACAGCTACAGAGAAGGGGCATACGGTTTGGGTGCCACCCGCTGGCAAGTCATCGGCAAGGTTGTTTTGCCAGCCGCTTCTGGCGGTATCTTAACCGGGATCATCCTGGGTCTGGCCCGGGCAATCGGTGAAGCTTTAGCCGTAGCCATGGTTATCGGTAAGACCCGATCATTTGCAACGAGTCTTTTGTCACCAACCAGCAACTTGACCAGTGCAATCGCCGCCGACATGGGTAACACGGCCCAGGGCGGGGAATACAACTTAGCTCTGTGGTCAATGGCCCTCTTGCTCTTCATCATCTCAATCGTTTTGATCGTCTTGATTCACAAGCTTGGCAATGGAAAGAAGGAAAAATAAATATGAGCCGTGCTAAAAGAAAAGATCGGCTGATGACGGGATTCTTCTACGCCATCGGCTGGATTATGCTGGCTTTCCTGCTCTACTTGACCCTTTCAATCATTATTGATGGCTTGAAAGGCTTCCAGTGGGACTTCCTGGGAGCGGCCGGGAACGGGATCTTCAACCAGTTCTTCAACACTATTTACTTAGTTTTCCTCTCACTGTTATTCTCAGTGCCGATCGGCATCGGGGCTGGGGTTTATCTGGCTGAATACGCCAAGGAAGGCAAGTTCCTGACAATGTTTGAAATCAGTATTGAATCATTGTCATCCTTGCCATCCATTGTCATCGGTTTGTTTGGCTACCTGGCTTTCATTATGTGGACCGGGATGTCTTGGAACATCTTGGCAGGTGCCTTGACGATCTCAATTCTTTCTATTCCTCTGATCACTACTGAAACCAATAACGCCATCCGGTCTTTGCCGGTGGAATACAAGGAAGGTTCCCTGGGCTTGGGCGCGACCAAGTCCGAAACCATCCGCAAGGTCTTGATTCCAGCGGCCATGCCGCAGATCTTGACCGGGGTAATCATGGCTGCCGGCCGTGGGTTCGGTGAAGCCGCTGCCCTTCTGTACACTTCCGGCCAGTCAACTTACATCAACTGGCAGAACTTCTGGAAGGTTACCTCACCAACTTCACCGCTGAACCCGTTCAGAAGTGGTGAAACCCTGTCTCTGCACATCTGGGTCATGAGAACTGAAGGGGCCTTGAACCCGTCAGCTACCCAGATCGCCAACTTTACTTCAGCAGTTCTGGTCGTTTTGGCCCTGCTCTTCACTTTGGTTACGCGCCGCATTTCAGACAAGATGCGCAAGCGCAATAACGGAGGAAATTAATGATGGAAGACAAAATTACAATCGAAAATCTGAACCTTTACTACGGCGATTTCCACGCCTTGCATGACGTCAACATGCACATTCAAAAGAATGAAATTACTGCCTTCATCGGCCCGTCAGGCTGCGGGAAGTCAACTCTTTTGCGGTCACTCAACAGAATGAATGACCTGGTTGAAGGCTGCCGCATCGATGGTTCAGTTAAGCTGGATGGCACTGACATCTACAATGGTGACCTGGACGTGACCGTCCTGCGGCAAAGAGTCGGCATGGTCTTCCAGAGACCAAACCCGTTCCCGATGAGCGTTTACGATAATGTTGCCTACGGCCCGCGGATCCACGGGATAACTGACAAGAAGGAATTGGACGAAACCGTTGAAACTTCCCTCAAGCAGGCAGCTATTTGGGACGATCTGAAGGACCGGTTGAAGAAGTCAGCCCTGGGCCTGTCCGGTGGTCAGCAGCAAAGACTCTGCATCGCCCGGGCCCTGGCTGTCAAGCCAGAAGTATTGTTGATGGACGAACCGACCAGTGCCCTGGACCCGATCTCAACCTCTAAAATTGAAGAATTGGCCTTGGAACTGAAGAAGAACTACACGATCGTCATCGTTACGCACAACATGCAACAAGCTGTACGTATCTCTGACAAGACTGGCTTCTTCCTCTTGGGTGACCTGGTTGAATTCGGTGAAACTGACCAGCTCTTCTCCATGCCAAAGGATGAAAGAACTGAAAGATACATCACCGGTCGGTTCGGTTAAGGCTAGAGGAGGCCAAAAATGAGAACAAGATTTGATAGAGAATTGGACCACTTGCAAGAAGCGATGGAAGAAATCGGCCAGCTTTGCAAGGAAACCATTTCTGAATCAACTGATACTCTGTTTACCGGCAACTACCATGAAGCAGAGGACACGATCAACCTGCACCACCGCATCCACAAGAGTGAGCGTGATATTGAAGACACCTGCCTGCGCCTTTTGATGGAGCAGCAGCCGGTTGCCACCGACCTGCGGGTAATCAGCGCATCTTTGAAGGCAGTTTATGACTTGGAAAGAATCGGTGAAATCGGCGCGGACATTGCTGACCTGGTACTTAATGAGCACCTTTCAGTGGCCAACGACATGCTGAACTTGAAGAGCATGTCCCAAATCGCTACTGGCATGGTCAACGACGCGGTAACTGCTTTGGCTACGAAAAATGATGAATTGGCCAAGGCGGTTATCAGCCGCGATGACCAAGTCGACGAAAGCTTTGACAAAGCGAAGGCATTTTTGATCGATAACTTCAACAAGGATGGCAACCCGGAATATTTGATCAATTTGATGATGGTCGCTAAGTACTTTGAAAAAATCGGCGATCACGCCGTCAATATTGCTAAATGGTCCTTATTTGTAACTACCGGCAAGGCTGGCAGATAAGTCCATGAAATTCCCCTTACCACTCTTGTGAATGATTATGGTTGTCAACTATAATTAAGTTTAAGAAAGGTTAAGGGGATTTTTTATGACTGAAATTTGGTGCGTAGAAGACGACGAAAGCATCCGCGAAATCGAAATGTACACGCTGGAATCAATGAACTTCAAGGTCCGCGGCTTTGAAGATGGACAATCTTTTTTCAAGGCCCTGGACAATAACCGGCCTGATTTGGTGATTTTGGACTTGATGCTGCCTGATGAAGACGGCAGTGAAATCCTCCACCAGATCAGATCTACTTCCGCGACCGAAGACTTGCCGGTCATCATTGCCAGTGCTAAGACGGCTGAATATGACAAGGTCAAGAACCTGGACTCTGGGGCAGATGACTACTTAACCAAGCCCTTCGGGATGATGGAAATGGTTTCCCGGGTCAAGGCCGTCTTGCGGCGGACCAACCACAAGAAGGAGGACAAGATCGAGAAAGACGGGATCAAGATTCTCTTGAAACGGCATGAAGTTTTCGAAAACGGCCACCAAGTCGATTTAACTTTGAAAGAATATGGACTCTTGAAGCTCTTGATCACTCATCCGGGAACCGTCTTTTCTCGGGAAGAAATCATGGATCAGATCTGGGAGACTGGTTTTTACGGTGAAACGCGCACGGTTGACGTTCACGTGAGAACCTTGAGACAAAAGCTGGGTGAGGCTGGTAAGCATATCGAAACAGTGCGCGGGGTCGGTTATCGCTACCATGAAGCAGACTAATGTTTAAGAAGATATTTCGAGCAAGTTTTTTGCTGACTTCCCTGGTTCTCTTCTTTGCTGTCTTGTTGAGCGCTATTGTCTTGAGCATTGACTTTGACCATAATGAGATGGCAGCCCTGGCTTCTCAGGCTGACCTGGCGGCCAGCGGGGTAAATACCAGCGGCAAGAAGTATCTCAAGAGCCTTAAAGGAGAGAACTACCGGATTACTTGGATAAATTCCAAGGGCAAGGTTCTCTACGACAATGAAGAGAATCCAAAGAAGATGGGCAACCATGCCCACCGCGAGGAAGTCGCTGAAGCAATGAAAAATGGCACGGGGACAAGTGAACGCTACAGCACTACTTTGTCAACCGTGACCATGTACTACGCGGAGCGGCTCAAAAACGGCGGGGTCATCCGGGTGGCAATCACCAGAAACTCCTTCTGGCGAATGCTGCTCCGGCTCTTGTCGCCACTTTTGCTGATCATGCTCTTGGCTGTTTTGGTTTCCTGGTTCCTGGCTAAGACAATCTCACAGTCGATTGTCAAGCCGCTGAATGAGATGGATTTGGACAAACCGCTGGAAAGCAAGGCCTATGATGAAATTAAGCCGCTTTTGACCCGGCTGGACAGCCAAAACAAGCAGATTGCTGATCAAATGGAACAGCTGCACCATCGGGAGAAGGAATTTAAGACAGTGACTGATGCCATGCAAGAGGGCTTGATCTTGATTGACCTGGAAGACAAGATCCTTCTATCTAACCCAGCTGTCGTTTCGCTTTTGGGTTTGCACGACAGCGATCCATTGCCAGCTGACGTCAAGGAGATTATTGATCAAAACAGCCGCTTGGCCCATGCTGAGGGAATTGTTGAAAGAAATGGCCGCAACATTCAGATCAGCGCCAGTCCGATTACCAGTCGCAAGATTTTGAAGGGGACTTCGATCTTGGTGGTTGACGTGACGGAAGAGTACCATGAAGAGCAGGTCCGGCGGGAATTCACGGCTAACGTGTCGCATGAACTGAAGACGCCTCTCCAGTCGATCATGGGATCAGCAGAGCTTTTGGAAAACCATTTGGTCAAAGAAGAGGACCGGGACGGCTTTTACAAGAAGATCCACGAATCTTCAGCCCAGCTCTTGACCTTGATTGACGACATTATTCGCTTGTCCCACCTGGATGAAAACCAGCGCTTTGAAGAAATCAAGCTTAATTTGAAGAGTCCGGTGACGGAGGCTTTGGAAGCCCTGCAGGGGTCAGCTGACCGGCACGGAATCAAGCTGGAAACTGACTTGGGCGACTGCATGATTATTGCCAACTTCCGTCTCGTCTATGAAATTGCCTACAACTTGATTGACAACAGCATCCGCTACAACAAGGAAAAGGGCAAGACCAAGGTCACGGTTAAGAAGCACCGGGGCCAGGCAATCTTGCAGGTGGCAGATACTGGGATTGGGATTCCCCAAGAAGCCCAGAGCCGCATTTTTGAACGCTTTTACCGGGTGGATAAGAGCCACAGCCGCAAGACTGGGGGGACGGGCCTGGGCCTGTCGATCGTCAAGCATGCCGTTCAGCAGTGCCACGGGACCATCCGCCTGGAAAGTGAGTTAGGCAAGGGGTCAACCTTTACGGTTATTTTCCCGGCTATGCCAGCGGAAGCAGAAGAAAATAGCAAATAAAGCAGAATGACAGAAGAAAACCAGTTCACTGTAAGCAGTGGACTGGTTTTTACTATATGTTTAAAAAATAAGTTTAGTTGTCGAAGTGGAATTGCAGGTCCTTTTGCAGCTTGTAGCTGGTCAGTTCCTTACTGTCCAGGTCGGTCTTGTGCATGTCTACGGCGTGGACATCCGGGTTGCCATAGGTGGTGTAGTAGTAGATCCCCTTTTCCTGGTTCATGCAGGATGAGTAGATGGTGTATTCATATTCGCCTGGGGTAACTTCACACAGGCCCTTGACTTGTTCAACTGAGCCCAGGATCTTGAAGAATTGGTTGACTGAGCTGGCTTCATCCTTGTCGCAGAGACTGTTGTACTTGGTGAAGACGCAGCGGACGAAGCGGGACTTGCTGGACAAGTCGCCCGGCAGGCCTAAACCGCTCATGCCGCGGGAGTATTCAGTGAGTTCAACGCCGTCAGCAAACTTGTGGTCCAGACGGTGAGCTGAAAGGGCGTAGTAGTCATTCAAGGCGAACTTCATAATCGGGAATGGCGGGTTGTTGGTCATGACGCCGACTGGGTTGTCGTAAACGTGCAGGCCGTCTTCCATTGATTCAACCACGATGCAAGCGTCCTTGTCGGCGATCATCCAGTGCAGGGTACTGGTTGGGAAGTCTTTTGAAAAGTCTTCGGCAGAGATGCTGATGTTCTTCAAGGCTTCCTTGGCTTCAGCCACGCTCTTGCAGGTCCCCAGAATGTATGGGACGAATTCAAAGGAAGTAATGTTGTCCTTGCCTTCCTGGTCAGGGAAGTAGTAGGCATTGCCCGCGAAGTTCAAGCCGGCCATGCCCAGCCCTTCTTCGTTGACGGCGTCATAGTAAAGCGGGTAGTCGCCGACAACTGTTGCCATCCCAATAATGGCATAGTGGCTGTCCAGGTCCGGTACTTTCCGCATTGGGAAAACATAGTTTCTTGGAGTGATGGTGACTGTTTCATTGTAAGAAAAGTCCAGGTCCAAATTACGGCCAAAGTAGTGGTCGTCAGTTGCGAAAGTAATTGCTGTACACATGATATAAATACCTCCTGTTAACGTTATTGTAGAACTTTTCACCGGAAAAGGAAAGCAAAATTACTTAAATTTTAGTAGAGAGAAATATAATAAAACAAATAAAAAATAGGGCAATAATCCTTAGAATTAGAATATTAGCAAAACTGTTTAAAAAAGTGCTTGCTCGCCCTGCGCAAGTTATGGTAGTATACAAGGCAAATAAATGATCGAAAAGGAGGCGAAAGCGGTGCGTCTGTAATCTTGCATTTTCCATAGGCAACCATCATGATTCAAGCAGCTTTATTTGTTGCGCGGTCAAGGGGGTTACTATGCACTTTTGCAAGATTGACGCTGCTTTTGCCGCGGAGAGTCTGTCCATTGCAGGGGTGCAGACTCTCTTTTTTCTTTTCGAGGTATAAATTATGACAAATATTCAGATTAAGCACCTTTCCTACACTTATCCCAGCCAGGCAGAAGCGATTTTTAGTGATTTGTCGCTGGATTTAGACTCTAGCTGGAAGCTGGCCCTGGTTGGCCGGAACGGCCGGGGCAAAACAACCTTTCTCCGTCTTTTGGCCGGACAATTGGGAGACCAGCGAGCAGTCAAGTCTCCTTTGACCTTTACTTACTATCCTCGCTTTTTGCCAAAAGATGAAGCGGCCTACTTCAGCTTGATGGACGAAGCAGGTTTTGAACTCTGGCGCTTGGAAAAAGAAATGAACCGGCTGAACTTAGAGCCAGAACTTCTCTACCAGCCCTTTGGCCTTCTCAGCGGGGGAGAGCAGAGCAAGCTGCTTTTGGCCCTGGCCTTCAGCCAAGATGGCGTCTTTCCCTTGCTGGATGAACCGACCAACCACTTAGACAGCGCCAGCCGGCGAGAAGTAGCTGAATACCTGAAAAAATCCAAGACCGGCTATATCGTGGTCAGCCACGACAGGACTTTTTTAGAAGAAGTCAGCGACCATGTCCTGGCCCTGGAGAACGGGGAAATTCACCTTTACCAGGATGACTTTGCCGGCTACCAAGTGACCAAAAAGCAGCGAGACCAGACCAATCAAGAGAAAGACCAGCAGCTGCGCCGGGAGATCAAGAGCCTGGAGAAGAGCCGCAAACAGCTGGCGGCCAATGCCCAGAAGGCAGAGAGCAGCATCCATGCTAAGGGAAAAATCAAGCCCGACCGCAGGGCAGAATTGAGTGATAAGGGATTTTTGAGCAAGCGGGCCGCAAAAGTAATGAAGCGGTCGAAAAATGTGGCCCGCCGGCAGGAAAAAGAAGAGACAGCTAAGCAGGGGCTTTTGGCCAATATTGAAAAAGCACCGGCATTAAACTTGAATTTTAACCCCAATTACCACCAGACCATCTTTACCGGGCGCGATCTAAGCTTAGAGATTGCCGGCCGGACCTTGTTTAAGGGGCTGAATTTGGAATTGTCCAGCCGGGGGATCGTATCCTTGACCGGGCCAAATGGCAGCGGCAAGACCAGCTTTTTGTCCTGGCTTCTGGGTAATAAAGATTTGACCTGCCAAGGGGATTGGGATTTGCAAGCGGGGCTTAAAATCAGCTACCTGCCTCAAGACCTGTCAAGTTACCGGGGCCGGCTGGAGGATTTTGCTAAAGAACATGACTTGAATTATGAGAACTTTTTAAACCAGCTGAAAAAATTAGGCCTGGAGCGGGAGGCCTTTAAACAAAAGATTGAGGAGATGAGTCAAGGGCAGAAGAAGCGGGTGGCCCTGGCCAAGTCCTTAACTGAAGAAGCCAGCCTCTATCTTTGGGATGAGCCGGCCAACTACTTGGACCTTTTCAACCAGGACCAGCTGATTGACCTGCTGAAAAAAGAGCGGCCAGCCATGCTTTTGGTCGACCACGACCAGGCCTTTATCGACGCGGTAGCAGAGCAAAAGGTCAGCTTGCAGGCAGTTTTATAGCTTGCAAAAAAAGTCCTTCTGCCCTAAAATTTACATTAATTTAATAAGAGCCTTTTACTTGATTTTACTTCCTTAGTTTATTCTGTTAACTAAAGGGGGCGGAAAAGCATGACACGGTACGTTTTATGCAAACCGGACAAGCCCAAGCTGACTTATTGGAGCATCATTGCTTTTATTGTACTTGGCATCATCGCCACGGCATATTTGGGGCTGACGGCATAGCTTACTCATTGATAAACTCTTCTCAAAAATACAACTGCGCTAAAAAGCCACGGCATTTTCTGCCGTGGCTTTCGTCTTGTAATATCTATGTAACAAAGGCTTGCTACAATTATTTCCAGAGGTCACTGACAAAGTAGCACAGGGCTGCCCAGGCAACCAAGGGCAGGTAGTGGCCATAGTCGTCTCTGCCTTCTTTTAAAAGGCGACGGGCTTCTTCCTTGTCAACCAATTTGAAATCGCCAAAGACTTCAGTCCCTTCCGCGCCCTTGTGGTTAAGCGCGGACAAGTCATCGACATGGATAACAGCCTTGACGATGGCGTTGCTTTCATCGCTAAAGCCGGAAGCCGTGAAGACCAAGGGATTGATGACTTCAACCGTGTCATTTTCGCCGACGCTTAAACCGGTTTCTTCCTTGACCTCGCGGATCATGGCTGTTTTGACTGGGTCGGGGCTGGCCAGGTCAGCTGGGTCAATCAAGCCTGCAGGCACGCCGAGCAGGTAGCTGCCGGCTGGATACCGGTACTCATAAAAGAGCAGGAGCTTGTCTTCCTGGCCTGCTTCTTTGACGATGACGTAGGCGCAAGCCGCGTCGGGCAGGGCGCTGCCAAGCTCTGGGTCCTGCTTGAAGGCAAAGAGCTGGTCAGGATTTCTTCTGGAAGCGTCATAGTAGTGGACCCCGTTTTCATAAGCCAGGTCGTAAAGCTTGACGTATTTGGTAGCGGCCAGAGTCTTGCTCTGGTCACGGGAAATTTTGGGTTCTTGCATAAAAGTGTCAGTCCTCCTTATATCACTTTTATTTTACTCCAGGAAAAAAGCTGGAGAGCTTTTTTGCTGAAATTTAACGGTAAGAATGGAGCAGTCATGAAGAAAATCAGCAAATTTTTGAGTATTGTGGCCCTGGGCCTGTTAGTCGGGGGATGCAGCCAGGGGCAAAAGGCAAAGCAGACTAAGAGCAAAACTGAGACAAAGACCAGTCAGACCAGTAAGAAGGCGACCGGGACTTTGGCGAAACTCAGCCAGGGCCGGGATTTGTTTGCCTGGACGGTCTACTGGGACGTAGACAAGCCTTGGCAGACCATTCAAAAAGAAAGCCAGAATATCGACGCGGTCGGGACCTTCGCGGCTTTTTACGATGAAAACAAGAACTACGAGCTTTTTTTAGCAGATGGCAGCAAGAAGCTGGGCAAGGAAATGCGGACTACGGCCAAGACCAGCAAGATCAAGCGCTACATGACCGTGGTTAATGACACCCGGACGGCAGACAAGAGCACCGAGCTCTTGGAGACCCTCCTGTCCAGCAAGTCAAACGCGGACAAGCATGCTAAAGAAGTCGTGGCTCTGGCCAAAAAGTACAATTTTACCGGGGTGGAAATCGACTATGAGCAGATTAGGGACAATCTCAGCCTGTGGAAGAAGTTTTTAGTCTTTGAAAAAGCCCTCTACGCCCGGACTAAGAAGGCAGGACTGGACTTGCGGATCGTGCTTGAGCCATCAACGCCGGTAAGCAAGATCAACTTCCCTAAGGGACCGGAATATGTCGTGATGTGCTACAACCTTTATGGCTACGGGACGAATCCAGGACCCAAGGCTGACTACAAGTTCTTGAAGAAGACGGTCAAGGACTTCTCCAGCTTAGGCAATATTTCTTATGCCTTGTCAAACGGGGGCTTTGACTTTAACGGGGATGAAGTAACTTCCGTGACAGGCCCTGAAGCTCAGCAAATTAAAAAGAAATACAAGGCCAAGGCCGTCCGTGACAAAAAAAGCGGCGCCCTCTACTTCAAATATGGCACCCATACCGTCTGGTATGCGGATCAAACTACCCTGCAGCTGTGGGCCAAGACCCTGGACAAGGCCAGCGGGAAAAAGGTCGGCATCAGCATTTGGCGGATGGAATAAACTGATATAGGAAAGAAAAACTAGCTGAAAAATCAGCTAGTTTTTTCTCTTTTCTTGCTTTTCTTTCGTCGATAGTTTTTGCAGGTATTCCCGTAAAAGCTTTAATCCGCCCACCGGGGTGCAGAAAGCCGGGTCTTTGGCCAAAGACTTTTTCCAGACTTCATCCAAGTCAAACCAAGAGGCAGCTGAAACTTCTTCTTCCTGCAAGTGCAATTTCTTTTCGTCAACAGGCTTAGAGTAGACATGCACAAAGGAAACTTCCCGGTTCTTGAATTCGGCATGGTGGAAGACCTCGTCATAGCAGTTGTGGAAGGTGCCGATGAAGGTGAAGTCAGCGGCCTGGCTCTTGATGCCTAGTTCTTCTTCCAGCTCTCTGATGATAGTCTCCAGGGGTTCGTCTCCGGCATCAATGTGGCCAGCTGAAGAGGTGTCAAAGCAGCCTGGGTAGGAGTCCTTATTGGCTGATCTTTTCTGCAGGAGGACCTGCCACTTGCCCTCTTTTTGCCGGATGATCCAAACAGAGGCGCAGCGGTGCCAGGCCCCAATCTGGTGGGCTTCATTCCGTTCAATGGTCTGCCCGGTTGGCCGGCCCTCTTTATCCACAATATCAAGAATTTCCATAGTTTACCTCGAGTTTTCAACGCTTTTAGGGCGATTTTACCAGCAAAAAGTCTTTTTGTCATGGCCTCGTGAAACAAAAACGCCACTTTAACCGGTTACAAGTAAAAGAGAAGAAATCACGTAATACCAAGCTTTTTCTTTTAAAAACTGGACAAAAATCATTTGTGCACCAAGGCTGTTAAAAGCATAAATTTAACGATAAAGCTAGTCATACCAAGCATTTTATGGCCTTTAAAAAAGAAAGGCTAAAAAATTGCGACAGCGTGAAACGGTAAAAGTGGAAAAAGTCAAATATTGACCAAAAAAGCAAGGCAAAAGAATTTCCCTTGCCTTGCTTCTTTGAAGCAGTTGTAAAGTGTTAACTGTTTAGTAGACCAGGAGGCCGATTCCCAGGAAGATCAGACAGATCACGAACTGGATGACCAGTTGCTTCCATATGAACTTAAACCAGCGGTCAAAACTGATGTTGACCATGGCCAGGGACATCAAGATCAGGCCAACTGGTGCGATTAAGCCGATATAGCCCTGCCCCCAGTTGTAGGCATCGATCACGCTGGCCCGGTCGACACCGACGATGTTGGCCAGCGGCGCCATGATTGGCATGGACAGCACAGCTAAACCAGATGATGACTGGATGAAGAAGCCGAGGACGATGTAGATCAAGAAGAGGACCCAGACGAAGGCCAGCTTGTTCATGCCAGTGATCTGCTTGCTGAAGAAGTACATGATCGTGTCGCTGGTGTGGCTTTCATCCATCACGATGGAGACAGCCCGGGCCAAACCGACCGTCAAGGCAACTCCTAAAAGGTCTGCCGCACCGCTGACAAAGCTTTCCATGAAGCGGTGCTCGCTTAAGCCGGAAACCAGGAAAAGCAGGTAGGAAACGGCCAGGAAGACGACCGCGATCTCAGTAAAGTACCAGCCCTGGCTCTGCACGCCCCAGATCATGACCAAAAAGCCGGCCACGAAGGTGAGCAAAGTTAATTTTTGCCGCCAGGTGAAGTTGCCCTTGTCGGCTTGTGAGTCAAAAGCAAGGTACTTCTTCTTGTTTTCCTCGTATTGGTCGTAGACCAAGGACTTGCTTGGATCCTTGCGGACTTTTTCCGCATAGATGATGGTGTAGAGCATCCCGGCCCCCAGGGAAACCAGGAGCATGACGATTCTCAAAGGCAGGGCCCGAGCGAAGTTGACCCCAGCCGTGTTTGAAGCAATAACGGTTGAGAAGGGGTTGATGGTTGAACCTAAAGTCCCCAAAGTCGTGCCCAGGAAGATGGTGGCGACCACGGTCATCGTGTCATAGCCAGCCTCCAAGAAGACCGGGATCAACATCGGGTAGAAGGCCATGGTTTCTTCAGCCAGACCAAAAGTGGTCCCGCCCAGGGCGATCAAGCCCATGACGATGACGATCAAGAGGATCTGCTTGCCCTTGATATGTTCAGACAAGGCCTGCATCCCAGAATTAATGGCCCCATTGGCGTAGACAACCCCGATAATCCCACCGAGGATCAAGATAAAGGTGATAATGTCGATTGAATCGGCAATCCCTTGCACCTGGGAAGTCAAAAACTGGACGACAGCTTCCCGGAAATTAGGCTTTTTGACATTGACTCTTTCGTAAGAGTCTGGAATAGCCACCGGTTTGTAGATAGTGCCGTCGATTAATTTTTTAGCATCGATCTTGACCTTGTAGCGGTCAAGAGTCTTCTGCGTTGCTGGCTCATGCTTGACCTTGCCAGAAGGCATGGTGATGGCAAAATCCTTGGCCGACTGGTCATAAGAGACCGTGGCATAGTTGCCGGCCGGTATGAAAAAGGTTAAAAGCTGGACGAGCACCAAAACGATAATGATGACCGAATAAGCGGTC
Source organism: Lactobacillus sp. WILCCON 0058 (assembly GCF_057198005.1). NCBI lineage: Bacteria > Bacillati > Bacillota > Bacilli > Lactobacillales > Lactobacillaceae > Lactobacillus > Lactobacillus sp. WILCCON 0058. Next base: position 970,333 of record NZ_JBUBHM010000001.1, read on the forward strand.
GGAAATTCATGCTTGCGTTTCTTGCTCCCACTGCGGTGAAAAAGCATCAAAATCATCCTCCTTGTTTGCTTTTGCTTTCCTTACACAATTAATTGTAAGAAAGTGGGGATGATTTTGCAAACGCTTTCGTATAAAGTTAAGCTTGATTTTACCTGCCTTTAAGAGGATTTTTAGGTTAAAAAGCGGGAAAAGCAAACTAAAAGTTATAGTGCCGGGCCTAAGAAGAAGTTAGGTAAATGAGAGTGAGATGAAGCGCATACATAATATTTACGATATTTTTGTCAATGCGGCGGTTTATTTTAACGTAAGCAATTCCGGCTTGAGCCCAAGCAACTGGCTGAGCTGCCAGGTCTTGGCCGGCAAAAGGCCCAGCCGGTCCAACATTTCCTGGTCGCTAAAGAGCTGGTGAACTGGTCCATGGTAGATCAAGCGGCCCTGGCTCATTGCGTAGACCTCCTGGCTTTCTTCAGCCAGCCAGTCCATGTCGTGGGTGATCATGATCACGGTTTTGCCCCGGGCCACCCTTTTTTGGATTAACTGGGTGACCAGGCAGCGGCCGGGATAATCCAGGCTCATCAAGGGCTCGTCTAACAGGCAGACCTCTGGGTCAAGGACCAGGGCGCTGGCGATGGTCAATAATTTTTTCCCGGAAAGAGAGAGGTCATATGGATTCAAGTCCCGGAATTCAGCCAGACCAAATTCTTTAAGGGTGGCTTCAGTACGGCTGGCAATTTCAGCTTCCGGCAATTTAGCCTGCCTCATGGACCAAGCCAGCTCTTTTTCCACGCTGGAGTTGAACAGCTGGTCATTTGGGTCTTGAAAGGCATAGGCAATCTTGCTCAAGCGGCCGGAAGCAAGGTAATCCGCTAAAACTTGGCCATCAGCGGAAATAGCCTTGCCAGCTGGCAAGAGGTCAGCTAAAAGCTTCAAAAGGGTGGATTTGCCAGACCCGTTCTGGCCAACCAGGCAGATCAAGCCGGGAGAAAAAGTCAGCTCCGGGATGTCCAGGACAAAATTCGACTCTGGGTAAGTGTAATGAAGGTTTTCAATTTTAATTTGCATTTTCGGCAGCTTTCTTAAGTTCACTGGCATTGACAGGATAGTAACCATTCAGCGTGAGGTCCAGCTTTTTTGCCATTTTCCAGGCAAGCGGCTTGTCGATTTCCGGGTCATCCAGCTGGTTGAAGACTTTCTGGGGAGAGTCCGCCAAAAGCAGGCGGCCGTCTTGTAAGACCCAGATTTGGTCACAGAGGGCGGCCAAGTCGTCAAGCTCACTGGAGACGATCAAGAAAGGACAGGAGAGTTTTGCCAGCCAGCTGAAAAAGTGCAGGCGGCCCAAAGGGTCCATCTGGCTGGTCGGGTCGTCGAGCAAAAGCAGGTCGGGCTCAGTAACCAGGGCGGTAGCGATCGCCACCCGCTGGGTTTGCCCGCCAGAGAGCTGGTTTGGCGACTGGCCCAGCAGATTGGTCAAGTCCAGCTGGTCAGCAGCCCGCTTAACGTCCGCGTCAATTTCTTCATCGCTCTTGCCCAGGTTGAGCAGGGAGAAGGCTAATTCGTCATAAACCGTGTCAGAAAGGCCAGAGAGCTGGCTGGCCGGGTCTTGCAGAAGCAGGGCGATTTCGTGCTGGCCTTTCCAAGTTTTCAAGTCTTCGCCGTTTACCCGGACTGAACCGGAAATCTTGGCGGGAATCATTTGGCCGGCAATTCCGGCTAAGAGGGCCAAAAGGCTGCTTTTGCCGGCATGGCTGGGTCCGATAATGCCGATGCGCTGGCCGCGGCTTTCGGCAGTGATCTTTTCTAATGCTAGTTTGTCAAAGCCCAGGTAGCGGAGGCTGAGCTCGTTGATGGTTAGTTGAAAATTATCAGACATGCTTTCACTCCTAAAAGTAGCAGGCAACTGGCAATGAGCAGGCGGTGGCAGAACTTGTCTTTCCAGTATTCATCTTTCAGACTGGCTGGCCGCCTTTTTGGGCTGGCATAGCCCCGCAGCTGCAGGGCAATTGACCGGCTCATGGCCTGCTGGAAACTCTTGACGATCAAGGGCAACAGGACAGGAAAGAGATTTTTGATCCTGGAGAGCAGGGACTTGGCCGGAGCAATCCCCCGGGCCTTCTGGGCCAGCTGGATCTTGTGCAGGTTTTGCTGCATCTGCGGCAGGATATAGCAGACTGACATAAGGACATAGACCTGCTGGTAGGACAAACCGGAGTTTTCCAAATAGCGGGCGTTCTCTGAAATGGTCGTCGTCTGGATGAAAAAGCTGCTGGAGAAGATGATGATTAAAATCCGGCAGGCTAAGAGAGCCGCGTGGTCAAGTCCTTCCTGGTAAAAAGTCACAGAAGCGATGGCAAAAGCCGCGGTATGGTTCTGCGGCCAAAAGAGCCCCTGGATCAAAAGCATGGTCAAGATGAGGAAGAGGCTGAAGGCGCACATTCCCCAGAGTGCATGGAAATTTTTGGTCAAAAGGGCCAGGATGAAGCTGGCAGCGAGGATGATAATAGCACTAGGCAGATTGCCGGCAGCAAAAGCAGCGAGCGTAAAGAGCAGAATCAAGAGCAACTTGCTGATAGGGTCAATGGCTGCCTGCCAGGCGGGCAAAGCCAGGTCTTCCGCGTTATTTTTCATTCTTCAGTCCCCTTGAAGAAGTAGACCAGGCGCTTTGGCAGCTGCTTGTAGATCAAAAAGGCCAGGTAACTAACGACCGTCTTGTCCAGAAGGTCAAGGACGAATTCATCAAGAAAAGACGCGATCCAGATGTTGACGTGCTTGGCAACCAGGGAGGCAAAAAGGGCATCCCCCCAGGCAATCCCAGTTTGCCCGCTCCAGAAGATGACGTTGAGCGGGGTAGAGATCAAGGCTGAAACCAGGGCAATGATAATAGCCGCCGGCAAGACAGTAACTGGCCGCTTGAAGAAGCCCCGCTGGTTCAGCCAGGCAACTGCGAGGCCGATCCCGATGCTGGTCAAAGCGTAAACAGTAGAAATAGGCGACAAAGTCAAACCGTAGATGACATTGTTGATAAAGCCGCTGATGGCCCCGGCGACAGGACCAGCCAGCATGCTGGCCAGGAAAGTACCCAGTGATCCCAGCCAGACCGGCAATTTAAGTCCTTCAGCAAAGGCCTTGGCGACATAGTTGATCCCAACGGCGGCCGGAATCAGGGTCATGGCGTGGGCGGAAAGCTTGAAGGACCAGAAGCTGGCCTTGTTTTTAGAATTGATTTCTTTAGAATCCATTTTGCAACCTCGTGAAAAATATATACAAAAAGAAAGTGACATAAAAACAGGCGATCGTCGAACCACTCATAAAAGTAAAGGTAACCTATACTTTTATGAAAATGATTTACTGCAAGCTTACCACCAGATCCTGGCAAGGACAAGGGATTATTAAAAAAAGATTTTTGCAAGCCTTTTTGCTGAGATATTTTTTATAACGTTTATTAAAATGATAATTTTTGTATTATAGGTAAACTATGTTTATTTAAGTAAAGAAAGGAGAGCATTGGCTGATTTTACGGAAATGCTGTTTTTCTTCTTTAATAAATATCATTCTTATTTTATAATGAATGTAAGCGCACGAAATCCCAAAAACCGGGTAGCGGAAAGACAGGAGCAGGTAGCATGGAAGAAATCAAATTTTCAGACCAGCAGAGGAAAGACTATGAAAATCTGCCAACAGGGATGGCAATTTATCAAATTATTGATGGCAAAATCAAAACCTTGCTGGTTACCGATGAATTGTGCAGAATGCTGAGGGTTGACCGCGACTTTTTAGTGGCCAGTCTTGACAAGAGCATGTTTGGTTTTGTCCACCCAGACGACATCGGCCGGATGGCATATTTTGGCAAGCAGTTCGCGGCACACTCAGATGAGAAATACGACGTCTTTTTCCGCTGGAAGACGCCAAACATGGAGGATTACCACATCTTTCACTCTGTGGCCAACCATGTGATGGTCGACGGCGTTCCTTTAGGTTTCTTTTTTTATACGGACGCGGAAGAATCTGGCAAGAACAACCAGATTCTGGACACCCACTACCAGAAGTATGCCAATGACCAGATGTATCAAGACCGCTTGACTAATCTGCCAAACCGCCGTTTTATGGAAATTTTTGGCATGGAAGAAGTGGCCAAGCTCCGTTTGACTAAGGAAGATCCAGTCTGCGTCAGTCTTAACATTGCCGGCATGAGCGTCTACAACAACCTTTATGGCCTGAAAAAGGGTGACCAGCTCTTGAAAGAACTGGCTGAGCTTTTGGTAAGCAAGATCACAGAGGGCCATGTCTATTACAACCGGGATGACCATTTCTTGATTTTGACGACTGCTGCCGGCATTGACGAAAAAATTAAGGAAATCCATGAAAAATTTATTAGCCTGGCCAAAAACGAGGCCGTGGACCTGCAATTTGGCCTTTATGACATTCAAGACGAAGATCAGAATATCATGACGATCACTCACCGGGCCAACCAGGCCATGAAGGAAATCGGCCATGACCGGCGCTTTTACGTAAAGAAGTATAATCCGACCGTTGAAGAGGAAGACTTGGAAGAAAGCTACTTTTTGGACAACTTCAGCCGGGCCATGGATGAAGGCTGGCTGACACCCTACTTTCAGCCAATTTGCTCGGCAAAAGACGGAAAAACTGCTTCTTATGAAGCCTTGGCCCGCTGGCAGGATCCGGAAAAGGGCTTGGTTTCACCTGCCGCCTTTATCCCGGTGATTGAAAAGCACCACCTTACTTATTACCTGGACATGTACATGCTCTGGGAAGTGGTTGCCAAATTGCGGCAGTGGAAAAAGCGTGGCCTGGACCTCAAGCCAGTGTCTGTCAATCTTGCTCACGAAGACTTTGAAATGCCCAATATGGTTGAAAAGATCAACAATCTGGTTACTGGAGCAGGCCTGGATCGGTCTTTGATCAAGATTGAAATTACCGAGCGGGACCTGTCGACCAACACTGTCCGGTTAAAAGAGCAGATCAAGCAGCTGCGCGCTTATGGTTTTGAGGTTTGGATGGACGACTTTGGCAGCGGCTACTCATCTTTGAATGCATTAAATGACTACAGCTTTGACCTGGTCAAGATCGACATGGTCTTTGTCCGCCACCTTGATGACGGGCCTTTAAACCGGCTTTTGATTCCGGAAATCGCTAAAGTAGCCCACCTGTTGGGGATGAAGGTGCTGGCTGAAGGGGTGGAAACGGAAGAGCAGAGAGACTTTTTGCAAGAAGCTGGCTGCGACTTGCTCCAAGGCTTCCTCTTCAGCAAACCGGTCAAATTGGATGAAAACCAGCAGGTTGTTTCGGAATAATTGTCAGCGAGTAGAAAATAATGTGATGTGATGAAGATGAAAGAGAAGGGAAACAGGAGAAAAGTTCATGGCCTTAGCTGGCAATTAGCCAATGAAAAAGAGGCAGTGTATGCTGATTATCTTGATTCTGAAGCTTTTCAAAAAGAGGTTGCCGACAATAATATCACTATGGGGATTGCTGTCTCCAGCTTGATCACGGTCATTGGTTTTTTAGGCATGTTTGGCCTTAATTCTTATTATGCCAATATTTCGGCTTTTCCCATGATCCCGAGCGAGTGGGTTTATCTCCTGTTGATCTTGTCTAATTTGCCCCACCTGCTTTTTTTGATCTGGCTAAATAAACACCGGCAGCCAGCAGAAGAAGAAATCAGAATAATATTTGCGAATTTTGCAATCAACGCTCTTTTGTCTGGCTTTACCCTGTACAGCACGCAAGAGGGGAGCAGCTACTTTTTTGAGCTGGTCTTGATGATGATGGTCATCTGCGTTCTGCCATATTATAAAAAAGGCCGCGGCATTGCCTTGGTGGCATTGAGTCTTCTGTCAACTTTGTCAGTTATTTCTATAAATCATGTCCAGGTCGCCTCGCAGGATGCTTATGACTTGTTTCTCTTTTACTTTATTTGCCAATCCTGTATTATTTTGCGCCGACATTGGTTTCGGCAGGCATCCTGGTACAACTACATCTTGCACCGGGCAAATGGATCACTCTTTGTCAGCAGCCGGACGGATGAATTGACTGGTCTATATAACCGGCTTGCCTTGCGGGAAGATTTTCCAAATTATCTCAAGCAAGAGATTGGCGTGGCCATGATCGACCTGGATGACTTTAAACGTTTCAATGACAATTACGGTCATGCATATGGGGACCTGGTTTTGACTAGACTTGGTCGCTACTTGCAAAAAGACTGGATGAACTCGCACCTGCGGAGCTACCGCTATGGCGGCGACGAGGTTTTAATTATCGCGTCGGGCATGGAAGATGGCGCTTTTGTCAAAAAATTGCAGATTTTTCAAAAAGAATATGCTAAACTAAACCGGCAGTTAAAAGAGCCAGCCACCTTGAGCATCGGCTATGCTACCGGTAGAATCGATGATGAAGAAGAGCTGCGGGCAATAATCAAGCTGGCTGACGACTATCTATACCAGGCCAAGGACCAAGGCAAGAACCAGATTGTTGGCGAAAAGCAGAAATGAGGCATTATGTACAGCTACATCCCGAAAGAACAAATCAAGATTTACCGCTATTTGACCGTTGACGCGGTCAACGCCGCCCTGGCGGATTTGCGCCAGGAGGGCATCAGCCTGGAACTGGAGAGCACGGTCGGAACTGCTGGCAACTTCGTGACCCAAAACGACGGGGTGGTGGACCTGGATTACCAGTTAAAGCTGGTAAAGTCAGCTGAAGAAGATCCAGCACTTTTGCTCAGTAAAGTCAGCGAGGGCTTAATGGCGGGCCTGGCGGATAAATTTGAAGCAGGCCGGGAAAACAGCCAGGCTTTGACCTTTCTGCACCGGGCCAAGAAGAGCGGCAAGGTCAACTTCAAGTTAGACTTGACCGTCATCAAGGAAGAAGACGGGGATGAATACCGCTTGGTTAAAACTGATGGGGGCAAGTGGAGCGAAGCCTTTAACAGCCGTTTTTTGACCATCCAGGAAGAGACGATCAAGGACTGGGACCAGTGGGAAGACCTGCGCGGTGAATATCTCCGCTTGAAAAATGAAGATCCTTCTGCTTTGTCAGTCGACCTCTACCGGCAGGCAGTCAACAATATTTATGGCTAAAAGCAAGAATTATCGGCAGGCGACAGCCTGCTTTTTTAGTTGAAAATCTTTGAATTCTTGCAAAAGAAATGGAATAATAAGGGAAGAATCAATAGAGAGAATTAATTTACGGAAAGCATTTTACATGGAAAATAAGCAAGAAATCAAATTAATCGCGACCGACATGGATGGCACTTTGGTCAATGACGCCAAAGAAGTGCCAGCGTCTTTTGCCCCCTGGGTTTTGAATCACCCCGACCAGCAGATGGTGATCGCCAGCGGCCGGCCATATTACACCAATGAAGAGCTTTTCAAGGACATTAAGGATCACTTGATCTTCATTGGCGATAATGGCGGTTTGATCTACCAGCAGGGCAAGGTCTTGGCCAGAGCTGGCATTACGGCTGAAGAAGCTGAATTTTGCCTTGATCTTTTTGAAAAAGAGCCTTTAGCCAATCCGATTCTTTGCGGGGCCAGCCAGGCTATTTGCCGCGACCCGGAAGGAGACCGGAACTTTTTAAAGCAGCTGGATACCTACTATATCAAGCGGCGGTATGTCGAGGATCTGCCGGCTGAAGTAAACAGTGACGAAATCATCAAGTTTACAGCCTATATTGAAGGCGGGGCAGCAGAAAGAATCTACCGGCAATTGCCGGAAATGCCGGGCAACTTGAGCGCGGTTTTGGCCGGGCCGGAATGGATTGACATTGTCAACAAGGACGCCAATAAGGGGGCAGCGATGAAGAAGATCGCAGATTTAAAGGGAATCAAGAAAGAAGAGACCCTGGCTTTTGGCGACTACTTAAACGACTTGACCATGTTAGAGGCAGCCGGAACCAGCTATGCTATGGTCAATGCTCACCCGGACCTTAAAAAGATTGCTGACCATATTGCTCCAAGCAACAACGATGAAGGAGTAATGCAAATTCTGCGAAAATTGTTTGATTAATTGGTGGCAGCTGCCTTTTGGCGGCTGTTTTGCTTTACATTGTGCATGATCCAGGTATACTTGATAGTTAGGTACCGAATATTAATTTCTTGATTATTTTTTGCAGAAAGGACAAGCAGGATGGCAGAAGAAGAACTCAATGAAGAATTGTTTCACCGGAGCATGCGTTTGCAGCGGCAACTGGCCCAAATGGGGATGCGGTATGAGAAGCTGCATGGCGGCGTCCGGGGGCAGAACCGGACTTTGGCCCTGCTCAGCAAGAATGAAGGGATGAAGCAGGCAGAACTGGCCCGCTTTGCCCGAGTAAGGCCGTCTTCAATCAGTGAAGTCGTTGACCGCCTGGAGCGGCACGGCTTGATCGAACGGCGCAGGGATAACAGCGACCACCGGGTTTTCCGCCTCTACTTGACTGGAAAGGGCCGAGAACAAAATGAGCGCAACCACTCCAGCTGGCTGGGCTTTGTGGGCGATTTGATGAGCCCCTTAAGCGAAGGCGAAAAGGCCGAATACCTGAACATCTTGAAGAAGCTGGACAAACAGGCATTATTCTTGGAAGAACGCATGGAAGAAAATGCCAAAAAAGAGGGTGAAAACCATGCTTAAAATTGCTAGAAAAACATTGACTTGCTGGGCGACTTGCCTGGCAAGTCTTTTTTTATTAGTACAAGTTGCATGTGATTTGTACCTGCCGACGGTGACGGCTGACCTGGTTGACAAGGGGATCATTGGCAAGAACCTGCCTTATATCTGGCAAACCGGAGGCAAGATGCTTTTGGTGTCCGCCTTGGGCCTGCTGGCTGCTTTTGGCAACATCTATTTTGCCTCCCACCAGGCCATGCAGGTCGGCCAGCGTCTCCGAGCCATGCTCTTTGCCAAGGTACTGACTTTCTCTGATGAAGAGATCAGCCGCTTTGGCCAGTCCTCTTTAATTACCAGAACGACCAATGACGTCGTCCAGGTTCAGATGACTTTTATGCAGCTCTTGCGGATGCTGCTCCAGTCCCCGATCATGCTGGTGGCTGGGACCGTTTTGGCTTATCTTCAGCAGCCCCGCCTGGCAAAAGTTTTCGCCATTTCTTTGCCAATTTTGGCGGCCATCATTTTCTTGCTCATGCATTTTGCCATGCCCTTGTTTAAGAGCATCCAGCAAAAGACCGACCGGATCAACTTGATCTTCAGAGAAGGCTTGACAGGGGTCCGGGTCATCCGGGCCTTCAGGCAGGACCAGCGCGAGCAGGACCGCTTTGCCGCGGCTAATCTGGACTATACCAAGGTCGGCATCAAGGCCTACACAATCATTTCTTTCATGCAACCAGCCGTAACCCTAGTGCTGAGCTTGACCAACGTGGGGATCATTTTTCTGGGCGGCCGCTTGATTAGCGGCAGGGTCATGGAAGTCGGCAGTCTTTTGACTTTTTTGACTTATGCTACCCAGATTCTGATGAGTTTCATGATGCTGTCCATGCTGTTTATCGTGATTCCGCGGGCTTCTGTATCAGCCAAAAGAATCAATGAAGTACTGGACGCGAAAAATCAGCTGCAGGACCCAGCAGAGCCGGCACCCCTCCCAAAAGGTCCGGCAGAGCTGGAATTTGACCGGGTCTCCTTCCGCTATGCCGGAGCTGAAGAAGCAGCTTTGGAAGGAATTAATTTTAAAGTCAAGGCTGGCCAGACCCTGGCTTTGATCGGGGGAACCGGGTCGGGTAAGTCGACCCTGGTCAATTTGATTCCCCGCCTTTTGGACGTGGAAAAAGGCGCGGTCAAACTTGCCGGAGTTAAGGTGACTGACTTGAAACAGGCTGATTTGCACAAGCTGGTCTCCTTGACCCAGCAAAAAGCCGTGCTTTTTAAAGGGACAGTCCGGTCAAACCTGCTGTTTGGCAAGGGGGATGCCAGTGAGGAAGAGATGTGGCAGGCCTTGGAAATTGCCCAAGCAGCAGACTTTGTCAAAGAAAACGGGGGCCTGGACAGCACGGTCGAAGCCGGCGGGGCCAACTTCTCCGGCGGCCAACGGCAAAGACTGGCCATCGCGCGGACCATCATCAAAGATGCCGATGTATATATTTTCGACGACTCATTTTCTGCCCTTGACTTTAAGACTGACGCGGCCCTTAGAAAGGCCCTGGCGGCTGATCCGAAGATGCGGCAGGCCATTACCGTCATCGTGGCCCAGCGGGTCTCTACGGTGGCGTCTGCTGACCAGATTCTGGTCTTAGACAGCGGCCGGGTAGTCGGCCAGGGCAAGCATGAAGAATTGAAGCGGACCTGCCCGAACTACCAGCAGATTGTCGCTTCCCAGTTCCAGAAAGGAGTGGATTAGGGATGCATCACGGTCATAAAGGAAAAATTGACAAGGCTGAGCACTTTTGGCCGACCAGCCGCCGGCTTTTGGCATATCTGCGCCCTTGGCGCTTTGGCGTGGGCTTGTCAATAGTGTTTGCCATTATTGCCACGGTTTTCTCGATTTTTGCCCCGAAAGTCCTGGGCCAGGCCACGACCTTGATCTATCAAGGGGTGATGAAAGGCTATGCTCAAGAGAAGGCCGGCCAGCATTTGACCAGCCTGCCAATCGACTTTGCCGGCGTCTTTAAGATCGGGCTTTGGGTAATCGGTCTTTACCTGATCTCCAGCGTCTTCAATTTTGCCGAGCAGATCATCATGACCCGGATTTCCCAGCAGGTCGTCTGCCATCTGCGGGCTGATTTTAAAGAAAAAATGCGCCATGTCCCGGTATCCTACTACGATACCCACTCCAAAGGGGACCTAATGAGCCGGATGGTCAATGACATGGACAATATTTCCGGCACTCTTCAGCAGACCTTGATCCAGCTGATTACCAGCGCCATTACCCTGGTCGGAACCCTGGCCGTCATGTTCACGATCTCCTGGAAGCTGACTTTAGTGGCTCTTTTGACCGTTCCAGTCTCCGTTTTGATCACGGGTACGATTGCCCCTAAGGCCCAGAAGCTGTTTGGCCGCCAGCAAGAGCAGCTGGGCAAGATCAACGGGCAGGTAGAAGAAATCTATGCCGGGGTAGGCATTGTCCGCGTTTTTGGCCAGGAAGAAAATGAAGAGGAGACTTTTGCTGACCATAATGACGCCTACTTTGATGCTTCCTGGAAGGCAGAATTTCTTTCCATCATGATTTTCCCCTTGATGAACTTTGTCAAAAATGTCGGTTATCTCTTGATTGCCGTTTTTGGGGTTATCGATGTCATCAAGGGGGCCATCAGCCTGGGCAATGTCCAGGCCTTCCTCCAGTATTCCAACCAGTTCTCCCAGCCCTTGACCCAGCTGGCCAACATGTCCAACACGATCCAGCAGACCATTGCCTCAGCGGAAAGAATTTTTGCCGTTCTGGATGCTGAAAACATGGATGAAACAGTCCACCCGGCAGCTGAACTGGCGACAGATGCCAAACTGACTTTTAAAGACGTGTCATTCAGCTATACTGACGCGCCTTTGATTGAAAACTTCAGCCTGGAAGTGCCAAAAGGGCAGATGGTGGCTATCGTCGGGCCAACCGGTGCCGGCAAGACCACGATCATCAACCTTCTGGAGCGCTTTTATGACGTAAAGGGCGGGCAAATCTACTTAGACGGCCGGGAAACCAGGTCAATGAGCCGGGAAGAGCTTCGCGGCCATATCGCCATGGTTTTGCAGGATACCTGGCTTTTTACCGGGACGATTTTTGACAATATCAAGTACGGCAGAGAAGCTGCCAGTGATGAGGAAGTTTACCGGGCTGCCCGCCTGGCCAGGGCCGACAGCTTCATCCGCCAATTGCCGGATGGCTACCAGACTCTGTTAAACGAAGAAGGGTCCAATATTTCCCAGGGGCAAAGGCAGCTCTTGACGATTGCCCGGGCCTTTCTGGCCGATCCGGAAATTTTGATCCTGGATGAAGCAACCAGCTCGGTTGACACCCGGACTGAAAGTTTGATCCAGAAGGCCATGGCAGACCTCAAGCAGGAAAGAACCAGTTTCGTGATCGCCCACCGCCTGTCAACGATCCAGGATGCCGACAAGATCATCGTGATCAACCACGGCCAGATCGTCGAAAGTGGCAACCACCAAAGCCTTTTGGCCAAGGGCGGCTTTTACGCTGACCTTTACCAGAGCCAGTTTTTAGGCCAGGAAATCTGAAAAAAGCCATGATTCAACTGAATCATGGCTTTTGCTTTAGCAATATTTAAAAAATGCCCCTTTGCATTTTGAACATGTGTTCCGTATAATAGGATTGGTTCAAAAATTACTTCTGCTTTTTGTCCTTGCCTTGCTTTTGCTTGATGTGATAGTAAAGGCCAAAGGGGACAAGGTTTTCATTTCCGGCGGCAATCCTCTTGATGTTGGCCCGGTGGCTCCACCAGATGAGGACAACCAGGACCCCTGACATGATGGTCAGGAAAGTGTCATGGAAGAAGAAGCTGGAAATAAAAATCAAGACTACTGAAATCAAGCTGCTCAAGGACACCATGCTGGTGATTAAGAGCAAGGGGATGAAGAAGCAGGCGCAGAGGCCGAAGAACTGGACATTGTAGCCCAGGAGGAAACCGGCTGTAGTGGCCACGGCCTTGCCCCCTTTAAACTTGAGGAAGATTGAGAAGGCGTGGCCGAAAATGGCTGCTGCCCCGAAAATCAAGCACAAGTGGTGGTCGCCCAAGTGAAAAATCCGGGGCAGGCAGGTAGCCAGGGTCCCCTTGAAGAAGTCGACCAGGAAGACCAGGGTGCCGGCCTTGGGGCCCAGAACCCGGAAGGTGTTGGTGGTCCCAATATTGTGTGACCCATAGTCCCGGATATCCTTGTGGTAAAAGAGCTTGCCGACTAAAACACCGGTCGGAAAAGAACCAATTAAGTATGCTAAAATTAAAAGTAATGCAAATTTTATTGCAAACATCAAATCAACTCCGTTTATCTTGTACCTGCTATTTTAACAAATAACGGACTGAATTGATACGAAGTTATTAATCTAAAGCTTGGAGATGTTTTATTTTGCCAAAGAACACCTATGATGATTCTTCAATTCAAATTCTGCACGGGCTGGAAGCAGTCCGCAAGCGGCCAGGGATGTACATCGGGTCAACCGACATCCACGGCTTGAACCAGCTGGTCTATGAAATTGTCGACAACTCCGTCGATGAAGCCATGGCCGGTTTTGGTCAGGAAATCAACGTGACCATTCACGAGGACAATTCCGTGACCGTGCAGGACTTTGGCCGGGGGATGCCGACAGGGATGCATGCCTCAGGCCGACCAACCATTGAAGTCATCCTTACTGTCCTGCATGCCGGCGGCAAGTTCACGGAGCAGAACTACAAGACCTCCGGCGGTCTGCACGGGGTCGGTTCTTCCGTTGTCAACGCCCTGTCCAGCTACATGAAGGTGCACGTGGTGCGTGACGGCAAGGCCTACGAGGAAGAATTCCAAAATGGCGGCCACCCAATCGGCACCCTGCGCTGCCTGGGGGCGACCAAGGAAAAGACGGGGACTACGATCACTTTCAAGCCGGACCCGATGATTTTTTCAACGACTAAGTATAATTACGAGACCATCCAGGAAAGAATCCGGGAATCTGCCTTCCTGCTCAAGGGAGTCAAGTTCACTCTGACCGACGAGCGCACGCCCAACCACCACGACGTCTTCCAGTATGACGACGGGATTGAAAGCTTTGTTGCCTACCTCAACGAAGGCAAGGGAACGATCGGCAAGGTCTTCTACTTTGAAGGCAGCCAGGATGGGATGGAAATCGAATTTGCCGGCCAGTACAGTGACTCATACTCAGAGAACTTCGTTTCCTTTGTCAACAATGTCCGGACCGCGGACGGCGGCTCTCATGAAGTTGGGGCCAGAAGTGGCTTTACTCGGGCCTTTAACGACTATGCCAAGAAGCAGGGCCTTTTGGGCAAGAAGGACAAGAACCTGGAAGGGTCCGACTACCGGGAAGGGCTCAGCGCCGTTTTAAGCGTCAAGATCCCGGAAGAATTGTTGGAATTTGAAGGGCAGACCAAGGGCAAGCTGGGGACTCCCCAGGCCAGAAGCGCGGTCGACAGCATCGTGTACGAGAAATTGTCCTATTACCTGCTGGAAAATGGTGAATGGGCCCAGGACTTGGTTAAGAAGGCCCAAAGGGCCCGGGATGCCAGAGAAGCGGCTAAGAAGGCCAGAGACGAGTCCAGAAACGGAAAGAAGCGGCACAAGAAGGAAGTCCTGTCCGGGAAATTAACACCGGCCCAGTCCAGAAACCCTAAGAAAAACGAGCTTTTCCTGGTCGAAGGGGACTCAGCCGGCGGCAGTGCCAAGCAAGGCCGAGACCGGCGTTTCCAGGCCATCCTGCCTTTGCGGGGGAAGGTCTTGAACACCCAGCGGGCCAAGCTAGCTGACATTTTTAAGAACGAAGAAATAAACACGATGATCCACACGATCGGGGCCGGGGTCGGGACCGAATTCAAGGTCGAAGACTCCAACTACGACAAGATCATCATCATGACTGACGCCGACGACGACGGGGCTCACATCCAGATCCTGCTTTTGACCTTCTTCTACCGCTACATGCGGCCGATGATTGAAGCAGGCAAGGTCTATATCGCCCTGCCGCCGCTTTACCGGATCAGCAAGAAGCAGACCAACCTTTACGCTTGGACTGATGAAGAGCGCGACGAGGATGAAAAGAAGGTTGGCAAGGGTTATGCCCTGCAGCGCTTCAAGGGGCTGGGGGAAATGAACGCCGACCAGCTCTGGGAGACGACCATGAATCCGGAAAGCCGGATGCTGATCAGGGTCAGAATCGACGATGCCCAATTGGCTGAGCGCCGGGTGACCACCTTGATGGGGGACCAGGCTTCCGCCAGAAGAAAGTGGATTGAGGAAAACGTCAAGTTCCGCCTGGGCGATGAAGAGTCGATCTTAGACAAGGTAAATGATTAGGGGGAAGCAATTTATGCCAGAAACTCACGAGCGAATTCGTGAAATGCCTTTGGAACAGGTCATGGGCGAACGCTTTGGCCGTTATTCCAAATATATTATTCAAGAACGGGCCCTGCCGGACATCCGCGACGGGCTCAAGCCGGTGCAAAGGCGGATTCTTTACGCCATGTACCGTGACGGCAACACGGCTGACAAGCCTTTTAAGAAGGCAGCCAAGGCTGTCGGTAACATCATGGGTAACTACCACCCGCACGGCGACAGCTCCATCTACGGGGCCCTGGTCTTCCTGTCTCAAGACTGGAAGATGAGAGAGCCTTTGATTGAAATGCACGGCAACAATGGGTCAATGGACGGCGACAGTCCTGCCGCCATGCGTTACACCGAATCCCGCTTGTCTAAAATTTCCAATGTCTTGCTGGAAGACATTGACAAGGAAACCGTGCCAATGGTGCTCAACTTCGACGACACCGCTTATGAACCAACGGTTTTGCCGGCTCGCTTTCCTAATCTTCTGGTCAATGGCTCAACTGGGATTTCCTCTGGTTACGCTACGGAAATTCCGCCCCACAACTTGGGCGAGGTTTTAGACGCGACTATCCACCTTCTTAAGCACCCAGATGCCAGCCTGGAAGATTTGATGACTTTTGTTAAAGGGCCAGACTTCCCGACTGGTGGGATTGTCATGGGCAAAAAGGGCTTGCGGGATGCTTACAAGACAGGTAAAGGCCGGATCCAGGTCCGCGCGAAGACCCATATCGAAGAGATCCGGGGCCACCGCCAGCAGATCGTGGTGACGGAAATTCCTTACCTGGTCAACAAGGCCCAGCTGGTCAAGAAGATCGACGAAATCCGAGTCAGCCGGGAACTGGACGGGATCAGCGAAGTCAGAGACGAAACGGACCGTCACGGTCTCTCCATCGTTATCGAGCTTAAGAAGGACGCTGACGCCCAGAACATCCTCAACTACCTTTTGAAGAATACTGACTTGCAGGTTTCCTACAACTTCAACATGGTGGCCATTGACCACATGACTCCGGTTCAAGTTGGCCTTAAGCGGATTCTGGCTGCCTACCTGGAACACGAAGAAGAAGTTGTAACCAAGCGGACTCAGTTTGACTTGAAGAAGGCCTCAGACCGGCTGGAAATCATCCAGGGCCTGATCAAGGCCATGAGCATCTTGGACCAGGTGATCAAGGTCATCCGGGCTTCCAAGAACAAGTCTGACGCCAAGAAGAACCTGGTAGCCGAATTTGCCTTCACTGACCGCCAGGCCGAAGCTATTGTCTCCTTGCAGCTTTACCGCTTGACCAACACTGACGTTTTGGCCCTGCAAGCTGAAGAAAAGGAACTGACAGGCAAGATCGCGGCTTACGAAAAGATTTTGGCTGACCCGAAAGTTTTGCAAAAGGAAATCATCAAGGAACTCCGGGCAGTCAAGAAGGAATTCGGTTCAGACCGGCTGAGCGAAATCAGCGATGAAACTGCCAGAGTTGAAGTCGATGAAAAGGCCTTGATCACTGAAGAATCTGTCCGGGTCTTGATCAGCCGCGACGGCTACATCAAGCGGTCATCTTTGCGGTCCTTCCAGTCAACTGAAGCTGGCGACAATGGCTTGCCGGAAACTGACCGGGTGGTTTATGAAGGGACCCTGTCGACTTTGACCAACCTTTACCTCTTCACCAACCACGGCAATTTGATCTACCGGCCAGTTCATGAACTGGTTGAAAGCAAGTGGAAGGATGTCGGCCAGCACCTGTCCCAGGAACTGGGCCTGGCGGCTGACGAAAGCATCATCCAGGTCTTTGCCTTGGATCATTTGGATGATCCGGACCTCTCCTTCTTGCTGGCCACAAACGACGGCTATATCAAGCAGGTGGCCCTGGCTGACCTGCAGCCAACCAGAACTTACAAGTCCCGGGCAATCATGGCCATGAAGATGAAGGGGGAGGATTCCCGCGTTATCACTGTGGACCTGGTCAAGACAAGTGAAAAGCGGGAAATTACCCTCTTTACCAACCAGGCCTTTGCCCTGAAGTATGATATTGACGAAGTCCCGCAAGTCGGGGCTCGAGCAGCTGGGGTCAAGTCAATTAACTTGAAGGAAGACGACTATGTCGTTGCCTGTCTGGTGACTGACCCGCAATTTGAAGACCTGCTCAAGGTGGGTCTGGTAACCCAAAGAGGGGCCTTCAAGCAAATGCCGCTGAACTTGATCGGCAAGACCAGCCGGGCCAAGCGGGGAGTTCTGGTTCTGCGGAATTTGAAGACCAAGCCGCACCGGATCGTGGCCTTGAAGGCTTACGGGCAAAACCATGAGCTTATCTTGATCACCTCCAGCCTGCGTAAGCAGGTCATCCGGACCAGCGACCACCCAGTTGGTGACCGGCAGAGCAATGGCTCCTTTGTCATTGATGTCAGGACAGATGGGGAAGCCAAGGAGCTGCTCATGGGCCGGCCTTTGCCGGACAAGGCCAAGGATGTCAGCCGCTTGTTCTAAAAAAGCAAAAAAGATTGCGAAAAGATCGCGAAAAGATTGAACAAAGCGCTGATTTTCTAGTAGACTTAATTAGAGAGAATTAATTTTAGCTAAAACTAGAAGGGAAAATTCCAAGATGGAAAAAGAACTGATTTTTGGTCACAGAAACCCAGATACTGACGCGATCGGCACGGCGATTGCCTACTCATACTTCCAGAACCAACATGGCTACAACACTGAAGCTGTTGCTTTGGGTGAAGCCAACGACGAAACTTCTTTTGCCTTGAAGAAGTTCGGCTTTGAAGCACCACGCGTGGTCAAGACTGTCGCAAACGAAGTCAAGGCCATCATGCTGGTTGACCACAACGAACCACAACAAAGCGTTGAAGACCGGGATCAAGTCAAGGTTACCCACGTAATTGACCACCACCGGATCAGCAACTTCGCGACGATCGACCCCTTGTTCTACCGGGCTGAACCAGTTGGCTGCACTTCCACTGTTTTGTGGGAAATGTTCAAGGAACAAAATATGGAAATTCCAGCCAACATTGCTGGTATCATGCTGAGTGCCATTATTTCCGACACCTTGCTCTTGAAGTCACCAACCACTACTGACATCGACAAGCACGCAGTTGAAGACCTGGCTAAGATTGCCGGCGTTGACTACAAGGAATACGGCCTGGAATTGCTTAAGGCTGGTACCAACATTGCTGCCAAGTCAGTTGAAGAACTGATCGACTTGGACGCCAAGAGCTTCGAACTGGGCTCAAAGACTGCCCGGATCGCCCAAGTCAACGTTGTTGATGTCCCAGAAGCCTTGGAACGCAAGGATGCCTTCCTGGCAGCCATGGAAAAGGATGCCAAGGAAAATGGCTACGACCTGTTCATGCTGGTAATTACCAACGTTTTGGACTCAGACTCAGAAGTTCTCTTCATCGGGGACGACGAAAGCAAGTCAGTCTTTGCCAAGGCCTTCGGCAAGGAACTGGTTGACTCAGAAGCCCACCTGCCAGGCGTCGTTTCCCGGAAGAAGCAAATCGTTCCGCCATTGACCCGGGCATTTGAAGCTTAATTAGTAAAGTAGCAATAAGCGAAAATAGAAACTAAAAGAATCCAGTGTAAACTGGATTCTTTTTTTGCTACATTTTTAACATCCTACTTGTTACTACAATATATCTCTTTTAATAAAAGCGCGGCTCTGCCGCGCCAATAAAAATACTGTTAACAAATAAATCCTGAGGGAGAATTTGTCAACAGTTATTTCTTTAGTTCTTTCTTTGTTGCTTTATTTGCCAGAATACTGCTTAAGCTGGTCAAACTGATTTTTCAGTTCCAAGTCCAAGTAATACGGTTGCTTGACTGGCAAGCTGTCTTGCCCATATAAGGCAAAAAGGTAGGCGAGTTCTTCCTTCCAGCGGCCGATTTCTTCATCCAGTCCGTCAGCTCCCTCATTTAAAAGGGTGTGGAGGAAGTGGTTGGCTACGCCCACAAATCTGCCGCCCAGGGCCAGGCCCTTGAAGACGTCCAGCGGGTTTCTGACTCCGCCAGAGACGATCAGCTGCTTGGTCAAAGGCGCCGCCAAAAGGGCAGCCAGGGCCGTTGGCAGGCCGCAGTCGTTCAAATACGCCATGGGGTGGGGATTGCGGGAATTTTCAATTTGGGCAAAATTGGTGCCGCCAGCTCCTCCAATATCAAACCAAGTAAAGCCAGCTGACTGCAATTTTTGCAGGCTGACTGGATCCAGGCCACTGCCGACTTCTTTGACGATGACGGGCACACCAGCTGCTTCTTTAATCTCCAGCATCCGGTCCAGCCAGACAAAGTCGCGGTCACCTTCAGGCATGGGAATCTCCTGGGCCACGTTAAGGTGGATCTGCAGGGCATCTGCTTGCAGATCCTTGACGATCTTGGCGGCCGCTTTAGCTGGGGTCAAGGGATTGACGTTGGCAAATAATAGGCCGTCTGGATTGGCTTCTTTAGCCACATAGAAGGATTCCAGCTGGTCTTCTTCCTTGGTCAAGATGCTGGCCGAACCTAAGGCCAGGGCAATTTGCTGCTTATTGGCAATTTCACCCAGCTGCCGGTTGATCTGCCTGGATTTTTCCGACCCGCCAGTCATCGCGTTGATGAAGAAGGGGGCAGACAGTTCTTTGCCAAACCAGGTCGTCTTAATCGCGTTCAGCTTTACCTTGCTTTCTGGCAGGGCCGGGCGGAGCAGGTGAACCTGGTCAAAGGAATTCGTTTTTTGGGCATTAAAAAACATCTGTGTCAAAGCCAGATGTTCTTCTTTTCTTATAGATCTTTGTGACATCGCAATGCTCTTAGTAAGTTAATTCAGATTGGTGAATGTGAAATTCCAGGGGCAGGATGTTGTTCTTGACCCAGTCCTTGCGGAGGCGGTCAATATCGGTGTCCTTGTTGACGATGACGATGCCGCAGTCGCCGTTGCCCGCGCCGCTGGTCTTGGCTGCGCCGCCATACTTGTTGGCGATTTCGATCAGCTCGGTCAAGCGGGGAATTTCGATGGCAATATTGTTGATAGCGGCAAAATGCTGCAGCAAGCGGCGGTTGATGCCAATCTGCTTTTGAATCAAAGCAATGTTTGCTTCTTCAAAGCCGCGGATCATCTTCAAAACGCACTTGCGCGAGTCTGCCAAAAACTTGGCGTATTCAGTCCGCAGATTGTTCTTGTTGGCGTTGGTCTTGTCAACCAGGCGGGAGGTTGAAGCCGGCTGCTGGCTCCAACCAATCAAGAGCTCCATGCCCTTTGGCGGAACCAATTGCTGGATCTTCAGACCTGGCCAGGCTTCACCGACCACTGTTGACAGGGACTTGCTTGCCAGTTCTTCTTTCAGCCAAAGCTTGTTGAAGGTCTGGTAGGCAATCCATCCCCCGTAAACGCTGGCCGCGATGTCGCCGGCACTGCCGTTGCCCTGGACTGAGTAGTGGGAAATGGTGGAGAGTTTGTAAATCAAATCCTTACTTGCCTGGACACCGTAAAAGCGCAGGATTGCCTTAACGGTCGCGACCGTTACCGCGGCTGAAGAACCCAGGCCATACTTCTTGCCATCTGCTGAATCCAGGTCAGAGTTGACGTACAAGTCGTAAACGCCCATCTTGACCTTTTGTTCCAAGCAGTATCTTTCGGTAAAAGAAATTGCTGACAGAATGTATTCAAAAGGATTGTCCCGGTTGTCGATCACCATCTTTGACCCCCGTCTGACCCAGTGAATTGAATCTTGGGAGTATTGCTTGGAGTGAATCAAACCAGTATCGCTGCTGCTTGGCTTGATTGAGACCCTGACGTACTGGTCAAGGGCGACCAGAATGGCTGGACAATCTTGTTCCAAAACAGCGTATTCCCCGGCAATGTAAAGCTTGCCTGGTGCTTTTTCAGTAATCAAAAAAACTCTTCCTCTTATTCTTTTAATTTTTTCTTTTATTTTATGCCTTTAGACATTATAGCCAATTAAATAAGCTTTAGTCCAACAGAGTGACTCCTGGACCAAAACCTGCCTCAATAATCTTAACACGATCAAAGGAGGACTCAAAGTGATTAATAATATCTTTAGAATTTTTTCCCTGGCAGAGGACCTTGACATTCGGGCCGGCGTCAATGGTGTAGTAGCATTCCAGCCCTTGCTGGCGCAGGTCCTGAACCAGCTTGATAGCCTTGATGGTATTAGGCTCAAAATAGGTGAAGCCAGGGACAGCAGTGAAAGTCAAAGCATGCATCTCACTGGCATTTAATTCAGCCAGAGAACCCAATTTGCTAAAGTCAGCCTGCTTGATTGCTTCTTCCATCTCGGCGATTTCACTGTCATTTCTGTCCAACCAAAGTTGATAAAAAGGTGAGCTCTTGCTCATTTCCATTCCCTTGGTTGAAGAAATTTTCTTCTCCTGGTCGTTGATTTCAACGGCCAAAAGACGGAGGTCCATGTCAGGCGCTTCATCCAGCGGGTAGGCATAGGAAGTTTCATCGCTGTCGCCTTTTTGCCAGACGGAAAAGCCGCCAAAAACAGATCTTGAAGCAGAGCCAGACCCCATCCGGGCCATTCTGGACAGTTCCCGTCTGTCAATGCCTAACTGGTAGTGGTCGGCAAAAGCCGCCGCCATGGCCGCGAAAGCTGAGCTGGAAGAGGCCAGGCCAGCCGCGGTTGGCACCTGGTTGACTGATTCAACCGCCAAATTTCCCTTGACCCCAAAGCGGTCTTGCATAGCCCGGAGGTAGGCGAAAACGCGGTCAGCAGCCGGGCCCGAAACGGCTTGGCCGTTCAATTTAAAGGACATTTGCTCGCTGTCTGAGATTTTGGTGTCGCTGTAGAAAGCATCCAGGGTCATGGACAGACTGGACATGAGCGGCAGGCGCAATTTGGCGTCCTTCTTGCCCCAGTACTTGATCAAGGCGATATTGGTATGGGCGCGGGCAGTTTTACTCATCTTTTTTCATTCCTTTACTGTGCAATTCTGTTTTTCAATAACTTTTTGCCAAAAATCAAATTTCTTCAATCCAGTAGTCACTGATTTCAGCCTGGCAGGCTTGGGCAAGCTTTTCGCAAGCACCGGCATCTTTGCAAAGAGCGATGACGATCCCGCCCAGCCCCCCGCCGGACAATTTGCAGCCTAAGGCCCCGCCTTTTTGGGCGATTTGGCAGATCCGGTCGATCTTGGCCGTCGACAAATTAAAGGAGGCTAAAAGCTCCTGGGCTTGATTGAAAAATTTACCAACGCTTTCTGGGTCTTGAAGAAGCCAGGCAGCTTTGACTTCGTCAGCCAGTTGCCCCAACTGCCGCATTCTTGCTTGCGCGTCCGGAGACTCATTTAAAAGCTTGGCGACCATGGTGACGGCTTCTCTGGTATTGCCCAAATCGCCCGTGTCCATGATCAAGAGGCTGGCGCCTAATTTCGAGGAGAGCTTTTTAACGCCCTGTTGCTTATTAAAAAAGACCAGGTAATCGGAATTAACCGTGGCCGCGTCCAAGCCAGAAGCCTTGCCGTGGTTGATCGTTTCTGCCTGGTTGGTGATGTCCATAACTTCGCTTTCACTCAGCTCAAGGCCCAGGTATTGGCTCAAGGCGACGGTAGTGCCATAGGCAACAGTGGCTGAGGAGCCAAGCCCGCGCTCCATGGGAATTTCCCCGGTATAGGTAAGTTTGATCTGGGGACTTTTCCCGCTTCTGGCAAAAAGTTCCTTGACGACATACTTAAGGCCGTTATAGTCGTCCGGCGCGTCAAAAAAAGGACCCTGGTAGAGCTTGGTATCCATCCAGACCGGACCGGCATAATCACTGACAGTCGTCTTGATGTGGAGAGCCTGAATCGGCATGGCCAGGGCGTCATAGCCGTAAACAACGGAATGCTCGCCGATCAAAATTACTTTTCCATGAGCAGTACAAGAAGTCTGCAAAAAGAATCACCTCAATAAACAATTTCGCTAGTTCGCTTAACGTTTGCTTAGAATCAATGGCAATCAGTTCCCAAAAAGGAAAGAGATTGATAAAATTTAGATTGATCGATCAGTCAACAAAGGAGTGGAAGCAATGATCAAAATTTTAACCGGCAGACAGTCCGATCCCCTGCAAACTGAAATCATCGGCCGGGCTGCCCGAAATTATCTGGCTCAGCCTGGCAAAGATACTTTTATTATTGTTCCAAACCATATCAAGTTTAACACAGAAGTTGCCGCAATAGGCAAAGTCGCCCAACTTCAAGGGCGGAAAGAGACCAGCGTTAAGCACCTGCACGTCCTGTCCTTCTCCCGCCTGGCCTGGTTTTTCTTTAAAAAAGCTGACCTGCTCATGCCAGAAAGCCTGGATGACGCGGCCGCGACCATGATTTTGGAGCAGATCATCAACAAGCGCAGGGATGAACTCTTGCTTTTTAAAAACACCCACGCCAATTCTGGCATGATCAAGCAAGTCTACAGCACGATCCTGCAGGTTCATACCGGCCAGCTGGACCTGGCCAGCCTTCTAGAGCGGGCAGCTGACCCGGCAGTATCCTTGGACCTGGACAATGAAACCAGAGATAAGCTGCATGACCTGGACTTGATCTACCAGGATTTTTTGCAAGTTGTCAGCGACAAGCACTTTGCCACCAAGGATGAACTGAATATCCAGCTGAACCAGCTTCTGGCCAGCCAGCCAGACCTGGTCAGCCAGGCCAGCTTCTATGTGACTGATTTCTCCCATTTTTCCATTCAAGAAAAAATGACCATGCAGCTGCTGGCGGCTTTTGCCAGCGACATGACTTTTGCCTTCAAGACCGCTGACGGCAGCCTGCTCGAACCCGTGGCAGGCGAATACGACTACGTGGTCCAGAAGACCATCCGGGACTTGACTGGCTATTTCTCTGCTCATGATTTTGCTTGGGAAAGTGAAAAAATCACCAGCCAAAGCAGCCCGGCAGAAAGTTTAAACAGGGCCTGGCAGGGGGAAAGCGTGCCGGACTTAAACAACCTCCAGCTGGTCAAGGCGGATTCCCGCTACGCCGAAGCCTATTTCGTGGCCCGGACCATCTATGACGAGGTGGCCTTAAAAGGCTGCCAGTACCGGGACTTTTTGGTCCTGGCTCCGAACCTGCAAGAGTATGAAACTTACCTGGCCCCGATCTTGCGGCAAAACCAGATTCCCTTCTTTGATGACTTGCAGCAGCAAATGAAGTACCACCCTTTGGTGATTTTGCTGGAAAATTTAGGCAAGCTTCTCCAGCAGCCAGGCGATACGCCAGCTCTTTTGAGCCTCATGAAGACCCGCCTCTTGATCCCGGCTTGGTATTTAGAAGGGGATGAAGAAGCTGGGGAAGCCGCGTATTTACGCGATGTCGACCAGCTGGAAAATTTTGCCTTAGCCCACGGGATCAAGTACAGCCTTTGGCAAAAGCCCCTCAAGGACTTCACCAAGGCCCAGGTGATTGCCCTGGACCAAGAGCAATATCAAAAGCGCCTGGAGCGTTTGGATAAGCTGCGGGACTTTTTTGTCAGCAAGATCTCCCGCCTTTCCAGCCAGCTGAAAAATGAAAAAGACAGCATGACCGCCGTTAAGCTCTTCTTTGACTTCTTGGTCAAAAACGGGGTCAGTGCCCGCCTGGAAGCTTGGCGCTTAAAAGCCAGCGAGAGCGGGGACTTGCAGCAGGCCCAGCAGCCGGAACAGTGCTGGAATCTGCTTTTGTCTCTTCTGAAAGACTACCTTTTGGTCAACCCGGAAAACTTTGCCTGGGCTGACTTCTTCAAGATGCTGACGGCGGCCTTTTCCCAGGCCAATTTCGCGACGATTCCAGCCAGCCTGGACGCTGTCACTTTGTCAGAATACGGGATGGTGCAGACCAGTGGCTACAAGCAGGTCTTCATCATCGGGGCAGCCAATGGCAGCCTGCCGCAAATCAGTGACCAGCCCAACTTTTTGACCACGGAAAACCTGGCCAGTTTGGCTGACTTTTTTGCTGAAGACGCCTACCTAGAAGATGCCCAGCAGCTCCGCAACTTGGACCAGGAATACCAATTTGGCAATGCTTTAGCCCTGGCCTCTGACCGGGTCTACATTTCCTATCCGGTAATCAATTCCAATAACGACTTGCTGGATCCTTCTATTTATTACAAGCGTCTGTTGAAGATGGTTAACGGCCGGGAATACCGGCAAAGGGACCTGCCAGACAACAGCGAAAAAGACCGGACCGAATTTGCCCGTCAGCTTTTGCTCTTTTTGACCAGTCCCAAGGCCAGCTTGGGCTATTTGGCCTATGCAGAGGAAAATTCCGCCCAAAGTCCGCTGGTGACCAAATTAGTCAAACTCAGCCGGCAGTATGAAGAAGAAAAGGCAGAAGAAATCGCGGAAGGGATGGCTTACGACAACAATCCGCAAGACATCTCAGAGGACCTGGCTGAGCGCCTGTACGGCAAAGACCTTTTGTCATCGGTCTCCCAGCTGGAAAGCTACTACCAGAATTCCTTTGAATACTTCCTTAACTATGGCCTGCGCCTGCGGCCCCGGGCAGAAAACGAGCTGAACGCCATCCAGTCCGGCAACTACTTCCACCGGACTTTTGAGCTTTTGCTCAAGGAAATGCAAAAGAAAAATATCGAAATTGACAAGCTCAGCGAGCTGGACCTGGAGCTTTTGCTCAAGCAGGTCAGAAGCGAGATCCTGCAAGAACCCCTTTACCAACAGTTTTTGCGCGATCCCTTTAATCAATATCTCTTCAAAGCTTTTGACAAGACGACCAGCAAGGTGGCCCAGAACTACCGGAGAAAGCAGCAGGAGAACAAAATGCGGGCTACATACGGGGAACTGGCCTTTGGCCCGGCGGAAAAATTGGCCGGCCTGGTCCTGCCTTTGAAGAAGTTTGCCGGCCAGCGGAAGATCAGCCTCCGGGGCAAGATTGACCGGGTCGACCTCTTTAACGGGGACCAGCACGTTTTAGGGCAACTGATTGACTACAAGTCTTCTGACCACAGCTTCAACCTGGCCCGTTTTGCCGGCGGGGTGGATCTGCAGATGATTGCCTACCTGGATGTCTTGGAAAAGAACCGGGACCTCCTGGCTGGCGGGCGGCAGTTTGACCTTCTTGGTGCCTTTTATCAGTATGTCACCCGGAAGCTGAATTCCGTCAATTCTTCATCAAATGGGGCCTTGTTTGACAGCAAGCTGCAGCTGAAAGAGAACCTTTTGGGCGGGGAAGACAAGCTGAAACTGTCCGGGGTCTTTGTCAGCGAGCCAGCCTGGTACCAGGAAGTTGACCAAGTCCTGGAGAAAAAGTCAGCCAGTCCGGTCTATCGGGGCCTTAAGCTGAATAAGAGTGGCACTTTTGGCAAAAAAGACAACTTCTTCAGCCAGGACGAAATGAGGGAGCTCTTAGAGTATGTCGAAGCCTTGATCGAAGACGCGGCCAGCGAAATCTTGAGCGGGCAGATCGCCCTAAATCCCTTCCGGCAGGGGACCAGCACTGGCCTAACATATAGTGACTACAAGGACATCTTCTACTTTGACCAGCAGCTGCCGACCAACTCTTACCGGGACCTGCCAAGCCTGAAAAAGGCTGAGCTGCTGGCCTTGATTGAAAAAAGGCTGGGGCAGGGTATATAGAAAGGAAAAAGTATGGCTGTAAAATACACACCAGACCAGGCCAGCGCTATCGAAAGCCGGGGCCAGGATCTTTTGGTCTCGGCTTCTGCCGGCTCAGGCAAAACCAGCGTTTTGGTTGAAAGGGTCATCCGGGAAATCATGGAAGACCACTTGGAAGTTGACCAGCTCTTGGTCATCACCTTTACCCGGGCCGCGGCCAGTGAAATGAAGCAGCGGATCAAGCAGCGACTGCAAGAGCGCCTGCAAGTGGAAACAGACAGCAGCCAGGCCGACTTTTTGCGCCGGCAGCTGGCCCAGATTGATACCGCGATCATTTCCACGATCGACTCCTTCTGTTTGGATGTCATCCGCCGCTTCTACTTCGTGATTGATATCGACCCGGACTTCAGCATTTTAACTGACGCGACCCAGATTGAGCTGTTAAAGGAAAGAGCTCTTCGGGATGTCGAAAACGGCTACCTGCAAAATGAAGACCAGAAGAAAAAAGACCGCTTCAGGGCCTTTTACGATGCGTTTGCCGGCGACAGCAACGTGGACGCGGCCAGAGACCTGCTATTGGAGTTATACCATTTTGCCATGGCCCGGCCAAACTACCGAGGCTGGCTGCAAAAATTGCCTGCCTCTTACCAGCTGGAGACCAGCGACGTCGTCGACAGCCCCTTGTGGCAGGAGAAGATCAAGCCTTACCTGGAAGAAGAATTTTCCAACCTGGCTGACAAGCTGACGGCTTTGATGGCCGAAGCAGACTTTGACCATGAAAAGTTTGTCAAATACCAGCCACCTTTTAGGGCTTTCGCCGCCAGCTTATCCAGCTACCGGGAAAGCCTGGCTACAGATGATCCCTTTGACCGGCAAAGAGACCTGCTGGCCAGCTGCCGGTTTGACGGGACCTTGCGGACTAACAAGGACATCGCCGACTTTGTCGAGGAGGCAAAGGAGGTTAAAGAAGCTGGCAAGCAGCTGGTCTTCAATGTCTACACCAGTTTTTACGCAAATAGCAATGCTGACCAGCAGGCCCTTTTGGCCAAGGGGGCTGAAATCGTGAAGACAGCAGCTGAAGTCGAGCTGGCCTTTATCGATCGCTTCAATGAGTTAAAGCGGAATGACCGGGTTCTGGACTTCAGCGACATGGAGCAATTAGCCTATGAAATCCTGACCCAGGACAGTTCAAATTCCGACTTGGCCCGGGCTTACTACCAAAACCGCTTCAAGGAAATCATGGTCGATGAATACCAGGACACCAACGCCTTGCAGGACGGTTTGATCCAGCGGCTGAAAAAAGACGGGAAGAACAACCTCTTTATGGTTGGGGACGTCAAGCAGTCAATTTACGGCTTTCGCCAGGCGGAGCCCAGTCTCTTTATTGCCAAGTATGACGAATATGGCCAGGAAAATTCGGCAGGCAAGAAGCGGATTATTTTTGCCGAAAACTTCCGCTCCAGCCAGCCGGTCACCCAGGCCGTCAACTTGATCTTTGACAGCCTCTTGACCAAGGACTTTGGCGGGATTGACTACAAAAACGAAGGGCAGCTGAAATTCGCGGCCGGTTATGATCCAAACGCTGCCTTGCCAACAGAAACAGAAGTCCTCTACCAAGAAGATTCTTCTGCTTCAGAAGATGACGGGGAATTGGACCAGGGCGATTTGGCCATGGTGATCAGCCGGATCCAAAAGTTGCTTAACGACCAGACGCCAATTTTTGACCCAAAGACCGGGCAGACCCGGCCGATCAGCTATGGAGACATTGCCATTTTGACCCGGTCCAAGACCAGCAACCTGGACATCAAGCAGGAATTTGACCGTTACGGGATTCCGCTTTTTGTCATGGATGTCCAGAACTACTTTCAGACCTTTGAATTGACGGTCATCATGTCCTACTTGAAGATCATCGACAATCCGGACCAGGACATTCCCCTGGTGGCGGTTTTGCGGTCTCCGATCTTCAACTTCTCTAGTTCTGATTTGGCGGAAATCCGCCTGGTCAACAAGAGCATCAGCTTCTACGCGGCTTTAAGAACATATGCTAAAAAAGATACTGATCTGGCTGCCCGCTGCCGGGACTTTTTGGACCAATTGCAAGATTTGCGGGACTTTGCCTTGAGCCACCGGATTTCAGAACTGCTCTGGACCATTTATGAGCGGACCAGCTTTTTGGAAATCGTGACCGCCATGACCAACGGCCAGCAGCGCCGGCTCAATTTGACCGCCCTGTATGAAAGAGCTAGCGCCTACGAAAGCTCGGGCTTCAAGGACCTTTACCAGTTCATCAACTTTATCGCCAGAATGCGGAAGAACCAGAAGGACCTGGCCCAGCCGATCTTGAGCGAAAATGCTGACAATTCAGTCAAGCTGATGACCATTCACGCCTCAAAGGGGCTGGAATTCCCGGTCGTCTTTGTCCTGGGCTTGGAGCACCGCTACAATTACCAGCAAGACATCACCGGCAACTATGTTTTAGATGCCAGCGGGCTGGGTTTGTCCTTTGCCTACCCGTTTGATGAAGCGGAATACCGGGCAGATACTTTGGTCAATGCCTGGCTGAAGATTGCCAAAAAGCAGAAGCTGCTGGAAGAAGAAGCCCGTCTGCTTTACGTAGCTTTGACCCGGGCTAAGCAGAAGCTGATCCTGGCGGCAAATATCAAGCTGCCGGCTAAAACTGACCTGGCAGGCCTGGAAGAGAAGTGGGCCAAGGAAATTTCAGCTGGCCGCCTGCCCCTTTTGGACAAGATGAAGGTGGCCAAGCCCCTGGACTTTTTAGCCCCGGCCTTAGCCCACGCCAAGCAAGTGAAGCGGCTGGGAGAAAAAGCCGTCAGTGACTTGGCAGTTGGCCAGGAAGACAGTCTGGTCTTTGTCCACTTTGACCCAAAGAAAGACCAGGCCCAGCTGCCGGCAAATGAAGCGGCAGCTGCCGGCGGGGAAGACTTGACTGAAGAGGAAGAAGCCGTCTTTGAGCAGGCGGAAAAACTCTATGCCTTCAGCCAGGGCGGCTATCCCTACTTGGATGCCAGCCGGACGACGGCCTACCAGGCGGTCTCTGAAATCAAGAAGGCTTTTGGCGACCCGATCGAAGACGAACTGGCCGACTCCCACATTTCAGAACTGCAGTCAGCCAACCGCTATTTGCAGCCGATCGATACTGAGCCAGAATTCCTCTTCCAAAACACGGTCAGCTCAGCTGAACTGGGGACGGCCAGCCACTTGGTCTTGCAGTACTATGACTATGCCAAGGGCGACAGGGATGCAATTGACAGCTGCATTGCCGGCCTGGTTGAAAAAGGCCGGCTGAGCCCAACTTTGGCCAGCAAGTTGGATCGGGAAGCCTTGTCTTGGTTTGTCAAGAGCGACTTTGCCAAGGACTTTTACCAGCACCCCGACCGCCTTTACCGGGAAGAAAATTTTGCCACCATCTTGTCACCGAAGACTTTATTTAAGGATTTCAGCGATTTTCCAGGAGAAATTTTGGTTCATGGGACAATCGATGGCTATTATGAAGCAGAGAATGGTATCATTTTATTTGACTACAAGACTGACCACGTTAACCCGCGTAAGCAGGATGAAGCAATCCAGAAGCTGAAAGAGAAGTACCAGGGCCAGCTGCGCCTCTATGAAAGAGCCTTGAACGAATCAGGCCGGCTGCCTGTTTTGAAAAAGTACCTGGTGCTTTTGAGCTGCCGGGAAATTGTTGAAGTTGATTAGAAGTTTTTAGGAGTGAAAGGAGCGGAAAATGGCGGATTTTTTTGCCGGCGAAACCTTCGCGGTCGTTGACTTGGAAACGACCGGGACGCGCAAGGAGGAGGGGGACCGGATCATTCAGTTTGGCTGCGCCTTGGTCAAAGACGGCGAAGTGGTCAAGACCTATTCTTTTATGATGAACCCCCACCGGGAAATTCCACTAGCCGTGACCAATCTGACCGGGATTGACCAAAAGATGGTGGCTGGCCAGGCTGATTTTAAGCACTATGCCCCGAAAATCCGCGAGATTTTGCAGGATACGGTTTTTGTGGCCCATAATGTCAATTTCGACTTTCCCTTCTTGAACTATGAACTGACCAATGCCGGCTTTGAAGCCTTGACCTGCAAGGCGGTTGATACGGTTGAACTGGCCAAGATCGCTTTTCCGACCCTGCCTTCTTACAAATTGCGAGACTTGACGGCCAGCCTGGAGATTAAGCACGCCAACCCTCACAAGGCCGATTCTGATGCTTATGGGACAGCCGTTTTGCTCATCAAGATCATCGATAAGCTGGCCTCCTTGCCCCAGGCAACTTTGAATGTCCTGGGCTCTTTGGCCGGGGGGTTAATCCGGGACACGGGCGATGTGATCAAGGAGATTGCCGACCAGTCCCGGCAAAGCCGGCGCAAGCTGCCTAAAGACAAGATCCAGGTCCGCAACCTGGTCTTGAAGAGGCAGGAAATTCCCGCGGTTGAACATGGGGAAAACGGGCATTTCCCAGTTAAAGACGCTGACAAGCGCAAGCTTTTTAAAGGCAAGATCAATTACCGGCAAGCCCAGGTGGACTTGATCGACCGCCTGCACGACTTTGTCGAAGAAGAAGGGCAAAGAGTCATGCTGGCTGAGGCCCCAAATGGGACAGGGAAGACTTTTGCCTACCTTTTCGCCTATGCCTACCAGCTTTACTCTGGCAAAAAACTGGTCATTGCCACGCCGACCAAGGTTCTCCAGCAGCAGCTCTTAGACCAGGAAATTCCCCAGCTCCTGCGGGTTACGGGCCTGGGCTTAAACGCGGAAATGGTCAAGTCCAGCAGCCACTACCTGGATTTGGACGGTTTTGCCCAAACCCTCTACCAGAATTCACCTAACAAGGCGACCTTGCTCTTGCAGATGCAGATCCTGGTCTGGCTGACGGAAACGACGACGGGGGACATGGATGAATTGCAGCTGACCAGCCAGCAGCTGCCGATTTTTAACCAGCTCAAGCACCCCGGGGATGCCCGGGTGGCCAGCCAGTTCGCCAGCGTTGACTTCTGGAACCTGGCCCGCCGCCGGCAGGAGCAGGCCAACATTCTGGTGACCAACCACGCTTACTTGGTCAACCACTACATGGACTCCATCTGGGGACAGAACCCTTACCTGGTAATTGACGAAGCCCACCGCTTCAGCGAAAACCTGCAGACGGCCCGGACGGACTCACTTCGCCTGGAAGCGATCTGGGGCAGCATCAGCCACCTGCGCAATTTGCTCTATTTTACGGACAACAACTTGCTCAGGCAAAGTGAGGAAAATGTCCAGCTGCAGTTCATGCTGGATCTCTTGGACCAGGAGAGCCTGGACCTGATTCACAGTTTGAACCGGATGCAAAAGTATCTCTACCAGCACAAGGGGCAGGCAATCAGCCAGGTGGTTTTGCCCAACAAGAGCCTACAGCTCACTATCCAGGGCCAGGATCTCTTCCCGGAGAACTCCCAGTTTAAGCCCCTGCTCAGACAGTTCCAGCAGCAATTGGAACAGGTCCGGATCCATACCAACCAGATCCGCTACTTGCTGGAGCAGGAAAAAGACCGCTTTTTAACAGATGAAGAATCCCTGCTGGAAGAATTGAACGACCAGGTTGACTTGCTGGAATTCTACACGGAAAAGAGCTACCAGCTGGCTGACCTCTTGAACCAACCGCTCTTAGATCATTTGGGCTTTGTGGTCAACGTGACCAATCCCGAAGATGCTCTCAGCAGCAACCTTCACTGGCTCAGCCTGGACAGTTCTGAAGAATTGCATAAAATTTACGACCGCTTTGACCATATCAGCATGATCAGTGCGACAATAACTAATGACGGCAATTTTGCCTTTGCCAAGCAGGTCCTGGCCCTGCCAAATTTGGGCGTTTCCTGCTACAAGGGCAAGGCCAGCTTCCCAATGGCCGACCACTTAGAGATCCTGGCCATGGGGGAAGGACAGCCGGAACCAGACAGTCCGCGTTTTTTGGAAGAATTGAAAAATATCCTGACCAAGGACTTAAGCGGGCAAAAGCATATTTTGTGCCTGTTTACCAACCTGGACTTGATCAAGCAGCTCTATTTTGAACTGCTGAATGATCCCCGGGTTAAGGACTATGAGCTTTTGGCCCAGGGCTTGACCGGGTCAAACGAGCGGATCACCCGTCGTTTCGTTATCGCGGAAAGGTCAATTTTGCTGGGGGCGGACAGCTTCTGGGAAGGGGTGGACTTCCACAATTGCGGGATTGACCTGGTCATCGCCACACGCCTGCCATTTGAGTCCCCGGACCTGCCGGAGGTTAGCCTTAGGCAGCATTACCTGGCCCAAAGAGGCTGGGATGTCTTTCAAGAGGATTCTTTGCCCCGGGCGATTCTCCGCCTGCGGCAGGGATGCGGCCGCTTGATCCGGGGCGAGGATGATTACGGGCAGTTTTTGATCCTGGATCCCCGGATCTGGACCAAGAGCTATGGCCCGGCCTTCCGGTCCAGCCTGCCGGCTCCGGTGCAGAAGGTCAAAGCAAGTGAATTAAAAAATAAGTTAAAGTTCGAGAGGTAAAATGCTTAACGAAAGAGTCAAAAATGTTCTGCAATATCTGGCCTGGCTGGTCTTTTTCCTGTTTTTGCTTTACGCGGGAACGGTAGCCGTCGTAGCTAAGGCCGCCAAGCCTTACAGCCAGCACAAGGAGAAAGTCGCCAAGCTGGTCAAGCAGACTTCTATGAAGCAGATTGACAAGTACTACCACCTGAACCGCGGTGTCAGTTCCTATTCAGCCAGCGGTAAAACCAGCAAGGGCAAGGCAGCCTACTTCATCTATTTGCCTGGCAGCCACAAGGCCTACTATTATTCAGCTAATGACGGCATTAGCGAAAGCACGGTGAAAGCCAGCTTCCAAAAGTCATACCCGAAGAAGACCATCAAGGAAGTCAACCTGGGCTGG
The DNA here is from genome assembly GCF_057198005.1 of Lactobacillus sp. WILCCON 0058. Classification (NCBI taxonomy): domain Bacteria; kingdom Bacillati; phylum Bacillota; class Bacilli; order Lactobacillales; family Lactobacillaceae; genus Lactobacillus; species Lactobacillus sp. WILCCON 0058. Next base: position 1,003,725 of record NZ_JBUBHM010000001.1, read on the forward strand.
TATCAAAAGCAAGCCGTCTGGGAAGTCACTGCAGTCAACAGCGATGGCAGCTACTGCTATGCCATTTACAAGTTTAAAGACGGCAAGCTCCTGTCTCTGGTCGATAAGTTATAGAAGAGCGGGCAAAAATCTGCTATCATGGATAGAGTTAATAAAATAAGGTGGAATAAAAAAGAATGACAGAATTGATTTCAATCAGAGAATCAGCCAAGCACGTTGACGAAGAAGTCAGAATGCATGTCTGGCTGACTGACAAGCGGTCCAGCGGGAAGATCGTCTTCCTGCAATTAAGAGACGGCACGGCTTTCTTCCAAGGCGTTGTCCGCAAGAACAATGTCAGCGAGGAAGTTTTTGAAGCAGCCAAGGGCCTGCGCCAGGAAGCTTCCTTCTACATTACTGGGACCATCCATGAAGACGCCCGGTCCCACTTTGGCTACGAAATCCAGATCAGCGACCTGGAAGTTGTTTCCAACAACGAAGGCTACCCGATCACCAACAAGGAACACGGGATCGACTTCCTTTTGGACCACCGTCACCTCTGGCTGAGAAGCCGGCGGCCATTTGCCATCATGCAGATCAGAAACCGGATCTTCAAGGCCACGGTCGACTTCTTTGAAAACGAAGGCTTCGTGAAGTTTGACGCGCCGCTTTTGATGCACTCAGCGCCAGAAGGCACTACGGAACTCTTCCACATTGACTACTTCGACCACGATGCTTACCTGTCACAATCCGGCCAGCTTTACGGGGAAGTCGGGGCAGAAGCCTTCGGCAAGATCTTTACCTTTGGGCCAACCTTCCGGGCAGAAGCTTCCAAGACCCGCCGGCACTTGACTGAATTCTGGATGATGGAACCGGAAATGGCCTGGATGCACCAAGATGAATCCCTGGACCTGCAAGAGCGCTTCCTGTCTTACGTAGTTGGCCAAGTCCTGGAGCACTGTGAATACGAATTGAGCATCCTGGGCCGGGACCTGGACAAGCTGCGCCCAGCTGCTGAAGGCAACTACACCCGCCTGTCCTACGATGACGCGGTTAAGATGCTGCAAGAAGCCGGCAAGGACTTCAAGTGGGGCGACGACTTCGGCGCGCCAGATGAAGCCTTCCTGTCAGAACAATTCGACCGGCCATTCTTCATCGTCAACTACCCGGTGGCCATCAAGCCATTCTACATGAAGAAGAACCCGGAAAACCCATTGACTTACCTCTGTGCCGACGTGGAAGCCCCAGAAGGCTACGGGGAAATCATGGGCGGGTCAGAACGTGAAGCTGACTACGACACCTTGAAGGCGCAAATCGAAGAAGCAGGCCTCAACCTGGATGACTACTCCTGGTACCTGGACCTGAGAAAGTACGGCAGCGTGCCGCACTCCGGCTTCGGGATGGGCTTTGAACGGGTTATCGCCTGGATTTGCAAGCTGGACCACGTTCGTGAAGCTATTCCATTCCCAAGAATGATCAACAGAATGCAGCCATAAGCGCATTAGTTGTTTTTTAACAAGTATAAAAGCTAAAATAAAAGAGTGAGTTAACTCACTCTTTTATTTTTTGTGAAAGAACGTGAGAAAATGCCAAGTTACAATTTTTACCGGCAGCTGGGAGTGACCAGCATCAGCAATGGCTTGATTGCCTACTATGCCCGCTTGGGCCTAACTGAAGCGGAACTGGCCCTGGTCTTGCAGCTGGAAGCTTTTTTTCAAAGGGGAAATTACTTCCCCAGCAATGAAAAAATCGCGGCCAACACCAATTTCAGCGTCAGCGACGTCACTCTCTTGATCCAGAGCCTGCTGGACAAGGGCTGCCTGTCACTGAGGCAGGCAAAGGACGCCAGCGGGAAGATCAGCAGCCGTTACAGCCTGGATGAGCTCTATGACAAGCTGGACCAGTATCTAGACCAGCATGTCCAGGTCAAGGACATGAATGGGGAAGTCCTGGAAGAAGCTAAGGACAGCTTGAACAACGACCCAATGAGTGACCTGGCCCGGGAGTTTGAGATTGAATTTGGCCGCTACTTGACCCCGATTGAGCGGGAAGAAATCCAGGACTGGCTGAATTTGGATCACTATGCCCCGGAGATAATCAAGCTGGCTCTTCGGGAAGCAGTCTTGTCCCGGGCTATGAGCTTCAAGTACGTTGACCGGATTTTGCTGAACTGGCAGAGAATGAATTTAAAGACTGCCAGCGAGGTCCAGCAGTACTTGGAAAGAAATCGTTAGTAAGTTTACGGAGGATTTTGATGGGAAAAGATGAAAAGCTTTTGAGTGACGAAGAGGCAAGAAGGGTTTTAATGCGGATCGATGCCATGTTCCCGGAGGCCAAAGGGGAGCTGAACTGGGACAACCGTTTCCAACTGATCTGCGCTGTCCTGCTCAGCGCCCAGACGACAGACAAAATGGTCAACAAGGTGACCCCGCAGCTCTTCGCGGATTTTCCGACCCCGGAAGCCATGGCGGCAGCCAGCCAGGAGGAAATCGAGGCAGATATTTCCCGGCTCGGCCTCTATCATTCGAAAGCCAAGCACCTCAAGGAAATGTCCCAGACCCTGGTTGATGAATACGGCGGCCAGGTACCGGGCAAGAAGGAGGACCTGGTCAAATTAGCCGGGGTCGGCAACAAGACGGCCAATGTCGTTTTGGCTGAAGGCTGGGGGATTCCGGCCATCGCGGTCGACACCCATGTGTCCCGGATTGCCAAGAAGTTCAAGATCGTGCCGGAGAAGGCAACTCCTTTGCAGGTGGAGAAGCGGCTGGAAGAGCTGCTGCCAAAAGATGAGTGGATCCATACCCACCATGCCATGATTTTCTTTGGCCGCTACAAGATGCCCGCCCGGGCCAAGAACCCGGATCCCTACAGCTACCTGGAATAAGCTAAGAAAAAAGAATAACTTTTTGCAGGGGATAGTCATGATAAAATTGATTGCCTTGACACGATTGAAAAAGAAGTTTTGGGCATGTAAAAGGCCGCCGGAGAAGGCGGCCTTTTTTATATATATTATGCTAAAACATGCTTGATGAAAGCATCCAGTTCCTTTAAAACAGCTGGAGAGGTGAATTCCCCGCCGCCGTGGTCAGCACCATTGATTAAGATATAGGAGGCTTCTTTGCCGCACTCCCTTAATTTCAAGTAAAGGTCAGTGCTGCCGGCTGTGTTGACCGTCCGGTCTTTTGTTCCATGAATGATCAAAACTGGCGGAATATCGGTCTCCTTGCTGATATTGCACTCAACTGACAATTTCCGGCGCAGGTCTGCCTGCTCTCTTAAGTCGACCCGGCCCATTTCCATCCCTTCAGGACTGTCAGCCTGCAGGTGGTTGATGGTTGTCGGGTTGCTGTCTTCCCGCATGACGGAGACAGAGCCGTAAAAGTCGACTACACCACTTACTTTGGCATTTACATCAGGGTAGAGATTGTCTTCGCCTTCCGGGAAAAAGCTGGCGTAAACGGCAGTGTGGCCGCCAGAAGAATTGCCCGCTAAAATAACCCGCTTTGGGTCGCCCTGGTATTCGGGCCCGTGCAGCTTCATGAAACGAACGGCGTTTTGGGCATCCAGAATCGGCTTGGGGAAGGAAGCCACGTCGCTGCCTCTGTATTCGACAACCGCGACGACATAGCCGAGAGCGGCAATTTTTGCCATCTGGGGCAGGTCCCGGTAAACATCTTGTTTCATCCAGGCAGAGCCTTGCACGTAAACAAAGATCGGGTAAGTCAGACCATTTGGGTGATTCCGCGTGGTTGGCTCCAAGATCTGCAAGCTTAGTTTCTGCCCGCCATAATCAGCGTATTCAACGTTTGGGTGGTAGAGGACTCTGACTTCATCGCCTGTGCTGTCGATATATTTTACGTCAGGCAAGTCGGTTTGGTATTCCGGAAAATCCGCGTAAGACCATTTTTTTATTTCCATAATTTTTTCTCCTTTTCACATGCTAATTCAATTGTAGGGCAGGAAAAAGGATTATTCCAGGCAAAAAGTCAGCGTTTTCAATAGAAATTACAATACACCAAAAACACCGGCAGAGATTAAACTGACGGTGTTTTCGCGTTTATAGATTCAGTAAAAATTACTGGTTGACGATGCTTCTTGGCCGACCGCCCTTGGCGATGGTCAATTGGTCGCTGAGGCAGATCTGCACCATGTTGCGGATGGAAGTTTCCGTGTAGAAGGCTGAGTGAGGAGTGATGACGACGTTTGGCATTTTGGCCAGGGTCTTGTAGTCTTCTGGAATTTCGCTGTCCTTAAGGTCCTTGTGGCCGAAGTAGCTGGATTCCCCAGCCAAGGTGTCCAGGCCGGCACCCGCGATTTCACCATCTTGCAAAGCCTTGATCAAGGCTTCAGTGTCGACTAATTCACCCCGGGCACAGTTGATCAAGTAGGCAGACTTCTTCATTTCCTTCAGTTGCTTTTCGCCGATCATGTTTTCAGTTGATGGGAAGAGTGGGGTGTGGAGGGAGACAATGTCAGCTTCCTTTAAAACCGTGTCAAAGTCGGTGTAGGTCAAAAATGGTTCAAATTCCGGGTTATAAGCCACGTCATAGGCAATGACCTTGGCCCCCATGGCTGAGAAAATTTCCGCTACAGCGCTGCCGATGTGGCCGACCCCGATCAAGCCGACAGTCAAGTTGTAGATTTCATTGCTGATCAAGTTGCTTGGCCAGGTGAAGTCATGGTCATGGTCCATTTGATAGCGGAAGATCCCGATTTTGCGCAAGAGGTACATGGCCTGGGTAACCGTCATTTCAGCGATGGCCCGCGGGGAGTAGACTGGGACGTTAGTCACCAGTAAGTTGTACTTCTTGGTCCAGTCAAAGTTGATGGTGTTGAAGCCGACGATTCTGAGGCCGATGCACTTGACCCCGTATTCGCTCAATTTTTGGTAAACAACTTCTTCGTCAACCGGGCCCAGGGGCTTGATGGAAACGCTGCTGCAGCCTTCAGCTAAATCAACAGTCGCGCTGGTCAAGGCCTGGTCAGTCGTCTTGACTTCAACATCGTTCTTCTTAGCCCAGTCTTCAATGTAAGGCACTTCGATCGGGCTGACGTTATACATGGCAATTTTAGTCATAAAAAACTCCTTTGTTACTTCAGCTTTTGCTTTTTACTACTTATATTCTACCGCAAATGCTGGTCAAACCAGGCAGTAATTTCCTGCAAGCGGCGGATCCGGTGTTTTGGCTGCCCGCTTCTGGAAAGCTCGTGGTTTTCGCCTTTAAAGAGGCACATTCTGCTTTCTACCCCGTAGTAGAGCAGGGCCCGAAACATTTGCATCCCTTCCGGCAAAGGACATCTGTAGTCTTCCAATGAGTGAATGAACAAGGTCGGCGTGGTAACCTTGTTAGCGTATTTCAAAGGAGACTGCTGCCAGGCGTAGTCCAGCTTTTCATCTAGATCCTTAGCATCAATGGAGTAAAGGTCTTCCCAAGGACCCACGTCAGACATAAAGGCATCGCTCAACCAATTGGACATGGACCGCTGGCTGGCGGCAGCCTTGAAGCGGTTAGTGTGGCCGATTACCCAGTTGGTCATGTAGCCCCCGTAAGAGCCGCCGGTAATACCCAGGCGGCTTTCATCAATTTGCGGGATTTGAGCTAAAACTGCATCGGTGAATTTCATCAAATCATTGTAGTCTTCCCGGCCCCAGTGTCCCCGCATGTTGGCGTAGTCGTTGCCCTGGCCGTCAGAACCGTAGATGTTGGCAAAGAAGACAAAGTAGCCCTTGCCTGACCAGACCTGCATTTCATGGAAAAATGGCGTCCCGTAGACGGTCTTTGGCCCGCCGTGAACGTCGAGAATAGCCGGATATTTTTGCTTTTCATCAAAGTCTTTCGGGTAAAGAACCCAGCCGTGCTGGGTATTGCCAGCATAATTCTGGTAGTCAACTTGAAAAGCGGAAGCGACATAGCGGTCCTTTAAGGCAGCTTCGTTATAGCTGGAGTGCTTGGTCAGCTGTCCGTCTTTAAAGCTGTAAAGCTGCTGGGTCTCGTTGGCATTTGGACCGGTGAACCAGCAAGTGCCATCTTCCGTAAAGTCAAAGAATTCGATTGAGGGGAATTCAAAGACTGGGGTAATTTTTTCACCGTCAAAGCACTCCAAGACCGTGTGGTCGACCTTGGTAGTAGTGAAGTAAAGGCAGTCGTCAAAGACTTGACTGGTTCGCACGTCTAACAGGCAGAGGTCGGTGTCAACGCAGTCGCCCCAGCAGTCTTCCCAAGCCGCGGCTAAGGATAATTCTTGCTTTTCTGAGTCATACTTGTAAAACTGCGGATTTTCTTCTGACCCGTAGCGCTTTTCATCAGTGGCCACCAGGTAGAGCTGGCCCTTTAAAATGCAAATGGCAAAAATTGACCATTCTTCTTTTGGCAAAAGCTGACGGTACTCCAAGCTCTTTAAGTCCAGCTGGTAGAGGGCGGACTTGCGGGCCTTGGACTTGGTGTAAGAGTCCCCGGTGAAGTAGAGGACAGAGTCGCTCACATAATGAAGGTCAAAGTTGAAATATGGGTCGTCTTTTAAGAGCTCAGTCAGTTCGTTTTGGGCCGGGTCAAAAATGAAGAGGCGGTCGCGGAACTTGGAAATAATGCCATCGCCGTTGAAGTAGGCAGGGAATTCGTCTAAGACCACATAATCTTTTTCATCCGGATCCTGCTTCTTTTCCGCTTCGCGCAGGTCAACCCGCCGGCTTAAAAGCAGGCGGCCGTCTTCTAGGACCTTTTCGACCGCGAAATCTTCTCCCTCTAAAGCAGCGATTTCCCTTGCTTCACCGCCAGTCAAAGAGAGCAGGTAGATAAAAGTCTTGCCTTTTTCCTTTCTTCGGTTACCGGCAAAGCAGACCGTGTTTTTATCAAGAAAGACGAAGTCCTTTTCCTGGCCAAAGGAGCTAAGCGGGGTGACTTGCCCGTTTTTTAGTGTCTCTAAGGTATAGAGGTACTTGTCCTTTTTGCCGGCATCTGGCAGTCCTTTGACCCAGACCAGGTTCTGCCCCTTGGCCTTGAGCTTGCCCAGGTTGGCATAGTGCAGAAAGTCTTCAATTTGAATTGCTTCCATAATTTCCTCTTTTCTATTTTTGTAAGTCTTGTTGGCAGTTATTCTTGTTTTTATCCTGTTGTCATATATTTTAGCAGATAAAAAAGCTAGAATACCTGCTTTTTTACAGAAAGTATTCCAGCTATATTAGTCATCAGCCTTTTCAAACTGGGAGTTGTAAAGGCTAGCGTAGAAGCCGCCCTTGGCCAGGAGTTCCTCGTGGTTACCAGTCTCCATAATGTCACCGTGGTTGATAACCAGGATCAGATCAGCATCCCGGATGGTAGACAGGCGGTGGGCAATAACGAAGCTGGTCCGGCCTTCCATCAGCTTGTCCATGGCAGCCTGGACCTTGAGTTCAGTTCTGGTGTCAACACTGGACGTTGCTTCGTCCAGAATCAAAAGCGGGGCATCTTTGATCATGGCCCGGGCAATGGTAATCAGTTGCTTTTGCCCGGCTGATAGGTCGTCGGCCTTGATCGGGGTATCATAGCCAATCTGGTCAACCAGGTCGCTGAGGCCAGTTGCCTGGCAGACTTCATCCAAGCGTTCATCACTTACTCCAGTCTGGTTATAGACCAAATTTTCTCTCAGAGTCCCGTTAAAAAGCCAGGTGTCCTGCAAGACCATGCCAAAGAGCTGGTGGACGTTTTCTCTGGTAATATCTTTGGTAGAGACGCCGTCGATCTTGATTGAGCCGGAATTGATCTCATAAAAGCGCATCAGCAAGTTGACGATAGTAGTCTTGCCGGCGCCGGTTGGCCCAACCAGGGCAACTTTTTCACCAGGAGCAACTTCAGCGGTGAAGTCGTGGACGATGACCTGCTCTGGGTAGTTGTAGCCAAAGACCACGTGCTGGAAGCTGACCTGGCCCTTGACCTGGTCGAGCTGCTTTTTGCCTTCTTCTTTTGGCATTTCTTCTTCGTCCAAAAAGTCGAAGACCCGGCGGGAAGCGGCCAGCAGCATTTCTAAACTCGAAGCCATTTGCCCAGGTTTTGCAAGGGCTCTGAGAAAAGGCGGATGTAGATCATGAAGGCCACGATGGTCCCGAAGCCGATCTGCCCTTGGTGGGCGGCGATGGCACCGACGATGCAGACAACCACGTAAGCAGCGTTGCCGGCAAACTGCATGATTGGATTCATGGAGCCGGAAAGAGCATTGGATTTCCAAGCATATTCATAAAGCTGGTCATTGACCTGGTCAAATTCCTGGCCAAGCTGCTTTTCTCCATTGTAGGCCTTGACAATTGCCAAGCCAGTGTAGCTTTCCTCAACTTTCCCGTTTAAAGCGCCCAGCGTTTGCTGCTGGCTGTTGTAGTAGCGCTGTGATGAGGAAATGAGGCCGGTGGAGAAGATGAAGCCCAGGAGGGCGGTAATCATCCCGGCCAGGGCCATGATCCAGTTGGTCATGAGCATCATGACGATGGAACCGACCAGCATGGCCAAAGAGGAGACCAGGTTGGAAATACTCTGGTTCATCATTTGCCCAATGGTGTCAACGTCGTTGGTTACCCGGCTCAAGGTGTCGCCGGTTGTGTGGCCGTCAAAATATTTTAAGGGGATGCGGTTGATTTTTGCGGAAATATCTTGCCGCATCTGCTTGGTCATAGTCTGCGTAATCGTGGACATGGTCCAGGCTTGATAAAGGTTGCAGAGGCCGGCAATGAAATAGATTATTATCAATAAAGTACCAATTGAGCCAATTTTCTTCATGTTCATCGGGCCGGTCAAGCCTGCGGAGATCAAGTTGGTGACTTCTGACAGCTTGCTTGGTCCCCAGACGTTCAAAAGGGCACCAATAACCGCGACGATGATGGAAAGAATCAAGCCGAGCCGGTAGCGGCCCAGGTAGGCGATAAACTCTTTAGCGGTCTTCAGGTTGGAGGCAAAACCTGTATTTTTCTTACTCATGGCTCATTTCCTCCTTTGACAATTGTGAAGAGACGATTTCCTGGTAGCTTGGACAATTCTTGAGCAGGTCGTCGTGCTTGCCCAAGCCAACGGCCTTGCCGTGTTCCAGGACCAAAATCTGATCAGCGTCTCTGATAGTGCTGACTCTTTGAGCAACGATAACTTTAGTAGTGTTTTTTAGCTTTTTGCCTAAAGCTTCCCGCAAAAGCCGGTCGGTTTGGAAGTCAAGAGCGGAAAAACTGTCGTCAAAAAGCATGATTTCTGGCTTGCGGGCGATGGCTCTGGCAATAGAAAGCCGCTGCTTTTGCCCACCAGACACATTGCTGCCGCCTTGGGCGATCGGGGCGTCAGTTTTTCCAGGCATCTGGTCAACGAATTCACTGGCCTGGGCGGTTTCAATCGCCTGGTCAAGCTCTTCCGCGCTTTTGACCCGGTCGGCCTGGCCAAAGCTGATATTGGACTTGACTGTTCCTTTAAACAAAATGGCCTTCTGGGTCGCGTAACCGATCCGGTCCCGGAGGCTGGTCCGCTTGTAGGACTTGATGTCCTGGCCATCGACCAAAATCTGTCCTTTAGTTGGGTCATAAAAGCGGACGATCAAGTTCAGCAGGGTAGTCTTGCCCGACCCGGTGCTGCCGATAATGGCAAAAGTTGAACCAGGCTCGACCTTAAAAGAGAGATTCTTCAGCACTTCACCGCTAGTGCCAGGATATTTGAAGGAAACATTTTTGAATTCGATAGAGCCTGCCGGACCTTGACTGGCAGTTTCCGTCCCGTCAGCCATTGAATCAGGAGTATCCAGAACCTCGCTGACTCTTTGGGCGGAAACGGATGCCCGGGGCCAGAGAAAGACGATCATGGACAGCATCATAAAGCTCATGACGATCTGCATGGCATAACTGGAGAAGACGACCATGTCGGAAAAAATCCCCAGCTTTTGCCCGCTAGAAGCGCTGGTGATCAGGGATGCACCTAAAAGATAGATAACCAGGGGCAAAAATGAATTGATGAACTGAACGGAGGGGTTGAAGATGCTCATGACGTGGAAGGCGGTCATGTTGTTGTCGGTCAGTTCGTTGTTAGCCCGGGCAAACTTGTCTTGCTGGTATTTTTCCGCATTGTAGGCCCGGACGACTCTGATCCCGGACAGTTGTTCTCTGGTGACTCGGTTCAGGTTGTCGTTTAAGGACTGGATCTTTTTAAAGCGGGGCATGGCAACTGTCAAGCCGATGGCAAGTACAACCGTGATCAGCAAGAGGGCCAGTGCCGTTGCCGCGGTCCATTGCCAGGCCTTGTTCAAGATTTTAACGATCGCCCAAGTGGCCATGATCGGTGACATGAACATAAATGACATCCCCATGCCAATAAAGTTCTGAATCTGCGTGATATCGTTGGTTGTGCGGTTGATAAGAGAGTCACTTGAGAAGCGGTCGACATCCTGCATGGCCATGTGGATAGTCTTTTGGTACATTTCATGGCGCAAGCTTTTAGCCAGGCCAGCCGAGACAAGGGCGGCCAGGTAGTTGGCCAGAATCATGCCGATCCCAGCCCCAACAGCGCAGGCCAGCATCCAGGCCCCCTGGACCAAAATATCGCCCATTTTGGCCTTGGGCGTTTCAACCAGCTTGGTAATGGCTGACATATAGTCCGGCATCTTTAGGCTGAGCCAGACGGTCATAATGATGGCTAAAAAGCAGACTGCGGTTTGGGCAGCTTCCCGCGGAGTCAGATAATGCAGTGCTTTCTTCATCTTTTCCTCCTTAACAAAAATCGAAATAACGATACCTAGCTATTAATTTAGGCATTATTTGGCTTGATAAATCGACTTGTAAGCCTGGACCAAAAGAGAGTGGAGAATTCCTTGCTCTGTCTCAGTCATTCCGCTTAAAAGGCGGTCTCTGGTTTCAATCATGTTCTGTTTGGCTTTGCCTTCGACTTCCAGGCCTTTGTCAGTGATCCTGGCCTGCTTGCTTCTGCGGTCCTGGGGATCCTCAAGCAGCTGGATCATCCCTTTTTCTTCCAGGCGCTTGACCAAGCCGGCTACCGTTGACTGGGCGATGTGGAGCTGCTTTTCAAGCAGTTTAAGAGGCAGCTGCCGCTTGCCAGCCAGTGAAAATTGCCGCAAGATTGCTGCTTGAGATGGGGTGACGTCCAGCTTTTTCATGTGCTGGGTCATCTGCCGGCTGATTTCATCGTGGATCATCTTGATTTGGAAGGGGATGTCCGCGTCTTCAATTTTTGGTTGGCCAAATTCTTTCAAAATAAAAACCTCCTTTTCAATGATTCACTGTCTATTCTATTTGTTTCACTTCTGAAAATCAATAGCGAGGTATCGATTTTTGAAAGAGAAAAAATAAAGTATGGTCAAAAAACATAAACTTAAGAAGACAAGAGCAAAGAAAAAGGCCTGCCAGACTCTGTCTGGCAGACCTGAGGCTTAATTGCCTTGTTTATTGTCAGTATTATTGTTGTCCTGCTTGTTTTCTTCAGCCTTCGGGGCTTCGCTGCTCTGGCTGGACGAAACAGCAGAGCTGGACGAAGCAGAGCTTGAACTTGCTGAGCTGGATGAAGATGAGGATTTTGAACTTACTGAAGAACTTGAACTGGACTTAGAAGAACTGGAACTGGAGCTGGACTTGACGCTGGAAGTTACAGTTGAGCTGGAACTTGTAGCAGAACTCGTGCTTGAGGAAACGTAGTCAGCGTCAGTCGGCGAATGCCCCTTGACAAAGAGTTCCCAAGTATAGGACTGGCCAGGGGAGGCTACTTCGTCTTCAGTATTTTTGACGATCCGCTTCTTAACGACCGTTGATGGCATTTCCCAGTCGGTGCTGTCTTCGTCAGCCATCAAGTAAGACATCATATACTTGTAAATCAGCTGGGCTGAATACTGGCCGACCCCGGAAATCGTCCCGTCCTTCAAATTGTCATAGCCTGTCCAGATCCCAATCGAGTACTGTTTGGTATAGCCAACAAACCAGGAGTCCTTTGGCGTTGAGCTGTAGCTTGGGTATTTAACAAGCTCTGAGTCGGAGTACTTAACCGTACCAGTCTTGCCGGCTTCGTAAATCCCGCTGACCTTGGCCGTGGTCCCGGTCCCGCTGGTGAAGACGCCCTTGAGCATGTCAGTGATCATGTAGGCGGTTGACTTCTTCATGACCCGCTTGCCAGTAGAGTTGTACTTGCGCACTTGCCCGTCAGCCGTTTCGATCTTGGAGACGAACTGCGGCTTGCGGTAGACGCCCATTGTCGCGAAGGCCCCATAAGCAGCCGCCATCTGCAAGCTGGAGGCGTCAGCCCCGATCGCTGTTGACAAACCAGCATTAGCAGAGACGTTGACGCCCAGTTTTCTGGCAAAAAGTGATGCCCGGGAAATCCCAACTTCATTCAAGGCTCTGACGGCCGGCACGTTTCTGGACTGAACCAGGGCGTAGCGCATGCTCATTGACCCTTGGTAAGTGTTGTCCCAGTCATAAAGCTGGATGTTGGTACCTGGGTAAGTGTACTTGGTATCCTGCAGGATATGGCTGGTTCCCCAGTTGAGATATTCAATTGCCGGACCGTAGTCTAAGACTGGCTTGATCGTTGACCCGGTCGACCGGCCGGTTTGGACTGCCCGGTCAAGTCCCAGCTGGACTGATGGCAATTTCCGGCCCCCAAGGATGGCGATGACGTGGCCGTTCTTCGGGTTGACGACCGTGGCCCCGATCTGCATCTTCTTACTGGTGAAAGCAACGCTGCCGCTGTTGGCCAGGGAGTAGAGCTTGTTTTGGGCAGCCTGGTTGATGTTGATGGTAATCTTCAGGTTGTCGTTATATGGGTCATAGCCGTCAGCCTGTACTTCAGCAATTGCTTCCTTGATGTAGGCGTCGTCGACCTTGCGCAGCTTGGATTCAGTGCTGGTCGTGTGCTTCTTCAGACCCTTCTGCACGTCTTCAGCCTTGGCAGCCAGGTACTGCTTTTTAGTGATCTTCTTGTTGTCGTACATGGCCTTTAAGACCAGGTCCCGCCGGTACTTAGCCTTCTTTGGGTATAAGTAAGGGTTGTAGGCCACCGGGGCGTTAGGCATCCCGGCCAAAAGGGCCAGCTGGGCCAGGTCCAGCTGCTTGAGAGACTTGCCATAGTAGTAGTTGGCTGCCGTCCCCATCCCATAGGTCCCGTAGTTCATGTAGACCTTGTTGATGTAGAATTCAAGGATCTGGTCCTTGCTGTATTCTCTTTCAACCTTCATGGCCAGCCAGGCTTCCTGGGCCTTTCTGGACAGGGTCCGCTGGGAGCTGGCGGTTGAGAAGCAGGTCAATTTGACCAGCTGCTGGGTGATGGTTGACCCGCCGGCCACGGTGCTGGAGCTCTTGACGTTAGTCAAGAAGGAAGACACAATCCGGAAGGGGTCGATCCCCAAGCTTTCAGAATAGAAGCGCTTGTCTTCAATGGAGACGACCGCGTCTTTCAAGGTCTGGGGGATATCCGAGTCTTTAGCATAAACCCGGGTTTGTGAACCCAGTGACATTAAAAATTTGCCATCGGTAGTGTAAAAACTTGATGTGCCGCCGCTTTGCAGCTTGGCGGTGCTGATGCTCGGCGCGTCTTTGGCATAATAAGCGAAGACGCCGACACCGGAGATGATCAGCAAGAAAAAGAGCAGAAAAAGCCATTTGATTACCCGCAGAACGGGCCGGGCCTTCTTGGCGCCGTCATTGGCATGCAGGCGCGCCATCCGCGTGTTCTTTTGCTCTGGACTATTTGTTGCCATGTTCTTGTTTCCTATCCGCAATGATCCGGTCGACCGCCTCTAAATAAGGCAGGGCAGGCCGGAATCCGCTTTTAATTTCAAAGGAGTTAGCTTCGATTTCAGCAAGAGTCATAGAACTCTTGCCGGCAGCCTTCCAGTTTTGCCAAGCTTGAATCAAAAAAGATGCCGGGGTAACGAAGTAGCGCTCCAAACTCATGAAACCGATAAGGGCAAAACAGATGCCCTCTTGGTCCAGGCACTGCTGCAGGTGCAGGATTTGGTGGTCATGAAAGTTCTTTAAAGGAAAAGAAGTTTTGTTGCGCGTCTCCTTGGCTTCAAAATCAAGGTAGTAGCCCTGATAAACGCCATTGTAGTCAGTCGTTGAGGCCTGTCGGAAGTAGGCCTCGCGGATGACGGCCCGCGATCTTTTCGGGTAGTCGACCTTGACGATCTGGATCGGGGTCGGTTTCTTGTGGACGACCGCGATGCCCGCGTCGAGGTAGTACTGGTTTGATTCGTTGATCTGCTGCTCCAGGGTCATCCCGCGGTCGGAAAAGCTGGCCTTCTTAAGCAGGGCCTTTTCTCCTTGCCGCTGGGCTGCCCTTAAGGGGATGACAGATCCAGTTGGGTATTTAACCATAAAGTTCACTCCTGGAAGTCATTATAACAATAAAAACTTGAGAAACCTAATCAGATTATTTTTGCGCTAGCGCTAAAGCTCGATCATCCTTGCTTTTTCGGTTAATGTTACAATGTTTTTAAAGACCTGGCAAAGCAAAAGAATTAAGGAGGAAATTTGCGTGCAGCGAATTTGGATCAGCGGCTATCGCAGCTATGAACTGGGAACTTTTGGCGACAAGGATCCAAAAATCACGGTGATCAAATACGCCATTAAGCAGTACCTGACTAATCTGCTGGAAGAAGGACAGCTGGACTGGGTCATCACCGGCGCTAACCTGGGCGTTGAGCAGTGGAGCGCGGAAGTGGCGCTGGATTTGCGGCAGGAATACAACTTGCGGGTTGCGGTGATGCTGCCTTACTTGGACTTTGGCAGTCGCTGGAGCGAAAACAACCAGCTCAAGCTGCAGAATTTAAAAAATCAAGCTGACTTCTGGTCCGCGACTTCAAAAGGATCTTACCAGGGTGCCCGCCAGCTTAGGGACTACCAGCAGTTCATGTTTCAGCATACCGACCGGGCCCTTTTGGTCTATGACCCGGAATACCCAGGCAAGAGCAAATATGACTACGAGATGATTGAAAAATACCTGCAAAAGCGGGATGACTACCAGCTGGACCTGCTCGATTATTATGACTTGGAGCAGGCCGCCCGGGAATATGAAGAAAATCAAAGAGAATGGTAAATTTTAACTCTTTCTTTCTTTTTTATGGAGTCGCTTTTTGATAAAATGACTTTAGTATAAAGGAGTCAAGAGTTAATGGCAGATTTAAACGATATTAAGCTGTCCGCGCAGGACATTTTAAAGAAGCAGTTCAGAAGCAAGGTCAAGGGCTATGATCCGGATGAGGTTGATTCTTACCTGGACCAAATCATTTCCGACTATGAGACCTTCCAGGACATCATTGAAGACCTTTACGGGCGGATTGGTGAACTGCAGGGGCAAGTGATCGACGCTGAGAAGCAGGTCAAGCAGGAAGAAAAGGCCGTCAAGGAAATCCCGGCAGCCGTACCGGCATCAGCGACTACTGAAAGCAAGGAAGAAGACGTCAAGACCTACGT
Source organism: Lactobacillus sp. WILCCON 0058 (assembly GCF_057198005.1). Classification (NCBI taxonomy): domain Bacteria; kingdom Bacillati; phylum Bacillota; class Bacilli; order Lactobacillales; family Lactobacillaceae; genus Lactobacillus; species Lactobacillus sp. WILCCON 0058. Next base: position 1,019,116 of record NZ_JBUBHM010000001.1, read on the forward strand.
GCCGAGCTCACAAAGGCAGCGGACCGACTTCGCCTTGGATAGCAGCAATACTAGCGGCGAAATTTCAACTAACATGGCAATCATTCAAAGACTTTCAACTCTGGAGCGGAAGGTCTACAATCTGGAACAAAGAGTTTACGGAATTCAGGACTTACAAAAGTAAGAAAGTTTGCTATAATAGTAATGTTGCAAATTTTGAGCAGTCGCGGCCGGCCTTGAGCCGGCTGAGGAAAGTCCACGCACGCACGGGCTGCGATGCCCGTAGTGATCGTATTCAGCCCAATAAGCTGGAGGAGGCCTTGAGCCTCACGGCAGAGAAAGCGCTAAAGCCTGGCCATGCGTGAATATCTTGAAAGTGCCACAGTGACGGAGCAAGCCGGGAAACCGGCTTGGTGGAACGAGGTAAACCCTGCGAGCGTGTAACCCAAAATTTGGTAGGGGCGTCTCAACTTAGGCAAATGAACCAAAAGTTGGACTACATCATGTAGAGATAGATGGCTGCTGAAACCAGCCGCGGCCGGCGGTTGGTGGAACAGAACGTGGCTTATAGAAATTTGCAAGGCAGAGAGTTGGACTTCGTTTGAAGCCCAACTTTTTCTTTTTTAAGGAAAAAGCCTGCAAAGATAAAAACAAGATAAAGATCAGAATAAAATTCAGAAGTAAAAGAACGGAGACAGCGATGGAAGAATACCAATTATACGCGACCATGGGGGCCGGCTTTGAAAGCGTCGTGGCCAAGGAACTGCAGTCCTTGGGTTATGAAACGACGACTGAAAACGGCCGGGTCTTTTTTAAAGGGAGCCAGAGAGACATCGTCAGATGCAACCTGTGGCTGAGAACCGCTGACCGGGTCAAGATCCTGTTAAAGGAATTCACGGCAAGAGACTTCTCAATCCTGTATGACGAAACTTACGCTTTTGACTGGGCCATGCTTTTGCCAGTCGACGCGGCTTTCCCGGTCAAGGGGCGCAGCGTCCGCTCAAAGCTCCACTCTGAGCCGGACGTGCAGTCAATTGTGAAAAAAGCGATCGTTGACAAGATGGCAGCCCAGTACCACCGCCGGGGCAAGCTGCCGGAAAGCGGCAGCCTTTACCAGCTGGACGTGCACATTTACAAGGATACTGTCCGCCTGTCACTGGATACGACTGGGGAAAGTCTTTTCAAGCGGGGTTACCGGATTGAACACGGTGGCGCGCCTTTAAAGGAAAACTTCGCGGCGTCTTTGATCAAGCTGACCCCATATGATGGGACCCACCCGTTTATCGACCCAATGTGCGGGTCAGGGACCCTGCCAATTGAAGCAGCCTTGATCGCCCGCAATATTGCTCCAGGCACTTGGCGGAAGTTTGCCTTTGATGACTTTGACTGGTTTGATCCTAGCCTGCATGAAGAGCTGCTGGAAGAAGCTAAGAGCCAGGTTAAACCGGCTGAGGCGCCGATCTGGGCCAGTGACATTGACCAGTCAATTCTTGAAGTGGCCAAGCTGAATGCCCACAATGCCGGGGTTTTGCAGGATATCCGCTTCAAGCAGGTCGCGGTCAAGGACTTTACCACCGACCTGGAAAACGGCGTCATCGTTTCCAACCCACCATACGGCAAGCGTTTGAAAGACAAGCAGGGGGCGGAAGAACTATACCGGCAAATGGGGGAAGTCCTGCGGCCACTTACTTCTTTCAGCCAGTACTATCTGACGGCGGACCCGGATTTTGAAAAGTGCTTTGGACAAAAGGCCAGCAAGAAGCGCAAGCTCTACAATGGTAACCTCCGGGTTGACTACTACCAGTTCTGGGCTAAGCGCAAGTAATGAAAAAGAGACAAGCTGATGAAGACGATCACGGATAGTGAACAGCCAAACTTTTGGCTGATCTCAGACCCGCACTTAATTGCGGATGACCTGCATGATTTTGGCGCCAGGTTTCTAGAGATGCGCCAGACTAGTGCCGGCAAGGATATTGCCTACCAGGACCTGGCCCTGAGAGCTTTTGTCAGAAAAGTCCTGCAGGCAAAGCCAGCAGCCTTGATTATTACCGGGGACTTGACCTTTAACGGGGCCAAGCGGTCGGCAGAAAGGCTGAGGGAGATTTTTGCCCCCCTAAAAGAAGCCGGCATTGCTTTGCTAGTCATTCCTGGCAACCATGACATATATGACGGCTGGGCCAGGAGTTTTGCCGGCAGCGAAGAAAGACGGGTAGAGCAGGTTTCACCAGAAGACTGGAAGGGAATTTTTTCCGACAGTTATGACTTAGCCGCAAGCCAGGACCCAGGCTCTTTATCATATTCAGTCAACTTAAACCGGCACTGGCGGCTGCTTTTGCTTGATTCCAACCTTTATAGCCAGCGGTTTTCTTACACCCATCCAATGACCAGCGGGGCCATCGATGATGGGGAAAGACGCTGGCTGAGCCAGGAATTGGACGAGGCTGAAAAATTGGGTCAAGATATCCTCTTTTTTATGCACCACAACCTCTACAGCCATAATTCAGTGGTTCATGACGGCTTTAAACTGAACAATGCCGGTGAAATTATCCAGCTGCTCAGTCAGTATCCGGTCCGCTGCGCCTTTTCCGGCCATATTCATGCCCAGCACATTATGTCCGGCTGGGTACCGGTTCCCGAGGTGGTCTCATCCTGTTTCGCGGAAAGTGACCAGGGCTATGGGATAGTTGAGCTGACTGATAATTCCCTCAGCTACCAGCGGCAGTCTTTTGACATTGACAATTTTTTGACGGCTGAAGAAAAAGCTTTTGCTCCCTTCAATGATTTTCACGCTTATCTGAAGGAAGTTTTTGACCAAAGCAATGACCTGCTCATCCGCCAGCACTTTCTGAAAGGGGCGGCAGACGACCTGCCGGAAGCAGCCAGCCTGCTCAAAAAGATGCACTGGGACTTTTTTACCGGGCAAAGCTATAAGAGTCAGGAGGAAATCGCGGCAATTTACGGGTCAAGCGCTTACCGAACTTTGCTGGCGGCCATGCCTAGCATGAAAAGTTATATCAGCTCCCTCTACGAGAGCACTCAGTCAAGCCAAAATTTAGATTTAGCTTGGTGAAAAGCCGATCATTTTTTAGACAAATTCGATTTAAGCCTTAATTATAACTTGATTACCGAATATTAAAAACAGCAGTTAAAAATATTTTTCGTATTTCTCGGTATTTCCCTGCTTTTTTGCTATAATCTAGATATCTAGTGACAAGGAGTTTTTCATGAAAAAACATTTGATCTTTTTAGGAGACCTTGGCGTTATTTATTACAGCTGGCTCTTGCTGGTGCTTTTTTTGACTGTGATCTTTTGTCTGGAAGGCAGCCAGTTCATCAACCCGCCGACTGTGATAACCGGCATCATCTTCTTGCTCCTGCTTGTTTTTACATGGAAAAAGTCCTACATTTCTTTTGACGGCCAGACGCGCTTGCGTTTGCCATACCGGAAGGAGTTCGTCCTGGAGGAAAAACCAGAATTGGTGACTAGTTGGCGTGGCTTTGAAGTCTATCGGGCGCGGGTTTCCAAGCATCAAAGCATTGATTATCTTGTTTTTAAGAGAAAGCGTGACAGAAATGGTTAAATCAGATATCGAAATTGCGCAAGAAGCAGAAGAATTGCCTATTACTGACGTTGCGGCCAAGCTGGGCTTGACCAGCCAAGACCTTGAACCATACGGCTATGACAAGGCCAAGGTCAACTGGCAGGCAATCAAGCGCAGTGAGGAAAACGGCCACCTGGGCAAGTTGATCTTGGTGACTTCAATTTCACCAACTCCAGCCGGGGAAGGCAAGTCCACGATGACGATCGGGATCGGGGATGCCATCAACAACCAATTGGGCAAGAAGACGGTGATCGCCTTAAGAGAGCCATCTATGGGCCCGGTCTTCGGGATGAAGGGCGGGGCTGCCGGCGGCGGCTACGCGCAAGTCATTCCTATGGAAGACATCAACCTCCACTTTACTGGCGACATGCATGCCTTGACTTCAGCCATCGACAACCTGTCAGCTTTGGTTGACAACTACATCTACCAAGGCAACGAATTGGGCCTGGACCCGGAAAAGATCGTCATCAAGCGCGGCCTGGACGTCAACGACCGGACCTTGAGAAAGGTAACGATCGGCCAAGGTTCCAAGTTCAACGGGGTAGAGCGTCCGGCCAGCTTCCAGCTGACTGTGGGCCACGAACTGATGGCCATTCTCTGCCTGTCCAAGAACATCGCGGACTTGAAGGAAAGAATCGGCAAGATCCTGGTTGGCTACACATACGAGGATGAACCAGTCTTCGTCAAGGACCTGGGCTTCCAAGGCGCTATCGCTGCCCTTTTGTCAACTGCCTTGAAGCCAAACCTGGTTCAAACTTTGGAACACACCCCAGCCTTCGTGCACGGCGGGCCTTTCGCCAACATTGCCCACGGCAACAACTCCATCCTCTCAACCAACTTGGCTCTGCACCTCAGCGACTACGTTTTAAGTGAAGCCGGCTTCGGTTCAGACCTTGGCGGGCAAAAGTTCCTGGACTTCGTTTCAACCAAGCTGGAAAAGAAGCCAGATGCCGCCGTTGTCGTTGCTACTGTCCGTGCTTTGAAGTACCAGGCAGAAAAGTCAACCGACCACTTGAAGGAAGAAAACCTGGACTCACTGAAGGAAGGCTTCGCTAACCTGGACCGGCACATGAACAATGTCCGTTCATACCAGATCCCGGTTTTGGTTGTCATCAACAAGTTCCCAACTGATACTGAAGCAGAACTTGACCTGCTCAAGTCATTGATTGAAGAACAAGGCTTCCCATGCGAAATCGTGACTGCCCATGACGAAGGCTCCAAGGGGGCTAAGGCAGCGGCTGAAAAGATCGTTGAACTGGCAGACAAGAGCGACTACGAAATCAAGCGCAGCTACGACATGGATGACGACCTGGAAAGCAAGATTGAAAAGGTAGCCAAGCGGATCTACCACGCTGCTGACGTGGAATACACCGACAAGGCCAAAGAACAGCTGGCCAAGCTGAAGAAGATGGGCAAGGACAAGCTGCCAGTCATCATTGCCAAGACCCAGTACAGCTTTACCGACAATGCCAAGGAATTAGGGGCTCCTACTGACTTTACTTTGCATGTCAAGGGCTTGAGCCTCCGCAACGGGGCCGGCTTCGTGGTCGTTTCAACTGGTCACATCCTGGACATGCCAGGCCTGCCAAAGCACCCGGCTGCCTTGGATATTGATGTGGACGAAACCGGCAAGATCAGCGGTTTGTTCTAGAAAAGAGGATTATGCAGATAGTTGGATTAGTGATCGCTGCCTTGATCGCGGCAGCTGATCAAGCTTTGAAGTATTATATTGTCACAAATTACCATTTGGGTGAAGTCCACGACGTGATGCCGGGCCTTTTCTCCTTTACCTATATCCAGAATAATGGGGCGGCCTGGAACATTTTGTCCGGGAAGATGTGGTTCTTCTATGTAGTCAGCGCTGTCGCTATTGCCGTAGTGCTGTATTACTACTTCAACAAGAAGTACAGCCACTGGATGTTCAAGTCGGGCCTGGTTTTGGTATTGGGCGGGATCATCGGCAACTTGATTGACCGCCTGCATTTGAAGTATGTCATCGACATGATTCAGCTGGACTTTGTGCAGTTCAATATCTTCAACCTGGCTGATGCCGCCATTACCGTTGGCGTGATTTTAATCTTCAGCTATCTGTTGTTCATTGAAAGGGAGGACTAGGATGAACCGTGAGTATGAACTGACCGCGCAAGGAAGTGGCCAGCGGCTGGACAAGTATCTGGCAGAAGAAATGGCTGATTTGTCCAGAAGCCGGATCAAGGAACTGGTCCAGGCCGGCGAAGTCCTGGTCAATGGCAAAAAGAGCAAAGTTTCATATAAAGTGCAGAAAGGTGACCTGATTCAGGTCACCGTTTTGCCGTTAGAGCCCTTGGCGCTTGAAGCGGAAAATATCCCCCTGGACATTGTCTATGAAGATGAAGACGTCATCGTGGTCAACAAGCCCCAGGGGATGGTGGTTCACCCGGCCGCCGGCCACCCTAGCCACACCTTGGTCAACGCCTTGCTTTACCACACCAGGGACCTGGCAGATAGCCCGGAAGGCTTCAGACCCGGGATCGTTCACCGGATCGACAAGGACACGTCAGGCCTCTTGATGGTGGCCAAAAACGCTGCTGCTAGAGAATCACTGGAAAAGCAGCTGGCGGCCAAGTCCAACAAGCGCCAGTACCTGGCCATCGTTCATGGCAATTTTGCTGAAGAAGAGGGGACAATTGATGCCCCGATCGGCCGCAATCCTAAGGACCGCAAGCAGATGGCCGTCGTTGAAAAGGGCAAGAGCGCGGTGACCCACTTCAAGGTCTTAGAACAATACCAGGGCTACAGCCTGGTTGAATGCCAGCTGGAAACCGGCCGGACCCACCAGATCCGGGTTCACATGGCCTATATCGGTCACCCTTTGGCCGGCGACCCCTTGTATGGGCCAAGAAAGACTCTGCCTGGCAAGGGTCAGTTCTTGCATGCCATGACCCTGGGCTTTGAGCAGCCAAGGACCGGGGAGTGGCTGGAATTTTCCGTCCAGCCGCCGGAAATTTTCCAGAAAACAGTTAAAGAATTGCGGCAAAAGCGGGTGAAATAAAATGAAACGCTACCTTATTCTTGAAGATGGCAGCTCTTATGCCGGTGACGGCATTGGGGCAATGGTTACCGCGACGGGGGAACTGGCCATCCAGACCAGCAACTACGGCTACCAGGAAGTTTTGACCGATCCGTCAAACGCGGGCAAGATCATCGTTTTTACCACCCCGATGATCGGCAGCAACGGGATCAACGCCGTTGACTATGAAAGCATTCAGCCCAGTGTCCGCGGCGTTATCGCTAACGACATTGCCTTGAATATCACCGACAATGACAGCTTCCAATCTTTGGGCGACTTTTTGAAAGAAAAAAAGGTACCGGCAATTTTTAACGTTGATACCCGGGCTTTGGTCAGGAAATTGCAAAATCTGGGTCCTTTAAAAGCCTCAATCATGGATACAAATGATGCCCATGCCTTTGATCAGATCAGAGCCCTGGTGTTGCCGAAAAACAAGAGCTCTTTGGTTTCAACCAAGAACGCCTATGCCGCGCCAAACGTCGGCAAGACGATTGCCATTATCGACCTGGGCCTTAAGCACTCCATGCTGCGCGAATTGTCTTTAAGACAGGTTAACGCCAATGTCTTGCCATATAACGCGACTGTCCGCGACATCAAGAGCCTGCGGCCAGACGGGATCATCATTTCCAACGGCCCCAGCCAGGCCAAAGAAGTTTTGCCATATTTGCGGCAGATTTTAGATGAATATCTGGGCAAGCTGCCGATCTTGGGGATTGGTTTGGGCTTTTTGGCCATTTCGGCTTACCTGGACCTCAGCCTGGTTGACCTGCCTCAGTACCAGAACGGGACCAATTTCCCGGTGATCGGGCAGAGCAGCGGGCAGATCTGGCAGACGGCCATGAACATTGGCCAGCTGGTTTTGCCTGATGACACGGCCATGACCTTCAATGAAGAGTATTTCGACCTGCACAATGAGCTTTTGGCCGGCTTCAGCAATGACAAGCTGCAGCTCTTGGCAGTGGCTTTCAACCCGGAAGGAGCGCCGGGGACGGAAGATGCCCAAGTGATTTTTGACGACTTTTTGAAACTGGTGAAATAATGCCACGCGAAAATGATTTAAACAAAATCTTGATTATCGGTGCCGGCTCAGCCCTGGTGGGCAATGTGGCCAACACGGACCTTTTGACTAAGAGCGCCATTGAGGCCCTTTTGGAAGAAAATATCCAGGTGGTCCTGGTCAACCCCAATCCGGCCAGCGTATCGACGGACCCCTTGCCGGGCTTGACCGTGTACCTGGAGCCGATGACTTTGGACTTCTTGAAGCGGATCCTCCGGATGGAAGAGCCCGACGCGATCATGACCGCTTTCGGTTCTTTGATGGCCCTGGACGTGACCAAAAAGCTGCAGGCTGACGGGATTCTGCACCAGATGGGGATCCGGCTGTTGACGATTAATGAGAAGGCAATCTCCATGGCCAATCCGCAGAAGCGGACCCGCTTTTTGGAAGCCAATCATTTGCCAGTCGGGCAGACCTGGTTTTTAGACGGCCTGGGCTTAAAATACGACGAGCACCTGCAAGAGCAGCTGGAAAACAAGCTCTCTTTCCCGATTCTTCTGACCAAGAAATACTACTTTGAGCGCGATGACCACATCTCCTTCAAGAGCAGCCGGGATTTAGCCCAGTACCTGCGCCAGGAGAGCCAGGACAAGGACTTCCGCCCAGCCAGCTACCGGATGACGGAAGACTTGTCTAATTGTGAAGAGGTCATCCTGGACCTGCTCCGTGATGAGGACGGCAACCTCTGCTTTGTCGGGGCAACTGGGTCTTTGGAACCGGTCGGGATCGACTCAGGCGACTCGGTCTTGATCAAGCCGCTTTTGACCATGAACAATGACCAGATCCAGGTCTTGCGGGCGGAAGCTGGCAAAATCGCGGACAAGCTGCAGCTGGTCGGCTTTTTGAGCGTCCATTTTGCCATCAGCCACCGAGATATGGACATGGTCTACAAGCTCCTGGCTGTTAAGCCCCGCTTAACCAGAACAGCGGTCTTGGACCAAAAGACCAGCCTGTATTCAATTGGTTATGTTTTGGCCAAGCTGGCGATCGGGATGCGGCTGAATGAAGTCACTGACCCGGCGACCGGCCTGTGCGCGGCTATTGAACCTGTCTCTGACACGGTCAGCATCAAGATTCCTTACTGGTCCTTCGCCAAAACTGGCTATAACCACTACCAGCTGGGCAAGCACACTCAGTCAACTGGGGAAGCGGTCGGGATCGGGCGGAATTTTGAAAGTGCCTTTTTCAAGGCCTTGATTTCCAGCAATGACCTGGAAGTTTTGTGGACCGCTTTTATCAACGAACGGAAGAAGAGCGACGAGGTAATCTTAGATGACCTCCGCCACCCCAATGAAATGCACCTGGTCCAGCTGCTGGCTGCCCTTAGCCAGGGGATCGACTACCAGGCCATAAGCAGCGTCTTCAACATTCATCCAGTCTACTACCAGAAGCTGCGCTACCTGGTCAAGATCGGCAGGGACATCGCCCACGCGGATGAATTAGACCATGACCTCCTTTTAAAGGCCAAGATCCGGGGCTTTTCCAGCGACCTTTTGGCCAAATTGACCAAAATGGACGTCCATGACATTTTCCCTTTGCTCAATGAAAAAGATGTCCGGCCGTCATTCTCAGCAATCGATGACAGTGCTGGGGTTTACCAGCCAAAAGTCAAGGTTTACTACCAGAGTTACGGGGTCGAAAGCGAATTGGAATTTGCCAAGGATCCGGAGAAGAAAAAGGTTCTTTTGCTGGGGATGCCGCCTTTCCAGGTCTCGGTAACCAGTGAGTTTGACTACATGCTCTACCATGCCCTGGCGGCCTTGAAAAAAGAGGGCTATGAGACGGTCCTTTTGTCCAACAACGCTGAATCAGCCTCGATGGACTACCACCTGGCAGACCGGGTCTATTTTGAGCCGATCAACCTGGACAGCATTATCACCATCTGCGAAGAAGAGGGGATCACTGACGTGGTCACCCAGTTCTCCGGCAAGCAGGTGTCAGCTTTGCGGTTGCCATTGATGAGCCATGGTCTGAAGATTTTTGGCCAGCACGATATCGACCGGCTTTTACCAATCAGCCATTTAGATACGGGGAAGATTTCTGACGTCAAACGGGTGCCTTATTTAGCAACAAGCGACTACCAAGCTGTTTTGGCCTTTGTGGCCCAGGTGGGCTACCCGGTTTTGGTCGGGGGCTACCACCAAAAGAGCAAGCAAAAGTCGGCCGTAGTCTATGACCAGCCGGCCCTGGAGAAATACTTCCGGGAAAACCAGGTTGATGACTACACGATTTCCCAGTTTATCTCGGGGATGAAGTATGAGATTACAGCCATCACGGACGGGGAAGACGTGACTATTCCAGGAATCGTCGAGCACCTGGAACAGTCGGGGTCGCACGCTTCAGACTCAATCGCTGTTTTTGGCCCCCAGTATTTAAGCAAGAAACATGCCGAAAAGCTGAAAGAGGAAACGGTCAAGCTGATCCGCAGCTTCAAGATCCGGGGGATCTTCAACCTCCACTTTTTGATCAAGGGCAGCGAGATCTACCTGCTCCAGATCAAGACCTATGCTGGTCACAACCTGGCCTTTTTGTCCAAGTCCATGAACAAGGACCTGGTCGAATACGCGGTCAAGGTCTTAGCAGGCAGAAAGATCGCTGATTTAGGCTATCCGAATGAAGTCTGGCCAGTTGACGAATTCATCCACGTGAAGATGCCGGTCTTCTCCTACCTAAATTACAGCTCAGACAATACTTTTGACTCCAGGATGAAGTCTTCTGACGCTGTGATGGGCAGAGACAGCCTTTTGTCCAAAGCCCTTTACAAGGGCTATGAAGCCAGCGACCTGCATATACCGAGCTATGGGACGATCTTCTTCTCAGTCAGTGATGAAGAAAAGCAGGAAGTGGCCAACCTGGCCAAGCGCTTTGCCCGCCTGGGCTTTAAGATCACGGCAACGGAAGGGACGGCTAACATTCTGGCTGAAGCGGGGATTACCACTGGGGTTATCGCCAAGATCCAGGAAGGGTCGAGAAACCTTTTGGAAAGAATCCGGACCCACCGGATCGTAATGGTGGTCAATGTCGTCAATTTGTCAGACTCGGCAGTGGAAGACTCAATCAAGATCAAGGACCAGGCTCTGAATACCCATATTCCGGTTTTCTCCAGCCTGGAGACAGTCCAGCTGATTCTGGATGTGCTGGAATCGCTGGCTTTGACTACCCAGCCAATTTAAAAGATGCTATACTCAAACCATAAGTTTTTAATCTAAATCAAATTTATTTTATATTTTTATCCTAACGAGGATATAATCGCAAGCAGGAGGGCAAGCGATGAGAGCAATTTTGACAACCGTCGGCCAGGACAAGACCGGGATTATTGCCGGCGTAAGCAGCTTTTTGGCAGAAAAAGACATCAACATTCTGGACCTGTCCCAGACGATCATGAACGGCTACTTCACCATGATGATGGTCGTTGACGTCAGCGATGAGGCTGACTTCTCCGCCTTGAGCGCGGAACTCAAGGAACTGGGCAAGAAACTGGGCGTGGAAATCAACATCCGGAACGAAAAGATGTACGCGGCCATGCACGAACTGAGCGGAGGTCTTGAATAATGGACTTGCGGCGGATTATGGAAACGGTCAATATGATCGACAACGAGAACCTGGACCTGCGGACAACGACTATGGGGATCTCGCTTTTGGATTGTATTGACTCAGACAGTGACCGTGCTTGCCAGAAGATCTACGATAAGATCACGACTAAGGCAGAAAATTTGGTCAAGGTAGCCAAAGAACTGGAAACTGAATACGGGATTCCGATTGCCAACAAGCGGATCACGGTTACGCCAATTTCTTTGATCGCGGCAGCTTCTGGTGACAGCGACTACGTTAAGTACGCGGTTACTCTGGACAAGGCAGCTAAGGCAGTCGGCGTTGACTTGATCGGTGGCTTCTCAGCTTTGGTGCACAAGGGCTACCAAAATGGCGACCGGGTTTTGATCAAGTCAATTCCCCAAGCTTTGAAGGAAACTGAAAGAGTCTGCTCCAGTGTCAATGTCGGCTCAACCAGAAGCGGGATCAACATGGATGCCGTCAAGGAAATGGGCCAGATCGTAATTGAAAACGAAAAGATCGACCCGCTGAACAATGGCAACCTGGTCATCTTCTGCAACGCGGTCGAAGACAACCCGTTTATGGCCGGGGGCTTCCATGGGGTCGGCGAAAGCGACGTGGCTTTGAATGTCGGCGTTTCTGGCCCTGGCGTGGTTAAGACGGCCCTGGAAAAGGTCAAGGGCGAATCCATGGACGTGGTAGCTGAAACGATCAAGCAGACGGCCTTCAAGGTTACCAGAATGGGCCAATTGGTCGGCCAGGAAGCTTCCAAGCGTTTAGGCGTTGACTTCGGGATCGTGGACCTGTCTTTGGCGCCAACTCCAGCCCAAGGCGACTCAGTAGCCAACATTTTGGAAGAAATCGGTCTGGAAAGCGTGGGGACCCACGGGACCACGGCAGCTTTAGCCATGTTGAACGACGCCGTCAAGAAGGGCGGTATCATGGCCTGCAGCCACGTCGGCGGTCTGTCAGGTGCCTTCATTCCGGAATCAGAAGACGCGGGGATGATCGCGGCGGCTGAAAAGGGGATTTTGACGGTCGACAAATTGGAAGCCATGACCGCTGTCTGCTCAGTCGGTCTGGACATGATTGCCGTGCCTGGCGATACGCCAGCTGAAACGATCAGTGCCATGATTGCTGACGAAGCAGCCATTGGGATGATCAACAACAAGACCACGGCTGTCCGGGTAATTCCAGTACCGGGCAAGGATGTCGGTGATTCAATTGAATTTGGCGGCCTCTTCGGCTATGCCCCAATTATGCCTGTTCACAAGGAATCCAGCGCGGCGATGATCAACCGCGGCGGACGGATTCCAGCCCCAGTGCACAGCTTCAAGAACTAATCATTTTTTAGCAGAAAAATATAAAAAAGAACCGTACTACCAAAATTGATAATACGGTTCTTTTTTGCATCTTAGTCAATCCGCTTAGCTAAAATTTCATCAGCTTCCGGGGTAACTTCAATGGACTTCTGCCCGGTGTAGATAACGAAGCCAGGCTTGGCCCCGTTAGGTTTCTTGATCCGCTTGACTTGGATATAGTCAACCGGCACGTGGGCGGAATTTTTGGCCTTAGAGAAGTAGGCAGCGATCTCGGCGCTTTCCTGGATGTCGCTGTCACTTGGCTGGCTGTCGGTTAAGATGACGTGGGAGCCAGGGATGTTCTTAACGTGGAACCAGTAATGGTTCTTGTCAGCCTTCTTCAAGGTCAGCCAGTCGTTTTGCAGGTTATTCTTGCCGACTAAAACAGTTTTGCCGGAGCTGAGCTTGAACTTGTTCAAGCTCTTTTCAGTCAACTTAGGCTTGCGGCGTTTCTTCTGTTCAGCTCTAAGATAACCTTGGTTGATCAGCTCTTCCTTGATGGCTTCGACGTCTTCTGGGTCAGCGTTGTCGATTTCCGTTTGGACGGAGTCAAGATAGCGGAGGTTTTCTTCCGTAATCTCGATCTGCTCGGTCACGTGCTTGATGGAATCCCGCATCTTCTTGTAGCGTTTGAAGTACTTCTGGGCATTGCGCTGAGGGGAGAGGGCAGGATCAAGCTTGATGGTCATGGGCTGGTTGCCTTCATAGTAGTTTGGCAGGTCGATTTTTTCCATGCCGGGTTTGACTTGGCTTAAGTAGGCCGTCAAGAGTTCCCCGGAGACTCTGAGGTTTTCGGAGTTTTCAGCGTTGTCCAGTTGCTTTTCCAGCTTCTTAAGCTTCTTTTGGAGCTTTTTGGTCTCATTAGTAACGACCTTGGTCACTTGCTGGGACCGCTGCTTGACCCAGTCCCGGTTGGCCTGGTAGGCGTAAAATTCGTCTAAGGCTTCATTAAGGTTGCTGGAGGAGCTTTCCTTGGTCATATCCAAATGATATGGCAGGTAAGGGTAGATCCGGCGCTTGTGCTTTGGCGTCAAGAGGACGTAGGCCTTAGGGGAGGAAAACTGGTTGTAGAAAGTCTTAAGAGAAGAGAAGGTGTAGTCGTCTTCCAGGTAGCCGGTAAGTTCTTGCCGGTCATCGCCGTCTAAACCATCCATTTGCTTGGCCAGGTCAGCTGGATTTGGGTAGTCTTTTTTCAAAGAAGAAAATTCAGATTCAGTTAAAGTAAATCCGTTGATGCCGGGAGTCAGCGGGGGCAGTTCATACTTGGCCTTAGGCAAGAGCAGGCGGGCCCGGTTTTCGTCGGGGTTGATCCGCTTGAGCAAGTCGATGATCTTGCCGCTTTGCTTGTCGTAGAGGATGACGTTGCTGTGCCGGCCCATCAGTTCAACGGAGAGGACCAGCTGCATTTCATCACCGAGTTCGTTGCGGTTGCTGAAGGAAAAGTTGACGATCCGGCTGAGGCCAACCTGGCTGATTTCCTGGAGGACTGACCCTTCCAGGTATTTACGCAGGACCATGACGAAGAGAGGAGCCACGTTAGGGTTGGAGAAGGACTCCTTGCTCAGGTAGAGGCGGGGATATTCAGGATTAGCAGAAATTAAAAGCTGCTTGTTCTTGCGGTCCTTTCTGAAGACCAGGACCAAGTCGTTGTTAAAAGGCTGGTAGATCTTGTGTAAGCGGCCAGCAGTAATCTCATCTCGTAATTCATTAAGCAGGCTATGAATAAATAAGCCGTCAAAAGCCATTGAGCACACCTCATTCGTAAATTGAAAATTGTTCAGTTTATTATTTTAACATAAAGTGGTGGGGTTATCGGATATCATGATTGCTAGTTAAACAGTTATTCTATACGCAAACAGGCATGATCAAGATTTTTCTAGTTTAGCTGGGGCAAGTATGCTATAATTTTCATGTTAAAACGTTAAATACGGAAGGTTAAATATGAAGATCGCATTAGTTACCGACAGTACGGCCAATTTGTCCGCGGCCGAAATTGAAAAGTATAATATCAAGGTCATTCCGATTCCGATTTACATCGATGACAAGGAATACCTGGAAGGCATCAACATCACTTCTGAAGAGCTTTTTGAATCGCAGCGGAATGGCTCCGGCTTCCCGACCACTTCCCAGCCGAAGATGGGGGACCTCATCACTACTTTTGACAAGTTAAAGGATGAGGGTTACGAGGCGATCATCTACCTTTGCCTCTCCAGCGGGATTTCAGGTTCCTACAGCACCTTGATGGGAATCGCGCAAAGCAACCCGGACTACCACCTGTACCCGTTTGACTCACAAATTACTGTCCGCCTGCAGGGCTACCAAGTTCTGGCAGCAGGCAAGATGATCGAAAAGGGCAGCTACAGTCCAGAAGAAATCATCGCCAAGCTGGCTGAAATCCGATCAACCATCGACGAACTTTTTATTGTTGATGACTTGAACAACTTGAGCCGGGGCGGCCGGTTGAGCAACGCCAGCGCTTTTATTGGGTCACTCTTAAACATCAAGCCTTTGCTGACTTTTAATGATGAGGCCAAGATCGTGGCTTATGACAAGGTACGGTCAATGAAGCGGGCGGTTAAGAAGATCGAGCAAGAATCCCTGGAAAAGATCAGATCTTTGGACATCCCAGAAGACAAGCTGCGGATCTTGATCATCCAGTCAAACGATGCTGCCCAAGCTGAAGAAGTCATGAACTACTTCAAAGCTGAAGTGCCAAATGCCGTCTTTGAAATGGACGAATTCAGCCCGGTTATCGCGACTTACCTGGGCGAAAAGTCAATCGGCATCACTTGGATGATTGACGTTGAACAGATGGAATTTTAGTTTTTAGAACTCAAAATTTGCTGTGTTCAGTGAAAGAAAAAGGAAATTTGGTAAATGAGAATCAAAAAATGGGCCGTTGTGGCCCTTTTTTGCGGCGTATTTTTGACGGGCTGCAGCAAGCAGACCGCGTCAAAAGAAACTAGCAGTAGTTCAAGCAAGACCAGTAAAGTAAGCAAGCCTAGCGCTAAAAAGGCCAGCAAGGCTTCGTCAAGTTCAGCTAAAGCAGTAAAACTGGACGCGGCAAAACTGACTCCGCAGGAAAGTGGCAGCTTGATTACGCTTTACTGTGCTGACCGCTTTGGCGGGGAATGGACTAATTTGCTTCAAGCAGGGCAGAATAGCTCTTTGACCATTACCCTGCACAAGACCAGCGACTATGAATTTAAGCAGCCGGGCAGCGGCTATGCTTATGAAGCCGCGGTATCTGGGCAAACAGGGACGACCTACTATACTCTCAGTGGAAGCACTTTTTACTTCTATCAAGGAGTAAAAGTAGCGGGCAGCGGCAGCTTTTTGGGCCAGGCCACTAAGCAGGAAATGGCTGACTATATCGGTAAAAAGGATCAGCTGGCTGAATTTAAGCAGCTGGCAAAGAAGGTCCAAATCGTCGACAAGTCTGGTCAAACTCAGCGCTTGTCTGATGGCCGGAGTGGCTACTTTACCATCCCTGCAGAAATGCAGGGGGACCTGGTATTCTGTAAGCAGTGATGACGATGAGACAACACATGAAAAATACGTTTTTGGCCAGAGTACAATTTTTACTCAAGACGACAAGTATAACAATAAGGGGCACACTACTACCCTGTACACTCGGGCAGCTAATTATAAAGCACCAGATTATCCATCCGAAGAACAAATAAAAAAGGCAGAAGGCTGGGGCTTGCCGAAAATAATTCAGTATAAGGGAATTAACTATCTAAACGTAATGGGCTGGTATCAAGGCGCCGGTGATGGTGAATATTTCGCAGTGCACACTGAAAATATTGACGGAAATGATGTCCAAGTTTTGATATGTGCAGGCGGTGCTGGCATCTGGGTCGATAGAATTGCTTACCGCAGCCAGGCCATGGCTGAAAAGATGCAGGATCAACGATTTGATGATTTGAATTACTCTGATTCGGACAATTAAACATAACCGAAAATTAAAGCAAAACAGCGCCAGCAGGGAAATCTGCTGACGCTGTTATTTTCATCTGACTATTTTTCAACCCGGGCCTTGATTTTGCTGCGCGGGGTCCAATTAAGGGCAATGACGGCAAAAATGATCATCACAGATGCCGCGTAATCCATCATCTGCGGCTGAAAGTGAAAGACAATGATGGAGCCAATCATGGAGGCCATCGGTTCAAAGGCATCCATAAATGCGACCGTCATCCCCGAAATATGGCCTAAAGCATGGTTTTGCCAAAGGGTCGGGATAATAGTTCCCATAATGATGACGACTGACAAGTTGATATAGACAGTCGGTGAACTCGGTAGGCTAGGCCAGACTGGATGAATCGCCGTCAAAATCAAACCTGAGATAAGCAGGCCCCAGCCAGTAACCGAAATAGTCGACTGCCTGGTCACCAGGGCTTGTGGAAGCAAGCTGTTGGCCGCTGCCCCAATTGCTGACATGATACCAAAAAGCAGGGTGAGAGGCGCGATCCTAAGGTCGTGAATGTTGCCATGCGTTGATAAGAGAAAGACACCGCCAAAAGCCAGCAAGCTGGCCGCGACGTCAATCGGCCGCAAAGTTTCCTGCTTGGTCAAAGTCAGATAGGCCAAGACGAAGAAGGGACCGATAAACTGAATAACTGTCGCGATAGCCGCGTTAGCTTGAGCCACTACCAAAAAGAAGCAGTACTGGAAGGGCAAAACGCCGATAACTGCATAAGCCAGGAGCTGGACCGCGCTCTTTTTGTCTTTCCAAACCTGCCAGGGATGCTTGCCGGTCAGCTGGGCTACAGTCAAAAGAATTACGCCTGAGCAGACCTGCCGCATTTGCGTTACCCAAATTGGCGTGATGCGGGGGTCAAAATTGAAGAGGCCCTTGGCAAAAAGACCGGAAATGCCCCATAGAATGCAGGCCGCGGCTGCCAGGCCTGCCCACTTGCTATTTGATTTCATTTTTTACTTTCTTACTTTCTCTCTACTTCATAGCTGCCATTACTATTTTCTTATTTTTCAGAAAACAACCTTGTCCATTTTAACACACTGCTGGCAGGATCTTTTAACAAAGTCAAAAAAATACCCTGGAAATTGCAATAATCAACTTCCAGGGTTTCTGTTAAAGGCAAATTCAGAGAGTCAAAAGCAAAAATTCAGTTATTTCTTACCTGCTTATTTCTTGTGGGTCAAGAATCTGACACGGGTGACAGCAGGGATCTTTTCCAGGTTGGCTACCACTTCGTCTTGGGTAGCCTGGTCGATCTCATCAATGTCGATCATGGTGTAGGCGTACTTGTCCTTGGCCTTGTTGACCAGGTTTTCAATGTTGATGCCCTGGCCAGCCAGGTAAGTAGAAATTTGCCCGATCATGTTTGGAATGTTCTTGTGGATCAAAGTAATCCGGTGGTCGCTTTCAAACGGAGCTGACACGGTTGGCAGATTGACTGAATTAGTGATGTTCCCGGTTTCCAAAAAGTCAATGGTTTCCTTGGCCGCCATCCGGGCACAGTTGATTTCCGCTTCAATCGTTGACCCGCCGATGTGGGGCATGATCACGATGTCGTCGTTGTGCAAAATCGTGGCATCGCTGAAGTCGGTGTAGTACTTGCCCAAGCGGTGTTCCGCCAAGGCTTCAACGACAGCCTTGTTGTCGACAATCCCCAGGCGGGCGAAGTTGAGCAAGATAGTGTTTGACTTCATCTGCGCGATCTTGGCGTCAGCGATCAAGCCAGTCGTCTCTTCGTTCTTTGGCACGTGAACGGTGACAAAGTCCGCGTCCTTAACAGCGTCAGCGATGCTGGTGGCCCGCTTGATATGGTCTGACAAACGCCATGCGGCTTCAACAGTCAAGTATGGGTCGTAGCCGACAACCTTCATCCCCAAGTTAAGGCAGGCATTAGCTACCAGTGAGCCGATGTGGCCCAAACCGATTACGGCAACCGTCTTGCCTAACAGCTCAGTCCCGTTAAAGCTGGTCTTTTCCTTTTCCGTCCGCAGGGTGATGTCCGCGCCCGGCTTGGCGTTAGCTGACCAGTTGGCGGCAGCCACGATGTTCCGGCTGGCGATGATCATAGATGCCAGAACCAGTTCCTTAACGGCATTGGCATTGCCGCCTGGAGTGTTGAAGACCACAGTCCCGTTTTCCAGGGCCTTGTCTAAAGGCACGTTGTTGTAGCCGGCCCCGCAGCGGGCGATTGCCTTCAAATTCTTCGGGAATTCGTGGTCATGGAGGTCAACTGATCTGATCAAGTAGGCATCTGGATTGTCAGTTTGGTTGATCCGGTAGTTGTCGCCGAATTCGGCTAAGCCTTCTTTTGCAATGGCATTGTAAGTTTTAATCTGGTACATGGGGAATCCTTTCAAAAAATTAGTGCTTGGCGTCAAAATCCTTAATAAAGTCGCAGAGGGCCTTTACCCCTTCCAGCGGCATGGCGTTGTAGATGCTTGCCCGCATCCCGCCAACCAGGCGGTGGCCCTTCAAATTAAGGAGCTGGTGGGCGGTAGCCTCTTTGACAAATTCAGCGTCCAGGTCAGGGTCACCGCTGACAAAAGGCACGTTCATGATTGACCGGCTGTCTGGATCAACCTTGCTCTTAAAATTCTTGGACTCAGCCAGGCAGTCATAAAGTAGCTTGGCTTTTTCCTGGTTGATGGCTTCAATGCCGGCCACGCCGCCTTTCTCCTTGAGCCACTTCAGGGCCAGGCCAGCCACGTAAATCTGGAAGACTGGCGGGGTGTTCAAGGCTGATTCTTTCTTGGCTTCAGTAGCGAAGTCGAAGAACCCTGGCAGGTCATCGTGCTTAAGCAAAAGATCCTTTCTGATGACTAAAACGGTCAAGCCGGCAGGAGCCAGGTTCTTTTGCGCTCCGGCATAGATGACAGCGAACTTGCTGAAGTCGTATTCTTGGCCCAGGAAATTGGATGAAGCGTCGGCTACCAGGGGGATGTCGGTCTTAGGAATTTGGTCGTCTCTGTAGGCCGTCCCCATGATGGTGTTGTTGGTGGTAATGTGGAGGTAGTCGTAGTCTTTGGCAAATTCAGTCGGAATTTCAAGAACAGCCGTGTAATTGTTGTCCTTAGCACTAGCTACGATATCAACAGTGAGGCCTGGCACCTTAGCCGCGTCTTCTGCCGCTCTTTGGGCCCAGTGGCCGCTGTCTACGACCGCGATCCGGTGGTACTTGCGGGCCAGGTTCAAAGGAATTGTGGTGAACTGCTGGGTTGCCCCGCCGGTCAAGAAAAGGACATCGTATTCTGCCGGGTCCAGCTTCATGAGTTCCAGAAGGTTGGCCTTGGTTTCCGCGTAGAGGTCCTTATAAAGAGCTGACCGGTGGGAGATTTCCATGACGCTCATGCCACTGTGGGCATAATCTGGCAAGTCGCGTTTGATTTGGGCAATGACTTCGACCGGCAGCATGGCTGGACCAGCCGCGAAGTTGTAGCATGTCATAAGTTAAGAATTCCTTTCTGAAAAAACAAAGGGCACCCGCTTTGCGTGAGTGCCCTTTGCCATGAGATGTTATGTTGGAGTTGTTGTTTCGGCCTCACTGTTTTAAACTGTGCTGAAGGCCATCACAAATTGCAGCCTTCTTAAGTGGAAGAAGACTGGGAGGAGGAAAAAAGTCTGTTTTGCATTTGATTGCTTTGTAAAGTAAACATTTTTTCGCTCCTTTCGTGTGATTAATTTTATTATAAGGCGAAAATTAGAAATGTCAACAAAATTTTAATTTTGGTATAATGCTTTTTAACAAAGAAAAAGTCTACAAACAATGGAGGAAGCGCATGACCACATTCTACTTTATCCGGCACGGACAGACCTTTGCCAATAAGGCAGGCCTCAAGCAGGGGACCATCAATACCCCCAACACCTACTTGACCGACCTGGGCAAGGAGCAGGCGCAAAAGCTGGCTGACCAGTTTGATATCAGCAATTTTGACCGCCTTTTCGTCTCACCCCTGGTCAGAACCAAGCAAACAGCGGAAATTCTGAACCAAAAGGCTGGCCTGCCGGTTGAAACAGACGACCGCTTGCTGGAGATTTCTTACGGGGACTGGGACGGGCAAAAGAACAGCGAATTGATGGCTGAATACCCGAATTATTTTTCTCCCTTGGTTAATGACGTGACGGAAGACTACGTGCAAGTTGCTCCAAAGGCAGAAAGCTTTGCCCACGTGGAGATGCGGACGGCAGAATTCGTGGAGGAGATCAGCAAGAAGTATGCAGAAGACAAGATCGTGGTGGTGACCCACGGCTTCACGGTCAGATCTTTTGCCATTAACGCTACTGGCGGCCAGGGTCTGCAGATTCTGGAACCAGACAACTGCTCCGTGACTAAAATTCTGGTTGATCCACTCAGTCAAAAGCAGCACCTGGTCTACTACAACCGGACAGTAACTGGCTTTTAGCAATATTTTTCAGATATAGAGATTGAGAGATATAAAAAACGGAACCACTTGGTTCCGTTTTTGTCTTAATCGACGGATTTTAAGGCGTCCAGCATGTTGACGGACTTGATCTTCTTGTGCATGACCAGGGCGACTAAAGCCGTGATCACGGCTGGAATTAAGGCTGAATAGATGAAGTTGCTTGCCAGCATAGTCGGGTCAAACATGGCGTTGTCTGGCGGCAGGCTGTTGATAATGAAGCTGTGCAGGCCAATCCCAACCAGGTAGCCGCAGAGGATGCCGATAATGGAGAGAATGATCGTTTCCCGGTAGATGTAGAGGGTGGTTTCCTTGTCAAAGAAGCCGAGCACCTTGATGGTCGACAGTTCTCTGATTCTTTCTTCAACATTGATGTTAGACAGGTTGTAAATAACGACCAGAGCCAGGAGGGTGGCCATGCCGATCAAGATGATCATGACCTTGTTCAAGCTGCCCATGATGTTATCAATGGTTTCCTTGTTGCTCGTGTTTTGGTTGATCCCCTTGATTGCTCCAGTCTTCATCAGCTTTCTGGAGTACTTGGAAAGAGACTGGCCTTTTTTCAAAGTAATCAGCTGGGCATTAGCCGTGGCTTTTTCGCCAAAAGCCTGCTTGTAGGCAGATTTGCTCATGAAGACATAGTGGCCGATGTACATCTCGCAGATCCCGGTCACTTTGATCTTATGGTAGTCGCCACCCTCGTCTTTGAGCTTGATGTAGCTGCCGACTTTGGCATTAAGCAGCTTGGCCAGTTTTTCAGAAATAACCGCGCCGCTGCCCTTTAAAGTCAGCTTTTGTCCGCTTGCCCGGTTATTTAAGCTGATGTAGCCGGACAAAGATTGCCCGGAAGTAGGCACGACTAAAGAGATAGACTGGTCTGTATCGTCGCTTCCGGCCTTTTTGGTCAATTCCTCAAAGTGAACGGAAGTGTGCTTTTTTACAGAAGAGCTGGCCAAAGCAGAATCCAGCTTATCTTTTTGCTTGTTAGTCAAAGCATTCTTTTTAACCGCGATCAGGTCGTAAGTGATGATCCGGCTGTATTCAATCTCGCTGATCCCGTTTAAGGAGTCCTGGATCCCAAAGCCCATGACCAAGAGCCCGCAGCAGCCCGCCACACCGAAGATGGTCATGAAGGCCCGGCTCTTGTAGCGGAAGAGGTTACGCATGGTAACCTTGTAGTTGAAGCTCATTCGTTTCCAAAGGGGGGTGAAGCGTTCCAAAAGGATCCGCGACCCGTTTTTCGGTGGCTTTGGCAAAAGAAGAGAGGCGGGTTTTTCAGCCAGGTCCCGTCTTAAGACGATTAAGGCGGCGCCAGTGGTGCAGGCCAGGGCGATGACAATTGTTACAAGCAAGATCTGCCAGTTGAAGAGGAGCTGGCAATTGCTGATGGTGGAGTTGGCGGCGTAGGCCTCAAAGATCATCTTCGGCAAGAAGGTGTAGCCGCCCGCTGCCCCGATGCCAACGCCAAGCAGGCTGGCTGAAGCTGAGAAGAGGACGAACTTGAGTGCCGCGTCCCGGTTGGAGTAGCCCAGGGCCTTGAAAGTCCCGATGCTGATTCTTTCTTCTTCGACAAAGCGGGTCATGGTGGTTAAAGAAACCAGAGCCGCGATGGCAAAGAGGAGGACCGGGAAGACATTGGCCAAGATGTCAACTCTTTCAGAGTTGGATTGAAAGACCGCGTAGCCAGGGTTGCTGGACCGGTCACTTACCGTGTAAACAACCTTGCCAGTTTGCTTTAAGCTTTGCTTGGCTTCTGTTAACTGCTTTTCCTGCTTAGCCAGTTGACTTGCTTGTTTGGTCAGTTTCTTTTCTTGCTGCTTGACCAAGGCTTGGCCGGCGGCAGGAAGGGCGGCAGCTTGCGTTTTCAGCTGCTTCTGGGCTGCCAGAAGTTTCTTCTTGGCAGAAGATAATTTGTCTTCCTGTTCTTGTAATTTGTTTTTGGAGCTGCTGTAGCGCTTCTTGCCATGCTTCTTCAGCTCCTTTTTCAGCTGCTCCTGCTTATCCGCAATGTAATTGCGGTACTTGCTGGAGTAGGCATACATGCTTGCCGTTTTCTTGTAGCGAATGCGGGCAATGGCATAAGGGGTATTTTTCTTAAAAGCACTTTTGGCAACTTCAGCCACCCCATCCAGCTGCCCGTCGCCTACTGTAGTTTGGCCGACATTAGTCCGGTCGATGCTTTCACTGGATCTGATAAAAGCGGTGATTTTGAATTTCTTTTCTTTCAAATTGCCCGGCGTTTTCAAGCTGATCGTCTGGCCCAGCTTGTATTTGCCTTTCAGCAGGTAGCTGAGGGCAATTTCATTGTTCTTTTTGGGATGCCGGCCGCTGACTAACTGGCTGGCTGAGACTTTAGAATTGATTGAATAGATTCTGAGGTCAGTATTTTTACCGGAAACCCGGCTGTCTTGCAGGTAGCCAAAAGCTGCCTCTTTGACTCCGGACTGATTTTTGATAATTTTCCGGTCGGTCTTGTCCAGTCCATAATTTGACATGACAGTAAGGTCGGCTAATTCATATTTGTCAAAAAAGCTGGTCGCGGTCTGCCGCATGTCGGGGCCCGTCATTTTCAGGCCAATGAGGGCAAAGGCACTGACGGCCATTAAGAGCAGGATCGCGATCCAGCGGCCAAAAGAGTGGGTAATGGCCTGGCCGGCATCTTTCCAAAGCATTTTCTTTTTCATGATGATCACCACTCAATCGAGGAAATATCGGCCGGGTGGTCATTTCTTTCCTGTTTGACGATCTGGCCGTCGTGGATGTGCAGGACCTGGTTGCCGATCGGGGCCAGGGCAGAGTTGTGGGTGACGATCACGACCGTTGACCCGTGGACCGTGCTCATTTCCTGCAGGATCTTAAGGACCTGCTTGCCGGTGTGGTAGTCAAGGGCACCGGTTGGCTCATCGCAGAGCAAGAGCGCCGGCTTTTTGGCAACTGCCCGGGCAATGGCCACCCGCTGCTGCTCACCGCCGGAGAGTTGGGCCGGGAAGTTGTTGACTCTCTTTTCCAGGCCAACAGCAGTCAAGGCTTCGACCGGATCCATGGCGTCCTTGACGATTTCAGAAGCCAGTTCGACATTTTCCTTGGCCGTTAAATTTGGAATCAGGTTGTAGAACTGGAAGACAAAGCCGATGTTGGTCCGCCGGTAGGCAGTCAGCTGCTTGGCATTGTAATTGGCGATATTTTGCCCGTTGACGATGACGTCACCGCTGGTGTTGGTGTCCATCCCGCCAAGGATGTTGAGCAAGGTCGACTTGCCGGCCCCGGAGCTGCCCAGGATGATGACCAGCTCGCCTTTTTCGATTGCAAAATTGATGTCCCGGTTGGCGTAAACCGTCGTGTCACCGGACTGATAGGTTTTCGTGTTATGCTTCACTTCAATGAGTGCCATAATGTCCTCCTTTTTCTGATGTATCTGACTAGCAGTTTACACAAAAATCAGCTAAAATTAATGAGCAAAAATAAACAATCTGTTGATTTAAGGATTTTTTCTTTTGGAGGTTTCAATTGCCAAAAAAGAGCAGAAAAACGGCCAGCAAGGCCAAGATCCGCCAGGCCTTGATTGACTTGGTGCCAGTCAGCGGTTTTCAGCAGCTGACCATCAGCCAGCTCTGCCAAAAAGCCGGGATCAACCGTGGGACTTTCTACTTGAACTATCTGGATAAGGAAGACCTGCTCCGGCAGACGGAGGCTGACTTTTTTGCCGGCATTCAAGAGCTGCTGAAAGAAAGCGATAGCGGGGAAGGCACAGAGCTTTTTTCAACAGAGAGCATCCTGCGCCTGCTGGATTATATTAAAGAGAATGAAGACCTGGTCACGGTCTTTTTTAAAAGTGATCTGGTCCAGCGGACAGAGTACCGGCTGCAGGAAGTCATGGCTGATGTTTTCGCTAAACGCCGGGCCAACCTGGCCCACCCGGCCATCAAGCAGCCCTATGCCAGCCGCTTGGTTTTTGGTGGCCTGGCCACGATCTTTACCTTGTGGGTGCAGCGGGGGATGCAGGAGAGCCCGGAAGAAATCAGCCAGATTCTGGACCGCTACCGGCGCCTTTCACCAGAAGAAATCATCAAATAAAAAGCGCGAGCAGGCGGTTTGCCCTCTCGCGCTTTGTTAGTTCAGCTTTCGCCGGTTAAATTTCGTTGATCCCGATCCGGTCCATCTTCTGGTCGCGGATGGTCAATTCTTCTTCAGTTTCCCCGACGCCGACCCCGCAGATCGGCAAAAAGCCAGTTGGCAGGTCAAGCTTGACGACTGTTTCCGGGTGAGCAGCCAGAGCAGCTGCCGCGCCAAAGAGGTAGCAGGCCCCCAGGCCCTTGTTTTCAGCGGCCAGAACCATGTTGTGGGCAATAATGCCGGCACTGGCATAGGCCATTTCATCCCGCTCTTTTGCGGAAACAAGGATCAAGGTTGGTACCCCGTACAAGGGATGGGATTCCAAGTCGCCGAACATCATGGCGGCTTCCTGGTCGATCTCCTTCAAAATCTTCGGGTCAGAAATGACCGTCAGCTGGTAATTTTCGTATAAGCCGCGGGCAACTGGCGCCAGTTCAGCTGCTTCAATGATCTTCTTGACCTGCTTCTTGCCAGCAGGCTTGCCCGTATAAGTCCGGACGGATTTGCGTGTTTTCAACAATTTCGTAAACTTCATGGATGAATTCCTCCTGTCAGTCTAACAAAACACATGTCTGTCGATTCCTTAGGTAGATTATACCGCAAACACGTGCGAAAGCGGTTGAAAATAGTTTTAAACTTTGCCTTTTAAAAAATTACCTGCTTTTTCGCTAAAAAAGCTTGACTTGCCTGGCAAAAGTCTTTATAGTTAAGGAAACATATGAATGACCTTTAAATTTAGTCCCGTGAGGCTAAGAAGGCAACTCAAATTTCAGACATAAACAAAGATTTCTTGGCAAACATTCGGATTGGCAAGGAAACCGGGGAGAAAGCTTCCCGGGCAGTTTAAGCAGACTTTGAGAGACCATTTTAGACACGGAGACTGAGTGTTTAAAATGGTCTTTTTGCTTAAGTTATTTTCGAAAGGATGCCAAATTATCATGACCACTGTTACCGAAAACCAAGTCGTTGTCGCAACTGAAGACAAGCAAGACAACTTGCTTCGCCTGCCATACTTTGTCAGTGTTGAACAATTGAGCGCCGACGACGTATTGCACCTGCTGCAAAGAGCGCAATACTTCAAGAACGGCGGGGAAGTACCAGCCTTGAGCCGGCCAATCTTCTGCACCAACATGTTCTTTGAAAACTCAACCCGGACTCACACCAGCTTTGAAGTTGCTGAAAGGCGGCTGGGCCTTACGGTTATCCCATTTGACCCATCCCACTCTTCAGTCAACAAGGGGGAAAACCTCTACGACACTGAACTGACCATGGCTTCCCTGGGCATCGAACTCAGCGTCATCAGACACCCGGAAAACGCCTACTACAACGAAATCATCCACCCAAAGGAAGGCCAGCACCTGCAAATGGGCCTGGTCAACGCTGGTGACGGCTCCGGCCAGCACCCATCCCAAAGCATGCTGGACATGATGACCATCTACAACGAATTCGGCCACTTCGACGGCTTGAAGATCATGATCATGGGTGACTTGACCAACTCCCGGGTAGCCCGGTCAAACATGGAAATCTTGAACACTCTTGGCGCTGAAGTCTACTTCTCAGGTCCAGAATACTGGTACGACGCTGAAGAATTCAGCAAGTACGGCACTTATGTCAAGAACATTGACGATGAAATTCCAGAACTTGACGTCTTGATGCTGCTCAGAGTTCAGCACGAACGCCACAACGGGGAAGAAGCCAAGACTGAACAGCTCTTTGATGCCAAGGACTACAACGCTGCTTACGGCTTAAACCAACGCCGCTACGACATGCTTAAAGATGACGCCATCATCATGCACCCGGGTCCAATCAACCGCGGGGTTGAATGGGACGGCGACCTGGTTGAAGCACCTAAGTCACGCTACGCTGTGCAAATGCACAACGGGGTCTTTGTCAGAATGGCCATGATCGAAGCCGTTCTGCGCGGCCGCAAGTTGGGAGGCCTTGAATAATGGCCATTTTGCTGAAAAACGGACTGGTTTACCAAGAAGGCGAATTCATTAAAGAAGACGTCTTGCTTTCCGGCAGCAAGATCCAGGCGGTCGGTCTGGACTTGCCGGAAGAGGGTGCTGAAGTCTACGACTTAAAGGGCAAGCTTTTGACAGCTGGTTTGGTGGACATCCACGAACATTACAGAGAACCTGGCTTTACCTACAAGGAAACCATCAAAACCGGGTCTGAAGCAGCAGCCCGGGGCGGTTTTACCACGGTCTGCACCATGCCTAATGTTGACCCGGTCCCAGATAACCTGGAAACTTTTGAAAAGCAAGTTGCTTTAAACGAAGCCAACAGCTGCGTGCACTTGAAGCAATACGGGGCTATTACCAAAAATCTGACCAGTGACGAAGTCGTTGACATGGCTGCCTTGAAAGAAGCAGGAGCTTTTGCCTTCAGCAATGATGGGCACGGCATCCAGCAAGCCGGCACCATGTACGAAGCCATGCAAGAAGCAGCCAAGGTTGGCCTGGCCATCTGCGAGCACATCCAAGATGACTCCCTTTACCATCACGGGGTGATGAATGCCGGCAAGAAGGCTGAAGAACTCGGACTGCCAGGCATCCTGGGGGTCAGTGAATCAGCCCAGCTGGCCAGAGACCTGGTTTTGGCCCAAGCTACCGGCGTTCACTACCACGCCTGCCACGTTTCCACCAAGGAGAGCGTGGAACTGATCCGGATCGCCAAGGAATACGGGATCAACGTCACCGCTGAAGCTGCTCCTCACCACCTGCTTTTGAGCGAAGAGGAGATCGACGGCAATAACGGCTACTACAAGATGAACCCGCCTCTTAGATCAAAGGAAGACCAGTTTGCCTTGATTGAAGGGATGCTGGACGGGACGATCGACTTGATCGCGACCGACCATGCCCCGCACAGCCGGGAAGAAAAGGCCGGCGACATGCGGAAGGCCGCCTTCGGGATCATCGGCAACGAAACGGCTTTTGCCTGCCTGTACACCAAGTTCGTCAAGAGCGGACAGATGGATCTGAGTCTGCTTCTAGATCTGATGAGCTACCAGCCAGCCAAGCTCTTTGGTCTTGACGCTGGTGTCCTGGCTCCGGGCAAGGAAGCTGACCTGGCCGTCTTTGACCTGGATCACGCCGAAAAGATTGCCGAGGAAGACTACCTGTCCAAGGGGGTCAACACTCCTTTCACCGGCCAGGAAGTCTACGGCATGACTGCCTTGACTTTTGTCAGCGGCAAGCTGGTTTACAAGAACAAGCACCTGGCTGACTAAAAATAAAATTTTTACCACAGAAGAAAATAACTAGCAAAAGACGAAAATAAGTCCTTCTCTAATCAGAGGAGGACTTGTTTTGTTTGGCGCTGGCATTGAGGGCGGCCCGCTGTTCTCTTTGGTCAACGTGGGTGTAGAGGTCAGTGGCTGAGGTACCTTTTTGCCCCAGCTGCTGGGCCACCATGACCTGGTCTTTGGTCGCCTGGTAGAGTTCAGAAGCGACCGTGTGGCGGAGCTTGTGGGGGGTGAGGGGGTGGCCAAAGGCGGCAGAATACTTGCCAACCATTTTCTCAATGGCATTGGTCGTCATCCGCCGGCATTCCTGGTGGTAGCTGGTCAAGAAAAAGGCCTTGTTATTGTTTGGGGCCTGGTAGCGGTCAGCCCGGATTGCCAGGTACTTTTCCAGGTAGGGCAGGGTCCAGTCAGCGACTGGCACTGAGTCTCTTTGCCCGCCTTTCCGGGTGACGTCTAAAGTTGCCTCTTTTAAGTTGAGGTCTTTCATGTCAACGCCGGCGCATTCAGAAACCCGGATCCCGGTGCCTAAGATCAAGGCAATAACGGCCATGTCCCGTTCCTTGTTTTGCTTAAAAGAGGAAAGAGCGCGCCCACTGCAGAGACCGGCAAATTTTTGGTCTAAAAAGTCCATGAACTGGTATTTTAAGTCGCCAGTATACATATGGGCTTCTAAGGCATGGGCCCGGTAGTTCAAGGTGCTTGTATAAGGAAGCGAGTTGATCTTGAGCATGACATTGCGGTCAAAATAAGGCTCGCCATTGTTGCTGTCAGCGGTGATCGTCAGGTACTTGTACAAGGATCTGAGGGCGTTGAGGGACCGGTTGACGGTTGTTGGGGAGTTGAGGTGGCCCTGCTTGTTCTTGCTGTGCTCCAGCTTGTCCAGGTAGAGCATGACGTCGCTGCGGCTCAATTTTTCCAGGTCGCTCGGCTTAACTTGGCTGGGACTTTCGGCCTGGGTTAAATTTTCAGAGATCAGCCAGGAGAAAAAGCGGCGGATTTCGGTCAGGTACTGGTAGCTGGTGGTCAGAGAGTGGCGGGTTTCCAGCTGGTATTCCTTGACGAAGTCCGGCATCTGGGCCATTTCCCGGTCGATGAGGGAGAGGTATTTCTTGGTTTCCATAGGGCTCCTTATTCTTTATCCAAAACTCTTTTCATTTAATTATACTGATAATTCAGCGAGAAGCGCTAAAATAGAGCTGAATATTGAAAAAATGAAAGAGGCAGAAAAATGCTCAAGATTATTACAGCCAGCGACAGTTTCAAGGAAAGCCTGTCAGCCAAAGCGGCCTGCCAGGCTATGGCCGAGGGGATCAAGCGGGTCTTTCCAGATGCCGAAGTAGTCCAGGTTCCCATGGCGGATGGCGGGGAAGGAACGGTAGATGCAATATTGTCCTGTGTACCTGGTGAAAAAGTTGCAAAGGAGGTTACCGGCCCAGACGGCAAAAGGGTCTTGGCCAGCTACGGACTGATCAATGACGGAAAATGCGCGGTGATCGAGACAGCCGCGGCCAGTGGCCTGGGCCTGGTTGAGAAAAAGGACCGGAATCCAATGACGGCGACCACTTTTGGGACCGGGGAGCTGGTGCTTGACGCGTTAAAGCGGGGTGTCAAAAAGATTATCGTGGGCCTGGGCGGCAGCGCGACTAATGACGGCGGAGCCGGTCTGGCCCAGGCTCTGGGGGTCAAGTTTTTAGATAAAAATGGCCAAGACCTGCCCTTTGGCGGAGGAAGTTTAGGGGAGCTAGCCAAAATTGATGCCAGCGGCTTGGATCCCCGCTTAAAAGAAGCAGAAATCATCCTGGCCAGTGACGTGACCAATCCTTTGACTGGACCAAACGGAGCTTCGGCGGTATTTGGCCCGCAAAAAGGAGCTGACAAGGAGATGGTCCAAAAGCTTGATGCTAATCTCCATCATTACGCGGCTGTGATCAAGGAGCAAGTTGGGAAAGATATTGAGCAGCTGCCAGGCAGCGGGGCAGCCGGCGGCCTTGGCGCAGGCTTTTTGGCCTTCAGCAAGTGCCAGATAAAAGCCGGCGCCCAGATCGTGATCGAGGAGAGTCATTTAGCTGAAAAGATGCGGGATGCTGACTACGTCTTTACCGGTGAAGGCGGAATTGATTTCCAGACCAAGTTTGGCAAGACTCCATATGCCGTAGCCCAAGTTGCCAAAAAGTTTGGCGTGCCCGTCTTTGCTTTGGCGGGCCAAGTGGGAGACGGAATTGACAGCTTGTATGATGCTGGCTTTACGGCAATTTTTGGCATCCTGCCTGGTGTCTGCAGCTTGCCGGAAGCTCTGGCCGGCGGAGGGAAAAATTTAGCCCGGACCAGTGAAAATGTAGCCCGGGTGATCAAGGCCGCAAGAGCAAATTTACAGTAAAGGCTTACTGTTAAGGGAAAAGAGCATTTTTTACCCTTTTCCCCAATTTTTTTCGCATATGCCCTGTCATTTTTTCAAAAGATTGCGATAATAAGAATAGACGTGGAAAGCGAATTCAAAAATGAAAGGGTAAAAAAGATGAAAGAATACTATTTAGACTATCGTGAGCAAGTACAGAACATCCTGGATGCTTTGGATGACAGCAGTACTTCCCTGCGCCTGGGAGCAGTCGCGATTGAAAACCTCCTGGCCCTGGCCAGAGTCGATCTTGATGATGATAATGAGGAAGACGAAGCAAGCGATGAGGAAGAAGATTCTGATGATTCAGACGCCATCGAAGAGGCGGACAGCGGCGGGGACTTAGAAGAAACAGAGGACAGAAAGCAAGTCAAGATTATCCGCCATGAAGAGCCGGCAGCCAGCATCCCTTACCAAATCAGTGTTGGCCACAAGCTCTGCCGCTTTTCCCGGGCGCTGAAAGGCGGGAGTTTTTACACCGAACAAGGGGACCTGGTCAGCGAGATCAATGAGCTGGCTGTCAAAAATCTGAACGTTGAAAATGGCGATTTGGTTGAGCTGGACCCGAGCAGCCAGCCGCCCCGGGTGGTCCGGATCGTGGAAGCGGGCAATTTGCCGTCTAATATCGCGACTTTGTCATATGGGGTCGTGGAAAGGGATGCCGCGGGCGGTTTGTACGTCAGCCACAGCGCCATGGGCGAGAGATTAAGCGAGTGCGCGGGCATTGACCGCTATGAGGTGCCGGCGATCATTGATGCCGGGCAAACCGAGACTGGATTTGTCCATGAAGGCGACATTGTCGATTTAGCCTGGTATAAGAACAGCCCCAGCAACATGATCGTCCGTTGGGTCAGCCAGACTAAGGGAAAAGAAGCTTCAAAGAAGGAAAAACCGGCTGAAAAGAAGGCCAAGAGCGAAAAGGAAGACAAGGACAAAGATGAGAGCGTAACGACCTTGAATTTTGACCTGCATGGCCGCAGCGTGGTGGTGGTCATCGGTAATGAGCTCCGCAGCCAGGAGATTCAGAAGATGGTTGGTGAGCACCACGGCCGCTGTAAGGTGATTGATGCCTTTAAGTTTTCTGATACGGAATCTTTTTACAAGCACGCGCTGAAGCGGGCTGACGTAACGGTCATGGTGCAGAACTTGAACAAGCACTCGACCAGCAAGGCCCTGCGCAAGTATGCCAAGCGGCTGGCAATCGCGGATTCGGCGGGCCTGTCCTCAATTGAGCGGGCGATCTACCGGGCCATGCACGGCTTGCCGGCTTATGAGACTTCCACTCAGCCGATCGCGTATCCGGTCAAGGAGCTGGCGCTTAGTTAATTTTTAGAAAGGTTGGCGGTTAAGATGGCATTTTCGGATAAAGACAAATTCGTTGAAATGGATAAAATTGGCGCGACCTGGCTGGACCGGGGGGCAGAAGCCTACCGGCAGGGGGACTATG
Source organism: Lactobacillus sp. WILCCON 0058 (assembly GCF_057198005.1). Lineage (NCBI taxonomy): Bacteria > Bacillati > Bacillota > Bacilli > Lactobacillales > Lactobacillaceae > Lactobacillus > Lactobacillus sp. WILCCON 0058. Next base: position 1,051,315 of record NZ_JBUBHM010000001.1, read on the forward strand.
AATTGGCCCTTGAGTGCTATAAAAAGGCAGCTGACTACGGCAACTCCCAGGCCATGTGCAATTTAGGCTACATCTATGCCTTTGGCCGGGTTGGTGAAGCCGACCAGGAGCAGGCTTTTTACTATTTTACGCAAGCATCTTTGGCTGGCAATCCAAATGCCTTCTATAAGCTTGGGGATGCCTTCCGTTTTGGCAATTTTGTAAAGAGAAACGACCAGATTGCCTTTCAGTATTACAGCATGGCGGAAAGCGTCTTGCAGGAAGGCGACGAAGACTTGATTGCTGAGATTGACTACCGCCTGGCCCTGTGCTATGCCAGAGGCTGGGGGACAGAGCAACGCTGGGACCTGGCATTGAAGTATATCAATGAGGCCCAGCTTTACGCCTACCGGAACAAGCAGCATGGCGAGTACAACTGGCAAAAGACCAGCCAGCGGATCAACAAGCTGCATGATGAGATAGTAGAAGAGATGTTTTCTTAATTTTTTTGAGGCAGCTGCCTGGGGAAAGCCGGGCAGAAGCAGCCGGTAAAAGAAAGCAAGAAGGTTGACAGGCCGCGCCGGCTTGGGTTACCTTTAACTTGTATTCAGGGGATAGAGGACAAGTTGGGGGAATTATCATGTTTACGATATCTTTTTTGATCTTACTGATATTTTTAACTATTGTGGCCGTGCCGGTGGCGATCGCCGCTTTTTTGCTCAAGGTATCTTTTAAGATCCTGGGCTGGCTGATCGGCATCTGCTTTACTTTGGCCCTGCTGATTAGTTTGCTGCTGATTAGCGTGATGTAGGGGAACTTTTATTTCTAAAAAACTGAAGCAGCCATGGATTGCAAAAATTGCTGATCCATGGCTGCTTTTCTTTGGTTATTTTAAAAGGTTGTTGGCATCTGTTTGAATATCATAGAGTTCGGTATCGACGTCTCCATTTTCTAAAGCGGCATTTAAGCGCGAATTAAGCAAGTTGATCACTTCTGTATATTCTTTAAAACGGGGGGCAACTTTGCCGTCCTCCAACATGGAATCTAACTGCCAATTAGTCAAATTTTGAGAATCGGAACCGTATTGGTGCAAGACTTTTGCGGTATCCTTGCTCTGCACGACTGACTTAAGTACTGAGCTACCTGTTGAATTGGCCATCAACTTTTGTTGCAGTTGCTGGTCAGAGCAGAGCATTTCAATAAATTTCCAGGCCATTTGCTTATTAGAACTGCTATTGGCAATTCCCCAAGAACTACTTTCAACATTTGTACTGCTGCTGCCCACTATACTTGGCATCTGGCAGCAGTCGACCCGGAAATCGTATGACCGGGTTACATGGTAGGGATAGGAGGTATAAGTCCGGTACTGAGCAAGATAGACGGGTTCAAAAGCAACCTTTCCTTCGTCAAACAAATCACTGGTTACGTTCATGTTACCCGCGTTTACGTATAATTGTTGCATTAACTTGATCGCCTTGCCAAAGCGGTTGCTGGTCAAGTTAATCCGGTGATCGCTGAGATTAAAAGGCTCATCTTGATATGCGGCTGCCGCATTGTACCAGTTAAAGTCACTGGTTGTGCCATAAAGTTTTTTCCTTTTTACCTTGCTAAGCTGGGTGCTGATGTTTAATAACTCATCTGGTGCTGGCTTGGAAAACTTGCTTGGCAGGTCATAGTTTTCCAGCAGGCTTTGATTGTAGATCATCAATTGGGGATTAGCTTCATAAGGCAGGGCATACTGAACGCCGTGATAACGGTAACTAGTGAATAACGATTGGTAAAAGTTACTAGTATCAAGTTTATCGCTGTCAATAAAACGGTCCAGGCTGGTTAAAACTCCTTCAGATGCCATTGTGGCAAAGTTCTCGTCTGGCACCAAAATGACGTCTGGCGTTTGTCCAGAAACGATCTTACCGCTAAGCCAGTTGATATAGTCTTTCTTGGTAATCCCGGTTTCGTATCGGATTTTAACGTTAGGGTACTTGCGGTGAAACTTTTTAATCGCGTAGTCGATCATCTTATAAGGCTTGCCGCTTGGTGCATCCCAGCTGCTACCAGTATAAAAAGCAACCGTCAGTGTTTTTGATTTTTTCGTGTAATAATCGCCTATAGCAGCAGAGGCCGCGCAAAGAAGCACGATCAGTAATAAGACCAGCCAAATGGAATTGATGCGGTTACTGCTTGTCTTCTTGGTCATCCTTGATTACCTCGCTGGTGACGCCGCTTTGTATGGCCCAAATTGCCAGCTGAGTCCGGTCTCGTAGGTCGAGCTTATCCAGAATTTTCGAAATATAGTTGCGGACAGTGCCTTCGCTCAAGAATAACTTAGCCGCGATTTCTTTGTTTGACAGGCCAAAGCCAACTTGTTGGATTACCCGGAGTTCATGTGGAGTGAAGTCATGGGCCGCTTGGTCATTGACGCTGATCGCGTAATTGTTTTGTGCCATTCTGGAAAAGAGGGTAAAGACTTTTTGGGCAATATCAGGGTTGATCATTGCCCCGCCCCGGTAGACCGTCTCGATAGCTTGGTAAAGCTCGGCTGGTTCAACCCCTTTAAGCAGATAGCCTGAAGCACCATATTTTAAGGCACTGAAAATAAAGTCATCGTCATCAAAAGTCGTCAAGATAATTACCTTAATGTTGGGATACTTTTCCTTGACGTACTTGGTGCAAACTGTCCCGTCCATCTCCGGCATACGGATGTCCATTAAAATGACGTCTGGCTGTCTGACAGCCAATTTTTCCAGTACTTCTTTGCCGTTACCTGCTGTATCGGTAACGGTAAACTTACCAGAAGCTTCAAGCACGATTTTTAATGAATCACGGATGAGGGCCTGGTCATCTGCAACTAAAACCTTAATCATATTTTCTCCTCCTGATTTTTACTGCTTTTTGGAATCATTACGCTGATTAAAAATCCCTGGCTGCCATCAAAAGTAACCTTGCCGTTGATAATCGCGACCCGCTCTTTCATTTGGGTGATCCCAAAACCTGGCCGGATCATTTTAACTCCGGTTCCGTTGTCCTGGATATTGAGCAGGTAAGCCGCCGGAGTCTCCAAACAGTAAATATTAACTTTGCTGGCATGACCGTGCCTTAATGAGTTAGTAATGGCTTCCTCAATGACTCTGAAGATAACATTCTCAGTTGTCTTTTCAAAATCAGGATGCTGCCATTCGTAGTCAAAATTGATCTGCAAGTGGGAAATATCACTGTATTCCTGCAGCATTTTCTTAAGAGATGCCTCCAGGGTATAGCCGTTGAGAGCTCCAGGCCGCATTTGGTTGAGTGTTTTGCGGACATCCTTGATTCCTTGCTTAGTAGCAATCGAAATTTTATCTAACTGCTCTTTTGCTGCTTGCGGATTGATATCAATCAGCATTTTTGTAGCGTCAACCCCGGCTGAAATACCGGTCAAGGCATGGCCAACAGTGTCGTGAATATCCCGGGCGATTCTTTTTCTTTCCCGGTTCTGGGCAATTTTTTCTGACAAGGCAGCATAATTCTTTAATTCAATATTTGCCCGGGCCGCCTGGGAAAGTTCTTCTTGGATATTGCGTTCTTGGTTGAGCAAGTAAAGACCGTAAGCAACGATAATACCGATGAAACAGAGCAGGTTGAGCGTCGTTAAGAAATTTTTGATAATGACCAGCTTGGCCTGGATCTTAATCGGCAGAAAGCTGATATAAGTGGCCAGATTTGGCATATCCAGGAAGCTGCCTAAAATCGCGTAATCAGAGACGGAATAGAGCAAGAGAAAGAGCAGGGAAATGCTGGCCCAAAAGGGCAGGTGACGAATGTGGGCCATATTCCGGCTGAACAGGAAGTAATCGACCAGGATTAAGAGAAAGAGACCATTGTAACTGGTCTGCAGGGCAATATATATGATAATTGTCAAGATTATTTCAATGACGAAGAATGTCGCGCTGGAATTGACCGAATGGCTGCTGTGATGGCGGATAGTCATAATGGTTGCCAAGAGCAGCATGGTCAGGTTTGCCGTCCAGAAAATACCTACTGGCGAAAAAGGAACCCGGCTCAATTTAGTCAAGAATTGGTAGCTGACATTTTGATTCACGATATAAATTGATGCTTCGTAAAAAATAGCTGAGATGTATAGCACAATTACAGTGTTCAGCCACATCATCATTTTTCTTAAAAGAAAGAGACGGTTAAGTTTCTGGGCCATTAATATTTTTTGATCCATTATTGCCACCCCGTCGTTCCGTAATGATTAAGATTGCCTTGGTCAATTATCTTAGCTGGGATGGTGATCTTCTTTTTGGTGTGCTTGCCCTTTAACAAGTCATAGATGGCTTTGGCACTGCTTTTGCCCATTTTAACAGGAGACTGAGCGGCGGTAGCAATAGTGTTAGAGTTCTTGCCAATTAGCAATTTCATGTTTGGTGAGCCGTCAACACTGTAAACGTGTATCTTTTTACTCAATTTTTGTGCATCAATGGCTGACAAGGCACCGATGGCTGCCTGGTCATTCAAGGACATAACCGTATCAAAGCTTGATCCGTTTTTTAGATAATGTTCAACTTTGGGCAGGGCGATTTCGGACTGACCAAAGGTTTCCAGCCGACCAACTATTTGATAGTTCTTCCTCCGTGGACTATGGGCAATCGTATCGCAGAAACCCTGGATTCGCTCTTTAGCAGAATATGCACTGGCCTGGGTCAGCAGTAAGATTTTCGCTTTGCTTTCCTTTTTCAGAAGATAGTGAGCAACCAAGTTACCAGCTTGATAATTATCAGTAGTAATCGTGCAGTCAGCGTCAGGCCACTTAGTTTCAGTGTCAACATTAATGATTTTGATGCCGGCTGTCCGCGCTTTTTTTAATGCTTGGTGGATCTTAGCAGAATTGCCATCTACTGGGGCAATGACGATTAAGTCGACTTTTTCTTTGATGAAATCATTAATCTGCTGGACCTGCTTGTCAACTTTCAATGCAGGGTCCCGGGTGATCAGCCGGTCGCCATGTTGGTTGACCGAATTGGCAATCTGCTCATTCAAAATCACATAAAAATTGTTGTTCATGGTCATGTAGCTGCTGCCGATGGTGTATTGCCGTTTGACCCAGGGATGCAGATTGAGCAGGAAATATGTAAGTAAAATTAGGCCGACAGTGGCGAAAGTACTGCTGAGTAGCTGCTTGCTGAACTTCCGCTTGTCACGATAGGTCATATACTCTCCTCCTTAGTAATGAACCGCTTTAATTTGTACTCGTTACTATAGATTATATGGAAAAATGTCATGTTAGTCATGTGACAAATGTCATATTTCTACCTGCAAATGATGACAAAAATCCAAAGCCCGGTTTCTAAACAAGTGACAAATTACACTATGTAAGCGATTGCTGGGATGATAGACTTATCTCGAAAGCTAAGCAAGGAGGTAAGAAAGTGAAATATGTATTTTTGGTCTCACACGGCAAATTTGCAGAGGGCTTGAAGACTTCTCTGGAAATGTTTACCGGTAACACGGAGCGTATATTTGCAATTGGCCTGCATAATGGAAAATCAGCTGATGATTTTAGACAAGAAGTCAAGGACCTGCTGGATCAGCATAAGTTTTCCGCTGACGATGAATTTGTGATCTTGGCAGACTTGATTGGCGGCAGTCCCTTGACCAGTTTCTTGAGCGTGGCAGCAGATTACGGTTTGCTCGACCGAGCAACGATCTTGGGCGGCATGAACTTCACCATGGCTTTGACTGTCGCAGTTTCCTTAGACGGAATGGATCGGGAGACTTTGGCAAGCACAGCCTTGAGTGAAGCCAAGGAAGCCTTGAAGGAATACAAATTGTCAGCAGACAGCGCTGATGAAGATGATGATGAGATTTAACGAGGAGGAAGAAAGATGTCAGTTTCATTTGTAAGAGTTGATGACCGGATGATCCACGGGTTGATTACCACCCGTTGGGGTAAGGAACGTCCATGTGACGGGATCATTGCCGTTAATGACAAGGCAGCTAAGAACAAGATTTTGAAAGAAGCATATCAAGCAGCGGCCGAAGGAAAGAAAACTTTTGTCTGGACGATGGAGCACTTTTTAAAGGTACAAGACAAGGTCTTGAACTCAGATACCCGCTACTTCTTGATTACCAAGAGTCCATTGGATATGAAGAAGATCCTGGTTGACGAAGGCTTCAAGCCAAGCGACGTTAAGGTGGTCAACGTTGGCCCAGGCAATGACCGGCCGGGTGCAATCAAGCTCGGTGACAACCAGTCCTTCACGCAAGAAGAAGGGGATGCCTTTGAAGCAATCGAAAAGGCCGGTTACAAGGTTGACTTCGCCTTGCTGCCAGATCAAAGAATTGGTGAATGGTCAAAGTTTAAGTCAAAGTTTGGTTACTAAAAAGTTCTTTTTAAAAAGAGGGAGATTTTTAAAATGACAATTAATTGGTTCCAGGCTGCCATCTTGGGCTTGTTCGCATGTTTGTGTTCCAACTCATGTATGGCAGGTCAAGCAGTTGGTAACTACACGATTGGTCGTCCTTTGGTCGGCGGTTTAGTCTGCGGGATTATCTTAGGCGACTTGAAGCTTGGGATTGCCTGCGGGGTGGCCATGCAGCTGGTCTACATCGCCTTGGTTACTCCTGGTGGTACTGTTTCAGCCGACGTCCGGGCAATTTCTTACATCGGGATTCCCCTGGCTATGGTGGCAATTTCCGCACAAAACTTGAATCCTTTGAGCACTTCAGCCGCTAACTTGGCCAAGTCAGTCGGTACCCTGGTCGGTACGGTCGGGACTGTTCTCTACTACGCCGTTGCGACGATGAACTTGGTTTGGCAGTCATTTGGCTGGAAGGATGTTGAAAATGGCAAGCTGGATAAGCTGTATGCGGTCAACTTTGGCTGGCCATGGGTATCTCACGCTTTGTTCTCCTTTATCCCAACCATGCTTTTGACCCACTTTGGGGCAGCAGCCGTTACTGCTTTGCGTAACGCTTTGCCAATGGACGGGATTCCAATGAAGACCCTGTTTACGGTCGGCGGGATGCTGCCATGTGTCGGGATCGCTATCTTACTGCGGCAGATTGTCAACAAGCCAATGGACTTCGTGCCATTCCTGGTTGGTTTCACTTTCTGCGCATCCCTGCACTTGAACTTGGTTTCAGTAACGATCGTTTCCCTGCTCTTCGCTGCAATCATGTACGAAGTTCAAATGGTCGAAAGCAAGCGGGTAACTGTATCAGCCGGCTCAATTGATGATGACGATGAGGAAGAGGAGGACATCTAATCATGGACAACGCTAAGAAACTGGACAAAAAGACTTTAAGCAAGTCATTTAATTTATGGTTCTGGGGTGCATTGACCTGCTTCTCCCAAGAACACATGCAGACTTTTGGCTACATGGCCTCCATGCTGCCAATTCTGAAAAAGCTTTATCCAAAACATGAAGACCAGGTCAACGCTATCCACGCTTACACTGCCTTCTTCAACACCAACCCAATGCTGGGTTCAGTAATTGTTGGTATTACGGCAAGTATGGAAGAAGCCCGGGCAAATGACCGCGGGATTGATGGCGAAACGATCAACGACATGCGGGCCGGTTTGATGGGGCCAATTGCCGGGATCGGTGACTCTTTGATCGACGGGACCTTGATCCCAATTCTGTTGGGTATTGCTTTAGGGATGTCTAGCGGCGGTTCACCAGTCGGTGCTATCTTCTACATTGTCGTTTGGGTACTTTTAGCCTACTTTGGCCAGCGCTTCCTTTACTTCCGCGGCTACCAGTTGGGAGATAAGGCGGTAGAATTCCTCGTCGGTGAGCAAGGCGCGGCTGTCCGCCGGGCAATTGGTACGGTTGGTGCCATGGTTGTCGGCGGGGTGCTGGCATCATGGGTTAACGTAACTACCTCTTTGAAGCTGTACAACTCAAACGGCAAGGTCTTCCTGGACCTGCAAAAGCAGCTTGACTCAATCTTCCCAGGCCTCTTGACAGTTTTGATCACCATCTTCTGCTGGTGGCTGATGTCTAAGAAGCACGTTTCAGCAATCTGGACTATGCTGATTTTGGTTGTAATTTCATTTGTCGGCGTCCTGCTCGGCTTCTTCAACCCAGGTCTGTCCTACTAATATTAGTCCTTGCCGTTCTTAGACTAGAAAGGAACCTAATCATGACTTTTGAAGAAATGCGTAAGGGATATCAAGACGAAGTAGCTTATCAAAAGCATATGTTAAAAAATCTGGGCTACTGGTTCCAGCTCGGCAGTATTCTTAGCGGAAGCGGAATTGTCTTGGTCTACTTCTTCCATTCCAAAAACATTTTTCTCGATGTTTTAGGGATCGCCTTGCTAGTTTTGGGGGCGGCAGGGATGTTGCTATTTGGTTATGCTGGCTGGAAAGGCCAGCGGAATCTTCAAGCTCTGATCGATGATTATGAGCAGAAGGTTGATTACCTGCAAAAGCAGGTCAGTCATGGTAGACACTAGTACCACTATTTCCAACTCTCAATTACTCAACTCCTCAAAATAGTAAAACGAGTTACAAAACTTCCATAATACAAATTGCTCTGCAGTCGCTGGATGAGAGCCTGGTGGCAGCAGGGCAATTTTTTTGTACTTTACGGATTGCAAAGATAAAGTTGCGTGAACGCTTGTGTACGACTGAATTTTTGAGCGGGAAGACGAATACCATTTTTGATAGATTCTGATGGAGAAAGTAAATTGCTTTTTACTGTGATTGCTTAGCCTGCGCGTTTGCGCGGGCTTTTCCTTTCCGAAAAAGCAGGACTTTGCGGGACTTCTTGAAAGTGCTTAAATTAACTTGCTGAGAAAAAATCTTGTGGTTGCTATATGAGCAAAGGAAAAATATAATATGGAAAATACTAATTACCAAGGGCTGAGCGATAACGAAGTGTTTTGCACTGTCCTGAAGAATGATGAAACTGCTATGCGGGTGCTCCAGGCTCTTTTCCCAGACGTGAAAATGTCTCAGGTGCTGCTGAACACGGCAGGATGTAAGCAAGATCAGGTTAATGGCCCGCTTGCCCAAGTTGTTGTGCTGGATGAAGATGAGAAGAAGCACTTCTACTCGTTGCGGATGGCAAAAGAAAGCGACAATCTTGGCCTCCTTGGCCGTTATTGCACGTCTAAGATGGACATGACGATGTTCAGACTGATCGGTGAAGATTACTTCGATGAAGACTGCGGAGCGGTAATCTTGTGCGGCTTTAATCCATATGGCAGCAACGCGGTAAAGGTTGTTCACCAATTCCGTAGCACTAAATACCCTGATCTTATTTTGCCTGGCCAATGCCCTGTGATCATCATTAACGGAAAGGGAGAAGAGGAAGGTGAAACAAGTGACATGAAGTCTCTTACTCATGTGATTTGCGGTGACTACAGTCTGGATGAGCCTCTTGCCGTATTCTTGAAGGAGATGATCATCGCAGCTAACAAAAAGCTGAATTTGGTGAAATAGGTATTTTTTTTAAAAATATGCGCTTAATTGCACCGCTCAATGTAATCTAAGATGGTAAAATATGGCTTAGATACTATTTTTGAGGCGGGAAAGCATGCGGCAAAGACATTACTCACATATAAGGATCAGTGCTTCAAGGATGAATGAACTGGAAGATGCAAAAAAGGCCCTGCTTCTGGAAGACGTAAATGTCGGTGAATTAGCTAATATAACAGGCATACCATATCAGACTATCCGGAACATGCGTCATAAACCTGAACTCTTGGAAAGGGCTTCATGGCCCAGGGTGGAAACCTTGGCTCAGCTCTACGATGATCTGCTGACTAATAAGCTGGTAATTGTCCAAGGGATGTTCAGACAAGGCATACCTGGCTATAATGAGCAAGAAGATGGTAATACAGAACGGCATAAGTTCTGGTATGAGGAAGATTTAAGCAACAGCTACAGCGTGGTGACTATCGGAATCGATGAAGCTTATTTTGAATGGTCCGCTAGCGTGTCAATCGAAGAAGCGTCACAAGCAGATGCTGAAAAGTATAACAATGGCAGACCAGCAGTTATCAAGACGCTGAGGATGATTCCCTTTTTAAACAAGGTGGCCAACTACTACTACGGTTTAGATATTAATGAGCAGGACCCGGATTCAGTAAAGCTGCTCAAAGACAGACTGGCAGATGACTTTGGCCGGGGCTTTGCTGATAAAGTAATGGGAATCAATGAAATGTTGAACAAGATCACCGAAAAAATGCAGCGGGAAGAGTTCCCGGAATAGACGAAAGAGACTGGCAATTAATTTTGTCAGTCTTTTTTCTGCTGAAAAAGGAATCATTTTAGTTAGACTTAAAGAAAAAAGTTTTTGGCAGAAATGAGATGAAGATGTAATTCTAACTGTCAATAACTTGGGATAATGTCCCGTAAAATTTAAATTATTCAGACCTGGAAAGAACTGGTTGAACTTACCAGAGCAGGGGCAAGCAATTATCAAGCTTTGCGGGCCGCTGGCCTGGGCAGTGCTGAAGATCGACCAGGAATACGGCTTCCTTGAGGTGGGCAAGTATGCTGACTTCCTTGTGTTTAAGGATAATCCACTGCAAGATGTGGCAGCGGTTGGTCAAAGCGATAAGCAGGTATACCAACACGGGCAAAGAAAGTTTTAGTGAACGTAACTCTAGACAGTTTTCTGTCTAGAGTTTTTATTTTTTTGGAAAAGAAACTGGCGTTCGGGAAAATATGGTGGTAGAATAAGGACAGAAACAGAACGTGAGTACGGCTTAGGGATGAGATGCCGGAGGTAAGTGTTAACTGCTTGGGAGATTGGATAGAGAAAAAATTTAGTTTTTTGTAAAAAATGTACTATTTATGGTACAAGAAATATGGGGTGTGCTATAATTTTGGGCAAAACAAGCAAGTTGATGTAGAAAATCTGAATGGGTTAAAGTCCTTATGTTTTCGAAATGGGGGTGAAGAAAATGGATGAGCAAGGGTACGTAATCGTCGACAAAGATACAGGTTTGTATTTCGCAAGAAACTGTTCTGAAAGGTATACTGTCCGCATTTGGCTGGCGTCTAAGTACCAAGAAGAAAAATATGCCAAGAGAATGCTGGACATGATAAAAAAGAGTCCGGCTGCCTATAAAACCGCAAAACCTGAGAATCTGACCTTACAGCTCTGTAATCTCAAAGGCCTGAAAGAAAAGACACCAGAGGAGCTGCTGTCAAGGGAGCAGGAAGAAGAACTTCAAGCATTCATGCAAGAGATCGGCCGGGGCACGGCATATGACAAGATTAGTGATTTTTGCAAGAATCCCTTGTTTATTGAGCCTTTGAGAAATCTGCTGCTGGAAAAGATCAAGCATGACACGGATGTCACCATCGATTTGCTTCACGTCATCGAGCTGACGCCGTACAGTCAAGACTTAAGCGCGAAACTGGTAAAGTTCGAGCGAAATCAAAGACTTGATCGGCGTAAGTACAAGGATGCCATGAATCTGCTTGAGCTGCTTTATCCTAAAGGGGCGGTGACGACAACAGAAGAGAGAATGCGACAGTATGTGAAACGGGTCGTTAAAATTCAGACTGAACGCCGGGTGTATGTTGTCAGAACGCAAGAAGTAAGCAAGTCTTTTTCCGACCTTTTCAAAGAAGAGGACGGAATGATGTATTTGGCAATGCGCAGGCCGCTTCCAAGCAAAGCTGCTGGGTTAAACTGGTTAACAGAAACAAAGAGAAAAGTCTCCCAACTGTTGTAGCTGGGAAAAATTAAGTTAAGGTGTTATTGAAGTTGGTACTTTTTATAGTACAAGCAATAGATGAAGCTAGAAAATTTTAGGGGGTAAAATGATGAAGTCAGAAGAAGAAATCGCCAAAGTCGAATTGGACGCGGGGCTTAAGGAAGTTGATGACGGTGACAAGAATGAAGCCTTGGCCAAGCTTGCGTTCATCTTTCGCCTGGAATTGATGGAGAAGAACAATCTGAGCCTTACTGAGCAAGAGGGGACGCAGTTAGGGATGGTTTTGACTACGATCATGATGGACATGACGGAGCATGGCCGCCTCACGCAAGATCAACTTGTCCAAGAATGCAAGAACATTTTGCTGCAGAAGAACAGGAGAATCATGGCAGAAGGCGATGGCCGGCTTGCACCAGGGCAATTGCAGGAACTTTTAGCCGCGAATAATATGAGTGAAGAAGAGTTTGCGGCAAGAGAATTTGAAATGGAAATAAGCAAGTTTCCTCGTGACATGGATCCAGTGATTTTGGCAACGTATGCTTTTGCCAGAATGAAGAAGCTCATGGAAGAAGAGTTTCCGAGCTTTGAAGATGACGATTATGCACACATGGCCTCGGTACAGATTACTGTTTTGGCAGATATGCTGCAGAGCGGGATTTTGAGTTACAACGATCTGTATCAAGAGACGTTGGAAGTAATCGAACAACTGCTTGGATAGGAAGAAGGAAAAACAATGATATTGATGGACAGTCTGGATGAACTGTATGAGATTGTTGACAAGACAACTAAAGAGGATGAGCTGGTCAACGACTTCACTAGAGTACGGGTTGACGTTGCTCAAGCGAGGAATAAGCTGCATTTGCTCCACGCTTTGATGGAATCGAGGAATTTGTCTGAAGAAGAGGCGATGAAGGCATTGGGATACGCGCCAGCTTCGGTAGAAAGATGCAAACAGGCAGTTGCTGATTTAGGGCAGTTAAAGGAAACGGATGATAAATTTAGCGATAAGAAGTTGAGCAACGAAGACATGGTTTCTGTTTTGAATTCAATCATGACCATGGGCGGAGGGGATGACTTGCAAGAAGCCATTGAAGAACTCACTAATGAAGATCCAAATGGCAGCACAAGCATGAATGAAGTATTTACCCAACATACAGCAAAGAGAATTGCCAAAGCAAAGGCAGCGCAAAATAAGCATGCAGTTGAGTATCTGATGCAGTCTATGAATCTCGACAAGTATCAAGCAGAAACAGCATTGGGACTGGATGCTGAATAAGCTGATTTGCTGCTAGTCTTTTATATTTTGCAGATACTCGTTAAGTTGCTGCTGATCCCGGAGGACAACTACTTTGCTGGGATACTTTTTCTGGACTCGGACATAGCGGTCTTGGATATTTTTTGACCGGCCGTCCCAAAGAATCCACTTGATAAACTCAAAATCCAATTTTTCATCGCAGCCTACTGTCATATCAGGCCGGGTCTTTCCTTTGTAGTTACGATAGCGGTTGATGCAGCGAAGCAGGCAATCTTTTCTACTGAATAAGAGTTGGATAATGATGTCCGCTTCAATGATTCTGCGTTCATAGCTGAGTTTGTTGTAGTTTCCATCAATGACCCAGCCGCTAGGATTATCGTTAAGAAAAGTTTGGACGATCTTGCCTTGTTCTTCCGTTGATCTCGTTTTCCAGTTTGGCAAAAATTGGACGCTATCCAAGTGAAGAATGGGAACTTGGTACAATTCACCTAACTTGCGGGATAGAGTTGACTTGCCAGAGCCACTGTAACCCATTACTGCGATCTTCATGATGTGTTCCTTTCGGTATTCTTTTGACGTTATCAATATTATATCAAGTCAGCTACACAGTAGATAAATTATACCCATGGATCATCAAACTTTCTTTAGTTTCTTTGATGATTTGTATAGAACTAGAAACTAGTGGAGCAATGCGAATGTATTGGGTCTATGGTGCCGAACAAGAAGTCCATAACAATTGAACCTCACCCGGAAGATAAGAAAAGTGGTGCATATTCTCGAATTCCACTATCAGACCTACCTATGGTCTCACGGTAGATGAGATCCAAAGAAAGATTGATCAAGTGGTTTCTGTTGGTACTAAGTCGGAAGTTGAATACAAAGTTACTCCTTATAAAACGATTCAGAAGTATGATCCTAATCTGCCAAAGGGGACTACGATAGTTACAGGCGGGGAAAATGGCTCAACTAAGAGTATCACGCCATACTATTTAGATGAAAAAACGGTTTTGACTGCTGAAAAGTATTCATTTTATCCAATGCTAAATAGCAACGTTTCTTACCAATTCTTGATATAATATCTATATCGAAAGATTGGAAGGAAGAAACGATGAGCGAATACATGTCCATATCAAAAGCAGCTGAGTACCTTAACGTTGCCAAGTCAACTCTCCGCAATTGGGAAGCTGAGGGATTGATTACACCGCTTAGAACCGCCTCCAATCAACGTCGCTACACTAAAGAAATGCTAGATGAAGTTCTGCAAGGAAATGTGACGGCATCTAAGCCTAAGAAGCTACTGACCATCGGCTATTGCCGGGTTTCTTCTGGTCATCAAAAAGAAGGCCTCCAAAGGCAGAAGGATGTAGTGTCTAGATATTGCGAAGTCAATGGCTATCAGTTTAAGATCATTCAAGACGTTGGATCAGGTCTCAACTATAAGAAAAAGGGCCTAACCGAGTTGATCAACATGATCTGTAAGAAACAGTGTGAACGAGTCGTGGTAAATTACCAAGACCGACTTGTTCGTTTTGGCTTTGAAATGATTGAGACGATCTGCCAGGCAAACGACGTAGAGCTAGTTGTCATCAATCAGACAGACAACGTTGATCCTAATTCAGAACTTGTAGAAGATGTTTTATCTATAATCACTGTTTTCTCAGCTAAGCTGTATGGAAAGAGGTCGCGTCAGAATGCAAGAGTCATCCAAGAAAGCCAAAAGCTCTTCAATCAAGCAGACAGTGACAAAGACTCAGCCCAAGACAGTTAGAGTCTACTCCAAAAAGTTAAGCGATGAAGAATTTGCCAGAATGTCCGACTTCTTTGAAAGATACGGCAGATGTCGGCATTTCTTTTTGAACCGCTACTGCGGCATCAAGTCGATGCTTGCGGTTAATAGCTGGCAGGCCCTGCGCAACCAAGTTCGCAAGTGGGACAAACCGGTTAAAGGCGCAAAAGGAAAGCTGGAAACAGTCTACAACTTTCAGACCAAGCACTGGGTAGGTGCTCTCCGCGAGGCATGTGCCAACATAAAAAGTATGTGGTCGAATCTGGCTAACCGCTTGAAGAAAGTGATTCAAGGAAATGAAAATCTTTCTGCAGATCAGCGCCACCTTTTGTTCTTTATCTTGAAATTTAAAAGTGCATGGCAAGCCGTTCTTCTTCACAAGCCAATCGATTTGCCGGAAGAATATGCCGAAGCTTTAACTGAAATAGAAGCTAAGCTGACGGATAAGCAAATCAAGCAAGCATACAGCTACTTACGCCGGATTACGTATCGCTATCACTACCGAGCACGCAAGTCGGGCAAGCTTGGCTCTAGCATGAAGTGTGACTTGAATTGGGCATTTGAAGGAAATATTTTTTCATTCAGTTCAGACGTGCCTAGAAAGCAGTTTTCTGTGGAGATGACCAGCCCGTGGAGTTATCCACGCACCGGCGATATCACAGTAGTGCTAGACCGCATCAAGCAGCGCCTCGAAGTTCATAAGCTGATCACTAGCAAACGCTACAGCAACGATTCAAAGAAGGCGATCGGCATTGACAAGGGGCTTGCCACCTTGCTTTCCTGCAGCAGCGGCAATGAATATGGTGAAAATTTCAGCAATCTTGCCAATGCCATCGTTGACAAGTACGGCAAGCGAAACGCAAATCGGCAGCCATATATGAGTTTGCGCTGGCTGCTCAATCAGCAGCTTGAGCAACTGGAAAAGGCAAACAAACCTTTGTCTAAGACTGCTTTGAGGAAGAAAAGAAAACTGCTTGGCAAGCTTAAGAATCTGGAGCAAAACAATATCGGAAGAAAGTCGTATGACAAGAGCTACCGCTCAGCTCAAGAAACCGTCCGAAGCTTTATCAACTGTGCGATAAACAGAATGATCGAGACAGAGCATCCGGCGGTCATTGCCAAGGAAGACTTGACATTCGTAAAAGAAAAAGGCATCAAATCAGATAACAGCAGATTCGCAAGAAAGATGCGCAAGCGCTTGAATTCATGGACTAAGGGCCAACTGGATGAACGCATTGAATATCTTTCAAGCAAGAATTCGATTGAAACTCATAATGTCAATCCGGCATATACTTCTCAGTACTGTCCGATCTGCGGGCAGCATTTTGAGGAAAGATACGGCAGTCATCATGAACTGACTAAATGCAAGAAATGCGGCGAGATGAATGCGAACATTGCCGCAGCAAAAAATATATTGAGTAGATTAACTGACGAAGAAATCACGCTTTACACGCCTTACAAGCGAGTTAAGGAAATTCTTGACAGTCGGATAAAAGAAGCATAAGCCTAGTAATACCACAAAGTTGAAGGCTCTAGCATGTAAGAGCAGTCAGCTTTAACGAACTCAGTTCGGGGTATTAAAATCGCGGCTTGACTGCTTCGAGAAGGCATCACGATATGCTTGCCTGCTTTTTTGCGGGCAAGATGCCTTCAAGACTGCCATGCTAAAAGTTTTCAGTGGGGCAGATAAAAAGCTATTGGATGACGCCATCCGGCGTTGTTTGACAGCCAACCGTACTCACTGACCTTAACTTCAAAAGGTTAAAAATCTGATTTCTTTTGCCAAGTTGAATCTACCCATAGATTTCACTAGAAAGGAATATCAGAAAAACTTACCAATACTGATGTGATTATCAAGATTTAGTAAGTTTTATGATTCGGGATATGTCCAAGCAGGTGCTGAACTCGAAGTTAAGAACCCGGTTGATAAGGTCGTTGTCATTGGAACCAAGGAAAGCAACTAATCTACAGAGAAGGAACTAATCAAACCATACACTAACAAACCGCATCCCACGCATGGGGTGCGGTTTTGTAATCTAAGGGACTATACCTTTCATGAATACCAATATACAAGCTAAGTAATCGCCAAAATTATAGCTAAAGGCTACAATAATCATAAAGAATATTAGCGAATTTTTACAAGAGAAAGCGAGAAAAAATGAAAGCAGCATATTTCGTTAAAAAGGGCCTGGTTGAAGCCCGGGAAGTTGAAGACGCGACACTTGAACAAGACACCGACGCGGTGGTTCGCGTAATTAGAGCCTGCGTCTGCGGTTCAGACCTGTGGTGGTTCAGAGGCATCTCTGACCGGCCTGAAGGCACGGTTGGCCACGAAGCCATCGGGATCGTGGAAGCAGTCGGTGACAAGGTCGACAATGTCAAGGTCGGTGACTTTGTTATCGCTCCCTTTACTCACGGCTGCATGAAGTGCAAGATCTGCAAGGCTGGTTTTGATGGCAACTGTCCTAACGTAGAAGCCGGCGGCAACAAGGGCTACCAGGCAGAAAAGCTGCGTTTTAAGAACGCCAGCGCCTTGGTGAAAATCCCTGGCCAGCCAAGCGACTATACTGAAGAACAATTGAAAGACTTTTTGACTTTGTCAGACGTTATGGCAACTGGCTACCATGCTGCGGCTAGCGCGGAAGTTAAGCCGGGGGATGCGGTAGCAGTTATCGGTGACGGCGCCGTTGGTTTGTGCGGGGTTATCGCGGCTAAGCTGCGCGGTGCTGAAAAGATCATTTTGCTCAGTCACCACGAAGACCGGGCAGCCTTGGGCAAGGAATTCGGCGCAACTGACATCGTCAGTGAACGCGGTGAAGACGCGGTCAAGAAGGTTTTGGAACTGACTGGCGGCTACGGCGCTGACGCTGTTTTGGAATGCGTTGGGGCAAGCAGCTCTATTGACCAGGCTGGTCAGATTGCCCGTGCTGGTGCGGTTGTCGGCCGGGTAGGGGTTCCGCAAAAGGAACCGGAAACCAACAAGTTCTTCTGGAAGAATGTCGGCTGGCGTGGCGGGATCGCTAACGTCACTACTTACGACCATGAAGTATTGCTGGACGCTGTTTTAAAGGGTGAAATCCACCCAGGCAAGGTCTTCACTAAGAGTTTTGACCTTGATCATGTGCAAGACGCATACGATGCAATGGACCAGCGGCAAGCAATTAAGTCATTGCTGGTTGTGGCAGACAAGTAATTTTTTTATGGGTGATAAAAATGGCAGAAAAACAAACTGCAGGCCGCGATCGTTTGGGCAAGTTAGCACCAAAGTTCGCGGAGCTGAACGATGACGTTTTGTTTGGGGAAGTTTGGTCAAGAGAAGACAAATTGTCGGCTAGAGACCGGAGCATGATTACCATTGCCGCACTGTTTTCCGCAGGCTTGTACCCGCAACTGAAGAGCCACTTGGAATTGGGCAAAAAGCATGGAATCACCAAGGAAGAGGCAGTGGAGATTGTCACTCAGCTGGCTTTCTACTGCGGCTGGCCTAAGGCGTGGAGTACTTTCCCTTTGATTGAAGAAGTTTACGGAGACTAAACCAGAATATGCAAAAAAGATCGTCAGACCACATGGGTGGAATGACGATCTTTGTTTTTGCTGATTACTTGTAGCGGGAAGGGATGACGAAGTACTTACTGTTGTATGCCGCGGCAATCCGTGGATATACATATACTTTTCCGCCCTTAAGAGTGTAATTCATCTTAGAAGCATGCGTGGTGCGTAAGTACTCATCGTCAGCCCCAAGGTCTACAGCGCCATAATAGAGTTGTGTGCCTATACTACTTTTATCGCCTTCCGCAACATCGAAAACAGTAAGCTTTTTTCCAGTCTTAAGGGAGTAGGTCCAACTACCTGTAAAGTAAGTAGCGCTTCCGCCAATATTATAATCTTGACCGTATCTAAAGGAGATAACGCCATTTTTATTGTAGGTTGCACGTGGCTTTACAATATCATCGTAGGTTGTATGAGTACCTACATGCTTGGAATCCCATTTTGCGAACTCAAATAATTCCTTCTTGTGCTTAAGTTCAGCCGTATAGCTTTTTCGTAAAGACTCATTGATTTTCTTGATGGCAGCTGAATTGCCTTTCAATTGTGGTAGTTTGTAGGCAAAAATAGCTTTAATCCCATGCTTGTATTTTCTAACTGTTTTATATTGCTTAAAGTAGTACTTCGCAGAGCTGCTAGCTTCTGCTTTGGAACTGGTAACTAATCCTACAGACAGAGCCAATGCAAGGGCACTAGCGACAACATATTTCTTTTTCATGTTATTTCTCCAATTAGCTATTACTTGTACCGAGCAGGCAGGGTGAAAGACTTAAGCATGGTTGGGCCATTAACTTGCGGGTACACATATACTTTGCCGCTCTTCAAGACAAAGCTTAAATCCTTCAAATCCATTGACTTGAAATAGTAGCTTTCAGCCCCAAACTTTTTGGCGCCTTTAACCAACTTCTTCTTCACACTCGCACGGCTGCCCTTAGCCACATCATAAACGTTCAACTTCTTGCCAGTTTTAAGTGAGTAGGTCAAGCTATCTAAGGTGTCCCGTCGAACACCGCCAGCCCACCATTTCTTATAAGTCCGAAATGATATAACTTTGCTCTTGTTATAGATTGCCTTTGTAGTCGTCGTATCGAAATAGCTTTGGTTAGAGAATTCAGCCGCGTCTTGTTTAGCAAAGTGGAAGACAGTCTTCGAATTTTTCTTCTCGGTACTATAGCTCTTCTTCATGTCCTTGTTGATCTTCTTTACCGCGGCGGAGTTGCCTTTCAGTTGCGGCAGTTGGTAGGAAAAAGTCGCCCTCATCCCATGCCTATACTTCCTAACCGACCGGTATTGCTTGATCGTGTACTTAGCTGAGTTGGCTTCTGCCTTAGGAGCAGCCACCAAACCAAGAGTTACAGCTGCGACAAGTGCACCAGTTATCACACTTTTCTTCATAAACTCACTCCTCGTATGTTTGAAACAAATATTACCACTTCATATTGTACTACTGAAACTGAACTTAAAAAATCTAACTTACGAAAAAACGTCAGACCTCACATGAGAAGTCTGACGAAACTTGTTTTATCAACTTTTTCAAAAATCATCAAAGAGAATTAGTCTAACTTTTTGCATTTCAGCCAGCTCTTTAAAAGAAGGGCTGCTCTCTTTGACAAAGAAGTAGAGATGAGTTTTCGTGATGCCGAATTTCGAACTAAGCAGTGCCGCCCGGCTGCGCAAGGTATCTAGCATTTGCGGGCTCAGCTTCTCTGCCTTGCGCCACTTGCATTCACCAATAATCGCTTCTTTTTTGTCATAACTCACGGCAACCAAATCGACTTCTTCTTGTCGTTTAAGGGCAGGATTGTAGCCCCACCAGCTGCTAATTTCCTGCGGGTCGAAGGGGAGGTCATCTTGTCTCCAGGTCCATTCCCTGCAGGCTTTCTCAAAAACTGGTCCTAAAAAGTTTGGCAGATCCGCCATGATCCTTGTTAAGAGACCATTTGTCCGGCCAAGTGAAATCTTATCCTGTTGGCCTGAAATATATTGGAACCAGAATTGAAACATTGTGTCTGAGATGTGGTAGATGGCATTCTTGGTATTTTTCTCAAGGATAGGCAACTTCCTTTCAACCATTTCCAGTTCTTGCAAGCGGCTGAAGTAGGGGCTCAAGCTAGATGCACTGTTCAACCCGATCGCTTGGTAAATTTCATTTGGCTTTGTTTTCCCTTGTGCTAAAGCAACCAGGATCGAATAGTAGGTTGCTGGCTTTCGGAGTTCTTCTTGCAGCAGGACATTCGGCTCGTCTTGTAAAATGGCATTATTCCGCAAAAAAAGCCGGTTGATATTCTCTTCAATGCTTTTGTCTTGATCGATAAAGCTGAGATACTGTGGAATCCCTCCGGTGATGCCGTAGTAGGCTAGAAGGTCCTCATTTTTGGCAAGGGGGAGCATTTTCTTAGTGTCAAAAATATCAAACGGCCGTATTTTAAACTGGCCAGTTTTTCTGCCGTAAAGTGGACTTTGATGGCCTAATACTTGGTGCTGCATAAAGGACATTGATGATCCGCACAGAATCAGCATGATGTTGTCATACTCTTTAAAAATGTGGTCAATGGCAAACTGGAGAACTGAGCTGATTTCTGATGCTGATTGGGCGAAGTAGGGGAATTCATCCAGGACAAAAATCAATTTGCGATCTTGCATGTTCGCCAGGTCCTGTACCTTGCTAAAAATATCCCGGAAATTGCTATAGCTAAAACTGCGATCTAAACGGTTAGGATTTTCGAAGTCCAGAACCGCATTGGTCAGATAGTTTAAGTTGAGTTCTTTTGTTGCTTCAATTCCTTTTGCATAAATTGCTGGCTTGTCTTTAATTAATTCTTTGATCAGAGATGTCTTTCCAACTCTGCGCCGGCCATAGATAACCGCCATTTCAAAGCGAGGACTCTGATACATGTCAGCCAGGCTCGCAAGCTCTGCTTCCCGGGCAATAAAAGTTTGACTCATTATGTTTACCTCTAATCATGATTAATATAATCGTGTTTAGTCTAATCGTAATTATTATAATCGTAATTATAGTCATCAGCAAGAATTTTGCCGAAAACAAAATTTTTTTGCAAAAAGCTCTTGCACGTTTCTGAAAATCGTCTTAAAATGTAATCAACTTCAAAAGAAAAGACAAATTTAGAAAGGAACGATTAAAATGACTGTACGTAAACTTTGGCAAGACTGGCGTGACTAAGTGAGGCTGCATGTTATATGGTGTAGACTCACTGATTGCAATAATCTAGGGAGTCTATGCCAGGACAATCGTTTCTGAAGAAATCAAAGGACTGTTTGGCATAGTTGGTCAGACAGTCTTTTTTTGTACTCAAAATTAGATATACATGTATAGGCTCCAGCAAAACATAGTTAGAAATAAATTAAAAATAGCAAACTATCAAACAAGGAGAACTATCATGACTGAAGCAACTGCAGAAAAGAAGGAAATGTTTTACGGCGAATTTGGTGGCCAGTACGTGCCAGCTGAAATCCAGGCAGCACTTGATGAAATCGCGGATGAATTTGAAAAGGTGAAGGATGACCTGGACTTTAACGCCGAATTGAACCAGCTGCTTCGCGATTACTCAGGCCGGGCAACTCCGCTTTACTTCGCTGAATCATTGACCAAGCGCCTGGGCGGGGCAAAAGTTTACCTTAAGCGCGAAGACCTTAACCACCTGGGTGCCCACAAGATCAACAATGCCTTAGGCCAAGTCCTGATCGCCAAGCGTCTTGGCAAAAAGCGGATCATCGCTGAAACTGGGGCTGGCCAGCACGGTGTCGCTACTGCCGCTGTCGCTGCCCGCTTCGGAATGAAATGCACCATCTACATGGGGGCAAAAGACTGTGAACGGCAAAGATTAAACGTCTTCCGGATGCGCCTTATGGGGGCTGAAGTAACTCCAGTCACCGCCGGGACCCAAGTCCTGGAAGATGCAGTTGCCGCAGCCTTCCAAGACTTGGCCCAAAACCTGGACACCACCTTCTATCTAGTCGGTTCAGCCGTTGGTCCATACCCATACCCGCAAATGGTCGAACGTTTCCAAAGAGTAATCAGCAAGGAAGCAAGACAACAATTTCTGGACCAGGTCGGCCGCCTGCCGGATGCCGTCATTGCCTGTGTGGGCGGCGGTTCCAACGCTATTGGGGCCTTCGGTGAATTCATCCCTGACAAGGAAGTCCGCTTGATCGGAGCAGAAGGGGCCGGCAAGGGGGCTGACACCCCGGAAAACGCCGCAACCTTGACCAACGGCAAGGTCGGTATCAACGACGGGATGAAGAGCTACGTTTTGCAAGATGATGAGGGAAAAATCTTGCCGGCTTACTCAATCTCAGCCGGCCTGGATTACCCGGGCATCGGGCCAGTTCATTCCTTCCTTAAGGACAGCGGCCGGGCAGAGTACTACCCAGTAACTGATGATGAAGCAGTCGCTGCCTTCAAGCTGCTGTCTGAAACGGAAGGGATCATCCCCGCTTTGGAAAGCTCCCACGCCTTGGCTCAAGCTATCAAGATGGTGCCAGAAATGGATCCTGACCAGATTGTCATGGTCAACCTGTCAGGCAGAGGGGACAAGGACGTTAACCAAGTTGCTGCCTACCTGGGCGAAGAAATTTAAGTGAAATAATATATAGCACCGGAAAGAGTCGGTATTCTCTTTCCGGTTTTCTTTTTGCCTGGAGATACGCAAGGAATTATATTGTTATCACTTTTTTCTCCTAAAGATTAGAGCAATTTTTCTATAGGTAAAAACTGGTGAAAGGTGTATTTTCGCTTTATATCGACTTTGACTAACAATTTGATAATTTATAATCTATTCTAGTTCCCTAAAAGTGCTTATTTTCCGTTAGTAGAATAACTAAAATCTAATAATAATATTATTGACAATCCAAACATTCTTGCTTTATGCTAAAGATAGATATACGAATAAATAAGTATTATAAATTAGCAATAAAAGAGGGAATGAATATGTTGGTGCCTAAGGCAAAAAAATTCAATGCTCGGCAAACAGAAGATGCCAAGCAACGGTTTAGTATCAGAAAGTACAGTTTTGGTGCTACCTCAGTATTGCTGGGCTTCTCCTTCATGCTGATGGGGGCGGGCAGCGTTTCCGCCGACACGACCACTCCAGCAGAAACCAGTACAGAACTGGTTGCTGACGCCGCGGCAAACAGCGGATCCCAGCAGACAACGAGTGAATCAACTGAAGACAGCACGAAGACTGACGCGGCAAGCACGACTGCTGCAACTACCAGTACGGAAAACTCTGCAGCGACTACACAAACTGCTTCTGCTACTGAAAGCACAAATGAAGCTGCTTCCCAGACCGCAGAAAAGAGCAGCACAGACAGCACCAGTTCTGACAGCAATACAACTGAGGCAAAGGAAACTACTGATTCAAGTGCAACTGAGGCAAGTACGGAAAGCACTGGCCAGGCAGCGGCAACTACTGCCAGCCAAAGTACTGAAGAAGAGAATAAAGCATCTACCACTGACACCGCATCTACTACTGCAGAAAAGACGGAAGACGAAAATGCGGCACAAGCCAAGCAAGCGGCTACTGTAAGCAATAATTCAGAAGACCGCCTGGTACAAGGCAAGTCTTTGACCTTGTCCAGCGACAAAATCGGCTATACTTCTGAAAATGGAGAAACTACTGGTAATAGAAGCTCAATTACAGCTACTATTTCCTTCACTGGGGAAGTAGGAGACAAGTTTACGTTAACGGTCCCAGCAAACGTTACTGGTGAGGATATGTCAATTTTGTATGGCATCAATTCTTACACCAAGTCCAGTATCGCGGATACCACTGTAACGCAAGACAACGCAGCAGGTTACTTCTACATTACCAGTGTCTTAAAGGAAGCCGGCAGTCTGACTCAGAACGTTGTCTTTACATCGATAAAAAGCCAAATGACCGCTATCGGCGATAAGATGGTGGACTCTGATTCAATTGGCAGCCGAGAGATGCAGATGGTTCTGTCGGCTGAAGATGCCGATGGCAATAGTTTGGGCTCAGTCAGTGAGACTTTTACCCAAATCATGAAGCCAACGGTTGATCCGCAGCTGACCCGTACCCCAGACAAAAAATATCAGGCAACTATCCAGCCAAACAAGGACTACACTTACTCCTTGAGTCTGAATGAGCTGCTCGGTATCAACAATGCCAGTGACGTTGGATCATTCTCTAGCAACCGGGTAATCAAGAGCATTAACTATGGCACTGAAATCCGAATCCCTGTACCGGCACAGTTTGAGCTGAACGCTTCAGAAACTGCAACCAAAAATGCTTTTAGCGATCAAACCACGATTACCCAAGATGGGATTGGGGCAGATGTTGTGATCACTGTGCCTAAGGGTTCAGGTAACAATGTTGATACATACGATGCTCGGCAGACGCCATACTATATTGTCGGCAAGTATGTTTTTGACGGCAGCGTCAACCAAACAGTTACTGCAGACAAACCTATTACAATCACCCAGTATCTTGATGATGCACAAACCAAGACCTTGACCGGAAACCTTGACATTACCTGGAGCGAAAACGTTAATTCAGAAATTACAAAAGGAAACGCCAGCCTTGGGGGCTACGGTGCCTGGACTGGCAACGAACTGGTCTTAAAGGACACGGCTGACAGACTGACTACTTTTGCATTTGGCAACCTGTCCAGTTATGACTTGACCGACGTATCATTTGATATCAAGGTAGCAGATGGTTTTAACGCCACTGGTATTACTACGCCTAAAGTAGATGGCACTAACAGTTACAGCTATGTTTTGACCTACGCCGATGGCACTACCAGCAGCGGCACAGTGACCGCGGGTGAAGCAATCAAGGCTACGGGCAACAGTCCGATCCGGGAAGCCGTTTTGACTGCAGACTATTGGAAGGCAGGAGCTAAAACCGATGGTGCTGGCGTGGCAATGGATCCGAATACCCAGCTGCAGCGCTTTACGATTACTGGGAATTTGTCTGATACTTATGACGATGGCAGCGCGGTGAAGACCGGCGACAGTCTGACTAATTCCATGACGGTTTCTTCTGACTACTTGAAGGGCGCGACGCAGAAAGTAACGCAGAATATTATCCCAGAGTACATGAGCAGCTTCCGCATCTATGAAGATGGGGGGATCGGCTTGGCAGGCGAAAGCCAGAAGCTGACTATTCTCAGCAACACGGACTTGAGCTTTGTTAAAAATGTCAATCTGGACAAGCCGGTTATTTACGTAGTTTTACCACAATACGCTATTTACAATGAAAATGCGTCAAGCTTCTACGGTGACCCGACTGTCTCAACTTTCTACGTCAATGATGGGGCAAATCAAGTAGTTAAACTGGACTACAGCCAATCAGAGTATCAATACAATATCCGTAACAATAATTACAAGATTGTCGCGGACATCAGTGACGATGCTTTGCCAGGAACATATACCAGTCACTTCTTTGTCAGAACTACGACAAAGATGATGTATATGACGTCCGTCAACTACAATCAGCTCTACAAGCCAGAATACACTGAAGGTGATTCAACGAATGTCTGGACAAATGGGATTTCAACCAACAAGTTTAGCTTGACCGTCCTCACTCCAACTGAAGAATTCACCATGGGTGCCATGAGTCAAGGTAACCTGGATACAACTTTCCAGAATACTGGTAAATCCTTCTCGACTGATTTTGAGGACATGCAGTTCAAGATCACGCCGAAGAACTTGACCAAGGGTGATCTGACCAATGTCCGCATCTACTCCAACTTGCCGACTGAAGGGGATGTACAGCTGACTGGACCGGTAACGACCACCGATACTAATGCCAAAACTTACTATTCAACTAGTCTAGTCGACCTCAGCAGCAATGAAGAAGACAATGTTACTTGGCTGAGCGAGGATGAAGTGACTGATTGGTCAACAATCAAGAGTATCAAGGTCCAAGAAGATACGCTGGCTCAGTCAACGCCGTCCAACCTGTTTTCAATCGTTATTCCAGCCAAAGATACCAGCTTAACAGGCGATGTGGGCAAGTACTTGAATTTGGGCTACAAGGCATATGCTGACCAGTTTGTTACCCCAATTAAAAAGTCCATTGCGACCAGCATTCTGGTTTTAGGGCCGACGGTAGAAAGCAGAACGGTTACTAGAACCATCAATGTCCATCTGCCATCTGGTGAAGTGCAGACCACTAAGCAGGAAGCAACAATTACCAGAACAGGGGTTGTTGATAAGACTGGCAACACGACTTACTCAGACTGGACCACGTCTTCATGGGATGAATTTAGCAATGTCCCAGAAGTTGCTGGTTTTACCCCAAGTCAAAAAGTGGTTGAGGAAGCAACGGTTGATTCAACTACTAGCGATGTCACGATCGATATTACCTACACTGGCAATACCCAAAAAGCCCTGGTTAACTATGTCGATCAAGACAAAAACAATGCGGTGATTGAAAACTCTGGTGACTTAACTGGCGCTTCAACGACTGCAATCGGCTACAGCACTGCTGATACGATCAAGAAATTGGAAGAAGCTGGCTATGTCTTTGTATCAAGCGACTACCCGTCAGATGCAACGTACGACACTGACGACAATGTTGATCAAGTCTACACGGTTGTACTTAAGCACGGCCAAGCAGCTACTAGCCGTGACCAGAAGGTAACCCGGACGGTTGTTTACGAAGTACCAGCTGGCTTTGATACTCCAGCATCAGTAGAAGAAACCCTGTCCTTCACTCAAACTGGCACGCAAGACCTGGTAACCAAGGAAATCACTTGGAACCCAGTTGACTCACAGAGTTTGCAGACAGTAACCAGTCCAAAGATTGCTGGCTTGACTGCTGACAAGAAAGAAGTTGCTTCTGAAGAAGTAACGCCAACTTTTGATGGTGACAAGTCAACTACTGTGAAAGTTGTCTACACGCCAAACCTGCAAAATGCTTTAGTCAACTACGTAGATGAAGATAAGAATAACGAACTTATCGAAGATTCAGGCAACTTGAGCGGCTTTTCAAAAGATATGATCGGCTACAGCACTGCTGATACGATCAAAAAACTCGTTGATGCTGGCTACGTATTCGTCTCAAGTGACTACCCAACTGACGCAGCTTACGATACTGACGACAACACTGACCAAGTTTACACTGTAGTTCTGAAGCACGGCCACAAGTCTGTTGACCGTGACCAAAAGGTAACCCGGACGGTTGTTTACGAAGTGCCAGCAGGCTTTGATACTCCGGCATCAGTAGAAGAAACCCTGTCCTTCACTCAAACTGGCACGCAAGACCTGGTAACCAAGGAAATTACTTGGAACCCAGTTGACTCACAATCTTTGAAGACTGTAATTAGTCCAAAAATTGCGGGTTTGACGGCTGATAAGGATGAAGTTGCTTCTGAGGAAGTAACGCCAACTTTCGATGGAGATAAGTCATCAACGGTCGTAGTTGTCTACACGCCAAACGTTCAAAATGCTTTGATCAACTACGTGGACGAAGACAAGAACTACGAGCTGATCGAAGATTCCGGTACTTTAAGCGGCTTGTCCAAGGACGTGATTGCTTACAGTACTGCCGACACGATCAAGAAGTTGGTGGACGCTGGCTACGTATTTGTATCAAGCGACTACCCAGATGACGCAGTTTACGATACTGACGACAACACTGACCAAGTTTACACTGTAGTTCTGAAGCACGGTCATACGACTGTTGACCGTGACCAGAATGTAAAGCGGACTGTAGTTTACGAAGTTCCAGCAGGCTTTGACGCTCCAGAATCCGTCGAAGAGACTTTGTCCTTCAATCAGACTGGTGACCAAGACTTGGTAACCAAGGAAATTACTTGGAACCCAGTTGACTCACAATCTTTGAAGACTGTAACTAGTCCAAAGATTGTAGGTTTGACTGCTGACAAGAAGGAAGTTGCTTCTGAGGAAGTAACGCCAACTTTCGACGGCGACAAGGAAACCACTGTCAAGGTTGTCTACACTGCTAACAAGCAGAAGGCCTTGGTCAACTACGTGGACGAAGACAAGAACAACGAGTTGATTGAAGACTCTGGTGATCTTACTGGTTTGTCAAAGGACTTGATTGGCTACAGCACTGAAGATACCATCAAGAAGTTGGAAGCAGCAGGTTATGTATTCGTTTCAAGCGATTACCCAACTGATGCAGCTTACGACACTGATGATTCAACTGACCAAGTTTACACTGTTGTTCTGAAGCACGGCCACCAGAGCGTTGACCGTGACCAGAATGTAAAGCGGACTGTAGTTTACGAAGTACCAGCAGGCTTTGACACGCCAGAATCCGTCGAAGAGACTTTGTCCTTCACTCAGACTGGTGACCAGGACCTGGTAACAAAGGAAATCACTTGGAACCCAGTTGATCCTAAGAACTTGAAGACTGTAACTAGTCCGAAGATTGCTGGTTTGACCGCTGACAAGGATGAAGTTGCTTCTGAAATCGTAGTCCCGACCTTCGATGGAGATAAGTCATCAACTGTCGTAGTTGTTTACACACCGAACGTTCAAAACGCTTTGGTCAACTACGTGGACGAAGACAAGAACAACGAGTTGATTGAAGACTCTGGTAACTTAAGCGGTCTGTCCAAGGACACTATTGCTTACAGTACTGCGGACACGATTCAAAAACTCGTTGATGCTGGTTACGTATTCGTCTCAAGCGACTATCCATCAGACGCCGCTTACGACACTGATGACAATACTGACCAAATCTTCACCGTTGTATTGAAGCACGGCCACCAGAGCGTTGACCGCGACCAGAATGTGACCCGGACTGTTGTCTACGAAGTGCCAGCAGGCTTTGACGCTCCGGCATCAGTAGAAGAGACTTTGTCCTTCACTCAAACTGGTGACCAGGACCTAGTAACGAAGGAAATCACTTGGAACCCAGTTGATCCTAAGAGCTTGAAGACTGTGACTAGTCCGAAGATTGCTGGTTTGACCGCTGACAAGGATGAAGTTGCTTCTGAAATCGTAGTCCCGACCTTCGATGGAGATAAGTCATCAACTGTCGTAGTTGTTTACACACCGAACGTTCAAAACGCTTTGGTCAACTACGTGGACGAAGACAAGAACAACGAGTTGATTGAAGACTCTGGTAACTTAAGCGGTCTGTCCAAGGACACTATTGCTTACAGTACTGCGGACACGATTCAAAAACTCGTTGATGCTGGTTACGTATTCGTCTCAAGCGACTATCCATCAGACGCCGCTTACGACACTGATGACAATACTGACCAAATCTTCACCGTTGTATTGAAGCACGGCCACCAGAGCGTTGACCGCGACCAGAATGTGACCCGGACTGTTGTCTACGAAGTGCCAGCCGGTTTTGAAGCACCAGAATCAGTAACTGAAACTGTATCCTTCACTCAAAGCGGTGTTCAAGACTTGGTAACCAAGGAAATCACTTGGACTCCGGTTGATTCACAAAGCTTGAAGACTGTAACTACTCCAACCATCTCCGGTTTGACTCCAGACAAGGACGAAGTAGCTTCACAGGAAGTCGTTCCAACCTTCGATGGTGACAAGGAAACCACTGTCAAGGTTGTCTACACTGCCAACAAGCAGAAGGCCTTGGTAAACTACGTTGACCAAGACAAAAACAACGAAGTAATCGAAAACTCCGGTGACTTGAGTGGTTTGTCAAAGGACTTGATTGGCTACAGCACTGCCGAAACGATCCAGAAACTCGTTGACGCAGGTTACGTATTCGTCTCAAGCGATTACCCAACTGACGCAGCTTACGACACTGATGACAATACTGACCAAATCTACACTGTTGTTCTGAAGCACGGCCAGGCAACTGTTAGCCGTGACCAAAAGGTTACGCAAAACGTTGTTTACGAAGTGCCAGCCGGTTTTGAAGCACCAGAATCAGTAACTGAAACTGTATCCTTCACTCAAAGCGGTGTTCAAGACTTGGTAACCAAGGAAATTACTTGGACTCCGGTTGATTCACAAAGCTTGAAGACTGTAACTACTCCAACCATCTCCGGTTTGACTCCAGACAAGGACGAAGTAGCTTCACAAGAGGTTGTACCAACTTTCGACGGTGACAAGGAAACCACTGTGAAGGTTGTCTACACTGCTAACAAGCAGAAGGCCCTGGTAAACTACGTTGACCAAGATAAGAACAACGAAGTAATCGAGAATTCCGGTGACTTGAGTGGTTTGTCAAAGGACTTGATTGGCTACAGCACTGCCGAAACGATCCAGAAACTCGTTGACGCAGGTTACGTATTCGTCTCAAGCGATTACCCAACTGACGCAGCTTACGACACTGATGACAATACTGACCAAATCTACACTGTTGTTCTGAAGCACGGCCAGGCAACTGTAAGTCGTGACCAAAAGGTTACTCAAAACGTTGTCTACGAAGTGCCAGCCGGTTTTGAAGCACCAGAATCAGTAACTGAAACTGTATCCTTCACTCAAAGCGGTACTCAAGACTTGGTAACCAAGGAAATCACTTGGAACCCAGTTGATCCTAAGAGCTTGAAGACTGTAACTACTCCAACTATTTCTGGTTTGACTCCAGACAAGGACGAAGTAGCTTCACAAGAGGTTGTACCAACTTTCGATGGTGATAAAGAAACTACTGTGAAAGTTGTCTACACTGCCAACAAGCAGAAGGCTTTGGTAAACTACGTTGACCAAGACAAAAACAACGAAGTAATTGAAAACTCCGGTGATCTTACTGGCCTTTCAAAGGACTTGATTGGCTACAGCACTGCGGACACGATTCAAAAACTCGTTGATGCTGGTTACGTATTCGTCTCAAGTGACTATCCAGATGACGCAACTTACGACACGGACGACAACACTGACCAGATTTACACTGTTGTTCTGAAGCACGGGCAAGCAACTGTTAGCCGTGACCAAAAGGTTACTCAAAACGTTGTTTACGAAGTGCCGGCCGGTTTCGAAGCACCAAGCTCAGTAACTGAAACTGTAAGCTTCACTCAGACTGGTACTCAAGACTTGGTTACTAAGGAAATCACTTGGAACCCAGTTGATCCTAAGAGCTTGAAGAGTGTAACTACTCCAACCATCTCTGGTTTGACTCCAGACAAGGACGAAGTAGCTTCACAAGAGGTTGTACCAACTTTCGACGGTGACAAGGAAACCACTGTGAAGGTTGTCTACACTGCTAATAAACAGAAGGCCTTGGTAAACTACGTTGACCAAGATAGTAACAATGCAGTGATCGAAACTTCTGGCGACTTGACTGGCTCATCTAAGGACGCAATTGCTTACAGCACTGAAGACACGATCAAGAAGTTGGAAGCAGCAGGTTATGTATTTGTCTCAAGTGACTACCCAACTGATGCAGCTTACGACACTGATGATTCAACTGACCAAACCTACACTGTAGTTCTGAAGCACGGCCACAAGACAGTTGACCGTGACCAGAATGTAAAGCGGACTGTGGTTTACGAAGTTCCAGCAGGCTTTGATACTCCAGAATCAGTTGAAGAAACTCTTTCCTTCACTCAGACTGGTGATCAAGATCTGGTAACCAAGGAAATTACTTGGAACCCGGTTGATTCGCAAAGTTTGAAGACTGTAACTAGTCCAAAGATTGCTGGTTTGACCGCTGACAAGGATGAAGTTGCTTCTGAAGTCGTAGTTCCGACGTTCGACGGTGACAAGGAAACCACTGTCAAGGTTGTCTACACTGCTAATAAGCAGAAGGCTCTGTTAAACTACGTTGATGCAGACAAGAACAACGAATTGATCGAAGACTCCGGTGACTTGACCGGTTCATCTAAGGACGCAATTGCTTACAGCACTGAAGACACGATCAAGAAGCTGGAAGCAGCGGGCTACGTATTCGTCTCAAGTGACTACCCAGACGACGCCGCTTACGACACTGATGGTTCAACTGACCAAATCTACACTGTTGTTCTGAAGCACGGCCAGGCAACTGTAAGTCGTGACCAAAAGGTTACTCAAAACGTTGTCTACGAAGTGCCAGCCGGTTTTGAAGCACCAGAATCAGTAACTGAAACTGTATCCTTCACTCAAAGCGGTGTTCAAGACTTGGTAACCAAGGAAATCACTTGGACTCCGGTTGATTCACAAAGCTTGAAGACTGTAACTACTCCAACCATCTCCGGTTTGACTCCAGACAAGGACGAAGTAGCTTCACAGGAAGTCGTTCCAACCTTCGATGGTGACAAGGAAACCACTGTCAAGGTTGTCTACACTGCTAACAAGCAGAAGGCCTTGGTAAACTACGTTGACCAAGATGGCAACAATGCAGTGATCGAAACTTCTGGCGACTTGACCGGCTCATCTAAGGACGCAATCGCTTACAGCACTGAAGACACGATCAAGAAGTTGGAAGCAGCAGGTTACGTATTCGTCTCAAGCGATTACCCAACTGACGCAGCTTACGACACTGACAACAACACTAACCAAGTATACACGGTTGTTCTTAAGCACCAGACTCAAGAAAGAGTCAACACTAAGGATGCTAAGCAGACGATCCACTACGTTGGCACTGACCAGCAGCTGCCTGACAAGGTTCAGACTGAAAAGGATGCCTTTAAGCAAGTTGTTGTAGTTGACCTGGTAACTGGCAAGTTGGTGGAAGAAGGTCCATGGACTGGCCAGAAGACTTTTGGCACGGAAACTGTATCGGTAATTAACGGCTACCACTCCGATAAGAAGATCGCCGGTGGTTTGACCGCGACACCAGACCAGCCAGAAGTTGAAGAAACTGTCACTTACGTTCCAAATGGCCACGTCATCCTGGTTGATAAAAATGGGCAGCAACTGCCTGGAACTAGCTCAGACCAGTACACGACTGATCCAGAAGACCCAACCAAGGTACTCGACGTTGTTGTTCCGGAAGTGAAGGGCTACCAGCCGCAAACTGTTCAAGTAGGGCAGAAGCTGACTCCGAGTGACCCATCTGGCGACACTTACATTGTCTACGATGTTCCTACTCAGCCAGTCGAGCCATCTAAGCCAACGACTCCAACTGAGCCGACTAAGCCGGAAACTCCGGTTGAACCGACGACACCGGATCAGCCGACTGTACCGTCTAAACCGGTGACTCCAGTAGAACCAACGACTCCAGACCAGCCAACTGAGCCGACTACTCCAGAGACCCCAGTTGAGCCGTCAACTCCAGACCAGCCAACTGTACCGTCTAAACCGGTGACTCCAAAAGAACCAGCTCAGCCTGAGCAGCCTAGCGTTCCTTCTAAGCCAGCAACTCCGGCAGAACCTAAGACTACCGAGAAGACGAATACTCCGGCTTCTCCAGTCGCAACTGCTTCTCAGACTAGCCAAAAGACCAGTCCAAGCAAGAAGATGACTGCCGCTGAATTGCCACAAACTGGCAGCGATAACAAGCAAAGCAGCGAAATGACCCTGATGGGTGCAATCCTGCTGGCTCTGTCCGCCGCAACCAGCTTTGTCACTGGCAAGAAGCGCAAGAAAGATTAATTTTTAGGCAAAAAGAAAGAGCCTGACAGACAGGCTCTGAACGAAAATGGTGAAGTTCGATCTGATTCGGACTCCACCATTTTTTGATAATGATAAGATATTAGAAAAGGGGGAGGGACCATGAACGGGGGATATTCCGTAACTCAGCGAACAAAAAATGTGAAGCAGCCAAGGGGAGGGTATATCAACCCGAAAGAGCTTAAGGCAGAGTCTTTGGGCCCAGGTATTGAGGCGCTGAATCCGGTCGAAAACATCAGTCCAAACCTGGTTGGTTTAGCTGTCGATTATCTGACCCGCTTTATGTCGGGAGCAAGTGGGCCAGAAGCTTTCGAAATTTCGCTGCTAGGAGCACATAATCTTGGAGAAGATGCTTTAGCCACAAAATTGCTGGCAGAAGTGAAAGGACTGGATGATATCTCGATTGCGAATGCTATTACGCTCACCGGATTTGATGTTGGTTACCGGGCTGGCTTTGGTTATAAGCCGGTTAGCGAGTTCAAGCCGGATCAAGCAACGATTCAGAACGTGAGGACGATGGTTGAACGCTCACTGCATTTTCTTGAGCTCTATGGCCCAAAAGTTCTGGATGGATTTACTTTTGAAGGTGGCTATACAAATACGGTAAGAACGGGTGATGGCGACTTTACTACGGCTGACACCCTTTGGGACTTTAAGGTATCGAAGAGGAAAGTGCAAAAAGAGCACACTCTGCAATTGCTCATGTACTGGCGGATGGGTCTGCATTCGGTTCATCCGGAATTTCAAAGCATCAAGTATCTTGGCATTTACAATCCCCGCCTAAATCAAGTCTACCGTATTGCCGTTGCTGACATTCCGGAAGATGTCATTAGGGAAGTTGAAGAAAAAGTGATTGGGTATGGGATGTAGCAATGCAAAAAGAAAATGGTGGTCCAGAATGGATCACCATTTTTCTGCTTAAAGCTCCTTGATAAAGAAGTATTGGTCATACTCGTTGAAGGCTGGGGCGATTTTGAACAGCTCTTTGTAGCCCATCTTCTTGTAAAAATTTGGTGCTTGAAAGCTGTAGGTGTTAAGGATGATGCGTTTGATTTGCTTTGCCGCGGCCACTTTTTCTACCTTATTGAGCATCTGCTCGCCGTAGCCATGGCCTCGGTATGCCTCTGCCACACAAAGATAGTCGATTTCAACCGTATCAAAAACAGCACTGGCAACAATGCCCGCAGCAATTTTTCCATCCTCTTCGATGTAAAAGCTGTAGTCACCCGAATCCTCCATGAACTGAGCATTGTATTCTTGCAGCATCTGGTGCACTTTCTCGTTGACTTGCCTGCTGCTTTTCTTGATTTCCATCTTGTCTGCCTCCTTTTTTAGATTTTAGCAAAAGGAAAGACGAAAAAATAGGTCTGCTGGTTAAGCAGGCCTATTCTTCTTAATATACAGGGCGGGTTAAACCGTCAGTATCTGGGTCAGCGATCCCCAGGCTGTCCCGGCTGCCGAAAGTCGGATCAGCCACGATCTTCAAGACTACGTCAGCGATGCTTCGTCTTGACCCAGATACGCCAATAAATTTGTCGTGGCGGTGGGTGATGGAGTACTTAACTTCTGGCCGGTCGTTCAGCCATGGCAGGCGTAGAGTGGTGTAGTCAAGGCCGGATTCTTCCAAAAGCTGGTCAGCATTGACTGGAGAGCTGCCTTCTGGGTTGCCGCCGAAGCAGAAGTCCCGGTTCCACTTGCCGAATTCACCTGGAACTTCATCGTACAAGCCCAACAGGCTGGTTTCGATCACCCGGCTGATCTTGTTTTCCTTAGCCGCCGCGATGATGTTTTTGGTTGGGCGATTGTTACCGGCATCGTCATGGTCAACGACAGCTGAGAAGATCATGTCACAGCCCTTAGCCGCGTCAACTACGTCTTGTTTGTTGTTGATGTCACCATCGACCAAAGTTACCCGGTCTGGGTAGCGGTCTTTTAAGCTTTGCAAGCGGCTGGCCCGGCGCAGTAACAAGACCAGGTCGACATCCTTGAACTTGTCTTCAGACAAAATTCTTTCTTCAACGATGCGGGCAATTTGCCCGTTAGCTGCCAAAATCAGTAATTTCATGTTTATTTTTTCCTTTCTGCTTGTCGGATTCTCTTGATGCTTTTATGATAGCGGGGCGCAAGCTTTTTGAAAAATACCTAATGTGCAAGATGGTATGCGGGTAAAACATAGCTTTGGGATGTTTCAGACGTATGGTTCAATACGGTTATTGCAATGTACTTACAGAGGCAAATCTATTAATCTAATAGAAAAAGAAAGGCGTGATTACATGAAAACATGGTTGATTACTGGGGCATCGACCGGCTTGGGCCGGGGAATCGCAGAGGCTGTTCTAGAGGCAGGAAATAATGCGGTTCTTACCTCTAGAAGCGAAGAAGGCTGGCAGATTTTGCGGACCGCTATCCAAGTCAGGTTTTGGCCTGCAGTTTGGAATTAACTGACAAAAGCCAGTGAGATGCTGCAATAGAAGCAGCTTTGCGGCGCTTTGACAAAATTGACGTTTTAGTCAATAACGCTGGGAGAGGTCATTTCGGCTCAGTTGAAAGAAGCAGTGAGCAAGAGAACAAGTTAAGCCTTTGGGCATTGACGCGATGATCGTCGAGCCGGGAGCCTTCAGAACGGAGTTCAGAGTAGCCGCCAGCGGCGACCCAGATGAAGAAAATCCAGCTTATACCAAAACCGCCGAGGCCAGTCGGGAATTCTTGCGCGAGCACCCGCACGATCAGCCGGGTGATCCGGCTAAGGCGGGTAAAGCAATATACCAAGCCAGTCAATTGACAGAAAAGCCGAAGGTCTTGATCTTAGGCAAAGGCATGATTGAGCTTGCCCAGAGGAAGCTGGCCGACCGGGCGGAAGAAATTGCCAATTGGCGGGACTTGGCTGAAAGCACCGACTTTTAGGCTAATATTTCGGATGATACTTGGCCATGACCTTTTTTCAGTGCTGTTTTTGACGGTCAAGGTGTAATACATCAGACGTTAGGCACCAGGCACCTGGTTATGAAGGTGGGATGCCGGTAATTGACATAACAGATCGTTGAACTTGATCGTATTTATCAACGTAGATAACCAAAGTCTACCAGACTTTATGGTATTAAAAAGAGCTTGATTTTTGATATGACCCCCGAAATTAGGACACTAATTTCGGGGGTTATTTTCATGACTAAATACACTAAAGAAATCAAACTCGCTATTTACCACGAATGGGTAGACGATCATAGAAGAGGCACCTACCTCAGCCGAAAATATGGGATGGAGCGCGGAGGAATCCAATATTTGGTAGACTTGATCCAAAAGCATGGCGAAGACATTTTGGATCGCCCACAACAGAAATATACTGCTGATTTCAAGCTTGCTGCCATTGATAGAGTTCTGCTAGGTGGTGAAGCTCTTAGGCAGGTTTCCTTAGACTTAGGGCTTACAAATACAGGAATTCTTGCAAATTGGCTTCGCTCTTTCAAAGAAAACGGGTATACTGTCATTACCAAGAAGAAAGGTAGACCACCCAAGAATGCCCAAAAGCAAGGACAAACAACGGATCAAAGAGCTGGAAGAGCAGGTAAAGAGGCTTACAGTCGAGCTTGCATACATAAAAAAATTGGAGGCCTTAATTCAAGAACGGAAGAGCCAAGAAAAGAAAAATTAGCTCGTGCAATCACTGAATTAAGGCAAGAATTGCGGCTTAGCGTTAAGTACATTATCGACGTTATCAATGCCAACCCTGGATTGCCTCATATCTCAAGAAGTAACTACTACTACCAAATCCATAAGCCTGATAAGGATTCTGGTAACCAGAAGCTGATGGATAGAATCAAAGAGATCTTTCTTGAACACAGCCGACGCTATGGGTACCGGCGAATTTACGGACAGCTTCGCCGGGAAGGCTATGAGATCAACCATAAGAAGGTGCAGAGGCTCATGCAAAAGATGGGCTTATTCGCCATCGCAATCCGCAAGAAACGTAAATACAGCAGCTATTACGGCGTTCAAGGCAAGATCAAGCCAGACTTAATCAAGCGCAATTTTTACGCAATTATTCCGGACAGACATTGGTTTACCGACGTGACTGAATTCCATCTTAAAGATCAAAAGCTCTACCTTTCTCCAATTATCGATGGTTGTACCCAAGAAATCATCTCCTACAACATTTCTAGGCACCCAGACCTTAAGCAAGTGATGACTATGCTAGATGACGCATTTGAGAAGCACCCGGCTCTTAACGGGCTTATTTTCCACTCAGACCGTGGCTGGCAATATCAGCACCAAGCATATCAAGCGGCTCTGGCTAACAGAGGGATCGATCAGAGCATGTCCAGGTTGGGTAATTCTCTTGATGACGGCTTAATGGAGGGCTTCTTCGGCATTCTTAAGCGGGAGATGTTCTACGGCCAAGAACATAAATACAAGGACTTAAATGAGCTTGAACAAGCTATTCACAAATACATCGATTACTACAACAACGTAAGAATCAAGACAGGACGAAAAAACATGACCCCGATTGAATATCGGAATCATGTTTTAACAACCTTAACGGCGTAATACTAAATTGTCCCAATTTTGGGGGTCACATCATTCCGTTAATGGAAGTCAGGCTCTTTTTGATTGAAAAAATTACTCTTGGCCAGATTCATAGTTTTGGCACAGGAACTCGTCGGCATGCGGCAATTTGTCGTGCTTCATCAGCTCTTTTTCGGTACCGGCCTCCACCGCGCTCTTGTAGTAGGCGCACTTGTGGTTGATCACGTCCAGGGTCTTCTGCAGGTCGGCAATCTGCTCTTCAACGACCTCCTTGCGCTTGAGGAAGAGATCGTAGCGCTCTTGCAGGGAAGAGTCGCCCTCTTGAGCCCACATAGAGAACTGCTTGATGTCCTTGATCGGCATGCCGGTGCTTTTCAGGCAGTCGACGATCTGCAGCATGGTTAGGTCGGATTCGTTGAAGACACGGTAGCCGGATTCGCACCTCTCCAGGTAGGGGAGCAGGCCCTCTTTGTCATAATAACGCAGGGTCGTTGACGGGATCCCGGTCATTTTGGAAACTTCTTTGATTGTGTATCCCATAAGAAAAAAATCTCCTAAAAAGTTTGACTTTAGAGTTAACTCCAATGTTATATTCTATTCAGATGAAATGCAAGAGATATAATCAATTTTTTCAGGAGGCAAATCAGATGAGCAAAGTTATCGTAATTACGGGCGCGTCCAGCGGGATTGGTGAAGCCAGCGCGAAGGTACTGGCTGAGCAAGGCAACAAGGTCGTGCTTGCTGCCCGCCGGGAGGACCGGCTGCAAAAGCTGGCAGACGAGATCAAGGCAGCTGGCGGAGAAGCCATTTACGTGCTGACTGACGTTGCAAAGATGGACGAAGTTCTTGCCTTGGGCAGCAAGACGGTCGCGACTTACGGCAGAATCGACGTCTGGATCAACTGTGCCGGTTTGATGCCACTGTCTGAGCTGGCCAAGGGCAAGACAGACGAGTGGGAGGCAATGATTGACGTCAACCTTAAGGGGACCCTGTACGGCATTCACGCGGCCTTGCCAGTTATGAGAAAGCAGCAGTCAGGCCAGATTATCAACATTGGCTCTGTTTCCTCCCACATTCCGACTCCGGCAGGCGGCGTGTACGCGGCAACCAAGTTCGGCGTCAGAGCCTTGTCGGAATCACTGCGCCAGGAAGAAGCAGCCGCTGGCAGCAACATCCGCGTGACGCTGATTGCTCCGGGCGCGGTTGACACTGAATTGCCGCAGCACGTCACCGATCCAGAGCAGCGCAAGGGGATGGATGCCTTTTACGCAAGCACGGCTATTCCCGCAAAATCGGTTGCTGATTCAATTGCCTTTGCGGTCAACATGCCAGAGCACACGGCAATCAACGAAATCCTGCTTCGCCCGACTGCCCAGGTTTTGTAAAAACAATTCAGTTGTTGGACTAGATACATGAACATCAAACAGTTACTGAAAAAGGCTTGATTCCTGCTAGGAGTCAGGCCTTTTTTGGCGTAATTTTGTGCGTTATGCAAGCGCTTAGTAGCTTGATTTTTCGATAATACTATCACTTGCTTAAAGAAAAAGATAAAATAGTATTTATAGATAAAAAAGGCATCTTAGTAATGATGCTGCTGAGGGAAGAGGAAAACATGACTGTTGAAGCACAGCTGGAAGATAGATTAATTGCGCAATTAACACAAGATGTTCATCAATGGAAGTTCCGTGACGATTTACGATCTGTAGATCAACTATGGGAGAACTTTTTTAACATCTTAGAGTCAAACAATAAAGACCAGTTGCATGA
Organism: Lactobacillus sp. WILCCON 0058; assembly: GCF_057198005.1. Lineage (NCBI taxonomy): Bacteria > Bacillati > Bacillota > Bacilli > Lactobacillales > Lactobacillaceae > Lactobacillus > Lactobacillus sp. WILCCON 0058. Next base: position 1,091,296 of record NZ_JBUBHM010000001.1, read on the forward strand.
TCACCCGTTGACGGCTAACGAAAAGCTGACGGTAAAAACGGCGATCGTAAAACCGACTTTTTACCGGGCCACGGAATTTATGGTTGGGGCAAACCGGCAGGTCCGTTACCACTTAAAGAGAGAAGATTCTTCTATTCCAGACGCTGATCTGCTGATATTAGACAATACTAACATTGCTGGTGGGAACTCCGTATATGAGGTTGTCCACCAAGTGCAGTTGCAAAAGAAAACCGCCCTTAACCAAGACCGACGCCTTGACGTAAGCTTGTTGATCAACGGGTTGCCAGTGATCCATATTGAATTAAAGGCACCGAATGTTTCATATAAGAAGGCATTTAACCAGATTCAAAAGTATATCGATGAGGGGCAGTTTACCGATATTTACAGCTTTGTTGAAATGTTTGTGGTAACTAACGGCACGCAAACAAGATATATTTCTGCCGGTCAGAACTTGAACTCGAAATTTTTGACTGCCTGGGTTGATGAAAATAACCAGCGGGTTGACGACTACTTAAGCTTCGCGCAAGATGTTTTGTCGATTCCTGCTGCTCATCACATGATTGCTGACTACGTGGTCTTAGACAGTGAAAATAAGAGCGTTATTTTATTGCGTCCTTACCAGATACATGCAATTCAAGCTATTTTTAAGGCATCCCGGGAAAGCCAGTCAGGCTATGTTTGGCACACAACAGGTTCTGGTAAGACTTTGACTTCCTATAAGGTGGCACGGAACTTATTGCAGATTCCATCAATTGACAAGTCCATCTTCTTGATCGACCGTAAAGACCTGGATACGCAGACCACGACTGCTTTTAAGATCTACGCCAACAACGACACGATCAGTGTCAATGAAACCAGCAACAGTTATGACTTGGCTGATCAGTTGACGGATGGGGACCGGACTGTAGTGGTTACAACCCGGCAGAAGATGCAGAATATGTTTAAGCGGATTGAGGAATTAGATCAACTGCCTAAACGATATGAGAGCTTGAAGAACATGCGGCTGGCGTTTATTGTCGATGAATGCCACCGGACGATCACTCCTAGCCAAAAGCGGGAGATTGATAAATTCTTTAACCGCAAACCATTGTGGTACGGCTTTACTGGCACACCGATTTTTAACGAGAATGCCCGGGCAAAGAATGGTCAAGACGCGCGAACGACGGAAGAATTGTATGGGCCAGTCCTGCACAAGTATACGATCGGGGATGCAATTAGAGACAAGATGGTTTTGGGCTTCTCCATCGATAATCAAGGTGGAAGCAACGAAGATGGGAACGAAGAAGATACCAAGAAGATGGACCAGATTTACCGGTCCAAGGCCCATATGCATTCAGTTGCGACAGCAGTAATTAAAGCGGCGTACCGCAAGCAGGGCCTTATTTCTGGCAAGAAATACTCAGCTATTTTAACGACTTCGTCAATTGAGCAAGCCCAGAAGTACTACCGTATCTTCAAGAAAATCATCGATGGGGAAGACGAAGAATTTAAGATTCCAGAACGAATCAAGAAGGTGGCACCAGACTTCCCAAAGATCGCTATTACTTATTCGGTTAGTGAAAACGAAGATGATTCAGAATCCGTGCAGGATGAGATGAAGCAGTCACTTGCGGACTACAACGCCGTTTATGGTACGAACTTCTCGATGGCCGAGCTGGATCAGTACAATCAAAACGTTAACGCCCGGTTGGCACGCAAGAAGGCTCAATACCAAGCTGATAGCCAACGTTTAGACCTAGTGATAGTTGTTAACCGTTTGCTGACCGGCTTTGACTCACCAAGTTTGTCGACTTTGTACATTGACCGGCCGCCGATGAGTCCGCAGGACATGATCCAGGCCTTTTCTAGAACCAACCGGATTTTTGATAAAGACAAGACTTGGGGGCAAATCGTAACTTACCAGTATCCAAAGACCTTTAGTGAGAAGATTGATGATGCGATTGTCCTATATTCTAATGGTGGGGAGAAGTACGCGGTTGCTCCAAGCTGGGAAGAATCAAAGGAAAGCTACGTATCAGCCCGTTCTAAAATTGACATGTACAGCTTCGATGCAGATGGACCCTCAATTTATGATGCTCCCAAGGAACAAAAGAAGAAATTCGTTAAAGCTTTCCAAGAATTTGACAAGGCTTTGGCTGCAATCAAGACCTATGATGAATTAGATACCGAAGAAGGCTTGATGCAATTAGGTGTGAGCGACATTACACCAGATGATTGGGAAGCCATGCGGGGAGTTTACGAGGACATTCTGGATGATCTGCGGAAAGACCCAGATAATGATCCTGATCAAAATGATGACATCGATGATGAATACGAACTTGAATCATTCGGACAAAAGGAAATCGATGAGCGCTATATCATGAACTTGATCCAGGCATTCTTGCCAGAAAGCTCTGACACTCAAGAAGAAGCTAGCGGCAATGAAATTTCGCCAGAAACAGTCAAGGAAATCAATGGTCACATTGATGAATTGGCAAAGACAAACGAGCTCTTGGCAGAGATCATGCGAAAGCTCTGGAATCAGATCTTGCAGGATCCGGCTAAATATGCTGGCAAGCAGGTCGATGAGCTCCTTGAGTCCTTGATTGACCAGGAATTGCAATCAATCATGCGTGAGTTTGCTGATAAGTACAAGGTTGACTACGACCAGTTCCGGTACGTTATGGCTAACTATGACCCTAAGTTAAAGGGAAACAAGCAAAAAGGGATGAACGACCTTTTGGACAAGGAACGTTTCGTCGACTACTTGAATGACAATCCGGATTCTGACTTAAATAAGCCCTACCGTTGGAAGAGTGAAGTTCGCGAACAGGCCAAGCAATACTATGTAGATAAGATTGGCCCGTTGATTAACAGAGAAGCATAGAAGGAAGAAGAATATGGCAGAAGAAAATTCAACAGTTAGCTTGCAGAGTGGTTTATTTGCGGCTGCAGACGTCTTGCGTTCAAAGATGGATGCCAATGAGTATAAGAACTATCTTTTGGGGACTGTTTTCTATAAATATCTTTCCGACCAGCAACTGTACAAGCTCGCAGAAGATGCTGGTGAAGACGATGTTACTTTAGACGAAGCCCAGAAAATCTATGAGGAAAATCTTGAAGAAGAAGACCTCCTAGAAGAGGTTAAAGACGAGCTTGGATATTTGATCGAACCGGAGTACACATACACCAAGATCTTAGATAATGCCAACGATGGCAGCTTCCAACTCAATCAGTTAGGGGATGCCTTTAACAAGCTGGAAAGTCAAGGCAGCAGTTTTGAAGGCTTGTTTGACGACTATGACCTGTATTCAAAGCGGCTGGGACAAAACTTGCAAAAGCAGACAGATACAATTGCCGGAGTGATTAAGGCGATCGGCAAATTAGAACTGGTTAAGACACCTGGTGATACCTTGGGAGATGCTTACGAATACTTGATCAGTCAATTTGCTTCAGAATCAGGTAAGAAGGCCGGCGAATTCTATACTCCGCAAGAAGTGTCAGAACTTTTGGCACGTTTGACTTTGGTAGGTAAGGATTACTCTTCCGGGATGAGCGTTTACGACCCGGCAATGGGGTCAGGTTCATTGCTGCTGAACTTTAGAAAGTACGTTCCAAACTCATCAAGAATTACTTACTACGGGCAGGAAATCAACACGTCAACCTTTAACTTGGCTAGAATGAACATGATCCTGCACCACGTTGATTTAGCAAACCAGAAGTTGAGAAACGGGGATACGTTAGACGAGGATTGGCCAGCTGAAGAAACTACCAATTTCGATTCAGTTGTCATGAACCCGCCATATTCACTTAAATGGAGCGCGGACAAGGGCTTCTTGGATGACCCACGGTTCTCTAAGTATGGTGTTTTGCCGCCAAAGTCAAAGGCTGACTATGCTTTCTTGCTTCACGGCTTCTACCACTTGAAGCATAGCGGGGCAATGGCTATTGTTCTGCCGCACGGGATTCTTTTCCGTGGTGCGGCGGAAGGAAAGATCCGGCAAAAGTTGCTTGAAGAGGGCGCAATCGATGCAGTAATCGGTTTGCCCGCAAACTTGTTCTACTCAACTGGCATCCCGACCACTATTGTCGTTCTTAAGAAGGACAAGCAGGATCGGAGCGTGCTGTTTATTGACGCATCTAAGGAGTTTGAGAAAGTTAAGACTCAGAACAAGCTGCGGCAAGAAGACATTGATAAGATCTTGAAGACCTATGAAGAACGGCCTGCAGATGTTGAGAAGTATGCTCACTTAGCAAGTTTTGATGAGATCAAAGAAAATGACTTCAACTTGAACATTCCTCGTTACGTTGACACTTTTGAGCCAGAACCAGAAATTGATCTGCGAGACGTGGCTAAGGAGTTGCGGGATATTGACCAACAGATCAATGAAAACGAGAAAGAATTGGTAGGGATGCTTAAGGAATTGACTTCAAGTGACGATGATATCATGGCAGGATTGCAGAGCATCATCGAAGATTTTGAGGAGGAAATTCACTAATGAAAGACGAAAAAAAGGCTCCTAAACTGCGGTTTAAAGGCTTTACTGACGATTGGGAGCAGTGTAAGTTATCCGATATTTCAAAAAAATCGTATGAGAAGAACACGGACAACAAATACTCCACGGTTTTAACTAATTCTGCTGAATATGGCATCGTTAAACAACGCGATTTTTTTGATAAAGATATTGCTAATTCAAGCAATATTTCAGGCTACTATGTAGTTAGAAAGAATTATTTTGTATATAATCCGCGTATTTCTAATCAAGCAAAGTTTGGTCCAATAAATCGAAATAAATTGCATGAGACCGGCATAATGTCGCCGTTATACTTAGTTTTTACGGTGCACGATATTGATGAGTCTTTCTTAGAAACACTATTCCAAACTACAACTTGGCATAGATTTATGTATCAAAATGGTGATACTGGCGCAAGAGCAGATAGATTTGCGATCAAAGATTCTACATTCATGTCTATGCCAATTAAGGTGCCAACGCTAGAAGAACAACACAAACTTGCTTTAGCCTTTCAAAAGCTAGATCGCACCATCACTTTACATGAGGAAAAGAAACGCCAACTTGAGCACCTTAAAAGCGCTTTATTGCAGAAGATGTTCGCTAATAAGAGCGAGTATCCCGCTATTCGGTTTGAAGGATTTAGTGACGAATGGGAGCAAGCAAAATTTGGAGAGATAACCAAAAAATATAAAATCCGAAATAAGCAAGGACGAATATTAAAAAGCTTCTCTGTATCTAATTCAAATGGATTCGTTCCTCAAGAACTGCAATTCGAAAATGGTGGGTATGCATTAAATGCGGATAAAACAAATTCAATAATTGTTAAGCCAAATTCATTTGCATATAATCCAGCAAGAATTAACGTTGGATCAATTGGATATTATAATGGCGATAAGGATATTCTCGTCAGTTCACTATACGAAGTATTTACACTACGTGAGGGATTTGATTCAAAGTATATGTGGTATTGGATTAAAAGCAACAATTTTGACCGGTGGATATATCGTCTTCAAGAGGGTAGCGTTCGATCATATTTCTACTATGATAAATTTTCTGAGATAAAAGAAGTACTTCCCACCTTAGATGAGCAGAAAAAAATTGGTCAATTGCTCTCAAAACTAGATTCAGTCATTAATGTACATGATAGAGCACTATATTTGCTGAAAATGATAAAACAATCTTTACTCCAAAAAATGTTTATCTGAGCCAAATATGCTATAATAGTAAAAGAAAAGAGAGTCTTGTTGGCGCAAGACTCTCTCATAGATGGCCCGCTTCAAAGGCGGTGACAGTATTAGAACAAATTAGTCGTCCCTAACTGTGCAAAGTTAAGAGGGACGACTTTTTTACTTGCCATGCTTATCAACATAAGTCAACAAAGCAATAACGAACATTCCAAAAGTGAGCATCAAGCTCAGCGCTTCGTATACGCTCATGACTACCTTACCTTTACAATAATTCTCCATGGAACCACCTCCAGGATTCAGATAGTCACCGCCCTTAAAACTTGCCTCTTAGATTATATCAGATTTCCACAAGTCACTCATTCTAAATTTAGTCAGTTACGCGTGGTGCTAGTTGAAGAAGTTGAGTCCATATCTCTGTAGGATGTAGCTGATATTGTAAGTTAGTACGATTATCTCGACGGTTTGTTGGAAACCGTCTGTACTTCTTGCAAGAATATTTTCAATTCCGTAGTACTTTAGTACAGAGAACACACTCTCGATCGTTCGGCGAATTGCCATTAGCTCTCTTTTGTTATGCTGCTTAGCACCTTTCATATTTTTCCGGTAAGGTGTCCACAGTATATAGCCGTTTATCTTGAGAGTATCGTGCAGCTGCTTGCCTATATAGCCTTCATCGCCTAAAATAAAGTGCCCTTCGGGATGGGTAGTGAGAATCAGCTCTTCTGCTTCTTTTGCATCGTGTATTGATGCTTGTGTGATTACATAGCCAAGAACATAACCGTCTTGAGCTACGGCAAAGTGGCCTTTAAAGCCGTAATAGTAAAACTGTTTGGTTGAGTTATAGCCAATGTTGGCAATTCCTTCAAACACTTTAGCTCTGCGGTTTCTGATTGGCTGACACAAAGGCATGGGTAGACTGTCAATGATCATGTACTGATCAGACAGATCGACTCTTGAGTTTAGTTCGTTGACGATCTGAACAGTGATGCCAAGAAGCGCTCTAGCTCTGCGATTGAAACGAGATCTGGAGAGCCCACAAAGTCCCCAACAGCGAGCAAATCTGCGCTGAGAAGATATACCTTCCTCAGCTTGCCAGACAAGTAATGCAATAATTTCGTAGTCTGGAACCTTTACCAGACTGGCATTGCGACGGTGAGTTAACCGAGATGGAGCGTACTTGTAATAAAGTTTCTTGCAGATTTTCGACAAAGTTCGAAATTCCACTTGCAAACGGTGACTATAACGTTTAATCTGTAGTTGGTTCAACATTGTAAGGACTCCTTTCTTTTTTCCAACTAGAGTCTACAATGTTGGACCTTTTTTGTTAAGAAATTGAAACTATATTTCAACTAGCACCACGCGTAGTCAGTTATTTAATGGGAGCAGTGTAAGTTGGGGGATGTGTGTGTGATTACGATGGGTCAATCTCCAAACTCTAATAATTACACAGATAATCCAAAGGATCACATTCTTGTTCAAGGAAATGCTGATATGAAGGATGGGCAGGTATATCCTAGAATTTGGACTACAGAGATAACAAAAACTGCAAACAAAGGCGATTTGATCTTAACCGTTAGAGCTCCTGTAGGTGATGTAGGGAAAACAGTCTATGATGTAGTTATCGGTCGTGGAGTAGCTGCCATCCAAGGCAATGAATTTATTTTTCAGCTACTCAAACGGATGAAAGCAATAGGTTATTGGACCAAATATAGCACCGGCTCAACATTTGAGAGCATTAATTCATCAGAAATAAATAATGCGGTAATGCATTCCCCTAAGAAGCATGAGCAAATTGAGGTTGGGAACGTACTCTCATATTTAGATCAAACTATCACTTTACATGAGGAAAAGAAACGCCAACTTGAGCGTCTTAAAAGCGCTTTACTGCAGAAGATATTCGCTGATGAGAATGGATATCCGTCTGTTAGGTTTAGAGAATTTAGTGGTGAGTGGCAACTGAAAAAATTTAAAGAAGTATATGCGAAGTCAAATGAAAAGAACACTAAATATGGTGTACAAGACATTATTTCCGTTGCAAATATGCACTACAACAAAAATGCATCAATAAGGAGTATAGAATACTTAAAAACATATAACGTTTTTAAAATTGGAGATATTGCATTTGAAGGAAATAAAAGTAGTAGATTTTCACATGGAAGATTTGTTGAAAATACAATAGGAGATGGGATTGTATCACATGTTTTTGATGTCTTTAGGCCAATCGATAAACACGACTTGCAATTCATGAAATATTATATAAATTGTGAATATGTCATGGGGCCAATTATGGTACGAGTAACAAAAGCTTCTACAATGATGACAAACCTTGTAGCAAAGGATTTTCTAAATGAATCTATGCGCATTCCTTCTATTTCAGAGCAAGAACACATTGGGCGCTTACTTGAATGTCTTAATAAACTGATCACTATGCATCAGAATAAGTTAAATAATCTAAAAACACTTAAAAATTCACTTCTCCAAAAAATGTTCATATAATTTAAAAGGATAGCGACACCAAGCCGCTATCCTTTTCCTTACAGCGCAGCCAAGTGCTGCATAATTTTGGTATTATCTTTGTTCTCAAGTTCTTGAATAATGTGCAGGTAAGTTTGCTGTGTTGTCGTCATATCTGCATGCCCTAAACGCTTTGCAACACTTGCAATGGAAACCCCAGCAAACAATAGTAAGGAAGCATGGGTGTGGCGCAGCCCGTGTACAGAGATAACGGGGATATTTAACTCCTCACAGTGCTTCTTCAGTAAATTGTTAACAGTTGAATTAAAGACACGTTTTTGGGCAAATATTGGCTCACCATTAGGAAAATCTTGAATAACTTGGTTCAGCTGCATAGCAAGCTTCCAATCGATGGGAACTTTTCTAACGGATGACGAATTCTTCGTCGGCTTGAAACTCCCCGTATAGCTCTTGTAATCCCATGTCTTATCTACGTTGATCGTTTGCTGCTCTAAATCTATGTCTTCTTTAGTGAGCCCTAAAGCTTCGCTAAATCGCAAGCCTGTTTTAGCAATCAAAAGGATCATCCAATCAAAATTTGGAAAAGTTGACAGATCTAAGTGACGAAGTAACAACTTCAATTCGAATTCATTCAAATACTTTGCCTTCTTTTCGGAAGGCTCCTTTCCTTTAACCACGATTTTTCTTGTTGGATCTCTCTGAATATAGCCTTCGTCATACGCATCCAGCAACATAGCCTTCAGTTGATGGTGAAAATCCATTACTGTTGCTTTCTCATGAGTTTGAGCAAAAGTATTTAAGATTTGCTGATATTCAAGTCTTGTAGTATCGATTAATTTTAGATTAGGCGCAATTTCTTGTAAATGGCGATGAGATAGCCAGTACTTATCTAGAGTCCTTTCTCGAACTGCTCCATCCTTGTATACCTCAATCCATTGGGCAAAATAATCATGTAGTAAAATTTGTTTCCTACGCATAAAAAACTCCTTAGCAAATATCTTGCTAGGGAGATTTTAGATTAGATGAACATGTTTTGCAGTAGAGATTGCTTGATTGAATTCAATCTGTTTATTTTTTCTGATAGAGACTAATCAAGTAATCTAGCTGATGAATGCACAATCCAATTTCTCTTTGTTCCACTTGATTAGATGGCAGTATTATAGGGGTTTTCTTTCCGCTTTCAATAGTGTATGTCACGACAGTCCCCGTACCCGCAGATGCTTTGATAAAGTTTCGTATATTTTTCGAGGAAAAAGAATAATATAAGAAATAGCCATTTATTGTATTGTTATTCTTAAACCAAATTATATTACCATCTTTAAAATATATAGGGATTTCATTTTTTATTAGCATTGGGATACCAATAGTTCCAACTCCAGTAACAAGAAGGTCTCCCCTATGAACCTTTCCGGAGAGCATAGAATATTTAATATAGGTTTTTTTATCTATATAAAGTCTCTTATCAATTTTTTCGTGTTTAAACTCTGCAACAATATCGCGTGCTCTTAAGAATCTAACTCCCGAGTTTTGCCAATCCGATTGATGTATTCTTTTTACTGAGCCAACATCCATTAGATTACCCAACTCTGTTTGTTTCCAAGCAGTATTATATCTTCTAAACCGAACAGCGGGATACCCACTCTTATCAGCGAACATCTTCTGTAATAAAACGCTTTTAAGACGCTCAAGTTGGCGTTTCTTTTCCTCATGTAAAGTGATGGTTAGAGTTATCTTTTGAAAGAGATCACCAATCTTAACTTGCTCATTATTTTGAGGGAAGCTAACTCTTATCTTTTCAATGGTATTTTTTGAAAGGCTTGGTACCCCGGTTGATTCGTCATATCTTTTCCAATTAATATTTTTGAATAGAGGAAACATAAAGCTAATATCAACGGTTCCACGAGATGTTACATAAAACAGTGTATCAACAGTCCAAAAAGGCGCATTTAAATAATACGGCTTGTCAATCGTCCCTTTGCGGCCTATACCAATTGCATCAACATCAGATAATTTGTCATTAACACTCAACATATAACCACCTGTGCCATAAACTGGTATTTTGCCTGGTTGTAGCCCTTTATAATCCTTTCCGGAATTTATCTTTGCTACATCCCCCAACTTACACTGCTCCCAAGCAAAATTACATCCCTTCCGCCTGCTCCTGCATCACTTGGCAGAAGGCGAGGACTAGGGGATCTGCTTCATCTTTCCGGCAAACCAGGCCATAGTCCAACGGGGCAGGGAAGTTCAACTTTACCGCCTTGATCTCATCGGCTTTTTCAATCGCCACAAAACTTGGCATCACGGTGATCCCTAAGCCAGCCTTGACCATCAGGCTGACGATCTCAACGTCGTTAACGTAGCTTATGTCCAGGTCATCAACATTTTTCCGAATCGTCTCTTGCAGCTTGAGCTGCTCTGGCGGACACCAGTTGTTGTCCATCAGTAATATCTTTTCTCCTGACAAATCATCAAGGTTAAGTTCCTCTCTGTCACTTAAATGATGGTCTGCAGGTACGAGTGCCACAAAGTGTCCACTAAAAAGCTGGTAGTAGTTCACCTCAACCTGATCAGCGATATCGTCGTGAGTCGTAAAAATCACATCACTGTCGTGGTTGAGCAAGTGGTGCTTTAGCAGGTTATGATCAAATCCTTCCAGAAAGATCTTGCAGTCTGGGCATTCCCGGTGAAAAGCCTTGATCATCCCCGGCAGAATTGCCTGTTCCAGCGGGGTATCCGTGATCCCGATAGTCAAGTTGCTCTGCTCGCGGTTAAAAGAATTTCTCGTCCGCTGCAGGGCCTTGTTGTAGCTGTTGACCAGGCTCTTACTGTCCTCATAAAACAATTTTCCGTTTTTGGTCAGCTGGACTTCCCGGTGGTTGCGGTAAAAAAGCGTGACGCCAACTTCGTTTTCTATCCGCTGAATGATCCGGCTAACAGCCGGTTGAGAGAGGTGTAGGTTTTCTGCGGTCTTTGAGTAGTTCAAGCTCTCCGCCAAATTGATAAAAACTTCCAGCTGCCTTAAGTCCATCTTTGTCTCCTTATGCATTTCCGGTATAACTGATACCAACTCGATATTTCTCAACTCAATTATTGCATGATAAATTAATAGTTGAAAGCGGTACACTTGATAAAAAGGAGAAAAATAATGACTAAGATCTATGACAATGTTGATCAATTAGACGTTAATGCATCTGTTGCATATACGGTCAAAACTGACGTCCTGGTTGTGGGCGCAGGCAACGCGGGCATGGAAGCTGCTGCGGCTGCCAGAGAAGCTGGAGCACAACCCATCCTGATTGAAAAAGAAAAGACCATCAACCTCATGCGGGTCGGTTTGGCCAGCATCGGCTCCCGGGCGCAAAAAGCCGCCGGCGTGACGATCGACAAGCAGGAACTGGTAGAAAGCCTGGCAGCTTTTGCCCAGCACAACGTGGACCAGCGCCTCTTGGAAACTTGGGCAGACAACAGCGGGGCAACCCTGGACTGGCTGGAAGATAAGATCTTGAAGCCACACGGTGCCCACCTCAGAGCTGAAGCCGACGCGATGGTGACCAATAAGGCCTACCAAGCTTTCCCGACAGAAAACGATCCGACTTTTGACGACCAAACCTTTACCTCATATGGTGACTGGTTCCTGCAGTACCAAAAAGAGCACGGAGTCGACCTGCGCTTTGAAACCAGCCTGGTCAAGCTGCTCAAGGAAGACGGTCGCGTAACCGGGGCTTTGGTCAAGGATCTTGTCAAAAATGAGTACTACCAGATTCTGGCTGAAAAAGGGGTAATTTTAACTACTGGCGGATATTCCGCTAACACCGACCTGCTTAAAGCATGGAATCCTCTGGCCTTGAAGAAGAACGTCTACAACGACTCACCGCGCTCCAACGGGGCCGGGATCACGACTGCCTTGAATGTCGGTGCCATCCGCGATGAAGAACCAGCTGAAACGATTTTTGACCGCGGCCTGGTTCCAGTTGGCAAAAAGACTGAAGACATGTACTACCAAACCGCCACTTACGACCACTGGCTCTGGATCGGTTCATACCCATTCCTTAAGGTTAACCTGCGCGGTGAACGCTTCGCTAACGAATCTGTTCCTTATCAATTCATCGTCAACGCCGCCGCTAAGGAACCTGGTTACCTGTACGCCATGATTTGGGACGATGATTACGCTGAAACTCTGGAAAAAGTCCACATGCTAGGCTGCGCCCGCTACGGTTTCCCAGGCTATATGAAGGATAAGGAAGCTTTTATCGCTGACACTGAACAACATGTCAAGGATGGTCTGGTCGTAAAGGCTGATACTTTGGAAGAATTAGCTGAGAAATTAAATCTGCCAGCTGACAAGCTGAAAGAAGCTGTTGCTAACAACAACCAAGCCGTGATTGACCACCAAGACAAGGAATTTGGCAAGGAGGCTTACCGGATTACGCCAATCAAGAAGAAGCCTTACTACGGCTGCATCCTGGGTGGCCGCATCCTCTGTACTTTTGACGGGCTCAGAATCAATACCAAGATGGAAGTCTTGGATGAAAACCATGACCCGATTCCTGGCCTGTACGCGGCAGGTAACGATGCCGGTGGCTTCTTCTGGGGCAGCTACAATGACCGGGTTCCAGGCCTGGCTGCCAGTCACGCGCACACCTTTGGCCGCCTGGCTGGTCAATATGCCGCTAGATTGACGTCAGATGAAGCAAAGAAGGCAGTCGTTCAAGAGACCCACGTTGACGCGGCTAGTGGGGCAAGCCACATCTAACAAGCCACATCTAATAAGTTAATTCAAACAGTTCTATAAATGCTACCCAAGCTGTATCTATCATTTTGATGGATGCAGCTTTTTATCAATATAATGAATTAGTTATTATATTTGTGCCTAGTAGTTGCGAAATGTAAAAACACTTATCAGAAAATAATTAAAAAACTCTCAGAAATACATCTTGAATAAATTGAAAATAAGGTATGTAACCGTTATTCTAGAGGTAGAAAATTGACCGCATATAGTTTTAATGAGAAGATGGCAATAATTTTAATTTTACGTAACTATTTCTATTTAGTAATCATTAATATTTTTTGCGAACAATGTTCTAAATCTTTGCGTGTAAATAAAAGGGGAGAAGTTTGACATGATCGAAGCGAAAAAATCTGCGAGAAACAAGCTTCAGAAGATGGAGCGAAAGGAACAACACTACAGTTTCAGAAAGGTCAACACAGGTTTGGCCTCTGTTTTGCTCGGCTTTTCATTAGGCGGGATGGCAATTACATTTACGCCTGGCAAAGTAGCTGCGGCTGATAATACTGCTGAAGTGACGGCAACTCAGCAAACGAGCAGTACAAGCACTACAACGAGTTCAACTACTGAACAAACGAAAAACACGAGTTCAACTTCTGATTCAACCGCTGCAACTAGCAGCCAAAGCAGTACTGACAGTACAGGTACGCCTACTGGCAGTCAAGCAAGTACAAGCACAAATGCTATTACCACTACTAACGATACCAGTACAAATACTGCAGCAACTACTAATGACACCAGCAGCCAGACTGAAACAGTTTCAACTGAAGTCAAGAGTCAGGTCTCTTATACCGGTTCCGACCAGAATCCGGCAACCCAGGAGACCAAGACAATTTTTTCTGGCAAAAAGACGGAAGACAGCTACGACTGGACTAACAAGTCGGCGACCGTGACCACCACTGTGCCAGTTGTTTCGGGTTACGTTGCCAATACCAATCAAGTAACGCAGACTGTTTCTGCAAACAGTGACGGCAGCTTTACTGGCAGTGACAATATTACTGGAAAAAGCAGTACCGTCTCCAATGATACCTACACTAGCCAAGTAATTTACAAGGCCGTAGGCCGTATTGTGCCGGTTGACGAAAACGGCAATGAAATCACGGCCGATATCAAGGGCAACTACGTGGCTCCAGTAGCTTATAGCAACAGCACTACCAGAGCTGACCAGGTCGTTGCAACTGCCGCGCCAACCATCGACGGCTACATCTTGGCCGACAGCGCAAATGAAACTGTCACTCCATCCAGCGCGACGGAAGATACCAAGCTTATCTACCTTTTGGTAACGACAACTAAGGGCGTCAAGCAAGTCGTAACCTATACCGGTGCTGGTATTAAGACTCCAGCTGAGAATAGCCAGACCGTCACTTTTTCAAAAACTACCAGCCGGTCTAGCGACGGCAAGACAACGACCAGTGACTGGGACAAGAGCAGCGCAACTTTTGAGGATGTAACCGTGCCAACGATCGAAGGCTATACTGCCGATGTCACTACTGTAAAAGGCCAGACGGTAACGGCTGATTCTGCTGACATCAACGTTCCGGTAACTTACACGGCTAATGACGCCAAGGCGACCGTCAACTTCAAGGACGATGATACCAACGATCCCCAGGATCTTTCTGCCAACAGCATCAGCTTGACCGGTAAGACCGACGAAAGCATCGACTTTACTACGGCCGAAGACCAGGTTAAAAATCTGCTGGCTGCCGGCTACGAACTAAGTCAAGCCAATGACGCTGTGATCGATCCGGCAACTGGCAAGTTCAAGGTAACCAGCTACGATACTAGCGATGACGCGAGCTCGGTCAGCCAGGTCTTCACCATCCACCTTAAGCACAAGATTACGACAAAGGCGACGAGCAAGAACGTCACCAGAATGATCAACTACCAGTCTACTGACAGTGATTTTACGGCGCCAAGCAGCCAAACTCAGATGGCGACCTTTACTGAAGAAAAAGTTACTGATGACGTTACCGGCAAGACCTTGTCAGATAGCTGGACGCCAGACACTGCTGCTTGGGCTGAAGTGGCGACTCCAGAAGTTGCCGGCTACGTGGCTGACCAAGCCAGCGTCAGCGAAAAAGACGTGACTAAAGACAGCGAAGATGCCACGGCTACTGTTAACTACGTCAAGATTGGCCGAATCACCAGCCAGAAGGGGACTAGCCAAAACGATCTGACATACAGCCAAGATGCTACTTCTGTCAGCTTTGAGCTTCCAGTAGAAGCAGGCTATACCGCTACTTTAAACGGGAAGGCTGTCAGCCAAGGCAGCACGATCACTTTGATAGGGGCAGATGCTGCAGTTGATCAAGCTCTGGTCTACACAGCAAACGAGCAAAGCGCTACTGTTGCTTTTGTCGATGACCAAGGGCAGACTCTGTACACTAGCAGCTTGACTGGGCAAACCGACGGGAATGTTGACTTTACCAGCGCTAATGATATTTTGGCAAAATTCATCGCTGCCGGTTACCAGGTCTCCAGCAATAACCCAAACTTGACGGAAAGCGAATTCACTGCCGCAACATACGCGGCTAACGGCGGGCAAAGCTTCACCGCTTATTTGACGCACCCGGAAAAGACTGTCAGCTTAACTGCCAGCTACCAGGACGCAAGTGGCAATAAATTAGCTGATGACCAGACTAAGTCGGTTACTTTTACTGGCCTGGGCAAGTACGACAAAGACAGTGATGCGGTAACAATTACTTGGACGGCAAAAGATGGGGATGCAGAACTGGCAAACCCAGTCATTACCGGTTATGTCAGCCCAGCTGCAAAGGTAACTATCAGTTCAAACGCTACTGGCAATATCAGCCAGACGGTTGTATACCAAGCGGTCGGAAAACTAAAGGCAGTTGACAAGAACGGCAAGGTTCTTGCTTCTTTGTCATACGCTAACAACCCAGCTGATGCCAGCCAGGTAATCGTCAATCTGCCAACTGTCGCAGACTACACAGCAACGCAGACTAGCGTGACGGTTGCTGATCCAACGAAGGATACTAGCCTCCTCTACGTGCCAAGCACTCAGACTAAGGTCTTCACCCAGAAGGTGACCTTCACTGGTGCGGGGGCTAAGACGCCAGCTGAGCAGAGCGAGACCATTATTTTTGTCAAAAATGGGGACAGCTGGACGCAAACTTCTGGCCCAGCTAACGGCACATTCAGTTTCATCTTCCCAGATATTACTGGCTACAGCAAGAGTGTAACTGGTAAAGCTGCTACAGTTACGCCAGATACAGACTCTGTCTCAGATATCAAAGTTACTTACACGCCACTTGAGCAAAAAGCAACAGTAACTTTTGTCGATGACGATGAAAGTGACTCAACGAAGCAGACTCTGACTACTGTTGAATTAAATGGTAAAACCGATGCCGAGATCGACTTTACTGATGCCAAAACTCAGCTTGCGAGCTATAAAGCAGCTGGCTACGTAGCTAATGGCAGTGCTTTGCCAACTGACGCGGTTTACGATGACGATACTGAAGCTACTCAAGCATATACCGTTCACTTGAAGCACGGCAAAACTGTCTTGACCAGCAATAGCGACCTCAGCAGTCTTAGCGATGCAACTAAGGCCAAGATTTCTACCGAAAACTTGACGACTCTGCAGAAATCAGACTCTTACAAAGAAAGCAAGTCTGCCAGCCGGACGGTAACGTATGTCTTCTCATCAACTGATTCAACTGACCTGCCAAGTGTAGCTGACCAAACTGACAGTGCAACTTTTTCACGTCCAATCACGTATACCGTTGACCAAGTAACGGGCGCGGTGACTAAGTCAGAAGGTGCTTGGACGGTTACTGATGGCCAGGCAGATATTTCTGCCGTTACCCCGCAGACCATCAGCGGCTGGTATCTGGCTGATACGGCTAATGGTGAATATCTGGCAGCAGAAACTTTAATGCCTGGGGACAGCCAGACCGTTACTCTGACCTACAAGTGCCTGCAAAAAGCTGCTATTCAAGTTATCGATGGCAGTGACAATGACAAGGTCCTGGACAATTACAGCCAAACTGGCCAGCAAGGGGCGGCCATCAACTTTAAGCAGATCGATGAGCAAACCACTTTAACTACTAAAGATGCTTCCGGTAATGAAAGCACGGTTACGATTGATTCTGTCAGTGATGCTAATGCTCAGCTGAACGCCTACATCAAGGCTGGTTACGTTTTGGACACGACTGGTGCAACTACGAGTCAAGTAGATGCCCAAACTGTCCGCTACCAGCTGGCAGATGGAGCTATTATTGATGTCGTTAGCGATGATCAAGGCAATAAGACTTACTCATGGGCTAACAGCTTTGATAGCAATGATACGGCTGACCAGACTATCAAGCTTAAGCTTTTACATGGCACGACTACCCAGACCAAAAATAAGACGGTTACCCGGAAGATTACCATAAATCCAGTTAAGGGCAACAGCTACACGACTACACAATCTGTAAAATTGACCGAAACGATCGTTACGGATAACGTTACTGGTAAGATAACTAGCGATACCTGGACGACTGGGACCTGGGATAAATATGATGTTCCAATCGAAACTGGTTATGACGCCAGTGTCACCAGCATCCCTGAAGTGACGGTCTCAAACACCACGTCAGACGCTGATATCGTGGTCAACTACCTGCCAAAGGCAGCCAGCGCCACCATCAAGATCATCGATGACGATGAAAACAAGGCTGAATTAGACGAATACCTGGTTTCCGGAACTACTGCCGGCCAGATCAACTTCTCTAACGCGATCAAGCAGCTGACCAGCTACTTGGATGGCAATTACGTTTTTGCCTCCAGCAACAACTCAAAGATCGTCATCGCCTACAACAAGGACGGCGACTTGTCCAGCATCACGGCAGAAGACATCTACGAGGGCAGTGACGCCAGTCAGAACTACGAGATTCATTTAAAGCACAAGACTAAGACCGGGACGATCTACTCTTCTGTCAACCGGACGATCAGCTACCAACTGCCGACGGGGACGCAGACCTTGGTCCAAAAAGTAGTCCTTACTTCCAGCACGGTAACTGACTTAGTAACCGGCAACCGTAGCGATGGTGCCTGGAAGGCGACCGGCTCATGGAGCGCGGAAACTGTTCCAGAAGTAACAGGCTACACGCCAAGTGAAACGAGTATTGAAGCTGAGAGCGTCAATGTTGAAACGCCAGACAAGGCAATTACGGTTGTCTACACGCCAGATGTTGAACACGTGCAAGTCAACATTATCGATGACACGACTGGTAAGATTCTGGCAGAAGCTGACTTGACCGGGGACTACGACAGCAGCGTTGACTTTGACAAGCCGGCCAAGTCCATGGGCAATGTCAGTCCTAACGGCAAGCTGCAGTCCTACCTGGCTAACGGTTATGTTTTGGCCGCTGACAAAAATTCTGCTGTAGACATTACAGCTTCTCCAGTAGTCTTTAATGCAGTTAAGTACGGCACTCAAAGCGTGACTCTGGAAGCCCACCTGGTGCAAGGCACTAAGGAAACTACTGAAACCGCAACGCCCACCAGAACTATTCAATACATTATCAGCGGGTCAAGTGCACCATTTAAGACTTTGACTCAGCCAGTAACAGTTACTCGGACCAAGACGGTCAACCTGGTAACTGGCGAAACAACATACACTGACTGGACCACTGGCACTTGGGAAAAAGCAGTTTCACCAACTCATGAGACCGATTCGACCGATGTCCCAGATGGCTACTACCCAGACAAGGCAACTGTAGCAGAGCAGACCGGGATCTCTAAAAATACTGGTGACCAGGTAGTCCTGGTGCTCTACAACAAGCCAGGCGATGGGATCAGCGGCACGGTGCAAATTTACGATGAAACTACAAAGACCAACTTGTATTCAGTCCAAATCAACGGCAAGTCTGGCAACTATATTGACTTCTCAGCTGCTAACAGCCGTTTGACTGACTACTTGGCAAAGGGCTATGTCGCTGATACGACCGGCACTTTGGCTGACCAAGCCATCAATGAAGCCGGTACGGCTTTTGCTGAGAAAAAATTTGCGACTGATGGTCAAAACTTCATCGTTTACTTGACGCACGGAATTGATGAACAAAATCCGCAGACCAAGTCAATTACCCGGACGGTCAACTACAGTTTTCCAGACGGGACGACCAAGACTTTTGTCCAAGCGGTCAACTACACGCGGACGGTCAGCCTGGACAAGGTAACTGACAAGACCAGTTATGGGGAATGGATATTAGCTAAGAGCACCACTTCGGTATCAGTCAACGGGGCTGCTGCTACCACAACTGAAGGTGACGTGACTGCTATTTGGGCAGCCTTAGATACGGCTACTGTGGCCAAGGATGCCGGTATTGACACGACTGGCTACAAGGCAAGTCTTGACAGTGTCGAAGCAGTCAGCGATATCAGAACTGACGCGACCAGTCAGGTAATCAATGTTTCCTTCCCAGCTATTGTGCAAAAAGCCCGGATAGTCTTCCTCGACAGCAACTCGAGTGCACCTACCAAAGATGCAAATGGGCAGACTATCACGCCGGAATTTACTTACGCCAGCTCATATGATGGTCAAACTGCCGGAGTCTACAAGAAGGCCATCGACTTCAGCAATGCCAACCTGTATCTTAAAGACCTTTTGAAGCAGGGCTATGAGATTGGGGTTGATGACTTTGTCAATCCAAATACTGGCTCTTACATGGCTCAGTTGACTTCATCAAGCACTGTTACGGCAGATGATGGAACGGTGAAAGAAATCCGGATTTACACGCCGAAAGCAACAAGCGCTGGAGCAATCACGGAAATTATCACGACTTCCCCAAGCACGACGGAAAACGGGCAGACCAAGCAAGTAGTTAAGTATGCTTTTGTCCAAGGGGATAAGTCTGGCGAAATCACCGCGACGACCACAACTGTTGATAGCACTAGCACGACCGTTTACAGCCTTTCTGATGCTACTTTTGCCGCGACTGACAAGACCTTACTCTTCTTCTTGAAGCATGGGCGGATTCACTACAGCTATGATCCTGACAAGAGTAGCAATAACGCTTCAACCTACAAGGACACCACCCGGACGATCAATTACCACCTGCCAGACGGCAGCACTTTGACCCTCCTGCAGACCGTGCGGATGACCCGGACGACTGACATTGACCGGGTAACTGGCGGTGTCATCTACACTCCTTGGACCACTGGTGAAAACAATTACTCATGGATCGTTCAAAGCCTTACTGACAAGGATGGCAAGCTTTTGTCCACTAGCCAGGAAAAAACGGTTCGCTCATCAGACTGGAGCCAGCAGGCAAGTCCAGATGAGAGCAATACCCAAGTCATTAGTGCTGATACGACTGTCGGCAGCGTGGTTAAGGGCTACACGGCAACGCGGGCTAGCGTTGACGCGCAAACTGTAACTTCCAGCACGCCAAATTCAGTGGTTGACATCAGCTACAAGGCAGACCACCAGGCAGCTGATATCCAGATCATTGACGATACAACCAAGACTGTTTTAAGTGAATTCAATCCAAGTGGGGTTACCGCGGGCAAGATTGACTTTACTGCCGCCAACAGCAGTCTTAACTATTACTTACAGCATGGCTACTTGCTGGCAACCGGAGACGGCATTGACAACAGCGATGTTGCTACGACTGATGGGGTAACTAGCTTTATCGCCGCCAACTTTGACAATGAAGATGACACGGATCAAAGCTTTGTTGTCCACCTGGTTCACGATACAGCTACCACTGATAAAGCAATTGACAAGAACGCAACGACTATTACAGACAAGAACGGCAATACGATTACCTATGTCGATCAAGTCGTTGACAACTCTAAGGTTACTAACCCAGCCAGCTACAAGCAGACGGTAACTTCCGTCCGGACAGTCAAGTACGTCTTCAGCGGCGACTCATCCAGCAAGCCGAAAGTGGCAGACTTTGTGCAAAAAGTTACCTGGACCAGAGATGTCAGCTTCAATATCGACTTGGTAACTGGGAAAGAAACGCCGATTTACACTGATTGGACTTATGTTGCTAGTGGTTCAAACGCCCAGGCTGGGCAGAAAGCTACCAGCACAAGTGATAACCAGGTAACTTTGACGTCGCTTGCTTTGACTGACGATGAAGTAAAGCAGGGCTACATTGGTGCTGTCAGTGGTGAATTCTCCGGCTGGTACTTGGTCAGCTCTGCTGATAATGCTGGCCAGCAGCTGCTTAAGGCTTTGGGCAACGGGTCGGCCATCAATGAAAATGTAGTTTTGGAATACCGCAAGTATGCTAATGCGACGATCCAGATCATTGACGATACGACTGGTACCGTGCTTAAGGATGATAAGGTTACTGGCTACAGCCCAAATGGCAAGCAGGGAGAACAGATTGACTTTAGTACTGCCAACACAGACCTGGCTGACTACTTAGCTCATGGTTATGCTTTGGCAACTGATGGCAATAGTCAATTGACCGGTAACGTCTTTACTGCTACTGCTTTTGACAGCAAGGACAATGATACGCAGACCTTCGTGGCTCACTTGATTCACGACACGGCGACTGTATCTAAAAAGCTGACGAGTGACAGCCAAATCACGGCTAAGTCAGGCCGGACGGCATACTTAGGAAGCGCTTTGACTAATACAACTCTGACGAGCGATGCTTCATACAGCGAGCAGGCAACGTCTACCCGGAAGGTAACTTTTGCCTTTAGCAGTAATGCGGCATTGCCAGCAGGTGTAAAAGATGTCAATGGAACGACCGTGACCCAGACCGTTACTTACACCCGGCCAATCGTTTACACGGTCGACTTGGTAACTGGTAAAGCAAGCAGAGACTACGAAGCATGGAACTCTGCAACCGATGGGACTAGCGGCGCGGGCACGACGACTACGATTGATAAAGATGGCAATGTCAGCCAAAGTGCTGAAAGCAGCTTTACTGATGCTGTCTTCCCGGCGGTAACCGGGACTGTGAGCGGATGGTATCTGGATAGCGGGGATGCATCAAGCAAAGCCGCACAGACTCCATCTACTGACAAGGCAGCTGCCGAGAACAACGTTGAAACAAGCGTCACTTTAACCTTCAAGAAGCTGCAGAATGCCTACATCAAGATTGTTGACAACAACGCTACTGACAACCAAGGCACCCTGTATGACGAAAGTGGCAGTGACGCCAACAAGAATAATGTTGCCCAAAAGCAAGGCTTAGCGATCAACTTTACAAGCGCGCAAGCTAAACTGGATGAACTGCTAAAGAGCGGTTATGTCGTTGATACAGAAAAGACGAAGTCATTGACTGGCAGTACGTTCATGGATGCAACGTTTGACTCTGATGACACTAGTGATCAGACTATCATGGTTTACCTCAAGCACGCATCAGCAACCTTGCAGGCTGGAAATACCAGCAACACAGTAGCTACCAGTGATGGCAAGACGGTGACGATGACCAGCCAGATTAACCCAGATTCAACAAGCAACAAATTGCTGTGGACTGGAGTGAAGTCTAATTCGGATTTGATTGATATGGCAAGTGATGAGTCGGCTTACCAAAGTCTGACCCGGCAAGCAGTTCAAACAATCAATTATCTTTACAAAGATACTAATCAAAAAGCATACGACAGCAGTATCAGCCAAAAGACTTTGACTAGAACGGTTACGGTCGACCGGGTTACTGGAAAGATTTTGGCAATCAGTGACTTTGCTTCAGTTAAATTTGATGATGTCAAGTCGCCGGTCGTTAACAACTACCACTATGTCATGAGCAAGGATGCCGTAGTTGCCGGCTACACGGTTAGTGATACGGTAGCTAATGGCGCTGATAGCTATACCGCAAGCAATAAAGATGGTGACTTACAGGCAACGTTGACCCCGGTTTACACGGTTTACTATGAAACTGATGGTCAATGGAAGAAAGTTAATGAACCAGTTTATGGGAGTGATGGCAGCTTAACTAGCAACACAGGAACTAGTGCTGAAGTTTCCTACGTAACTGATAGTGAAGACCCAAGTAAGGTTACAATTACTATTCCTGCCCACCAGGGTTACACGGCCAAGCTAGACATTGGTAATGATGGCACTATCGACCAAACCAGGGATTGGAACGGCAGTGCCGAAAAGACGCCAGCAAGTGTGGTTTACCAATTTGATACCAGCCGGGCTAGCGAAAACTCAACTGTTACTTACTCTCCAGATGCTCAGACTTTGCGCTACAAGGTTCTTGACTTAGATGAAAGCAGCAAGGATGTTACAGCAGCATCAAGCTCCGTACTTAAAGAAAACAACGGCAATATTCTGGCTATCGGTGTCAGCGACCAGGCAATTAGCGCTGGGACATTCATCGGCAGCTACACTAGCGTGGCCGATGAATTGGATGCTTTGAAGGCTTACTACCAGAGCCAAGGCTACCGGATTGACAGCGTTGATACGACTCCAACTGTTTTTGACCATGATGATACTGCCGACCAAGTCGTGACGATCAAGCTGACTCATGAGAAGCAGACTTTTGCCTCTTCCGAAGCAGCAGCAAATATGGAAAAGGCTGGTCAGGTCACGGACAATGGGCAAACCATCACTTACAAGTGGACGAGCGAGAGCAACAAACCAAGTGACGGCAAGTTAGCCTCAGCACATGATTACAGCGACTCAACGACTGCAAAACGGACGGTTACTTATCAATTTGAAGTGCCAACTGGTGAACAATTAGATAGTCAGTTACAAGGAATTCATGATAAATCAATCGAGCAAACTGTAACTTACACGCGGGCCGTCGAATGGACGATTGACCTGGTTACTGGGAAAATTACCCGGGACCACCAAGACTGGCAGTTCAAGGAGAGTAGTTCTGGCAATACTAATACGACGACCACGATCAGCAAGACCGACGGGACTAGTACAGTTACTTATAGCAACAGCTCTGTTTCGACAATAGAAGAGATGCCAGCGGTTACCGGTGACTTTGATGGCTGGTACTTGGATCCAACCAAAGCTAATAATGTAGCTGGCACGATTAGTGCTGATAACAGTCTGCTTATGCCGGACGCTGCTAAGGAAGGCAGTGCTGCAAATCAAAGTACGGAAGTTACGCTCTACTACTTGAAGAAGCAGAATGCTTTTGTCAAGATCATCGATGACAATGGCACTAACAAGCAGGATCTGAAAGACGGTAAATTGGTCTCTGGGACAGGCAACCTCTACTCAGAAACAATTGCTGGCAAAGAACAGGGGGCAAACCTTGACTTTAAGAATGCCAGTGCATTGCTGAAGAAACTGCTGGCTAGTGGCTACAAGATCGAAAAATACACGGTTTCCAAGACTGATGGCAAGACTACTACTGAGACCAGCAGCGACAATAGTGCTACTGACTTTGCGGCAGCAACTTTTGACAATGATGGTCAAAGTGACCAACTCTTTGCCTTCTATCTTGTGCACGATACGGTTACTGTAGATGGTGATACCAAAGCTGCTACTGGACCGCAGACGCAAGGGGATAAGATCAACAGCAGCACCGACAGTCTGTCAGATGCCATTTGGCCAGTCGAAGCTACGGCTACTTACCTGCAGCGGCAGGTTGGCCAGACGATCAAATACGTTGATGCTAATGGTAATGAGATAAGTTCATCTGCAACTCAAAGTGCTACTTTGACCAGACAAGTTACGATTGACAAGGTAACGGGGCAAGCAGTTAGCGATACGTTGACAGACTTTACTAGCGTGACCTTTACGGATACCAATGATCCGGTTGTTGCTGGCTACCATGTGGTCAGCGCTGATCAAGATGGAACAGCTTTGACGAATACGGAATCAATCGCCGCATTTGTCCCAGTTGTCAATAATGTTGCGGCTACTAGCAGCGATCAAGACAAGCTGAAGACAGTCTTTACTGTGACCTACCATCCAAATGGCTCACTCAAGATCGTTGATGAAGATGGCACTTTGCTAGAAGATGATAAGAAGGACATTGCTTACACAACTACCAAGGCTGATACGGTAACCGTAACGGTGCCAATCATCCAAGGTTATACTGCAGTCTTGACTGATGGCAGTACATCAACGGCAATTGATGCACGCAACAATACCTTCACCTACACTACTTACGCGGGTGACAGCGACCGGACGGTAACTTATTCAGCCAAGGCACAGACGATTAGCTACCAAGTCTACGATGAGACTGATAAAAAGAACCTTGCCGTAGATGGTGACAAGACTTATGCAACCTTGGCAACTGGGAAAACTAACCAGAAGGTCGATTTGACTTCAGCTTACCAGGCAATTCTGGATAAGTATGAGAAGCTGGGCTACAAGTTCGTCAAGAATTCCGGTTTACCAACTGCTTTTGACGACCAAGACGACTCAAGCGATGGTGTTTCTACTCAGAATGTGGTCATCACTCTGGCTCACAACACTGCTACCTTGACCGGATCAGTTACGGACCTAACCAAGGTTACGGATGATTCTGGCAAGGAAGTAGATCTTCCTGACGAAGTCAAGAAGAATACAACTCTGACTACTAGCGACAGCTACGTTCAAAACGCTACAGTCACGCGGACGATCAGCTATGTCTTTGACAGCAAGTCAAGCCAAAGCAAGCCGCAGGTAAACTCAGTAGTACAGAAGGTTAACTTTACGCAAGCGGTCAACTACCAGACTGACCTGGTTACTGGGAAGGTTCTGAAGACCATTTACCAAACCCCAAGCTTTGTGTCTGCGGAGTCGACAGACACCAGCGCGGTAAGCGATGGCAGTCAAATCAGCTACAGCGGGAGCAATAGCAGTTTGAGGGATGCCAATTTGCCAGCAGCCAGCGGGGACTTCATCAAAGCCGGCTGGTACCAGAGCAGCAGTAGGAATGCAGACTCTGCAACAATTACGGCTGTAGTAGATGAAAACAGTAAGTTGACTGATCAATCACAAACCGGTGAAATTCACTATCTGAAGTACCAGACTGCAGTTATCAAGATTGTTGATGACAACCCAAGTGATAAGATGACGTTGCAAAATGGCGTCTTAACTAGCGATAGCAGCAAGCAAGGAGAACTTTTTGTTCAAAACATCGGCTTGGCTGACCAGAAAAAGCAAGGGGATGTTGTCAACTTCAGCAGTGCTAACACACTTTTGGCAGACTTGCTGAAGAGCGGCTTTAAGTTCGAAAAGTCGGACGTCGGGACTGCCAGTGGCTTCAATAAAGCTTCATATGACAGTGATGATGATACGACTCAAGAATTCGCGATTTACCTTGTTCATGACACCATCACTTTAGATGGTCAAGCAACTGGGGCAAATGGCCCGCAAACTGCTGGCAGTTCGATTAATACTGGTAATGCGGCTACTGCAACGTATCCAAGTGAAGCTACGGCGTACTACTTGACCAAGGCAGCAAGTCAAACGATTAAGTTTGACGTACCTGGTGGCACAGCTCCAGCAGATGACGTACAAACTCAGACTTTGACCAGAACTGCTGCTTTTGACAAGGTAACTGGCAAGCTGAAGTCAACTGGTGCTTGGAGAATCAAGTCATTTACTGCTCTGTCCTCTTACCCAGTCTTAGCGGGTTATCATGTAACGAACGTTGATGTAAAGAAGACGACGGACCAAAGCAGTCAAACGGTTTCCACTGCCGGAGGCTACACGCCAACAGAAACCGATCCGACTATCGTCTACACGGTTCATTACGAACCAAATGGCTCTGTAATTGGTGAAAATGAACCGGGTGGCAATACTTCGGTTAAGTACACGACCAATACTGACGCCAAGACGGTGACTGGCCAAGTCAACTTGTATCCAGGTTATACGGCGACGATCAAAACGAAGTCCGGAACTATGACTTTTGATCCAGTAGATCAAAAGACGACAGAAACCATCACTCCTGAAGATGCTGGCAAGGACACGACCGTGACTTACACAGCTGACTTCCAGCAAGCAGTCGTCAAATTGATTGATGATGATGACAACACCAAGACAGTTACCTTCACGATTGATGGCGACACAGGCAAAGCTATCAACTTTACAGATGCTAATGCTGAGTTGAAGAAGATGCTTGGCCAAGGATACATTCTGTCTTCTAGTGGTAACACCGATCTGGCTACCGACTTGCAAAGCTTTGCTGAACAGAAATTCGATGTAACTAACAACGCGCAAAAGTCTGATGCGGTAATTCAGTACTTCCAAGCTCATTTAAAGCATGACACCGCCAAATTGACAGGTGTGCCAGTTACTGGTAGCAATACCAATGCAGATAAGTTTGTGCCAGCAACAACGCCGATCGTTGACATGCTTAAGAATGAAGCAAGTTATACTGATACAAGCACAGTAAAGCGGACAGTCAACTATGTCTTTGCTGGTGATAGCACTAATAAGCCAAGCATCGCTGGCGTTGTGCAAACAGTCACTTACACTCGGCCAGTCACTTATACAATTGACTTGGTAACGGGGACAATTTCGAATGTTAGCTATGGGGACTACAGTTTCTCAAGCAATGTATCAACAACGACTAAGCGAACTGCACAAGCAGATGGGACGATAGTTTCTGAGCCAGAGGGCTTGGGTAAGGATGCAATTGTACCAGTTGTTAGCGGTGACTTTACTGCAATAGGTTGGTATCTTGATCCAAAATCTGCAACAGCCAATGCTACAGAATTGAAACAAGGCAGCAACGATCAAGAAGTGAACTTGACCTATCTGAAATATCAGAAGGCAATTATCCAGATCATTGATGAAGACAGCAAGGATACAAACAAAGCAATCTACTACGATGATCAGATCAATGCTCAGAAAGAGCAGGGGAGTAACGTTGATTTTGATGCTGCTAATGCTAAACTTCAATATCTGTTGAGTCATGGTTACATTCTTGCAACTGATAAGACTTCAGATGGTGATCAGTCCGGATTCACTAAAGCAACCATGGATTCCAAGGATGACAGCGACCAGACCTTCACGATCTACTTGAAGCACGACATAGCAGTGATTACCAGTCAGCCAACGGTTGGCGGAAAGGTCACTGACGAAGATGGCAAGCAAGTCTACTACAATCCAAAGACTGACAATTTGACAGACAAGTCCTTTACGGATACGACTACTGCAAGTCGAAAGGTCAGCTACGTCTTTGATGGTGACAGTAAAGATAAGCCGCAAAAGGCAGATCTAGTGCAAACTTCCAACTTTGAAAGACCAGTATCTTACAAGGTTGATCTGGCAACTGGTGATATTCTGGCTGGACCGACTTATGGTCAATGGACTTCAAAGGATGACAAAATTTTAGCAGCTTCAACTGATGTTGCTGGATGGTATCTGACAAGTTCAACTGATGCCGGAGAGATGACTCTGGTGCCGGGGCAAAATGTCATTGGCAGTCTGCACTATTCAAAGATTCAAAAGGCAGTTGTTCAAGTAATTGACGATACAACTAACACTGTTTTGAACAGTAAAGACTTGACCGGTGAACAAGGCAAGGCAATTGACTTTGACGAAGCTAACGGTTGGCTTAAAGGCTACTTGGCTAGTGGGTATGTTTTAGTCAGTGGTAAGTCCGATATTACGGATGGCGCCTTCACCCCTGCCACCTTTGATAAGTTGGATAACAGCAACCAAAGCTTTGTTGCCCACTTAATTCACCGGATCGCGATTGTTTCTGGTGTGCCAACTACAGGCGAGAGCGACAATGTTCATGATGAAAACAATCAGCCTGTCATCTACACGCCAAAACAGATTGTCAGCGAACTGCAAAACAGTTCTAACTTTAGTGAGAACGCAACTGCTACACGAAAAGTGCGCTATGTCTTTGAAGGCAACAGCACGGCAAAGCCGGTGGTAGATGACGTCACCCAAACAGTCAACTTCAATAGAAGTAAGAGCTACAAGGTTGACATGGTAACTGGCGAGATTAAAGACGATCCAATCTACGGAGCATGGACCTTTGTATCTGGATCTACTGGCAATACTTCAGCCGAAACTTTGAAAGAAAGTGGCCCAGTAATTGTCAATGGGGCAACAAATAGTCTTACCTCAGCTGAGGTTCCAGCCGTAACTGGTCGTTTTGCTGGTTGGTACCAGACTTCTGATAACGTTGATGCTAAGGCATTGGTAGCCGGTGACGATTTGACGGTTGATCTTACCTACAAGCACTATCAGAATGCAAAGATTCAGATAATCGACGACGATGAATCTGATCCAGACAAGAAGATGCTGTTTAATACCACGGCAACTGGCAAGCAAGATACTTCAGTTGACTTTGAGAACGCAAATAAGGTGCTTAAATCATACTTGGCAAGTGGGTATGTCTTGGATAATGCCAAATCAACAGTTACGGGCAATGCCTTTACATCAGCTGATTTTGATGAGATGGACGACAGTGACCAAAGCTTTGTTGCTCACTTGATTCATCAGAAGGTGACGGTAAACAGCCTGCCGGAAGCCGGCAAATCCTTTAAGGATGTAAATGGTACGGACTACAACTACCCAACTACGACGGCTGTGAAGATCCCAGATGTATTTACAAATGAAGTCACCGTCAAGCGGACAATTAGTCATAAGTTTGAAACTACTAATCTTGATGAACAAGTTCCAGTAGCTAGCGATATTGTGCAAACTGTTATCTACCAGCGCGGAATCACTTACACGATTGACCTTGTGACAGGTGACTACACGACCAATCTTGGTGCATGGACTGTTAAGGAAAACAGCACCGAAACTGGTGGGGTACCAGATGAACAGGTCCCTGCTGTTTCTGCCGGCAACTTCACTGGCTGGTACCGGTATGAAACAGATGACCAGAACATTGATCAGACAAGTCTGCTTTTGGACAATCAAGGACAGGCAATTGATCAGACCGGCGTTTTGGCTTACAAGAAGTACCAGAAGGCAATCGTTCAGATCATTGATGAAGACAGTAAGGATACAAACAAGTCAATCTACTACGATGATCAGACCAATGCTCAGAAAGAGCAGGGGAGTAACGTTGACTTTGATGCTGCTAATGCTAAACTTCAAGATCTGTTGAGTCATGGTTATATCTTTGCAACTAATAAGACTTCAGATGGTGATCAGTCCGGATTCACTAAAGCAACCATGGATTCCAAGGATGACAGCGACCAGACCTTCACGATCTACTTGAAGCACGACATAGCAGTGATTACCAGTCAGCCAACGGTTGGCGAAAAGGTCACTGACGAAGATGGCAAGCAAGTCTACTACAATCCAAAGACTGACAATTTGACAGACAAGTCCTTTACGGATACGACTACTGCAAGTCGAAAGGTCAGCTACGTCTTTGATGGTGACAGTAAAGATAAGCCGCAAAAGGCAGACCTAGTGCAAACTTCCAACTTTGAAAGACCAGTATCTTACAAGGTTGATTTGGCAACTGGTGATATTCTGGCTGGACCGACTTATGGTCAATGGACTTCAAAGGATGACAAAATTTCAGCAGCTTCAACTGATGTTGCTGGATGGTATCTGACAAGTTCAACTGATGCCGGAGATATGACTCTGGTGCCGGGGCAAAATGTCGTTGGCAGTCTGCACTATTCAAAGATTCAGAAGGCAGTTGTTCAAGTAATTGACGATACAACTAACACTGTTTTGAACAGTAAAGACTTGACCGGTAAACAAGGAAAGGCAATTGACTTTGACGAAGCGAACGGTTGGCTTAAAGGCTACTTGGCTAGTGGGTATGTTTTAGTCAGTGGTAAGTCCGATATTACGGATGGCGCCTTCACCCCTGCCACCTTTGATAAGTTGGATAACAGCAACCAAAGCTTTGTTGCCCACTTAATTCACCGGATCGTGATTGTTTCTGGTGTGCCAACTACAGGCGAGAGCGACAATGTTCATGATGAAAACAATCAGCCTGTCATCTACACGCCAAAACAGATTGTCAGCGAACTGCAAAACAGTTCTAACTTCAGTGAGAACGCAACTGCTACACGGAAAGTGTGCTATGTCTTTGAAGGCAACAGCACAGTTAAGCCGGTGGTAGACGACGTCATCCAAACAGTCAACTTCAATAGAAGTAAGAGCTACAAGGTTGACATGGTAACTGGCGAGATTAAAGATGACACAATCTATGGAGCATGGACCTTTGTATCTGGATCTACTGGCAACACGTCGGCTATCAGCTCAAAGGATGGGGAGCCGGTAAATGGTAGTGGGTCTGGCAACCTCAATTCAGATGAAGTTCCAGCCGTAACTGGCCGTTTTGCTGGTTGGTACCAGACTTCTGCTAACGTTGATGCTAAGACATTGGCAGCCAGTGACGATTTGACGGTTGATCTTACCTACAAGCACTATCAGAATGCAAAGATTCAGATAATTGATGACACAACTGGAAAGATCTTGAGTGAAAACTCAATCACTGGCAAGCAAGATTACCCAATCGATTTCACCGAAGCTGAGCAAAAGATGGCGACATACCTTAAGCACGGCTACTTCTTAAAGACTGATTTTGGTTCGAGCACATTTGATAAAGATGACACAACGGACCAAGTCTTCCAAGCTCACTTGATCCACCAGAAGGTGACGGTCAACAGCCTGCCAGAAGTCGGCAAGTCCTTTAATGATATCAATGGCACGAAGTATGACTATCCAACTACGACGGCTGTGAAGATCCCAGATGTATTTACAAATGAAGTCACCGTCAAGCGGACAATTAGTCATAAGTTTGAAACTACTAATCTTGATGAACAAGTTCCAGTAGCTAGCGATATTGTGCAAGCTGTGCTCTATCAGCGCGGAATCACCTACACAATTGACCTTGTGACGGGTGAATACACGACTAATCTTGGTGTTTGGACGGTTAAGGAAAACAGCACCGAAACTGGTGGGGTACCAGATGAACAGGTCCCTGCTGTTTCTGCCGGCAACTTCACTGGCTGGTACCGGTATGAAACAGATGACCAGAACATTGATCAGACAAGTCTGCTTCTGGATGACCAAGGACAGGCAATTGATCAGACCGGCGTTTTAGCTTACAAGAAGTACCAGAAGGCAATCGTTCAGGTCTTTGACCAGACCAAGGATAAGTTGCTTTTTGTAGATGCAAAGAGCAACGAGGCCAAGAAGCAAGGCTCGGATGTCGACTTCACTTTGGCTAACCAGGAACTGGCAAGTTTGCTTAAAGCTGGTTATGCCTTAGTAGATGGGCAGACCATTGTAAGAGGAACTACTTTTGTTCCAGCCAAAATGGATAGTGATGATACAGTAGATGAAGTCTTCACGGTTTACCTGCAGCATACTTATACTAAGTCAAGTGAAGATATTCAAATTACACGAACGATCAACTACCACCAGCCAGATGGCAAGGTTGACACAATAACTCAATCTGTAAAATTGTGCAGAAAGGTTACAACTGATAACGTTGATCAAACCAAGGACTATGGTTCTTGGACAACTGGAAATTGGGATGAAAAGATAACACCAGCAATCGCTGGCTACAAGGCGGTTCAACCAAAGGTTGATAAAGTGGCGGTTACTGTAAATACTCCAGATCAAACCGTCGATGTATACTACTTTGCTGATACGCAACAAGTAACGGTTAATATCATCGATGACAAGACTGGGAATACTTTGTTCACTACCAGTCTGTCTGGCAAGACTGACCAAGCAGTCGACTTTGCCTTAGTCAACAAGGAATTGGCAGGCAAGCTGGCTAATGGCTACGCGCTGGCTAAGGACAAGAACCAAGCTCTTGAAAACAGCGAGTGCAAGGCAACTAAATACTTGCCAGATGACAAGCGGACTTTTGAAGCTCACCTTGTTCACACTTATTCTGAACAGACTGAGTCAAAGACCATCACCCGGACGATCAACTACCATAAGCCAGACGGCAGTATTGAGACTGTAAAGCAGCCGGTTGAACTGACCAGAGTTGTAACGACTGATAATGTTGATCAGACGAAGACCTTTGGCACTTGGACGACTGGGCAATGGAATGAAGCAATCAGTCCACTTGTGCCAGGCTATAAGGCTAGCCAGACTAGTGTTGGTCAAGCTGCGGTTGATGAACACAGCCAGGATCAAACGATTGATATCACCTACAGTGCTAATGGTCAAACTGCTAAGGTTAAGATATTCGACGATAATTCTGGTGAGATGATCCGGCAAATGGATTTGACCGGCAAGTCGGATCAAATGATTAACTTTAAGCCGGCCAACGACCAGCTGGCAGCTTACCTTGGCCAAGGCTATGCTCTAGCGGAAACCGGCAATGACGATCTGTCAAACGGCAGCTTCATTCCAGTCAAGTTTGACAATGATGATGCGGCTACCCAGGAATTCGTAGCTCACTTGGTACATACCTACGCAAAGAGCACCGAAGCAAAGACGGTTACCCGGACGATCAATTACCAGCAGCCAGATGGCAGCGTGGTGACGGTAATTCAACCGGTTAAACTGACTAGAAACGTGACGACGGACAAGGTTACCAAGCTGCCAAGCTATGGTGAATGGACTAACGGTCAATGGGATGCAAAGGTCACTCCTGAGATCGCTGGCTACACGCCAAGTGAGAGTTCTGTTGGCCAAGTCTTAGTCAATGGAGACAGCCAAGACACGACGATTAACATTAGTTACACGGCTAATGGTCAGAAGGCTGTCGTGAAGATTTTTGACAAGACGACTGGCAAAGACATTTACCTGGAGAACTTGTTAGGTAATACTGATGGGAAGATCAACTTCAAGAATGCCGACGACCAACTGGCAGTCTTCTTGACTAAGGGCTACGCTCTGGCAGACGGCAATAGCGATCTGACTGATGGGCAATTTACGCCAAGCAAGTTCGATAATGTTGACAATGTCGACCAAGTATTTGCTGCAATTCTTGTTCACACTTACGGTAAGGAAAGTGAAAACAAGACGGTCATCCGGACGATCAATTACCACAAGCCAGACGGCAAGATCGATACGGTAACGCAACCGGTTGAACTGACTAGAGTGGTTAAGATCGACAATGTTGATCAGAGCGAGGAGTTTGATCCGTGGACGAGCGGGCAATGGAGTGAACAGACAACTCCAGAGACTGCCGGTTACACTGCAAGTCAAGACTTAGTTGGTCAAACTTTTGTAGATGGCTCAACCCAAAACCAAGTGGTTGACATCTTCTACAGTGCAAATGGTCAATCCGCAGTTGTGAAGATCTACGATGACACAACTGGGAAGTTGCTTCGTCAAGAAACTTTAACGGGTAAGACTGACGAAGCCGTCGACTTCAAGCAAGCCGATGCGTCCCTGCAAAACTACTTGCTTAAGGGCTACGCCTTAGCTGAAGTAGGCAACAGTGATCTGACCAACGGTCGATTCACTTCAGCCAACTTCGACAACGCGGATGAAGCTACTCAAGAGTTCGTGGCTCACCTGGTCCACACTTACGCTAAGAGCTCTGAATCAAAGACGGTCACTCGCACAATCAACTACCACAAGCCAGATGGCGTTGAGACAGTATCTCAACCAGTTCAGCTGACAAGAGTAGTTTCGACCGACAATGTTGACCAGAACAAAACTTTTGATCCGTGGACGAGCGGTCAATGGAGTGAACAGACAACCCCAGAGATTGCCGGTTACACTGCAAGTCAAGACTTAGTTGGTCAAACTTTTGTAGATGGCTCAACTCAAAACCAAGTGGTTGACATCTTCTACAGTGCAAATGGTCAATCCGCAGTTGTGAAGATCTACGATGACACAACTGGGAAGTTGCTTCGTCAAGAAACTTTAACGGGTAAGACTGACGAAGCCGTCGACTTCAAGCAAGCCGATGCGTCCCTGCAAAACTACTTGCTTAAGGGCTACGCCTTAGCTGAAGTAGGCAACAGTGATCTGACCAACGGTCGATTCACTTCAGCCAACTTCGACAACGCGGATGAAGCTACTCAAGACTTCGTGGCTCACCTGGTTCACACGTACAGCAAGGACAGTGAGAAGAAGATCACCACTCGTACGATCAATTACCACAAGCCAGACGGCAAGATTGACACGGTCACTCAGTTTGTTGAACTGACTAGAGAGGTAACGATCGACAATGTTGACCAGAGCAAAACTTTTGATCCGTGGACGAGCGGTCAATGGAGTGAACAGACAACCCCAGAGATTGCCGGTTACACTGCAAGTCAAGACTTAGTTGGTCAAACTTTTGTAGATGGCTCAACTCAAAACCAAGTGGTTGACATCTTCTACAGTGCAAATGGTCAATCCGCAGTTGTGAAGATCTACGATGACACAACTGGGAAGTTGCTTCGCCAAGCTGGATTGATTGGTAAGACTGGCCAAGCGATTGACTTTACCGAAACCAACCAGCAACTGACTAGTTATCTGGCAGGCGGCTACGCATTGGCAGAAGTTGGTAACGGTAATCTGACCAACGGTCAATTTACTTCAGCTAACTTTGACAATGCAGATGAAGCCACTCAAGAATTCGTGGCTCACCTGGTTCACACCTACAGCAAGGGCAGTGAGAAGAAGGTAATCATTCGGACAATTAACTACCACAAGCCAAATGATCAAGTTGAAACTGTAACTCAACCGGTCGAACTGACTAGAGTGGTAACGATTGACAACGTTGACCAGAGCAAGGCATTTGACCCATGGATTAGCGGTCAATGGAGTGAACAGACAACCCCAGAGATTGCCGGTTACACTGCAAGTCAAGACTTAGTTGGTCAAACTACTGTAGATGGCTCAACCCAAAACCAAGTGGTTGACGTCTTTTACAGTGCGAATGGTCAAGTAGCGGTTGTGAAGATCTACGATGACACTAATGGCAAATTACTTTGTCAAGCTGGATTGACTGGTAAGACGGGTCAAGCAATCGACTTTACCGAAACCAACCAGCAACTGACTAGGTATCTGGCAGGCGGCTACGCATTGGCAGAAGTTGGTAACGGTAATCTGACCAACGGTCAATTTACTTCAGCTAACTTTGACAATGCAGATGAAGCCACTCAAGAATTCGTGGCTCACCTGGTTCACACCTACAGCAAGGGCAGTGAGAAGAAGGTAATCATTCGGACAATTAACTACCACAAGCCAAATGATCAAGTTGAAACTGTAACTCAACCGGTCGAACTGACTAGAGTGGTAACGATCGACAATGTTGACCAGAGCAAGGCATTTGACCCATGGACTAATGGTCAATGGAGTAAAAAGGCAACTCCAGAAGTTGCCGGCTACACTCCAAGTCAAAGCTCCGTAGCAGAAGTTACTGTAGATGGTGCAACCCAAAACCAAGTGGTTGATGTCTTCTACAGTGCGAATGGTCAATCCGCAGTTGTAAAGATCTACGACGACACGACTGGGAAATTGCTTCGTCAGACTGGTTTGACTGGGAATACTGGCCAAGCAATTGACTTTAACGAAGCTAACCAGCAATTGACTGGTTACTTGAATGGTGGTTACGCCTTAGCAGAAGTTGGTAACGGTAATCTGACCAACGGTCAATTTACTTCAGCTAACTTTGACAATGCAGATGAAGCCACTCAAGAATTCGTGCTCACCTGGTTCACACCTACGCTAAGAGCTCTGAATCAAAGACCGTCACTCGCACAATCAACTACCACAAGCCATATGGCGTTGAGACAGTATCTCAACCAGTTCAGCTGACTAGAGTTGTAACGACTGACAATGTTGAACAGAGCAAGACTTTTGATCCGTGGACTAGTGGTCAATGGAGTGAACAGACAACCAGAAGTTGCAGGTTACACTGCAAGTCAAAGTTCTGTAGCTGAGACTCCTGTAGATGGTTCAACTCAAAACCAAGTGGTTGACGTCTTCTACAGTGCAAATGGCCAATCTGCAATTGTGAATATCTACGATGATACGACCGGGAAACCTATCTCTACCGCAAGAAACCCTTGCGGGCAAGACGGGCGAAACGTCGACTTCAGTCAGCCTAATGCATCGCTGAAGAGCCTTTTAAACAAGGGCTACGCATTGGCAGAAGTTGGTAATGGTGATCTGACCAACGGTCAATTCACTTCAGCCAACTTTGACAACGCGGATGAAGCTACTCAAGACTTCGTGGCTCACCTGGTTCACACGTACGCAAGGACAGTGAGAAGAAGATCACCACGTACGATCAATTACCACAAGCCAGACGGCAAGATTGACACGGTCACTCAGTTTGTTGAACTGACTAGAGAGGTAACGATCGACAATGTTGACCAGAGCAAAACTTTTGATCCGTGGACGAGCGGTCAATGGAGTGAACAGACAACCCCAGAGATTGCCGGTTACACTGCAAGTCAAGACTTAGTTGGTCAAACTTTTGTAGATGGCTCAACTCAAAACCAAGTGGTTGACATCTTCTACAGTGCAAATGGTCAATCCGCAGTTGTGAAGATCTACGATGACACAACTGGGAAGTTGCTTCGCCAAGCTGGATTGATTGGTAAGACTGGCCAAGCGATTGACTTTACCGAAACCAACCAGCAACTGACTAGTTATCTGGCAGGCGGCTACGCATTGGCAGAAGTTGGTAACGGTAATCTGACCAACGGTCAATTTACTTCAGCTAACTTTGACAATGCAGATGAAGCCACTCAAGAATTCGTGGCTCACCTGGTTCACACCTACAGCAAGGGCAGTGAGAAGAAGGTAATCATTCGGACAATTAACTACCACAAGCCAAATGATCAAGTTGAAACTGTAACTCAACCGGTCGAACTGACTAGAGTGGTACGATTGACAACGTTGACCAGAGCAAGGCATTTGACCCATGGATTAGCGGTCAATGGAGTGAACAGACAACCCCAGAGATTGCCGGTTACACTGCAAGTCAAGACTTAGTTGGTCAAACTACTGTAGATGGCTCAACCCAAAACCAAGTGGTTGACGTCTTTTACAGTGCGAATGGT
This sequence comes from Lactobacillus sp. WILCCON 0058, assembly GCF_057198005.1. Taxonomy (NCBI): domain Bacteria; kingdom Bacillati; phylum Bacillota; class Bacilli; order Lactobacillales; family Lactobacillaceae; genus Lactobacillus; species Lactobacillus sp. WILCCON 0058. The sequence continues at coordinate 1,129,023 of NZ_JBUBHM010000001.1, forward strand.
CAAGTAGCGGTTGTGAAGATCTACGATGACACTAATGGCAAATTACTTTGTCAAGCTGGATTGACTGGTAAGACGGGTCAAGCAATCGACTTTACCGAAACCAACCAGCAACTGACTAGGTATCTGGCAGGCGGCTACGCATTGGCAGAAGTTGGTAACGGTAATCTGACCAACGGTCAATTTACTTCAGCTAACTTTGACAATGCAGATGAAGCCACTCAAGAATTCGTGGCTCACCTGGTTCACACCTACAGCAAGGGCAGTGAGAAGAAGGTAATCATTCGGACAATTAACTACCACAAGCCAAATGATCAAGTAAAACTGTAACTCAACCGGTCGAACTGACTAGAGTGGTAACGATCGACAATGTTGACCAGAGCAAGGCATTTGACCCATGGACTAATGGTCAATGGAGTAAAAAGGCAACTCCAGAAGTTGCCGGCTACACTCCAAGTCAAAGCTCCGTAGCAGAAGTTACTGTAGATGGTGCAACCCAAAACCAAGTGGTTGATGTCTTCTACAGTGCGAATGGTCAATCCGCAGTTGTAAAGATCTACGACGACACGACTGGGAAATTGCTTCGTCAGACTGGTTTGACTGGGAATACTGGCCAAGCAATTGACTTTAACGAAGCTAACCAGCAATTGACTGGTTACTTGAATGGTGGTTACGCCTTAGCAGAAGTTGGTAACGGTAATCTGACCAACGGTCAATTTACTTCAGCTAACTTTGACAATGCAGATGAAGCCACTCAAGAATTCGTCGCTCACCTGGTTCACACCTACGCTAAGAGCTCTGAATCAAAGACCGTCACTCGTACGATCAACTACCACAAGCCATATGGCGTTGAGACAGTATCTCAACCAGTTCAGCTGACTAGAGTTGTAACGACTGACAATGTTGAACAGAGCAAGACTTTTGATCCGTGGACTAGTGGTCAATGGAGTGAACAGACAACTCCAGAAGTTGCAGGTTACACTGCAAGTCAAAGTTCTGTAGCTGAGACTCCTGTAGATGGTTCAACTCAAGACCAAGTGGTTGACGTCTTCTACAGTGCAAATGGCCAATCTGCAATTGTGAATATCTACGATGATACGACCGGGAAACCTATCTCTACCGCATCCCTTGCGGGCAAGACGGGCGAAACGATCGACTTCAGTCAGCCTAATGCATCGCTGAAGAGCCTTTTAAACAAGGGCTACGCATTGGCAGAAGTTGGTAATGGTGATCTGACCAACGGCCAATTCACTTCAGCCAACTTTGATAACACGGACGAAGTTACTCAAGAATTCGTGGCTCACCTGGTTCACACTTACGCTAAGTCAAACGAGACCAAGACGGTTACTCGTACGATCAACTATCACAAGCCGGATGGTGTTGAGACTGTAACTCAACCAGTTCAGCTGACTAGAGTAGTTACGACCGACAACGTAGACCAGAGCAAGACTTTTGCCCCATGGACTAGCGGTGAGTGGAGCGAAAATGCAACTCCAGAAGTCGCCGGTTACACTGCAAGCCAAAGTTCTGTAGCTGAGATTTCTGTAGATGGCTCAACTCGAGACCAAGTAGTTAATATCTACTACACGGGTGAAAGCCAAAAGGCTCTTGTAGAGATCTACGATGACACGACTGGCCGGCTGCTCACTACTGCATCCCTTGCAGGCAAGACCGGTGAAGCAATCGACTTCAACTTTGCTAACGCGTCCTTATTGAACTACGTGCGCATGGGCTATCTCTTCGCGGCAAGCGGCAATAGAGATCTCTCTGGCAAAAAGTTTGCCTACGCCCTCTTCCTTGATGTACCTACCCAGCTCTTCGAAGCACACTTGGTGCACTCATACGCTAAGAGAGACGAAAAGAAGACCATCACCCGGACGATCAACTACCACATGCCAACCGGCGTTGAAGCGGTTGAACAAACTGCTGAACTGACCCGGCCTGTCACGACCGACCTGGTCACCGGCGCGACTAGCTATGGCGACTGGACCAGCAGCGAATTTACCAGTAAGAAGACGCCAGAGCTTAGCAACTACACGCCAAGCACCAGCTTGATCACAAGCCGTGAGGTTACCCACGGGGATGCTGACAGCCAAGAAAACGTCTACTACTACCCGAACAAGCAAAAAGCCACGATCTCCTTTGTCGACGCAAAGACTGGCAAGACGATCAAGCTTATGGCTGACTTCGACAGCGGCAAGCCAAATGAGGCCATCAACTTTACCCAAGCTAAAGCTCAGCTGGCAACGCTTTTGAAGGAAGGGTACAAGGAAACTGGCAACCTTGAAAGCATCTGGAAGGCAGTCTTTGCAAGTACCAATGGCGAAAACAACTTCGTCATCCGCCTGGTGCCATCGCTTGACATGCATCCTTCCGTTGCCCCTGGCAAACAGTCAACTAAGCCAAAGACAAGCGGAAAGAGCAAGAAAGCTGGCCCAAAGCCATCTGTTCCTGCAACTGGTCAAGCAGGCCAAAAGACTGGCTTAACCGGCCAAACTGCAGGTAAGGGTCTGCAAGCCGCAAACCCAGCAGGGCACACGGCGAAGACTCAGTCAGCTGAGTTGCCGCAAACTGGCGAAGCCAGCGGCAAGCAGCTCTCCTGGCTCGGATTGCTCTTGACCGCGGTTGGCACTGCCATAAGCGGAATTTGGCGCAAGAAGCGCGATGACGAATAAGCGATTTTTCCCTCGATAACAGGGAGTAGGTCTGCTCTATCTGAGCAGGCCTATTTTTTTGCCAAGATGGTATAATGAAAGCGAGGTGAAACTGATGAAATATGAAGCCGCGATTTTTGACATGGACGGCACTATCTTAGACACGAGCGCTGACTTAACAGCCTCATTGAATTACGCGTTTGAAAAGACAGGTCACCGGCATGACTTTACGGTTGAGGACATCAAGAACTTCTTTGGCAGCGGGGTTGTGGTGGCGGTCACCCGGGCCCTGGCCTATGAAGCTGGCAGCAGCCGGGAAAGCCTGGTGGCCTTTGGCACCAAGGATGAACAGATCCCGGAAGTTGTTACCCAAGCAGAAGTTGACCGGGTCTTGGAAGTTTTCAAGCCATATTACGCTGACCACTGCCAGATTAAGACTGGTCCCTTCCCAGGCATTTTGGATTTGATGAAAAATCTCCACCAAAAAGGCGTCAAGCTGGCTGTCGTTTCCAACAAGCCAAATGAAGCCGTTCAGGTCCTGGTCGAAGAACTTTTCCCTGGCAGCTTTGACTTTGCCTTGGGGGAAAGAAGCGGGATCCGCCGCAAACCAGCTCCGGACATGACTGCGGAATGCGTCAAGGTCTTAGGCGTGCTAAGAGACAAGTGCGTCTACATCGGCGACTCTGAAATCGATATCCAGACTGCACAGAATTCTGAAATGGATGAAATCGCGGTAAATTGGGGCTTTAGAAGCGTGCCATTTTTGCAAAAACACGGGGCAACTGTGATCGTCGACACTGCTGAAGAGCTGGAAGAAGCAATTTTAGGTGAGTAAAATGGAAATCAAGTTTGAGAGAGACCAAAAGCGGGCCGCGGTATATGATGACTGCAAGCTGATCGGTCAATGTGTTTATGAAGACAAGGGTGATCACTGGATCATCACAACCACCAAGGTTGACCCGGCATATGGCGGACAGGGCCTTGGTCGGAAGCTGGTTGATACCGTTGTTGCTGCCGCCCGGGAAAAAGGCGTCAGACTGCGGGCAACCTGCTCATACGCGGCTAAGGTCTTGACCAAGCCAGGATACGAGGATTTGCATTAAGCAAGATAAAAGCATCCCTTCTGCAGATTTTTAGGGGAAGGGATGCAAGTATTACTGCACGAAAAAAGACTGCCAAAGGCAGTCTTTTTATTTGCTTACAGATATTTTTGTGCGTCAAGGGCAGCGTTTCTGCCGGAGTAGAAGGCGTAGCCGGCGCAGGTACCAGGCATGTTCGGGCCGTAAGTGTCACCAGTCAAACCGCTGGCGTCGTTGCCGGCCGCGTAAAGACCAGGGATAATCTTGCCCTTTTCGTCTTCAACTTCGTTGTTGACGTTGACCTTTAAACCGCCCATGGTGCAGAAGGCGCCGATGTTCAGCTTGAAGGCGTAGAATGGGCCTTTTTCGACAGCAACCAGGTAGTCAGCATCCTTGCCGAAGTCCTCGTCTTCACCCTTAGCGGCAAAGCCGTTGTAGCGGGCGATAGTTTCAGTCAATTGTCCCTTTGGCAGGCCGGTCTTTTCAGCCAGTTCTTCAATCGTGTCAGCCTTGAAGATGAATGGCTTCTTGTCAGCTACAGCTTGGTCAATTTCGTCAGCCAGCTTGTCCATCTTTTGTCCGCGTTCAACGTAAACGCCCAGACCCATGTAGTTGCCGTCCTTAGCCAGCTTTTCAATCACGCCGGTGTCCAAAATGCTGTAGACTTCATTTTGGGTGTAGAGAGCATTGCCGGCGTAACTGAAGTTGTAGATGACGGATTCGTCGACGAAACGTTCACCATCTTCGTTGACCCAGAGAAGAGGCTGCTGGCCGGCAGCGACGTTCATCTGGCTGGACATCATCTTGAAGTAAGGCTGGTCTGGGTCGTCCAGGTAGCCGCCGAAAAGCATGGCCATGCCAGTGCCGTACTTGCGGCCACCAACGCTCCAGCCCAGGCGAAGGCCGTCACCAGTACCCTTGCCGCTTGAAACAGGGATCATCCGGCTCAAGTCATAGTCGGTTTCCTCAGCCATCATTTCCTTGTTGTTGAGGTAGCCGCCAGCTGCCAAAACGACAACCTTGGCTGTAACGTCTTCAGTAGTGCCATCAGCTTCGTTTCTTAAGGTGATGGTCTTGCTGCCGTCTTCGTTCAGCTTCAAGGCAACAGCCGCGGTGGAGGTTAAAAGTTCCCCGCCCAGCTTGAGGAATTTCGGTTCCAGGGCTTTGTGGATGGCGCCGTAGCCGAAGCCTTCGTAGATGTGCCAAGTTGCTTCACCGGCACCCATGGCTTGAACCCGTTCAAAAACAACACCTTCGTTGGCCAGCCATTGGACGTTTTCCGCGCTAGCGTCAACGTACTTGCGCCAGATTCTGGAGTCAGCCTTGTACTTGGAATATTCGACTTCTTCCTTCAAAACGTCAGTACCAGAGACTTCGATCCCTTTTTCCTTTTGCAGGTAGGAGCCAACGGCGAAGATCCCTTCGCTGTAGTTGGCGCTGCCACCAGTAGTGCGGCCCTTTTCCAATAAGAGGACGCTGGCGCCGTTTTCCTGGGCAGTCAAGGCAGCGGCTTGGCCTGCCGCGCCCGAACCAACTACTACTACATCATACTTGTCTTTAGCTGCAATCGTCATGATTTTCTCCTTACAAAACTTGCTTGCTATTGCTTACACTTGAAACTATATAGGCTTTTGGGGTAGATTAATAGAGAGCAAACGCTTGCACAGGCGAAGCGGATAGTTCGGGTGGATTTTTTTAAAGGGTGAAACGATGGATTTTGAAAAGCTGAAGATGTTCTGCAAGGTAGTTGAAGCGGGCAGCTTCCAGAAGGCGGCGGAGAGCGAGTTCGTCTCGCAAAGAGCGGTGTCGCAGATGATGAAGAAGCTGGAAGATGAACTGGGGTTGAAGCTTTTTGACCGGGAGAAGAACAAGATTTTTGTCACTCCGGTTGGTAGGGACTTTTACATATATGTCAGAAACATGCTGCAGAAGTTTAGCGTGAACGTTAATGCTTTGCGCTATGAGTCAACGACCAAGCAGCGGCTGATCTGCGGGTATTTTTCGCCATTTGACGGAGCTTTGCTGAGAGAAAAGCTATATGACTTTTTAGATGAAAAAGTGCAGCTGAGCATAGTGCATGAAAGTATCGACCACTTGCTGAGCGATATTGCCAATGGCCTGGTGGATCTGGCGACGGTGCTTGATTACGGGGATCCGGGCCTGGTGATTACTGAGCCAGATTTAGCCAGCGCGGACGTGTATGAAAATGAGATGATCATGGGCGTCAGCGATTTGAACCCGTTAAGCAAGTTAGAGGAATTTCCCCTTACGGAGATTGGCAGCCTGCCGGTTCTGTACTACATGCCGGAGGAGAACTCGCATTATCTGCGGCAGGCTTTTTTGTCGACTCTGCCAGAGGAGTATCAGGCCAGCTGCGCGCACATTTCCAATATTGAACAGATGCAGATGCTGGTGTCTTTGAACAAGGCGGTGGCTTTTTATCCTAAGGGATTGTTTGAGTATGTGCTGACGGATCGGGAGCATATAAGTTATTTACCATTGGCGGGGATGCAGGAGAGGAGCCGGTACAAGATCAAGGTCATCTATAATCGGCATAGTGACAAGCTTTCATTGATTAAGAAGCTGCTGGCCTGCTTTTAGTAATCGTGAGGGAAAAGCTATTTGACAAAAAGGGCTTTCAAGTTAAAAATTAAAGTGTTTGATTATCTAATAACACGTGGGAGGATAAAACCATGGACAAGAAGCTGAAAGCCATCAGCGAGGTTTCAGTTGCATTGGCTCTTTTAGGCGCCGCGGCACCAGCTATTGGAACCGCTCCAACCGCTCTGGCGGCCAAGAAGGCGGCTAAGAAGAGTACAAAGAAAAAGGCAAAAAAAGTTAAGAAGAAGGCAGTAAAGAAGACAAACGCGCAAAAATACGCGCCAAAGGCTAAGAGCGTAACTGTCAAGGCAGGCAGCAAGCTGTCAGCCAAGAGCGTCATCACTAATGCCAGCAAGCTGCCGGCTAAGAGCAAGTATACTTTTTCACCAGCACCTAACTTGAAGAAGGCTGGTACTTACACGGTTAGCGTGATCGTGACTTATCCTGACAAGTCTAAAGACAAGGTCAAGAATGTCAAGATTAAGATAACCGCGAAGAAGGCGGCATATAATCCAGCTAAGGCTACTTATGAAAAGTACAAGAAGCAAGCTGCAGAGCTGGGTTCATTAGAAGCCGCGCAAAACGATCTGAGCCAAAAGAAGGCGCGTTTAGATAATGCAAACCAGGCCTACACAGATGCTGTAGATAGATACAATTACAAGGTTGCAGCCGCTAAAGCCAGCTATGATGAAGCTTCACGGGTTTATGAAGCAGCCGGCTATGACTTTGTCATGAGCAAGGCAACGCCTAACTTTTACCAAGATTCTAAAACTGGCATGGCAAATGTTGCTGCATTGTCAGGCTACGTTAATGGACTGGATGATTCAGTCAAGAGCTTCCTGTCCACGAGCAATTTGAAGAAAGATGTTACTTTGATCAAGGAGCTTAACAGTCTCCGCGCATCAGATAATAATTTTTCTAATCATAATGCCTTAGGGATCGACTATGACCTCATGATCTACGCAAGCATCTCTGGTTTTATCTCAGATAGCACGAAGAATCATACATATTTTAGGAATGCTCCTACGAAAGTATATGCTTCCCGTGCTGAGAATTTGGCTTGGGGCTACAGTGATCCATTAACTGGCTGGTATACTGAAGAAAAGGCGATTTATGATGCTCACGGCAGTGGTGTGACTGGCCACTATACGAACTGCATGGGCGATTATGAGTATGTTGGTTTGGTTCTTGATCAAAGTACGGAGACAAGCGCGGCAGATTTTGGCAGAGAAAAGATTTTAACTAGCGAATCGGGGACGCAAGTGAGCGTTGATGAGTTTGAAACTGCGCTTAACGGTTATGTTGCGTCTTACGAGCCGCCTATGAATACGGCAAAGGCATCTTATGAACAAACCCAAGCTGATAAGTCTGAGATCAATGCTGCGCAAGAAAATGCGAACAGCAGTAAAGCAGCATATGACGAAGCTAACGCTAAGGTGAAAGAAATCAAGAAAGTCAATCAGCAATTGGAAAAGACTTATACGGCTTACCAGAAGTCTTTGAAAGCCGCACACAAGAAGAAATAATAGTGGTGTAATGAGTTTGGCAAATTAGTTAAGCTTGTTAAAGTATGATCCGATATCTATTCGGGATCATACTTTTTTCTTTTTCTAGATATTTGCTAATTTGGCTATAATTGGCGCTGGGACAAGCATTAAGACTAATAAAATCACTCTGCATACAATAGATGATTTTTTGTAAAAAACTAATTTGACAAATACAGCATTTAGGACAAAAAGTGAGGTGTGTAATGATCTAATAATATGTGAGAGAACAAAATTATACAGTTTTCAAGTTTCTTTTTAACTAATGCTTCTGCATTACCTAAGGGTACTGTATATACTTCCATGGTTCTTTGGGAACTACAGATACATTCGATCCAGGGAAGTATGAAACCTCTTTGACTGTCAACTTCCCAGACGGTAGTCGCTACGACACCGACAACTTCATCGTTAACGTGAAATAATCCCAATAATTCAGTCCACTTTCGGACTGGATTATTTTTGTCTCACAAATCCCAGCGTGCTACATTCCTACTCCAAATCGGGTAAAATAGCCTTAGATACAATTTCGTTTTTTACAAAAAGGGGAGCTTGACCATGCAAAAATCAGCAATCACTAAACTCAAGAAAATCGGCCTGTCAGAGGAGTCGATAGATTTCCTTCTCCAGTTCTATACCGGCGCGGTTAATGCATACGGGATCATCTCCCTTGAAGACCTGTACGGCTTGTACAAAGACATCAAAAGGCAGAACCATGACTACCCGGAAATCACATTTGACCAATTCCTCACTTTCGGCGAAGTCACAGGCAGTAAATTGCTTGAACATTACGCTATTTTTAGTCCAGAAATCATAAACAAGTACTGCAATGATTCTGGCATCCCTTTAACCAGCCCACTATTGGTTCATGAAAATGTCGCCTGGAAAGAAGACAGTATTCATGAAATCTGGTACCTCTACATGAACCTTTGCGAATTCAGCAGCAAGTTCTACTTGACTCCTAACGACCTCCGCGACTTTGCCGAGCACAAGGAAACAGCCGACGACCGGGCATTTCAAAAAGTTCTGGCAGAGCTGAAGGCTTTTGGCAAACCGCTTGATGAAGTGGAAAGCCAGATCTATCCAAACGACACTGGCCTAAACGAAATCACTAAGTTAGTAACCTATGCCTACCAAACCAGCCCAGGTAATTTGGAGGCAGCTTCTGAAGAATTTGAAAATCTCTCCTTATTCTACCGGCTTGACTATGGCAAGCACACTTTCCAGGAAATCTGCACGCTGATGAAGAGGGCACTTTATGACCTCCCTTGCTGGGGACTTGGCGGTTACAATTATGGGGAGATGATGGGGATCCCTAAGGAAGACATCACAGAGAATGATTTTTTCGACGATTCTTTCTATAAAGATGATGACAACCTTTTTGAATTTGATGAAGACGACGACTCAGCTGATTCCGGTCAGCAACTTGGCCAGTTGCTGTTGGACCTAGCCAGTGATACCCACCCACACGCCAAAATGCGCAAAAAAGCCAGCTACCCTAAGCGTCTGCTCGATAAGACTATGAAGAAGCGGTATGCGGATGCTGGCTTTGACGAAGAAAAGCTGGACTTCTTGCACAAATTCTTCCAAGCTGCTGTCAACCTCTACGGTGTAATCGAACTCGTTGACCTTGCTCAAATCTACGAAGATATTAAGGGTAAAAATCATTACCCTGACATCAGCGACGATGAATTTATCGCATTTGCTGAACTGGTTCGCCGGGAAAAAGTGCCTTACTATGTTTTTGAACAGCATGAGCTTTTTAAAAACGGGATCGACTCCGAATTTGAACGGATACTTGTGAATGAAGACCTGCTGGGTCCAGATGGCCTAAAATCACTAGAAGGCGTCTACAATGTCTACTTCAGCGAGTACGCGAATGTATACTGGGAACCGGAAGATATGTTGGCTTATTCCGGTCACCAGCAGGAGAAAGAAGAGCTGGACATGCTGGCTTACTTTACCCAATTAGGGAGTAGGGATGCCAAGATTGTCAGCCTGGAAAGCAAAAATTTGGCCAGAAAGATCGTTGACCACTTCCTCTGGACGAGCAAGGGCGGACTTGAAGATGCTGACCCAATTCCTAAAGAGGAGTTCCGCCAGCTGCTAGCTAATGGCGGCGAGCCACTTAACAAAGAGGTTGAAAATAAGATCCTCGACCTGATCCATAACTATGACAAGAACCGGCATCTTTATGTCCTCAAGGGTTGGACAACTGATGAGTGGAATTCCAATCCAGACATCCAAGGTGATCAAATCCAAAAAATTAAGGCCATGCAGATTCTTCTGGACATGATCAAAAAGCACAAAGATCACGAATAAACCTAATCCAGTCCATTCCCGGACTGGATTATTTTTGTCCCACAAATCCCAACGTGCCACATTCCCACGCCAAATCGTGTAGAATATCTTTAGACCTAGCAACGATTTTTTACAAAAAGGGGAAGATTGACCATGCGAAAATCAGTAATCAATAAACTCAAGAAAACCGGCCTGTCAGAGGAGTTGATGGATTTCCTTCTCCAGTTCTATGCTGGCGCAATTAATGCATACGGGATCATCTCCCTTGAGGATTTGTACGGCTTGTACAAAGACATCAAAAAGCAGAACCAGGCCTACCCAGAAATCACATTTGACCAATTCGTCAGCTTCGGCGAAATCACAGAAACTAACATGGATGTTGATTTCTATCTTTTTAGTGCAGAAGCTATTAACAAGTATTGCAATGATTCCGGCATCCCCTTAACCAGCCCGCTTTTGGTTCATGAACAAATTGCTTGGAAAGAAAATAGCCTTCAGGGTATCTGGTACGTCTACATGAATCTCTGCGAATTCAGTAGCAAGTTCTACCTAACTCCTAACGACCTCCGCGACTTTGCCAAACATGAAGAAACTGAAGATGAGAAAGCTTTAAAAAAGGCTTTGTCAGAATTGAAGTCTTCAGGAATGACCCTTAATAAGGCGCCTAGCCAAATTCGTTTTGGTGACACTGCTTTATATGAGATAATTGCCTTTATACAATACGCCTACCAAACAAGTCAAGGAGATTTGAATGCTGCTGCTGAAGAATTAGATGAACTCTCCAATACTTATCATTTCGACTATGGCAAGCACACTTTTGCAGAAATCTGCACCTTGATGGATCGGGCACTATATGACCTTCCTTGTTGGGGGATGGGCGGTTACACTTATGGACAGATGATGGGGATCCCAAAGGAAGAGATCAGTAAAATTGATTTCTCCGTAGACGATGATGATTTGGATGATTTGGATGACGATTCATTCAGCTTCTTAGATCAAGTGCATGATCTTGATAATAAGGAATACATACTCAGCAATTTGCTAATGGACCTAATTAGCAATGATCAGCCGGTAGATAAGACCGTTAAAAAAGTCAGCTATCCTAAGCGCTTGCTCGATAAAACCATGAAGAAGCGCTATGCTGATGCTGGCTTTGATAGCGAAAAGCTGGATTTTCTACATAAATTATTCCAGTCAGCCGCCAATTTATATGGTGTAATTACGATCGACAGCATCAAGCAGATTTATCAAGAACTAAAGGATAAAAACTCTTACCCAACTATCAGAAAGGAAGAACTTACTAAGTTTGCTGAACTTGTTCGGAGAGAGGACGTGCCTTACTACGTTTTTGAACAGCACGACCTTTTCCGCAACAGGGAAAATTCGCCGTTGGACCGAGTACTCGTCAACGCCGACGTATTAGGCCCGAAAGGCTTGCATTCACTAGAAGGAATCTACAATATCTACTATAGTGAATATGCAAAATATTACTGGTTGCCAAAGGATATCTTGACTTTTACAGACCAGCAGCAAGTACAAGAAGAATTAGATTTGCTGGCTTACTTTACTCAATTAGGCAGCAAGGACGAAAAGATTGTTAGTCTCGAAAGCAAGGAACTTGCCAAAAAGATCGTTAACAATATTATTTGGACTTGCAAGTGCGGCTTACAAACGGTTGATCCGATTCCAAGTGAAGAGTGGAGTCAACTACTGACTAATGGTGGTAAGGAGGTTAGCCCAGATGTTGAAGATAAGATAGTTGATTTGATTAGCAACTATGACCAAAACCGGCACTATTATACGCTCAAGGGATGGACAAGTGACGAATGGAAAGCGAACCCTAATGCTATGGGTTATCAGGCATACAAGGAAGAAATGCTTGACATGGTCTTGAATAAATTGAAGAAGAACAAAGATCCAGAATAACCTAATCCAGTCCACTTTCGGACTGGATTTTTATTTCCTAACTTTTTGTAAGAAAAGTCTTGACTTATTTTTGCTAAACGTGTATTCTTATGATTAACAACTTGCAAAAAGAAAGTAAGCGAGGTAAAAACAATGAAGGTAACAATTTTTGGCAAGGGCAACATGGGGCAGGCAATCGGCAAGAACTTTGAACTGGCCGGCAATCAAGTTGAATACTTTGGCAATGGCGACAAGGCAGAAAATCTTGGCGACCTGGTGATCATGGCCGTCCCATTCGGCGCTTTGGAAAGTATTGCCAGTCAATATAAGGACGAGCTGAAGGGCAAGATCGTCATCGACATCAGCAACCCTCTCAACTTCGATACTTGGGACGAGTTGGTCGTGCCAGCTGACTCATCCGCGGCGCAATTGCTTCAGTCCTGGCTGCCGGAATCAAAGGTAGTCAAGGGCTTCAACACGACTTTTGCCGCAACTCTGCAAAGCGGAAAAATTGGCGACCTGCCAACCACGGTTCTCCTGGCCAGCGATGACCAAGAAGCAAAGGCAGCCATCAAGGAAGCTCTAGCTGGCAGTCCCTTGCGGGTCTTTGACGCAGGCGCCTTGAAGCGGGCTAGAGAACTGGAAGCAACTGGCTTCCTGCAAATGACCCTGGCAGCCAGCGAACAAATCGGCTGGACTGGCGGCTTCGGCATCGTTGAATAAGCAGCAAAAAAGAGTGGGTTCACTGAACTCACTCTTTTCTTGTATCCAAGTTTTTGAGAATAGAGATACTTATCAGATAAAACTAGTCCTGGTCATCCGGAAAGCGCATCCCCCATTGACCTCTAACCGCCGTCAAAATGTGCATCACTTCCCGGGAAGTCTGCAGTTCACCGTCATCATGCCCTTGCTCCACGTACCGCTGCATGTCAGCTACTTCATAGTCCAGTGCCAGGTCGCTTTCCCCAGCCGTGATCGTCTCTTTACTTTCTTCATGGGCTGACGCGGTGTAGGTAACATCTGCCTGCATGGCCCGCGGGTAGTTGCTGATCTCGACATAGCCTTTAGTACCGGAAATAACGCCCCGCTTTGGCTGCTTGGCCCGCATGGACAGTGCCATCACGGCCAATTGTTGGCGGTCGTTTTTCAAAATAATGCCGGACTGTTCGTCAACGCCTGTTTCAAAAAACTTCACCGTCGTCAAAATATTGTTGGGCATCTCATCTAGGAAGGTCCGGGCAAAAGCCGTAGCGTAGCCGCCGATATCTAAGAGCCCGCCGCCAGCCAGGTCCTTTGAGAAGAAACGGTTGGCCGGATCATAATCCTTCAAACTCCCGAAGTTGACTTGGACCAGCTGGATTTGGCCCAACTTGCCAGATGCGATCAATTCCTTGACCTTGCGGTAAATCGGCATGTGGTAGAGAGTAAAGCCTTCAGTTAAAATCGAATTCTTTTCTTTAGCCAGGCTAACCAGTTCTTCCAGCTGCTTTTCATTAATCGTAATCGCTTTTTCGCAAAAAACATGCTTGCCAGCCAAAAGTGCCTGCTTGGCATATTGGTAGTGGAAGTTGTGTGGGGTGGCGATATAAATGATATCTACCTTAGGATCCTTGATCATTTCATCTGGGTCAGTATAGAGATGTTCAATTCCTTTTTTCTGACCAAAAGCTTCCAAAGCTTCCATATGCGGGTTGGCAGCTGCGTAGACTTCGCCGTTGACCCGCTTTAATGCGTCAGCCATTTCTCCGGCAATCCAGCCAGTCCCGATAATTCCCCAATTGTATTTAGTCATGATTTTCTCCTTTACTGATTTCAATGGCTTGTCCATCTTGAACAGTGATGACTGAAGTAACTTCTTTATCAAAAAGCGAAGATGCAACAACGCCATTAAAGGCGACCAGTTCTTGGTTTACATCTTCGATCCTGTCCCAATTTTCCGCGTATAGATCAACTAGCTTGTTGCCTAAAAGTGACTCATTTTCCCGGACACTGGCCTTTAAGCCAAATTTCTTAGCGAATCGAAGCAGGGACTTAACAGCTGGAGCAGCTACTTCAAGGCAGAGCTGGATATCTGGGTCGAGCTTTTCTCTCAGCCGGCCTGCTGGCAAAAGCAGAATGTATTCGCGAGACGCTTGCGCGGCGATTTTTTCAAAAAGGTGGATGCCGCCCTTGCTCTTGAGTGCCCGTAAGGAATAATCAACGCTGTCTGCTCCATCAAAGGCCAGGTCAAGCTGATCAGCTTCTTCAGCGGGTTTGATTGAAAGTCCCAAACTGGCACCTAACTGCCGGGTAGCCGGGGCAGGGGAGTAGAGGTCAAGGGACAAGTCGTCCTCGGCGATTGCCCTGGTCAGGTCGGCCACGTTACTTCCGCCGCCAAGGGAAACCCTCTGCCCTGGCTGAATCTTCTTCAGCGCGAAATCTGAAATTAAAGTCATCACATTCTCCTTGTAAAAAAAAACTGTAAATTATTTTCTATACCGCTTGCTTAACTGTAATTTATTTACAAGATTATAGTAAGTAAAAACAGGTAAAAAGTCAATAAATTAATTTACAGTATTTTTATATTGCTGAAATTAATTTACAAGAGATGCTATAATAGCACTAGAAGAAATAAAGAAACAGGAGAAAGACTGGTAAATATGGAAAACGAAGAGAGCATCATCGAGCAGATCCTCCGCCAGAAAAATGATATGTCCCCAAGCGACCAAAAGGTGGCCCAGATTGTCATCAGCAAGCCAGAGGAAGTGGTTAACTACACGATTTCCCAGCTAGCCCAAGCAGCGGGTGTCAGCGGGGCTTCAGTGACCCGCTTCTGCCACAATCTAAAATTATCTGGTTTCCACCAGTTGAAAGTCAGTCTGGCCCGGGTCAAGTCCCCCGTCTCAAGCTTGGCATCCTTGAACCAGGATAATGTCTCTCAGGCCCTGGACCAGATCGCGGCCAGCAAGGAAGACGAAATTGACCGGACTCTCCGCCGTCTGCCAGTTGATACCCTCAAGCAAGTCTTGGATCTCTTGGAAAAAAGCCGTCTGATCCAAGTCGCGGCTGAAGGGGATACCTATCCAGTCGCTGAAGACGCGGTTTACAAGCTGAACCAATTAGGCATATTGGCGATTTCCAGTCCGACCATGGAAACTGTGATTGGCCAGACCATGAATATGGACAGCAGCGACTGCCTTTGGCTGATTTCCAATTCTGGTGAATCATCTGGTTTGTTAAAACTGGCTGATTTGGCCAAGGAAAAAGGAATCAAGGTCATCTCGATGACCAACCGGCCAGATTCTCCTTTGGCAGGGAGGAGCGATTACCATCTGACAACCGCGATCGGCCAGACAGTCTTGCAGGAAGAATATCTCTTTTCCCGCCTGGCTTCATCGTCTTTGGTTGAAGCAATCTTCCTTTTGCTCTTGAACCGGGATAAAAAACGCCTGGCCCATATCCAGGCCCACGAAAAACTGATCGCTGACCGGAAGGTTTAAGGCAAAATAAATACCCGCTGACTTGTTATTAGCAAGCTGGCGGGTATTTTTTAGTCCAGGCCCCAGGCATGGATCAGCAGGTTTAAGACAACAGTCAAAATCACGAGCAGAATCAAGCTGATTGAGTAGACCTTCGTGCTAGTCTTGCTACCGGACCAGAATTCCTTGAAGCTGACTTTCTCATCAGTGATGAAATAGTCGGTAAAGATAATGCTGATGCCGATTAAGAGATCCATGGCCATGGTCGAAAAGGTGAGCAGCAGGGTTGGCTCAAAGTCGGTTGAAAAGTAACTGGCAATTGTAAGAAACAGATAGATCGCGTTTGGAAGCAACACGAAGAGGTTGGTCCAATACATAAAGCGTCTGCGTTTTGGCCAGAATTGGTCAATATCTGCCCCGTCGATCAGAAGCTTCCTGGTATTGGCCAATAAGGCCAGGTAGGTGATGGCTAAAAGCAGGCCGATGATAGAAATAATAATAAAAACAATAAGCATATTTTTCTCCAGATAATTTGTTTAAGGAGCCGGGAAGAAATTGATCAAGGCGGCAAAAGCAGTGATTACAACAACTACGATCAGCCAAAACTTTTGGCGCGTTTTCAGACTCTTGAAGTAATCCCAAAGGCTCTTGTATCTGGCATCTGTCAAAAAATCGTCGCAGAAGATGACAAATTCCAGCAATAGATTGCCGGAAAAAAGTAAGAAGACCGGCAAGGCAGTGACTGAAAAAGCTGAGCTCCAATAGTTCCACAAGTATACCATGTTGAGCAGGATCTGCATGACAAAGGCAGAAATGGTCAGCTTGGAGAAGCTGTCGTAAGGCGCAGCAGTTTCCTTGTTTCCAGTAGACAAGCTTTTTCTTGCTCTCAGTAAAACAAGCAAGTCAGCCAAGAGCAAAGCCAAACTGATTCCGACTAAAAGTAAGAATATTATATTCATGTTCCCTCCAGAGTGAGTAAAATTACTATATGAATTATAGCATTTATCAGCTAGCAAAAAAGTGCTGGCTGCCCACTCTTAGATGTGAAAGAACTGGTCAAGTTCTGGAAAAGTCGGGTAGGGAGGCAGGCCGGTCAACTTGGCAATGATGAAGGGGACAAACAGAGAAGAAACACAGATGACAAGCTTGATTTGATCTGACCTGTCAAAATATCCCCAATATTCTTTGATACTAAAAGATTCTGCTTCATCATCAAAAAGATATGTGTACAAGCGGGTATCAAATAAGATCAGCAATTCAAAAATGGATAGGATAAACTGAGTCTGGGTGTTAAATTCGAAGTAGCCGTATACTAAATTGATGAGGGTGATCAGCTCGGCCGCGATCAAAAGCAGGGCCAGCTCCAGCTGGATCAGCAGGAGGCAAAGTTCAGTGATTAAAGCAGGGATGCTGTCGCCAACTAAGCCATTTCTCCAGACTTGCGGCAGGGCCAGCAGGTGACATATCACCAACACCAGGCTAAAGCGGACAATCATGAACAGTATCTCAGACATTTTTCTCTTCCCTCCAAAAGACGAAACACTTGTTCTAATAGCTGTAATTCGATTATAGCACGTCAGTTCGGCTTGGCTAGGGGAACAGGAAAAATAGTGACTGGAAATTCCTGTCACTATGGTAAGATTGTTTTTAACTGATAATGTTTAATAAACAGGAGGAAAAAATGGAACTGACTACTGCAAGATTACGCCTGCGGCCTTGGGAAGACAGGGATGCTGCCCGCCTTTATGACTTGGCTAAGGATCCAGCTGTCGGTCCTGCCGCCGGCTGGCCGACCCATAAATCGGTAGAAGAGAGCCTGCGGTTGATTCAAGAAAACTTGCAAGCCCCGGAAACCTATGCGGTTTTGCGGAAAGACGACAATCTTTTGATCGGCTGCGCGGGCTTAAGATTTGGCGAGGATGCCTGCTCAGAAAAAGATGAAGAGCCAGAACTGGGTTACTGGATTGGTAAAGAATACTGGGGCCACGGCTACGCGCCAGAAGCCGCGGCCTGCCTCATTGACCATGCATTCGCCGACCTGGGCAGCCAGGCCGTTTGGTGCTGCTATTACGAAGGCAATGACCAGTCAAAGCGGGTCCAGGAAAAACTTGGCTTCACCTATGTCAAAACTGACCCAGAGGGCGATACTCTGCTTGGCTATAAATTGCCAGAAGTCGAAAATGTCCTAAAGCGGGAAAGTTGGCGGAAATAGTTGCTATTACTTTGGCGGGATCGATGTTATGATAAAAAAATAACAATCTATTGCTAATTGGAGTGGGAATAATGAGGGATATTATATCGAAAATTCTGCCAACAGTTTTTTGGGGCGGCCTTTTTGCGTATTCGATGTACCGGGACCGCAGCAGGTATCGAAATGTCGTCTTGCTGCTTTTGACAGGCATGTCGGTTCTGGGTTTCATCTATTCGCTGTTCAGCTCTGAAGTTAGCGGCGTTTTGATCTTGATTACAACGGCCTTGGTTGGGCTGGCTTTCTTGATCTTGCCTTTCTTCTTATTTGTTAATGGTTTGTACATGATCAAGCGGGAAGGGCGGTCTTTGGGCAATCTCTTGTCCTTTTTACTAGGCCTAATCTTAATTGCCGGTGAACTGTCATTTTTCCTCTGGTTCTTTGGCCTCTTGGTTGGACCAGAGCTGGGCATTAAAATGTGTGCTCTGGAGCCGTATTCGCCGTTTTTGGCCTTCTTTGGCCTTTCTTCTGGCTACCTGTCGGTTACCTTCGTGTCTTTCTTGCTTTACTGCCTCTTTTTGCAGATTATTCCGCACCGTCGGGATTTCGATTACGTGATAATTCATGGGGCTGGGATTAAAAAAGATGGCACCGTGACCAAACTACTGGCAGACCGCTGCGACAAAGCAATTGAAATTTACCGTAAGGATCCAACCTCGCCTTACCTGGTTCCTTCGGGCGGGCAAGGCAGCGATGAGGTTTGCAGCGAGGCGGAAGCCATGCGCAAGTACCTTGTTTCTCAAGGCATCCCTGAAGACAAGATCTTGCTGGAGGACAAATCAAAGACCACCATGGAGAACGTGACTTTTTCCAAGGCCTTGATTGAAAAAAGACCAGGCCGCAGGTATACAGCTTTGGTGACGAGCAACTACCATATCTACCGGGCCATGCGCTACGCCAAAAGGGCGCAGCTAAAAGCCGTCGGAATCGGCTCTCGCGTCGCGCCTTACTACTATCCAAGTGCCTTGATCCGTGAATTTGTGGCAGTTCACAAAGAACGCAAGCACTTGATCCTTTTTGCCATTGGTTATCTGCTTTTCGTCAGTCCGGTCATCGTCATCATGCTGACAGCGTAATGATGACTTTGAGCTGCAAAGCTATTTTCTTGGCTGGAAATTGACCGTGAACTGGCCAAATTCGATACCGCCAAGCTGAAATTTGAATGGTTAAGAAGCAATGTCAGCGATGCAGGCAGCGACTTTGTTGACAAGCTGCTGATAAAACGCATAGCAGAATAAACAGGCCAGTGTCACCAATTTGCTAACTAATTTTTCTATAGACAGAAGAGAAAGCTTTTTGTTATCATCGTAAGAAAAACGGAAAAGGTGATTTTTTTGATTAGGAAAGCGCAAGACAAGGACCTTGATGCAGTGGCTGACATTTACAGCCATATACACGACTTCGAGGAAGCAGGAAAAGTAGAAATCGGCTGGGACAGAGCGATTTACCCGACCAGAAATACCGCACAGGATGCACTGGAAAGAGGCGACCTGTTCGTCTTGGAAGACGACCAGGGCAAGGTCGTTGCTACTGCTATCATCAACGATAAGCAGGTTGATGCTTACGCGCAGGGGAACTGGGAGTATGCGGCTAAAGACGATGAAGTCATGGTGCTGCATACATTGGTGGTTGATCCATACGCAGCTCACCGCGGCTATGGGAAGGCTTTTGTAGCTTTTTATGAAGACTACGCGCGGAAGGCTGCTGCCAGCTACCTGCGCATGGATACCAACGCCCACAACAAGAACGCCCGGGGAATGTACAAGAAACTTGGCTACAAGGAAATAGGTATCATTCCGTGCAACTTTAACGGGCTTAAGGACATCCCGCTTGTTCTTTTGGAAAAGAAGCTGTAAGAGATACTTTTTACATAATGAAAGGGGTAAAGAAAATGGATCAACTTCAAGAAAATGACATCAACAAAGGAGTAGCTGAATTTCGTAAAACGCCTCATGCCAAACTGATCGATGTAAGAGAAAAGGATGAATACGAGGCGGGGCACATCCCGGCCAGCATCAATATTCCCTTGAGCAGTATTGGGGCAGCTAGAGAAGAGATCACAGATCTTGATACGCCGCTGTTTATTCATTGCAGGAGCGGCAACAGAAGCGCTCAAGCAGTTGACCTGCTTAAGCAAATGGGCTACTCCAATGTGAAAAATATCGGCGGAATTGTCGACTACCGCGGTGAGACCGAATAAAACAGAATTGAGCGAGATGCAAAAAAGGACACCCATCACTATTCGTGACAAGGTGTCCTTTTTAGTTTTATTCAAAAGTCATCTGGCTGGTGTAGAGCTTGTAGTAGAAGCCGCGCTTCTTGATCAAGTCAGCGTGCGGTCCTTCTTCAATGACCTTGCCGTCTTTCAAGACGACGATCTTGTCGGAATTCAGGATCGTCTTCAAGCGGTGGGCAATTACGAAGCTGGTCCGGCCAGCGATCACGTTGTCCATGGCCTTTTGGATCTTTTCTTCAGTAACCGTGTCAACATTGCTGGTTGCTTCGTCAAGAATCAAGAAGGCTGGATCGACCAGGATCGTTCTGGCAATCGACAAAAGCTGCTTTTGCCCAGTTGAGAAATTGGCCTGGCCGTTCTCAATCGGCGTGTTGTATTGCTCTGGCAGGGTCATGACAAAGTCGTGCAGCTGGGCCTCCTTGGCCGCGGCAATAACTTCATCCATGGATGCATCCGGCTTGCCGTAGCGGATGTTATCAGCAACCGTCCCAGAAAAGAGGACGGAATCTTGCAAGACAATCCCGACGTTACTCCGCAGATTCTCCAGCTTGAGTTCGCGAACGTCAGTGCCGTCAAAAGTTACGGCCCCGCTGTTTACGTCGTAGAAACGGTTGATCAAGTTCATGATCGTCGTCTTACCAGACCCCGTCGGGCCAACAACAGCGACTGACTGCCCCTTAGGTACTTTAATTGATACCCCATGGAGGATTTCCTTGTCTGGAGTGTAGCCAAAGTGGACGTCTTCCAAGCGGACCGCGTCATCAATACCT
Source organism: Lactobacillus sp. WILCCON 0058 (assembly GCF_057198005.1). Classification (NCBI taxonomy): domain Bacteria; kingdom Bacillati; phylum Bacillota; class Bacilli; order Lactobacillales; family Lactobacillaceae; genus Lactobacillus; species Lactobacillus sp. WILCCON 0058. Next base: position 1,149,813 of record NZ_JBUBHM010000001.1, read on the forward strand.
GAGATGGTCTTGCCGTTTGGAACCGTGTTTTCTTCGTCTTGATCTTCAACCGTCTCAAGCCGGCGGGCACCGGTCAAAGCCAATTGCAGCATGGAGTAGATGGAAGTTACCTGCGTCAGCGGCTGGAAGTAGGTCCAGGAGTACTCAGTAAAAGTAACAATCAAGCCCAGACCGGCAGCCTGGCTGACTTGCTTGGTCATTATCATGTAAGCACCAGCAGCGATGACAATGGCGAAGTTCAACAGGGAGAAGCCGGTAACCAAGGGGTTAAGAATGCCAGAGTAGAACTGGCCCTTGAACATGGCTTCCCGCACCTTGGCGTTTTCCTTTTTGAAGCCGGCAACTGACTGGTCTCTGAGGCCCTGGGTGATGATCACGTTTTCCCCGTTGAGCTGTTCGTTGATGTAGGCGTTAAGCTCACCAACCCGGTCTTGCTGCTTATCCAGGTAGACGCGGGCTTTTTTCATGATGATCCAGCTTAAAAGCAAGATCAAAGGGGTAGTAGCCACAACGGAAATAGCCATCTTCCAGTTGATAACAAACATCACGATGATCGTGCCAAAGAAGAGCAGGGACTGGGAGATGATTTCAAAAAAGGCGTTGTTCAAAGCGTTGAAGATGTTGTCCAGGTCACTGTTGAACAAGGACAAAATCTGCCCGTCCTGGTGGGTATCAAAGTAGCGGATAGTCATCCGCTGAAGTTTGCCAAAAAGGCCCTTGCGCATGTCATTGTTGGCATTGGCGTTAAACTGGGTCATCAGCATCCAGGCGATGTAGGTGGCAATGGAATTCAGCGCGTAAAAGCCAGCCATCCAGGCCAGGGCTTGGTAAAAGACGGTGAGGGATCCTCCGCCTTTAACGAAAGCAGACAAGTCCGTGACCGCTCTGCCTAAAAGAGACGGGGCGATTACCTGGGCGATCGTCGCGATCAAGTAGAAGACAACTGAAATAGCGATTGGCTTCTTGTAGTTTCTTAGATATTTTTTCAGATAAGTAAGGGACTTTTGCTTGTCTGACATTAGATTTCCTCCTTTCTTTCCTTGGCTTTCTGCGTTTGGTAGATTTCTTGGTAAACCGGGGAGGTCTTGAGCAATTCTTCGTGGGTGCCTTCAGCAACCAGGCGGCCGTTGTCTAGTACCAGGATCTTGTCAGCATGCATGACAGAAACGATCTTTTCGGCGATCATGATCGTAGTTGTGTCCGGCAGCTGCTTTTCAAGGGCTTCTTGGACCAGCTTTTCACTTTCTGCGTCCAGGGCGGAAGTGGAGTCATCCAGGATCAAGATTGGACTGCCGGCAATGATCCCCCGGGCGATGGACAGACGCTGCTTTTGCCCGCCGGAGAAGTTGGTGCTTCTTTCTTCAACCTCGTGGTCAAAAGTTTCATCGTAGCGCTGGATAAATTCGTTGGCTTGAGCCATTTGCGCCGCCCGCTCCAGTTCATATGGGGTGGCGTCCTTTTTGCCTTGGCGGAGGTTGTCAGCAATCGTTCCTGAGAAGAGGACAGCCTTTTGCAAGACGTAGGAAACCGTCTTTCTAAGGGCATTCTCATTGACCTGCCGCAGGTCGCTGCCGCCGATCTTGACCTTCCCGGTAGTCGGGTCATAGAGGCGGGCGATCAATTGGGCAAGGGTCGACTTACCCGACCCGGTTGCCCCGACGATGCCGACCATCTGGCCAGGTTCAACATCAAATGAGATGTGCTTTAAGACCGGCTGCTGGCCATCAGGGTAGGTAAATGAGACGTCATCAAATTCAATTGAACCGCCCAAGGCGTCTTCTGGGGCTTTTTCATTAAAGACAACATCTGGCTGGGTGTCCATGATTTCCTGGATCCGCTTTAAGGAGACGTTACCACGGGAAATCTGCATAACGGCCATGCCGACGAGCAGGATGGCAAAGAGCATGGTCAAGACGTAATTGACGTAAGGAGTGATGACGGAAACGTCTTGGGGATGCTGCAGAATGCTGGTTCCAAGCAAATAGACCACTAAACTGATAACCAGGTAGGAGATCAGCTGGGCACCAGGCAGGATGGTGGAGAACCAGTAGCCGACCTTGATGTTGACTTCGTTTAATTCATCAGAATCCTTGTTCATTTTGGCAATTTCCTGGGGACTTTGGTTGAAGGATTTTACCACCCGGACCCCTTGCAAAAATTCCCCGGTCCGGCCGGAGATTTTGTCCATGTACATCTGGAACTTGTCGAACATGGCGGTCATTTGCTTAACTGCCACAACGCCCAAGCCCATGATCAAGACCAAGAGAACAACAACCGCCCACCAGTAGCGGGGGATGGTGACGATGGCCATGACGATTGATCCGATCAAAATAAGTGGCATCCGGATCAGCTGCATGAAGATGGTCATGATCATGTTCATGATCTGCTGCATGTCGTTGATCAAGCGAACACTGAGTGATTCAGAGGAGAATTTTTGCACATTGGCCAGGGAGAAAGTCTGGATTTTGGCATAGGTGTCTTCTCTGAGGTCGCTGACTACGCCCTGGGTGATCCGGGCAGCGTAGTAGACGTTAAGGACACCGGTAAGGATCGACAAAAGGCCCAGGCCAATCAAAAGGGCGGTATCGCGGATGACAGCCTGTTGCTGGTCTGCCAGCAGCTCATTTTGCACCTGCTGGAGCAGGCGGGGCTGGTAGAGAGTGGCAAAGACTGAGAATAATATCGTGACTAAGGTCGCGAAAACGTCAGTTTTATAACGCTTGAAGTAGGGCAATAGCAGTTTCATTTTTTCTGTTTTTCCTCCTTTAAGTTAGCTATTTCGTCGCTGAGAAGATCGGTCCACTCATTCAGAATCTGGCAGGCTAAGGCAGCCCGGTCAAAGCCAAGCTTGTCAATGACCCGTTTTTCGATAGCCAGGATTTCACTTTCTTTTTCTTTGGCATAAGCCTGGCCGGACTGGGTTAAGCTGCAGTACTTGACTCGCTTGTCTTGAGCGTCAGTGGTAATTTCCAAGTAGCCGCGCTCGCTGAGATTGTGGATGCCCTTGCTGATGGATTGCTTGGGAATGCCGCTCCTGTAGATCAGCTCTTTTTGCGCAAGGCGGGAATGAGTCAAGAGCTCATAAAGAATGATGCTCTCGTACTGGCTGATCCCCATCAGCCTGTCATACTGGCTGTAGGCGTGATTAGCCCGGACACTGGCCAGGGTTACTAATTCTGAAATGCTTTCGTGTGTTTCTAAAGTCATAAAAAAGTCTCCTCATGGACAATAACTAGATTTTAGTCCCTGTGTAGACTAATGTCAAGGGAGAACAGGGAGATCAATTTATATTTTGGCTTATCCGAAATGGACTAGACTGTCACCGAATAGGTGTTATTATTAAAATAGCTTAATGATAGCGGAACCGTAAATAGATGGAGATGGTAAGGTGCAGAGGATAAGCTTAGTTTGTCAAAGCAAGGGAAAATACAATTTAAACGACAGCGTCTACTTTCACGGTTGGTTGATGTCACAGGTTAGTGAAGAATTTGCTGACAAGATGCATCAGACGGGTGTCAACCCAGTTACGATTGCGGTTCAAGGCATGAAAGAAGAGGTAACCTTTTCAGTGGCTTTGCTGACCGATGAGGCCGTGGCTGAAGTTGCGGGGATGCTAATGGATGATGAATTCACCAGTTTTTCTTTAAAAAGTGCAGAACAAAGTGATTTTAAGATCTTGAGAAAAGTGAAAGAAAATCTGGACAGCAAAGATTTAGCCCAAGTTTTCTATCAACAAGACCAAGCTGAACGACTCTTTCAAGTGAATGTAATGACTCCGCTTGCCTTTAAGAGCAATGGGACATATTATAATTTGCCAGACATTCGCTTATTCTTTCAAAGCATCATGAAGAAGTATAATGCCATCTTTGAAAACACAGAGCACATCGACTTGGATTTGTTAGACGAAATTTGCAGTAAGGTAAAGCTTGTTAACTTTAGAATCAATTCCCGCCGTTTCTACATCCATAAAGCATATATCAATGGTTTCTGCGGCAGGTTGGTCTTTTATTGCAAGGGTGCTGAGACTCTGGCTAACTACGTTGCCATGCTGCTGAAATTTGCTGAATTTTCAGGTGTAGGCGTCAAGACCAGCTTAGGCATGGGTTCAATTGCAGTGAATAGGGAGGAAAATAATGGATAAGAAAATGGTGGAAACCTTCTACGGATCGTTTCTGCATGATATTGGTAAAGCTGTCCAAAGACAGAGCGAAGGGCGGAAATATAATCACCAAACTCTCGGATCAAAATTCATCTCGAACTATACGAATGATGAGCAGATAATTGATGCCTTGTATTACCACCATGATCAACGGGAGAATAAAAGAACAAACCTTAGAGAGGCTGACATTCCGGCTAACAGTGTGGCTTATCTAACTTATATTGGTGACAATATAGCAGCTGGGACGGACCGCCGCTATGAAGAAGGCGGAAAAGGCAGATGGGATCCTAAGACACCATTGTCAGACATCTTTAACCGTTTTGGCATCAAGCAAGGGCAACGCTATCTGCATCCTTATGAGATGAGACCGGAATTTCCAAGCTTTATGGATCCAAGCAATGACAAAGATCCTTTTTCACCTGAAAAATACCAAGACGTGGTGGAGCTTTTTGCGGAAGGCTTGAATAAAGTTGAATTGACGGAAGAATACATTCCCAGCGTCATGAATCTGGTTGAACAGACAATGGGGCAAATTCCATCAGATACAGCAGTTGATGGTGAACCGGACATTTCTTTGTATGACCATATGAAGTTGTCAGCTGCCTTTGCCTGCGCAATTAAGCAATATCTTGATGAGCAGAATAATCATGATTATAAGACAACTTTGCTTAACCGCACCAATAGCTTTTACAAGAAACCTGCATTCCTTATGGTCAGCTATCAACTTGCGGGTACCGAAAACTTTATCAATACGATCACCAGTCAAGGGGCTTACAAGCAGCTGCGGAGCCGGGCTTTTTACGTTGAGATGCTAGTGCGCTGGTTCTTGGACAGCTTGCTTGATGAGGTTGGATTAACAGCAGCCAATATCCTTTACCAGAACAGCCATGATGGTCTGCTCATTATCGGCAATACTACTAGGAATGCAGAAATTGTCCGCAAAGCGCAAGGCCGCTTCAATGAATTCTTGCTAAAGAATTTCGGAACAAAGCTATATTTGGCGGTAGGTATGGAAGAATTTTCTGCTACAGATATTAAAGCTGCTAACAGTAAAGACCCGAATCGCAAGGAAGGCGAATATAAGCGGGTCGCCCAAAATTATGCCGAGCTTTTCCAGAGCCTTGACCGGGATATCGAACATGGCTTGCAAAAGCGTTACGATATTGGCGCTTTGAAGAGATTGAACGCTTTCGGCAAAAAGAGTGGCCGGGAGTGCGCAGTTTGTCATAGCGTAATGAATCTCCTTCCAGGTGAAAACAAATGCCTCCTTTGTGATAAGCTGGAAAGCTTCTCACAAGATATCCAGGACGAAAAGTACTTTGTTGTCAATGAAGACAAGACAGGCCTGCCCCTGGACGCAGAGCATTACTTGCATACTCTTGACAGTGATGAGGTAGAGAAGTCAGATGTTGTAGGCAAGATTTACACTAAGAACACATACGCTACTGGTAAGCAGCAAGCGACCCATATCTGGATCAGCGATTACAGTAATGCACCGCACAACAATTTCAGCTACTTTAGTGACCGGGAATGGAAGGCTGAGTTTGGAGAGCCAACCGGGATTAAACGGCTGGCTTCTTTGATGATCGATATTGACGACCTCCATGCCAAATTCTTAACCGGCTTTTATCCGCAAGAAGACGGCAAGTATACAACGATCAGCAGATTTGCGGAACTTTCCAGAAGAATCGACATGTTCTTCAAGCTATATCTGAACCAATATGCTGAAGACTATCACTTGAGCATTATCTATTCACAAGGTGATGATGCCTTTATTTTAGGTGCTTGGGATGATTTGCTCGATTTTGTCCAGGATGTGCGGGATGAGTTCGTTAGCTGGACTGACAATAAAATAACCCTTTCAGCAGCAGTCGGACTTTTCCAAGAATCAACGCCAATCAATATCATTGCCCGGAAGACCAAAGAGCTGTTAAGAATAGCAAAATTTGCCGGCAAGGACCGGATTGTGTTGTTCAGCAAGGAGAATATCTTGACCTTTGACGAGTATAAGAACGATATTGTCATGGGCAAGCTTAGAATCATTCAAGAATTCTTTGATGGGGAATCAGAACGAGGCAAGGCCTTCATTTACAAACTCCTTAGTCTCATCCGAGAAAGAGAAGACCGCATTTCATTTGCGAGACTGGCTTACTTTTTGACCAGATTGGAAGAAGCAAGCAGCAATAAAGAAGGATTTAATAAGTTTAAGCGGAACATCATGAATTGGTTCAACGACGACAAAGAAATCAGCCAGACAGAACTGGCCTTGACTTTGTATGTTTACAGTATCAGAGAGGAAGGATAAGCATGTACGGAAGTCCACGTCCACACTACAATAATCCACGCTACAACAATAATTCAAGGTATGAAGAAGTTAAGCCAAATATCAAGATTACCTTTACCGATGAACACTATGTTGATGAGGCAGAAGAAGTAATTAAGTACTGCCAGAAAAATCACTTTAAGGCTCCAGGCAGTAGGGGAAGAGACGAAATTACCTACAGCCAGCTGAGAAATCTGTTAGGAATGACCAGCGCGATTTTCGATGCAACGAATATTGCTGATCTGAAGACAGTGTATGAGAAACTGACTTATTTCCGGATTCAGCTGGTATATACTGCTGGCCGGAATGAAGCAATGAAGAGTTTCATTGAGGCTAGTCATCTGCTGGAGGTCGTAAAGAAAATTGATCAAAAGCGGGCTGATGATGAGAAACAGCAAAGGCGCGAAATCATTCGTTTATGCAAGTATATGGAAGCTTTAGTTGCCTACTTCAAGTATTACGGCGGAAAGGATTAAAAAATGACTAATTTGGCGAAAATCAGATTTACTGGAGAACTGGTACTGGAAAGCGGCCTGCATATTGGCGCAAGTTCTGCTTTTGCGGCTATTGGTGCGATCGACAATCCGGTGATTAAGGATCCACTGACTCACCTTCCGATCATACCTGGCTCCAGTCTCAAGGGTAAGATGCGGTCACTTTTGGCAGCAGCACTCAATGAAAAGACTGCGACGAATCCAAACCAGGATTGCTATAAGATCATTCGCTTATTTGGCGCATCAGTTGGTGGTGGCCAAGATGGCAAAGCACCGGTTCAAGGGCGGCTTTTATTTAGAGACAGCGTTCTGACTAATGGCAAAGAATTGACGGATATGGGGATTAATACCTATAGCGAAGTTAAGTTTGAAAACACGATCGACCGGGTTAAAATGATCGCCAATCCACGGCAAATCGAACGGGCAGTTAGAGGGAGCAAGTTTAACTTTGAACTGATTTATGATGTTATGGACTCAGCTCAAGTAGAAGAAGACTTGGAAACCATTCTGACTGGATTTAGGTTGCTTGAATTAGACTATCTGGGTGGCAGCGGTAGCCGTGGCTATGGGAAGGTCAAGTTTGCAAACATGCACGCCGATACTGTCTTTGGCAACTATGACGTCAGTGAGATCAACAGCAAGCTGGAGGCATGAGATGGGTCTGAAAATCTATCGAATGCACTTTGATAAGGCGCATTTTGGTGACGGCTATCTTAATACTAGCGTTGGTCATTTTGAAGCGAGCAGACTGTTTAGTGCAATATGCCTGGAAGCTCTAAAGAATGACTGTTTGGATGAGTTCATTAAAGAAGCAAGTGAGGAAGATTTTGTCTTAAGTGACGCGTTCCCGTACGTTGATGAGCCATACTTGCCAAAGCCGGTTTCTTATCCAAGATCTAAGAGATTTAGCTTTGATAATTTCCAGCATGATGAGAATTATCAAAAGACAGCGGGCAGCTTATACGCGGTACCACTGTCTGAATTTAGTGATTTCATCAATGGTAAAGCTGATGTTGAACTGTTAGCCGCTAAGCAAGCCGCTTTCGCGGTAACGACTGAAGTAACTAAAAAAGGACAAGACCCTTATGAAGTAGCAGTTACCAGCTTTTCGGGTGATCTTTATGTTATCGCGAAGAGAAGTGAGCTGTTGAAAAAGCTGATGCTGAGTTTGCAGTTTAGTGGATTAGGCGGGAAGAGAAGCGCGGGTTATGGTGGTTTTAGATTAAGTATTATTGATTTGCCGACGGAAATGAAGAGACAAATTAGTACTGACAGCTATAGTGACCATAATCTCTTGCTGACAAGCAGTTTGCCGCATAATTTTGAACTGGAACAGGCCATGGCTTATGCAGCTTATGAGATTAAGAAAGACAGTGGCTTTGCTTATAGTGAAACGGAGCAGGAATTGCTGAGAAAGCAGGATTTGTATAAGTTTGCAGCTGGTAGTGTCTTTAAAAACACGTTTAAGGGATCTATCGTCGACGTCCGGCCGTCTAATTTTGCGCATCCCGTGTACAACTTCGCTAAGGGCCTGTTTTATAGTTTTGAGGTGTAGACATGAAGCAGTACAGAGAATTCGAATTTAAATTGAGAACTTTGGCTCCAGTCTTTATCGGCAGCGGGGAATTTTACAAGCAACGGGAGTACATTTATGAGAATGATGCTTACTATTTCCCTAATTTTGTAACCCTCTACTGCAAGCTTAGCTCAAACCAACGTCAGCAAGAAGCCTTTGAAAATTACCTCATGTCTTCAAGAAGACAAGAAAAGAATATGCGATTGGGTGAGTTCTTGCGCAGGATTAACTTTACTGACCGTGACTTGGGTGGTTATACGATCAAAGCTACCGGTGCTGAAGTAGAAAACAACGGGGATCCTGACCGATTAAATGAAATCGCGAAATTCATGAAAGACCCACAAGGCCGTCCTTATATTCCAGGTACTTCTTTGAAGGGGGCCATCAGAACTATTTTGATTAACACCAGTTTTAAAGGAGTTGATAAAATTCCTTGGGGCGGAAGCGATGATATTTTTCATGATATCCGCGTTTCAGACAGTGAACCGCTGGATCTTTCTTCACTAGTGATTACTAAGAAGTGGGATTACAACACCCGTAAAGATGGTCCTAATCCTTTGCCGCTTACCAGAGAGTGCCTTAAGCCTTACACCAAGGTTATTTTTACGATTACTACAGTTGGAGACGAGGCAGCGGAAATTATTAGTGGTTTGAGCAAAGCTGCTGATGAATTTTACAAACGCTACGAAGAAAGATTTTTGAAGGACTTAGATCCAAAATACCAGCAAAGTGGCTATAACCATCCAATTTATTTAGGTGGTGGCAGTGGTCTGTGGACTAAGGCAAATTACGACCGGATTAACATTGAGCAAATCAGGTCCCGCACTCCAAGAAAAATGAAGATGACGGGCAATGGCGTATTCAAATTGACCAAGGCCAAGCGTCAATCTTATCGCTTAAAGATAAAGGGTGTTATAGAGGAACGGGAACTGGTTGGAGAGAATGGCGGAGCAGCAGATACTAGAGATGGTATTGGCTTTTATGAAATGGGCAAGTGTTGCTTCACTATCAAAGAAAAGAAATGATGTATGAAGAATGTCCTGTATGTTGAAAACGTAAATTTTGTCGGTGTAAGCAAGTTTGGCGTCAAGACAACGAACTTGCAGGATCACACGGAAAAGTATTTTGCATATGAAGACCTTGACGTGATCATCTTTGACAATGTAAAAAGCTATTTGACCCAGCATCTGATTGAGAAGTGTGCGGAGAACAATATTATGCTGCTTTTTTGCGACAGTAAGCACTCGCCATTAGTGCTGTTTGATAACATCTATGGTCAGGAGCACAGGCTGGAGATGTTGCAAAAGCAACTGGCGCTTAGTGCAAAGGCAAAGAGTCGCATCTGGCATAAGATTGTTGTCAGAAAGATCCAAAATCAAGCTGATTGTTTAGAACTCTTGGAAAGACCAGGTGAAGATGTTGGCCTGTTGAGATCAGCAGTTAAGAATGTCACGGAGGGTGACAAACATAATACTGAGGCATACGCGGCTAGAGAATACTTTCAATCGTTATTTGGCAAGGACTTTAAGCGCGGCCGGTATGACGATTTGGTTAACGCAAGTTTGAACTATGGATATGCGATTATTCGCGCTTTGATTAGAAGAAAGATCGTTGTCCATGGCTTGGAACCGAGCTATGGGGTTAACCACCATTCAACTGAGAACCCGTTTAATTTGTCGGATGACTTGATTGAATGTTACCGGCCGCTGATTGATTATTCGATTGTGATGCATTTGCGGGAGCGTGACGTTGAGGATGTCGAGCTTACTCCAGAAGATAAACATGCGATTGTAGGCATAATGTTGGAAAAGTGTGTAATCGGAGACAAAATATTCCGAATCGGGGATGCAGTTGAAGAGACTATTAAGTCGTATTTGGCATGCCTACAGGCTGACAGTGCTAGCAGCTTGAAGCTGCCGACTTTCATTCAAGGGGGAAAATGATGGTACTTCTTTTAAGCTTTGATCTGCCTAGAAATACCAAAGAAGAGAGAAAGAAAGCCGCGGAATACAGGAAACGGCTGGTTGAGCTGGGATTTGATATGAAGCAATACAGCCTGTATGAACGGGAGGTAGAGTCAGACAGTACGAAAGACCATTTGATTGGAATTTTGAAAAAAGAAGTTCCAGATGATGGAATGATAACTCTATATCTGTTGCCAGATGAGGTGAATAACAAGCAGATTAACATTTTGGGTCCAGACGCACCAATGAAGGCAGTGTCAGTACCTAAGGTGATCGTGGTATAGCATCTGGTGTGGTATAATTTATATGTTCTCAATTAGCAGAGATGCTCTTTTTGCCCGGAAATTGGACAAAGAGGGACGCTGTTTGATGGGCGTTGACCAGGATTTAGACGAGACAAATGCTTGGGGATGCGCAACGTAATAACGTTTTAAACAGGATCTGCTAACAACTTATCTCCGCTAGAAGGAGACGAGAACTAAGCTCTAGAAGTTCATGACTATTTTCAATGCTAATTGAGCTAACAACTTATCTCCGCTAGAAGGAGACGAGAACAGCAGACTTTTGCCCCTTGAAAGCTACAACACCGCTAACAACTTATCTCCGCTAGAAGGAGACGAGAACCGATTCTTCTTTTGTCGCACTAATTTTGTAAAGCACGCTGGGGGCTAACAACTTATCTCCGCTAGAAGGAGACGAGAACTTACGGCCTTTTCCGCGCTTGTTCAAGGTGTACTGCTAACAACTTATCTCCGCTAGAAGGAGACGAGAACTTAGTTTTCTTCATTTTTAATTCACTCTTTCTAATGCTAACAACTTATCTCCGCTAGAAGGAGACGAGAACGCCTCCTATGGAAGTAATACTTTGTAATCAACGCCTAGTGCTAACAACTTATCTCCGCTAGAAGGAGACGAGAACACGTTGGATAGGCTACTTTTTGGCAGGGATAACCTAGGATCGGTCCCCCCGAGTGTAGCAACTGGAGATGAGCGGGTCCCCTGAGTGTATCACCTGCCAGTTGTTAGGTCCCCTAGGTATATCACCTAGAGTCGGTTAAGTCGAAAGTTTGTACTAGATAAGATAGAAAAGGGACCTGGTTTGATCCAGCTGATATAGTCAGGAGACCTTGATTGGTACAGCTACTATAGCGATGGGACCTTAGTTGAGCCAGATACTACACTCGGGGGACCGATTGCTAATCAGCTGATATATCCGGGATACTTTTCAGCCACTAAGATAGAAATGAAAACGTGAAACATTATTACATATTAGAAATATAATGGATAGATTATAAAAGTGCTTGTTATACTACGCCTAACAAAGTATTGATCATAGATCAATACTTAAACTGTCCGCTATTGTTTTTAAAACAAGAATGGAAGTGGGAACTGTAGTTAGTGTGTGATTTGAAATTAAATATAGTGTGTTATTTTTATAAGTAGTAAAGAGGAAACTCATGAAAGCTAAAAGAATATTGAAGAGCCTGTGCAAGGTATTGGCGTCAGTAGCCTTGCTCGGCTCTGTTGCTGTGGTGAATACCAATCAGCCGGCAGCCGTTGAAGCGGCAAAAAAGGCGAAGAAGTCTACCAAGAAAGCCGCTAAGAAGACTTCTAAAAAGGTAGCGAAGAAGGCTACTAAGAAATCAGCTAGAAAGTCTGTAAAGAAGGTAGCAAAGAAGGCTGCCAAGCCAGCTAAGAAAGCTGCGAAGAAGTCTACCAAAAAGGCAGCCAAGAAGACCACCAAGAGATCAGCTAAAAAGGCTGTAAAGAAGGTCGCTAAGAAGGTGACCAAGCCAGCTAAGAAAGCGACTAAGAAGTCTTCCAAGAAGGCAACGAAGAAGACTTCTAAAAAGGCTGTGAAGAAAGTTGCTAAGAAGTCTTCTAAGAAGAAAACAAAGAAATCCGTTAAAAAGCCATCTAATAATGTAGCTAAGAAGACGACGACGCCTACGAACACGACTCCAAAGACGACAACTCCTGCAAAGACGACGACGCCTACGAACAAGACTCCGAAGGAATCGACAACGCCTACAAATAAGGACACCAAGGAGTCAACAACGCCTGCAAATAAGGATGCCAAGGAATCGACAAAATCTGATGAAAAAAAGACAGATGCTGATCGGTATACTCCGGTTTTAGTTCCTAACGCGCATATTTCTGTACCGTACGGGAATATAAATGGAGAGTTAGCATATTATATAAATGGCGGTTGGAACTATAACTATATAAAACTTTTTAAAAACTATAAAGAACTTCCGATTCTTTATGTGACTTATCCAGACTCTGATGTCTTTCCTAACGACATAATATTGAGTGACCAGGCGTTAAAGAGACCTGTTGGCCAATATGAAACTAAACTAAAAGTAATGTATGATGATTTTTCTGAAGATATTGTAGGGCCGGTTTCTCTTACAGTTACGCCTGTGGAAGCACAAAAGCATTATCCATTAAAGTTGAAGACGAAGTCTATCAAAATTAAAGCTTTTCGAAAAGAGACGAAGGATGGGTGGAATGTAGCTTGGAAATTACAAGATGAAATACCGATTTATTCTAATGATCGAAGCTGGGATGAAGATTATCTTATAAGCGGAAGCAACGCCCAAAAATTGTTTATTAATGGTGGTGATATAAAAGAAGCTTGCTTGGCTACCAAGGAAGCTATATCACGCGAATGGAGAATGCAAGCGCCAGGCGTGGCAACTTATATACCTGATTCACCTGAGTTTGGAGGAGGTATTACGTTTTTTAGTGATCATGAAGGTGGAAACTATGGTGAGGACGTTGGTGAACTTGCTGATTATAAATCGGATCTTTGTATAATGTGTCTATACAAAGATAACAGCGTTGCCGTGTCAGATCCGGTAACTGTAAACTGGGATCTTACTCAAATCCCCGATCCTGATGAGGATGAAGATTGAGATAAATGAGATTCTAATTCTCTGCAAGATCTTATAGAGGGGGTACCAAACTTAATATATGAAGCATCAAGCAAATCGTTTGCTTGGTGCTTTTTTTCATATAGTCAGTTGCAACTTTTGTAAGCGCCCAATAGCACAGTATATTAAAGCTAACAACTTATCTCCGCTAGAAGGAGACGAGAACTATAACATTGTAGTTTCCTCCTAATTAAAATACATGCCACCGCTAACAACTTATCTCCGCTAGAAGGAGACGAGAACCGCTTTTTCGGCTTCAACCAGCAGATAAAAAGCGCGGCTAACAACTTATCTCCGCTAGAAGGAGACGAGAACATATTAAAAAAATGGACAATGATAAATTAAAAATGGCGGGCTAACAACTTATCTCCGCTAGAAGGAGACGAGAACGCCCCGTAAGGCAAGACAACAAAATCCATAGGATCACAGCTAACAACTTATCTCCGCTAGAAGGAGACGAGAACAAGACTAATTGGGAAAGCCCCTTGCCCGTTCAGCTGCCGAAGCTAACAACTTATCTCCGCTAGAAGGAGACGAGAACCTCTTCATAGACCTTGCTAATCGTGTCGTCAATAGCCTTCGCACTTAAGCTAACAACTTATCTCCGCTAGAAGGAGACGAGAACCTTTACAGATTCGGAAACAAGAAAAGTCTCTTTAGCTTTTGCTAACAACTTATCTCCGCTAGAAGGAGACGAGAACTTCCCCGGCCGTGTCAAGTGCTCTTTTTGACAAGTGCTATAGCCGGGCCGCTGCTAACAACTTATCTCCGCTAGAAGGAGACGAGAACGGTGAATCCGTCACGATTCATGTAGTAGATACGACGGTTACGCGCTAACAACTTATCTCCGCTAGAAGGAGACGAGAACCATAACAATACCCCCCCTTAATTGATAGCAAGCTCTTGACACGCTAACAACTTATCTCCGCTAGAAGGAGACGAGAACTGAAAGCAGCGTTTTTACGGTCAAACTTTTCAACAATAGGCTAACAACTTATCTCCGCTAGAAGGAGACGAGAACACCACATTTCCGGGACTTTTTTCAGTTTTCAAAGTACTAAGCTAACAACTTATCTCCGCTAGAAGGAGACGAGAACTTTTACCGATGAAGTTGCCAGTTCAACATACATGAAGAAACATCGTAAACAAAAAGTAAGGAGAAATTAATATGACATATAAACTGACCGGGAACTGTATAATTTTATGTGTAAGGATGAACAGTTCCTTAAACTAAATCTTAATTGGGTATAGAAAAGGGACTCCCTTTCCGTATAATTGATTTGAACACTATCAATACGAAAGGAAATCCCTTATGACTGATTTTAACAAAGAATGCCTCAATGCGCTATTGAACAAAGAGAAATTCGATGAATTCATGCGTAATCAGCTTGAAGAAGGACTCAATCAACTCTTAGAAAGCGAATTGACTGCCTTTCTTGGTTACGATCCCTATGCTCGAGAAGGCTGGAACTCTGGGAACTCTAGAAACGGTAGTTACTTTAGACAAGTAAAAACTCAATTCGGACCGATCAAAGTTCAAGTTCCCCGGGACAGAAAAGGTGAATTTCACCAACATACTCTCCCAGCATATGGTCAACACACTGACGCGCTAGAATCCACCGTGATTCAGCTCTATTCGCATGGCGTAACGACCCGTGAGATCTCTGATTTGATCGAGAAAATGTACGGCAGCTATTATTCCGCTGGTACTGTCTCCAACATCTCTAAGCAGGTTGCCAGCCAGGTCGAAAGTTATCACCAACGTCAGCTGAGCGATAAGTTCTTCTGCGTGTACCTCGACGCTACTTACATTCCTCTGCGTAGGGATACATACCAGCGCGAGGCAGTCTATGTGGCTGTTGGGATTAAGCCTGATGGCCATAAGGAGATTATTGACTATCGTATCGCCCCGATGGAGAATATCGAAATTTGGGGTGAAATGATTGCCAACTTCAAGGAGCGCGGCCTTGAGCAAGTTGAGCTATTCCTGTCAGATGGGTTTGTAGGCATTAAAAACATGCTAAAGCAGTATTACCCAAAATCCAAATTCCAACGTTGCCTGGTTCATGTCATGCGGAATATCAAGGGCAAAGTCCGTGTAAGCGATCGTAAAGAGGTTCTGGACGACTTCAAGCAAGTTCATAAGCAATCTAGCTTAAAAGAGGCAGAAACGGTTCTCCACGCTTTCTACGACAAATACGACTCAAAGTACTCGAGCATGATCAAGAATCTGCAGAAGATTGAGGAAGACCTGCTGGTCTTTTACCAGTACCCTAAGCAGATTCGTCCCTCGATCTACTCAACGAACATGATCGAATCGATAAACAACATGATCAAACGCAAGACAAAGCCAAAGGCAGAGTTTCCGACTGAGGAGTCCCTAGACAACTTCTTAGGTGTACAGGCTATCGGTTACAATGACCGGAATGCCAATAGGACTCATAGAGGCTTTGGCCAGGTGACAGACACGTTGGAATCATACTTCGATTAAAACATAATTAAAGAATCAATCTATCGGAAAGATTTATTTACACAAAAGAATTGACAGTGTCTAGCTAAAGCCAAAGAAGCTAATGATACAAATTCCTACCGAGAAGAATATGCCAGACTTGATAATGCTAGACGGCGCCAACATGATGCAGTAATTGCAAATCTTGCAACCGCAAATAGAATTAACGAGTCGGAAGGCTTAGAGCCAGTATTAGATGTTGGCGATGGCAAATCAGTCCATGATGTGCATCGTACTGATGTTGGCAATGCAGTTATATCATGGCTGGCAGAAACCAACCATCAAGATGCCCAAGTGTAAAATGAGAATGTAGACGTTGCCTATGATTATAATCACGCATTAAAACTTAATACATTTCCGCTGGTTCAAGGCGAGAACAAATTGTAGCTAACAACTTTGTCTCCGCTAGAAGGAGACTAGAACTTTTATTCCTTACGGAGACTCATTCTGCTTTGCACATTACACAAACTTATCTCCGCTAAAAGGGGACGAAAACAATTAGAGAAGAGCGCTATATTATTAATCAACCTATTCTCAATACATAATCTCCGTTAAAAGGAGTCATAATAAAAGCGGCCAGTTGCTGGGTAGTATCCAGTTGCTGGCCGTTTTTCGTATAAAAAATTCTCCTTCATCCCATCCAAAATGGACTAGACTGAAGAAGAATCGGTGCTATGATGAAAGTAGAATTACTGATAACGGATACAGAAAATGGGCAAGAATCCAATATGAGGAGGCAGCGAGATGGTACAGAAAAATACCCGCGACCCCAAGAAAATGAGCAGCTACTTCTGGTATGAAGCGCCAATTCTTGTGGTCGTTACAATTTCAGGCTTAATCTACAACATCGGCATGGTGGCTGAACCATACTTTCAAGGGCAGCTGGTCCAAGGACTCTATGATCTTCTGAACCATAAGATCCTGGCCAACCGTTTGATCCAATTATCCCTTCTTTACATGCTGGTAATTGCCCTGGTGCAAGTCTGCCGGGCGGTTAAACGCTTTAGCGTGCGGATTTTTGCCAACCACACCTCCCGCCGGATGCGGCGCTTGCTCTATAACGCGCTTTTGCACCGGCAATTTGGCGATGACACTGGCTCCCTTATGACCAAAGCTATTAGCGATGTCGATAGCTGCGTGGAAGGGATGCGGAAGTTTACCACGGAAATTTTTGACACTGGCGTCGTTATGATTGCTTACCTGGCCATGCTTCTTTACTACGATGTCCGCTTGACCATCTTAGCCTGCATGTTTACCCCTCTGGCTTACGTGATCGCCAATGTCCTTAAGAAAAAAGTCGTCAAAGCCAACAAGGCCTATAAGGAGAGCGAGTCTGTCTTAAACACGATGACCCTTGACCGGATCGTCCACGCCATGACCTACCGGATCACCGGCCGGGAGCAAGCCCTTAATGATCGCTATGAAAAGCAGCTGACTGACTATGAGCAAAAAAGTGCTGTCTCCAACATCTTTGAAGGTGCCTTGACTCCGCTTTACGACGCCATTGCCATGTTCGGCATCGTCTTGATCATCTACTTTGGCGGCCGCAATGTCCTCCACATCGGCTGGAAGGCCTGGGACCTGGCCAGCTTCACGACTTTCTTAGCCTGCTTTACCAAACTCGCTACCAAGGTCTCCCACGCCGCTAAGCTCTTCAACGCTGTTCAAAAAGCCCAAGTCTCCTGGGTCCGGATCAGACCACTGATGAGCGACCCGATCTATGACCATTATGAAAAGGAAGAGAAAGCAATTAACAAGCTCACTTTTGATCATGTGACCACTTTTTACCATGGCTACCCCGAAACGGCAGTCAAAGACATCAATTTTACCGCTTCTGCTAATGAAATCATCGGCATTACCGGTGAAGTTGCTTGCGGGAAAAGCCTGCTAGGTAAAGCCTTAATTGATGAAGCTGATTACCAAGGACAGATCCTTATAAATGGCCTTGATTTCAAAAAGCTCTCTCCTCACTCTGCCCACCAATGGATCACCTATATGGGCCATGACCCCATGCTCTTAAGCGACAGCATCAAGAACAACATCTGCTTAGGCGATGACATAGACCTTGACCATTACCTAAAGCTGGTTTGCTTAGACCAAGAAGTAGGAGAGCTCAAAAATGGGCCGGACACCCTTATCGGCAACGGCGGGATGACCCTGTCAGGTGGTCAGCAGCAGCGGGTTGCCCTAGCCCGGACCTTGGCTCACGCTAAGCCCATCATTGTTTTGGATGACCCATTTTCCGCTGTTGACTACGCAACTGAACAGAAGATTCTGGATAATCTGAAAAGCCTTGAAGGCCATGTCATCTTGCTGATGACCCACCGGGTTGACTGCTTCAGCCAGCTGGACCAGATTATCTTTATCCATGACCACCAGGTTACCGTTGGCAAGCATGATGACCTGCTAGAAAAGAATGCTGATTATGCAAAGTTGATTGAAGGGGGGCAGCAACATGCGTAATATCGCTAAAACAGTCATTCATGACCATCCCAAGAGCTTTATCTCCATGGTCCTGCTCATCATTTTAAGCATCATCACTTCGCTTTTGCCGCCCCTGGCTCTGGAGCAGATCGTCGACCATTTGACTGATCAAAAGGAGGTTTCCCTGCTTTTTGCCCTGGCCTACCTGGGCTTAATCGTCCTCTCAGACCTTTTTGCCTCAGCCCAGAATATTTCCATTACGATTTTTGGCCAAAAATTGACCCACGGCATGCGGAGTGCCTTAGTCCAAAAACTGAATACCATCACGACCGGTTATTTGACCAATCACGAAAGCGGAGCAATCGCCTCAGTCTTTGTCAACGACGCTGATACCATCAACAGCCTCTATAGCGAGGGAGTAGTCGGGATGATCGCTGACCTCTTCCAGCTGATCGGCCTGCTCTTTGTCGTCTTTACCCGCAGCATTGGTCTGGGCTTCATCATCTTAATCGTAATGCCCTTGATCTTAGTCATGACCAGGCACTTCCAGAAGGCCTCCCTGGCTTCCCAGAAGCAAAACCGGGCAGCCATCGCCAAGGTCAACCACCATATTCCCGAAACTCTTCGGGTTCTCTCCATGATCCATATCTTTGAAAAAGAAGACTACATGGAAGACAAGTATGATCAATATATCGAAGAATCCTACCGGGCCCAGAATAAGTCAAACTGGCTGGACAGCGTCTATTCACCAATCATCTTAACCATCGAAGCCGTCGTTATTGGCCTCTTGATGATTGGGGCTGCCCAAGGGCAGAAGATGCAGGCCTTTTTTGGTATCAACGCCGGCAGCGCCGTGGCCTTGATTGCCTATGTCGGGCAGATTTTTACCCCCTTGGAATCAATTGGCATGGAAATCCAGAGCATTCAAGACGCCATGGCCGGGATGAGCCGGATCCAGGACTTTTTAAATGAAGCAGACAGCAAACCGGACATCTATCAAGGGGAAGGGGACTACATTACTTTTGACCATGTCACCTTCGGTTACTTGCCAGACCAGCCGATTTTAAAAGACTACTCATTTAAAGTGGCAAAAGGCGAGCACGTAACCTTTGTCGGCCGGACCGGGAAGGGGAAGAGCACGATTTTTAAACTCCTTCTGGGCCTCTACCAGCCGCAAAAGGGGAAGATCCTGCTGGATGGCCATTCACCAGACGATCATCCAATGAATCAGCGCCATTTTTTGGCAATTTGCGAGCAAGGAGTTGCCCTGGTCGACGGGACGGTTAAAGACCAGATCACTTTATATGACGACACGATTACTACTGAGATGATCGACAAGGCGTTAGCCATGGTTGGCCTAACCGATATTGTCAAAAATCTTCCGCAAGGCTTGAACACACCGGTAAATGACATCAACCTCTCGCAAGGGCAGCTGCAGCTTCTGATGATTGCCCGCAGCGTTGTTTGTGACCCTCAGATTTTGCTATTAGACGAAATGACCGCATCCCTGGACAGGGAAACAGAAGCCAAAGTCCTCAAGGCAATCGATGCTGCCAGCAGCGGGCGGACGGTTCTGTCGATTTCCCACCGCCGCGGTGCCCATGACGGCCGCCTCATCAAGCTTTAAAAAAGCAACGATACACCAAAAACCCCTCTGGCATTTGCCAGAGGGGTTGCTTATTCTTAAATTTTCGCGATGGCGTCATCGATTGGGGTGTCGCCGCCGATCATTTTGATCAGCTTCTTATATGTATTCTTTTTGTCCAAAACGCCGGCCAGAACCGCGGCTACGTCTGGAATCGGGTTTGGCCCGGAATGTTCCGGATTCAGCTGAATTTTGCCAGTTGCCGGCTTTTCCTCCAAAACGCCGGGAGCTACGATGGTGTAATCCAAATTCGTGTTGTTGATCAGCCACTCGTCTGAGAAGAACTTGGCGATGTCGTAATCAATGATGCCGCTCAATGACGGTTCTTCCTGCCACTTGTCAGGCTCGGTCGCGAAAATCGAGCTCAGCTGAATGTAGCGCTTGACCCCGGCCTTTTCACTGGCCTGCATCAGCTTGACGGCACCAAAAGCGTCGGTCTGCAGCAGGTCTTTTCCCCGGGACCCCGCCAAAAAGTAGACAGCGTCCATTCCTTTGAGCCGGCTGGCCAGGTCTGAGACGCTCTCGTGCAGGTCAAGCATAAACGCCGTGACCCCCGGCAACTTGACGATTGAATCCTTGTGCCGCGAGCCGGCATACACCTCGTGGCCTTCTTTGACCAGGTTCTCAATCACGGCAGTCGCCACCCGGCCGCTTCCTCCAGCAATAAATACTTTCATCAGCTTTTCCTCCTGTTATTTTACTTGTTAAACGTATGATAACATCTGCTAAAAAAATAACAAGCAATTGCCCTCGGCAGCTAGAAGCTGATGGTTCCTGGCTTGATTTCCTTACCATGGCAAGAGAGGGAGGCGATGCAGTTCGGTGAGAGCGACTGTTCTCTGATCCAGGCCAAGGATTTCTTTTGTGCTGCCTTGTCGGTGGAGATGCCAGAAGTAATCATTGCCTGCCAAGACTTGTCGCCATAGCCGCCATCACCATAATAAAGAAAGAATTTCCCATCATCTTGCGTGATCTTGGTTGCGACCAGGCCGTCGGTATGGCCAGGAATGTTGATCACGGCCGTCCCCAAAGACGTCATAAGAGCGCTTGAAGGGGCCTTGATCATCGTTCCATGGGCCTGCCTGCAGAGTTGGCGAACGGTAATCGTGCTAATGCTCTGATTCTGGGCAAGCGCGAAGAAGGCGGCCTTCAAGGCTTCTTTTACGGCTGGATCCGTCATGATTCTTCCCCTTTTTGTCCAAAGGACTTCTGAACCTTCTTCAAAAAGCGGTCAGCGATTGGGGAGAAGGTCTGGTATTTTTTCCAAACGAGATAAAGATTGGTCTCCAGTTTTGGCGTCAATGGCCGAAAGACCATCCCGCTTTCCGGGGAAGTGTCGACCAGCTTGTCAAAAGACAGGAGGTAGCCCAGGTGTTCTTTAGCAAAAACCGAGGCGTTGTAAACCAGGCCAAAAGACCCTTCCAAGTGGAGATCCTCCATTTTGTCCTTGGCCCAGCGGGGAATGTCGTTTTTCCAGCCCTGGCCTGAGCAGAAAAGCGGCAGGCCGACCAGGTCGTCAACGGAAATTGCTTCTTTTTGCGCCAAGGGAACGTCTGCCGGCATGACCACGCCCCAAGTGTCAGTTTCCGGAAAAATCAGTGATTCATACTTGCTAGTGTCGGGCATTTCCGCCAGGACGACGAAGTCCAACAGGCCCTTGTCCAGTTTCTCGGCCACTTGCGAAGTGTCGCCACTGGTAATGTGGTAGCGCAGGTCTGGGTAGAGCTGCTTGAAAGAGCTGATCTCCCGGGCCAGGAAGCTGATCTGGTAGGATTCGGCTAGGCCAAAGTACAGGTCTCCGCCCGTGATGTCATCTAGGGCCAAAAATTCCTGTTCAATCTTGTCGGCCATGGATACCAGGTCTTCAGCCCGGTTTCTTAAAAGAAATCCTTCGTCGGTCAGTTTGATGCTGAAGGACTGCCTGGTAAAAAGCTTCTGACCCAATTCTTCTTCCAGGGACTTAATGGCCTTGGACAGGGTTGGCTGGGTGACGTGCAGGCTCTCGGCGGCTCGGGTCATGTTCTCGTCTCTGGCTACCGCCAGAAAATAGCGTAAGGTCCGTATTTCCATTGTTTCCTCCCATCATTCTAAAAAGGAATATCATGTCATAGATTATAACCATTAGCGCATAAGTCTGCAAGGAAATATACTAATAATCAAGCAAGGCAGAAAAGCAAGGAGGTGTGGGATGGACTTGCCAGCAATCAAGCAAAATCTGGCTGACGCGGGCTGTGATGCAGCTTTGGCCGAGGAAATTATCAAAATGTGGGCCGGCGGGCAGTATGATGACGCTCTGCTGAAAATGAAGCTGGCCAGATGTCACGCATTGTGCGATCTGCATGCAAGCAGCCGTAGGGTCGATCTGCTGGATTATCTGATCCGGAAGACCGAAAAAGAAATCAAGCTGAAAAAATAGTAAATGGAGGCAAAAATCATGATGCAAACAGAAAAACTTAATCTGACTGAAGAATGGGACAAGGTCTTTCCTAAGAGCGACAAGGTTGACCACCAAAAGGTAACTTTCATCAACCACTTCGGCATCACTTTGGCAGCTGACATGTATACGCCAAAGGATGCCGCAGACAAACTGCCAGCCATTGCCGTTGCTGGTCCTTTTGGGGCTGTCAAAGAACAATCAAGCGGCCTTTACGCTCAAGAAATGGCTGAAAGAGGCTTTTTGGCAATTGCTTTTGACCCATCTTACACTGGCGAATCAGGCGGCAGTCCAAGAGGCATCAACAGCCCAGACATCAACGTCGAAGACTTCCAGGCAGCGGTTGACTTTTTGTCAGTGCAAGACAATGTTGACCCAGAAAGAATTGGGATCATCGGGATCTGCGGCTGGGGCGGAATGGCTCTGCAGACGGCTGCAATTGACACCAGAATCAAGGCAACCGTAACCTCAACCATGTACGATATGTCCAGAGTGACTGGCAACGGCTACTTTGACGCGGATGACAATGAAGAAGCCCGCCACAAGATGAGAGTTGCCTTGAATGAACAAAGAACTGCCGACTACAAGGCTGGCAGCTATGCCAAGGCCGGCGGGGTGGTTGACCCAGTTCCAGAAGATGCTCCGCAATTCGTCAAGGACTACCACGCTTACTACAAGACTCCGCGCGGCTACCACAAGCGCAGCGTCAACTCCAATGAAGGCTGGAACGTGACGACTTCTACTTCCTTGTTGAACACTCGCCTGTTTACCTACTCAAACGAAATCAGAAATGCCGTCTTGATGATTCATGGCGACAAGGCGCACTCATGCTACTTTTCAAAAGATGCTTACGCCAACATGATTAAGGACAGCAAGTACACCGACAACAAGGAATTGCTCTTGATCCCGGGGGCAAGTCACACTGACCTTTACGACCAAAAGGACATTATTCCTTTTGATAAGATCCAATCATTCTTTGACAAATACCTGAACTAGGCCAGAAATGAAAAAGCGGGCTAAGCGGCTGAAAAGTCTGCTGGTTGCTGGTGCTTCCCTTTTCCTTCTGACCGCCTGCGGCACAAGTGGCAGCCAGGAGCAGAGCGGCCGGAGCCAGAAATCAGCAAGCACTTCAGCAGTAAGGACCAGTTCAGCCAGACAAGGAGCAAAAATGCATTTGTATATCGGAAATAAGGAAATTCCAGTCAAATGGGAAAGCAATGACTCCGTTGCCGCACTAAAAAAGCTGCTTCCCTTGACCATCAGTATGTCGAAGTTTGGCGGCTTTGAGCAAGTAGGGAGTCTGGGCCATAAGATCGTCAGCAGCGATCGGCAGACCAAGACAAAGCCAGGCGATATCGTATTGTATTCGAGCAGGCAACTGGTCATGTTCTATGGTACTAATTCTTGGGCATACACGCGCTTGGGCCATATTGACCTAAGCAAAGAAGAAATCCGTGATCTGCTGGATCGGAACAATGTTACCGTAACCCTTAAATAGCAGGGCTTACGATGATTTTGAGGTAATAATGAAGCTGGAAGAATTTTTAGCATACGTAAACAGCGGGAAAAGGATTGTTGATCCTTCAGAAGAACTGGAATACAGCTCATATTTGACGCAAGAAGCCTTGAAGGTGACGATGGAGCTGAATAATGCTTATCATACGCGAGAAGAGGTGCAGAACTTGTTTGCCAAACTGACGAGTAGCAAGGTCAATCGCAGCTTGTCTTTGGTACCACCATTTTATACGGATTGCGGAAAGAACATCCATGTTGGAAAAAACGTGTTCATCAATACTGGTTGCACTATCCAGGACCAGGGCGGAGTCTATATTGGGGACGGTGCATTGATTGGCCACCATGCCATGATCGCGACTTTGAATCACGAGCAAGATCCAGCCAAAAGAGGGGAGCTGCTGCCAGCAGCAGTGCATATTGGCAAAAGGGTTTGGCTTGGCGCTAACGTCACTGTTTTGCCAGGCGTCACGATTGGTGATGGAGCGATTATCGCGGCTGGTGCAGTAGTGACAAAAGATGTTCCAGCCAGAACGATCGCGGCAGGTGTCCCGGCGCGCGTAGTGAAAGAAATAACTGAATAGAGGAGAGCAGCATTCTGGGAATAGGGATGCTGCTTTTTGTAATGTGTATTTTTTCAAAAAATATATTGTTTATACTAAAAAGATGTATAATGAACTTGACCAACAGAAGTTGACCGTGGTGTGTGATAGAAGGGGATGAGAAAAATTGTTTACACAGAAGCAAAAAACGATTGCCTATTGGGTTTTGATGGCAATTTACCTGGTTGCTTTGGGGCCAAATTATACTTTTGGCTACGCAACGCAAGACAATCCAAGCAACAATTTCTTCTTGATTGCTAATTTGCTGTCGATTGTCGCGCTGATTCTAGCAGCTGTTTGGATTGACCGGCCGAAGTTTTTCAAGGCAGTGTCTGTTATGATGGTGATTGTGGTCATCTTGGCGGTAGTTCAGCTTGCCTTTCCAGGACAGTCGGCCTATGCAAGATATAGCAACGCTTGGGCAATCATTAATATTATCTGGGCTGTGTTAACCGTACTTTACCAAAAGCAGCAGCTTCAACTGAAGAAACACGCCTAGTTATTGACCGCCTTTAGTGCGGCTATTTTGATTAAAAGAGGAAAGAGATGGATACGAATACTGAAAAAATTAAAATGCTGCATGAAGCAGTGCAAGAGCTGGCGATCCTGCTACAGGACAGCAATGAGAATCCGGTCTCATTAAGCTTATATCTCCTTGATTTAGGTATTACTGATTCTAAAGTAAAAGATAAATTGATAAAGAAGACATATGAGCTTGTTCACAATGCAAAGGATCCAATGGCGTTGACTGTACATGATTTTCAAAAGGAATTTCATAAAATCAGCAATTTGATAACTGATGATCCCGATGCAACTGGAGCTACGCAATATATAGTGCTGTGGATCGGGATGCATCTTATTCCCAGAGTATATCCAGTTGCAATGAATTTATAGACGCCATTAGGCAATCAAAAGGCATGACTCCGTTAATTCGGAATCATGCCTTTTTTTAGCGATTTTTTCTGACGATGCTCTGTTCTACAGAGATAAAGTGATTCTTGCCGTCAACCGTGTGGTCGATCAAGGTGAAGTAAGTCGTGTCCTTGCTGTTTTCTGGTACCGCAAGGCGGGCGTTGTAGCCAGTAGCGATAAAGTTGTCCGCGATATCGTAGATATTTTTCAGCAGCAGCTCTTGCTGTTCATCATCGATACCAGAGAAGGATTCGTCCATCAAGATGATCTTCGGAGCAAGCGGATTGCTCATCTTCTTTTCGTCCAGTTCCAAGACGATCAAAAGTGGTTCAAGGATCGCCCGGCTTCTTTGCCCTTCAGAGAAGGCATTAAGCTTCCGGTCAGTCATCTTTTCCGTGGCGTCACCAGCATGACGGCGGAAGCTGATGTTAAATCTGTACCATTTCTTGTAGTCAAATTCCTCATAGAAGTGGTCAACCAGCTCATCCCTGGTCATCTCATCGTTATTGTCCTTAATGTAAGTCCAGAAGCGGTCCATCAAGAGGGTAACCGCGTTCTGGCTTTCCGGACTGTCGATTGAAGTATTCCCAAAAGCTGCCAGGTAGTCCTTTCTGTAGTCTGGAATTTCACTGAAGCTGGTATAGAAGGAGATGTGGCTTGTCTGTTCCTTTTCCTTCAAGGACTTGTTGATCTGTTTGGTTAAAGTAGTCGCTTCAGCAGTGGCCTGGCGGATCTTTTGCAGAATCGTCGAGTTGTTAAGGTAGCGGGCCAGACGCTGAACTTCATCGTCGGCTGAAGCCTGGAATGATTCAAGCTGCTGGCGAATATCGTCATAGAACTTGCTGAGCTCTAACTCCTGTTCACCGTAGTAGTAGTGAACTACTGCAATTTCATGCAACAAGTTTTGGACTTGAACAAGCAGGTAGTCACTGACTTAAACTTCCCACACCAAAAAGAACTATGAAGCCTTGAAAACTCAATAGTTTAGCCAGTAAATATTCAATTAAGCTGCTAGTGATGGCGATAATGCCTCTTGCATGTACTTCGGGAGGCGGGAAATGAAAGCTTTGGTGAACCTTTCCATCTGCTCTTCTGTTGGTTGGAAGATCTCTTTCACACTCTCGAACATGGCTTCCACCAGGATCTGAAGCGAGTGATTGAAAGTGATGTCCGCAAGCTCGTCTACCATGCAATAAAAGAGCTCGCCTATTGTCCTATCGTCTTCATCGTCTCGCTTCTCAACTGACATGAACATGTAGCGCAGAAAGACGAAAGCCGTATGGGCAGTCAATGCATCATATGAGAGTCCATGGTATTCAGTGCCAAGCTTCAAGAAGCTCTTGCAGGTCTTGAAGAAGACCTCGATGTCCCATCTTTTGCCGTAAATTCTGATGATCTCATTTTCATCGATCGTCATGTCCGTACAAATAAGAGCGATCCAGTCTTTGCGGTTGGAGCGATTTCTCACACAGACTATTCTGGCATCAATCTGGGCACCATCTTTGGCAGGATCTCCAACCTTTACAGGGACGGACAGGAGATATCTTGAGCGACCTCTACGCTTCTTGCATGCGTTGAAGATCTGCTTGACGTTCATCCGCTTTCCTTCGAACTCGTATGTGATCTTGGAGCTTTTCTTCACCATGGCGATTACGTTCAAACCACGTTGACTGATTTGGACAATCTGATGCGGATTGGAAAACCAAGTGTCAAACATGACGTACTTGGCAGTGAGCCCTGCTTTCAAGGCTTGATCGAGCAGCTGGATAACTACATCGGTCCCCTTTGATTGGGCCATAATCCGCCTCTTGGCCGCAATTGTGCGCTTGTCGATCTTCTTGGTTGTCCCGATGACATTCTGATCGTTCTTTGAGGACAGGAGAGATGAAGCGATTGGGACGAAGGAGGATCCATCAGTCCAACCCATGGTCATCATCCGAAACCCCTTCTTGTAGGTCATCGAAACGTGGTCGAATACTTTGGCAGCCAGCTCAGTCTTCTTGTATCCAGTTCTGGAGTAGAGCGAATCGTCAAAGACGAAGCAATCCGCACGTTGGTCAGAGGTCAGATCTTTCAGATGCCCATTGACGATCCTCTCAGCTAGCAGAATAGTGAAGCGAAGCCAGTTGATATGTGGGTTCTGCATGAATCGATAGTAGGTATTTTTGGAGAAGCCAGCAGTACACTTGCCAGACTTCTGTTGCATGTACATGCTTCTGTCTCGAAACACATTACTGAAGATGTATGAAAGGATCGACCAAAGCGGGACTCCTTTGGACTTGCGGAGCCCAGATCTGCGGAGAAGCTCCATAACTTTGTAGTCCTTAAAGAACTTTTCAACAGAGCGGGCAATTTTAGGTTCGTTTTCAGTATCGAATGATGGTAAACTAGACATAGCACAAGCCTTTCGTTTGATATTGATGATGTTTTGGTCGACTTAATTATATCAAGCGAACGAAGGCCTTGTGCTTTTTTGTTGGCAAAACTATTGAATTTTCAAGGTACTAGCCCACTTTTGCAAGTGGGAAGTTTAAGTCACTGAGTTCAATGTCTTCAAATTCCAAGCGTTTGCTGTTGTCGACCCGGTAGTCTGTTTCACCGTTAATGCTGTTAACGGCAATCATAGCCAGGTTGGCCTTATTTTGGTTGTTTGCCTTGACCTGCTCACTGTTCCAGTCGTTAGGGGATGCGTCCTTAACTTTTTCAGTTAAATCCAGTTTTTCCAGCAGATCAGTTACCGCCTTGTACTCATGGTCTAGTTTTTCATAGGCTGCCTGCTTTTCTGGCAAATGCTCTTGGTAGTCAATAAGAAGGTTGTTTTCTTGCTCCAACTTGAATCCAATTTCAGTAAGTTGCTTTTCAAGCTCTTTGAGCAGTTGGTCCAGTTCTTCCTTTCTGGCCAGCTGCTTTTTGGTTTCTGGATCATTTTGGATTTCTTCCAGTTGTTTTTCAAGAGTCTCAATTTGAGCTTTAATTTCAGTCAACCGGTCTTGCTTATCCTGGACCTGCTTTGTCTTTTCAGATAATTCAGCGTGAGCTTGCTTGATCCGGCTTTCAGCACTAGCCAGCCGGTCCTTTTGCTTAAGCAAGTCATTTTCTTGCATAATCCGCTGGATTTGCTTGTCCTGGTATTTGTCCCAGGCCAGACGGTAGTCAGCAAATTCCTTGCTCTCAGCTGGCAAATCAGGGCAGAGCTCGCTAGTAAGTTGTTCTTTTTGCCGGTGGAAGTCGGCTAACTGTACTTCCAGCTTTTCCTGTTTCTTTAAGCGTTTGTCTTGTTCATCTAGGGCATTATTATAGGCGATTTGTGCTTCGGTGACCTTGGCACTCTTCGGGAAAGCAGCAGGATCTGCTTGTTTAAACAGTTCTTGATAGCTGGCCAGCTTATCTGCCAGTTCCTCTAAGTGCAGCTTAACTTGATTAATTTCTTCCGTCAGTTGGGCAATCTGTCTTTCCCGTTCTTTTTGCCGGTTGCTTTCACCGATATGGGTGATCGCTGTGCCTTTTTCGCTATGCACCTTGACGCTGGCATAACTGATATGGCCGTCTTTAACCGCAACCGTTTGTAAAAAGGAGTTAACCCGATCATCTTGACTAACTAAGTAGTCGGCAAGAGTTGAGAGATCACCTTTATTTACATTGCTAGTATTGGCAGTAGAATTATCAGCTTCCAAGCCAGTCTTGATTTCATGGCCATCAAAGATGGCATAGAGGAGGTTAGAATACTTTAAGTCGCTTTCTAGTTGTAACTGAAGGTCCCTTGGCACGCCTTCTTTAAAGTCAACCAGTTCAAAAAGCTGCTTGCCGTTCTTGAACTCTGCCGTCGTTTCCGGCTTTGGCTGCTCTTGTAGCTTTACCAAGTCAGAGCTCAGTTGCTTTAACTGGGTCTTTTCAAGCCGGATATCGTTTTTGGTCTCAGCGATGGCTTCTTGGTACTGACCTCTGGCGTTTTCCACTAAATGCCGTCTGTCTTCATAGACCTCAAGGTCAAATTCTGCCACTTGATCAAAACTGATCTCTCTTTCCTTGAGCCAGGCGCTAGTCTCCTGATCCAGTTCAGCCAGGGCAGAGGCAATGTTATCCGTGTAGACGGTTTCGTCAAAAGCCTTAATTTCTTTATTTACAATGTCTAACTTAGTAACCAACTCTTGGTTTTGTTTGGCCAATTTCTCCAGTTCTTCTAAAAGCTGCTTTTGCTTATTCAGCAACTCTTTAGCGTCTGGGTACTTTTCTTCAAAATCAGCTTGAACTTGATACTTGGCGAGCTCTGACTTGATCGTTGCCAGGCGGCCTTCAAGGATAACGAGAGCGTTCTTCTCTTTTCTTGCGTCCTCGGTATAAGCGAGCAAGCGCTCTTCTGCATTCTTGCGGTCCTTTTGGGCTGATTCTAAATCTCTTTCCCGGTTGTCTCGCTCATTTTTAGTTTGATCGATCTCACGTGACAACTGGTCAAGGTTCTTAGCATCAATTACGGTCTGCAGAGCTTGCCGTTCACCTTCTTTAGCCTTTAAGTCCTGACTGACACTTGCCTGGTCACTCTTCAGCTGGGCGATTGCTTCCTCAGTTTCAGCTAGTCTTTTCTTTAAGGCTTCAAACTTCTCTCGCTTCTGACCCAACTCAGTTTTAGCCTTGCCGTAGAAGTTCTGGATCTGGGCCAGAGTTGGCTTGTTGGTCAGAGTTTCCCATTCTTCCGTCTTAGCCAAGGCATTGTTCAGCTTGTCCAGAGCTGCCTTTTTCTTCTCTTCTTCAACCATGGCCAGAGCGTTGTCGATAAAGTTTTCAACCGTTGCCCGGTCCGCGTAGTGGCTGAGATTTGGTAGGGCAGTCTTTAAGGCACTGTCCAATTCAGCTGTGCTGCCAGTTTGCTTTAGCGGCGGCTTTTCAAAAGCGGCCAGGTGTTCAAAGTACTCCTGCATCTCGCTTTGTGAGGCAAAGCCAAAGAAGAGCTGGTTGATGGCATTTTGGTAGTCTGCCTGGGTCTCATAGCGGCGTTCAACATAAGGCTTGACGGCTCCCCGGAATTCCGGCCAGCTGGTCGAGTAGGGGAGGTCGTCACCTTTAACGCCTTGCTTTAAGACGTAGTAATAGTGGTTAGTGTTGGATCCGTCTGCCGACTTGCTGTAAGCCAATAGCAGGGTCTGAATCAAATCGTCTGCCTTAAATTCAACCCAGGCAAAGCCAGCTTCACCGGCCTTGATGTAGTAGTCCAAACTTCTCTTGTTGTCGACAACCCGCATGCTGCCTAAGAAGATCGTTGGGAAAAGGGAGAGCATGGTCGCGGTCTTCCCGGACCCGTTTTCCCCGTTAAATACAATCGACTGGGTATTAGCGTCAAAAGTCTGATTTCTGTAGTTGAAATAGTTGTAGAAACCAAAGCGGTTAAGCTTATAATTCGTCATCAGTCATTTCCTCATCTTTTACGATTAATCCGGTTAAAGAAGTGGTAAACCAGGTATCCTGCTCTTTAGTCAAAAGGCCGGTATTCTGCTCTTTAGAAAGCAGACCAAAATAGGTCAGTTCATTCAAGAGTTCACTTACTTTCATCTTCAAGCCAGTTGATTTCTGTGATCCGGTCATGGTCTTGTAGCTGCCAGTCTGCTTGGCCAGGTTAACTAATTCTGGCAGCTGAAAACTGCTCTGTCCGCTGTCGTTGATCAATTGGACCAATTCAACTGCCATGGCATCCAGCTTACTTTGCACCGTGTTAGGGAAATCCAGTTGGGAATAGTTGAGCAGGATGAAATAGTCGTCAACGTTGACTAGGCGCAGGCCTTGCCTTGTTTCATGATTAAAAAAGGGTTCAAAAGAATTCTGCAGGTAATTGTATTCGTTTTTGCCCATGTTTTCCTTACGGAAGAAGCCGTTCAGCAGAAGTTCTTGCCGGGC
This sequence comes from Lactobacillus sp. WILCCON 0058, assembly GCF_057198005.1. Lineage (NCBI taxonomy): Bacteria > Bacillati > Bacillota > Bacilli > Lactobacillales > Lactobacillaceae > Lactobacillus > Lactobacillus sp. WILCCON 0058. Next base: position 1,181,189 of record NZ_JBUBHM010000001.1, read on the forward strand.
AAGATCATTGCCAGTCTGCATCCCTTTCTCCAGGTCAATCGGATCTTGTGGCTTTGGCTGCTTGGTCAAGACATACAGGGAGTCCTTGTCATCCTGGTCCCGGAGCTCAATCACTCCGTCATTTTCCAACTTGGCAATGACTGGCTTCAAGTACTTGGACAGTTCCACTGAACTTGCTTCTGACAGATTTTCTTTGTCATTAATATAAGCCACGATATCCTGATAGAGGATGGTCATGCCTGTTTGCAGGCTGGACAATCTGGCTAAAGTTTCATAGTAGACCCGGTATAAGAGAGGGTCAGCCTGGACCCGCTTGTCAGCTTCAATGCCAACCGGCCGGGTCTTGGAGTAAGCCCGCAGATGCAGGTCCTGGTCCAAGACCAAATTGAACTTGTCTTTCAAATATTTGCTGATTGCCAGGCGGTTTTGCCTGATATAAGCGGTCGTCTTGCCAGCCAGAAGATTCGGCATGACTTGGCTCCAGTCTATTTCTGCCATCTGCTTTTTACCTCCAGTCTGCAATTGCATAAAATCAAGCTCTGTTTCGGTGATTCAATGGTCATGTTTTCCGTTTGGAATTGCTTGATCAAAAGATAGTCGCCAGTCGTAGCACTCGCACTCAATAAGTCACCTTCAGCTGAGAAGCGGTAGTCAAAATGGCTTTGCCCCAGCAGCTTTTGCAAGAAGGCAAACTCCTCATCAGTCAAATTTTCTAGTGGCTTATTGATCAAATTTTGTCCTAGTTGGGCCTGCTTGGCTTTTTCCGCCGCGTGCCGCTTTTGCTCAGCTACAAGTTCTGCTTTTTCCTTATCTGTCAGTTCCATGGACCGGGCCAGTTTCACTTCGGCCCGCTTGCGCTCTTTTGGCGTAAAGTTGTAGTGGATCTTCTCATCATCCAGGCTGTAATTGGCGTGCTTGGACATGTACCAATGGTGGTAGACAGGCGTGCCTTCATATTGATCAAAAAGGAGGGCCATTTCCTGGGCCGTCATGCCAGTTTGAAAGCTCTGAGCCTGGGCTAAAAAGCGTTCAGCCCGCTCCTTGCTGACCTGGATTTCCCGATTTTGGGAGATAAGGTCGATCAAGGCAAAGAACATGTCGCTCAAACGGTCTAAAAGGCTGGCGTAGAGGCCGCTGCCATCCCGTTCACTTTGGGCAATGTCTGCGATATTGCCAGCCATGATTTCGGATAATTCGTCGCTAGTTTTAGTAGCGTTGAAGGCAAGGAGCTCATCGGCCAGGGGCTGGTAAAAGAGCTTAGGACCAATCTTTGTCTGGCTTTCTTCCAAAGCAAAAATTGCTTCTAGGACTTCTGGGATCTTACTTTCAACCTTGTCGAGCACTTCCTTGACTACATCCCGCAACTTAAACAATTCCTGGTTCAAGTCGCCAGTGGTATTTGCGTCAGTTTCCAGACGGAAGACCTGCATGTTCAAGTCGTGGATGTTGGTCGCAAAGCTGTCGATCCGGTTCTTCAGCCGATTATAGATACCATTGTTGTAGCCAAAAGACAAGTCATAAAGGGAGATACCATCTTTAAAAAGCTGCTGCTTCAATTCCAAATTCTCTGGATCTGTCAGCAGTCCCTCAAGACTTTCCTTTAATTCCCGTAAATTCTTGATCAGTTCATCGGTTTCCGTCATGGACAGGGATTCTCTGATCTGCTTTTGCAGGTTGGCGATCTTATCAAAAGCCTGGAAGAGCTCCATACTTTCACTGGTTAAGGCATAAGCCGTGGTTTGCATGGCTTCCTTCATCGACCGGGCCTTAGCCTGGTTGGTTAAGGGGATCGATTTTAAGTTCTTGCTCTCTGACAGCTTCTTGAGAATTTTAATGACTTCGTCATAGTCGGCTGAAAGCTGCTCACTAAGCTGGAGGGGAGTGTATTCGCCCATGGGGTGGCTGTTTAAATAGACGACAATGTCCCGGGCCAGGCCTGGGGCGGACACGGCTTTTAAAAATCCGTCCGCTTGGGACATGAAGCTTTGGTTATCATAAAAAATCATGGATGACCTCTTCAAAAATCACGCGTTTCTTTTTGTGGATCTCAGACAAAACTTGCTGCAAATCTGGATTTTCTACTTCCTTGATCTGCTTGTCTTTTGCCGGCGGGACGCTGGCTTGGTAGTACTCTTTATAGGTCTTCAGATCCATATTAAGAAGGTGAATCTCTGGGAATTCTAATAAAAGATTGTCTGCAATTTTGATACCGCTTTGGTCTAAATCACCCGAATAATAAAGCTGGCAGGAATTTGTAAGCAGGCGCTTGATCAGCTTTTTCGTGGCAAGATTGATCTGTCCACCCGTGCAGACGAAGGCCCGGTTAGGAAACTTACTGGCCAGTGCAGTAGTCACGCCAGAGTTTTCATGCAGGTAAACCTTGATCTTTTCCGGTAAAGCAATTTTGTCAATATCCGGCAGGGCAATAATGTCGTAGGTCAAAGGAGTGTCCAGCAGGTTAGCGGTCATCGCGAAATTGTAGAGCTGGTCAGGATAGACGTTGAAGTCTTCTAAAGTTGCTTCTTCGCCTAGCTGGGCTTGGATGATTTTTTCCAAAAGTCCGCGGCCCCGTCTTCCCCGGTCAAAAGCATGGGGGTCTCCTAGCACTTGCAAGGCAAAAGTTGGCAGCAGTACTCCTTCGGCTGGCCTCTCCCAGGCCTTTGCCATCTTTTGGTAAAAGGGGAGGTCGCTGATAATCTGTTTCTCTGAGAAATTTTCGGCAAGAAAAGCCGCATAAGCTGGAGCTAGGTCTTCTTTGAACTTGTTTAATTTAAGCTGGTCAACCTTGGCTTTCTTCTTTCTCTTGTCTTTTTTAGAGAGCAGGGTGCCGTATTTGTCTTCCAGTTCTTGATAAACTTCAGCTGGGCTCACGTCATATTGCTTAAAAATTTTGTAGCAAGGGATGCTGTAATTGCCGTCTTTATCAAGTTTGGCCTTAGTCAACAGGCCGAGGTCGAGCAGGTCATCCTTGGTCAATGTAATCCGCCAATTTTTAAGCTGCTGGTCTTCACCTTTCTCAAGATAGAGGTCTCTAGTCAGAGCAAGCCAATCGATCATGAATTTCGTTCCTTTTCCTTCTAAGCTGTTTCAGTTTAACTGCTGAATAATCTGGGCATGATGCTTTGTCATTTCCATGATACCAGATAGGGCGGGGCTTTAGCGGGAAAAGAGGATCTTCTTTATGATTCCATCGCTTCGGATCCAGAATATGCGAAAAGGCCAAGAAATTAAAGAGGGGGCAAGTTGAATTTAGTCTGGCCCATAAGGCCATTTTTACAGTGCAAATATAGTGTAAAAAACTTGATATAGCACAGTTTACGCTACTTTGTCTCCCAAAGATTTTTCCATTAGCTTTCAAAAAATGCTATAATTTTCTTTGAAAGCGCTATAGGAATGTGAAAAGGAGCAAACTTAAATGGAAAAAATCTTGTATCTCATGCGTCATGGGCAAACCTTATTCAACCTTGAACACAAGATCCAGGGTTGGTGCGACTCACCATTAACTGAATTGGGGATCAACCAGGCCAAGATCGCTAGCCGCTACTTTACAGACAACAAGATCCAGCTGGACCACTGCTATTCAAGTACCAGTGAACGTGCCTGCGACACCTTGGAGTTAGTGACCGGCGGCAAACTACCTTATACCCGGCTCAAGGGAATCAAGGAATGGAATTTTGGCCGTTTTGAAGCGATGGATGACTTTTTGAATCCACCTGTTCCTTATGGGGACTTCTTCGTTAAGTTTGGCGGGGAAAGCGAAAAAGGCGTAAGTGAAAGAATAACTAGGACTTTGAGCGATGTCATGGAGCAAGAAGATCACCATTCGGTTTTAGCAGTATCTCACGGCGGTGCTCTGGCCTGCTTCTTACGCTACAACAAGCTTCCCATTGACCATCATATTGGCAACTGCACTATTTTTAAGCTGAAGTATGAGGATGGTCATTTTACCTTGCTTGACCGGTTTGATCCCGATTTCAGCGGGCTCGAAAAGTAGTCGCCGAGATGCAAAAATTTTCTTATTAAACATTTGGTATCCCTTTTCTTTGCTTTTTTCACAGTAATTGTTTTTGCGAGAAAAAGCCCTTTCTTGATATAATATAGACAAGAAAGAAATTTTGAACATAAATATCATATTTTGCGAAAGCAATAGAAAAGCAGAGGGACATCATAAAGTACGAATTGAGCGGCGGGAATACCTGTCCATTAGCAACTGTAACCCTCGATAAGGGAGAAAGCATCAAAGTCGAAAACGGCGCCATGGTCTACATGAAAGATGTTACCATCGCCGGGAAGATGAACTCCAGCAAGAAGGGCCTGGGCGGCTTGCTCGGCGCGATTGGCCGGAGCTTGACCAGTGGTGAAAGCATGTTTATCACCCAGGCAACTGGTGATGAGGATGGCGGACAAATTGGGGTTGCACCAGCAATTCCTGGCAAGATTGCAAAGCTTTCCGTTGGCAAGCAGCAGTACTGCCTAAACACTGGGGCATTTTTAGCAAGTGATGACAGCGTTAGCTACAAGATGCAAAAACAAAATTTTAGCAAGGCTGCCTTTGGGGGAACCGGTGGTTTCTTCGTAATGCAGACTGAAGGCGAAGGCGACATGTTGGTTAACGCCTTTGGTGACCTGGTAGAACTGACCGTGACCAGCGATAAGCCGATCTCAATCGACAATGAACATGTCGTTGCCTGGGATGCAAACCTTGACTACGACATTAAAGTAGCCTCGGGGATGTTTGGCTTTACCTCAGGTGAAGGCCTGGTCAACCACTTTACCGGGGATGGCAAGGTTATTATCCAAACTCGTAACTTGCATTCACTAGCAGAAGCCTTGCAACCTTTTATTGTTGACAAGGAAAGTAACGATTAAAGAAAACGGGATCGGCGTAGCTGATCCCGTTTCTTGCTCACTAAAGGGAATGATTTTTTCACAAAGCTGTAAAATTGTTTTAAGTGCTGGCTTATGCTAAATTACTAGTAAAGATATTACTCAAAATGGAGGATCCCCAAAAAATGTTCAATCAGGTCGAAATCATGCTCTACGTGAGTGACCCGGAAAAATGTGCTAAGTTTTGGACTGACCAAGTTGGCTTTGCTTTAAAGGAAGAAGGCGAAGGCCCAGACCAAAGCAAGACCTACTTGCTTGCAGCCAGCGACAATGCAGATGCCAGCCTGCGCCTGTTTGACCGGGAAGTAATTGCCAAGTACTCACCAGAACTTGACCTGGCTACTCCATCACTGCTTTTCAGCTGCGAAGACATGAAGGAAACTCGCCAAAAGTTGCTGGATAAGGGCGTCACTGTTGGTGATGTCGTTGATATGGGCAGTGCTGAAACTTGCAACTTCGCGGACCCAGAAGGCCATTACTTTGCCTTCAAGAGCTTGAAGAAATAACAAATTTTCAAGCAAAAGACCGTCACGATTGTGGCGGTCTTGTTGTTTTCTCTATTCATGCTTAGTAAACTTTCCTGCTTCCACATCACTGATGAACTTATATAAGGAAGAAAAGAATGCCTTTGGATTATCAATGTGGTGGCAGTGACCGCCATCTGGCGTTACAACCATCCGTGAGTTTTTCAAAGTTTTGTGCATCCGGCGGACAGCGTCAAGGGGCATGGTGTCAAATTCACCAACCGTTAGGAGGGTAGGGAGAGTAATCTGTCCCAAACGGTCTCTGAAATCCCACTCAGTTAACTTGCCGACCATCATGAATTCATTATTGCCTTGGAAGTAATTGTATACTTGTGTATTCGTCGTGCTAACAACGTGCCGGCTTCCATTTTCCGGGTGACGGATCAAGTAAACGGAGTAAAGCTTGGCAACCAGTTCCTGGTACATGGCATCGTCAAAATTTTCTTCTGCTTCACATTCCCGCATGTATTCCACTTGAGCCGGGCTGAACATTTCATCTCTTTCCCGGTTGATGTTCTCCGTGTACTCATCCAAATTATCAATCATCGATTCAATAATAACGGCCTTGAGGTGTTGGCCATACTTGACCGCGTATTCCTGGGCCAGTAGACCGCCCCAGGAGTGCCCTAACAGGTAGAAGTCTTCCAAACCGAGCTTCTGGCGGACTTCCTCAAGTTCATCAACAAAGTAGTCAATGTTTAAATACTTCCTGTTTTCCTCTTTGGAAAAATCTGGTTGATCTGACCAGTACGAACCTAATTGATCGTAAGAATAAACCTCAACGCCTTTGCCAGCTAAGCCATTCTTGAAATTGTCAAAGTCTTCATGGTTGTCACCAGGTCCTCCATGTACGCAGAGCAACTTGACCGGTCCTTCGTTGACCTTGCGGGTGAAAAGGTGATAGCCATTGTCTAAAGTAACGATTCTCGTTTGATCCATGATTTTCTCCTTCAGTCAAATATTCTCTTGTTACTTGAAATATGCTCTCGTGTAGTCAACCATGCCAACCTTGTGCCAAAGTACACCCTTTAAGTTGGAGTTTACCAGGTGGTCTTCAACCATGGTGTAAAGCGGAAGAACAGGGTAATCTTGATTCATTTGCTCTTGTGCCTTTAACAGGTGGCTGAAGTAGACTGATCTGGTCGCGGCATTCTTTCTAGCTTGGCTAAGCTCATTGTTGTAAGCGGCACTAGCGTATTTACCGTAATTGTGGCTGTTGGTCTTTTCCAAAGTCTGCAGTTCGCTGTATGGGTCAGCGTAGTCGTTGAGCCACAGGGAAAGGTAGAGGTCATACTTGCCATTGGCGACCAAATTGTAGGCTGACTTGGATGGCAGATTCTTGACAGTAACTTTAAGTCCTGGCAGCTTACTTTCCAGCTGCGACTGCAGGAATTCACTGACATTCTTGTCAGTAGTCGTGTCACTTGCCACCAGGGTCAATTCAACCTTTGACTTGCCCAGTTGCTTTAAACCAGCTTGCCAAAGCTTTTTAGCCTTGGCAACATTGTAAGTTTCTTTTGGCTGAGCAGCTGCAGCGAAGTCTTTACCACTGGCTGGATCCTTGGCGGCGTTTGGTGCTGAGAAGGTGTAGGAAGGTTTTGAACCATCGGCCAAAACCTTTTTGGATAGCTGATTACGATTAACAGCCAGGTAAAGGGCTTGCCGAAGTTGCTTGTTGGCCAAGGTAGCACCTTTAGCCATATTCAGATTTACGAAGTTGTTGCCAGACCGGTAGAGGTGGTACAGGTTCTTGTTGTTTTGTAGGCCTTGTGCCGTCGTACCGGAAACTACAGCGTCATCTAAGCTTCCTTGCTGGAAGAGCTGGTGGGCAGTGTTTGAGTCTTTGACGACTTGGTAATTAAGCTTTTGCAGCTTGACCGCGTTTTTAGCGTAGTAGTATGGGTTCTTGACGGCAGTCCACTTTTCGCTGGTGTTGGTCCACTTGGTGACCTTGAAGGCCCCGTCAAAAGCAGTATATTTAGCAGCCGTACCATATTTGGCACCGTATTTTTTAACCAGGCGGGTGTTTTGCGGGTAAAAGGCTGGCATAACCATCTTGTCGATGAAGGTCGGTTCTGGATTCTCAAGCTGCACGACCAGTTTATACTTACCAACAGCTTTGACGCCTAAGCTGCTGACCGCCTTTTTGCCTTGAGAGATTTGGTCAGCATTCTTGATGTTGCTGAAGATGTAGTTATAGCCAGACATTGCTTTGGGAGAAACGCCTTTTCGCCAGGCAGTCACAAAGTCTTGCGCGGTTACAGTGTCGCCATTTGACCATTTGGCATTGTGCCTCAGATTGAAAGTATAGGTCTTACCGTCACTGGACTTATGATAGCTAGTGGCAACCGCGGGAACTGGCTGGTCATTTTTATCTGAACGGTAAAGGCCGGCCATAGTTTGCACCAAAGTGTCCCATTGAGGGATTGAGGCAGTCACAGAGGTATCGAGGGAGCTGACTACATCAGTCTCCATCAAGTTCAGACTTGTTTTGGTGTTGGATGCTTGGGAATTGTTATTGCCGCAGGCAGCCAGCGTGCAAGCTGACATGCCAAGTAGTGCAACTGTTGCCATTTTTCTAACTTTCATTTGTGTTCCTCTTTTCATCTTTCATGGAAAAGAAAAGCGCCCCACTGGATCAAATCGATCCAATAGGGCGCTATTAGCGCGGTACCACCTATTTTCGCCGTTAGGCCTTCACGCACAGATAATGCGCTGCCGCTTTAAGGGGCGGACCCCGAAACCACTAATATCGCAGTTTCCGCTCAAAGGTGATTTTCGCACTTGGTCTGACCGCTTCTTCACACCAACCAGAAGCTCTCTGCAGGTCTCGCCAAAACTACTTTTCCTTTTCAAAGCAATGTTGTTTTGATTTCATGTCTAATATCTTAATCCTAAATCTGAGAAAGTCAACAGTAAATGACAAAAAAGTTAACCTAAAGTTATAAGTACTAGAAAGAATTTTAACGCTTTGTTAAACTAAAAATATGAATTACGAGGAGGAAAACCAACCATGAACTACCAAGACATCAACGCTGAAACGATTGACCGCTGGGTCAAAGAAGGCTGGGAGTGGGGGAAGGCGATTGACCACGAAATTTTCCAAGCTGCTAAAGAGGGAAAGTGGGAGATCAAGCTAACTCCTGTTAAATACGTCCCTCACAGCTGGTTTGGCGACTTAAAAGGCAAAAAGGTTCTTGGCTTGGCCAGCGGGGGTGGCCAGCAGATGCCGATCCTGACTGCCTTGGGAGCAGAATGCACAGTCCTGGACTATTCTGACCAGCAGCTGGAAAGCGAGCGCCTGGTTGCAAAGCGCGAAGGCTACGATATCGATATAGTCAAGGCCGATATGACTCAGCCGCTTCCTTTTGCTGACGAAAGCTTTGACATGATCATCCAGCCAGTTGCTAACTGCTACGTTGAAGAAGTTAAGCCGATCTGGAAAGAGTGCTACCGGGTCTTGAAAAAGGGCGGAGTCCTCTTGGTTGGCCTGGATAACGGGATCAACTACCTGTTTGATAGCGATGAAGAAAAGTATGTCGCCAACTCCTTGCCTTTTAATCCGCTGAAAAATCCTAACCAGATGAAGCAGCTGGAAAAAGATGATTCTGGTGTCCAATTCTCTCATACCTTGGACGAACAGATCGGCGGCCAGCTGGAGGCTGGATTTACTTTAACCAATCTCTATGAAGATACCAATGGCGAAGGCCGCCTGCACGAATTAAATGTCCCGACTTTCATTGCCACCAGAAGCGTGAAATAGCAAAAGCCATCAAGTTTATGAAGTGCCATAGAAAAGTAAGAAAAGGCAGAAAGCAGCCGAATACGTCATCCAAGCGCATGAGAAGAACACGAAATATGCCCGCGGCATATGGCTGAATGACTACGTTCGCGTACTTGGAAATAATGCCAAGGGCTACGTTCAAGGCTTTAAGTCGAACGGATATTTTGTATATTTGACGGATGGCTTAGGCAATTACGTACTGAACAATGGCAAGAATTACATTAATAGAAAGCAGTGCCGGCTGATCATGTATAACGGCAACTGGCAAAAAGCAGAGCAAAAGCTTTCTCTGTACGAATTTAAGTAAGAAGGAAGGCAGTCAAGCCCTATTTCTCCACCCATTGAAACAGGTGGAATTCCGGGCTTGCCTGCCGTTGAAAATCATTGAAACATTAGGCAGTGCTAAGAATATTTCGGATGTCACTAATGATATAATTAAGTGTATAAGTATTTTTAACTGAGGTGTGGAAAAAATGGAAATTAAGGAATTTTTGATCGTTGTATCTGCAATAAGTGCAATTGCATTAACTGGTTGCAGCAAGCAACAATCGTCACAAACTAAGGAGAGCTCACAGAGTAAGGTATCAAGTAAAAAAGCAAGTAAGTCTAAAGAAAAGAAGTCAGCATCATCCAAATCTGCTAGTTCAGCTACTAGTAAATCAACTAGTCACAGTAAGAAGGCAGAGACGCCATGGAACTCAGCTAAAGATCAGCAACTTGCTAGCTTTATGTCAAGCTGGGGAGCAACCATGAATCAGAAGTATGTGAAGTATACTCCTAATAATCCTGGGAATGTATATGGAGTTGAAATTCCAAATGATATTTACAATGGTACATGGCATTTAGCAATTTCTGATATTGATAACCAAGTTTCATCTGCTTGGTCAGAGAATGGCCAAGGCGCTAGTAACACATATTTAATAGTGGCTTGCTACTCAGACTTTGCTAATGTGAAGACTACCTTTGGCTACCATGTCTATCTGTTCACCATTTACAATGGTAAGCCTGTTGTCTTAATTTCTGAACAGAACCAAGGGAATGAAAAGAACAGCTATGTTTTTGGCGAAACTAAGAATAATGAACTAAAGAACGGCTTTACTCAAATTGTAGGCGATATTAGCAATACTACGTCATCTAGCCAAACAAATTCTAGCTCAGTTACTAATGAGGAACTAGCAATCATGGCGATAATGAAGTTTGATAATAATGCCCAAGTTCCTTCAGCACCAACCAAGAGCTCAACTCCAGAAGCTGAAAATGCAGGGATAACCATGAAAGATTATGGTAATGGTCGTTTCTTTGTATGTACATCTTCCAATGATACCAGACGCGTCCATATGGCTATGGATAGTAACTATGGAGTAATAATTTCAGGTGATCGAGTTAAAGTATCATCACTTGCCGCTGCCTTAACTGCCACTGAAATTGATAGCGGGAAGGTTATTGACTCTGGCACTTCATCAAAGACATATACTAAAGCAGAACTGATTCAAGCTTACCAAGGTCAATTGGCTGCGGTTGACCAATGGGTTACAAATTTAAAGCAATAGACTTAATACAATTTTATCGCTAATTGCAAGAATGTATTTGGCATGCGCCGAGTTCACCTCCGCGGAAGGAAGAAAGTAGAAACTGATGTAGGATTAGCCTTTATGATGATGAATCTAGTGAAATACTGGAGCAGAGAGCTGCTAAAGCTCTCTTTTTATCATGCATTGGGAATCTTACCGACAAGCAAAAAAGGTGAAGCTCGAAATATTACATCGAGTTTCACTTTTTTCAATTATCTAAAGTCTAGTTTTTTCCCAGACTCTTTTACTGTATCCAAATAATTTTACTTTTTTCTTATTCTTCGCCATGTTCAAACTGTGACTGATAAAGGTCAGCGTAAAAGCCCTTCTTTGCCATCAAGCTGTCATGGTTGCCAACTTCCACGATATCCCCGTCCTTCAAAACGATGATGCTGTCTGCATCCCTAATCGTAGACAAGCGGTGGGCGATGACAAAAGCCGTCCGCCCCTGCATCAGCCGGTCCATTCCTTGCTGAATCAAAAGTTCCGTCCGCGTGTCAACTGAAGACGTTGCTTCGTCCAGAATCAAGATCTTTGGATCCTTCACAAAAGCCCGGGCAATCGTGAGCAGCTGCTTTTGCCCAGCAGAGATATTGCTGGACTCTTCGTTGATCATGCTGTCATAGCCCTCTGGCATCTGCTCGATAAAATGGTCAGCATGGGCATCAATTGCCGCCTGCCGCAATTCTTCATCACTGGCCTTGAGATTCCCGTAGCGGAGGTTTTCCTTGATCGTGCCGTTGAAGAGCCAAGTATCCTGCAGGACCATCCCAAACATGGACCGGAGGTCAGACCGCTTCATCTTACTGATATCCTGGCCGCCAATCATAATCTTCCCGCTGTTTAACTCGTAAAAGCGCATCAAGAGTTTGACCAGGGTGGTCTTGCCGGCCCCAGTCGGCCCAACGATAGCAATCTTTTGCCCGGCAGAAACATCCAGGCTGAAGTCCTTGATGATGATCTTGTCTGGATTGTAGCCAAAGCGGACATGGTCAAAAGTCACATTGCTTGGCAGCTTAGCTACTTCTTCAGTAGAAATTTCGACCACTTCTTCCGGCATTTCTTCAGCTTCCAGGAAGTCAAAGACACGTTCACTGGCCGCTGCCGTTGACTGCAGCATGTTCATGATCTGAGCCATCTGGGAAATCGGCTGGGTAAAGCTCTTGACGTATTGGATAAAGGCTTGAATGTCACCAATCGTAACCACGCTGTTTACTGCTAAAAAGCCACCCACGATACAGATTGCTACGTAGCCGATATTGCCGATCAAGTTGGAAATCGGCATCATCAAGGAGCCGAAGAACTGGGACTTCCAGCCGGAAGTGTAAAGCTCGTCATTGTACTTTTTAAAAGTTGCCACCGAGGCAGCTTCACCGTTAAAGGCCTGGACGATCTGGTGGGCCCCGTACATTTCTTCAATGTGACCATCCGCGTCACCCAGAGACTTTTGCTGGCCGATATAGTACTTTTGTGACCGGCTCATGACAATACCAAGTATGCCGAAAGTCACTGGCAATATCGCTAAAGCAATCAAGGTCAGCTGCCAGGAGATCGAAAACATCATGACCAAAACGCCAACCACTGTTACGGTTGAAGTAATGATCTGGGCCATGGATTGGTTGAGCGACTGGGCGATCGTGTCCACGTCGTTGGTAATCCGGGACAAGATATCGCCACTGGGATGCTTGTCAAAAAAGCTGAGCGGCAGACGGTCGATTTTTTCCGCGATATCTTTTCGCAAGGAATAGGCGACCTTCTGGGAAATGCCCGAGGTAATCCAGCTTTGCACGTAGTTGAAAAGCATGGACAGGAGATAAAGGCCCAGGAGAAGCAGCAGAATCTTGTTGATGTAGGTAAAATCGATTCCCCCAGTATTCTGGATCTTGGCGCTGATCCCGGCGATCAGCTTGTCAGTTGCCTTTGATAAAATTTTCGGCCCAATAATGGAGAAGATGGTCGAAGCGATCGCGAAGATCACTACCACCAGTAAAGACCAGTAATATGGCTTAAGGTAGCGGAATAATCTGGCAAAAGTGCCGGAAAAGTCTTTTGCTTTTTCATTGCCTCTTGCGTTGCCATGGTTATGCATCAGCTAATTCCTCCTTTGAAAGCTGTGAGTAGGCAATTTCCCGGTAGACCCGGCAATTCTTGAGCAGGTCCTGGTGCGTGCCCTTGCCGACAATCTTGCCTTCATCCAAAACGATGATCTGGTCGGCATCCATGATTGACGCGATCCGCTGGCCAACCAAAAGAACCGTCTTCTTTTCCTTGGCAGCCATCTTAGTCAGTTCCCGGCGGACCTTGGCGTCAGTCTTAAAGTCCAGGGCACTGAAGGAATCGTCAAAGACTAAGATCTCCGGATCCTTGGCCAAAGCACGGGCGATTGCCAACCGCTGTCTTTGGCCACCGGAAATGTTGCTGCCGCCTTGGGAGATTGGGGCGTCCACTTTGCCTGGCAGGCGGTCAACAAATTCCTCTGACTGCGATACCCGCAGGGCTTCTTCTAAATGCGAATCATCCTTTGCCCCATATAAGACATTTGACTTAACGGTCCCGGTCAAAAGCTGGCCTTTTTGCGGCACTAAACCGATCCGCTCCCGCAGGTCTTGCAGGTTATAATCTTTAACGTCTGTTCCGTCAACCAGGACTTTGCCGCTTGTCGCGTCATAAAAGCGGGGGATCAAGTTAATTAAGCTGGACTTGCCAGACCCGGTTGACCCGATAAAGGCTGTCGTCTTGCCGGCTGGGGCAGTGAAGCTGATATGCTCCAAGGCTGCTTCCTGGCTGCCGGGGTAAGTGAAGGTCACGTCATCAAAAACGACACCCGTATTTTCCTTGCCTGCCTTGTATTCAGCCGGAGATTCAATTTCCGGTTCGGTTTCTAGGACTTCCGCCACCCGGCCGGCTGAGATACTGGCCCGGGGGATAAAGATGGCAATCATGGCAACCATTAAGAAGGCCATGATGATCATCATCGCGTATTGCACGAAGGCCATCATTTCGCCAATTTGCATCTTACCCAAGTCGATCTGCTTGGCGCCAGCATAAACGATTACCAGAGTAACTGCATTCATGATAAACATCATGATCGGCATCAAGGCTGACATGACCCGGTTGGTAAAGAGGTTGACCTTGGTCAAATTGCGGTTTGACTCATCAAAGCGGTCTTCACTGACTTTTTCATTGCCAAAGGCCCGGATGACCAGCATCCCGGTCAAGTTTTCCCGCATGGACAAGTTCAATTTGTCGATCAGCTTTTGGACAATCTTGAACTTCGGCATAGCCAGGCCCATGGTAATCATGAGGATGACTAAAATCAGCAAAACGACTAAACCGATGATCCAAGTCATCGATGGGGAGGAATCCAAAGCATGCAGGAGGGCCCCGATGCCTAAGATCGGCGCGTAAGCCACCATCCGGATCATCAAAACAATGACCTGCTGGATCTGAGTAATGTCATTGGTTGACCGGGTGATCAAGGAAGCGGTTGAAAAGCGGTCCATTTCCGTATTGGAAAAAGATTCAACTTTTTCAAAAAGGGCCAGCCGCAAGTCCCGGGCCACGCCGGCCCCGACTCTGGAAGCTAAAAGTCCAGCCAGAATAGTCACAACAGAACCTAGCAGGGCAATGCCCAACATCTTCAGACCTGCATTTTTAATGTAGCTGGTCTGCAGCTTGCTGGTTGAAGCACCCAGGCGCTTGTATTCCAGCTTGACCGCCCGGCCGCCGGCCATGTTCATGGTGCTGGTCCCCATATTCTTCATCTGCTTGTCGATAGAGTCAAAAATCTTCTGCTTTTGTTTTGTACTCATCTGCTTGAAGAAGTAGGCCAAGTCCTTTTTCCGGTAAGCAGCTTCCATTTCGGCGATCTGCTTTTTAGCCTGGCCTAGCTGCTTCTTCATTTTTACGGCTTGCGGGCTGGTCGGGGCAACTTTAGCTATTTGCTGATAAGCTTTTTCACCCTTGGCGTATTGGTCTTTGGCAGTCTTGATGCCCTTGGAGATATTCTTAAGGAACTTCTTGCTGGTTGATGAATTCTTATTGCCCGTGAGGGTGTAGTAGAGGATCATCCCCCGCAGCATGGCCTTATTCAGCTTGTCTCTGTCGGCATTTTTCTTTAAGACATAGAGATTTTTGCCTTTGGGAAAAGTCTGTTTCAAGTCACTTGAGACGTCAGCTGCTTTAACATAGCGGTAGCTGGCCTTGATCGTCTGCTGGTGACTTTTACTTGAATAAGTCAGTAGCTGCCGGTAGGTCTGAGGCGACAAGACATCAGCAACGCTGTCTTTAAAGCCGCCGGCCTGGATCCCGTTGGTGACGATATCACTCATATAGTCCGGCAGAGCTAGTTCCGTCTGGGCCTGCCCGAAGATAAAAGCGATTGCCAATAAAATCGGAAGCAGGTAGGGCAATAGGTATTTTCTAAGCTTGATCATCCTCGTCCTCCTCGACCATTGCTTCCAGATTGTGGCTGATCATGTCAAAAAATCTCATGATCTGTTCAAAATCCTGATCATTCACTCCCTGGAAGATCTGTGCGTTACACTTGTTCATTTTATCGATGACCTCATCAAGTTCCTGGTTGGCCTTGTAGGTCAATTCCAGCCGGTACTTGCGCCTGTCTTTTGGATCAGTGACCCGGATCAAGTAGCCGTCTCTTTCCAGCCGCTTGATCCGGCCAGATAGGCTGGCCTGGGTAATGTGAAAAAGGCGGGCAAGTTCTGTCTGATTGAACTTGGTGGTCTTGATCGCGTAGAGCAGGCCGCCTGATTCTCTGGTCAGCTGCATGTCCTTAAACTCAGCATGGTAGACCTTGTGCAAAAGCATGGTCATATAACCCTGCTTTCTGATAATTTTCAAAATACTTTGTTGTTGGGAATTCTCTGAAGAATCCAATTCAATGACACCTCACAATTCATTACTTAGGTGATTAACTGTTAGAAACCTAATTATTAGCGCATTAAGTATTATACTTAATATGCTAAGCAATTACAAGCGGAAATCAGGTAACTTTTGCAAAGAAAAAACGCCAGCAAACGCTGACGCTTAAACTATTGAGTATTAAGGAATACACGTTTTTACAACTTGGTGATGTCGACCAAGGAGATCTTGTTGTCGTGCTTGGCTTCCAGGGCGTGGATCAAGGCACGCGCCGTGTCAAGGGAAGTGTAGATCGGCACGCCGGCTTCAACGGCGAAGCGGCGGATCAGGAAGCCGTCCTTCAAGTTGTTGTTTCTGGTTGGGATGTCGATGACCAGGTCGACCGTTTCCGTCAGGATCAAGTCAAAAATGGTGTTCTCCTTGTCGTTGATCCGGTTGACCAGGTGGGCAGGGATGCCGTGTTCTTGCAGGAAGTCGTAAGTACCCTGGGTCGCGTAAAGGTCGTAGCCGAAGTCATGGTATTCCTTGGCGATTGGCAAAAATTCTTCCTTAGCTGAATCCTTGACCGTGCAGATGACCTTCTTGTGCTTAGGCAGGTCCAGGCCAGTACCCATAAAGGCCTTGTACATGGCTTCTTCAACGTCTTCAGAAATCCCCAGAACTTCACCAGTTGACTTCATTTCCGGTCCCAGGGCAATTTCCGCCCCAGTAATCTTTTCAAAGGAGAAGACTGGCATCTTGACGGCAACCGTCTTCTTTTCCGGAGCAAGGCCGTAGTCATAGCCTTGCTCCTTGATGGACTTGCCAATGATGACGTTAGTTGCCACGTCGACCAGAGGAATCCCGGTTACCTTGGAGATGTAAGGGATAGTTCTGGAGGAGCGGGGGTTGACTTCAATCACGTAGACTTCGTTTTCGTAAACGATAAACTGGATGTTCATCAAACCCTTGACTTTTAAGGCCTTGGCCAGGCGCTTGGAGTATTCAACGATCCGGTCTTTCATCTCCTGAGAGATTTTTTGCGGCGGGTAGATGGAGATAGAGTCACCAGAGTGGACACCAGCTCTTTCTACGTGTTCCATGATCCCAGGGATCAAGATGCCTTCGTCATCGCAGATGGCGTCGACTTCACATTCCTTGCCGGCCAGGTACTTGTCGATCAAGATCGGGTGGTCTTCAATGTTGAATTGACTCGTAATGTGGTCGATAAACCGCTTGAGGTCGCCGTCATTTAAGGCAATTTCCATCCCGGCCCCGCCTAAAACGTAGGAAGGACGGACCAAAACCGGGTAGCCCAAGTCGTTTGCGGCCTTTAAGGCTTCTTCAGCCGTAAAGACGGTTTGCCCCTTTGGCCGGTCGATCTGGCACTTTTCCAAAATCTCGTCGAATCTTTCCCGGTCTTCAGCCGCGTCAACGCTGTCGGCAGAGGTCCCCAGGATCGGCACGCCCATCTTCATCAAGTCCTGGGAGAGCTTGATGGCTGTCTGTCCGCCGAATTGGACGATTGCACCGTCTGGCTGTTCAAGTTCAATGATGCTCTGCACGTCTTCCGCCGTTAAAGGTTCAAAGTAGAGGCGGTCGGCGATGTCAAAGTCAGTGGAGACGGTTTCCGGGTTGTTGTTGACGATAATAGTTTCGTAGCCGGCTTCCTTTAAGGCCCATACGCTGTGCACGCAGCAGTAGTCAAATTCAATCCCTTGGCCGATTCTGATTGGGCCGGAGCCGAAGACGATCACTTTTTTCTTGGATTGGTCTGGCTGGATTTCATGTTCACCGCCATAGACGCTGTAGAAGTATGGAGTTTCGGCGTCAAATTCAGCCGCGCAGGTGTCGACAGTCTTGAAGGCAGCCGTAATCTTCAAGCCCTTTCTGAGGTAGTAGACTTCATCAGCCGTCTTGCCGGAAAGCTTGGCAATAACCCGGTCTGGGAATTCGCAACGCTTGGCCAGTTTCAAAAGGTCAAGAGTCAGTTCTTCAGCCTTCAGCCGGTCTTCAATTTCAACCAGGTGTTTGATTTTGTCAATGAACCAGACGTCGATCTTGGTAATGGCGTGGATTTCCTGGATGGAGACGCCTTTTCTCAAGGCTTCAGCGATTCTGAAGGCCCGCTTGTCGTCAATCTTGCGGAGGTCTTTCCGGAGTTCATCGGCTGATAACTGGGCAATTTCTTCATTGTAGAGGTAGTAGCTGTCTTGTTCAAGAGACCGGAGAGCCTTCATAAAGGCACCTTCAAAGTTGTTGCAGATAGCCATGACTTCCCCGGTGGCCTTCATCTGCGTGCCCAGCTGGCGGGAGGCGTCGTAGAACTTGTCAAAAGGCCACTTAGGAATCTTGCAGACGATGTAGTCAAGGGTTGGTTCGTAAGAAGCATAGGTCTTGCCGGTCACGGCGTTGACGATTTCGTCCAGGGTGTAGCCAAGGGCAATCTTGGTTGCTAATTTAGCGATAGGGTAGCCGGTTGCTTTTGAAGCCAGGGCAGAAGACCGGGAAACACGAGGGTTAACTTCAATGACGCAGTATTCAAAGGAGTCTGGGTTAAGGGCAAATTGGACATTGCAGCCACCTTTGATGTTCAAGGCAGTGATGATGTTGAGGGCGGAAGACCGGAGCATCTGGTAGTCCTTGTCTGACAAGGTTTGAGATGGCGCGACCACGATACTGTCACCGGTGTGGACACCAACCGGGTCCATGTTTTCCATGTTGCAGACGGTGATGCAGTTGCCAGCACCGTCGCGCATGACTTCGTATTCAACTTCCTTCCAGCCGGCGATTGATTGTTCAATCAAACATTCAGTAACTCGGGAAAGGCGGAGGCCGTTAGAACAGATTTCATGCAGTTCTTGTTCGTTGTGGGCGATCCCGCCGCCAGTACCGCCCAAAGTGTAGGCTGGGCGGACAACTACCGGATAGCCGATTTCCTTAGCAAAAGCGATGGCATCTTCAACGTAGTTGACAACAACTGACTTAGCAACCGGTTCACCGATTCTTTCCATCAAGTTCTTGAATTCCAGCCGGTCTTCAGCCATCTTGATGGTGTCGGTGTCAGTACCGATCGTTTTGACATTGTGCTTTTCCAAAAAGCCTTCGTCGGCTAAGGCCATGGCAATGTTCAAGGCATTTTGCCCGCCCATCGTTGGCAGAAGGGCGTCTGGCTTTTCCTTTTCGATCAATTGCTTAACGACTGGGACAGTCAAAGGTTCGATGTAGACGTGGTCAGCCATGTCGCCGTCAGTCATGATCGTGGCTGGGTTGGAGTTGATCAGGACAACCTCGATGCCTTCTTCTCTGAGGGCCCGGCAGGCCTGGGTGCCGGCATAGTCGAATTCAGCGGCCTGGCCGATGATGATCGGGCCTGAACCAATCACTAAAACTTTTTTGATATCGTCACGCTTAGGCATTCTTGTGTTCTCCCATCATTTCAATAAAGCTGTTAAAGAGATATTCCGTGTCGTGCGGGCCGCCGCAGGCTTCCGGGTGGAACTGGACGGACTTGATGTTTTCATTTAAGTATTCCAGGCCTTCGATGGTCTTGTCGTTGACGTTTCTGAACCAAACCTTGGCTTGCTCAGGGTCGATTGTGTCTTCCTTGATCACATAGTTGTGGTTTTGCGAGGAAATGTAGACGCGGCCAGTAGTCAGATCCTTTACTGGGTGGTTGCTGCCGTGGTGGCCGTAGACCATTTTTTCCGTCGCAAAGCCGTGGGCTAAGGCCAAAAGCTGGTGGCCAAGGCAGATGGCAAAGATCGGGATACCGGAAGAAGAGAGGATCTTCAGCTGGTCAATGATTTCCGTGTATTCGCTTGGGTCGCCCGGGCCGTTTGACAGCATGATTCCATCAAAGTTGTGGTCTAAGACATATTGGGCAGGGGTGTCAGCTGGCAGGACAGTGACATGGCAGCCTCTTTTGGCTAGTTCTCTAGCGATATTGCGCTTGGCACCGAAGTCGTAGAGGGCAACTTCGTAGTCACCTTGACCGACATGGTAGGGTTCAAGGCAGCTACATTTTTCAACGACACCGTGGATCTTGAAAGCCTTGATCTGGTCGATTACTTCGCTGACTTCGTAATCCTTGGTGGTGATCATCCCGTTCATGCAGCCTTCTTTACGCAGAATCCGGGTAATTGCCCGGGTGTCGACGCCTTGGATGCCGGGGATGTTGTTTTCAATCATGTAGTCATTCAGACTCATGTTCATGCGGAAATTGGACCCCAGCCGGGAAAGCTCGCTTACTACAAAGGCTTCTACAAAGGGGTGGGCAGATTCCTGGTCATCCAGGGGAACGCCATAGTTGCCGATCAAGGGATAGGTCATGACTACGCTTTGGCCAGCATATGAAGGGTCAGTCAGGACTTCTACATAACCAGTCATCGCCGTGTTGAAGACGAATTCGCTGATGACATCATGGACCGCGCCGAAGCTTTCGCCTTCAAAAACGTGTCCATCTTCCAGTATTAAACGCGCTTTCATTGATTGTTTGACTCCTATAAAAAAAGACATATCAACGAGTGACATGTCTTAAGTGATGAAATATTAATAAATTGAAAAAATGGAAAAGAAACAGCGAATGAAGCTGGGCAGATATCGGGATTAACGTTAATAAATGCGGTCATTTTTGCTGCTTCCTTTCTGTTTTTTCAATAGTATAAAGGATAGATGCAAGGCATGCAAGTAGTTTTCTTGATTTTCATTAAGAAAGGCGTATATTTTGTATGCATTTAGTTGGTAATCGTTGATGTGACAGTGAAAAAACAATTTTTGCCTGGATAATCACGAACATTCGCCTTTCAATTATTGAAATGATATTTAAATTAAAAAGCGCTTTTTCCTATGCTATACTTTTGACTGAGGTGAAACACATGCCAGGAATCGGAACTGTAATCAACGTCACCGCCATCATCTGCGGTGGTTTGCTGGGCTTGAACTTCGGCCATCTGCTAAAGGCCCGGGTGCAGGAAACACTAATGGTCGCCTGCGGTCTGGGGACCATGTTTTTAGGGATCGCAGGGGCGATAGAAAAAATGCTGCAGGTCAAAAACGGTCAGCTGACCAGTGGTTCCAGCTTGATGATGATTTTGTCTCTAGCAATCGGAGGCTTGGTGGGGGAATTACTCAACATTGAGGCCTACTTTGAATCCTTTGGTCACTTCCTCAAGCATAAGACCGGCAATAGCAAGGACCCGGCCTTTACCACGGCTTTTGTTGATGCATCCCTGGTCGTATGCATCGGCGCTATGGCTATCGTTGGCTCCATCAATGACGGTATCTATCATAAGCCAGACACCTTGATCGCGAAATCCATTCTTGACTTTGTCATTGTCATGGTGATGACCAGCGCTGAAGGAAAGGGCTGCATTTTTTCCTTTGTGTCAGTCGGCCTGCTGCAAGGGAGCTTGACCCTGCTGGCTCACTATATCAAGCCAGTTATGACTACCGCTGCCTTGGCTAACATTTCTTTAGTCGGTTCAGTCTTGATTTTCTGCGTTGGAGTCAACTTGCTATGGGACAAGCAGGTACGCGTTGCCAACTTTTTGCCAGCCTTAGTCGTCGCTTGGATTTTTGCTTTTATTCCTGTAATTGGCTGATGATCAGATTCAAATACTGTAAAGCATTGAACAAGAAAAAGCCGGCTTATTCGCCGGCTTTTTCTTCTGCTTCCAAACGCTGCAGTTCTTTTAAGATCAGGATTGTCGATCCTAATACGCAGAGGAGTCTGGTGCCCAGTTGGGAACTCCAGAAAGAATTCGTTCCTAAAGGTGCAAGCAGCAGCCAGTTGACCGCCAGCTTGAGGCCCAGTTCTCCGAGATTGCAGTAGAGGTATTCCTTCATTAAAAACATGCTTCTGAGCAGGCCTTCGTTCAAGAATTTGAAAACAGAAAGCAATTGAATGCCAACGAAAGCCAACAGGTAGACCTTGAAGAAGCCATAAGCTGCCTGGTTCTGCGCCGGATCAAAGAAGAGCCCGGCCAGCTCGCGGCTGGCCAGAACCATCAAAACGGAGCTGATTAGCCAGTAGATCAAGGAAATCTTGCTGCAATAGCGGTAGACAGCTCTGACAGCTGAGTACTTTTTGCCTGCTAAAAGCTGGGCAGTCATTAGGGTCAATGTCTGGGCAAAACCAACCAGGACGATGGTCGCCAAGTTCATGACTTTGACGATGGCTACATAGCCCAGGATAGCTTCCTGGCCGAAGGGGTTGACCCAGGCCTGGACCAGGGTGGCGCCAAAAGTTACCGCAAACTGCTGGACGATCGTCGGCAGGGCAATGTGCATGATCAGCTTGATCTTATCAAAAGAGAGGTCCGGCTTAAGAGAGATCGGTTCTTTTTCCTGCTGGTCCATCTTGGCCAACAGCCAAAGAGTCACCAGCATCATCATCCCTTGCGCCAGAACCGTTCCGAGAGCTGAACCCAAAACACCCAGGTGCAGGACCAGAATGAACAGCAGGTTCAAGAGCAGGTTCAAGCCGCTGGAGGCAGCCAGCAGGTAGAAGGAGATTTTTGCCCGCTCATTGGAAATGAGGATGGCCCGGCCAACATCGTAAATATAAATGATCGGCAGGGCAAAAAGGTAAACCCGGCCATACAGAAGGGCATCCCCCATCATGTTTTCCGGCAGTGAGATCGCCTTGTAGAGGGCCGGCAGGGAAATCCAGGCAATCACCACCAGAATCAAGCCGCTGATCGCGCTAAGAAAAAGCGTGTCGCGGGCCATCGCTGCCTTTTCCTTGTACTTGCCCGCGCCTAAAAGGCGGGAAACCGTGACGTCAACCGACATCTCAAAGCCACCCGAAACCACCAGAAACAGCATGATCACGCTGGCAGCGTTGCCGACGGCACCGAGCTGTCTGGCCCCAAGATAGCGGCCAATGATTGCCATGTCAATCACGCTGTAGAGCTGCTGGACGACCAGTTCACAGATCATCGGCAGACTGAAGCTCCAGACTTTTCTTCTTAATTCACTTGTCATCTCTGTACCTGCTTTCAAATTGCTTACCTTTAGGGTAAACTATGCCCTAAGGGCATAGTCAAGGCTGGAACCTGTTTTTTGAAAGGAAAATTCGATGGACGAAAATTTGATCAAGACTGGCGATTTCGCCAAAATGTGCGCTGTCAGCAAGAAGGCGCTCTATTTGTATGAAGCCAAGGGGCTTTTGCTGCCGGCATTAGTCAAAGACAACGGCTACCGCTACTACCGGTTGGAGCAGGTGGACCAGGTAGCGACCATCCGCCTGCTGGAAAAACTGGGCAGCAGCCTGGATGAAGTTGGCCGCTTTTTTGCCTTGACCAAACTGCAGGACCGCCGCAGCTACCTGCTCAAACAGCAGGATGCGGTTGAAGACGCATTGAATCAGCTAAGCCGGATCAAAAGCAGCTTACTCTTTTTTGACAAGCGAATAGATGATTTTGAAAAATTAGGCTGCCAGAATCTGACCATTGAAAGCTGCCCGACGGAGTATCTTGAGGTAAGTCCGTTTAGGCGGGGCGTCTCGCTGAATCCGATCAACTTTGGTCCCCGCTACGGGGTGATGACTGATGATTTTGCCCAGGCAACGATCAGCCGCTTTTTCAAAGTGGTCAGTGCAGGGGAAGGCAATTTTGTCAAAGCAGCAGGCAAATATGCTTATTTTTACCAGGAACTGGAGAATGAACAAGTGGCGGCCAACGGACCACGCGCGCTGGAATTTATGCAAAAACAAGCAAGGGTGCTGCCGCCTTTTTATCAAGAAGATTTCAGCAGTTCAGTCCTGGGTCATGGCGGATCTGTGATCATCAAGTATTCTGCTAAGCTGGATCTGTGAGCAAATAAGCGGCAACTCTACAGTTTTTTCGCGTGAAGGGATGCTGCTTTTGAATTTGCACTCACTTTTGATCAAAAAAGCGCTTCTAAACGAGCGTAAATGCGATTGAAAAGATAATCTATCGTTTTTTCGCTCCAATTGCTATAATTAGGGGGAGGTGAGAACCATGAGTGAGACCAAGGATTTATTATCCCGCTTGATACTCAAAGGCAAGAATCAGACTTTTGATAGCCTGCAAGCCCAGGAGCAAAATTTAACTTTCTCTAGCTTGGAAACTGCTTTAAAGGATAAGCTTGGCATAGAGGCGCTGAATCAAGATATTCTGATAACTTTGGATTTGCTTCGCAAGGGTAGCGGATACACCAACGCTGGGGCACTTTTGGCTGATCACAATCATTTTCGTGGTATCAATTTGGTTCGTTTTGGAGCAAATCTTAATATCATGCTGGATCGAAAAGATTATGAAGGTATTTCTGTTTTAGATCAATATAATCTCTCCATTAACATGTATCGACAGTATTACCAATACGAAGAAATCAAGGGCTTTAACAGAGAACTGGTAACAGAGATACCTGAGGAGGCTTTCAGAGAAGCAGTTGCTAACGCATTGGTACATCGGACTTGGAATGTGAACTCTCAAATCAAAATTTCAATGTTTGACAACAGAATTGAAATTGTTTCACCCGGTGGTTTGCCAAGTGGCTTGAGCAAAGAGGAGTATCTCTCAGGGAAAATTTCAATACTGCGCAACCCGATTTTGGCGAATGTGTTTTACCGTTTAGGCTTAATTGAACAATTTGGTACGGGAATCCGCAGAATTATCAGTAGTTATCAAGGCAGCGTTATTCAACCTCAATTTAAAATCTTTGAGAACTCAATCGTGATAATTTTGCCGCTTTTACAATCAGTACCAGTCAATCTTTCTAAAGATGAAGGTAAAATTTATCAAGCAGTTCAATCTGGAAACGAAACTACCAGCAAGATAAATGAAGAGGTCAGCTTTGGTCGAACCAAAACCTTAAAGTTGATTAACTCTTTGGTAAAGAAGGGGTACCTTCTCAAAGTCGGGGAAGGCAGAGGCACAAAATATCAGTTATCGAAGTAGAAAAAATAATGGCAAAAATGCAGCATCCTTGATCGATTCCTTCGAGAAGGGGATGCTGCTTTTTTGTATTCGATCAAGGATGGGCAATAACAGAGTGATTTCGTAAGAAATTCCTGTAACATCGCGGATGTCAAAGGATTTTGACAAAGAAAAAGACGGAGATGTCAAAGAAATTAGCTGGACCTTTTGCAAAAAATACGGCTTAATTAAGACAGAAAGGAGCAGAAAAATGAATACAGGAGAAAGATTGAAAAGAGCTCGCAAGCAAGCGGGATTAACGCAAGAAGCCGCGGCTGACAAGTTGCAGGTTTCTCGTCAGACCTTGTCCAACTGGGAAAATAATCGTACTTATCCTGATCTGGTCAGTTTACTGGCCATCAGCGATCTCTACCAGATCAGTCTAGATGCCTTGCTAAAAGGTGACCAGGACCTGGTCCAGCACATGGAAGACAAAATGGACACCGTAAAACAAGGTAAGCAACTGACAGCGGCTTTACTGGTCAACTTATTGTTGCTGGTCATTGGCGCGGTGGTTTTACGTTACGCGGCAAGTCAAGCTGCCTATATAATTCTGTTTGTTTCCTTGGTCGCCAGCGTGTCCTTTTTGCTGATGCAGATTGTTAAAAGAATCTAGGAGGGATAATCATGAATCTGTTAATCTTAATTGGCCTGGCAGTCACTTTTGTCGGTATTTTTTATACTTGGTACCAAATCTATTCTTTAATGCGCCTTGATGCGGAGATGCGCGGAATTCCGCATCCCAAAGGAACCGCCTTGTTTCTCAGCAGCGGTCAAAGAGGGGAAGGACTCCTGGCCTACTTGATCTACCGGAAAAAATATCCTTTGACTTCGCTCACTCCCAAAGACCGGGCAAAAAGCGACCAGCTAAAAAAACAAGCCTGCCTTGGAATAGTCTTCATGGCCGTTGGCGCATGTATCGCGATTATTGGCTTGAGCATCAGCTAGAATTATCTAATCCGGAATTTCGGCAGATTGTTAAAAAGCGGCAAGCTAAAAATTGCCGCTTTTTGCATTTTGATTCTGAGTTGCGATAAACGGTCAAGTCTCCAGGGAGGAAAAGTTTGGGCGCAAATGAGAGCTTTTCTCAGCATTTTACGCGCAAAAACAGTTTTTTACCGAATGCGTAGAAATAGGCATTTTTACGCATTCAAATCTTAATTGGCTAGGACGGATTTTTGGACAATTTTGCCACTTCAATGCACCTTTATGATAGAATAAATACATAAAGACGCATTCAAAGAGGGGAGGATTTTAACAGCAAAATGGGCCGCAAAGTCAAGAAAACGGAAAGCAGTAGAAATATCCGGCCGTTGAAGACAGCAAAAGAAATTAACGCCATGAAGCGGGCTCTCCAATTTGGAACCGGGACGGTTACTGGGCAAAACAGAAATGGCTTGCGGAATGCCATGATTTTTGTCTTTGGGATCAACACGGGGCTCCGGATTTCCGATATCGTCAAGGCCAAGGTCTCAGATATCGAGGACGGAGAATGGTACAACCTGGTTGAAACCAAAACCCACAAGAACCGACATGCATACATTGGCAATATCAGCCAGGATTTGGCCAACTACATCGCGCAAATGCAGCTAAAGCCAGATGACTGGCTTTTCCCTTCCAGAAAAGGGGAGGGGCATATTGAAGGCAAGTCTTTTTACAAGGACTTGAAGCGGGCAGCCCGGCAGTGTGACATTGATCCGAATACTGTCGGCACACACACCCTGCGCAAAACTTTTGGCTATCACTATATCAAGAGCGCGACCACCCCGGCTGGCGATCCGGACCCCCGGGCCTTGTACAAGCTGCAGAAGATGCTGAACCACAGCAGCCCGACGACGACTTTGCGCTACATCGGTCTGGAGGACGAGAGCATGGAAGAAGATTTAAAGACTTTCCGATTAGGATAAAAGATAGCATTTTTGAACTTGCAATTATTTGCGCTTAAATGTGCAACTGATCACTTCTAGCTTTTTAAGCGCAGCAGAATCGCCCTCTCAGCACTGATAAAAAGTTAGCAATTATATAGACATAACAATAATTATGTAAGCTTAAAATCAACTAAAACAAAATCCTTCGAATTTTTTCGAAGGATTTTTCGCTAGATAGAGTAGGGAATTAAGTAAATAGTTATCAGTTGCTCTCAGTTTCAAGCAGTCCGTACGCGGGAAGCGGATCCGCGGTCTGCAGCAGCCTGCGATAGCGCCTCTGTTGTCTCTGCAGGTCTTCATCGGCAATCGTACGTGCACCGAAAGTCATAAAGGGACGGACGTATTTCATGCCGGTCAAGCCGGCCATTGACTGGTAGGGCCGGAGCAATTCCGCCAGCCGGTAGCCGTGCAGGCCTTCCCGGGTGTAATGTTCCTGCCCGCCGCCAACTGAAACTGCGACCAGCAGCTCCTTGCCATGCAAGGCTTTGCCCTTGCTGCCATAGGCCCAGCCGTGAGTCAGCACGTCATCTTCCCACTGTTTTAGCAGGGCCGGGCTGCTGTACCAGTAGATCGGGAATTGGAGTACGACCCGGTCGGCAGCTTCAAGCGCTGCCTGTTCAGCCGCTACGTCGATTTTGAAGTCAGGATAGAGCTGATAGAGATCGCGCACTGTAACGTTGTCAAGGGCTGCGGCTGCTTCGAGCAGCGGACGGTTGACCTTTGAAGCGCGCGGATGCGGGTGCGCGAAAATGATCAAAGTTTTCATGGAGATTTTTTTGCCTTCTTTTTTCACGGGGAAAATTAATGGCTGCGGTTCCGGTAGTCCTTGACGCTCTTGAAGCGGGCCAGTTCCTCACTTTGGCCGCTCTCTTCCAGATACTGGCTGTACTGGTCGGCCAAGTCAGGCACGACTTCGTTACTGCCAGGAGTGAAGTGAATCTTTTCGGTACCGGCTTTAATCGCGGTCTCGAAATACCATTCCTTAAACTTCAAGTAGCACAAGGTATCCTGCAGGTCGCTGATCTGTGTCTGCAGGTCCTTTTCGTGTGCTTTCAAGAGCTGGTAGCGGTCCTCAAGAGTGCTGTCGCCTTGCAGGCGCATTTGGATGAAGTCAGCAATATCGGTCACCGGCACGCCGGCGTTTTTAAGGCAGATGATCGTGCGCATCAAGTGAACGTCATTTTCGGAAAAAACGCGCCGGCCGTTTCCGTTGCGCTGGATGAAGGGCAGAAGGCCCTCCTTGTCATAGTAACGAATCGTGTCAATAGAAATACCTAGTTTTGCCGCAACTTGACCGATGCTGTAGCTCATCTTTTCCTCCAATGCTTATCTGTTTTTAGTCACTTACTTGTCATCGGTTGACAGAGAGATGGCGCGATTGCTCTCAATTTCGGCTGCCAGTTTGCGCAGCTTTTCCAGGCTGCCGTTGTAGGCAAATTCACCAAGCGGCAGGTGGTCTGGCATCTCGTCGCTGTTAACTGCGTCAATGATTGCCTGGGCAATCAAAGCTGGATCCCCAGGTGCATTGTCAACCGCCTGGTCAGTCGTTGCAACCATGTTCTTGAATTTGGCATAGTCAGCGATTTCCGGCACCTTCTTTTCAGATGAAGAGCCAGCCCAGTTGGTCCGCGCGCCGCTCGGTTCAACCGTCAATACCTTGATTCCAAGGTCAGCTACTTCCTGGCGCAGGGCATCAGAATAGCCTTCAACCGCAAACTTTGCGGCACTGTAGTAGCCCATGGTTGGCAGAGTAGTCAAGCCCAGAGCCGATGAAATATTGACAATTATACCACTCTTGTTAGCCCGGAACTGCGGCAGCAAGGCTTCCGTCATTTCGGCCAGGCCAAAGAAGTCAACTTCAAACATGTAGCGCACTTCCTGCAGGTCGCTTTCTTCAATCGTTGAGAAATAGCCCAGACCGGCATTATTGACCAAGACATCGATTTTTGGCGAAAATGCCAGGGCTTCTGCAGCTGCCCGCTTGACCGCTTGCGGATCAGACACGTCAACGATGACTTTTTTGATCTGACCGTGATCGTACTGATCAAGATAGTCAAGATCAGCTTCCTTACGGGCGGTGGCGATGACGCTGACGCCGTCTTCCTGGGCCAGCTTGCTTGCCAAGGCCTTGCCAAAACCGCTTGAAGTACCAGTAATCATCCAAGTTTTCATGGTTAATTTACCTCCTTGTCTACAATTGTTAATATTGTTCTCTAGCTGCAGTTAACAAGCCGTCAAGCCAAGCCTGGTGGCCGTTAAGCATTGGGTTTGGGACAGTTACGGCCAGTTCAGCGGCAGACTTGCCCAGCTGAGATTCCTGGGTCAAGAGGCGGACACGATTGTCAGGCAGCTGTTCGATCAAGAAAGCGTGGTATACGTCGATTGAAGAGTCTTCATCCCCGTCATTCCAGCCATGCCAGGCGATTCTGGCTACCGGACTGTCAACCGTCGGGCTGACCAGTTCCATGACCTGGGCATCGATCGGAAAGCCGAAAGTATCAAAGTGGAAACGTTCGCCGTAGTGAAGATCGCTGTTTTCGCCGTTGGTAAGTTCAATATTAGCGGCGTTGTCGTAGTACTTTTCCCATTCAGCAGTATCTATAAGATAGTGCCAGATGTCAAAAACTGTCAGATCTTTAACAATAACCTCATTAGAAACAAAATTGTCAGTCGTTCCAGGCAAAAAACGGCTTGGAAAGCTAATTGAATGCATGTGTAATTCCTTCTTTCGTTAACTTGATAGTAATTACTGTAAAACCTGGAGCTAGCTCTAGGTCAAGCATTATTTTGATTTTTTGGGGGAATTGCACTGACTCCTTAAAAATAGTACTTGAATAAGCAAAAAACGACCGCGTGAGCACTTGCTCCACGGGTCGTTTTGTAGTTTTAGTGGCTACAGAATGTATTCCATCGTAGTTTCCTTGACTTTGAGGCCGTTTTTCTCATAGAAGCGAATGGCGGAATCGTTGCCGGCCCAAACGTTTAGAGTCACTTCATAGCATCCTAGGCGCTTGGCTTCGCGCTTGACGAAATCCAGCAAAGCCCGGCCGACGCCTTGAGAGCGGCGGGAGCTGTCAACGCACAGATCATCTATAAAGAGTGACTTGAACTGCACCATGTTTGTAGAAAAAGGCTGCTCTTGAAGCTGCGTAAAGGCATAGCCTAATACGTCATCATTTTCGTTAACCGCAACATAAATTGGCTTTTGATCGTCCTTTAACAATTCCATCAGTTCTTCAACCGTGTACTTGGTTGTACCAGGAATAAAGACATCCGGCCGGATAGAAGCATGGATTTCAAGCACTTCGTTGAGTAAATTCATAATTGCTGGGACATCTTTATCCCGTGCGCGCCGTATATTCATTTTGTGCACCTCTTAAATTAAGTATTTCTGATATTTTAACACTATTTTCTGCTAAAAATAGTAATGAAATTAGATCTGATTTAAAGCAAAATTGGTCCGTTCTAATTTTTAAAAAGGTTTTGACTTTTTCAAAAAATAGCGCTAACATATTACGCAAGGTATTATCAATCTACAAATTAGATTAACTTGTTATAGCTGTTTTTAGGGCTACCGAGCTCTTTTTTTGAGCACTATTATAAATTAACAGATATAACCTGATTGCAATGCAGATTTTTGTGCCTTGAATAGAAAAAATGGGAGGTATTTTTACGAGGAAAAGGAAAAAAGTAAAAAGGCTTAGGAAATTCCTAGCCTGGCAGATGATTGTCTTGATGTTGTTGGGAAACTTGTCCGTTAATGTAACCAACTCCATTGCGGCAACAACAGAAACAACATCATCTACCGAAGCGGAAGGAGATGAGGAAGAAAAGGAGACTTCCACTAATACTGAAGCTGCTTCAGAAGCAAACTCCATAAGCAGCAGCCAGGCACAGTCAAGTAATACGGACCGTTTAAGAACTAACCAAGCACGTGCTCCGTCGCAAAAGTCTTCCGGCAGGGATGTCAGTTCAAACATCACCAGTCTGACGGTTTCAAAATCACATGTGAATGATGGCGAAAGAATTGAAGTGAAATTCAATTTTGATGACCATGCTGTCAAGATGCAAGAAGGCGACCAGATCTCAGTGAAATGGACAGGTAGCAGTACAGTTTTTGCCGAAGGTTATCAGCTTAACAAAGATCTTTACATTGACGGTGTAAACGTCGGTACTTTACAGATCACACAAAACAGTGCGGTCGTCTCTTTTAATAAGAATATCGAGGATCTTGACAACGTTAATGGCTGGGCATCATTTGAAATCTTAGGACGCAACGTAACGAACACTACATCTGAGTCAATTGGTACGGTTAGAATTAGCAGCGGGTCCAAGTATAACGACATTGAGATTACGAAACCAAAGTCTGGCGATTCTGGTAGTGGTGGAAACCCGTTTTACTACAAGACTGGTGACATGCTTCCATCGGATACTGACCACGTTCGCTGGTTCTTGTGCGTGAACAACACTAAAGATCAAGTCATTGGTGACACCAAGCTTCTTGACCAAATTCAGCCAGGACAAAAGCTCGATACAAGCAGTTTTAAGATTACAGTTTCAGGTCGGAATAATGACTTTTTCTATGGGGATGATGCAATCAGTAAGTTTGAAGCTGCATATCCAGGTTCAGAAATCAAGGTTGATGGACAGAATATCAACGTAGTTTTGCCAGAACGTCATGTCTCCAGAAACAACATTGTGATCAACTACAAGACTTCGATCATTGATTACAATCAGAAGAAGTTCACTAACAACAGCCAAGCTTGGTATCAGATTTCAGGTGATTCAGCTGTTGCAGGGAAAGACTTCAATTTCCAGGTAACCAATGTCAACGCTGACGGCGGGGTGGATGGCAGCAATCGGACCAGCGTCAGCGTAAAAAAAGACTGGGTTGGGGATGATAAATCCGACCGGCCGGAAAGCATTAAAGTCCAGTTGTATGCCGATGGTAATCCAACTGGTGATCCGGTGACGTTGACAGCAGCAGATGGCTGGAAATACACCTGGGATAAACTGGTCAAAGCTGTTCATGGCAATAAAATTGCTTATACGGTGAAAGAAGTGAACGTGCCTGATGGGTACGAAAGCAGTGTCTCCAACACTGGAAATGACTTTACAATCACTAATAAGCAAGCCAAAAAGGTTACAGTTTCTGGACAAAAGAGCTGGAAAGATAATGACGACCAAGATGGTCTGCGTCCTGACTCGATCACAGTTCATCTTTTAGCGGATGGGGAGGAAATCAATAGTCAGAAGGTTACTGCAGCAGACAAGTGGCAGTATAGTTTCGATAACTTGCCAGAATATAAGGATGGCAAGAAGATCGCTTACTCCATCAAGGAAGATGCAGTCAAAGGCTATGATTCACAAGTCGATGGTTACGATGTAACTAATACCCACCAGCCGGAAACCACAGCTGTACTGGGTCAGAAGACTTGGGTTGATGGAAATAATCAAGACGGTCTGCGCCCAGCTTCGATTACGGTTCATTTGTTAGCCGATGGTCAAGAAGTCGCTCAACAGACTGTTTCTGAAGCAACCAATTGGCACTATGCTTTCAGCAATCTTCCAAAATTTGATCATGGCAAGCAAATTGCGTACTCAATTAAGGAAGATCCAGTAGCTGGTTATACTGGCCAAATTCAAGGTTATGACTTGATTAACAGCCATGCGCCAGGCAAGAATTCGATTGCCGGGGTTAAGACTTGGAATGACCAGAATAACCAAGATGGATTAAGACCAAGTTCAGTTACAATTCATCTTTTGGCCGATGGCGAAGAAGTTGCCAAGCAAACAGTTTCTGCCTTGACTAATTGGCAGTACGCTTTTAGCGACATGCCAGAATACAAGGATGGCAAGAAGATCGCTTACTCCATCAAGGAAGATGCGGTTAAGGGCTACGACAGCGAAATTGATGGCTTCAACGTGACTAACACTCACAAGTCGTCTACTACGACTGTAACTGGTCAAAAGTCTTGGAAAGACAATGACGACCAAGATGGTCTGCGTCCAGACTCTATCACTATCCACCTTCTTGCAGATGGTAAGGAAGTAAAGAGTCAGAAGGTTACTGCAGCAGACAAGTGGCAGTATAGTTTCGACAACCTGCCAGAACACAAGGATGGCAAGAAGATCGCTTACTCCATCAAGGAAGATGCGGTTAAGGGCTACGACAGCGAAATTGATGGCTTCAACGTGACTAACACTCACAAGTCGTCTACTACGACTGTAACTGGTCAAAAGTCTTGGAAAGACAATGACGACCAAGATGGTCTGCGTCCAGACTCTATCACTATCCACCTTCTTGCAGATGGTAAGGAAGTAAAGAGTCAGAAGGTTACTGCAGCAGACAAGTGGCAGTATAGTTTCGACAACTTGCCAGAATATAAGGATGGCAAGAAGATCGCTTACTTCATTAAGGAAGATGCGGTCGAAGGATACGACAGCGAAGTGGATGGCTTTAACGTGACCAACACTCACAAGCCGTCTACTACGACTGTATCCGGTCAGAAGTCTTGGAAGGACAACAACAACCAAGATGGTCTGCGTCCCGACTTTATTACTGTCCACCTTCTCGCAGATGGTAAGGAAGTAAAGAGTCAGAAGGTTACTGCGGCTGACAAGTGGCAGTACAGCTTTGACAACCTGCCAGAACACAAGGATGGCAAGAAGATCGCTTACTCCATCAAGGAAGATGCGGTTAAGGGCTACGATAGCGAAGTAAATGGCTTCAATGTGACAAATACACACAAGCCGTCTACTACGACTGTAGCTGGAAAAAAGTCATGGAAAGACAATGACAACCAAGATGGACTTCGTCCAGACTCTATCACTATCCACCTTCTCGCAGATGGTAAGGAAGTAAAGAGTCAGAAGGTTACTGCAGCTGACAAGTGGCAGTATAGCTTTGACAACTTGCCAGAATACAAGGACGGTAAGAAGATTGCTTACTCCATTAAGGAAGATGCGGTCGAAGGATACGATTCTAAAGTCGATGGTTACGATATAACTAATACCCACCAGCCGGAAACCACAGCTGTACTGGGTCAGAAGACTTGGGTTGATGGAAATAATCAAGACGGTCTGCGCCCAGCTTCGATTACGGTTCATTTGTTAGCCGATGGTCAAGAAGTCGCTCAACAGACTGTTTCTGAAGCAACCAATTGGCACTATGCTTTCAACAATCTTCCAAAATTTGATCACGGCAAGCAAATTACCTACTCAATTAAAGAAGACCCAGTAGCTGGTTATACTGGTCAAATTCAAGGTTATGACTTGATTAACAGCCATGCGCCAGGCAAGAATTCGATTGCCGGGGTTAAGACTTGGAATGACCAGAATAACCAAGATGGATTAAGACCAAGTTCAGTTACAATTCATCTTTTGGCCGATGGCGAAGAAGTTGCCAAGCAAACAGTTTCTGCCTTGACTAATTGGCAGTATATTTTCACTGACATGCCAGAATACAAGGATGGCAAGAAGATCGCTTACACCATTAAGGAAGATGCGGTCGAAGGATACGGCAGCGAAGTAGATGGCTTTAACGTGACCAACACTCACAAGCCATCTACCACGACTGTAGCTGGTCAGAAGACCTGGAAGGACAACAACGACCAAGATGGCATCCGTCCAAACTCTATTACTGTCAACCTTCTCGCAGATGGTAAGGAAGTAAAGAGTCAGAAGGTTACTGCGGCTGATAAGTGGCAGTACAGCTTTGACAACCTGCCAGAATACAAGGACGGTAAGAAGATTACTTACTCCATTAAGGAAGGTGCGGTTAAGGGCTACAGCAGCGAAATTGATGGCTTCAATGTGACAAACACTCATAAGCCATCTACCACGACTGTAGCTGGTCAAAAGTCTTGGAAGGACAATGATGACCAAGATGGACTTCGTCCAGACTCTATCACTGTCCACCTTCTCGTAGATGGTAGGGAAGTAAAGAGTCAGAAGGTTACTGCAGCTGACAAGTGGCAGTACAGCTTCAACAACTTGCCAGAGTATAAGGCTGGCAAGAAGATTGTTTACTCAGTAAGAGAAGACGATATTGCTGGCTATGAAAGCCAAGTAGACGGATATGACATCACTAACACACATGTTCCAACTACTCATTCAATAAGAATAACCAAAGTTTGGAAGGACATGAACGATAGAGATGGCATTCGTCCGAAATCTATTAGAGTTCAACTCTACGCCAACGATCAGAAGTTTGGCTCTGAAATTGAACTTAGCGATGAAAATGACTGGTCTCAAGTGATTAATGATTTGCCAGTCTTTAATTCTGGCAAGAAAATCAGTTATACGGTTGATGAACTTGATACACTGCAAGGATACACGAAAACCGTTAACTACTCTGATCCAGAAAATATTTTACTGATTAACACATACAAACCATTTGTTCCTTCATTGCCGATTTTCCCAAGTCCAGGTAATGACACAGGTAAGAAAGCTGAAATCGAAGTACCCAAAACAAATAACAGGATTCCTTCTCAACCAACTAAGCCTAATGTGCCAAGCCAAAAAGCCAAGGAGTATGCTAATAATTCTAGTGAGAAGACTAACTCAAGTCAGAAGCGGCTCCCACGCACTGGCGAAAATGATTCTGTTCTCTTGAAGATGATAGGTTTGTTGCTACTGTTCCTTTCAGTTGCTTCTCTCTATATCTACCGAACAGAAGACCGAAATTAGTCCAATAATTTCAGACGATCAATGGTATATCCATTGGTCGTTTTTTGTGTTGTAAATTGGCGCGATCTGATTGCAAGATAGAATCTTATGATGTATTTTGCCGCCATTGATCTTGGTATGATTATCTCAACAAATCAAGCAAGAAAGAAAAACATCTAAACAATACGGAGGCACAACATGAAGAATGTAGCATTAATCACTGGTTCATATGGCGGTCTGGGTACTTGCTTCGTCAACATCCACGCTGAAAAGGGCGGCGACTTGATCCTGGTTGGCCGCAGCCAGGCAAAACTGAACAAGCAAGCTGAAGAAACCAAGAAGAAGTACGACGTCAATGTTTTGACTCTGGCAGTTGACCTTTCAAAGCCAGAAGCAGCTCAAACCATTTACGACTTTACTAAGAAAGAAAATGTGCTGCCAGACATCTTGATCAACAATGCCGGTTTCGGTGGCCAAGGGGACTTCGCCAGAGAACGGACCATGGAACAGGACATGTCCATGATCGCCGTCAACGTTGAAACTCCAACCAGAATCTTGAAGGATATGATCAAGCGGGGCAGCGGCAAGGTCTTGAACGTATCTTCAACCGCTGCCGTAATGCCAGGGCCACTGCAAGCAGTGTACTACGCAACAAAGGCCTACATGACTAGCTTCTCAAACGCACTTTGGCGGGAATTGGAAGGCACGGGCGTAACTGTAACTTGCCTGATGCCTGGTGCGATGACTACTGGTTTTGTCAGCGCAGGTGGTCTGGGCGACACTGCTCTGTTTGACAAGGCGCAAAGCCCAATGCCAGTTGCCAAGGACGGCTACGAAGGAATGCTCAAGGGTGAACTGAACGTGACTTCTGGCTTGGTAGGGATGCAGAAGATCTTCCTGCCAATGTCACCAATGATGCCAAAGAAGATGCTGATGAACAATGTCTACAACATGCAAGTTCGCGGCAGCTCAAAGAAGTAATTGAAGCTATAAATACAACAGCTCAATTGAAAGGAAATGATAGCAATAAACACCGAAGCAAACAAGCGGATCATTGACCTGGTCAAGCAAGAATATATGGAAAGAATTCCTTCTTTTGTCAGAAATCACGCGACTGGCAAGACCTGTCAGCTGATCGCCAGGGAGTTCCCGGAGATCTACGCTGAATTTGAAAAAGCAGAAGTTAGCGCTGATGCCCAAGAGCAGATGCGCAAGATCGTCAACGACATTTTCGAAGAAAGAATGGCCAAGCATCACATGTAACTTGGCACGAAGTGATTGGCTTTAGGCAGGATATGATGTTCAGAAAGAAGCCTAAAGCTCGTAAACTAAAAGCATGATCAAGAGATCAAAAAATAGATAACCGAAACAAACTGAAAATAGAAACAGGAGAAAACAAACATGGCTTACAAGACTACTAACCCATACACCGGCGAAGTACTGGCAGAATTCGACAACTTGACCAACGAAGAACTTGAAGGCAAGCTGGCTAAGGCCAACGAAACCTACAAGGAATGGTCAAAGACTACCTTTGAAGAACGGGCAGCTTTGATGAAGAAGGCTGCACAATTGGCAAGAGAACGCAGAGATGAACTTGCAGCCATCAACGCAACCGAAACTGGCAAACTGGTTACTATCGCTGCTTGGGAAATGAACCTTTGTGCAGACATCATGGAATACTACGCAGACAACGCTAAGGACCTGCTTAAGCCTCACTACGTAAAGACCACTGATGAAATGGCCGGTGACGCTGTCGGCATTTACCAGCCACTGGGCATCATCTACATGGTTGAACCATGGAACGTGCCATTCTTCCAAATGACCCGTCCAAGTGCCGCTCAATTGATGGCTGGTAACGTAGTTGTTCTTAAGCACGCAAGCAACTGCCCGCAATCAGCACTGGCAATGGAAAAGCTCTACCGTGACGCCGGCTTCCCAGAAGGCTGCTTCACCAACCTCTTCATTGACTATGAACAATCAAACGCATTGATCGCTGACAAGCGGATCTGCGGCGTAACTCTGACTGGCTCAACTCCAGTCGGCCGGCAAATCGCAGCTGAATCAGGCAAGAACTTGAAGAAGTGCGTTATGGAACTTGGTGGCTCAGACGCCATGGTCGTACTCCCAGACGCGGACTTGGGCAAGGCAGTTCAAGGCGCCATCATGGGCAGAATGACTATCTCCGGCCAAGTATGTGCCGGTGACAAGCGGATGTTCATCCACGAAAGCCTCTTTGACGCCTTCAAGGGCGGCGTAGAACAGGCAATCAACGGCATGGTAGCCGGTGATCCGCTTGACCCGAACACTACTCTGTCACCAGTCAGCTCAAAGAAGGCAGCCGACAAGATCAAGGCACAAATCGCCAAGGCAGTAAAAAACGGGGCAACTGCAGAAGAAGTAGGTCCAAAGGTGCCAGAAGGCGACGCTTGGGTACAACCAACTATCTTGACTGGTGTAACTCCAGACAACCCAATCTTCAACGAAGAAATCTTCGGGCCAGTATTGATGCTGTTCTCATACAAGACTGAAGACGAAGTAATCGAACTGGCAAACGGTACTGACTTCGGTTTGGGCAGCTCAGTTTACACTGAAGACCCAGCTAACGCAGCCCGCTTGGCAGCAGCCATGGAATCAGGTGCCGTATCAATCAACCAGCCAACCATGGCATCCCCAGCCATCCCATTCGGCGGGATCAAGACTTCAGGCTTTGGCCGTGAAATGGGCGCGGAGGGCATCCGTGAATTCACCAACGAGAAGTACATCAACAGTGCTCAAATCGACATGACCAAGGTATTTGAAGAATTCTAAGACTTCAACATAGTTTAAATCTTCACTCTCTCTTGCTTATTGACTATATTTCTAGATCAATTAAATTCAACTCACTTACTCGATACATAACAAGTGATATTTTCTTTTAAATACTCGAAAAATTCATTCTGAAATAACCTTTAAGATACACAACTCTAACACAACACAACTCAGAAGGTCACGCCTAACCAGCGTGGCCTTTTCTTGTACCTCCGCAACTTAGTCCCGTATTTTGGCATCTTACCTAGATTTTACCCAAGAAAATCCTAGCAGATGTAAAATTATTTTAGAAATATAAATAGAAAGGGGTTGCAAAATGATGAAGAATGCTATTGAAGTTAAGAACCTTTCTAAGTCCTATGGAGACTTGAAGGTTGTCAATGACATTTCTTTTGCAGTCCGTGAGGGCGAGTTATTTGCCTTCCTAGGCCCAAATGGGGCCGGCAAGTCAACAACGGTCGACTGCCTGTCGACTTTGACCAAGTTTGATTCCGGTGAGATCAAGCTGACCGGTCTTGACATGAAGTCACAGGCCCAAGCGATCAAGCAGAAGATCGGAATCGTCTTTCAAGAGGGACTGCTGGATAAAAGGCTAACAGTTCTTGAAAACTTGACACTTCGAGCTGGTTTTTACTATCGCAGCAAGGCAAAAGTGGAAGCTGCGGTTGCCCGGGCAACTGAATATACTGTGATTAAAGACCTGCTTAAGCGGCAATACGGAAAATTGTCCGGCGGGCAAAGGCGGCGGGTAGATATCGCCAGAGCGCTGTTAAACACGCCGAAGATTCTCTTTTTAGACGAGCCAACAACTGGACTTGACCCGCAAACCAGGCAGCATATCTGGGAGACAATCCAGCGTTTGCGAAAAGAGCAGAGAATGACAATCTTTTTGACAACGCACTATATGGCAGAAGCTGCCGCGGCTGATTATGTGGTGATTCTAGATCAAGGAAAGATTGTTGCCGAAGGCAGTCCAATCAGCTTGAAGGAGCGCTACAGTTACGACCGGTTGAAACTGTATCCAAAACAAGGACAAGGTTTAGACAACATACTGACGACTCTTTCGCTTAAGTGGAAGCAGGAAGCAGACCACTATGAGGTTGAATTAGCGAACACCATGGACGCCATCGATATCGTAGAAGAGGTGCGGGACCAGCTGCAGAGCTTTGAAGTCTTGCACGGAACGATGGATGACGTCTTCTTGAACATCACAGGGAGGAGGTTAAGAGAATGAGCGCGATGGTCAAAAGAAATCTCAAGATTTACTTTAGAGACAGGGCTTCGGTTTTCTTCTCGATGCTGAGCGTCATCATTATTTTTGCCCTGTATATCTTCTTCATCGGCGATTCGATTAACAGTGGCTTAAAGTTTCTCCCGCACCCCAACAGACTCATGCGAGCTTGGATGCTAGCGGGGATGCTGGCTTCGGCGTCGATCACAACCAGTTTGGGAGCTTATGGGGTAATGATCAGCGACCGGGAAAATAAGACGATCAAGGACTTTTACTCATCCCCGGTCAGCAGAAGACAGGTCGCGGGCGGCTATATCGTGACCGGCTTCATCATCAGCATCATCATGTCTATTTTTACCTTGTTTTTTGGGGAATTCTACCTGGGTCTGGCCGGCGGAGCGGTGCTGGATATAGAGATTTTACTAAAGTTATTTGGTGTAATTGTCTTGTCAGCCTTTGCTTCATCGGCAATTGCTTCCTTCATAATTTCTTTCTTGAAAACCAACAGTTCCTACTCAGCTGCCAGTACCATTGTCGGTACCTTAATCGGCTTCTTGGTTGGAGCATACATCCCAATTGGCAACTTGCCAGACAACGTTCAATGGCTGGTCAAGTACTTCCCATGTGCTCACTCAGCAGTACTTTACCGGCAATTGTTAATGAAAGCAGCGATCAAGGAAAACTTTGCTAACCAACCTGCAACTGTCTTGAAAAAGATCAAGGAGATCTTGGGAATTGTTTTCGTTTATGACGGCCATACCGCGCCAGCCTGGGTGTCAGTTGTTGTTCTGTTAGTTACCGGGCTAGTTTTCTATTCACTGGCGGTTTTGGTAATGACCCGAAAGCAAAATGAAATTTAGATACATTTTACATAATCAATAATATGGAAAACTGCGTACAATTAGCAGCATTCATCTGTATTTAGTGCAGGGGATGCTGCTTTTAGTTTATAATAGAGATCATAAGCAATCGGTTACAGCTTGCTGGAAAGGAAATTGGTATGCTAGAGAACGAAGCTTTGTTTGACGAGGTAGAAGCTGAACTTAAAAAACGTGGTTCGATCCAAAATTTTGAAGAAAAATATGGTAAGATCACCGGCAGAATGATGATCACGGAAACTGAGATCCCCGAAGAATTAGGAATTGAGATCAATGATCCAGATGTTCATTCTTTCAAAGCCACTTTTGACTTCTATAACACTGCAATAGGCCTGGCGCTTAATATCAAAACAAGAAAAGCAGCGACTAAATTCTGGCTGACCCCACAAGATGATAGAAATGATGTGCCAACGGATAGCTGGTTTGAATTTTTTGCCATGATTTTGATGGAAGCCTTAGATGAAGGCATGGACAGCATCCCAACTTTCTCTTTCGTCAACGATTCTAGTGACCTTACCATCAGCGGCCTGAGCCTGCTTGAGAAAAAATAACAGGAGAATATCATGACCAAAACAAAAGTAGCTTTTATCTGCACCCACAATTCCTGCCGGAGCCAAATCGCTGAAGCCTTAGGCAAAAAGTTGGCCGGGGATGTCTTTGAATCCTATTCAGCCGGCACTGACTTGAAAGATCAGATCAATCCCGACGCGGTTCGGTTGATCAAAGAGCATTATGGCATCGATATGCTGGCCGATGGGCAAAAGCCTAAGACCCTCGCTGATCTGCCTAGCGTTGATTACGTAATCACCATGGGCTGCGGCGTCCGCTGCCCTTATTTGCCTGCAAAAAAGCGGGTAGACTGGGGACTTGAAGATCCAACTGGCCAAGATGATGAGACTTTTATGCAGGTGATTAAAGAAATCGAGAGCAAAATACTTAAATTGAAACAGGAACTGCAGTAACCACTTAAGACCCCTTTGATTAACTGAGGTAAACAGGATGACGAGCCAAAATAACAGCCCAGTCAGCCGGATTGAAGCCGGTGAAAGCTGGCAAATCAAAGACGAAAACGCAATATTGACCATAACCAGCAAGGCGATCAAGTTTACTGACTTAAAAGACGACTCAAACTTCATCATCCCTTGTGATACAGCTGACCTGGCTAATTTTTGCCTTACTAGCGTCAGCAATCTATATGTCGCTGAGCCCTTGCTGGAATTCGGCTATGAGGAAGGGCCGGGCATCCCCGCCAACGAGCCTCTGTTTTTCCCCTATGATCCGGAACTGACTGGCGAAGTAGTCCAGATCGTCAATTACCTGACTCAAAAGATCGCCAGCAAGTCCGTCTATGATGGTCGGCAAAAAGATTTAGCTGCTAAACGCGAATATGAGCGTCTGTACGGGGCCTTTAGATACACCCGGGGGCAAGCTGAACATTTTGACGACAACCACTACAGAATGCGGTATTTCCAAACTATCGAGCTGAGAGGCAGTAAGTGCACGCCAGAGTGGTACCTGCTCCAACCAGAAATGGAAGTCAACTTTGTAGACGATGGCGACAATGTACTGATTGCCTGCCAAGGACAGATCCTGGGCTATTTGCCGAACCCGCGCATCGCGAACCTGGTTAAAGCTGCTATAGCTAACCGTGAGCAAAAAACTTTCGCCTTTATCAAGGCTATTGATGAAAAAAGACAGGTCATCCAGCTTGGTTTAGCCATCTACCAGAAAATGACTGAACCGGTTCTGGCGAATCTTCCACACATCGAAAGCTGGCTCTTAGAAACAGATGGTGAAGACATTGTAGGAGAGAGCCGGCAAAAACACCTTGAGCAGGCAGAAGTAGGACAGCTCTTATCTTTGCAGCTAAACCCGCCTTACGAGCAGATTACGGTCTGCACCCTGGAAGGGGATGAACTGGGAAAATTGAATAAGCAGGACACCGCCCTAGCCATGCGCTGCAACAAGAAACTGCAGATTTTTAGCGAGATCTGCCAAATGGACTACCAGCACCATATCCGTTGCAGAGTCAGAATTTTGTTTATCGACCCGAAAACTCAGGAAAACTGAAGAATAAAAGGCCACTGAAGCACTAAAAAGCTTTAGTGGCTTTTTGTTACAGCTTTTTTTACAAAGCGCAAAAAATCTATTGACGATTCTAAAATAGTCCAGTATCATTTAGTGTATCACAACAGTAATACACCGATACGATTTAGGGGGTAACTATGGAAAAAGTGATGACAGTCAACAATGTGACGAAGACTTACGGTAAAAAAGGGGAGAAGCAGTACCAGGCATTAAAAGGAGTCTCGCTTAGCGTGGGCAAGGGTGAATTCGTCGCCATTATGGGGACTTCCGGTTCTGGTAAGACGACGCTTTTGAACATCATGTCTACCTTGGATAAACCGACTAGCGGCGAGGTTACGATCAATGGGAAGGACATTGCCAAGCTGAAGAAGAACCAGATGGCTGACTTCCGAGCTAAAGAAATTGGCTTTATCTTCCAAGACTTTAACCTTCTGGACAACCTAACCGCTAGAGAAAACATCGCTCTGCCACTGTCTTTGCAAGGGGTAAAGAGCTCAGAAATTGACTCCAAGGTCGATAAGATTGCCGCTAAGCTCAACATCAGCGAAGTCTTGGAAAAGTACCCAGCCGCTATTTCCGGCGGGCAGAAGCAAAGAGTTGCTGCTGCCAGAGCCTTGGTTCATGAGCCGGCAATCTTGATGGCCGATGAGCCAACAGGGGCTCTGGACTCCAAGTCTTCCAGAGCTTTGCTGGACACGATGGAATTGCTTAATGAGAAAGACCAGGTTTCGATTTTGATGGTTACTCACGACCCGTTTTCAGCGTCTTTTGCTGACAGGATTCTCTTTATCAGAGACGGCTTGATTGATGAAGAGATCAAGCGCGGGGACATGAAGCGGCAGGGCTTTTACAAGAAGCTGATCAGTCAGCTCAGCGAAAACGCCGATTAGTTGAGTAGAGAAAGAGATTAACATGATTTTCAAACTGTCAATGACCGGGCTCAAAAGCCGGCTAAAAGACTACCTGGTCCTATTTTCCGGCCTTAGCGCCGCCAGCATGATTTTCTACATGTTCTTGACTCTGGCCGCTAACCCGTCTTTCTTGAAGTCCAGTGTTGCCGGCCAGCTGACCATGGCAGCGACTAAGTTTATTTTTTCCTTCGGGATCGTCCTTCTGGCCATCTTGACCCTGGTCTACCTGGCCTATGCCAACAGCTTCCTCTTGAACATGAGAAAGCGGGACTACGGCATGTACATGATGCTGGGGGCAAAAAGCGGCAAGATCGGCCAGCTGATCTTCGCTGAAACTTTGGTGACTGGCCTTTTGGCA
The DNA here is from genome assembly GCF_057198005.1 of Lactobacillus sp. WILCCON 0058. Taxonomy (NCBI): domain Bacteria; kingdom Bacillati; phylum Bacillota; class Bacilli; order Lactobacillales; family Lactobacillaceae; genus Lactobacillus; species Lactobacillus sp. WILCCON 0058. The sequence goes on from NZ_JBUBHM010000001.1 coordinate 1,224,629, forward strand.
ACCGGGATCGGGATTGTTTTGGGCGTAGGCTTAACTGAACTGGTTTCAGCCTTGATGGTCAAGCAGCTAGGGCTGACTTTGGCTCACTTTAACCCGCTTTACCTGCCAGCAGTTCTCTGGACCTTGCTCTTCTTTGTCGCCTTGTTCTTCCTGGCCGCTTCTTGGAACGCGGTCAAGCTGACCAAGACTACCTTGATCAATCTCTTAAAAGAAGACCAAAAGCCAAGCAAGCTGAAGAGTCGGCCAGTCTTGCGGACTATCCAGGCTATCGCTGGTGTAGTTCTTTTGGCTACCGGCTACTGGGCAATGGGAAATGTAACTACTTTGCAGCTGAAGGCAATTCCGATTGCTTTGGTTACTATCGTTTTGGGCAGTTACTTCATCTTTGACGCCTTCTTCGTGACAGTGATCGACTTTTTGCGGAAAAGACACGGTTTCCTCTACAAGGGGATGCGGCCATACACTTTGGGCCAACTCAAGTTCCGCCTGCATGGCTATACCAGAATCCTGTCAGCTATTTCAATTATGCTGGCCCTGGCCCTTGGCGCTATTACAGTCGGCATCAACTTCAACAATTTAAAGAATGCCATGACTGACGTTCAGTACTACGATTTTGTCTTAGTTGGCAAGCAGAAGAAGCTGGCTGACAAGGTTGAAAAAATCGGTACAGAGGAAAAAGTTACTTACAGCTACAAGGCTGATGAGAAAAACGGCGTCCTCTATGTCAAGAAAAGTGAAATTGACCAGACACCGCTCAAGATCCAAGAATATAACGCTGCTTCTTCAGACAAGAAGAAGACGATTGACAAGGAAGGGCGGATCTACCACACGGTTAAGGTAAATTCCATGACTTTAACTGGCAAGCAGACTTCGGCTACGGTTCAGCACTCTGCCCAAGCAGCCAGCCTGTTTCCAGAAGATTCTTCAAAGGGCTTTGTTGCCTTGTCAGATGCAGCTTTTGCCAAAAAGAAGCTGACAACCAAGGTCATCACTTTCTACAAGGTTAAGGATTTTGCCAAAAACAACAAGCTTCTTCTCAAACTTACTGATCAAGAAATGAAGCAGTTTAAGAAAGATTCCATGACTTACGGTTATCTCGAATTCACCAAACCTGTTTTGTACCAGCAGATCGCGGCAATGTGCTCAGGCTTTGAATTCATGGGACTCTTCCTCGGCTTGTCCTTCTTGATGATGCTGGCTTCAACTCTGATGTTTAAGATCCTGTCAGCAGCAGCCAGTGACAAAATGCGCTACAAGATGCTTTACAAGCTTGGGGCTAGAAACAGTGTCTTGAAGGGGGCGATCAGAAAGGAAATTGCCATCCTGTTTGTAGCACCGGCGGTGCTTGGCAGCCTGGACGTGCTCTTTGGCTTGAAGTTCTTCACGCTTCTTTTGCCAGACCCATACTACAAGATTTGGGTTCCGTTCCTGGCCTTCTTCCTCTTGTACCTGGTTTACTACTTAGTAACTGTCAAGCTTTACCAGGGGATCGTTTTAGAGGAGATTAAGCAAGACTAATAGATTTTTCAGCAAAAAAGCGATCGAAACATGATATAGTTTCGGTCGCTTTTTGCATGGAATTAAAAGGTGAAGGCCTTTTGAAAAATTGGGGTTTGCCGCAGGTCGTAGACAAAGCCATCAGTAGGGGTGATTTCAAATGGCCGGAGCAGTTCCCGGCGTTCAGAGTCCGTCTTGTTGATCTCCAGCATTTCGGGATGCTGATCATAGATCTTGTCAAGGTAGGAGAGGTCGACTTCTTTGACCGTCCCGTTTAAGGTAAAGCCAACGCTGGACATGGTCTCTTCACCTTTAAGCGCGGTGATAGAGACGTAGGGAAGAGAGTGCAGGCGCTGGTAAAAACTCTTTTGGTAAGTCGTCGCGAAGTAGAGCTTGCCATTAAGGCAGAGTTCAATATCGGCAACGTTAGTATAAGGCCGGCCGTTGGCAATCGTGCCAAAGACGACAGATTGGAAGGCGGATGGGATCAAGTCTAAAAATTCTACTGTAGTTAAGCTATTGTCCAGCATCGGTACTGCTTTGCGCATGGGATTTTCCTCCTGTGGGTAATGTATTTCTAAGATTTACATGTTCATTATAGCACCTTTTTGGGAGGAAAAATGGGGGTGGGGGATGCTAGTTATACTGGTCATATTTTTGATTATGTAAAGTATGAATGCTCAAGCTGTAAACTGAGGACACCGATTTTAGGCAAACTGTGATTGCAGGACTTGGCATCATTGCTTGGCTAAACAAAGCGGTCAAGAGATCGCAAAAGAGAGCAGGCAACGTTGCTAAAGGCGAGAAAGACTTCTTAAGCAGCCACAAGCTGGCAGCTGGCGCTTATAACACCGCAAGTGTTGGCAAAGTGCTCAGTGACAGCATTTGGATTGATGGCGACCGCTTAATCGATGATGTAAGAACGGAGCTGTTCAAGTGCTACCAGACAGGTAAGTCGCTTGATGAGTTGCGGCAAAAGCTGATACGCCAAGTCAAGCCAACGCCAGGTACAAACATTGCTGACCGGATGGCACAAGCAGAATCAAAGGTCGATAGGCTAATCCGCAGCGAGTCGGCCAAGATGATCGATGAAATCGATACTGCTGCTTATAAAGAGGCCGGTGTTGAATATGTTAATTGGGTCATCGAGCCTGGGGCATGTAGCAAGTGTGTCAGCTTGAAGGAATCTGGGCCATATCCGATCGATAAAGCTCCAGCTTTGGTGATTGACTCGCACCCAAACTGCAGATGCGCGAAGGTGCCAAGCGATAAGGCTGATTTAAGAGGGCTTGGTTTGGTGGCGGGAGCTGCATTAGCCCATTTGGCTCAATCAAACAGTGCAGATCCAGATGACAGCCACTTGGAATATCAGCACTCCAGAAGTGACTCTTCAGATAAGGAGCGCGTAATCCTTGATAGCTCAACCAGTCAGAAGTACAATGACGGTGAAGATGAATATTTAGCAAATCTCGATGCTAGAGTAGTTAAGTATTTTAGCGGTGAAATTTCCGAGTCACTTAGTGAACGTCAAAAAGTATTGGCAGTTGAAGCTTATTTCAATTTCAAAAAAGACGGTATAATCTTCACAGATCATGGTATAGCGAGATATGTTGAACGCATGAGGCGCAAAAACGGTTCGCTTATCTACAATTACGTCACTGTCAAAAAGGCATTCGCCAATCCACCAAATTATGTATCTGAAAAAGATGGCAGGGATGCGAGATATTACAAAAATATTTTGTATGTTTCGGAACCAGACACCGGTGTTGTTGTGACAATGATGAAGAGAACGAGTATTAAGGGGTTCAAGAAGAAATGAAATACAGCGAAGTTGTTTTGAAGATGTTACGGAAAGCTGTAAGTGGTGAGCTTAAAGACTTTTGGGATTTTAGCTTTGATTTTAACGCTTTGTTTGGCGAAGACGAAAAATTCGCGAAGGCCTGGGAAGCAGAAAATCCAAAAATGTTTAATTTGCTTAACGATTACGAAGTGATGATGTTCTTGGAAGAACACAACACAAAAGATACTGAAGGATTCATTAAATTCCTTACTCCGTATTATGAAAAAGCCAGAACGATGGTCCCAAAGGACGTCTTGAAAGAAGTAGACGATGACGGGCAATAACGTTCCGGCTAAAAGCAGCAGCTTTATACCGGACGACACCGGCTGAAGCTAAGGAAGCGTATGCTAAAGATGAAAAGATATGAAAGGCTGCCAAATATGGATTACGAAGAAAGATTAATCAAAGAGTATTCAAGGCTGCGGGAAAAGGTATCAAAGCTCCACACTATGAACATCAAGCACAAGGCGGGCACACTCGACTTCAAGCCTAATTGTCCAGCTGAGCTCTTGCAAGAACAAGAAGATGCTATGACCAAGTACCTCGAAATCCTGGAAACTCGCGCAGAAATTGAGAACATCAAGTTGCACTGATAATTTTCAGCGATTAGTACAAGACAGTGATCTACTAGGAGTAAGAAACATGGCAAGTTGCGAGGAAGTTACAATCAAAATTCTAAAGTATCTCAATGATTGCTATGAAAATGACAAATGTCCAGACGCTGACGAGCTAAACGCTTCAAAGCTACGAATCAGCCCGCTTCAGTTTTATCATGCAATGCAAACAGCGGATTTTGATGGCTTTGTTAAGGGAGTAAGATTTCAAGAAACAATTCCTCTTGAACGAATCGTGATGAACACCCCTGGAACTTGGAGAATCACCCGCCTTGGTATTGAATATCTCAGAGCTTATCTGAAGCTAGAGACTGGCTCCAGATGATTCACTAATTCAAATTGACATCAAATTGGCACTCAATCGAGTGCTTTTTCTACTCTAAGTCAAGTGTTATCAACGATTTTAGGCAATTTTATTTTGAAATAAAGGCCTAATCGGGAAATGGCTCCTGGAGAATCAAGTCAAATATCTGATTTAGGGCATGGTAAATACAGCCACCTTCTGTAATTTCGAAAAAGAGGCTGTTATAATATCTATTGGATCAATTTTTATGACAAAAGTCTTTGGTTATGTTTGGCTACGTCATAGCTATACAATTGATCATTCTTAATTAAAGCGAAGATCGTCCGTAATAATTTATGGATCGATGCGATAGCGGCCTTCTTGTGACTTGCAGTCTCAGAAGACCGTTTTCGTTTCTCGTAATAATCCGCAATATGGCAAGGATTTCCTGCTTTCTTAGCCGACTGAATTTGGTTTATGGCCAAGTACAGTACCTTTCTGCCAATAGCTGTCCCACGCTTTGAAATTGACAGGTGGGCTGTGAGCTTGCCAGATTCATAAACTTGAGGATCAACACCAACGAAGGCATTTAATTGGCTAGGGTTGTTAAAACGTCTGATATCTCCAAGCTCACTTATGATTCTTAGAGCAGTGTTTTCGCCAATGCCTGGAATGCTTGTGAGGATCTCTAGATCCCGCTTAGGAGCCAGTTTAGCCATCTCCTGTAAAGCAGTCTGGCACTCTTCTTCAGCGCTCAGAATGTTGTTAATAGCCATTTTGAGGCCACGAACATGGGCACTGTTCTTTTTGACCGCTGGACATGCGACTTTAGCCAACTGAATAAGACTTTGCTCTATGTCGTTAGCGCGCTTTTTACCAATACCAGATAAGCCTTTTAAGAAGTCGATGATATCGGCTTCTTTTGTTTCTAGTACGATATCTGGATGTGGGAATCTGAGAACAATACTCCAGTGCTTTTTTTATACCCAAAATCGACCAGGCATGGACGTCGATAAAAGCTATGGATTTGTTAGAGCGCAAGTATTTATCGCTTAAAAAGATATGGACAAGGAGAAACCACAATGGACAAGCAAGAACCAATGCCAACTGCTGAGCCTACTGAATCAGTCGACACTCAAGTAGACAAGCAAGCTGGCGAAAACTCACCAAAGAAAGAACTCAAGTACACCGGTGAAGATGTCAACCGGATCATCGATGAGAAGTTCAAGAAATGGTCAAGCAAGCAGGCCAAGAAAGAGCTGGAAGCACAACGCTTGGCTGGCCTTTCAGAGGCAGAGAAAGCCCAAGAATTGCAGAAGCAGGCTGACGAGCGTGCCAACAAGCTGCAAGCCTAACTTGACCAAGTGATGATGAAGCAAACGACAAATAATGATTAGAGCCGCCTTACCCTTCAATTTCAGCTCTTAGCAATTGGCAAGTCTCCGAATCCTGGGATACCAAATTGTAGTCATTAAACGCTTCCTCAGTTGGCTTCTCGGTATCTTGTTCATGACAAAAGTAGTTCTCTACTCGCAGCCAGTTTGCTAGTTGCCCCGCAGTGTACTTTGGAGATTTCTTTGATTCTTTCAAGGAATTTTGACTTGGCAATGTACCTGTAGAAAGCAAATCTTTTAGCATCTTATTGTCTTCCTCTGATGGAAAGGCACCAGCTTCATACAAAGCAACAGTTTTCACACTAAGTCCTGTCAATTCCGTCAGATCACGCTGAGAGAGGCCAAACTTATACCGGAATCTCTTTAAATCGACAGGTGACACAAGTCCCATGTCGTTGCGATAAGCTTGTCTAGCCATTTCAGTTGCACGTTCATCAAGTTCAGCATCGTAAATTGGCTGATCTGTTTCATCATCAAAGCGTGCTGGTGCAGTAATCTTGTATGTCTTGCCGTCAAATGAGTATTCCGTCGTAAAATTTTTGATGTAGGACATGTTCAAACCTCCTTGCCACTTTCATGTGCAATTATGTCACCAAGCTAGAAAAGATGCCACTAAATAGCATACAGATACTACCACCTCACCCCAACGAGCGGGGGAGGGAACAGGGGAGGCGGCAGTTTGCTGCCTCCTTTTTGCTGCGCCTTCTGTACAAATCAGCAAGATTGTGCTTACATTAAATTATTGTAAAAGGAAGTCGATATCATACATGAAGCATGTTTTTCTAATCAAGCCAAGTCCAGATCAGTCCAGAAGTGATTCCCTTGTCAAAAACATCAACAGGGTGATGGAGGGGAGAGACTATGAGATCTACATTAGTGAGTACAAGGACCACGTAAAAGAAATTGTCAAAAACTACCCGGAAAAGACCCGATTCTACTCAGTTGGTGGAGACGGCTTTTTCAACCAGGTCATCCAAAATCTCGTGCACACAGAGCATGAGGTCGTTTGCCTGCCATTTGGGACGGGCAATGACTTTTCCCGCGCGATTCACCGTCATATGAGTCCTGAAGCCATCCTCAAAGCGACTTTAGACCGGCCTGCGATTCCAATTGACACGATTTTGGTCAATGATGAACGTTACTGCGTGAACGTTGGCTGCTTTGGGCTTGATGCCTTGATTGCCAATACGGTACATGACGTTAAAACGCCTAAAAGCGCGGCATATGTGGCTTCAATCCTGCGCAATATCAGCCGCTATAAGTTTGCCAAAGTAAAGGTTATGGGCCAAAATGGCCTGCTTTTTAACGACCGCGTCACTCTTTGTGCCTTCTGCAATGGACGTTTTTACGGCGGGGGCTTCCAAATTTCACCAAAATCAAAGATCAATGACGGTCTGATTGACATGGTAATCTTCCCAAAAGTAAACCGCTTATTCGCGCCATATTATATCTATAAGATTCTGCGAAAGGACCTAACCAGCTGCAAGGATGTAGTAGTGAAGCAGGTGAAAGAATGCGTAATAACAACGCCTGCAGCAATGAATCTTGACGGCGAAAAGAAGGAGGCTGCCAAGTATCATCTGGTCGTTCAGCCCAAATCTTTAAACTTGGTCATCTAACAAGTCTTAGCTAGAGAATCTGCCGAAATCACGGCAGATATTTTTAGCTTGATCAAACAGAACGGAAAAACAGAAATCAAAAACGAGAAATAAAAGAAAAAATGCTCAAAAACTCAGTAAACTTGCTAAAAAGCAAATCCTTGAGCCAAAAGAGCATTTCAAACTTCTGTCATTAAAATTATAGTTTTAAACTAACACACACGTAAAATCAGCACTAAAACTTGGAACTCTAAGCAAGGGCAGATCAGAACTTTTCCTGTAAATCAGGCCATTCTTCAGCAAGCACCGCGTACTCATTGCTGTCATGGTAGCCGTCTCTGAGGATCAGCCGGCCCTTATGGCAGCCTTCAAACCGCATCCCCAGCCGTTTAGCCACATTATTGCTTGGCAGATTGTCTACAGCGCACTGCAGCTGAATTCTATGCAGGCCATATTCCTCAAAGGCGATATCAATAATTGCCCGGGAGCCAGCGTCATGATCCCGCGTGCCTCTAAATTCTTTGCCCAAAAAGTAGCCGATATCTGCCTCAGAATACATCGCATCAATTGAATTTAAGCTGACTTTACCAGCTAATCTGCCATGATACCAAATGTGCAGGTCCAAGGCTTTGCCTTCAGCAAACCTGACTAAACCACGCTTTATAGCGTCAGTCTCAGCTTGCACGTCATGAACGTGATCAACCCAAGGCAAGTAGTAGGACAAATTGTCCCGGTTTCTGTCAATCAAGTCATACAAGGCTTCGCCATCAGTCAGTCTTGGCACGGCTAACTCTAATTCATCGTTGATCTTGTAGCTAAACATAAACTCATCTCCAATCTAAAAGCAATTGTCAAAAAGATTATCTGAATTATATCAGAGCTCAGTATCAAATACTACCGTGCAAAATGACCATCTGCGGTAATCAGCGTCCTCTCGCGCAGATTCTTCTACATAACTTTACATAATATGTATTATTCGAACTATTAGATTAAAACGAAATCGTATCCCCTCCAAACAAAAAAGCACTGCATTTGCAGTGCTCAAGTTTAAGATGTTTGCGGTTCAGTTGTTTGGTTCTGCGTAGTTGGATCGCTAGTCACTTCGCCTTTAGGCGTTTCGATATTGCTTGCCTTGACATACAAGCCAACACCAATTGCCCAGTACTTGCTGCCATTGATCTTTTTCTTGCCGCCGTAGACAGTTACCGAGCCATTCTTCAGCAAAACTCCGGAATTTTTCATCCGTTTGCCGCTGCTGGAATAAATGTAGCTGTTGTGGTTCAGCTGGCAATCCAAGCCAATCACGTTCATATATGCCACATACTTGTTCTGGCCGATCATGATATACGGCTTGTCATCGACATAATTGATCAAGCTGTAGCAACCAACGGCCTTGCCGGCCGTGATCTTCTTGTCCTTGGTCCGTTTGCCTTTTTCGTCGTAGACATAAGTGTTGACCATGGCATTCTTGTAAAACGGTTTGTCAGCATCTGAAGCTGCCGTAGTCTTTGCCTTTGGCGCCAAAATAATGGCAAAAGCCAGTACAAATAATAACTTAACGAGCCAAAGCCGTTTTAACTTCACTCTTGTTCACGCAAACCTTTCTTACTTACTCTTAGTCAGCAATCTCAACAGTCGTGATTACCACGTCTTCAAGTGGCTTGTCGTTGCCATCCTTGGCAACCTTGGCAATTTCGTCAACAACATCCATGCCGTCAGTTACATGGCCAAAAACAGTGTGTCTGTGGTCAAGCCATGGCGTGCCACCTTGCTTGTAAGCCTTGACAACTTCTTCTGGGTATTGAGCATCGCGCAATTGTTGAATGAAGCGCTTCGGCATGTTTTTGTTTTGCACGATAAAGAATTGTGAGCCGTTGGTGTTTGGACCAGCGTTGGCCATTGATAAAGCCCCGCGCAGGTTGAAGAGTTCGTTAGAGAATTCGTCTTCAAAGTTGTGGCCCCAGATGCTTTGACCGCCGGCACCAGTACCTTCCGGGTCCCCGCCTTGGATCATGAAGTCGCTGATCACCCGGTGGAAGGTTACGCCGTCGTAGTAGCCCTTTTGTGCCAAGCGGACGAAGTTTTCAACGGTCATTGGTGCTTCTTCTGGGAAAAGCTGGATGACGATGTCGCCGTGGTTGGTCTTGATAGTCGCCTTTGGGCCCTTGACTTGGTCAAGGTTAAGTTGTGGGTATTCAGACATTATTTAAATGCTCCTTGTCATATTGATTCTTTAGATTCTTTCTAAATTATATCATTCGGCACCAAAAAAGACAGCGAAGAGCTGTCTTAGGAAAAATATTAGAGCTGAGTCACATATTCGCCAAGCCGCTTAACTACTTCTGCCAGCTTGTCGTCAGCTGCCGCATAAGAGAAGCGGACATAGCCAGCTGAACCTTCGCCAAATACGCTGCCTGGAATCAGACCCACTCGTGCCTTTCTGGCCACATCTTTGGCAAAGGCAAAGTCATCACTGCCGAATTTCTCCGGAATCTTGGCAAAAATATAAAATGCCCCTTGCGGAACGGCCATTTCAAAACCGAGCTTGGTCAAATTTTCAACCATGAAATCCCGCCGGCGTTGGTAGGCAGCCTTAAATTCCTTTGGATCCGCAAGACCATTTGTCAAAGCTTCAATCGCCGCATCTTGGGCAATGTTGTCCACGCAGGTCACCATGAAGCTGTGTGCCTTTGCGACATTTGGCAATAAACTTGCCGGAGCCGCGATATAGCCAAGCCGGTAGCCAGTCATGGCGTGTGACTTAGACAAGCCGCTGATCAAGATTACCTGCCCAGGCAGTAGGCTTGCCAAGGAGAAGTGTTCTTGGTCGTAAGTCAGTTCACTGTAGATTTCATCACAGATTGCCAGCAAGTGGTGCTTCTTAATCACTTCCGCCAAAGCAGTTAATTCATCTTTTGAATAAGTCCGCCCTGTTGGGTTGCAGGGGTAGTTGAGCATGATTGCCTTAACCCGGTCACCGGCCGCCTTAATTTCTGCTTCCAGCCGTTCTGGCGTTAAATTGAAGCCAGTATCTGAAGTGTCGATCATCACCACTTCCCCGCCTGCCATTTCAATGTTGGTGAAGTAAAGGGAAAAGACTGGTGTTGGCACTAAAACCTTGTCACCGGGATTTAAAAGTCCCAGCAGAGTAGCCGTAATTGCTTCAGTAGCCCCGTCAGTTACGATGATTTCAGTCTCCGGGTCGTAGTCAACCTGTCTGGTTGACAAGAGGTACTTGCTGATGGCTTGGCGCAGGGCCAGCTTCCCCTTTGATGGCCCATAGTGGGAGTCATCTGCTTCAATTCCTCTGATAGCGGCTCTTTTAACATGGTCTGGCACTGCGAAGTCTGGTTCGCCCAAGGTGAGCTTGATGATTCCCGGGATTTGGGAAATTTCTTCGTCAAAAGCCCGGATGGCTGAAGGCGCGATTTTAGCAAGATTTTTGTTGCCTAAATCCCGCAAGTTAGGATCTGTTTCTGGCATGATGATCGTCTTTCTATCTAAAAACAAAAGATACTTTCTACAAAATGTTTTCCAGGCCGACATAAAGCTGGTCTAAGTCAGCTGCCTTTTCCAAGGCAACCTTGACCCCGCTCATGAAGGATGACCGGTCAAAGGAGTCCTGCCGGATGGTCAAGGCTTCCCCCTTGCCGCCAAAAAGAACCTGTTCATGGGCAACGTAGCCGGGCAAACGAACCGCGTGCAGCTTGATGCCTTGGTAATCACCGCCCCTTGCGCCTGGCAGGCTTTCTGTCGTTTCTGGAGCAGTTTGGTGGGGCTCGCGGACTTCCGCAATCAACTTGGCCGTTGCCAGAGCCGTGCCTGATGGAGCATCTTTCTTATCTTCGTGGTGCATTTCAATAATTTCAACGTCTGGGAAGTACTTGGCTGCTTCCTGGGCAAACTTCATCAATAAAACAGCTGACATGCCGAAGTTTGGCGCGATCAAACCGCCTGTCCCCTTTTCCTTGGCTAATTGCTTCAGCTCTGCTTCTTGCTGGTCAGTCAAGCCAGTCGTCCCCACGATTGGCCGGTAGCCATTTTCCAAGGCATAACGTACGTTTTGATAGACAGAGGCTGGAACAGTAAAGTCAACCCAAATGTCGGCGGCAGCTGCCGGAATGTCGTCCAGACTGCTGTAGAGCTTAGCATCCGCTGGCAGGCCATAGTCTGCTGGATCGCTGCTCTTTAAATGGTGGGCCAGGCCAGCCGTAATTTCAAAGTCTGGCAGGCTTTCTACTAATTTAACGACTTGCTGCCCCATTGAGCCGGCAAAACCGGCCAATAAAATTCTTTGCATCTTACTCTCCTTCTAACATTTCACGCGTCAGCTGGCCAGCTAATGCATCCTTTGGCAGCTTCAAAGCTGTTGCCAATTCTTCCTTTTCTTCATTATTCAAGGCTACAAGTGGCAACCGTAAGCCCCCTACCTGGTAGCCTAAGGCTGATAAAGCTGCCTTAACTGGGGACGGGGACGGGAACATGAACAAAGCGTTCATCCGCGGGGTCAGCCAGCGCTGCAGGCTGCCGGCCAAGGCAAAATTGCCCGCGTAAAGTTCATCGTACATCTCCCGCATTCTTGGCGTATACAGGTGGCTGGCAACTGAAATGACCCCGTCAGCGCCCAAAACTCTGGCAGTAAGTGCCTGGGCATCTTCACCAGTAAAGACGGCGAAGTCTACTGGCCGGCCGGACACGATCTCTTCGATTTCTTCCAGACTGGCACACTGCTTGATACCGGCAATATTGGGATGCTGGGCCAGCTGTAAAATAGTTGACACTTCCATTTTAACCCCAGTCCGGCCAGGGATGTTATAGATGACTACTGGAATGTGAACCTGGTCAGCTACTGCTGTAAAGTGGGCAATCATTGACCGCTGGTTTGGCTTGTTGTATGGGGGAACGACGACCAAAGCATAGTCAATGCCTGGAATTTGGGCGACTTCTTCCGTAAAAGCAATGGTTTCAGCCGTATTATTGCTGCCAGTGCCGGCAATAACCGGCACCCGGCCGTTTACAATCTGGCCAAAGCGGGTGTACAGGGCGATCTTTTCGTCGTGGGTCAAAGTAGGCGTCTCCCCGGTTGTCCCCCCGATCACAAAGCCGTTAGAGCCTTGGTTAATCAAATTATTGGTTAATTCAGTCAAGCTGGCAAAGTCGATCTCTCCGTCTTCCGTAAAAGGCGTAATGATTGCTGTCAGTAAGTCCGCGTTTTGTAAGTTTTGGTTCATTGTCTTTGCCTCTAATGTATATTTAGTCTTCCGTCATCCGGTATTCCAAAAAGCCGGTAATTGCCGCGATACCGCGGCTGATTGAACTTTCCTGCGGTTTTAATGTTGCTGAGTGCAGGGGTGAATCGTCTTCAACGCCCAGCCAGAACATAGTTCCCGGGATCTGGGCCAGGAGGTAGCCGAAGTCTTCCCCGGTCATGGCTGGTGCTGTTTCGACATATTCAACTCCGTCAGCCTGCTCCATGTAATTAATGAAGTTTCTCGTCAATTCCGGGTTGTTTTCAACCGGCCAGTAGCCGCCTTGGTTGAGTTCCAGCTTGACTTTGACGCCAAAGCTCAGCTCAATTCCCTGGCAGACTTCAGCCAGTCTTTTATCGATCAGTTCGATCATGCTCTGGGTTAGGCCCCGGATCGTGCCTTCAATTCTGGCTGAATCCGCGATTACGTTTCGGATCTTGCCGGCAGTAACCTTGCCCAAAGTAATAACTCCGCTTTGAATCGGGTCGATATTTCTGGAAATGATAGTCTGAACCTGCATGATCAAGGCAGCTGCCGCGACAACCGCGTCATTTGACAGCTGCGGGAAGGCAGCGTGCCCGCCTTTGCCTTGAATATCGATGTTGACTTCAGTCGTCCCGGCAAACAAGGTGCCATTCCGGCAGCCAATCGCTCCAGCTGGCAGGCTTGGATTGTCGTGCAGGCCGTAGAATTCATCAACATGCCACTTGCCAGTGAAAAGTCCCAGCTGGTAGGCCTTCATGCCGCCGCTCTCGCTCTCTTCAGCCGGCTGGAAGAAGAAAAGGAGGTTGTCAGTTGGCTGATGCTCACTAAAATAGCTAAGGATGCCCAAGGCCACAGTCATGTGGATGTCGTGTCCGCAGGCATGCATTACGCCCGGATGTTTGGAAGCAAATGGCAGGCCGGTTGACTCAGTTACCGGCAGAGCGTCAATATCAGCCCGGTAACCAATGGTCCGTTTGGCCTTTGACCCCTTCACCAGAACCAGGAGAGCGGTTGGCAATTCAGCCGGCTCTTTGATTTCCAGGTAGTCTTGCTTCATCTGCTTGATCACATCCAAGAGATAAGCGTGGGTTTGATATTCTTCTAAGGCCAATTCCGGGATCTGGTGGAGCTGGCGCCGGATTTGAAGCAACTCGGCTTCGGTCAATACTGCCATATAAAAACTTCCTTAATGTGGACTAACTTCTGTTTGCTTGGACTAATCGATTCTTTTTCTTTACAGCTTGCGCAGGTCTTCTTCCAGACCAGTCTTACTTTCAGTCTTGGCATCGACTTCCTTGATTACCTTGGCAGGAACACCGGCAACAACCGTGTGCGGAGCCACGTCCTTGGTTACGACCGCGCCGGCTGCGACAACAGCGCCTTCACCAACGTGAACGCCTTCCAAAACAACCGCGTTGGCACCGATCAAAACGTCATCGTCGACGCGGACTGGCAAGGCTGAAGCTGGTTCAACTACCCCGGCTAAGACCGTACCGGCACCGATGTGGCAATTCTTGCCAACGATGGCCCGGCCGCCTAAAATTGCCCCCATGTCGATCATGGAGCCAGCACCGATTTCCGCGCCGATGTTGATCACGGCCCCCATCATGATAACCGCGTTGTCACCAATCAAGACTTGGTCACGGATGATAGCGCCCGGTTCAATTCGGGCATTGATTTCCTTGAGATCCAGCAAAGGAACAGCGGAATTGCGGGCAGTGTTTTCCACACGGACTGATTCAAAGTCAGCTTCATGTTCTGCCAAAAATGGCTTAAGAACTTGCCAGTCACCGAAGACTACCCCAGCTTGACCGCTGACAAAAGGATCTGTGCCTTCTGGGAAAGTGACCTCGTCCAGACCTGCTCCTCTCAAGTAAACCTTGACTGGGGTCTTCTTTGGTGCTGAGCCAATGTAGTTGATAATGCTTTGTGCGTCTAATTCTGCCATGGTATCTTTCTCTTTCTAAACTATTCTGTTTCTGTTGATGATTACTTCGAAGAGGCAAAGAAAAAGCTCCAGATCGCCTTAACAATCTGGAGCCCGAAAAATTCAAAATTAAATTTCACGTCAAATTGCAAGCGCAACGCAGGTACCTTCCCTGCGACAGTCCATGGCCTCTTAAGCCATAGCCCAGCCAATCCGCCTTGCCAATGCGGACGCTTCGGCAACCTCCCCTTTCTTGCAAGTTCTTCGCCTGGCGGGCTCTCTTGCCTTACTCTTGTCGGTTGCGCCTCTTCAATTTGTAATCAGTTTATAATACTAGCTTCATCTTGTCAACGGCTTTTTTATCTTTTATTTGCATATTTTTTATTCATAGCCTGCCCGATTCCTTGGCATAACAGTGAATAGGTGCGATTCTCCATGAATTATCGGAATCTTTTTTTGCATTTTCCGGAGAAAAATGGTAAAGTCCATTCTGATTAAACTTAAATTCTGATTAAAAGACTGAACATGAAAGAGAGTAGCAAGATGAAAGTAGTTAAGTTTGGTGGCAGTTCCCTGGCTAGCGGCCCTGCTGTAGAAAATGCTTTAAAGATCATCACCGCTGAAGCTGAAAGACAAGTTGTCGTTACGTCTGCCCCAGGCAAACGCTTTGATGATGACATCAAGGTCACCGACCTCTTGATCAAGTATGCCCATGAAATCAACCATGGCAGACACGGACTTGAAGTTGCTGACCGGATCTTCCAGCGCTACGTTGAAATTGGCGAATACTTTAACTTGCCGATGGAAGAGCTCTTGCCCTTGAAAGAAATTCTGCTGGATTTGCCAAAGCAGCCATATCCAAACAAAAACTACTTGCAAGCGGCCTTTAAGGCGCACGGCGAACGGTTAAATGCCAAGTTGATCGCCAAGATTCTGCAAAGCCAGGGAGTAAAGGCCCGCTACGTCGACCCTAAAGAGGCCGGGCTTATCGTCACTGGGAGTCCAAATAACGCCTCTGTCAACCCGGAAAGCTACCAGCTCTTGGATAACTTTGCCTACGATGCCGACGAAAAGCTGATTTTCCCAGGCTTTTACGGCTATACTCTGGCCGGTCACATCGCCACTTTTTCAAGAGGCGGTTCAGACATTACCGGGGCTATTTTGGCCAGAGGCTTCCACGCTGATCTATATGAAAACTTTACTGATGTTGATGCTATTTTCTCAGCCAACCCTAAGGTGGTTGACCAGCCTCAGCCGATTCACACGATGACCTACCGGGAAATGAGAGAACTGTCTTACGCTGGCTTCTCTGTCTTTCACGATGAAGCCTTGATCCCAGCTATTCAAGGGCAGATTCCAATCAACGTCAAGAACACCCAGCACCCGGAAAAGCGCGGGACCATGATCGTGCCGGAAAAAGGCTTCAAGCCGGAAACCATCATTACTGGGATCGCCAGCGGCAAGCACTTTGGTGCTCTTTACCTGCACAAGTACCTGCTCAACAAGGAAATCGGCTTTACCCTCCGTATTCTGCAGATCTTAAGCAAGCACAAGCTTTCCTACGAACACATGCCAACTGGGATTGACGACCTAACGATCATCTTTGACAGAGATGCTCTGAACGACGAATTGATCGACCAAGTCTGCAATGAGATCCAAAATGAAGTCAACCCCGACCACTTGGAATGGATCAGTGATTACGCGATCATCATGCTGGTTGGCGAAGGCATGCGGGACCGGATTGGTGTCATTCGGGACATCGCTATTCCAATTGCCAGAGAAGGAATTTCCTTCCGGATGGTCAACCAAGGGGCTTCCGAAATTTCCATCATGCTCGGTACAGCTGCTAAAGATGCAGACCGGGCAGTAGCCGCGATTTACGACTACTTTTTCAAGCAAGAAGCACAAGGAGAATAAAATGACTAAATTATTGAAAGTCCACGGGTCACAGAATTCCTTCTTCATTCTGGACCAGACCGAACTGGAAAATCCGCTGACTGATAGTGAACTGCGGAAGTTGACCCAGACCCTTACTGACCGGGAAAATGGCCTGCTTGGCGGGGCTGATGGCATCCTGTCAGTTGAAGAATCAAGTCACCCTGGCGTTTTAGGCAAAATGCGGGTAATCAATGCTGACGGCAGTGAAGCTTCAATGTGCGGCAACGGCCTTAGAACTGTTGCCCGCTACCTGCACGAAAAGACCGGAGAAAGCCAGTTTAAGGTGGAAACCATGTACGCTGACCTGGCCGTCCGGCAAGCCGAAGACTTTGCCGCAGGCGTGCCGGCTTTCGGGGTGGAAATCTCCCCTGTCCGCTTTAACAAAGAGGCTTTGCCTTTTGACAATCTGGGCCATGACCGCCTTTTGGACACACTGGTTCCGGAACTGGTTCCAGGCTGGCGTTTTAGCGCTCTGGCCGTGCCTAATCCCCACCTCATCGCTTTTATCAAAGAAGAGGATCTGGACAGCCCGGTCTTAGGAGAGCTTGGTGCCTACTTGAACGGCGAGAATCCTTACTTCTCAGACGGGGTCAACATCAACTACACCGTTATCCGCGGCGACAGCCAGCTTTTTGTCAGAACCTATGAACGGGGCGTTGGCTTTACCAATGCCTGCGGGACTGGGATGTCAGCCAGCTCCTTGGCCTTCGCCTTGACGCACCCGGACCTGGGCCACTTTGAAAAAGAGATCTCTGTCTATAATCCTGGCGGCATGGTCAAGACCATCTTGCACCAAAAGGACCACAGCTACTGGATCGAACTGATCGGCAACGCGACTGAAACCCATACCGTTGAAATCCCAGAAGATCAGCTGCATAGCGGGCAGGTTAAACTGGGTGAGGTAAAGGCCGTTGAAACTGGTGAGCAAGCAGCATACCTGACTTTCGTTGACCAGCTGGCCAAGTAGCATCCCTCAGCGAATTAAATACTAATTACTAAATACTAACTACAAATTTCTCAAGCATCCCCAATCAAGCATTCACTGTTTGACTAGGGATGCTTTTTTCTGCATCCCCCTCTAAAAGCAGGCGCAGATACTTCTTAGTAAACTTGCTGGTCGTCAGCTGCAGGCGAGTTTTCAAGTATTCTCTGGCCAAGTCATGCTGGTCGATAAAGGCCTGGTAACTCTGATCAACGCAAACCAAAGCGGGATGCTGCAGAAGTTCCTGGCTTAATTTGACAACGTTAAAAGCAGAAAGATCACTCTTGTCCGCAGACTCATTGATCTCTTTCAGCAAAGCCAGATCTGATCCCTCAGCTGCTTCAGCATTCAGAAATTCCTCAGTCAGATCAGTCGGCACCAATTCATGGTAATAGACATGATAGTCAGAATAAAAGCGTTCCTCGGCCGCGATCAGTCCGTCTTTTTGCATGGCGTCAATTACCTGCAGAATCGCCTTGTTTGGCAGAAAGCGAAAACGTCTGTCATAGTCACTATGGTTGATGGCATCGTAATCCGGATATGACAGTCCCCGCAGAATCTTCAGACAGTTGTTAGGCGTAATCCGCGTCTCATTTCTCAAAGCAAGCTGGGCAATTGCCCGCGCTAACAGGTCCCCCCGCAGCTTAGAAGCAGCAACCTTTTCTTTGATCTTTTTCTTGTAATTTGCCTCTTTCTTCTTCGAATTGGCTAAAAACTTGTCATACTCCTCTTCCATCGCCTCTGGCTCTTTTAAGGCGAAAGCATGCTCGTGATCCTTTCTCCCTGTCAAAGTCACTTCGAGCTTGGACTGGTTCTTGAAATGCCAATTAAGCGACAGATCGGCATGATTTTCTTTGATATGGTCAAGCAGCTTTTGCCAGGACTGGCAATTCGCCAAACTGGTCTTAAAGTGCTGAAGCTGCTGGCGCTTGTTGCTCGGTAAAAGGAGCTTTTTCCCATCAGCTGTCAGTTCCAGGTAAGCCTGCTTGTCTCCTGGGAACAGGTAGTCACTAGCCAGATCCCAATCTTCTTTAGACAAAGATTTCTTCAGCTTGCCAGGCTCCAGGTAAATGCGCTGGTTGTTTTTATTCTCATGGAAAGTCCGCTCAGCAAGCTCAGCTTTCAGCCACTCCTTAGTCAGTAATTGGTAAGCCAGGCAAACCTTCAAGCTGCTGGGTCGGAGATACTGCTTAGCCAGAGGCTGCGCCAGCACTTTCAAGTAAAAAGGCTGGTCAAAGTAGCTTTCGTAATTTTCAAAGAAATCACTGCTCAGCTGGTCTACTTCTTTTTCAGTTAAGACTTTGCTTTCTTCTTTCATCTTCATCCTCAATTCTGTAATTCACACAAAAATTTGATCAAAGAGGCCGGGTTGGTGACCTCAGCCAATTCATTGACATATGGGGCATAGCTGCCAATGACTGAATCCCCGGTATCCCATTTGCTTTTAGCTTCAGGATTAAGCCAGTAGCATTTCTTCACCCGCTGGCACAAATCCTTGAAGATCTTCTCCTCACTGGGCAAATGGTTGTTTCTGGCATCCCCCATCCAGAGCATGATGGTCCGCTTGTTCAGCTGCCCCTGTTTATCTTTGTATTCTCTTAACGGCTTGCCGTAGTCCGAGTACACACCAATGGTTGGCACCTTCCACAATACTTCTGTAAGTTCGCCATAGGACATCCCCGCCTTTAAGTCACTTGAGAGATCCACCAGGTGGTCAACAAAGGCATAGAGCTCACAGCCTGCCGGGAAAAGCTCTCTTAAGCAGCAGGCGAATAAGAAGAGCGGTTCAGCTGCTTTGATGCAGGAGCCTGACACGTCTAAAAAGATCACCAGCTTGCAAGGACGCTTCTTGGGGTGCTGGTATTGCAGCTTAAGAGGGATACCGCCGCTTTTGCAGGCCAGTTTGATGCTGGCCGCAAGATCAATCCTCCCTTTCCTAGGACTAATCAGTCTTTTAGCAACTTGAGCCTTGAACTTATAAGCGTACAAATTGACATAGTCACTGATCTGTTCACGTTCAAGCTTGGACAAGCTGGCAAAGGGCTTGGCTAACAGGTCAGTATTGTCAACGAAGTTCATCCCCTGGTTTGCTTCTTTGCTCCACTCCCGCTTTCCTGGGGATGCTAACCTGCTCTGCAATTCGTTAATCCTCATCTGCAGGCGGCCAGCTTCTTGCCCGGCATCTTGCCGGCTCTGCTCTAAATCGCCTTGCTTTTTCTCCTGCTTGATTCCTGCTCTTTTCAGCCGTTTGTCCTGGAGGTCGATTCTTTTCAAGATCTTGCCCAGCTCTTCTAAGAGCTGCATGCCGGCCATGGGGTCTGGCAGGTCAGTAAGTTTGCCAGCCGCCTTTTCTAACTCAGCCAGCAGATCTTTCCGCTGGTCAAAAATCTCTCTTTTGCCAGACTGGTCATTGTCTGCCAGAGTCTTAGCCATCTTTGCAAATATCTCCTGCTTAGGACTATCCGCAAACAAGGCTTTAAAGGCTGCAGTATTTTCGGCTTGCAGCTTATCTAAACGCTTAAGCCAGGTCTTTGGAATCTTAAAGCTGCCCGGCAAACCATTCTTCTCTTGAGCAAGCTGCCTGCCTTCTTCTTCCAGACTGGCCTCTTCCTGGTCAAACTTGCGCATGACGCCCTCAAGTTCCTCATGATTTCTGGCTAAGGCCTCTTCTTTATCCCGCAAGCTGTTTTTCAGCTGCAAATAATTCCTTAAATCTTCTTGAAAGTGCTGAGCTTCAGCCGGGCTTTTGACCATTAAGGGCTTCAGCAGCAATTGGTAATTCCACAGGCTGACATCGGGCTGGTCAAAGAAGCTGTCTGCCAGTAATGCCAAAATCTCTTCCGCATAATTCGGCATCAGCTGGTAGCCCAGCTTAACCAGGTAGTCGCCAAAGGCTAGCAGGTCTGGCAAAAAGCTGCTTTTCAGCTCAATCGTTTCCGTTTCCGCTGTCGTCTTCATCGTCACTGCCTCTGCTCCAGATCTCCCCGCCGTGCTTCAAGAGCAAGTTCCTGCCCTTGTCATAATCCCGATTATCCTTAAGCAAGATGCTCAAAGCCGAAAGGGCGGTTTCTTTGCTGATGTCTTCCTGCTGGCTGAGGAATCTCGCGTAGTCAATCGCTTCAGCAAGTGACGGCTGATAGTGCAGATTAGTCATTTTTGAAACTACCAGGGCAATGCCGAAAGCCAGGCTGCGGTCAACATTTGCCTTCAGAGCTAAAATTTTGGCCATCTCAGCCGCCTTCTTCCGCTTTAAGTAAAGATAGTTGCACCTCCGACGCAAGGGGCCAGAGAGCTCACGATAGCCGTTTGAAGTAATGATGACGATGGGCCGCTCATCTGGCTGGCAGGTAACTGTTCCGTATTGCGGGATGGATAAGGAGTAATTCTCTAAAAACTCATAGAGCATGTATTCAGTTGCTTCATCTGCCTTGTCAAGCTCATCGATGCAGAGGACAGTCTGCTTTTTCGACCTAATTGCCTTTAAGACTGGCCGCTCTAAGAGAAAGTCATCCCCGTAGAAATCAAGCTTATTAAGAGCGTACTGCTCAGCTTCCTTGAGATTCATCCATTTGCATTCCTCCATCAAGCGCGGCTTAAGCATCTCAATAACCAGCAGCTGCTTTTGGTAGTCATAGTCAAACAGAATCTTGTCATCGCTCAAACCTTCATACATTTGCAGCCGCTGGTAAGGCAGACTTAAGCCATCTGCCAGTGCCTTAGCCAGACTAGTTTTGCCAGTCCCAGCAGCTCCTTCTAAAAGCAAGGGCCGGCCCCGGCTCACGCTGGCCCACAGGGCGGTCGTGATTTCGTCATTAGCCACATAGCCGGCTTTCTCTAAGCCCTCCCGGATTTGCTGAATTGAATACGCCATCACTTTTATCCTTTCTGTTTTCACATTCATCACTTAACTGCTTTACTTTTAGCAATTCGACCAAATGTTCGAAGCTCAGTTTTGATTAAAGCAGATTTTTACCAAAGGAAAAAGTCGCATGTCATCAGCTAAAAAGCCCGGTCTGACGGTCTTTTTACAGGCAGATCAATCTGTAAAAGCAGCCAAATTTCAATCCGCGGGCAAAGAAAAAAGCAAAGGATAAACCTTTGCTTAAATTCAAAATTTTTCAAATTTTACTTACTGTCACACTTACCGGAAGAGAACGTCCAGTTTGTTGGCCAGAGTCGGGAAGGCGAAGCCCAGATTGTTCATGGCAAATTCTGCCGGATCCTTCTTGCCAATCAGCGGGGCGAAGAGATTGATGTCATCCCCGGCATTGATGCTGATTTCTGAAGCGCCGACCACTTCGCCAGCCTTGTTGAAGATGACTTTTAATTCTGACTCTTCATCGCCTTCACCCATGGAGGCAAAAGTCGACCCCAGCTTCATTCTTTTGACCGTATCGCCAGCTGCCATTTCACTTTCCCGTTTGCCTACCTGGGCGACTTGCGGGTAGGTAAAGGTGCTGGTAGCTACGGCAGGATACTTAACTCCTTCAGTCAGACCATTTTCGACAAAATCATAAATGTGGTAGGAATCAACCCAAGCAACCGGCGTCAGATTCATCTGCCCGTTGTCAGCGACATCCCCAGCGGCAAAAATACTCGGGACATTAGTCTGCAAGTGCTCGTTGACTGCCACGCCCTTGACCGGATCAAACTTGATCCCTAATTTTTCCAGGCCCAAGCCGTCTACGTTAGCCCGCCGGCCAGAAGCGTCGATCACCAGGTCAGCTGCAAACTTTTGTCCGTTTTCTGCCGTCACTTCATAACCAGCAGCATTTTTACCTATTGCCTTAACTGGCGTGTTCAAATGAAGCGCAATGCCGCGCTCTTCCATCATTTGCGTCAATTTTTCAACGTATTCCTGGTCAAAAGGCCGCAGCAAACGGTCAGAGTGCTGCAAGACCGTGACTTCACTCCCAGCTGCCTGCAAGATCGTGGCCAGCTCCAGGGCAACATAGCCGCCCCCAATAACGACTGCCTTTTTCGGCAATTCATTCAAGTCAAAAAATTCATCGTTGGTAATGGCATACTCACTGCCCGGCACTTCCAAGTGGTGAGGAAGAAGCCCCGTCGCGATGACAATATTTTCGCCTTCATATTCCGCCCCAGCCGCCTCAACCGTATGCGGACCAGTGATCACCCCGCTGCCAAAGACAGTGTCTACCTGGTCATTTTCAATGCTGGCCCGCTCTTCTTGACGAAATTCTGCCCAGATCTCTTTCTTGCGCTTGATCAAAGTCTTCCAGTCCAGCTTGGCGGCTTCTTTTACTCCTTTGCCAGTCAGATAATAAGTGTTCAAAACCGGCCGGACGGCGCCTTCCAGAAAAATCTTCGGCTGGCAGCCGGTATTTGGGCAGGTTCCGCCCCACAAGTTGTTTTCAATGACCAGGGCGGTCCGGTCAGTTCTTGCTAACTTGAAGAGCAGGTGATTAGCCGCCGGGCCGCTGCCGATGATGATGTAGTCGTATTTTTTCATTGCATTAGCTCACATTTCTATAGATTGAATCTAAAAGATATACAAACGATACTCCTTATTTTTTACAAGTTCAACTTTCCTGTTTCTACGAAAAAACAAGACTGGAATCACTTCCAACCTTGCTTAATAGCTACTTTTTCAGCTGCTTGATCCGATCGTTCATCTTCTGAGCCAGCTTCTTTTCATGCTGGTAAAAAATTAGCCAGACGATAAAGGCTACGGCGATTTCACCAGCAATAGTCAGGAAAGCTGGCCAAAAGCCAGCTTTAGCCGGGATCCAGCCAGTCCAGAAGCTGACCAGGGTCATGACCAGGCAGCCAGTTCCCATGTGGATCAAGACCTGGTAGGCCGGTGCCAGCTTGTCGTTTTGATAAACGATGCTGGGCAGGCCAAAACCGAGGCCGACTAAGACGATGCCGGCAAGCATCTGCGTGTATTCAGCAACCGTCATGGTCAAGCGGCCTGCGCCATTTGCTAAGAGCAGCAGGCCAACCAGGCAGGACGAGACGGCGGCGATGCCAATTCCGATCAAGGAACTGACCAGAATATTTTTCTTGGCAGACATTTTTATCCCCTCCTAAAGCCCCAAATACTGCTTAAAAGCGGGCAGGTATTTGCGGGAAATGTAATCAGACAGACCATGCTCTAAACGCAGAAACATGGTCCCGTTAAAAGATGCTTCGACGCTTTCCAGGCAAGTCAAGTTGACGACGGCTTGCTTGGAAATCTGCATGAAGTCCTGGCCCAGCTGCTGGTAGACCTCATACAGCCGCTTTCTGGAAAAATACTTGCCTTTTCCGGTGTAGATGACCGTATCCCCGCCTTCGACCCGGACAAGGATGACGTCACTAGGCTTGATGATGACCAGGCGGTCTTCCTGCTGGGCGATTAAAGGAGCAGAGCTGGCGCTGTTTTCCAGGAAAGCAACTACCCGCTCAACCTCTTCAGTCATTTTGTCGGTATAGATCACTGCCAGGGGCAAATCCTGGTCTTTATTCAGCTCAACTTTAACCTTCATGCTGCCCACCTTCTTTCTCTTTGGCTCGTTTGCAATATTATCGTATCGTTTTTTGCCGGTCTTGTCCCAGCTTTTCCGGCAAGATGCAAAAATTGCCCCCTAAGATGCAAATAGAGCCTCCAGGAAAAATCTGGAAGCTCTATTTCATTTCTGTAAAAGTGACATTAAGTCCTCATATCCAATCACTGCCGTACCTTTCTCAGCAGCTTTTTTGCACTTGCCAGTAACATGATCCAGCTCGCCCTTCAGCAAGTAGTCAGTCACGCCGGACACCGAACCGGTCACCTTGCCGCCGTGGCTTTGAATCAAGCTGGTCAGCTCATATCTGGTTGCCTGGCGAAACTGGCCGGTAATCACAAAGCGCTGGCCAGCCAAGCAAGAGTCAACCTGCTTGGTGGTAAAATCGATTATCTCCGTGGCCTTAGCTAAATCGCCATCGCGGAGCTTCTGGTAAACGATATTGTTGGTGATACAGTCGCTGATAGCGATGTGGGAGTTGATCTTAATCCCGTAGTATTCCTTCAGAGTCGACAGTCTGACGTTAGGGATAGAATCTAGAAACAGGCCCCTCTTTTTGTAACTATTAGCCAAAAGCAAGGTATCCAGTTTCGGGTTAGCCAGCGGATATCCGTTGTCAGCCAAAATGTGACAGTCAAAACTAAGTATATTGTGGCCAACCAAAGTATCGTCGCCGATAAAGTCCAGAAAGTCTGGCATAACTTCATCAATTACTGGGGCAGCATCCGTCTGGTAATTGCTGATGCCAGTCAGATGAGAGACATATTCATTGATTTTCTCCATGGGATTAACGTAAGTCGAGAACTTCGCCACGGTCTGGTCATCTCTGACCTTTAAGGCACCGATTTGGATGATCTTTTTCCCGGTTGTTTCCAAGTCAAAAACCGTGTAGTCATGCAGTTTAGGATTCATCTCTCCACTTCTTTCTGAAAAAATCTCCTACAAGACCAGCTTGGCCCTATCTTTTCTCTGAATCAAGGGGATGCAATGCTTAATCTACAAATATTATAACCAGTCCAGCATCCCCCAGGCAAAAATCGCCGCAAAAAAAGCGATCAGCTTACGCCAACCGAAAATTTGCCTAATCTAAGCTTCTTCCTGCTGCCTCAATCCAGTTACCGAATTCAATTGCCAGATGAAGCTTATGTCCTTCGACAATTTTCTTGGGCATCATCGAAGGAAAATTGATCTGCAGCTTCCCCTCCATCCCTCCTGGAATATCTTTAAACTGGTGTAAGGCACCGCCAATTGCTTTGCCGGAATCATTTATGGCTGCCCCGGCGATCCGCCAAGGGTATTCTGGGTCAGCTTTTTTCAAAACGTCATCATTGTTGGCAAAATCAATCACAGCTCTGGAAACAAAAGGTGAGCCGCCATAACGCTCATAAACCAGTTGCTGACCAGAAGGGGACGTGTCAATTAAATAGTGGTCGGGATGTGCGGCTAGCATTGCCTTTTCATCATTGGCCGCGTTTACTGCTTCAAACCACTCCACGAATTCCTTGGCAGAAATGCCTTGAGCTCTCAATTCCAGGCAGCAAGGCTTAGCTGGCCCGTGGCTGGCTAAAAGCAGGATTTTCTCCATCTGCTTTGATCTGGCCACGTCACGCCTGCACAATTCTTCAATTTTCTGATGACCCAGTTCCAGCTTCCGAGATAAAAGCAACCGCCGCATCTCCGCCAAATCGCCCTTTGGACTTATTCCCAAAAACTCTAAAGATTTCCTGGCCCGCTTGGCTTCTTCCCGCAACACAAAAGTCCTATCAAAACCTTGCTCCCCTGCCCGGTATGAAATAACAATTTCTCTCATTTGCCCTGCCTCGCTTTCAATTTTTCTATATCCTAGCACCGGCAAAATTACGATACAATAGTCTCATAACTTATAAGACAGTAGAGGTGGAAAATGTATCACATCAAAAAGGACAAGAGGATGTACAAGTCAGCAGACTTGCTCTACCAGGGGCTGGCAGCATGCTTAAAAAAAGAGGCTCTTGCGGAAATATCAATTGCTGACCTGCAGCGGGCTTCATCCGTCAGCCGGGCAACTTTTTACCGCTTGTTTGATCAGCCAATCGATATCTTGGCCTGGAAGTGCGACCAGATGTACAAAAAAGTCATGACTTCCTATGTTGAAAAGGA
Source organism: Lactobacillus sp. WILCCON 0058 (assembly GCF_057198005.1). Taxonomy (NCBI): domain Bacteria; kingdom Bacillati; phylum Bacillota; class Bacilli; order Lactobacillales; family Lactobacillaceae; genus Lactobacillus; species Lactobacillus sp. WILCCON 0058. The sequence continues at coordinate 1,250,584 of NZ_JBUBHM010000001.1, forward strand.
AAGCCATGACTCTGAAGAATATGAATTTTTGCACTATTTCTTTGCCTTCTGGCTAAAAGACGACAACGCTGAGATCTTGGAGGTCTTGATCAAGCTAAAGCGGTTTGACATTATCGCCAGCAGTCATTACCAAAACTCAGAGATCCTGCATGACTATTTCAAAGACCAATACCAAAAGCCCCTCCCAAATTACCATTACCACGTCTATATGCGGATTGGTGCCTTTGTGGCTTTATTGATTGCCTGGGTTTCAGACGGTAAAAAAGAGCAGCCGGACGAACTGGTTGACATTATCAAGTCAGACTTAGCTGCTTCTAGCGGCCAGCATGTGTTTATCTAGACTAAAAATTCATCTCTGAAAAAGGGATAATCTTGGGTGCAGGTACAGTATGCTCGCCCAGCATCTTTTCCATCCAGACCATGTCATACCAGCGGTCAAATTTATAGCCGCACTGGTGGAAACGGCCCACAAATTTGTAGCCTAAGTGCTCATGGAAACGAATGCTGTTGTCATCTAAATACGGATCTTCGCCAATCGGAGCAGCGATGCAGGCGTTCAAGTTTAAAAAGCCCTGCTTCATTAAGCAATCTTCCATCGCGTCATATAAGAATCTGCCAATATGCTGGTGACGGACATTAGCATCGATATAGATGGACAATTCCACGCTGTGGTCATAAGCGACCCGCTCCTTAAAGGGACTGGCGTATGCATAACCAAGGATCTGTCCGTCTTTAAGCGCCACAAGATAGGGATACTTTTTTAGCGTCCGTTTGATCCGGTCTTGGAATTCACTAACAGATGGCACTTCATCTTCAAAAGTGATCGCCGTTTTCTCTACATATGGGGCATAGATTTCAAGCAATCTTTCTGCATCCCCAACTTGGGCAGCTCTTAGCTGTAATTCAGGCATAGGCATCTCCGTAAAAAATTCTAAAACGTACTTCTCAATACGTCTATTTTAGCATGAGGCAAAGGCTTAGGAAGAGACAGAAAATGCATCCCTGGCATGAAAGATCATACTTAGGGATGCATTTTTAGCTTATTCTTTGTTTGTATCAACTAACTCTTCTTTGTAGACGTCAACAATTTGAACAGGCTTATATTGGAGATAAGAATCCTTTGATTTTACCTCATGGGTATCTGGATCAAAATCAGTAAACAAGTCGAGCTGTGAATCCTCTGGTACGACTAAGCCATTATCGGTCTGCTCGCCTTCAACAATCGACTCAAAAGTCTGAGTTGTGCGCTTAACCCAAATGCGGCCATCTTGCTTATATGAAGCCCATTCACTGAAAATGATAGGCTGATCTTGAACGTTCTTATAGGTCAGAGTGTTGCCTTGAACCATATTGGCATAGATGATGGTTTTGGCGCTTTTCAAGACCTTACGCTTACCATGCTCTGGCTGCCCCTTTGCCTTGAGTCCCCGAAGGTAGTCGACTACAAAAGTTTGGTACATGTTGTGCCGAAGCATTTTATAGTTATCTTCCATCAACTCAATGCCGTAAAGAGATGAAAGTGCCAGCAAAATTCTATCTTCATAGCTATCAACTGAAGTACTGCCCTCAAGTGCTACCTGCATCTTACGAGTAAGTATTTCGGTTAAAAAAGCTCCCTCACCAGCTGATGGTTCAAGAAAAGTAGCAGTTAGGTCATTTACCTTAGCACTAATTTCCGGTTGATCCAGCATCAGATCAACTATGCGCTTTGGTGTAAAAACTTCACCGACATCCTTGACCCGATCTGCCGATTTGATCAATCGTTCATCAGTCATTAATCCATTGCCTGCACTTTCGTTTCGATAAAGTTGATTTCGTCCTCAGAGAGATTATATTTCTTGTAAAGTTGCTGATCAATCTCTGGGATTGACTTTGTCCAGTCGATATCAGAGCTAGGGGTAAAGTCTTGAAGAGGGACAAGTTTCCATTTTTCTGGGGTATTATCTTGAGTAATTTTTAATATCCCAAGCATAACCCGAGCAAATTTACTCTTAACATATTTTAATGTAGATTCAACCGCAAATTTGTCACCGAATTTACCAATCCCAATGAAAGTATAGGTATACCCGATAAGGGGGGACCCGATAAGGGGGGACCCGATAAGGGGGGTACTCAACACTTCTCCTAATGAGCCAGATCCATTAGATTTCGGTAAAATTACTTTATAGCTATTAATATTGTTGTTAAAGTCCGTATCTATATATTTATTGTTGATATATTTTATGATACGCTTGTTTTTAATTACTCCATAAATACCAAAGTCATCTTTTTCTTTTGAATCATGAAATGCATCTAGCTTAAAGATATTGCTTTGAAGTCTTCTTTCTCTACCGTTACTACTAATTTGCTTCTTTGCTTCAGGATAATCTTCGTAGAGAGCTCGCAAGTTAAGTTTATTTGCTGGATAGATTATCTCTGAAAGGCTACCGCTTACTTCAAGGGTTGGTACTACCTTCTTATAGATAGATTTCAACTCATCGAACGGAATAAATAATTTAATTGGTTCGTACTCAGTTTTTTGATCATATAGGAACACTGAGACTCCCCCCTTTATATCCGTACGCGGAAAAATCTTTGAAGAGTCTTGCTCAAAAGTTATTATCTTAAAATGTCTTGAATTTAGAAGTTTCTTGTTAAAATCTGAAGGAGTATCACCCGCATTAAATAAGTATCTTGCGGGGGTAATATATGATACTAAATCAGATAACTTAAAACCTAATTCCATGAACAAATAATAAATAGATTTTTGGCTAGATCTGCTTCCCTTTGTTTCTTCTTGATACGGCGGATTACCGATCACGACGTCGAATTTCATGTTTCCAAATAGCCTCTCAATCTTTTTAGCTTCAGCATCAACGTCGGCCTTAGCATCCTTAATAATATTTTCGACGTATTCCGCATTAACATCCCAGTCCGAGTTATATCCCCTCAGCGTCCGGATGGCGATTTCCTTTGCCATTGGTGTCTTAGCCACGACAAAGATGTTTTCCCGCAGAATCTTCTGCCAAATGAACTGCTCATCGATCAAACTAAACTTGCCAGCTGTCTGATCATTCATCTTCTGGAATTCCTTCCAGTACAGGGATGCAGCCGCAAACAACGGATAAAGCCCAGTCTTGGCGTTGATCTCTAAAATGCGGGTATTCTCATGATAAACCCGCTCTGTATCTTCAGATGATACCCAATGCATCGCAGATTTACCATCAACATACTGAGTCTCATAATCGTCGTCATAATAAACAAGTCCGCCAATCGTCTTACCCAAATGCATGTTAACCACGCGCCATGGCGTAAGCACAGTTTCCTTGTCAGGATTTCTAAAAGTCCCGAAAATATCCGCGATCTTCTCAACCCGGTCAAGCGGATCAGCCTTATCCAGCTCTTTTACCCGCCGTCTGATGATCTTCCCGGCTTCGACAAAGATCTCCGCATCGTAATACGGAATAAACTGCTTGAACATTTCCTTTGTCACGCCGGCTGGCATAAATTCCTGCCACGACACGTCGTCAACCCGGTTCATAAATTGCTGAATTGACACGTCTTCATCAAAGTCAATGTCCATCCCGTAGATCATCATCGGAATTCTAATCGAAATCCCGCGCAAGATTGAGATCAAAGCCCGCCGCTGGCGCTTAAGAGCATTAACCTTGTCGATTGCTTCTTGCTCCTCTTTTGTCCGCTCTTTCGGCTTTTTCTTCTTGGCCTTTCTTGCAGTCTCTGACTCTTTGTCGGTCAAACCTTGATTGTTGATGTCAATCTTTGTCTCTTGCTTTTCTTTCTTGGTCGTCCCAACAATCGCTTTAAGCTTATTGAACTTGTCAAGAATCTCCTGGCTCTCAATATTCAAGAGTTTGTCAGAGTAAATAGAATTGTCATCAAAACCAGACCTAACAGCTCTTTCCGCGTATGCCTTTTTAAGCTTGGTCAGCAAGGTGTTTACGTTGTAAACCTGCATCTTGTTGCCCTTCTCACCAATAATTGGCAAGAAGTTAAGCAACTTGGTCATCCGCTCTTCCTGTTCACCGCTATTCAGCTTACCAGCACCAGTCGACAAACTGCTTGCTTCGGCCATAACTGTCAAAGCCCGGTCCGGTGCAAAGTCGAAAATGTAGCAATTGGTCTTCTGACCGAAGGTTTCTGACGCATATGGGGTTTGCGCTCTAAAGGCCGCCTGCAGATACTGCATGGCACTGTTGGTGTTTGACAAGAACAAGACACCCGTCCAAGGCTTAATCGTTACCCCTGTGGTCATCTTCCGCACAGTCAAGGTAATCGTCTTAGTCCTTGCTGGATCTGGATCCATCGCTCTGTTAACGCGTTCTACATCGCTTTGACTGGCTTCTTCATCCGCCGTCTTATCTCCGCGAACCACGTTAATTACTTTGTAGCCTTCTTCATGGAAGACCGTGCCAGGTTCATTGAGCAAGTCTTCTAAGGCGTTACATTCCTTAATCCCCGGCAGAATCCATAAAGTATGCCGCAAGTTGTTCCGGAAAGTCCGGTTGGCAAATGGATAGTTGGTTGGACCAGGTGAAGTAATGTTCTTTAAGAACTGGCGGACATTCTTCTCATGCACAAACTTGCCATTCTCATCCGTCCGGAAGAATTCCTTGAAGTTAAATGAGTATCTCCCTAAGCCATCCCCGGTAAAGTTGATGTCTTTAAAGTGATCGCTCATTTCAAAGGTGTACATGGAAACCTTTGGCAGGGTAGCGTATGGGTTGACTTCATTCGGGTGCTCTTCTGACCAGGCCAGCTTAGCTTCCTGCTCCATGGTGTAGTCCCAAGTGAAGATCTGCTCTTCGTCATAGTCTGATAGCAGGTTGAACGGAGTACCAGACAGTTCCAAAAGCTTGGTAGTCCGCTTATTGCTTAACACGGCATCAAGTACGTTCTGTGCTAAGTCAGTCTGCGTCCCTTCATGGGCTTCATCGACAATGACCAAGTCCCAGGCAACTGAGAAAACATCATGGTTCTTGTCACTGACCTTGCCACCGATTTCCGTTGAACCCCGTAGATCCTGAATGGAAGCAAAGTAAACGTATGGCTGGCCTAAGTTTTCCAGCTCCTCAACTGATCTGTGGCCCCGGTTTCTAGAACCGTAGAGATAGCCAGCCTTGGTCATACCGATCTTGTTAAAGTCGTCAAACCAACCCTCGTTAACCACTGGCCGGTGGGTCATAATGAGGACCTTCTTGTACTTAGATTCTTTTACTAAACTTAAAGCAGTGATGGTCTTGCCAAAGCGCATCTTTGCGTTCCAAAGCATACGGTTGTAGTGCTTGTATGCGGCCTTGGTCTTGTCAATCGCATCCCTCTGCTCTGGTCTAAGAGTGATCTTAACTTCAATTGGCTTCTGCTGCTTAGGAGTTTTGTTATCAAGCTCAATGGCACTCTTGCCATCTTTGACCGCCTGAATGGCCTTTTTGGCAGTTTCAAGATCAACCTTATACCACTCATCGCCTTCTAGCCCTTCAGCATGCTTGATCCCTGACCGCTCTAAGACCTCATGAACTGCCTCATCCCCAAACCATCTCTTGGTTACTGGTGAGTAGCCCAATTCAGCCCATTCAACAACGTATGGTACACCACCAGTTCTCATATACTGCTTAATTCGCTTATCAGCCCGGTCACGCAGATAATCGCTGTTAGGTCTTAAATCGTTGTTAAAGTCCTCTTCAATAGATGCCTTACCAACTTTTCTTGCCCCAATATAAGCCGGCCAATTGCCACTTGAATTGTCAGCAGTTTGAATGTAAATCAATCTTCTCTCAGAAGATGTGTAGTTTGTTTCCAGTTCTGGCTCATTAAACTTGCTATGAGTATCAACATGAACGTCATAATACTTGTTAGCAAACTCAGCCAGCAAGAACCAGATATTCTTCAGTTCAGTTAAACCAGTGTCTTTAGTAGCAGTTTCTTCAAGGGCGTGTGCTTGAACGTTCCCGCTTCGCTTAACCTCGTAGAAAACATTGATCGCCCGGTCGGTTACGTAAGCGCCACGCTTGAGTCTGCTCAAGTTATCGTTAAATGTTGACCGCTCATCAACCTGCAAGTATTCTAGATCCATGATATCCCTTGCAAGCTGCTCAGCAATTTTTCTGACGTTGACTACCTCTTCAGAATAAAGTCCTCTGGCATACAGCATTTCAGCCCGCACTGCATTGACATAATATTTCTTGAAGTCAGGCTCATCGCCGTTTAAAAAGTCAAAATTACTCTTCATTTTCCCTTACCTCTAATTAGCTATATACCATTATAAAGTAAGAGTGAAGCTTTTTGTGGGCAACATGAACTAAAAAAGGCTAGCACCAACACAAAGTTAGTCTAGCCTCTGTTAATTTCCTTACTGCTTTACTCCAGCCCCAGCCATTTTCTGTTTCTTTCCTCAATCTCCCGGGTCTTGTCCATAGTCAAACCGCCCGGCATGATCCCAACCGAGGTCTGGTACAAGAAGTCATTCAAGTCATCTTGCTGCCCGGTCTCATAGAATTCAACCAGCTTGTGCCAAAAGTTTTCCCGCTCTTCAACCGGAATCGCCAGCATGGCCGCGTTATTTTGCACAAAAACATGGTTGGCCACCAGCTGGGCAGTCCTCTTGTTGCCATCATTAAACCACTGCTCTCTGGTAATATGACCAAACAGATAAAAGCCTTGCTTAATTGGATGGTCAATCTCTTTTGCCAGCCGCAACACTTCTTCGATCTTCCCAATACCTGGCATCCCCGGCTGATAATCCGTCCCCGTAATCTTCACCGGGTAACTTCTGATTTCACCAGCCCCCTCAAACAAGCTTCCCCCGATAATCCGGTTGTATTCCTTCACCAGATCCAAATCAACTGGCCGGTCAAGGTTGGCCAGCATGAACTCCATAGCCAGCTTCAGATTGTGCACGGTAATGACTTCCTTAACGGTCATCCCTTCACTTGCTTTGCCCTTGCAGATCATCTTGACCTCTGGCAGCCCGATTCCTTCAACCAGTTCCGTATTGGCGATCTTCCAAACTATATCTGGCAAAAGCCTCTTTACTCCGTCAACCGCCAAATCGCGGTCAACCAGTCTGTATTCGTATTCCATAATCTTCTCCGCTCAAGAAAGAAAACGCGGTCCCGGCTCCTGCCAGGTCCGCGCTTATTTTCCGCCCGTTAAACCCCGAAACGATGGTTGTGTTTCAACCAGTCCTTGACCACTTCCTTGCATACGGCATAAATGCCAATCAAGAGAACGGTCGCAATCAACAATGCAAACATTTCCTCTGGATAGATAGAAACGACGATTGCAAATACAACGAATGCTACAAAGCATACCAACAAGTCAATAATCTTCTCGCTAAGCATCATAATCACCCGATTTCTACGGGACTTAGCGGGCGGGTTTATACTTTTATTATACGCCAGCTTCCTGGAAAATGCACTCTTGCCCAAGCCTAATCGCCTTAGCATCTGGCCGGTGGCCAATAAATTCGGTCCTGGCAATTGGAACATTTGCCGGCAGCAGGTCCACGAGAATTTCTGCTGGCAAATGACTTGCTTTTAACCTGTCCAGCTCACTAAAGGTGCCGAGCAAAACACCGCTGATCTGGTCAAAAATCCCGGTCTCCCGGCACTGTTCAAGTAGACTAGCCACCAATTCTGGCCGGCCCCGGTAAGCTTCCAGCAACAAAATGCTGCCTGTAAAATCCGGCCAGTAGGGCGTCCCTGCCAGCTTCAGCAGGCAGCGCAGGTTGCCCCCATATACTGGACCTGCCATTTTATTGCCCCGGACAAAAGTCACTTCTAGCTCACCTAGCTCTTTTGCTACTTCTTTTCCAGTCAGCAGGCGGTCAAAGTAGCCACTCTCCAAGAGCCAAGGATTGACCAGGCAGTTGCGCAGCTGGAAGTTGACCGCCTTGTTGCCGTTTTTAGCCAGTGCTGTCAAGATCGTGGTCAAATCGCTGTAGCCGTAAAAAACAGCCTGGCTGCCTTCGATCTTGTCCAGATCCAAATGTCCCAAAACCGTATTAGCCAAGTCCCCGCCAGAGATGTCAAAAATATGTCCCATCTCCGGATCTAAGAAGAAGCCCTCCAGTTCCCGGGCCCGCTTTTCTCCCCGGCCAATTAAAGTGTCATCGGTCAAAAATTCACTGACTTCGACTTCCAGTCCCCGGTCTTCCAGAATCTTAACCAATTGGTCAACAACTGGCAGATATGCTTCTTTTAAAGGATTTGAACACCCGACCAAGGCTGCCTTCATTATGCCATCTCCTTTTTTCACATAAGCAAAAATATGTAAAGCTAGTCTTCTATTGCCGCAAGCCCTTAGGATAGTAGTTCTTCAGCTGCCCTTTGCCAGATAATTTCCCAAAGCTGAAAATCATCCCCCGGCAGGAAACCAAGACAAAGCCCTTCAAACTGGAGTTAACTTGCAGGCTTTCCCCATGCAGGTAGTGGTCATATTCTTCTTCAGTCAGGTCAACCACTCTTTCCTGGTCAACCTGCCCTAAAACTTCCGCCAGCTGGTGGCTTGGCTCAAAGCGCTTCTTCTTCAAGATTCCCAGTTCCAGGCCGTTGTTCAAAACCTTGATCCCCTTTAATCTATCGGGCGCAAGCGCCGGCACAAAGACGTGATCCTGGCTCTTCAGCATCTGGCTAGGCCAGGAAGCTAAACTTTCCGGCCAGTTGAAGCCGGCAATGGCTTCACTGATATAGCCGGATTCTTCCTTGCCCGGCCGCTCCAAGCTGTTTTTATCTTCTCTCTTCTTGCCTTTGCCCTTTTTCTTCTTATCCTTGTTTTTTCTGGCAGGAGAAAAAGCTTCTGCTGCTTCTGCTTCATAGCTTTCTTCGCCAGCAGCCTTTTGCAGACTGGCCACGAATTGGCCTTCACCGACTCCGTCTTGCGGCCAAAAGCGGGCGCACTGCTTTAAACTAGCATCCCCGTTGCCCCATTCCGGTCTGCCGGCCGCTGCTTTATCAGCCTTTATTGGCAAAACTTTAAAGCCGCATTCATCCATCAGCCAGCTGACGATCTCCTCGTCTTCTTCTGGTGAAAAGGTGCAAGTCGAATAAAGCAAATAGCCATCTGGCTTCAGCATCTTGACCGCTTCAGTCAAAATTTCCCTTTGCCGGTCAGCACAGAGGGCGACATTCTCCTGGCTCCAGTACTTGATGGCGTCATCGCTCTTTCTGAACATCCCTTCCCCGCTGCATGGCGCGTCGACTAAGATCGCGTCAAAAAAGCCCGGGAAACGACTGCTCAAGGCAAAAGAATCGCAGTTGGTGACGACAGCGTTAGCTACGCCCCACCGCTCCAGGTTTTCCCGCAAAATTTTGGCCCGGGAAGGCGAGATTTCATTGGCTACCAGCAGCCCTTGACCTTCAAGTTTCTGGGCTAAAGCCGTACTCTTCCCGCCGGGAGCCGCGCACAAGTCTAAGACCTTGTCGCCGGGCTTAACCGGAATCGCTTGCGCCGGGAACATGGCCGCCGGGTCTTGCGAGTAAACCAGGCCAGCGGTCCATTCCGGGTCCTTGCCGGAAACTTCACCGTAATAAGCGTTAGGGATGCCGGGTACTGGCTCTTCTTGCGGATAAGTGACTGCACCCATCTTTAATGTATTGATCCGGTAGGCCTTTTTGCTTGGCTCTTTTAAAGATTCAAGCAGCTTGCCTGCTTCTTCCTGGCCAAGCAGGCGGGTAAATTTTTCTTTAAACTGGTCTGGAATCTCAAGCATCCGCCATTTTCCCCTTTCTGTACAGATAAACTATCATCGCGACATAAACCGCCAGTTCAACCACGACTGTTCCCAGCAAAAGCAGGGCCAAAATGCTCCGGTTGCCATAGTAGGCCTTCCACACCAAGAGGAAGTAGGAGGCAAAGCCTTCCAGCACCATAAAGACGATAAAGCGCCCGCTCCGGTTTAAAAGGAGGTTGGACAAAAGATCCCCTTTTACGTGGCTCATGTCCGCCTCTTTCCAGGTCAGCCAGGCAATCAGTCCCATCAAAAGGCCACCGATTCCCAGCAAAAAGAGGATCAAGATAGCTTCCGGCATGAGCAGCGTCAGCCGTCTTTGCCTCCCCCGCTTGACAAAGTCCGGCCAGTAGGTCTCACTCTTCAAGTGGCTGGCGATCTTGCCAATCGTCTGGCTGCTGGCGTCAACGTACAAGGTAAAGTGGTTCATCCGGCTTTGCCCGGTTTCTTGATTTACACCAGTCGTTAAGTAGTAGGCCTTGCTGGACTGATATGGAACAGCTTTAAGGCTGCCGACAACTGAGTAGTACTGGCCATTGGCAATCAAGTAAGTATTGCCCTGAGTCCTAATCTGGGAAGCGGCTGAAGATGGGGAGACCGCCGCGATGGTGACCTGCCCCTTGAAGTCGTCTTCACTGAAAAAGCGGCCGCTTGAAACAGGGAAATAGTTGAGGTCACGGTTTTGCGACCAGACCAGAACCTGGTTCTTGTCTTCCTTGCTCTTGAACTGCATCTGGATGCTTTCCTTAGGGAATTCCTTCTTGACCCACTTAAGGAAGGAAGCAATCGTCATCGTCTTTTTGGGCTTGACGATCCGGGCCTCCATGCTCATCCCCTGCGCCTGCAAAATTTGGTCAGCCAGCTGGGACTGCATGTTAGAGCAGACTATCCCGATCATGATGAAGAGGAAAAAGGTGGACAAGATAACAAAAAGTTTGTGCCTTTTCATCAGCTCACCTCAAAAAATTTTTCCTTGATGAAGTCGTATGATTTGAAACTGCGGTTGATCTTTCTGAGTTCACTTGATCTGACAAAATGCTTTTTGGACCAAAATCCCGGCGAGTTGGTGACTCCTTTTTCCCCGATAAACAAGAGCCGGGCCGCTGGAGCATAGTGCTGCTTGGCGGCAATGAGTTCCAGATCAGCCTTGCCGAAATTCGGGGCCCAGGAGCAAAGAATCAAGTCGCAAGCCGCGTACTTCATGATTGCCTGGTCAGCCGGCAGGTTTTCAACCCGATAAAAAGGCTTCTTGCCGGTTTGAGAGCTCTTGGACCATTCTAATGAATCCGTAGCCCAGACTTGGATTCCGGCCTCGCTTAGGGCTTTAGACCAGTATGCGTTGCCGGCCATGACTTCCAGGGCAGTTTCAACGCCTAATTCATCTCTGATCAGCTGAGCCGTCTCCATGTTGGGCAGAGACCAGATCCCATATTCCAGGGACAGGTACTGGCGGACATTGTTGAGCAGGTTGTTTAAAGCCCGCAGGTCCTTGATCTGGCTTTCAGACAAGTCCCAGGTCATTTCAGCAAAACGTTCATCACTGATGCCCAGGCTTTCCGGCGCGAAAAGCAGCATCCGCTGGCTGGATACGCACTCGTCGATCATTTTGATCTTTTTCACTTGCCGGTCTAATTCAGGATCAGCAAATTCTTTGGCTAAAGCAGAAATTTTTTCAATAAATTGTGTCATATGTATTCCTCACCAGTTGATTTTATCATTTACTTGGCGTTTGAGGTAGCCTGGACGATTGCAAAAAAAGACCCGGCTTTTTGCCAGGTCTAAACGATTCAATTACTTACAGATCTGCCGCCAGGTCGGCCATTTCTTCGTCGACCCCGTTGGCCAGCAGCATGTCACGCGTCTCAAGCTTAGCTGCATTTTTCTTTTGCACCGGCTTTGGAGCCGCAAGACCAGTTGCCTGCTCGGTCATCTTGCTGCTGACGCCATTGGCAATCATGGTGTCCATCAGCATGCTTTCTTCCTTGCTTCTCATTTTAACCAGCCCTTCTTTCTGTAAAGCGCTTTTTTGCTTAAGAATATTATAGCACCATTTTAAGCGCGAAAGCTGATTTTATACTAATGACAGCGATTTCTTTATTTTCCAAACTTTTGCCAGGTTTTCCCTAAAAAATTAATTTCCCGTCCGCTTTTATTTTTTAAGCACTTTCTTGAAAAAAAGTCCCGCTTGCTAGTAAACTAGATAAGTGTACAAACAATAGAAAGTGGGTCTAACATGTTTTTCTTCTTCCTTGAACCAGTATTGATCTACAACTGGCTCCTTATCTTGGCCGCGGTCATCCCGGCCATCTTTTTGATGATCAAGGTCTACCAATCTGACCGGCTGGAGCCGGAAAGTCCCTATATCCTGCGAAGAATGGTCACCGGGGGAATCTGGTCGGCCGTAACCGCCGGCATCCTTGAGTGGATTGCCAACGGCGTCTTAACTTCTTTTGTCTCCCAAAAAGACCCGCTCTACAACGTCATCATGTACTTCGTAATCGTCGCTTACGCTGAAGAAGGGTCTAAATACTTCTTCTTAAAACGCCGGTCCTGGTTCAGTCAGGAATTCAACTGCCAGTACGACGGGGTCGTCTACGGTGTCTTTGTAGCTTTAGGCTTTGCCCTTTGGGAAAACATCTCCTATGTCACCATCTACGGCTTCTCTACTGCCTTAGTCCGGGCCGTAACAGCCATCCCTGGCCACGCCTGCTTTGGCGTCTTCATGGGGATCTTCTACGGCTTAGCCCGCGGCTATGCCTACCTGGGCAAAAACATCCGGTCCAAGTTCTTCCGCGTCCTTGCGATCGTCATTCCAGCCGCCCTGCACGGTAGCTACGACTATGTAGCATCGCTTAATTCCGCTGACGGCCAGTGGATCTTCTTAGCCTTCATCGCCGTCCTCTTCTTCATCTCCTTCCATTTGGTTAACAAGATGTCCAAAAACGACAAGTACTTCCAAATCGACCGGCGGAATTACCGCTTCTAACATGAAATATTTTCTAGTAAAAAATCTGTCCCCGCCTCCCTGGCAGGGGCAGATTTCTTTTTGCCCAAATATATATTAGTCCAGTTCTGCCAAATCGTATGGCGTTTCCTGGTAAACGGCGTAGTTGATCCAGTTGCTGAAGAAGGTTGAGGCGGCTAAACTCCAGGTCAAGCGCGGCTTTTTATCCGGATCATCATCTGGGAAGTAGTTAACCGGCAAAAGCGGATTGATTCCAGCTTTAACGTCTCGATGGTATTCCTCAGACAAGGTGTCTCTGGAGTATTCCAGATGACCAAAGCTGTAGATCTGCCGCAAGTCTGAACTGGCCGCGATCGCTACGCCAACTTCCGCTCCCTCTGCCAAAATCTGCAGGCTGCTGCCCTTTAACTGGTCTGGGTAAATCGTGGTATAGCGGGAGTGCGGACAGCGGTAGGAGTCGTCAAAGCCGCGAAGAAGCGGACTAGTCCCTACTACTTCCTGCTCATAAATGCCGGACAGCTTCTTTTCCAGGGGCTGCTTGTCGATCCCGAAATGGTAATGTAGTGCCGCTTGCGCCCCCCAGCAAAGGTGGAGGCTGGAGTAGACATGGGTCTTGGACCATTCCATCAGCTGGCAGAGCTCGCTCCAGTAATCGACTTCTTGGAAAGGCAGCTGTTCAACCGGGGCGCCGGTGATGATCATCCCGTCATAGCGCTTCTCCTTGATGTCAGCAAAGGTCCGGTAGTAGTTCTGCAAGTATTCGTTAGAAGTATTTTTTGACTTGTGGCTGGCCATGTAGAGGAATTCAACTTCCAGCTGCAAGGGCGTGTTGGCCAGGTGGCGGAGCAATTGCACTTCCGTATTGGCCTTCTTAGGCATCAGGTTTACCACCAGTATCTTTAAGGGCCGGATGTTCTGGGTCATGGCTCTTTGTGAGTCCATGACAAAAATATTCTCCTGCCTTAATACGTCAATGGCGGCTAACTGTTTGTCTAAAGTAATCGGCATAGTGCGTTCTCCTGTCTAAATTCTTTTGTTTAATTTACCATTCTTTCTGAAAAAATGCTAACAAAAGAATTAAGATTTTTGAACTTTTCTAAAAAGAAAAAGCCCGCCAAAGCGGACTTTCTTCTAGCAGACATGTGATAGTCAAATTTACTGTTTTTAAATTAATCTTCGATGTTGAAGACGACGGACTTGACCCGGGTCATGGCTTGAATGGAGTACTTGACCCCCTGTACGCCAGCCCCGGAGCTCTTTACGCCCAGGAATGGGAAGTTGTCCGGACCTCTTTGGGTCTTGTTGTTGATGTGGACCGTGCCCACTTCCAACTTGCCAGCGATGGCAAAGGCTTTTTCGAAGTTCCGTGAGAAGACAGAGCTTTGCAGGCCGTATTCTGATTCGTTGGCGATCTTGACAGCTTCATCAGCTGACTTAACGCGGATGAATGGCAATACTGGCCCAAATGGTTCTTCCCAGGCCAGACGCATGTCGGTCGTCACTTGGTCCATCACCATTGGGTAGATCAAGTTGCCTTCGCGCTTGAAGTCAAACAGAGGCTTAGCGCCCTTTTCTTCAGCTTCTTCAATCAAACCTTGCACGTAGTCGGCAGACTTGGTGTCGATCAAAGGAGTGATGTCAGCGTTGTCTTCTGGCATGCCAACCTTCAAGTCCTTGACCAGGGCGTTGACCTTTTCGATCAATTCGTCAGCCACGCTGTCCATGACCAGAACCCGCTTAACGGCAGTACACCGCTGACCGGAGTAGCCAAAGGCGCCGGCAACGATGTTCTTGGCCGTCAAGTCCAAGTCAGCGTCTTCCAAGACGATAGCCGCGTCCTTGCCGCCAAGTTCCAGCATGATTGGCCGCATCCCGGCCAGTTTGCCGATATTCTTGCCGACAGCACTGGAACCAGTGAAGTTGATGAAGTTGACTGCTGGGTGTTCAACGATGTAGTCGCCGATTACCCGGCCTCGGCCGGTAATGGTGTTGAAGACGCCGGCTGGCAGGCCAGCTTCCGCGAAGGCCTTGGCCAAAAGCAGACCGGAAATTGACCCTTGTGTCGGCGGCTTGAAGGCCACCACGTTCCCGCCCATCAAGGCTGGAGCGATCTTGGAGCCGGCCAGATTGACCGGGTAGTTGAATGGGGAAATTGCCAAAACCAGGCCAACTGGTTCCCGGCGGACAACAGCAATCTTGTTCTTGCTTGCTGCTTCAAAGTTGCCGCCTTCCATGACTTCCCCGTCCAAAGTTACGCCGACCTTGGCCGTGTATTCAACAATTTCAGCCGTTCGGGTAACTTCGCCGATTGCGGACTTAAGGCCCTTGGCGATTTCCTTGGACAAGGTAGAACCGATCTTTTCAGCGTCCCGGTAGAGGATGTCAGCTGCCTTTTGCAGGTATGCGGCCCGTTCAACGTATGAAAGAGCCCGCCAGGCAGGAAGAGCCTTCTTGGCGCTGTCCATTACGTAGTCCACATCTTCGTGGGACATGGCTGGAACAGTGCCCAGGGACTTGCCAGTTGCTGGTTCAAAAATTTCAATAGCGTCAGCAGAGTCCCGCCATTCGCCATTGACATAGTTTAAATAGTGTTCTGTCAAGAGAGCAACTCCTTTCTTGGATCTAATCACATTTACATTCTAATGCTTTTCTAACCATTTTCAAGCCCTTTTGCAGAAAAAGTACCTACCAATTTTTAGATTAGAGCAGACCATGACCTTTAAGGTACTGGCGGGCCACCTTGCTGGCGCTTTCGTGCTTGACGGTCACCTTGTAGTTCATTTCCTGCATTTCAGATTCAGTGATCTTGCCCGCCAGTTTGTTCAAGCTTTTTACCACGCCGGGATGCTTTTTAGCAAAAGAGCTCTTCATCAAAGGCGCTCCTTGGTATGGCGGGAAAAAGCTCTTGTCGTCCTTTAAGGCGACTAAATCATACTGCTTGATCTGCGGGTCGGTCGTGTAGCCGTCAACGACCTCGACCTTGCCGCTGGCAATGGCCTTGTAGCGGAGGGCTGATTCCATGGTCTTGACCTTCAAGTTCAGGCCGTATTCCTGCTTTAAGCCCAGGTAGCCGTCCTGCTGGCTGGCAAAGTCCGGGTCAAAGGCAGCAGTCAGAGTAGAATCCAATTTGGTCAAATCGCTCAAGGTTTTTAAGTTGTATTTCTTGGCAAAGGACTTCTTAACTGCCAGGTCGTAGCCGTTCTGGTACTTCATTGGCGGCAAAAAGGTCATCTGGTATTCCTTTTGCAAAAGTTTTTTAGACAGCTTGTAAGCCTTAACCGGGTCATGGGGAGTGGCAACTTTTTCCTTGACCAGACCTTGCAAGACAGTCCCGGTAAATTCCGGATAGATGTCGATCTTTTCCGTCTTTAAAGCATTGAACAAGAAGCTGGTCCCGCCGAAGTTGTTCTTGACGGTCACCTTGACATTGGGATTGTCCTTTTCAATCAAGTCCTTGTACATATTGATCAAGATGTCTGGTTCACTGCCCAGCTTGCCGGCGATAACGATTTCTTCTTGCTTTGGGGCAAAAAGCTTCGGTGCCTGGCTGATTCCAAGGCCGATGGCAAAAATCGCCAAAACAGCCGCCGTGATCTGGAAGTGCTTCTTAGAGGAAGACATGAACTTGAGCAGGCCGGACATGGCCAGAGTCAAGATGGCAGACAGACCGGCACCGATCAAGAGATAAGTGTTGTTGTTCTGCTGGATCCCGATCATGATGTAGGTACCAAGCCCGCCGGCACCGATCATGGCAGCCAGAGTGGCCGTCCCGATGATCATGACTAAGGAGATGCTGACGCCGGAAAGAATCATGGGCAGGGCAATAGGCACTTCTAATCTGAACAATTTGCGTCTTTTGCTAAGGCCAAAGGCATCGGCGGCTTCTTCCAGGTTGGGGTCGATATTTCTAAGTGCCGAGTAAGTGTTTTGGTAGATCGGCATAATCCCGTAAGCCGTCAAGGCGATCAAGGCCGGAGTCGTCCCGATCCCCACCAGGGGAATCAAGAGGCCAAGCAGGGCCAGGCTTGGGATAGTCTGGATGATGCTGGTAATTTGGAAGACCACTTCCCCGGCTCTTTTGCTGTGGGCCAGGAGCATACCCAAGGGAATGGCAATCAAGCAAGAAATTAAGAGGGCTTCAATAGATAAGAGCAAGTGCTCGCCCAAGGACTGCATGATTTGCCCCTGGTGGGTGGATATGGTATTAATCAATTCGTTCATTCTTTAGTCCCCCAATTTTCCGAAGTAATGAAGCAGGTCGCTGGCCTTAATCTGGTAATTTTCCCCCTGGTAGGCAAATTGCAGATAGCCATCAGTTTCCGGCAATTCAGCGATCTCTTCGACTTTTTCGACTTGCGGCAAGTCATCTTCTGTAATTTTGTTTACGTAAGGACTAGCCAAAAGTTCAGCCACAGTACCAAGCCGCGGCCGGGCGCTCTTGAAGAAGTCAGCCACAAAAGAATTGGCCGGCCGCTGGACGATGTCTTCCGGGCTGCCGACTTGGAGCAGGTGCCCGTCCTTGACGACACCGATCCGGTCGCCTAAGTGCAGGGCTTCCTGCATGTCGTGGGTGACGAAGACTACTGTAGTTTTATTTTGCCGGTGGAGTTTAAGCAGGAGCTCTTGCTGCTGGCGGCGCAGGACGGGGTCTAGGGCGCTAAAGGATTCGTCCATCAAGATCAATTTTGGCTGGCTGGCCATGGCCCGGGCAATAGCGACGCGTTGCTGCTGGCCGCCGGAGAGCTCCCGCGGAAGCCGGGAGATGTACTTGTTGCCTTCCAGGCCAACTTGGTCTAGTAAAGTCAGAGCCTGCTTACGGCGCTCAGCTTTTTTGCCCCCAGCTTCTTCCAGCTGGATGGTGATGTTGTCGCCAACTGTCAAGTTGGGAAAGAGGCTGCTGGTCTGCAGGACATAGCCCATATGCAGGCGGAGCTGGCGCAGGTCGTGGTCCTTGACTCTTTTACCGTCCAAATAGAGATCTCCGTGGGTGGGTTCAGTCAAGCGGTTGATCATTCTGAGCAAAGTCGTTTTCCCGCTCCCGCTGGGGCCGACTAAAACGAAGAGTTCGCCGTCATTGATGGTTAAGTTGATCTTTTCCAAGATGACGTTGTCTCCATAAGCCATCCCGACGTTGCGGTATTCAATCATTTCTTTCTCCTTAGTAAATTTCCTCTGTGATCATTACTCTCTGTGCTTCATTCATGTAACTCCAAAAGTTTCTTGTCTAATCATATTACCTTTAGCAAAAGTTGTAAAGTCAAAAGATACAAGTTTTTTTGTTTTTTCTTTGGGAGCATTCTGTTTTTATTGCCCGAACATCCTTGAAATTTAGGGTTTATAATGAAAGAGCTAAGTTATTCCCACCTTATTTTTGCAAAAATTAGCTAAAAAACCGGTTAAAGCACTAGTTAAAAAGGACTTGCTTTTTACGCATCTCTGCTCTATATTAGTAATTAGAAAAGTTACATGTGCAAGGAGCAGAAAGATGAAAGTATCGACCCGTTTCAGTGACAGCATCCACCTGCTGGCCTTTCTGGTGATCTATAAGGGAAAGACCACCCTGTCTAGCAATGTCATTGCCAGTTCATTAAGCACTTCGCCAGTTGTGGTGAGACGGTTAATGTCCAACTTGAGGGATGCCGGTTTTATCAAAACGACCCACGGGTCAGCAGATCCGGAGCTCTTAAGAGAACCAAAGAACATCAGCCTGCTGGAGATCTATCTGGCAACTGAAGGAAGCAGTCCCCTTTTCGCCATCGACCATGAGACCAATCCAAAATGCATCGTCGGTGGCAACATTCAGCCAACCTTGACTGACTACTTCTCCCACGCGGAAACCGCGGCGGAGGCAATTTTAGGCAAGATCAGCCTGCAGGACGTGATCGACACGATTTTGGTCAAGGAAACCGCTAAAAAGCAGGCAGAAAACAGTAAAGCAAAAGAATAAACAGAGAATGCGAGGAAGAGAAATGAAATATACGATTACTGGCGCAACCGGCCACTTAGGCAGAGAAGTTGTTAAAGCTTTAAGCAAATTAACTGATATCAAGAACATCCGCCTGGCTGTCCGCAGCCCCCAGAAGGCGGAAAATTTTGCAAAAGCCGGCTATGAAGTCATGTATAGCGACTACTACGATGTTCCATCAATGGTCGAGGCTTTTACCGGGACAGACGTCTTGATTTATATTCCCAGCATTACTTATAACGTGGGCAAGCGGATCGAGGAATTCGAGAATTCCCTGGCAGCAATGATGGAAGCCGGAGTCAAGCATCTGGTTGACGTCAGTTTCATGGCTGACCAGGCCAACAACCCCTTCCAGATGGCAGGCTACTACGCCTACCTGCCGGCGCGGCTGGCTTCTAGCAAGTTGTCCTATGCCGTGGTCAAAAATTCCCTTTACGCTGATCCTCTGGTCCCTTACCTGCCGGAATTGATTGAAAGAGGAAACGTGATCTACCCGGTTGGCGACCAAGCGATGAGTTTTATCTCAAGGAAAGACAGCGCGGAAGCTATTGCCAACGTTGCTGTCCGGCCATATCTCAGAGACAAGGGGCAGATTTACCTTCTGACCCAGGAAAAGAACTACAACATGGTTGAATTAAGCCGAATCATGACCGAAGTCACCGGGGAAAAGATCGGCTACCAGCCAGTCAGCTTGGAGGAATTCGCGGATATCTACCGCTTTGAAGGCGACGGGGATGAACTGGCCTCCATGTATAAGGCGGCAGCCATGGGCTTGATGGACGGCGTTACTGACGACTTCACCCGGATCACTGGCCATGCCCCGCAGAATATGAAGGACTTTTTGGCAGAGAATTATAAGAAATAAAGAAAAGGATGCAGCTCATATGAGTTGCATCCTTTTTTGCCTTATTCAGGCAAATCTGCCGTATGTTCCAAGCGTTCGATCCGCCGGTCTAAAGTTGGGTGGTCAGAGATCAAGTTGGTCCACCAGTGCTTGACCTGGAAGCTGTTAAAGGCAAGAGCTGAGACCATTGGGTCTTCCTTTTGCTGCTGGTATTGCTGCTCAATGGCTTCCAGCTTTTTCAAGGCACCAACGATGTATTTTGGATTTCTAGTCAAGTCGACTGAGCCGATGTCAGCAAGATATTCCCGTTGCCGGGACATGGACAAGTTTAGCAATTTGGCGATTGGCAGGGCAACGATGAAAAGGCCGGCGCCGACTGCTAAGGCAATCGAGCCAAAGAACCAGCAAATGCACTTGGTGATGACTCCCCCATCCATCTTAAACAAGGTCCAGCCAAGAGCCAGGAGGTAGATGGCAGCCAGGTAAATAAAACTGGACAGAGCTGAGGTAATCGTCGTTACCCGCAAGTCATAGTTACGGATATGAGATATCTCGTGGCCGATCACGCCTAGGAGTTCATCATGGTTCATGATTTTTACAAGGCCGGAAGTGACAGCCAGGCTGGCATGCTCTGGATCACGGCCGGTCGCAAAGGCGTTAGGGATATTGCTTGGAATGGCGTAGACTTTTGGCATAGGGATGCCGGCGGCCAGGCTCATCTCCTTCACCATTTCGTATAATTGAGGGACGTTGTCTTGGGTGATTTCCACCGCATGGGTGATCCGCATCAAGTGTCTGGTCGAATAAAAGTAGATATAGACCATGTAAATAATTCCCGCGGCTAAAAAGATCGCGCCGGCCCAGATGGTTAAGTAGACTGTCAAAAGGCCGGAAATAGCCAATAGCAGGGCTGTAAAGCCGCCCAGCACGATCCAGGTATTGCGCTTGTTTTGCTCGATTTGCTGATAAAGCATATTCCATCCTCAATTCTTTTTATAAAGCTAATTAAAGGATACTAATTGGACGGCTTTCGCGCAATAGATAATTACAGAGCAATTTAGTTATATTGCTTGCTAGGTTAAAAATAAGACTCCGAACGATATATTATCATCCAGAGCCTAGTAGCTAGTGCTTATATAAATTGAACTTTGTGTCGATTGCTAAAATATAGAAAATGTTGCTATTGATTTTACCAATTACTCGACCTTTGTCATTTAACCGAAATACCCAGTAGACGTCACCACAATCTTCTAAACGTCCGGAGCTTGAAAAAAATGGGTTTATGCTTAAAGAAACAACATTATCAGGAAGTTGTTCGAGGCCTTGCTCTTTTGGCCAGCCTAAGACAACTGATATTTCTTCAATTGAAAGCTTTTCTATTTTCTCCAACAACTTCGCTCGGACACTCTTGTTGATATTATAGTTGTTTTTATCAAGATTGTATTGTTTATCTCTTGTGAGAAAAGAAAAATTAAAGGCAAAATATGTCTTATACGTTCTTCTGATTCTTGAGCCATTAGACTTGCGTGTCCGAAAGTTGCTTTTAATCATCGACAACGAACACCTTGCTGTAAAACGATTTTATCTTTTCGTCGCTGATCACATGGCTTTGCGGAGTGTCTTGCCACGGTTTCTCGTTATGTGTTTGAAGCATCAGATCATACGCTGAACTATGCCCATAAATGTCGTAGATACTGTTTAAGATATCAGCAGTTTGTTGGTCGTTCTGCAATTCTTTATAGTCTTCTACTGCCTGTGGATCTTTCGAAATGTCGCCAACAATTTCTCTTTGGCCTTTGTAACGATCATGAACTTCCTGCACAACAGGACCATACTTCCATGCAACAATATCGTTATCAAACATCCGCTTGCCCGTCACTACCAAACTAGCAGCTTGAATATAGTATAAGAGCTTCATGGCTTTCATCTGTGTTAATTCTTCAGCATTTGGGTCCAAACGTAACTCAGCGTTGTTTTTTACCCGCAACCAATTCACAACCTTAAAAACACTATAAGTCATTTTTCTACCCTCATTCATTAACCTTTATTTTGCCTATTATTATACGTTCAACACAGTTTGTCTCGCAAGCTACAGGCTTTGTCTTTCAATCCCCGTTCTACCAGCATTTCACCATTTAGTTATTTAGGTTAAGTACGCCCTGCTTCAGCCTTTGCATCCCGTCGATTACCAATTCTTCCATGCTGGCCAGGATTTCCGGCGCGATCTTAAAATCCATTTCAGCGATCCACATCGGCAGCTCGTTTTCCTTTAAGCCGCCTCACTTGATGGAATTGCCCTGCCGCTTTGGCACATTAGCCTTCAATCTCTTTAATCATGTTGTACCAGATTTCCCCGGCATGCTCTGACTCAGCTTGCCCATGGTTGACGTAGCCATTCTTTTCGTAAAAAGGCACTCGGTCCTCCAGGCAGGTCAAGGCGATCCGCCCCCGCTTCATTTCCTTAGCGGTTTCCGCGAATCTGGCCAAAAGCTGGCTGCCGATCCCTTGCCCCCGGTAATCCGGGTGAACAGCAATAGTCAAAACCATCTGGTTGCCGCCAAGTCCCGGCAGACTTTCCGTTTCTTTCTCATACATCCAATCTTCAATGTAGTCGTACTTGCTAGCAACGACTGGGCCGGTAATGAAGCCAATAACTTCATCTTTCAAATTTCTGGCTACCAAAAAGCTCCCGGTAAATTTCTGAATTCTCTCTTTGTACTGAGCGGGACTTCCGGCTTCTGCCTCATTGAAACCAGCTCTTTCGATTTCCACGATTCTGCCTAAATCTTCTGCTCTTGCTTGGTCGAATTTCAATGCTTTTTCTCCTTGAATGCAAAAAGCACGCCTCTGATATCCAGAGAACGCGCCTCGTTTATTTCTTTGTAAAAATTGTCAGCCTTTAGATAGCCATAGCATTAACTTCAGCAGCCACGCCCAACTTAGCCAGAACCAAAGCTGGAGTGTTGACGTTCTTAGCTACAGCGCTGCGAACTTGCTGGTTCTTGTCTTGGGCGAGCTTCTTCAATACAGCTGCGTCTTCGCTCAGCTTGGCTGCCAGGATCCGCAGGCTTGCGTAGTTTGAGTTAGTGTGCTTGCCCAAGAGAGCAACCCATTCCTTCTTAGCTACGATTTGGTCCAGCTTCAGCCATTCAGTAACCTTGCTCTTGCCAAAGTCAGTTACTTGACCCCAGCCACTTACTTCGTAAATGGTGATGCCTTCTTGGCTTGGGTATTGGCTGGCGTTGACAACAGCGTCTTCCAGCTTTTCGTAGATAGCCAGGTAGCGGTTGTGGTAGGTCTTGCCTGCCAGGTAGCTGCGGCCTTCACGGAAGAGCTTGCCTTCCTTAGCTGAGAATACAAGATAGCCCTTAACTGCTTGTTCGATAGTTACGTTAGTCATATTTACCTCTCCTTGAATAAATTTAATGACATAGTATAGTACGAATGATATTCAATTTTCCTGGCATCAAGATTCGCCTTTAGTCAGAAAAAACAGCTTGTAAGCTTCTTTTCTTTATTTCTATAAGGCAATTCCTTAATGCGTTGAAACGATTATAACAGACAATCTCCCAAAATTGTGCATAAAAATTGTTTAATTTCTTTTCTTGTTTTTCTTAAGCAAAAGACTAAAAAAGCTTCAACAAATTCTGTTGTGTGCTTAAAAAAGTAAAGTTAAATACTTGTAAAGCAATTCCAAATTATCTCTTAAAGATGCCGGGCAAATCCCCTCTTCCACCCTTTATTTTGTTATTCTGGATTTACGAAAGTACAGATAGAATAGATTAGAGGTAGAACAACTCATGAACGAGACAATCACGCAGCTGATTCAAAACTATGGCTATGTCGCCGTTGCCTTGTTGATTGCAGCTGAAAATATTTTTCCCCCAATCCCTTCCGAATTGATCCTGACCTTTACGGGTTTCCTGACCCTGTCGGCCAACCTGTCCATCCCTGGCGCGATCGTTGCCTCCACAATCGGTGCCTTCATCGGCGCGATCGTCCTTTACTGGATCGGCAGCTTCTTTGATCAAGACCGCCTTTCCCGTTTTGCCGCCAGCAAACTAGGCCGCCGCTTCGGCCTTTCCCCAGAAAAAATTGCCAAGACCGAATCCTATTTCAATGCCCATGGCCGCACAGCCACCTTCTTCGGTCGCTTTATTCCCGTCGTCCGCAGCCTGATTTCCCTGCCTGCCGGCATGAGCCGGTTCTCGCTGATCAGCTTCAGCTTCTACACCATCCTGGGCACGGCAATTTGGAACACGGTCTTGATCTACGCTGGCCGCTTTGCCGGCAGCGCCTACCAGCAAGTCGTCCAGGAATTTGAAGGCCTCAGCATGATCATTTTGCTCACCTTCGTGGTCATTGCCGCCGCTGTCTACTTGCTCAAGAAAAAGGGCTTGCTCTTTAAAAAATAATTTTTTTGCCTTTGATCTTGACAAAAATTAAATCCGTATTAGAATTTTACTTAATCAAATAACGCAAAGATGAAGAAGACGAGTAGGAAAGCACAATCTTTTAGAGAGTTGCCGGCTGGTGGAAAGGCAACAGACCCTGGCTTTTTGAATAACACTTTTTCCAGATCGCCGGCTGAAGTCGCAGTAAGCCGTGCCGCCTGCAGGACGTTACCCTGCTAGAGCATGTTAGTGCTCGAAGTGGTTCGTTTAGAACAAGGTGGGTGGTACCGCGGAAAGAAGCCTTTCGTCCCTGTAGTTTTTGGGGATGAAAGGCTCTTTTTATGCCCTTTGACAAGTATTAGATTTTTAGCAGAGGCAAAAGATATGGCTAAATTAGTTATTCCAAGTGATTACGATCCGAAAATGACCATCCGCGAAACGGAAAAGGCAATCCGCTACATCCGGGAAACCTTCCAGACTGAATTTGGGACCGCGATGAATCTGGAAAGAATTTCCGCTCCCATGTTTGTCAAAAAGTCTTCCGGCTTAAACGACAACCTCTCTGGCTGGGAAAAGCCCGTTTCCTTTACCTTGCATGACGGGGATGAAGGCGAATTGCAGATCGTCCACTCCCTGGCCAAGTGGAAGCGCTGGGCCCTCAAGCAATACGGCTTCAAGCGCGGCGAAGGTCTCTTCACCAACATGAACGCCATTAGAAAAGACGAGGAAGTCTTGGACAACCTCCACTCAGTTTACGTTGACCAATGGGACTGGGAAAAGGTCATCGACAAGAGCGAACGGACTGAAGCAACCCTCCGCCAAACGGTTCAGCGGATTTTCGAAACCATCAAGGGGATGGAATACCACGTCCGTGCCCTCTACCCGCAAGCCGCCTACCACCTGCCAGAAGAAATCAGCTTCGTAACCAGCGAAGAACTGGAAGCCCGCTGGCCATCCTTGACTCCAAGCGAGCGGGAAGACAAGATCTGCCAGGAAAAGGGAGCAGTCTTTTTGGAACACATCGGCGGCGTCCTCCCGCTTTCCAAGAAGCCGCATGACCTCCGGGCACCAGACTACGATGACTGGACTTTAAACGGTGACCTGCTCTTCTGGTACGAACCGCTGCAACGGGCCTTTGAAGTCTCCAGCATGGGCATCCGGGTTGATGAAGACCGCTTGAAAGAGCAATTGAAGCTTGCCGGTGCTGAAGACCGGTTGGCTCTGCCTTTCCACCAGGAACTACTTAAGGGTGAGCTTCCTTACTCAATCGGCGGGGGGATCGGCCAGTCAAGACTTTGCATGCTGCTTTTGGGCAAGGCCCACATCGGTGAAGTCCAAGCCAGCATCTGGCCTGACGACATCGTAGAAAAATGCCAGGCAGCGAGAATCCAGCTTCTGTAAAAGAATCAACACAAAAACAACAAACTATACAAACAAAATACCGAGGTAAAGAGATAAACATGACAGAATTGATTTCAATCAGAGAATCAAGCAAGCACGTAGATGAAGAAGTCAGAATGCATGTCTGGCTGACTGACAAGCGGTCCAGCGGGAAGATCGTCTTCCTGCAATTAAGAGACGGTACGGCTTTCTTCCAAGGCGTTGTCCGCAAGAACAATGTCAGCGAGGAAGTTTTTGAAGCAGCTAAGGGCCTGCGCCAGGAAGCTTCCTTCTACATCACTGGGACCATCCATGAAGACGCCCGGTCCCACTTTGGCTACGAAATCCAGATCAGCGACCTGGAAGTTGTTTCCAACAACGAAGGCTACCCGATCACCAACAAGGAACACGGGATCGACTTCCTTTTGGACCACCGTCACCTCTGGCTGAGAAGCCGGCGGCCATTTGCCATCATGCAGATCAGAAACCGGATCTTCAAGGCCACGGTCGACTTCTTTGAAAACGAAGGCTTCGTGAAGTTTGATGCTCCCTTGTTGATGCACTCAGCACCAGAAGGGACCACGGAACTCTTCCACATTGACTACTTCGACCACGATGCTTACCTGTCACAATCCGGCCAGCTCTACGGGGAAGTCGGGGCAGAAGCCTTCGGCAAGATCTTTACCTTTGGGCCAACCTTCCGGGCAGAAGCTTCCAAGACCCGCCGGCACTTGACTGAATTCTGGATGATGGAACCGGAAATGGCCTGGATGCACCAAGATGAATCCCTGGACCTGCAAGAGCGCTTCCTGTCTTACGTAGTTGGCCAAGTCCTGGAGCACTGTGAATACGAATTAAGTATCCTGGGCCGGGACCTTGACAAGCTGCGCCCAGCCGCAGAGGGCAACTACACCCGCCTGTCCTACGATGACGCGGTCAAGATGCTGCAAGAAGCCGGCAAGGACTTCAAGTGGGGCGACGACTTCGGCGCGCCAGACGAAGCCTTCCTGTCAGAACAATTCGACCGGCCATTCTTCATCGTCAACTACCCGGTAGCAATCAAGCCATTCTACATGAAGAAGAACCCGGAAAACCCATTGACTTACCTCTGTGCCGACGTGGAAGCGCCAGAAGGCTACGGGGAAATTATGGGCGGGTCAGAACGTGAAGCTGACTACGACACCTTGAAGGCGCAAATAGAAGAAGCAGGCCTCAACCTGGATGACTACTCCTGGTACCTGGACTTGAGAAAGTACGGCAGCGTGCCACACTCAGGCTTCGGGATGGGCTTTGAACGGGTTATCGCCTGGATCTGCAAGCTGGACCACGTTCGTGAAGCTATTCCATTCCCAAGAATGATCAACAGAATGCAGCCATAATATATACGAAAAATAGCTTGGAGAAAATTGATCTCCAAGCTATTTCTTTGCTGTCATTATGCCCTATTCTCTTGGGCAGGACTCCCGGTAAACGAGTTTAGTTGGGAAAGTGACCTTATAAATACCTGCCTCATCATCTTCCAGCAGGTCTTTCATGACCTTGACGCTGGCCCGGCCCATCTGCTGGGTTTCAACATGCACACTGGTCAAGGCAGGGTTGGCAAATTCGGCGGCAGTTGTGTCATTAAAGGAAATCAGACTAACCTCTTCTGGCACTTTGATCCCGGCCTCTTTAAAAGCCTTCAAGGCCCCGATAGCCATAGCATCATTGGCAGCGATCAAGGCTTCAGGGAAAGATCCGGACTTAAGGGCTTCTTTAATGGCTTCATAGCCAGACTGAGGGGTGAAGTTTCCTACGTAAACCAGGTCCGAGTCATATTGCTCCCGGGCTTTGAGGCTCTTCTTATAGTCGCGGAAGCGGAAGTCGATCAAGTTATTTTTGTCAAAATTACTGTCTAAATCACCATCTAAGAGAGCGATCCGCTCCTTGCCCTGCCGCCAAAAAACTTCTAAAGCCTCCTGCATGGCCTGGTCAAAATCGGCAACAACTGAGCAATAGCCTAGTTTCAAGGTGTCCGTATCGACAAAGACCAGGGGCAGGCCTGTCTTTTGGACTTCTCTTAAGCGGCTGGCTGGATACTGCTGGTAACCAATCATGATGATCCCGCTTAAAGCAGCCGGATCGGGCAAAGGATCGCCCACGTAAACGACTTGGCTCTGCAGGCCCTGCTTCTTGGCTTCAGCTTCCGCGCTGCTTCTGATTGAGTAGTAATAAAGGTCCTTGATCTCCTGCTCCTGGTCACACCAGAGGCAGATAGCCAGGCGCTTTTGCTTGCTCTTTCTGGTCTTACGGCTCTTATGGTAGTGCATGGCTTCAGCGGTCTCAAATATCTTCTGCCGCGTTGCCTCATTGACCGACAAGGTCTGGTCATAGTTCAAGACCCGGGAAACCGTTGCTGGCGATACGCCGGCTGCCTTGGCCACTTCTCTGATTGTTGCCATCTTCTTCACTCGCTTTACTTTTACTAAAATTTCATGCTGTTAAGTTAATTGTAGCATGTCATTCAGTAAAAAGGGGCTGAATTACCAAACGGAGCTGGCGGGCTTGCCGGGCATCCAGGCAGAACTCTGGGTGAACCTTCTGCCCCCATGAGTCATCCCCGCCGACCCCCATCTGGGACGCTAAAGCTCTGACCCAGGTGTAACTATTAGTCAGTTCAAAGGCATGATCAGCTGCTTCAATTTGTGCTACAGAATATGGTAAAGCAGACAGGTTTAAATCTGCCCCGTTAGCAGTAAATTCCAAGCCGCCCTTTTCATCAAAGAGCTGGTACCAGCGGACCTGGCTCCGGTTGCCGGCTTCTTGCGGGCACAGATATGGAGTGAAGTTCTTTTTAACTGTTCCCTGGTAAATGCCAAGATAATTGCCTTCCAAGCGGTCAGCGTAGCTTTCGCCTGGCCCCAGGCCATAGTAGCGGTAAGCGCTGAGTTCTTTTGGCAGGGCAAAGTTCAGACCAAAGGCTGGCAAATGGCCAGCTTCTTCTGCTCCCGGGAAGTCTGCGGTGACTGCAATCTTGCCCTGGCCGTCTACTTCGTAAGTCACAGTCAAGTCGCCCTTTAAGGCAACTGGAAGTGAGAAGGATGTCTTAACTAAAACAGAGTTTTCCTTGATCTCGTAGCCAATATCTTTCAAGCGGGCATACTTGCCGGCATTTTCCCACTTAGCTAGGTCATAGCCGTAGCCAGCTCCCCGGTCGTTGTCAGTCAGTGCCCGCCAGAAGGTAAATTCTGGCAGCCGCTTCAAGTATTCCCGGCCGGCATACTTGATGGAAACCGGCCAGCCTTTGGCCTTAGAGAAGAGGATCTTAAAATCTTTCCCCTTAAGGCCCAGGTTGAAGTCAGAATCAACTAATTCCGGCCGCCCTTCTGGCTTGAATTCCGGCAGTTTCTCAGCTGCTTCTTCTGTTTCAGCTACCGTGAAGCCTTCTGGTGCCCATGGCAGGTCTTCTTTTATGTGGGCTGTTACTTGGTAGACGATCTCCCCTTTTTCATCTGCAACTTCCGGCCAAGGCAAAGCGAAGGTGCCAGACTCACCTGGTTCCAGGCCAAAGGTCAGAGGCCGGCTCTGGTAGGTCAATTTACCGTCAACCAAGAGGCTGGTCAAGAAGTAATAGGCTGAGCTGTTGGTAAATAAATTGTCGTTTTTGAGGAAGAGCTGCCCATCCTTTACTTCTAACTTGAGGTTGGCATAGAGAGCCTTGACATTGGCCAGTTTCGGCGACTGAGTCCGGTCAGCAAAAACCAGGCCGTCCCCGCAGAATTCATAATCAGTCGGCCGGTCATCGAAGTCTCCCCCGTAAAGAAGGTGACCGTCTTTCTCCAAGCCCTGGTCGATCCAGTCCCAGATAAAGCCGCCCTGGTAGTGCGGGTACTTTTCCAGGGCCGTGTAGGCAGCTAAGTCGCCAACTGAATTCCCCATGGCGTGGGCGTATTCAACTGAAATAAACGGCTTGGCTGGCTTCTTTGTCAGGTATTCTTCAATCACCTTGGCAGGAGCGTACATCCGGCTTTCGATCTGTGTCGCGTCATCAAACTTCCGGTTGTGGGTTACCCCTTCATAGTGCTGGACCCGAGTCGGATCAGCCTTTCTGACATAGTCAGCCATTTGGGCAAAGACGGTGCCGGCGTATGATTCGTTGCCTAAAGACCAGATCAAGATTGAAGCATGATTCTTGTCCCGGGCGATCATATTCTTTACCCGGGACAGGCTGGCTCCAAGCCAGCGCTGGTCGTCACCCGGCACGTTGAAGCTTGGATCTTCGTGGCCGACCTTTTCCCAGGTGCCATGGCTTTCCAAGTTGGCCTCGTCGATAACGTAAAGACCGTATTTATCGCACAAACGGTAAAAGAGAGACTGGTTCGGGTAGTGAGAGCAGCGGACGGCATTGATATTGTTTTGCTTCATGGTCTTGATGTCCCAGATCATGTCTTCTTTAGTGATGGCCCGGCCTAATTTGCTGTCGAACTCGTGCCGGTTGACTCCCTTGAAGATGACCCGCCGGCCATTGAGGTACATGATCCCATCTTTTAATTCAAAGTTGCGGAAGCCAACATCCTGCCGGCTGACTTCCAGCAAACTGCCTAGTTGATAAAGGGACAAGCGGACCTGGTAAAGGTTTGGCTCTTCCGCGCTCCAAGGCTTGACCGGCAAATCAGTTAAGGTAAATTCCAGCTTTCCGCTTCTGATCGGACCAACTTTTTCAGCCACCAGGTCAGCTCTGCTGTCCCGCAGTTCCAGCTTAAAGCTGGCATTTGGCAGCCGGTAGGCAATATCAGCTTCGACCTGCAAACTCCCCTTTTGGTAGTCATTTGTCAAGCTGGCAGTCAGTTTCAAATCTTGCAAGTGCAGAATTGGTTTAGCCTCGAGGGTAACTGATCTAAAAATTCCAGACAGGCGCCAGAAGTCCTGGTCTTCCAGCCAGGAAGCGGAAGAATACTTGTAAAGAGCTACAGCCAGGCGGTTATTTTCCTTCTTGAGGAACTTGGTGACCATAAATTCGCTAGGGGTAAAGGAGTCTTCCCCGTAGCCAACGAAGTGGCCGTTCAACCAGACATAGATGGCTGTTGCCGCCCCATCGAACTTCAAGCTGACTTCCTTGTCCCAGAAGGCTTCATCCAGGTCAAAGTATTTGACATAAGAAGCAAGAGGATTTTTGCTTGGAACTTGCGGCGGGAAGATCTCTTCACTGCCATCCCATGGGTATTGGATGTTAACGTACTGCGGCTGGCCAAAGCCTTGCAATTCCAGATTGCCTGGTACTTTGACAAACTTAAAATTGCTGTCGTCAAAGCCTTCTTCATAGAAGTTGACTGGTCCCTGGCCGTTTTCAGCGTAGTCGATCAGCCAGTCCCCGTCCAGGGACTGAACTAAACTGGATTTTCCACTTTCCAGTTCTTCCAGACTTTGGAAGGACTCATGGTCTGAGTGCGGAGGAATTGCATTGACTTCATAGACTTCCGGATCAGTCAGCCAGGCCAGGTCTGCCTGGTCAACTCTCTTTACTTGCTTATTGTTCATTATCTATTTCTTCCCTTCTAACTTAAATACATCGTCCAGAGCCTTGACGCTGTGGCCAATTGGCAAGAGCAGCTGGCTATTTGCGAAAGTTTCACTGTTGATGATGGTCACGACAACCGTGTCATCCAGCTTGGCCTGCTTGATGACCGGGTCCCAGAATTCCAGGATCTCCTGTCCGGCTTCTACCTGGCTGCCCTCTTCAACATAGCTGACAAAGCCGGTCCCGTTCAATTTGACCGTACCGAGGCCAATATGGATCAAGACCAAGACCCCGTGTTCATTTTCTAAAACAATGGAATGCCGGGTTTTAGCCAGCTGGCGGACAGAACCGGCAAATGGCGCGTAGACTTTTCCGTCTTCTGGCACCAGGGCAAAACCGTCGCCTAATTTTTTCTTTGAAAAGACCGGGTCGTTTACCATGTCCAGGTTCATCAACTGACCGGACAAGGGACTAGCCAGGGTGAAGCTTTCAGCTTGTGCTGGCTTTTGAGCATGGCTTTGGCTGAACTGGGCTTCCAGCTGGTCAACAATTTCTGCGTGCTTTTCTTCGGTCAAGAGGACCTTTTTTGCAAAAATCAAAACTGCGATCAAGAGCATGGCAGCCGGGAAGGCAAACATGGCAAGCTTGAAAACTGTCTGGCCATGAGCGGTAATGGTTGAGGCAGTTGCCCCAGTAGTCATGCCGGCAGTAACGGCGATTAAGGAAACGAACCAGTTCGACAGTGCCCCACCTAACTTGTCGACCAGAGGCCGGACAGACAGGGTCAAGGCTTCGTCTCTGTGGCCCGTCTTCAGCTGCCCGTATTCAACGGCGTCAGAGATGATCATCAAAACGACCAGGAAGGCCAGAGGCTGCGGAATAAAGAAGAGCTCAGCACCAACCAGGGACAAGGCCAGGGAACCACTGGCAACTGAGAAAATGCCGATCCCTAAAAGCATTACCGCGATGCAGGCGTAGAAGAGGCGCTTTCTGTTGAACTTCTTGGCCAGTGATGGGAAGAAGGAAACAGAAACCAGGCCGACGAAGGTGTTGATGGTGTACAAGAGGCTGTAGCCATGGGCATCGCCCAGGATGTATGAGAAGTAGTAAAGCTGAAGAGCGTTCAAGGTGTTGACGCCCAAGCCGTAGAACCAGTAGGCAAAGGCCAGCCAGAGGAGCTGGTCGTTCTGCCCCAGGACCTTGAAGACCTGCTTCAAAGTCGTCTTCTCCTTGCTTTCCCGCAGAGCTGATTTAACTTCATGCGTGCCCAGGCCAACGGCAATTGAGGTCAGAATCCCGATTGTGGCAACAATCAAGGCAAAGAAGAACCAGCCCTGCTTGTCCCCGTTGGGGTTGGCCTTGCTAGCCGAAAAGAAGAGGACGATTGGAGTGATGACCACCCCGACTAGGTTAGCCCCGATAGTAGAGCCGACTCTGGCGAAAGTAGAGGTCTTCTCTCTTTCCCGGGAATCCAGGGACAAAGCCGGGATCATGGCCCAGAAGCCAGTGTCCTTAAAAGAGTAAAAGACGTCCATGATTAAGTAAACAATGCCGAAGATTACTAAGTAAACAACAGGATTGCTTTGGTTGAGTCCCCCAAAGTCGGTAAAGAGGGCCAGGAGGGCCAGGGAGCTGATGATCCCCCCGCCCACAACCCAGGGCTTGAACTTTCCCCACCGGCTTTCAGTACGGTCGATTGCGTTCCCGATCAAGGGGTCGATCAGGACTTCTCCGATCCGGATAGCCGCGATCAAGTTGGTGATGATAAAGATCATCTTGTGGTCACCGGCATTAAAGAGGTGGGTGGTGACGAAAACGATAAAGTAGGTTGACAGAGTCGCGTAGAAGACGTCGTTGCCAAAGGCACCGGCCGCGTACGACAAGCGTGAGACAAGCTTTTTCTTCATGATTTTCTCCTTTGGATCTTTAACTTGTTTACGCTTACAGTATAGACTTGTTTACTAAACAAATCAAGGTATTTTACCAAAAATATTTTTAGTAAACAAAAAATGACTCTTTGCTGTTTACAAAGAGTCATTTGCTGCTATTTACTTGTACTGACTGAATTTAGTTTTTACCGATTATTCTTATCTCTTACTTCTTCCAGTTCAAGTCACTGGTCGCGTCATCTTCAGTAATTTCCCGGATGACCCGGCAAGGATTACCGGCAGCCACGCAGTTGGCCGGGATATCTTTGACCACGACGCTGCCAGCCCCGATAACGGAATTGTCACCGATTGAGATGCCTGGCACCACCCGGACTCCCCCGCCGATCCAGACATTGTTCCCGACAGTAATCGGATAGGCATATTCCAGGCCGGCCTTTCTTCTTTCCACGTCTAGCGGGTGGCCGGAAGTGTAGAAGCCGCAGTCAGGGCCGATGAATACATTGTCGCCAAAAGTCACCCCGCCGGCATCCAGGACAGTCAAGTTGTGGTTGGCGTAGAAGTTTTCGCCAACCTTGATATTCCAGCCATAGTCGCACCAAAAGTTTGGTTCAATATGGCAGTTTTCACCAGTTTGCCCGAGGATTTCCTTTAAGAGCTCCCTTCTTTCAGCTCCAGCCGTCAATTGGTTGTAGCGGAGGCACTTGGCCTTGCAGGCAGCCAGTTCTGCCATCAAGCCTTCGTCTTGGCCAGGATTGTAGACCTGGCCTGCCAGCATCTTTTCTTTTTCTGTCGTCATTTTTTCACCTATTTTCTATTAAGCTACAGTTTCAGTTTAGCACTGGAGATTAATCACAGGTCATTTCTTATTTTGAATTTTTTGCCAAATCTTTTTGCTAGAGAGGACCAGCAGATAGGCTGAATAGGCAAACATCAAGGTGAAGAGAACGCGGAAAAGAAAATTGCCCGGGTTCAGCCACAAGTTGCCGTAAACAATCATGCTGAACACAGCGTAGAACAACTGGCAGAAATCTAGAATTTGTTCTTTCATCTTAGTTACCTAAAAATACGATTTCAACTCTGCATTCTTACTTATTTGGCCAAAGAAACTTAACCACTGTCTTCAAGACCTTTGGGTTCTCCCGCAAGCGGCTGTGTTGAGCCATTGGGCCGGTAAATTTCTTTTCCCGGTAGCTTTTTGCTCTAGCTTTAACCAAGTAGCGCATGGACAGGGTTGAAGAATTGTTGATCCGACCATCTGAGTGACTGCCGTCTTCCAAATCACCGTAGATGTTCAGTACCCGGGCCTTAGGGAAAATCTTCCGCAAGACCAGTAAATGGCGGTAATTTCTGCTCAATTTATATGGGCGGCCATTCTTTCTGTCTTTTGAAGTTTTCAGTCCCTGCCCGCGCACTCCATTGTAGTGGCCGGCAATGCTGACCATCCGCTTAAGCTTTGGGAAGGACTTCTTTTGTCCGTAGTTGATCAGCATGTAGCTGATTGTCGTGTTCCCCATTGAGTGGCCAATCAAGTTCATCTGCTTGAAATTCTGGCTTCTTTTGACTGCTCTGATTGCTTGGTAGGCATACCAGGCATCGCGATTGTAGTTGAGATTGCGATTGTCTTTAAAGCCAACCAGGACCAATGAGTTCTTAGCCTTTCTGGACAGTTTCTCACTTAATCTGACATGGCCACGGGTGTCAACTTCAGCCTTGATGACTTGCTTGCAGGCACCTGACTTAACAGCCTCTTTGGCCAAAAATTCTTCCGCCTTGATGCTAGAGCTATAGCCATGGATAAAAAAAGTAGGCCGCAGAGCCCGCTTGCTTGATGCGGCTTCTACTTTTTGCTGCTGGTAACCCGAAAGACCCAGCGTCGCTAATAATAAAGCGACGGCTATCCCGGTTTTCTTTAAATGCTTGTCCATATAAACTATCCCCTTGTTCTATCTTTCTTCATCTTTTTCTCTAATTTGCTTCAATTTTACTGGATTTTTTGCTGGGAAGTCAATCGAACAGGACAATCTTAATAAAGTAGACTCGACCTTTTGCTAACGAGGTTTTATTGGGCGCGGCGAAGCCGCGTTAGTGTGTTATAATTATTGTAGTAACAATTAGGATGCTTAAATAAAGGCAAAAAAGAAAGGAGCACGTCATGTATCCTCACCAAGAAGGCTTTGAAAATTGGTGTCGGGGCCCGCAAAGGCTCAGCCCCAAGTCAATTGAGAATGCCGATTACTGTTTGGACCACTTCTTTACCTATGCTGAAGTAAATTTTCCATCCAGTGATGTCAATGAAATCACGGCCAGCAACGTCCGCGACTACCTGCAGCAATTATCAACTAAAGAAAACCTGCAGGTCACGACCGTCAACAAGTACCTCTCCTACATCAAAAAGTACTTCTACTACCTGGCCCTGGCCGGAATCACCCCAACCTATCGGCTCCTGGACCTCAAAGGCTACTCTTTTGAGCGGCGGAAGACCTACGTGATCGGCTGGCAGGATCATTTGCCTGCCCTTATCCCCTACGTCAAGCAGCCGCTGACTCTGTGGCTGCTGCAGCTTTTTGCCCTGGGCTACCAGGCCAAGGAGCTCCTTGGAATTCGCTATAGCGATGTAAAGGACAATTTGGCTGAGATGTCTGACTACCTGACTGGAACACTCTCATTTGAGAAGGACCCAGATCCTTATATTTTCGCCTCAAGGTCCGGTGTAGCATACGCCAGTACCAACAATATCATGCAGCTGGTCAAGGCCGACAAGGACCTCCTCTCGCCCATGCCGATCACTTTGACCAATCTCCGCCTCTCTTATATCTATTCCATGATCAGCCAGCAGAAATATTCTGACAAGGAGCTCCTGGAGATTTTCCGCTGCCCGCCAAAGCGCCTGGCCTACTACCAGTACAACGCGGCCCAGTGCAATCTCATTCCATTTTCTGAAGAGATGCTAAAAAAGGCCGGCCCAGACGCCGCCCCTGCAAAAAAATAGGCTATAATTATGTTAATAGTCAGTAAAGGAGATTTTTAATCCAATGAAGAAAAAGAATACGCAAGCTGCTGAAGAAGAAAGCTGGGGCAAATTTTTCCGGGACGTCCTGGTCATGTTCCTGGTCTTTGTCTCAATCTATTATGTGATCTTCTCCTTCTTCTTAGCCAATGAAGTGGTATCCGGCCCATCCATGCAGCCGACCTTTGAAGACGGTGACCGCTTGATCGCTGTCCGCCGCTTTACTCCTAAGAGAAACGACGTTGTCATCATCAAGGCGCCAGACCAGGCCAACGCTATGTACATCAAGCGGGTGATCGGCCTGCCAGGTGACACGGTTCAGTCAAAGAACGATGTCCTCTACATCAACGGCAAGAAAACTGCCCAGCCATACCTTAACAACAAGTACAAGAAAGCCGACCGCTTAGCCGGGACCAACTACACGACCAACTTTAAGATCAAACTTAAAAAGAACCAGTACTGGGTCATGGGTGACCACCGGGACGTTTCCAAGGACTCCCGCTACTTTGGCCCAGTCAAGCGGAGCAAGATCTTGAGCAAGGTAGTTCTGCGCTACTGGCCAGTTACCCAGATCAGTACCAACTTCTATTAAGAAGCAATTCTATTAAGAAGCAAGCAAAGGGATCTAATTATCAGAGTGTGACAGAGAGAGCAAAAAATACAGAAAATGACAAGTAAAAAGAATAAGCAAGCAGCTGAAGAAGAGAGCTGGGGCAAGTTTTTCCGGGACGTCTTGGTCATGTTCCTGGTCTTCGTCTCAGTCTACTATGTAGTCTTCTCCTTCTTCTTAGCCAATGAAGTGGTATCCGGCCCATCCATGCAGCCGACCTTTGAAGATGGTGACCGCTTGATTGCCGTCCGCCGCTTTACGCCAAAGAGAAACGATGTTGTCATCATCAAGGCGCCTAACCAGCCAGGAGCCATGTACATCAAGCGCCTGATTGGCCTGCCTGGTGACACGGTCCAGTCCAAAAACGACGTCCTCTACATCAACGGCAAGAAGACGGCCCAGCCGTATTTAAACAATAAATATCAAAAAGCCGACCACTTAGCTGGGGTAACTTATACTAATAACTTCAAGGTCAAGCTGAAGAAGAACCAGTACTGGGTCATGGGTGACCACCGGGACGTGTCTAACGACTCACGCCGCTTCGGCGCGGTTTCCAGAAGCTCAATCTTAAGCAAGGTAGTTCTGCGCTACTGGCCAGTTACCCAGATCAGCACCAACTTTTACTAAAAAAATCTGAAGCTCCCTCACTAGCTTTTAAAAAAATGGTAAAATAAAGTTATTAAGGAGTGAAGATCAATGAAACCAGAAGAACTTTCGGATGCAATTATCGAATTTCAAAGCAAGCACGCTGTGAGCGACACTAACTTGGCCTTTGCCAGTCACCTCTCAGTGGAAAAGGTGCACGCCATGAAGCAAGGGCGGGGCAACTTTACCAGCGATGAAATCAACCAGATGCTGGACTATCTCCAGAGCCAAATGTAATCAACCGGGCCAAACGGCCCGGTTTTATTTTGCCCTTTTTCTTTACTCACTCATTTCTTTTTATCCCTTCATTGTTTCACGCTAACTATTTTACATTTTGCGTAAAGTGTAAAAGGACAAAAAGTTTGTTATATCAAGGATAATAGCTATTATTTTCTTAACAGCTGCCATTTTTTATCATTTAACTTTAACCCGCTATCACAAGCGTTAAAGCTTGCTATTACAGTATTTTCCTTTTCAGCTCTGTAAGCCTTTTACTCCGATTTTTGTTCCACGGTATCTTTTTACCCTATCTATGGCCAAGTTATTCACAGGTAAAAAATAAGAGCCGCCCTAGAGCAGCTCTTATCCTTCAGTTATTCTTTTCTTCTTTCTCTTACTTGTTCCGGTCAGCTTGCAGCTCAGCCATCTTGATCATGACGTCGACAGCCTTCCACATTGATTCCAGAACCGTGTATTCGTAGCGGCCGTGCATGTTTTCTTCCCCGGCAAAGAGGTTCGGGCATGGCAGACCCATGTAAGTCAGTTGTGACCCGTCCGTGCCCCCTCTGACTGGTTCTTCATTGATTTCAGTCAAACCGCAGGCTCTGTATGCATCCCGGGCCAGATCAATGATTTCCATGTGCTTGGCCAGTTCATCAGCCATGTTGTAGTACTGGTCCCACATCTTCAACTTGATTCTTTCCCCGTACTTGGCGTTGAGTTCAGCCACCTTTTCCTTGACCAGGTTCTTCCGGGCTTCCAAGCCGTCACGCTTAAAGTCACGGATGATGTAGGCCAGGTGGGCGTTGTCAACCGTACCAGAGAAGTCCATCAAGTGGTAGAAGCCTTCTTCGCCTTCAGTCTTTTCCGGCACTTCGTCTTGCGGCAGGGAGTTTTGGAAGTCAATCCCGACTTGGATAGCGTTGATCATTTGCCCCTTGGCTACAGCTGGGTGGACGTTAACGCCTTGGATGTCCAATTCAAACTGAGCTGCAGAGAAGGTCCCCCAGTCCAGCTTGCCCGGGCCTTCCCCGTCAACCGTGAAGGCAAAGGCAGCGTTGAAGTCATCCACGTCAAAGTGCTGAGCACCAGTGCCGATTTCTTCGTCTGGCGTGAAGCCCAAGCGGATTTCCCCATGCTTGATTTCCGGGTGAGCCAGGAGGTATTCAGCAAAGGTTACCAGTTCGGCATCCCCGCACTTGTCGTCCCCGCCCAAAAGTGTGTCACCAGAAGCTGAGATGATGGTCTGCCCCTTGTACTTCTTCAAGTTCGGGAAAACGTCCGGATCCAGGTAGAACTCGCTGTCGCCCAGTTGGATCTTGCTTTCCCCGTCGTAGTTTTCAGTAATCTGTGGCTTAACGTTTTCTGAGTTGAAGTCAGCCGTGTCGCAGTGAGCCAAAAAGCCCATGACCGGCACGTCCCAGTCAACGTTGGAAGGAAGAGTAGCGATGACCGTGCCGGCCTTTTCGTTGTAGTGAACGTCACTTAAGCCCAATTCTTCCAGTTCCTTCATGATGACCATTTGGTAGTCCACTTCTCTTTGGGTAGATGGGAAGCGGTCAGAGTGCTCGTCTGACCGGGAGTTGATCTTGACGTACTTCAAAAATCTTGGCAGCAAAGTTGGGTATTCCATTTTTTCTCCTTTTACCTTTACATAATCGAAAATATTTCACTTAGTCAAAAATATTCTGGAAGGGATCGGTTGATTCAGCGCTGATCATGCACTCTAGCTCCCAGCCCTCTTCCTTCTGCCAGGCTCTAAGGCGCTTGGCAGCTTCATACTTGAAGAGCTTCTCCGTGTAGTGGCCCGGGTCAACCACTACCAAACCAGACGAAATCATGTCATGGCCAGTGTGGTAGTAGACGTCACCAGTAATGTAGGCGTCGCAGTTGTCTCGTAAAGCCTGCTTCCAGAACTTATTCCCGTCCCCGCAGACAAAGGCGACAGTTTCCACCATTTTATCTTGGTCAGCGCAGATCAAGCGGACCATGTCCACCCCCATCTTTTCCTTGACGTAGTGGGCAAAATCAATGGCCTTCAAAGCCTTTGGCAGGCGGCCCTTCCGGCCAATAGCGATGCCGTCGTCATCCGGGGCAAAGCCGGTTACATCGACCAGGCCAAGCTCTTCAGCCTGCCAGTCGCTTGACCCGTCTTGGGCCTTGTCGGAGTTGGT
Organism: Lactobacillus sp. WILCCON 0058; assembly: GCF_057198005.1. Taxonomy (NCBI): domain Bacteria; kingdom Bacillati; phylum Bacillota; class Bacilli; order Lactobacillales; family Lactobacillaceae; genus Lactobacillus; species Lactobacillus sp. WILCCON 0058. The sequence continues at coordinate 1,289,897 of NZ_JBUBHM010000001.1, forward strand.
ATGGATGGAGTAAACGGTGATGCCGCTGGCGATAATCTTGGCGTACATGGCCTTTTGCGGGTCGCTGTAGTCCAGGTTGTTAACCGGCCGGAAGATCAAGGGGTGGTGGCTGACGATGAGGTCAGCTCCCCGCTTGATAGCTTCATCAACCACGTTTGGCCGGACGTCCAAAGTCACCAGGATCTTGTGGACCGGTGCTTCCAGGCTGCCGATCTGCAGACCGACTGGGTCACCGGCGCTGGCGATGCTTTCCGGGAAAGCTTCATTGAGTTTAGCAACAATGTCTTTTACTTTAGTCATTTTCCTCACCTAATTCAGTCTTGATCATGGCCAGCAAGTCTTCGACTTCCTTGATCCGGGTCAAGTCCTTTTCCCGGGCCTTGTTGAGGTTAGCCAAGAGCTTTTGGTAGTAGGCTTCCTGTCCCTGCCACTTTTTATAAAAAACATCAGTCTTGTTCTTTAAGAGCAAGGGACCAAATTCCTGCTCGCGGACAGTCAATTCGTGAACCTGGTCAGTCAGTTTAGCCTTGATCAGTTCATAGATGTGGCCTGCTTCATAGACGATGTCTTCAGCGACGATTTCATACTTGTGCTCCATCAACCAGCGGCGGACGGTGTTTTCCCCGATATTGGCTTCAAGAACCAAAGTTGGGTAGTAGACGCCCCGGGAGGCAGCTTCTGAGAGCAGGTTGACCATCAATTTGCCGCCCATGCCGGCGATGACGACCGTGTCAATCTGATCGCTGTCTTTGATGGTTTCCAGGCCTGAACCCAGGCGGGTTTCAATCTGGTCAGAAAGTCCCGCGGCCGCGATGTCCGTTTCCGCGTTCTCCAAGGGGCCAGCGGCAACGTCACTGGCGATGGCGTGGCTGATCTTGCCGCTCTCTACCAGGAGGATGGGCAGGTAGGCGTGGTCGGTGCCGATATCGGCCAAGCGACTGCCTTGATCAACCATTTCGGCAAGTCTGTTAAGTCTTAAATTCATAAGTAAAGCGCTCCTTTATCCAAAAGTAAATTCTATCATAAGTCAGCTGGGAAAAAGCGGTTTCTGCACAAAAATAATCTGTGTGCTATAATTGGGAGTAGTTTTGTCAGCATTTTGGATGACAGGAGGCAAAGAGAAAGGGAAATGGATCGGACGGAGCCTACAACTTTAACAAATATGTGTATGATCGTGGACCAGGACCGAGTCTTGACCATTGACCGGGAGGACCCGGTTTGGCCAGGCCTGGCTTTCCCGGGCGGTCACATCGAAAAGCATGAGTCTTTTCATGATTCAGTCATTCGCGAGGTCAAAGAAGAAACCAACTTAGACATAGTCAGTCCCCGCTTGGTCGGCTTCAAGCAGTTTTTTGACAAGCTGGACCGGCGCTACCTGGTCTTCTTCTACCGGGCCGACCAGTTCTCAGGGAGTCTCCACGCTTCAAGGGAAGGCAAACTGGAATGGGTCAAGATCAGCGACTTGCCTAAGCGGCAGTTAGCCTACAACTTTGACCGGGACCTGGAAGTCTTTTTAAAAAGTGACATTGATGAGCATGTATTGTTGGACAAGAAGGACTTTTTATATTAATGAGCAAGAAAAAGAAAAATAATAAGAAAAAGAGCAAGCGGATCTGGGGCGGGGTCGTGACGGTGGCACTTTTTGCCGCCCTCTTCGCTTTCGCGGGTCTCTACATCAAGAACTATCCGGTGGAAAAGGATATCAAGCTGGTGGCGACCCAGCCCAAGGCCTTGAAGGCCAAGAAGACGGTGGCTGAAAAGGACATCTGGGGCTATCCATTCGCCAAGTGCTACACCAAGAAGATCAAGTACCTGTCTGGCCAGCGCTACGGGAAGACCGACGTCTGCCGGCGGGTCTACCCGAAGAAGTCCTACTTCCATGACGGCTGGGACTTTGGCTGGAGCGAGGTCGGCAACAAGGCAGCGGTTTTGGCCATTCACCCGGGGACGGTTAAGAAAGTTGCCTACTGCACGGGTCTTGGCTGGTACATCTGGGTCGTTTCTCCAGATGGCTACGTGGAAGTTTACCAGGAAGGTTTTGCTAACCGGTCCGACATTATGGTTAAGGCAGATCAGAAGGTCAAGCTGGGCGATAAGCTTGGCCGGCTGACTGACTCCCACCTGCACCTGGGGATCACCAAGACTAGCGCTGACTACATCAGCAAGCATGGTCACCCTTACAAGAACTACTGGCGGGACAACGGCACCTGGCTAAACCCGATGAAGGTGATTACTGACAGCTTGAAGCTGCAAGCAGATGTCAAGGAATACAACGCCAAGGCAACTAGCTACAATGCCAAGGCGACCAGCTACAACGAGAAGCTGGCGGCTAAGAAGAAAAAGCTGAAGGCGGAAGAAAGCAAGCACCCTTACCACTACTTGAAGTCATTTATCAAATAGAGATAGAGAAAAAGACGACTGAAATTAATCAGCCGTCTTTTAGTTTGCTCACTTTTTTACCCCGCCCTTTTCCAGGTCTAATAGATAACGCTTAGCTTCAAGGCCCACCGCGTATCCAGTCAGGCTTCCGTCAGCCCCAATGACCCGGTGGCAAGGAATTAAGATCAAGATTGGGTTGCAGTGGTTTGCCATGCCCACGGCCCGTGAGGCCTCCTTGCTTCCCGTCATCTCCGCCAGTTCTCTGTAAGTTCTGGTTTCGCTATACGGGATCTGCCGCAGCTGCTCCCAAACTTTCTTCTGAAAATCCGTTCCTTTCGGATTCAAAGGCAGATCAAAGTCTTGCCTTTGGCCGGCAAAATATTCAGATAGTTCCGCTTTGCAGGCCTCGACCAAGTCGCTTGACGGGTCGCCGGGGATGATCCGGTCAGCCGGGATTTTGTCTGCATCCCTGCCAGCCAGCTTTTGCTGCACGCCTGCTGGTTCAATGCAGAGAATGGCGTCTTGCGAGGCAATAATCCTGAGCGGTCCAATTGGCGTGTCCATCACGGCTCGGCTGATATTGCTGGCAAAAATCTGCCTGTACTTTGCCGGCGGCATTCCGGTCTGCCGGCGAAAATGCGCGTAAAAAGTTGATATATTTTCATACCCAGCGGCGCCGGCTGCATCGAGAACGCTGGCCCCAGCCTGCAAGGCCTGTTTGGCGGCATCAGTGCGCACCTGGGTCAAATAATCCTTGACCGGCATTTCATAATATTGCTTGAACAGCAACGACAAGTGCTTTTTACTTGCGCCAAGCTCTTTAATTTTATTATTCAGCTGTTCCTGGTCGCTGAAATAGTGATCAACCACGGCCTTGCTTGCTTCAGCCAGCTCACGGTCCGGATCATAGGCAGGCAAGTCAGGCCGGCAACGCTTGCAGGGACGGTAGCCAGCTGCTTCTGCTGCTTCCCGCGTAGTAAAATATTCAACATTGGCCCTTTTAGGAACTTTTGATTTGCAAGAAGGCCGGCAAAAGATTTTGGTAGTCTTCACGGCATAATAAAATTTTCCATCATAAGCCTGGTCGCAAGTTTGGACTGCCTGCCACATTTCGTTGTCATCCATAGCTCTTCTCCTCGTTGTCAAGCAGTAGAAAGTTTTCAAAAAGCACTTTCATCTATATGAAACTTTAACATATTTAGCCAGTTTTTGCTTCTGAAAAAGGCAGATTCAATTGCTTGGGACGAAAAAACGGCTGAGTTAGGTCAGTCGTTCTTTTGCTGATTTTTTACTTTCTACTTTGATTCTTCACTTAATTCATCATAAAGCTGTGCCAGCAGCATGACCAAGGGCCACTTGGTGTGCATTAAGCGCTCAGGACTAGATACAAAATGACGTACTGTCTGATATGGAATCCCTGTTCTTTCAGCAATCATCTTCCGACTGTTATTTTGATTTTTAAGCAATGCTTCTGCTTTATGAATGTATTTCAAGCTTTCCTCATTTAGCTCTATCTTGTCCACATTTTTTACCTCTTTTTTAGTTATGCTGACAATTTCAAGGAGACGCAGTTAACGCCGCTTTTGGCGAGCTCAGCGTCACCGAAGCCATCTGGTGCCTGCTCACTAAAGTAGATATTGTTAGCAGCCCAGTTGTCACCGTCCGCATGGTGATGGACGATGTACCAAACTTGCTTCTTATCAGTGTCTAAGGCGATAGTTTCACCTCCACCATAGATATTCTGATCGTCAAAAAGCATGGTTAAGTCATTAAGTCTCAAATTGATGCGCTTATCGTCCAGCTGATTGTTTTCTTCTACCCAGCTTGCTAAATTACGCAGTGACTTACGCCATTCCTTTGCCTTTTTGCCAGCTTCCTTTTGGGCCTTGTACTTTTCAATCAGTTCCTTGCCTGCATCAGTATCAGAGACATCTTCGTACTCTACATAGTAGATGTCACCATAGCCAGATACATTGTCTTCGTCACTGATAAAGCGGCTTGAGATACACTTCCCTGCACGGTAAGTAGTTTCTCCATCTACAGTCTTCTTGGCCACGACAGTCATGCTACCAATTTTAGGCTCAGAGCTGCGGTCTGCTGGAATCTGGCGAGTGAAGTGATTTTTCAGCCACTGCTTTCTCTTTGCCCGTTTGGCTTCACGTTCAGCTTGCTGAGCTTCTTCCTTTTTACGCCGCATTTCTGCAATTTCATCATCATAGTCAAAGCAACCAAGCTTGTGCAGATTATCGATTCTCTTTTCGTTGATGTACATGTCATCAGCGAACTGCTCACGGATATACTTGATATTCCGTCTGGCAACGCCTAAGCGTACAAGCTTACTGATCTCTTCGTCATATTCAGTGACGTTGAGGTTTTTGAGTTCTTCTCTTTGATCTTCAGCATATCTAACGTCACTAGGAGAAGGAATAAAACTCTCATCCTCCCACTTGTTCTTGAAGGCGTTATAGATGCTTTCAGAACGCTCATCTTCGTATTGCTTACTGCCGATTGGGACAAGGAGGCGCTTAGTGCCGTATCTGCTCTCTTCCTTTTGGACTTCAACCAGGTAGTCAGTGAGTTCTGTTCCTGCCTCGATATCCTTGTTGGAATCATCGATCAGCATTTTGACTTCGTAATCACGTTCAATGCCGCCATGGCCTTGCCAATGCTGAATACAGCTCCAATACTTACGTCCCTTCTTGACGAGTTTTACGTTAACTTTTTGTACAAATGTAGTAGTCATTTTTTGGTCATTCCTTTCAACTTTCTGTACCTACAGTATACCATTATTGTGCCTAAAATGGAACATATATGAATAGAAATGTAGGCACATTTTCCAAGATAGGTACTCTATTAGAGCTAGAAGCGGTAAATGCAAATCTAATAAGGCGTAACAAAAGGCCCTAAGTTTGGGTACTCAGAGCCTTTTGCCATCTATATGCTATTTTCTGGTTTAGTTATCTTGATGTAATGCTATTCAGAAGGGTAAAGGAAAAGCCGTCACAAGGACGGCCGACCAAAAAATAATACTACTAGGTCGTGCTAACCCGACCTAAGTCAATTTTACGGGGTTTAACGGGTAATTGCAAGCTTAGCCGCTAATATTACTTCCAGAATTCTTGGTATTCAACGACATATGCTTTACCATTGATAGTAACAGCAGTTGAGCCAATACATACTTTTTTAAAAGTAGGATTAATGATATTGATATAGTGACCAGTAGTTTGGCCAAATCCAGTATGGCCCGTATCATAGGTTTCTTTTTCTGCCCTAATAGCTTGCTTAAAAGAATCTAATAGGGAATACGCCATCTTGGCTGAACTAACATCGTTCATACTCTTTCCTAATGACACTCCATTATTATTCTCAGCATCCCTTTTAATATCAATACCATTAGTAGTGTGGTAAAAATTTTCATATCCACTTGCAGCTGATTTTTCAGCATATTTCTTTACAACTCGATTTACTTCATCTTGCTTATCATATGCATAAACTAATGGCTTAGCTCCATTTCCAGCTTTAGCTCTAATATCGTTCAATAACTTAAGAAAATCTTCGGAGGTCTTTTTCTGCCAATTTTCGTCCCAAACTAAAGTTGGATGAGTTGAACCAACGGCTTGGTCTGTATTAATAAAGCCGTCCGTTTTTACCCAAACAGAACCGTTGTTATCCAAGGGATCAGCAATGTTGTACCACTTCACATCATTCTTGTCCGTAGCAGTTGCTGATACGTGATAAACAATAGGGTAGTAGGCTCCTTCAAAATATTCCGTTGTTGCAGCATTCTTCTTTCTACTCAGCGTGTTATCGGAATTCAAAGTAAACATATCAATATTCTTGCTTCCGTCTGCTGAGCTAATATCTCTCTTAACGTTGAAGTTTGCAGATATGATGGATAAAGTGTTCTTTACAGCTGGTGGTGTAACTGGCTTATCTGTATCAGTTGATAATACCCAATATTTATTGTCATCCGTATCTGTAACATAATAGTAGGTATTTCCTTTTGAATCAGTTGCTTGCTTAGAAACTTTAAATGTCTGTTCACCATCCATCGCTGTAGTTTCGCCTTCATTTACAAAGGAAGAACCATTTCTTGAATACATAGTGTATTTGTATTCTTTTCCACGAGACGTTGTTATTGCCTTATTTGCTTTTACAGTAAAGGTCTTCTTAACAGAACTTGAACTACTAGAAGCATTTGATCCACTATTAGTTTGCTTAGACGTAGAAGATGAGTTAGTACTTGAGCTGCTGTTAGCCGCTGAAGCATTCTTCTTGTAGGTCACCTTGATAGTCTGATTCTTTCGCTTGTAAGTTACCTTAGCCGCACCTACGCTAGAACGACTGGCGGTATAGCCTTCTACCTTGGCTACAGTATACTTCTTCCAAAAAGAAGTACTCCACTTGCCATAAGTCATTTTCTTGGTCTTGTTATCAGTCTTCACACTCCGCTTGATGTAGGCATTCTGAATTACCTTCTTCTCACCTGTTGGCTGAAAGAGCTTAATAGTTCTGGTGATTTTCTTAGTCTGCGTGGAATAGCTGTAGCGAACAAATACTTTCTTGGCATTGCTAGTACGGATGTACCGCCCCTTGCCAAGGCTATAGTACTTCTTCCCCTTGATAGTCTTAGTACCGTAAACGGTCAGCTTGGCATTCTTCTTGTAAGACTTCTTGGTCTTCTTGCCCTTTGAGGTGTAGACATAAGCCTTCTTAGATACACGTACTTGGTACTTAGATGCGGCTTGTACGCTTGCTTGCGGTACTACAGAGATAAAAGCACCTGCTGAAAGCAGTGCGACTGAGGCTGATACGCCAGTGATAATTTTTGTGAGTTCCATTTTTCTGTTCTCCTAAATTAGACAAATCATTTCCGTAATTAAATTATATCACACAAGCAATCGCCATAATACAAGCACCCCAGACTATCGTAAAGAAAGAATAATGCTTCATCAATTATTCGAGACGAAAAAAACGGCTGACCCAGGTCAGTCGTCTTTTGCTGTTCTATTGTTCTGTCTACTTTGCCCTATTCTTGATATTTAAGAGGCCTGCCTTTGATTCTTCCAAGTCAAGGTTGGTTAAAAACGGGATGGCTTCTTCGATTTGCTCATCAGAGAAGTTCCACCATTCCAGCTTGTTCAGAAAAGCAATCGTTTCCTGGTCGAAGCGGTAGCGGATGAGACGGGCCGGGTTACCGGCAACGATAGCGTAATCTGGCACGTCTTTGGCAACAACCGCCCGGCTGCCGATGACAGCGCCATTGCCGATCTTGACGCCTGGCATGACGGTTGTTCCCCGGCCGATCCAGACGTCACTGCCGATCACCGTGTCCCCCTTGACCGGCATGTCTTCAGCCCGCATGCTGGATCTTTCGTACCAGTCCTTTTTGACAGCCATGAAGGGGTAAGTGGAAATAGAGTTCATGGAGTGGTTAGCTGCTGGCATAATGAAGCGGACGCCATTAGCGATGCTGGTGAAGCTGCCAAAGATCAGTTTGGCCCGGTCTTCCCGGTTATAAAGGACGCAGTCTTCTTCGAAATCTTCATCCGCCTTTTCCTTGGCATAGTAGGTGTACTTTCCGGCGATAATGTTGCTGCTTTTCACTGTGTCCTTGAGGTAAATCATTTCTGTTTCTTTCATAATTGTGTTCCTTTCGTCTATGGCCATTATTATGCGCCAGAAAGACATGAAAAGAAAAGCACAGTTTCAGCACATCTGTTGGATTTTGCAGAAAAATTATTCCTCAATGAATTTGGCTGCTTCCAGGCCGGCGATGCGGCCGGAGTTTACGGCAAAGCCCATGGTGTTGCCCGGCAGGGTAAAGTTGTAGCTGTCGGCGTAGATGGTGTTAGCATCAGAGCCGGCACTGAAAAGGCCTGGGATAACCTGGTCTTCGTCATCCAGGACTTGGCAGTTCTCATCAATCTTAACGCCGCCAACCGTGCCATAAGCACCGCTGTAGAACTTGCCGACCAGGTAGCCGCCTTCCCCGGTCAATTTGTGGAGGTAGTCAGGATTTTTGAAAAATTCTCTATCCTGGCCATGATCACAGTAGCTGTTGTAATCGTCGATGGTCTTTTGGAGTTTATCTACTGGGATGTCCAACTTTTCAGCCAATTCGCCGACGCTGTCAGCCGTAATGATGGCCTCATAGCCATTCTCTTCTGCCTTCTTGATCACCGGGTCCAGCATCTTGAAGCCAGCGGCCGGGTGGACGATGTCCATGATGTCTGGGCCGCCCTCCTGGTACTTTTGCAAAATCGCCCGGTCCATAATGACATAGGCGTAGTGGCCCGGCTGCAGGAACATGGCGTTGCCGGAAAAAGTAGTATTGCCCAGCATCCCTTCATCCATAAAACGGTCGCCCTTCTGGTTGATCATCAAGTTTGGCTGACGCAGGACGCCGTCAGCGACCATGTATTCCAGGTTGTGCGGGAGAATATAGATCATTTCAACCGTATCACCGTACTTTTGGGCACCGGCTTCCCACATCATCTTCAAGCCTTCGCCATTGATGCCAGGCACGTTGAAGGTGAAGAAGTCCTTGTCGAGGTTAAAGCCCAGACGGTCCTTCAGCATCTCAGCATTTGACCCGTAGCCGCCGGTTGCCACCACAACGGCTTTAGCATGGACGGTGTACTTGACCGCTTCACTTTCAGCAACTAAGCCGGTCACCTTGCCATCTTCAGTCAATAGCTTTTTAACTGGAGTTTCCAAGTAGAACTTAACGCCCAATTCTTCAGCCCGCTTGGTCAAGGCCTTGTTCATGGCAGAGGCGCAGCCTGGTCCGATCTTGCCGCCACCTGGATCAACGATGTGCCAGGTAGCATTAGATTCCTTGAAGTAGCGGAAAGCCCCGGCGAACTTTACCCCCATGCCTTCCAGCCAGTCGATTGTTGAGGCAGACTGCTTGAAGTAGCGGGCGACCAGGCGGCCGTTAACCCGGTAGTGAGTGTATTCCATCTGGTTCTTCAAGGCATCGGCAACTGAGATTTCATTGAAGTTGGCCTTTTGGATCTTAGTGTTGATCCCCAGCGGCCCCATACCCATGTTTGCGGTCCCGCCGGTGATCTTTTCTTTTTCAAAAACCAGGACCTTAACGCCCTGTTCAGCAGCAGATACGGCTGCGGCTAAGCCGGCCGGGCCAGCAGCGACAATCGCCAGGTCAGTGGTCAATTCTTCGCTGGTCTTGTCTTGACTCTCCCCGCTGGCTTCCTGCAGGGCCTTTTTAACAGCGGTCATGATGGCGTTAGAAGAGACCGTGGCGCCAGAAACAGCATCGACATCCGTTGACTGGGCGGCGATGATTTCGTTGGCAATGACGTCGTTAGCCTTAGACTGGTATTCACCAGCCCCGACCAGGACCTCGATAGCACTGATCTTCCCGCCAGTAATGGTGGTAGCGACTTTAACCGGGCCGTGCAGGCCTTCTGCTTCAGTTTGGTACTTTCCGTCTTGATATGACATGGTAGTTCTCCTTGCTTTCCTTACTCATTTTCTTTAACCGCTTACATTGTATCGTGAAGAAAGTATAATAGTAATTAAGCAAGGTATCTAAATCATTAGCAAAAAGTAACTATTTAAGGGAGCAAGAAAATGTTTAAAGAGCTGGAAGTCATTGACAGTATTGAGATTAGCCATGATTCGTTTATTGAGAAAGATAGCGAAGAAAATAGCTCAGACTTTCACTTGGAGTTAGTTGAAGTCCTCTCTCCTTGTCATGCAGTCTTAAACAAGTTGCCCTGTCAGCTGGCTGCCTATGATATCGTGATCTCAAGGAAGTTTCCCCGGCTGGCTTTTTTCAACAAAGATGACTTCAGAATAAGACTGGTCAGTCTGGACTTTAAGCGGCAGGCGGTGCTCGACATGCTCACCATGGCCAATAACGGGCTGGTGCACGACGTCTTTAAGGACTTGGACCAGGCAGAGAGCTACGTGCACTATACCGGCCTGGACAACATGATTTGTCATGAGGGGCTGAACTTCTGCCAGAAGATTGCTGAGGCAGGTGAAGACAGCTATTTCGTGGATTATGAGCTGTCTCTGGCCTGCGCGGGCTTTCTGACAGAGCTTTCTAGGCACTATCACGCCAGAGTCCGGCTGGATTCATCGCGCTTTCCCAGCAGCAATGTCCACTATGCTAATCCGATGACCAGAACGGGGATGATCATGAACTATCTGGTGGCTAATATTCAAGACGTGACTTTGGAAAAAATGGCTGCCCACTTCGGTTACCAGCCTAAGTATCTGTCCCGCTTGATCCGGCAGCTTTTTGACCAGACTTTCAGCCAGCTGAAGACGGAGACCCGGGTGTCGATCAGCAAATCGCTCTTGGAGCTGACGACCAAGAGCATCGAGGAGATCAGTGAGATCGTCGGCTACCCTAGCGTCAGTACCTATTACCGGGCCTTTAAAATGGCCACCGGGCTGACGCCGAGCGAGTACAGGAAGATGCGGCGGGAGGGATGAAGTTCGGCTGAAAGAAAAATGACTCCGGTGTTGTACCGGAGCCATTTGGTGGTTTGGCTAGTTCTTTACGGTAGGCCTTCAGTCTCCTTGAAAAATACCAGCATCATACAATTCTTGAACAGTTTCCGAACTCTTTTTCCTCTTATGGAGAAAGAACTTTAGATACTCACATAGGTAGGTTACTTGATCATCTTCTAAGTAGATCGTTAAGTGATCTGCTAAGTCAAAACTATAGTATAGCCGAAAGATCAATAGTTGGTTCTCATAATCAAATGAAATTTCGACTGTGGGATCATCTATTAAAGAAAATTGCTCATCTCTTGCTCTACCTTGGAGAAAAGCTTCAACCTCACTTAGTAGTGTCTCCGGCTCATTGTTGTACCATAATGGTTTGACTGAGAAGACTTGACTCTCGTTATGAATAACTTCAACTGAGGAATCAATCCACTCTGAATTGGTATTACGTTTGTCGAGACAAAAGTAGATCGTAAAGTCATTTGACTGCAATTTCAGATACGGCATGGAAGAGACCCCTAACTATTTCTATGAAGCAGTCACCAGATTTTGTTTTATTGTATCTAGATCTTCAAACAACCTTGTCAACTTGTCGGCTATCCGTTTCTGCTCTGCAAGTGGAGGAAGGGGGATTAGTTTTTCTTTAATATATTTGTAATGCCGCGAATATCCTTTTATGGACGATACACCTATCAAATTATATGACAGAGCATAAAATAAATATTTAGTATACATACTTGGTAAACATTCAAAGATTTTTACTCCATCTGCACCTATTACAAAATCAAAGTCAACATACTTAACTATCGCTGTATGGTCACCAAATACAAGACAATCTTTATTAATCTTTAGCACTTTATCTTCATCATCAGTATACCCGATTATCATCTTCTGAGACTGACTAACTACTTTATATTTTCCACTAGGTTCCACATTACTTTCTTTAATTTGATTTTTCTTATTTCCAATAGTATATGCAACGTTTTCTAACTTTACCCATTCCCAGCTATCTGGAATATCAAATGGCTTCTCGTCATCGGTGATCTCGGAAAGTTTCTTACTCTTCTTGATCTTAGTTTCCTTCACCAACTCAGCCTTCTCAGCTTGAATCTGCTTCAGCAACTCACTAGCAGGTTGATCAGATGGATCCTGTTCAACAAGTTTACCGCGCATTGCCAAGTCAAGAAGCTTAGATCTCATTGCTTGTTCAAGGTCTTGATATTCAGCAACGTTCTTTTCAATGACATCAACTTGCTTGAACAGCTCTGACACCTTATCTGCGATCCGCTTCTGCTCTGCCAGTGGAGGGAGTGGAATTAAGAAGTTATGCAGGTCTTTTCCAGGAATATTCGGCTGTGCACTCCCATTTCTGTGTTCATTAATAAACATTTTACCTAGACTTGATTTCAAAACAAAATATATATATTCCGTTGAAAGCAAAATGGCGCGAATTATTGCCAGAGAAGAAGCAATTGCGCCAATTCCGATGTCAGAGATTGCGCATTTGCCTAGTGATCCTCTGATACAAAAGAAAATATCACCTTTATTAATAAAGCCCGCCCTAAGCATTTTATATCTATCCTCTGAAATATAGTTCAATTGCTGATGATCAACAATCATACTATTCCCCAGCGCCCCTGCATTTACAAATGGAATTCCTTCCTCTATCCAATACTTTTTTCCAGGATAATTTTTTCCTCTATCGCCATTGTGAATACTTGATATATCCCCCAGTCTTACCCATTCCCAGCTACCTGGAATATCAAACGGCTTCTCCTCGTCAGTGATCTCGGAAAGTTTCTTGCTCTTCTTAATTTTCCCTTCTTTCACCAATTCAGCTTTTTCAGCCCGAATCTTCTCTAGCAGTACACCAGCCGGCTCATCCCCAGCATCCTGCTCAACCAGCTTCCCCCGCATGGCTAGATCAAGAATCTTCTCTCTAAGCGCTTGCGTATCAACATTCAGATTAGTCTTCATCGCTTACCCCTTCTAAGGCCTTCTGCAAAGCACTAACCGCGTCAGCAATATTTTGCGACTTCTCCACCATATCGCTTAGCAATTCGCTTAATGGACGATCCTCTTTGTCTTCCTCGTCGCCAATCCAAGAGATGTCTAAGCTGGTATTAGGACGTGCCTTGATTTCATCGATGCTGAACTTTCTCCAGCGGCCATTCGGGTTCTTTTCCGCGTCATAGTCTTCCACCCGCTTGCTTCGATCATCAACGCAGTAGGCTTTTTCAAATCCTTCAAAGTCCTTCTTATTCAAAGGATTGCGCTTACCAAAGCTCCGCATGTTATGGCGCATGTCGTAGACCCAAACTTCCTTGGTGTTATCTTGATCCGTCGTCCCTCTATCAAAGAACAGTACATTGGTTTGCACGCCTTGCGCGTAAAAAATCCCCGTTGGCAAGCGCAGAATCGTATGCAGGTTGCACTTATTCATCAAGTCAAGCCGGATTTTTTCACCCACGCCATCCGCAAAAAGCACGTTGTCCGGCACAACGACGGCTGCACGGGCATGACCGCTACGGTTCAGTGAGTTATAGATGATTTCCAAGAAGTTCAGCTGCTTGTTAGACGTTGAATAAGTCAAGTCGTCACGAGTTGCCCCTTCACCACCCTTTTTCGTACCAAAAGGCGGGTTAGTCAGAACAACATCAAAGTCCTTCATCCACTTACCAGCAGCAGACAAGGAGTTACCCAATTCCAAACGGCCATCCATATCATGCAGATACTCGTTCATCAATGCCAATCTATGGGTGTCTTGCACTAATTCCATCCCGGAAAAAGCTTCGTGCTTTTCAAAATCCTGTTCTTTAGCTGAGAGGTCAAAGTAGTCATCAGTTTGCTCTCTTAAGTAATCGTTGGCAGCAACCATAAAGCCAAAAGTCCCAGCAGCCGGGTCGTTCAGTCTTTCCCCAACCTTAGGCTGAACCATTTCAACCATCATGTTAATGAGTGGCCGCGGAGTGAAATATTGACCTGCCCCTGACTTGGTCTCATTAGCTGTCTTTTCCAAGAGCCCTTCATAAAGCGCGCCTAAGCCTTCTTCCTTAGCCGTAAACCAGTCCAGGTCATCGATAACATGGATGATCTTGTACAAATTCTTTGGATCCTTGATACTTGTCGTCGCGTTAGCGTAGATAACATTCAGCTTCTTATTTGGGGTCTTACTTGCATCCCCCAAGTCCAGCAACATCTGCTTGTAGTACTGCTGCAGGTCTTCACCATCCCGCTTGACCAGTTCATCCCAGCGGTACTGTTCCGGAATCTGCTCTTCCTGGCCTTGTTCCTTGCTCATCTTTAAGAACAGAATGTAGGTCAATTCCGTCAGATAGTCCAGATAGGTAACCCCATCATCCCGCAGAACGTTACATTCATTCCATAACCGCTGAACGATTTCTTGATTATTCATGTATTTCCTCTCTTACTCTTTAGGCAAACATTATGTCGTTAATCGTATTTACGATGTCATCAGCATGATTGTCAAATACCCGCTGCATCATCTTATAGCCACCCTTAGCTTTGAAGGTCGCGTTCTCATCAAATGCTTCTTGCGCGTTTGGCCCTAAAATATTGTTTTCTCTCAGCTGCTTCTCAATTCTCTGCAGCCACTTCTTTTGCGGAACAGTCCAATCAGCCATTCCATAAACCTTGTCCATGGCCCGCTTGATCAATTCATCTTCTGATTGAAGAGGCGTACCAATCGCCGCCTTGCGGATAAAGCTGATGATGTTAGCAGCCGTTGCTTCCTTGTTCGTCTTCTTCCAAGCCGTCTGCAAGTCTTGCTCGCGGTAGCCTCTAGCTTCCAGGGTTTCGCAGATCTGGTTAAGATCATTCAAAGTCAAGTCTCTTGGTCTGTTGATCAACAGCTGCAGGCCTGCTACTTCATTGATGCTGTTCTTTATAAAAGCATTGAAGCTTTCCAAGTAGTCGTCTGGCTCTTCCAATTTATCGCCAAAAACCTGTTCACTTGAAATCAGCTTGTCTTCTTCATTTGAGATCACAGCTTTATTCTCCTTTAACCGAAATTCTTCGATTAAATCGAGTTTATTTTTCGTAGCCAAAAGCTCTTCTTTTGCCATGTTTTCCAGCTTACGTGTCCAAACAGTCAAGTCTTCCTGGAATTGACCCGCTTTAGCCAATTTTTCTTTCTGCTTGTCGTCCATTCGCTGAAGCTTACGCTGCACCTTAGCTACCAGCTGCGTCCGGTACTCGCGGTAGTCGTCCTCATCTTCAGATTTTTCGATCATTTTGTACATATCCATGATGCTTCTGTGGACATACTTTTCCTTAACCACTTGGCCCATGTCAGTATACTTAGCCATGCTTTCAAACTGGCCAACCGCGTCATAAATGTTGAAGGCATCAATACCTTCGTACTTTCTGGTTGCCCGACCCAGCATCTGTTCAAAGAGAATTCTGGACTTCACCCGCCGCAAGAAAACAAGGTTGGCAATTGATGGCACGTCAATCCCTGTCGTCAGCAAGTCAACCGTGACAACGATGTTAGGGAACTCTTCATTCTTAAATTCCTTGATGTGATCTTCACGGTGACGGTCTTGACCCGTAATCTTCATAATCACGTTCGCTCCTACTGGACGACCAGCTTTAGCAAACTCTTCTTTCAGCAATCGAACAATCATATCGGCATGATCATCCCTAGTCGCAAAGATCAAGGTTTTGCCTAAGTCCCGATCAGTTGGATCAAGCTGCTTGACCAATTCTTGGCAAACGATTCGGTTAAAGCTCTCGTTAACGACCTTTCTGTTAAAGGAATCGACGTCAAAATCCAGGTCATCTGGCAATTCTACCTGTTCAAGGGTTTGCTTGTCATAGTTGTAGACATTTGCATGATCCCCCTTCTTCAGATGAATTCCTTCTTCTAAGAGCTTGGTTTTGATAACGTGCGGAGCATTGTGGTCCATCAAGTAACCATCCAAGACTGCTTGCCGGTAGCTGTAGGTGTAGACAGGCTGACCAAAAATCTGAACTGTCTGCAAGGCTGGGGTTGCCGTCATACCGATTGCAACTGCGTCAAAATAATCGACAACCCGCCGATATTGGCTGACATAGTCACTTTGGTCATAGAACTTGACTTCCTCATCAGACATTTCCTTGTCTTCAAAGTAGCCCCGGTGAGCTTCATCGACAATCACGAAGTCATAAGTACCAGGAGAGATTTCTCTTTCTCCATCTTCCGTATTAAAGAGCCGGTTGACCATCCCTTGGACAGTTGATATATGGATTTTGTCTGTTGATTGCGGAACCTTTTGCGAGTATTCAGCAACGCTGTAAATATCGCTAACTGATTGGCCATTGACTTTGTCATCTTTAAGGGCAATTGCTGTTTGATCAGCCAAGGATTGCCGGTCAACCAGGTAGAGAATCCGGCGGGCCCGCTTATGCTTAAGAAGACGGTACATCAGACTAATTGCAGTTCTAGTTTTACCCGTACCAGTGGCCATGGCCAACAAGATTTTTGATTTATGATCACGAATGGCTTCTTCAATCGACTTGATAGCTGCAATCTGGTAGTCACGAGCCGCAAAATCTGGATAATCCGTGTCCTCGGCTAAGCTTTCATCCGCGGTCTTTTCGACTTCGGCATCCATCTTCATTTTCAAGTCAGCTGGAGTTAACCAAGATTCCAGAGCCCGGTCGGGGTGGTCAGGATTGCGGGCATCCCAGAACCAGATGCCAGACTGCTCCTTAAATTGTTCAAGATAAGGCCGACCATTGGTGCTAAAGATAAAATCTGCCTCTGAAACCTTATATGGATCAGAGTCTGCTTCTGCTTTGGCATCCTTCAAATAGTCCCGGGCTTGCTCCAAAGCGCCTTGCACGGCTTGGTCATACTTTTTGGCCTCGATAATACCCACAGCCTTTTTGTTCATAAACAAAACGTAGTCCGCTCTCTCGCCATCTTTGAACTTCCACTCAGCGATGGCGACATTCTGGCCGCTTTCGGGCACGGTATGATTAGTCCAATTGTTCAGCTTCTTAGAGTCAACTTCCCAACCAGCATCCCTCAGCTGCTGGTCGATCAACTCTCTGGTTTCATCCTCAGTCAGTTTATGCCGTCTAGCAAAATCAAGGTTGATCTCATGCCGCTTCTGTCTGGTCTCTGCTGAAACTGGTTGGACAGGAGTTTGCTGGCGCAATTTTGCAATCTCAGCTTCCAGCTGCTTGATTTTTTCAGATTCATTAACCACGGCCTTATGGCTGTCAA
Source organism: Lactobacillus sp. WILCCON 0058 (assembly GCF_057198005.1). NCBI lineage: Bacteria > Bacillati > Bacillota > Bacilli > Lactobacillales > Lactobacillaceae > Lactobacillus > Lactobacillus sp. WILCCON 0058. The sequence goes on from NZ_JBUBHM010000001.1 coordinate 1,306,995, forward strand.
CTGGATCTACGTAGTCTGAAATTTCAGCTTGGGTGAAAGTCTCTAAGAACCAGGTCCAGATGACGTACGCTTCTTTATCAACCTTTAAAGCAGCATCTTTTGTCGGCCGATAGCTACTGTCGTGAGCAGCCTTGTTCCGCCGCCGGCGAATGTCGTCTAAGTAATAGGTCACACTGTCAGGATAATCGTTGGAGGAGCGCCGCATTTTGTCGATACGTTCTTTTTGATTCAAATTCCAGTCAACCAGGCCATCAAGTTTAAAGATTTCTTGAGTCAGCTGCTCAGCAAAGATGCCAAATGATACTAGACTGGCTTCTGGGCTATCAAAAATCATTTTTTCCGCGGACATAGCTAAGTCTGCGTATCTTTGGTAATCTTGTCCGCTATAACTAAAGTTGCTCATTGTAATCCCTCGTCTTATTTCAGCCACACATATCTATTATTGAATTATTGCTAGCTTAATTATACCGACTTTTTCGCAATTATTCAGAGATACTTACGGCTTTGATGGCCTGGCGGGCTTCTGGAGTGTCAAGCTTATTCAGCAGCTCGATCATTTCCTTTTTGCTCTGTTCAATTACCTTCTGCTTCGCTGATATGGATGACATCGTTGCTTCAACATCGATCTTTTTCTCAGAAAACGTGTCGATATAGCGTGGAATGTTCAAATTATAGTCATTCTCACGAATTTCATCTAAGTTGACCAATCTTGAATAACGATCTACTTCTTCTCGGTTGCGGTAAGTATGCAGTATCTTATTAACCCCTTCTTCGGTAAGAAAATTCTGTTTTAAGCGAGTAGCGTTCTTTACTCCATCTCGACTTGCATCAATAAATAATATCTTGTCTGTCTTCTTTTTTTTGAAAATAAGTAGCACGGTATAGATAGCAGTGAAATTACGTGCACCTTGTGGCAGTGAAATTACTGCATGGATATTTTGCTTTTCCAAAAGGTATTTTCGAATTTCACCTTCAGCCGCTGATCTAAACAGTGCGCCAGTTGGCAACATTACAGCCATAGTTCCATCTTCACTCAGATGTTGTAATCCTCTCAACACATACGCGTAGTCAGCTTTAGACTTAGGAGGTAATACTCCAACCTCAGAGAAGCAAGGATCGTTCAAAAATTCTGGATTTGCATCCCAATGTCTTGAAAATGGCGGTATCATTGGAATCATGTCAAATTTACTGTTTGCGCCAAGCTCTTCGTCTTTCAGAAAATCTCCCCTAACGAAGTTATCATGAATTATTTGAGTGTTTATCCCATGAACCAGCATATTCATTTTTAACAAACGAAGTGTATTTGGAGAAAATTCTTCACCAAACAGTTCCACTTGACTTTGAAACTTTTCTTTCATAGCTAGCAAGAGTGATCCAGACATTGCTACAGGGTCAAATATTGATACCTTCCCTTTCTTTGCCTCACTGGCCAAAATTTCAGCAATCAATTTTCTCGTCTGTACGGGGGCATCGCCTAAATACATCTTTCTTTGATCTGAATAATAATTTTCCAACAGTTTATCAAATAAGTAACTTGATTCAGTTACAGAAAATCCCGTGAAATCACAAGTCGTAAGGTAGTCTTCTAATGACTTATCTTTGATTTCGCCAAGATGCGGATACTCTGAGATAAACATATCTGAAAGCAGTGGGTTGGTGACTGCGAACTTCTGAAATGCTTCATTCCAATTTTCTGAATTTGTGCGAGCTCTTTGAGCAACCTTCTCAAACAAATAGTTAGGTTCAATGTAGTAGCCAATTTTATCTTTTGATTCATCTTCGTCTACCGGCTTTATTGCTTTTTGTCGATCAGACAAGATCTTGTAAGCTACCAATCCGAAAGTAGCACTGCCATTTTCAAAGCCGAATCCACTTCTCAGTATTATATCTTTGCTGATTTGATCAATTTTTTCTTTGCTAATCATTGGTGCACTCCTTAGCAATTGCGTTGAAAACTAATTGTTCTTGCTGTACAAGGGCTTCTTCAATTTGATGCCGATAGATCAACCAATTGCGATAAATCTGACCTAATTCCTTTTGCTTGTCCAGATCAGGCAAGACAATTTTCAGCTCGCGCAAAAACTTTGCTCCCAAGCGCTTAATCGTTGAGACTTGCCCTTGCGCTGATAATTCGATTTGCTTTTGAACATCTTCTGCTTCATTTAAGTAGTAGCAAAGATACCATTCATCCACCTTTGTCCGATTAGGAACGATCTTTGCGAAGTTCAATGAAAGGATCGAACCCGCAGTAACTGGCGATACCACAGCTGCTTGAGGATTAATAAGTCGTAAGGCTATATCCCCTTCATTAAAGGTGGTTGGAGTGCCAACCTGCTTTGACGTTTTAATTTCACCTAGATAATTAAGATCTTGTCTAAGCGAATCTACATTATAGATATTTTCCTGCTCTTCCTTGGTCATTCTGCTGCTGTTTTTACCAAAAGATAATTCGGCAATCTCTTTCAGTTCCTTCGTTTCCATCACAATTTCTCTCTTCTTGTTGTATTGTTTAATTACATTTTATAAAGAGTGTAAGAAGCCTTCGTTTACTTTCAAAGAAGCATTTTTAGATTGTTGTAAAGGCTAATTACACTTCCGAACAACTTAACTATACTACTTCTAGTTCCTCATTTCAACTGTTGTTAAACTAAATTACAAAAATATGGTAGCAAAAAACATCCCCCTAGCACCTAAATTCGCGTTAGGGGGATACATCTACTTAGCTATAGTCCATCCTTGTCCAGTAGTTGCAATCAATTCGATTCTCAGACCTACACTTCAAGCAACCATGCTCAACTAGGTATACCTATTTAATGTGATCTTCCTCTCGGTTGGTAAATCTCTTTCTCAACAGCTGCAGGAAATTTACCAAAGAAATAGTCTTCAACGATGTCCCAAAATTCATTGGTATAATTCGTAACAATTTCCATCTCATTATTACCATGTTTTGGCATCGTAAACAAATATTTGAACATCCCAACTGAGATATAGTACTTCTTTGCTACATCACTTAGAAGTTGATTTTGATATTGATCTGGATTCTCCAATGCACGCTCAATAGGGTACATACTGTTCACCCTAATATATATTTCCGGGCTATCACTACTGATGACCTCATAGCTGCACAGTCCAAAGCTCTCCATTAGCCCCAACACAATAACTTCCGTGTTTGCTCCACGAGTTTTGCTATTCGCAAAGATTCTCCAACGATACAAGACTACATTCTCTTCATCCGCAGTGCCCTTGTTAAAGCACTTGATTAAGAGATTACGTGCAACACTCTCTAATCCATCCAACAACTGATCGTAGTTTAGCAACACGCTATACATCATCTGTTTACCGCGTGGCTTCTCCATAATCGCTCTTATTTGTCTTGAATCTTGATACTGCAATAAATTGTTGATTATTGAGTCACTAAGTCTTGATGCCTTAGACGAATCTATCTTCAGCTTCTTTTGCAAAAAGCTAGCTAACATTTTTCTATCAAAATATCTCCGACCAATCTGGCATTGCATCAAGAAATCATCTAGCACTTTAAGATTCCTCTTGAAATCTGCTAGTGCTTGGCTAGCCGAAACTGTTAGCTTATATTTCAAGCCAGAGCAAAAGTTTAATTTTCCAAAAAATTCTCGATCTGACTGACTAAGTTTATTGTCCAAACTCGCACCAGTAAATACAAAGTACTTAAATTGCGGGTAAGAAATATTCTTATAGCGATCTTCCCAAAAAGCAACTAAATTGAATGCATATACTGAGTCATACTTATCGTAATTGATAAGCGAATCAACTCGACTTAGATATCCATCATAACCATATTCTTTCCAAAGTTTACGTTGCTCTTCATTACCAAAGACAAGTTCTTTGCCAAAATATTGACGAGGACGAGCATAGAACGCAGAGTAGCCATATTTCTGCTCAAAATCCTTTTCAATCATCAAAAGAATAATCTTCAGTCGATTGTCTATGCTTGAATCATCTTCTGAATTTGCATTCTGCAGTAAATAGCGGAAGTCGTCCGCATTCATTATCAAGTTACGAGTCTTTTTCGTATGGTAAATCTCACGAATTTTTTCCATGACAGCTAAGATTTGGTACTTACGGATTGCTGACATACCATGCATACGCTGTATCTCAAATAGGTCATTCTTGAAATAGTCAACCCAAGCGTAACCATTTAGTCTCTCATCACGAGCCACACGTCCAATCTCTTGGATATAATCTAGTAGGTCGCCTGTTGGGGCATAATGGTAGACATTTTGAATGTCTGAAATATCAATCCCCATCCCAAACGCCTTAGTTGCCAGCATAAATGGTTTCTTTCCTGACCTAAAATCTTGATATGCTTCTTCCTTGAGTTCTTTATTAAGCGGTCCATAATAAACACTAGTCTGATCGTATATCTCTGGAGACTGTTTTAAGAAACTGTGTACCGCTAAAAGAGTCTTTACTGTTGGAAAATAAACTAACGTCTTCATGTTATTTTTACTAAACAGCTTTAACCTTGAGAGAACCAGGTTGTACTTCGTAGTAAGATAGTCTTTTCCCTTTAAATCCTCATGGGATTCATCAAACACTTCCATGTAAATATCGTTACGCTTAACTTTTCCGAAGTAAGTAATTGGGCGAACCATATTCAGACTTGTGCGGATTTCCGCGTACATGTTCTCCACACCAGCATAAATGGCTGTTGCTGTAAAAGTTACTATCGGAAAGTTGTATTTTTGCCGAAGTTTCTGAAGATAGATGCCCATGTACCAGTAATCAGCTCTAAACGACTTACCCCATGTAGTAACAATGTGGGCTTCGTCAACAATGAATAATCCGATCTTTCTGTCCCCGATCAAATCGCTGATATTCGAACGATTCTGTAACGTTTCGGTAGACAAATACAGAATGTCAATTTCTCCATTCTTGATCTGATTAACTATTCTGTTCTTATCTATTATTGACAGGTTTGAATTTATCGTAGCTGCTTTGTTATATTGCTTCTTTTGCATCCCTGCAACTTGATCCTGCATTAACGAGATCAATGGCGAGATAACTAAGGTTAACGGCTTTTCGTCAGAATAATTCTCTGCCATGTATATCGCTGGGATTTGGAACATTATCGATTTACCTGCACCAGTTGGAGAGGTAACAAACACATCTCGATAACTTTCACCTTTAAGAGCCTGCTCAGCTTGAGAAACGATGCTATCAATAATAGCCTCTTGAGAGACATTGATAATTGCTTTACTCTTCTGTACATCTTTATAGATTTCCAAGTCACGAAAACTTGGGTATCCCCAATACTCAGATAAGATTCGATGGTACTCTTCAGAATGTTGTATTGGCTTTTGTTCTGGTCTGACAATGACAATACCCAACGAATTCTTTGTTGGAAGAAGATCCAATAAAATTTCTACACGTTCAAGCAACTTATCTGGGATGTTATTCAAATTTTGTGTTTCCGTTAAAAGTTGAATATGATTAAAGCTTTTGCCCACTAAGATGTCAGCCGTTAAATCCAAGAAGTCAGTTTCAGATTCCAATTCTACGTGCTTTGCTGAATCATTTATGTCCTCAAGTAAGCCAAGATTCGGTTGAGGAGCAAATATTTCTATTAGCTGATCATCTGATGGCTCAAGCTGATAAGACACAAAGTATCTCCCAGCATCTGTACGCAAAACACTACCATAAAACCTATAAAATAAGTCCAATTGGCTTTGTTGCTCGTCTTCAATCTCTTCACCGTCTTTTTCATATGCCAGTTCAGCTAAATCTAAATTCTGGTTCAACGGATAGAAATTGTAATAAAGATTATTCTTAAGAAATTTGACTTCAAAGAAACCATCTATGATTTCTCGACACTGGCTGTATTCTTCGTAGCTAAGCCACATCCACGACTTGTTGTTACTGTAATTATTTACAATGTCTTGATGGATGTTTGTTTTTGTATACTCAACCACATCTAGCAAAGATGAATCAGTATTAAGGCTGGAAAATTTATTCTCTGGGTATTCCGCGCTTAAATCAACCCCCACGGGTATAAACAGAGTCTTCTTTAAAGTACTACTTTCATTTTGCTTAATAGTCTCGGAAATTTTTTTAGTTAAGATCTCTTTGTAATCACTCATATTCTAACCTTGCTTCATATGCTTTCAGTTTCTTTAAAGCTTTCTCTTCAATTTGTCTTACTCTCTCACGAGTTATGCCAAGCTTCTTCCCAACTGCTTCTAAAGTCATTGGCTCTTGGTTATTAAAGCCGAACCTCATCCGCAAAACCTCTTCTTCGCGAGTCTTTAGTTCGGTGTGCAACATTTTAGATATATCCTCTACCTCATCGACCTTTAAAGCAAGATCTTCTGGTGACTGCTCATCATCATGCATAAAATCATTGGAATAGCTCAGAAAGTCTTCCAAAGATGTATCACCATCTTCTTCGGACCCAATTTTCATATTTATCGAAACCATGTTTTGAAATACTGCACGATTTGTGCGTAAATCGTGCAAAGTACTTTTGGAAATTGACATTTGCTCAATAATTTGATCATCCGTCAGATTTTCTCTTTCCAATCTTGTCAACTTAACTATCGATTCTTGAACATGGACAGGTAGCCGAACAGTATAGGCCTTATCTTTAGCAGCACGGTCAATACTTTGCTTTATCCACCAAACCGCATATGTAGAAAATTCGTACCCCAAGTTGGGATCAAATTTATCGATTGCTTTGTCTAGACCAAAATACCCTTCTACAATCAGGTCTTCCAAAGACATCGACCCAGTGGTATGAGTTTTATAATAATGACACGCAACTTTCTGTACTAATCGTTTATTTACAAGCCAGATCTGATCACGTGCATCTTCTTTTTCCTCATCCGTTAATTCTTGATCACGATAGTCCTTGATCAATTCAAAATTGTCGTGATAATCCGCTTCGATCTTGCTATTCTCTACTTGCTTTTTAAAATCTGAGCTATTCAACACTTCACTCAAATTACCTTCACTACCAAAGAGCATTGGCCCTTGTTGAGCAATGTGGGATTGCGTTTTATCAGCACTTTCAGTAATTTTAGTAGCATCACTTGCATCTGTAGGACGATCACCGTAATCAATTTCAATATGATGATCGGCTAAGATATTAACGAATTCATACCCTTGCTGCTTAGAAAATTGTGGGAGAATTTTATTTTCAAGATCCGAAATATTTACTTTCCCGCCATATAAATATGGCTGCACAATATTTAGAACAGTAACATCATTCATTTTCCTAACCCCATTTTTCTATACCTAAGTTTTATTTTACATCATCGTCTGCTCGATATAGTGCGCGATATTCTTTCCGGCGCGGGCATCGCTCGGCGTCTTGGCCACCGTGGTGTTGTAGCGGGCGTCACCGAAATAGGTCAGCCGGTAGTGCTTGCCGTCCTCTTCGATCCTAAAGCCGAAATCCTGCAGAGCCTTCCGGGTCTTGGCGTCCATAATAGTGTAATTCTTCAGAATCCGTTGAATCTCAGCCTTCTTTTTCCGGTAGACGCCTTGATAGCCATTCTTCTCGATCAGGTCTGAAAAAACATCACTTCGTCTGCTTTGTTTCGCAACCCGGCGCTCCAGCTCATCAGCTATGACCGACAGCACCAGCTCCTTGATCTCGCCTGGATAGAGATCCTCTTCATCCCCCATAACCAAAACCGGCCGCTTGTCCATCTCACCAAACTTGCTGTGCAGACCCGCGTTTTCTGCCCGCAGAGCCTCGTTTTCCTGGGTCAAGCTGTCAATCCGCTCCTGCAAAGTTCTCAGCTCATCATCAAATTCTGAGTAGACCTGTTCCTTCTCCGTTTCAGCCTGCTCCCGCTCTTCCCGCTGGCTCTCCAGCCGGTCCCTGGAAATCGAGTTAAGCACGCCATCCCAAGTATAAGCTCCATCTACCTGCTGGCAGTTGCAATAGGTCATCACCGAGTATATTACGCTATCCAGCATATTTTTCCTCTGCGCCGTGGTATCCTTATACCAAAAATGCTTCGGCTGAACGGCCTTGTTTGGATAGTAGACCCCAACTGCCCCGTGATGCTCCTTCAGATCTTTGATTGTTACGTCATAGTTCGGGCTCTCTTGAACCAGCACATGTGCCACGCCCTTGAGCTTGCTGGCCAGTAAATTCACGTCAACTGGATACTGGCCCCGTTTGTTTTTTGACACATACACCACCGGCAGCTGGTGGGATGACTCGCCTTTAATCACTTTCGCCAGCAGATCAAAGTTATTTTTGCCAACATAAATCGGCTCTCTAGTAACTGGCAGATCTTCATCTGCTTTAAGATGCCCCTCCTCAATCAAGAAGGTCAAAAAGTGCGGGGTGGAAAATTCCTGGTCCAGGTCATTTGCATCCCCCGTGAAGCTCCGGTCCAGCTGAATGTGCATCTTGCCCGCGGTAAAATTCATGACATAATCGCTGTTCCAGATCCGGCCGTTTTCCTCAACCTTTTGATAGCGGATAGCGACAGTATTCCCGTTTCTGTACTCCTCGATCTCCAGCCAATGCTGGTCATCCCCGTACCTGACATTCATCTGCCCGTCCCAGGCTAGCCCTGGAATCACATTCTCCTCGTACTGGCTCTCCTGGTTCCACTTGATCACTAACTGGATGAATTTTTCCTTAGTCAGCGTATCGTTTACATCAAGCATGGTCGAATACAGCAGCATTTTTAGTCCCCCTTTTTCACTTCTCCAAAACGTACTGCTTTAATTATACCCTAGTATGTCACCGCTTTCTCTAATCCATAATTTCTTCCTCTGGCCAATGGCTATGGTAGAGGGTTGTCACTCCCCGCGCTAAAATCGTCTCCACGCTCTTTTTCAAAACTGGATCATGATAGTATTCAATCTGCTCAAGCGGCGGAATATCGCCAATAAAGGCAGCTTTTTCGTCGTCCAGGATCAAGCTGATACTGTCATCAGAATGCCCAGGCGTAGCGATAATCTCTCCTTCAATCCCCAGCTTTTTCAAAAAATCCCTGCTATCCTCGCACTTCAAATAAATGGCCTGCTCATCTGGTATCGGGGTAAACCTGGTCTTCTTCTCTTTGGCAAAAATTGCGTCTGGCCGGTGAATGAAATTCTTCTGTACATCCATCACCAAGAGCTTAACGCCTTGTGCCATCAAGTCCGCCGCGATCCCCATATGGTCCGGGTGATAATGCGTGACCAGCAGATACTCGATGCCATCTAAGGATATTCCCTGCTCTTTGATGCAGTTTAAAAAAGCAGGCAAAGTCCCAGCCCAGTCTGTATCGATCAGCAGCTTGCCATTGATTAAGAAAGTCTTGGTCCGGCCATAAGTCAGTTCTGTCACGTCGGTCATATTTTTCTCCTTGTCTCTAATCTCGCACATCGGTAATTCTCTTCCCCATCCCTTTTCCCAGCAAAACAATCTGTTCTTCCATAATCGCCAGCAGCTCGCCCGCGCTTTCTTTTCTTCCTCCCTTGATCCAGGCAGTCAAGATACTGATCATAAAACCTGTCCTGACCGCCATAAAGTAATTCTTATGCGCCTCTGGCAAACCTGGCATTTCTCCATATCGCCTGGCCAAAAGCTCCGCGTTTTTCATATGGCAGCTGTAAATGATGTCCTGCCGGCCAATTTTCAGCAAGAGCTCCAGGATTTCATAATGGTCTGCCCAATAGGCAAAAAAGTGCCGGGCTAAGTCCAGTTCACCGCCAAATTTCTCTGGCCGGTAACTATCCATCACTTCGCGGAAACTCTCCTCACACTTCCAGACAAGCACATCCGCCGTATTATCAAAAGACCGGTAAAATGTCGTCCGCGCCATGCCCGCCTGTTTAGCAAGGTCCATCACAGTTATATCCGCAAAACTTTTCTGCTCAAGACACTTCTTCACCGCCAGCCAGGCCCTTTCTGCCGACCTTTTTGTCCGCGCGTCATTGCTGATATGGTACATTTTCCCCTCCTGCTCCGTTTCGCTACAAGATTCCATTGCCGTGAAGCGGATTTTTTAAAAAAGCTTGTATCAAAGCGAATCCTAGCACATCATATGATTAAACGCAACAAATGTAGCGAAACAAGCTAAGGAGGAAGAGACAAATGTGGCATACATGGCTTTACTTTGTGTCCTGGGGGTGGCTCTACTGCATGATCATCATGAGCATCATTTTAACCGTGCAGCTGATCACTCAATGGAAAAATTGGGACAGCTGGCGGAAACTTGGGGCCTTCACCGTGATCACCCTAACCCTGCACGTTTGGGAAGAATGGGTGATCCCTGGGGGATTTCATTATATCTATAACATCAATTCATCTCCGGCTTTGCGCGGCCTCTATCCCATGAACAAGCTCACTGACTTGATTACGAACTTCGGCGGGGCTCTGCTCTGGTTTATCCTGGTGGAAGCTGGCAAATATGGCCGCAAGATGAGCTTTGGAGTTATGATTTTTTCCTACTTTGAATGCTTCATTCACCTCTATCTTGCCCGGCACTCAATGGAAATTTTTGCCCACATGGGTATTAACACCGGCTTTTACGCGCCTGGACTGGTCACTGCCCTTGCCTGCTGGCTGCCTTTAGGGATTGCCTATACGGTTTGCTTCGTCAAAAAACGGCTTAAGCTGACTGACATCGCCGGCGGGATCATCATTCTTGTCGTGTTATCAGTACTGCTGGTCAATTTGCCGGAAAAAGTTCTCAAGAGCACGGATAACCCCTATGGCTGGACCAACCATGGCTTTTACAATCAATATATCCAGAAAATGAAATAATAATGTTGCATCAAAAAACTCTCTCTAAGCAAATAGAGAGAGTTGATTTGTATTGGAGAAAAAATGTATTTAAGTCAGAGCTGCCGGCTTAGAAGAAGAATGGCATCCAAGCGCAGCTGCGGAAGCAATGGTGCATTGCAAAGAATGGACGGCAGCTGTAGCTGCGGTAACTGTAGTAGTGAACCCGGACAATTACAACGACAACGTAGCGGTGGCAAGTTGGAGTGGTTGGCTTAGTTGGTTCAGTTGGGGCAGTTGGAGCCGTAGGTGCTGTAGGCGCGGTTGGCGCAGTTGGGGCAGTAGGTGCAGTCGGTGCAGTTGGAGCAGTTGGGGCAGTAGGTGCAGTTGGGGCAGTTGGGGCGGTCGGTGCAGTTTCAGCAGTACCGGCAGTACCGGCAGTGCCAGCAGTTCCGGCAGTGCCAGCAGTTCCGGCAGTACCGGCAGTACCGGCAGTGCCAGCAGTTCCGGCAGTGCCAGCAGTACCAGCAGTTCCGGCAGTACCAGCAGTTGGAGCAGTAGCTGCAGTGCCAGCAGTACCAGCAGTCGGTGCAGTAGCCGCAGTTTCAGCAGTGCCTGCAGTTGGAGCGGTTGCTGCAGTTTCGGCAGTGCCGGCAGTTGCAGCCGTGTCCACTAAGTCAGTTGCTAACTTTTCTGAAGTTGCCGCGTTTTCAGCCTTGCTTGCCGTATCTGCGGTCGTTGCTTCAGTTGCGTGATTTGCAGTGGTTGCTTCGCTGGCAGTAGTAGCTTCAGTTGCTTGACTAGCCGTAGCAGCTGTTTCTGAACTGCTGCCAGTTGTCTGTTCAGTAGCAGTTTGAGTAGTTTGAGTGGTTTGCGCAGTTTGCGTTTGCACGGCAGTCGTGTTAGCCGTGTCGTTTACGTCATCAGCCTTAACGCTGCTGTTGCCAAAGGCAAAGAACATCCCTAAAGTGGCGCTTGCCACCATTAAAGTTGACTTCCATTTTTTCATGAGACTTTCCTCCCGATTTTTCTCTTAATTCCATGTGTTGTCTTAACCCAGTTGGTCCGTCCGCTGATTTTTTTATAAAAAGCGATCACGATCGCCGGGTAAAGCAAGTAATTATAAAAAGCAAAAGTTAACACGGTCCAGATCAAAAGCCCATATTGCTTTGTCTGGCTGGCCCGCTGGTACTGGACAATGATATACATGTTGAAAATCATGTTGACTGCCACGATCACCGCTAAGAGCCTCCAGTAGTCATCGAAATTGCTCAAGGTAAAGGCAAAAACGATCAAGCTGGCAATCCCTGTAACCAAGGTGACAAAAGGTATCAGCATGTAAAATGACATCTCCGCCTTAGCTGGCAGGTTGATCCGGTGACTCTTTAAAACTCTCGGCCAGTAGCCAAAGAGGCAGTCAAGCCCTCCTTGCGTCCATCTGGCCCGCTGCTTGATAAAGGGGCGGGGCTTGTCGATGGCTTCTTGATAAACCACCGCATCCCCGGCATATAAAGTCTTCTTCCCCTCTAGCAAAAAGCGGGTACTGAACTCAAAATCCTCCAGCAAGGCGTTGCCCCATGGCCGCTGGGCCGTCACCGAGGATACCCGAATAAACTGGCCATTGCCCGATGCCGCCGCGTTGCCCAAGCGGTTTCTGGTGTTCTGAATCCAGTCGTTGATGACCGTGAACTCAATGTCCTGCATGATCTGCAGCCAATTTCTGGTCTCCAGCATCCCTACCCGTGTCTGGAGCAGGTCCAGTTTTTCATCTTGGGCAAAATACTGGATGACCTTCTGGTAGCTTTCTTCTGCCATATAGGCATCCGCGTCCAAAACGCCGCAGATCAAATGGTCCGGGTCGCTATTGTCCATAACGACTTGCTGGTAGGCCCAGTTAAGAGCATTGCCCTTGCCTGTCTGGGCCTGGGGCAGCCGCCTTTGCAGAAGCTGGATTTTCCCGCCAGCCCGCTTGCTAAAGCTTTTGACCAAGAAGGCCGTGTCGTCACTGGACGCGTCATCGATGATGACCATTTTTACATTAGGTAAATTCGCCGTTTCCCTTAAAAATAGGCGCATCGTCTGCTCGATGATGCCTTCTTCATTCATGGCCGGGACCAGCAAGACCAACTGGTAGCCCTTGGTTAATAAGGGATCAAGCTCAATTGACTTGCCGTTTTGCCCCGCGGCCAGGAGCAAGAAGACCCAGAGGACATAAATGATTACGCCCGTTAGTGATATTTCAAAAATCGTCTGACTGATAAATCACCACCCCCTTTGAATGACTGGGGGCTATTTGACCTTGACTGCCGTAGGAGCAGTAGCAGCCGTTGCAGCCGTTGCTGCAGTGCCGGCAGTCGCCGCGGTTGCGGCTGTGGCTGCAGTTGCCGCAGTTGAAGCAAGAGACCCGTAGCCTGGGATGCCTGGTTTGCCTGGAATACCTGGCTTGCCCGGTACGCCTGGCTTAGCTGGAATACCTGGCTTAGCTGGGATGCCTGGAACTACTACCCAGCCTTCACCAAGCGCGCCGCTTCCGCCTTCTGCCTTTGCGGCAAGAGCAGCGATGCTGGCCACGTCAGCGCTTTTGGCGGTTTGCGCTACGGCTGCCGTACTGCCAGTAGAAGCTGGAGTCAAGGCGTCGGCAATAACGCTTGGCAGGCTGGTCTGTGATAAAGCAATCAGTGATGCTGGCAGGATAGCCAACTTAACAATCTTTTTGATGTTCATGGTTCGGTCCTCTCTCATCTCTTATAAGTAATAATCCTATTCTTTCTAATGCATATTATAATAATCATCAAATCTGATTGCAATATCGGTATGAAAGTATAATAAAATACCCAACTTATTTAATTAGCCTTTAAGAAAAGTCCCGGTCTCTCGCGAAATATTTAGATTCTGGCAGCAATTCACATTATTTCTTACTTATTGAATTTGACTTTTTCGGGCCAACCTGCTACACGGATCTTGTTTTTCCCACAAAAAATCCTTCCAAGCAGTTTGCTTGAAAGGTTTTGGGTAGATATTTCCTAAAGGACATGTTTTGCCGCTCGGAATCTTTTGGCTTGATTGTCTTTTCCGGTATATACTTTGTGTAAGCAATGGAATTGAAAGGAGACCCCAAATGACAGAAAACAGAGCAAAAATAAGACAAGTTGGCGACTCGAAAGTTCTCCCGATTCCGAAGAATATCGTAGCTGATGCTGAAGAGTACAGCGTCTACCAGGGAAGAGATGGAATAATCGTTTTTGTTCCAGAGAGTTTAAATCCATTCCGTGATCCAGATTGGGACAAAAAATACACTGAATGTAAGCAGGAAGAAGCGTTCAGAGGATTAACATAGACCGGAAGCATAGCACAAAGGCCAGGCACTTACCATAGCGCCTGGCCTTATTTTTCTACAAAAACAGCTCCATCTCGTTATTCTTTTTACTGAAGCCCTTCTTTTCGTATACGCTCTCGCCGTCTTCACTGGCATTCAGCCAAAGGCGTTTGATTCCGGTTCTACGGGCATAGTCGATTATTTCATCGACAATTTGCTTGGCGTAGCCCTGCTTTCTGGACTTAGGTGAAGTGTAGATGTTCAAGATATAGCCTTCCTGTCCGGTTAGGTTCTCCGCGTAGGGAATCCGGCTAAAAAGGCAAAGCGAACCAGTTGCCGCCAGTTTTCCGTCTTCCAGCATCCCCCAGCTGATTAAATCCCGCCCAATGTGGGCCAGATAGTACTGCTTTGTTGCTTCTTCCAGGGCGGACAAATCTTCTTTTTCAGCGACCTCCCCCAGTTCCGTAAACAGCTCTTTTCTCAGCCGCCAAAAATCGTTTGCAAATGTTTCATCAAGTTCTATGAGTTCCGCTGTCATGCTCTGCCTCTTTCCTTCCTACTCCCACAAAAACTTCTGCAGGGCCTGGTCCACCTGGCTGTTCTCATGCAGGTGGCTGTGCTGGCCACCCTTGCCAGTGATCTTCAATTCCTTGTAACTCTTGGCCTTGACTAAAAGGTACTTGAGCGACTTAGAGGAATTGTTGTAGACCCGGCCGTCTGACTTTTTACCAGTATCACCGTAAATGTTAAGGACGTCAATTCCCTTTGGATAGACCTGCCGGAGCCGCGTCAGTTCTTGATAGGTCGAATTCATCTTCTTCGGCTTGCCGGATGCATCCAGACTTGAGTTTGAATTTTTGTCAAAGCCAATTATCCCGTTGAAGTGGCCGGCGATGTCAACCTGCTTCTTGATCTTTGGGAAATTCTTCTTAGCAGAATAATCCATGATCATGTAGCTGATGGCCATGTTGCCCATGGAGTGGCCAACCAGGTTCATCTTGGAAAAGCCCAGCTTCTTCTGGGCCGTTTTGACTGCCTTGTAGGCATACCAGCCGTCCTTATGGTAGTCGGGATTTTGGTTGTCGGCAAAACCGACTAAAACGACTGGATTCTTGGGCTTCTTAGCGAACTTGCCCTTGATTTTGACTGACCCGTTTTCGTTGACCGTAGCTTCCAAAACTTCATTGGTCTTGCCCGCCTGTCTGGCCGCTTCAGCCATATGTTTTTCCGCGTTGATGCTGGATCCGTAGCCATGGAAGAAGAAGGTCACCGTTTCCTTTGCCTGAGCTTTCTTCTCCGTCTTAGTCAGCTGTCTTTGGCATCCCGCCAGGAAAAGCAAACCGGTCAGCATAAGCGGGATAATTTTTGCCAAATGCTTGCTTCTTGTCTTCATTCTTTTCATCTCTCCAATTTGTTTATTTGCCAATTTCTATTCTACCTGGATGTATTCTTTTGGCCAAACAGTAAGCATAAAAATGCCCTGCAAGCAGCAAAAGCGTTGTCTGACATTGCAGGGCAGATTATATTCAAAAACTATTGCTACATCTTTCCGCCGTAGACTGGGAAGACGCCGCTGTCTCCGTAATCTTTGATCACTTTGACATTCTTCAAAGTCTCCATATCCTCGTCTGAGATCACAAAGTCCACATCCGCGTTGATCTTCATATGTTCAGGATTTGCTGTCTTTGGCAAAACGACCGTCCCCAGCTGGATGTCATAACGGATGCAGAGCTGAGGAACAGTTACCCCGTACTTCTTGGCCATTTCAACCAATTCTGGCTGTTTCATGATTTCGCCGTGACCCAACGGGGAATATGCTTCAACAACGATATCCTTCTTCTGGCAGTAATCGATCAAGTCAAGCGGGCTGTTTGACACGTGGCAAAGGATCTGGTTGACCATCGGCTTTACTTCTGCCCAGTCATAAATGTTGTCGATATCTTCTTTCAAGAAGTTGGAAACACCGATCGCCTTGACCTTCCCTGCCTTGTAGGCATCAGTCAGCGCCCGCCAGACTTCCCGGTTTTCCGCGAAATATCTGTTGTCTGACTGGTTGACTTCTTTCCATGGCTGCGGGCTGTGGATGATCATCAAGTCGATATAGTCCAGGCCCAGCTTTTCCAGGCTTTCATCAATTGAAGCCGCGGCTGATTCATAGGATTTGTTTTCCGCAGCAACCTTTGAGGTAACAAAAATTTCTTCTCTTGGAATCCCTGCCGTCCGGACCCCTTCGCCGACCCCGCGTTCATTGCCGTAGGCCTGGGCCGTGTCAAAATGCCGGTAGCCGATCTTTACCGCTTCCCGGACTGCTTCTGCCGCCTTGTCATCAGCAATAAACCAAGTACCCAGAGCCATCTGGGGAATCTGCACTCCATTACTTAAAGTCATCAGCTTGTCGTACATGTTTTTTCCTCCTCAATTTCAATTCTATGTTAATTATAGGAAGGTGGAAATAATATGTACAATGCTTATTCTTGATGGTCTGTTATGCATTTACCGCATATTGCTTCAGGGAGTTTTTCATTATCACAAGTGCCCGTCAAACCAGTTCTGGATTTCATTTAACCGGCTTAAGCGGTTCTTTGGCCGGCCGCTTCTGGACAGTTCGTGGTTCTCTCCGTGGAAAACCACCATCCGGCTTTCCGTGCCGTGGGACAGAAGCGCATGAAACATCTGCATCCCTTCTTCGACCGGGCAACGGTAGTCCTCATCCGAATTCAAAAACAGGGTCGGCGTCTTCACGTTTTTCACGTACTTGAGCGGTGAGTGCAGCCAAACCTTTTCCGGATCATCATCTTCACTTGCCCCCACCTGGTCAACGCAGAATTCCGGGGCAATGTCAGACAAGTGTTCAAAGCTGAGCCAGTTTGAGATAGACCGCTGGGAAGCTGCCGCTTGGAAACGGTCGGTGTGGCCGATCACCCAATTGGTCATGAAGCCCCCGTAAGAGCCACCAGTGATCCCCAAACGGCTTTGGTCAATGTCTGGATAAGCGGCCAAAACCGCGTCGGTATACTTCATCAAGTCCTCGTAGTCAACCGTCCCGTAGCGGCCCCGCAAGTCGCCGTACTGGTTCCCCTGCCCGTTTGACCCGTGGATGTTGCAGAAGAAGACGAAATAGCCGCTGCCGGCCCAAACCTGCATTTCATGGAAGAAGGCCTTGCTGTAAGTAGCGCGGGGTCCGCCGTGAACATCCAGGATTGCCGGGTACTTTTTGCCTGCCTGGTAGTCCTTTGGCAAGAGCACCCAGCCGTGCTGCTTTCCGTCTTCAACTGATTCATATTCAACTTGGTTGACCTTGGCTACGTATTTGCCAGCTAAAAGTTGGTCATTGTAGCTGGATAATTTTTCTACCTGGCCATTTTTCACCTGGTAGAATTCCAAAAGTTCGTTGGCAAAGGCCGCTTCCAGGAAAAATTCGTCTTCCCCTGTCAAACGGAAGCCCTTGATGATCCCGTCAGTGGCGAAAAAGGGCTTAACTTCCTGTCCGTCAAAAACGTAGATTTCATCGTGGTCAACGATGGTGGTCACGAAGTAGAACTTGTCACCATAGACGTCAAATGAGTTGCCGGCAATGACGGAGCAGTCCCCGGCAATAGCGCTCTGGCCGGAATTATCCCAGTGGGCTGCCAATTCCAGGCCCTTTTCCGTTAACCGGTAGAATTCCGGATTTTCGTTTAAGCCGGTCTTTTTATGGGTGTTGGCGAAGCAGTAGACTTGCTCTTTAAAGGCAAAAATTGCCGATACTTCAGCCTTGCCTGCTGCTAAAAGCTGCTTGGCTTCTCCTGTTCTTGGGTCAACTTCATAGACCGTCCCGTCAAAGGGCCGCCGGGTCTGGTAGCTGACCCCCACCACGTAGACTTTTTCACCAACTACAAAGGTCTCCATAACCGTAAAGTCTGGCTCAGCTTTGAAAAGTTCAGTCAGCTTTTCTTCTTCTAAGTCCCAGACATAAAGGCGGTCGCGGAGCTTGTTGATGTAACCCTGGCCGTTGAAGTAATAAGGCAATTCATCCAGGACTTGGTAGTCAGTCGATTTCCCTTCAGCCAGGTCCGCCCGTCTGCTTAAAAGTAGGTAGCGGTCTTTTACTGAATTGATTACCTGGTAGCCAGCTTCTTTGAACTCAGCAACTTTTGCTGGACTAGCCTGGTCCAGTTCTTGCTTATAGAGCAAGCTGCCTCCTTTGCCATCTTGAGCCGTGTAGTAGACCGCCTTTTCTACTAAGGCATAGCTCTTCTCTTGCCCTAAAGTCGTCAAGCGTTTGAGCTCGCCATTTTCAAAGACATCCAGCCAGTTCCAGTAGCCTTCCCCATCGGCCTTGGCCTGGTTTCTGGCGAGTATTGCCCTTTTGCCCTTAGCCTGCAAGTTGCCCAGGCTGACAACCTGATACAAATCTTCTGCTTTGACTGCTTCCATTTTTTCTTTTTCCTCCTGCTTTTACTTTTAAAGGTGACTTCATTATAGCAAAGTTAAAGGATTCAGCTGGACTTAATTTTTAGCAAAAAAAGCTGGACAAAGCCAGCTTTCTTTTAGAATACTCATTTTATTCTGCTTTGACAGCCACTCTGTGCACCCTGAGATAGTGAACAAAAGCGTAAACCGTGATCAAGGCAAAGAAGATGGTGCTGACCAGCATGGCTGTCCGGGAGCTGCTGCTGCCCATGAGGCCGCTTAAGTAGTCAACCACAGTTGGCGAAACCGAGCAGCCCAGGTTGACCAGGACCAGAACGATAGTCGTGGCTAAGTTGACGCTGCCTTCTGGGGCTGCCCAGTCAAGCCAGTTGTACATGTAAGGCACGCCCAAACCGAAGCCAAAGCCCAGGACGATCACGCCGATAAACAGCATGACCAGACTGCTGGCAAAAGTCGTAATCAAAAAGCCCAGGGTAACAATCGAAAAACCAACTGGGAAAATCTTGTCATGCAGCTTTTTAAAGAAGAAACCGAAACTAGCCCCAATCGGAATCGAGATCAAGGTGGAAATCCCTGCTACCAGGGCCGGAGTACTGGAAGAGCCCAGGTGCTCTTCAACAATCAGAGTCGGCAGCTTGTAGGACATCGGCATGTAGAAAAGGAAGATCAAGAACATCAAGGCCGCAATCAAGCAAACCTTGCCATTGATCCGCTGCTTAGACTTCTTTTGCTTACTTGCTACATCTGCCTGCTTCTTTGGCAAAGGAACGAAGATTGCAAAAAGAATCAAGGACGGGATGACCAGGAAGTAGATCGCGAAAGCGGCATGCCAGCTGATCGTAACCAAGTAGCTGATCAAGAAGGATGAAATTGCCGCGCCAACGCTGCCCATCACATTTTGATAGCCAATCATAGTTGCCATTTCTTCTTCATCGCTCTTGTAGAACTGTGGAATCAAGCTGACGGCCAGGGAATTAAATAGACCAATTCCTAGCCCGATCAAAAATCTGGAAATCAGGATCGGCCCATATTGACTTGCATACATTGGGAAGGTCCCAGCCAAAAGGGTCAAGAGCAGTCCAAAAATAATCGTTGCCTTCTCCCCTATAAAGCGAATCAATACCGGACTGACTACTAACCCCAAGATAATCCCAAAGTTCGGCACCGTGGCTAAAGATTCAACCCCGGCCTTGCTTACCTCTGGAAAAGCCTTGTACATCAAGGGCAGAGCCGAAGCAATCTGCGGAGCCATCATCAAAAACAAAGATATGGACAAAAGCGAAACTTTAAAAATCGCCTTGTCTTTAACATTTTTCTTCTCAGACATTTTCAAAACCTCCTGCTTGTTTGCTAACTATGATAGCTTTCTGAGCAAGCGGTTTCAATGTCATAACTTGTCAGAAATCCGGCGCTTGTTGACCTTGCTATTTTTATTTAGATCAATTTCCGCCTCTTTGCGGTCAACTTTTTGCCCTAGCCAATTCCTGGGATAATGACTATAATCTAGTTAAACGCTTACAAATGAAAGGAGAATATCATGACTAAAGAAGAATTAGCAGAAGCAGTTATTAAGCTGCGCAGTGAATTCAAGGCCGGCGACGACAAACGTGACGAAGGCCTGCCAACCGAAATTCCAGAGGTAGAAAGAATCAATGACATCAGCTACGGGCCAGACCCAAAGTGGAACCTGCTGGACATCTACCTGCCTAAAGACCGGACTGGCAAAGTGCCAGTCATCATCAGCATCCATGGCGGCGGCTGGGTCTATGGGACTAAAGAAACCTACCAGTTCTACGGAATGGGCCTGGCTAAGGAAGGCTTTGCCTTTGTCAACTTCAACTACCGTCTGGCTCCAGACGTCCAGTTCCCAAGCGAGCTGGATGACGTCAACCGCGTCATGCACTGGGTAGCTGAACATGGAGCTGAATACGACCTGGACACTGACAATGTCTTCCTGGTCGGCGACTCAGCCGGCGGGCAGATGGAAGAGCAGTACCTGGCCATCTTGACTAACGATAAGTTCCGCCAACTTTTTGCCTACGAATTGCCTAAATTGACAATTAGAGCAGCTGCGCTTAACTGCGGAGCCTATTTCATGCTCACACCGGGCTTTACCAATGGAGCACCTGGCGCCTACTTTACCCCGGAAGCAGTCAAGGGCAAAGAAGAGATGCTGGACACGGAGAAGTACTTGACCCAAAACTTGCCGCCACTTTTCATCATGACCGCCAACCAGGACTTTTTGCACGATTCTGCTGTTCGCTTGGACGGCTACCTTTTGGCCAAGGAAATCCCGCATGAATTGCACATTTATGGCGACAACGACAACCCGCGCGGCCACGTCTTCCACTGCAACCAAAGAGACGACATCGCCAAGCAATGCAACCTGGATGAACTTAACTTCTTCAGAAAGTATTTAAAGAAGTAACAGCATGGCTGAACTGGAACACGAACTGGTCAAGCCAACCGGCAACCTGCCTATCTGGCTGATGACTTTTCCCTTGCCAGATGGTGAAACGCCTAGCGAAATCCCGCCTCACTGGCATCAAGGAATCGAAATAAGCTACACGGTGGCCGGGTCAATCGACCAGTTCCAGATTGACGCCCAGACCTACCAGACCTCTCCTGGCCGGATTATCGTGGTTAACTCTCAGTCCGTTCACAGCATTGAGACTAACCAAGATGGCCAGGCCCTGTCCATGATCTATCCCTACAACTTCGTCTCTGGTCTTTTCCCGAAAATTAGCGAATTGGAATTTGCGATCAATGATCCAGGAACTTTTTCAAAAATGCAGCAGGCTGCTTACCAGCTCCTGCAAAAGAAGCTGGGGGCCATCTACGACTCCTGGTCAAGACCGGAAGATGATTTGCGGGAAATCAAGGTTTGCGCTTTAAGCCTGGAAGTGCTGGAAATCTTGCTGGAAGACTTCACGATTCCCCGCCAGCTGGAGCTGGGAAAGAAGCTCTTTATCACCCAAAGGATGCAGGAGATACTGGACTATATCTACGACCAGTATCAAACTCCAATCGGTTTAAGCGAGATCGCGGCTCACGCCCATATCTCTAAGGAATACCTGGCCCGCTTTTTCAAGAAGAACATGGGGATCACCGTTGCCGCCTATCTGCGGAATCTGCGAGCCCGCGCGGCCAGGAAACTGCTTCTAACCGATCCAGGCACATTGGAAACGATCGCTGAGCAGTGCGGCTTTAGTGGTCTCAGGTCCATGAACCGGGCACTGGTTGAATGCTACCAGGAAAGTGCCAGCGAGATCAGGCAAAAGAACTCCAAAAACTTCAGACAATAAATAAACGCGTCCTTGCTTAATAGGACGCGTTTTCGCTTGCTATTTTTCTATTTTTGCACTGGCCGCGGGCCGATAATGACGTAATAAATCTTGCCAAAGTAGTCATTTTTGACCATGTGGGCCACGGCATGCATGTAGATCCGCTTATGGCTCTCTTTGGTGATGACATGGTAGTCAAGCTTAGCCAAACCTTCATCGCCGTCTCCTACTTGCTCCTTGCAGGTCTTAACAGCTTGGTCATAGTCCTCTGGAGCAATCAAGCCCTTAACCTTCTGGCCTACATATTCGATAAACTCTTCCCTGCTGGAGCACTCCATGATCCTGAGGAGCTCATTATTGGCAAAAAGGATCCGCCCGTCGTCTTCCCGGTAGATAAAGAAGGCGCCTGGCAGGTTAACCGCCAGATCCCGCAGGTTGAAGCCCAATTGCGCCCGCCCTTCTTTCATCATATCTGGGTGATAGCCAGCCATCGCGCCTTTTCCGGTCATCTTGACGGCGTACAGAGCCACATCAGCCTTGTACATCAGCTCTTCTCTAGATTGGCTTTGGTCAGGATAAGCGGCAAAGCCCAAGGAAATCGAGTAAGGATAATCTTTTCCTTGGTAGTTGAAGGTCAGTTTTTGCTTAAAAAGCTTATTGAAAATCATCCGCCCTTCTGTCAGCGTCGTCTGCTCCAAAAGGACCGCGAACTCATCACCGCCATTTCTGCCAACCAGGCCCAGCTGGTCGAAATTCTCATCTAAAACCCGGGCAAAGGACTTAAGAGCCGCGTCGCCTGCCTCATGGCCATAGAGGTCGTTGATGTACTTGAAGTCATCGATGTCGATCAAGGCGCCGATTGCCGGCTTACCTGTATTGTTCGCAAAGTACTTGCCGACTTCCCGGTCAAAGGCCTGCCGGCTCATCAAACCAGTCAAATAGTCAGTGTCAACTATTTTGGCCAGTTTCCGGCCTCTTTCAAAATAATTGACCAGGATAGCCGCCAAAGCGGTGTTGATCACCACCGTCAAAATGCCTGTCAGGAGGCTGGATTTGATTTCCCGCGGCATCTGCCCAGCATCTTTTCTGACTGCCTCCAGCTTCCACGTGCATCCCCCCAAGCGGAAAGAAACTGCTGAACGTGGGCCTACAGTTTTCATGTTTGAGTCTAAGACATAATAGCTGTCATTCACTATATGTGTTTTAGACAAGCAGTGATAATAGCCCAGTTTGTCCAACTTCTTAAAGGTTGGTTCAAACAGATCTTTTTTCTTAATCAAGGCAACTGAATAACCCCAGAACTTGCCCTTGATGAAAACCGGCTGGCAAACCGCAAGCGAATCCCGGCCCTCCCCAGTCTTGATTGGGCCAACAATGCCATTGATCTTCTTTTGCCGGCAATAGCTGAAAGCCGCCTTGACCTGGGGATCAGCCAGGAGGCTGGATTTCCCTCTTTCACTGGCCTTGTCCTGGTAAACCCGTTGGCTCTGCCCTTTGTGGATCAGCTGCAAAGAATAGATACCGTCATATCTCTTCAGCATATACTTGGCTGTTCTGGTAAAGACAGCCGTATTGCCTTCATTGCCGACAGTACCTGATTCAATGTTTTCAGTAACGTTTTGCCCCTCTTCCAGCTCCTTTTTAAAATAGTCGCTGGCCAGCTGAGCGTTCAGCTCTGTCCGTGCCTGGTAGCGCTGGGCAAGGTTTTGCCCGGTCCTGTAGACATTAATACCAATGACCACCGCGCTGGTGAAGAACACAAATAGCACCACCAGCAGCTTAATCCACCATCTCTTTTTCATTCTCATCAACACATCCAATATCCATAAGTCTTTTATTCTATATGAACCATTATTATCCTAAAAAAGCCTTTTGACAACCGGATCTTCTGTTTTCTATGATAATTTGCTGTCTATTTTATTGATATATCTTTATGCAGACAAAAAGCAGCTTCCCGAAGGAAACTGCTTTTTCGCTGTACCTAACTTATTTGTTTTAGAGAAGTTCATGGCAATAATGCAATTAATCCACAATTGCCTTAAAGTGGTAAATCTTTGATGAAAAGTGCTATAAGAAATGTGGAAGAATGTGCGCTTGATACCGGCTGGTTCACATTATGGTCAAGATATTCAGCTTTGCGACTATCACATCATCGATATCTCTACTTCCAGCACCGACAAGCCTGGCTGGAACATACCCAGCACATAACATAGGACTCTGCCGGCTTCCATTTCTCTCACGAGCGTTCACTGCCAAGCTTTCGCATTGACAGCGTGGGCGATCTCTGCACTCGATATGCTCACATCACCTGTACGGCTGAAGCCGCAGACAATGCCTTTATCCGAAGATGAGCAACCGAACTGTCTCACGAGTTCTGAACTCGCTTCTCGCATGTTCTTCCATTTGAGGAATTGCATGCGCGGTCGTAGAAACCGATTGCTGCCAAAACAACTTATCGGCTTCCCGTCCGGTGAGCCATCTGCACCGAAACAGCCGCTTACGCAACTGCTCAAGTAACAGATGGCATTCCGGCCATTAGCCTGCCCGCATGGATCCTTGTGGATCCTTCAATTCTTTACAATGCTTTATTGTATCTTGGATGATCAATCAAAAAAGTAAGATTCATCATTGCATTCATGTCCCGATCTACAACCTTATTGTAGTTCGGGCATTTTTTGTTGTAGCACACATATTCATTGTGCTTGGTGCCATGCTTCTTATTGCCAGAAAGAGTAATCTTCTCATCGTCCTTCTTGACGTTGCCGCACGCTGCACAGCGCTGGGTGCTTGGATAAAAGCGATTGGCAATCACCAATTTGACCCCGGCAGACTTGCACTTGTATTCGAGATAGCTGCGAAAGCGTCCAAACAGCGCACGGTGCACGCCTTTTGAAGCGACATGGCTCATAAGCATGCCCTTGACGTCCAGATCCTCAATGCAGATTGCATCATATTCTCTGACAAGGTGAGTCGTGTACTTGTGCATCGCGTCATCCTGCATGCGGTGAGCACGCTCGTAAAGCTTCTGAAGCTTGATTCTCGCTTTTTGATAGCTTTTTGAGCGCTTCCCGGCAATCTGGCCATTTTCTTCCAGCTTTCTTGCCAG
Organism: Lactobacillus sp. WILCCON 0058; assembly: GCF_057198005.1. Classification (NCBI taxonomy): domain Bacteria; kingdom Bacillati; phylum Bacillota; class Bacilli; order Lactobacillales; family Lactobacillaceae; genus Lactobacillus; species Lactobacillus sp. WILCCON 0058. Next base: position 1,331,825 of record NZ_JBUBHM010000001.1, read on the forward strand.
AATCCGCTGCTGGTGCTTGATGTTCTCATAGACTCTTGCCAGCTTGACGGCGCCATTGTTTCCTTTGTGCAGAAAATAGTGTTCTCCTTCTGCATCATTGAAATGGCTGACATTGACGTCAATTCCTGTCTTCTTACCCGTATGCTTGTGAATGTATGGTGGCGTCTCATACTTGTAAGGAACCGCCATGTAGTAATGGCCGTGTTCACGGTAAAAGCTTATCGTCCCAAATTCGGTATTTTTGGGGATTTCAGAAAATCTTATGCTATGCCACTCACCCTTATAAGGTGCTGGGACAGGCAAGGTCAGCTTTCCGTGGTTGCCTTCCTTCGCGAGCACCACGCCTTGATTCAACTTAAAGCCTTGACGTTTGGCTTTCTTAGATTGAAAAACGGGGTGCCCGGCACCATTTTTTACTTTGAGTGCCTTATCTTTGGCAAACTTCTTGAACGATTTGCCCAAGTCAGCACATGCTTGCTGCAGGATACGCGAAGAAATCTGCCTTTCCCATGACTGTTTGCTTGCCGTAAGCTTTTTCTGAATCAGTGCTGCGGTTGGGTAGTAATTGGAAATAAACAGCTCCTGCTCTTCAGTAAATTGCCGTTCTTCTTTTGGCTTCTTGAATTCCGCCAGAATCTCTGGACTAACCAGCATACGATATTCCGAATAGGTAGAATTCCAAAGTTCTAGGGCCTTATTGTAGCAATAACGGCGATAGTCACACCACTGGTCCAAGACGTGAGCCATAGTAGCATCTGGATATAAACGATATACGTGAGTCCTTTTGGTTGCCATTTGTCTTCACCTCTTTTCGACAAGCATATTTTAGCACGTATCCCAGCTCTTTTCCAAACATACGTTTGAAAAAGAGCCAAAAAATTTGTTGCATCTTTTGATTAAAATCATAGGTGCAACACAGTTAAATTCTATTGAAATAGATTCGTTTTCTTTCACAAGAACATTATGCTATGTTTTTCGATATAGTTCTATATTACTTATTACTAATTAGTAACTCTTTTTCCAATTCGAATTCATGGTTGCCGGAATATACCAGAGCAAGTCCCCAGGCTTCACCGCTAAACTCATCAGTCTTTGGCTCAACCAAAGCCACAAAGGGATTCATTTGATGGCCCGATGAGCCCCGGCGTGATTCAAACACGTGCCGGCCTTGCACCAAGCCACATCTTTGTGGATGGCGTTCATTAGCATGCGCGCCAGGCAAAGTAATGACTTCCAAATCCTGGCCAACCAGATCTATCTGCATGGAAGCAACTTTTTCCAGGTAGACATTCTCTTCGCCTTTATTGCATACCTGAACGCTGTGGGCAATCACATTCCGGTCGCGATAAATAGTATAAAGCAGATGGTATTTCAGTCCCGTTAGGTCATCGGTAAGTTTGATCGTTAAAGTTTCAGCCTCGTCTTCCTTTTCGACGTAAGCTGCTGGAAGTCCCTGAAGCTTGGGCTTGCCCTGCGCGATTTCATAACCAGTATAGTGTAAGAACAGGGCATTAGACCCATTAGACTGACGGACAACTGTTGCCGGTGAGTGGTAGTCCATCTCACCAGCAGTACTATATTCTTTCGGCAAGGTATCCCGGGAAAATGTCCGGTCCAAATCCCCTGGGAGGTTGCCGGAGAAGCCGCGATCCACCGCCGGGTAGGTTAACTCGCCATGGTAGCCCTTAACCCGTTTACCAAAGTACAGATGGCTTAATGTGCCGCCCTTAACAACTGAAAATAGATAAGAAATAGATTGGTTGTGCAGGTGAAAGACCTGCTCTTTTGCATCATATTCAATCAGTTCTGACATTTTTTCTCCTTCTTGCTGCCACTTATTTGATTTTCATGATCGGATCACCGGCTTTGACTGTCTTGCCATATTCTTCAGTAACTGCCAGCTTTTCAAAGTCTTTTGAGTTTAAGACGGTGACCAGCACAGTATCATCTAAGCCGTGCTGTTTGATGGTTGGGTCCCAGAATTCAATAAGTTCTTGGCCTTTCTGGACCTTTTGCCCTTGGACAACATACTGTACAAAGCCAGTGCCGTTCAGCTTGGCCGTGTCAATCCCAATATGGATCAAGATCGTCAAACCATCAGCGCTCTTAAGACTGATCGCGTGCCGAGTTGCGAAGCTGGCCGCAACTTCCCCGTCAAACGGAGCGTAAACTCGGCCGTCATTAGGTTTGATAGCAAAGCAACGGCCCATCTTGCCACTGGCAAAGTTTGGATCACTGCTGTCTTTAAGTGGTAATAATTCACCTGCTACTGGCGTTGTCAAATATTGCTTTACATCTTTGGCTGAATCTGTTTTAGTTTCCGCACCATCATTTTCAAACTGCTTACCCCAAGTTTTCTCTAATTCAGCAACGATTTCCGCATGCTTTTGATCTGACAAAATCACCTTTTTGGCAAACATCAGCATGCTTAAGGCCAGGAAAATCGCAGGCAAAAGCAGCATGGCAATCTTGAATTTGACCTGGTTAGCTGCTGTAATAATTACCGCAAAATAAAAAATACTGGAATCGACTGATTCCAGTATTTTTATTGCTGTCAAACTTCTTAATCTACAAACTTAACAGCCGTCCCGTAAGCTACGACTGACTGCATATCACCAGCGATTGAACTTGAGTCAAAGCGCATCATGACCACGGCATCAGCACCAACATTCTTTGCTTCTTCTCTGAGCCGGTCCAGGGCCACTTCTCTTGAAGTCGTCAGCATCTTGGTGTAGGCCTTGATTTCCCCGCCGATCATGCTTTTAAGGCCAGCCCCAAAGTCAGAGGCAAAGTTCTTTGACTGAGTGGTTACGCCAAACACTTCACCGATCACTTCGTACTTGCGGCCAGGGATGGATTCCGTCGTTACAACCAACATTTTGTTTTCCATTTCAATTACCTCGTTTTCTTTAAACGTTTCCTAGATTGTAGCACAAATAGAAGGCTTTTGAAGGATTTTTTCTATACTTTTGTAGCATTATAAAGCAATGAAAAAAGCTGCCCTAAGGCAGCTTTTTGCTAATCTATTGCTAATTAAGCATTAGCGTTTTGCTTAGCTTCTTCTTGTTCCTTCTTGTAAGTCTTAAGGTCAAAGCGCTTCATGAATGGATACCAAATTACGAAGGCTACGAGCGCGCAGACGATCGCTACAACAGCACCTCTCCATGACAAGGTAGCCAGGTAACCACCAAGGCCGATTGGAGTTGGCCATGGTTGTTGCACCTTGATGTCAGGCATGAAACCGATTGCGTGGAAGATGTAAGCAACGATGGCAGTAGCCATTGGCGCGCCGATGAATGGGACAAACAAGTTAACGTTGTAGACTACTGGCAAACCGAACAGGAATGGTTCGTTGATGTTGAACAATGCTGGAACAGCTTCAACCTTACCGATTTCCCGCAGCTGGGTTGACTTGGCGCGGCCAGCCATCCACCAAGCGATCAGCAGGGTTGAACCTGAACCACCGAGGATGATGAAGGCGTTCATTGGGTCACCAGCAAAGAAGTTGTGAGCACCCTTAACGTTGGCAGCAAGGTTGGCCAAAGCGATTGGAGTGTAGAATGAATTCATGATGTTGGCACCGTGGATACCGAACCACCACAGGAAGTGGATGAAGAAGACAATAATCAAGAACCCCCACCAAGTACCGGCAATGTTGCCGACAAATGAGAATGGCACGTACATAACCTTGAAGATGTCAGTGCCCATCAGAACAAGGATCAAGTTAATAGTAGCAACTACAAATGCAACGCAGAAGCCAGGAATCAATGAACTGAATGAGTTGGAAACACCAGCTGGAACGACATCTGGCATCTTGATTTGCCAGTTGTGCTTAACCGTAAAGCGGTAGATCTGTACAGTCAGCCAGCCGATCACGATCGCCGTGAACAGACCAGTCGTACCAATTCTGGTAACACCTGAAGTTGAAACTTGGATACCACCACCGATGATGTTGTCAGCCTTCAGTGATTGAACGAATTGAATTGAACCGTTCTTGAAGACCATTTGCGGCACAGTGATGAACATTGCCATCAGCATCATGAACAAGGCGTTAAGTGGCACAATGTTGATCTTTTCTTCTTGTTGGTAGATCTTAGCGTATGAGTAAGTAAACTGCCCACCAAAGATCAGTGACAGGATACCCATGTTGGCGTTGTAAACAACCGTGAACATGTTTGAGAACTTGCCGAGCGTATTTGCGTACAAGGCAGCAAATCCTGGAATTGGAAAGGCCTGCGGCAGAACAGTCAGGATCAAGAAAATCGCCCCGACGATAGTGAATGGAATTACCGCATAACCTGAATCGATAATTGATCTAACAAAACGTGAACCAGCAAACTTCCCAATGCCAGTCGCGAGTTTATCTCTGAATGAGCTTTGTGCTTCAGCCATGATATTCTCCCCTATTTTTTCTCTTCATTAACTTTCGATAATCCTCTTTGAATTGCAATAAGGACCTACTCCTGATCCAAAGCCCGACTCTTTTCCGCATTGCGGATCAGCGGCAAATATTTGTCTCTCCCCAGACAAATATTATGAATCCGGACAAGGGCAGCTGCCGCAGCGGCCATCCCGATCAACAAAATGCAGAGCAAGGCTTGAACAGAACTCTTACTGCTTGCGAAAGGATAGATCAAACTCTTCAAAGGAGTAAACAAGCATATGCTCATCACCAAATTGAGGCCAAGTTGGAAAATGAGGTAGTGCCGAGTTTTTGGCACATCTGCCTGCTTGTTGTGCAGCTTGCCCAGCTGCTCAATCACGCTGACCATGCACCAAACGGTAGCTACAGCCGACAAAATCATCCCCGGCTGGGTATTGGCTGAATAGCTAACCAGCAGCCAGAAGAAATTGGCGAAAAAGAAAGCAATGACGAAGTAGCGAACCATCATGTAGCGGGCAAAGTACGCGTAGCGCACCCGGTCATCATGCCGTTTGTCCACATATGTCTGGTCTTGCTTCATTTTTTGCTTTTGCTTCTTGATTTTTGCAGACATGCTTGCTCTCCTCCCTTGCGCTTACGCTTCGGTCTTCAGAGCACCGCTTGCGTAAAGCTTTTCGTACAAGTCAACCATTTCTCCCGCCAAGTCACGGAAGGTGATGGCATTCATCAAATGGTCTTGTGAGTGGACAACCAAAAGAGTCACGTGGGTGTGCTGGCCTTGGGCTTCCTTAGTCAACATGTCCGTTTGTGAGTTGTGGGCGTCAAGCAGAGACTTGTCTGCTTCTTCCAGCTTCTCTCTTGCTTCCTTGATCTTGCCAACCTTAGCCAGGCGGATTGCTTCAAAGGCCAAGCTCTTGGCGTTACCGCCGTTGGCAATCAAGCCCATGGCAGCCATCAAAGTTTCTTCTTCCCGGCTTTGCTGGTTTTCTGCTGCTTGCTTTAAAGTTTCTGAAGTATCGTTTAATTCAGCCATTTTTCAATTACCTTATTTCTACTTCTACTCATCATCACATGCCCTTAGCAGCTCTCCCCTTCTGCCAAAAGCATTTATATCATCCTATTCAGCCATCAAGCTGTCAGCAAATTCCAAAACTTTCTTGCCGTTCATCATCCCGTAGTCTTGCATTGGGATAACGCCCATTGGAATGCCAGTACCTTCAAGCTTCTTTTCAAAGTCGCCCTTCATGTAGCCAACTTGTGGCCCAAGCAATACGCAGCTGATATCCATGGTGGACAGCTTGGTGTCGGCTTCAGAAGCCGGGCAGGCAAAGATTTCGTAGTCCTTGCCTTGAGCCTTGGCAGCTTCTTGCATCTTCTTAACGAGTAAGCTGGTGCTCATACCAGCCGCACAGTTCAACATAATGGTTTTAGTAGCCATAATTATTTCCTCCTAGACTTTTTTTGTGTTGTTTGTTTACGCTTACAGTGTATACCGCTTTCAGCTGAAAGTAAATGGCTTTCATTACATTTTTCTTCTGCCTGCTGAGTAAAAACAGGCTAAAATCCGCGTAATATCAGCCTTGAATCGCTATTTTATTTTTTTAGAAAAAATAAAAGAACATGTTTTTATCGACTTAAGACTCTTATTTTGGACTTAAGAAGTAAGTTTTTGGCAAAGCAATAAGCCTGTTATGACGCTTTCAACTTTAGTTTCTTGCTTTCACATCTTTCAGTTTTCTTTCTCTAAGAAGAAAAAGTGCAATATTTTTTCTTTTCGCAACTTGCAATAACCGTGAATACAATCTATAATCAGAGTCGAAAGCGGTTACTTACCAAGATATGAAAACTTGTAAGTAAGCACTCGAGTAATGAAAATAGCGAAAAAGTGAAATTAGTAATGGAGGTTTTGCTCAATGTATTCTGCTAAAATGCCAGAAGGATTTTTATGGGGCGGCGCGGTAGCCGCCCACCAATTGGAAGGTGCCTGGGACGTTGGCGGCAAGGGCGTGTCCGTTGCTGACGTCATGACGGTCGGTTCAGCTACTAAGCCACGGGAGATCACTGACGGTGTCTTGCCAGGGAAGAACTACCCGAACCACTCAGCCATCGATTTCTACCATCACTATAAAGAAGACATCAAGCTCCTGGCCGGGATGGGCTTCAAGGCTTTCAGAACCTCCATTGCCTGGACTAGAATCTTCCCTAATGGTGATGACGCTGAACCAAGCGAAGAAGGCTTGAAGTTCTACGATGACCTGTTTGACGAAATGCACAAGTACGGCATTGAACCAGTCATCACTTTGAGCCACTTTGAAATGCCATTCAACCTGGCCAAGAACTACGGCGGCTTCACCAACCGCAAGACCATCGACTTCTTCGTCCGCTTCGCTGAAGTCTGCTTCAAGCGCTACAAGGACAAGGTCAAGTACTGGATGACCTTTAACGAAATCGACAACCAGAGTGCCTTCAACAACGACTTCTTGATGGCAACCAACTCCGGCATCCTCTTTAAGGACGGCATGACCGACGAAGAAAAAGAAGCTGCCATGTACCAAGCTGCTCACTATGAATTTGTGGCCAGCGCCCTGGCAGTCAAGATCGGCCACAAGATCAACCCTGACTTCAAGATCGGCTTGATGATCAACTACTCACCAGTCCGCCCACTGACTCCAAGCTCAGAAGACGCCCTTTTGGCCGACAAGTTCGAGCAGCACCGGGATTTCTTCTCTGACGTCCAAGTCTTTGGCGAATACCCGAAGGCAGTTGAAGCCTACATTGAAAAGCATGGCTACCGGCCAGACATCACTGACGAAGACCGGGTTGTCCTTAAGGAAGGGACTGTTGACTACGTCGCCTTCTCTTACTACCAATCAACTACTGTCTCCAGCGAAAAGGTCTCAGCCGATGAACTGAGCGACCTGGAAAAGGCTGTGGCCGTTAACCCAACTCTGAAAAGAAGCGACTGGGGCTGGGAAATTGACCCAGTCGGCCTCCGCCTTTCCTTGAACCACTTGACTGACCGCTACCACCTGCCGCTCTTCATCGTTGAAAACGGCTTGGGTGCCTACGACAAGGTCGAAGACGGCAAGATTCACGACCCATACCGGGTTGACTACCTCAAGAAGCACATCAGCGAAATGGAAAAGGCTGTGGCCATCGACGGCGTTGACCTGATGGGCTACCTGCCATGGGGGCCAATCGACCTGGTTTCTGCCGGGACTGGCCAAATGGACAAGCGCTACGGCTTCATCTACGTCAACAAGAACGACGAAGGCGTTGGCGACCTCAGCAGAACCCCAAAGGACTCCTACTACTGGTACAAGAAGGTCATCGAATCCAACGGGGAAGACCTTGACTAATCTTCTTTAATTATTATTGCCATACCAAACCCTAGACAAAAACGCGAAAAGCCAGCAAGATCTGCTTGTGATCTTGCTGGCTTTTTTCTGTTTATCTCTGTTTTTTTACTTTTTCTACTTGAAGTGGCTGCTGTAGACCGGTTCTTTGAAGCCCTTCTGCTCCTTGAGCCAGGCAGTACATTGCCTTGCCAGCTCTTCCGTCATTGCCATAGACGCCGCGATCTGCTCTTGGCTGATCCCGTCGACATGGACACCGGCCGAGATTGTAATGCTGCCGGGCAAGTCGGCTTTGATTTTTTCAAAAAAGACTTGAGCCAGGAGGATATCCTTGTGGTAGCGGCCATCATGGCTGAAAAGCTTGACTTCCTCAACTTCCTGGCTGGACGCGTCATAGGTTAAGACTCCGCCTAAATGCGGCAGGTCCCCGCCTAGCAGGTTGACCAGGAGGTCTTTATTAGCCAAGGTCACTTCTGCCTGGATTTCATAGCCGGCTTCTTTGACGGTAAAAATCTGCTTCTGATTCATTGCCCTTCCCCCCATCTTTTGGCAAAATTGCTGGCAATGCCCAGATTGTCCAAGACCCGCATGTTGGTCTGATCCAGCAGGTCCTGGATCGTTTCCGGTCGGCCATAAAATGAGGGAATCGGAGGCATGATTTGGACGCCCAGTCTGGCCAATTTTAGGAAGTTTTCCAAGTGAATGGCTGACAAGGGAGTTTCCCGCGGCATCAGAATGAGCTTCCTCTGCTCCTTAATCATGACTCCGCTGGCCCGCATGATCAAGTCCTGGTCAAAGCCAAAGGCAATCCCAGCTACTGTCTTCATGCTGGCCGGCGCTACCACCATCCCGTCGACTTGGAAAGAGCCTGAAGAGATCGCCGCGCCAAGGTTGCCGTTGTCAGCCAGATGGTCAGCCAGGTCTTCTACCTGTTTTACGGTATAGTCAGTCTCAATTTCAATATTATTTCTGGCCCAGTCGCTCATGACCAGCCAGGTCTCGACTTCCGGCATGGTTTTAAGCTTTTTCAACAGGTCGATCCCGTAAATTGACCCGCTGGCCCCAGTCATGGCAATAACGATTCTCTTCATCTCTTCAGTCTTTCTTTAGTCCAAGTACTTTTTCCAGTCCGGCACTTCCTTGAAGTGGGCCCGTTCAAACTGGTCCTTCATGTCAAATGGCACGGTCCCGTCGATCACCGTCTTTGAACTCATCCCTCTGAAGCGAATGGACTTAGGATCGTATTCCGGCCGCTCTGACGGGTCAAGCGGGTGGTTCCGCATCCCTGACAGGACCATGATGTCCATGTCCCCTTGGAAGCGGGTATTCATGGTCCAAACGACGTCATTCATGTCAAAAATATCCACGTCTTCATCGACCAGCCAGACCGTCTTCAGTTCCTTAAAGGCGGAAAAGGCCAGGATGGCTGCCTGCCGCTGGATCCCTTCATCAGCCTCATTTTCCTTGTGAATCTGCATGATGGTCATCAGCTTGCCGCCACCGGCTGGCGGGTTGTAGACATTGACCACCTTGCCTGGGATGGCCTTGTCGACCAGTTCCAAAATTGATGCTTCAGTCGGAATCCCGGCCATTGATACGTGTTCTTCACTTGGCCCGATCACGCTTTGCATGATTGGTCTGTCTCTGCGGCAAGTTACGGCCTTGACCTTAACCAGGTTAACGGCTGGGTTGGCATCCCCGTTGTAGCCTGGGAATTCCGGCATGGCGTGGCCGGTATGAGTGTTGATGTCTTCAACGATGGTCTCATTTGGCATGATTTCAGCTTCAATGACGTATTCGGCGCGGGCTAAGGCTTGTTCGTCAACTGCCACCCCATCGACCAGCTGGACCGGTTCCTGGCGCAGAGCACCTGCCACATCGAGTTCATCATAGCCCAGCGGGGTTGTTGGCGGTTCAAAAGTTGCCCCAATCGTTACGGCCGGGTCCAAGCCAATATTGATGGTAATTGGCATCGGCTTGCCCAATTTTTCGAATTCCTTTTGGAAGTGGCCAATGTGACGGCCGCCAGGCATGATGTACATCCCCATCGTATCCTTGCCTTCAATGCAAATCCGGTGGATGGTAACGTCAGTCATGGACTTGTCTGGCATTGACCCCTTGACCAGGCCGCAGGTGATGTATGGGCCAGCATCATATTCAGTGTTAGTTGGGGCTGGTACCAATTTTCTGAGGTCAAAGTCCGGGTCAGTTGCCAGGTGGACTACTTCCTGGACTGGGGCTTCTTCCTTGGGTACGGTAATTGGGTGTACCGGGTTTTCAACGGCGTCTTTCAAGAAGCGGCCCAGGGTCTGCCAGTCATGGTGGAGGATCTTGCCAACCCGTCTTCTTGAGGCCATGAGGCCGATCAAGACTCTCGTATTGTCAAAGCCCTTCAAGTTGTTGAACATCATGGCCGGGCCTTCCTTGGTCGGCCGTTCAACAGTACCGCCAGCCCCAATGTAGCGGTAGACGCCGGAAATTTCCGCGTCCGGGTCAATTGCTACGTTTGTTTCATGATAATTTTCCGGATCGTCGGCGATTTCCCGCAGGACCTTGCGCAGGTCCCAAGGATCAGTAATTTTTTCAGTCATTTTTTCGCACTCCTTAATTGCAAATTTGTCTGTCATTACTGTAATTGTAGATTTCGGGAGCCGGACTTGCAATTCTAAGTCGCTAGCGATCTATTCCAAACTGGAATTCTTCATTTCTTGCCAAAAAAGCTCCTGGGCTTGGTTGTGCCGCCCCTTCAGCCGGACCAAGCAGAGCTGGCTTTCGATCTTTTCTGTCAAATCCAGGCACTTGAGACCAGCAAGCTGGCTGGCAGAAACAGACTTTTTCATCAAAAGGGCAATCCCGAGCTGCTGGCGGACCATTTCCAAAATAGCCTCAATCCGCTCACCCTGGTAGACGAAATTCGGCTCATAACCAGCTTTTTGGCAGGCAGCGACAATTTTCTCTTCAAAATAGGTCCGTTCACCTAAAGTCAAAAAACGGGCTCCAGCCAGATCTGACAATTTTACCCGCTGCTTTTGAGCCAGGGGGGACTTGCTTGAAACAAAGAGGGCCAGTTCATCGTCTTCAAAAAAGAGATAGTCATAACGCGGATCCAGTTTTTCATCCCACTTGCGCAAAAAAAGCAGGTCCTGGGGCCGGCGGAGCTTTTGGGCCAAGTCTTGAGACTCACCTTCATGAAAAAGCAGGTCAAGCTCTGGATGCCGGCCCATAAAGGCTGTTACGGCTTTGAAGAAATCATAATTGGTCATGGTAGGGATCGCGTACAGGTCCAGGGTCATAGTCCGCTCTTGCCGGCAATCAGCTACTGCCTGGTCAAACTGCCGGCTGTCCGCTAAAAGGCGCTGGGCATAGGGGAGCAGGTACTCGCCTTCTTTGGTTAAGCGGACCCGGCGGCTGCTTCTTTCAAACAGCTTCATCCCGATCTCTTTCTCCAGAGCCGCGATATGCTTGGAAACCGTACTTTGGCTGGTATACAATTCATCAGCTGTCTGCGAAAAGCTCAAACTGCCGGCCAGGGCAACGAAAGCTTGGATTTTGTCTAACACGCTGTTCTCCATTCTGTTCACTGTTTTGCTTTATGAAAGATTATCTGCCTTTTCAACTTTTCTGTCAAAAACAAAAAACAGACGGAAAAACCGTCCATTTTCTATCATATTTACGCCCCCAGGGCTTTTAAGACTACGTTGACCCAGAACCAGGAGAATGGCATTACCAGAATCATGGCCGGTATCATGTCAGCAATCGGGAAGTTTTTCAATTTGGCCATTCTAAAACCGGTTGCCAGCATCAAAAAGCCCCCGCAGGCCTTGAAGTCAATAATCATCGTGTTGTTGGTTAAAGGCAGAATGAATTGGGCCAAAACGAAAAGCAAGAACAAAACCAAGAATTGCGGAATCGCGACCAGGCTGACCACATAGCCCAAATTGCAGGCGAAGATAGCCGCCGTAAAGAGATCGAGAATCGCTTTAGAGAACAGAATCGAGTTGTCACCCGTCATCCCTGCCGTCAGGCTCCCATAGATCCCAGTCCCGCTGGCACAAAAGAGAACAATGCTGGTAACCAGTTGATTGACGAACTCATCATGAGTCAAACCCAGCTTTTCAGCTGGAAAGTGCTTGCTGATCGGAGCCTGCATGAGCATGGCCCCCTTGTTGAAGAGCTGGCCCAAGTGACAAGCGAGGCCAATCACTGTCCCCAAAATCAAGGCAAAAATTACCGCGGGCATGTTCTTCATCGGGGCAATTGCCATGACCCCCATACCCATCGAACAGATCCCGAAGATCAAGTTCAAATCCCGTTTAAATTCGTCACTTAACAAGTGGCCACCAAATGCGCCCAAAAGTCCGCCAATCAAAACGGACAAGGCATCGACAATCGCGCCTGTTGGCATTTTTCTACCTCCTAAAAATCTTAATAGCTTGCTTTTAATTTAGCAAACTCGCCGCCAGGCAACAATTCGCATTTAATTTCTATCTATTCGGGCCTGGAATACGAAGCAAAAAAACATGCTTCCAATAACTGGAAACATGTTCTTAGTCAAATATATTATTCTGCTGAGAAGTAGTCCTGAAGCAGGTCTGAGTGGTGCTTCAGCTTCTTGACGGCCTTGGCTTCAATCTGCCGGACCCGTTCCCGGGTAACGCCCAGGCTGCGGCCAACTTCTTCCAAGGTATGCGGTTCGTCATTTTCCAGGCCAAAGCGCAATTTCAAAACCTTAGCTTCCCGGTCAGTCAAGAATTCACCCATCATGCCGGACAGTTGATCCTTCAGCATTTCAAAAGCGGTATATTCTTCCGGGTTGATCGCTTTATTATCTTCTAAAAGATCCCCTAACTGTGAATCCCCTTCTTCACCGACTGGCTTGTCCAAAGAGTCGGTTTCCTGGTTCTTGGCCACCGTGATGATTTCCTGCACCTTTTGCAAAGGCTCATTCATTTCCGCGGCCAGTTCTTCCGGTTTGGCATCCCGGTCCAAATCCTGCTGCAGGGTCCGCTGGATCCGGTTCATCTTGTTGATGCTTTCCACCACGTGGACCGGAATTCTGATCATCCGGTCCTGGTCAGCCAAAGCCCGGGTAATGGCCTGCCGGATCCACCAAGTTGCATAAGTTGAAAACTTAAAGCCCTTGGAGTAGTCGAACTTGTCGACTGCCTTCATCAAGCCGATATTGCCTTCCTGGATCAAGTCCAGGATCCCCATCTTCCCGTTGTGCTTGGCATAGCGCTTGGCGATGGAGACCACCAGACGGAGGTTGGCGGCGGCCAGTTCATCCTTGGCTGATTCGTCACCGTTTTCAATCCGCTTGGCTACTTCTACTTCTTCATACCGGCTTAATAGCGGAACCTTGCCGATTTCCTTCAAATACATCCGGACCGAGTCATAAACCCGGTCATTGTCGCTGGAAGCGACCAGTTCTTTTTGTTCTTTCTTTTCAGCTTCTTCTTCAGCCTTGAGGGCCAGAGCAGACGGTTCACCCTGGTCATCAACGATACTAATCCCATTGTCCGCAAACTCTTCTACCAGCTTGGCAGTTTCGGCATCGTTCAGACCATACGGCACCAAGAGCCGTGCTTTCAGATCATTTTCGCTGATCTGCTTGGTCTTCTTTAAACCGGTAATCACCATTTTAACTGCTTTTTCCAGTGGAAAATCATTTACGTTAGAAGCATTTTCTTTTGCCATTCAATCCGCCCTGTTCTTATTCTGCTAAAAATTTACTACTCTAAAAAGTCACGCAACTGGTTGCTCCGGCTAGGATGCCGCAGCTTGCGCAAGGCCTTGGCCTCGATCTGCCGGATCCGCTCCCGGGTCACCCCAAAGACCCGGCCGACTTCTTCCAAAGTCCGGGGATTGCCGTCGTCCAGACCAAAACGCAGACGCAATACATTCTCCTCCCTGTCAGTCAAAGTGTCAAGTACTTCAGCCAGCTGGTCTTTCAGCAATTCACTTGCCGCATGCTGCTCTGGACTGGTCGCGTCCTTGTCTTCAATAAAGTCGCCTAAGTGGGAGTCGTCTTCTTCCCCAATCGGCGTCTCAAGCGAAACTGGCTCTTGCGCCACCTTGAGGATTTCCCGGACCTTCTTGACCGGCAAATCCATTTCCGCAGCAATTTCTTCCGGTTCCGGGTCTCTGCCCAAGTCCTGGAGAAGCTGGCGCTGGATCCGGATCAACTTATTGATGGTTTCCACCATGTGCACCGGAATTCTGATCGTCCGCGCCTGGTCAGCAATCGCCCGGGTAATGGCCTGCCGGATCCACCAGGTCGCATAGGTCGAGAACTTGAAGCCCAGCCGGTAGTCGAACTTGTCGACCGCCTTCATCAGGCCCATATTCCCTTCCTGGATCAAGTCCAAAAAGCTCATCCCCCGGCCAACATAGCGCTTGGCGATGGAAACCACCAAACGCAGGTTGGCATTGGTCAGTTCATCCTTGGCTTCCTGATCGCCAGCCTCAATTCGCTTGGCCAGCTGGACTTCTTCATCCCCGCTGAGCAGGCTGACGCGGCCAATCCGCTTTAAGTACTGGCGGACCGGGTCATTCATCCGGCTGCCTGGAGCTGACAAGTGCTCAAGCTCCGCCTTTTCAACATTTTTCTGCTTGGCCAGGGCCAATTTGGACGGTTCGCCCTTGTCATCGACAATGCTGATCCCGTTGTCTTCAAATTCCTGCACCAGCTGATCGACCGCCCGGCCTTCGATTTGGTAAGGCTTCAGCAAGCGGTCGGTAAATTCCTTTTCAGAAATTTGCTTGCTCTTCTTGACATCCTTAACAACTAACTTAACGGCATCAGCCAGGGATACCTGGTTTGCCTTTCCTGTCTGCTTTGCTTTGTCTGTCATTTGATTGCCTTCACTCTATCACAGCAGCATCTTGCTGCACATTAATCTAAGAAATCCCGCAATTGGCTGCTCCGGCTCGGGTGGCGGAGCTTTCTGAGAGCCTTGGCCTCAATTTGCCGGATCCGTTCCCGGGTCACTTCAAAATGCTGGCCGACTTCTTCCAAAGTCCTGGTCTTGCCATCGTCCAAACCAAAGCGCAGGCGCAGGACTTCTTCTTCCCGGTCGCTCAAGGTGTCCAAAACTTCAGCCAGCTGCTCTTTCAGCATCTCGTTGGCCGCGTGCTGTTCAGGACTCATCGCGTCCTTGTCTTCGATAAAGTCGCCCAAGTGGGAGTCGTCTTCTTCCCCAATTGGTGTCTCTAAAGAAACCGGTTCCTGGGAAATCTTCAAGATCTCTCTGACCTTCTTGACCGGCAGGTCCATTTCTGCCCCGATTTCTTCCGGTTCCGGGTCTCTGCCCAGATCCTGGAGCAGCTGGCGCTGGATCCGGATCAGTTTATTGATTGTTTCCACCATGTGGACCGGGATTCTGATCGTCCGCGCCTGGTCTGCAATCGCCCGGGTGATGGCCTGCCGGATCCACCAGGTCGCGTAAGTTGAGAACTTGTAGCCCAGCCGGTAGTCGAACTTGTCGACCGCCTTCATGAGGCCCATATTCCCTTCCTGGATCAAGTCCAAAAAGTTCATCCCCCGGCCGACATAGCGCTTGGCAATCGAGACCACCAAACGCAGGTTGGCTTCGGCAAGTTCCTGCTTGGCTTCCTCATCGCCGGCTTCAATCCGCTTGGCCAGGGCCACCTCTTCCTCACTGGTCAGAAGGTTCACCCGGCCGATTTCCTTTAAGTACATTCTGACCGGGTCATTCATCTTCATCCCGGTCGGGGCCACCATATTGTTCAGTTCAGCCTTTTCAACATTTTTCTGCTTGGTTAGGGCCAGCTTGGAAGGCTTGCCGGCCTCATCAACGATGCTGATCCCATTATCTTCAAATTCCTGGACCAGCTGATCGACTGCCTTGCCTTCCAGCTTATAAGGCTTGATCAAGCGATCGGTGAAAGCAGCTTCCGTGATCTGGTGGCTGGCCTTTACTCCTTCAACAACCAGCTTAACCGCCTTTTCCAGGGACATTTCATTAGCCTTGGCTTGCTTTTCTTTTGTCACTAACTGCCTCCTCTTCTTGCAGCTTCAGCTGTCTTAGCTGCAAAATTGCCTGTGTTTCCAGCAAAATTTCCGTTTGGTCGTTTCGCCGACGCGCGTCTGCAATCGCCTGCATGTGGCGGTCGATCTCATCATCTATCTTGCACAGGTTGAGTACCCGTACCTGCGCTTCGAGCTCTTCCAGGGTAATTTCTCCCGGCAGCTCGGTCATGTCAGTACTAACAATTATACTCTGAAGTTCTTCAGGAATAAAATCTAAAAAGCCGCTTAATGAAACATTTTCATGAGTTTCAATGTAATTGAGCCAAAGTTTGGCCAGGCGCTCGTATTCCGGGTTGGGAAAAACAAAGCCATTGATAAGCAAGTAGTCGCGGGCCTCATCAGAATAGATGTAGGCATAAAGCAGGCGCTGCTGTGCTTTTAACGCCCGGGTAACCGGCTGGGGAGCTTCTGCTGGCGCCAAGGGGGCTGGCTCTGGCAGGACTTCGTTATTTGTGTGCTGGACAACCCGGCGCTGCTTGCGGCGGGCCCTTGACAGGTTAACCTTCAAAGCATCCAGCGAAACGCCGGTTTCCTTAGCTAAGCGGCTGACATACAAGTCTTGTTCAACCGGATTGGGCAGGGCAGCGATCTCGGCGACTGCCTCGCTTAAATATGCCACCTGTTCGCGCTCGTTGTTTAAGTTGTACTTCTTCTTCAAGCGCTGCAGGAAAAAGTCGGTGGTTGAAATGGCACCTTTGATTGCGGCCTGGTAGCTGTCAGCTCCGTACTGCTTGACGTATTCATCCGGGTCAAGCTTGTCTGGCAAGATCACGATCCCCAGGTCAAAGTTGCCAGCTTGCTTGAAGAGGCCCACTGCCCGCTCAGTAGCGTGCTGGCCCGGATCGTCGCCGTCGTAGTTGATGACGACTTGCTTGGTGATCCGGCGGATCATGTAGACCTGCTGCTGGGTCAAACTGGTCCCCATGGAGGCAATCCCTGTCTTGATCCCGGCCTTGTAGGCGGAAATCACGTCCATATGCCCTTCAAACAAGACCAGGTGTCCTTCTTTTCTGGCATGCTTCTTGGCTTCAGAGAAGTGGAAAAGGAGGTCGGATTTGTTGAAGATGCTGGTTTCCGGACTGTTCAAGTACTTGGGCTCTTCCGGGTCATCGCTGATTCTTCTGCCTGAAAAAGCTACTGGGTGGCCGCTTTCATCGCTCATTGGAAACATCAAGCGGTCTCTGAAGCGGTCAAAAAGGCGGCCGTCCTGGCTCTTGACAAAGAGGCCGCTTTCTTCCAGCTGGTCCTCCGTATAGCCTTCGCCTCTTAAGTAAGTCAAAAGCAGGTCCGACTTGCCTGGGGCATAGCCGATCTTGAAGTGCTTGAGCAGGTCATCGTCCAGACCCCGCTGTCTGGCATATTCCAGGCCCCTTTCCCCAATCTTTGTGGTCAGCAGAACCTGTTGGTAAAAGTCCGCCGCGTCCTTATGCATCTGCATCAAGGGGTTCAGCTTGACCGGCTGGTCTTGGTATTCCTGGGGCATGGGGATATTGGCGAATTCCGCTACTCTTTCAACGCTTTCTGGAAAAGTGACTTCCTCCTTTTCCATGATGAACTTGTAGACATTACCGCCCTTGTGACAGCCAAAGCAGTAGAAGAACTGCTTGTCCGGGTTGACGCTGAAAGAAGGGGTCTTTTCTTGATGAAAAGGGCAAAGACCTACATAGTCTTTGCCTCTCTTCTCCAGTGATACATACTGGCTGATCACGTCAACAATGTTTACGCTGCCCCGAACTTCATTGATAAAATCTTCCGAAATTCTTCCAGCCAATTTGCCTCACCCTTTATTCAAAAATTTACTTGATAACCAACTTGCTCAAGTCGCCCAAGCGCTTGGCCAGGTCATTGACAGCTGCCAACTGGCTCAAGCGGTTGTTCTTGACTGCTTCGTCCTTAGCCATGATCATATTGACGTCGAAGTAGCGGTCGATTACCCCTTGCAAGGCAACGAAGGCTTCATAAAGTTCCGCATGGTCCTTGACATTGGCCAAAGCTTCAACTCCATTATAAAGGTCTTGTTCGCTTCTGTCTTCAAATAAGCTCGGGTCAACTGCCTTGGCGTCAGTGAACTTAGCCTTCTTCAAGATGTTGGCGATTCTAGTCAGACTTTCAACGACTGGCTTGAAGGCTTCGTCGTCGTGGTGCTGCTGCAAAACCTTGGCTGCGGCCAGGATCTGGCTTGGGTCTTGTTCGCTTGAGGCCAGAACGGCGTCGATAACGTCGTATTGGTAGTTGTTCTTTTGCAAGAACTGCTTGATCCGGTCACGGATGAAGTCAGCCAATTGCTTGTCTGCTTCAGCCCCTTGCGGCAGCTTGGCCGGGGTCTTGCCTGACAAGAGTTCAACGATTTCCGGAATAACCTGGTCAAATGGCAGGGACCAGTTTTCGTTCAAGAGAATCCGGACAATCCCGTAAGCGTAACGGCGCAAAGCGTATGGGTCGTTTGATGATGAAGGAATCATCCCGGCACCAAAGAAGGCGATGATGGTATCCAGCTTGTCAGCAACTGACAAAAGGGCGCCGACCTTGGTCTTTGGCAACTCGCCTTCCGCCGTGGTTGGCATGTAGTGTTCCTTAATAGCGACAGAAACGTTTTCGTTTTCGCCAGCCAGACGGGCATAGTGCATCCCCATAACCCCTTGCAGTTCAGCGAATTCGCCAACCATTTGGGTTACCAGGTCAAACTTGTACAAGCCGCTTACCCGGTCAAAGTCAACCACTTCTTCACTTGACAAGCCGAAACGCTTAGCCAGGTAGTCGCCGATGATCCGGACCCTGGTCATCTTTTCCGCCATAGAACCTATCTTGTCGTGGAAGGAAACGCTGTCCATCCGGTCAACGAAGTGGCTGAGCGGGTACTTGCGGTCTTCATCGTAGAAGAATACCGCGTCGTCAAGGCGAGCAACCAGGACCTTTTCATTACCTGAAATCACGTTTTCCAGGTGGTCCTTGTTCCCGTTTCTGACTGAGATGAAGTGGTTGATCAGCTTGCCTTCTTGATCATAGACTTCAAAGTAGCGCTGGTTGTCCTTCATGGAAGTGATCAAGACTTCATCCGGGATTTCCAGGTACTTTTGGTCAAATGAGCCGGCAAAAACAGTCGGGTATTCAACCAGGTTGTTGACTTCTTCCAAAAGGCTGGCGTCCAGCTTGATCTGCCAGTTGTGGCTGTTTACCAGGTCGTTGATCTGGGAAACGATCATGTCCTTGCGTTCGTTAGCGTCAACGATGACATATTGGTCCCGGAGAGCTTCCACGTAGTCGTCAGCGTTGGCCAAAACCACGCTGTCGCCCAGGAAGCGGTGACCGGCAGTCTTGCGGCCAGCAGTGATGTCCAGGAACTGAACTGGCACTACTTCGCTGCCGTAAAGAGCGACCAGCCAGTGGATCGGGCGAACAAATTCAAAGTCCTGGGAGTCCCAGCGCATCTTGGTCGGGAAAGTCATGGCCTTGATTACTTCGTCCAGGCCCAAAAGGATTTCCTTGGCTTCCTTGCCGGCCTTTTGCACGTGCACGTAGGCATATTCAACGCCCTTGAGTTCTTCAAAGTAAATATCGTCGGCGCTCATCCCCTGGCCGCGGGCAAAGCCGATAGCGGCCTTGGTCCAGTTGCCGTCAGCGTCTTGGGCGATCTTCTTGGCCGGCCCCTTCTTAACTTCATCCACGTCAGCCTGCTTTTCATCCAGGTCCTTGACCAGGACAGTCAGGCGGCGGGGAGTTGAGTAGGTTTGAATTTCCTTAAAGCCCAGGCCGTTTTCCTTCAAGAACTTGCCAGTTCTGTCAGCCAGCTGCTTGACTGATTTGCTGACCACGTGGGCTGGCATTTCTTCAACGCCGATTTCAAATAAAAAGTCTTTAGTCATTGCTTGCCTCCGCCTTTGCTTGTGCACTCTTCAACAATGGGAAGCCGCGCTTTTCACGTTCTTCCACAAACTTAACCGCTACTTCGTGAGCCATGTTGCGGATCCGGTGCAGGTAGCCTGCCCGTTCAGTTACTGAAACTGCCCCGCGGGCGTCCAGCAGGTTGAAGGTGTGGGAACACTTCAAGATGTAGTCGTAAGCCGGGTGAACCAGGTTTTGGCCCAAAAGGCGCTTGGCAATTCTTTCGTAAGTGTCGAAGAATTCCAGCAATTGCTTCTGGTCGCTTTCTTCAAAAGCGTACTTGGAGTGTTCGTATTCAGGTTCCTTGAAGATGTCCCGGTAAAGGACGCCGTCGCCCCATTCCAGGTCAAAGACTGAGTTGACGTCCTGGATGTAGGAAGCCAGACGTTCAACCCCGTAGGTGATTTCACCCATGGTAGGCTTAACGTCCAGTTCGCCGACAGTTTGGAAGTAAGTAAATTGGGAAACTTCCATCCCGTCCAGCCAGACTTCCCAACCGACACCGGCACAGCCCATGGATGGGTTTTCCCAGTTGTCTTCAACGAAACGGATGTCGTGTTCCAAAGGTTCAATGCCCAGAACCTTCAATGAATCCAGGTAGTATTGCTGGATTTCCAGCGGAGCCGGCTTTAAAACGACTTGGAACTGGTGGTGCTGGAAGAGCCGGTTCGGGTTGTCCCCGTAACGTCCGTCAGCAGGCCGGCGGGAAGGTTCAACGTAGCAGGCCTTCCAAGGTTCTGGCCCGACTGCCCGCAAGAAGGTGTAAGGGCTCATCGTCCCCGCACCCTTGTTTTCATCATATGACGGCATGATCATGCAGCCTTTTGAAGCCCAGAACTGTTCAAGCTTGAAGATCATGGTCTGAATATCTAATTTTTGTGCCATAGTTACCTCCTATGCAAGGCCATAAAAAAAGCCTATGCAATTTCACTTTTGCATAGGGACGAAAAAAGTATTCGCGGTTCCACCCTAATTCAGGAAGCCTATTTGCCTCCTGCTCTTAATTAGCTTGGCTAGAGGGGCCTTTTCCCGCTGTATCCTTCCACCAACCGATACTCGCTGCCGCGGTACTTTTCTATTTCCTCATCATTACCAATATACAGGCTATTTTACCACAAATTCCTTTTCTTTTCATGTTTTTTTAGGAAAATCAGCTGCCCCGGACCTCATTTAAAAAGCGAAGGCTGGGCAGGTTCAAATCAACGGTTGCCTGGTATATTTGGGCTATAGCCCGCCGGCTTTCCTTTTTCAAATCTTCGCTGATCTGGATGTTGCCTAAACGGGTGATTGGCAAAAGGCCCAAGGTTCTGAGCAAGGCCGTGGCCTTTGCCGACAGGTGCAGGCGGCTGACAGAGCGGAAATGGTCGCTGCAGACCACACCTCCGGCGGCAATAGAATAGTCAAAAATTCCTTTTTCCTTGCCGCAGATAACGCAGGCCCCTAGCTGAGGAGCTACCCCGAAGGCTTGCAGAAGCTGCAGCTGAACGATCTGGCAAATGATTTCCGGATCCTGGCCAGCCACGATCCGGTCAAAAGCCACCAGCAATAAGTCATAGTAGCCGCCTAATTTTTGGTACTCACTGAAGGCATGGTCAGCCAAGTCAAAAAGATAGGACAGGTAGGCATTCTTGTCCAAATCGGTAAAAAGCTCATCATGCTGGCTGAGCTTCTTATAAGTCCGCAGCTGGCTGATCCCCTTGTAGCGGGTCAAGATCCCGAAAGTCCCTTCCGTAAAAGGCAAGACAGCCGCGGCCAGCTGGGACTTGGGCCGCATTCCGCCTTTGGCGATGACCGTGACGATTCCCAGTTCCTTGGTCCAAAGCTTGGCCAAGAGGTCAGCTTCTTTATACTGCTGCCTTTTAAACAGCAGGCCGTGAACGTCGAGCAGGTCAGCGGCCATTAAAGTTCCTTCTTGTCATAGCCGATGGACTTGAGGAAGGCCGGATCCTGCCGCCAGTTGCGCCGCACCTTGACCCAAAGCTTCAAATTGACCTTCTCGCCCAACAAGTTTTCGATTTCTTTTCTGGACCGCATCCCAATCTGCTTGATCATGGCCCCTCTTTGGCCGATGATGATCCGCTTTTGCCCGTCTTTTTCCACAAAAATCGTCGCGTCAATCTGCAATTTGCCATTGATCCGCTGGTTCATCTGGTCGACCCAAACGGCAGTTGAGTGGGGAACTTCCTGGTCAGTCAAACGGAGAATCTGCTCTCTGATCATTTCGGCCACTACGAAGTATTCCGGCCGGTCAGTCACTTCATCTGAAGCGTAGTATTGCGGCCCTTCTGGCAGGTAGTCCTTCAAGGTTTTGAGCAAGTCGTCGACCCCGTTGCCCTGCCGGGCGGAAATTGGCAAAAATTCCGCGAACTTGCCCACGGCCTGGTAGGAGTCGATGATTGGCAAAAGGTCATTTGGGTGTACTTGGTCGATCTTGTTGATGACCAAAAATACCGGAATATCCAAATCCTTTAAAAGGCTGGCCACGTATTCCTCGCCCTTGCCGGCCTTTTTAGCGTCAACCATGAACATGACTAAGTCAACGTCCTTTAAAGAAGACAGGCTGGCCTTGTCCATGTATTCGTCCAGGTCGGAATGGCTCTTGAAAATCCCTGGCGTGTCAACGAAGACAACCTGCATGTCATCTTCAGTGTAGATGCCGGAAATCTTGTTTCTAGTGGTTTGCGGCTTGGCTGAGGTAATCGCCACCTTCTGCCCGATTAAGCGGTTCATCAAGGTTGACTTGCCGACATTTGGCCGGCCGACCAGTGCTACGAAACCTGACTTGTGTTTACTTATTTGCCCCATCTTGAATGTCCTTTTCTGTGAAGTGGTATGGTATCAATTGCTCGACTGTAAAGCGCTCAAAGTCACCCTGACTGTCGGTCAGAATTACTTCCGTATCCGGATCCATGAACTCGCTCATTACCTGCCGGCAGGCCCCGCAAGGGGAAATCGGCCGGTCAGTGTTGCCGATGATCAAAAGGCACTTGATCTTGCCCGGCCGGCCAGCGTTGACCCAGGAGAAGATCGCCGTCCGTTCAGCGCAGTTGGTCAGGCCAAAAGAAGAATTTTCGATATTGACCCCGGTAAAAATCTCCCCCGATTCCGTTGCCAAAGCGCTGGCCACGTGGAAGTGCGAATAAGGACTATAGGCGTCAGCCAAATGATCCTTAGCCAGTGAGAAAAGCTTTTCCTCTAACTCGTTCATGCTACTTCCCTCTTCCTTCGTCTAATTGGTCCGGGTAAAGGGGCAGGCCGTATTCTTCCAAGACCTTGCCCTGGATGCCAAACATTTCCTTGGCTTCATCCGGCTCAATGTGGTCATAGCCATTCAAGTGCAGATAGCCATGCACGATCGTGTAGCCAAATTCCCGGTCAAAGCCGGTGCCATATTCCTTGCTGTGGCGCTCGATAACGCTCGGGCACATGAACAGGTCGCCGATATCTTCAGTGAAGTCCGCGTCCTGGGTGAACATGGCCAGGTCCAGGCCGTCGTCGCCGTCTTCAATGGCAAAAGAGATCACGTCGGTTGGCCGGTCTTTGTCCCGGTAATCACGGTTGATGGCTTGCGACCGGTCTTCGTCAACAAAGTTGATGCTCATTTCCTGGGCATTGTCCTTGCCGATTTCCTTTTTCGCCATGAGGAGCAGCTGCATGATCCAGTCTTCCCAGTCCCGGTCTCCCTTAGTCAAAAAGCCGACTTCATCGCTGTAGCTTACGTCAATTCCCTGCATTATTTACCTTCCTCTTCATATGCCTTGATAATCTTTGCCACGACCGGGTGCCGGACAACGTCAGCCGCGCTGAATTCCACGAACTTGATCTGGTCGATCCCCTGCAGGATATTGCGGGCCGTGATCAAACCGCTGTGGGCCTTGCCTGGCAGGTCGATCTGGGTCATGTCACCATTGACCACCATCTTGGAGTTAAAACCCAGCCGGGTTAAGAACATCTTCATTTGGGCATCAGTCGTGTTTTGCGCTTCGTCTAAGATGACAAAGGCTTCTTCCAAGGTCCGCCCTCTCATGTAAGCCAAAGGAGCGATTTCGATAACGCCCCGCTCCATTAAGCGGTCAGTTGGTCCCTGCCCTAAGATGGCGTAAAGGGAGTCATAGATTGGCCGCAGGTAAGGGTCAACTTTTTCCTTAAGGTCCCCTGGCAAAAAGCCTAGGGATTCCCCAGCTTCAACTGCTGGCCGGGTCAGGATGATCTTGGAAACTTCCCCCCGCTTAAAGGCAGCAACCGCGCAGACGACAGCCAGGAAGGTCTTCCCAGTCCCGGCGGGTCCAATGCCAAAGACCACGTCACTCTTGTTGATGGCTTCAACGTAACTTTTCTGGGTCATGTTCTTGACCCGGACTGGCCGGCCCTTGGCGTCTCTGATCAAGATCTGCTTATAGAGGTCGCCAAAGTATTCAGTTGTCCCCCGGTCAGCCATTTTCATGGCACTGACCACATCCGCCGGGGTTAAGTTGATCCCGTTGCTAGCTACCCCATCCAAGGCTTTCAAGACCCGCAAAACGGTCTCTACCTGCTCTTCTGGACCAGCGACCTTGATCTGGCCGCCCAGGTCGGTAACAGTAACCTCATAGCCTTCTTCGATCAGCTTCAAATTGCTGTCATTGACGCCCACCAGCTTCTGGATATTTTCGCTGCTGTGGGGCAAAAACTTCTTTTCCAATAAAAGAACTCCTTCATTTTCAAACCAGCGGGCAAGCACATCTCTCCCCGCCAGACTATACTCTTCTAAACCAATGATACACGATTTAGGCCAAAAGAGAACACGGAAAATCAAGCAAGAAAAAAGCTCCCGTTTTCACGAGAGCTTCAGTCGATTAATAATGTCTACGCTTGCGAGCGGCCTCAGATTTTAACTTTCTGCGAACGCTTGGCTTTTCGTAGAATTCACGCTTGCGGTATTCTTGCAAAGTACCACTTCTAGAAACGGAACGCTTGAAACGACGAAGAGCATCATCAATAGACTCGTTTTCGTGAACGATAGTCTTAGCCATGTGTGATCCCTCCTTCCATTTCTTGGCATTGCTGCCATAAACATTTATCTAAATTATAGCAAAAATCGACTAATCGTCAATAGCCTGGGCAGATTTTTTGAAAAGTTTTTTCGGCAAAGATCCAGAAAGCGCATTATCCGGTATAATATAATTGATGAGGTGATCTATATGACTGAAAATAAAGCAGAAAACAAGCAAACGGAAAAGACAGAAAAGATGGAAATCAACATTATCATTATTTCCGACTCAGCCGGGGAAACGGCTTTCAACAATGCTCAAGCAGCTGCCGTTCAATTCCCTGACGCGGAAGTCAACTACCGCCGCTATCCTTTCATGACCAATGAAAAGAAGCTGGCCGCTACCCTGGAAGAAATTGAGCAATACCCTAACCTGGTCATTGTCTACAGCATGATTGATGAGAAGCTGCAATTGCCAATCATCAAATTTGCCCGGGAACACAAGGCCAAGTACATCGACATTCTGTCCCCGATCATTGAGGCCATCAGCCAGACGACCCATATGAAGCCAAGCGGCGTGGTTGGTGCCAACCACCAACTGACCAACAAGTACTTCAACCGGATTTCCGCCATGGAATTCGCGGTTATGTACGACGACGGCAAGGACCCGCGGGGCTTTTTGGAAGCTGACGTTGTTCTCTTAGGGGTCTCCCGGACTTCCAAGACTCCCCTTTCCCTGCTTTTGGCTAACAAGGGGCTGAAAGTTGCCAACTTGCCGCTGGTGCCGCAAACCCACATTCCAAAGGAAATCTATCAAATCGACCCGAAGAAGATCATCGGCTTGACCAACGACCCGCAAGTGCTCAACCGCATCCGCCGGCAAAGAATGATCAGCTACGGGATGGATCCGGACACGGCATACTCTAACATGGACTCAATCAATGCCGAACTGGACAGTGCCATGGCTTTGTATAAGAAGCTGGGCTGCTTCGTGATCAACGTGGCTGAACGGTCAATCGAAGAAACCGCGGCTTTGATTATGAACCACCTGGGCTACGAAGAAGATTAATCAAATATTTGCGTAAAAAAACGCGCTGCTTACAGGAAACGTAAGCGCGCGTTTTTCTTTTATCTCAGCGGACTTTCATCCACTCTGAAGACTTCTCCAGAAACTGGATCAACTAAAATGAAATATTCCTTCTTGCCGTTCTCGCTCATGCTGTCAGTTACGCTGAAGACGTAAAAATACTCTGACCGTTTGTCAGGGCTTGTCTTGGTCATCAGCAGCTTGACATTGTGGTGTCCGTGCTGTTTAGCGTAAGTAGTGGCGATCTCAGTCGCCAAATCCAAGCCAATATATTTAGGTTGATAGCGGCCGTTGTCCCTTCCATCTGGCATCTATTTCACCACCTCACTTATTCTGTATAACACAAGTATAATTTGCTTTTTAATATTTTTCAATAGCTAAACAACTTCTTGTTCTCTAAATCTGCCATAAACTTTCTGCACTTCGGTTACGCTCATGAAGGCAAAGGGGTCACATTTTTCTACTGTGGTCCGGATGTCGTAGAGGTCGTAAGTGTCGATAATGGTTAAAAGGACGGTCTTTTCAGTGTGCCCGTAGGCCCCTTCCACGTCATGGAAGATGGTGATCCCGCGGTGCATTTTTTCTTGAATCCCTTCAATAATGTCATTGGGATGTTCTGTAACGATCATTACCTGCAACTTGTTGTGCTGAGTGTAAACTGAGTCGATGAAGCGGCCATTGATAAAAATGTTCAAGGCCGTATAAAGGGCTCTGGACCAGTCAAAGAGAAAGCCAGCGATCAAAACGATGATCAAGTTGACCAAGATATTGAACTTACCATAGTTCATGCCAGTTTTCTTCCTGACAACGATACCCAAGATGTCCAAGCCACCCGTAGAGATCCCGCTCTTTAAGGCCATACCCGTCCCGATCCCGTTGACAGCTGCCCCGAAGATGGCGCAGAGGATTGGGTCCAGGCTCAAATGAGTTGGCTGGATAAAGCGCATCATGATCGTGGACATGGCAACCGCGAAGATGGTATAGCCGGTGAACTCGCGGCCGATCTTGAACCAGGCCAGGATAAAGAGCGGCACGTTCAAGGCAAAGTACATCACTTCAGTTGGGATGGTAAATGGCATGTAGCGGCTGGTCACGGTGTTGACGATCTGCGCGAAACCTGTGATCCCGGAAGAATAGATGTGGCCGGGATGCCAGAAGAAGTTCAAGGCTACGGCAACCATGACTGAGTAAAGAATCGCCGTACCAATTTTTACCAAAAAGCCGTAATTTCGTGACAAGCGATTCAAATCAAATAACTTCATTTTCTGCTTTCCTTTCCGTCGTAACAGGATCAGCAACCTGTGGCCACTGGCCTTGCCCCGCCTATTAGAAGACAAAGCAATGAACATCCTTATTTATGATACAGCTTTTTCATAAATTATTGGGGCTTTTCCCACAACTTTTTATATAAAAAAACGCCTAAACCCTATAAGAGTTTAGACGCTTTCAAATCAATTATTGATTATAGAAATTACCGATTCAAGTTAATTTGGCTGTTGCTCTGGGAGCTAGCCACACTTGAATTAAATGTTGATTCTGAAGTTGAGACAGACGCACTAGCTGAGACAGAAGTTACGACACTTTGTTCAGCGGAGGTCGGGTCACTCATACTTGCCAGTTCGGAAGCGGACATTTGCAGTTTCTCAAGCTCTGATTGAGAAATTGATGCGCTCACGGAAGCCTGGTATTCAGAATTAGTGCTTTCAGAGTTGCCAACGGAAGCAGTTACTGAACCTTCGGAACTGTCAGCAGTGATAGAACCAACGCTAGTGCTCGTAGAGTTTTGAGCTGGAGTGTTGGTGGTATTACCTGCATTAGTTGTGTTACCAGCGTTGGTAGTACCGTTAGTCGTAGCCGCAGTGCCTTGGACGGTCGTCGTACCGGCAGTCGTTGCGGTAGCTGCAGGAGTTGCAGCGTTAGTCGTTGCAGTTGCGGTCGGCGTTGCTGGAGCAGTTGGCGTGGTTGGCGTGTTAGTAGCCGGGATCGTTGGAACGATTGGAGTGTTGCCAGTGTTAGGAATCTGGGCTGCACTTTGACTTGCAGAGGTGCTCAAGGATTCGCTAGTCGATTGGCTTTCACTCGTAGAACTGCTTACGCTCTGAGATTGACTAATGCTTTCCGATTCACTTACACTAAGTGATTCACTAGTGGAAGTTGATTCTGAACCACTTGCACTAGTTGAGCCAGATGCGCTTGTTGAAGTGGACTCTGAACCACTTGCGCTCGTTGAGCCAGATTCACTAGTGGAAGTGGATTCTGAGCCGCTTGCACTAGTTGAACCAGACTCACTGGTTGAAGTCGATTCGGAACCACTTGCACTATTTGAGCCAGATGCGCTTGTTGAAGCTGATTCTGAACCGCTTGTGCTCGTTGAGCCAGATGCGCTTGTTGAACCAGACTCACTGGTTGAAGTGGATTCTGAACCACTGGCACTAGTTGAACTTGATTCACTTGAGGAAGTGGATTCTGAGCCACTTGCACTAGTTGAGCCAGATGCACTTGAGGAAGTGGATTCTGAGCCACTGGTGTTCGTTGAGCCAGATGCACTTGAGGAAGTGGATTCTGAGCCGCTTGCACTAGTTGAACTTGATTCACTTGAGGAAGTGGATTCTGAGCCACTTGCACTAGTTGAGCCAGATGCACTTGAGGAAGTGGATTCTGAACCACTTGAACTCGTTGAGCCAGATGCGCTTGTTGAAGTGGATTCGGAGCCACTTGTGCTCGTTGAACCAGGTGCACTTGAGGAAGTGGACTCTGAACCACTTACGCTTGTTGAACCAGATGCACTTGAGGATGTGGATTCTGAACCACTTGTACTCGTTGAGCCAGATGCGCTTGTTGAAGTGGATTCGGAGCTGCTTGCGCTCGTTGAACCAGATGCACTCGTGGAAGTTGATTCTGAGCCACTTGCACTAGTTGAGCCAGATGCACTTGAGGAAGTGGATTCGGAGCCACTGGTGCTCGTTGAACCAGACTCACTTGTTGAAGTGGATTCGGAGCCGCTTGCGCTTGTTGAACCAGACTCACTGGTTGAAGTCGATTCGGAACCACTTGCGCTTGTTGAACCAGACTCACTGGTTGAAGTCGATTCGGAACCACTTGCGCTCGTTGAAGCGGATTCGGAGCCACTTGCACTAGTTGAACCAGACTCACTCGTGGAAGTGGATTCTGAACCACTTGCGCTCGTTGAGCCAGATGCGCTTGTTGAAGCTGATTCGGAGCCACTGGTGCTCGTTGAACCAGATGCACTTGAGGAAGCTGATTCGGAACCACTTGCGCTCGTTGAGCCAGATTCACTTGTGGAAGTTGATTCAGAGCCACTGGTGCTCGTTGAGTTAGATTCACTTGAAGAAGCTGATTCGGAACCGCTGGTGCTTGTTGAGCCAGACTCACTTGAAGAAGTTGATTCGGAGCCACTGATGCTCGTTGAACCAGACTCACTTGAAGAAGTTGATTCGGAACCACTGGTGCTCGTTGAACCAGACGCACTTGAAGAAGTTGATTCGGACCCGCTAGTGCTCATTGAGCTAGATTCACTTGGTGAAGTGGATTCGGAGCCACTCACGCTCGTTGAGCCAGACTCACTTGGTGAAGTGGATTCAGAGCCGCTTGCGCTCGTTGAACTAGATTCACTTGAAGAAGCTGATTCGGAACCACTGGTGCTCGTTGAACCAGACTCACTTGGTGAAGTGGATTCAGAGCTGCTTGCGCTCGTTGAAGTGGACTCGTACTCGCTTACTGAAGTGGATTCGGATTCGCTCGTTGAAGTGGATTCCGACTCGCTTGCTGAAGTGGATTCCGACTCGCTTGCTGAAGTGGATTCGGATTCGCTCGTTGAAGTGGATTCCGACTCGCTTGCTGAAGTGGATTCGGATTCACTCTCTGAAGTTGATTCAGATTCACTCGTTGAAGTGGATTCTGATTCACTTGCCGAAGTGGACTCGGATTCACTCGTTGAAGTGGATTCTGATTCACTTGCTGAGGTGGACTCGGATTCACTTGCTGAAGTGGACTCGGATTCGCTCGTTGAAGTGGACTCGGATTCGCTCGTTGAAGTGGATTCCGACTCGCTTGCTGAAGTGGACTCGGATTCAGATTCACTCGTTGAAGTTGATTCTGATTCACTTGCTGAAGTGGATTCCGACTCGCTTGCTGAAGTGGATTCTGATTCACTCTCTGAAGTTGATTCAGATTCAGATTCACTCGTTGAAGTGGACTCGGATTCGCTCGTTGAAGTGGATTCTGATTCACTTGCCGAAGTTGATTCCGACTCGCTTGCTGAGGTGGACTCGGATTCACTTGCTGAAGTGGACTCGGATTCGCTCGTTGAAGTTGACTCGGATTCAGATTCGCTCGTTGAAGTGGATTCCGATTCACTCTCTGAAGTTGATTCAGATTCAGATTCACTCGTTGAAGTGGATTCCGATTCACTCTCTGAAGTTGATTCAGATTCAGATTCACTCGTTGAAGTGGACTCGGATTCGCTTGCTGAAGTGGATTCTGATTCACTTGCTGAAGTGGACTCGGATTCACTTGCTGAAGTGGACTCGGATTCAGATTCGCTCGTTGAAGTGGACTCGGATTCGCTTACTGAAGTGGATTCCGACTCGCTTGCTGAAGTGGATTCTGATTCACTTGCTGAAGTGGACTCGGATTCAGATTCGCTCGTTGAAGTGGACTCGGATTCGCTTACTGAAGTGGATTCTGATTCGCTCGTTGAAGTGGATTCCGACTCGCTTGCTGAAGTGGACTCGGATTCAGATTCACTCTCTGAAGTTGATTCAGATTCACTCGTTGAAGTTGATTCCGACTCGCTTGCTGAAGTGGACTCGGATTCGCTCGTTGAAGTGGATTCCGACTCGCTTACTGAAGTGGATTCTGATTCACTTGCTGAGGTGGACTCGGATTCACTTGCTGAAGTGGACTCAGATTCACTCGTTGAAGTTGACTCGGATTCAGATTCGCTCGTTGAAGTGGACTCGGATTCGCTTACTGAAGTGGATTCAGATTCGGATTCGCTCGTTGAAGTGGATTCAGATTCACTTGCTGAAGTGGATTCTGATTCACTCGTTGAAGTGGATTCTGATTCACTTGCTGAAGTTGACTCGGATTCAGATTCGCTCGTTGAAGTGGACTCGGATTCGCTTACTGAAGTGGATTCCGACTCGCTTGCTGAAGTGGATTCTGATTCACTTGCTGAAGTGGACTCGGATTCAGATTCGCTCGTTGAAGTGGACTCGGATTCGCTTACTGAAGTGGATTCTGATTCACTTGCCGAAGTTGATTCCGACTCGCTTGCTGAGGTGGACTCTGATTCACTTGCTGAAGTGGACTCGGATTCGCTCGTTGAAGTTGACTCGGATTCAGATTCGCTCGTTGAAGTTGATTCAGATTCACTCTCTGAAGTTGATTCAGATTCACTTGCTGAAGTGGATTCTGATTCACTCTCTGAAGTTGATTCAGATTCACTCGTTGAAGTTGATTCTGATTCACTTGCCGAAGTGGACTCGGATTCAGATTCACTTGCTGAAGTGGATTCCGACTCGCTTGCTGAAGTGGATTCTGATTCACTCTCTGAAGTTGATTCAGATTCAGATTCACTCGTTGAAGTGGACTCTGATTCGCTCGTTGAAGTGGATTCTGATTCACTCTCTGAAGTTGATTCAGATTCAGATTCACTCGTTGAAGTGGACTCGGATTCGCTCGTTGAAGTGGATTCTGATTCACTTGCCGAAGTTGATTCCGACTCGCTTGCTGAGGTGGACTCTGATTCACTTGCTGAAGTGGACTCGGATTCGCTCGTTGAAGTTGACTCGGATTCAGATTCGCTCGTTGAAGTTGACTCAGATTCACTTGCTGAAGTGGACTCGGATTCACTCGTTGAAGTGGATTCGGACTCACTCGTTGAAGTTGACTCGGATTCGCTTACTGAAGTGGATTCTGATTCGCTCGTTGAAGTGGATTCCGACTCGCTTGCTGAAGTGGACTCGGATTCTGATTCACTCTCTGAAGTTGATTCAGATTCACTCGTTGAAGTTGATTCCGACTCGCTTGCTGAAGTGGACTCGGATTCGCTCGTTGAAGTTGATTCCGACTCGCTTACTGAAGTGGATTCTGATTCACTTGCTGAGGTGGACTCGGATTCACTTGCTGAAGTGGACTCAGATTCACTCGTTGAAGTTGACTCGGATTCAGATTCGCTCGTTGAAGTGGACTCTGATTCGCTTACTGAAGTGGATTCAGATTCGGATTCGCTCGTTGAAGTGGACTCAGATTCACTTGCTGAAGTGGATTCTGATTCACTCGTTGAAGTTGATTCTGATTCACTTGCTGAAGTTGACTCGGATTCAGATTCGCTCGTTGAAGTGGACTCGGATTCGCTTACTGAAGTGGATTCCGACTCGCTTGCTGAAGTGGATTCTGATTCACTCGTTGAAGTTGATTCTGATTCGCTTACTGAAGTTGACTCGGATTCAGATTCGCTCGTTGAAGTGGACTCGGATTCGCTTGCTGAAGTGGATTCTGATTCACTTGCTGAAGTTGACTCGGATTCACTTGCTGAAGTTGACTCGGATTCAGATTCGCTCGTTGAAGTGGACTCGGATTCGCTTACTGAAGTGGATTCCGACTCGCTTGCTGAAGTGGATTCTGATTCACTTGCTGAAGTGGACTCGGATTCAGATTCGCTCGTTGAAGTGGACTCGGATTCGCTTACTGAAGTGGATTCTGATTCACTTGCCGAAGTTGATTCCGACTCGCTTGCTGAGGTGGACTCTGATTCACTTGCTGAAGTGGACTCGGATTCGCTCGTTGAAGTTGACTCGGATTCAGATTCGCTCGTTGAAGTTGATTCAGATTCACTCTCTGAAGTTGATTCTGATTCACTTGCTGAAGTGGATTCTGATTCACTCGTTGAAGTGGACTCGGATTCGCTCGTTGAAGTTGATTCCGACTCGCTTGCTGAAGTGGATTCTGATTCACTCTCTGAAGTTGATTCAGATTCAGATTCACTCGTTGAAGTTGATTCTGATTCACTTGCCGAAGTGGACTCGGATTCGCTCGTTGAAGTGGATTCTGATTCACTTGCCGAAGTGGACTCGGATTCACTTGCTGAAGTGGACTCTGATTCACTCGTTGAAGTGGACTCGGATTCGCTCGTTGAAGTTGATTCTGATTCACTCTCTGAAGTTGATTCAGATTCAGATTCACTCGTTGAAGTGGACTCGGATTCGCTCGTTGAAGTGGATTCTGATTCACTTGCCGAAGTTGATTCCGACTCGCTTGCTGAGGTGGACTCTGATTCACTTGCTGAAGTGGACTCGGATTCGCTCGTTGAAGTTGACTCGGATTCAGATTCGCTCGTTGAAGTTGATTCCGACTCGCTTACTGAAGTGGATTCTGATTCACTTGCTGAGGTGGACTCGGATTCACTCTCTGAAGTTGATTCAGATTCGGATTCGCTCGTTGAAGTTGACTCAGATTCACTTGCTGAAGTTGACTCGGATTCACTCGTTGAAGTGGACTCGGATTCGCTCGTTGAAGTGGATTCGGACTCACTCGTTGAAGTTGACTCGGATTCGCTTACTGAAGTGGATTCTGATTCACTCGTTGAAGTGGACTCGGATTCGCTCGTTGAAGTGGATTCTGATTCACTTGCCGAAGTGGATTCTGATTCACTCTCTGAAGTTGATTCTGATTCACTCGTTGAAGTTGATTCTGATTCACTTGCCGAAGTGGACTCGGATTCGCTCGTTGAAGTGGATTCTGATTCACTTGCCGAAGTGGACTCAGATTCACTCGTTGAAGTGGACTCGGATTCGCTCGTTGAAGTGGATTCTGATTCACTTGCCGAAGTGGATTCTGATTCACTCTCTGAAGTTGATTCAGATTCACTCGTTGAAGTTGATTCTGATTCACTTGCCGAAGTGGACTCGGATTCAGATTCACTTGCTGAAGTGGATTCGGACTCAGATTCACTCTCTGAAGTTGATTCCGACTCGCTTGCTGAAGTGGATTCGGATTCACTCGTTGAAGTTGATTCTGATTCACTTGCTGAAGTTGACTTGGATTCAGATTCGCTTACTGAAGTGGATTCGGATTCACTCTCTGAAGTTGATTCAGATTCGGATTCGCTCGTTGAAGTTGACTCAGATTCACTTGCTGAAGTGGACTCGGATTCACTCGTTGAAGTTGATTCTGATTCACTTGCTGAAGTGGATTCGGACTCACTCGTTGAAGTTGACTCGGATTCGCTTACTGAAGTGGATTCTGATTCACTCTCTGAAGTTGATTCAGATTCGGATTCGCTCGTTGAAGTTGACTCAGATTCACTTGCTGAAGTGGACTCGAATTCACTTGCCGAAGTTGACTCGGATTCGCTTACTGAAGTGGATTCAGATTCGCTTTCCGAAGTTGATTCAGACTCGGACTCACTTGCTGACGTTGATTCAGATTCACTAGTTGAGATCGATTCACTCTCAGAAGCGGATTCGGATTCGCTTGTTGAAGTTGATTCCGACTCGCTTGCTGAAGTAGATTTTGACTCACTATCTGAAATTGATTCACTCAGTGATGTAGACGTCGATTGACTTATACTTTCTGATGCTGCCTTGCTCGTCGATTCTGACTCACTCAAGTACTTAGATGTTGAAGTCGACTGGCTTGCTGAGTCGCTCAAAGACTTAGACGTTGATTGACTTGCACTTTCTGATTCCGCCTTGCTCGTCGATTCTGACTCACTCAAGTACTTAGACGTTGAAGTCGACTGGCTTGCTGAGTCGCTCAAAGACTTAGACGTTGATTGACTTGCACTTTCTGATTCCGCCTTGCTCGTTGATTCTGACGCGCTAATTGACTTACTGATCTTTTCAGAGTACGAAGTTGATTGGCTTTCCATTTCTGAGAGCTTCTCAGAAGCTTCTTTGCTGCTGATCGTGCTCTTAGAAATTGCAGTTGACAAACTGGCTGATTCAATCGTACTCAACCGCTCCGAAATCTTAGTTGAGTCAGACTCGTATTCAGACTTAACCTTAGAAATTTCTTCACTCAGTGACGTACTTGCTGATTCAGATTCAGACTTGCTCTTAGACTGGCTGACAGAAGCACTGACGGATCTGCTTGTGCTAATTGATTCAGACTTGCTTCTTGACTGGCTTGCAGATTCACTCAAGCTAGCTGACTTAGAAGCTGAAACACTTTGGCTTGCAGACTTGCTTTGGCTAACTGAGTTAGACCGACTCTGGCTGACAGAAGCAGATTCTGACTCACTCGCGCTCTTTGATGCTGAAACTGATTCACTTAACTTTTGAGAGCTAGAAACCGATTCGCTCACGCTAGTTGACTTAGATTCACTAAGTGACTTGGATGCTGATTCACTAGCCTCAGAAGCACTCTTTGATGCACTTTCACTTTCCGAAATCTGCTGACTTAAGCTTTGTGATGCTGAAATTGAGTCGCTCTCTGCCTTTTGACTGTCAGATTCTGAAGCAAGACTTCTAGACTGACTTTCGGACTGGGAGCTGCTAGTCGATTCATATGCACTCTTGCTCAAGCTTGCTGATTCGCTTGCACTGATAGATTCGCTCTTGCTTGCTTCTTCACTGATGCTTTCAGATTCTGAGTTAGAGATAGAATCACTCAATGAAGTCGACAAAGACTTGCTCTCTGAAATAGAGTTGGAAACTGAGTCACGCTTGGAACGGGATTCGCTTCTGGAAAGTGATCTGCTCGTGCTCTTAGCTTCGCTGGTTGAAGCAGATTCTTCAGCAGATTTGGATGCTGATTCACTTCTAGAAGCAGATTCTGATGAACTTTCATCCAATGACTTGGACCGGCTGTCACTGCGGCTGTCTTCTTCACTTTGCTTAGTTGAAGCTGACTTGCTGCGTTCAGCTTCTTCTGACTGGCTTTGTGATTCAGAAGTTGACCGGCTGACTGATTGAGACTGAGCCTCACTGTTGGAGTTGTCAAAACCATTCTTAACGTAGGAGTTCTTGTAACCCGCCATGATGGCACCCAGGTTATGTTGCCCAGAGTTTTGTTCAGCACCAGTAGCGTGGACAACAGATGAAGTTGCACTTTCGTCTGCCTGAACTTCAACGAGGACGTTGTTAACAATTGACGCAAAGTCGCTCAAATTATCAGTTGGGATCTTAGTAGTGAAAGTAACCACCACGCCACTTGACGTATCAATCTTATTGCTAGTCGTATAAGCATCCCCGTAGTAACGACCATAGAATTTGCTTTCGTCGACTTGGGAACTGTTAACGTTAAAGCCCAGCGCCTGCTTGCCCTTGCCGTCATTTCTACTAAAAGTGTTGTTGACGTTGTAAAGAGTGTTGTTACTGCTGCTTGAGCTGTATGCTGCAACTACCGCGCCAGTAGCGACTGAGTATACAGTAATATTATCAGCCTTTTCCAAGCCAGACATGCTGTTTACGAAGAAACCAAAGTATGCGTCTTCTCCCGACTGAACTTTCGGCTGGTATGTTACTTCCCAGGTAATAACCCCAGTTGACAAGTTCATGTACCCTTTAAGGTCTGACAGAGTTTTCGCGCTGTAGAAGCCGCTGCCGAGAGTCGTATTCTTAATTTCGTACAGCAAGAAGCCCTTGTTGGCTGCCGTCTGGCTGGCTAAAGTGCTCATGGAGTCCGCAACACTCAGGGAGTAATTTTCAGCTCTTGATCTGCTGGTGCTTTCAGATTCTCTGACTGATTCTGAGAGTGATTCTGAAACAGAAGCTGATGCGGACGCAACCGCGGAAGTGCTTGCTGAAACTCTTTCTGATTCGCTGGCTTCTTCTTTAGACAGAGATTCTGCCGCGCTGGCTGACTGTGATGCATCTGCTGATTCTGACAAACTGGTGCTGGTTGACGCGCTGGCGCTTTCTGAAGCATCTTCCGCGTCTTCCTTGCTTGCCAAAAGTGATGCATCCCTGTCCTGCAGGCTCAAGCTGGCTTCAGCATCTTTTTCCGCCAGTTCACTTTCTGAAAGACTAGTTGATACTGACTGACTTTTGCTTTCAGACAGGCTCTTGCTTAAATACTCGCTTTCAGAAGCCGAAGTGCTCAAGCGGACAGACTCTGACAGGCTGTTGGCCATACTTTCTGATTCCGCAGCAGAAACTGACTGGCTGGCCGCTTGGCTTTCGCTTTCAGACAGACTCTTGCTCAAAGACTCGCTCTCAGAAGCAACCGCGCTAACTGACTTAGACTGAGACTCATGTTCTGACACAGAAGTCGACAGGCTTTCTTCAATTGAGCCAGATGCTTCTGTTGACAGGGACTGACTGTCAGCTTGGTATTGACTTGCATCAAAACTAGTCGTAACTCCAGCGGTCTGTGAACCCTGCTGGACAGTTGTCGCCACTTGACTGCCTGCTGTCAGATCGGTCGTATCTTCAACTACAGCTACGTATGAGTAGTAGCCAGTTTCAGTATTAGTGAAGATCCAGTAGCCGGTCGTTCTGTCAGTATCCACGCTAAAGCTGGTTTGACCGTTTGAAACGTCAGCATTTACACTTACTTGACTGAAATTGTCCTGGTCATCCAGTTGGTCAATAACCGTGTTAACGTCTTGTGAGCTCAAATAGCTAGAACTGGTCTTGTAAAGCTTAACAGTTGCATTGCTGCTCAAGCCGGAGATCGTCACATTTTGCGTACCTTCAGCGGTCCCTGTTGGGTTAACTTCAATTAAGTAGGTAGTCTTGCCAGTAGAAGCATCAAAGCCAACCGTAGTCTGGCTCATGTTAGTGCCAGTGCCGCTGTAGCCGCCTGTGTAGTAGGAGTAGCCGTAATTCCCGTAAATGATATTAGCGTTTGTGTAATTGTTTTGATCTTGGTACTTGCCATTGTCAACATTGCTTCCAAAGTACTTAGTCGTTGACAAGGTCTGCAGCTGGGTTTTACTTGCTTCTGCCTGGGCCACCTGCAGGTTGCTGTTATATTCAACAACCGCGGCTGACTCGCTGGCTGAAGCTGACAGACTGGCTTCTTCTGAAGCACTGGCTGATTGGGACTGGTCAATAGAAGCTTGCTGCTCTAAGCTTTCAGACAGTGACTGGGAGGCTGAAGCTTCCGTACTGGTCTGCTGGCTGTCCTGGCTTTCTGACAAAGTTATGCTGGTCGTGTTTGCCTGATTTGCCGGAACAGCAAAGAGATTGATCTTAGCCTTGGCCGTCTGGCTTTCGCTTTGGCTGCCTTCACTCTTTGACTCAGATTGCGTTTCAGATGATGACTTAGTTTCTGACTTTGACTCAGATTCTGCTTCCGACTTTGATTCTGAGGTCGTTTCTGACTTTGATTCGGATTCTGCTTCCGACTTTGATTCGGATTCAGACTCTGTCTTGGATTCAGATACAGTTTCTGACTTTGAATTAGATTCAGATGCAGACTTGCTGGCAGCTTGGCTAGTAGATTCTGACTGGCTTGAGCTTGCCGATTGACTTTCACTGACGCTGCTGCTTTGTTCCTGGCTGTCTTTTACAGACAAGCTTTCTGACTCGCTGGCTGATTCAGATTGTGAATTAGTCTGTGATTCAGTTTGAGAGGTCGTCTGTGATTCGCTCTGGGTCTGGCTAGCTGTGCTTGAATCCGCGTATGACTGCTGCTTTGACTGGCTCTGGCTTTGACTCAAAGTGTCTGACTGAGAAGACTCATTGACATTCTCATTAGAACTCACTTCAACAGAGTTCAAGCTGGCCGTATCCTTGGTCGCGTCAACCGCCGCCTCAACTTGAGAAGTAATCCCAAATGCCTTGTTGTCGATCAAGGCGTTGGCCGCTGCCGTCCCGCCGGCAAAGGCGCCTAAAGCAGTGATCCCCTTTAACGCCGCGCGAGTATTGGCATTGACCGCGTTCTCCTTATTCAGCTTGCGCTTGCTGTCCTTCTCCTCTTTCTTGATAGCTTCCTTGGCCTTGGCAGAGAATTGGACCTCTCTCTTTTCTTTCTTGTTTTTCTTGGATTTCGACATCTTTCATCAACTCCCAATGCTCGCATTTAAACAGTTGCTTATAACTTCTTACGCAAGATATAAGCTAATCATGTACATTTCACTATATTTAAAGTATTATTGTTTCTTCTGCCCTATCGTGTAAAAAAGCCGGGCAGACGCCTATTATCGCTAGCTAGCTTGTCTTTAAATCCGCCCGTCCGGCTAAAAAGTTAAAATGGGCCTTTATTTTTTAATTATAACACGACCGCTAGAACAAATAGTCATAGATGTTTACAAAAATGCTATTATTTCAACCTTTTTAGCGCTATCAAAAAAGCCCGCTCTTGAAAGCGGACTTAAAAAATTTCTTATTGCAGGCTCTTTGCCAAAAGTTCCCGGAAATGCTCTGCCTTTTCAGACCCAGCATGGTCTTCTTGCAAGCTAAGCAGGCGGGCATATTCTTGAGGATCTGCCAAATCTTTAATAGCGTCAATCATCCCTGCCGCATCCCCGGCCGCGAAAATATTCTCCGCTGCCACGTATTCTGGCGAATGCAGAGTGTCCCTAAAAGCAAGCAGCAACAGCCGGTTTTCAAAGGCTTGCCGGCCGGCCTGCAGGATTTCATTGGCATAGTTGATGTCCAAGTAGAGGTCATCTTCTTCCAGCAGGCGGGCAACATCTTTATTTCTTGCCACCGGGTACAGGGCCACGTTCTCGTAATGGCCAAAATTCATCAATCGGCCGGACATTTCCGTTACGGCGGCAATGTCAAAGTGCCAGTCCGGCAAGCCTTCAACCAGCTGCTTGAGACACTCGATCTGGTCGGAATTGGTCAAGATCAAGGCCCGTTTTCTGGCCTGGTTTTCCCTCTTGAACGGATACACTGTCCCCAGGTACTTGACCTTCTCAGCCATCTGCCGGTCCAGCTGGCCGGTGATCTTTTCATATTCAGCCCTGTCTTGGATAATCACCCGGCCGCCTGGCAGGTTGTCTTCCAGAAGATACAGCATGTTTTCCGGCACATTTCCTTGACTGATTTCCTGCCAGAAAAGCAGATTGCGGGACGGCTTTTTCTTTAGCTGGATCAAGGTAAAAAGGCAGTTGCCCAAGGAATTGAAGATCACTTCATCCAGGTCAAAGTCAGCTTCTTCCAGATAATAGGCCGTCAGCTGGTTGATGTTCTTAAAGTTGTAGATGCCCCCATCTGGCAGATTATAAGTATAATCCCCGGTTAGATGGTTCTGGATCAAGACTTCCTGGCCGTTAGAGGCAAAATAGCTGGTCATTGCCTGCCGGCCGCTGTTATCGCAGCTCGTTATCGCGTACTTCCAGCCCCACTGATTGTAGTGGTCAATTACCCGGATCCGGCCGGAATTATCCAGCCATTCAACCTGGCTGACCTGCCGGCGGCGGTTATTTTTCCAGTAGCGGATGTTGGCCCGCTTCTGCCCATGATCCAGCACTTCCCCGCTCTGCGAGTCAGCTTTGATCTCCCAGAATTCCGGCAGGTCAATCTCGTTAAAGTAGCGGGGACGGCCTGTAAATTCAGATCCAGCCAGGCCTAAAAAGTACTTAAGCGGCGATTCGACTCCCTCTGGCAAAAAGCCGTTGTCCATTATCACCACGCTCGGCTGCTGATAGCCAGCCAGTTTCAACGACCTTTCCAGGTCCTGGCTTTTTTCATTGTATTCATAGAAAAGATTAATCACGGTGCAGCTCACTTTCTATGGCCTTTTTCCATAACTTGGCAACCTGCTTGTCCTTATACTTGCCAGCGATCTCATAGGACTTCTCCGACATGGCAGGCAAGTCTGAAGAGAACAGCTTAACGATCGCTCGGGACATTTCGCTAACATGCTCTGGCACGGTCGCCAGCCGGTCATATGGCAAAAGCAGGCCGTTTTCCCTATCAGCGATAAAGGTCGGGTTACCGTAGCGGACGTCAAAACCGACCATAGCCAGGCCCGACCCCACTGCCTCCATCAAGGTAAGGCCAAAGCCCTCACTGGTTGAGCAGGTCAAATAGGCCTGGTAGTGCTGGTAAATATCATCCATCTGCTGGTGTCCTTTTAAATGGATATAGTCCTCAGCTCCGACTTCCTTAATCACGTCCTCCAGCATGGCCCGCTCCGAGCCCGACCCGTAAATGTCCAAAGTCAGTTCCGGCAAGGCCTTCTTGGCTTTGGCCACCGCCCGAATAGCCCAGTCCAGATGCTTTTCGCTGGCCAAACGGGAGGCCGTCACCAGACTGAAAGGCTGACGGCTGGCAAAATCCGGCTTTTTCAATTCTTTCAAGCTGCCCACTGGAATCGCATAGATCTGGGGCTTTTTGCCCTTATACTTTAAAAACTGCTCTTCCATCAGCTCTTTTTGGAGGTCTGTCGCCGTTACGTAAAAATCGATCTGGTCAGCATGCTGGAACTCATACTCATAGTAATTGTTCCAAAGGATGGTGTCGTCATTGGTTTCTGCTTCACTGAAGTGGTCGGCGTGGACAATCGTCCCTACCCGGGCCTTGCCCCGGTTCTCCAGGATTTCCTGGCCCTGGTCTTCAGCCCGGTCGATCAAGATGATATCTTTTTTGGAAAAATTCAATTCCCGCAGCATCTTAATCAAGAGCTCATGTTTAGAGTAAAGAATGTCATCTTTGAACTTGAAGATTTCCTGGTCACCATCAATGATTTCATCATAAACTGCCGTCCCATCTTCATTGTAAAAACGGCGCTGGTAGAGCTTGGCCCGATTGTTTTCCGGAGCATAAAACTCGCTGCAGTAGCGGCCGTAGCTGTAATAGTCCTTTCTGACCAGGTTGGCCCCGGACACGTATTCAACCCGGTCAACTATGCCCGAAGTCAAATCCTTCAAATATGCCGTGGCCCAGAAGTCATTGGCGAATATGTAGCGGACCGCCTTGTTCATTGGCTTGCGCTCAAGAATCGGTGGCAGGACTTTTTCCAAGTCGTCCAGAGTGAAGCTGCCCGCCCTGACTTCAAAGTCGGTAAAAAAGGTATACAGCCAGATGATCTCCCGGTCCTTGAAGCCCAGATTTCTAGTCAAGTGGGCAATATTTTCATAGCTGATCCAATCAGTAAAAATAAACTTGGCCTTCACGCCCAATTTGCGGAAAACCTGTCCCCGGTAGGCCTGGGCGTATTCGACCCCGCTGGAAGCCCAGCCGATTCCCTTGTTGATGCTGTAAACTGTCATGTTAATTACCTAGATCATTTTAAAAATCGCCAGCAAAACACTGATAATGATCGCCGCCGTGATTACCAAACCGAAAGTCCGGTAGATGGTCTTTTTCGGCTTGGCGGGCTTGACGTACTGGTTCCTGGCTCCCTTGAGCTGGCTGTTCATATGGGCCGTCAAGAGATCCTTTTGCTCATCGCTTCTCTGCTTTTCCTGCTTATCAATCTCAGACATAGTAAACATCCTTTTTTCCGAACTTGTCAATCGTGATACTGCTCATCAATACATTGCGAATGGTCAGCCGCTTGATCTCCCGGCACATCTTCTTATATGAGCTTAAAGCCGCGTGATGGTACTCATTCATCGGGTCCCTTTGCGCCGATGTCCGCATGGCCACCATCTGCCGCAGTTGCTGCAGATTGTCAACCTGCTTGATCCAGCAGACATCGATGGCCTTTAAAGCTGCCAGATTGTAGAAGCGCTTTTTCTCCGCTTCATCGTCAAAGTATTCTTCCTTGCGCTTTAGTTCTTGTTCAGCTACAGCCAGCAAGTAGGCAACAACCGCCTTTGAATTATTCAAATCCAGCTGGCTTAAGTCATCGTCAAAACCATAGGAAAGATTGTCCAAGATAAAACGGCGCAGTTTCCTTTTCTCCAAACGCGGATGCTGGCGGACAAAATCGCTGAAAAGCTGCTTCATCCAGCCTTCTAAATCGTAATTGAGCCCATCAGAAAAAATAATCTGGTTCCGGGTCTCATATACCTGCTCACGCTGGATCTCGTCACTGGCTCCCATGGACAATTGCTGCTTGCGGATATCATAGTCGCTTTCGTCACTTCTGACTTGCGCAGAATTAAGAGCCTCCCTGATCCGCCAGTTCTTTAGTTCATGGACCTGAGTCAGGTTCAAGTCTTCTGAATGGTACTTTTGCCGGTAGCGGTCCAGCCACAAGGGACCGTACTTGATGACCACATCGTCTTCCAAGGAAACGAAAAATTCACTTGTTCCCGGGTCGCCCTGCCGGCCGGCCCGGCCGCGCAGCTGGTCGTCAATTCTTCTGGAGCTCATCTTGGCCACCCCTAAGACGGCTAAGCCGCCCAGTTCAGCCACGCCCGGCCCCAGCTTGATGTCGGTCCCCCGGCCAGCCATGGTCGTGGCCACCGTAACGGCCCCGACCTGACCGCCTTCTTTGACGATGGTGGCTTCCTTGGCCGCGTTTTTGGCATTCAAGACATTGTGGGGGATCTGCTCTCTCAGCAAAAGTTCTGAATAGATTTCAGAAACGGCAATCGATTCGGTAATGATCAAAACCGGCCGCCCCAAGGCATGCAGGCGCTTGACCTCTTCCAGTGAGGCTAAAAGCTTGCTTGGCAGATCTGGATAGATCCGGTCTGGCAGGTCCTTGCGGATGACCGGCCGGTTGGTCGGAATCCGGACCACCTTGGTCCCGTAAATCTTGAAAAATTCATCCCGGGCAGAATAGCCAGTCCCGGTCATGCCGGAGAGCTTTTTAAACATTCTGAAGAGACTTTGGTAAGTAATTGAAGCCATGGCCTGCTGGTCATCTGACAAATCCAGCTGCTCTTTCATTTCAATAGCCTGGTGCTGGCCAGCCTGCAGCTTCATCCCTTCCAGGATCCGCCCGTTTTCCTTGTCCAAGAGGGCAACCTCTCCGTCAGCGCCGACCACGTAGGCTTCTTCTTTTTCAAAGAGGCAGTGGGCCTTTAAGGCCAGGTTGATGCAACGGACTAATTCCGTATGCTCGCCGTCATAGAGATTGGGCAGGCTGAAAAATTCTTCTGCCTTCTTGACCCCAGCTTCAGTCAGCCAGACATTGTTATGCTCTTCGTTGAATTCATAATCATCTTCTGACAAAAAGTAGATGAATTCGTCAGCTACTCCGATATAGTTGGACTTGACCTTGGGCAAGCCGGCAATGACCAGGGGAGTAATGGCCATGTCCAGCAAAACTGAGTCGGCTTCGTCGACAATGCAGTAGTTAAAAGGCCGCATGTACTTTTCGTCTTTTTCCTGGGCCATGTTGTCCAAAAGATAGTCAAAGCCCAGGGCCCCGCTGGTTGAATAAACGATGTCAGAATTGTAGATTTTTTTCTTCTGCTTGACCTTCAGCTTCTCGCCTTCCAGACTAAAGCCGGTGGCATAGGTAAGGCCCAGCCAGCGGTAGACCTGGGACATTTCTTCCCCGTCCCGGTTGGCCAGGTATTCATTGGTCGTCACCAAAATCGCCCCGTCTCCGCTTAAGGCATTAAGGTAAAGAGGCATGGTGGCGACCAGGGTCTTGCCTTCCCCGGTCTTCATTTCGACAATATTGCCGTAGTTAAGACCGATCGCGCCCATCACCTGGCTGTCATGGGGAAACATCCCCAAAACCCGCCAGTCGGCTTCCCGGACGACAGCGTAAGCTTCAACCAATAAACTGTCCACGCTGGCCCCTTGCTTTATCCGCTTTTTAAATTCAGCAGTCTTTCCCTTGAGCTGGTCATCAGTCAATTGCCGCATGGGCTCTTTAAGCCGGTTGACTTTCTTTAAGACCTGGCGGATCTTCCTCAGATCCCAGTAATCCGCTGAAAACAGACTTCCAATCGCGGCCATGGCCTTACTCCCTTCTGCGCAAGTACCGGTCGACTACCTGGGCCGCCAAGAGCCGCCGGTGCTCGTTTTCTTCATGCATTTTTTCCCAGTCGATCTGGCTGATGTCCGTCTCATCAGTAATCTCTTCCACGTCAATCCGGTGGAAGACCAGCTGGTGGCAGCCCGCCCCAACCAGTTCGATCGTATAGTAGTTGGCCTCTTTCGGAAAGGCAAAAATTCCCTCTTGGCCATGAATGATCTGCAGCTTAACCATGTGGTCTTCCCGGTCAAAAGCCACCAGGCGCAGGTAAAAGCCCGCTTCCTGGTCAGCCTCGGCCAGAATCCGGAAGAGGTACTTGCGACCATTGATCAAAAGCGGAAGTGACGGGATGGCGTGGGCGGTGCTGTAGCTGTAGACCATGTCCCACTTATAGATGACCGAGCCAGCCGGCAGAGCTCCGTTATAAAAGAAGACGTCGTCTCTGGCCCGGCGGATGATCTTGGAGCCATACATATAGGCGTGG
Source organism: Lactobacillus sp. WILCCON 0058 (assembly GCF_057198005.1). NCBI lineage: Bacteria > Bacillati > Bacillota > Bacilli > Lactobacillales > Lactobacillaceae > Lactobacillus > Lactobacillus sp. WILCCON 0058. The sequence goes on from NZ_JBUBHM010000001.1 coordinate 1,376,793, forward strand.
CCAGTCGCTTTGACCGTGCTGCCCGTATAAGCAAAGCCGCTCCGGTATTTCTGCTGGTCCCGGCCGGAGATCCCCCGCCAAAAAGGACTGCAATTTTCATTCCAATAAATGCTCTGCATCTCTATCGCCCGTATTCATCCTTCAAAATTGCCCCATACTGGGTTCTGAACCATTTGACCAAGGGGCCGGTTGCGTCATTGTGGTGGCCGGGAAAGCCCTTGGCAATGATCTTGCTGTCCTGCTTGCGCCGGCTGAAGCTGCGCATAATGTCCCGGTAGGCATGGGGGTCGTAGTCGTCGTCCTCCATATAAGCAATAGCCAGGGTAGTTTTAGAAAAGTCGGCCTTGTCAAAAGCCGTCCAGAACATGTCATCCAAAGCCTTAGCTCTTTCGTCAAAGTCTCCCCGCCAGTTGTCATCTGGAGAACCAGCGTTTAAAACGTCTAAAGCCGTCGGGAAAATCCCATAGCGGTAGTCTCTTTCCATTTGGGCCATCTTGCCCAGGCTGGCCAGTGGCTTGCCGACCACGATAGCTCCTGGCTCAATCTTTGAGCCGTAATAAAGGGCCCCAAAGGTCCCCATCGACAGGCCGGACATAGTTACTTGATGGTGGTCAAAGCCCAGCCAGTCCAGTTTTTCCTGGATTCTGGCCACAAGCTTCTCTTGCAGTTCCTGGCTGCCCAGGTAAAAGGCGCCGCCTTCCAGGCGGGGGTCGCCAACCAACATAAAGGGCGCCTTCATGGACCGCATCATGTAAAAACCTTCAAAGCCTTCCGCCGTCCGGTAGCCGGAAAAGTAGATATTTAGTGGCGGTTTAAGGTCACCAGGGTTAAAGTAGGTGATCAAAGGGTCGCGCTTGCTGTCGACCAAGTCTTCCCCGCCCGCGATAAAGGCGCCCAGGCCCCGTCTGGACCAGCGGTAGTGGATGTTGCCCATGGTCAAGTTGCCTTCGCCTCTGGCTTCTAAGCTGACGTTTAAGATTGAGCCGGGGTTGGTTCCTTCAAAAAGGAGCCACTTTTTCATGTCAGCTTCCGTGAACACGACCCGGCGGCGGACATTATCCGCAATGCCGGGGTTGTTCTCATAAACGGCCAGGCGGATATCCACGCTGGCATCCTTGAAGAACTGGGGCCAAAGTTCCAGGGTCCGGTCCTTGTCGCAGTACATCCCCCACCGCCAGTTGATCACCGGCCAGAATTCGTCACCGAAGTTCCCGCTGAGGCGGACATTTTCAAAGCCGTTAAACTCTACTCTGCCCTTGAAGAGGGGGTTGACTTCCATGCTGGAGACATCCAATTTGCTGCCGACCTGGCCGCCAAACAGACGGCTTTCGATCCAGTCAAAGGCCTGGTTGTTGCTGGCAAAGTGCACGAAGCGGACCTGCTTGGACTTAAAAAAGAAGGCGGCTTTTTCAGTCAGTTCTTCATCTTTCAAGTCATCATCCACCATGATCGTGTAGGCATCTAAATTTTTGGCCAGGGCGGGTATATCCTCATCTTCTGGCAAGTCGATCAGCCAGGCCCCTTGAAAGCCCCTGAAGCCCAGCTTTTTGTCTGCTTTCAGCTCTTTGATCAAGTCATCCATTTCCCCGTAGCCTGCCCGAAACCATTTGGCGTTTTCCCGATCAGGCACGGGCGGCAGGTATTCTTTTACCCCATAAAGCAAAAAATAATCCATTAACCCTTCCCTCCTACCGCGTCTGACAGTTCCTTCACGATCTTGGCGGCCGTGTAGTTGTTGATCTTGCCGACTGAGTACATCTTGGCCCGGTTCCAGTTGCTGAGCCCGTCCAAATAGTAGTGCAGGGCCCCGGCAAGATCCGAAATCTGCCCAATCCGGAGGCCGTTTTTGCCGTCATCGACATAATCGGACTCAACCAGGTTGATCTGGGGGATGCCAGTGCTGATGCCGACCACCTGCAGGAAAATTTCCGGTCTGGCTGACAGGTCAACAATGAGCCGCATAGGCTTGAGAATCTTGATCAAGTCCGTGTCCGAGTGAATGGTGACATAGTTGATCCGGCGGACCCGGTTTTCTTCATCATCGTCATCTGCTTCCATTTCCTTAGGCAGGGACTGGTTGGCCCTTAAAAAGCAGTAGCGATACTTACAGTCTCTTTTGGCCATTTCATCTTTGATCAAGCGGTCCAGGATGCCAAACTGGTCAAAGCCGGCGTAGTCAGCGAAGTTGATCTCAACCAGCTTATTGCTTTCCATCACGTCAAAAAGCTCCTTTAAAGCCAGCTTGATCACTTCTTCAGATAAGCCGCCCGTCATGAACATGACCTTGAGCAGGCGTTCCCGGTCGCTTTCACCCATAGTCAAGTCCGTATCAAGGGGAGGCAGCTGGACGACGTGCTCAACTCCGTTTTCCTTCATCAAATTGACCGTATAGTCGGAATCGGCGATGACCATGCTGGCCATTTTGGCCGTTTCAAAAACATGGGGGTCATCAAAATTAGTCCGGTGGCCGTAATAAGAAATTACTGTCTTGTAGTCTTTTAATTTTTCCAAAAGGAACTGGTCGTGCCGGCGGCTGGCAGCGATGATAAAGGAGTCGTCAGGCTCTAGATTCTCGGCAAAATACTTGTCCAAATACTCGCTGATCATGTCCGTGATCGAGTCGTAGTGGCTCTTTTTAAAGCGATCCTGGGCCGCGGAAAAAATGGTCACCGAATCATCCTTGTTGTTGCGGAAAACTTCCTCGCCTTCCGGGTTCAGAAAGACCCGGCTTTCAAAGCGGCCTTCATTGTCGTAGTTGAGGATGCTGGACAAAAAGCCCCGCCAGTCAAAGAACATGGTCCGGTACTTGTAGCCCTGGCGGACAAATTCGATCTGAATCAAATTGCCGGTAACCCCCATCCGGATCCGGGCGTAAAGCTCATCTTCCCGGTAAACCAGGATGTTGAAGGCATTGTAGACGAAGCTGCAGTCCTTGGGCCAGTTGAAGTCCAGGTAGTTGACGTTTCTGACCACCTGGTCGGCCGGAATCCCCTGCATCAGGTCAAAAATATTGTCGCTTTCCGCGTCCAGAATGTTGTGCCGGAAGAGGAAGTTGCCAATGCTGGGCAGGTAGCCCAAAGTCAGAATTCTGACCGGCTGCCCCTCATCTTTGAACATCCTGATCTGGTTGATGCTGTCGTCAAAGTCAAAGTGAATAAGGCCGCTGTTCAAAAACCAGATCTGCCCGTAGCTGAGCCAGGTCCGGTCGCGTCTGTACCACGATGGCACGAAATAATACATCCTTTTTCCTCCCTTCTCCTAAAGCAGCCCCCGGTACTGGCCTCTGATTTGCAGGACTTCAATCTGCTCAGCAATCGCTGCCCCAAAGCCAGCTAAGATAATGACGTAGTTGGGCAGCATGACCAAGCTGGACAATTTTGCGTCAAGCAGAGTGAGGCCCAGCGGCAGACCAGTAAAGACCACGAAATAGATCGAACTGACGAAAGAAAAAATATTGATCAAGTGGCGGAGGTATTTTTCCGTCTCCTTGCCCGGCCGGTAGCCAGGAACATAGTCACCTGACTTCTGCATGTCGTCAGCCTGCTGGACCGGGTCAATTGAGATATATGAAAAGCCGTAAGTCAGCCCCACCAGGATTAAGCAGTAAAGAATAAGGCCGCTGACCTGGCTTAAGTCAAAGGCATTGGCTAACTGCTTGAACAGTTTCCAAGAAGACAAATTGTAGAAAAACTGCAAGAGATATTTTGGCAAGACAAACATGGTCGTGGCAAACATGGCTGGCATGGAGCCGGCTGGCAGGATTCTGATCGGCAGGTAGGACTCTGAGCCAAATTCCGCGCTGATCAAGAGCTTGGTTACCGGCACCCGGCGCTCAGCGTTGGTCAAGATAACTGTAATTACTCCCAAAAGGAGGATGACAAAGAGAGCCAGGGCCCGGACAATGTTGGCGCTTTGGGCGCTGAGGCCCGGGATGAGGCCATTGGCAAAAGACTTCATTAATGTAAAGAACATGTTGGCCATCAGAATCAAGCTGATTCCGCCCAGGCCATTTTTGTCATTTTCAACGCTCAGCCAGATCAACAGAAAGCTGCCTGTCATGAGGAAAAGGCCGGCAGCCAGACGGGTGCCAAAGCTGCTGCTGGTCAGTTGGAACTCCCGCAGCATCACCGTTGCTTGAATCACGGTCAAGAAAAAGGTCAAGGTCTTTTGCCAGATGTCCATCTTCTTCTCGGTCATCTTAGACATCATCGGCAGACGGAGCTGAGCCAGCATCCCAGTGATGATCATGGCTGACATCCAAGGACTGATCCCTAAAGAAAAGAGGCTGGCCTGACTGCTGTCGCCCCCCGTTGCCACGAGCAAAACATTTGGCTGGCCGGTCTGCATTTTGGCAAAAGGCAGGGGAATATGCTTGCCAAAAACAAAGATCCCTAAATAAAGCACGGACCACCATGCTTTGGTCAGAATCGTGCTTATTCCCAAATCTTTTAAAGAGGCCTTTTTACCCATAATTATCATCACTACATTTCACTAGATTTCGGAGCATGCCCGGCACGTTATTTCCTTTATCCTATAGAAGAAATCATTTCATATTGTCTTTTCTTTTGAAAATAGGTCACGCAAACCCGGCATTGCTTACTATTTAAATAATAACATAGGGCCAGCCCTTATGGTAATTTCCGCCACTTTTTGGCCGCTAAAGAAAAAAGCACGGCTTCTGCGAAGATACCGTACTTTAATAATCTAATAAAATTTATTATTCTGCTTCCACAAACTTGGTAATCCGCTTAAGGGCCTCTTGCAGGGCTTCATCGCTGGAAGCGTAGGACATCCGGACGTAGCCTGCCCCGCCAGCACCAAAGTAGCTGCCCGGGATCACGCCAACTCTGGCGTCTTTGGCCAAAGCCTTGGCAAAGCCAACGTCGTCACCCTGGTACTTTTCAGGAATCTTGGCGAAGATGTAGAAGGCGCCGCGCGGCAAGGCCATGGCAAAGCCCAGCTTCTTCAAGCCCTTTTCCATGAAGTTTACCCGGCGCTGGTAAATGTCTCTGAATTCCTTCGGGTCATCCAGGCCGTTGGTCAAAGCTTCAATGGCAGCGGCTTGCACGTTGTTGGTCACGACCGTGATCATGAAGTCATTCATCTTCCGCACGCTGGCCATAATTTCAGCTGGCCCGCAGATGTAGCCCAGCCGCCAGCCAGTCATGGCATGAGACTTGGACAGACCGGAAATAAAGATAGTTCTCTCTGGGATATAAATAGACAAGGAGTAGTGCTTGGCATCCCCGTAGATCAGTTCTGAGTAAATTTCGTCACTGATGGCGTACATGTGGTGCTTCTTGATCACTTCAGCCAGACCTTCAATGACTTCCTTAGGGTAGGTTACCCCGGTTGGGTTGGTCGGGTCGTTCAGCATAATCGCCTTGACCCCCTTGCCTTCCCGTTCAATAACTTCTTCCAGCTTCTCTGGAGTCAAGACAAAGCCGGTGTCTGAGGTGTCAACTTCAACTGGCGTAGCCCCGGTCAAGCAGACCAGCTGCATATACATTGACCAGACTGGAGTTGGCACGATCACCTTGTCGCCGTCATTCAACAGAGCCGACAAGGTACAGGTCAAGGCTTCAGTTGCCCCGACTGTCACCGTGATTTCACTTTCCGGGTCATATTCAACGCCGGTTAAGCCCTTAACGTACTTGCTGATGGCCTTGAGCAGTTCCGGCTTACCAGACTGCGGGCCGTAGTGGCTGTCATTGTTTTCAATGTCCCGGATGGCTGCCTGCTTGATGTGTTCCGGGGTATTCAAGTCCGGTTCCCCCAGGGTCAGTTTAACGACGTCGTCAAACTGGGAAACGTACTTGTCAAAACGGCGGATATCTGAAGGAACCACAGCATCAAGCTTGTGGTTGATAATCGGCAGTAAATCTTGCGCTAATTTTGGCATTCGAAAAACCTCTTCATTCAAATCAAAAAGAACAGCAACTTAACATTTAAGCCTATTTTAGCATAGTTTGTTAAGCAAAGCGGCAGATAATGCTAACTTTGTCTATTTTTTCTCAAATGAAAAATCATTTTCTTAATTCTGCGCCGGCTAAAAGTTTATTTTGTTAAAAATATGCCAGGATTATTTTTGGTATTTTAAGTCATTGGCAATCAAGTCGTCGTAGCTTTCCCGCTTGATCACCAGCTGGTCAAGTCCGTCTTCAGCGAAAACCACGGCTGGACGGGGATTGCGGTTGTAATTTGACGCCATGGAGTAGCCATAGGCACCTGTGCTTAACAGGGCAACTAGGTCGCCAGGTTCGGTTTTTGGCAAAGGACAGGACTTGATCAAAATATCCCCGCTTTCGCAGTACTTGCCAACCAGGTTGACCCTTTCTTCATCTTCTGCCTGGGGGCGGTCAGCGACAACAGCTGAATATTCGGCTTGGTAAAGAGCTGGCCGGATATTGTCCCCCATCCCCCCGTCAAGGGCAACATAGCTTGGGTAACCCGGCAGGTCCTTTCTTGAGCCGACCGTGTAGAGGCTCCAGCCAGCAGGGCCGACGATTGACCGGCCTGGTTCAATCCAGATAGCCGGCAATTTCAAGCCGCTCTCCTGGCACTTGTTCTTGACTTCCTTGACGATGGCCCGGACAAATTCTTCAGCTGGAAGCGGCTGGTCTTGGTCGGTGTAGTGGATGCCGAAGCCGCCACCCACGTTCAAGATGTCAGCTTCATAGCCATACTTTTCTTTCCAGGCCGTGGCCAGCTGGCAGAGCTTGTCAGCGCAGCCCACGAAGCCTCGGACGTCAAAAATCTGCGAGCCGATATGGGCGTGGATACCGGCCATCTTCATCCGGGGATTGGCCAAGACAAGTTCTAAAGCCCGGTCCGCCTGGCCGCTTTCCATGTCAAAGCCAAACTTGGAGTCAACCTGTCCAGTCTGGATGTATTCGTTGGTGTGGGCGCTGATGCCGGGAGTAACCCGGAGCATGACCTTGCTGCTTGCGTCTTTTTCTTCCAGAACCTGGCTGAGCAAGTCGATTTCATGGAAGTTGTCGACAATAATTACCCCGACTCCCTGATCAACGGCTAATTCCAGTTCTGACCGGCTCTTGTTGTTGCCGTGGAAGCTCACCTTATCCATGGGAAAGCCCGCCTTCATGGCCGTCCAGAGTTCCCCGCCGGAAACGACGTCGGTATGGCCGCCTTCTTCATTGATCACCTGGTAGATAGCCAGACAGGAAAAAGCCTTTGAGGCATAGCTGACTTCGTAGTCTACTCCTTCTTCTTCAAAGACCCGCTTGAAGGCCCGAATTGCCTGCCGGATTCTGCCCACGTCAAACACCTGCAGGGGAGTCTGGTACTTGGCCGCCAGTTCCAGGGCATCTACCCCGGCAATTTGCAAATGGCCGGCTTGATTGACATCGCTTGCTTTGATTAATCCGTTCACGGTCTTACCTCATCTTTTTTTCTAAAAAATCTAATCAACTTAAGTAATAAGTTTATCCTTCCTGCCGAATCCGGTCAAGGCAGGTGATTTAGTAAAGCAGAAAAACAAAAAAGACACCCAGCTGGGTGTCTTCCTTACAATTGCGTTAGCTGGATTCGAACCAGCGCATGACGGTACCAAAAACCGTTGCCTTACCACTTGGCTATAACGCAATCTCAAACTTCAACCAAGGGACGGCTCCTCGCATCCCCCGATCAAGTTATATGATACTTAACTTTTTAATTCTTGGCAAGCCTTTTTTTACAAAAAATTTGCTTTCTCCCGCGATCACTTTAAAAAGTTAACTATTGACCAGTTTTTTGGCCTTTTCCTCGGCCTTCAAGCCTGCAAAATATGCTCTCTCTTCATTTACATTGCCGATGACAATCGTGCCCCGCTTCTGGTTGATGCTCAAGTCATCGATAATGGCATCGATCAGTTCCCAAAAGTATGAATTGGCTGCTGCCAAATCATCACTTTCCCCAACGCAGAGGTGGGCTGCTCGGCTCATCAAGAGCCAGGCCCGGCCTGCTTCTTCCTGCATCTTCCGGTGGGCCTTCTCTAAAGTCTGCCTAGAGCTCAGTTCCAAGCGCTGAGCCTGCTTTTGGAAATCTTCTTCGTATTCTTCTTCAAGTGCCAGGGCAAAGACGATCACTTCACCCAGAGCCCGGCTGGCAAAAGCAAAGTAGCTTTCTCCCCCACTTTTCCGGCTGGCTGCCAAAGCCGCCCGCAGCTGACCCAAAAGTGGGGCAAAATCAGCCGCGGAATCGAGCTGGCTGCCAGCAAGGGCAGCGTAAAAAGCTGCCTGCTGGTCCCCTTCATCTGCCAGGGCCAGGTAAAGCTGCCTGGCCTGCTTAAAGCGTTTAGCCCGGTAGGCCTGCTTGGCTTCAGCGTAAATTTCTGCCAGGTCTTTCAAGTCAAATTGCCGGCGCAGTTCACTGGCTGAATAGGCTGCCCCGCAAGACTGGCAGACAAAACGCCCGCCCTCCTTTAATAAATCTCTTTGCCCGCAAAGCTCACATTTGATTTTCCTCATTGTTTTCCCCATGTTTTCTTGATCTTTTACGCTTTCCTTTGTAACCGCTTACTAACCGCTATTATAACAAAAGTTCCTATAAAAAGGCAGGTTAAAAAACAAAAAATCAAGACCGGAAAAGTCTTGATTTTGAAAAATATTCTTAAAAATATCAGTTTTTCTGTGTGCTTGCGGCCGGAGCAGCAACTTCAATAATGAATTCAGAACTGGTCCAGGTCGACTTGTCCGGGTAAGTCACCTTGATCTGGGTCTTATAGCTGCCTGCTTTGGCAAAATCTGGCGCCGTTACGAAACTGGCCTGGCTGCCGTCAGGCAAAGAAGCAAAGTTGGCGATCAAGCTGGAAGCCGCGATTGGCTTGCCCGCTTGCGTCTGGGCAGCCAAAAGGACCGGCGTGTAGCGGGTGGAATCAGCTGGATCTTTAACAGTTACCGTCAAAAAGGCACTGGTCTCCTTGCTCTTGTCCGGATAAGTTACCTGGATTTTGGTCCGGTAGCTGCCAGCCTTTTGCCAATTTGGCTGGGCAGTGAAGGCAAACTTGCTCTTCTTTGGCAGACTGGAAAGGTTGGTTACCAGCTGAGCCGGAGTCAATTTCTGCCCGGCCTTTACCACTCCTGAGCGGACTTTGACCTGGTAGCGGGCCTTGTCTGTCTGCCGCTTGACTTTGACTTTAACAAAAGGCGTCACTTCCCAGCTCTTGTCCGGGTAAGTCACTTTGACAGCGACCAAGTAAGTCCCTGCTTGCTTAGTGTTGATCTTTTGCGAGAGCCGGTACTTGCTCTTCTTAGGCAAGGACTTGGCGTTTTTAATTAAGGACTTAGCAGTCAATTTTGCCCCATAAGCGACGGTCTTGCCCTTGATCTTCGGCTGGTACTTGCTCTTGTCCGTCTGCCGCTTGACCGTCACCTTGACCTGGCGAGTATATTCTTGACTCTTGTCTGGATAGGTGACTAATACGGCCGTGTAGTAAGTCCCGGCCCGCTTGAAGTTTGGCACTCTGGCGAAGCGGAAGCTGGTCTTCTTCGGCAATTTTGCCCGGTTGGTGACCAGGCGCTTTGACTTAAAAGCCTGGCCAAAAGCAGTCGTCTTCCCCGTCACCTTAGCCTGGTAGCGCTTGGCATCCTTTACCCGCTTTTTGGCCTTCTTCTTATTAACCTTTTTATGCTTCTTGACCGTCTTCTTAGCCTTCCAAGCATGGTCATAAACGCTGACGGTCACTTGCTGGCTGGTCTCCATTGAGTTGTCCGGGTAAAGCAGGCGGATCCTGGTCTGATAGGTCCCCGCCTTGGCGAAATTGGGCTCGGGCACGAATTCATAAACCGTGTTGGCTGGCAGTTTGTTGGCATTCTTGACCAGGTCCCGGGCAATCCGGTAGTTGCCTTCCCGTACCTGCAAGTTTCTGACCTCCGGATTATATTCGCTTGCCTGACTGGCCTGACTTACCTGGCCCGTTAAAAGGCAAAGGGGAGTCAAAGCGGCTGCCGCGAGGGCGCTGTACAGCTTCTTCATTTTTTATTCCTCCAAAACACAATTCAACTATTTCTTACAAACACATACTTTATGCCCTAATTATAGTCCAAATCGTTTGATTTTTGTTCCCGCTTTCAGAATATTTTTGACCTTTTTGGGTATAAAAAAAGCTGCCCGCTTCAGGCAGCTCATGCAAAAAATCACTTTTGCTTTTCTCTATTTTATTCGCTCCGGACCTTGCTGTGGAAGGACATGCGGAAGCTGGCTTCAAAGTCTTCCCCACTGGCCAAGCGGTTCATCCCCTTCTTGTTTTCCAGGTTCCCGTCGGTATCAGTGAGGTCAGCAATCCCCCACCAAGGTTCGATGCAGACGTAATTGCCGGTCTTTGGATACTGGGACCAAACACCCACGTATGGTGCGGAGTCAGTTCTGACATTGATATGGAAGCGGCTGGTTTCCGTCTTGATGGAGAACTTGTTGTCCGGGTGCCGCATCACCAGCACCATGGCGTCATTTTTGAACAGGTCGTCAGTAATGGTGATCATGCTTTCAGTTGGCGCTAGGGACCGCTTTTCCCAGTTGAGCAGGCCGTTTTCCAGCGGCACCATTGCCCGCGGCTTTGCCGGGTTGACCTGCAGGTAAAAGTCATCCTTCTTGACCCCATCTTCAACTGGCAGGGCAAAGCCTGGGTGGCCGCCGACGCCAAAGATCATGTCCCCTTCACCCTTGTTGGTGACGTGGAAGCTTTCCTTGATCATGTTGTTCAAAAGCTCGTAGCTGACCCGGAATTCAAACTTGAAGGGATAGACGGCTCTGGTTTCTTCCGTGTCCGTCAAAAGGAAGGTCAGCTTTTCCTTGCTTTGCTCTTCCAGGGCAAATTCCATGTCACGGGCAAAACCATGCTGGGTCATGTGGTAGCTCTTACCTTGATAGCTGTACTCATCGTTTTTCAGCTTGCCCACGATTGGGAACAAGACTGGAGCATGCCGGCCCCAGACTTCCGAGTCAGCCTGCCAGATGTATTCATTGCCAATATGCTTGCCAATGACGCTCTGGAGTTCTGCCCCGTGACTTGACACCGTAACCTTAAGAATTTCATTTTCGATAGTATAATCCATTATTTGCCCCTTAATACTCTTATTTTTTCTTTTTTTCTAAACTCAATTGCATTTTTACACTTATCACAGGATGAACTTGGTCAAGTCCTTATTCTTGACGATATCACTTAACTTCTGTTCAACATAGGCCTGGGTGATGGTAATTTGCCCCATTTCCATGTCCGGCCCTTCATAGAGAACTTCTTCCAGCAGCTTCTCCAAGATAGTGGCCAGACGGCGGGCACCAATGTTATCAGTCCCTTGGTTGACCTCAAAGGCGATTTCGGCAATCTTGTCGACTGCTTCTGCCGTAAAGACCAGGTCCACCCCGTCAGCCTTCAGCAAGGCAATGTACTGCTTCAAGAGGGAATTTTGCGGGTCCTTCAAGATTCTGACGAAGTCGTCCTTGGTCAAGGCATTCAGCTCAACTCTGATTGGGAAACGGCCCTGCAGTTCTGGAATGAGGTCGCTCGGCTTGCTTTCGGCAAAGGCCCCGGCCGCGATGAAGAGGATGTGGTCGGTTGACAGGGGACCGTACTTGGTGCTTACGGTTGAACCTTCAACGATCGGCAGGATGTCTCTTTGAACCCCTTCTCTTGAGACGCCGGCGGAGTTGCGCTTGTCAGCCGCGGTAATCTTGTCAATTTCGTCGATGAAGATGATCCCGCTTTGGCCGGCCCGGTCCATGGCCTTTTGGTAGATGTCATCATAGTTGACCAGCTTATGTTCTTCTTCTTGGACCAAAAGCTTTCTGGCCTGGCTGACCGGCAGGGTCCGCTTGACCTTCCGCTTAGGGAGCATGTCGCCCAGCATGCTGGACATGTCCATCCCCATCTGCCCCATCATGTCGCCCATTGGGTTGGCCTTAGGCGCTTGTTCGACTTCGATGGTGACTTCTTCGTTTTCCAGGAGCCCCCGGTCCAGCTTTTCAGCCACGCTGAGTCTTTGGTTTCTGATTTCGTCAGTGACTTCTTCAGTTTCTTCCGGCATCCCGCCGCCAGCCAGCAGGCTCTGCATCATTTCCTGCATCTGCTGCATCTGGTTTTGCCGGTTGTTTCTCTTCACGCCCGGCACCAGCAGGCGGACCAGGGTCTTGTTGGCCTGGCGGATGGCCTGGCCTTCAACCTTGGCGAACTCTTCTTTTTCCACGATCCGGACAGCTTCATTGGCCAGGTCCCGGACCATCGATTCCACATCCCGGCCCACGTAGCCGACTTCAGTGAACTTGGTAGCTTCAACCTTGACGAAAGGAGCGTCGACGATGTCCGCCAGGCGGCGGGCAATTTCGGTCTTGCCGACCCCAGTTGGCCCAGCCATCAAGATATTCTTTGGCGTAATGTCCTTTTGCACGTTTTCTGGCAGCTGGGCCCGGCGGTAGCGGTTGTACAGGGCAATAGCCACTGACTTCTTGGCTTCAGTTTGCCCGACAATGTACTTGTCCAGCAGCTCAACGATCTGCTTTGGCGTTTTCTCTCTCATCCCTATTTTTCCTCGATTTCATCCGTAACAATTTCGTGGTCGGTAAAGACATCGATGTCAGCAGCAATGTTGACCGCTTCCTTGGCGATTTCACTGGCCGTCATCCCGCTGGCGTGCCGCAGCATCCCCACGGCTGCCGCCTGAGCATAGTAGCCGCCAGAGCCGATCGCCACTACGCTTTCGTCTGGTTCAAGTACTTCCCCGTTCCCGGAGATCAAGAGCAGATCCTGGTCGTTAAAAGCAATTACCATGGCTTCCAATTTCTGCAAGGCCGGGTCTTTTCTCCAGGACTGGGCCATTTCCACCGCTGCCCGGCGCAAGTCGCCGCTGTAGCTTTCCAGCTTCCCTTCCAGCATTTCTTGCAGGCTGACGGCATCCGCCACCCCGCCGGCAAAGCCGATCACTACTTGGTCATGGTAAATACGGCGGATCTTCTTGGCCGTTGTCTTGGCAATAATGCTCTTGCCCAGGGTCACCTGGCCGTCACCGGCAATGGCCGTCTGGCCATTGTACTTCACTGAACAAATCGTTGTCATTTTTTCCTCCGTTTTTTGGCTTTTCTGTTTGTTTTCTTGTTTTCGTCATTTAAAATTCTTGCTGAAAAGCCAAAATGATTGACGCTTTCCAGCTATTTTCATAATAACACTTTTCCTCATTTTCGGGGAAAATGCTGGCGATATTCTGCCGTCAGCTGCTGCATGCTGACGTGGGTGTAAATCTGAGTCGTTGACAAGTCCTTATGGCCCAAAAGCTCCTGCACGCTCCTTAAATCCGCCCCGTTGTTGAGCATGGCGGTCGCGAAGCTATGGCGAAGTTCATGGGGATGGGCGCCGGCCGTCAGGCCGGCTTTTTGAAAGATCTGCTGGACGACTTTGGCTACCCCCCGGCTTGAGATTGGCTTGCCGCGGCTATTTAAAAAAACTGCCCCAGTATCTGCCTCATTTTTCAATAAACTTGGCCGGGCAGCTTGCAGATAATCTTCCAGGTACTTTTTGCTCTCCTGGTCAAAAAAGACATAGCGGTCCTTGTTGCCCTTGCCGTGCACTAAAATCATGCCGTTTTCCAGGTCAAGCTGGCTGATTTTCAAATCCGTCAGCTCGCTCAGCCGCATCCCGGTCGCGTAAAAAAGAGCCAGGATTGCCCGGTTGCGGACTGTTAACGGTTTGCCATCATTTAACGTCTTGATGACTTGGCCAACTTCATCCTGGTAGAAAAATTCAGGCAGCTTTTTCTTCCCCCGCCTAAGCTGAATAACCACGGTCGGGTCAGCCTTAACCAGGCCCCGCTTGGTCAAAAAGCGGTAAAAAGATTTAAGACTGGACAATTTCCGGGACAAGGTGCTGGAAGCCAGCTTTTGCCCAAGCGCCTGCAGGTAAATTTCCAGGTCCCGGCGGGAAATTTTATCCCAGCCGGGAAAGCCCCCATTTTCCTGCCAGAATTTTTCAGCCGCCGCCATGTCCTTTTGGTAGGCCAGAATGGTTTTAGGGCTGTAAGAGCGCTCATTTTTCAAGTAAGAAAGAAACTGCTCTTCAAGGGTCATTAGTCAGCCAGCTTCTCTGCCTTAAAGGCGGCCAGGTCTGCCAGGCCCCGCTCGCTGATCTTTTCGTGGCGCTCGCGCTTGTTTCTGATCTTCTTGCCTTCCAGACCCGGGATCAAGGCAAAGCTGGCGTTCATCGGCTGGAAGTGCTTGGCGTCAGTGGTCGTAATGTAGTGGGCCATGGAGCCAAGAGCCGTCGTTACCGGGAATTCAACCGTGTCCTTGCCCAATGCTTCTCTGGCCGCGTTGATTCCGGCCACCAGGCCGCTGCCGGCACTTTCCACGTAGCCTTCCACCCCGGTCATCTGGCCGGCAAAGAAGAGGCCCGGCTGCTTTTTAGCTTCGTAGCTGGCCTTCAACACTTCCGGGCTGGCCATGTAAGTATTCCGGTGCATCTTGCCATAACGGACGAAGCGGGCATTTTCCAAGCCCGGAATCATTTGGAAGACCCGCTTTTGTTCCCCATACTTGAGGTGGGTCTGGAAGCCCACGATGTTGTACATGGAGGCAGCGGCATTGTCTTGGCGGAGCTGGACGACCGCGTAAGGGGTCTTGCCGTCCTTCGGGTTCTCCAGACCAACAGGCTTTAAAGGACCAAAGAGCATGGTCTTGGCCCCCCGGGCAGCCATGACTTCAATCGGCATGCAGCCTTCAAAGACTTCACTGTTCTCAAAGCCGTGCATTTCTGCCGTTTCCGCGTGAACCAGGGCGTTAGCAAAGCGGTCGTATTCTTCCTTGGTCATCGGGCAGTTGAGGTAGGCGGCTTCGCCCCGGTCATACCGGCTCTTCTTGTAGACGATGTCCATGTCGATGGAGTCAGCCGCGATGATTGGGGCTGCCGCGTCAAAGAAGTGGAGGCTGTCTGTCCCTTCAAAATCCTGGATCTTTTCAGCCAAAGCATCGCTGGTCAATGGTCCAGTCGCGATAATAGTGATGCCTTCAGTTGGCAGGTCGGTGATTTCTTCATCATGAATAGTCACTTCCGGCAGGCTGGTCAGTTTGTCAGTCACGTATTTGGAGAAAAGCTCCCGGTCAACTGCCAGGGCCCCGCCAGCTGGAACCTGGCAGGCATCAGCGGCTTGCATGATCAGGGAGTCCATCTGCCGCATTTCTTCTTTCAAAAGGCCAACAGCGTTTGAGAGCTGGTTGGACCGCATGGAGTTGGTGCAAACCAATTCCGCGAAATTGCCGCTTTCATGGGCCGGGGTCATTTTCTTTGGCCGCATTTCATACAAGTCGACCTTAATCCCTCTTTTAGCCAGCTGCCAAGCTGCTTCGCTGCCGGCCAGACCGGCGCCGATTACCGTAACTTTTTCTGTCATTTGTTTCAATCCTTCGCTTAAAAATTATCTACTTGCTATTTTACCGAAAAAGCTCTTCCCTGCCTATTCGCACGCTCTATATAAAAATGCCACCAAGGAATTGGTGACATTTCTGCTTATCTATTGGCTTGTTCTGCTTATTCGGCTTCTTCGCCTTGTTCTTCTCTAGGTTCTTCCTTGTAGTCGCCGTTCGGGCAGAGAACGACAATGCCGTCCTTGCGCTTCTTTTCAACCAGGAAGTGGCCGTCGTTCGGGCAAACCCGGCTGATCGGCTTGTCCCAGGAGACAAAGTCGCAGTCTGGATAGCGGGAGCAGCCATAGAATTTCCGGCCCCGCTTGGACTTCTTCTCCAATACTTCCCCTTTCCCGCACTTCGGGCAGGTAACGCCGACCTTCTTGACGATGGTCTGGGTGTGGCGGCAGTCCGGGAAGCGGGAGCAACCGTAGAACTTGCCATAGCGGCCCATCTTGACCAGCATCGGCGCCCCGCAGATCTCGCAGTCAAAGCCAGCTGGCTGGTCCTTGATCTGGATCTTCTGGATCTCGCTGTCCGCCTTCTCCAGTTCCTTGGAGAATGGCTTGTAGTACTGGTCAACCACGCTGACCCAGTCCTTCTTGCCTTCTTCGACTTCGTCGAGTTCATCTTCCAGCTTGGCCGTGTAGTCAACACTGGTGATGTCCGGGAAGAACTGTTCAACCAGGCCGTCAACGATCTCGCCCAGTTCAGTTGGCACGATCGCCCGCCCTTCCAGCTTGACATAGTTCCGGGACTGGATGTTCTGGATGGTCGGCGCGTAAGTTGACGGCCGCCCAACCCCGTTTTCTTCCAGAGCCCGGACCAGGCTGGCTTCAGTATAGCGGGCCGGTGGCTGGGTAAAGTGCTGCTTGTTGTCTGACTTGGTCAGCTTGACCTCGTCACCTTCTTCAAGTGCCGGCAAGGCCACGTTCTTTTCGCTTCTGTTGTCGTAGACCTTAGTGTAGCCGGCGAACTTCATGACTGACCCGCTGGCTCTGAAGGTCACCCCGTTTTGGGTCAAGTCGTAGCGGACAGTGTCAAAGACGGCTGGAGTCATTTCACTGGCCACAAAGCGGCTCCAAATCAGGGTATAGAGGCGGAGTTCATCCTTGGTCAAAACCTTTTCCAGGGACTTCGGCGTCCGGTAGACGCTGGTCGGCCGGACGGCTTCGTGGGCGTCTTGGGCGTCACCCTGGTTCTTGAAATGGCGCTCTTTCTTAACCGCGAAGTCGCTGCCGTATTCCTCGTCGATAAACTTGGCTGCTTCCTGGCGGGCAACCGGTGAGATCCGCTTGGAGTCAGTTCTCATGTAGGTGATCAAACCGACCGTGCCTTCCTTGCCCAGGGAGATCCCTTCATACAGGTGCTGGGCAATGTTCATGGTCTTTGAGGTCCGGAAATTCAAGCGCCGGTTGGCTTCCTGCTGCATGGTGGAAGTCGTAAAAGGCGCGGCTGGCTGCCGGCGGACTTCTCTTTTGACTACCTTGCTGACCGTAAATGGCTGCTTCTTGTCAAACTTGGCCAGCAGCTTCTGGACGGCCTCGTTATTAGGCAATTCCGTCTTCTTGCCGTCTTCGCCGTAAAAGGACGCTTGGAATTTGTCCTTGCCCTTGGCGAATTCGGCCTCAATCGTCCAGTATTCAACTGGCTTAAAGGCCTTGATCTCCTTTTCCCGGTCGATGACTAGCTTCAAGGCAACTGACTGAACGCGTCCGGCTGACAGGCCCTTCTTGACCTTGGACCAGAGAATCGGCGATAAAGAGTAGCCGACTAAACGGTCCAGGACCCGGCGGGCTTGCTGGGCGTTAACCGTGTCCATGTCGATGGTCCGGGCGTGGTTAAAGGCATCCTTGACCGCGTCCTTGGTAACTTCGTTGAAGGTTACCCGGTTGGCTTCTTTTTCGTCCAAACCTAAAACATGGGCCACGTGCCAGGCAATAGCTTCCCCTTCCCGGTCAGGGTCGGAAGCCAGGTAGACTTTATTGGCCTTCTTGGCTTCAGACTTCAGTTCCTTGATGGTGTCACCCTTGCCCCGGATGGAGATGTATTTTGGCTGGTAGTCATGGTCAATGTCGACCCCCATCTGGGACTTTGGCAAGTCCCGGATGTGTCCTTTAGAGGCGATCACGTGATACTTCCGGCCCAGGTACTTCTCAATAGTGTGGGCCTTGGCTGGAGATTCCACGATGACCAGGTCTTTTTTCACCTTGCTCTTTTTCCGCTTCGGGCTGCTCTTCTTGGCAGCCGTGGTCTTTTTACTGCTCTTGCTCTTGTCTTCTTTTGCTGTAGCAGGCATCAAATGCCCCTTTCACTAAAATTGAAATTAAATCTTCTTCAATATAGAAATAATTTCCGGAATTGTCAACCAAAAGAAAATTAACTTAAGGGAGCAGACAGGCAATTTTTACTTGAATTTAATCTTTCACAGGTTGATTTCCTTGTCGATGACCGGGGTCGCCCCGGCTGAAATCAGCTGATTGGTGCCCGCCGACAAGGGGCTGGTGATGGCGCCTGGAACAGCAAAGACATTTCTGTTTTCCTGCAGGGCCAGATTTGCCGTAATTAAAGATCCTGAATGGGCTTTGGCTTCGGTCACGATCACGTTCTTGCAAATCCCGGCCAAAATCCGGTTGCGCTCTGGAAAGCGGAAGGGCCTTGGCGGCGTGTCGGGCAGGTATTCGCTAAGCAGGAGGCCCCGGGAAGCGATTTGCTGCTGCAGGATAGTATTTTCCCGGGGGTAAAAATAATTTAGTCCGTTAGCCACGACCGCGATGGTCTTGCCGCCAAAATTCAAGGCATTCTGGTGGGCTATGGCATCAACGCCTTTAGCCAGGCCACTGGCAATCACCTGCTTTTTCTTCAGCAAAACAGGCATGAGGTTCTCAATCACCCTGCCGGAATACGGGCTGGGCGTTCTTGAACCCACGATCACCGTCACCTCTTTTTCCAGCAAAGACAAGTCCCCTTTAGCAAAAAGCAGAATCGGCGGCCGATAAATTTCTCTTAGACGTACCGGATAAGCATCGTCAAAGAAACTGATTATTTTGAAATTCTTTTGTAAGTTTTCAATGGCACTTTCGTAGCGATCGCTTAAAAAGGCCCCCTCCACCCGGTAGAGGATTTCATCTGGTAGTTCCAGGCAGTTCAGCCATTCATGGTCCACGTCCTCATCCGGGGGCATCTGCTGCATGACCTGCAATATCTTCAGATAGCTGAGGCCCTTTTGCAGCTTTAGGCGCAGTAAGAATTCGGTTTTGTTCATCTTTTTCCCTCCACTTACTATTACGCCAAAAAGACCATTTTTTCCTTTATCTCTGCAAAATTTTCGGCTTTTTTGCCTAAAAGAAAAAAGGCTGAACTAGTCAGCCTTTTTAAGTCCCACCATCTCGCTCACCGGACTGAAGGTCAGGCGGTGAATCGGGGTTGGACCGTATTTTCTTAATGCTTCCAGGTGATCCTTGGTTCCATAGCCGGCATTATGGTCAAAGGCATAGTCTGGATAAAGACGGGCGTAATCGTCCATCAAGGAGTCTCTGAAGACCTTGGCCACGATTGACGCCGCGGCAATTGAGTTGGACTTGGCATCCCCCTTGATCAATTCTACTTGCGGCAAGTCCACCGGGACATTCATGGCGTCGACCAAAAGAGCATCTGGCCTTGTGCTCAAAGCTTCCACGGCCTGCTTCATGGCCTGGCGGTCAGCCTCGTAAATATTGATCTGGTCGATCACCTTGTTGTCCATGACCCCGACGCCCACGGCAATCGCCTGCTCCAGGATCTTGGGATAGAGGGCCAGGCGCTTTTGCGGGCTCAGCTTCTTTGAGTCATTGACTTCCAATAAGGAAAAATCTTCCGGCAAGACCACGGCTGCAGCCACTACCGGTCCAGCCAAGGGTCCCCGGCCGACTTCATCGACCCCGGCCACCAGCTGCCCCTTTGCCCAAAAGTCTTTTTCATAGGAAAAGCGGGCCAAAAAAGCCTCTTTCTGCTTAGCCAGCTTTTCCTGCCGGCGCTGGTAGCTCTCCAGCAGCTTCTGAACCCCTTTGCGGTCATCTTTGGCTAACTCCGCCAAGATGGCAGGCGCGACTGAATCTGCTTGCAGCAGGTCTTTAATTTCATTAATTTTCATTATTCGCACTTGGCCGGTCCAGGCTGATCCGGCCCAGCTTGCCCTTTCTTAACCGCTGTAGCATAAAGAGAGAGAAGCGGTCATAGTCATCCCGCATCCCGTTGTTTTGGGTCATGGCCAAAAGCAGGTCGGTATCCCCAATATTTTCCAGCTTGTCCTTAGTGCAGTTGGCGAACTTGGCCAGGTAGGCCGGGTAGTACTGGCGCAGTTGCTTGATGACGAAAAGAGCCACGTCGTCAGCGTGGAAAATCGTGTCCTTGATCGCCCCAAAAGCAGCCAGCTTATAGCCCACGTCCTGGTCTTCAAATTTCGGCCAGAGAATCCCTGGCGTGTCCAGAATCTGAATGCCGTAAGGGGTCTTCAGCCAGGCCTGGCCCTTGGTTACCCCTGGCCGGTCCCCGGTGATAGCGACGTTGCGGCCAACCAGGCGATTGATGATGGTGGACTTGCCGCAGTTTGGCACGCCAACTAAGCAGATGCGGATGATCGGGTTGGAGGCCCCTCTCTCTTCCAGTTTCTTAACCTTTTCACTGGCTGCCTTCTTGATCAGAGTAATCAGAGCCTGCATGTTGGTGTTGTGCTGGGCGTCCATGGCCATGACCAAGGTGCGCGGCCCCTGCAATTTCTTTTGCCAGAGCTTGGTCATCACCGGGTCAGCCAGGTCGGCCTTGTTCAAAATAATCAAGTGGGGCTTGTCGCCAACCAGGTCACTGATCATCGGGTTTCTGGAAGCGCTGGGAATCCGCGCGTCCAAAACTTCGACAACAACGTCAATCAAGTTTAATTTTTCTTCCAGTTGATTCCTGGCCTTGTTCATGTGGCCTGGATACCATTGAATTTTAGTCATTTTTCCTCCCAATAACAGCAGAAAAGGAAGCCTGGGCTCCCTTTCGTGCTTTTCATTGAATCCTAAAAATACTACTAATACTGCATTTTCTCTTCGTAAGCCTGGTAAGCATCGTCAAAAATCGTCATGCTGGGCAGGTAGGCGGCATTTTCTTCCAAGTATTCTGACAATTTGGTCCGGTCCTGTTCCTGTCTGGGGAAGGTCGAGTCAAACTGGGCATTATTGGCAAACTGAGCCAGGTCGCTATTTGAATCCGGATCGCGCAGAGTCATCAGAAACTGGTAAAAACTTTGTCGGTATGCCATATATTACTCCGTGTAAAACATGACCGCGTAGGCCTCATGGCCAGCGTGGGTGATGATGATCGGGCTGGTTTCCTGGACCAGGATCTCCAGGCCCGGGTTGACTTCCTTGAAGCGCTGGGCAAGTTCTTCCATCTTGTCTCTGGTGTCAACGTAAGAGATGCCGACGTACTTGACCTTGTCGCCCAGTTCTTTTAATTGGTCGACCAGCATGTCGTCGAACTTCTTGATGAACTTCTTGCCCCGGCCCCGGTAAGGAACGTTTAAGCTGCCTTCCTTCATGGTCAGGCCGACATGGAAGTTCAATGCTGAAACCACCCGGCCGGCCCACTTGCCTAAGCGGCCGCCAGCCAGAATGTTCTGCAGGTTGGGCACCATCATTTCCAGGTACATGTTCTTGCCGATCTGGTCCAGGTGGGCCAGGATTTCATCCATTTCCTTGCCCGCTTCCGCGTCCTTGGCCGCCTCAATGCAGTAGTAGCCTTGCGAGCGGTCAGTGTAGCCGCAGTCGATGACCGTGATCTTGCCAGCTACCATTTCCGCTGCCTGGCGGGCGGAGTCAACCGTCCCGGACAGGGTCTTGGCCATGAAAATTCCCAAAACCTCACTGCCGTCAGCCGTCAGTTCTTCCATTCTTTCCACGAACAAGCCGACCGGGGGCTGACTGGTCTTGGGCAGTTTTTCCGCCTCATCCATTTTTTGGATAAAGTTGGCCCGGGTAATGTCAACGCCATCCGTGTAGGTATGTCCGTCGATCGTCACCGACAGGGGCACCACCGTAATACCGTATTTTTCAATTTCTTCCGGACTCAGCTGTACTGAGGAATCCGTCATGATCTTGATCTTAGACAATTTAACTGACCTCAATTTCCAAATTATCCTATCAGCTTCTCTGTTGTGATAGAATTAGACTTAATACAGAGTTTAGTATAGCAAATTTTCGGCTAAAAATTATAATTAATTGATCAAAACTGAAAGGTACTTTATATGGCTTTTAATCCTTGGCAACCGGCTGAAGACCGGCCCAAATCTTACTATATCATTGACAATGTGCTCTCAGCCGTCGTGCACGGGATTGGCTTTGGCCTCTCAATCGCTGGCCTGGTCGTTTTAGTAATCCGGGCCGCCCACACCCACAGCGCCCTAAGAGTGACCACATTTGCCATCTACGGCTCCTGCATGATTCTGCTTTACCTCTTCTCAACCCTCTACCACAGCCTGGTCTTTACCAAGGCAAACAAGGTCTTCCAGATCTTTGACCACTCCTCGATCTTTATCGCCATTGCCGGCTCCTATACCCCTTATACCCTGGTCACCATCGGCGGGGCAAAGGGCTGGGTCATGTTCGGCATTATCTGGGCCTTGACGGTCTTTGGGATCCTCTATTATATCTTTAACCAAGGCAAGCATGTGATCGGCGACACCATCCTTTATATCGCCATGGGCTGGATGGTGATTCTGGCAGGCAGCCAGCTTTATTACAGCCTGGGGCCAACCGGCTTTTGGCTCTTAGTCTGGGGAGGCATTGCTTATACCTTCGGCTGCCTCTTCTTTTCTATGCGGGGCTTGCCTTACAGCCATGTTATCTGGCACCTCTTCGTTCTGCTGGGCTCCATCTTGATCTTCTTCTCAGTCTTGTTTTATGTCTAAAAAAGGCGCTGGTCACCAGCGCCTTTTAGATTGCCAAAAATTCCGCGATTGCTTCTGGGTTGTTTTCCACCTGGCCGCTGACTACTCCCTCAAGAGCCTTACGCAAGAGCTGGCCCAGTTCGGGTGAAGGCTTAACGCCCTCTTTAATTAGCCACTGGCCGTCAATGGCCAACTTCCCCGCCTCCTTGATTGGCAGACGGTTATACCGGTCTAAAAGGACCTGGGTAGGCAGTGGCTGACCCAGGAGGCTGGCCAGCTTTAAAGCCGCCTCCAGGTTCTCCTGGCCAATTTCAAAAAGGTCAAAGTCGCTTACTTTCCCCCGGCACAAAAGGTCAAAAGCAGCCACGATCTGCCTGGTCCGCTGGTTCATGGCATTGGAGTTCTTCCAAGCCCGCATGAAAGCTGAGATCTGATCAGCCGGCAGGTTGATTAAAACGGCGATCAAACTCCAAAAAACTGCTTCGTCGTCTGGGCCCGCCTTAAGATCAGTGAAGACGGAGAGCTGGTCTTTTTTCCCCGCCAGGCCCGGGCATTCTTCGCTCAAGCCCGTTGCCAAAAAGTCCTGGAAGGCCCGGCGGCTGTCCTTGCCCAGAGCCAGCTTGACAAACTCCTCTCTGATTCTTTCCACGGAAATCTTGCTTAAAAGCTCGTGGTTGTCAATAATTGCCTGCCTGGTCTTTTCTTCCAGGCTGAACGAAAGCTGGCTCATGAAACGGACTGCCCGCATCATCCGCAAGGCATCCTCGTGGAAACGTTCTTCCGCCACTCCGACCGCCTTGATAACGTGGCGCTTTAAGTCGCCCAGACCGTCAAAAAGATCAATAATCTCCCCTTGCCGGTTCATGGCCAAAGCATTGATGGTAAAGTCCCGCCGCTTTAGGTCCTCATCCAGGTTCTGCACGAAGGTGACCTTGTCCGGCCGGCGGAAGTCCTGGTAGCCGGATTCGGTTCTAAAAGTCGTGATTTCGTAGCTGGAGCCTCCATAAAGGATGGTCACGGTTCCGTGCTGGATGCCAGTGTCAATGCTTTTGGCAAAAGTCTCCTTGACCTCTTCCGGATAAGCACTGGTCGCGATGTCCACGTCATGAATCGGCCGCTCTAAGAGCAGGTCGCGGACGCAGCCGCCGACGAAATAGGCTTCAAAACCAGCTTCTTCCAACTTTTCCAGGACCGGCATGGCCTGGGTAAAAACTTCAGTTATACGAGTATTAGTCATCTTCTTCTCCACCTTGACTGTTTTTTGCTAAAATTGATTACGCATGGGGAATTATAAAAGAAAGGAGTATCGAAATGAACAAGCCAAAATTCAAATGGACCACTAGTGACACGATCGATATCCTGATGATTGCCCTGGGCTCAGCCATCTACGCCTTCAGCGTGGACATGGTGTCGATTCCCAACAAGCTGGCTGACGGGGGGCTATCGGGTTTCACCTTGATTATCCGCCACTTCTGGGGCATCAACCCTGGTATCAGCACCTTCATCATCAACATTCCCTTGATCTTTTTAGGCTTTAAGTATATGGGCAGGCGGGCCATGATTTATACCGTCTGGGGAACCCTCTGCCTGTCTTTCTTCTTGAGCGCGTGGACCCTGCAGTCTATTATAGACCAAGTTCCCCTCCATCACGACCCCTTCCTGGCCACGGTCACGGCCGGATGCTTGTCGGGACTGGGATTAGGCCTGGTCTTCCGCTTTAACGGCACGACTGGGGGCAGTGATATTATCGCCCGGGTTTTGCAGGAAAAATATGCTATCACCCCCAGCAAGGGCCTTCTGGCTTTGGACTTTTTAGCCCTGGCCTGCTCTTTGTCCTACCTGGACTTTTTCCACGTTGGCTACACAATGGTGTCTTGCTTTATTCTCTCCAAGGTCATGGCCTTGGTAACTGAAGGCGGGACCCGGGCCAAGGGGGTCTTCATCATTTCCCAAAACTACAAGAATATCGCCAAACTGATCGACTTGAAACTGGAACGCGGCTTTACCTACATCAATGCTGAAGGCGGATATTCAAGCGATCCCCGCCACATGATCTACCTGGTCCTGTCGCCAAGGGAAATCCCGGAATTAAAGAAAATCGTCAAGCAAGAAGACCCCAAAGCCTTCATCACTTTCTTTGACGTCAACGAAGCTCTGGGCGAAGGCTTCAGTTACAAGACCAAACAATCCAGCTTATTTATCAGAAAGTAAAAGGAGTCACGCATGTGACTCCTTTTTTCATACATTAATCGTCTTTTCCAATCCGCTCTGCTGCTGTCCGCAGCTTTTTGGCAAATACTGGAGCCAAATGCTTGAGCAAGCGAACCGGGTCGATCTGGCCCTTGACATAAGCATTGCTGAGCATCAAGTAAGCTATCGTTTTGCCAAGCTCATTCTTCACGGGCACAAGCAGCAGCTGGTCAATAGCGTACTTATCCAAAAATTCTTCCTGTTCACTGAAATCAGCCTGCTTCTGGGCAAATTCCTTGACATCAGGAATCAGCAGATAATCCTTCCTTTGCAGCAAGTCGCTGAAAGGCTTCAAGAAGCGGTTGCTGATGTTTTCGAGCCTGTCTTCAACCGGCTGGGCATAAGGAGCTGTCCATTCGTAGTTAATTGAGAAGCTGTCAGTTCCGATTTCCAAAAGCACCGCGTGCGAAGCCTGAGTCACGTCACCAATTTCCTGCAAGGCATTCTGGATTGCTCTGAAGTACTTGCGGTCATCCAGAAGCTGCTGGTTAGCTTCAAAGAACTCAGCATCAGTTGCCACGATCCGCTTGATTTCTGCACTGTCTCTATCATCCACAGCAAAGACTGTCACCACGCAGTTTGGCACGGTTGACGCCTTGCTGTAGTAGCTGACCCAGCTGCGCAGGGCCCGGCAATAGCACTGGCCGCTTACGGCATAGCCCTTTAAGGCCTTCAAGCTGCTTGTCATCCACTCTTCTTCACCGGAGACATAATCAAGATAACGTTCACCAAACAGCTGCCCCTTATTGACGCCAACTAGCTCACAATAGCGCTCATTGGTAAAGATGTTGATAGTATCAATTACTTTGTCGCCGTGGGCGCTAAGCAGTGGCTTGTTGACTACCATTGGCAAAGGAAGGTCCAAGTATTCGTCAAAGACCTGGAAATCGACTGGATTGACCGTCTGGCTTTGGCTGCGGCGGTTAGCCAGGTTGATTGCCTCCTGGCCATTAGCAACTTCACTGGCTTGGGCCAGGCCGGCAATTGGCTTCAACTTGCAATCAAAGCCACCGATATTCCAGACTCCTTTTAATTCTTTGAGCAGCTGATCGACTTCTGTCTGCATTTCTTCTTTGGCCAAGAAGTTGCTGATGATGATGAAAGACGCATCCTTAACCCGGGCCAAAATAGCACTCTTGCTTGCCTGCTGGCTGATCAGCTTGGCACACTTTTCAATCAAAAGCTGGCAAAAACGTTGACCATATTTCATCTGCAAGTTGCTATAATTGCTGATTTCCAACCAGCAGACGGTATAACTCTGCTTATCGTGCTTCCAAGCCGTATCAAACTGGGCTAGTTCTGGCACCAGGCTGGAGGCATCGAGGAAGTTGGCCAGGTAGTCAAAGCCCCTGCTCTCCAGTGGCTTGTGGCTTTCGGTCTTTTTCAAGTTGACGTCGTCAAAGTAGCCGACCAGACCGATCACCTTGCCGTCTTCAAAAACTGGAAACTTCGAAGCAACGATTTGATGAAGAGCACCTTTGACTATCGCCGTGGTTTTGACATTTACGGCAGGCTGGCCCGTCTGCAGGACCTCCAACTCATCGTCTCTGAAAGGCTTATTGTTGACGTGCCAGCCGATTTGATCATCCGTCTTGCCCAGCAGCTCACTTTGGCTCTTGAAGCCGTAGAAGTCCAAGAAAGCCTGGCTGACGCCAACAAAGCGTCTTTGCGCGTCCTTCCAGAAGATTTTCAGATTACTTTCTTTGATAATCGTCTTCCAGACCTGGTTTTCCACGTCGCCAAAAGCATTATCCAAGCTTTGGTGCTGATTTTTCATGATGTTTTTCAGCAAACCTTCACGTTGGCTTTCTTCAATTTGGGTGTCGATCTTGACCAAGAGGATGTATTGCTGGTTCTGGTAGCTGATCACCGTATAATCGGCCCAGGCATAGTCGCCGTTTTTAATTTGAGTACGCAAGCTGGTCGTGAACCATTTGTTGTCCAGATTGTCCAGCCGGTCCTGCAAACTTTGATAATCCAGCAGGTTGCGCCATTTGGCCAGGTCATCATGCATCACGCATCTTAAGCCATAATCATAGCGGAAGCTCTGAATGCCGTTGCGCTGGATCCCCGTCTTTTCCCCCGGCAAATCGCTGGCGATTACGTCCCAGCTGTCTTTGGCAAAATCAAGCAAGTAGATCCGGTTGTAAATTGGCAAAATGTTCTTTAAAGAAGAATTCAAGGCAAATTCCCGGTCGCCAACCTCGCCAATCGTCCCATCAATGCGCATTTCCATCAGACAGACATTGTGCCCTTCAACAACTGGCAAAAGAGATATCTGGGAATAGCGGTTGTCATAGATAAAGGTCTTGGCAACCTTCTGATGCTGGACGACTGCCATTTCTGCAATCTTCATCAACCAGTCTTGGTCAATCTTATTCTTGCCCAGGAGCTCCTTAAAAGCCTGATTTTCAAAAAAGATCCGGCACTCCTGGCCATCATAAGCGCAGAGCGTGATTGGCTGGGGTACCATCACGTCAATGAGGCCCAGCTTGCTGTACATCTTGGCTTCTTCTGGATTCTCAAAGGAAAGCTTCTTGAAGGCCAGACTGGCTTCCAGCTCCTTCATTGGTTGAGGTTTTCCGTAGTAAAAGCCTTGAATCCGCTCGCAGCCGATACTCTTTAAGAAAGCAACCTGCTCTTCAGTTTCCACCCCTTCCGTCAAAGTATGGATTTTCAAAGACTTGGCCATGGCCACGGCTTTAGAGACGATCTTTTTAGACCGGTCATTAAAATCGCGCATAAAGGCCATATCGATCTTAATTTCGTTAAAGTCAAAATCCTTTAAGGCATTCAAAGAGGAATAGCCACTGCCGAAATCGTCCATCCAGACTTCAAAATTCAGCTGGTGGAAGCGGTCAATCGCCTCAACAATGTCGTGCTGGCTTTGCATTACGGCAGTTTCAGTGATTTCGATGCAGAGCAGCTGATGATTGATCTGGTAATGATCTGCCACTTGGGAAATTTCTTGCACCGGATCAATCACAGTAAAGTCAGACCGGGAAATGTTAATCGAAACTGGAACCACATCCTGGCCATTTTGAAAACGGTCGGCCAGCATTTTAGCCACGTAGTTCAAGACAAACAAGTCCAGCTTGTAGGACAGGTTAGCCCCTTCCAAAACAGGTACGAAGACACCTGGAGAGATCATCCCATATTTAGGGTCAATCCACCGGCTCAAAGCCTCCAAATTGCAGACCTTGTCTGTCAAAGTCCGGATGACAGGCTGGAAGTAAACTTGAACCCAGCCTTTCTCCAGGGCCTCATCAATGTGGTTTAAGATGTATTCCTGCAGGCGGTGTCTTTGGTCCAGTTTTTCATCATAGTAGACGATTCCAGATTTATAAGGGTCTTCCAAAGATTCGCAAGCCACCCGGGCCTGGTTGCAGGCACTGTCAAAATCGCTCTTGGCCAGATCCAGGTTGGCCACTCCAACCCGGACTTCCCGCCGGCTTCTGATCCGGTCAACCAATTCCTTCAGCCTGTCTTCCAGGCCATATTCCTCGCAGTAGGCATAAAAGCGGTCTTCCCCCGACCGGGTGCAGGCCTGGTCGCCAAAACTCTCCTTGATGCAGTCAGCGACAAAACGAAGCAGGTCATCGCCTTGTTTAAAGCCATACTGGTTGTTGTAGTCCTTCATCCCCACCAAGTCAAAAGAGATAAGGGAAACGTGCTTGCCTTGCTTGATCATTTCTTTTGTCCGGGTCTGGCCAACTTCCTGGAAAGAGCGCAAATCCAGCAAGCCAGTCAAAAGGTCCCGGTTGATGTTGATCGGAGTGATGTAGCACAGACGCAGATCAAAACCAGCGGCTTCTGCCTTGCGGATTTCCAAATTAAGCAAATGCTCTTGACCCACGCGATCCTCAACGCTAAGGTGCTCTATCACCGCATTGTCACTGTCAAGCACAGCTCCCGCGTGATCCGGCTCTTGTTCTTTCAAAGGCGGCAGCAATTTTTCCTGGGCAAATATTGCAAATTGAGGCAAGTCTTCGCAGGCAAACAGGTCCAGCAGCTTTTTATTGGCATAGACAATTTCCATTTGTCTGTCTTTGACTTCCAAAACCATAAAGGGCTCTCGAATATAAGTAAAAGACTTTCGCAAGAAATTTGTCAGATTATCTTTCTCAATCATTTTACCAGCTTCTATCTAAGCAATTTACGTAATAAGATATGTTCACAAGCTAATTATACTAAATTCCTCAATACTTTTTGGGGAAATCATAATTGTTTAACAATTTTTTGTAAAACAAAAAACACGATAACACCTGTCTTAGCACAGAAAAAACCGCTCTCAATCCCGAGAGCGGTAATTTTTTCATTATTATGCCAATTTGGCAAACTGGCTGTAGTATAGTTGACTGTAAAAGCCGCCCTTGGCCAACAGGTCATCGTGTTTGCCTCGTTCAATAATCTGCCCGTCCTTCATGACTAAGATCAAGTCAGCATTAACGATCGTCGACAAGCGGTGGGCGACAATAAAGCTGGTCCGGCCCTGCATCAATTTATCAAAGGCTGCTTGAATCAGCATTTCAGTTCTAGTATCAATTGAACTGGTTGCTTCATCCAAAATCAGCATTGGCGGATCCAGCAGCATGACTCTGGTGATGCAGAGCAGCTGCTTTTGCCCGGCACTCAGGCTGTCAGCGGAAAGAGGCGTATCAAGCCCTTGCGGCAGGCGGCGGATAAAGCCCCAGCTGTGGGCTTCTTTAGCTGCCTCGATAATTTCCTCATCCGTGGCATCTTCCTTGCCGTAAGCCAGATTGTCCCGGACAGTCCCCTCTTCCAGCCAGGTATCCTGCAAGACCATGCCAAAATTGCGTCTTAAGGCATGGCGGGACATATCCTTGATGTTGGTATCGCCTAAATAGATTCCGCCAGAATCAACATCATAAAAACGCATGAGGAGGTTAATAGTGGTCGTCTTCCCGCAGCCAGTCGGCCCAACCAGGGCAACCCGCATCCCCGGCTTGGCAGTCAAGTTGAAGTCGCGGATCAAAGGCTTGTCTTTTTGGTAGGAGAAGTTCACGTGATCAAAGACAACTGAAGCCGTTTTGACCTCACCCAGATTTTCATCGGATTTATTTAAGTCAACCGGGTCAACTTCCGCCTCTTCATTGATCAGTTCAAAGACCCGACCGGCACAGGCTGCAGCATTTTGCAGCTCTGTAATGACTGAGCTGATGTCGTTAAAAGGCTTCATATACTGGTTGGAGTAGTTAAGCAAAACGCTAAGGCCCCCAACGGTCAAGCGCCCGCCCATGATGGCAAAAGCGCCCACCAAGGCAACCAGGGCATAGATCAGGGAATTGATGAAGCGGGTTGCCGGGTTGGTCAAACTGGAATAAAAGGTCGCCTGCTGGCTGTATTCTTGCAGGCGGTGGTTGATTTCAGCGAAGCGGCTTGAGGCAGTTTTTTCATAGCCAAAAGCCTTGACCACCTTAACCCCATTGACCATTTCCTCAATCAAGCTGGTCTGCTCGCCTCTGGTCTGGCTCTGCTTTCTGAACATTTGGTAAGACCGGCTGGCAATAAAGCGGGCCACGATGAAGCTCAAAGGAGTTAGGACTAAAACCAGGAGGGTAATTTCCACCGACTGGCTGAACATGAAGACCAAGGTGGCCACAATGGTGATCAACCCGGTAAAAAGCTGGGAAAAGCCCAAGAGAAGACCATCAGAGAGCTGGTCAGTGTCCGCGATGATTCTGGAGACGATGTCCCCACTTGGGTGCTGGTCTAAATATGACAGAGGCAAAAGCTGCAGTTGCCGAATGGCCTTTTCCCGGATGTCCTGGACAGTCCGGTAAGTCAGTTTATTGTTGATAAGGCCCATCAGCCAGGTAGCAGCTGCTGAGACCAGAACCAAAAGCAAGATCTGGACCAAATCCTGGCCAATAGCCGGAAAGTCAACTCTGCCCTGGCCAACGATTTGGTCAATGGCCCGGCCAAAAATGATCGGCACATAAAGCTGGAGGATAACGGAAACTGCCGCTAATATGATGCTGATGACCAAGAGGAGCCGGTAGCGGCCGATGATTGGCAGCAGCTGCTTCATTGCCTGCCAGCTGTCCATTTTTTTGTCTTGCTTCTTCACAGCGTTTCCTCCTTGTTTTGATTATTCTTCTCCTCAGGGAACTGGGAGTAGTAGATTTCCTGGTAGACCTGGCAATTGGCCAGAAGCTCTTCGTGCTTGCCGCTGGCCACCAGGTTGCCATCATCCAAGACCAGAATCTGGTCAGCCTGCATGATGCTGGAAGCCCGCTGGGAAACCAGGATTTTGGTCACGTCCTTTAAGCTGGCCAGAGCCTGCCGCAGGCGCGCTCCCGTCGCCAGGTCCAGGGCGCTGTCGCTGTCATCCAGGATCAATAAGGGAGCCTGCTTGACCAGGGCCCGGGCGATCGTTAAGCGCTGTTTTTGCCCGCCGGACAGGTTGCGTCCTTCCTGCTCCAGTTTAAAGTCCAGCTGGCCGGGCTTAGCCAAGACGACCTCCTTAGCCTGGGCTAATTCCAAAGCCTGCCACAGATCATCGTCACTGGCTTTAGGATTGCCCATGAGCAAGTTGTCCCGGATGCTGCCGGCAAAAAGCTGGGCCTTTTGCGGCACAAGCGCGTACTGGTTCAGCAGTTCCTCTTTGGTCAAATCTTTTAAAGAAGTACCGCCCAGCTTAATTTCCCCTTCCCCGCAGTCATAAAAACGGGTGAGCAGCTGCAAGAGGGTGCTCTTCCCGCTGCCCGTACCTCCGATAATGCCGACGGTTGAAGCTGGCTTAATTGTAAAAGTCAAGCCGGCGACGGCTGGCGCGGCAGCTTCCGGGTATGTGAAGGATACGTTCTTAAAGTCGACCTGACTGTTTTTGACCTTAGGCCCTTCTTCTGGATAGGTCAAGCCATTTTCCGTGGCCAGGACCTGGCCAACCCGGTCCCCGCAGGCCCAGGCCCGGTTGATAGTGATAATCAGGCTGGCCAGCTTGATCAGTTCCACGATCATCTGGGCCAGATAGTTGTAAAGAGCCACTACTTGCCCCTGCGCCATGGAGCCGGTATTTACCTGAACAGCGCCAACTTGAATCAAGACGATAGCCGCGATGTTGATCATGACATAGGTTACCGGGTTCATGGCGGCTGACAGACGGCCGACAAACTCGTTCAGCTTGGTCATGGCTGAGACCTTTTCATCAAATTTGGCCACGGCTGATCTTTCTTTTCTAAAGGCCCGGATAACCCGGACCCCGGCCAGGTTTTCATTGCTTAGGCGGGTAATTTCATCCAGCCGCTTTTGTACCTTCCGGTAAAGGGGGATGCTGATCAGCATAATGCCAAAAACGACCAGGGCCAAAAGCGGAATCGCCACGGCAAAGATCAAAGCTGCTTTAAAGTTGACCGTAAAAGCCGCGATCATTGAGCCGAAAACGATAAAGGGACTTCGCAATAAGAGCCGCAGGGCCATGTTAAAGCCGGTCTGCACCTGGTTGATATCGCTAGTTAAGCGGGTGATCAAGGTGCTGGGCGGCAGCTGGTCCAGGTTGGCAAAACTGAAGTTTTCGACCTTGTCAAAAGTCACCTGCCGCAGTTGGCTGGCAATGCCGACACTGGCCTTTGCCGCGAACCACTGGGCCGTAATGCTGGCGCTGATGCCCAAAATTGCCAATATTACCAAAAGACCGGTCTGCTGGAAAACATAAGCCCGGTTTCCTTCTTTAATCCCATAGTCGATAATTCTGGCCACAACCAGGGGAACGAACAGGTCAAAAAGAGCTTCCAGCAGCTTGAACAGCGGAGCCAGAATACTCTCTTTTTTAAAGTCTTTGAGATAGCTAAAGACGTATTTCATATGCCACTTCCTTAAATTCTTTGATACTTCAAGATTCTATCATACTTTATTCTTATTAAAATTGACAATGGGATTTTTCTAAAATTATTTCTAAGTCTATCATTTTTCCAGCTTTCCCACTTGATTTTTTCTTTGATTAGCAATAAAGTTTAGTCATAATATCAAGCAAAATCACTTTTTAATAGCAAATATCTCTATTTCTATTTTCTGGCAGCGCTTTTTAGCCGCAAAAATTAGAAATTGTTAGAGAAAAATTGCTTTTTTTAAAAGTTTCGATTTTTTTAATAACAAGTGTTTTTATTTCTTGTGGAATTGATATATTATTATATCAGAACTGTTTGATACGCGTAGCATATATCTATCTGACATTTCAATCTTTTTATTATGAGGAGCTTAGTAAACCCGTGAGAATTGAACACCTAGAGATCTTTGTAAACGCCGCGCAGACGCAGAGCTTTACCAAGACTGCACAAAACATGAACATGTCCCAGCCAGCGGTTTCCCTGGCTATATCCTCAATCGAGAAGCAACTGGGCTACCAGCTGTTCAGCCGCTCCCGCCGCAAGATGCTGCTGACCCCGGCCGGCCGGTCTTTATACAACAGCATCAAGAGCGAGCTTAACGACTACCGGACCGCTGTTTCCAAGGCTAAGCGGATCGCCATGTCAGAAGGGCAAATCACTTTGAAGGTCGGCTTGATTGGGATTTTGGCCGAGCAGCAGATCCTTCCTGGCCTCATCCGCCAGTTCCGCAGAAGCCGGGATACCGTCAACATTGAGTTCTTCGTTGAAAGCAGCCCGGTTTTGTTTGAAAAGCTGGCCTCCCATGAACTGGACCTGGTTTTGTCTACCCCGGAAGCCATGCCAAAATACCCGGACTTCACCTCCTACACGATCGGCAAATTAAAGTGGTGCACCCTGGTGCCAAGCGACAACCCACTGGCTGAAAAGGACCTGCTCTCAGAAAAGGACCTAGATGGCAAGGACCTGGTCTTCCTGGACCTTTCATGTTCTTCACCGCTGATTACCTTGATGCAGGACCGGATCGAAAAGAACTGCAAGCAAAGCCGGATCTTCTTCGCCAACAACGTCGTGGCCCAAACCATGATGGTCTACACCCAGCAAGGCCTGGCCATCCAGCCATACGCTGGCCCGCTTGACGATGACAATTGCGAAACTAACGGCCTAAAGCGGGTTCCGCTTGACGTCAAGGTCAGCTCAGACTTGACCCTCTTTACTTGCAAGGATGTCCTCAACGAACACGTTTTGGACTTGATGAACTGGCTCAAGGCACAAAACCTGGGCTAAAATTATAATCATATGCAAAAAATGCTCATCGTTTGATGAGCATTTTTCATTACCACTTTTCTGCCTTATCCTATTTGATTTCGTTAAAGGACTTATTGCAGTAGTTGATCAATTGCCGCATGTCCTGCTTGCCCCAGTTCCAGGCCCGGAATTCCTTCAAAAATTCTTCAGAGCAGTAGTTCAAGTAGTGGTCCTCTGCTTCTTCCAGGATCTGCCGGGGGTCCATGGCCTTGATTTCTGCCAGCCGGCTTTCTCTGATATAAGCATGGTCATTCAAAAGAGACTTGCGGGTAACAGGCTTTAACTGGCATCCCCAGCTGGCTGCCCGGGCAGCTGCCACGTGCAAAAAGGCGGCATTGTGGGTGATGCAGTCCTGCAGGATCTGCTGGCCCCGGCCTGACTGTCTGGGCATGTCCAGCTTGAAGCAGTATTGCCGGTCTAAAGTTAAAAACAGGCCGCAATTGTCCAGGCATTCAAACCGCTTCATTTGGTGCAGGCCCACCAAGTCAAGCGGCTTGTGGCGCATGATGAAGAAAGAAAAATAAGCATGCGAGCCAAAGGACTGCACGTACTGGTCGGACATCCCAAGCTGCCGGCAGAGCTGCTTTTTGATGGTCAGTTCATGAGCAGGTTCCTTCTTTCTCAGTTCATGAACCAGGCGCCGGCAAGTTTTCTTTTTCAGCAAGACCCAGCCGGCTTCAGCATCATAAACGATTGTCTTATACTTGCCTAAGAGCTGGTCCATCTGGAAGTCATAGGCCGCGGCCGTATTTTGGTTTATCTGGTAGTCTTCTTCCGCCCGGGCCGCGATTTTCCCTTCCGCCAGCAAGACCGGCAGATTCTGCCGGTCAATCATCGCCACATTCATGTCACATATTCTCTTTTTAGTTCTCATTTTTCCCTAAATGTGCTCCTAACACTGTTTATCACTTATAAACTGTTATTTTCTCCTGGTCTAATTTAACAAAAAGGCTCTTGTGAAGCAAGCGGTTTCATTAAACTTGGTCAACTTTTATCAGCTTTGTATGCGCTTCCCTTTGATGGTTGATTTTCCAGCCGCTGACGTGTAGAATATTTTCCGTAAAAGTCCAGTTGTATTTTTAACTGGACAAGTCAAATTTTGTTAGAAAGAAAATGAAAATTTGCGAATCGACCTTATTTCACTGACAATCTCAGGGCTGGTCCTGCTGGTCTTGATTCTCAACATTCTCTACTCTCCGGCCTTCAACCGCCTGGACAAGAAGCTGCACAAGAAACTGGTGCGGACACAGAAGAATATTTTTTGGAAGATCATTGCCTTTATCAACGAGCCAAAACTGGTCATTGTCTGGGATGTCTTGATCGCCGGCCTCCTCTTAAATGAAGGCAACTACCGCCTGGGCCTTTGGGTCCTGGCCACCCTGGGGGTGACCGACGCGGCGGGTGTGATCATCAAGCATTTGGTCAAGCGCAGCCGCCCTCATGCCCACCTGTCAGAAGAAGAGGGCTACAGCTTCCCCAGCGGCCACGTCTTAGGGGCGACAACCATGTGCCTCATTCTCTACGCTCTTTTGCGCCGGCTGTTTGACCAGTATTTCGCCGTATTTCTCATCATCTACTGGCTCTTTGTCGTCATTTCCCGCCTCAATCTCCGGGCTCATTACCCTTCTGACGTGATCGGGGCGGTTGCTCTGTCAGTCTTCTGTTTTACAGTCGTGCAAACAATCTACGCCGCCCTCTTTTTGAAGTAAAAATAATAGTACCGATAACAATAGACGATAAGAATAATAGAGACAAAAAGTCCAGAGTTCTAATTTAACAGAACTCTGGACTTTTTATTCTTGCTTTTAATTGTGAAAGCCGACCATGAGCCCCCCTCTTTCCGCGTAGAAAGAGCACAGGCCCCGCATCGGCCGGATGGAAATCTCAGCATCGGGGAATTCAGCCAAAAGCATTTCCTTCAGCTTTTCAGCATCGGCCTTATTTTCGCAGTGGTCAATCACTACCCGGCCGCCCTGGTACTTCTCTTCTTTCATCTGCTTGACCAGTTCCCGCAAGGCCTTCTTCATCCCTCTAGCCTTGGTTACAGGCTGCAGGTCACCGTCAACGCTGGCCGTCCCGATCAAATTGATCTTCAGCATTCCCGCGATTTTGGCTACAGCTGGGGAAACCCGGCCATTTAAAGACAGATTTCTCAGCGACTGGAGGACGAAAACCAGGTGGGTCTGGGTCCGGTAGTCGGCAATTCTTGCTTCCAAGTCAGCAAAACGCAGCTTGTCATCTTTAAGAATTTCTTCGATTCCTTCCAGAATTACTTCCAATTCAGGCCCCGCTGACCGGGAGTCAACCACGACGATCTGGGCATGCGGGTGGGTTTCTAAATAGATGTCTCTGGCCTGCAAGGCTGAAGAGTACGTCCCCGACAAACCGCTGGTGATCGTCACAATCACTGCCTTCTCGCAGCCTTCCAGACTGTCTAGCCAGCGCTGGATGCTTGGAGCGGCAGTCTTGCCTGCTTCCTGGCTGGCTTCCATCTTGCCTAAAAAAGCAGCCATGTTCAGCTGCTCGTCATCGAGCCAATTTTCCTGGCCGATGGTCAAAGTCAATGGCACGACCTCAAGGCCGCGGCTTGGATCGCTCAAAGTATTGGCGCTTGAATCAACTATCAGTCTCACGTTTTCCATAATATTATCCCGATTCTACTTTTTCCGGCAGCTTCTTCTGCCTTACCTGTTTCTAAATCTATTTTAACAGTTTTTGCCGTACTGGGGGATTTTTTCACTAACCGCTTTCAAGATAAAAAAGCTGGCAAAATTCTTGGCAAAAAGTAAAATTTGTAAAAAGTTGGTTATTGTATCCGTTTTCAACAAATCAGCTGTTTACGGATTCACAAGCTTATACTATAATGAACTTGTAAATAATTACAGAGCGAATGCTCTTGCTGTCGAAGGATTCCTTCAACAGCGTATTTTAAGGAGGATTTTTTAATGACCAAGGTTGTTATTGAAAACGTTCATGCTAGAGAAATCTTTGACTCACGTGGTAACCCAACTGTTGAAGTTGAAGTTACTCTGTCAAACGGCGTAGTTGGCCGCGCTGAAGTTCCATCTGGTGCTTCAACTGGTGAAAACGAAGCTGTTGAATTGCGTGACGGTGGCTCACGTTTGGGCGGCAAGGGTGTTATGAAGGCTGTTAACAACGTTAACACTGCCATCAACAACGAACTGCAAGGTGCAGACCCATTCAACCAACCAGCTATCGACAAGGCTATGATCGAACTTGACGGTACTCCAAACAAGGGTAAGTTGGGCGCCAACGCTATCTTGGGTACTTCAATGGCTACTGCTGTAGCAGCTGCTAAGGCTACCCACCAACCTCTTTACCGTTACCTTGGTGGTACTGACTTGTCAATGCCTCAAACTTTCCACAACGTTATCAACGGTGGTGAACACGCTGACAACGGCATCGACATCCAAGAATTCATGATCACTCCAGTTAAGAAGACCTCATTCCGTGACGGCTTCGAAAAGATCGTTAACACTTACCACACCTTGAAGAAGGTTTTGGAAGAAAAGGGTTACGAAACTGGCTTGGGTGACGAAGGTGGTTTCGCTCCTAACATGAAGGACTCAGAAGAAGCTTTGAAGGCTTTGCACGAAGCTATCGAACGTGCTGGTTACGTTCCTGGCGAAGACATTGCCATCGCTTGTGACTGTGCTGCTTCATACTACTACAACAAGGAAGACGGCAAGTACCACCTGGAAGGCAAGGTTCTTGACGGTGACCAATTGGCAGAATACTACGACAAGCTGCTCGCAGAATTCCCAGAATTGATCTCAATGGAAGACCCATACGACGAAAACGACACTGAAGGCATGGTTAAGTTCACTCAAAGCCACAAGGACCGTCTGCAAATCGTTCTTGACGACTTTATCTGCACTAACCCACGCTTGCTGGAAAAGGCCATCAAGGAAGGCGCAGGTAACGCTTCATTGATCAAGCTGAACCAAATCGGTACTGTAACTGAAACTTTGGAAACCATCCGGATTTCACGTAAGCACGGCTACAACACCATGATTTCTCACCGTTCAGGTGAAACTGGTGACACCTTCATCGCTGACTTCGCTGTTGCTACTAACGGCGGCCAACTGAAGACTGGTGCCCCAGCTCGTTCAGAACGTGTTGAAAAGTACAACCAATTGTTGAGAATCGAAGAACAACTCGGTGACGGCGAACGTCTCGACTTCTTCCCAGCTCAAGACTAATCATTAAAAGATTAGCTCAAGAAAGATCCGCTTATGCGGATCTTTTTTTGTGCCCAAATTCCGCCAGTTGAATTGACAGTTAATCCCCTGCTCTTTATACTAGTAATGATAATTTGTAATTTTGTATAAAGATAAGAATGCCTAAGAAAAGTATTAATCAGATGAGTATAGAAAACGGCAGTGTTAAACAGCGAGCTAAAGAAGTCATCGGCAATGGGAGTATCATAATTGCCGCGGCTTCGGCCCTGCTGGCCAGCTACCACTTGACTGGCCACGGTCTGCCCTGTCTTTTTCGGGCAATGACGGGCTATTTATGCCCCGGCTGCGGGATGACCCGGGCGGCTCTTGCTATTTTGGAGGGAAATTTTGCCAAGGCTTGGCAGTATAATCCCCTTTCCTTGACCCTGCTGCCGATTTTTGCCATCTACCTGCTCTATAAGGCAGGCCGTTACGTTCTCAAGGGAGAAGAAGATTTCAAGCTGGGGGAAACTCTCTTTCTGCTTATCCTTCTCCTTATCGCGGTCTCCTTTGGTGTGGGCAGAAATCTGTAAATTTTTTAGCTTTTTATCTATTTTAGGAGGAATAATGTATTGCATACACTGCGGGACTAAATTGCCCGAGGGTGCCAACTTTTGCATAAAGTGCGGGGCACCAGTTGAGAAAGTTGAGTCAGATGCTAAGGCAGAAGTTGCAAAGGCTCCAGCCAAAGATACAGCACCAAAAGATCAATCAGTGATAAGCCAGGTTGACAACAGCATTGACCAGATGGGCGAGCAAATAGGCCAGGGCATTGATGATGCCGCCAAAGACATCACTTCCGGTTTAAAGACGACTGGCGAAAAGACAGGAGATTTCTGGGAAAACTGGCGGGACTACTTGACGCCTGACAATTTGGAGAAATTTGCCAGCGTTGCCCTCCTCTTCCCTCTTTTCATGACGGTGGCTTTGTGGCTGCTGAACCGCCTGTCTGGCTGGATCTATGGCCAGTACCTGCTGCCTTTAAATGATATCTTTTACGCAGTTTTCATGGTTGCTACTTTTTTGGTCAGAGCCATCTTCCTGGTCGGGTCGGCCTTGGGCGTTGGAGCAGTTGGCCATGTTTTGTATAAAGACGAGAGCAAGCGGACGGTCTGGGGCTGGATTACCGGCGCGGCTTCAGTTTTATCCTTCCTGGGCTGTCTGGGGATCAACCAGTCATATTCATATAATTATTACAATCCCGGCTTGACGCAGACCTTCAAGATCTTAGGCTGGGTGGCCGTTGTCTGGGGAATCGATACCTGCTCCCGTGTCCTGCTGCAAAACTTAGGCATTGCCGTTGAACCGATCATCAGCCGGGACCTGGCCGCCTACCAGGACTTTTACCAGACCTACCGGGCCAAGCATGAAGCTGAAGAAAAAGCTGAAAAGGAAGAAATTGAGAAAGCCAAGAATGGTCAAGCAGGCCCTGTCTCCTACTTTGACGGGACTGGAGCTGCCTTGTTTGGCACTTATCTGCTCTATATCCTTTTAACCATCATTACCTGCGGCTTCGCCGCGCCTTGGCTCAACTGCGCTATTCAGCGCTGGAGAACCAAGCACATGGTGGTTGACGGCAAGCGGGTAACTTTTAATGGGACTGGTGCTTCTCTTTTGGGCCACTGGATTCTGTGGGAATTCCTAACAATTATTACTTGCGGGCTTTTTGCCTTCTTCATCCCTGTTGGCCTGCAAAAATGGAACATGAACCACACCTACTATGAAGGTGAAAAAGGCGCAGAAGATTCCCGCTTTGACGGTAACACCTTCCAGTACATTGGCTACAACATCGTCCAATTCCTGTTCTTAGTAGTGACTTTTGGCCTGGCCTACCCATGGACTCACAATATGATTCTTCGCTGGCAGACCAAGCACCAGATCATTAACAATGACCGCTTGATTTATGACGGGACTGCCTTAGGCATATTATGGCGGGGACTTGTCTTCGTGATTGTATTGGCAATTCCCTTTGGCTTCCTGGCATCCCCTTGGCTATATTGCTGGCTGTGGCGTTACCAATACTCCCACACCCATGTTGACCACAGTCCTGCAGAATAACAGTTGACAAAAAATAATACGCTCAGATCAGTCTGATTTGAGCGTATTTTTATGCCGTATTTTATTTATTTTTTACTTTTTTCTTTATTCAGCCGTCTTGATGACCAATTTCCTTCCGTCCAGGGTCCCCTGGAGCAGCTGCTTGATCAGTTTCTTGGCATTCTTTTGCGACCGGGACAAGAGGCCAGACTTTTTGGCTGCGCCTGTTGCCTTCTTTAAAGCCGCCTGCTCAGCCTTAATAATGTCTTCTTTTTGGTTCCAGTTAAAAAGGGCATAGCTTTGGTCATAGAACTTGATTGAAGACGGGTCAATCTTCTTGTCCAGCAGCTGGCTCTGTGGCAGAGTCACGGTTACCTGCTCTTTATTAACTTGCACCTTGATGTCCTTGACCTTGACTCCGGCCTTGAAATTCGCCGTATAGACCATGGTAAATCCCTTCTTGGTGATAAAAGGGATCTGCCCGTTAGACAGTTTGTAAATGCCGGTATAGGTGTACTGCTCAGTCGCCAGTTCCCCGATGGCCTTTAACTTGGCGGAAACCGTGGCTACCGTTACCTGGTCCCGGCTTTTCCTGGGCAAGTGCTGGCCGATTATGATCCCGCCGGCCAAAAATACCACAGCAATCAAGATACCGATTATTTTTTGGAGAAATCCTGTCCTTCTGCCGGACCCTTTATCTGTTCTTTTTTGCAAAAAAGTCCCTCCTTACGTGCCCCCTATCATAGCAAGGCAGCTTGAAAAAAACAATCAGAAAGGCCGTCATTTCTAAATATCTTAGTAATTTGCCGGGAAAAAGCTGCTTTTCCTAGCTGTATACGGATATCTGCTTGTTTTACTTATTTTTACAACATTTTTCATGAAAGTTGTCATTTGCTCTTGCATCTGCCTTCTGTTTGCGCTAAAATTAAAAATCAATAAGAGATTTAATTACAAGTTTATCTTTACTTTACTTTTTATTTTTTCAAAAAGGAGCAAATCAAAATGAGGACGAGGACTTACCACCACCGAACATAGCACCATCCATGATGGTGACTGAAGCTGTTTCATTGCAAGGCAAGGACTGGCAATGAAAAGCTGTCACAGTCATAAGTCGCTCATTGGCTCCAGTATTTCATTACTGTCAACTTGAACATTTTTAAGTACTCTTGCCCAGAACTTTGCCGCTTGTCAGCTCTTCATTGCTTGTGTCCTTTTAGACGAAGGATTAAACATGAACAAGATCATCGAAGTTAAGCATCTGAAGAAGAATTACGGCGACAAGGAAGTTCTCAAGGACATCAATGCCGTCATCGAAAAAGGAAAAGTCATCACGGTTATTGGCCCATCTGGTTCAGGCAAGAGTACTTTTTTGCGTTGCCTTAACCTCTTGGAAAAGCCGACCAGCGGCCAGGTAATTTTTGAAGGCACCGAACTGACCGACCTTAAAGAAGAAGAGCTGGACCAATTGCGGCAGAAGATGGGCATGGTCTTCCAAAGCTTCAACCTCTTTCCCAACATGTCCGTCATTGAAAATGTCAAGCTGGCCCCGATGAAGGTTAAGGGAATGAGCGACCAGGAAGCTGATAAATTAGCCCATGAGCTCCTGACAAAAGTTGGCCTGGATGACTTTGCCGACCACTCCCCGGCCAGCCTGTCCGGTGGCCAGCAGCAGCGTGTCGCCATTGCCCGGGCTTTAGCCATGCAGCCGGACATGATGCTTTTTGACGAACCAACCAGTGCCTTAGACCCGGAAATGGTCGGGGAAGTCTTAAAGACCATGCAGGATTTGGCCCAAACCGGGATGACCATGGTCGTCGTCACCCACGAAATGGGCTTTGCAAGAAAAGTCGCTGATGAAGTCTGGTTCATGGCCGACGGCTACCTCTTGGAAAAGGGCAGTCCCGATCAGGTCTTCGACCACCCGCAAAGTGACCGGGCCAAGGACTTTTTGGCAAAGATTTTGGAAGCGTAGCTAGCAAAGGATGAGAAGCAAGATGAAGAAACTTTTTAAAATTATGACCGCCCTCCTGCTCTTGGCCGGTCTCTTTACCGCGGCAGTTCCAGCTGTTGATGCCGCAAGCAGCAAGAAAGTGGCCAGCGGCACGGTCATGAAGAAAATCAAAAAGTCCGGCAAATTGGTCGTCGGCATGTCAGCTGACTATCCGCCACTGGAATTTACCAAGAACGTCAACGGCAAAAACAAGTACGTCGGCGTCGACGTGGAATTGGCCAAGCAAATCGCCAAGGACCTGGGAGTCAAGCTGGAAATCAAGAACATGGACTTTGACTCCCTCCTGGTTGCCCTGGAAACCGGCAAGATCGACGTCATCATTTCCGGGATGACGCCAACGGCAGAACGGAAGAAGAGCATCGACTTCTCCAAGATCTACTACGCTGAAAAGTCCGACTACTTTGTCATCAATAAGACCAACAAGGCCAAATACACCAGCACTTCTTCCTTCAAGGGCAAGACGGTTGGTGCCCAAACCGGGTCGCTTCAATACACTTCTTTGAAGAAAAACGCTGCTAAGAGCGGAATCAAGCTTAAGGGCCTGGCCAAGATCAGCAACCTGCTCATGGCCCTTAAGTCCGGCAAGGTTGACGCGGTTTTATTGGGTGAACTGAACGCCAAGACTTACGCCACTAACGACACTTCCCTTTCCTTGGTCAAGTCCAGCCTCAGCCAGGCTCAGATGGGCAACGCTGTCGGTATAGCCAAGGGGCAAGGCGACCTGGTCAAGGCCATCAACAAGACCATCAACAACTGCCAAAAGCAGGACCTTTTTAACAAGAAGTACATCCCCGCCGCTGCCAAGGCCATGAAGCAGGCTTCAAGCAAGACGAACAACTCCATGAGCAAATACGCCAGCTACTTTGCTACTGGCCTGGGCTACACCATGATCATTACGATTTGCTCCATCACGATTGGTTTGATCCTGGGTGTCATCTTTGCCTTGATGCGGCTGTCTAAAAATAAGCTTCTGTACGCTATCGCCGTTTGCTACATCGAATTTCTTCGGGGCACCCCGCAGATGGTTCAGATCATGTTCGTCTACTTTGGGGTAGGGATGCTGATCAAAAATATGCCGGCCCTGGCTGCCGGGATCATCGCCATCGGCCTTAACTCCGGGGCCTACGTGGCTGAAGACATCCGGTCCGGGATCAATTCCGTGGACAAGGGGCAAACGGAAGCTGCCCGGTCCCTGGGCCTCAGCCAGGCCAAGACCTACCGCTACGTGGTCTTCCCTCAGGCCTTGAAGAACATCTGGCCAGCCCTGGGCAATGAATTTATCACTTTGACCAA
The DNA here is from genome assembly GCF_057198005.1 of Lactobacillus sp. WILCCON 0058. Taxonomy (NCBI): domain Bacteria; kingdom Bacillati; phylum Bacillota; class Bacilli; order Lactobacillales; family Lactobacillaceae; genus Lactobacillus; species Lactobacillus sp. WILCCON 0058. Next base: position 1,420,074 of record NZ_JBUBHM010000001.1, read on the forward strand.
GGACAGCTCCCTGGTTTCCGTCATCGGGGTTGGGGAATTGATGTACGAGACCGGCCTGGTTCAAACCGCGACCTACCGCGGGGTTATGCCACTTTTTATCACCATGTGCATCTACTTCGTGGTTACCTTTATTCTGACCCGTCTGCTCAACTACTTTGAACGGCGGATGAACCTGACTTCAAGTCGGGCATAAAAAAACTGGAAACCGTTGATTCGGCTTCCAGTTTTTGCTTTGCATTTTTAAGCTCTATGACCAGTCATGTAGTCCCGGGTCATTGGCAGATTTTTGCCAGAAGGGCCCTTGGTCAAAAGAAACTGCATGACATCGATATTGCCTGATTCAAAAGAAGCGGCACAAGCTTGCAGGTAAAGGTCCCACATCCGGGTAAAGCGTTCCCCGAATTCCTCTTGGATTTTGCTTCTGTGCAGGTTGAAATTCTGGTCCCAGATTTCCAAAGTCCGCTGGTAGTGGCGGCGCAGCATTTCGATATCTGCCAGTTGCAAGCCGTTTTCCACGATGTGGCCAACCATTTCTTCCAGGCCTGGCACATAGCCGCCCGGAAAAATATACTTGTTGATCCAGGCGTTGGTCGCTCCGCCCTGCTGACGGGTAATCCCGTGGATCAAGGCCACCCCGTCTTTCTTAAGGTAGCGAGCGACATCTTTAAAGTAAAGGCCCATGTTTTCCTTGCCGACATGTTCAAACATCCCTACAGAGGTGATGTAATCCCATTCCTGGTCACCCAGTTCCCGGTAGTCGGTCAACTTGACCTCAGCCACGTCTTCCAGACCTTGCTCGGAAATTTTTTCTTTTACCAGCCGGTATTGTTCTTCACTCAAGGTAACCCCGGTGACTTTCAAACCGTATTCCTTGGCTGCCGTAAGCATCAAAGTGCCCCAGCCGCAGCCAATGTCCAAGAGAGTCTTGCCCTTATCTGGATGCAGCTTGTCTAAAATATGGTGGACCTTGGCCAACTGAGCAGCTTTTAGGTCATCTTTATTGCCATCTGTAAAATAGGCGCAGGAATAAGTCAGACTGTCGTCCAGCCAGAGCTTGTAAAAGTCATTGCCGACGTCATAGTGGCTCTGAATATCACTGGCTGACTGCTTTTCTGAGTGGCTTTGTTTAGGCAAAAAGCGGCGGAATTTGGCCGACCGCATAAAACTTTCAGAACTTTCATAAGCCGCCGTGAGCAGTTTCTGCAGGCTGCCGTCGACCTCGATCTTCTTGTCCATGTAAGCTTCACCCAAAGCAAGGGAGGCGTTGCTGGTGATCTCCTTGACCGGAAGCTTTTCATGAAAAGTAATGGTTACTTCCGGATCACCATCGCCGTACAGGTCGGACTTGCCATCCCAGTAATTGACCTTGACTGGAATGTTGAAGGAGTGACTCAGCAGGGTCTTATAAAAGGTCTTTTCCAACATTTAGCATTCCCTCTTTCATGATGCATTTGTTTTTTTCAGCCAACTCCAGCAAATAATGAAAAAGACTATCCTTATCTATTATAATGTAAAAATCTGTTTTTCATAATACTTTATTGTCATACCAGCTTGCAAATTAATCATAGAGGGAGATTATCTGCCGCATAAGCGGGGTGACCACCCGGTCTTTGCGCCAGACCAGCTGCAGGCGGGTCCGCCATTTGGCTAGGTCAACCGGGTAAAGGCGGCCTTTGGCGTAAGTTTTGGCAATTGATTCTGGCACCAGGGCAAGCCCCAGGCCGGAGTCACTCCAGCGGATGGCGGTTCTGGAATCATCGCACGTAACCACGAAATTTGGGGTCAGGCCTTTTTCCGCGAAAGCCTCCTTGAACATGTCCTCAAAGCGGCGGTAGATGACCAGGGGCTGGCCGGCCAGGTCTTTTAGGCCTACCTTTTCTTTGCCAGGGAAAAAATTCTGGCAGGTAACCGCGGTCATCGGTTCATCACTGATGTCGACAAAATTCAAGTTGACCCGGTTGTAGGGGGTACGGACAATGGCCAAGTCCAGCAGATTGCCCTGCAGCTTGTCCAGGATCCCGAAGGTATTGTCTTCGTAGATATCAAAGGAGACGCCGGGGTGCTGGCGGGCAAAAGCCGTCAATTGGGCTGAAGGGAGTTCACCGATTGAAGAAGAGACGGAACCGAGTTTGACTCTCCCCCGCCCGCCCCGGTCAAGCTCCGTAATTTCTGTCTGGGCGTTTTTAGCCAAAGTCAAAATCTGGCCGGCATAATCCCGCAGCTTCTTGCCAGCTTCAGTCAGTTCGATTCCGTAGGGCTGGCGGACAAAAAGTTTTGCCCCCAATTCTTCTTCTAATTGCTTTAACTGGTAGCTGAGGGCCGGCTGGCCGACAAAGAGCCGCTTGGCGGCTGACGTAATTTGCCCTTCTTCAGCTACGACCAGAAAGTAATTAAGCTGCTTGAAATTCATTTTTCCCTCTCTTTTCTATTTCATCATTCTTATTCTTTGCTTTCTCCGGTTAACAGATATCAGCTTTTTCGATATCTAACATCATAAATCAGTATTTTATTTATATCAACCCAGGGGCTACAATAAACAGTGAGAAAAATAACTTCTATATGTAACACGTCACGACTGAAGAATAATTACAAGGAGATGTTTGAATGAATGAAAAAGGCTTGACGCAGGCCGAAGCTGACCTGCGCCTGAAAAAAGACGGGCTCAACCAAGTCCCGGAACCAGAATTCAGCTTCTGGAAGGAATTTGCCGGCAAGCTCTGGAATCTCAGTGCCTGGATTCTGGAAGCAGCCCTGCTGCTTGAATGTGTCCTGGGCAAGTGGATCCAGTCCCTCTTCGTCTTGCTCATGCTGCTCTTTGCCGCCTACAACGGAGCCACGCAGAAGAAGAAGTCCCGCAAGGTCTTGAGCTCGATTTCCCAGCAGCTGACCCCCGTAGTCGCCGTATTAAGAGACGGCCACTGGCAAAAGATCGACTCCAAGTACCTGGTAGTTGGCGATATTGTCAACCTGCAAAGAGGGGACATTTTAGCTGCCGACATTGACCTTTTGGACGGGGACTTGACCTTGGATGAATCCTCAATCACCGGGGAAGCCAAGAATGTCCACAAAAAAGCCGGCTCCACCGCCTTTGCGGGCACGACCGTCATGGATGGCGAAGCCCTGGGCAGGGTCAGCGCGACCGGGACCAATTCAAGAAGCGGACAGACCATCAATTTGATCAACACGTCCGCGGCACCTGGCCACCTGCAACAGCTTTTGACCAAGATCATCTACTACCTCTGCCTTTTGGACGGAGTCTTGACGGTTATCCTCTTGATCGCGGCCGTGATCCGGGGCGAAAACATTCTTGAAATGTTGCCCTTCCTGGCCATGATGTTCATCGCTTCTATCCCAGTGGCCATGCCCTCAACTTTTGCCCTCTCCAACTCCTTTGAGGCTACCCGCCTGTCTAAAGAGGGCGTTTTGACCAGTGACCTGACCGGGATTCAAGACGCGGCTAACTTGAACCTGCTCTTGCTGGACAAGACCGGGACCATTACTGAAAATAAGACAGCCGTTGCCTCTTTTGCGAATTTTTCAAAGCTCTCAGATGAAGAAGTCCTGGCCTTGACCAGCCTGGCCATCGACCAGCGCAACCAAAGCGTAATCGACCTGGCTTTAATGGACTACCTGCAAGAGAAAAAGATTCAAGTTAAAGAAGCAGAAGCTTTTACCCCCTTCACTTCCAGCCAGGGCTATTCTGAAGGGCAAGCTGGCGACCACGACGTCAAGCTGGGTTCAGTCAAGCAGCTCAGCAAGATTGATCCGGCTGTTTCTGAAAAATTGGCGGCTGTCGACCTCAGCCTGGGCCGGTCAGTTGGGATTTTGCTCGATGACCGTTTGGCAGGGATTTTTATCACTAAAGACAAGGTCAGAGCTGATTCAAAGGCTGCCTTGGCCGAACTGGTCAAGCGGGGGATCAAGCCGATCATGCTGACCGGGGACAATCAGAAAACCGCCACCAGCGTGGCTGAAGAAGTCGGCTTGACTGGCAAAGTCATCTCCATCAGCGACTTTAAAGAGGGAGTAAAGGCGGAAGACCTGGCCGGGATTGCCGATGTTCTGCCGGAAGACAAGCTGGCTATGGTGAAATACTTCCAAAAGGCCGGCTACATCGTCGGCATGACCGGGGACGGAGTCAACGACTCCCCTGCCCTCAAGCAGGCTGAAGTCGGCATCGCCGTGTCAAATGCCGCTGACGTAGCCAAAAAGAGTAGCAAGATGGTCCTGTTAGACGACGGCCTGGCGCCGATCGTCAAGATCCTGGATGCCGGCCACCGGGTTTACCAGCGGATGACCACCTGGTCTTTGACCAAACTGGCTAGAACAGCTGAACTGACCATGCTCTTGACCTTCTCTTATCTTATTTTCGGCTACCTGCCAATGGCCTTGAATGCCATGGTCATCTACACGATCATGAACAACATGGTCACCATGATGATTGGGACCGACAATACCCACATCACTTATAAGCCGGAAAACTGGGACATGGGCAAGCTGGCTAAAATTGCTTTTTCCTTGGCCGCTGCCTGGACCGTCATTGGCTTTGCATTCGTGTCTGCCTTAACAAAGGCCGAGGTAAATCATGATCAAGTTGGCACCATGGTCTACGTCTTCTTAGTTATGAGCGCCATGATGATCGTCTTAATCACCCGGACCAAGCGCTTCTTCTGGCAGTCCGCCCCATCTAAGCCGGTAGCCAGTGTCCAGATCGCCGATATCCTTTTGACCTGCCTGTTGGCTCTTTGCGGGATCGCCATGCCGGCCATCGGGATCAAGGAGCTCTTGACTTCTTTGGCCGTGGCCTTCCTGGCCGCCGTCTTGATCGACCTGGTCTACCAGCCGGTCATGAAGAACAAGTAACAAATAAATGTGTGTTTGCTAATTTTTTGACAATTAACTTTACAGGGAAAGAAGAATTTAATGCGTAAGCGAATTTTTAGAATCATCATGAGTCTGGCAATTCTGTTGCTGGTCATCTTATCCGGCATGCTGGCCTACAGCTACTTCAATGTGGAAAGAGCCGTAAGCCGGTCCTACCAAAAAAGCGGCTTAAAGGCGGCTGAAAATGGCAGCAAGGAGGAAGTTTTAAAGAAAAACAGGCCCCTGGTCGTCCTCTTGATGGGAACTGACACCGGGGCCCTGGGCCGGGACTACAAGGGGCGGACCGACTCCATCATGGTCTTGGTCCTTAACCCCCAGACCAAGAAGTCAACCATCGTCAGCATCGAGCGGGACTTCCAGGTCAACTTCCCCCAATATCCCCAATACTCCCCTTCTAAAATCAATGCCGCCTATACTTATGGCGGGGTCAAGCTACTCAGCCAAACCTTGGATCGGTATTTCAAGATCCCTGTCAATGCATATGCCTTGATCAATATGGGCGGGATGAAGTCAATCATCGACCAGCTGGGCGGAGTCGACATCACTCCCCTCATGAGCTTTGACTACGAAGGCTACAGCTACAAAAAGGGCGTGACGACCCACATGAACGGGGACAAGGCCCTGGAATACTGCCGGATGCGCTATGACGACCCTAAAGGCGACTACGGCCGGCAAAAACGGCAAAGACAGGTTTTGACCGCCATTATTAAGAGCGGAGCCGATGTCCAGAGCCTCTTAAAGCCTGCCTTCCTTAATTCTGTCTCCAGCCAGGTCAGAACTGATTTGACTTTCAGTGACTTGACCCAGATGGCCAAGTCTTACCTGGCCAGCGGCGACCAGCTGGAAACCGACTACACCCACGGGAGCGGTTTTAACCAAGATGGAGTCTCCTACCAGCACATCACCCTGGCAGAGCGGCAGAGAATCAGCAACCTGGTTCGGCAGGCTGCGGGCCTCAAAAAAGTCCAGCTGGCTAATGGCCAGTAAGGCAAACTTAACTAACTACTAAATACTAAATGCTTGATACTTATTACTGTTTAATCTGTCAAAAAGGACCCGCTTTCGCGAGTCCTTTTACTTTGCTGTTAGTTTTTTCTACTTGCTGATTAATCTTCCCTTACCTGCTTGCTTTTGTCCAGCTGCTTTTGCCGGTAGGCAATCAAGCGCTCGAATTCAGTTTTCAGCAAGGCCCCCATTGGGACGGCAATCAGCATCCCGACAAAGCCGCCCATGGCCCCGCCGGCAATCACGCAGGCAATAACGTACAGAGGGTGGATATGGATGGCTGAAGATAAAAGCTTGGGGTTGAGAATATTGCCGTCAATCGCCTGGATCAGCAAAAGTATGATCATCCCCACGATCAGGGCCGTCATGTTCTGGCTGAGGGTGCAGGCTAAAATTACCATCCCATAGCCTAAAATCGGGCCAAAGTAGGGGATCAGGTTCCCCAGTCCGGTCACCAGTCCGATCAAAAGGCCATATGGGACCTTGGCGATCAGCATGGCCAGGCTGACCAAGAGGCCAACGATAAAAGCGTCGACGATCTGCCCTCTGATATAGCCAGAGAAGGCCCGGTCAGCGTCAGCCAGGAAGACTTTGATCCCGTTGATGACTTTTCTGTTTAAGAGGGTGCCCAGGTTTCTCTTCCAGTAAGCCGCGATCCGCTGGCCGTCGTAGAGGAAGTAGATGGCAAAAATCACCCCGAAGAAGAAGTCGCTCAAAAAGCCAGTTACCCTGCCAACCCCTTTTTGCAGGTAGGAAACCATACCGCTAGTCGACCAGCCTTGCTTTTGCAGGTAGGCCATGATTTCGTTGATAAAGCTGCTGTACTGGGCCTTCAGCTGGTCATAAAGACTTTGCAGGCTGTCCAGGCTGAAATGGCTCAGCTGCTTTGAAAAAGTTACGAAAACCGCTGTCGCGGCCAGTAAAATAACCAGCAAAAGCAAGAGCAGGGTCAAGGCTACCGCGGCTGACCGGCTGGCTGTCGCCACTGCTCCCCGGCTGCTGCCTTTGGAAAACTTCCGGTCAAAGAAGTTGGTCAAAGGCAGCAAGAGATAGGTTAAAACCAGGCCATAGGTCAGAGGCTGGGCAATCGCCGCCAGGATCTTGCCTACCCTGACCCAGAAGCCAGTTGACTCATAGGCCAAAAGCAGGATGAAGAGACCGGCAAAGACCGTGCCCAGACAGTAGAGGGCAATCTTAAAATACTTCTGATCAATGTGGTTCCAAAATTTGTTCATCATTCCACCTCGCTAGTTTGACTAGCTTTTATTATAACAGTTTCTCCCCCTGGCCAAAGCAATAAAAAAATAGCAGTTGCAAAACTGCTATTTTTTATCATATTTTTATTGATGATTTTACATCACGTGGTGGATCCAGCCTTCTGGGGCTTCGACTTCCCCGTTTTGGATGCCAGTCAAAGTGTTGTAAAGCTCTTCCATGAACTTGCCTGGCTTGTCCATGCCTGATGGCAGGTCGATGACCTGGTCGCCGTTGACGATGCGGCCAACTGGTGACAATACGGCAGCCGTGCCGACCAAAGCACATTCCTTGAAGGATGGAACTTCGTCAAAGCGGACCTTTCTTTCTTCAACCGTCAAGTTGAGATAGTGTTCAGCCAAGTATACAATGGAGCGTCTAGTGATTGATGGCAAAATTGAATTTGACTTAGGAACGACCAAGTGGTTGTTTTGGTCGATGAAGATAATGTTTGAGCCACCCGTTTCTTCAATGTAGGTTTGAGTAGCTGGGTCCAGGTACATGTTTTCAGCAAAACCAGCCTGGTGGGCAGTAACAGTCGCCTTCAAACTCATGGCATAGTTCAAAGCGGCCTTAACGTGACCAGTCCCGCGAGGTGCGGCACGGTCGTATTGCGCAACTTGTACGGCAACTGGAGTAGCCCCGCCCTTGTAGTATGGGCCAACAGGAGTCGTAAAGATTCTGAACATGTAGTCAGTTGCCGGAGCAACGCCGATGATTGGGGTCGTGCCGATTTCGTATGGACGCAGGTAAAGAGTCGCGCCTGAGCCGTATGGCGGTACCCAGTCAACATTAGCCTTGACTACTTGGTCGATGGCATCAACAAACTTATCCTTTGGATAAGGCTCCATTTCGATCCGCTTAGCAGAGTTGTACATCCGTTCCGCGTTTTGGTCTGGCCGGAAAACAACAACAGAGCCATCCTTCCAGGTGTAGGCCTTCATCCCTTCAAAAACCTGTTGGGCGTATTGCAGGGTTTCAGCACATTCATTTAAAACAACGTTTGGGTCATCGATCAGCTTGCCGCCTTCCCAGGCGCCGTCGTGGAAATAGTCCACGTATCGCTTGTCGGTTTGATGATAGCCAAAGCCGATATTTGCCCAATCGAGATCTTTTTTAGCCATGATATTACCTCCTAAAAATTCAATCACTAGTTTTTATAGAAGTAACTATAATACTCTTTCTGAAAGTTGGCAAGGGCCTTTTAAAATTATTTTCATTTTCTTGCTATTTTTCGCTAACTTTAATTCTCCTAAGGCAAAACACCTGCTGAAATCAAGCTTTTTGCCCCTATTTCCTCATTTTCTAAAGCTAGCTCATTATTTCTTAATTTTCCTTGTTGGTTGACAAAAGGTCCTCATCCAACCCCCGGCTGCATTCTGCCTGCAGGGTGACGTGGTTAATGCCGAATTTTTCTTTCAAGCAAGCAGCAAGCTCTTCATCAAGCTCCTCAATATGCTTGGCGGTAAGACCAGAGTCAACGACAATGTGGGCGTCCAGCATGATGGTGTCGTCGCAATAGCGCCAAACATGCAGGTGGTGGAGCTGTCTTACTTCCTTAAAGGCCAAAACCGCCTTTTCGATGGCAGCCAGGTCCAGGTTAGGGTTAGTTTCCATCAGAACATTTGCTGAGTCTCTGGTGACTTCAAAAGCCTCTTTCAAGAGGAAAATTGCCGCGGCCATAGTCAAAATCGGGTCCACCAGGGTCCAGTTCTGGTAGTAGATCAAGAGTGAGCCCACAACGACGGCAACGCTGGATAAGGTGTCCGACATCATGTTCAAAAAAAGAGCCCGGGCATTCAAGTTTTCCTTGCTCCCCTTGCCTAAAATCAGCATGGAGATCAAGTTGCCGGCTAAGCCAACCAGGGAGACGATGAACATGACTCCCCCTTCAATCGGCTCAGGCTTGCTGAAGCGCTGGATGGCTGAGATAAAGAGATAGATGCTGATGACCAGCAAGAAGAGGCCGTTGGTGTAAGCTGCCAGAGTTTCAGCCCGCTTGTAGCCAAAAGTCTTATGCTGATCCTTGCTCTTTTTCGCAATCAAATTGGCCGCAAAGGCCACAATAATTGAGATGACATCACTCAAGTTATGCAAGGCATCTGACAAAAGGGCCAGGGAACCGGAGACGATCCCACCGACAATTTCCGCGGCGGTGATGACGACATTGAAAATTGTTACCCACAAATATCTTTTAGAAGATTGGTCTTTCATGATTTGTACCTGCGCAATCTAGAATATATATCGTTTTTGGTATGTTTCATCATACCTACACTATATACCAAAAATGATATATAATCAAGGGGGATAACTGGAAAGGAGGCCCTCATGACACATGAAGAACTGATCGACCAGGCGGCCCGCCTCTTCAAGGTCTTGGGCAACAGCCTGCGGATTCACATTCTCTTTTACTTGAGAACTCATGGCGAAAGCCCGGTTTCCGCGATAGTTGACCACCTGGGCGTTTCACAGCCAGTGATTTCCAAGCAGCTGGGCATTTTGAAGCAGTATGATTTCGTGCAAAAGCGCAAAGAAGGCACTTTTGTCTACTATTCCATCAACGACCAGGATATCGTGCAGATCATCGACGCGATGACCGAGCACCTGGACCACCTGGACCAGCTGCAGTAGTTTACTTTTAATTTTTAATACAAATAAAAACGGCTTTTACCTTTTCGTAAAAGCCGTTTTTCTAATTGTCTCTTCTTTTTCAGCGCTTAAGACCCGCTGTATTGAACCAGGGAGAAGATGTCCACGTCAGGGAACTTTTCTCTGCCCTTAAGGTCAGTCAGTTCGATGTAGAAGGCTGCCCCAACAACCTTCCCGCCCAAGCGTTCAATCAATTCCTTAGTAGCGTGCAAGGTGCCGGCCGTAGCCATCAAGTCGTCGCAGATGACTACTCTTTGGCCAGGCTTAATAGCATCCTTGTGCATTTCCAGCACGTTTGAGCCATATTCCAGGTCGTAAGCCGCGGCTTCGACTTCACGTGGCAATTTGTGGGGCTTACGGGCTGGCACGAAGCCGATACCCAGTTCGATTGCTACCGGAGTCCCGACCAAAAAGCCCCGGGCTTCTGGTCCGACGATCACGTCAGCTTGCCTGCTCTTGGCGTATTCAGCAATTTCGTGAGTAGCTGCCGCGAAGGCTTCGCCGTCTTGCAGGATCGGGGTGATGTCCCGGAAGATGATCCCTTCATTCGGGAAGTCCTTGATGCTGGCAATGTACTTCTTAAAATCAATTGACATTTTGTAATCCTCCATTTGCTAGACCATTGGCATAGCGAATTAATTCATTCGAAGAGATTGTTCGTAATTTGTTAACGAAGGCATATTCTGCTTTCACTGACCGGTAGTAGGCTGAATCGTCCAAAGACTTCTTTGCCGGACTCGGCTTAGGGAGCAATCTGTCCTCTTCCATTTTAACAAAATCAAGGGTAAAAAACACCCTCAAAATAAACATGATGCTGTCCGGATCCATCCCCAGCTGGCTGGCAGCCTGCATGTAATCATTCGGCTTTAGCCCTGGGTGGGCCAAAAAGTACTGCCAGACCAGGCCAAAATTTCCCCGGCTGGGCAGAGCCTCTCCTGGCAGCTGATCCAGCTGAAAGCGGAGGTAAAGCTGCCGGTATTGTTTTGCCAGGACAAAATTGAGTTGGGCTTCATTGGCTGGCACGTCAAGAACAGACACGATCTGCTGGCTAAGGTCTTCATTGTCCTTGGCCAGGGAAATCTGCTCCTTGCTGATACCAAAATGGTTCATGGCCTGGGTGAGATTTTTCTCATCAAACAAGAGATACTTGTCAGCAAAGCCGAGCAAGGTCTCCTGGCCGCGGAAGTCAACGACCCGGGCCGGCTGAGCATACAGGGACTGTCCGTAATGCAGGTCAACGATCCGGAACTGGACATTCGTCTTGCCTTTAAAGGTGTTAGAAGCAAGCTTGACCAGCATCTGCTGCAGGTAAGGCAAAATGGTTTGGTTTAAGCCATGGTCAAAATCAACCGCCCTGACCGGGCCCACCTGGAAACTGCAGCCCTTCCGCATGGGGCGGAAGCCAGAGATCTGCGGCTTGTCAAGCAAAAAGACCGGCTGAGGGTTGTCCGTGCCAAAAGGCCCAGCCTGGGCCAGGTCATAAACGCTGGTCAAATCAACGTCCAAAGGACTGATCGTGCCATCATATTCCTGGACCTTTTCCGGAGCCTTCTCCCCTGCCTTAAAGCTATGGTTAAAGTCCTGGCGCAGCTGATTCAATTTTTCTTCTGTCGTCGACAGGCCGCAGGCAAAGTCGTGGCCGCCAAACTGGGTAATGGACTTGCCTTCAAAAGGCTTTAAGGCGTTGAAAAGGTTAAAGCCTTCACTGGACCGGCCAGAGCCCTTGACTATGCCGGCTTCGTTTTTCGTCAGCATCAAGGTCGGCTTGTGGTATTTTTCAACCACCTTGTTGGCTACCAGCCCCATGACCCCTTCATGCCAGGCAGGATCGTAAAGAGTCAGAGTCGCGTCTTTCTGATAGCCCCGGGTCTTGATTTGGGCTTCTGCCGCCTGCATGGTCGCTTGGGTCAACTCTTTTCGCTCATTGTTCAGTTTTTCGATCTGGTCAGCCAATTCCTGGGCCTCACCCGGACTTTCCGCCAAAAGCAGCCTTACGGCCAGGCTGGCATCTGCCAGGCGCCCGCAGGCGTTTAGCCGCGGGGCAATGCTGAAGCCAACGTCTTCTTCATCGATCATCCCCGGAGTAAGGCCGGCATTGTGAATGAGGGCTCTTAAGCCTGGCCGGGAGCTTTCATTCAGCATCTCCAGGCCCCGCTTGACGATAATATGCCCTTCACCGGAGACCTTGACCATGTCCCCAATAGTCCCGATCATGGCCAATTCCAAAAATTCGCTGGCCGTGTCTTCTAAGACAGCCCGGGCGATGGTATAAGCCACCCCGGCCCCGCAATAGTCGTCAAAAGGATAAGCCTGGCCCGGGTAATTGCAGTGCACCAGGGCATAGGCATCTGGCATCTCGTCTTTGAAGGTGTGGTGGTCGGTAACGATCACGTCAACGCCCTGGGACTGGGCATAAGCAACTTCTTCAATCCCGGTTACCCCGTTGTCAACGGTGATGATCAATTTGGTCCCATCGGCCACAATTTCCTTGTAGCGGTCCAGACTTGGCCCGTAGCCGTCTTTAAAGCGGTCAGGAATGAAATAATGGACGTCAGCCCCCATGATTGACAGCATTTCTGTCATAATCGCCGTAGCGGTAATCCCGTCAGCATCATAGTCACCGTAAATGGTAATCTTTTCGCCCTCATCTAAGGCTTGGTTGATCCGGCCCACAGCCTTGTCCATGTCATGCATCAAAAAAGGGTCAGCCAGGTCATTTTCAGTGGCGCGGAGCCAGTAGTCGATTTTTTCTTCGCTGTCAATTCCCCGCAAAGAAAACAACTTAGCCGTTAACGGGCTAAGTTGGAATTCCTCAACCAAGCTGCTTGCCAAAGGAGCAGCTGTTCTTTCTTGCCATTTCATCGAAGTTTAAACATCTCCAAATTCTGCTTGCTGGCAGGTTTGATCGCCGTCAGTTTGCCTCTTAAAGACCAGCGGTTAGTCCCGCCATCAGCACAGGTGATCAAGGTCACGATCTTTTTCTTGGTGTTGGCAACCAGCCAGACAGCGCTGGGATCAACCACCTTCTTGTAGTAGATCTTGTAAACGTAAACCTTCTTTAAGTCAGTCAAGTAGACCATACTGCCCAGCTTCACCCGCTCAAGGGGTGAAAAAAGGGCGCCTTTATCGGTCATATAGTGGCCAGCCAAAGGGTAGTTTCCCTTCCCCATCTTCTGGTCAGCCCGCATGGTGCCGCCCCCAGTTGACATGGCCGAATCCGACAGCCCCTTCATGATCGGCAGGTAGAGCTTGACGCTGGGGATGGAAATTGCCCCAATAGCGCCAGCCGTATTCTTAACCCGGCTGCGGGTCGTCTGGGCAAAGTCGATTGACTTGACCTTCTTGAAGTCGTACATCCCCTTCTTCTTCTGGTTCTGCACGATCTGGTCCCGGGTCAGGCCCTTTAAAGCGGCTGTCTGGTTCTGCTTGACAAAAAACGCGCTGATCTGCTGGTTAAAGACCAAAGCCAGGCCCAGCAAAAAGAGGATTACGGCAACTACGCGCAGAATAATCCGCCGGACTGGGTGGTCTTTTCTATTTTTATTTGCCTTTGATGTCATCGTCATTCATCCGTAAAACTGCCATGAAGGCATCTTGAGGCACTTCCACCCGGCCAACTGACTTCATCCGCTTCTTGCCCCGCTTCTGCTTCTCCAGAAGCTTGGCCCGCCGGTCCGGGTCACCGGTGTGGATCTTCCAGGTAACGTCTTTTCGGTAAGGCTTGATCGTGGCCCGGGAAATGATCTTGGACCCGATTGCCCCTTGGATGTCGACTTGGAAGTTTTGCCGCGGGATCAGCTTCTTCAAGAGGCTGCACATTTGGACAGCCCGGTCTCTGGCTTCTTCGCGGTGGGCGATAAAGCTCAAGGCGTCGATCGGTTCCTTGTTCAAGAGAATATCGATCTTGACCAGGTTGGTGGCCTTGTAGCCGATAATTTCATAATCCAAAGAAGCGTAGCCCTTGGTTGAGGACTTGAGCTGGTCAAAGAAATCGTAAATGATTTCAGCCAGGGGCATTTCGTAGATCACGTTGACCCGGTACTTGTCCAGGTAGTCCATAGTCTGGAACTCGCCCCGCTTGCCTTCGCACAGCTGCATTACAGCCCCGACGAAATCATTTGGCACCATGATTTCCGCCTTGACGTAAGGCTCCTGCAGCTCCTTGTATTCACCTGCATCTGGCAGGTCAGCCGGGTTGTCGATTAACTTGACCTCCCCGTTTGGCATGATAGCGTGGTAGTCAACTGACGGTGCTGTCATGATCAGGTCCAGGTCAAATTCCTGCTCCAGCCGCTCTTGAACGACGTCCATGTGCAAAAGGCCCAAAAAGCCGCAGCGGAAGCCAAAGCCCAGGGCCTGGGAAGTTTCCGGCTCAAATTCCAAAGAAGCATCGTTAAGCTGCAACTTCTGCAGGGCTTCCTTCAAGTCATCATAATCCCGGTTGTCAGTTGGGTACATACCAGAGTAAACCATTGGCGGGATCTGCCGGTAGCCTGGCAGGGCTTCTGCCGTTGGATTTTCAGCGCTGGTGATCGTGTCCCCGACCCGGGTTTCCCGGACGGACTTAATGTTGGCGGTGATGTAGCCAACGTCCCCGGCGATCAAGATGTCTTCTTTAACCGGGTGAGGGCTGGAGACGCCCACTTCAGTTACTTCGTACTTCTTGCCGGTGTTCATAATCATGATTTCGTCACCCGGCTTGACCGTACCTTCTTCGATTCTAACTGACATGACCACCCCCCGGTAGTCATCGTACTTGGAGTCAAAGATCAAGGCCTTGAGGGGCTTGGTCAAGTCCCCGGTCGGAGCTGGGATGTCGGTCACGATTCTTTCCAAAAGTTCCGGAATCCCTGCCCCGGTCTTGCCGGAAACTTCTACGGCGTCGCTGGCGTCTAAGCCCAGCATGTCAGCGATTTCGCTCTTGGCCATGTCCGGGTCGGCACTAGGCAGATCGATCTTGTTTAAAACAGGCAGGATTTCCAAGTCGTTTTCCAGGGCCAGGTAAGTGTTTGACAGGGTCTGGGCCTGGACACCCTGGGAAGCGTCAACGACCAGGACAGCCCCTTCACAGGCGGCCAGGGACCGGGAAACTTCATAGGAGAAGTCGACGTGACCTGGGGTGTCAATCAAGTGGAAAATGTAGTCTTCCCCGTCATTGGCGTGGTACTTGACCTGCACCGAGTTCATCTTGATGGTGATCCCCCGCTGGCGTTCAAGGGGCATGTCATCCAGCATTTGATTTTTCAGTTGCCGCTTGGAAACCGTGTCCGTCAGTTCCAAAATCCGGTCGGCAATCGTTGATTTGCCGTGGTCAACGTGGGCCACGATTGAAAAATTGCGGATGTGCTTTTGGTAGTCTTTTAATTTTTCTAAGTCCATATATTTTCTCGCATCCTTACTAAAGTACTAAACAATTATACCCGAAATTGGCCCGTTTGTCTTTTCCCAGTCATCAAAAAAGGCAGTCCTCTCAGACTGCCTCCTTAAATTGCTTTAAAAAATTAGCTCAGCTTCTCCTTCAAGCGTTCAAAGAAACCTTTTTCCTGCGGGGCAATGGAGCCGCCGCTGGCCTTGACGAATTCCAGCAAGGCCTTGCGCTGGGCCTCATTGATGGACTTCGGAATCACGATTTCAACCGTGGTTACCTGGTCGCCAGAACTGCCGCCGCGCAGGCTCGGAACACCCTTGTCCTTTAAAGTAAACTTCTGGTTCGGCTGGGTGCCGGCCGGAATCTTCAGTTTCGTGTCGCCGTAAACCGTCTTGACGTTGATTTCGTCACCCAAGGTTGCCTGGGCAAAGGAAATCGGCACGGTCGTATAGATGGTCTGGCCACGTCTGGTGAAGTCCTTGCTTGGCCGCACCCGGAAGACGATGTAGAGGTCCCCGTAAGGGCCGCCGTTCTTGCCGGCTTCGCCTTGGCCGGCCAGGCGGATCTGCTGGCCGTTGTCGATGCCCGCTGGCACCTTGACCTGCAGGGTCTGCTTCTGGGTCTTGACCCCCTTGCCGTGGCAGTTTTGGCATGGATGCTGAATGATGACCCCACTGCCCGCGCACTTGTCACAGGTCGTCTGCCGCTGGATCATGCCCAAAACGCTTCTTTGCGTAATAGTCATCATGCCGCTGCCGCCGCACTTGTCGCAGGTGATTGGGTGGGTCCCCTTTTCAGCCCCAGAACCATGGCAGACTTCACAGGTGGTTGACCGGCTGTAGCTGATTTCACTGGTCTTGCCCTTGATGGCGTCCATAAAGTCGATCGTCATCGTGTAGTCTAAATCAGCCCCCCGCTGCGGAGCGGTCGGGTCTACCTGCTGGCGGGCGCCGCCACCAAAGAAGCTGTTGAAGATGTCACCAAAGTCACTAAAATCAGCTCCGCCAAAGCCCTGACCACCGTACTGGCCGCCAAAGCCGCCCTGGCCGTTCATGCCAGCCTGGCCAAATTGGTCATACTGCTGCCGCTTTTGCGGGTCATGAAGCACTTCGTAAGCTTCATTGACTTCCTTGTACTTTTCTTCTGCCCCTGCTTCGTGGTTCAAGTCCGGGTGATATTTCTTGGCCAACTTCCGGTAGGCCTTGCTGATTTCTGCGTCACTGGCATCCCGGCTCACGCCTAAGACGTCATAATAGTCACGGTTTGCTGCCATCTGTTTATTACTGCTCCTTTTACTAACAAAAGAAAAGAACTACATCAAGCAGTTCTTCTCCTTTTGTTTAATTATAGTCGCTTTACTTGTCTGGGTCTACCTTGGTGAAGTCGCCGTCAACAGTGTCGCCGCTTGCGCCATTTGAGCCATTGTCAGTTGGGCCTGCTTGACCGCCTTGGCCTTGCTGGTTTTGGGCGTTTTGCTGGTAGAGCTTGACAGCCAGGTCTTGGGCAACCTTGCTCAAAGCGTCCTTCTTTTCCTTCATTTCGTCCAGGTTGTTGTCCTTTTGAGCCTTCTTCAAGTCTTCCAGGGCATCCTTGACTGGTTGAACGTCGCTGTCTGCGAGCTTGCCGTCAACTTCCTTCAAAGTCTTTTCGGTTTGGAAGATCAAGCCGTCAACTTCGTTTCTGAGGTCGACTTCTTCCTTCTTCTTCGCGTCTTCGTCAGCGTGTTCTTCAGCTTCCTTCTTCATTCTCTCGATTTCTTCGTCTGACAGACCTGAAGCTGATTGGATGGTGATCTTTTGTTCCTTGCCAGTCCCCATGTCCTTGGCAGAAACATTAACGATACCGTTCTTGTCGATGTCGAAGGTAACTTGGATTTGTGGCACGCCACGTGGAGCAGCTGGAATGTCAGTCAGTTCGAAGCGGCCCAAAGTCTTGTTGTCAGCTGCCATTGGCCGTTCACCTTGCAGAACGTGGATGTCAACGGCTGGCTGGTTGTCAGCGGCAGTTGAGAAAATCTGGCTCTTGGAAGTTGGGATCGTGGTGTTTCTGTCGATCAGCTTGGTGAAGACCCCGCCCATGGTTTCAATACCCAGGGAAAGCGGAGTAACGTCAAGCAAAACGATGTCCTTAACGTCACCGGAGATAACCCCGCCTTGGATTGCGGCACCCAAAGCAACGGCTTCGTCTGGGTTGATTGAGTGGTCTGGTTCCTTGCCAGCCCACTTCTTTACGGCTTCTTGGACAGCTGGAATACGGGTTGAACCACCGTTCAAGATGACCTTGTCGATGTCGCCAACTGACAGGCCAGCGTCACGCAGGGCGTTGTCAAATGGGATCTTGGTTCTTTGCACTAAGTCATCAGTCAGTTCGTTGAACTTAGCCCGGGTAAGGTCTGCTTCCAGGTGCAGAGGACCTGCTTCACCAGCGGAGATGAATGGAAGAGAAATGTGGGTTGAAGATACGCCTGACAAGTCCTTCTTGGCCTTTTCAGCCGCGTCCTTCAAACGCTGCATTGCCATCTTGTCCTTGGACAGGTCAACGCCGTTTTCTTGCTTGAAGCCGTCAACCAGCCAGTCGATGATCTTGTTGTCGAAGTCGTCCCCACCCAGGTGAGTGTCACCGTTGGTTGACAGAACTTGGAAGACGCCATCGCCCAATTGCAAAACGGAAACGTCGAAAGTACCACCACCAAGGTCGTAAACCAAAACAGTTTCGTCGTCTTCATCCTTGTCCAAGCCGTAGGCCAAAGCTGAAGCAGTTGGTTCGTTGATGATCCGTTGCACGTTCAAGCCCGCGATCTTGCCGGCATCCTTGGTTGCTTGCCGTTGTGCGTCGTTGAAGTAGGCTGGAACAGTGATAACCGCGTCAGTTACAGGTTCACCAAGGTAGTCTTCTGAGAACTTCTTGATGTATTGCAAGATCATGGCTGAAATTTCCTGTGGGGTGTAAGCCTTGTCGCCAACCTTGACCTTGTAGTCACTTTCGCCCATGTGCCGCTTGATGGAAACAATAGTATTCGGGTTGGTGATGGCTTGCCGCTTGGCAACTTCACCGACTTGAATTTCGCCGTCCTTGAAGGCAACTACTGAAGGGGTAGTTCTGGCGCCTTCCGGGTTGGTAATAATCTTTGGTTCCTTGCCTTCCAAAACCGCAACTGCTGAGTTGGTGGTACCTAAGTCAATCCCAATAACTTTAGACATTGTCTTTTATCTCCTTTGTATTATTTTTGCTTGTTTATTGCTTTGTTAAAAAATTGCCTTACTGGGCAACCACAACCATGGCTGGCCGCAGGGTCCGGTCCTTGTAGACATAGCCCTTTTGCAGGACCTGGACGACATGGTCTTTTTGATCATCATTTTCAGCCGGTACGCTTTGGACCGCCTGGTGCAATGTCGGATCAAACTTTTCACCGTCAGCCTTGATTTCTTCAATGCCGTTATCCTTCAAGGCTCTGACCAGGCCTTCCAGGGTCATTTCGATCCCCTTCTTCAGCTGGCTGGAAGCCTCGTCGTCGGCCTTGACCTGGAGGGCTCTTTCCAAGTTGTCCACGCTGGCCAGGATATCCTTGCCCAAGCGCTGGGACTCATACTTGACCAGGTTGGCTCTTTCCTTGCTGTAGCGGCGCTGGGCATTTTGAATCTCAGCTTCGCTTCTTAAGTACTTGTCTTCCAGGTCCTTGTTCTTCTGGGTCAAAGCGGCAACTTCAGCCTTGAGCTGGTCCAGTTCTGAATCAGCTGCCTTGTCAGCCTTTTCCTTGTCGCCACTTACCTTTTTGTCTTCTTTTACGCCTGCCTTGTCAGCTTCAGCTGGCTTGGCTTGCTTTTCCTGGTCTTCTTGCGGCAAATCCTTCTCACTTGGAAATTCTTCTTTGCTCACGACAAACCTCCTTATTTAAATCTGCCATAGTAATCTAACAACTTGCGGGCCAGTTCCTGGCGGAAGTATTCCATCAAGCCAATCATTTCCGAGTAAGGCATATTTCTCGGCCCCAAGAGGGCGATCGTTCCCCGGCCATAGCGGCCGACGCTGTATTCAGCCGTCACCAGGCTGAAATCCTTCAGCAGGTCGTTTTGCAATTCCGTCCCTAAGCGGACATGAACTGGATAATGGCCGGGACTGTCACTCAGATCGATCAGTTCATCAGCTAAAGAGCTGGAATTGATCAGTTCATAAAGCGACTTGATGTCTTTTAAATCGCTGTTTTCTGTATTATTGAGCAGGTTCAGCTGACCGTCAACGTACAGCTGCTCACTTGCCGCGTCTTTAATGACGGCTTCCAGAAGCTCCAGAAATTCCGGAGCATTCTTGCCGACGATATTAGAGCTGGACAATTGCTCAAAGGTCTGCTTGTTGATTTCGCTTAAATTCTTGCCGACCAGCTGGTCGTTGATCAAGCGGACAGCTTGTTCAATTTCATCCCCTGAGATGTGCCGCGGCAAGGTGTAAAGCTGGTTCTTGACACTGCCATCGCTGGTTACCAGAATTGCCATGACCTGCCGGGGTGCCAGGGGCACGATTCTGAAGCCCGTAATGCTGACATTCTTGACTTCGGGGCCTTCAGCGAAGGCCGTGTAGTCAGTCAAGTCCGACAGGATCTTGGCAGCTTCCTTGACGATCTCGTCCACTTGGTTGAACGGCTGGTCAAACTGGTAGCCAATTTGATTGTAAATTTCTTCCGGCAGCTGCAGGGGCTGCACCAAATTGTCCAGGTAGTAGCGGTAACCCTCAGTCGATGGCACCCGGCCGCTGGAGGAGTGGGTCTTTTCAATCAAGCCATGCTCTTCCAGGACCGCCATCTCATTGCGGATAGTCGCGCTGGACACTTTAATCGGCAATTGATTCATGACTGTCTTTGAGCCGACCGGCTCATGCGTCTTGGTGAAGTCCTGAATAATTGTCTTGAGAATAAGTTCTTGACGTTCGGTCAACATAACATCGCCCTCACTTTTAGCACTCACATCTTTCATGTGCTAACATGGTATAGATTAACAAGAAATTAGCAGTTAGTCAAGGAGAATGCTAAAAAAATCCCGCAAAAAAACGGTCTCTTTTCAAAGACCGTTTTTTACTGTCCAATTAAGGAACTAAAATAGTTTTCACTGGCGACCTGGTCCAGCTTCAGCTGCTCGCTTAAAGCTTCCATGTCGGCAAACTTTTCTTCCCCGCGCAAGTACTTGTACCAGGCAATGGTGATCTGCTCGCCATAGATGTCCTGGTCAAAATCAAAGATGTTGGATTCGATGTAAATCTTCTTCTCATCATTGAAAGTGACATTGTAGCCGACGCTGGTCATCGACTGGTACCAGCTGTCCCCCACCTGGGTCATGGTCGCGTAGACGCCGATTTTCGGCAACACTTTTGGCCAGGCCAATTCCAGATTCGCGGTTGGAAAGCCTAGCTTGTGGCCGTTTCTGAAGCCGTGGACGACCTTGCCGCTAGTTAGATACGGGTGACCCAACAATTCTGTAGCCAAGCGGAGATTGCCGCTTTTAATAGCCTTACGGATTTCGGTTGAGCCAATTTTTTCCCCGGCAAAAATCTGCTTTGGCACCACCTTGATGTCAAAGCGGCCCTTGGCAAAAACCGGCAGATTTTCCATGTTGGCCACGTCCTTTGGGCCATAGCTGTAGTCAAAGCCGGCAACAACCGTGTCTGCCTTAAGGCCCATGATGATCTCATCAACGAAGGCCTGGGGAGCCAGGTGGCTGAATTCCGGAGTGAACTTGAGAATCACCAGGTAGTCGACCCCGATCTTGGACATTTCGTAGGCCTTTTCCTCCGGACTGTTCAAGTACTCAAAGTCCTTGACCCCGGCGTAGACCTCCTTGGGATGGCGGTCAAAGGTCAGCACCATCAATGGCAGATCCTTCTCATCTGCAATTATCCGGGCTTCCTTGATCAACTTCTGGTGGCCGATATGAACTCCGTCAAAAAAGCCCAGGGCCAGGACAACCTTGCCGGCCGTCAGTTCTTTCTTGAACGGATAGCTTAGATTTATTACTTTCAAACTTAATCCCTCAATTACTCATTACTTAAAAGCATTAGGTCCGGGCAGTAGAGACCTTGTCCCTTGGCCCGGTAAATCGCTTTAACCTTTTCATTATACCGCAAAGCGACCTTGCCTGCATCAAGAGGGAGTTTGATCCAGGCCCCGTTTTTCACCTGCTGCCATAAGGCATCGTCTAATTCAAATTGCGGGTAGTCAGCAAAAAAGCTGTCGATTGGCTGAATATAATCTTCAGCATGGTCCAAATTCTCCGCCAGTTCTTCCAAAGTGACCGCGTCCTGCAGTTTGTAGCCAGAACTGGCCGTCCGCCGCAATTTGGTCATCACTGCCGGCAAGCCCAATTTATCGCCCAGGTCGTTGACCAGGCTGCGGACATAGGTCCCCTTAGAACATTCAACTTCATAAGAAAAAGTCTGCCGGCCTTTTTCTGGGTCAAACTGGCTTGGCCGCGTCAAGTCATAGCGAAAAACCTGGACAGACCGCTTGGGCCGCTCAACCGGAATCCCTTCTCTGGCATATTCGTAGAGCCGCTTGCCATTGACTCTGACCGCGGAATAAATTGGCGGCTGCTGGACGATTTCCCCAGTCAAAGACTGCATGGCCTCTTTGATGGCCTGGTCACTGACCGGCTCAGTCAGGGCTTTCTCCGCCAAAACTTTCCCTTCCAGGTCATAAGAATCAGTTGCCAGGCCCAGCATGCCTTCACCAACATAAGCTTTTGGCCGCTCATGCATCAGCTCAATCAATTTTGTTGCCTGACCTAGAGCTACCGGCAAAACGCCGGTGACTTCCGGGTCCAGGGTTCCGGCATGGCCGATCTTCTTTTGCTTTAAGAGCCGGCGCAGCTTATAAACCACATCCCCGCTGGTCATGCCCGCTGCCTTGTCGATTACGATAATTCCGTTGAACATCTTTTTCTCCTCTTCTTTATACGCAAAAAAGCGCCCGAAGGCGCTTTTTGCTAGTTTTGGCGATCTTGTTCCTGCTTCTTCAAGTCAGCAAGCAAACGGTCGATCTTGCTGCCGTAGATCACGGACTGGTCCCGCTTGAAAATCAGTTCCGGAACCTTGTACATGGTCAAGCTCTGGCCGAGCAAGTGCCGCATGGTTCCTTTAGCCTTTTCCAAGCCGGCTTCCGCTTCTTTTTGCGCCTGTTCATCTTCAGTCAGCAGACTGTAGTAGACAGTCGCGTATGAAAAGTCATTGCTGCACTCCACGGCGGTAAAAGTCACGTCGCTGACCCGGGGATCGCGGATGTTCTTGCGGATGATCTTGGTCAGTTCCCGCAGGATTTCGCCTTCAACCCGTCCTTTTCTGTGCTTCATTTCAGCCTCCTGTTAACCTGGCTTAACTTCCTGCATTTCGTAGGCTTCCAGTTCATCGCCTTCCTTGATGTCGTTGAAGTTTTCAATGGTCAAACCACAGTCAAAGCCTGCCTTGACTTCCTTGACGTCATCCTTGAACCGGCGCAGTGAGGCAACCTTGCCGTCGTACTTGACCACGCCGTCTCTGATAACCCGGATGCCTGATTCTCTAGTAACGTAGCCGTTGTCGACAAAGGCACCAGCGATGGTCCCGATCTTGGATACCTTCCAGGTTTCGCGAACAGTCAGGTTACCGATAACCTTTTCTTCGTAAGTTGGTTCCAGCATCCCTTGCATAGCGGCCTTAACGTCATCGATAGCCTTGTAGATGATGCTGTAAAGGCGGATGTCGACGCCTTCTTGAGCAGCCTGGCTCTTGGCAGTTGCCGTTGGCCGGACGTTGAAGCCGATGATCAAGGCGTTTGAAGCGCTGGCCAGGGTAACGTCACTTTCATTGATGGCCCCGACGCCGGAGTGGATAATGTTGACCCGGACGCCTTCAACGTCGATCTTTTGGAAGGATTGGGCCAAGGCTTCAGCAGACCCTTGCACGTCAGCCTTCAAAACGATGTCGACAGACTTCATGCTTTCCCGCTTCATCGTGTCAAAGAGGTTGTCCAGAGTAACGTGCTGAACATTTTCACGCTGCTTTTGCAGAGACTGCTGGGCCCGGGCTTCACCAACCGCGCGGGCAGTCTTTTCATCATCAAAGACAACCAGCTTGTCGGCTGATTCCGGCACGTCATTCAAACCAGTAATTTCAACAGGCATTGATGGCGTAGCCTTCTTGACCTGGTGGCCCTTGTCGTTGGTCATGGTCCGGACACGGCCGAAGGTGTCACCGACAACGATTGGATCACCAATCCGCAGGGTACCCTGCTGAATCAAGACGTCGGCAACTGGACCCTTGCCCCGGGACAAACGAGCTTCGACAACCGTACCGATCGCCTTTTGCTTCGGGTCAGCCTTCAGTTCCAGCATGTCGGCTTCCAAGATGATGTTTTCCAAAAGTTCGTCAATCCCCATCCCGGTCTTAGCTGAGATGTTGACGAAGATGGTTGAACCACCATAGTTTTCTGGAATCAGTTCATACTGCATCAGCTGTTCAGTAACGTGGGCAGGGTTGGCACCTGGCCGGTCCATCTTGTTGATGGCCACAATAATTGGCACGCCCGCGCTCTTGGCGTGGTCGATGGCTTCGATGGTCTGCGGCATAACCCCGTCGTCAGCGGCAACGATCAAAACGACGATGTCGGTGATTTCCGCCCCGCGGGCCCGCATGCTTGAGAAGGCCGCGTGACCTGGGGTGTCCAGGAAGGTGATCAAACGGTCGTTGATCCGGACCTGGTAGGCACCGATGTTCTGGGTGATCCCGCCGGCTTCGTGTTCAGAAACCCGGGTGTGGCGCAGGCGGTCCAGCAAGGTGGTCTTACCGTGGTCGACGTGACCCATGATGGTTACGACTGGCGGACGGACAACCTGGTTTTCAGAGTTCTTGGACTCTTCCATTTCCTGGGCAAAAATGTTGTCGATGTCGGAAATGTCTTCGTGGACCTTTTCCACGGCTTCAATACCGTAGTCAGCCGCCAGCAGTTCGATCGTGTCCTTGTCCAGAGACTGGTTCTGGTTGGTCATGATCCCCAGCATGAAGAGCTTCTTCACGATTTCAGCTGGTTCCCGGTGGAGGATCTTGCCCAGGTCTTGCGCGTTCATGCCAACTTCGTATTCAAAGCTTTCTGGAAGCGGACGATCCTTTCTTTGGGTAACCTGCTTCTTGACTTGTGGCGCATTTTGGTGCTTCTTGTTCTTGCGCTTGCGCCGTTCGCTGCGGTCGCTGTTTGCGCCCCGGCCTTGGTCAGCATAGGCATTTTGCCCCTTGCGGCCAGGCTTGCCGCTGTTTCTGCGGCGGTTATCCTTGTTTTCAGGCATTGGCGCTTCAGTAAAGCTTGGCCGGGAACTTGGCCGGCGAGAAGATGAAGACTTGGCAGCAGGCTTTTCACTGCTTGCCTGGTTTTGCTTAAGGCGGGCTGGGGATGGCTTCAAGATCTTTGGCCCGCGGACCTTTGGTGCTTCAATTGCAGTTTCAGCTGCCTTGTCGGCACTTTCGACCTTCCTCACAACCGGCTTGCTTTCGCTGGCAGCAGCCTTGCTTAAGGACTTCTTGTATTCCTGCTTGGCAGCCTTGCTTTCCTGGTCCAAGCGGACTTCATCAGCCCGTTGCTTTTGCTTGAGATCCTTCAGCAAATCTTGGGCTGCTGGCCGGCGGCGCTTGCTGTGGTCGTTAGAGTGGTTGTTTGCCCGGCGGCGGGAATTTGGTCTCTTGCCTTCAGTCTTCTTTTCGCCCTTGCGAATAGCACTGACTGAAATCTTTAATTTACCAGACTTGCCGCTGGTTTTCTTGTTATCCATGCCCAATTCCTTTGAAGTTTCGTTTTCTTGTTTCTTGGTCATTAGATCACACTCCTTCTTTAATCTTATCCAGCAAGGCTTTCGCAAAACCACGATCTGTTAATGCCAAAACTTTGCGTTTCTTACCTACAGCCTGGCTGAGTTCAGCTTCCGTGAAGACGTCCAGCAATGGAGTTGGGTGGGCCTTCAAAGCAGCTTCGATCTCGCCCCGGCTGTTTTCTGCTAAATCATTCGCGATGATAACGCACTTAAGCTTGCCCTTCTTCAATTTGGCCAAAACGATGTCCGTGCCCGAAACCGTCTTTCCGGCCCGGGTTGCCAAACCAAGCAAATTTAAGGCTTTCTCTCGGTTGTTAATTATTTTTGATCACCAAATAATTCTTTTCTTGCCTTCTGGTGGTCCACGTAAGCGAAGAGCTCGTCGTAAAATTCATCGGCGACCTTCACGCCCAAACTGCGTTCCAGCACCTTTGACTTACGGGCAGCAGCGATCTTTTCTGGCTCTAAGGACACATAAGCACCGCGGCCTGGCTTCTTGCCACTTGGATCAACAGAAACATTCTTTTCCTTGTCAACAACGATTCTGACCAGATCCTTCTTCGGCTGCATCGTATCGGTCAACAAGTCCTTCCGCATGGGGATTTTTCTCTTTTTCAAGGAAATCACCTATTCTTCTTCGTCAAGATCCAGGTCTTCCGCTTCTTCAGCTTCTGCACTTTCGTCAGCTTCAGTCTCTGCTTGTTCATCTGCAGCTTCTGCTTGACCCAGGTCTTGATCTTCTGCTACTTCAGTTTCGTCTTCTACTTCGCTTTCGTCAACAAATTCGACTTCTGACTCTGGCCGGATGTCGATCTTGTAGCCAGTCAAGCGGGCAGCCAGGCGGACGTTTTGCCCCTTCTTGCCGATGGCCAGGGAAAGCTGGTAGTCCGGCACGATCACGAAGGCCTTCTTTTCATCGTCTTCGTCTTCGAACTGAACAGCGATAACTTCAGCTGGGTTCAAGGCATTGGCGATGTAGTCAGATGGGTCTTCTTCGTACTGAACGATGTCGATGTTTTCCCCACCCAGTTCATTGACCACGTTCTGCACCCGGCTGCCGCGCGGGCCGACACAGGTACCAACTGGATCAATGTTCGGGTCGTTGGACTTAACGGCAATCTTGGTTCTTTCGCCGGCTTCCCGGGCAATGGACATGATTTCCACCGTGCCGTCAAAGATTTCAGGTACTTCTTGTTCAAAAAGCCGCTTGACTACGTCAGGGGCAGTCCGGGATACCCGGATCTGGGCCCCCTTGCCGTCAGCACCGACTTTAGTTACCAAGACGCGGACCCGGTCTTGTGGGTTGTAGTGTTCACCTGGAATAGTGTCGCGCTTGATGTCCATGACTGCTTCAACATTGCCGATGTTGACGTAAACGAAACGGTTGTCAGTTCTTTCAACCGTCCCGGTAACCAGCTCATCTTCATATTGAGAGTATTCATTGACGATGTGGGCATTTTCAGCTTCACGCAGGCGCTGCATTACGACCTGCTTGGCCGTAGCCGCCGCGGTCCGGCCGAAGTTCTTTGGGGTAACTTCAAACTTGATCGTGTCGCCAACTTCGTAAGCCCGGTTGATGGCCAAGGCATCCTTCAAGCTGACTTCCACCCGGTCGTCTTGCACTTCGTCAACTACCGTCTTCAAAGCCATGACCTTGAAATCGCCCTTCTTTTCATTAAAGTCGATTTCAACATTTTCAGCCTGGCCGTAGTTCTTCTTGTAGGCAGCGGCCAAAGCGGCCTTCATGGCTTCAACGATAACGTCTTGTTTGATGCCCTTGGTCTTTTCCAAGACGTCAAAGGCTTCCAGCATTTCTTTTGACATAAGTTTTGGATCACTCTTTCTAAAATTCGATTGCAAAACGGGCGCTGGCGATCTGCTTGCGCGGAATAGTCAGCTGCTTGCGCCGGGTCTTGATCTTGATTTCCAGTTTAATCTCCTGGTCGTCCAGGTCAAGCAAATGACCTTCAAAGACCTTCTCGCCTTCCAACTTTTGGTAGAGGCCGACGTGGATGTACTGGCCCTTGGCCTTTTCCCAGTCCTGCTCCTTCTTGATCGGTCTTTCCAGGCCCGGTGAGGACAATTCCAAGATGTACGGGTCTGGCAGCGGATCTGGCTGCATTGAGTCCAATTTTTCTCCAACCAACTCACTCAGCTCCGCAATCGTTTCGATGTCAATCCCGTTTGGCTGCTTGTCCACGTAGATTCGCAGATAGTCTTGACTCTTTTCCTTGACATATTCCAAATCAACAAGTTCACAGTCATGACCGCTAATGACCGGTTCGATTGCTTCTTGGATAGGTGTTAAGTTTTTTGGCAAAATTTTCCTCCGTAATAAAAAGAGTGAGCATTGCTGCTCACTCGAATTTACCATATTCGATCTGAAAAAGATTATAACAAAATTTTTCCCACTTGTAAATAGGAAGCTCTTAGAAGAGGGAAAGTTGGTTTTGGTCAGGCATCCCTTCTAAGACATTGTTGTTTTCAAAAAAGTCCATGATCTTCTGGGAGACCTTGCCTCGTACCTGCAAGTCTTCCTTTGACAAAAATGGGGCTTCACTGCGGGCAGCCACGATCTGCTTGGCCGCGGAGTCACCTAAGCCGTCAACCGCGTTAAAAGGAGCCAGGATGGTGTGCTTGTCAACGATCTTGTAAGTCGTGGCTTCAGACTCGTTGATGTCAACCATCTTGAAATTGATCCCCCGCTCAATTGCTTCGTTAACCAGTTCCATATAGGTCTGCAGGTCCTTTTCCAGCTTGGTGGCCGCCGTCCCCTTTTCCTTGATCCGGTTGATCAAGGCGACAACTGTATTTTTACCTCGGCTCATGGCTTCCAGGTCAACCTTGTCGGCTCTGACTGAGAAGTAGGCGGCATAGTAGATCTCCGGATAGTAGACCTTGAACCAGGCTACCCGCAGGGCCATCAAGATATAGGCGGCCGCGTGGGCCTTCGGGAACATGTACTTGATCTTCAAACAAGACGGAATGTACCAGTCTGGAATGTTCTTGTTTTCCTTTAAGACGGCCATATTCTCATCAGAAATCCCCTTCCCCTTCCGGACAGTTTCCATGGTCGAAAAGGCGACTTCTTCCTTGACTCCCCAGTGGATCAAGTCAGTCATGATGTTGTCACGGCAGCCGATCACGCTCTTTAACTTGCAAGTGCCGTTATTGATCAGCTCTTCAGCATTGCCCAGCCAGACGTCCGTCCCGTGGGACAGGCCGGAAATCTGCAGGAGCTCGGCAAAAGTTGACGGCTTGGTTTCTTCCAGCATCCCCCGGACAAAAGGCGTCCCGAATTCCGGCAGACCCAGGGTCCCGGTCTTGGAATTGATCTGCTCTGGAGTAACCCCCAAAGCTTCCGGGCTGGAGAAGAGGGACATGACCTTGGGGTCATCGGTTGGAATAGTCAAAGGATCAATCCCGGACAAGTCCTGCAGCATTCTGATCATGGTCGGGTCCTGGTGGCCCAGGATGTCGAACTTCAAGAGGTTGTCGTGGATCTGGTGGAAGTCGAAGTGGGTCGTCTTCCACTCCTTGGAAATATCATCTGATGGATACTGCAAAGGAGTCAGTTCATAGATATCCTTGTCATCCGGCAAAACGACGATCCCGGCCGGGTGCTGGCCAGTCGTGGCCTTGACCCCGGTAACCCCAATAGCCAGGCGGTCGACTTCCGCGTTGTTCATCTTGATTTCCGGGTGCTCATCCTGGTAGTGCTTGGCATAGCCGATCGCTTTTTTATCAGCCAGGGTACCAACCGTACCGGCTTTAAAGGAGTGGTTTGGCCCAAACATAACTCTGATGAAGTTGTGGGCAACTGGCTGGTAGTCACCGGAGAAGTTCAAGTCGATGTCGGGCACCTTGTCGCCGTGGAAGCCGAGGAAGGTTTCAAATGGGATGTTCTGTCCGTCTTTAACCATCATGACCTGGCAGTCAGAACACTTTTTATCCGGCAAGTCAAAGCCTGAAGCATATTCGCCATTTTCAAAAAATTCTGACTTCTTGCACTTCGGGCAGCGGTAATGGGGCGGCATCGGGTTGATTTCCGTGATCCCCATCATAGTCGCGACCAGACTGGAACCGACAGAGCCCCGGGAACCAACCAGGTAGCCGTCTTTAACTGACTTGGCTACCAGCATCTGGGAAATCAGGTAAACGACCCCGTAGCCGTTACCGATAATGGCATCAAGCTCCCGGTCAAGCCGGGCCTGGATGTTGTCCGGCAAGGGGTCACCATAAAGTTCATGAGCTTTGTCATAGGTCAGCTTGCGTACCCGCTCAGCAGTATGCGGAATCTTTGGCGGGAAGCTCTCGTCTTGGACTGGCTGCACCCCTTCATCGATCATGGCATTGATCTTGTTTGGGTTGCTGATGACCACTTCTTTAGCAACTTCTTCACCCATGAAACTGAATTCATCCAGCATCTCCTGGGTAGTATAGAAGTGCAGGTCCGGGTGTTGCTTGTTCCGGTTCGGGTTACCCCTTTGGGCAGCCAGCAAAACGTCCCGGTAGATGGCTTCATGCTTGTCAATATAGTGAGCATCACTGGTTGCTACGACTGGTTTATTCAGCTCCTTGCCCAGCTTATAGATGTTGGTCAAAATTTCTTCCAGCTGGCTTTCATCGGCGATCAAGCCATCCGCGATCAAGCTGGAATAGTTTGACGGCGGCTGGATTTCCAAAAAGTCGTAAAATTCCGCCTTCTTTTTAGCCTCTTCATAGCCCTTCTGCATCATGGCAATGAAGACTTCCCCCTGGCTGCAGGCAGACCCGTACAAAAGGCCGGCGTGCAAGCGGCGAAGTTCTGACTTGGGTGTTCTCAGCCCCTTGAAGTTGTACTTGATTCCGGCCAAGGAAACCAGTTCATACAAATTCCGCAGGCCAGGCTTTTGGTTTTGGGCCAGGACTGTAATATGGGTCGGCCGGGCCCGCTTGTAGCCTTCACCGTTGCTGTAGTCGTTCATCTTGCCCAGGTCGTCTTCCTGGTACTTGTCATTAAAGGCATCTAAAAGCTTGAACATCAAGTAGCCGGTTGCTTCAGCGTCCTGGTTGGCCCGGTGGTGGTGTTCCAGGACCACATTGTACTTGCGGCAAAGCGAGTCCAGGGTATGGCGGGATTGTTCCGGGTGCAGCAGGCGGGAAACTTCCAAAGTGTCGACAACCGGCTGGCTGATTTCCGGATAGCCGCAGCGCTTCAAGGCAGCGTTGACAAAGCCCACGTCAAACTGGACATTGTGCCCGCAAAGGGGATCATTGCCATAAAAGTCCATGAACTGCTTGATCACGACAGCTTCGTCATCAGCTGCTTGGACCATTTCATCGGTGATCGAGGTCAAATTGATCGTGGTTTCAGACAAAGGGTGGTGGGGATTGATGAATTTATCAAAGCGTTCAATCACTTCCCCATTTTTCATCTTGACGGCCCCGATTTCAATGATCGTGTCATAAACCGAGGACAAACCTGTCGTTTCAACGTCGAAAATGACGAATTCCTGGTCTTCATACCGCATATGTGCCGGGTTTAAAACCAGCAGACCGTGGTCTTCAACCATGTTGGCTTCCAGGCCCATAATGACCTTCATCCCGTT
Organism: Lactobacillus sp. WILCCON 0058; assembly: GCF_057198005.1. Classification (NCBI taxonomy): domain Bacteria; kingdom Bacillati; phylum Bacillota; class Bacilli; order Lactobacillales; family Lactobacillaceae; genus Lactobacillus; species Lactobacillus sp. WILCCON 0058. The sequence goes on from NZ_JBUBHM010000001.1 coordinate 1,450,643, forward strand.
CTTTTTGCCCGCTTCAAAAGCATTTGGCAGGGCCTGCAAGTCAGCATGGTCAGTAATCGCAATGGCGGGCTGGCCGAACTTCTTGGCTGTCTTGATGATGTCTGCCACGTCAGCAGTAGCGTCCAGCTGGCTCATGTTGGTGTGGACATGCAGCTCCACGTGCTTTTCTTCGCCTTGGTAGGCTTCTTGCCGGCCTACGTGCTCGGTTAATTCCATGCTGTAGATGTTGAAGATCAAGTCATGGGCATATTGGTCATCTTTAAGGCTGCCCTGCATGCGGATCCAAACACCAGGCTTGATTCCTTTAAGGTATTCGATTTCTTCCTTGTCAGAATCACGGACGAATTTTTTAAAGGAGACAGAACCGGTATAGTCAGTCATTTCCCCATTAAAAATAAAGGATCCCGACCGCAGTTCCTGCATTTCCGCCTTGAAGACATGGCCTTCGACAACGGCGCTGCGTTGATCTTCTGACAGGTCTTTCAGCTGAGTGATTTCAGCATTGTCACTGATGGCGCCTGGGCCAAAACTGGCCTTCTTGCCCCGCCGGCCCTGGTAGCTAGGCCGGGGAGCTGGCTTTGGCTTGGCCGGGGCCTGCTGGAAGGCTTCCTGCATGTTTTTTTCATGGGCTTCCACCAGCTGGGCCAGGCTTTCAAAGTCACTTTGCCCGCCCTGTTCGTCAACTTCTGTTAAAAGCTTGACGTTAAAAAAGCCATAGTCGCGCAGTTCTAAAGAGAAACTGTCCAAAAGCCGCTGCTCCAGCATTTTGTCAAAAAGCTGGCCGTTAATCGGAATGATCCAGCGGCCGCTATCCTCATGGGGCGTTTGCCCGACCAGGAAATTCTGAGCAGCTGGATTGGCGGACAAGACTTCTGAATTTTCAACCGCGTAGTGCCAGTAGTCTGGCAGGTACTGCTGCTGGCCGTCTGCTGTTTCAACGAACAGGCGGGTGTCGACAAAGTCGTTAAATTCATGCTTAATCGCCTGGTTCAAGGCGTTGTAGCTTTCAAAACGCAGTGGAGTAGTAAAAAAAACGTGGATATCCCATCTACGTTCTTTTCTGTAGACATCCACGTTTTTTATCTCCCCTGCCTGTAAAACCGCTTCGTCAGCTGCCCCTGCCGGGAAGCCGACCTGTTTTAACAATTTGAGAAAAAGTTGGTTTTTATCAGTCACGAGAGTTCAATCCTAATCTAATTCGCTGGCAATAAAGTCTTCCAGATCGGTAACGGCCAGCTTTTGTGCTTGCTCGTCGCCTGGGCGCTTGACTTCAACGATCCCGTCAGCAGCGTCGCGGCCAACAGTAATTCTGATTGGCGCGCCAACCAGGTCAGCATCGTTGAACTTAACGCCTGGACGTTCATTACGGTCGTCATAAAGGACGTCATACTTGGCAAACTTGGCTTCCAGGTCTTCGGCCAGCTTGCTTTGAATTTCATCCTTCATCTTCATCTGGATGATGTGAATACCGAATGGCGCGATTTCCTTTGGCCAGGCAACCCCGTTTTCAGTCGCGTGCTGTTCAACAACGGCTGAAAGCAGACGGGTAACCCCGATCCCATATGAGCCCATGATAACTGGCTGGGACTTGCCGTTTTGGTCCAGGAACTTGGCCCCCATGGTTTCCGTGTAGTAGGTCCCCAGCTTGAAGATGTGACCAACTTCAATTGAGGTAGTAAACTGCAGTGGTTCATGGTCAACCGGGTCTGGTTCGCCTTCATTGGCAACCCGGAGGTCAGCAAAGCGGTCAGCCTTGAAGTCCCGGTCCAGGTTGGCATTGATGAATTGGGCATCGCTTTCGCCCGCGCCAACAACCACGTTGTAAAGGCCCTTAACGGTTTCGTCAGCCACGATTTCGTCAGCCCAGTCAGCGTTTACCGGGCCAACGCCGCCCTTGCCAGCCCCGGTCAGTTCTTCCAAGTCGCTAGTTTCAGCAACCCGCAAGCTGTCACAGTCCAAGAGGTGGGTCAGCTTGACTTCGTTGACTTCCTTGTCAGCCCGGATCAAAACCAGAACCTTCTTCTTTTCATCAACGATGTAGAGGATGCTCTTGACGATTCTGGTTGCTGGCACTTGCAAGAATTCAGCCAGCTTGTCAATTGTATCGCAGCCTGGAGTAGCAACCTTTTCCATTGCCTTCAGTTCTTCAGGCTCTTGCTTGAAGGTGTCAACACTGACCGCCATTTCCAAGTTGGCGGCGTAAGTGCCGGAAGCGTTGGTGGCAATAGTGTCTTCGCCAACAGCGGCAGGTGCCTGGAATTCAGTGGAGTTCTTGCCGCCCATGGTCCCGGAATCAGCAATAACTGGCCGCACTTCAACGCCCGTGCGCTTGAAGATCTTGAGGTAAGCTGCCTTTTCGTCTTCAAACTGCTTGTCCAGCTGCTCCCGGCTGGCCGCGAAGCTGTAGCCGTCCAGCATGACAAACTCTCTGCCCCGGAGAAGACCGAAACGTGGCCGGTTTTCATCCCGGAACTTGGTTTGAATCTGGTAAAGATGCAAAGGCATCTGCTTGTATGACTTAAGGCTCTTAGCCACAACTTCAGTAAAAGTTTCTTCGTGGGTCGGCCCTAGCAACATTTCCCGGCCATGCCGGTCCTTCAAACGGAACATTTCCGGACCGTACTTCGGCAAACGGCCTGATTCTTCCCACATTGAAGCTGGCAGCATGTGCGGCATGATCATTTCAACCACGCCAGCATTGGCCATTTCTTCTTCAATGATCTTTTCAGTCTTGCGCAAGACCTTGTAGCCCAGCGGCAGGTATGAGTAGACACCAGCCGTAACCTGCCGGATGTAGCCGCCCCGCAGCATTACTTGGTGGCTCTTGGCAACCGCGTCGGCTGGAGTTTCCTTCAGCGTCGGCATGAAAAAGATTGATTGACGCATAATTAACTAAATTCTCCTAAACATTTATTATTTTAAGGACTATTTGATAAAGTAGCGGTAGATATCGTTACCCGTTACCGCGATGATCAAAATCAGCAAGAAGACCACCCCGATCAAGTCAACGACTGTTTCATGCTCCTCTGGAATTGGCTTGCCCCGCAGGAGCTCGATAAGTTCCAGCAAAAGCTTGCCCCCATCCAGGCCGGGAATCGGAATCAAGTTAACGATCCCCAGGTTGATGGACAGCATGCCGACAAAGGCCAACATGTAGGTCAGACCCATGGAAGTTGCCTTAGAGGTTTCCGAGTAGATCCCGACTGGACCGGACAATTTGTTTAAGCTGAAGTGCTTGAATAAGTTGCCCAGGGCCTGGAAGATCATCCCCGTCACCTGCCAGCTCAAATCCCAGCCCCGCTTCAATTTAGCGGAAAATGAGTTGTCAGCCTGGGCAACGATACCAACCAGGTAAGACTTAGTCTTCTTTGAGTATTTTGGCGTCAGCTTGACTGACTTTTCGCTCCCCTTCCGCTTGACCTTGACAGTCATGGTCTTGCCCTTGGAAGAAGAGATTGCCTGGCTGACCTGGTCAAAAGTACTGATCTTCTGACCATTGATGGCCACGATCTGGTCACCCTTTTGCAAAACGTGCTGGGCCGGGGAATTGGCCGCTACCTGACCGACAGTCGTCGTTGCCGGGCCAACTGAGGCAAAACTGTAAATCATCAAGACCACAAAGCCCAAAACGATATTCATGAAAGGTCCGGCAAAAGAGGTTGCCAGCTTCTTCCAAGGCTTGGCCGCCGGCAGCTGCACGTCCCGGGGGGCAATCTGCAGCTCAGTGCCCGTTTCATCGATCATGGTCGCGTCATGGTCGACCTTGTAGGTCACCAGCTGGCTCTCATCCCCGTTTTCATATCCTTCAATCGTCAAGTCATCAACCAGGTCTGCCTTGGTCACCCGCAAGGGGCGGCCTTCAATCGGCAGGTCCGATTCTGAAGCATCGATTCGCGTGACAATTCCAGCCTCATTCAGTTCCAAGACAACAGCCGTCCCAGGATCGATTTCACTCTGTTCATCGGGGCCGGCCAGGCGGACATAGCCGCCTAAAGGCAGCCAGCGGATGGTGTAAGTGGTTTGTCCGGGCCGCCACTGAACCAGTTTTGGCCCCATGCCGATTGAAAATTCGCGCACCAAAATACCGGCCTTTTTCGCCACGAAAAAGTGTCCAAATTCGTGAACAAAGACCACCAGGCCAAAAACAATAATGAAGGCTAGAATACTTTTCACGGCTACCTCCTAAATTCCAAAGATCAGGGCAACGATTGGCAAAACAAAAAGCGTACTGTCAAACCGGTCCAGGATCCCGCCGTGGCCCGGCAAGATCTTGCCGGAGTCCTTGACGCCGTAGAAGCGCTTGTAGGCTGATTCAACCAGGTCGCCCATCTGGCCGACGATTGACAGGAAGAAGGAAGCAATGATCAAGCTGGTCTTGTCGCCACCGACTGGAGCCAGGTTGACGTAAATCGCGGTAACGATAACCGCGATGATCACGGCACCGATTGACCCTTCCCAGGTCTTGTTCGGGCTGATCACTGGCCAGAGCTTGTGCTTGCCGAACTTGCGGCCAACCATGTAAGCAGCCGTGTCAGTCGTCCAGACGATCACGAAGGCAAACAGCAGCCGCCACAAGCCGTGGGCCGGATCGCTGTTTCTGATCGCTGCCAGGTAATGGAAACCAGTCCCGATGTACAAACTTGACAGAACGTACACGCCGATGTCATCAAAAGTCGTCTTGTTCTTGGACAAAACCGTCCAGGTCAAGAGCAGCATTACCAAGGCATAGAATACGCCCCACTTGCTCCAGTTTTTTGGCAAAAAGCCGAAGAAGGAGTTGGGCACGGTCCAGGTCAAGGTGGCCAGGGCTGCCAGGGTAAAGTCAACTGAGACCAGAATCTGCTTCTTCATCAAGAAGACTTCACTGATGCCGACAGCGGCCAGAAAGGCAGCCAGCCAATCAATCCACATGCCCCCGGCAATCAAAACCGGGATAAAAATCAATAAAGCAACAACTGCTGTAATTACTCTTTGTTTCATATTACCTAACTATCTGTTTCATCTAATTTACCAAAGCGCCGGTCCCGGTGCTGGTAAATCTTAACCATTTCGGCCAAGTCGTTTTCATCGAAGTCCGGCCAGGCCTTGTCCGTAAAGGCAAGCTCTGAATACGCAATCTGCCAGAGCAGGAAATTGCTGATTCTCTGCTCGCCAGACGTTCTGATCAAAAGGTCCGGGTCAGAGTACGGAGCGAACTTGGCGGTCATCAGCTTAGCGGATACCATGTCTTCAGTAATTTCGCCAGGCTGAATTTTTCCTTCGGCGGCTTCTTTGGCCAAAGCCTGCACGGCTGAAACGATTTCTTTTCTTGACCCGTAATTGAAGGCAAAATTCAATACCAGGCCAGTGTTTTCAGCCGTTTCTGCCATGGCCCGCTCAACAACTTCTCTGGTTGAGTCCGGCAAGGCATCCAGATAGCCCATGATGTTGACCTTCACATTGTGGGCCTGCAGGCGGGGCATGAACTTGTCAAAAAACTTGACCGGCAGGTTCATCAAATAATTGACTTCATCCTTGGGCCTGGCCCAGTTTTCCGTCGAAAAAGCATAAAGAGTCAGGACTTTAATTCCCAACTCATCTGCCGCGAGCGCAATCTTTTCAACGTTGTCCATCCCGGCCTTGTGGCCCATGAAGCGCGGCATGTGCCGCTTCTTCGCCCAGCGGCCATTGCCGTCCATGATGATCCCCAAATGATTCAGCTGCTTATTCTTATCCATAATTAACCCTGAGTGATTTCCTTGCGCTTGTTGTCAGCCATTTGGTCAATCTTCTTGGTTGATTCGTCAGTGACCTTCTGGACTTCCTTTTCCAGGCGCCGTTCTTCGTCTTCAGTGATTTCGCCGTCTTTCTCCTGCTTCTTCAAAGCCTTCATGGCTTCCTGGCGGACATTGCGGACAGCAATCTTGGCTTCTTCAGCCAGCTTGCCAACTTCTTTGGCAATTTCCTGCCGCCGTTCCCCAGTAAGTTGCGGGATAACCAGGCGGATAACGTTACCGTCATTGGCCGGAGTAAGGCCCAGGTCAGAGGCCAAAATGGCGTGTTCAATATCATTCAAAGAAGTCTTGTCGTAAGGGGTAATCATCAAAACCCGTGGTTCTGGAATGGTAATCCCGGCCATTTGGACCAGCGGAGTCGGTACCCCGTAGTATTCAACCATCACCCGGTCTAAAAGGGAAGCGTTGGCAACCCCGGCCCGGACAGTCGCCAGATTGCTCTGGTAGACTTCGATGGACTTGTTCATGTTGCTCTTGGCTTTAGCAATCGTTTCGTTGTTCATTATTTGTCACCTCTGATAATGGTTCCGATGTTTTCACCTTCAACCACCCGCTTGATGTTGCCTGGAGTGTTGACGTTGAAGACAATCAATGGAATATGGGTGTCCATGGACAAGGAGCTGGCCGTTCTGTCCATGACTTGCAGGCCCTTGGAGATCATGTCCAGCTGGGTCAGTTCAGCAAACTTCTTGGCACTTGGATCCAGGTTCGGGTCAGCCGTGTAGACCCCGTCAACCCCGTTCTTGGCCATCAAGATCACGTCAGCGTTGATTTCCGCTGCCCGCAAAGCGGCCGTGGTATCAGTTGAGAAGTAAGGGTTGCCAGTGCCGCCGCCGAAGATAACGACCCGGTTCTTTTCCATATGGCTGATTGCCACCCGGCGGATGTAAGGTTCAGCAACTTGCCGCATGGAGATTGAAGTTTGCAGTCTGGTTGGCACGCCAGCAGTTTCCAGACCATCTTGCAAGGCCAGACCATTCATGATCGTGGCCAGCATGCCCATGTAGTCAGCTTGGGCTCTTTCCATGCCCAGCTTGGCCCCGGTTTCACCACGCCACATGTTGCCGCCGCCGCAAACGACGCCGATCTGCACGCCCATGTCATGAACCAGCTTGATTTCATGTGCCAATTTCTTGATCACAGTTGGGTCAATGCCAGTTCCCTTTTCCCCGGCCAAAGCTTCGCCGGAAATTTTCAAAATGATACGATGATATTTAACTTGACTCATAATGCCCTCCTAATTAGCTCTAACTATTTTACCATAAAACAGAAAACTGTCTCTCCTATTTACGCTATTTCACCAGCTTAAATTTGCAAAAGTTAATTTGCCCACAAAAAAAGGATGGGTTTCCCCATCCTTTTTCTTGCTAGAAGAAATTAGTTCTTCATTTGTGCAGCAACTTCAGCAGCAAAGTCTTCTTGCTTCTTTTCGATGCCTTCGCCGACTTCGAAACGAACAAAGCTTACTACGGAAGCGTTGACTGAGTCAAGGTATTGTTCAACAGTCTTGCTGTCGTCCATAACGTAAAGTTGGGCGAGCAAGGTGTTTTCTTGGTCAACCTTGGTGTTGTCCAGCATGAAGCGGGCCATCTTGCCTGGGATGATCTTGTCCCAGATCTTTTCTGGCTTGTTTTCAGCCTTCAATTCTGCCTTGATGTCTTCTTCAGCTTGAGCAATGACTTCGTCAGTCAATTGAGCCTTTGAACCATACTTAAGGTGTGGCAAAGCTGGCTTGTTGACCATGGCACGTGATTCGTTGTCTTGGTCAATCTTGTGGTTGAGTTGAGCCAGTTCTTCGCGAACGAAAGCTGGGTCAAGTTCCTTGTATGACAGAACCTTTGGGCTCATTGCGGCAATGTGCATTGCAATGTGCTTAGCCAAAGCTTCGTCGCCGCCTTCAACAACAGTCAAGACGCCGATGTGGCCGCCGTTGTGTTGGTAAGCGCCAAAGTGTTGGTCATCAGTCTTTTCAAGAACAGCGAAACGGCGGAAGGAAATCTTTTCACCGATAGTAGCAGTAGCATTTACGTATGCTTCTTCAAGGCTTTCGCCTGAAGGCATGGTCAATGCCATAGCTTCTTCGTTGTTGGCTGGCTTGCCCTTGGCAATAGTTTCAGCAGTTTCGTTGACCAAAGTCTTGAACTGTTCGTTTTGAGCAACGAAGTCAGTTTCAGCGTTAACTTCAACGATAGCAGCAACGTTGCCGTCAACGTAAACGCCAGTCAAACCTTCAGCAGCGATCCGGTTAGCCTTCTTGGCAGCCTTTGCTTCACCCTTTTCGTGGATGATTTCGATAGCTCTTTGCATGTCGCCTTCGGCTTCAACCAGGGCCTTCTTGGCGTCCATGACGCCGGCACCAGTAGTTTCACGCAATTCCTTGACTTGCTTAGCAGTAATGTTTGCCATTTAAAAAAGTCCTCCAGGTCAAACTAAATAACAGAATTCTTCTAAAGATAGTTTACGACAAATTATTCAGCATCGTCTACTTCTTCAGCAGAGTTTTCTTCAGCACTTTCAGACAATTCCTTTTCAACGTCGGCGTTATCTGCACCTTGCTTGCCTTCGATTACAGCGTCAGCCATAGCACCGGCAATCAAGCGGATAGCACGGATAGCGTCGTCGTTTGAAGGGATGATTACGTCGATCGGAGTTGGGTCAGTGTTGGTGTCAACCATGGCTACAACTGGGATGCCAAGCTTGTTGGCTTCGTGAACGGCGATCTTTTCCTTCTTAGGGTCAACGACGAACATTACGTCAGGAATCCGTGGCATGTCTTCGATACCGCCCAGGAACTTTTGCAGCTTGTCCATTTCCTTGGTCAGCAAAGCAACTTCCTTCTTTGGCAGTACGTCGAAGGTGCCGTCTTCAGCCATCTTCTTCAAGTCCTTCAGACGCTTAACCCGGCTTTGGATAGTAGTCCAGTTGGTCAAAGTACCACCCAACCAACGTTGGTTGACGTAGTATTGGCCTGCGCGGGTAGCTTCTTCAGCGATTGCTTCTTGAGCTTGCTTCTTGGTACCAACGAACAGGAAAACACCGTCGTCTTGAGCAACTGCCTTAACGTAGTTGTAGGCGTCGTCAAGCATCTTGATGGTCTTTTGCAAGTCGATGATGTAGATCCCGTTTCTTTGAGTGAAGATGTATGGCTTCATCTTCGGGTCCCATCTTCTGGTTTGGTGACCAAAGTGTACACCAGCTTCAAGCAATTGCTTCATAGATACAACTGACATAAATAAATTCCTCCTAGGTTATTTCCTCTCAAGCGTTCATTTCAGCATTCAACCGTTTGTCTTTAGGCACCTGAATGCCGATCGCTCTTGATGTGTTTTCTAGCGTGCAATCGCACGCTTGTCTATCATACTCGATTTTCCCTTTAAACGCAAGCTTTTCCGCCTAAAAATTAACCCCCTGCTCTTTGAGGAATTTTTCCTTCCAGGCCCGGTCATGGTGCTTGAACCAATATTCCCGCTGCATTGCTTTTGACTTGTCGGCGTACTCTTCATGATAGATCATTTCAACCGGCCGCCTGCTCTTGGTATATTTGGCCCCTTTGCCGGAATTATGAGCCTGTAGCCTTTTGTTTAAATCGTTGGTGTAGCCGCCGTAAAAGCTGCCATCGCTGCACAGGAGAACATAAAAGTAATGCTTTTCCTCCGGCAATTTGGCCTCTAAAATCTTCTTAATTGCCGGAGTGTTGCTCCCATCAGCTTCATGGACTTCGATCGCATCGCGCAAAACCAGCCCGTCGCCCTTCCCGCTTCTGACTGCCTCGACAATGACTAAATTAGCGTCTTGCCCTCTTCTGGAGACAAAGGGCTGGACAGTCTTGACGACTAAGTCATGTTTAAAGCCGTAATTGATGATCTCACCCAAGCGTTCCGGCCGGTGAACCATGAACATCTTCCCCTTCATTTTCAACAGGCCTGCTGAGACGGCGATAATTTCCTCCAAGTTGATCTCCAGTTCATGGCGGGCAATAGCTTTAGACCGGTCCGGGTTCAGCTTGTGACCGGCTGGAGCCTTGAAATATGGCGGGTTGACCACGACGACGTCATAGCTGTCTTTTCGCAAAAAGCTCCCCGCGTCTTTGACATTTCCCTGGTGAACCGTGATCCGGTCCTGCATGTTGTTTAATTCAACCGACCGCCTGGCCTTGGAAACGATGTCCTCTTGCAGTTCAACATCGTCGTAATGGGCCTTGTTAAAAGCGGCCATGTAGAGGCTGGCTGCCGCGTTGCCGCTGCAGAGTTCAACGACCTTGGACCGGTTTTTGATGGCTTCTTTGGCCCAGTAAGCCAGAAGCAGGGTATCCAGGGAGAAGGCAAAAGACTGCCCGTCCTGGATAATTTTCAGCTGCTCGCCCAGCATGTAATCGATGCGTTCGTTTTCCTTAAGTTCAATCATGTAATTCTGAAGCCCGTCCCTTATTCTTAGATGTGTTATAATTTATTCTACATCATTTGGAGGTTCTTTTATGCTTTATCGTATTTTCAGACCGATTGTCCGCTTCATCGTCTGGGTCTTAAACGGCCACCTGCATGTCCACCACAAGGAAAGACTGCCGGAAGGCACCTACATCCTGGTTGCCCCGCACCGAAACTGGTGGGAGCCGATTCTGTTTGCCCTGGCCGCCAGCCCCACGGAATTCATGTTCATGACCAAGCAGGAGCTTTTTAAAAATCCTGTCCTCCGCTGGATCTTAAACAATGCCCACGCCTTCCCGGTCAACCGTGAGCACCCGGGTCCTTCTGTCATCAAGATCCCGGTCAAGGGCTTAAAGTCAGAAGGCCTGTCTTTGATCATGTTTCCTTCCGGCACCCGGCACTCAGCCTCCCTTAAATCCGGTGCCCTGGTTATCGCCAGAATGTCCGGCCGGCCCCTGGTCCCGGCTGTCTACCAAGGTCCGCTTACTTTTAAAGGGGTATTAAAAAGAAAAGGCATGGAAATCAATTTCGGCGACCCGATCGTTATCGACCGCAAGACCAAATTGACCCCTGAAACTGAAGCTGCCTACAACCAGCAGCTGGAAGAAGCCTGGCAAAAGATCGACCAGGAACTGGACCCGAATTTCCACTATGAAGCCAAATAATTAATTATGACAAAAGAACAAGAAAAGGATTGAGCTGGAGTGCTCAATCCTTTTTCTTTATGCTTTTTCTACTGCTGCTACTTACTTGTTATTTTCCAGGTATTCCATGATCTGGACGGCGTTGGTTGCCGCGCCCTTCCGGATCTGGTCGCCGGTGCACCAGAGAGTAAGGCCGTTAGGGTTGGTCAAGTCCCGGCGCAGGCGGCCAACTTGCACGATGTCCTTGTCGGAGTTTTCCAGCGGAGTCGGGGTGTGGTCGGTAACCAGGAGGTCTCCGTCAAAAGCCGCGATAGCTTTTTCAGCATCTGCAACTGAGACTGGCTCTTCAGTAACGACCGTCACGGCAATTGAGTGGGACCGGTAGACCGGAACCCGGACGCAGGTGCAGGTAACCAGGAGCTCTGGCAAGTGCAGGATCTTTCTTCCTTCATTCTGCATCTTCATTTCTTCAGTCGTATAGCCGTTTTCCAAAGGACTGCCAATATCGGCGATGACATTGAAGGCAATTTGGGCCGGGAAGACCTTGGCTTCCACGCTCTCGCCCTTGGTCAAAGCCGTTACTTCATCCTTAAGTTCGCTGATCCCGCCCATGCCGGCGCCGGAAACGGCCTGGTAGGTGCAGGCGTTGATGGTCTTGATCGGGGACAACTTGGCAATTGGCGCCAGAGCCATCAAGGTGATGGCGGTTGAACAGTTTGGATTGGCGATGACGCCGCGGTGCTCTAAAGCATCTGGGCCATTGATTTCAGGCACTACCAAAGGCACGTCATCTTCTTGCCGAAAGGCTGAGCTGTTGTCGATGTAGACTGCCCCGCTCTTTTCAACCAAGGGCCGGTATTCCTTGGACAGACTGTTGGAAACTGCCCCCAAAACGTAGTCAAGCCCGTTTAGTCTTTCCTGGCTGACCACTTCCAAGGTCAATTCCTGGCCAGCAAAGGACAGCTTTTTGCCCTTAGAGCGCTCGGAAGCAAAAACGCGCAGCTCTTCAACCGGCAGCTTTCTTTCTTCAATGCATTCCAGCATCTGCCGGCCAACGGCCCCTGTAGCACCTAAAATACCAATCTTCATTTATCGTTCCACTCTTTCTTCACTAATAAACTGCTGATAAATCGCCTTGATTGCCGGAACCAGGTCCTGGTTGTTAACCCCGATGACGATGCTTTGTTCATCGCAGGCCTGGTTGATGGTGCGGATGTTGATCTGCTGGTCACCCAGTGTTGACAAAATCTTGCCCGACATCCCCGGCATCTGCCTCATGGCCCGGCCAACCACGGCCAACATGGCCTGCTGGCTTTCGACTTGGATGTCGTCAAGGCGCAGTTCCTGCTTTAATTCCGCCACGATTTCATAAAGGTAGCGCTCGATCTTCTTGGTCTGGACCACGATTGAAAAAGTATCGACCGTAACCGGGACGCTTTCAATCGAGATCTGGAATTTTTCAAAAACGGCCAGAACCTTGCGCAAAAAGCCCGCCTCGGCTGAAACATGCGACTTGACCATGGTGATGACCGTAAAGTTCTGCTTGCCCGTAATCCCTGTGATGACATGAGGCAGCTCTTGCGCATCAAGTTCGCTGCAGTCATTCATGATCATGGTGCCGGGATTTTCCGGGTAGTTGGTGTTGCGGACATTGATCGGGATGTTTTTCTGCCGAACAGGGAAAACCGCGTCGTCATGCAGGACATTGGCCCCCATATAGCTCATCTGCCGCAATTCAGAGTAGGTAATCCGCGGAATCTGGACAGGGTCTTTAATAATGCGCGGGTCCGCCACGTAAAAGCCGGAAACGTCGGTCCAGTTTTCATAGACGTCAACGTCAAAGGCATTAGCCACGATTGACCCGGTAATATCTGACCCGCCCCGGCTCATGACCTTGATGACCCCATTTGGCAAAGAACCGTAAAAACCTGGGATCACCACCCGCCGGCCCGGGTCAACCTGGGCCTTTAGCAGTTCTTGGCACTTTTTTAGGTCGATTGATCCGTCATAATGGAAACGGATCACCCGGCTGGCATCAACGAAGTCCGCGTCCAGGTATTCAGCCAGGCAAAGGCCGGTCAAGTACTCGCCCCGGGAAACCAGGTAGTCCAGGTTCAAGTTCTGAGCCATATTCTGCCGGATCTTGGCAAATTCTCTGCCCAGGTCAATTTTGAGGCCCAGGCTGCGCTTGATTTCCATGTACTTGTCCACGATGGTCTGGAAAATCGACTCATAGCTGACGTCATAGGTAATGTGGGCGGCGCAGAGGTAGAGGAGGTCGGTAACCTTGTGGTCCTCCTTTCCGCTCTTGCCGCAGGCGCTGGTCACCACGTACTTGCGGTCCGGGTCAGCCAGAATAATCTGCTTGACCTTTTTAAATTGTTCGCTGTTAGCGACTGAAGAGCCGCCAAATTTTACTGCTTTACTCATCTGCCACTCCCGCCAAAAAGGCTGCCGGGTCTCCGCTTTCTTTGACCAGGCGAGACAAGGCCGTCAAGGTCATTTTTTTCGTCAAAAGCGCCTTTTCATTGATTCTTTCAGCCGCTACATCCTGGAAAAAGCCAGCCCGGTCAGTCCGCAGGTAAAAAGTCTGCTCTTCTTCATCAAGCAGCTGGGCCGGCTGACTGCTTTGCACGATTTCCTTTTTCCCTTCAGCCAGATCCAAGAGGTCCTGGACAGCCGCGTGGGCGGTCGGCAAGGATCCAGCCCCCTGACCAACAAAAGTTGCCGGGCCCAGGCTGGCGGAATCAGTTTCTAAGGCATTGAAGTTAAGGCCCACTCCAGCCAAAAGACTGGTCTTTTTCAGCATGACCGGCAAAACCTGCAAGGACAGCTTCTCTCCTGCTTGCCTGCCCCGGCCCAGCAATTTGATGGTCCGGCCGTTTGCCTTAGCCCAGGCGAAGTCTTCCTTGGTCAAATGCCGGATCCCCCATTGCTCAACCTGGCCTGGATCGGCAATCTTGCCAAAAGCGGTCAAGGCTGACAGGCAGACCTTGTAACAAACATCCCCGCCGTCGATGTCGTCGCTGGGGTCTTTTTCCGCGTAGCCCAGGTCCTGGGCGTCTTTTAAGCAGGTGGCAAAGTCCAGGTCCTTTTCTTCCATTTGGGAAAGGATGTAGTTGCTGGTCCCGTTAAAAATTCCCTGGAAGGCCGTGACCGGCTCCAGACGCTGAATCCGCTTGATGTTAGCAATCCAAGGAATCCCGCCGCCAACGCTGGCCTCATAGGCCAAAACCAGGCCTTTTTGCCTGGCTAAGGCAAAGAGTTCACCCGCGAAAACCGCCAGCATCTTCTTATTGGCCGTCACCACGTGCTTGCCCGCTTCCAAGGCCCGTTTAACATAGCTGTGGGCCGGCTCAAGGCCTCCGATACACTCGCAGACCACTGAAATTTCCGGGTCATCCACGATTTCCTCAAAGTCCGTCGTGTGCTGGTCATCTAAGATCTGCTCATCCCGGTGCACCAGGATCTTCTTAATTTTCACATTCTGCAAAAGCGGACTTTCCGCCTCTTCAACCAGCTTGACAATACCGCCGCCAACCACTCCGCGGCCTAAGATCGCAATTTGCATACCCGCCTCCGTTGTTTCTAATACAGGGACACTTGTTTTTGAATTAAAAACATAGTATCATTATCCGCAAGGCCTGACAAGGGGAAAGTCACTTATTATTAAACAAAAATTAAAGCAATATGTCAAAGGAGGATTGGCCATGGCCGACTATTTTTACGTACATAAAAAGATCCTGCCCGACTATCTGGAAAAGGTCCTAGCGGCCAGGGAAATGCTGGACAGCCGGGAGGCAGCCACCGTTACCGAGGCAACTGAACGCGTCGGCATCTCCCGCAACACTTATTACCGCTATAAAGACTATGTTTTCAGAGCTAAAGACCCTTCCCGGGGCCAGCAGGCGGTCTTATCCCTGCTCTTAGCCGACCAGCCCGGGGCCCTGTCCGCGGTTTTGACCTGCGTGACTGACCACCAGGCCTCGGTCTTGACCATTTCCCAGGCCATTCCTTTGGCCAGTCACGCCAGCGTTTTAATGTCCTTGGACTTGGCCGGCCTTGAGGGCGACCTTAATACCCTTTTGGGCGATTTGAAAAAACTCCCTTTCGTCAAAAATCTCCAGCTTGCCGGATTAGAATAAAAGAGCGCGTCCACTGGGCGCGCTCTTATTTTGCTTTTAGCTTAATTTAATTCAATTTTACTTTTCCCGGTTTTGCTGGAGGGTGTAAAGGTCATAGTAGTAGCCCTTCTGTGCCAGCAATTCCTCATGCTTGCCATGTTCGACGATTCTCCCCTTGTCCAGAACAATGATCTGGTCAGCGTCAGCAATCGTCGACAGGCGGTGAGCAATAGCCAGGGTGGTCCTGCCCTGGCGCAGCTTTTTAAGGCCCATTTGAATCAAGCTTTCTGTCTCCGTGTCCACGTTGGCGGTAGCTTCATCCAAAATCAAAATCTTGGGATTGGTTACCAGGGTCCGGGCAAAGGAAATCAGTTGTCTTTCCCCGCTGGAGAATTCCGACCCTCCTTCGATGACCTTGGCCTGGTATTTCCCGGGCAATTTTTCGATAAAGCGGTCAGCCTGGACGGTTTTGGCCGCTTCTTCGATCTGCTCATCCGTGATCTTGTCATTATACAAGCGGATGTTAGAAGCCACGTCCCCGTAGAACATGAAGGGTTCCTGCAGAACCAGTCCTATTTTTTGCCGCAGTTCCGCCTTGGAAAAGTCCCGGATGTCGGTTCCGTCCAAAAGGATCTGGCCATCGTGGAACTCGTAAAACCGCATCATCACATTGATGATCGAGCTCTTGCCTGACCCAGTATGGCCAACAATCCCCAAAGTCTCACCTGGATTTAGGGTGAAGGAAACGTCATGAAGAACATCGTGCTTTCCGTCATAAGAAAACGACACGTGCTTGAACTCGATTTTCCCTTCTGTAATCTTAGCGTCCGCCTTTTCCTTTTGCTCAGGTTCGTACTCTTCCTGGTCCAAAATCTTGAAGATCCGCTTGCCGGCCACGATCCCGTCGGTGAAGAAAGTTAAAGAATTCATCATGTCTGACAAGGGGTTAAAAAAGTTCTGCACGTAGTTGGCAAAAGCATAGATCATCCCGGCCGGGACAAAAGTTGCCCGGAGGGGATAGCCGAACCAAACCAAAACGCAGGTCAAGGCTAAAGAATAGAGCAGGGTCGTAAATGGCGACAAGAGCAAGCCATTGGTTCTGATCAGCTTGAAGCGGGTCTGCATCTGCTGGCTGTTGATTTTTTCAAAGTCTTCATCAACCCGCTTTTCCTGGCGGAACTGCTGAATTACGTTTATGCCGGCAATGCTTTCTTCCAGCTTGGTGTTGATCAAGGAGTTGCGGGCCCGGTATTCGTGATAGGTCTTGGAGTTGACCCGGTTGTAAAGCCAGATTGCCCCAACGATAAGTGGAATAAAGGCCGTCACGATTGCCGCGGCCACCGGATCAGCCATATACATGGCAATCAAGGCAGTTACCATGGACACGATCCCTAACAAAAAGGCAGAGAAAACCTGCATAAAGTTGCCCAAGGTCATCGTGTCGTTGGTTACCCGGGATAAAATCGACCCGGCAGGAGTCTGGTCAAAATACCGCATCCCCAGGGTATGGATTTTTGCGTAAAGGACCCGGCGGACCTTTTCCAAGGCCTTTTCTCCGGCTAAGGCATAAAGATATTCATAGGTAAACTGGAAGCCCGCCTTAAATACCACGCCAATGCCGTAAATCAAAGCAACATAATAGACCGTGCTGAAATCAACCTGGCCGCTTTTTAGATAATGGTCCATGTAATACTGCAGCCAGGTCGGCAGGAGCATATTGATAGCGGAAACAGCCACCATCCCTAAGACGGCAGTCAATAATTCCGCCTTGTAAAGCCAGACAAAAGTCCAGAGCCGCTTTAAAATCTGCCCCTGCTCTTTGGTTGAAATCGGCTGCTGCCAGACTGATTGGAAGTCTTCATTATTCATCGTCATCTTCACCTACTTTCTGGGCCAGTTCCTGCCGCTGCCACATGCGGGCATACCAGCCGCCCTTGGCCAGCAATTCTTCATGCGTTCCTCTTTCTGCCACCTGTCCGTCTTGCATAACGAGGATCAAGTCGGCATCCATCACACTGCTTAAGCGGTGGGCAGCGATGACGGTAATTTTCTTCTCCCGCTCTTGGCGGAGCTTAGTCAGAATTGCCTTCTCCGTTTTAGCATCAACAGCTGACAAGGCATCGTCCAAGATCAAGATTTCGCTGTCATGGAGAAGTGCTCTTGCAATTGACATCCGCTGCTTTTGCCCGCCGGACAGGGAAACCCCGTTTTCCCCGATCATGGTCTGGTAGCCATCCGGGAAGGCCAAGATATCGTCGTGAAGGGCGCTCTTTTTTGCTGCTGCTTCAACCTCTTCCTGGCTGGCATCCGGCTTGGCAAAGGCAATATTGTCCCTTACCGACATGGAGAACAGGAAGTTGTTTTGCGGAACATAGGAAATCTCCTTCAAGTAGACGTCCAGGGGGATCTGTCGGATGTCGTGGCCGGCAAAAGTAATCCGGCCCTTGTAGTTGTCAAATTCCCGCATCAAGAGCTGGATAATGGTCGTCTTGCCTGACCCGACCCGGCCTACCAGGCCGATCGTCTGCCCGTTTTTCAGGTCAAAGTCAACGGCTCCTAAGGCATTCTTGTCTGGTTCATCCGGGTAGGCAAAACTGGTCACGTGGTAGCGCAAGTCCCCGGTCAGCTTCTGCTCCTTGTCCATAGAATCAGAGTCCACGATCAAAGATTTTTCATTGAGCAGGGTCATGATCCGGTCGTAGCTGGCACTCCCCCGCTCAAGAACGTTAAACAGGTAGCCGATGGCAAACATTGGCCAGACCATGGACCCGATGTAAGAAACAAAGGAAATCAGCTGACCCAGGCTGATCGTCTTGCTGAGAACCAGCCGGCCCCCGTAAATAATGGTGATAATGTAGGTGATGCCGATGATCACGGTAATCATCGGGTCATAAAGTGAGTCGATCCGGAAGACCTTTTTATTGATGTCAACCGTTTCATAGGTCATCTTGTTAAAAGCTTCAGCGTCCTCTTTTCCCTGGCCAAAAGTCTTCAAGACCTTAATCCCGGACAAGGATTCCTGGGTCTTATTGTTCAAGCGTGAAAATGCCGCCTGCGAATCCATATATGCATCGTGCAGGCGATCGCCCAAGTAGCGGGCACAGAAGGCCAAAAGCGGCAAAGGCAGCATGGCAGCCAGGGTCAAGCGCCAGTCTACCAGGATCATCATGGCCAGCAAGGTGGTCCCCCCGGTAAAAATCGAGTCGATCAAGGTCAAGATTCCGTCACCGGCCACGTTCTGGACGGCTTGGACGTCATTGGTCGCCCGGGCCATCAAGTCCCCGGTCCGGTAGCGCTGAAAGAAGGTCCGGTCCATCTGCAGAAAATGCCAAAAGAGCCGGCCCCGCAATTCCTTTTCCAAAATTGCCGCCCCGCCGTAAATCTGCTTGCGCCAGAAATAGCGGCAAACGTACAGGGCCAAAGCCGCCAGCAAAATTGCCAAAACAAATCCAAAAAACTGCTGCCAGCTGATTTTTCCCGTGTCCAGCTGATCAGCCATCATGCCCAGGATCCGCGGCGGAACCAAGTTGGCTGCCGAGGTCAAGATGAGAGCCGTGATCCCCAGGGCATAACGCTTGCGGTGGGCTTTAAAGAACCAGCCCAGCTTGCTGAAAGTATCCATTTTTTCCTCCCTCTTTTCTTTGCTTCTTCTTTTTATCCTAATTCTATCATTTTCACCTTTTTTTCTAATTCCCCTAGCCCGCAAAAAAAGAGCGCCCGGATTCCCCTAGCGCTCTTTGCCTCTTAAACCTAGTTCTTGGCTGACTGGTGCTTGATCATGTTCATCACTTGGTTGACCTTCTTGGCTGAAGGCTTCTGGCCCATTTGTGACATCATGGTTTCAACCATTTCCCGGGTAATTGGGGGATTCTTCTTAAAGTAGTTCTTCATGTAAGTCCGGGCACCGTAAAAGCCGGCAACCGCACCCAGAAGAGCTGCCAAAATAATCAAGAAAATCGCCAAACCTAAATTCATTATCGCTAAACCTCCATTGGTCTTAATTTGTTATCCGCCTCAGCGGATAGTATTCGTTAGTCACACAAATACTATCTTACAAAACTTCAGACCATTTTTAAAGAAAAAATTCCTATCTGAGGCCCTTTTCCTTCTGAATCTGCTTGGCTTTCTTTGGGGTGACGTCCTTGCCTTTGTCATCGACGATCACCAGACTGTCCAGCTGCTGCCTAAAGCCCGCCCGGAAATTAGCGATAAACTTCTTGTGCAGTTCTTTGCGTTCGGCTTCTTCTGCTTCCGTCAAGCCGCTTTCCTGCTTCTTCTTGTACAATTCATTGATTCTTTGTCTTACTTGATCTGATTCTGCCATAAACATAGCCACCTTTCTCGTGATATGAATAGTGTACTCGCTTTGTAAAAATAAAAAAAGTTTTAAGCCTAGAACGCCTGTTTGCAAACTCTCCGAATATTTGCTAAAATAAATAATAACCGACAATAAGATTTTTGACGAAGGTAAAAAATATGGCAACTCATGACTCGAAACAATTAGAAATTCTGCAATACATCTATGATACCGTTGAAAACCGCGGCTTCCCGCCGACGGTCCGGGAAATCTGCGCTGCTGTTGGCCTGTCCTCAACCTCCACCGTCCACGGCCACTTGACCAGACTGGAGCGCAAGGGATACCTCATCAAGGACGCCACCAAGCCCCGGGCTTTGGAAATCACCCATGCCGGCCTTGACGCCTTGGGTATCAAGCCTAAAGACATCCCTGTGATCGGCGTTGTTACCGCCGGCCAGCCGATTCTGGCTGTCCAGGACGTGGAAGACTACTTCCCGCTTCCGCCGAACTTGGCCAGTGATGCTGGTGAGCTTTTCATGCTCCGGGTGCACGGCACTTCAATGATCAATGCCGGTATCTTGAACGGTGACTACGTCATCGTCCGCAAGCAGACCACGGCCCAAAACGGGGAAATCGTGGTCGCCATGACTGATGACGGTGAAGCAACAGTCAAGCGCTTCTACAAAGAAGACCTCCACTACCGCTTGCAGCCGGAAAATGATGCCATGGATCCAATTATCTTGGACCATGTGCAGATTTTAGGCAAGGTTGTTGGCCTTTACAGAACAAATATTGATTAAAAAGCGTGTGCAAACTCGTGTCTTTAGACATGAGTCAAGCACGCAAAAGCGCCCCATTGGGGCGCTTTTTTAGTTCCTACTTTTTCTTTTTCTTTCCATTTCGCCATATTTGCCATTCTGCTGCTTTTTCATGGCCGCTGTGTATTGAGAAGCGATGTAATTTTTAACGACTTCTTTGCTCATATCACCTAAGGTGCTCATAAAATAGCTCGGTGACCAGAGATGGCCACCCCACAGCATCTGCTTAGTTTCCGGGTGAAGCTCAAACCATTTCCGGGCTGTCCAGCCTTTCAGCCCTTTAACTATGTCTACAGGCCTCTGTTTTGGCGAAAAAGAGATGAGCATATGAACGTGATCGGGCATTACTTCCATTTGCTGGATCTCGATCTCCGACATATCCGCTCTTTTTTGGAGCAGCTCTTTCATTTCTTTAACCTTTTCTGGACTGTCAAAGACTTCTTTACGATATTTGGTTACGAAAACCAGATGGAAATTGAAGTTATAAACGCAGCCTCTCGCATGAACAATCATCATTCATGCCACCTTTCTCTATGTTATAATTATAGCATAGAGAAGAAGGAAAGAAGGTGTGCATACGTGTCTAAAGAGAAAAAGTATGGATTTACCAGACAGTACCATGTACTGCTGACTGACAAGCAAAAAGTTCAGCATGAAAAGGCATTGGAAACCCAGAATGCTTTGTTTCAGTACGCTTTAAAGTATCTCTTTAAGACTTATGGCGTTAAGCATATCGGACGGCCTATGCCATTTAGCCAGAAGCCAATTCAGTACGTCCTCAATAAGATAAAAGCTGATTTTATCAAGGATAGGTATGACTTAGTCCGCTGGAATAAGTCTGTGCTGTTTTTATCATCACATTCAGCTGATGAATTTCTCAAGACCGTCTACACCAACTTCTCGCAGTATCGCAAGCGCTTGGTGAAAACAGACAAGAGCATGGACGAAAAAGCTCGCTACAACTTCAAAATGAACGTCACTAAAGACAAGCACGGCAAGCACAAAAACCAGCTCCACAAGTCTTGGTATCGTAAGGGGTCGATCAACTTTTTGAAAGACGGCGCAAGCTTTAGAACCATCACTTCGCAAAAGCTTTCAGAAGATTCTAAAGGCGGCATCAGAATTGAGAACAAGCATACAGACAACCACACCTTCTTAACAGTAGCTGATTTCGGCACTGTGGAAGTCATTGAAGATTTGTCGGAATTAAACTTAAAAACTATTGCACTGACAAAGATAAAGAAGCTTCCAGATGGTACTTACAGACTGCAGCTGGCCTTTTCACTGCCCCGCAAGAAGCAGGAATCAAAAATTATCAGAGGCTTTGACTGGAACATGGCCAATAATGAGGCTTTTTGCTCATCAGATGGCAAGCGGATCAAGGTGTCAAACACTGCAATCAAGCTAGCTGACGAGTATGAGCAGAAGATCAATAAGATCAAGTCAGAGCGGGATCAAGAAGAAAACATTCATGGAAACAGCAAACGCTATAGAAAGCTGCACCGTAAGCAGCAAAAGCTGAATGCAAAGCGCTCTAACCTGCTTACCAACGAATACCGTCATCTGGTGCACGAAGTAGCCGATGACTGCGACACAATCGTCGTTGAGAAATTGGATGCCTACGAGATGCGTAAGCGTGGAAAAGACTCTGCACTAAGCAAGGGCATTAATCGCAGACTGGCTGTTCTCAAGCCTTATGAGCTGATGACCGTTTTAGAGTCGCTTGTAAAGAAGCAAAACAAGACGCTTATTAAAGTGGATTCGTTTTGGACAAGCAAGTCGTGTCATGAGTGTGGGTACATCAATGAGGATCTTAAAGTTGGTCAGAAAGAATGGCAGTGTCCAAGCTGCAAAAAGATGATAGACAGAGACCTGAATGCGGCAAGAAACATATTAGATTGGGGGATTCATCCGGAGCATCACGCAAAGCTAAAGAAAGCAAACGAAGAAGAAAAAAAGCTTAGTCCTTCATCACTAGTGACAGAAGTCTAAGCTTAAAGCACTAAAAACAGCCAGGGCGAAACGGAACAATCGTCCTTAGCACTAGACGGTATCTGCCTGCGTAATCTTCTGAGCGAGTCAAAACGAAGACGAGACGGTACCGGGCTATGCCTAAGCGCTCTAAGTATTTCTTGGAGTCAGCTATCTTACGTGCAATGTGCTGGGTGGCCCCCAGATTCCTACGACTTTAGTCGTGGGAGGTTCAATAATTCATTATTGCCGGTAAGTGACCAATATTGACTGCTATTGACTAATATTTTTTGAAAAAGATGCTTTGTTTTATGCAAATCATCTTTTTCTTTTAACCGCTTTCTGAAAACGGTTGACATTTTCATAGTGTTTTCTATTGCTATTTTCCTAAAACTCCGTTAACCTAGTAACTATTCGACAAATTATTAGTTAAAGGGGTTTTCAATTAATGAATATCATCATTGCTTTACTGCCAGCCATTGGCTGGGGGGTCATGCCATGGATCGTCAACAAGGTTCCGAACAGCAAGCCGGCCAACCAAATCTTCGGCGTCGGCATGGGTGCCACTATCGTTGGCATTATCGTGACTTTAATTCAGCATCCGGCCATGTCCATGCCGGTCTTCTTCCTGTCACTACTGTCCGGTGCTCTATGGACCATCGGCCAAATCGGCCAGTTCATTTCCTTTACCCGGATTGGGGTCAGCAAGACCATGCCGATCTCAACTGGCCTGCAGCTGGTCGGCAACACCATCATCGGGGCTTTGATCTTCGGTGAATGGAAGACCAGCAACGACTTCATCTTCGGGATCATCGCCCTGGCCATTATCATGGTCGGCGTTGTCTTGACCGCCTACACGGAAAAAGGCGACGACTTCAGCCAGAAGACTACCAACAAGGATATTCTCTTCCTGGTCTTGACCACGGTCGGCTACCTGGCCTACTCCGCCTTCCCTAAGACTATCACGGCTGATGCTGAATCAATGTTCCTGCCGCAAACCCTGGGGATCCTGCTGGGTTCAGTGCTCTACCTGGCCTTCAGCGGCAACAAGGCTGCCTTCAAGGAAAAGGCCAGCTACCTTGACCTCTTCGCCGGGATCAGCTTCGGTATTGCCGCTTACGCCTACATCATCTCCGCGCAAGTCAATGGGGTGACTAACGCCTTTATCTACGGGCAGCTGAGCGTCATCATCTCCACTATCGGCGGGATGACCTTGCTAGGTGAACGCAAGCAAGGCAAAGAACTGGTCGCTACGCTTGCAGGCCTCTGCCTCATCGTTGTCGGCGCCATTCTTTAAGACTAAAAATATAAAATTTTACGTGCTAGCAAAAAAGCTAGGAGCTGACGCTCCTAGCTTTTTGCTTTCTGTCTTGTTCTGATTCTTTATTGAATCTTGACCTTCTGGCTTTCTGCCTGCTTGACGTCAAAGCCGGAGACCTTGCCAAACCACTTCTTGACCAGCTGGTCATATTTACCGCTGGCCCGCAGCTTCTTCAAGGCCTTATTAATGGCCTGGCGCATTTCGGTTTGCCCTTTTTCAACCCCGATACCATAAGGCTCCTCAGCCAAACTGGCCTTGGTCAAGGTGAATTCCGGCGTGTCAGCAATCAAGCCGGCCAAAATCCCGTTGTCGTCGATCATGACATCCCCTTGCCCTGCCTTTAAGGCATTGAAGGCTGAACCATAATCGTCAAACTGCTTGACGCTGGCCTTTGGTGCCAGCTTGGCCACCTGGTTGGCCACGTCGGTCCCCTTGATGGCAATAACTACGACACCCTTTTTGTTAAGGTCAGCAATCGTTCTGATCTTGCTGGACTTCTTGACGATCATCGATTCGTTGGCGTTAAAGTAAACGTCTGAGAAGTCAATCACCTTCATCCGCTCCTTGGTGATGGTCATAGTTGAGATGACGGCATCAAGGGAGCCGTTGTGCAAAAGCGTAATCCGGGTCTTTTCCGTGATCGGCCGGAAGACAGCCTTGCCTTTAGGCCCTAAGATCTGCTTAGTGATGGCCGTTGCCAGATCGATTTCAAAACCTTCGATCTTGCCGGTTTTGATGTTGGTCAGCCCGAACAGCTTCGTGTCCGGCCGAACCCCCCAGGTAATCTGCTTGGACTGCTTGGCCCGGGCATAGCTGCTTTCCTGCTGGCTGGAACAAGCAGTCAGGCTGGTCGCCAGCAAAAGCAGCAGGCTCAAAGCCAAGGCCTGGATGATTCTCTTAATTGTTTGCGGCTGTCTCTTCATGTTTTTCATCTTTCTATCATATAGGATCTATTTAACATTATACCCGATAATCAAGAAAGTTTCTTTTATTTATATTAAAAGTCTATTTTTCTTATTTTATTAAGTTAGACCCAGTGAAAAGCTTGAAAAATTATGATTTCAGAAAAGTAAAGCCTTTTCCTTGAGTTTTTGTCCTCGAAAAAATTTAAATTAAAATCAACCGTAGTCGACATTTTTCATGGCTGACCATTGCTTGCCCAAGCTTTTGCCAGCAATTTCAAAGGCTAAGAGCTGGTCCAGGTCAGCAAATTTTTTTACCTTCACCTGCCCGCCTTTTTCCAAGCGCCAGGTCAGCTGCCGGTAAACCTTCCGCTCACTGGACTGGCCCAGACTGTATTGGCGGCCCTCCAGAGAAAACTGAATGTCGCAGCCGTCTTTTATTGCCTGGACAAACTCCTCCAAGCTCTCAAATTGCACGCTCCAAACGGCCACCTCGCTCATCGCAGGCCAGCAGGCGGCTAAAGATTGCCCCCCAATCTCACAGGCCAGAAATTCCTCTGTATTGGCAAAAAACTGCTGCTCTTCTGGCAAATCGCAGTTGATCAAGGTTTTGCTTTCTGGAGTCAAAGGATTGCCGTCATCAACTAAAAGCCACTGCTGGCCGTTTAACTTAAAATGTATCTCATCGCTGTCATCAGCGGCTGTTTCTAATTCTTGAAAACTGGAAATCGGACGCTTGCTTACTGACATAAATTTCCTTTCTAAAAAATCGAGATTTGATTATTAGAAATTATTGTACAACTTTTTCAGTCCTTTTGTCTCGTAATCTCTCCAATTGCCCGCCGCATTTCAGCCAAATCCAGGACGCTATAGGCAAATTCTTTTCTGACCAGGTCATCTGGCAGGTATTCGTCATACTTGTCAAAAACCGGCACTTCCTTGGGATAAAGCAGGTCTAAAGGGTCAAAGTCTTTAGCAGCTTCTTCAGCCAGAATCTGGTAAAAGTCTCCTTCACTGACATCCATGCTGAACTGGATGTAGTAGGGCCGGACTGAGTCAAAATTCTTCAGCCCTAAGCGGCTTGCGCATTTAAGGCGCAAGAAGCGCTCCAAAGCCAGGAAGGCATAAGAACCCGTCCAAGGAAACAGGCAGTATGTTTTAGCTCCCAAATTGACCAGCTGCTTACCTGGCAGGCCGGCCGCTTGCGCCATTGCCCTGGTTTCGCTCAAACGGGCAGCCGCGTTTTTCATCAAGTAAGGATACTGACGCTCCTCTGCTAGAATCTTCCTCATCTGCTGGAGGACTTTGGGATGGATGTCGCCCGCTACATCCCCAAAGTAAGCCGGAATCCGGCCCTTGACCTGGTGGACATAGACCTGCCGGCGGCGGCGGTCGATTTCTTCAACCACCCAGACATGGCCGGCAATGGCGATTTTTTCCCCCAAGGGCGGCGGCTTGACGATCGTCCCAAGTTCTTCAGACTCAGCGTGAACGCTGTATTCCTCATTTTCTTGGAAAACGGCGTAAAACTTGAAATTGTTGGTGACCCGCTCGCCGGCCAGGCCAACGATCAAACCGCCATTTTCCGTCAGCTGGATCTGGTCGGTCTTGATCAGATGGCGGAGCAAAACTTTATAGTCATCCTGGCTGACCCAGCGGAAGTAGGACAGGGTCAAGACACGGGAGGCCAGTTCTGCCGGGCTCATCTCCCCGCCGGCCATCAAAGTGCTCATGGTCTGGTGGTAAAGGAGGCTGTAAGGCAATTGGTGGTCTCTTGGCGGTTCGACCCAGCGCTCTTGTAAATACAGCTCAACCAAGGCAATCCCCTGCAGAAGTGACCAGGGAATCAAGACCGGCAGCATGGCCCGGCTTTCGGCCTGCTCTTCGCGCATGACAAACCACATTTCTGCCGGGTTGCCCCGCCGGCCGGTCCGCCCCATCCGTTGCAAAAAGCCGGAAACCGTAAAGGGCGCTTCAATTTGAAAGGCCCGCTCCAGCTGGCCGACGTCAATGCCCAGTTCAAGCGTAGCCGTTGCGCAGGTCGTAACGTTGGCGTCTTCATCCTTCATGATGGCCTCCGCCCCTTGCCTGAGAGCAGCGGACAGGTTGCCATGGTGGATCATGAAGCGGTCTGGTTCGTGCTTATATTCGCAATACTGCCGCAAAACTTGACAGACAGCTTCACATTCTTCCCGGCTGTTGGTAAAGACCAGGCACTTTTTGCCCCGAGTATGGTCAAAAATATAGGCCAGACCCGGATCAGCTAATTCTGGTGCCTGGTCACTGGCCTTAGCCAAAACAGCTTGGGCCGGCAGGGCAGAATGCTCGCCTGCCTGCTCACCGCTCTTATAAAAGTGCTCCATTGACAAGCGCCAGCGTTGGGGCTGGCTTTTAACCTTAGGGATCCTGGTCTTATGGCCCGATCCTGCCCCTAAAAACTGTCCAGCCGCCCCTGGATCCCCGATAGTAGCTGACAGGCCAATCCTGCGCGGCTTAACGGCCGCCAGCCGGTTTAGGCGCTCTAAGAGGCAAAAGGTCTGCCCGCCCCGGTCACTTCTTAAAAAGGAATGCAGCTCGTCGATGACGACATAGCGCAGGTCGCCAAATAAGCGCGGAATATCCGCGTGCTTGTTGATCATGAGGCTCTCTAAAGACTCCGGCGTTATCTGCAGGACTCCCTGGGGCCTTTTGAACATTTTCCGCTTTTGAGAAGCCGAAACATCCCCATGATAGCGCCAAACCGGGACGTCACTGCCTTCGCAGATGTCTTTTAACCGGTCATACTGGTCATTGATCAAGGCCTTTAAAGGGGCGATATAGAGGCAGGCAATGGAGTCAGCCGGATTTTCCGCCAAATCTGTCAAGATGGGAAAAAAGGCTGCTTCGGTTTTCCCGGAAGCAGTCGAAGCCGACAAAAGCAGATTGTCATCCGTATCAAAAATCACCTGGGCCGCTGCCGTCTGCAGGGGCCGCAAGGTCTCCCAGCCCCGGGAATAAATATAGTCCTGGATGAAGGGAGCATAGCGGGAAAAAGTATCCATAAACAAACTTCCCTTAGCACATCTTAAATCGTAAATTCAGCAAAATCGCTGGTCTTTTCATCTGAGACGGCGTCTGGCTCAGTATAGGCAAAATCTCCGTCTGTTAAAAGACTCTGCACGGTCTGGCCAGGATTCTGCAAGACAATGTCCAGCAGCTCAATAAAGTCCCGGATAATTTCTCTTGGGGTGATCATGCTGCTCGTGCCGACTCTGCCATACTCAATCTTGATGAAGTCAGCCAGATCCTTTTCGCTGATCGTCCGTTCATAGCCGTAAAGACTGGCATGCATGTCAGCCAGCTTTTCAGTTAAAACCAGCATTTCCTCAGCGGTCAAGGGCTCCAGGCGGATAACTGGGGCATACAAGTCCCGCTGCCCTTCTTTGGCAAACTTGCCTTCAGCCAGACGGGACCTAAGTGCTTCATAAGAGTAAACACCCCGCCGCCGGTCTTCGATCGCTTGCGGCGTGGCCCCCATAATAATGCCCAGGTACTTGGCCTTGCCCTGCATGGCATCATTATACATGCTAAGCAGCTTTTCATAGTTGTACTGGCGAGAGATGGCGTTGGGAATCTTGTAGAGGTTGACTAATTCATCGACCATGATGAACATGCCGCTGTAGCCAGCCTGGCGGAAGAAGACGGCAAAAAGCTTCAAGTACTCGTACCAGTCTTCGTCAGAAATAATAATGTTGACGCCCAGGTCCTGCTTGGCCTCGGTTTTCAGCCGGTATTCCCCTCTGAACCATTTAACTACCTTGCCCTTGGTCTCTTCGTCACCAGCCAGGTAAGCATGGTAGTAGCGCTCTAAAAGCTGGGCGAAGTCATAGCCATGCACCATTTCACTCAAAGAAGAAATCTGGCTGACGATCTTCTGGTCAACAGCGGTCTGAAAGCCGGGGTCATCAAAAGAAATTTCGCTGGCTACTGCCGTTTGGACATTGTTGATCCAGCGGTCCAAAACTAAAGTTAAGGCCCCGCCTTCCGGCCGGGTTTTAGTTGCCAGGTTCTGGATCAGTTCCCGGTAGGTAGCTAAACCTTGCCCCTTGCTGCCCTGCAGGCGGCGTTCCGGGGACAGGTCAGCGTCTAAGACGATGAAATTCCTGTCCATCACATAATTGCGGATGGTCTGCAGCAAAAAGCTCTTGCCCGACCCGTACCGGCCCACGACGAAGCGGAAGGAAGCCCCGCCTTCTTTGACTAAGTCGACGTCATGTAAAAGGGCCGCGATTTCCGCCTTCCGGCCCACTGTAATATAGGGCAGGCCGATCCGAGGCACTACCCCGCCTTTAAGTGAACTGATAACTGTTTGGGCAATCCGCTTGGGAATCCGTTTCTTTTGCTCCACTATTTCTCCTCAATTCCTAATAAGTCAGCGAGGTCGCTTCGGTAATCCTCCACGATTTCCGCCTTTTGGCCATCGCAGTCGATTACGGCATCGCCGATTTCGTCAAAAATCTTTTCATTAATTTGGTCCACGACTACGCTTAAAAGCAGGTGCTGCTGGCGCAAAAAGTCCTGGTAGGGCTGATCATTATATATGGCCAGCAAGAGCTTTTGCTCAGTGTCGTTTAAGCCCAGGTCGATGGCAGCCATTTCATCGATGTCCTTTGTCAGCTTTTCTTCTGCAGCAGAAGAATCAGTTACTTGCTTACTTATCTCAGCTTCTTCCGCCTCCAGCTGCCGCTCTTCCTCAGTCAGCAGGCTTTCCTTGGTTTCAGCGGCATCGGCCCGGATCTGGTCCAAGCTGGCCAGGTTGATTTTAACCTTTGGCCGGGTTCTTTCAGCCAGAATTTCCTGGTAGTCGGCAATTCCTTGCACGATTGCCTGTTTAAAAGCCGGGGGCAGGTCTTTTTCTTTTAGGGCCCGCCCCTGTTTAAAAGCCTGCCGGCTTAAGCGGTCAAATTCATGCATGAAATTGGCCAAAAGCTGCCTCTGCCGGCTGGAAGGCCAGTAGACTTCATTACTCCACTGCCCGCCTTGGCAGCGGTAGACCAGGCCAGGGCCTAAAACAAGCTCAGCCTCTTTTACCGGATCAAGGCTGAAGAAGACCGTGTCAGCAAACATTTCTACCGGAAAAGTGGTCTTTTCTCCCACCAAAAGCTTGAGCAGCTGGTAAGGGTTCAAGCGGACCTGTTGCCAAACCTGGGCTAAAAGTTCATAAAACTTCTCCGGCTCTTTTTTCAGCAAGGGATTGTTCTTGGGCAAATATGAAGACAAGCAGCAGATGGCTTGGTAGAGTTCCTGCCCGCTTGCTTCAGCAGACAGGAGATTATGATAAACTTCCCCCCGCATCAGCTCGTCTTCAAAGGCTGGCCGGACTTCATCAAGCGGAAAATCATAATAGACCAGGTAATTCTGCAGGATGTGTTTCTGCTGCCAACTGGTGGAAATATCTTTTTGTTCCGCGCACTTGGCAAAAAGCAGGCGCAGCTGGCGCAGACCGTCGGCTTTATCCTTAACCCCAATCTGGCTGACCAATTCACTGGCCAGAAGGTAAATATAGGCGCTAGAAGCAGTCTTGTACTTGCCCTGCCGGAATTTGGTCCGCCAGGAAAAATAGGACCGCAACTGGTCAACATTCAGATCATGGTAGACTGGCCGCTGCTTGTTAATTGGGACCATTTTACCAAAGTCATCTTCATAATTGGCCATCAGCATCCCTTGCCGGTAAAAATTGCTCTCCCGCCGGGGAACGGCCAGATAATCGTAACTTTCCTGCATCTGCTTGATCCCTTCCGGAACCACGGGCTTGCCCTTCTCAGCCAGCAGACGGTCAAAGTCGCTGTCTTTGAAAAAGGCTGGCCGCTGCTTTCTCTTTGGGATCACTTCTTCTTGGAAGTCTTCTCCCTCTTCGTCTAGCAGGTAGATTTCATGCTCCTGGCTCTTTTCTTCTACATTACTTTTCACCGCTTCCAGCGGCCGGGAACTCTGGTAGGCAGAATCCAGGGTCTTGTAAAAGAAGCGGTCGTTTAAAGCAGGATTTGCTAAATCAACGCTGATCCAGGCCAGATCCTGCATAAAGATGGCCGGTCCAAAAGCCGGCTGGGCAGCCAAAAACTTAGCCAATGACCCGCATTTCAGTTCAACCGTTTCGCGGCCGTCCTTCTTAAGAAGCAGGGCGAAGCTTTCGTTTGCTCCTGGGACCGTGACCGCGGCCAGGGTTTGCCCAGCCAGGTCGACATAGCTGGCCTCAATTCCATATTTGCTTTGAATGTAGTCGGCTACTTCCGCCAAGCGCATGCCTGCCCCTCCTTGCTGTTTTTATCATAATTATAGCACGATTTTTCGAACGTTAGTTCCAAAACGCGCAAAAATAAAATCTTCCCGAGAGGGAAGATTTCAAGTTAGCAAAAATTAATTGTCGCCTGTTTGCAAGCTATTTACGGCCTATTTCTATTTTTCCAAAGCAGCTGCCTGGTCAGCAGAAATTTCTACCTTCCGGTTCAAAGCCGGGCTTGCAATCTGCTTACCACTAGCCGTCTGCTGCTTGAGGTAGCTGATGAAGGTTTCCGTGTCCGTTCCCGTCAAGATACCAACCTTCTTGCCAGCAGTAAATTGGCTGAAGTGGTCGCCGCCGCCAGCGATAAATTCGTTAGCTACGACCCGGTAATTATTAGTCAAAGAGAGTTCAGTCTTCTCGCCTTCGCCAACATAAACCTTAACGATCTTGACCTTGCCAGCCGCGTCCTTGGTGTAGACATAGTGCAGACCGCTGATCAAGAGGTAGTAGTGGCCATCCAGCTGGTATTGTTGGTTAAGGGCGGCCAAGATCTGCTTGCCAGTCATGGTCAAAACCTGCAGGCTGTTGCCAAAAGGCTGAACAGCCATAGCTGCACCATAAGTAATTGACTTGTCGCTGCCCACAACCAGGCCAGACCGGACCCCGCCGCCGTTAGTCATGGCAAAGTCGGCCTTGAAACCTTGCCGGTTGGCTTCAGACAATTGCGCGTCAACAACTAAGTCACCAACCGCGTTTTCATTTGAAGCATTGTTGTTTTCCCGGCCAGTGATCGTTTCCGCCTTTTGGGCAGTAGCAATCTTTTGCTTGGTGATGGCTGAAACCCGCTTGTCAGCGTCAGCCACAATCTTGGCAACCGTCTTGTTGTCCTTAGTCTTCGGGTCATCAGCAGCTGACAGGACTGGGTAGACATGGGAAACCAGGCTGCCCTTGACGAAGTCCTTAGTCTTTGGACTGATGTAGCCGATTGAGTCAGTGTAGGCCTGGCCATACTTCAAAGCTTGAACCAGCCGGGTCTTGCCGACCTTGGCGTTGGCATACTGGTGGGAGTGGCCGGCGATCATCAAGTCGACGGTGTTTTTCGGATCGATCTTGTTTAGCTTCTCTAAGATCTTCACGCTGTCGCCGCTGGTAGTCAGCTTACCCTTACTATCTGCTGCCGTTTCAACCCCCTTGTGGGCCAAAACAACGATTGCTTTAACGCCTTTCTTGCGCAGAACCTTTTCATACTTGGCAATGGTCTTGGCTTCATCCAGGTATTTGAAGGCAGAGTAGTTTTTCTTGGTCGTCAAAGTTGGCATTTCCGTGGTCAAAACCCCGATAAAGCCGACCTTGGCCTTCTTCTTGCCTGCCTTGACCGTCTTGACCGTGTAAGGCTTCCAGCCATATGGTGCCTTGCCGGTGGACTTTCTAACAACGTTAGCCACAATAATCTTTAAGCCCGATTTTTGGTGGGGGTAGGCCATTTCAGCAGAATTGTACTTCTTAACTGGCTTTTTGCCTAAAAGAATCCGGTTGAATTCGCCCAAGCCTTCATCGAATTCATGGTTGCCCAAGGTTCCGATGGTAAACTTCATGGCCTTTAAGGCATGCATGGTTGATTCATCTTGCAAAAGTGAGGAATTGGCCGGGGATGCCCCCACCATGTCCCCAGACTCGACTCTGAAGGTCGTCCCTTGCTTGTTTTTCTGCTTAAAATCCTTCTGGGCTTGATTCAAGTAAGCAGCCAGGCGGGCAACCGTACCGGCATTGCTGTAGCTCTTTTGCCCCAGAGTTGCCGTACCAGTCGTTGACAGGTTGCCGTGCAGGTCATTGATGCTCAAAAACTGCACTGGAATGTCCTTGCTGTACTTCTTGGAATTCTTCCAGTCCTTGCTTTGAGCAGGCTTGCTGGCAGTGTCAGCCTTGCTGGTAACTTTCAATTTGCTGGCGCTAGCCTGGCCCGGCGCTAAAACTGCCGCGGCCAAAAGCAGGGCAGCAAGTTCTTTTTTGATGGATCTAGCCATGTTTTCCTCCGTGAATTACTCAATATTAAACAACAGCATGCTGCTAGTATAGCGCAAAAAAGAGTTGGCTAACAGGAAAAGTTCGGCTACCAAAGGCAAACAATTGCTTTTTTCAAATATATTAAGCAATGTTCTCGGTAAAACACGGATTATTTTTAAGGCAAAAACTATAATTAGTCAGAAAAAATCACTTTGTTTTTTCTCATTTTTTGCAAAAATAAAACTGCCTTGCAAAATGCAAAGCAGTTTCAGATTCGTTGTCAGAATTAACGACGACGTTCTGCGATACGAGCAGCCTTACCGCTACGAGTCCGCAGGTAGTAAAGCTTAGCACGACGTACGCGGCCGTGACGGGTAACTTCAACCTTGGCAACACGTGGAGTGTTAACTGGGAAAGTCCGTTCAACGCCAACGCCGGAAGCGATCTTACGAACAGTGTAAGTAGCACCGATGCCAGTACCCTTCTTCTTGATTACGACACCTTCGAAGATCTGGATACGTTCGTGAGTACCTTCAACAACACGTACGTGAACACGAACAGTGTCCCCGGCACGGAATTCAGGCATGTCGTCACGAAGTTGTTCTTTAGTCAATTCTTGAATTAATGGATCCATTATTGTTTCTCCTTCTACGGCATTCATCAACCTCTCTGGGCCAGCGGAACACCCCTAATCTTTATTGGCAAAATACCACGTCTAATAGAATACCATCTTTGGCCAGGCAAAGCAAGCTTCTTTAGTCCAAAATCTTGAGCAAGTCTTCCTTTTGCAGGCTGGCGCTGGAAACTGATTCAGCTGTCAAAATACCTTGGGCCAGCTGGCTCTTGGCTTCCTGCAAGTCCAAAATAGATTCTTCAACCGTGTCCTTGGCAATCAGCTTGTAGACCGTTACCTTCTTTTCCTGGCCGATCCGGTGGGCCCGGTCGGTTGCCTGGTTCTGGGCCGCCACGTTCCACCATGGGTCATAGTGAATGACGGTATCCGCCCCGGTCAAGTTAAGGCCCGTCCCTCCGGCTTTAAGGGAAATCAAGAAGACCTTAGCCGGACTGTCTTTATGGTTGAAGACGTTGACTAAAGTCAGCCGTCTGGCCTTAGGAGTCTGGCCATCGATCCGTAAAAAGCCGATTTCCTCTGCTTTAAGGCTTTCTTCCAGCAGGTCCAGCATGCTGGTAAACTGGGAGAAAAGCAGGACCTTGTGGCCCCCGTCAATCGCGCTCTTGATCAAATCCACGCAGGCCAGGCGCTTTTCCGATTCACCCTTGTAGTCTTCATAGAGCAGGCCTGGGTCGCAGCAGATTTCCCTGATTCTGGTCAATGCCGCCAGAATCTGAATCTGCTCGCGCTTGATGCCTTCCTCGTCTTCAGCCATGACTTTCTTTTTCAAGCGGGCAATTTCAGCGTCATAAAGCTTTCTCTGCTCCTTGCCCATGCCGACGTAGCGAACTTCCTCCAGCTTGTCTGGCAGGTCCTTGAGGACGTCTTTTTTCAAGCGGCGGAGGATGAAGGGGACAACCATCTGGCTGAGCCGGGTTAGGCAGTCCTGGTCATCTTCCTTAACGATCGGGCTTTCAAAATCCTTCTTGAATTCCCGGTAACTCTTTAAAAAGCCCGGCATGATGAAGTTAAAAATACTCCAAAGCTCGCTCAAGCGGTTTTCAATCGGTGTCCCGGTCAGGGCAAAGCGGTGTTTGGCCTTGACGACAGAAACCGCCTTAGCCGCGGCTGTGCGCGGATTTTTGATCATCTGAGCCTCATCGATTACTTCATAGACAAAAGTATGCGGGGCGTAGTTGGCAATATCGCGCTTAAGCAGGTCATAAGAAGTGATCACAACGTCGACATCATTCAAATCAGCCAGTTGCTCGCTGCGCTCTTTCTTAGAGCCGGCTAAAGCCAGGGTCTTCATTTCCGGGGCAAACTTTTTAAACTCCGCTTCCCAGTTAAGGACCAAAGAGGCCGGAGCCACGACTAGGCTTGGCTTGTCCTTTTGACTGGCCAGGAGGCTGATCACCTGCAGGGTCTTGCCCAGGCCCATTTCATCCGCCAAAATCCCGCCAAAGCCATGCTGGGCCAGCCGGTTCATCCAAGCCGTCCCGGTCTTTTGATAGGGCCGGAGGATCTTGTCCAGACTTTCTGGCAATTTTAGCGGCGCTTCTTTCTGGTCAAAGTCGTTGATCAATTGCTGGAAGTGGTCGTCTCTTTCAATTTCGCCCATCTCCTGCTCTTTTAAGAGCTGGTCGACGTAAAGGGCCCGGTAGGCCGGCATTTCCAGTTGCTCTTTGCCAAAATCCTTGGCGCTTAAATCCAGATTCTGGGCCAAAAGAGCCAGCTTTGCCAAGTCCTGGCTATCCGGGTTAACAAAGTTGCCGTTTTTCAAGCGGATGTACTTCTTTCGGTCCTTGTACTGGCTGAGAACTTCCGCCAATTCTTCTGGCGTGAGGTCGCTTTTCAGATCCAGGTGCAGAAGCCCGTCACTTAAGGAAAGGCCAAAAGCCAGATTCAGCTTGTCTTTAAACTTGAGCTTTTTAAAAGCCGGGGTGACTTCAACTTCATCAAAGGCGGAAAGCAACTTCGGCATCCCTTGCAAAAGCTGGTATACCGCGTCGTCATCCCCCTTGTCCAAGCGGCAGTCGCCGTCTTCCAGGTCAAAAAATTTCTCTAAAAGCTCAGCCAGCTTCTTTTCCTTGTACCAGTCCCGCTTAATTTCCCGCTCGCCGCTTTCGCCCAAGCGAAGCGATTTACCCTGGTAAAAGACCCGGGCCTGGCCAACTACTTCATCGCCCTCTACATCCAGGCGCAGCTGGCTCTTTTCCAGGCCTCCTGCTTCTTCTAAAAGCTGCTGGGCAGCCGGACTAATGGTCAAGTTGCTGTATTTTTTCAAAAGGGGCAGGACAGTGGCCTTGAATTGGCTCAGCTGGTTTAAGTCAAAAGTTGCGTCAATGTTTTCTTGATTGTTAAACAGAGCGTATAACATATTGCCAAGCTTGCTAGCTACAAATGCCTCATCAGTCAGCTGGTAGCTGGCCTGGATGCCCCGGAGAACCGGCGGACAGGACCCGGTAATGCTGATCCCCCGGCCTTGGTAATCGTCGATTTCGAGGTCAGCTTTTTCCAGCTCACCCCGCTTGGCTGGGACAAGCTGCTTATTGTTCAAATTCTCGACTTTACTGCCTTCAACAGCCGCGAAAAAGCTGTCAATTCGGCCGGAAGCAATCTCAATGCTTCTTTTTGTCTCCCCGTATATATCGGCACCATCGGCCGCGATCGTGGCCAAAAAGCTGAACAGGCGCTGGCTGGCCGGGTCAAAAGAATCCGGTGAAAGCAAAACTTCTTCTTTCCCCAGGGAAATTGGCCGCCAGTTTATAACGTCATTTACGAAGGTCTCGATGTTTTTCACCACATAGAGCCGCTTTTTGCCGACTTTAAATTTGACTAAAAAAGATCCGCCAAGCTCGCTTTCCAGCTGAGCCAAAAGCTTAACGTCTTGCAAGGCATCCTGGTCGAATTCTTCCAGCATCTCTGCCCTGGTCAAGGCCTGGTCTGCCTGATAGTCGGTTACTTCACCCGGGTTTTCCCGCATGATTATATAGACCAGCTTCTGCAAAAGGGCAATTTCATGCCGGCAAGGTCCAGTGATCTGGTCCTGCTGGCATTCGTCATAAGTGCATTTCAGCTCGATCGCTTTATCCGGGCTGACCTTGACCTCGGCTTCTTCGTCTTGACCTGTACGGGGAGAAAACTGGCCGAATGACTTAGCGGTCAGAAGCTGCTCACCATCTTCACTCACCTTGACAAATCCCAAATTGGCCAAGGCAGGATTTTTATTGATCCGCTCCCAAAGGACCGGGTCAAAGTCGACAGATTCAAGGATCTTGCCAGCGTCAAAAATATAATTGACGTATTTCTGGCCCATTCCATATACTTTGTCAATTATCTCTTTCTGACGCTTTTTGCGCTCGTCAATTGTCAAATCACTGGTCAAGGGTTCCTGGATGGCCTGCATCCCTTCGATAAAAAGCTCCGTGGCGTACAAACAAGCTGCCTCGTGCTTGCAGTTGTAGCCTTCAGCAGCGTAGGGGCAGTCGCAGTCCATCCATTTGATCTCGCTCCAGTCGTCAGAGAAGTCGATCGTTACATCATAGCTGTTCCCTGGCTTGCCAACCCGGCAGTGAATGCCAGCAGGCAATTCACTGTAGCTGGGCGCGTAAACCCAGTCCCTTTTCCAGTAGTCCCTTCCCCGGTCCAGGATCCGGTTGGAAAAAAGCTTTCTCCATTGCAGCGTCATCTAATCACCTATTCCTTAGTTAGTCTTCTGCCTGCTCGTCTGCTCTGATCTGCCGCAGCATTCTGACCTCTTCTGGCGTCAAATTCCGCTTCTCCAGCAGGTCCGGCCGGTGCAATTTAGTGGCCTTCAAGGCCTGGTAGTGCCGCCATTCATCGATCTTGCCGTGGTTGCCTGAAAGGAGGACTTCCGGTACCTTTTGCCCTTCAAAATCAGCTGGCCGGGTGTATTGCGGATATTCCAACAGGCCGTCTGAGAAGGATTCTTCAACTGGTGACAAGGCATTGCCCAAGATTCCTGGCAAAAGGCGGACAGTGGCGTCGATCATGCTCATGGTTGGCAGCTCCCCGCCAGTCAAAACGTAGTCGCCGATGGAGACAGTTTCGTCAGCCAGGTCATAAACCCGCTGGTCAAAGCCTTCAAAGTGCCCGCAAATGAAAGTCAGATTTTCTTCCTTGGACCACTCTTGAGCCATCTGCTCGTTGAAAGTCTTCCCCTGAGGAGCCGTAATGATGACCTTGCCCTTGTTTTCAAGCGAATCTAAGGCCTTCTTGATTGGCATCACCTGCAAAACCATCCCGGCCCCGCCCCCATAAGGGGTGTCATCGACGGATTTGTGCGGCCGGTCTGAAAAATCGCGGAAGTTAACCAAGTTCAACTTCCACTTGCCATCTTCCTGCCCCCGGCCCAGCAAGGATACCTGCAAGGGGGTAAACATTTCAGGGAAAAGGGTCAATACGTTGATGTTCACTATCTCAAGCCCTCCATTAATTCAACCCGGACTTCTTTTTTAGCAATATCCACGCTCTTAACGACTTGCGGGATGTATGGGAGCCAGAAGCTCTTGCCGTTTTCGTCAGTTACTTCCCAGATGTCATTGGCGCCTGGAGCTTCGATATCGGTCAATTCGCCGATTTCTTCCCCGCTTTCATCGTCGAAAACCTTGCAGCCCAAGAGGTCCCGGTAGTAGTAGACTCCGTCAGGCAGTTCCCCCTGGTCTTCTTCGCTGATCAAGATTTCCGTTCCCTTCAGCTTTTCAGCCTGATCGATATCAGTGATTTCCTCAAAAGTTACCAGCCAGAACTGCTTAAAGGGCCGGCCAGCAGCGACCGTCACTTCCCGGCTGCCATCGCCCAGGTAGAGACGTGACCCAGTTCTGAAGCGGTCTTCCGGAAAGTCGGTGGTCAAAGCGACCTTGACTTCACCCTTCAAGCCGTGGGTCGCGATGATTTTGCCAACATTGTAGTAATTCATATTGTTTGTTTTTTCCTTTTCAAATAAAAAAAGTTTGAAGCTAGTGCCCCAAACCTTTTCCAATTATTTGTTGTACTTTTCGTCGTGCAACTTAGCCATCAAGCCAGCGCCTGAAAGAAGTGAACGAACAGTGTCTGAAGGTTGTGCACCCTTCTTCAACCATTCAAAGATCTTGTCTTCGTCAAGCTTCAATTCCTTTGGTTGTGAAACTGGGTTGTAGTAACCAACTTCTTCGATGAAGCGGCCGTCACGAGGTGCACGTGAATCTGCTACAACAATCCGGTAAAATGGCTTTCTCTTGGCACCCATACGGCGCATACGAATCTTAACTGACATTAATTAGTCCTCCTAAATTTCAATAGTTCTACTATAACACCCAAAGAGCAGTCTGTAAAGTATTTTTACTTAACAGCCTGCTCTTTTTTAAAAATTATGAGTGGAAGCGCTTGACTTTCTTCATTTTCTTGGCCTTCTTCTTCTTGAAGCTCTTCCCCATCCGCCGCATGGCCATCTTGGCCATCGGGCTGTTCATGCCAGGCAATTTCTCCAGGTCCTTGAAATTGCCCTTGGTCACCTTGGACATCATGTCCTTGGCGGTCTTGAACTCCTTGATCATCCGGTTGACTTCCACGATCGGCACGCCGGAACCTGCCGCGATCCGCCGGCGCCGGCTCGGGTTG
This sequence comes from Lactobacillus sp. WILCCON 0058, assembly GCF_057198005.1. Lineage (NCBI taxonomy): Bacteria > Bacillati > Bacillota > Bacilli > Lactobacillales > Lactobacillaceae > Lactobacillus > Lactobacillus sp. WILCCON 0058. Next base: position 1,489,419 of record NZ_JBUBHM010000001.1, read on the forward strand.
AGCAGGCTTTCGTCTTCTCTTTCCTCTGGAGTCATGGAGTAGACGATGGCTTTGGTGTGGGCGATCTGCTTCTCATCGATTGAGAAGTTCTTCAGCTGCGGGTTGTTGGCCATGCCAGGAATCATCTTCATGATTTCATCCAGCGGCCCCATCTTCTGCACTTGTTCCAACTGGTCAATGAAGTCGTTGAAGTCGAAGCTGTTTTCCCGCATCTTCTGGGCAACTTTTTCCGCCTGCTTGGCATCGTAGTCCTGCTGGGCCTTTTCAATCAAGGTCAGCATGTCCCCCATGCCCAGGATTCTTGAAGCCATCCGGTCCGGGTGGAAGACTTCCAGGTCAGTCAGCTTTTCCCCTTGACCAGTGAAGAGGATCGGCTTGCCGGTAATAGCTCTGATGGATAAGGCTGCCCCGCCCCGGGTGTCACCATCCAGCTTGGTCAAGACAACCCCGGTGACGTCCAAGCGTTCGTTAAAAGTCTTGGCCACGTCAGCAGCAGCTTGCCCAGTCATGGCGTCAACTACCAACAGGATGTTGTCCGGGTGGCTGACCGCCTTGACTTCTTCCAGTTCCTTCATCAACGGTTCATCGATTTCCAGCCGGCCGGCCGTGTCGATGATCACGTAGTCATTTCTGTGGACGGCTGCTTCGGCCAGACCGTCTTCCACGATCTTGGCCACGTTCTTTTCATCCGGCTCGCTGAAAACCGGCACGTTCAAGTCCGCCCCGATCTGCTTGAGCTGGTCAATGGCGGCTGGTCGGTAGATGTCGCCGGCGATCAAAAACGGCCGGGCCTTTTCTTCCTTCATCAAGCGGTTGGCCAGTTTGCCGACCGTGGTGGTCTTACCAGTACCCTGCAGACCGACCATCATGATAACGGTTGGGATATGCGGGGACTTGTTCAAGCCGACCGCTTCTTCCCCCATCATCTTGGTCAATTCTTCGTTGACGATCTTGATGACCTGCTGGCCTGGAGTCAGTGATTCCTGCACTTCCTGGCCCAGGGCCCGCTTCTTGATGGTCTTGATGAAGTCCTTGACCACCTTGAAGTTGACGTCGGCTTCAAGCAGGGCCAGGCGGATTTCCCGGGAGGCAGCGTTGATGTCTTCTTCAGAGATCTTCCCCTTCCCGGTCAAGTTGCGCAGGGCCTTCTGCAAACGTTCGCTTAAATTTTCAAATGCCATCTTATTCTCCTCTAATTACCTGCAGCAAGTCTTCCAGCTGCACTTTGGCTGCTTCCTGGTCGCCTGCCTGCAAGCTGGCTAAGGCCTGGCTGATGCCGTCTTCCAACTGGCTGTAACTGGCCAGGAGCTGCAGCTTGTCTTCGTATTTTTCCAAAGACTTGGCGCTGCGCCGTAAATTGTCATAGACCGCTTGTCTTGAAACATGCCGGTTGTCGGCAATTTCCCCTAAAGACAGGTCGTTATAGTAATAATCTTCAAAATAATCCTGCTGGCCCTGGGTGAGCAAGGCACCGTACATGGCGTACAGGTCACCCAGAGTTTCGTTTTTGCTTAATTCATCCATCTTTTTCACCTGGTTACCAGTATAGCAAAAAGCACTGCAAGTGCAGTACTTTTTAAAGATTTTTATCCATATTGAAAGTCAGCTTGGAAAGCTTGATGGCTTCCTTAAAGAGCTCGCCCCAGAACTTCTCGCTTTCCTGGCGGCAGTGGGCCACCGTTTCCTGGTTGGCCTTGGTCAAAAAGGCGGTCAGTTCTTCGCCGGATAAAGCTTGGGCCTGGTCAGTTACTTCAGCCACCCGGCAGCGGAAGTAGCGGTTCAGTTCAGTCAAGTACTTGGCGTCCATTTGGACGAAGTGAGAATAGTGACTTTCCACCAGAGCCGCTAAAGACTTGTAGAACCACCAGGCATCTGACTGCCGGTATTCCAGGGAAGTATCGTTATAAGACGGGTCAGTGTCATTCATGTTGGTAAAGAAAGGCACAAAGGGGGTGAAAGTCGGCCCACCAATGCAGAGCCACATGATTCCAGCCACGCCATCTGCTTGGTCATCTCTAACTTCCAGGATGTGGGCGTTTTGCGTCCGGTTGAGGCCGATTGGCCGGTAGCGGTGGTGTTCTTCATCACTGCCCTTGACGGCAAATGGGTCGTAGACCGTGTCCTGGTAGTGAGAACCCAGGATATATTCGATGTCTTCCTTGCTAATCTTCTTTTCTGCCCGGCGGATAAATGGCAGGTCAGGGTCTTCCGGGTCCTGGTCAATGCTTGGGTTCAAGATCTTTTGCCCGTACCAGACACGGGAAGTATTGTAGTGGCGGTCTTGCTCGGTGAAAGTGCCAAAGATATGACGGAAGTTCCAGCCTTCCAGGTCGGGGTTAAGCTTGTTTTTGGCAACAAAGTCCTGGATTCCTGCACTCCACATGAAGTCATCCGGCTTAGAAAAGTCAACTTCCTGGATGGAGACCCGGTTGGCGGCGATGGCGTAGGCATCGTCCGGGATTCTTTGGGCGACCCAGTGGTGGCCGGTCACGATTTCCATGTACCAGATTTCATCCTTGTCGGAAAAAAGAACTGAGTTGCCGGCAGCTGACCCGTACTTGGCGATCAAGTCGCCCAGGCGCTTGACCCCGCCTCTGGCTGAATCGATGTAAGGCAAGACGACATTGACCATGCAATCTTCGTCCAAACCATCAACCACCAAGGGGTCAAAGGCCAGAGTGCGTTCATTGCCGTAAGTTGACTCAGTAGCTGACATGGCCACGTTCTTTTCGTTGATGCCGCTTTCTTCATAGTAGCCGTACTTCTTGTAGTCGACATTAGGCACGGCTGGATAGCGGTAGGCGTCTTCCGGCAAGTCCATCGTGAACTTGTTCAGCCAGGACTTGATCTTGCGGCCCTTTTCCCCGTGAACTGCCGGGTTAACGACAAACTTTTGCTGGTTTAAAGGAGAAAAGGTGTCGTCATTGCGGGCAATCAAGTTATTGCCATCCATGGCAGCTTTTTTGCCGACTAAAATTGAAGTACATGCATCGTCTTTCATTTTTCTTTTTAATCCTCTAATTCTAACTTAGCTTCTTTGAAAAAATTACAGCAGATCGTGGAAGAGGCCAACGGCATAGTTGGCCGCGTCAAAGTCGGCCAGGTCTTCAGCCTTTTCGCCCAGGCCAACCAATTTAACAGGCAGCTTCATTTCGTGGCGGATGGACAGGACCACCCCACCCTTGGAAGACCCGTCCAGCTTGGTCAAGACTAAGCCAGTCAGTTTGGTCGTCTTGTCAAAGTCCTTGGCCTGCAGGAGAGCATTTTGCCCAGTTGACCCGTCCAAAACCAGGAGTGTTTCAGCCGGCTGGTCGGGCAGGCGCTTCTTGATGGTCCGCTGGATTTTTTCCAATTCGTTCATCAAGTTGACCTTGTTTTGCAAACGGCCGGCCGTGTCAACCAGTAGGTAGTCAGCCTCTTCCGCAATCGCCCGCTCTAAGCCGTCGTAAACCACGGCAGCCGGGTCAGCCTTGTCCGGGCCAGTTACGACTGGAACCCCGGTCCGCTTGCCCCATTCAACCAGCTGCTCAACCGCGCCGGCTCTGAAAGTATCGGCAGCGACCAAAAGGACCTTCTTGCCCTGGTCGTGGAAACGCTTGGCCAATTTGCCGACCGTAGTGGTCTTGCCGGCCCCGTTGACGCCGACGAAGAGGTAGACATTTGGCTTGGCGTTTGGATCGTAAGCCAGCTTTTCGTTTTCGCTGTTGGCATTTTCGTCGTAGACTTCCACCAGCTTTTGGACGATGACCCGCTTCAAGTCATCCCGGCTCTTTGCCTTTTGCAGCTTGGCTTCTTCGCTGAGCTGGTCAGTCAGTTCTTCACTGGTTTCATAGCCCACGTCAGATTCAATCAGCAATTCTTCCAAGTCGTCGAAGAAGTCTTCGTCAACCGTTCTGAACTTGGCCAAAAAGGCGTTGAGGCGGGCGCCAAAGCCCTTGTTGGACTTCTCCAGCCCCTTTTCATAGAGCTCGGTCGTTTTTTCTTCTGTACTTTCTTCTGCTGGTTCAGTTGTCTCCTCTTCAGCTTCAGTCTTTTCTTCTTCAACTGTTTCTTCTGCTGTTTCTGTAGTTTCTGTTTCTTCTTCAACTGCTTCAGCAGAAGATTTAGTTTCTTCTTCAACAGTTTCTTCAGAAGTTTTAGTTTCTTCTACACTTTTTTCTTCGGTAGATTCTTCAGTAGTTTCTTCTGCTGCCGCTTCTTCTTCAGCCTTTTCTGCTACTGACTCATTTTCCGCTTCAGCACTTTCTTCTGCGGCTTCTTCCTGATCAACCTTGACTTCTTCTGGCTGTTCTTCGTCTTTTTGGCCAAACAGGCTCTTTTTGATTCGATCAAATAATCCCACGGTTATACCTCATCTTTTAAATCTTTCAAGGAGACCGACAAAATCTGGGAAACCCCAGATTCCTGCATGACCACCCCGTAGAGCTGGTCAGCTTGTTCCATGGTCCCCCGCCGGTGCGTAATCACGATAAATTGTGTCTGGCTGTCATACTGGCGCAGGAAATGGGCAAAACGGACGACATTGGCATCGTCCAGGGCCGCTTCCACTTCATCCAGCACGCAGAAAGGCACTGGGTTGACTTCCAGCATGGCAAAAAGCAAGGTGATCGCCGTCAGCGACCGCTCCCCGCCGGACAAAAGGCTTAAACGCTGCAATTTCTTGCCAGGCGGCTGGGCGATGATTTCCACCCCGCTCTCCAGCAAATCGTCCGGATCCGTCAAGGCCAAGCGGGCATTGCCGCCGCCAAAGACCACCGGGAAAAGGCGGCTGAAGGAAGCCGAAATCTGCTGGAAGGTCTGACTGAAGCGGTCCTTCACTTCCTGGTCCAGTTCATCCATCGACTGCTGCAGGTTGCTTCTTGCTTCAAGCAGGTCGTTTTGCTGCCCGTTCAAGAAGTCATAGCGTTCCTTGACTTCCTTATATTCGTCAATCGCCCCCAAGTTGACCGGGCCAATATCTTCCAACGACATCCGGTGCAGCTTGACGCTGCGGCGCAAGCTTTCCTGGTTTTCTTCCGTATTTTCCAGCTTGGCCTGGGAAAGCGCGGCTTCATAAGTCAAGGAGTAGTCTTCTCTTAAACTGTCCAGGTGCTGCTTGAGCTCGCCTTTAACCGTGGCCAATTTGACTGAAAACTCCTCTTGTTCACTAGCCGCGTCTTTTCTTAAGTCATAGTTTCTGGTCGCAACTGCTTCCAACTGGTTGATCTGCCCGTTTAACTGCCCCAAAAGCTGGCTGGCTGAATCCAGGTCAGCCTGCTTGTCTTTTTGCTCAGCCAGGAGCCGGTCTTTCTCAAGGCCCAGCTCCTCTTTCTTGCTGGCTGACATTTGACTGGAACTGTCCAAAGCAGCCAGTTTTTCTTCCAGCTGCGCGATCTGCTTCTGGCTGCCCGCCTTTTGCCGGTCGCGCTCAGCTTTTCTGGCCTGCAGGTTTTCCTGCTTGTTGGCCAAAACTGCCAATTGCGGGTCAAGCTCTGCCAGTTTTTCCTGCACGCCCTGGTTTACATCAGTGTAGTTCTGAATGGTCTCTTGCAAACTGGCCAAGTCGCGCTTTTGCTGGTCAGCCAAAGCGGCCAGCTCTTCTTTCTTAGTCTTTTGAGCTGCCTCTTTGTCTTGCAAATCTGCCAGGTAGGCAGCTTGTTCAGCCTGCTGGGCCTGGTAAAGCTTTACGGCGCTTTCCAAGCGCTTGACTTCTTTTTCCTGGTTTTGGAAGGTCAAGACTGCCGCGCTCAAGTCCTGCTGCAGGCTCTGCAGGTCCCGGCTGATTTGCTCCCGGTTCTCCTGCTTGTCTTTGACTTGCTTGTCTAAGCTGGCCAGCTTTTCTTCTTTAATATGGAACTGCCCTTCTAATTCCTCCAGCATGGCTGTCGTTTTGTTGATTTCAGCCGTTGTCTGCAAGGGAGAATTGCTCCGCTGGTTGCGGGCCCCGCCAGTCATGGCCCCGCCAGGACTGATGACATCCCCATCCAGGGTAACGACCCGGTAGTGACCGATCTGTCTTGAAACGGCCAGGGCCGTGTCCATATTGTCGACGATAATGATGCTGCCCAGCAGGTACTGGATAGCTTCTGAAATATCAGTTTTGCCTTTAGCCTCAACCAATTCGCTGGCCAGGCCTTGGAAGCCGGCAAAGCGTTCCAGAGCCTGCCGGGTTGAAGCTGGAATTGCCCGGTATCTTAATGCATCCAGGGGCAAAAAAGTTGCCCGGCCCAGTCTTCTGACCTTCAGCTGCTGGATGGCATCTTTAGCCGCCAAACGGTCCTTGGCCACCAGACTTTGGACGCTGCCGCCAAGGGCGGTCGTCATGGCTGCTTCCAGGTCAGCCGGGAAGGTCAAAAGTTCCCCAACTGCCCCGATGATGCCCGGGAAGCGGTCAGGCTGGTTTAAGACCTGCTTGACCCCGGCATAGTAGCCGTCATGCCGCTTTTGGATGTTGACTAAGGCATCCCGGCGGGCAGTCAGGCGCTGGAGGTTGGTCAAATCCGCCTGCAGCTGCTTTTGCGCGACCTGCTGGTCGGCAGCTAAATGCCCTAATTGGTCACTGGCTTCCTTTAACTCCGCCTGCAGCTGGTCATTTTCTGCCCGCAGCTTTTGCCCCTTAGACCGCAAGCCTTCCAGTTCTTCCTGGCTCTTGGCCAATTGACTCGAGGCATCTTCATAGCGCTGGTCCTTGCTCTCCTTGGCCCGCTTGATTTCCCCTTCCAGGTAGACCAGCTGGTTGTTGGCGCTGGTCTGGTCCTGCAGAGTCTGAATGTACTCTGAGCGCAGGTCTTCTACTTTCAATTTGAGGCTGGCAGGGTCTTCTTTCAGCTGATCGGCCAGCTTTTGTCTTTTTTCTTTCAACTGGTCCAATTGCCCGGCATATTCAGCTTCCTGGTCAGCCAATTTGGCAATTTCCGCTTCCGTAGCCGCCAGGTTTTCCTTTAAATCAGCCAGCTGTCTTTGGTATTCCAGCCTGGTTGCCTGGTCAAACTGCCGGGACTGCTGGGAAACCTGCAAGGAAGTGTTGATCTCAGAGAGCCGGTTGGTCAATTTTAAGACTTCAGTCTGCAGCTGATCCCGCTTCTGGCTTTCCAGCTGGAATTCTTCTCTTTTAGCCGCCAGCTTGGCCTGGGACTGCTTGACTTCCGCGTCCAAGCGGCTTAATAGTTCCTGGCTCTGGGCCAGTTTTTTGGAAACTTCCTTCTCTTCCTGGTCTAAGTCAGCGATTTCAAAGGCCAGCAGGGTCTTCAAGTCCTCATCTAGCCCGGCTTTTTGGAATTGGTATTCTTGAGCCAAAGAGCTCTGTTCATGCAGAGGCTCCAACCGCTTCTCCAGCTCGTTGACCAGGTCGTTGATCCGGATCAAGTTGTCATTGGTTGTTTCCAGCTGCCCTTGGGCCTGCTGCTTTTGCTGCTTAAAGTGGAGCACCCCGGCTGCTTCTTCGAAAATCCCCCGTCTTTCCCGGGCCTGGGAATTGAGGATCTGGTCCACCCGCCCCTGGGAAATGATGGCCAGGCTGTTTTGCGAAATGCCGGAGTCCAGAAAGAGGGCCCGGACGTCCCGCAGGCGGACTGGCTGCTGGTTGATCAAGTATTCATTGTCGCCGGACTTTAAAATTCTTCTGGTGATAGAAACTTGATCAGCTGGAAAGTCCAGTTCCTTGTCCCGGTTGTCAAACACCATCGTCACTTCGGCCCGGTTTAAGGGCTTGCGGAACTGACTCCCGGCAAAAATAACGTCTTTCATGTTGCGGCCACGCAGGGATTTAGCGCTGCCTTCCCCCATGACCCAGCGAATGGCTTCCGTGATGTTGCTCTTGCCCGACCCATTTGGGCCGACAATGCCGGTAATCCCCTTAGTAAAGTCGATCACCGTCTTGTCAGCAAAAGACTTGAAGCCGTCCAAAATCAAACTAGTTAAAGGCACTATTTTCCTCCATTCAAGTGCTCCAAGGCGTGGCTGGCCGCGTCCTGCTCAGCCTTCTTCTTGTTGCGTCCTTCCCCGTTTGCCAGCTTCTTGCCGTCAACCAGGACTTCAACTTCAAAGTGGGGCGGCTGCTGGCTCTCATTCAACACCCGGTATTCGATGGTCACGCTGCCGTTTTGCTGCAAAAGCTCCTGCAGATCCGTCTTAAAGTCACGTGACGGGGTAAAGTAGCCGGCCGCGATTAAAGGATAGACGGTCTGGCTAAGAAACTTTTCAACCACTTCAATCCCTTGGTCCAAGAACAAGGCGCCGTTGAAGGCTTCAAAGACATCTTCCAAAAGGGCCTTGCGGTTGCGGCCGCCAGCTTTTTCCTCGCCGACGCCCAGGTTGATTTCTTCTTTAAAGCCGCAGTCCAGTGCCACTTTCGAGAAGCCTTCAGTGCGGACGATATTTGATCTCAGTCTGGTCAGTTCCCCTTCGTTTAAGTGCTGGAAGTGGCGGTAGAGGTAGTCAGAGACCGTAAATTCCAGGACCGCGTCCCCCAGAAATTCCAACTTTTCGTAATTCCCCAAAGTTTTGCCTGGATTTTCATTGACATAGGAGGAATGGGTAAAGGCTTCCTCCAGCAGGCGGGCATCCTTGAAGCGGATCCCGTATTTTTCATCCAGCATTTTAATAAATTTAGTTGAGACCATGAACTATTCATCCTTTCATAACACTAAAAATTATATCAAAAGCCCGCCATCGGAGCGCCTTTTTTACCTAATTCCAAGAAAAAACTCTGCCTTGTCCGGCAAATGGACAAAACAGAGTCGCAGATTATTTTTTATAGCCGATTTTATACCATAAAGGATGGCTGTTGTTCATTTCTGCCGGTTCATAGGAGTAGTTGACCAGCTTCTTGTTGATGGCTGTAATCTTATAGGAACTGGTCAAAGGAATTACAAAGGCTTGCTCTTGCATGTATCTTTGCCACTGCTTGAAGACCTTGATCCGGTAACTGATATTAAAGGCTTTGTCTGAGTCCATTGCTTCCAAAAGCTGGGTATTGGTCTTGGTGGCGAACCGCTCCAGGTTGTACTGGGTGCCGGCACCGTAGATGCCATTTTGGGAAGGCTCATTGTTTAATGTCCAGCCGGCAATAAACATGTCGACCTGGCTGTCGTCTTGGAAGAGCATGTTGTAAAAAGTATTGAACTCCAGCAAGTGACCTGTGGTCAGCTTGACGTTTAAGCCAATTTCCTTCCACTTCTTAATATAGTTCTTGATAATCTTGCTTTGGCTGGAGTCACCAGTCATGGCAGCCAGGTGGATTACCAGCTTATGCCCCTGTGGGTCCCGCCGGTATTTTTCACCAGACCTGAGCTTGTAGCCTGCCTTGTCCAAAAGCTTTTTAGCCTTAGCTGGGTTATATGGATAACCCTTGCTCTTGTCGTCATAGTAGTCGCCAAATTGTGACGGGATCAGGCTCTTGATGCGGAAGGTCAAGCCAGAAGTGTACTTGCGCTCGATCTGGGTAACGTTCATTGCATAGCCGATCGCCTGTCTGAGAGACTTGTTGGCCATCTTGGAATTCTTGTTCATCTTGACTGAGTTGGTCTTCTCGTCCCATTTGCCCAGCTTGAAGCCCAGGTAGTTGTAGCTCAAGGGAATCGTGGCGACAAAGCGGTAGTTTTTGGTGCTCTTGATCTGCTTCCACTGGGAGTTGACCACTTCGATGATGTCGTAAGTTTTTTCACTGATGGCCGTGGCGACTGACTTCGGGGAAATAATGGAGATGGTGATCTTGCTTAAGCTCGGTGTCCCCCGCCAGTAGTATTCATTGCGGGTCCAAACCACCTTCTGCCCCTGTTCAATGCTCTGGACCTTGTATGGACCAAAATAGACAGGCTTTTTGCGGATTTCGATGCAGGTTCTCAGCTTGCTGAAAGGCACATCTTTAAGGTAATGATATGGCAGGGCTGATTCCCAGAAATAGCCGTTGCCCGACTTCAACATCCCCGGGTGCATTTCCTTAAAGTGAATTACAACCTTGCGACCGTTTTCCCCGTCCGGCATTTCAATCCCGCTGATTGTCTTGGCTTTCCCGTCATGGTATTCCTTTAGGCCCACCACGTCTTGCAAAGAAGAAGTGTAGTGGGAGCTGTTAGTGGCTTTGTTAGCAATTACCTCGTAGGCATATTCCACGTCTTTTGCCACGACCTGCTTACCGTCAGACCACTTGACCCCTTTTTTAATCTTGATGGTGATCTGCTTGGCCTGCCGGTCCAGGCTAAAAGTTGCTGCCCCGCTGTCAGTGATATTGTAGCTGTTGTCCGTGTCAAACAAAGATTCAGAGCCGAACTGGGCTAAAGTGGCGTCGGTTGTCGAATCTGCCAGTTCATCAGAAAAAATCCCCGTAAAAGGGGTGTCAGTTTCCAAGGCAACCTTGATGCTGCCGCCTTTTTTAGTCTTGGCAAAGCTGGTGGCCACAGGGAACTGCATGGCATCTTCAGCCCCGCTGTTATTGTCCTGCTTGCTTTTGCTGGTCTTTTGCGCGCAAGCTGCCAGGCTTAGAGCCGCCAAAAAGCAAATTGCTAATTTTGTTATTTTCTTCATCAATCAAGAGTCCTTTTTGCTAATTGCTACAATACTTAGTTTACCATAACAAAAGGAGCAAGACCGGGCCGAAGCGAGAGAACAGAAAAAAGAGGAGGGAAAACCTCCTCTTTTGAGTCATTAGATATTATTTTTACTTCTTAAAGCCAGTTTCATACCACAGGGTAGCCGTCTTAGATGGCTTGGTTGAGTAGTTGACCAGCTTGCTGTTGACCGCGGTGATCGTGTATGAGTTGGTCAAAGGAATTACAAAGGCTTCCTTTTGCATGTATTGTTGCCATTCGTGGAACTTTTGTACCCGGTAGCTGTGGTTAAAGGCTTTGTCACTGCCCATTTCCTTCAGCAGCTTGGTGTTTTCGCTGGTTGCGAAGCGGGTGAAGTTGTATGGAGCCTTGGCACCGTAAAGATCATCTTGGGTAGGTTCACTAGACAGTGACCATGCGGCCATGAAGACGTCGACTGACGGGTCATCGTTTTGTACCTTGTCATAGAAGGAGTTGAACTCGATCAGACGGCCAGTGGTCAAAGTTACGTGCAGACCAATCTTCTTCCATTGCTGGATGTAGTTTTGGACGATTGCTTCCTGGTTTGGAGATCCGCTCATGGCAGCCAGGTGGATGGTCAGTTTCTTGCCATTTGGATCCCGGCGGTAAGTTTCACCCTTCTTCTTCTTGTAGCCAGCCTTGTCCAGCAAAGCATTAGCCTTCTTCAAGTTAAGTGGGAAGCCCTTCACGCTCTTGTCTGAGAAGTCACCAAAGGATTCTGGAACCAAAGTCTTGACTCTGAAGGACAGGCCCTGGGTGTAGTGCTTGGTTACTTCATCAACATTCATAGCGTAACCCATGGCTTGGCGGAGGTAGCGGTTGCTCATCTTTGAGTTCTTGTTCATCTTGACTGAGCCGGTCTTCTTGTCCCACTTGCCGACCTTGAAGCCCATGTAAGAGTATGATAATGGAATTTGGGCAACAAAGTTGTAGCCCTTGGTCCCCTTAACTTCCTTCCATTGGGAGTTGACAACTTCAATCAAGTCAAACTTCTTGGACTTGATTGACTGGGAAGCTGAGTTTGGAGAGATTACTGAGATAGTGATCTTGTTTAACTTGGCTTGGCCACGGTAGTAGTAAGGGTTTCTTACCCAGGTCGCTGATTGGCCACGGACCAGTTTGGAGAGCTTGTATGCACCAAAGAAAAGCGGGTTCTTCCGGACCTTGTCGCTGGACTGCAGCTTGCTGAATGGGACATCCTTTAGGTAATGGTACGGTGCAGCGTATTCCCAGAAGAAGCCGTTACCGGACTGGGTCATGCCTGGCTTCATTTCCTTAAAGTGCAGAACCACCTTGCGTCCGTTTTCACCGTCAGGCATTTCGATCCCGGAGATCTTCTTGGATTTGCCTTCGTGGTATTCTGCCAAACCGACGATATCTGCCAAAGAACTGGTGTAGCGGGATGACTGGCTGGCCTTGTTAGCGATGATTTCGTAGGAATATTCAACATCCTTGGCAGTTACCTGCTTGCCGTCAGACCACTTGACCCCCTTCTTAACTTCGATCGTTACCGTCTTGGCCTTCCGGTCCATCTTAAAGGTTGCGGCCCCCTTGTTGTTGATCTTGTATTGATCATCGGTTGCAAACAGACCTTCATTCCCAAAAGCCATAAAGTCTTGGTCATATTGGCTGTCTGAAACTTCGTTTAAGAAGACACCCTTGACTGGCGTGTCAGATTCTTCAGCGATGCTAAGGCTGCCGCCCTTCTTAGCCACGCCGGTTGCCGTAGCTTCCGGGAACTTCTTCGCGTCTTTGGCCCCGCTGTTACTGTCAGTTGAGCCACTCTTGCCGCAGCCAGCCAGCAAAGCTGCACCAGCCAGGAATACTCCTAATGTTCCGAGCATTCGTCTCTTCATAATTTAATTTACCTCCACACAATATATTCAAAAGACAAAATACACAGCATATGAATAGTTATCAAGATAGCAATTCACAAAATTTATCTTTCATGCCTTTTACTTTAGCATTTTCATTTTAAAAGTCAATGACAAATTTAATTTAATACTAATTATTTCAGTTTTCTCTTTGCCGGGCGTCGCCAGCCTTTTGCAAAGCTTGGCCGACGTAGTTGATACTCAAGCAGATTACCAAAAGCAAGACAGTTGCCGGCAGCCACAGCCATGGCCGGTCGATGATGTTGACCGGGTCATTGGCAAAACCAATCAAGGTCCCCAAAGATGGAATCTTGGTCGGCAAACCGTAGCCGATGAAGGACAGGACAGTTTCAATCCCGATGTTGCCGGAAACGCTCAAAACGACATCGATGATGATCATTGATGCAATATTTGGCAGAATTTCCCGGAACATGATCTTGGTGTTTGAGGAGCCTGAAGTCTTGGAAGCCAGAACATAGTCTCTTTCTCTCTGTGACAAAATAAAGGACCGGTAGTATCTTGCTTCAACCGTCCAGCCGAACATCGAAATCAGCAAAACCAAAGTCATGGAATTATAGTTTGGCAAAACCGTTACCAAAACGATCAAAATTGGCATTTGCGGCAAAATCTGCACAAAGTCGACAATCCGCATGATGATGGAGTCAATAGTGCCGCCATAGTAGCCGGCTACAAGGCCGACTACAAGGCCAACCAGTTCACAGAACAAAGTGACCAGGAGACCAATCATGATGGAATTGCGCCCACCCATGATCAACAGATTCAGAATGTCCCGGCCACCGTCATCGGTTCCCAGCAGGTGGCCATTTTGCCCCCAGCCAGCGTAAGATTCCAAAATGTGCATTTCAGTAACCTGGCTGCTGTTCAAGAACAAAGAACCGCCAAAGGTAAGCAGCAAAATAACGACGATGGTGCAAAAGGCCACAGTCGCAGCCTTGCTTTTAAAAATTTCTCTAAAAGCAATCTTCAAAGCGGATGGCGGAATTTGGGCTCTGTCATCTTGCTTCTTTTTGCCTACAGTAAATAAAGCCATCATTTCACCTCTACTTCACGCGAATTCTCGGGTCAACCAGACTCATGATAATATCAGACAAGAGGTTGCCCAGCAGAGTCAAGGTCCCGTAAATCATGATCAAAGCCGTCAGAGTTGTATAGTCACGCTGGCTGATCGAATCAAGGAAGAGCTTACCCATCCCTGGGAAGGAGAAGACCGTTTCAATGATCATTGACCCGCCGAGCAGACCGGTGATGGTGTTACCCATAAAGGCAGCGATCGGCAAGAAAGAGTTCCGCAAGATATGCTTGTTGAAGACGACTTTTTCCGGCACGCCCTTGCTGCGGGCAGTCTTAACATAGTCTTCCACCTTGTTGTCAATGATCCCGGTACGCAGGTATTGCACCGTCCCAGTCGTGGCGATGATTGCATAGAGAATGGCCGGTAAAATCATGTGCTGCAGGCGGCTGAAGAAAATTCCCCAAAAGCCGCTGGCATTAGCGGAAACCGTCCCGCTGATCGGGAACCAGCCCAGAGTAAAGCCGAAGAGCCAGAGACCCAGCAGGTAAAAGACGAAGCCAGGGATAGCATAAGTCACATAATTGAAAACTGAGATTGCTCGGTCCTGCCATTCGCCTTCATGCTTGCCGGCGCTGATCCCCATTGGGATGGCAATGCCGTAGAGCAAGACAGTTGACAAGAGCGAGAGCCAGAAAGTGTTCTGAGCCCGGTCAGCAATCAAAGACGCAACTGGTACGTGCTGGATATAGCTTTGCCCCAAATCACCATGAAGCAAATTCTTAATCCAGCGCATATATTGAACCGGCACTGGGTCATTCAGGCCATAAGCCTGCTTTAAGCGGGCGATTTCCTTTGGGCTTGAGTTAGGGTTGATCAAGCCGGTAAAGGGGTCCCCAGGCATCATTTTCGCCAGCATAAAGACAATAATACTAAGCAAGATCAGCTGCGGGATCATGATCAAAACCCGTCTTAAGACTGTTTTCCACATTTGCTATTCTCCTCCCTTAAGCTGTTCTTTCGGCAAGGCAACCTGGTGGTTAGGTGCAACCTCGGTCAATGGGTAGACCCGGCCATCTGCATCATACCAGTTTGCCTGGTCCTGCAAAAATTCCTTTTCTATTTCCCGCCGTCTGGCCGCGTGTTCAGCCCGGTGCTCAACGTCAACCTTCGGAATGGCTGACAAAAGGCGCTTGGTGTAAATGTGCATCGGATTCTTGTAGATCTCTTCCTGGCTGCCCACTTCCACCAAACGGCCCCGGTGCATGATTGCCAGGTTTTCGGACATGTGCTTGACTACTCCAAGGTCATGGGAAATAAACAAGAAGGCAATGTTGTACTGCTGCTGAATGTGCTTCATGAAGTTCAAAACCTGGGCTTGAACTGACAAGTCCAAGGCACTCGTTGGTTCATCGGCCACGATCAGCTTCGGATTCGTAGCAACGGCCCGGGCAATCCCGATTCTCTGCCGCTGGCCACCGGAAAATTCATGGGGGAACTTGTAGATCGCGTCACTTGGCATCCCTACGATGTCCAGCAATTCCTGAACCCGGTCGCGTTCCTGGTCAGTCGTCAGATTTTCAAAATTCCGGATCGGTTCAGCAATAATGTCCTCAATCCGCTTGCGGGGGTTAAGACTGGACATGGAGTCCTGGAAGATCATCTGCACGTCTTTGTTATAGTTCATCTTCCGGCGGACTGATTCCTTGGTGATGTCCTTGCCTTTGTAGAGAATCTGCCCGCTGGTCACCTTTTCCACGCCAACGATTGCCTTGCCAGTCGTGGACTTGCCGGAACCTGATTCACCAATCAAGCCGTAAGTTTCCCCTTCTTTGATTGAAAAAGAAACCCCATCAACAGCCCGGACATAATCAGTAATTCTGTTCCAAAAGCCCGACCGGATTGGGTAATGGACCTTCAGATCTTTAACTTGAATAATTTCTTCTGCCATACTTGCTACCTATCCTTCATCTTGAAAGTGGAAAGTCTTCCAGCAGGTGCAGCGGACAAAGTGATTTGGCTCTACTTCGTGCAGCTGTGGATCTGCTTCATGAGCGTCAGCTGGAATCCATGGAATTCTCGCGGCGAAACGGTCACCGGTCCGCGGCATGTTTTTCAGTGACGGAACCGTGCCCTGGATCACGTGCAAATCATCTTTGTCATCATCTGACTGCGGCATGGAGTTTAGCAGTGACCGGGTGTAAGGGTGCAAAGGATGAGTAAACAAGGTTTTCACATCAGCTTTTTCTACAATTTGCCCGGCATACATCACGGCAACTTCATCAGCCGTTTCCGCCACGACGCCCAAGTCGTGAGTGATCAAGATAATGCCTGAGCCGGATTCTTTCTGGATCTCTTTAAGCAAATCCAGGATCTGGGCTTGAATAGTCACATCCAAAGCCGTTGTTGGTTCGTCAGCAATAATGATCTCAGGCTTGCAGGCAATGGCCATCGCAATAACCACTCTTTGCCGCAAACCACCGGAAAGTTCATGCGGGTACATGTCATACATAGCTTCAGGCTTTGGCATCCCGACTTGCTTGAAAAGTTCAATCACCCGGACGCGGCGCTGCTCTTTGTTCATGTCCGTGTGGTAAAGCAAGGCTTCCGCTACCTGGTCCCCGACTTTCATCAAGGGGTTCAAGCTGGCCATCGGGTCCTGGAAAATCATGCCAATATTGTTGCCGCGAACTTGGTTAAACAAATCTTCACTCAAATTCACCAAGTTCAGGTTCTTGTACTTAATTTCTCCTTGAACCCGGGTGTTTTTCCGGTCATAGAGGCCAACGATGCTGGAGGCAATCGTACTCTTGCCGCAGCCGCTTTCGCCAACAATAGCTAAAACTTCGTTGCGCTTGAGAGTAAAATCGATGCCATCAGCCGCGTCATAGAACTCGCCCTGCAGGCGGTAGCCGGTATGAAGCTGTTCGACGTCTAGTAAAACGTTTTGCTGATTGTCCAACTTTTTTCTCCTTCAAAATAATTATTACTTAGTAAATAAATATCACACTAGTAAATTTTAACTTTTCTCAAATCTTTTTCAATAGATTTTTAACATTTTTTCTAGTGTTTTTTACTTATTTCTTCATTATTTTCGCCGATTCATATCATAATTGTTAAATTATTGTTCGATTTTTATCATATTTTTCTGCCTTTTCCGGAAAATGCGCACAAAAAAAGCATTTGCCACAGATCTTTTTGGCAAATGCTAATTAAATATTAATTGTTTTCAATTCACTTTCAATTTGCTTTCAATCCACTTTAGCCTTGGTGGCTCTTGATGTAGGCTACCGCATCGGCAACAGTGGTGATCTTTGCAGCGTCTTCGTCAGGAATTTCAGCGCCGAATTCGTCTTCCAGCTGCATGATGAATTCCACCAAGTCGATTGAGTCCGCGTCCAGATCCTTGGTAAAGTCAGTATCCATGGTGATCTTGTCCTTGTCCAATTGGAAGTTGTCCGCGATCAAAGTGGCAATCTTGTCAAAAATTTCTGCTTCAGTCATTATTCTTTCTCCTATAATTTCCAATCTTCCTATTTATAAGGGTATTCTTTTTTGCTTATCCTTATTTGCTAAATTCTTTCTCAAAAATACTAATCAAGTCTTCAGCTAAAATCTTGTCGATCTGCTTAACCGCGTAGTAGACGGCCCGGGCGTCAGACCGGCCGTGCTGCTTAACTACTGGTGAGTTCAAACCGAGCAAAACTGCCCCGCCGTACTTGGCCGTGTCAAAACGGCTGGCGACAGACTTCAAGGCATCTTTGGCCAAAAGGGCACCCAGCTTGGCCTTAACGCCATTGTTCAGCAAACCATCCTTCAACATGTGAATGATGACACTGGCTGTCCCTTCGATGCTCTTTAAGACCGCGTTGCCAGTAAAGCCGTCCGTAACCACGACGTCCGCCTTCCCTTGCAGGAGCTCATGGCCTTCAATGTTGCCAGTGAAGTTCAAGGAACTGTCCTTCAAGAGCTGGTAGACTTCCTTGTGCAGGTCGTCACCCTTGTCAAATTCTGCCCCGTTGTTCAAAAGAGCTACTCTTGGCTTGGATACGCCGCGGACCTTTTCAGCATAGTAGGATGCCATCTCAGCCCATTGCAGCAGGTATTCCGGCTTGCTAGTGGCGTTAGCTCCAACGTCAATGATGTTGAAGCCGTCATCTGAAGATTCAACCGGCATGGTTGGCATGAGGCCTGGCCGGGCAACGCCCTTGATCCGTCCGACAATAAAGATCCCGCAAGTTAACAGAGCCCCGGTATTGCCCAGTGACAAAAGGGCGTCTGCCTTACCTTCCTTGACCCAGTTAGCTGCTACGACCATGGAAGAGTCCTTCTTGGTCCGCATGGCCTTGACTGGCTCATCTTCATCCAGGATCACTTCCGTGGTGGCTACTATTTCGATCTGGTCATCGCCTGCTGGCAGCAGCTGCTTCAGCTTGCCTTCATCGCCAAAGAAAATGAACTTGTCTTCCGGCAATTCTGGCTTGGCCTTCAAAACTGCTTCTACAATCGCCTCAGGGGCATTTTCCCCGCCCATGGCGTCAATCGCGATTTTTCTCATCAATAATCTCTTTTTCTATTTGGACTAAGCTCTCGCTTGTACGATTTTCTTATATTTTATCACAGCTTGCAGGTCTGCCAACTTTTCTGCTTTCAAGTCTGGATCAGCCTGGACGATCCGCTTGGCCTCGTCTCTGGCCACCACCATGACCTGGTAGTCGCTGACAACGCTGCCTGTCCTAAATTCCGGCAGGCCTGACTGGGCCTTGCCAAAGAGATCGCCCTCGCCCCGCATCTTGAGGTCTTCTTCCGCGAGCTTGAAGCCATCGTTGGTTTCAGCCACGATCTTCATCCTCTTCTTGCCGGCTTCAGTCTTGGGGTCAGCCAAAAAGACGCAGTAGCTTTGCGTCTGCCCCCGGCCGATCCGCCCGCGCAGCTGGTGGAGCTGGCTTAAACCAAAGCGGTCAGCATCAAAGATCACCATCAAGTTGGCATTGGCCACGTCTACTCCGACTTCGATCACGCTGGTTGTAACCAGGATATTTATCTCTCCGGCCGCAAAGCGGTCCATGATGCTTTCTTTGTCAGCTGCCGCCATTTTGCCATGCAAAAGAACAACTTCCTGGTTTGGAAATTCGCCAGCCAGCCTTTCATGTAATGCTTCAGCGTTCTCTAGGTCGATTGTTTCCGATTCGCTGATCAAGGGCGTAACCGCGTAGATCTGGAAGCCTTCGGCCAGTTGCTGGCGCATCAGTGAATATACCTCATCCAGCTGGCTGCTGGTCTTCCAATAGGATTTGATCGGCTTACGGCCGGCAGGCAGGTGTCTGATTTCTGACAAGGCGGTATCGCCATAGACAGTCAAGGCCAATGACCGCGGAATCGGGGTGGCCGTCATGGCTAGGATATCCGGCCGGTCGCCCTTGTTGATCAAGGCCAGACGCTGGGCAACGCCAAAGCGGTGCTGCTCATCAATGATCACCAAGCCCAGCTTCTTAAAAGCCACTTGCTCTTGGATCAAAGCATGGGTACCGATCACCACGTTGATGCTGCCATCAGCCAGTTCCCTATAAATTTCCCGCCGCTCCATTGTCTTGGTAGACCCGGTTAAAAGGGCCACCCGGACGCCAAAGTCTTCCAGCATGGTGGAAATCTTTTGGTAGTGCTGGTTGGCTAAAATTTCCGTTGGCACCATCAAAGCGGCTTGGTAGCCAGCCGTTATCGCTCCATAGATGGCAAACACTGCGACCACAGTTTTCCCGGACCCAACGTCCCCTTGAAGAAGGCGCTGCATCTGCCGGTCAACAAACATGTCGGCAAAAATTTCATTGATAACCTTTTTCTGGTCAGGCGACAGGTCAAAAGGCAGAGACTTGGTCAGCTTGCCAATTTCTTCCAGGTCATAGTGCTTGGCATAGCCGCTGTGGCTCTTATTCTGGCTGGACATCAAGGCCAGCTGCATCTGAAAGAGGAAGAATTCCCGGAATACCGCGCTTCTGCGAGCCTCTTTAGCTTGAGCCAAGTCTTTAGGGTGGTGCATGGCGATAACCAGATCCTGGTCATCCATGAGCCGGTAGTGCTTCCGCAAGTCCTCCGGCACGGCATTGCCCATCTCGTCCATGCTTTCAGCGATCGCCAGGTCTATCATGGTCTGCAGCTTCTTTTGCTTGATCTGCCGGTTGACCGAATAAATGGGTGCCATTCCGTCATCTTCATGCTTGCTGGCGATGAGCTTATAGGCTGACAGGCTCTGCTTTCTGAGCTCATATTTACCATAGACGGCAATTTCCTGGCCCACGCTCAGCTGCTTGGTCAGCCATGGCTGATTAAAAAAATTGACCATGATAATATCATGATCAATTCGCAGTTTGAAGCTGACCCGGCTCTTGTGGTAGCCAAAGTAATTCTGGTAGGGATTGGTTGCCACAATCCCTTTCAGCATGACCTTCTGCCCATCTTCCAGCTGGTCCAGCGGAAGGTTCTCCAGTTCGTCATAGCGGTAGGGAAAGTAGAAGAGCAAGTCGTAGATGCTGTAAATGCCTAGCGACTGCAAAGCCTCTGCCGTCTTGGCTCCTACCCCCTTCAAGGCCGTCACCGGTCTGAAAATAGCTTCGTTTAAAGTCATTATTCTACAGAAATCAAGAAGTTGTAAACTGGCTGGCCACCGTCGTGAATTTCGAATTCGCAGTCATCATCTTCATGAGCTGCTTCCAGGCGGTCAACAACTGCTTGGGCTTCTTCTTCAGTAGCGTCGCTGCCGTACATTACAGTCACGATTTCAGAGTCTTCGTCCAGCATCTTTTCCGTCATGGCTACAGTTGCGCTGATTGGGTCAGCGTCATCAACCATGATCGTGCCGTCTACGATACCAATGAAGTTGCCCTTGTGGATTTCAACCCCGTTGATTTCAGTGTCACGGGTTGCTCGGGTTACTTCACCTGACTTGACTGAACCGAGTTCATCACTCATGGCTTCAACGTTCGCGTCAACGCTGGCTTCCGGGTTGAAGGCCAGCATAGCGGTCAAACCTTGCTGGATGGTCTTGGATGGCACGATGCCGACCGGAATTTCAGCAACTTCAGCTGCCTGCTTAGCGGACATGATGATGTTGCCGTTGTTTGGCAGGATAATCGCTTGCTTTGCACCGGACTTGGTGATGGCATCAATGATGTCTTGGGTTGAAGGGTTCATGGTTTGCCCGCCGGAGATGATTCGGTTGACCCCTTCGCTTTCAAAGAGCTTGCGGACACCGTTGCCGGAAGCAACCGCGATCACTGCAAAGTCAACGCTCTCTTGTTGTTCTTGTTCGTTGTCAACGATCGTTTCGTGCTGAATCCGCATGTTGTCGATCTTGATCTTGCCTAATTGACCAAATTGTGACCCGTAAAGGAAGACCTTGCCTGGGTATTCAGTGTGCACGTGAACCTTGGCGATTTCCCCGTCAGAAACTGCCAAGAGGGAGTCACCCAATTCTGACAGATAGCTTCTGAATTCTTCCAGGTCAAATGGCTTCTTGTTTGGCACGTCAGCCTTAAGGTCAACCATGATTTCGGTACAGTAGCCGTTGGTGATGTCTGAAGTTGCCAATTGCCCTTGCACAGCCTGGTGGTGAGTCGCGTTGATCAAGGAGTTCATGTCGTCGGCATCTGGAACGTACTTGTCATCGAAGTTTTCGCCCAAGAGACCTTCTAAGAAGCCTTCATAGATGAAGACCAGACCTTGACCACCGGAGTCAACCACGCCGACTTGCTTAAGAACTGGCAGCAGGTCAGGAGTGCTCTTCAGAGCTTCCTTAGCGCCTTCAACTACGGCCTTCATTACTTCTTCTACATCATCGGTTTCATTAGCCTTGTTGGCACCTGCTTGAGCGCCGACCCGGGCCACAGTCAAGATGGTCCCTTCAACCGGCTTCATCACAGCCTTGTAGGCAGTAGCTACACCATTGCTAAAGGCATTTGCCAATTCCTGGGCGTTCAAAGTGGTCTTGCCCTGGGTTGCCTTGTAGAAGCCGCGGAAGAGCTGGGAAGTGATAACCCCACTGTTGCCGCGCGCGCCCATCAGCATCCCCTTGGCCAGGCTTTCAGTCAAGTCGCCGACACTGCTGCTTGCGTTTTCGGAAACGGCCTTAGCACCGCTTTCCATCGTGAGATTCATATTCGTGCCAGTGTCGCCGTCAGGAACTGGGAAAACATTTAGATCATTGACGAATTGCACGTTCTTGCTCATCCGGTGAGAGGCAATCCGCACCATGTCTCTAAATTCTTTACTGCTAATTTCACTTAAAACCAATATTGAATCCTCCACTTATCTAGTCGTCGAGAACCTTTACACCTTGGACAACGACGTTGACCGCCTTGGTGTCGATCCCCAGCTGGCTTCTTAAGTTATATTTGACACTGTCTTGTACATTACGACTTACTTCAGAAATTTTCAAGCCGTAGCCAACAATAATATAGACATCAACAGTTACTTGATTTTCGTCAGACTTAACAACGACGCCGCGCTTGTAGTTTGCCCGGCTTAAAATGCTGTCGACTCCGTCTCTGATGGCATTCTTGGATGCCATACCGACAACGCCATAGTTAGACGTAGCTGCACCACCAACAACAGTTGCAATTACACCGTTTGAAATATCAATCAAACCATACTTTGTCTTGATTTTAACAGCCATGTTTATCCTCCGTCTTATTTCCAATATACACCCTTATTTTATCATAACGAGATAAAAAGCTAACCCTAACGACTTTATTTTCTAGAAAATACTTTTCAAAATAACAATTGAAAAAGCTCAAACTTTATGGTAAAGTCTAATAGTATGACATGACATGTAAAGGGGGTTTAGCAGCATGGCAAAAGATTTCGTAACCGGTAAGAAGACCACTTTTGGTAACACGCGTTCACACGCTTTGAACTCATCACGTCGTTCTTGGAAGCCAAACCTTCAAAAAGTTCGCATTCTTGTAAACGGCAAGCCTAAGCGCGTTTGGGTTTCAACCAAGACTTTGAAGTCTGGTAAAGTTACCCGTGTCTAGTGACGAAACGAGCCCGTCAGATCAACGATCTGCCGGGTTTTATTTTTGCTCTAAAATCATCAGCAAAAACAGGCAGCTTGAATAGCTGCCTGTTTTTTTTACTTCTCCGCCAAATTGACCACCCGGTCAAACATGGCTATTTCTTCATCTGAAATTTTGTGGGCTACCTCGATCACGGTGCCAGGGAAATTCTGCAGAATTGTCTGGTGAATCTGCTTGGAGAGGCGAGGATCCAATGCTGAAGTAGCTTCATCGGCCAGAAGAACCGGCCGCTTGGCCAAGAGAGCTCTGGCAATTTCCAGCCGCTGGCCCTGGCCGCCAGAGAGATTTTTGCCTTCTTTGCCAACTTGGTAATCTAAGCCCTTTTCTTCAACCAGGCTGGTCAAACCGGCTTTTTGGCAAACTGCCAGCAGGTCTTCCCGGCTGACTTCTCTGCCTAAGGAAACGTTGTATTCGATAGTATCATCGAGAATATAAGGTTTCTGCTGGACAAAGGAGAAGTACTCGTGATCCCTGCTCCAATCGCCATTCGCGTCTTTTCCGTTGATCTCGTAGTCCCCATCTGCCAGCTCGATCCGGCCAACAAGGACGTTAAGCAAAGTTGACTTCCCCCAGCCAGATGGTGCTTCCAGCAATACTTTTTCACCATTTTTAACAGTTAAATCAAGATCATTCAAAAGCTTCCGGTCTCCTCTTTGCACACTTGCATCGTCTAAAGAAAGCTCCTTAAACTCATCCCGGTCTGCAGCACTTTCTTTTGCTGTAAAACCTGCCACTGCAGTATACTTTTTCCAGATCGGATTGCTGGTTTTAATTTCATTGACAGATGAAAAGATGCCGACAATCGGATTGATAAAGTTGTTGGCCAGCTGGGAGATCATCATAAAGGTCCCCAAAGTGATCTGCCCTTGGGTTACAAAGTAGATGCCCAGGCTAAAAGGAATGATCATGCTGCAGACATAGGCGAAAGCCGTGATGACTTCACCCGTCACCATTTCTGTCCGCTTCATCTTGGCCAGGGCCGCTTCCATTTTCTGGCTGTAGTGGAGCATTCTGGAAAAAATGCTGTCTTCAGCGTCATAAAGTCTGGCAAAAGTAGCAAAATTGATGGTATCCGTCATTGCCTCAGTATATTTGCTGTTCTCCTCTTCCCAGGCAGAAGAAGCAGCTTCGATTTTTGGCCCGAAAATATTTTGCAGTAGACCAGGTGCCAGGGATGCGACCAGGAAGATCAAGGACAGAGCCCAGGAAGACAGCAGAGCCGCCGCAAATGCCGCTATAAACTGCAAACCATTAAAAACAATATCCAGCTCAGCTTCCACCCGGTGACTTTCGACCTGCTTCAAGTCATTGGTCATAAAGGACAAGTCAAGTTTTGGATCAGCATTATCTGAATACAAGAGATATTCTGTTGCCTGCTCCTTGATTTTCAAGTTGACATCCTTGATGATATTTGCCTGCATAATTTGGTAGATTAGGGCCAGGCAAGCAAAAAGGACAATACCCACGACTGCTTTAACAGTTAATTGTAATAAACTCCCCTTAGGATGTCCGGCAAAATTAATAAATTCTTGGAAGACATAAGCGATAAAAACCGCCTGCATTGCCTTGGCGGCAGCGAAGACCGCAAAGACCAGCAGTTTCCACTTGCTGGCATATTTTAACGTCATTTTTCTCCTCCTCGTAAATATTTTAGTAAGATTGTTAAATATGCTTAAAATAATACTACTAAAAAATTAGAATGTAAATATTGAAATCTAATTTTTTAAAAAGGGTGGTAAGCAAAAAAGTCCCGCTTTTCAGCGAGACTTTTTTATTATCTTAATTATATTATCTTGTGCAAATCAAGCTTGCTCATAACGGTTCAAGTCTTTAGAATAAACGACCGCTACTAAGCCCTTCTTCAAGGATAACCGGCAGCTATCCTTATCCGGCAAAAACTCATTAGACGTGAAGGAACGCAGGTAGTCGCCACTATAAGGCGCCAGGTCATACAAGGCTCCCTCAATCGTCAAATTTTCTACCGGCATTAAGCAACTTACCCCAAAGTAGGTATAGTCCTGCTTCTGAATTTCATAGCTGCCAGCTTGCCGGTAAAAAATCATATTCTGCTTGTCAATCAAGGTCAACTGGTTGGCATACTTGCGCAGGTCCGGGTTCAAAATGCCAAAAGCATTGATCGCCGCGTGGTCCAGCCTGCCGCCAGTAGCCCCGTAAACCTTCAGCTGGTCAATCTTATAATCGCCAAAAGCAATTCCCAGCATCAGCTCAGAATCGGTCCAGTCTTTCTTTGGCACAGAATAGCGGATATCCGCAACCGTCCCTTCTACCCAGGCCAGTTCATCAGCCTTCAGTGAGTCAAAGTCCCCGATCGCCAAATCCGGCTTAAAGCCTAATTCCAGCAAAAGAAGCGCTCCCCGGTCAACCCCGATCAAAAGGTCGCCACTTTCTTGCGCCTGCTTCAGCTGATCTTTTAAATCAGCCGGCCATTCTTCCTTTGGCCCGCCAAGCAATACTGCAGCATCCATCACAAAACACCCTATCCTGTCTTATCTCATCACTTCAAATACTCCGGCATCCGGCCTTCCTCAATTTCCGTCCGCATGGCCAGATAATCGTCATAACGGAAAGCCGCGATTTCACCTAAAGCCAGCTGGTCTTTGACCGCGCACTTCGGCTCATGCAGGTGTTGGCAGCCCCGGAACTTGCATCCCGGACTCAAGGCTTTAAATTCCTTGAAATACGTACACAGTTCATTCAGCTTGATCGGCGTCAAATCAATTGCCGAAAAGCCTGGGGTATCTGCCAAAAAGCCTTCCCCTAATTTAAAAAGGGTAACCGTTCTAGTTGTATGTTTTCCTCGGTTCAAGCTGGTCGAGATCGCGCCCGTCGCCTGCCCCGCGTCTTCCTTGATAAAGTTCAGCAGGGTCGACTTCCCGGCCCCTGACTGGCCAGCCAGAGTCCAGATCTTGCTTTCCATGATCTGCTTTGGCAAGTCGCTTGCCAGATTTTCCCTGTCCAGATAAACCCGGTAGCCAATCTTTTGATAGTATGCCAGCTGGCTTTCTATTTCTGTCAGCCGGTCTTTCTCCAGCAGGTCGCTCTTTGACAGGTAGATCGTTACCTCTACCCCCTGCCAGGCAAAAAAGACCAGGAAGCGGTCCAAAAGAGCGGTGGAGAAATCCGGTTCCACTGCCGAAATGACCAAAAGCACGTGGTCGACATTAGCGACCGCCGGCCGGCCGATCCGGTTCTTCCGGGGCAGAATTTTCACCAAATAAGCCAAGCCCTGTTCATCCAGCTTGACCTGCACGCTGTCGCCGACCTGGGGCTTCTCCCGGTTCTTGCGGAAAACGCCCCGGGCCCTGGTCCGCACGACTCCTGCCGGCGTCTGCACGTCGTAGTAGCCGGCGATCAGAGAAACAACCGTCCCTTGTACTATTTCTGCCATTTAATTCCCGCTTTCACTGTCATCTGCTGAAACCGTCTCATCAACAACGGTTTGATCATCACGCACAATCTTGATCTTGCCGTCACCCTTAGTAACAGAAAAAGTGATCGTGAAGTCCGTATCCTTGGTGATGTACTGGTCCCGGTAAATATTGCCAAGACTGTGGTCATCGTCCTGGATATAAATCCGGACATGGTTGCCCTGGCTTGAGGAAGAGCTAGAGCTGGACTCACTGGATTCGTCACTTGATTCACTAGAGCTTGATGAACTCTCATCTGCCTGGTAGTCAACCGTGTAGGTCTTCTTGACCTCTTTCTTTTCTGCACCCTTAGAAACCGTAACCGTCAAGCTGTCCCCTTCAGCGACTTCACTGCCGGCTGCCGGATCCGTCGAAATCACGTCGCCGCTGTCCACGCTGTCAGAGTAATCCTTCACAACCTTGAGGTTCAACTTCTTGCTCTTAGCGTAAGACTCGGCATTCTCCAAGCTCTTGCCCGTCAAATCTTCCAGTTTAAAAGTGGTCTTGCTGCTGGAGGAGCTGGAGGGCTTGGGCTGGTCTTCCAACGCCACGGCCACCACCAAAGTGATCGTTGTCTTAGAAGCATCTACCTTACGGCCAGCCTTGACGCTCTGGGAGATGATCAAACCTGGCAGGTACTCATTAGACGGTGCCTCCCGGCTCTTGACCTTGAAGCCCAGTTTCTTCAGCTTCTTTTTGGCGGTCGACAAATAAAGGCCCTCTACATCTGGTACCTTGGTCAAGTTTGGCCCCTTGGAGACCAGCAGGCTGACCTTCCGCCCCTTGTCAACGGGGCTGTTGGCCTCCGGCGTGGTCGAAATCACCTTGCCCTTCTTGACCTCGCTGGAGTAGGTCCGCTTCACAGCCCCTACCGCCAGACCGGCACTCTTCAAAGAGGTCTTGGCTGCCTTTTCCGTCATGTTCACGACGTCCGGAACCCGGACATTGTTGTGGCCAACTGCCAAAAACATAAAAAGCAGAATGGCAAAGACCGGGAATAATGACCCGATCCACCACCACTTATATTTCTTGATATTGGCCCATAAAGACCGCTTCTTTGGCTCTTCAGCCTTGCCTTCTTTGGCCTTCTCAGCCTGCATGACCTTGCCGTTCAAGGCTGGCAGAATTTTGGTTTCATCATTGTTGCCGTGGCTTGGCCGGTAAATGGCTTCACCTGCCCGGCTCGGATCCAGACTGGTGTCCAGATCAGCCTTCATTTCAGCCACGGAAGCATACCGGTCCCGCGGGTCCTTGGCCGTCGCCTTTAAAACAACGTTTTCCAAGGCCTGGGGAATGGCCTTGTTTTGCTTTCTGAGGGACGGAATATCGTCTTCCGCATGCTTGAGGGCAATCGCTACCGGCGTTTCCCCGTTAAAAGGCACATGGCCGGTCAAGGCCTCATACAGGATGATCCCCAAAGAATAGATGTCAGACTGTTTGGTGACCATCCCGCCCCGGGTCTGTTCAGGAGACATGTAGTGCACCGAACCCAGGACCGAATTGGTCTGGGTGATCGCGCTTTGGTTCAAGGCAACCGCGATGCCGAAGTCGGCAATTTTGATGTTGCCTTTTTCATCCATCAAAATATTCTGCGGCTTCAAGTCGCGGTGAATCACGTTGTGCTTGTGGGCCAGTTCCATCGCTGACAAAATCTGATCCATGATTTTGATGACCTGCGGCAGGGGAATCGGGCTGTTTTCCCGGATATAGTCCTTTAAGTCGGGTCCTTTCACGTATTCCATGACCATATATGGCAAGCCATGGTCGGTCCCCACGTCAAAAACAGAAACAATATTTGGGTGGCTCAGTTCACTGGTGGCCAGAGCTTCTCTTTGAAATCGGGCCAGAACCTGGGAGTCCTTCTGCAAGTCAAGGCGAATAATTTTAACGGCGACCTGTCTCTTTAAAATTATGTCATCAGCCAGGTAGACGTTGGCCATCCCGCCTTCACCCAGGGTGTCGACGATCCGGTAGCGGTCTCCAAGCAAATAACCTTTATTGATCACTCGCGCCATCCTCCTCATTTACGGCCAGGCAAACGGTGATATTGTCGCCGCCGCCCAGGCGATTGGCTTCATTGACCAACTTGTTGCACCTCTCCTGCAGGTTCAGGCCCTTGGTTGCCAAAACCTGTTGAATCAAAGGATCCGATAGGGAATTGGTCAAGCCGTCAGTACAGAGAAGGAACACGTCGTCAGTCTTCATTTCAAGTTCATTATATTCCGGATCAATAGTGCTTGAAACGCCTAAGGCTTGAGTGATGATATTTTTCTGAGGGTGGGTCTTCGCCTGTTCTTTGGTGATCTGCCCCATCTTGACCAGTTCGTTGACTAAGGAGTGGTCTTCGGTGATTTGGCGGAAATTCCCTTCAGAGTAGCTGTAGGCCCGGGAGTCGCCCAGGTGGGCAATCAAGACTTCCTGGTCAAAGAAAATTGCCAGGACAATCGTCGTCCCCATCCCATTCAAATCAGGGAAGCGGTCTGCGGCCTTCAGAATCGTTTCGTTTTCTGAGCGCAGCTGGACGTCCAGCCACTTTCTGGCCAGATTCTTGTCATGCAGGTCGGTATTGGCGAAGTTGTGGCCCAGGTGGCTGACCGCCATCGTGGATGCCACGTCGCCGCCCTGGTGGCCTCCCATCCCATCGCAGACGATGGCCATGGTTACCCCAACGCGATTTTGAAAAATCTGCACGAAGTCTTGATTGCTCTCTCTAACTCTACCAATGCTTGAAGCAAATGCCGTTTTAATCACAAGTACTAACCCCTTGTCGTAAACTTGGCAATGAAAAATCCATCACTGTTGTAGCTGTCGGGCAGGATCTTCAGCATCCCTTTGGGAGCTGAGATCTTGACCGTTTCAAATGGTTTCAATGCAAAATCTGGATGCGCGGCTAAAAATTTCCGCACGTTTTCTTCGTTTTCTTCTACAGAGATTGAGCAGGTGGAGTAGACTAACTCCCCGCCCTTTTTCAGCAAGCCGGCTACTTCATTCAAAATATCCAGTTGGATCTCAGCCAAATGGCTGATGTCTTCCGCCGTTTTCGTATAGCGGATTTCCGGCTTGCGGCGCAGCAGTCCCAGACCGGAACATGGTGCGTCTATCAATATCTTATCAAATTCTTGCCCGGAAAAATACTCCCTTGCCTTCCGCGCGTCCAAAGCTTTGACCTTGACCCGATCAGCAACCCGCATTCTGGCGGCATTTTCCTTGACCAGGCGCAATTTCTTTTCATGGATATCCAGGGCCGTAACTTGTCCTTCTGGCACTTGTTCAGCTATTTGGATGGTCTTGCCGCCCGGGGCGCTGCAGGCATCAAGGGCCTGTTCGTTTCCCTTAAAGTCAAAGGCTTCTGCCACCAGGCTGGCTGCTTCGTCTTGCACCGTAACTTCACCATCTTTGAAAAAGTCGGTCAAAACGATTCCGCCCCTGCTTAAGGCATAGCTGCGGCTGGCCAAAGGCGACTCCTTAGGAGCAAAATGTGCCCGGTCCAGGTCCCGGACGACTCTTTTTTCATCAGCCAAAGCAGAAATCCGGATTTCGTTTTTGGCCTTGCTGTTGAAGCTGGCCATGATTTTTTCCGCCCGGCTCTTGCCCCAGTTGGCCACGAAATAGTCACTCAGCCAAAGGGGCATGCTGCACTTCACGCTGAGATAGTCTGGCGCGTCTTTTTCCGGCAGGACTTCCCCCCGCCGCAATAGCGAGCGCAAGATCCCGTTGACCAGGCGGTAGCCGCTGGACTTAGGCCGGCCATAAGCCTTGGCCAGTTTGTTGGCTTCGTCTAAGACTGCCCGGTCCGGTACCTTGTCCAAGAAGAAAATCTGGTAGGCCGACATCAATAATAGCGGCTTGATATACGGCTCTCTCAGCCGAGCCTTGACCAGGTCCTTAAGCTGGTATTCCAGGTAAAGCTGGTATTGGATGGTTCCATAGACCAGATTGGTAGCCAGCCGGCTCTCTTCGGCTGGCAGCTTCGCCGCTTTCAGAGCGTGGTTTAAGCTGATGTTTGAATATGAGCCCTGGTTGATAACCTTCATCAAGGTGTCCAGGGCCACGGTGCGGGCGTTAGTCTTCATCTACGATCTTTTCTCCTGCTGCAAACTTCTTCCCCTGCCCGTTCAAAAAGTCCTTGATGGCCATGGCCTTCTTGCCATTTGGCTGGACTTCAAGCAGGTTCAAGACCGTGTTGCCGGCAAAGCTGATGGCAAAGCGGCCCTGGTTGGTCAAGAGGTGTCCAGCTGGCAGACTGGTATTGTCATCAGCTACTTCCGCCTTCCAGACCTTTAAGCGCTGGCCCTTGATGACCAGGTAGGCGCCGGGGTCCGGGTTGAGGGCCCGGATCAAGTCCTTGGCCTCCTTGGCCGTCAATTTCAAGGAAATTCTCTCCTCAGCCTTGGTGATGGTTGGAGAAAAGACTACCTGGCTTGGATCTTGCGGCTTTTTGACAATTTCGCCACTAGCAATCTTTGGCAGAGTTTCCAAAAGCAGGTCCCGGCCAACAGGAGCCAGTTCCGCGAAAACTTCACCGCTGGTTTCATCTGGTCTGATCGGCAGGCTGGCCTGGGCGTACATGTCGCCGGCGTCCATTTCCTTGACCATTTCCATGATGGTCACCCCGGTTTCGGCATCCCCGTTTCTGACTGCATACTGGATCGGTGCCCCGCCCCGGTATTTCGGCAAAAGGGACCCGTGCACGTTGACGGCCGCGATTTTAGCTGACTTTAGGAATTTTGTCGGCAAAAACTGGCCAAAGGCAGCAGTGATGATGAAATCTGCTTCAAGCTGCAGCAATTCATCAAGTTCAGCTGACTTAGACAGACGGACTGGCTGATAAAGGGGCAAGTTGTTGGCCAAAGCCACTTCCTTGACCGGAGAGAAGACAACCTTCTGCTTGCGGCCAACCTTCTTGTCCGGCTGAGTTACCACGGCCAAAATATTATAACCGGCCTTGATCAGGCCTTCCAAAACTGTAGCGCCGAATTGCGGCGTCCCTAAAAAGATTACTGAATTCACGTTTATTGTTCCTTTACATAATTCTCTCTGGCTCTGAATCGATCTCAACAGTCAGGCCGTACTTTTTCACTTCCTGGGCCTGGTCCTGGATCTGGTGCAAGAGCTCATTTAAGTGTTTTTCTCTTTTATATTTTACCAGTATTTGGTAATAATACTGGCTCTTTAAGCGGCTGATTGTTGCCGGAGCCGGACCAAGGATAATGGTTGGCGCCCGCAACTCTCTTTGCAATTGGCGCTTGATTTTAAAAGCCTCCCTGGCCGCGTTTTGCTCATTTTTGGCCGAAACGGAGATTAAGACCGTGTAAAAGTAAGGCGGGTAGTCGCCGGCATGGCGGACCTGCATTTCTTTGGCATAAAAAAGCTCATAGTCCTGCTTTTGGGCCAGGCGGATGGCATAGTGGTCTGGATTATAAGTCTGGATCATGACCTGCCCTTCCTTATCAGCCCGCCCGGCCCGGCCAGCAACTTGCGTGAGCAATTCAAAAGTCCGCTCAGAAGCATTGTAGTCGGGCAGCCATAAACCAGTGTCGGCATTGATCACCCCAACCAAAGTCACGTTGGGGAAGTCCAGTCCCTTGGCAATCATCTGCGTGCCCAGCAAGATATCGGCTTCTCCCTGGCCAAAACTGGTCAAAATCTTGTCATAGCTGCCCTTTCTCCGGGTCGTGTCGACGTCCATGCGGAGAATTTTGGCTTGAGGAAAAAGCTCAGTCAGCTCTTCTTGCACCTTCTGCGTCCCCGTCCCTAAAAAGCGGATCTGCCGGTCCCGGCAGTTAGGACAAATTTCCGGAACAGCTTCTTGGTAGCCGCAGTAGTGGCATTGCATGGTCCAGGTATCCTTGTGCATGGTCAAGGACAAGTCGCAGTTGGGGCACTTCAAAACAAAGCCGCAATTGCGGCAGAGCATGAAGTTGGCAAAGCCCCGCCGGTTTAAAAGCAGAATCACCTGCTCTTTTTTCTCCAGCCGCTTTTGAATCGCCTCAGCCAAAGGACAAGAGATGTCAAACTGGCTGCCGGCAAACTGCACGTGCTTTAAGTCAAGCAAGTCGACTCGCGGCAGGGGCTGGCTCTTGGCCCGCTTTTTTAAGCGCAAAAGCTGGTAGACGCCCTTTTGGGCCCGGGCCCGGCTGGCCAAAGACGGAGTCGCGCTGCCCAAAATCAAGGGGCAGTGGTGGTAGCGGGACCGCCAAATCGCCACGTCCCGAGCATGGTAGCGGGGATTATTGTCCTGCTTATAGGAGCCTTCATGCTCCTCATCGATAATAATCAAGCCCAGATTGTCCAAAGGGGCAAAAACCGCGCTTCTGGCACCCACGACCACCTGGGCCTGTCCCCGGCGGATCCTGCGCCATTCATCATAGCGCTCCCCTTCCGACAAGGCCGAGTGCAAAACCGCCACCTGCTGGCCAAAGCGGGCCTGAACCTGCTTGACCATCTGGGGGGTCAGGGAAATTTCCGGCACCAGCATCAAGGCTGTCCTGCCCAAGGTTAAAGTCTGGCTGATCGCCTGCAGGTAGACTTCGGTTTTCCCGGAACCGGTCACCCCTTCCAAAAGAAAGGTCTGGCTGACCCGGCCCTTGATGTCCTGGCTGACCCGGCTTAAGGCCGCGGCCTGCTCGTCATTTAAGTCCAGGGGGCGGCTGGGCGCAACCGGCTTGGTTGGCCGCCGGTATTTTTCCTGCTCTTTTTCCTGCAGCCATTTTTTGCTGACAGCCGTTTTCAAAGTAGCTGAACTGATGCCCAGGCCGGTCAACTGCTCCCGGCTTTTTGGATAGTCAGCCATGTTCTCGGCCAAATCGACCAGCAATTTCCTTTGCTGGCTGGCCGTCTTCCTGCTTTTTGCAAAAATCTCCTGGTAATCAAGAGCAGTTAACAGAGGATAGTAGACCGAAACCAGCTTCTTTTTAGCCTTGTTTTCAACCAGGTATTCAATCCTGGCATCCCCCTTGTCAAGGAGCTGCTTGACCAGCTTGATCAAGCGCGGCTCTTCCAGCTTAGCCAAATCTACCGGATCCCCGGCAAAAAGGGGCAGCTGCTCTGCCCGCTGGCTGTTTGGCAGGAGGATTTTCCGGTAATTGGCCCGCATGACGCCCGGCAGCATGGTCTTGAGGATGCTGATCCGGTAGGCAAAAATCTGCTGGGCTAAGTCGCTGGACAAGGCAACCAGCTCGGGAGTCAAAGGTGGCATTTCATCGACCACTAAAAGCAGGTCCTTTAATTGGCCGGTAAAGTCACTGCTTTTTTTCACGGCAACGACAAAGCCCTGGACCTTGCGGCGGCCAAAAGGTACTACCACCCGGCTGCCAACTTCAGCTTCCAGGCCATCAGGGATATGGTATTCAAAAACGCGGTCGGTCTGATGGGCGGCCACATCGACGATAACTTCTGCGATCAAGTCTTTCACCCCTTTCTTAACGCTAAAAAAGGAGCGGGCTTCAGGTCCGCTCCTCTTCAAGGATTATTCTTCGGCTTCACCGTGAGGTTCAACGTCAATCGTTACCTTGCCGGCAGCAATTTCTTCCAATGCTTGGCCGACTGGCTTCAAGTTGTGGTAGTTGTCCAAAGCGCCCGGCTTGCCGGCTTCCAATTCGTGAGCCCGCTTGGCAGCCAGAACTGACAGTGAGTATCTTGAATCGATTTCATCTAGCAGCTTGTCAATTGATGGATAGGTAATTCTCATCTTAGTCCTCCTTAACCATTTTCCGATAATCGTCGATCACGCGCTTGACGCTGACGTGTTCAGCGTCAACGATTGCTTTAATGTGGTTGACGGCGTTAGCAACAGTGTCGTTGACTACCGCGTAGTCATAGTCCTGCATCACCAGAATTTCCTTGCGCGCTTGGGCAATTCTGCCCCGGATCACGTCTTCAGATTCAGTACCCCGGTGTTCCAGCCGGTCTCTTAAAGTGTGCAGGTCAGGCGGCGTCAAGAAAATAAAGACGCCATCTGGCATTTGTTGGCGAACCGTTCTGGCCCCGTTGACATCGATTTCCAGCAGAACGTCCTTGCCGGCAGCCAGCATTTCCTTGACCGGTCCCAAAGGGGTGCCGTAAAGGTTGCCAACGTATTCGTTGTATTCCAGCAGCTGATTGTCAGCGATGGCCTGCTTGAATTCTTCTCTGGTCACGAAGTAGTAGTCTTTCCCGTTCACTTCGCCTTCACGGGGCTTGCGGGTAGTCATTGAGACTGAGTATTCGAAGGGAAAGACCTTGTGTTCAACAATTGCGCTTTTGACGGTTCCCTTGCCAACCCCGGACGGGCCGGACAAAACCAACAGTAATCCTTTATCTGCCATGATAGCTCCTTTTTTT
This sequence comes from Lactobacillus sp. WILCCON 0058, assembly GCF_057198005.1. Classification (NCBI taxonomy): domain Bacteria; kingdom Bacillati; phylum Bacillota; class Bacilli; order Lactobacillales; family Lactobacillaceae; genus Lactobacillus; species Lactobacillus sp. WILCCON 0058. Next base: position 1,523,691 of record NZ_JBUBHM010000001.1, read on the forward strand.
GACTAGTAATTCTATTTTGGACCATAAGCGCCTTCTGATCAAGTCTTAAGGCCGAAAAAAGCTTTTTTAAAAAAGAGGCTTGCTTTTTCGAATATTCGTTCGTATAATATGTTTACAAACAGGCGTTCGAAAATTATTTACTTAAAGGAGTCTTCATCATGTCCCAATTTCAAACTTTTGCCAGACAAGCCGCCCAGCCCCTCAAGAAGGCCTTTCATTATCTCTTTGCCTATGACGAAGACCGGCTCACCCTCCGCGGCGACAGCCTGGCCGTTAACTTAGCCAAGCTGCAGCTGGCCTTCTTGAAGAGGCAGTATCTTCTGGTCACCTTAAATGATGGCAGCTGGCGGGTCGGCAAGATCACTAAGCGGATTTCACCCAGCCGCTTCGTTTTCCGTGACGCCGACAACAAGATTTTTTACCTGCTTGACATTAATGACATTTTAACAGTTGAGCTGCCTTAAAGCAAAAAAAGGGTCTGTTTTCTCCAGACTCTTTTTGCACTTATGTTCTTGTTTATCTTTCGTTACTTTACGTTGGCGTACTTGAACTGCCAGCCGCCCAGGTTGTCGTTATAGACGTTCTTGATTTCCGGTCTGATCAAGTAAGCAGTTGAGATGTAGTAGATTGGGGTGATCCCTTCATCCTCAAGTAAGATGGCTTCAGCTTTTTGCAAGTCGCTTACCCGCTGGCTGCTGTCGCCGGTCGTCTTAGAATCAGCGATCAAGCGGTCGTATTCGCTATTAGACCACTTGCCGTAGTTTCTGCTGTTGTTGCTGGTCAAGAGGTCCAGGAAGGAAATAGCGTCGTTGAAGTCGGCGATCCAGGTAGAAACCATGACGTCGAACTTCCCTTCTTCCCGGCGGGCCATCCGGGTCTTAAACGGCACGGTCGTGGTTTCAACCTTGATCTTGCCCAGAGTCTGCGTTAATTCGCTTTGCAGGGCTTCAACCGTCTTCTTGCCGGAATCGGTGTCATCAGCCATGATGGAAATCGTGATGGATGACTTGCCTAGTTCAGCCAGGCCCTTATTAAAGAGCTTCTTTGCTTCAGTTTTGCTGTACTTGTTGTAAGCTTCTGAGCTCTTGGCAACGCCGCTGGTGTATTCACTATTGCCGACATACATTACGCCCTTGGCCGTAAAGGTCTTGGCTGGCTGGTTGTTGCCGCCTAAAGTGCTGCAGAGACCAGAGCGGTCAATCGCCATAGAGATTGCCCGGCGGATGTTGACGTTGGCCAGGTTCTTGTCTTCTTGCAGGTTGTATTGCAGATAGGCCGTCCCACCGTTGTTGATCAGCTGGAAGCCAGGCTTTTTAGACAATTGCTTGGTCTGGGAAGAGTCCAGGCTGAGGGCGTCCAGCTTGTTTGACTGGTAGAGGTTGTAGGCAGTTGACGGCGTCTTTTGCACGCTCCAGTCAATCTGCTGGATTTTGACATTCTTCTTGTCCCAGTAGTACTTGTTCTTGACCATCTTCCAGGAGAGGTTGGAACCCGTCCAGCCCTTTTGAACATACGGGCCGTTATAAAGCATGTACTTTGAAGCTGTCCCGTAGTTTGACCCGTACTTCTTGACCGCCTTTTCCGCCTGCGGGAAGAAGAGGGCGAAGGCCATCAAATTCTTGAAGTATGGAATCCGCCGGTCCAAAGTCACGACCAGCTTGTAGTCGCCTTCTGCCTTAATACCCAGGCTGGATAAAGGCTTCTTGCCCGCAGTAATGGCCGTGGCATTTTTGATGCCTTCAAACAAGTAGGCATATTCTGAAGCTGTCTTTGGATCGACCGTTCTTCGCCAGGAATAGACAAAGTCCTTGGCTGTGACCGGACTGCCGTCGCTCCACTTGGACTTGCGCAGGGTAAAAGTATAGGTCTTGCCGTCCTTGGAAACGGTGCTGCTGGTGGCTAAGCCTGGCATCAGCTTGCCATTTTTGCCAGTCCGGTACAAGCCTTCCATCGTGTTTCTGAGCTGGTCGAAGCTGACGGTATCGCTGGCCTTGGACATGTCGATGGTCGAAATTTCAGCTGAAGCTGACCAAGAGAATTCCTGCTTCTTGCTGCCTTGACTGCTGGATTTACCACAGGCAGTCAGCATAACCATTGCCAGGGCCGCCAAAGCCAGCGGCGCTTTATTTTTTATGGATCTCATTTTTTCGTCCTCTCTTTCTTGCAGATTTTACATTGTTTCCAGAAACACATCACTTTTTCTGGAAGTTTCTTTAAAATCATATTAAAATAACGATTATCCATTGTCAATAATTTTTACCTGTGGATAAAGTGAAAATTACGTTTTCTTCCCATTAGCATGCAAAAAGCTCTCTTGTCTTTTGGCAAGAGAGTAATTTTTTGCTTATTTTTTCTAGCTGTTTTTTAATCTTGTTGCTGGCTGGCAATCAAGTCGGCAGCGTTTTGCTCAGCTGCCTCACTGACATTGGCACCGGCCATCATCTGGGCGATCATCTTGACGCTGCTGTCTTCATCAAGCTCCTTGACCTGGGTAAAGGTCTCGCCTTCTGCAACGGTCTTGGCGATAGCGAAGCGGTGATCGGCACTGGCCGCTACCTGCGGAGAGTGAGTGATGGCAATAACCTGCTTTTGGCCGGCAATCGCGTGCATCTTCTTGCCGATAGCCGCTGCCACCCGCCCGGAAACCCCGGTGTCAATTTCGTCAAAGACCATGGTGCCGACCGGCTCAACCCGGGAGAAGATAGCCTTCAAGGCCAGAATCAGCCGGGACTGTTCCCCGCCAGAAACGATCTTAACTAGCGGCATCAATTCCTCGCCTGGGTTTGGCGCGATGTAGAAGGCCAAGTCGTCTGTCCCCTTAGCCGTGAAAGTGTCGGTCTTGGCGAAGCGGATGGAGAAGCGGGCCTTATCCATGTACAGATCGGCCAGTTCATGCTTGATCGCTTCTTCCAGCTTCAAGGCTGTAGCTTCTCTGGCCTGGTGGAGGTCGCTAGCCAGGACTGACATTTTTTCCTCAACGGCTGCAATCTGCTTGACCAGTTCTTCCTCGTCAAGGCCGCCGGTTTCAAACTGGCTGAGTTCCTGGGAGACTTTTTCATAAAAGTCAAAGACGTCAGCCAGGCTTGGACCATACTTCTTCTTCAAGTTGTTTAAGAGGTCCAGGCGGTTTTGCACATACTGATAGCGCTCTTCGTCAAACTCCAGGCTGTCCATGATGTCGCCAAGTTCTGAACGGGCATCGCTCAGTGAATATACCCCGTCAGTAATAGACTGGGCCACGTTCTTGAAGTCCTTATCCAGGTCAGCTAAGTCTTCCGCCGTCCCCTGGGCATCCCCCAACAGGCTAGTCAAGCCGTGCTCGTCGTCGTCAAAAAGCTGGATCATGAAGTTGGCGGATTCGGCAATCTTTTGGTAGTTGTTCAGCTTATTGAACTCATCTTCCAAATCCTGGTCTTCATGTTCATCCGTCAGATCTGCCTGGGTGAGTTCTTCAACCTGGAACTGAAGGATGTCCTGGCGCTGGGCCAGTTCCCGGCTGTCGCGGCGCAGGTGCTCCAGGCGCTGGTTGAGGGCCAGCCAGGACTGGTATTCAGCTTGGTACTTGGCTAAAAGGGGCTTAAAGTCCTTGCCCGCGTATTCATCAACCAGGTCAATCTGCCGGCTTTGGTCCATCAGCATCTGCTGGTCATTTTGGCCATGGATGTCGACGAGGTACTCGCCGATTTTTGCCAAAGCAGTGATGGTGGTCAGTTGCCCGTTGATTCGGATGACGTTGCGGCCCTTGCTGGAGATCTCCCGGCTGATGATCAAGTCATCGCCGTCCATCGGCAGGCCGTAGTCGACCGCAATCTGCTCAACTTCCCGCATTTCATCGTCTTGCAGGGTAAAAAGGCCGGTCACTACTGCCTTGCTCTGGCCAGATCTGACCATTTCTTTTTGGGCCCGGTGGCCTAGCAAAAGGGAGAGGGCATCAATCAAGATGGACTTGCCGGCCCCGGTTTCCCCGATCAAGACGGTCATTTGCGGCTGAAACTTGATTTTCAGACTCTTAATGATGGCAAAATTTTGGATATCCAATTCCACAAGCATAAGCGTCCCACAGCATCCTTTCTACAGACCCTGGGCAGCCCGGTCAACCAGCTCGCTGACTGAGCCGGACCAGAGATTCTGTCCTGGATTTGCCTGATCCTTTTTCAAGTGAATCAAAAATTCAATATTCCCCTTGCCGCCTTTGATTGGCGAATAGTCAACACCCAAAATGGAAAAGCCGATTTCCAGGGCCTGGGCCATGGTGTGCTCAATCACGGCCTGGTGGACGGCATGGTCGCGGACGATCCCGTGCTTGCCGACATTTTCCGGACCTGCCTCAAACTGGGGCTTGATCAAGCAGACGGCATCCCCTTGGTCTTTCAAGATTTCATACATTGGCGGCATGATCAAGTCCAGGGAAATAAAGGACACGTCCGTCATGGCAAAGTCCGGCAGGCCTTCGGTAAAGTCGGCTGGAACCGAGTAGCGGAAGTTCTGTCGCTCCATCACCACCACCCGGGGGTCATCCCGAAGCTGCCAGGCCAGTTGGTTGTAGCCCACGTCCAAGGCATAGACCAGCTTGGCCCCGTTTTGCAAGGCCACGTCGGTAAAGCCCCCTGTTGAAGCCCCAATATCCAGGCAGATCTTGTCTTTTAAGTCAATATTCCAGACCTTGACCGCTTTTTCTAATTTGAAGCCGCCCCGGGAAACATACTTGAGCTTGTCTTTTTTAATGAAAAATTCTTCATCAACCGGAAACTTCTCCCCGGCCTTGTCGATCCGCTGGTGGTTATGGTCAGTCACCAGCCCCGCCATGATGGCTCTTTGCGCCTGGGTTCTGGAGTTAAAAATTCCCTTGGCGGCCAATAATACGTCCGCGCGTTCTTTACTTGCCATTAAAGCACCTTCTGATACAAATCCAAAAAGCCCAGCAAAACTTCTGCCTTTTCCCCGGCCAGATCAGCCTTGCCCATTTCAATCAGCTGCTTGAGCTCCTGTCTAGTTGCTTCAGCCCCCAGCATGGTCAAGCTGTTGTTCTTGCCAACTTCTTGATCCTTATGGGTCGCCTTGCCCGCTTCTTCCTGGCTTTCAACGATATCTACCAGGTCATCATAGAGCTGGTAAGAGCGACCAAAGTGCTTGGCAAAGGCCAGGTACTTTTGGGCCTGCTGGTCTGGGCAAGCGGCTAAAGCCGTGGCCATCTGGACGCTGGCCAAAATCAAGCAGCCGGTCTTCAGCCATTCCATATGGTCAATTACTTCTTCGCTGCTGTCTTCAGTGTTGGTGGTGTCGATGTCCAGGTACTGGCCAGCCACCATCCCCTTAGGACCCACTGCTTCAGTGATGATCTCGACCAGCTTCCAGTTGTGTTCAGCCTGGGCGATCCACTGGATGCCTAAGGGCTGGAGGGCATCCCCAGCCAAGATAGCTTCAGCCTCGCCCCACTTCTTGTGGCTGGTCAATTTCCCCCGCCGATAGTCATCATTGTCCATGGCTGGCAGGTCATCGTGGATCAAAGAATAGGTATGAATCAGTTCAATCCCGCAGGCTGCCTGGATTTCTTTTTCCGTGATTTCAATGCCCAAGGCGTCCAAAGTTGCCAAAAAAAGCAGGGGCCGCAGGCGCTTGCCCCCGGCCATGACTGAATAAGCCATGATTTCGGCAAAACGGGGGTCATCGCTTTCTTTTGGCAGTTGCCCCTTTAAAAAATCATTGATGATCGGCGTGTACTTAGCTTGAAATTCTTTAAAAGTCGTCATGATCTTATTCCTTTGGCGCTGAGGCATCAGTTGGGTCAAGTTCTTTCTCACTGCCATCTGATTCAATCAACTTGGCCACGGTGTTTTCCGCCTTGGTCAATTCCTGCTTCAATTCCCGGCTCAGCTTGACACCAGTTTGGAACTGGGCCAATGATTCTTCTAATGACAACTGGCCATTTTCCAGCTGACCAACGATTTCCTGCAGCTCCTTGAGCTGGCTTTCAAAATTATTCTTTTCAGTCATTTTTTTCTTCCTTAACTTCTTCAATCCGGCCGATCGCCTGGCCATCCTTTAAGTGCAGGCGAACCTGGTCGCCTGGCGACAATTGCTGAACTGACTTGACCACGGTGCCGCTTGCGTCAGTCGTGTAGCTGTAGCCCCGGGCCAGGGTCTTTAAAGGACTGTAGTCGTCCAGCTGCTGGACGGCCTGCCGGCAGGCAGCCTGCTTTTGCTCCAAGATCCGCTTGATTCCCAGCTCCAGGCTCTTGGCCAGGTAATTATTTTCCTGCTTGAGCTGCTTGATCCGCCGGTCTGGAGCCTGGTGCTGAAGGCGCTGGGTCAAAAGGCTGAGCTTTTGACTTTGGTCTTTGACAATAACTTCCATCATCCGGTTCAGCTGCTGGGACAATTGGTCGACCTGCTGCATTTTCTGCTCATAGAGGCGCTGGGGTTCTTTCATGATAAAAGAATTTTCCAGCTGGGCCAGAGCCTGGGCCCGGACCTGAATAACGGCCCGGATATCAGTCAAAAGCCTGGTCTGCAGCTGGCCGATCTCAGCCAGGACCCGGGGCAGGTCCGGCGTCGCCATTTCAGCGGCTGCTGTTGGCGTAGCTGCCCGGCAGTCAGCAGCCAGGTCGCAAAGAGTCGTGTCTGTTTCGTGACCAACTGAAGAAATCACCGGCATCTTCATGGCATAAACCTGCCGGACCACTTCTTCTTCGTTAAAAGGCCACAGGTCTTCTAAAGACCCGCCACCCCGCCCGATAATGAGCACGTCATATTCATCTGCCCGGACTTGAATCTGCTGCATGGCGGAAACCAGGCTGCCGGCCGCGCCCTCTCCCTGCACCTTGGCCGGGAAAAGGTCGATTTCAGCGTGCGGGAAGCGGCGGTTAGCCGTTACCATGATGTCATGGATAACTGCCCCAGAGGCTGACGTCACAACCGCGATCTTATCTGGAAAAAGGGGCAGAGGCCGCTTGTGCTCTTGGGCAAAAAGGCCTTCTTTAGCCAGTTTCTCCTGCAGCTGCTTGAAGCGCTCATACAAGGCCCCCAAGCCGGCTGGTTCCATGCTTTTGGCATAAAACTGGTAGCTGCCCTGGGCCTCATAAGTTGACAGGCGGCCGGTCACGTAGACCTTCATCCCTTCTTCAGGCTCAAACTTGACTTTCTCAAAATCACCGCGGAACATTACCACATTGATTTTAGACTTGTCGTCTTTTAAAGAAAAGTACTGGTGACCACCTCTGCGAAAGCGGAAATTCGACAATTCCCCTTGGAGAAAAATTTGATGAAGGTAGGGATCTCGGTCAAACTTCTGCTTGACATACCAATTTAATTCACTGACAGTCAAGTACTTTTCATCAGTCCCCTTAATCGAGTCCATGCTGTCTCCTTGTCAATTTAATGACTTCTTCCATTAAAAACTCTACCGTCAATGGACCAACCCCGCCGGGCACTGGCGTGATCCAGCTGGCCTTTTCTTTAACGGGGGCAAAATCAACGTCGCCGACCAGGCGGCCGTCGACCCGGTTGATGCCTACATCGATCACCACGGCCCCTTCTTTGACCATGTCAGCCTTGATCATTTCCGCCTTGCCAACCGCGCAGACCAGGATATCGGCCCGCTTAGTCAAGTCAGCCAGGTTCCGGCTGCGGGAGTGCAGGATTGAAACAGAAGCATTTCTTTCCAGCATCAAGGCGGCCAGAGGTTTGCCAACAATGTTTGACCGGCCGACAATCACTGCGTTTTTGCCAGTCAAGTCAATTTGGTAGTGGTCTAAGAGGGCAATAATGCCGGCTGCCGTGGCTGGTTCAACAAAGTGCTTGCCCTGCCAAAGGCGGCCGATATTAGCCGGAGTCAAGCAGTCAACATCCTTCTCCGGATCGATCCTTTCGATTACCCGGTCAGCATTGATCTGCGGGGGAACCGGCAATTGGACCATCAAGCTGGAAACTTCCGGGTCGGCATTCAAGCTGTCGATCAGCTTTAATACATCTTCTTCACTTTCATCAGCCGGCAATTGGTAGACCAGCTGCTTGATCCCCAGTTTCTCAGCCTTCCGTTTCTTGGAGGCGACATAGACCTTGCTGGCCGGGTCATCACCAATATTGATTACGCAGAGTTTAGGGCTGACTCCGTGTTCTTTTAAGGAAGCCACTTCACTGCCTAACTTTTCGCCTAATTCCCGGGCCAGCTTCTTCCCGTCCAAAATTTCTCCCAAAATTGCCTCCTTAAGAAAAAAAGCCGGCAAAACGCCGGCTTAAAGATTATTCTTGCACAAAGTTTGCCAATATGCCATTGATGAAGGCCTTTGACTTCGGGTCATCAAACTCGTCACACAAATTCAAAGCCTCGTTGATGGCTGACCGGTCTTCAATAACCGGGCTGTACAGCATTTCGTACAGGGCTACTTCCAAAATCGCCAAGCTGGTCTTGCTCAACCGCTCCAAGCGCCAGCCTTGCTTCAAGTTAGCGGAAAGCTTGTCACGCAGTTCAGCCTGCTTGTCGATCACGCCGCTGACCAGTTCCTTGCTGTAGGCCGGCAAAGTATCCAAGTCCAAAGCAGACTTGACATTGTCTTCCAATTCACTGGCCGTCAAGCTGGGATCCTGGTTGTACAGATAAATGGCTTGCAGTGCAATTCTTCGACTATCGTGTTGATTCATTACTTATCTTCTTCTTGATCGGGGAATAATGGTTGATCAGCATCTTCAAAGTTCTTTTCATCTTCAGGGAAGACGAGACCAACGACATGAACATCAATTGACTTCAAATTCATATCCGTCATCTGCGTCAACTGCTGCTTCAAAGCTTCTTGAATCTTGCCCGCAACAGCTGGCACGTTGACGCCGTACTTGAGATATACGTAAACGTCAGCCGTCAGTTCGCCGTCTTCATCAACAGAGACGGCAACTCCCTTGCCCCGATCCTCGCGGCCAAAGACACGGCTCAAGCCTGACTTCAAGCCACCGCGCATCCCGGCAACGCCGTCGACCTTCTGAGCAGAAATGCCCAGAATGACTTCGAGTACCTGCAGGTCGATCTTGATTTGATCACCCTCATCATTGCCGCTTAAAACGATTGTTGAATTATCAGCCATTTTTCCACCTCGAAAACTACTACTTAGAACGTGATACGTATGAACCGTCACTAGTGTTGATCGTCAGCACGTCACCAACGTTAATAAAGAATGGCACGGTGACAACCAAACCGGTTTCCATCGTAGCTGGCTTACCACCACCAGATGAGGTATCGCCGCGGATGCCTGGTTCGGTTTCAACGACTTCCAGGTCAACCGTGTTTGGCAGGTCCAGACCCAAGGTTTCACCATTGTGGGAAATAATGTTCACAATCATGTTTTCCTTCAGGTACTTGGCTTCCTGGTCAATCTGGGCGTTCGGCACTTCCAATTGCTCGTAAGTTGCCGTGTCCATGAAGACATAGCTTGAACCGTCGTTGTAAAGGTATTGCATTTGCCGGGTTTGAATGTCGGCCGTTTCAACCTTGGCAGTTGAACGGAAGGTGTATTCTTGAACAGCGCCGGTCCGCAAGCTCTTCAGCTTTGAACGAACGAAGGCACTACCCTTACCTGGCTTAACGTGCTGGAATTCAACGATACGCCACAGGTCGTTGTTGTATTCGATCGTGAGGCCGTTCTTGAATTCGTTAACAGAAATCATTGTCATCTGGTAAATCCCCCATTTCTACATCTTAAATTGTACCAATAAACACTAAATTTTACCATAAAAATAATCTTACAGGTGAATGAGTTCGTCCTTTGGCAAAGTTGACAAAACTTCCGGCGTGTCGCCGTTAACCAAAATATCGTCTTCGATCCGGACCCCGCCTTGCGGCAGGTAGATACCTGGTTCAACCGTGTGCACGATTCCGTTTTCCAGGGTCGTCTGGCTGAACAAAAATTCCGGCTGGCACATTTCGTGGATTTCCAAGCCGATCCCGTGGCCAATCCCGTGACCGAAGTATTGCCCGTAACCAGCGTCATTGATGTAGCCCCGGGCTGCCTGGTCAACATCCTTGCCAGTTGCCCCGACAACGGCAGCAGCAATCCCCCGCTTTTGGGCTTCCAGAACGATCTTGTAGATCTTTTCCAGTTCGTCTTCCACGCTGCCCAAAGCGTAAGTTCTGGTAATGTCGGCGGTGTAGCCGTTGTATGAGGCGGCCGCGTCAATTACGACCAGTTCATGCTCTTGCATCAAGCGGTCGCTGGCCACCCCGTGTGCCCAGGAAGACCGCGGACCGGAAGCGATGATTGAGTCATAGCCCGGGCCGTCGCCGCCGTATAACTTGAAGAGGTAGTCGAGCTTGGCGCCCACGTCTCTTTCCTTAACACCCGGCTTAAGCATTGGCAGAACTTCTTCAAAAGCTCTTTCTGAAATTTCAACTGCTTTTTTGAGAGTAGCCAGTTCCAGGTCATCCTTGACATTGCGGACCCGTTCCACGATTTCAGCAGCCATGACCATCTCAACATCTGGCAGCTGGGCCTTGATCGCGTCATATTCATAAGCAGAAACGAATTCTGCTTCGACTAAGAGCTTCTTGACCCCCAGTTTCTTGATTTCTGCCGCGATTTCAGCAGCTTCGCGTCCATGCTTCATGACCACCTTCAATTCACCCACAGCCTGGGCTTCGATTTGCGGGGCAAAACGGGAGTCTGACAGAAGTACCCGGTCGCCGTTTTTGGTAATGATCAGCTGGGCTTCTTCACCTGTAAAGTTGGTCAAGTAGCGGTAGTTTGCCCGGTTGAAAACCAGCAAAGCATCCGCGTCTTTGTCCTTGATCAAGTCAGCAGTTTCCTTGATCCGTCTGGTCAGCAGACTTAACAATTCATTGTTTTTGATCATAAGCACCATCCTTTTCTGCAGCTTTTAAGCTTTTGTTCATGATGCTTTTATTATACAAAAGATCAAGGGCTTAAACATGCTTTCCCTTGAAAAAGGGCAAGAAAAAAGCAGGCAGCTGGGCTGTCTGCTCCTTTGCCGGCTTGATTATTCAGCGTCTTCTACTGGCAAAACAGAAACTTGCTTCTTGTACTTGCCAAGACGTTCGAACTTAACAACACCGTTAGTCAATGCGAACAAAGTGTCGTCGCCACCGCGGCCAACGTTCTTGCCTGGGTGGATCTTAGTACCACGTTGACGGTAGATGATTGAGCCAGCGTGTACTTCTTGACCGTCGGCACGCTTTGCGCCCAAACGACGACCAGCTGAGTTACGACCGTTGGCAGTTGAACCACCACCCTTGTGGTGGGCGAGTAACTTTGCGTTTGAAAGAATGTTCATCATCATAGTGTTCACCTCTTACTAAGCTTCGATGCTCTTAACAGTAACCTTGGTGTAAGGTTGACGGTGACCGTACTTAGAATGTGAGTGCTTCTTTGGCTTGTACTTGAAAGTTACAACCTTCTTTTCCTTGCCTTGCTTGTCAACACTGGCAACTACCTTAGCACCTTCAACTAATGGAGTACCAACCTTAACGTCGTCACCATTAGCTACCAGGATAACTTGGTCAAAAACAACTTCTTCGCCAGCTTGTACGTCAAGCTTTTCAACGAAGATACTTTCGCCTTCGGCAACCTTGTATTGCTTGCCACCGGTCTTAATAACTGCGTACATTAGTACACCTCCGTATAAAATTACTTAGACTCGCCATCAAAGGTGCTGCCCAAAGCAGGCTTGTCAACCTTATCTGCGCGGTTGCAGAATCGAGGTATCACTCAAATTGCAACTCTGTTAGTATAGCACGCTTTGCCCGCCTTGCTCAAGTCTTTTGCCAGGCAAATTCCTGTTTTTGCCAGATTTTTTGCGTTAAACTCAAAAGAGATAATTTGTAAGGAAGAAATCGAGGAAAAAATATGCCAAAATTCTATGGATACAAGCGCTGCTCCACTTCCCGCAAAGCCCAGAAGTGGTTTGATGACAACGGCATCAGCTATGACTTCCAGGACCTGGTGGAGACTCCGCCTGAAAAAGACCTGCTCTTGTCCTGGCTGACCAAGTACCAAGACCGCGGCCTGCGCTACTTTTTCAATACCAGCGGCCAGCACTACCGGCAAATGGGCCTAAAAGACAAGTTGCCGGACATGACTCTGGAAGAAGCAGCTGACCTCTTGTCTAAAGACGGCAAGCTGATCAAGCGCCCCCTGGTCGTTGATGACCAGCACTTAACCTGCGGCTTTAAAGAAGAGGTCTATGAGCAGACCTGGAAATAGCAAAAACAAGTTCCGACTTCCGGAACTTGTTTTTTATTTCTTTTATTCCCCTAAGGCTTGGGTCAGGTCAGCAATCAAGTCATCCGCGTTTTCCAGGCCAACTGAGAGCCGCAAAAGCCGCGGCGTAATCCCCAGCCGCAGGCGCTGGTCTTCTTCAACGTCGTCATGGGTCTGGTAGTAAGGAATGGTCAAGAGGCTTTCTGCCCCGCCCAGGCTTTCCGCGAAAGTAATCAGCTTGACGCTCCTCAGAACTCGGTCGACTTCTTCGTCGCTGTCCAAATAAAAGGAGATCATCCCCGCCTTGCCCGGGTAGAGGACTTTTTCCACGTGCGGCGCCTGCTCCAAGAAGGAAACAATTTTTTTCGCGCTGGCCGTGTGCTGCTGCATTCTTAAAGGAAGAGTCTTCAAGCTTCTGGTCAAAAGCCAGCTGTCAAAAGCCGACATGGTATCGCCAACCGTGATCGTGTATTGGAAGTAAAAGTCGGCCAAGACCGGATCCTTGACCACCACGATCCCGCCTAAGATGTCGTTATGGCCCCCCAGGTACTTGGTAGCTGAGTGAATAACCACGTCTGCCCCTTGGGTCAAGGGCTTTTGGTAATATGGCGTGTAAAAAGTATTGTCAACAGCCACCAGGATGTCTGGATTATAGTCATGAACGGCATCTGCCACGGCCTGGATGTCCACGCTCTTCATCATCGGGTTTGACGGAGTTTCCAGCCAGACCAGCTTCGTCTTTGGCGTCAAAAGTTCCTTTAATGAGTCCAGAGCTTCCCCGTTCCAGAGCTTGAACTTGATCTGGAAGTGGTCTGCCAGGTGGCGGAAGTAGCGGAAGTCGCCCCCGTAAAGGTCGTCTAAGCTGACTACTTCATCCCCGGTCTTCAAAACGCTCAAGACCAGCTGAACAGCTGCCATCCCGCTGGCTACCGCGAAAGCTTGGCATCCTTCTTCCAGTTTGGCCAGGGTTTCTTCCACTGTTTTCCGGTTGGGGGTCTCCACCCGGGAATAAGTGAAGCCCTGCAAGCGGTCAAAGTTGACCGCCTGGTCCAAGTCCGGGTGCCGGTAACAGGCCGACAAGTATAGGGGCTGGGCAACCGGATTAGCTCCGTCTTTAATGCTGCCAGCTTCCGCCACGATGGTCTCAAAAGACCGGGTATCTTTTTCTGTCATCTTTTTTCTCCATTTCCTCAAATCCGTTATCTTTTAGCCTTTGCCAGGGCCTGGGCAATGTCGGCGATCAAGTCATCCGCGTCCTCAATGCCCACGGCGAAGCGGATCAGTCCTGGCTTGATTCCGGCAGCCAGCTGCTCTTCTTCTGACAATTCAGCATGGCTCATCTTGCTTGGCAGTTCGACCAGGCTCTCAACCGCGCCCAAACTTACAGCCAGGCTGAAAAGCTGCAAACTATTGACAAAAGCTACCGGGTCATAAGCTTCGTCGTCCAGTTCACAGGAGAAGACACCGCCAGCCCCCTTGGCTTCTTTACGCAGCTCCTCATAACCAGCTAAGTCTGGATCACCTGGATAGTAGATCTTGTCGATTCCAGCTTGCTTTTTCAAAAAGGCAATAATGGCCAGGACATTTTCCATCTGCCGGTCTAAGCGCAGTGACAAGGTCTTGATTCCCCGGGCCAGCTCATTGGAATCTTCCGGCGACAAAATCCCGCCGATGGCATTTTGCACAAAGTAAACCCGCTTTGCCAGCTCTGCTCCCTTGGCAATCACGGCCCCGGCACTAACGTCGGAGTGGCCGGCCAGGTACTTGGTCGCGCTGTGCACGACCAGGTCTGCCCCGTATTCAAGCGGCCGCAAAAGATAAGGACTGAGGAAAGTGTTGTCGGTAATGGCCAGAATGCCGTGCTCATGAGCTAATTTGGCAATTCCCTCAACCGGGGTCACCTGCAAGAGCGGATTGGTCACCGGCTCAAAGTAGATTGCCTTGGTATTAGGCTGGATCGCTTTTTCCACTGCCGCCAAATCCCTGGTGTCAACCGCCGTGAAATCCAAGCCCCGGTCTTTGAAGTACTGGTAGACAATCCGGAAGGTGCCCCCATAGATCTGATCACCGATGACGATATGGTCACCTGCTTCAAAAATCGCCAAAGCCGCGTGAATCGCCGCCATCCCACTGGCAAAAACAAAGGCCCGGTCGCCGCCCTCTAAGCTGGCCAGCTGCTCTTCAACGGCATTTCTGGTTGGATTGCCCGACCGGGAATAGTCATACTTTACTTCCGCCCCGATCTTTGGATAGGCAAAAGTGGTCGCCTTGTAAACCGGCACGGCCACGGCCCCGGTTTGATTATCGTCTTGCCTTGGCTGGTGAACCAGCCGCGTGTTAAATCCCGCCATCTTTTTCCTCCTTTTTGCATTAAGCCTAATTTCATTATCAGGATTTTCTTTAATCTAAGCTTAATTATACCCGAAGGAGCCGGCTTTTCCTAGAAACGAAAATTGAAGAAAAAATAACCTCCGAAATTAGGATCCTAATTTCAGAGGTCAGATTTATTAGCCGCCAAGGTAGGCCTTTTGCACGGCCGGGTCACTGAGCAGGTCCTGCCCGCTGCCGGTCATCTTGACTTCGCCTGAAGCCAAAACGTAGCCCCGGTTGGCAATGCTGAGGGCTTGCCGGGCGTTTTGCTCGATCAAGAGAACAGTCATGCCTTCCTTGTTGATGCTTTTAATAATGTCAAAAATTTCTTGAATGTAGATTGGCGCCAAACCCATGGAAGGTTCATCCAGCAAGAGCAGCTTTGGCCGCGCCATCAAGGCCCGGGCCATGGCCAGCATCTGCTGTTCACCACCGGAAAGAGTGGCGGCATCCTGCTTTTGCCTTTCCTTCAAGATCGGGAAGCGCTTGAACATGGCTTCCATGTCCTTTTCCACCCCATCTTTGTCCTTTCTGAGGTAGGCGCCCAGCTGCAGGTTTTCCTTAACCGTCATCCCGGCGAAAATCCGCCGGCCTTCTGGCACCTGGGAAATCCCGGCAGCCACAATCTTTGGCGCGGTCAATTTGGACAAGGACTGGCCCAAAAAGACAATGTCGCCGTCAGCCGGCTTCAAGAGGCCAGAGATCGTCTTCAAAATAGTCGACTTGCCGGCACCGTTGGCCCCGATCAAGGTCACGATTTCGCCTTCCTTGATGTCAAAACTGACGTCGCGGACGGCCTTGATCGCCCCGTAATTGACTGAGAGGTGGTCGACTTTTAAAATTTCTTTAGGCATCTGCTCCACCTCCGAGGTATGCGTTAATTACGGCTTCGTTGTTTTGAATTTCACTTGGCGTCCCCGTTGCCAGCAGCTTGCCTTCAGCCAAAACATAGATTCTTTCCGCCAGGTTCATGACCAGGGACATGTCGTGCTCGATCAAGAGGACGGCAATCCCGTATTCAGTCTGCAGGCGCTTGATCAGTCTGGTCAAATCAGCCGTTTCTTCCGGGTTCATCCCGGCAGCTGGTTCATCCAGGCAGATGATCTTTGGGTCAGTTGCCAGAGCCCGGACGATTTCAACCTTCCGCTGGGTCCCATATGGGAGACTGCCAGCAGGGAAGTACATGACATCCTGCAGGTCAAAGTCCTTCAGCAATTCCTTGGCCCGCTCTTCCATGGCATCTTCAGTCTTATAGTAAGCTGGAAGCCGGAGAACCGCGGTCAAGAAATTTTCCTTGTAATGGTTGGTCAAGGCAATCAGCACGTTTTCCAAAACGGACAACTGGCTGAAGAGGCGGATGTTCTGGAAAGTTCTGGAAATACCCATCTGCGCTACCTTGTAGGCCTTGGTATTTTTCTTAACTTCTTGGCCACCGATTTTGACCGTACCAGTGGTGGCTGGCGCCACCCCGGTCAGGCAGTTGAAGAAGGTAGTCTTCCCGGCCCCGTTAGGCCCGATCAAGGCAACCAGTTCTTTTTCGCCCACGTGCAGAGAAACATCGTCGACCGCGGTCAAACCGCCAAAGACTTTGGTGATGTGGTCCGCGCTTAAAGCTTCTGTCATTTCAGTTCCTCCTCACTACTTGCTTTCTTTTCCGGCTTCTTTCATGTCGCCGTCTTGCTTTTTAGTCAAAAGGCGCTTGAAAGAAAATTCCCACTTGCCAAACAAACCGCCTGGCTTGAAGATCATGATGATGATCAAAGCTACCGCGTAGAAGACCATCCGCAAAACGCCCAGGCTTTGCAGAGCCGCGTCCAAAACACCCAAGAGGGTAGTGGCCACGAAGGTCCCGGTGATGCTGCCCAGACCGCCAAGAACCACGAAGATCAAAGTGTTGATTGATTCCATGATCCCGAAGCTGGACGGAACGATTGTCTGCAGGTATGAAGCGTACAGGGAACCCGCGATAGCAGCTGTTGCTGCCCCTAAAACGAAGGCTGACAATTTCCACTTAGTCGTGTTGACCCCCATGGCTTCAGCCGCGATTTCGTTTTCCCGGATGGAAATAACCGCCCGGCCGTCCCGGCTGTGAATAAAGTTGACAGTCACGATCGTGGTCAAGCAGACAAAGATGTAAACCACGTCCCAGGTCGCAAACTGAGGAATGTTAAACAGACCAGCTGCCCCGTTGGTGATCTTCATGTTGTTGATCACGATTCTGATAATTTCCGCTGCCCCCATCGTCGCGATGGCGAAGTAGTCGCCGTGCAGACGCAGGGTCGGAATGCCGACCAAGAGGGCAACAACAATCGCGAGAACCACCCCGACCAGAATCGACAGGTAAAAGCCGCCTGCCGAGTTCATCGTCTGGGTCATGATCCCGGTGGCGTATGCCCCCAGGGCCATGAAGCCCGCGTGACCCAATGAGAATTGACCAGAAAAGCCGATGACCAGGTTCAACCCGACCGCCAGAATGATGTTGATCCCAATCGTTACCAGCATGTTTTCAATGAAGGTATTGATCACGCCGGTCAGCATCAAGGTGTTGATCAGGTAAAAACCTGCCACCATGAGGATCAGCCAGCAAAGATTGTATTTCCAGTTTTTCTTCATCTGACTTCTTCCTCCTAAACCTTTTCAACTTGCTTCTTGCCAAACAGACCGCCCGGCAGGACAAGCAGGATAACAATCAAAACGATGTAGACGGCCGCATCTCTGAAGGCTGAGAAGCCCATGGCCTGGACGGCCGTTTCCAAAAGACCGATCAAGAAGCCGCCGACAGCTGCCCCTGGGATGGACCCGATCCCGCCGAGCACGGCGGCAACGAAGGCCTTGATCCCTGGCGTCATCCCCATCAGTGGGTCAATTGAGTTGTAGTACAAGCCGATCAGAACGCCGGCTGCCCCAGCCAGGGCGCTGCCCAGGGCGAAAGTAATAGAAACAGTATGGTTGATGTTGATCCCCATCAAGCTGGCTGCGTCGTAGTCAGTTGAAACTGACCGCATGGCCCGGCCGGTCTTGGTGTAGTTGATGATGTACATCAAACCCAGCATCAAAACTAAAGTAGTAACCAGGATGATCAGCTGAATGTTGGAAATCGTTACCCCGCCCAGGTCAAAAGTCTTCCGCTTGATGACCTGAGGGAAATTCCGCGTGTCTGAAGTTACCAGGTAGGACATCCCGTTTTCAAGGAAGAATGAAACACCAATGGCCGTAATCAAAGCAGCAACTCGGGGCGCGTTTCTCAGCGGCCGGTAGGCAACTGCTTCAATAATCACGCCGGCCAAGCCACAGACAATCATAGCCGTGATCAAGGCGGTGATAAAGCCAAAGTGCAGGTAGTTGATCGTGTAGTAACCCCAGTAAGCACCTAGCATGTAGACGTCCCCGTGAGCGAAGTTAAGCAGCTTTGAGATCCCGTAAACGATCATGTATCCCAAAGCCAGCAAAGCATAAATGCTGCCGAGGGAGAGCCCATTTATCAATTGCTGGAAAAATGTTTGCAAGTTTAAAACCTCCTTGACTTGCCTGTGGCATTACCGGCTAAATTATCAAATCCAAAATTAATTACTTAACCGTGTAAGCCTTTGATACCTTGCCGTTGGTCATTTGTTCAACAACGACTGACTTTTGCGGGTTGTGCTTGGAGTCCATAGTGATGTTCCCAGTTACGCCCTTGAAGTTCTTCAGGTTTGCCAGGCCCTTTTGGATAGCGCTTGAAGATACTTCGCCTTCGTTCTTGGCAGCGTCGACGATCATGTAAACTGAGTCGTAAGCCAGGGAGCTGAAGGTTGCCGGTTCTTCACCGTACTTAGCCTTGTAAGCCTTCAGGAACTTAACAACTTCTGGTTCCTTGGACTTGGTTGAGAAGTGGGTAGTGTAGTAAACGTTGGTTGCGTTCTTGTTGCCGGCGATTTGGGCAAGCTTTGGTGAGCCCATGCCGTCAGCACCAACAACTGGAACGTTTAAGCCCATTTCCCGGGCCTGCTTGAGGACCAGACCGATTTCAGTGTAGTAGCCTGGCAGGTAGATTGCTTCTGGCTTCTTGCCCTTAATGGTAGTCAGGGTTGAGTTGAAGTCCTTGTCACCTGATTGGAAGTATTGGGTAGTGACGATCTTGCCGCCCAGCTTCTTGAATTCCTTAGTGAAGGACTTGGTCAGACCAGTACCGTAGTCAGTTGAGTTGTCAGCCATGATGGCCACGCTCTTCTTCTTTAAAGTGTTGTACATGAAGTCAGCAGCCTTCTTGCCTTGGAACGGGTCGATGAAGCAAGCACGGAAAGCGTACTTTTGCGTCTGCCCGCTCTTGGTTTGAGTGAATTCAGCAGCGGTTGCTGATGGACCAACCATTGGCACGCCCGCTTTGGTCAGGTTGGCGATTGAAGCAGTAGCGTAAGCCGTAGCTGCCGGGCCGACTTGGGCAACGATCTTGTCGCTGTTGGCCATTTGGGCAGCTACAGAAGCGGCAGTTGAAGTGGATGACTTGTTATCGCTGATATACAGCTTAACCTTGTAAGTCTTGCCGCCGATCTTGACGCCCTTCTTGTTGATTTCTTGAGCAGCTAAAGCAACCCCCTTCTTTTCTTGCTGGCCGTAGCTGGCAACTGAACCGGAAAGTTCCAGGTTGACCCCGATTCTGATCGTGTTGTCACTGGACTTGTTGCCGGCAGTTGAGCTGGTCTTGGCGGTTGCACAACCGGTCAGGGCTGCGGCGGACATCATGGTTGCGGCGGCTAAGCCGAAAGCTTTCTTGAATTGCATAATGAATTTCCCCATTTCAATCAAATATATTAGGCTTCAAATTCTTTCTTTACACTTAAACCTAAATTAAAAAGGTCTTCACTCATCTCGTGAGTGAAGACTCTTAATCCGGATCATTGAGCTCACTCACAAATGCAGACGAAGAAGAGCTCACACAGAGCTCTACATAATTTGCAAGAGAGTAATGACGGCAGCTGAGAACAGCATGGCATTATTCATTTGTTGACACATTTGACATTTCACAATTCTCAGCTCCTTTTAATTTTAAGTTGCTTTTATTTTATTTAACTTTTGTCTTAATGTCAAGCTCATTTATCATTTTTGTTTAATTTTTGTTTTTAGGCAAAAAGAAAAAGGAGCGGGTGGCTCCTTTTTCTAGCTTTAAAACTTCTTGCCGGTTGCCCGGTAGCCGATATCGCGCCGGCAGAAAGTCTGCGGGATATCCAGCTTGGCCAAGTAGGCATAAACGTGCTCTTGCGCTTCTTTTAAGTCAGCAGCTTCTGCCCGGACCATCAAGATCCGGCCGCCGCTGCCAGCCAAATCGTCAGCTGGACCGGATACGTTGGCATAGTCAACGTAAATGCCCTCTTCTGCTGGCAATTGGCCCAGTTTTTGCCCCTTAAGCGGCTTTTTCGGATAGCCTTCAGCGGCCAAAATGACGCCAAGAACAGCCTCGTCTTTTTCTTCAACGGCTGGCATTTCCTGGTCATTTACGTTTGCATCAACCAGTTCAGCAAAGTCGCTCTTCAAGCGTGGCAATACAACTTCCGTTTCCGGGTCGCCCAGACGGACGTTGTATTCGATCATCTTCGGCCCCTGCTTGGTCATCATGAGACCCAGGTACAAAACGCCGTGGTAGTCATAGCCGCCAGCGAGAAGACCCTTGGCCGTTGGTTCAACCAACTGGTCAACGATTTCCTGGTATTCTGCTTGACTCAACTGCGGAACAGGGCTGTATGACCCCATCCCGCCAGTGTTTGGCCCCTTGTCACCGTCATAGGCCCGCTTGTGGTCTTGAGCCAGGGGCAGGAGACGGTACTTGCCGCCTTGCATGACGGCAAAGACGGAGTATTCAGGACCAGTCAGGAATTCTTCAAGAACAACCTGCTTTTGACCCTTGGCAAACATTTCCGTCAAAGTACTTTCTGCCGTTTCCTGGTCTTCAGCAATAACCACGCCTTTCCCGCCAGCCAGGCCGTCTTCTTTCAAAACGACTGGCAGGCCAAAGTCTGGCAAGGAACTAATCGCGGTCTCTGCTGTTTGGAAAGTTTCATAGCGCGGGTGCGGCACCTGGTATTTTTCCATGAACTGCAGAGCATAGTCTTTTGACCCTTCCAATTGGGCTGCTCTGGCATTTGGCCCGAAGATTTTTAAGTCAAAAGCGTGGAAGTAGTCAACGATCCCGGCTACTAAGGCATCTTCTGGCCCGACAAAGGTCCAGGCAATATCTTCCTTAATAGCAAAGTCCTTCAAGGCCTTGAAATCATCTTCTGGAATGCCAGTGGCTTTAACGCCGATCGCGGCCATGCCGGAGTTGCCCGGAGCACAGAAGACTTCAGCAACGTGCGGGCTCTTCTTCAAAGCGCGGGCGACAGCGAATTCCCGGCCACCAGACCCGACTACCAAAATTTTCAGCTTGTCTTTCATTTTTATCAGCCCTTTTAGTGTCTAAAGTGACGAACGCCGGTGAAGACCATGGTAATGCCATACTTGTTGGCCATGTCGATGGATTCCTGGTCACGGACAGACCCGCCTGGCTGCACGATTGCCTTGATGCCGTGCTTGCCGGCGTATTCAACGCAGTCACTGAATGGGAAGAAAGCATCGCTGGCAATGACTGCCCGGTCGTCCAGCGCTTCTGCCGCGTGGTCGATGGCAATCTTTTCAGAATCGATCCGGTTTGGCTGGCCGGCACCAACGCCCAGAGTCCGTTCGTTGTTGGCCACGACGATGGCGTTGGACTTGGTGTGCTTAACGGCCTTCCAGGCAAAGAGGAGAGTTTCCAGCTGTTCTTGCGTTGGTTTAGCTTCAGTTACGCATTCCCAGTCAGCAAAGTCTTCGTCCAGAACGTCTTGGTCTTGTACCAGCAAACCGCCCATAACGGAAACAGTTTCCTTGCGGGTTGCTTCATCCTTCTTGCTGAAGTCCAGCTTGAGAATCCGCAGGTTCTTCTTCTTGGTCTTCAGAGCTGCCAACGCATCTTCATCATAGTCTGGCGCGATGATGATTTCCAGGAAGATCTTGTGCATCTTTTCAGCGGTTGCCAGGTCAACCTTCCGGTTCAAGGCAATTACCCCGCCAAAAATTGATACAGGGTCAGCTTCGTATGCCCGGTCCCAGGCTTCTTCCAAACTTTCCCCTTGACCGATCCCGCATGGGTTCATGTGCTTCATGGCTACGACAGTCGGCTTGCTGAATTCGCGGACACATCTCAAGGCTTCGTCAGCGTCTTTGATGTTGTTGTAGGACAGCTGCTTGCCGTTTAATTGTTCAGCCTGCAGAACTGAGAAGGCCTTTGGCAGAGCATCTTCGTAGAGCCAGGCCTTTTGGTGGCTGTTTTCCCCATAGCGCATGGCTTCCTTTAAATCGTAAGTCAAAGTCAGCTTTTCCGGGGCAGTTTCGCCGGCCTTTTCAGTCAAGTATTGGGAGATCAAGGCATCGTATGAAGCAGTCAGACGGAAGGCCTTGGCCGCCAACTTAGCCCGGGTTTCCAAGCTGGTAGAGCCGTCTTTTTCAATTTCAGCCAAAACCTGGTCATAGTCGGCCTGGTCAACGACAATAGTTACGTCACGGTAGTTCTTAGAAGCTGACCGCACCATGCTTGGGCCGCCGATATCAATGTTTTCAATGGCTTCGGCCAGGGTCACGTCAGGCTTTTCAATGGTTTGCTTGAATGGGTAAAGGTTAACGCAAACCAGGTCGATTGGCGTAATCTTGTGTTCCTTCAAGGTTGCCACGTGCTCAGGCAATTCCCGCCGGGCCAGGAGGCCGCCGTGGATGTAGGGGTTCAAGGTCTTAACCCGGCCGTCAAGGATTTCCGGGAAGCCAGTCACGTCCTCAACTGAAATGGTTGGGATGCCGGCTTCGTCCAAAACGCGCTTGGTACCACCAGTTGACACGATTTCGTAATCATTGGCTACCAGGCCCTTGACAAAAGGAACCAGGTTGGTCTTGTCTGAAACACTTACAAGTGCACGCTTCATTTATTTGTTCTCCTCTTCAAATTTCAGCAAAGCTTTTCTTAAGGCTTCCGGATACAGGTGGTGTTCACATTCGTGAATTCTTGCTTCCAGAGTATCAACCGTGTCGTCATCGTAAATGGGCACGTGCTTTTGAGCAATAGCCGGACCAGAGTCCAGGCCAGAGTCGATATAGTGAACCGTTACCCCAGTTTCGGCTGGGTGGTCGGCAAAGGCCCGTTCAATTGAGTGCAGGCCAGGGTAAGCCGGCAAATATGCCGGGTGGAGGTTGACGATTCTGCCTTCATATTCGTTCAAAATCGTTGGCCCGATTACCCGCATGTAGCCAGCCAGGGCAATAAAGTCGATTTGGTAATCCTGCAGAACCTGGAGGATCTTTTCTTCGTACTTTTGCTTGCCGCCGCAGGACTTGACCGTAAAGGTCACTACCGGGGTGTGGAATTTTTCTGCCCGCTTGATCACCGGAGCGTCCGGGTGGTCACAAAAGAGCAGGGCAAGTTCGCCGGGCAGGTCGCCCTTTTGAAAATGTTCGGCCAGAACTTCATAGTTGGTTCCGTTGCCGGATGCAAAAATTGCTACTTTCATCGCTGCCACCTATTTGATAATGATCTTTTCGCCGTCAGTTCTCTGGCTCAAGCGGCCAACTTCAAAGACCTTTTCGCCGCTTTCCAAAAGCAGCTGCTTGGCCTCTTCCTTCTTGTCAGCTGGAACTGCCAGAATCATCCCCAGGCCCATGTTGAAGGTCTGCCAGCAGTCATCATCTGACAAATTGCCAACTTGCTTGAGGTAGTTGAAGACATCTGGAACTTCCCAGCTGCCAGCGGTAATTTCTGCCACCAGGCCGTCATTAAACATCCGCGGCACGTTTTCAATGAGGCCGCCCCCCGTAATGTGGGCCACGCCGTGAACCAGGCCTTGCTTGATCAAAGGCAGGACAGACTTGATATAGATTCTGGTCGGAGCCAGCAAGCTTTCGCCCACGCTCTTGCCCTTTAATTCAGCTGGCGTGTCAGTCAACTTGACGTCATGGTCCTTAAAGAGGATCTTGCGGACAAGTGAAAAGCCGTTGGAGTGAACCCCGCTTGAAGCCAGGCCCAAGAGAACATCCCCGGCTTGTGGAGTGTCAACTGACAAAAGGCGGTCTTTTTCCGCTACCCCAACCGTAAAGCCGGCCAGGTCATATTCATCTGGCGCATACATGTCTGGCATTTCCGCGGTTTCCCCGCCGATCAAGCTGGCACCTGCCTGCTTGCAGCCTTCAGCCACGCCTTGGACAACTGAAGCCAGGAGGGCTGGATCGTTGTGCCCGCAGGCGATGTAGTCCAGGAAGAAAAGCGGTTCTGCCCCTTGAGCCAGGACATCGTTGACGCACATGGCTACGACGTCAATACCGACAGTGTCATTTTTGTCCATCTTTTGGGCAATCATCAGCTTGGTACCGACACCATCAGTCCCGGAAACCAGGACCGGGTGGTCATAGCCCAGGGAATCAAGGTCAAACAGGCCGCCAAAGCCGCCGATATTGCCAACGTAACCCGGCCGCTTGGTTGAGGCTACCGCCCCCTTGATCCGCCGTACTAATTCATAGCCGGCATTGACGTCAACGCCTGCATCCTTATAGCGATTCACGATCATTCACCTCTGTTTTGCTTCTTTAAAATTTCTTCGACCGGTTCAACGTCCAGTGGTTCCTTGATTTGGTTTTCGTAGTCGTACAAAGGAGTCGGGTACTTGCCGTCAAAGTAGGCTACAGTTAAACCACCATTTGGCGCGTCGCCGGCGTCTGGCATGTCAACCGCCTTGATCAGGCTTGGAATGCTTAAAAAGCCCAGGCTGTCAGCCCCGATCAGCTTGCACATGTCGCTGACGCTGTATTTGGCCGCCATCAAGTCTTTTCTTTCAGAAATGTCGATCCCGTAAAAGTGCGGGTACTTGAAAGGCGGAGAAGCAATCCGCATGTGCACCGACTTGGCGCCGGCTTCTTTCAGCATCTGCACGATCTGCCGGGAAGTCGTCCCGCGGACGATTGAGTCGTCAACGACCACGATATTTTTGCCGCTGACCACCCCGCGGACTGGAGCCAGCTTCATTTTAACCCCCTGCTCACGCAGAGCCTGGGTTGGCTGGATAAAGGTCCGGGCAATGTACTGGTTCTTGATCAAGCCCATTTCATAAGGCAATCCAGCTGCTTCAGCATAACCAGTCGCTGCTGACAGTGAGGAGTTTGGCACACCAATTACCATGTCGGCATCTTCTGGAGCTGGCTGTTCTTTGGCCAGCAGCATCCCCATCCGCTTTCTGGCGGTGTGGATGTTGACCCCGTGGATGATGGAGTCCGGCCGGGCAAAGTAGATGTATTCCATTGAGCAGACAGCCAGCTGGGTTTCAGTCGTATAATGGTCGATCTTGATCCCGTCTTTGTTGATGATAATAAGCTCACCTGGCTGCACGTCCCGGACCAGCTTGGCGTGTACCGCGTCAAGGGCGCAGGATTCGCTGGCCACGACATAGCTGCCATTGTCCATTCGGCCTAAAACCAGCGGCCGGAAGCCGTTAGGGTCAAGGGCTGCATAAAGGGTGTCATTAGTCATCAAGAGGAAGGCAAAGCCCCCCTTGACCTCGTTCAAGCTGGCCTTCAAGGCTTCAATAAACGGCATGCGGACCTTGCGCCGGATCAAGTGGATCAGGACTTCCGTATCCGAGCTTGACTGGAAGACTGACCCGGAATCTTCCAGGCGCTTTTTCAAAGTCTGGGCGTTAGTCAAGTTCCCATTGTGGCAAAGAGCGATTTCCCCGTCCTGGAAGTGGAAAAGGAAGGGCTGGACATTGGCCAGGGAATCTGAACCGGCAGTACCGTAACGGACGTGGCCGATGGCCATGTTCCCCTTCAAAAAGTCCAGGTCAGCTGGGTTGGAGAAAACTTCTGACAAGAGACCGCGGTCCCGGAACTGACGGAGCTTCTGGCCATCGCTGGCCACGATCCCGGCCCCCTGCTGGCCCCGGTGCTGGAGGGCATGGAGACCGAAGTAGGTCACGTTAGCCGCGTCAGGAACGTTGTAGATCCCGAAAACGCCGCATTCTTCGTTTAATCCTTTGATTTCATAAGGCATGGCAGGGCTTCCTCCCAAATTTGCTTCAATTCAGCTACCGGTAAGTCAGCTGCTTGGTCCTTCAAAGTCAGCTTCAAGCTGTCGCCAGCAGTTTGGCCGAGCTTGACCGCGTCGCCGGCCAAAGCAGCAGCGAATTCAGCTGAGTATTCGCTTGGCACGCTGACCAGGAAGCGGCCAGGAGTTTCGCTGAAGAGTTCAGCACTGGTCAAGTCGCAGGCAACTTCTGCCCCGATGCCGTGGCCAAAGCTGCTTTCAGCCAGGCTGACCGCCAGGCCGCCTTCGCTTAAGTCGTGGGCACTGGCTACGTGGCCTGCTTCCATTTGGGCCAAGAGCCGCTTTTGGTAGCCCTTAATGTGGTCCAAGTCCAAATCGTTCAAAGAGCCGGAGATTTCCCCAGTCAGCATCTTTTGCAGTTCTGAACCGGCGTAGTCTGCCCCGGTTTGGCCAACCAGGTAAAGGTCGTCGCCCTCCTCTTGGAAGCTGTCTCTGACCAGGTGGTCCAGGTTCTTGACCAGACCGACCATGCCGACCATTGGCGTTGGGTAGATGGACTTGTCGTCAGTTTCGTTGTACAGGGAAACGTTCCCGGAAACAACTGGAGTTTCCAGAACTTCGCAGGCCTTGGCAATCCCCATGACTGAGTGGTGAAGTTCCCAGAAGACTTCTGGTTCGTTCGGGTTCCCGAAGTTCAAGCAGTCAGTGATGGCCAGAGGTTCTGCCCCGCTGGCGATGATGTTGCTTGCAGCTTCAACAACGGCCCGCTTGCCCCCGATTTCCGGATCCAGGTAGATGAAGCGGCCGTTGCCGTCAGTGGTCATGGCAATCCCCTTGTGGGTGCCGCGGACCCGCAAAACGCCGCTGTCTTCACCAGGCCCTACAACCGTGCTGGTTCTAACCATGGAGTCGTAAGTCTGGGTGAACATTTCCTTAGAAGCGATGGTTGGCTGGGCCAGCATCTGCTTGTATGTCTTGGCCAAATCAGCAATCTCTGGTTCCCAGGCAGGCTTAGCTGCGTCATCGATCATGTGCTGCGGCTGCTTTTCTTCGCTTGGTTCTTCCAAAACGTCTTCAGTCAGGCTGGTTACCGGGATGTCGCAGACTACTTCGCCGTGGTGGCGCAAAACGTAGTTGTGGCCGCTGGTAATCCGGCCGATAACAACGGCGTCAAGGTCGTAGAAGTCAAAAATCTTTTTAACGTCTTCTTCGTGGCCCTTCTTAACGCAAAGCAGCATTCTTTCCTGGGATTCGCTCAGCATGATTTCGTAAGCAGACATCCCGCTTTCTCTTTGCGGTACCAGGTCCAGGTTCAGTTCCATGCCGGACTTGCCTTCTGAAGCCATTTCTGAACTTGAGGAAACGATCCCGGCTGCCCCCATGTCCTGGATGCCGACCAGCCAGTCAGCGTGCTTTTGGGTCAATTCCAGGCAGGCTTCAAGCAGCAGCTTTTCCATAAACGGGTCGCCGACTTGAACGGCTGAACGTTGGCTTTCGTGTTCTGAGTCAAATGAATGAGAAGCAAAGGTTGCCCCGTGGATCCCGTCACGGCCAGTCTTAGCCCCGACGTACATCACGGCGTTGCCTTCACCTTGAGCCAGGCCCTTTTGCATGTCCTTGACGTCCAACAGGCCGACGCTCATGGCGTTCATGACTGGGTTGCCCTTGTAGATGTCGTCAAAAGTGAGTTCACCGCCGACAGTTGGAATGCCCATGCAGTTGCCGTAGCCGCCGATACCGGCTACAGTTTCGTTTAAGAGCCAGCGGGTGTGGGCGTCATCTAATTCACCAAAGTGCAGGGAGTCCAAAGTTGCAACTGGCCGCGCCCCCATGCTGAAGACGTCACGGAGGATCCCGCCGACGCCAGTAGCTGCCCCTTGGTAAGGTTCAACTGCAGTTGGGTGGTTGTGGCTTTCAGCCTTGAAAACGACTGCTTGGCCGTCGCCAATGTCAACTACCCCTGCCCCTTCACCAGGCCCTTGCAAAATGCGCGGACCCTTGGTTGGGAAGAGACGGAGAACGGGCTTAGACTTCTTGTATGAGCAGTGTTCGCTCCACATGGCTGAGAAAAGGCCGGTTTCAGTGTAGTTTGGCAAGCGGTGCAAAAGCTTGTCACAGATGTAGTCGTATTCTTCTTCAGACAAGCTCCAATCGAGATAAGGCTTCTTTTCTTTGATTTCTTCTGGAGTCATTTCCTGCATCATTACGCTTTTACCTCCGCGTGGTCCAAAATTGACTTAAACAGGCGCAAGCCGTCGGTGTTGCCCAAGAGGGCTTCGACTGCCCGTTCCGGGTGAGGCATCATCCCTAAGACATTGCCTCTTTCGTTGGTGATCCCGGCAATATTGTTCAAAGAGCCGTTCGGGTTTTCCTTTGAGTAGCGGAAAACGACCTGGCCATTGTCTTCAATCTTCTGCAAGGTTTCCGGGTCGGCGTAGAAGGAGCCGTCAGCGTGCGCGATCGGCAAGTTGATCTTCTCGCCCTTTTGGTATTCGGAAGTAAAGATGGTGTCGTTGTTGACTACTTCCAGTTCAACCGTCTTGCAGACAAACTTCAAAGAGTCATTTCTCTTCAAGGCCCCTGGCAAAAGGCCAGCTTCAGTCAGGATCTGGAAACCGTTGCAGGTCCCAAAGACTGGCTTGCCAGCCTTGGCCATTTCGACAATAGCTGGCATGATGTTGGTAAAGCGAGCAATAGCGCCGGCTCTCAAGTAGTCCCCGTATGAAAAGCCCCCTGGCAGCATGACAGCATCAAAGCCGTCCAGGCTGCTTTCCTTTGAAGGAACGTAGGCCACGTCAGCGCCGCAAACCGTGTGCAGGGCTTCGTAGAGGTCGATGTCGCAGTTGGAGCCCGGGAATTGGATTACCGCAAACTTCATTATTTTTCCTCCAAGATCTTGTAGCTGTAGGTTTCCATATTGAAGTTAACCAGCAGCTCTTCAGAGATTTCCTTAACAGTTTCAGCTACAGGCTTGTCCTTTTCTTCAATAGTTACGTCGAAGAACTTGCCGACCTTGACCGCCTTGACTTCATCGTGGCCCAAAGAGTGAATTGAGTTGGTGATGGCTTCACCTTGCGGGTCAAAAACTGATTGCTTGTAAGTTACGTAAATCCGTACAGTAGTCATTTGCTTAATCCTCCTTGGCCAAAGCATCCTTCAAACGGGCCAAAACTCTTTCGTAAACATCGATCAGGTTGCCGATTTGCCGGCGGTAAACGTCCTTGTCCATGTGGTCCTTGGTTTCCATGTCCCACAGGCGGCAGTTGTCTGGTGAGAATTCGTCAGCCAGGACAACTTCGCCGTTTGGCAGGGTCCCGAATTCAACCTTGAAGTCAACCAGCAGCATGCCTGCTTCGGCAAACAGCTTGGTCAAAAGCTGGTTGACCTGGCGGGAGATTTCCCAGATCTGTTCATGTTCTTCATGAGTCAGCAGGTGGAAGGCAATGGCGTCTGATTCGTTCATCAGCGGGTCGTGCAGGGCGTCGCTCTTCATGAAGAGTTCTTCAACTGGGGTGTCCAGCTTCTCACCTTCTTCTTTCAAGCCATAACGTTTGCAGAATGATCCAGCCGCGATGTTCCGGGTAACGACTTCCAGGTCAATCATCTTGACCTTCTTGACCAATTGTTCGTTTTTAGACAAACGCTTGATAAAGTGCGTCTTAACCCCATGCTTCATCAAATATTCGAAAACCAGACTGGAAATTTCCGCGTCAAGTTCGCCCTTGTTTTGGAAGACGTCGTGCTTCAAGCCATCCAAAGCGGTAGCGTCATCCTTGTAAACAGCGCGGAGCACTTCTGGATCGTCAGTGGTCCACATTTCCTTAGTCTTACCCTGATAAAGCAATTCTGCCATTTTTTACCCTCCGATTAACACGAACTATAATAATGTAAGCAGGAATTACTATTCGTAATTTCTTTCTTGAACTAAGGATAACAACTTAAAAAAGTTTGGTCAAGAGATTAGCGAACATTTTTAGCCAATGTTCCGCTTACAAACGGAAACAATCCCATTCTTTTTGGACATAATCTTAAAATAAAAGAGATATCAGAGAAAAGCCGAACAAAAAAGCGGCTCATTTTATGAGTCGCTTTTGATTATCTAAATTTCTCTATTCTTTTTATATTGCGGATCGCACTAAAAATTATTGTCTTTTTACACTTATTCCAAACCCAGCCGCTTGTAGATATCGTCGACGTGGCGCAGGTGCCAGTGGTAGTCGAAGGCATCATCAAGATCAGCCTTAGTCAGTTGCTTTTGAATGGTTGGGTCTGCTTCAAGCAGAGGGCGGAATGGAACTTGTTCAGCCCAGCACTTGGCCGTATATGGCTGGATCAAGTCGTAGGCAGCTTCCCGGCTCATACCGCTTTCAACCAGCTTGAGCAGAACACGGCCGGAGTAGATCAAGCCCAAAGTCTTGTCCATGTTCTTCTTCATGGTTTCTGGGAAGACGTCCAGGTTGGCCAGAATCTTGCCCATCCGGTTGAGCATGTAGTCAAGACCAATGGTGCTGTCTGGCAGGATTACCCGTTCAGCACCTGAGTGGGAAATGTCTCTTTCGTGCCAGAGGGTTACGTCTTCGTAGGCAGTTACGACATTGCCACGGAGAACTCTGGCCATCCCGCAGATGTTTTCTGAACCGATCGGGTTGCGCTTGTGCGGCATAGCAGAAGAACCCTTTTGCCCCTTGGCGAAGTGTTCTTCAACTTCATGGATTTCCGTTCTTTGCAAAGAACGGATTTCAGTAGCGATGTTTTCCAAAGAAGTTGCGACCAGGGCGATGGCGGCAATGTATTCTGCGTGCAGGTCACGTGGCAGGACCTGGGTTGAAATTTCCTGAGCGCGCAAACCCAGCTTCTTGCAGACATATGCTTCAACTTCCGGGTCAACCTCAGCGAAAGTGCCGACGGCACCGGAGATCTTGCCGGCTTCCACCCCGCGGGCAGCGTGTTCAAAGCGTTCTTGGTTCCGCTTCATTTCTGAGTACCAGCGGGCAAACTTCAAGCCAAAAGTAGTTGGTTCAGCGTGAATGCCGTGGGTGCGGCCCATGCAGACCGTGTCCTTGAATTCAAGGGCGCGCTTAGCCAGGATGTCGATGAAGTCCTGGATGTCCTTGCGGAGGATGTCGTTAGCCTGCTTTAATTGGTAGCCCTGGGCAGTGTCAACCACGTCAGTACTGGTCAAGCCGTAGTGCACCCACTTCTTTTCCGGCCCCAATGATTCAGAAACGGTCCGGGTGAAGGCGATGACATCGTGGTGGGTCACGGCTTCAATTTCGTTGATGCGGTCAACGCTGAACTTGGCGTTTTTCTTGATCTTTTCCACGTCTTCTGCCGGAATGTGGCCAAGCTTGGACCAAGCTTCGTCAGCAGCGATTTCTACTGCCAGCCAGCATTCATACTTCTTTTCATCAGTCCAAATGGCGCCCATTTCTGGTCGGGTATAGCGTTCAATCATTTATTTTCCACCTTTAAAAAATCAACAATAATCTGCTTTTTAATTATACATCCCAAACTTTGGTCGTTGCAATCTCAGCCAGGGTCTTGTCGACATCGTCGGTCAAGATCGTCACGTGCCCCATCTTCCGGTCTCTGCGGACTTCGCCCTTGCCATAGTCATGGAAGGACCATTGCGGCTTTTCAGCAATCAGCTTTTCGGTTCCGGCCACGT
Source organism: Lactobacillus sp. WILCCON 0058 (assembly GCF_057198005.1). Taxonomy (NCBI): domain Bacteria; kingdom Bacillati; phylum Bacillota; class Bacilli; order Lactobacillales; family Lactobacillaceae; genus Lactobacillus; species Lactobacillus sp. WILCCON 0058. Next base: position 1,554,994 of record NZ_JBUBHM010000001.1, read on the forward strand.
GCTGGCCCAAAACATTGACCATGACGACCGGGCTGAGCAGCTTAATTTTTGGCAATGGCCAGTTGCAAATTGCCCGGTTGTGGACAGCAAACTGGGAAAAGTTGCAGGCTTCAATCGAGTAGTGGCCGGAGTTGTGGGGACGGGGAGCCAGTTCGTTGATGACGATTTTGTCGTCCTTAGTGACGAACATTTCCACGCCCAAGATCCCGCGCAGGTCGATGGCTTCAGCGATCTTGACAGCAGCGTTCTGGGCCTCTTTGGCCAAGTCCGGTGAGATCCGGGCTGGCACGATGCTTTCATGCAGGATTTCGCCCTGGTTGATGTTTTCGCTGACCGGGAAGACCGTGACTTGGCCATCGCAGTTGCGGCCGACCATGACAGAGGCTTCCATGCGGAAGTCGACGAATTTTTCCAAGATGCAGTCACCGCAGGCTAAGACGTCAGCAGTCTTGTCCAAGTCGGCAATTTCCTTCAAAACGACCTGGCCCTTGCCGTCATAGCCGCCTTCGCAGGTCTTTAAAACAGCTGGCAGGCCCAAATCATTAACAGCAGCGTCCAGGTCAGCCCGGTTCTTGACCGCTCTGAACTTGGCCACTTCACAGCCGGCACTTTGGATAAAAGTCTTTTCCCGGATCCGGTTGTTGGTCGTGTAAAGGAGTTTGGTCCCCTGCGGGATAAAGACCTGGTCCTTGACGCTTTCCAGGGCATCCAGGTCCACGTTTTCAAATTCATAGGTCAAGACGTCGCTTCGCCGGGCCAGTTCATGGATAGCCTCGATATCACTGTATTCAGCCACGATCTGGTCGTCAGCGGCTTGGCCAGCCGGGCAAGCCGGAGTTGGGTCCAGAATGATGACCTTCATCCCGCTGGCCTTGGCATCAAAAGCCAGCATTTGCCCTAATTGTCCCCCGCCAATGATGCCGATAGTTTGGCCGGGCTTGATTTTAATAGACAAGGTCTGCACTGCTTTCTTTGGCTTGGTCGTGCATTTCCTTGCGGTAGTCCACGATCTTTTGCTGGAGTTCTTTGTCTTCGATGCCTAAGATCTGCATGGCTAAAAGAGCCGCGTTCTTGGCGCCGGCCGGGCCGATGGCGGTCGTCGCTACAGGGATGCCGGCTGGCATTTGGACGATGGAAAGAAGAGAGTCCATCCCGCCTAAAGCGCTGGTCTTGGCCGGGCAGCCAATTACCGGCAAGGGAGTGTTGGCGGCAATCATGCCTGGCAGGTGGGCGGCCCCGCCAGCACCGGCGATGATCACCTTAGTGCCGTTTTCCGCTGCCTTTTGGGCAAAGGCGAACATTTCTTCCGGCATTCTGTGTGCTGAAATAACCTGCTTGTCGTAGTCAACCCCGAACTTATCGAGCAGCTTGCAAGCTTCCTGCATATAGCCCCAGTCTGACTTGGAGCCCATTACAACACTGATTCTACTAGTCACGATTATTCCTCCTGTCTGCTTTCCCTTAGGATAACAGAAAACTGAACTTTTTTAAAGAGAAAGATGAACTATTTACCAAGAGTTTCTTATTAACATTCGTTTTTAGTTAAAAAGTCGTAAGAAAAAGACCACCAGAGGTGGTCTTAATGCCATAAAATCAATCTTCCTTTTCTGCCCGCCAGTAATGATGGCCATAAGGGTCCCGCTCCAAGCGGCCCGTGTCAACCAAGTAGCGGCGCAAAATAGCGTAGTCATCATAGACTGCCGCCAAAACTTCATTGACTTCCTTTTCAGTATAATCCCGGCCAAATTCAAATCGGTCAATCAAAGCATCAAACAAGGCATCTTTCGCCCTTTGCTTGCGGGGAATGACCTGTAGACGGCCATCCTTGAAAAATCCTGTAATCTCCATTTAAATTTCCTCAACTTCCAACTTTTTACTCTGCATGCCAAAAATTGCTAGCAAAAAGATCAGCAAACCGACAGCAGCCAGACTAACCCAGGCAAAGCCGATGCCATAGTGGTCTGACAAAAAGCCGTTAATTGCCAAAACCACGACTTCGGCGCCCGCGTCCAAGGCATTGGCAACAGACATAATAGTCGCCCGGCGGTTCTCTGTTTGGATCGTCGTTTGCAAAACAATCCCGCCCAGCATATTTTCTAAACTGCCAAACATGGTATGGGGCATGAACAAGACGAGAGACCCATAATACCAGTTTTTCAACCCAACCACGCCAAGCAAAGTAGCAGCCATCATAACCGTGCTGACAACAATCAAGCGGGTCTGTCCTCTATTAGACAGCGGCTTTTTGGACACATAGCGGTTGTAAAGGGAAATCGCCAGCATCCCGGACAAACTCATCAAGATAGAAATCGTCCCAGAATTGACGGTCTTGCCTCTTTGAAAGTACATCTGCCACTGGTCAAGCGGGCCGGCTGAAATAATTGCCACGGGAAGCAGAAGCAAGATCCAGGCAAAAGTCTTCTGTTCTTGCTTGACCGTAAATTTTACATCGGCAACCAGGTTCAGCTTCGGCATCCCTTCTTCCGCCTCAGCCAGGTTTTGGCTGTCATATTTTAAGAGTGGGATGATGGTCAAACTGGTCGCGAGCAAAAAGGCTGCCCCGATAAGCAAAGGCAGGTCCAGGCGGATATTGCCTAAAATATTAGCCCCAACGAAGGTGGCAGCCATGGTCAAGGGCGTGCCGATAATACTGTAGCCAGAGAAAATAGCGCCCAGCTGGTCTTTTTCACCATGCTCAACGGCCTTGTTGGCAATCCAGGAAGTCATGGTGCCCGATTGCAAGGAATCCCCCAAAGCGGTCGAGACCCCGCTGACCGTCAACCACAATAAGTTCATGGGGCTGAGTGCCAAAATTATCAAACCTACAGCTCTGAAGATCCCGCTGGCCATTATGGTTTTCAGATATCCGAATTTGTCAGCAATGTAGCCAGAAGGTATTTCGGCAAAGAAGGTGACCAGCCAGAAAATCTCTAAGAATAGATTGATCTGGCTGTAGCTGTAGCCATTGTGCCGCATAAATAGGTAGATCGTTCCGCTCCATAGCGAGGTCCCGATCGTATACAAGATGCTAACGTAGTAAAAAATATATTTGTATTTCTTCATGTCTTCTCCAATAGTTGATTTGTCTCCCTAAATATTTATTTTTTCTGATTAAATACACCTCTTAAATTTACCATCTTTCTAAAAAAAGTCCATCATTTTCTTCACTTTTTGCTAATGTTAAACAGATTTCTTGGTGGAAAATCCACTATTTATAGTCTTTAGCCTATTATTTTCAGATTAAAAAAGCGCTAGGCAGATGTTTCTGCTTAGCGCTTATTAACAAAGAAATTTATTCATTAACCGACCGACTTATTTCGCCATGTTCGAGTCGAAAACTTCTGCCCGCTTGTTCATGGCTATATAGATCTTCGATTTGTAAGAAGCCAGACCCTCTACTTCCCGTTTGGCATTGAAGTGGTAGTAGTTGACCAGGTTGCCTTTGGCATCGATCTTGAACAGGTAATCGTTAAAGGCAATGTAATAGCACTTGTGAGCAACGTTATAAGTAAAACCCTGCACCTGGCTGGAGTTGGAAATCAAGTCACCATTAGTGGCGGCTGCTTCCTTAACCTTGAAGCTGCTACCTGTCCGGGTGATCTTCCAAATTTCAAAGCGGTGCTTGGACTTGCTATGGAACAGGGCCAGCATGGTATTGTCGTCAATCACGTCCGCGTTTAAGAAGTAGCGGTTGTTTTTCCGCTCGCCATTGCTTACGGCAAAAGTCCAGATCCGCTTGATCTGCATGTCTTTCTTATCGACTTGCAAAAGCTCGTTTGACCGCAGTTTCTTGGTATGGTTCCAGTTAGCCAGTTCATAGATGTAGCATGACGTAGACCCAACAGACTGACCATGGCCGAGTTTGATGTAGGGACTGATCTTGATGCTCTTGACGTAATTCTTCCAAAGCTGGTAATTCAAGGTATTGGTTGGAATATACTGCAGGGCATACTTTGGCACCTGGTTTAAGTGGTAAAGCACCATGTGGCCCCGGGCTCCGTCCATAGACGATTCAGGCCCGCCATAATAATTGGTCGTGACCATGTCCTGGCCATATACATCCAAACCCTGGACATTGCCCCGGACATTGGTTTCCTGGCTGCCTTCCAGCAGGCTAAATGAATTTGGCTCATAAAACTTGGTAGTCAATTTGGCCGTCTTCTTGCCATGCTTGTCAGTCCCCACGTAAGTGTGCGGAGCGACTTGGGCATTGTAGTTGCCTCTAAAAGCCAGCTGGCTTGGAAACCAGGTCTTGCCAACATTGCCGCCCTTGCCCAACTTGGCATCGGCCTTAGAAATGCCCTCTTTGGCATCGCTTCTAACCGTTACCGTGACCTTCCCGCTGGCCTTGCCGTAGCGGTAAGTTACTACGTAGCGGCCTGGCTTTTTCTCAGAAATCCGGTCAGCTGACCGCTTCACAGAGTTAACGTCAACTACGCTGCCGTGCTTGTCTGTCACGTAGTTGATGGCATCAGTCGTCACAAAGCCGTTGGTATCCAATTTATTATTGACCAGGCTGACACTCTTAACCAAAGACATCTTGCTTCTGGCAAAAGCCCGCTCGCTGACATAGCCGACTCCCCGCCCATCAACATAGACATAGTAATACCGTCTGCCCCGGACGAGCTTGTAAGATTTGGACTGGACGTGAGCCAGCTTGAATTCCTTGCTGCTGGCCATTTTCTTGCCAAACTTCCAGACCAGCTTGGTCTTTTTCTTCTTGCCCTTGCCAGTCTTGACTTTTACCTGACTTAAGCTGGAATAGATCCCGTAGTTTTTCTTCCCGTCGATCACCTTGGTCGACAGCTGTTCACTCGCGGCCGCAACTGGCTGACCAACTTCAAAGAAACAAGCAACTGCCATAATTGCGGCTGAAAAGGCCAGTACCTTCTTCAAATTCATTCCTCTTATACTCACAATCATTAAACTCAACTATTTTGTAATATGATCCACTTTCAAAGTTTCCGTCGGATGGTTCAAGTTGACGTAGAGCTCACCCTTGTAGCTGCCCAAACCTTCAAACTCCCGGCCTGTGTCAAACTTGTAGTAATTCAAAAGCTTACCGGCATCCGTTCCGCCATCTAAGCCTGCCCCGATCTTAAAGAGGTAGTCGTTAAAGGCAATGTAGTAAACGTCATATGCACTGTCCCAGACAAAGCCCTGAACTTCAGCGGAATTGCTGATGAGGTCGCTGCCGGTTGCCCCAACTTCCTTGGCCTTGAAGCTGTCGCCAGTTCTGGAAATCTTCCAGTATTCATAGCGGTGCTTAGAAGCATTGTGGAAGAGAGCAATCAAGGTATTGTCGTCAATCACGTCCGCGTTAAGGAAAATCCGCGGGTACTTGGCTGACCCGTTCCAAACCTTGAAAGTCCAGATCTTGTCAATTTCCATGGTTGACTTCTTGACCCGGATCAGTTCCTGGGAGTTAGACCAGTTGTTGGACCGGTTCCAGTTGGCCAAAACGTAAACGTACTTCTTGGTGCTGCCGACTGACTGGCCATGGCCCAGCTTCATGTATGGGCTGACCTTGATGTTCTTGATGTAGCTCAGCCAAGTGTTGAAGCTCAGCATCTTGCTTGGGATCAGCTGCCAGTTGTATTTTCTGACTCCTCGCATGTTGTAGTAAACCATGTGGCCTCTGGCTTCCCGGTTGTCTGCCTGGCCTAAGTCAAGGTTGCTGGTCACCAGGTCATTGTCATAAAAATCAATCCCTTGAACGGCACTGGATACCTTGGCCTCCAGGTTGCTTGAACCTGGCGCGCTCAAAAATGCTGGATGATAGAAGATGGTTTCAATATCCGCGCCTTTGGTGTTGCCAGACATGTTGGTCGCCCAGTATTTGTGGGCACTGGAAACCGCGTCTTCAGAAGTAATAGTTGAAGACGAGGATATGCTGGCCCCGTCACTGGCTGACCAGGTCTTGATCTCTGGCAAGTCAGTTTTAACCGGCGTTACATTGGCGGAACTGATCCCTTCTTTTGCATCCCCCCGCACCGTCAGCTTGCTGGTTGCCTTTGCCTTGCCATACTTGAAGGTCAAAACTGCTGTCCCGGCCTTCTTGCTGGAAACATAGCCAGTATCAGAAATATTCAATTTAGCAGACTTGCAACTGATCTCAACTGAATCATTGTCAACCAGGCTGCCATGCTTGTCAGTTACATAGTTAATCGCGTCTTCAGCGTTAAAGCCAACCGAGTCAGACGGGTTATTGACCAGGCTGACCTGAGAGACCACATTAGCCTTAGAAAGGGCAAAAGCCTTCTCATTCACGTAGCCGACTGGCCGGCCATCAACGTAGATGTAGTAGTAGCGCTTGCCGCCTTTGACCTTGTAGGACTTGGACTGGACATGAGAATATCTGAAGTCAGAAGAAGCCGTCAATTTCTTGCCAAACTTCCACTCCTTCTTCTTTACGTTCTTGTAATCAGTCTTGGTCACCCACTTGTACTTGACCTGCTTGACTGTCTTGTACTTGGTCTTTCCCTTCTTCTTATAGGCGACCTTCTTCTTAACCGTGTACTTCTTCTTTTCCTTGGTCTTTGTCTTGACCTTCTTAGTTACCTCTTCCAGTTTGAGCGAGGAATAGACCTGGTAGCTCTTATCCCCCATGATCTTGGTCACAAGATCGGTATTCGTGCTCTTACTGTAGTCTTTACTGCTGCTTGCTTGCACCTGACTAGCCAGACCGACCATCAAAGCCGCGCTGGTCATCATGCCCAGGGCAAAACGTCTCATCAAACTCTTCCCGAATCATAAAACTTACTAAATCTTGATAATCACATCAGTATTGGTAAGTTTTTCTGATATTCCTTTCTAGTGAAATCTATGGGTAGATTCAACTTGGCAAAAGAAATCAGATTTTTAACCTTTTGAAGTTAAGGTCAGTGAGTACGGTTGGCTGTCAAACAACGCCAAATGGCGTCATCCAATAGCTTTTTATCTGCCCCACTGGAAACTTTTAGCATGGCAGTCTTGAAGGCATCTTGCCTGCTAAAAAGCAGGCAAGCATATCGTGATGCCTTCTCGAAGCAGTCAAGCCGCGATTTTAATACCCCGAACTGAGTTCGTTAAAGCTGACTGCCCTTACATGCTAGAGCCTTCAACTTTGTAGTATTACTTGGCTTATGCTTCTTTTATCCGACTGTCAAGAATTTCCTTAACTCGCTTGTAAGGCGTATAAAGCGTGATTTCTTCGTCAGTTAATCTACTCAATATATTTTTTGCAGCGGCGATATTCGCATTCATCTCGCCGCATTTCTTGCATTTAGTCAGTTCATGATGACTGCCGTATCTTTCTTCAAAATGCTGCCCGCAGATCGGACAGTACTGAGAAGTATATGCCGGATTGACATCATGAGTTTCAATCGAATTCTTGCTTGAAAGATATTCAATGCGTTCATCCAGTTGGCCCTTAGTCCATGAATTCAAGCGCTTGCGCATTTTTCTTGCGAATCTGCTGTTATCTGATTTGACGCCTTTTTCTTTTACGAACGTCAAGTCTTCCTTGGCAATGACTGCCGGATGCTCTGTCTCAATCATCCTGTTTATCGCACAGTTGATAAAGCTTCTGACAGTTTCTTGCGCTGAGCGGTAACTCTTTTCATACGACTTTCTGCCGATATTGTTCTGCTCCAGATTCTTAAGCTTGCCAAGCTGTTTTCTTTTCTTCTTCGAAGCTGTCTTAGACAAAGGTTTGTCTGCCTTTTCCAGTTGCTCAAGCTGCTGATTGAGCAGCCAGCGCAAACTCATATAAGGCTGCCGATTTGCGTTTCGCTTGCCGTACTTGTCAACGATGGCATTGGCAAGCTTGCTGAAGTTTTTACCATATTCATTGCCGCTGCTGCAGGAAAGCAAGGTGGCAAGCCCCTTGTCAATGCCGATCGCCTTCTTTGAATTGTTACTGTAACGCTTGCTAGTGATCAGCTTATGAACTTCGAGGCGCTGCTTGATGCGGTCAAGCACTACTGTGATATCGCCGGTGCGTGGATAACTCCACGGGCTGGTCATCTCCACAGAAAACTGCTTTCTAGGCACGTCTGAACTGAATGAAAAAATATTTCCTTCAAATGCCCAATTCAAGTCACACTTCATGCTAGAGCCAAGCTTGCCCGACTTGCGTGCCCGGTAGTGATAGCGATACGTAATCCGGCGTAAGTAGCTGTATGCTTGCTTGATTTGCTTATCCGTCAGCTTAGCTTCTATTTCAGTTAAAGCTTCGGCATATTCTTCTGGCAGCTCAATTGGCTTGTGAAGAAGAACGGCTTGCCATGCACTTTTAAATTTCAAGATAAAGAACAAAAGGTGGCGCTGATCTGCAGAAAGATTTTCATTTCCTTGGATCACTTTCTTCAAGCGGTTATCCAGATTCGACCACATGCTTTTTATGTTGGCGCATGCTTCACGGAGAGCGCCTACCCAGTGCTTGGTTTGAAAGCTATAGACTGTTTCCAGCTTTCCTTTTGATCCCTTAACCGGCTTGTCCCATTTGCGAACTTGGTTACGCAGAGTCTGCCAGTTATTAACCGCAAGCATCGACTTGATGCCACAGTAGCGGTTCAAAAAGAAATGCCGGCACCTGCCGTATCTTTCAAAGAAGTCGGACATTCTGGCAAATTCTTCATCGCTTAACTTTTTGGAGTAGACTCTAATCGTCTTGGGCTGAGTCTTTGTCACTGTCTGCTTGATTGAAGAGCTTTTTGCTTTCTTGGATGACTCTTGCATTCTGATGCGACCTCTTTCCATACAGCTTAGCTGAGAAAACAGTGATTATAGATAAAACGTCTTCTACAAGTTCTGAATTTGGATCAACGTTGTCTGTCTGATTGATGACAACTAGCTCTACGTCGTTTGCCTGGCAGATCGTCTCAATCATTTCAAAGCCAAAACGAACAAGTCGGTCTTGGTAATTTACCACGACTCGTTCACACTGTTTCTTGCAGATCATGTTGATCAGCTCGGTTAGGCCCTTTTTCTTATAGTTGAGACCTGATCCAACGTCTTGAATGATCTTAAACTGATAGCCATTGACTTCGCAATATCTAGACACTACATCCTTCTGCCTTTGGAGGTCTTCTTTTTGATGACCAGAAGAAATCCGGCAATAGCCGATGGTCAGTGGCTTCTTAGGCTTAGATGCCTTCACATTTCCTTGCAGAACTTCATCTAGCATTTCTTTAGTGTAGCGACGTTGATTGGCGGCAGTTCTAAGCGGTGTAATCAGTCCCTCAGCTTCCCAATTGCGGAGAGTTGACTTGGCAACGTTAAGATACTCAGCTGCTTTTGATATGGACATGTATTCGCTCATCGTTTCTTCCTTCCAATCTTTCGATATAGATATTATATCAAGAACTGGTAAGAAACATTGCTATTTAGCATTGGATAAAATGAATAATTTTTAGCAGTCACACCCTTCATTATCTAAAGATACAAAACTCATAATTCTATTATTAACAAAAAGCACCCAGATAATTTACACTTTTATCAATAAATGCCTTTTCATACTTTACCACAGTTTTCGAGCCCTATTTCATTTGTAACGAAATTGTTAACTCATTTTAAAAAATATTGCTTTCTTGCTAAAAATCAGTCAAAAGCCAAAGAGAGTTTGTCCCCTTCCAGCTGCAGCTTGGCTGAATACCGCTGCCCGCTCTTTTTAGAGACAAAGCCGTCCAGCTTGTCGGTCTTACCCTTGCTGATCAAGGTCTTGACGATCCGCTTGCCCATGTTCTTGCCGGCAAATTTCTTGGGCAGGGTAAAGTGGCAGCCGCCCCGGTAATTACTGCAGCCGTAAAACTTGCCTTTGTCAGTAATTTCTCCTTTCTTGCAGACCGGACAAGGCCCGATTGCCGCGGCTTTGGCCTGCCGGGTCTGGGCTTCTTCCTGCAAGCCTTGGTCGACCTGGATCTTGCCAGGCACTTCCATGATCATCTTCGAAATAAATTTCTTGATCTGCCCTAAAAAGTTATCCTGGCTCCGTTCTTTAGCCCCAACTTGCTTTAAGGCCTTTTCCCACTGAGCCGTCATCTGCGCGCTGACTAAAAGCGGCTCTGCTTCGGCCGCCTTGCAAAGAATAGTCCCTTCCGGGGTGACCGACAGCTTGTTTTGCCGGCTCTGCATGTAGCCCCGCTTCTTCAAAATTTCAATGGTGCTGGCCCGGGTGGCTTCCGTCCCGATCCCTTCAACATCCTTTAAAATGGCCTGGGCTTCTTCATCGTCCAGGGTCTTGCCCGCTGTCTTCATGGCCGTGATCAAGCTCCCTTCCGTAAATTTGGCCGGGGGCTTGGTCTCTTCTTCCTGCTCCTTCAATTTAGCCGTCAGTTCCTGGCCAGCTTCCAGAGGAGGCAGCTGGGCGTCTTTGACTGGCCCTTCCAGGATCTTCCAGCCCAGGTTCACAGTGACGTTACCGCTGGCTTTAAAAGTCAATTGGCCAACATCAATCAAAGCCGTTGTCTTCTCATAGACGTAGGCCTTTAAAAACATTTCCAAAGTCCGCCGCAGAACCAAATCATAGATCCGCCCTTCCAGCTTGGACATTTTCCCTAACTGCATCTGGCTGGGCACGGTCTTGGTCATGATGATAGCGTGGTGCTCCTGGACTTTGCTGGAGTCGACATAGCGCTTCTCCGCCTTTAAAGGCTTCATTTGCTCTTTGACTTCTGCAGAATTTGGCAAAAGCCCTTGGTAGCGGTCCAGGTTCTGGGCCAGATAGGCATACTCGTTGTCCGTAATATAGTTGCAGTCAGTCCGCGGGTAGCTTAAAAACTTGTTTTCATACAAATTCTGCACGGCCTGCAAAACCTGGCTGGCTGAAGCATGATAGCGGCGGTTGGCTTCCGTCTGCAGGCTGGACAAGGAGAAAAGGCGGGGGCTGGCCAGGCTCTTTTGCTCTTTCTCCACCTTGGTCACCCGGCCAGTCTGCTTGCCCAAACTCCCGCCTTTAGCCAGCAAAAACTGCTCCAGTTCCGCCGGACTCTTGAATTTCGTTTCCGGCAGCAAGCGGCCGGTAAATTTCTTTCTTCCCTGCCAAAAATCGGCCATAAGCAGCCAGTACTTCTCTGGCTTAAAATTGGCAATCTCCTGGTCGCGCTTGTAGACCATATACAAAGTTGGCGTCTGCACCCGGCCGATTGAATAAGTCCCCTTGATCCCCTGTTTTCTTAAAAGCAAGGTAAATAAGGGACTGCCATTCATCCCGACCAGCCAGTCGCTGATCTGCCGGGTCTGGGCTTCCTTATAGCGGTAGTAGTAGTCCCAGCCTGGCCGCAAGTTCTGGAAGCCTTCCCTGATCGCGGCTTTTTCCAAAGAGTTGATCCAGAGGCGGAAGAGGCGCTTTTGTTTCAAGTCGATCCCTGCCTGCCGCATGATGGACCAGGCAATATTTTCCCCTTCCCGGTCACTGTCAGTGGCAATCACGATCGTATCTGCCCGCTTGAGCAAATTAGCGACAATATTGAACTGCTTCTTCTTGTCCCGGGGGACCAGGTACTTGTACTGGTCTGGAAAAATCGGCAGCTTCTTTAAAGACCAGCGCTTGTAGCTGGCGTCATAGGCTTCCGGCAGGGCCATTTCCACCAGGTGGCCAAAGCCATAGGTGATCACCGTATCTGCCGGCAAAATAGGGTCAGCCACCTTAATCTGCCCCTCCCCCTTCTGGCTCTGGGCAAAAGCTGCCGCGTATGCCCTAGCCTGGCTGGGCTTCTCTGCTAAAATTACCGTCGTCATTACATTTCCTGCCTTGTGTAAAAAATCGTGAGCAAATAAAAAGGCCCCAGCCATGAGGCCAGGATTGCTCGAACAAGCGTTTATTATTTATTCCATTATAGTTTACTTTTGCCAGCTTGGCAAATTTTATGCGAATATAACAAAAAAATCACCGAGGCAAGCCTCAGTGATTTCTCTGGTTGCAATCATGATTCGGGTGAGATTCGAACTCACGACCCACGGTTTAGAAGACCGTTGCTCTATCCAGCTGAGCTACCGAACCGTTATGCTCCGACGCAACAAATTAAGTATATTAGACCAGGGATAAATTGTCAAACATATTTTGGAAAAAAGTTGCTTTTTTTCTTGACCATTTTTCCCTTGACAAAAAGGAAGCGGTTTGCTTGCATTAACTTGAGAACTTGCTTAAAAAACAGCTAAAAAACTGGATAAAGCAAAAAGATTCAATAATCCATAGATGTAAAGATACAAAGTTATAAAGATGAGGTAAAGCATGAAATACAATCAATATGCCTACGTTGAAACCAGTCCGGAAAAGGCTGCTGAAGAGCTGCTGGCGATCAACTTTTTGCCGGAAAACTACTCTTCCCTTTCCTTTAGTGAGCTCCTGGCCGTCTTGACCGGCAATGTCCTGGCTGAAGCCACGACCCGCCAGGCTAAGGACGCCAAATTGGCGGAATTTGCCGTGGATGACCAAACTGACCTGGCCACCTTTCTCTTGGACACGCCAACTGCCATCACCGCCAGCCAGTTTGCCAATGTTGCCCTGCAGCTGTTAGGCTACCACCCAAACTACGACTACAGTCTGACTGATCCTCTTTCTTGCGGGAAAAAGCATGCCCTGCCCGCCTTTAAAGACTTAAAGAGCAAAGAAAATTTGATTTTTGCCTTCTACCGCCTGCTCAACACCCGGAGCAAAAATGGGCAGATCCTTTTAGACGTCATGGCCGGCAAGGGCTACTTCACCCAGTTCTGGGGGGAAGGCAAGTTCATGTTCTTTAATGGCAAGTCCCTGCCAGTTTTTGACACCAGCCAGGTCATCCGCGAAGTCGTTTACGTGCAAAGCGACCTGGACACGGATGGAGACGGGGAAGGCGACCTTTTGCCAGTCACGGTCTTCCGGCCTGTTGAAAGCCAGGACCAGCTGAAAGTTCCAGCCCTTTACACGGCTTCACCATACTTTGGCGGGATCATCGACAATGTCAAAACTAACCACAATGTTGACGAAAACCTGACTGACGCGACTACTTGGACCAATCCCAAGTACGTGGCCAAGCCCTTGGTTAAAAGTCCTGCCCCAAGCGACCAGGACGTGCTAGCGACAGAACTGGCAACCGGCCAGTCTTCTTACGGCTTAAACGAATACCTCCTGGCCCGGGGCTTTGCCTCCGTCTTCTCCGGGGCCATCGGCAACCGGCACGGGGATGGGATCCGGATCACCGGGTCACCGGAAGAAACCATCTCCCAAAAAGAAGTCATCGAATGGCTGACTGGGGACCGGGTAGCCTATACCGACCGGACCCGCCGCTTTGAAACAAAAGCCAGCTGGTGCAGCGGCAATGTCGGCATGACTGGCCGCTCTTACCTGGGCACTTTGCAGATTGCCATCGCAACAACCGGGGTCAAGGGGCTGAAGACGGTGGTTTCTGAAGCCGCTATTTCCTCATGGTATGACTACTACCGGGAACACGGCCTGGTTGTCGCGCCAGGCGAATGCCAGGGCGAAGACATGGACAAGCTGGCCGAAGTCTGCCAATCCAACCTCTGGGATGGGGGCAATTTCACCGCCAAAAAGGCTTATGAAGCAGAGCAGGCAGAACTTTTTGCTGGCCAGGACCGGGCAACTGGCCAATACTCTGACTTCTGGGAAGCCAGAAACTACCGCCACCACGCTGATGGCATCAAGTGCTCCTGGATCTCAGTTCACGGCTTAAATGACTGGAACGTTAAGCCAAAGAACGTCTACAAGATCTGGCAAAAGGTCAAGCAGTTGCCAGTTGAATCCCGCCTCTTCCTCCACCAGGGTCCGCACTACAACATGAACAACCTGGTTTCCATCGACTTCACCGACCTCATGAACCTCTGGTTCGTCCACGAGCTTTTAGAAGTGGAAAACGGGGCTTATGAACAATGGCCGAAGGTCATGATCCAGGACAACCTGGAAGCCGACAAGTGGCATGAAGAAAACGACTGGGCCAACGACCTGGGTCAGGCCAGCCTCTATTCACCAACGGCTGACGGCGACCTGTCAACGGTTGAAAACGGCCAGGGCCAGCTGACCTTCACCGACCTGGGTGGGACAGAATTCAAGAAGGCCGGCATCAGCGAGACTGACTGGGAATACCAGTTTATCAGCGGGGAGGAAAAATGGGCCAAGGCCAGCCTCCGCTTTGAAAGCGAGGAATTCCTCCACCCGACTACCCTGGTCGGCCGGCCAAAGGTCCGGGTCCGGGTAGCAGCTGACAAGACTGTCGGCCAATTGTCCGTTGCCCTGGTTGACCTGGGAACCCGGCAGCGGCTGACGCCAACGCCAAAGATTTTTGCCAGAGGAAACCAGCCCTTCGGCTTCCGCTTTGGGGCAGACTCCTTGCAGGAATTCGTTCCGGACAAGGCCACTAAGGCCAAGCTGATCACCAAGGCCCACATGAACCTGCAGAACTACCAGGACATGAAGCAGCCAAGCAAGCTGGAAGCCGGCCAGTTCGTCGACCTGGAATTTGAACTGCAGCCGACTTACTACACCCTGCCTGCTGGCGCTAAATTGGGCCTCATCATCTACTCAACCGACCAAGGCATGACCAAGCGGCCACTGGAAACCGAAGATTACACGGTCGATCTGGCTGGAACTGCCCTTTTGCTCTACCGGAAATAATTTTTTTAAAAGCAGATTTATGATAGAATAGTCTTGTTGAAAGATAATTCAAAGGCTGTCGCGGAGCTACCGCTGACAGCCTTTTTGTGCTCTTAGAAAGGTTTTTATGGAAAAATCAAGCAAAGTCAACCTCGCTATTTTCAGCGCTGGGCTCATGACCTTCATCGGCATTCTGAATGAAACCTCCATGAACGTCGCCTACCCGCTTTTAGTCAAGCAGTTCCACCAGCCCCTGGCAACCGTCCAGTGGATCACTACCGCCTATCTCTTGACGGTCACCATCGTCATGGGGACCACCGCCTACCTGCTCAAGCAGGTCCCGGCCCGCTGGCTGCATTTAGGAGCCGCCCTGGCCTTCATTTGCGGCTGCGTCATCTGCGCAGTAACCTCCAGCTTTCCTTTGATGCTGGCCGGCCGGGTCATTCAAGGGATCGCTACCGGCTTTTCCACCCCGATCATGTTCCAGCTGATCTTCACCCAGGTCCCTAAGCAAAAACTGGGCCTCATGACTGGTTTTGCCGGCATGATCATCTCCTTTGCCCCGGCCTTGGGGCCAACTTACGGGGGCTTGGTCTTGACCATGGCCAGCTGGCGGATGATCTTCTGGCTGCTTTTGCCCCTGGCCTTAGTCAGCTTAATCGGCGGCCAGGTCTACATCCGCAATCAGGTTGCCCGGCAAAAGGAAAAATTTGACGCTCCTTCCCTGCTCTTGCTGGGGCTGGCCCTTTTTGCCATCATCTATGCCCTGTCTTTAATCGGGACCAGCAATTTGGCCTGGATCCTGCTTTTAGCCGGAGCAATCCTCTTTTCCTTCTTCCTTTTTGTCAACAAGCGCGGCGGCAGCCACCTGCTTAACCTGGCAATTTTTAAAGAAAAAACTGTCTGCCTGGCCGCTTTAACCTACTTCTGCCTGCAGCTGGTCAACATCGGCCTGTCTGTCGCCGTTCCCATCTATGCCCAGTACGCTTTGGCAACCAGCAGCTTGATCAGCGGCCTGGTTCTTTTGCCAGGGTCCTGCGTCGGCGCGATCATCTCGCCTTTTGCCGGAAAAATGGCCGACAAGCGGGGCTTCAAGTTTCCGCTGACCCTGGGCGGCTGCCTCTTTCTCTTGGGCAACTGCCTGCTCTTAGTCCTGCAGCCCCTTTTAACCCCGGTCTTGATCGTTGTCTGCCACATCGTGATCCGGTCCGGCTTCAACTTGAGCTTTGCCAACACCATCTCCAATGCTTCAACTCTAGTTGAGCGAAAAAACGTAGCTGACGTCAATTCCTCTTTCAACATGATCCAGCAGTTTGCAGGTTCAGTCGGCGTCAGCCTGGCCACGGCCTTGATCTCCCTGGCCCAGAAAAACGGGCAAGGGACCTTGGCCCAAAGAAGCTACCAGGGCGGCAGATACGACTTCATCCTCTTCAGTTGCCTGGCCCTGCTGACCCTCCTGGCTATCTGGCAGAACTTCCGCCTGCAGGGCAGGAAAAACAAAGAAAATTAGTTTTCTGTAACTTTTTTCTAATTTTCCTTGTCAAAAGAAAAAATACCAGTTATACTTGCAGTAACTAATTTAGGAGGTAAGCCAAATGTTCAACAAGAATCTGTTCAACGTAAACATGACTGCTTGTTGTTGTGGATTGTGTCTT
Source organism: Lactobacillus sp. WILCCON 0058 (assembly GCF_057198005.1). Taxonomy (NCBI): domain Bacteria; kingdom Bacillati; phylum Bacillota; class Bacilli; order Lactobacillales; family Lactobacillaceae; genus Lactobacillus; species Lactobacillus sp. WILCCON 0058. The sequence goes on from NZ_JBUBHM010000001.1 coordinate 1,571,221, forward strand.
AAGCAATCCACTATTTGGCTTGGACTGGAAAGCTAGAAGCAGACCAGAATTCCAAAAATATCCAAATAACTTTGGTTGTTTAAGACGCGTAGAGCTCAGCTCACGCGTCTTTTTGTTTTCCCTGATTTCCCTGCTTTTATTAACTATTGACTGCTATTTTTTCAAAAAGGACTGACACACAAGATGAACAAGAAAATCGGCATTCTCAACTTGATGCATGACAAAATCGATACTCAAAAGAGGTTCAGCTATGTCATCAAAGAGGCCAGCCCGGAAACTGACATCACTTACTTTTACCCCCAAAGCCACTATCTAAACCGGCCCTTGCCCGAAAACTGGCCGGCAGAGCCCTTAGATCTGGCAAAAGTTGCAAAGCTGGACGGCTTTATCGTCACCGGTGCTCCGATCGAGCTGCTAGCCTTTAGCGAAGTCGATTATTGGGAAGAACTAACCCGGCTCTTTGCCTTTTTAAAGGCTAAAAAGATTCCCCAGCTTTATGTCTGTTGGGGCGCCATGGCGGCTCTCTACTATTTCTACGGGATCGGCAAGCATCCCCTGCCGGAGAAGATTTTCGGCATCTACCCCCAGGAGATCCTGGCTCCCGCCCCCCTGTTAGATGGCCTGGTCACGGGTTTCCGTGCCCCGCACGCCCGCTATGCCGAGATGAACAGGAGCGAGATTGAGCAAGAAAAAGCCTTGACCATCAATGCCACTACTCCAGACGGCCATCTGACCCTGGTCACCGGACCTGGCCAGCAGGCCTTTCTCTTCAGCCACCTGGAGTACGGCCCCCAGGCTTTTAGCAAGGAATACCAGCGGGAATTATCCGCTAGAGGAGGTGATGACCGGAACCTAGCGAAACCGCAGCGGTATTTCGCGGATGAAGCCGCCATGTCCCTGCCCCAGTTCACCTGGGAGTCCACCCAGCAGCACTTTTTTAAAAATTGGCTGCAAAGCATCAGATAATTTTTATGAATAATTTTCAGGAGGAAAAAACTATGTCAACTGACCGCATTTACGGCAACATTTTGGAAACTATCGGCCACACCCCAATCGTTAAGTTAAACCGGGTCGTGCCAGAAGGAGCAGCCGACGTCTACGTCAAGCTGGAATTCTTCAACCCAGCCGGTTCTGTCAAGGACCGGATCGCCCTGGCCATGATTGAAAAAGCAGAAAAGGAAGGCAAGCTTAAGCCTGGCGACACTATCGTCGAACCAACTTCCGGCAACACCGGGATCGGCCTGTCAGCTGTGGCCAGTGCCAAGGGCTACCACTTGATCATCGCCATGCCGGAAACCATGAGCGAGGAAAGAAAGAAGATCATGCGGGCCTACGGGGCTGAGCTGCTCCTCACTCCAGGCAAGGACGGGATGCCGGGTTCTATCGCCTTGGCCGAAAAGCTGGTCAAGGAAAAGGGCTACTTCATGCCAATGCAGTTTGAAAACCCAGCCAACCCGGCAATCCACGAACTGACTACTGGTCAGGAAATCGTCAACGCTTTCGCAGGCGACCTGCCAGACGCTTTCGTGGCCGGAGTTGGTACTGGCGGCACCTTGACCGGGATTGGCCGGGCCTTGAAGAAGGCCGGCGACGTCAAGGTCTACGCCCTGGAACCTGCGGAATCCCCGCTTTTGAAGGAAGGCAAGAAGGGGCCGCACAAGATCCAGGGTATCTCTGCCGGCTTCATTCCTAAGACTCTGGACCAGTCCATCTACGACGGGATTGTCGAAGTTTCCAGCGAGGAAGCCTTTGCAACGGCCAGAGAAGTTGCCCGACTGGAAGGCTTTTTGCCAGGGATCTCTGCCGGGGCCAATATCCACGGAGCTATCGAACTGGCTAAAAAGCTGGGCGCCGGCAAGAAGGTGGTCACTGTAGCACCGGACAACGGGGAACGCTACCTGTCAACTGCTCTGTACCAGTAAGATAGATACAAAAATAAACAATAGAATCAAAGAAACAAAATAACTGAAGCAAAACAACAGAATCATCTAATTTAGTACTTAACACCTTGCTTAACATCAACAACTAATCAAAAAAGACTGCATCCCTGGGGATGCAGTTTTCGTTTGCCTTCTATTTGCATTTATCGGTATCGGCTTATTCTTCCAGCAAGGACAGCAGCCGGTCTTTTTCCTCCTGGCTGGCAAAAGCGGCTCTAACCGAATTCAAGTAGAGCTGCTTTTCTTCGGATTTAGTCAAGCCCTGCTCTTCCATGAGCTGGTATTCATGTGGCAGGTTGGTGGCTGAAACAGTCATGTTGTCGGTATTCAAGGTCACCCGCAAATTCTGCACCATCATGGAGCGGAGGGGATATTCCGCAATCTGGTCAAAAACCTTGGTGTTTAAGTTTGAGCTGGCGCAGCATTCAAGAGTAATGCCGTCTGCAGCTAACTGCTTAACCAGGCTTGGATCTTCTTGGCAGCGGATGCCGTGACCAATCCGCTTAGTTCCTAGAGCCAGAGCTTCTCTCATCGATTCTGGCCCCGCGGCTTCGCCGGCATGGATGGTGTAAGGAATCCCCCATTCTTTGGCCTGCTGGAAAAGGGGCGCATACTTGCGGTTGGCTACTTCTTCATTTTCCGGGCCCGCCAGGTCCAAGCCGGCTACCCCCTTACCCAAGAAGTCTTTAGCTACTTTCACCGTTTCCCAGTTGGCTTCATCCTGGCCAACCAGCCGCATCAAGCAAAGCAGGAAGTTGGCGTGCAGGTCGTCACCTTCCTGCTCCTTTTGCCAGGCGTAAAAATCGTCTCTGCCGGATAAAACTGCTTGGACAGCTTCTGCCTGGGTCAAAGTTTCCGTGTGCCTTTGTGGGGCAAAGCGGATTTCCACGTAAACCAGGCCCTGGCCGCGCAATTCTTCCAAGAGTTCTCTGACAATCAAGCGCAAGTTTTCTGCCGTCTGCATCAAGGACAAGGGAAAGTCAAACTTTTCCAGGTATTCGTCCAGGTTCCGGCAGTCCGGGCTGACGGACAGTCTTTTTCGCAAGTCGGCTTCTGGCAGGCTTTTGCCTTCTTTGGCCAGCAGTTCACGGACGGTTTGGTAAGGCACGGAGCCATCTAAGTGCAGGTGGAGGTCAATCAGTTTTTTCATGGTGTCTTTTACCCCTGTAAGAAAATAATTGTTACTATTTTAGCACCATTTCTGCTTTTTTAAAGGATATTTTTTGCAAAAAGCTTTTTGGCGATTGACACAAATTGGACGACTCTGACATATTGTTCGGAATTTGCTGAAATGCTTTTTCTTTTAAAAAGCAAAATCCTGCTTGAAAGCAACATTGCTGTCTCAAGCAGGACTTTTCACGGCAAATTAATATTGTCTGCGTTTTTTATAAATCTTTTTAACTTTTTCAAAACCGGTCTCTTCCAGCTCGCAGACCAGCCCTTGCGGCAGGACGTAGAGCACCCGGCCTGTCGCTCCGTCGTCGATCAAGTCGTACAGGCGGCCGGCGCTGCGGCTTTCGCCCAAGACCGTGTAAGGGCTGTTGGCCACGTAACCGATCTTGCCCAAGGCCCTGGCTTCAACCCGAATGGCTTCTTTGTCATACTTGTTGTCAGGTTCCTTGTACAAGGTCACCCGCATCCCTGGCTTGAAAACTTCAGTGCCATAGTAGTGGTTGCAGCCCGCTACGGTGAAAAAGATGTCTTCCATACTGTCGGCCTCCATTCGTGCATGTATAGTCAATAGTTAATTTTTACAAAAAATACTTCTACGTTAACTATAATCCTGCCATTTTCCGGTAGCAAGGGCTTTTTGAAAAGCTGTTTTAGTTTGGCTTAATAATGACGTTCAAGGCCCTGGTCGGGTCACTGGCCGTTTCTAATCCGGTCACGATCTGGTCCAAAGGATACTCCTGGGTGATAATTTTCTCCAAAGGCCACTTGCCGCTGGACATGATAGCAAAAACGTCCTTGACGTCTTCCGGGAAGTAGCCGCCGGAGCCGATTAGGCTCTGCTGGGCATAGGTCATGTGCAGCAAGTCTACCTGCCGGGGCTTGTTGTTGACGGCTACAGCCACGAAACGGCTGGAGATTTTGCCAAAGTCAAAGAAGTCGTCCAGGATGCTGGTTGCGCCGGCCGCGTCAACCCACTCATCGATGTCAGCCACTTCTCCTTTCAGTGACCGGTCCTGGCCAAAGTAGGCCTGTGCCTTTTCCCGCCAGTCTTCCTTGCCTGGGTTGCAGACCTCAAAGCCAAGTTCCTTGGCAATGTTTAAACGGAAGTCCGCCAGGTCACAGATCATGACCTTTTCCATGCCAAAATGTTTCAAGGCAACTGCCGCGGCAATGCCGATCGTGCCGGCACCGAAGACGATGCCGTGTTCTCCGGCCTGCGGGTTGCCGCGCCGGGCTGCTCTGGTGCCGACCGTGAATGGTTCAGTCAAGGCTGCCAGCCGGTCGCTGATGGCTGACGGGACCTTGTAGAAGGACCGGTTCAGCTTGGCTTTTGGCAAGAGCATGTACTGGGAAAAGCCACCCAAGGTACCTGCTCTTGAAATATCGTTCTTGGCCAAAAGCGGGTACGGGTAAATCCGGTCGCCCACCTGCACGTCCTTGACGTTCTCCCCGACCTTGACCACCCGGGAAACCGTCTCATGGCCAAACTCTCCGCCCGGGGTTACCTTGTGACCGGTGTTCGGGCCGTGCTGGTAAACAGCCACGTCCGTGCCGCAGATGCTGGAGTAGATGTTCTGCACCAGAATGTCGTCGCTGCCGCATTCATCAACTGGCAGTTCCTTGACTTCAACATGTTTTTGTCCGTAATAAATTGCTGCTTTCATTGTTTTCATAATTGATCACTCCTTTACTTATCAAGTTTATTTGCTTATGATAGTTTTGACAATCAGCAATTTCCCAATAAGTGTTGGAACTTTGGAGATCTAGTAAAGGAATTTTTTCATGAATACCAAAAACAACCAGCAGTTCCGCCGCAGCCAGGACTTGATGGAAAAGGCCCTCCTCACCCTGCTCAACGATCCAAAAAAGCCCAAAATCACCGTCAGCGCCATCGTCAAACAGGCTGGCATCAACCGGTCGACTTTTTACGCCCACTACCTGGACCTGCCAGACATGCTGGACAAGACCGAAAGCAAGCTGCGCCAGGATTTGATGGCTGACTATCCGCACTCCGTGCCCTTGAGCGAGCCGTCCTTCGTGCCCTTCCTCAACTTCATCAAGAAGCACCGGGACTTCTACGTTGCCATTTTGAAAACCAGAACGACCTTCCCCCTAAGGACCGAGCAGGAACAGCTTTTCAGCCAGGTGATCGATCCGCTTTGCGAAAAAAACGGTATGAAAGATGAAGACGTCTACGTGCTGATCGCCTTTCAGTCAGCCTTCACCATGATTCTGCGCTACTGGGTCGAAAACGGCTGCCAGGAGAGCCCGGAGGAAATGGCGCGGACGATTTACCAGACTCTGCCAGCCTGCCTGCAGCAATAATCTGCCAAACTTGCTCATTCATCCTATTTTAACTAAAATTAACGTAAAAGCATCTCTATTAAATTTGGGAGGAAAAATAACATGAAAATTGCTGTTCTGACTGACAGTTCTGCTTACTTGAGCAAGGAACAACAAGAGAAATACCACATTGACGTGGTGCCAATCCCCTTGATTTGGGACGGAAAAACCTATTACGACTTAGTTGACATCGGCTATGAGGAATTCTATGAAAAAATTTCCTCTAGCGAGACCCTGCCAACCACTTCCCAGCCAGCTTTGGGCCAGATCATGGAATTCGTTGACCGCTACGTAAAAGAGGGCTACACCGACGTAATTGTCTTGCCCCTGTCTAGCGGACTCTCCAGCTCTTACAGCACTCTGGTCAACTATGCCGCAGAAGAAGACAGAATCAAGATCCATCCATTTGACTGCCGCATTACCTGCGCGGGTCTGGCTGACTGCGCGATTTTGGCTGCTCGCTTGGCTAATGCCGGCGCGAGCGTTGACCTCATCATGAAAGACCTGGAAGACTTGCGCAAGACCATTGGCGTCCGTTTCTTGGTCGACAACCTGGCCCACCTTAAACGGACCGGCCGCTTGTCAAACGCCGCCAGTTTCATCGGTACTCTCTTGCACATTACGCCTATCCTAACCATGGACGTGCAAAAAACTGGCCATATCTCCGCCATCGCCAAGGAACGCCATTACAAACGGGCCTACAAGCATATCCAAGAGGACTTCCGCGATCTGACTGAAAACAAGGACTACCCAATCCAGGCTGCGATTTTGGATGCGGCTAGCCCTGAGCGCGGCAAAGAATGGCTAGACGACTACTGTAAGACTTTTCCAAAGGACAAGTTCTATCGGACAATCATCGGTCCAGTCGTTGGCGTTCACTGCGGGAAAAACACCATCGCCATCATCTGGTGTAGGGACTTAGACAGCTATTTTGACGAAAACGGCCAGCCCCTTGAAAACGTTGAATCAGCTGAAGTCGGCGAAAAGTTTTAGCTAATCCAAAACATGATAAGCAAAAATAAACTCCTGTGCATTAGCCTGCACAGGAGTTTTTGTCTGTCTTACTTAGTCAGTTTACTCTTATTCGCCCCAAACTTCGTCAGCGACTTCCTTGATGAACTTCAGCTTGTTCCATTCTTCTTCTTCAGTCAAGGTGTTCCCTTCTTCAGTTGACGCAAAACCGCATTGCGGGCTGAGGCAGAGGTTTTCCAATGGCACGTAACCGCTGGCTTCCTTCAAGCGGGCAATCACCGCGTCCTTGTCTTCCAGCTTCCCGAACTTGGAAGTTACCAGGCCCAGGACGATCTTGACATTTTCCCGGCCGTTCCAGACCTGCTTAATTGGCGCCAAATCGCCTGATCTGTCTGAGTCGTATTCCAGGAAAAAGCCGTCATAGTTCAATTGGGCCAGGTAAGGAGCAACTGGTTCATAACCACCGGAGAAAAGGAAGGTTGACTTGAAGTTGCCCCGGCAGATGTGGGTAGTGACCGTCAAGTCTTCCGGCAGGCCTGCCAAAGCCGCGTTGATGACCGTCACTGCGCTTTCGGCCAAGTGAACGTACTTGGCGTGTTCTTCTGGATTGTCCTGGCTTTCATTGAGCTTGCTGATCAAAAAGGCCCAGGTGGTGTCGTCGATTTGCAGGTAGCGGCAGCCAAGATCGTAGAAATGCTTGATGGTTTCATTGTAGGCCTTGCCCAAGTCAGCCAGATAGTCTTCCCAGCTGGCATAGAATTCTGGCCAGTTGTCAGACCGGTTGTCTCTGAAGAGCATGGTTGGTGAAGGGATGGTCTGCTTGGCTACCGCGTCCCCAGCCGCCTTTTTGGTAAAGAGGAAGTGGTCGAAAAATGGATGGTCTGGGTTGTAAGCTACCTTGCCGCCCAGTTCCGCATTGTCAGTCCGGGTTTTGGCCCCATGGAACTTGTAGCTTTGCTGGTAGTCGTACTTGATTACGCCTTTAAGGCCCCACAAGAAGTCCAGGTGCCACCAGCTGCGGCGGAATTCACCATCAGTTACGGCTTTCAGGCCCACTGCCTTTTCCTTTTCAACCAAGTCGCTGATCCACTTGTCTTCCACCTTGGTCAAGTCTTCCTTGCTCAACTCCCCGGCCTTGAACTTGGCCCGGGCATCCTTTAATTCCTGCGGCCGCAAGAAGGAGCCAACAATGTCGTAACGGTACGGTGCGGATAATTTAGTCATAAATAATTCCCCTCTGGCAAAAATCAAATCAAGTATCAAAACAGATACCAAAACAACAGAAAACGCTAAGACACGATTGCCGGGCACTAAAAAAGCGCGCCCCAAACTGACTCAGTCAGTCAAGAGACGCGCCTAGCGTGTTACCACTCTTCTTCAGTCCGGCCTCGCGGCCAAACCCTCAAAAGCTTCCTAATGAAAGCCCAGCGCTATACCGGGCGCTACCCGCAAATGGCTTGCCTAAGCTCACCATTTGTTTATGCTCCAAGACCATCTTCGCTGCCTTTGCCCTCGCCGGCTCTCAGCTAACCCGGTTCTCTGTAGCAGGCTGCCAGCAGCTACTCATCTTTTCTCAGCAATCGTTAATCTATTTGCCATAATCTTAAAACTTTTGCCAGGCTCTGTCAATCCTTTTGGGCAAAATTAATTTTGACTTTTTCTCAGCTTATGCAACTTGCACAAGTAGCTGACCCCACTGACCAAAATTACCAGCAAACCGGAAAACAAGAAGAGGTAGCCCAAAGGCAAAAGATAGAAGTTTTCGTGCAAAAAGCCTTGCTTGTCCACGTACTCTACCGAATTGGCCTTGATCAAAAAGCAGATAAAGCCGATAACCATCAAGCCACCGCCGATCAAGGCCGACCAGAAGTTGAACTTGGCCCGTTTGGTTTCACTTGCGTCATTGATTAATTTGTCAGTCATTTCAGTTCCTCCTAAAATCAGTTGGTCTAAAGAAAGCTGAAAGGTCTGGCTGATGACAATTAAAGTTTCAAGATCGGGCAAGTTCTTGTCGTTTTCCCAATTGGACACCGCCTGCCGGGTCACATGGATCTTGGCCGCTAATTCTTCCTGGGTCAAGCCTTGGTCCCGGCGGAGTTTCTTGATCTGTTCACTAAATTTCATCAGTCATCCTCTTTCTGTTTTGCTTTCAACTCTTAGCTTAGGAGAATTTTGGCCTTTAAACAAGCAAGCCTTGCTTGCAGGAGAATTATTTCCGGGGAAATAGTCGCTTGCTTTGCAGAATTTTCTCACACAAAAGGCAAACCAAAATAATGACCGGAGCCAGACGGAGGCTGAACAAGAAGACCAGCAAAAGTGCCACCAGCTTAGGTTTGCCGACAATCACGCTCACGCTGGCCGCGGTCAAAACAGCCACCAGGAGATTCTGGGACCAGGGCAAAAGCAAAGCCAGGCCCATCCCTAAGGCAACTGAACAAAATATTGCCGGGAAGATAGTTCCCCCTCTCCAGCCCAGGCCAAAGCCAAAGTTGGTCAAGAGGCACTTGCCAAAGGCTAAGCTGATCAAAAAGGCCGGCCCTAATTTGGCAGCCTGGTCAACCAGGTCCCACATGGTAAAGGCCCCGGACCAGAGCAGGTAGCTGGATAAAAGGCCACCGATGCCCAGCAAGAGGCCGCCCAGCATCCCTTTGAGCAGGTAATTTGGTATCGTCTCGCCCAATTTTGCCCCGATTTCTTCAAATTTCAAAAAGAAGTTGCCAAAAGCCAGACCCAAAGCAAAAGCAACTGGAGTCAGCAGGATCCCCTGCCAGGTCCAGGCCACCTTTGCAAAGCCGATCTGGAAGACCTTGGCTTCCGGGAAAGCCTTCAGCCACATGGCAAAGCTGCAAATGCCCAGGCAGGTCCAGATAGTATAGCTGGCCTTCTGCCGCCACTTCTTGGCAAAAACATCTTTTAAAGGCCCTTCTGCCGGAGAAAAAGGTCTGAACAAGGATAAAAACTGTTCTTTAAAAGACGCTTGGGGCAGGTCCGGGTCAGTCAAGTAGTTGGTTAACTGCTGGCCCATGGCGCTTGACTGGCGGGCAATAATCCCGGTCATGGAAGCTTCCGGCCCCACGCTGGCCCCGCCAGCCAGAATAACCGTCCCGTTGACCCAGGTCCGCCAGCTGGCTCCTGTTACCTTCCCGGTTTCCTGGAACTCGGCCAGGATCTGCTTGATCGTCTTGGGATAGGCCCCGACCTTCAGCTGCAGAAGCCCGATCACCAGGCCAAACAAGAGGCACTGGAGCAGCAGGAGACCCGGATGGGCCAAGATTCGCTTAGACCAGAAAAGGGAAATCAATTCACTGGAAATTGTCAAAAAAATCCCTGCTCCTAAACCAATCAGCAAACTAAATATACTTGCATAGATAAAAGCCAGGCTTTTCAACCGCTTCATATACAATATCCTCTCCAATCCTTAATCTGCATCATTCCATGATAACAAATTTCCCCGGCAACTTGAAAGCTTTTTCTCGCCCTTCTGCTTCAACTTAATTTTTCTTATCCAATCGCCATTTTCTATACCTGTACCCAGTTCTTTAAGGAAAAATTTATTTGAAAGCGCTTTTGATAAATGCTAGAATGCAAGGTGAAAAAGGAAAAAATATCAGAAAACAGTTAGCAAGTACATGAGGTGAATGAGATGTATTATTCAAACGGTAATTACGAAGCATTTACTGACGCTAGAAAGCCAAAAGACGCTGACAAGAAGAGCGCTTATGTCATCGGGGGCGGCCTTGCTGGCTTAGCTGCCTGCGTTTTCATGATCCGCGACGGGCACATGGATGGCAAGAAGATTCACTTGCTTGAAGAAGAAGCCCTGGCCGGGGGGTCCCTGGACGGGATCAAGCGGCCGGAATACGGCTACATCATCCGGGGCGGCCGGGAAATGGAAAACCACTTTGAATGTCTTTGGGACATGTACCGGTCAATTCCATCTTTGGAAATTCCTGGCGCCTCCTACCTGGACGAATACGCCTGGCTGGACAAGGATGACCCTAACTCATCCAACTGCCGCCTGATCCACCACAGAGGCGACCGGGTGCCAACTGATGGCCAGTACGGCCTGGGCAAGTGCGCCGGGGAAATCGTCAAGCTGGTCATGACTCCGGAAGACAAACTGGAAGGAATCTCAATTGAAGATTTCTTCTCTGATGAATTCTTTGAGACCAACTTCTGGGCTTACTGGGCAACCATGTTTGCCTTTGAAAAGTGGCACTCAGTCATTGAAATGCGCCGCTACGCGATGCGTTTCATCCACCACATCGACGGCTTGCCGGACCTGTCAGCCTTGAAGTTCAACAAGTACAACCAGTATGAATCCATGACCAAGCCGCTTTTGGCCTACCTGGAAAGCCATGACGTTGATATCTGCTACAACACGCAAGTAGAAAACGTCGTAGTCGATACCAGTAATGGTGAAAAGCTTGCCAAGAAGCTGATCCTCACCAGAGACGGGGAACACCAGGAAATTGACTTGACCCCGGACGACCTGGTTTACGTTACTAACGGGTCAATCGTTGAAAGCTCAACCTACGGCACCCACCACACTCCAGCGCCAATCACCCACAAGCTGGGCGGCTCTTGGAAATTGTGGCAGAACTTGGCTGAACAAGACGAAGCCTTTGGCCACCCGGAAGTCTTCTGCGAAAACATCCCGGAAAGAGCCTGGTTCGTTTCTGCGACCATGACCATGAAAGATGCTACTCTGGAACCGTACTTCGAACGCCTGACCAAGCGGGACATCCACCAGCACCGGGTCAACACCGGCGGGATCATCACTGTCACTGACTCCAACTGGATGCTCTCCTTCACTATTCACCGTCAGCCGCACTTCAAGGACCAGAAGGAAAACGAAACCGTTGTCTGGATCTACGCCCTTTACTCAGACACGCCAGGCAATTACATCAAGAAGCGGGTCGTAGACTGCACTGGTGAAGAGATTACTGAAGAACTCCTCTACCACCTGGGCGTGCCAGACGATTTGATCAAGAAGTACGCCGGCGATGACTATGTCAACACTGTTCCAGTTTACATGCCTTACATCACCGCTTACTTCCAAATGCGGAAGAAGGGCGACCGGCCGGCAGTCGTACCAGCTGGTTCTGTCAACCTGGCCTTCATCGGCAACTTCGCTGAATCTCCGACCAGAGATACGGTCTTCACCACTGAATACTCAGTCCGGACCGCCATGGAAGCTGTCTACACCCTGCTTAACGTTGACCGCGGGGTACCGGAAGTCTTTGACTCAGTCTACGACATCCGGGAGCTTTTGAAGGCAACCTACTACTTAAACGACAAGAAGCCAATCGACCAGATGGACCTGCCACTGCCTAAGATCGCGGTCAAGGGGGCACTGAAGAAGGTCCAAGGCACTTGGCTGGAAGAATTGCTCAAGGAAGCAAAATTGCTTGAATAGGCAGTTACAAAATAAACGAATAGATAATATTAATTGCAAGCAAAAAAGAGAAGCACATCGCTTCTCTTTTTCTTTTGCCTAAAAACATAAAATAGTTTACTACGCTTCTTCACCGTCGCGCTTTCTCTGCCACTTGGCAATGAGCGGCAAAATTACGCCTAAGCCGATCATAAAGAGGGGTTCAACGATGTTCAAGATCAGCATGTGGGTCCACTTGGCCGTCCCGAACTTGGCGTCGATCGGCACAATCCCGAAGGTGGCCCCGGTCAAGGTCACGATCAAGCACCACCAGCCAACAAAGATGGCAAACTTCCGGTTCTTGATGTAGACATAAGCTGACGGGTAGTCTTCTTCATGCATCCGCACCTTGATGAAGGCCCAGAAAAGCAGGCCAGTCACATAAGGTGATACGATCCCGTTCAAGTTCAAAAGCTGGTTGAAGATGTCGTTGACCGTTGGCAGAGTTGAGCTCAAGAAGAGCAAAACTGAGCAAATGAAGGTCGTCAGCCAATAGCCGTTGATTGGCAGGCCGTTCTTGTCCACCTTGGTCAATTGCTTTGGCAGGTACTGCTTGGCCGTGTCAGACAGGAAAATCCGGGCCCCGCCGTCCACCAGTACCGCCAGCTGGGCCAGCATATAAAGGGCCTGGGTGATGATAAAGGCATACAAGAAGAAGTTGCCCATGCCAAACTTTTCCCCCATGGCTTGGAAGGCGTAATAGGACCCATTCATCTTCAAGTCATCCGGCAATTTGTGGGCGTTAAAGAAAACGCCTAAACTGAAGGAACCGAAGATGGTCAAAAAGCCAGTCATCGCGGCCAGCATGTACATGGCTTTCGGGAAGTCCTGGGGACCATTTTTCATTTCATTGACATAAGGGGCGACGAATTCGCTGCCGTTCATGGCAAAAATCAAGAGGCCCAGGGACATCATGAACTTCATCTCAAAGGTCGGCAGGAAGTTCTTGAAGTGGAAGGGCTGGGTCGCTACCGGCCGCCCCTCGCCCAGGTAGGCAAAGGTCATAATGACAAAAAGAATCGTCATCACAAACATGGCCCCGCCCCCGATGATGGACAGCCATTGCAGGGAGTTGGCAAACTTGTGCTGGAAGAAGATGAAAACCACGAAGATCAAAGCCGTGAACAAGGCAAAGACCCAGTTGGACATTTCCTTATCATCCAGCGCCCGCCCCTTAAAGAGCCAGGCAAATGAAATAACGGTTGAGTTAGCCACGTCAACCAGGTAAGGCAAGGATACCACCCAGTAGCACCAAGCCGTAATATAGCCCATCCGGTCACCGGAAGTGTGCCGGATCCAGGAGGACAGGCCGCCCCCTTCTTTGGCAAAAACGCTGCCCAGGTGGCCGACCATCATTTCATAAGGAATGACGAACAAGACCAAGAGCAAAATCCAGTCACTGACGACAGCCAGGCCCTGGTTTTGAAAGTTGTAGATGATATCATCGAAACCAATCACGGTCACGAAGTCCATCAGGGCGATCACCGGCCAGGAAATATATTTCCGCTTGCCGGTTTCATCTAAAGAATCCATGCTTTTTTCTTCTTCCTCCTTACTTTTATGCAATAAAGGAAATCATGATTTCCAGCTGCATCAAGGCATTGATAGCGCCAGGCAGCGCTTCTTCACTAACGGTCTGCTCAATCACGGCATGATCTTCGTCAAAGTCGAAACCGGCATCCATGACCATCCCGGCCGCGTACTCGTTCAAGTCCTCGTTTTCTTCCATGGGGTTGTACTTGTACATGAGGCTCCCGTCATCGGTCACCGTGTACTCGTCTCCATTTTTTTCAACCAGGACAAAAGGCTTGCGGCCATATGCATCGACCAATTCGTTTTCCACTTGGACAACCGTGTCTGACCAAGGGTTAAAAACCGTCTGCCCGGCTACCCAATTCACGTAGTCTGCCTTCAATTTCTCGATTTCCATTATTGCTGTCTTCCTTCCAAAAAATTTACGCTATCTTTCATTATAGCCAATTAGCGGGCAAAAGAAAAACCAGCCTGACGGCTGGCTTTTGATATTTTCAGATTTTCTCAAATATTTACACTTAATGCTTATCAATTGCCCCGTTGAGGCGCTTGCGCCAAACCAGGTAAACGATCAAGGCCAGCGGTACCACGATCAGCTGGACCAAGTAGAAATAGCGGCCCGGCATAGCCTTGGCCACGACCCCGGCCAGCATTGGCCCAAAGGCCATGGCGATGTCCAGGCCCAGGTAAAAGGTGGAGCTGCCCAGGCCCTGTTCATTGGCCGGTGACAAAAGCAGGGCCGTTGATTGCAGGACCGAGTAGATCAAGCCGTAGCCGATTGCCATCCCGGCTGCCCCCAGGGCCATCATCCAGTTGCTGTTCATGTAGGCTAAAAGGACCAGGTAGATGGCCGTAGCCACCAGACTCAGCCAGAACCAGACCCCGAAGCGGACCGTGTCAAAGTAGTTCTTAAGGAAAGTCCGGATCAAGAGCAGGACGATGGCGTAAATGAAGAAGTAGCTCCCTACCGCCACTGGCATATGCATCTTGGCCACGTAAGTCACGATGTCAGCCTGGGTGACGAAGTAGGGAATGCCGAAGCAGGTCGTTAAAAGTGCTACTGGCAAAGCGTTGACGGAAATCAGCTTGAATTGCTTCTTTTCTTTTTGCCGGGGACTTGGGACAGCCCGGTTGCCGACGAACTGGATGATGATGATCATGATCAAAGTTGCCGCGGCTGGCAGCATCATGGTTTCCCGGTAGCCAATCACCTTGTAGAGGTTGATTGAGATGGCCGGGGCAATGGACATGGCCAAAGCATTCATCAGCCCGTACAAGCCCATGGCCGCCCCGACGTGCTGACGGGGAACCAAGAAGGCGATCCAGGTGGTCATGCAGACGGTACAAAGAACGAAGCCAGTCCCGTTGATGATTCTGAACAAGAGCAAGAGCTCCCCGTTAGGCGAAACAATATAACCCACGATCCCGATAAGAATCAGCACCCCGCCAATAAAAGACAGCTGGTACTTGGAGAACTTGTCAGTCAAGTTGCCGGCAATTGGCCGGAGAAACATGGCCGCGAAGCTCATGATCCCCACGATCACCCCGGCTAAAATGCTGCTGGCTCCCAGGCTTTCAGCATAGCCGTTGATCAAAGGATTGTTGAACATGGTCCCGAACAAAAACAGGAAGGAGGCAGTCATAACCAAGATGACATCTTTGGAATAAATCGACTTGCCCTTTTCCTGCTCCATCCGCCCGGCTTTGGCCGGGGAAACACTTGCGCTCTTGCTGCTCACTATATAACCTTCTTTAGTCTCAATCAATTATAATGATTTTTGCTTAAAAACAAATTAGATTTTACCATATTTCGCCCTTCTTCGCTAAGGCTGGCAAAAATCTCTTTGCCTTTTTTCTATAATTCAGCAATAAAGCGCTAGCAAAAGCCTGACTTGCTTAAGATAATTAAGTCTGATTTCTTCATAAGAAAAAAGCCTGCCCAAAAGGCAGACTTTCTGATTAGTCAATGATAAATATCGTATTCTGAATTTTAGTAGTTGAAGTAGCGCTTTACTTCCCATTCTGAAACTGATTGAGTGTACAGAGCCCATTCAGTTTCCTTCATTTCCAGGAAGCTGTCAACAATGTGTTCGCTGAAGGCAGACTTGATGACTTCGTCTTCCTTAAATGCCTTGATGGCGTTGTGCAAGGTTGATGGCAATGGCTTGATGCCCAGTTCCTTGCGTTCGTCGTCAGTCATTTCGAACAGGTTGGAAGTTACAGGTGCCATTGGCAGCTTGCCTTCCTTGATCCCGGTCAAACCAGCCTTCAGGCAGGCTGACAGAAGCAGGTATGGGTTGGCAGTTGGGTCAGCTGACCGCATTTCCAGACGGGTGCCGACTTCGTTGGCGTTAGGAATCCGGACCATTGGTGACCGGTTCCGGCTTGCCCATGAGATGTAAACTGGAGCTTCAAAGCCTGGGATCAGCCGCTTGTATGAGTTGACAGTTGGGTTAGCCACGCAGGTAATAGCGCGGGCATGTTCCAAAATCCCGTTCAAGAAGGTCAAGGCAGTAGTTGACAGGTGGTATTGGCCATCCTTGTCGTAGAAGGCGTTCTTGCCGTCCTTGAAGAGGGACATGTTGGTGTGCATCCCGTTGCCGGCCAAACCTTCAACTGGCTTAGCCATGAAGCTTGCGTACAGGTGGTACTTGCGGGCGATAGTCTTGACAACCATCTTGAAAGTTTGCAGCTTGTCGGCAGTTGCCAAAGCGTTGTCGAAGCGGAAGTCGATTTCTTGCTGGCCGTCGCCGACTTCGTGGTGGGCAGCTTCTACGCGGAAGCCCAGCTTTTCCAAAGTTTCAACGATTTCCCGGCGGCACTTGGCGCCTTCGTCTTCAGAAGCCATGTCGAAGTATGAGCTGTGGTCAGAAACTTCAGTAGTTTCTTCCCCGTTCTTGCCTTCCTTGAAGAGGAAGAATTCAGCTTCAAAACCGATTTCGAAGTCGGAGAAGCCCATTTCCTTCATTTCAGCAACAACCTTCTTCAAGTTGTTGCGTGGGTCACCTTCAAATGGAGTGCCGTCTACGTTGTGGACTGAGCAGACCAGGCGGCCGATGGTGCCTTCTTCAACAGTCGTCCATGGCAGAACTGACCAAGTTGACAGGTCTGGGTACAGAACCATGTCACTTTCTTCCAGACGAACGAAGCCGTCGATTGATGAACCGTCAAAGCGGGTTTGGTTGCCCAAAACGTCGTCCAATTGGCTGACTGGAACTTCCAAGTTCTTCAGCGTGCCGTTAATGTCAGTGAAGGCCAGACGCAAAAAGCGAACGTTCTTCTCTTCTACATCTTTACGGATTTCTTCTTCAGTAAATACCTTGCTCATGTTCTCACCTTTAAAAATCAAGAATAAATTTACGATCAACTAATCAATTGGCTCTGTGCTAATCGATGCTTTAAAGATACCACTCTGACCGCCTGAGGTCAAATTGGTCTAAAGACTTTTTTAATAAAAAAAGTCTTTTGTTACTTTTACTTAAAAAACAAATGATTTACGGCATTTGTAACCGCTATTCTATCGTGAGCATAAGTTAGACCACCTTGCATGTAGAGGGCATAAGGCGGCCGGATAGGGCCATCAGCAGAGAATTCCATGGTTGAACCAGAGACAAAATTGCCGGCGGCCATGATGACTTTATCTTCATAACCTGGCATGTCGCTGGGGACCGGCTCGACGAAGGAGTCAATTGGCGAATTTTTCTGTACTTCTTTGGTGAAATTGATCATCTTTTCCTGATCGTTGAAGATAATCGTCTGAATGAGGTCAGTCCGCGGCTCATCCCACTTAGGCGTTACTTCACAGCCCATCTTTTCCAAAAGAGCTGCTGAGAAGATCATCCCTTTGATGGCTTCACCAGTCGTGTGCGGAGCCAAGAAAAAGCCTTCATAGAATTCGTGCATGTTGGTCAAGGTGGCCCCTTCTTCCTTGCCAATCCCTGGCGCCGTCAAGCGGATAGCCGCGTTTTCAACCAGTTCTTCTTTGCCGACGATATAGCCGCCAGTCTGGGCGATCCCGCCGCCAGCGTTTTTGATCAAGGAGCCAGCCATGAAGTCGACCCCATATTCAGTCGGTTCATGCTTTTCGGAAAATTCCCCATAGCAGTTGTCGACGAAGACTAAGCTCTCCGGGCTGACCTGTTTGACAAAAGCGGTCATTTTCTTAATCTGGTCAACCGTGTAGCTCTGCCGGGTATCATAGCCACGAGACCGCTGGATGACCACGATATGGGGCTGGTCGCGCTTAAGGACCTTCTCAGCTTCCTCATAGTCGACCCCGCCTTCACTGTTTAAAGGCACGTAAGAGAAGTTGATCCCTTTTTGGATCAAGGTCCCCCGCTTCTTCGGGGCCAAGCCGATTACCTGCTGCATGGTGTCATACGGCATCCCGGTCAAGTAGGTCAAAGTTTCGCCAGGCAAAAGGTTCCCATCTAATGCCACGGCTAAAGTGTGGGTGCCGGAAACGAACTGAGGCCGGACCAGGGCGTCTTCAGTGTGAAAAACCTGGGCGTAGATAGCTTCCAGCTTCTCTCTGCCAATGTCATCGTCCCCGTAGCCGTTGGTCCCCTTCAGGTCAGCTTCAGCCACCTGGTGGTCAACAAAGGCCCTCAAAACCTTCTCCTGGTTATAGACCACCTGGTCGTCGATTTCCCGCAGGCGGGGTGCGATTTCCTGGTCAACTTCGGCCAGGATTGCCTTTAATTCTTCTGGTAATTTTTTCATTTTTCTTCCTTCATCCATTCTTCTATTCTGACAGCAATTCTATTGGCGCAGTTTGGGTCGGTCAAGGGGTCATACCACTCAACCGGCAGCTTGTTTCTAAAGTAGGTCAATTGCCGCTTGGCATAGCGCCTTGAAGCCGTCTTAAGGGCGGTCACGCAGCTTTCCAGGCTGGCCTCGCCTGCAAAATAAGGGAAAAATTCCTTGTAGCCGATGGCCTGCAGAACCTGGTGCTCACCTGCCCGGTTGTCGTAGACAAAGCGGGCCTCTTCTAAAAGCCCAGCCTCCATCATCAAATCCACTCGCTGGTTGATCCGCTGGTAGATGGCATCCCGGTCGCTGTTTAAGCCGATGATCAAGTAGTCATAGCGGGGCTTGATTTCTGCCTGCTGCTTGGAAAAAAGCCCGCCCGTCCGGCTAATCACGCTAAGTGCCCTAAGGCTTCTTCGGCTGTTAGCCACAGGAATCTTTTTGGCGGCTTCCGGGTCTTTCCTGTTTAATTCATCCCACAAGGCCTGGGGGCCGTTAGCTGCTAAAAAATCCTCCCATTCCGGGTCCACGCTGGCTGCTTCTTCTTCCTTGTCGCCCAGCTGCATGTCGTTTAACAAGGCATTGACGTAAAAGCCGGTACCGCCCGCGATGATGGGCAATTTGCCTTTCCCCGCGATCTCGCCGATAGCTGACCGGGCCTCATCGACGAAATTTTTAACGGAAAAGTCTTCAAAGACCGAATGGGCATCCACCAGGTAGTGTTTGACTTCTGCCTGCTCTTCCGGGCTGGCCTTGGCCGTGCCGATGGCTACTTCTTTGTAGATCTGCATGGAGTCGCCAGAGACGATTTCCCCGTCCAATTTCTTGGCCAGCTCGATGGCCAGGCTGGTCTTGCCCACGGCAGTCGGCCCGACGATAGCCACTACTTTCTGCATAAATTCCTCCTGCAATTTTCTCTTCTATCATCATAAACCAAAAAAGCCTGCTTGAGAAATTTTCTCAGCAAGCTTTCAGCTTAGTTCTTGGCTGCCTTCTTGCGGCCGTCCCATTGGGAGAAGCCGTCTTTGAGATAAAAGACCTTGGCAAAATTGTGCTTGCGCAGGATGCTGGCGCAGCGCAGGGTCATGGTCAAAGAGTCCGAATAGAGGTAGACCGGCAGGTCTGGCCGCAGTTCGGTGTATTGGTACTTGAACATGGTGTAAGGGATGTTTCTTGCCCCGTCAATATGTTCATGCTTGAACTCATCGGCTTCGCGGACGTCGATGATCTGCGCCTTCCGCATCCCGGCCTTGAATTCCTCGTTGGTCAGTTCCCCGCCCAGGCGCTTGGCCTGGATCCGGTTGTAAGCCCAGAAGCCCAGAAAGCCCAGCAGGATGACGCCTAAGATGACGTCAAGAACGATTAAAAAATTGGTCATGTGAAAAAAGCTCCTTCTTGCAAGTCTTATCTTATAATAACGCTAAATTCAGCCTGCGGCTAGCTAGTCAAGTCTTTTTTCCCGCTCAAGGCGCTCTTCGTATTCGTGTTCATGCTTTAAGACCAGCTTGGCGTTTAAATAGAGTTTTTTCTCTAAAACGCCTGCCTTATACAAGTTGTCCAGCTCAATCGCCATTAGTTCGATATCCCACTTTCTTTTGCCCAAGTGGACCAGGATGCCGTATTTTTTCAAAAGCTGCTGGACATCGTAAAGATTTTTCAAAACAGTCATTTTACACCGTCACTGCCATTCCTAAACGCAAAGTCAAAACCACATAGACAATCAAAGCAGCTGCCGCCAACAGCCGGCCGCCCTTGCCATAGCCCCGGTAAGTTGCATCACCCAAAATAATGGCCAGTAGGGCCCCGGTGATTAAGCCGCCCAGGTGGCCCAGGATGTCCACGTCAGGCATGAAGATGTCCAAGACCAGGTTGATGACTGCTAAGGCTAAAGCCTGCCGGCCCAAGAAGGACAAGAGCGCATTGTCTTTGTCCTTGAAACCCGCGCAGGTCATGGCTCCAAGAAGACCGAACAGGGCAGTTGACGCCCCGGCGCTGATCGCCTGGTCATTGCCAAAAGCCAGGGTCAAGAGGCTGCCGCCAACCCCTGACAGCAGATAGATCAGCAAAAAGCGCCAGTGGCCGAAAACCGGCTCAGCATACTGGCCGATATAGTAAATCATGATCGCGTTGGAGGCGATGTGCATGATCCCGATGTGGAGGAACTGGGCGGTAAAAAGGCGCCACCACTGTCCTTCCATTACTACGGCCGGGTTAAACATGGCCCCCATTTTCAGCAGAACGGAAGTACTCTCAGAGCCGCCCATAAAGGTTTCCACCAGGAAAACGGCAAAGAGGATCACAACCAGAGCGGTTGTCATATAATTACGCCGCAGATTATTCATCGCCGGCCTCCTTTACAATTATCAAATCATCCATCGCCTGGTCATGGTCTTCCATTGGCCAGGCAGGAGTCTTGAAGTACATGACTGAATTGACCAGGGCCAGGGTCTTGACCGGATTCTTGGCTAAAAAGCGGTCATAGTAGCCCCCGCCAAAACCGATCCGGCTCTTGCCCGCCGGACTAAAGGCCAGGCCAGGGACAAAAAGCAGGTCCAAATTATTATCAACTTCATTTTCTTCAGCCAGCTCCCAGACCCCAAACTTGGTCTGCATTAAGGGAGCAGCTTCGTCCCATTTTAAAAAGTCCAGCTGCCAGCCAGGATGGCACTTGGCCAAATAGAGCTCCTTGCCCTCTTTCCGCAGCTCTTTAATCAAACCGCTTATATCCACTTCCAGCGGCATGGGCAGGGTTAGTCCGATTTTTTTGGCCTGCTGGACCATTGGGTGCTTTAGGGCCAGCGCCGTCAATTCCTGGTCTTGCCTTTTTTTAGCCGGGCTCTTGGCAAAATCCGCCAGCCGCTTCCTTTGCCAGGAGCGGAAAGTTTTCTTGTCCATCAAAGCAGTCACGCCCTCTCTTCCTGCAAAATAAAAAAAGCAGGCCTTTCGACCTGCTATCTTTTATTACTTAGTCTCGCGGTGAAGAGTTACCTGTCTTTCAACTGGGCAATACTTCTTCAAGGTCAAACGTTCCGGATGCTTACGCTTGTTCTTCTTAGATAAGTAACTTCTGTCGCCACATTCGGTGCATTCTAAAATGATGTTGTCTGCCATTATTTTCACCACCTACAATTAATATCTGACTGTACAATCATAACATTTTCAAGGGCAAAGAGCAAGTTATCTCAGTAAATTAACTGTTAATTTGTACTTGAAAACTTCCCTTTATGCATCTTGTAGTAAGTCGTCACCATCGCCTTGGCCATGTTCTTGTTGTAGCTGCCTTCCTTGTCCGGATCGATGCCGGCAAAAACAATCGCGAAGGCAATCTGCGGATTGTTGGAAGAAGCCCAGCCGACCATGGTTTCGTTGATCAGTTCAGTGTCTGTCGACTTCTTGGTCTTGGTGTTGTAGTAGAAAGTCTGGGCCGTACCGGTCTTGGCCGAAATCGACGGTTTGACGTTCTTCAACGCATGGGCCGTCCCCCAGGCATTTGACCCATGGACAACCTGGTATAGCCCCTGCTTGATGACGGCTAATTCATCAGTTGTCCAAGGAATCTTGAACTGGACGGTCGGCTTCTTGTTGTAGTAAGCATAGAAATGCTTGCCATCGCTGCTGGTGCGGCCGATAGACTGGACAACGTATGGCTGCATCCGGTAGCCCCCGTTGGCAATCGTTGAAATGTACTGAACCAGCTGAATTGGGGTGTAAGCGTCGTAGTTCCCGTAGGATTCGTCAAGCACTGACCCGGACAGGATAATCCCGTTGGAGTCAGTTGACGCCCCCTGGATACCCGAGCTTTCACCCGGCAGGTCAACCCCGGTCTTTTGCCCCAGGCCAAACATGGCAAAGTTGTTTCTCAAGGTCTCAAAGGCTGTCTGCGGCATGTGAATGTACTGTTTGGCCACATAGCTGGCCTTCACCCAGCGCAGGGTCAGCTGCATCATGTAGATGTTGGAAGATACTTCCAGGGCGCTGGCCGCCGTCAAAGAGCTGAAGGTCCCTGTCGGGTAAACGGACTTCTTGACCGGAGAACCCGGCAGATAGATGGCCGTGTCCGGCAGGGTGTTGTTGGTTGGAGTGATGACCTTGTTGATCAAGCCCCCGGCCACCTGGGCCCCCTTGACAACAGACCCCATAACGAAGGACTGGTTGATGTTGCCCAGGGCGTTGTCAGAAATCTTGCCAGTTGACGGGTCATAGCTGATCCCGGACATGGCCAGGATAGCCCCGGTATTCGGGTTCATGGCGATCGCGTAGGCACCGCTGGACAGGCTGGCTGCCCCGGCGCTCAAGGCTGAGTTAAACTGCTGCTTGAGGGCCTTGGTTACGGCTGCCTGGTACTTGGCGTCAATCGTCAACTTCAAGCTGGCCCCAGACTGGCCCTTGTAAACCTGCTTGGTCTTGGTGATCTCGTTGCTGGAGTTGCTGGTAACCTTGTAGCTGGCCTTGGTCCCCTTCAAGAGGGCTTCATATTCCTTTTCCAGGTAGGAAGTCCCAACCCGATCGTTTCTGGAATAGCCGTTGACCAGGTAGTATTGCAGGTTGTCGCTCGGCAAACCGGTCTTGGTCGTGGAGACTGACCCGATGATACTCTTGATTGAAGACCCGTTCGGGTAGTAACGGTTCCAGTCGGTCCCGATCCCGACCCCCGGCATGGAGGACAGGTGCTCGCCGACCTGGGCGATTTCCTTGTTGCTGAGCCCACTGCTCTTCAAGTTGATCGTCGACAAAGTCGTAGCCCCCGACATCTTGTTGTACAAGAGGGCCGCCGTCTTTTGCTTGCTGGTCAAGCTTGGCTTAAGGGTATTTTCAACATAAGCCACTTCATTGTCGTTGATCTCTGAAGTTGACAGGCTAGACTTCTTCTGGGACTTCGGCAAAGCAGCCAAAACCTTCTTGGCCCGGCTTTCATCAGCCAGGTAATAATCGGCAATTTGTCTTTTTGTCGGCTTTTCGTCGGTAATTTTTATATAATTACTAAGGGTATTAGCAACCTTGTACATCTCTTTGGAAGTCGCTGACAGGCTGCGCATGTAAGTAATCGCGTTTTCAGCCTTGTTGCCGACCAGGATCCGGCCCTGGGAGTCGTACATGACCCCCCGGGGAACAGACTTGGTCATGGTGTTTTCGTCGGTGGCATTGACCTCCGCGGAAAAGCGCGAACCGTAAAAGAGCTGCAAGTATGCTAATTGGCCAATTAAGGCCGCGAACAAAATTACGATGACCCCGACCAGAATCTTCATTCTGAGAGGGGTGTTTGCGGTTTGACTACTGTTGCCAGTTCCGCTATTCTTTCTAAAATAACTCACGATAAAACCATCCTCACTAACAAGTAATTTTAGCAAAAAGACCTGTGCAATTCTATCATTCAGAAGAGGAGTTAGCTAATTCTTAATGTACATATCCAAAATAAAACGTTTTTTCCAAAAATTCGGCCTTAAGCAGCTCTATGCCTGCCTGGCCTTCGCCCTGCCGGCCCTTATCTTCGCCGGCTACTTCATCTCTAAGAAAGGCAATATCCTGACCGTTGACCTGGGCCAGCAGTATGTTGACTTCCTGGCCTACTACCAGCAAAAGCTCTTTAAGGACCCAAGCAAATTGATCTACAGCTTTGCCAGCGGCCTGGGAGGCTCGATGCTGGGGACGGACAGCTATTATCTGCTCAGTCCCTTCAACCTGCTCTTGCTCTTTTTCCCGCAAAAGTTCCTGCCTCAAGGGATCCTTTTGGTCATCTCCTGCAAGATCGGGGCCATCGGCCTGTCCAGCTACCTGGTCTGGGGAAAAAAGTACAAGCTGGCCAAGGAATACGTTCTGGCTGCCAGCCTGGCCTTTGCCCTCTGCGGCTTTGTCGTTGCCAACAACCTGAACTTGATGTGGCTGGACAGCCTGGCCCTTTTGCCCTGGCTGCAAGAAGCCATTGACCGCCTTTTGGCCGGGGAGAAAAATCACCTGGTCCTGGTCACCTTCCTGCTCTGGCTGACCAACTTCTATACCGGCTACATGACCCTGCTTTTTGGCTTGCTCTACCTGCTGGTGGGTCTGGCCACAAACAGTGAGCGGAAAGTCCGCTTTTGGACCTACTTCAAGGCCAGCTTCTTTGGCTCCTGCCTGGCCGGGGTCAGCCTCTGGCCGACTTTTTTGGAGCTTTTAGCCGGCAAAACCGATGCCGATATCAGCTGGAAGCTGAACTTCCAGTTCCCGCCCTATCAGCTGGTTGCCAAATTAATCGACGGGGCCTACAGCTTCCATGAAATGTCGGACGGTCTGCCCAACATCTTCATCTCCTCCTGCTTTGCCCTTTTGGCCCTGCTCTTTATCTTTAATGCCAAGTTCAGCAAGCGGGAAAAATTGACCCGAGGCCTGCTTTTGGCCTTCCTGGTCTTGTCTTTGTCCTTTACCCCCCTGGTTTTGATCTGGCACTTGGGCCAATTCCCGGTTTGGTACCCGGCCCGCTTCAGCTTCCTGGTCTCCTTCTATGCCTTGAACCTGGCCCTGGAAAATATGGACAGGGAGCCCGTCTTCAACCTCAAGCAGAAAATCCTGGCGGCCCTTTTAGGAGCCAGCGTCTCCATTTACCTGGCCATCGATCCTGACAAGCTGGAATTTATCCGGCAAGACGGGCAGATCGCGACCGGCCTCTTTCTATTGGCCGGCCTGCTCTTTATTCTCTTTATCTATGGCCAGCACTACCTGGCCGGCCACTATGCCCTGCTTTTGGTAGTTTCTGAAGTCACGGTCAACTTGATTTTTTCATTAAACGCGATTTCCTACCAGGAAAACAAGAACTATGCCAAGTTTGAAGCCAACGTCAACCAGGCGACCAGCTACCTGGCCAAGACCGATTCCAGCCTCTACAGAACGGAAAAGAGTTTCAGCCGGTCTGATGACGACCCCTTCACCGGCAATTACTACGGGGTGACGACCTTCAACTCCATCAGCAACTCTAGCACTTCCAACCTGCTCAGCCGCTTGGGCTATGTCCACAACAGCAACTCTTACACCAACCAGGGCGGGACGCTCTTGACTGATGCCTTCCTGGGGGTCAAATACTACCTGGAGCCGAATTATTCTTATGACGGCGTCTCAGCTGCCCAGCGGATGCCATATGACAATTTGAACCACCGGGCAGATCTAAACAGCTATTACCCGAAAAAGCAGTTCAAGCAGCTTAGCATTTTGGAAAACAAGCAGGCCCTGCCACTCATTTTTGCCAGCCAAAGCCAGCAGAAGCAGGTCAAGTTCCTGGACAATGACCCAGTTTACAACCAGCAGAAGCTCTGGGAAAGCCTGGGCCTGTCCGGCCAGCTTTTCAGCAAGGTCAAGAGCCAGATCAAGCTGACCAACTTAAAGGTCAACCAGTCCAACCCTCTGGTCTTTAAAAAAGCTAACTCAGCCAAGCCGGCTTCCGTCACCTTCATCTTGACGCCAAAAAACGATGACTCTTACTACCTGCAGCTCCCAGATGGCTTTGACTTCAAGACCTCCAGCTTGAGCGTCAATGATATCTTTTATGACTATGAAAGCCGGGATGGGCAGATCCGCCTGGTCAACGTTGCCAGCGGAAACAAAAAGACCAGGATCAAGGTCACTTTCAATTTAACCAATTCAACCCTGGACTTAACTGGTCTTCTCTTCTGGCACTTCAACAATTCCGCCTTCAAGGCCGGGATCAAGCAGCTGAAAGAGCCAGAACTTAAGTTAAAGCAGACTGGCTTGAAAATTTCCAGCCAGGCCTTCAAGAGCCAAAAGAAGCTCTGGATCACGACCATTCCTTATTCCAAGAACTGGCTGGTCTATGACAATGGCAAGCGGGTCAAGACCAACAAATATGCTTCCAGCCTCCTGGCCTTTAACTTAAAGGGGGGCAAGCACAAGCTGACCTTGATCTATTTGCCGGTCAGCCTCATTGCCGGCAGCTTGATCAGCCTGATAACTTTAGCTGTCTACCTGCTCTTGAAAAAGAAGCAGCGAATTTAAAACAGTAAAATAGAGCGCAAAAAAAGGTGCTGTCCGTGTGGACAGCGCCTTTTTAGTCGGTCGTCTTAACGTCGTTGATTACGACATCGTAGCTGACGTTGGCTGAGTCAACGTTGATCTTGACCGTTTCACCCTTCTTGTGGCCAAGCAGGGCCTTGCCGATCGGTGATTCGTTGGAAACCTTGCCGTGGAATGGATCAGACTGGCTGCTCCCCACGATTTCATAAGTTTCCGGTTCATCTTCGCCGACTTCAGTAACCGTAACGGTTTTGCCGATACTTACTTCGTCGGGGTCAACGGCATCAGTGTCGACAACGACAGCGTACTTCAGTTGTTCGCTGACGGCATCGATTCTTTCTTCCAGCCGCATTTGTTCATCTTTGGCTGCATCGTATTCTGAGTTTTCAGACAAGTCCCCGTAAGAACGGGCAATCTTCAAACGTTCAACGATTTGCGGCCGCTTGACGAACTTCAGATTTTGCAGTTCTTCTTCCAGCTGCTTCTTGCCTTCGGCAGTCATTTCATAGGTTTTTTCAGGCATTTTGATTCTCCTTTATTTAACGCATTATGCAATGTTAAATATTAGAGTTTAATTCCACGAAAGTCAACCATTAACGGATGTTTGCTGCTAATTTTTCTTCCAAAGCGGCTTGCACATCGTCAGTTGCCTTAGTTACAACCGCGTCAGTCAAGGTTTCTGCTTCGTTTAAGAAGGTCAAGCGGTAGGCCAGGCTCTTCTTGCCGTTTGGCAAGCGGGCACCTTGGTAGACGTCGATGACTTCAACGCTGACCAGGTACTTGCCGGCATTTTCCTTGATGCAGCTTTCGACTTGGGCGTTAGTGACGTCTTCGTCAACTAGGATGGACAGGTCCCGCTGAACGGCTGGGTACTTCGGAGCCGGCTTGGACTTGACGCCCTTAGCCATCAAAGGCAGCAGGGTATCCAGGTTCAATTCGTAAACGTAGATTTCCTTGCCGGCGAAGTTCTTGTCAGTCATGGTCAAAACTGGGGCGATTTGGCCGATCAAACCGATGTATTCATCATTTACGTAGATGCCAGCCGTTCTGGTCGGGTGCATCCCCTTGATTGACTCTGCCCGGTATTCCACGTCCTTGACGCCGATCATTTCAAATACGTCTTCCAGCTGCCCCTTGACATAGTAGAAGTCAACTACTTCGTCCTTGTGCTGCCAGTTGCTTTCCCCGGCCAGGCCGACGTAAGCAGCTGCCAGATGTTCGTGTTCGTGGTAGTCGCCGCCTTCCATGTCGTAGACGCGGCCATTTTCAAAGAGCTGCAGCTCAGTCTGCTTGCGGGCAAAGTTGTAGGCAACCGTGTCCAAAAGGCCGCAGATCAAGTTTTGCCGCATGGTGGTTCTGGCTGAGTTCAGCGGCCAGTTGACCTTGACTGGAGCCAGGGCCTTTTTGACAAAAGTCGTGGCCATTTCTTCAGAAGTCAAAGAGTAGTTGATCGTTTCACTGAGGCCCTGCCCTTCAAGCAATTGACGCAGGTGACGGACCTTGACTTCATCAGCAGCGTAGCCGCCAGTCAGTTCACCAGTAGCCGGGTGGGTGGACTTGATGTTGTCATAGCCGTAAATCCGGCCAACTTCTTCAAAGATGTCAGAGTCAATGAAGATGTCCCAGCGGCGGTTTGGCACAGTTACCGTGTATTCGTCGCCCTTTACTTCAACTGGGAAGTTCAGCTTGCCCAGGATCTTGACGATTTCGTCCATAGACAGGTCAGTGCCCAGGATCTTGTTGGTCCGGGATGCAGTAGTAGTAATGACAACTGGCTCCTTGTCCTGGTCGCTGGCCTTGATTTCACCAGCTAAGACAGTAGCGCCGGCATTAGCCCGCAAGATAAGCGCGCAGGCGTCCAGGGCCTTTTGGGTGTTGTCCCAGTTGATCCCCTTTTCAAAGAGGGCTGAAGCATCAGTCCGGTTGTCATGCCGCAGAGCCGCCTTTCTGGTAAGAGCTGGGTCAAAGACAGCAGCTTCCAGGATCACGTCAGTGGTTTCTTCAGTTACTTCACTGTTCAAGCCGCCCATCACGCCGGCCAGGCCGACTGCTTGTTCACCGTCAGTGATCACGATGTCCTGCGGATCCAGGTCGATTTCTTTTTCATTCAAGAGCTGCAGCTTTTCGCCTTCCTTGGCCAGGCGGACCTCGATCTTCTTGGTCTTGTCAAAAAGCTTGGCGTCGTAAGCGTGCATTGGCTGGCCAGTCAAAAGCATGACATAGTTAGTGGCGTCGACCACGTTGTTGATTGGGCGGATGCCGGCATTCCACAAGCGGGCCTGCAGCCAAAGGGGACTTTCAGCAATCTTGACCCCGGTCAGCTTTCTCAAGTAGTACTTCGGAGCGATCTTTTCATCAGCAACGGCAGTAAAGTCGCCAGTCCAATCTGCCCCGTCTTCTTTGAGGACAACGTCTTCGATCTTTGGCTTCTGGTCGATCAAGGCACCGACTTCGTAAGCTGCCCCTTCCATTGAGGAAGTGTCAGCCCGGTTTGGCGTAATGTCGAAGTCCAAAACATAGTCGTCCATCCCCAAAGCTTCAAAGACAGAGTCACCCGGCTTAAGGTCCGGATCATGGAAGACCCAGATGCCGTCAGCGTACTTCGGCGGAACAACTGAGTCGCTGAAGCCAAGTTCCTGCAGGCCGCAGATCATCCCATTTGATTCAACCCCGCGCAGCTTGCCCTTCTTGATCTTGATCCCGCCTGGCAAATGCGCACCTGGCAGCGCCACGATCACGTCCTGGCCAGCTGCCACGTTAGGCGCCCCGCAGACGATCTGGCGGGCTTCGTCTTCACCGACGTCAACCGTGGTCTTGTTTAAGTGGGTCCCTTCGATCTTTTCGCAGGTCAAAATGTGGCCCACGACCAGCTTGCTCAAGCCTTCTTCCGGGTGAACCGTTGAGGCGATTTCGACCCCGGACCGGGTCAGTTTTTCAGCCAAGGCGTAAGGATCTACGCCGTCCATGTTCAAGAAATCTTTCAACCAATTGTAAGAAACTAACATTAATCTTCCTCCTGACGGAATTGTTGCAAGAAGCGCACGTCGTCACTGTAAAAGTCGCGGATGTCGTCAATGCCATACTTCAAGATGGCGAACCGGTCCAGGCCCAGGCCAAAGGCAAAGCCGGAGTAGACAGTTGGGTCAATCCCGGCAGCGGAGAGAACATTCGGGTGAACGATCCCGGCACCCAGAACTTCGATCCAGCCAGTGTTCTTGCAGATCGCGCAGCCCTTGCCCCCGCATTCAAAGCAGGAAACATCCATTTCAACTGAAGGTTCGGTAAACGGGAAGTAGCTTGGCCGCAGGCGGGTTTCCCGGTCCTGGCCGAATTCGTGCTTGGCAACCAGTTCCAAGGTCCCCTTAAGGTCGCTCAAGGAGATGTTCTTGCCGACAACCAGCCCTTCCATCTGCATGAACTGGTGGGAGTGGGTGGCGTCGTCATCGTCTCTTCTGTAAACCTTGCCTGGGGAGATCATCTTGAGGTCCCCCTTGTCAAAGTCATGCTTTTCCATAGTCCGGGCTTGGACTGGTGAAGTCTGGCTCCGCAGCAGGTGGTCAGCGTCAACGTAGAAAGTAGCCTGCATGTCCCGGGCCGGGTGGTCCTTAGGCAGGTTCAGCATTTCAAAGTTGTAGTGTTCGCTTTCGATTTCCGGCCCCTGAACGACTTGGTAGCCCATGCCGATGA
This sequence comes from Lactobacillus sp. WILCCON 0058, assembly GCF_057198005.1. Lineage (NCBI taxonomy): Bacteria > Bacillati > Bacillota > Bacilli > Lactobacillales > Lactobacillaceae > Lactobacillus > Lactobacillus sp. WILCCON 0058. The sequence continues at coordinate 1,601,053 of NZ_JBUBHM010000001.1, forward strand.
AGAAGCGTTCCAGGTCGTCTTGAATGATTCTGATCGGGTGCTTGGAGCCGACGTGCTTTCTGCGCCCTGGCAGGGTCACGTCGATCTTTTCAGCTTCCAGGCGGGCCTCAATGGCCTTTTCGATCAATTCATCCTTGGCACTGGCCAGGTTTTCATTGAAGAGGTCCCGGAGTTCGTTAACCTCCTGGCCAACTTCCCGCCGCTTTTCCGGAGCAACGTCCTTCATCTGGTGAAGGATTTCCGTCAGTTCACCCTTCTTGCCGACCAGCTTGACCCGGACGTCATTCAGGCTCTTTTCGCTTTCTGCTTCCTTGATTTCAGCAAGCCCCTGCTCACGCAGAGCCTTCAATCGATCAAATAAATCCATTTACTTATTCCTTTCAACAAAAAAAGCTCCGCCCCCAAAAGGGACGAAGCTTCGCGGTACCACCCTAGTTCAGGCCTAAAAAGGCCTGCGCTCTATACCGATAACGGTGGCAGCCGGAATTGATTAGATCCTACTCGCAAGATGAAATTCGCAAGCTGCTCTTTGGTTTCCTTTCAGTTGCCAAGAAACCTCCCTGTCAAAGATCAGTCTTGTTACTAGTCTTGTTCTTAGTAATTAATTAAAATCATAGGCTAAAACTGGCTTAAATGCAAGTCATTTTTTACGCCCACTTGTCCGCCCAGATGTGCACCTGGTTAAAGACGGGCTTTAATTCGGCTCCTTTTGGCGTCAAAGTGTAAAGGACGATCTTCTTTTCTTCATCCTTGGACCGCTTGACAATTCCGTCAGCTTCCAGCTCCCGCAAGCGTTCAACCAAAACCCGGTCTGAGCAGGCACCAACCGCGTGGGCCAGGTCTCTGAAGCGCATGGCCTTAGTGTCGCACAAGGAGCTGATAATCAAGCCGTTCCACTTCTTGCCGATGATTTCAAAGGCCTTGACGAAGCGGGCGCACATTTCGTAGTTTTCAGCATTTTTACAGCATGGCGCGTCCTGTTCGGCTAATTCTGTCATAGAGAATCCTCCTCAAATTAGTTTCCATGTTATCTATTTAAGCATACTTTACTTACGAAAAACAAGCGAAACGTTTTTTAGCTGAAATGATAGATCATGATCCCGGCGGCAACAGCGGCGTTCAAGGACTCAGCCCGGCCCTTGATCGGGATGTAAAGCTTCTCATCAGCCAGTGCCGCGATTTCCGGACTTACCCCATGGGCCTCATTGCCAATGATCAAGGCAACCTGGGCAACTGGGGCAAAATCGCCCAATTGTTTAGCAGAAGGGTCCAAGAGACTGGCATAAACCGGAATATCCGCTGCCTTCAAGCTGGCAATGGCTTCTGCCAGGTCAGCCTTGATCAAGTTCAAGTGGAACTGGCTCCCCTGCATGGACCGCTGCACCTTGGGATTGTAGAGGTCAACCGTCTTGTTTGACAGGATCACCCCGTCAAAGCCGGCCGCGTCAGCGGTCCGGATGATGGTGCCGACATTACCCGGGTCAGCCAGGTCATCTAAAAGGACCCACTTGCCGTAGCTGAAATCAAAATTCTCTGGTTGGTTGATCTTGACGGTCATGAAGATGTCCTGGGAATTCTTGGTGCTGCTGAGGTGGCTGGCCACGCTTTGGCTGATCTTGATCAGCTTGTCTTCATCATAAGCCAGGTCCAATTGCTCCAAGCGGCTGAGTGCCTCTTCAGTAGCCAGAATTTCCCGGTACTTGACTCTTGCTTTTAAAGCTTCTTCGACCAGATGGAAGCCTTCGATCAGGTAATAGCCGCTTTCTTCGCGGTATTTCTTCTGGTTCAGCTTGCCGATGGCCTTAATTTGCGGATTGTTGACAGATGTTCTTTCTTGCATGATAAAATACTCCTTAGAAATACTATTTTAATGATTTTTTGCAAAAAATAAAGAAGGTAAGCAAAATGCAAACATGGGAACTATTAGCACATGGGGTCGTCCAAGGGGTAGGCTTCCGCTGGTGCGTGCAGATGCTGGCCCAGAAGATGGGCCTGGCCGGCACCGCCAAGAACAACCCCGACGGGACGGTCACCATCGTCATTCAAGGTACGCCAACTGACCTGGTCAAGTTTAAAGCTGCGCTGCCAGACGCCGCTCCTTACGCGAAAATTTACCGTTTGGACACAAAAGTTCTGCCTGAAATGGAACAAATGCATTCTTTTCATGTATTATATTAGTCAGATCCTAAAAATTTGGAGAGAAACTAATCAATGAAAAAAATCAAAAAACGTTTGTTACCAGTCAGTCTGCTGGCGCTCTTGCCGCTTTTTCTTACGGCCTGCGCCAGCCAGACCAGCAAGAACGGCAGCTTGAAGGCACCAACCAGTGGTCCTTACTACTGGATCTATGAGTGGATCGGCCTACCTTTGCAGCATATCACCGTCAACATCGCCCACGCCATTGGCGGGGCCAGCGGGGCCGGCTGGGCTATCGTCATCATCACTTTGGTCGTCAGAGTGATCTTGATGCCGCTGATGATCAACCAGCAGCACAAGGCAACCATGCAGCAAGAAAAAATGCATCGCCTGCAGCCACAGATGCAGCTTTTGCAAAAGGCCATGAAGACCCCGGGCATGACTCCTGACCAGCAGCTGGCCTTGAGTGGTCTGCAAAGAGAAATCTACTCTAAGAACAATGTCTCCATGACTGGCGGAATGGGCTGCCTGCCCCTCTTGATTCAAATGCCGATCATGATCGGGATCTACCAGGCCGTGGCTTACTCAAGCACCTTGGCCAAGTCCACCTTCTTCGGCATCTCTCTGTCCAGCAAGTCCATGGTCTTGGCCATCATCGCCACTGTTTTTGCCTTGATTCAAAGCTACGTGGCCATGATCGGCATCCCTGAAGAACAAAAGAAGACCATGCAGGCCACCATGCTGATGAACCCGATCATGACTTTCTTCTTCTCCATGTCCTTCTCCGGCGCCCTGGCTCTTTACTGGGCAGTCGGCAACCTGGTCATGGTCATCCAGCAGCTGATCACCACCTTCATCGTGCAGCCGCGGGCCAAGAAGCGGGTTTCCAAGGAACTGGAAGACAGCCCGATCGTGGAAGTCGTTACTCAAGCCAAGATCGACCAGATCTTAAAGCCAGCTGCTGAAAAGAAGCCTGCCAGCCAGCCGAAGTCCGGCGACCTGCGCAAGCGCAACCAGGGCAAGCAGAAGCGGAAGTAATCTTCCAAAGAAAAAACAAATAAAAACAAAAAAGAAAAAATAAACAAAACAGAACAGAACAAAAATAAAAGCCGCTGAACAGCGGCTTTTATTTTGCTCTGAATGTTAAATTGTCGGATCTTTTTTCGGACTCTCAGTTTCAGCCTGCTTTTGCTGCCGGCTTTCTAACTGCTTGACTTCTTCGTCAGTCAAGACCGGGAAGGTGATTCTGAACTGGCTCCCCTGGCCTAAGACTGATTCAACGTCGATAGTGCCGTGGTAGGATTCCACCAGCTTCTGGGCAATTGACAGGCCCAGGCCGTTGCCGCCCTTTTCCCGGGTTCTGGCCTTGTCGACCCGGTAGAAGCGGTTGAAGATTTTCTTCTTGTCCTCATCGGAAATCCCTTCGCCGTAGTCTTGGACCACGATCTGCATTTCCTGGCCGGACTGGCCGGCAGCCACAGAGATTTCCTTGCGGTCAGTTGAGTACTTGATCCCGTTGTCGATCAAGATGATCAAGATCTGCTCCAGGTGCCCCTGGTAAATCTGAATCTTGGTATCCGGGTCCAGGTCCTCAACTTCCAAAGAAATCTTGAAGTCCGGGTGAACCATGCCCATGTCCCCGACTACCCGAGTCAAAACTTCCATCGGCTCAGCAATGGCATTCGGGTAGTGGACGCTGATCTGCTCAGCCCGGGTCAGATCCAGCATTTCCTGAATCAAGTGCTTCATCCGCTCAGCCTCCGAAATCGAGGCGTCAATGGATTCTTCCAGGACCTGGGGATCATCCTTGCCCCAGCGCTTAAGCATGCTCAGATGGCCCTCAATGACCGCCACAGGCGTCCTCAATTCGTGGGAGACGTCAGAGACGAACTGCTTCTGCTGTTCGATATACTTTTGCATCCGGTCCAGCATCATATTGAAAGACAGGGCAAGTTCTTCCAGTTCGTCGTTTCTGTGCAGCTCAGGAATTCTGGCCGTGCTGTTGGGGTCAGCGTTAACTTCCCTGGCCACCTTGGACATTTTCTTGATCGGTCTGACAACGCTGCGGACAACCAGGTAGGAAACGACGATGGCCAGACTGACCCCCAGAATTGAGAGCCAGAGCATAGCCCGCAGAGTCCGGGTAATCAAGCGGTTGTAGCCGGTCATCTGGTTCTTGACGACAATGTAGCCGGTCAATTTATGAGTCGTCCGGTTTCTGACCTTCCGGTAGACATACAGGGAGCTTTGCCCCTTCTTGTCTTCCTTGACCACGCTCTTGCTTTCACTGGTGAATTTGACCAATTTAGGAGCGCTGTCGCCGTTATGAAAGACGATCTCATTGCGGAGATTGTAGATCGCCACGGTCACGTCAGGGTTGGTCACGGTACTTAAGACCGTGTCGCCAAAAACGCTGCTGTTGTTGCTGTCATTTTCTGACAAAGCCGGCCCGCCCTTCAAGATCCGTCTGGTATTGGGCGACAATTGCTGGACCACGTTAGTGATTTCCAGCTCATCATCGATGCCCACCAAGCGCTTGCGGAGGATGTTGACGACTTCATTGGAAGTATCTTTCTGCTGGCTTAGGGCTTCCTGCTTGACCGTATTGTAGACGACAGCTGAGAAAACAAGAAAGGAGACCGTGATCGTCATGGCGACGATGCTGACCCATCTCACGATCAGTGAAACGTGCCTGGTCTCCTTCTTGCCGCTGGCGCTTTGCTTATGCATTGTCGTCCTCGTCTCTTACCATGTAGCCGGTTCCGCGCACCGTCTTGATGTAAGATGGCTGGCCAGGGATGTCGATCTTGTTGCGGAGGTAACGGACGTAAACTTCGACAACATTGGTTTCGATGTTTGATTCCGGCCCCCAGATCTTGTTCAAGAGCTGGTCTCTGCCAACAACATTGTTCTTGTTTTCGATCAAGGTCATGAGCAGGTTGTATTCCCGCTTGGTCAAGTCAACAGTCTTGCCGTCGCCCCGGTGAACGATCCGGTTTGCGGTTTCGATGGTCAAGTCCTTGAACTTGACCACCTTTTGCCGCGGCAGCTTGTCCTTTGAAGCATCCTTTTCAATCTTGACCCGGCGCAAGACAGCACGCAGGCGAGCCAGCAGTTCTTCAATGGCAAATGGCTTGACGATGTAGTCGTCAGCCCCATGGTCCAAGCCTGATACCCGGTCAATTACGGAGTCGCGGGCAGTCATCATGATGATCGGCGTGGTCTTGCTCTGCCGCACACGGCGGGCAATTTCCAAACCATTCAAGTCTGGCAGCATCAAGTCCAGCAAGATCGCGTCAAAGTCTTCACTCAAAGCACGATCCAAAGCCTTGCGGCCGTTGTTTTCCACTACGGTCTCATAGCCTTCGTGCTGGAGTTCGAGTTCGACGAAACGAGCCAGGTTCTTTTCGTCTTCAACAATTAAAATTTTCGGCATGTTTTTATCCCCTCACGTCCTACTGATTAATTTTTGGGTCTGCTGAATCCAAGTATAATCTTAAAGTATATTTTAATAATTCTAGGATAGCCCAAAATCAGCTTTTTAACAAGTCCCATAGAAAAACAAGTCCCTTGCCAGATGAATTTTCTCTGGAAAAAGACCTGTTTTACTGAAGAATGTTTTTATTTTTCTTCATCTTCTGCTTTATTCTTGTCTTCTTCAGCCTGCATCTTGTCCAAAAGACCCTGCAGCTGAGCGAAGGCCGGGTTGACCCGGTCCTTCTTCTGGCCGGCAAAGTCCTGTTCAGACATGACTTCCCAGCCCTGGCCTTCCGGATAAAGATCTTCTTCAGCTTCTTCCTTGGTCAAAACCGTGCTTGGAATATTCAAGAGCATGTTGTCTTCCACGGCCGTTTGCACGTCAATGCGGTCATCGTCCAGCGGAATGATCATCAAGCCCTGTTCTTTTTCTTCCTGGGTCGGTTCATGGTCGGAATAATTTTCCACAAAGCTGAATTTCTGCTTTAAAGGCACAGCTTCCAGGCTGCGGGAGGACGGAACCAGTAGGTCGGCTTCCACTTGGAAATTGCCAGTCACGAAGGGTTCGTCATAAAAGAGCTGCCCTTCCACGTGGGCGCTCTTGACCTCGTAGACCAGGTCCTTGGCCCGCTCGTAAAAGCCGTCAGCAAAAGTCAAATCAGCTGAGATCTGGGTCAAAGGCTCCCGGCTGTTCTTGATTTGGAAAAATGAAAGTTCTAGCATTAATTTACCTCGAGTGGCCGCCGACCAAAGTTCTGGTCAGCGCCAACAATCTGTTCAAATAAGCGGTCAACCCTGACCTGCAGGCCCAGGGTCCCTTCTTGGGCATTCTTGCGGTCCACCTTGGAAACGATGTCGACTGCAAAGTCTTTCCGCTGCTGCTTCAAATACTTCCGCCCCCGCTTGCTGTAGGCCAAAAGCATGGTGGAAACATGGTCGTAGCTGTTTAAGACATCTGCTTCAGTCACGTTCAGCAAGGTGTAGAGACTCAATCTTCTTAACCTTGAATAGGTGTAGCGCTTGGACTTGACCCGGCGGAGGAAATCAGCGAAGTTTTCAGCCAGGTGGATTTCCGCCTTGAACTTATATTCCAGGCCTTCGCTCATCTGATAGATCTGCTGCAATTCCTTGATTGAAGCTGATTCCAGCCGGTATTTCAGAAATGGGAAGAGCAGTTCCCAGTTAGGCAGGACCTTTTCCTGGTCAAAAGCAGCGATTTCCCCTTTCGGCAGCCACTGCTCCAATTCCTCCCGCTCTGCCCCGTTTAAAAGGAGGTTGCGGATTGCGCTGGCGCTTTGGACGGCAGCTTCTCTTTGCAGGATATCGTCATGGCCGGCCCCTACCCGGTTGACCGGGCTGAGCTTTAACGGTGAGCCAAGATTGGCATTGGCCACGGCATAGGCCAGGCCCAAAATCGCGTTGGGCTCGCTGACTTCATGGCCAACTTCCCGGGCCACCATCTGGTTGTACTGGGTGGAATAAGTCTGGCTGTAATCAGCGAATTCCTGCCTTTGCCGGGGGATCTTGGAGATCCGGTCGCCGAAATATTCAAAGTTCAAGTTGGCGTCTTCAACCCCAAAGATCAGGTTCTTGGCCCCCAAGCGGGTCAAAAGGTCGACCCCGCCGGTAGCGAACATGTCAGCTGCTTGGACTGCATAGGAAAATGGCAATTCAAAAACCAGGTCAGCCCCGGCCTCAATGGCGCTGCGGGCCCTCGACCACTTGTCCAGAATAGCCATTTCCCCACGCTGGACGTAATTGCCGGACATGACCGCGATAATGGGGTCATCGCCAGCGATCAAGCGGGCCTGGGTCATCAAGAATTCATGACCACTGTGGAAAGGGTTATATTCAGCAACAATCCCGACAACGCTCATTGCCTAGTCTTCCTCAAGTTCCACGCGCTTGCCGTCAGCCCAGAGCTTTTCCAGGTTGTAGAAGGCCCGGGCATCTTCTGAGAAGATGTTGACCACGACGTCGCCCAGGTCAACCAGGAGCCATTCTGAGTCATGGTTGCCTTCAACCCGGTAGTCGTAGAAGCCGGCTTCGTGGCAGGCCTCGATGATACTGTTGGCAATGGCGTGCAGCTGACGGCTGGAAGTGGCGCTGGTGGCCACGAAGTAGTCAGCCAGGATGCTGATGCCGCGCATGTCGTAGGCTTCGGTGTCTTCCCCGTGCCGTTCGCTGATTGCGTTTAAAACTAAGTCAAGTAATTCTTCGCTCTTCAAATTTTTCTCCTAATGTTTTCTTACTTTTAATTTTATCTATTTTTACTCAGCTGCCCAGACATTGTAAGCAGCCAAAGTCCTTGGGTAGATCTTGCTTCTCTTTTCAATCAAAAAGGCCAGAGTGTGAGCAAGTTCATAGCCAACCCCGGAAGCTAAATCCGCGTAACTGGTCTTTCTGGCCTCTTCAACGCCGGCAAAGGTCCGGCCAGGCTCGATATAGTCAGCTACAAAGACGATCTGATCCAGAGTGGTCATTTCCACGTCCCCGGTGGTGTGGCGGTAAACAGCGGTCAAAATTTCCTGGTCAGTAATGCCGAGGTCGCGCTTGATAAACCAGCTGCCCACGATCCCGTGCCAGATAGCCCGGTTCCAGTTCAAAAGATCCTGGTCAAAGCCCTCTTCCTTGATGACCTTGACGTATTCTTCGACTGGAATCTGCTTGGCGTAGTCGTGAACAAAACCGGCCAAGGATGCCTTGTCTTCGTCATAGCCATTGAGTTTGGCCAGGGTCCGGGCAGTTTCACTGACGCGGACGCAGTGGGCAAAGCGTTTTTCATCCATCATGCTCTTTTCCTTGGCCACTAATTCACTGCTGGACAAGGGAGAATATGTTTCCTTAAAAACTGGATCAGTCACGGTAAAGCCCCTTTTCTTCAATATATTCGCGGACCTTGTCCGGTACTAGGTAGCGGATTGAGGTCCCTGTTGAAACAGCCCGGCGGATAGCGGTTGAGCTGAGCCGGATGTCCGGAGCGTCAACCCAGATCATGGAATATTGGGGATCTTGCGGGTAGCCCGGCCGGCGGATGCCGACCAAGGTAGCCAATTTAGCCAGTTCATCAGCGTTCTTCCACTTGTGGAAGCTGTTGACCTGGTCGCTGCCCATGATCAAGTAGTAGGTATTTTCCGGCGCCTTCTTGGTCAAATAGCGCATGGTATCAATCGTGTAAGAAACGCCGCCTCTGAAAAGTTCCAGCAGCTTGACCCTAAAACGAGGATTGTCCCGGGTGGCTAAATCCAGCATAGTGGCCCGGTCGCGGGCAGACACGTTTAAGGGAGCGTCCTTATGCGGGGGAATATTGTCCGGAATGAACCAGACTTCATCCAGGTGCAGCTTGGTCATTGCCTGCTCAGCGGCAACCAAATGGGCCATATGCACCGGGTTGAAGGTGCCGCCCATGATGCCGATCTGCTTGCCTTTTCTCTGGCTTTCAGCCGTCTGCACTTTTACTTGCGTTTCTTTACTGAAATCTACCAATGAATCCATACTTAAACCTCTAAATCAAAGCTCTTCTGGTTCCTAAGCCAATTCCGCCCGGCGTGTAGGCCTTGATCACGCAGCCTTCCGGCACGGTGATGAAGCCTACCCCGGCAAACAATACGTCGCTGCGGTACTTGATGCTGTACTCCTGCCCTTTAAGCGGCGGCAGGTCGCTATTTGGCCCTGGCGGAGACAATAATTCACCGACGTGCTTTTGGTAAAATTCGTCAGCCTTCTCCGTCTTGGTCCGGTGGATGTACATGCCCCGGGCAGCGTAGATGGTAAAGCTGGTTGACGGCCCCTTCAGGTAGTCGATTCTGCCCAGGCCTGCCAAGAAGATGGTATTGCCTGGCAAAAGCTGGTAAGTGGCCGGCTTAAGCGGCTTCTTTGGCGAAGCCAGGTCCAGGTCTTTCGGGTCCAGCCGGCTGGCCAGTTGCTTGTCGGTCAAGATCCCTGGCGTGTCGACTAAGAAGTGACCGTTGTCCAAAGGAATCTCGATCTGGTCCAAAGTGGTCCCCGGGAAGCGGGAAGTAGTGATCAAGTCCTGGACGTCCCCCATTTCATCGATAATGGCGTTGATCAAGGTCGACTTGCCGACATTGGTCGTGCCGACGAAGTAGACGTCCTGGTCCTGGCTGTGCTTGTTCAAGTATTCAATCAGAGTGTCCAGGTTCTTCTTCTTGGCTGCGGAGATCAAGAAGATGTCCTTGGGGTACAGGCCCATCCGGTTGGCTTCCTGCCGCATCCAGTCCTTGATCTTGCTTTCCTTGGAATTCTTCGGGAAGAGGTCCAATTTGTTGCCGACCAGGATAAAGTCATTGTTGCCGACAAAGCGCTTCAAAGAAGAAATCAGCGAGTTGGAGAAGTCAAACAGGTCCACCACGTTGACAATCAGGGCCTTCTTTTCACCCAAAGTGTTCAAGAGGGCCAAGAAGTCGTCATTGTCCAAAGAAACCGGCATGATCTCGTTGTAGTGGCGCAAGCGGAAGCAGCGCTGGCAGTAAACTTCTTCTCTTTCACCATTTTCTACCTTGGCCAGGGCGCTGGCAGGCAGATAGCCGGGGGCTTTGGCGTCCTGGCTCTGCAGGGCGGCGCCGCAGCCGATGCAGCGAATTTCTTCACTCATGTCTGAGTTTTCCTCCTTAAATTTCATCTTCCTTAATTATATCTGAAAGCCGGCATTTAACAAAGAAAAAGCGCACCTAGCCAAGCTAGATGCGTTTCTTCCAAAGAATTAAGCCAAAGCCTTCTTAGCAGTTTCTGCTAAAGCGGCAAAAGTCTTTTCGTCGTTGTAGGCGATGTCAGCCAACATCTTACGGTTCATGTCAACACCAGCCAGCTTCAAGCCGTGCATCATCTTTGAGTATGACAAGCCGTTTTGACGAGCAGCTGCGTTGATCCGGGCGATCCACAGTCTTCTGAATTCGCTCTTGCGCTTCTTACGGTCGCGGAATGCGTACTTGTATGAAACGAACAATTGAGTGCTTGCAGCCTTAAATTGAACGTGCTTTGAACCACGGTAACCCTTGGCAAGCTTCAAAACCTTCTTACGACGTGCGCGTGTAACGGTACCACCTTTAACTCTTGGCATCTGAAAATCCTCCTAATATCGTTAGTGTATTAAAAAATAGTAAATTAACGCATTTGGGAAAGCATTTGCTTGATGCGCTTCAAGTCGCTGCGTGAAACCATAGCGGCTTTTCTCAAATGACGACGTTGCTTCTTGGTCTTACCGTGGAAACGGTGGCCAGTGAAGGCGTGGTGGCGCTTCAAACCGCCGTTACCAGTTCTCTTAAAACGCTTAGCTGAAGCGCGGTGGGTTTTCATCTTTGGCATGGTAAAATTCCTCCAATTAACTATTTTTTGTTCTTGTCTTTATCACTCTTAGGACTGAGCATTAAAAACATTTGACGGCCTTCCATCTTTGGCCGGCTGGTTACAACAGCAATATCCGAAGTTTCTTCGGCCATCTTTTCCAGCACTTGTTGTCCTAATTCCTTGTGCGTGATCGCGCGGCCTCTGAAACGAATCGAAACACGAACCTTGGCGCCTTCTTTTTCTAAGAACTTGCGGGCATGCTTAAGCTTGGTTTCGAAGTCATTGCCTTCAATCGTCGGGCTCAAACGGATTTCCTTAACGCTGACCTGCTTGGAATTCTTGCGTGATTCCTTCAGCTTCTTCTGCTGTTCGAACCGGTATTTACCATAATCAAGAATCTTTGCTACAGGCGGCTTGGCATTTGGTGAAATCAAAGCCAAATCAAGGCCGGCATCGCTCGCTTGGCGCAGAGCTTCATTTCTTGACACGACCCCAACTTGTTCACCTTCAGCGTTGATCAGCCGAACTTCACGAGCGCGGATGCTTTCGTTAAGGATCATGTTGTTTTGTTTCTGTGGTATAACTGTTCACCTCCATGTTAATTTCGAGGACAAGAAAAAAGCGGGCATATTGCACCCGCCTTTAAAATCAACAGAAAATATCGATTTGCCCAGAGGTTGAATAACTTAGGCGAGAAGCGGGGGCTTCTTCTTGTTCTCAACTTCTACTATTGTACTAGGTCTAAGATTGCCCGTCAAGGGTCAATTTCACTTTCAGCCTGATTGCTTAAAGCTTAATTTTGCCAATCGCGACAGGAACGTATTCCTTGTATGCTTGGAGCATTTCTTTAACGACTTTCTCTGCCAAAGGCAGGCTCAATCTTTCATTCAGCTTCTCTTGGAAATCGGCAAAGCCGATCACGTCATCATTGAGAGATATCTCCGCAAACAGTTTGTCGATCTCATGAGAATCTTCGGCGCTGATATCATAATAGAGCAAAAACGCTGTTCGACTTTTCGGCATGTCAAGCTTGTCAATGCAGTCTGCTAAGACTGATTTGATCAAATACAGTTGATAGTCTAATTCATTTTCTTCTGACATTTTATACCACGAACTCCAATGCTTGTCTAATCCAAAAGGCTAATGTTCTAGCAGTAGGTAAATATTAGATGTTATTCCATCAAACTGATGTATATAAGAATTGCCGCCAATATAACTCCAGCTGTAAATGTGATCCAATTGATAATCTTTTTGACTCTGTCAGAGACCGAATCACTCCGCAAAAGCTCATAACTGCCTAAGCCTGCCAGTGATATCGGAATAATGTTCCAGTAGTTGCTATTGTGGTGGGTCAAAAGATCAACGACATAAGTCAAAATGAACAGAATCAACGTATTCGCAAGAACTTTCACAACAATCTGCTTCATATTGCCTTCATCCTTCTCTTTTCTCATCTCTTTAATTCGCTTTCTTTTGAAATTATCATTTATAACCATATTGATCAAGGAAATTCTCCATTCGCTTTTATCAATCATTCATCTAAAATGTGTCCTTGTATATACAAAAAACATCCCGCAATTAACAATATCGTAAACTTGTATATCGTAAACTTGTAAAGTATGATGTTGTAAAACATAGTATTGATAACGAGGTGATTCCAATGTTTATCGGCAGAAAGCAAGAGCTTTCAGCTTTGAATAAGCTCTATCAAGAAGACAGCTTTCAATTTGCGGTCATCTATGGTAGATATCGTATCGGGAAAACCAGCTTGATCAACCAATTTCTAAAAGGCAAGCAAGCTATCTACTTTACTGGCCTTGAAGAAAAATTCCAGGATAGTTTATCTCGTTTTTCTGACGCGATTCACGCCTACGAAGATCCCAGCTATCTGGATGGGCCGAATTTTGCCTCCTTTGAGCAAGCCTTCAAATATCTCGTTCATATCTCTGAGAAAAATGACCGCTTGATCTTAGTCATTGATGAATTTCCTTACCTGGCGAAAGCCTATCCGCCAATCAGTTCAATGCTGCAATCCTACATCGACCATTATTTTAAACAGAACAAACTCTTTCTTATTCTCTGCGGCAGTTCCATGTCCTTCATGGAAAAGCAAGTGCTTGGCTACAAGAGTCCGCTTTATGGCCGCAGAACTGCCCAGTTTAAGCTGAAACCCTTTAGCCTGCATGATGCCGAAGAATTTTTCCCGCAGTTAAATAAGGAAGAAGTTTTTGAACTCAATGCCATCACCGGTGGAATTCCCCTCTACCTGTCCCTAATGTCTCCAGAAAAATCCCTTAGGGACAATATCAAGGACAACTTTCTGACAACCAGCGCCATGCTCTATGCGGAACCGATGAGTCTGCTCAATCAAGAACTCCGCGAGCCAGCAAGTTACAGCTCCATCATCAGTGCCATCGCGGCCGGGGCCAGCCGGCAGTCAGAGATCTCAACTAAAACTGGTATTGCCAGCGGGGCCCTTAGCCCTTACCTGGACAATTTGATCGACCTGGGCATTATCGAAAAACGGGTGCCGGTTACAGAAATTGATAAAGCCAGAAGCCGGAAGACCATCTATGCCATTAAGGATGTCATGTTCCGCTTCTGGTATACTTTCGTCGGCAAACGGGTCAGCTTTATCGAACGGGGGATTACCGAGCCAATTTTAGACTACATCATAAAGCAGCTCCCCCACTTCATGGGACCAGAATTTGAGAAACTATCCCAAGAATACCTCTGGTCCAAGCTGTTTGATCCAGACCTGGTGCCAGAGCCTTTTGTAAACTTAGGCAATTGGTGGGGGCCTGATCCCAAGGAAAAGAAGCAAGTTGAAATGGACATAGTCGGTTTCGATGACCAAAAGCTGAACGGCTACTTTGGCGAATGCAAGTGGAAAAACGAACCGATCTCCGCGGATATCCTTGAAACCCTCATCTACCGGAGCAGCCTCTTCCCTACTCCTAAGAAAAATTACTATCTGTTCTCCAAGACCGGCTTTACTGACAAATGCCGCCAACTAGCCCAGCAAGTCGACTGCCACTTAATCAGCTTCGACATAATGTAAGCCCAAATGTAAAAGCACATACGCAAAAACATCCCGCCTCAAAGTTGAGACAGGATGTTTTTTTATGTCAGAAAGGGTTCAATTTTATAAGGAAGGAATTAGTCTTCGCGGGAGTAGTTTGCAACGTCCTTGCTCAGCTTGTCCATGAATTCAGCCAGGCTTTCGGAGTTTTGTTCTTCAGTCCCGTAAGGACGGACATTAACCGTGCCGGCGTTCATTTCATCATCCCCAAGCACCAGAGTGTAAGGTACCTTTTGGGTTTGTGATTCACGGATCTTGTAGCCCAGCTTTTCGTTTCTGAAGTCGATTTCAGCTCTGAAGCCCTTGGCTACCAGTTCATCGCGAACCTTCTTAGCGTAGTCTGAGTGAGCGTCCAGGTTAACTGGAATGATTTCAGCTTGAACAGGAGCCAGCCAAGTTGGGAAGGCACCCTTGTAGATTTCAGTCAAGTAAGCGATAAACCGTTCCATAGTGCCGACGATCCCGCGGTGGATCATAACTGGGCGGTGTTCTTCACCATCAGCGCCGATGTATGACAGTTCGAAGCGTTCTGGCAGCATGAAGTCCAGTTGGATGGTTGACATGGTTTCGTCGTTGCCCAAAGCAGTCTTGGTTTGGATGTCCAGCTTTGGACCGTAGAAGGCAGCTTCACCTTCAGCTTCAACGTAGTCCAGGCCCATGTCGTCCATAGCTGCCTTCAGCATGCTTTGGCTTCTTTCCCACATTTCATCGTTGGCAAAGTACTTGTCAGTGTTCTTTGGATCCCGGTATGAAAGACGGAAGTAGTAGTCGTTGATGTCGAAGTCGTGGTAGACGTCCATGATGATTTGCAAAGTTCTGGCAAATTCTTCTTGCACTTGGTCCAGAGCTACAAAAGTGTGACCGTCGTTCAGAGTCATTTCCCGGACACGTTGCAGGCCTGACAAGGCACCAGACTTTTCGTACCGGTGCATCATACCCAGTTCAGCAATCCGGATTGGCAGTTCCCGGTATGAGCGGATGTGGTGCTTGTAGATTTGGATATGGGATGGGCAGTTCATTGGCCGCAATTCCAGCATTTCGCCTTCACCCATGTCCATTGGCGGGAACATGTCTTCCCGGTAGTGAGCCCAGTGGCCGGAAGTCTTGTAGGCGTCCAGGTTCATCAAAACTGGAGTGTAAACGTGTTGGTAGCCGGCTGCGACTTCCTTGTCCACGATGTAGCGTTCAATGATCCGGCGGATAGTAGCACCCTTTGGCATCCAGTATGGCAGACCTGCCCCAACCTTAGGGTCAACGAAGAAGAGGTCCAGGTCCCGGCCGATAGTCCGGTGGTCTCTTTCCTTGATTTCTGCCCGCCGCTTGAGGTCAGCTTCCAGGTCAGCTTCCTTGAAGAAGGCAGTCCCGAAGATTCTTTGCAGCATTGGGTTTGAGCTCTTGCCCTTCCAGTAGGCACCAGCTACTGACAAAAGCTTGAACTTCTTGATCTTGCCAGTGTTTGGCAAAAGGGCGCTAAAACCAAAGTCAACGAAGTCACCCAGCTTGTAGGCGTCAACCACGTCGCCTTCCTTAGCCAAAAGTTCGCTCTTGTATGGGTCGTCCTTGAAGGCTTCAGCCAGTTCGCTCTTAGCTACTTGTACGTGTTCAATGGCTTCGCCGTTCTTGATGGCCTTTTGCAGGGCCTTTTCCAAGTCTGGCAATTCAGTAACCTTGATTTGGTCTTCCTTGTCAGTTTCGATGAAGAAGCCGTCTTCTGAAATTTCAGCTTGGCCCAGCTTGATTTCCGGGTACTTGTCCTTAACCAGAGCTTCCAAAACGAAGGCAACAGTTGCCCGTAAAACGCTCAAGCCTTCAGCGTCCTTGTTGGTCAAAATGGCAACTTCGTGGTCAGCGTCCAGTTGGAAGTCAAGGGGCTTGATTTCCCCGTCAACCTTGCCGGCAACGGCGTTCTTAGCCAGGGAAGTTGAAATGCTGGAAGCAAGGTCAGCAACGGAAACGGCTGCGTCAAATTCTTTCTTTGAGCCATCTGGCAGAGTCAAAGCAAAACTCATTGGTTTAAATCCTCCAAAAACAAAAAAGTCCCGAGCACAAATACATGCTCGGGACGATTAATCATCGTGGTTCCACCCAAAATTCAGGCCTCAAGCGGCCTCTCTTATTGGACTGATAACGGCGTCCAACCTTGTCATTTATCTTTTGGGGTCATAGAAGGTGGGGTTCCTCCCAAATGGGGGCTTTCAGAACGGGGCCCCTCTCTCTGAAGCGGGAGGAATCATGTCTTCTATTTACTTTTCGATTATACCCCCTTGCCCAAATAAGACAAGGCTTTTTTGCCACTTTTTTCAAAAAATTACTGCAGGCGGCGGTTGTTCCCAGAAACAACCACTTCTTTAGCCAAATAGCGTACTCTTTGCATCAGCCGGGCCGCCTTGACCGGGTCATCTGCATTCTTGGTCGCGCTAAAGTGGCTCTCAAGCGTATCCATGTCAAAGTTGGAGCTGAAGAAGGTCGGCAGGTCATTGTCCATCCGGGCCTGAAGAATCACGCCCAAAACGTCATCTCTTGACCAGGGACTGAGGGTCTCTGCCCCAATGTCGTCCAAAATCAAGACATCGCAAGCAGCCAGGCGCTGGATTTCAGCCTGCAGGCTGTTGTCGCCAAAGTGGCTGGACAGGCCCGCGATAAAGGTCGGCATGTGCAAAAAGATCACCTTGGCCCCCATTTCCGCTACCCGGTTGGCCAGGCCCGCTAAAATGTAGGTCTTCCCGACCCCAAAGTCTCCGCTTAAATAGAGGCCCTTGGCGTGGGGATTGCTCTGGTAAGCCTGCAAAAAGGCCCCTACTTCAAACAAGGCCTGCTTGCGCTCAACTGCCACGTCCAAGTCTTCTAACTTGACCCGGCGCAATTTCTCCGGCAAGTCAATCAGCTCAATCCGCCGCTTGGCCGCTTCTTCTTTGTCCCGGCGCTGCTTAGCCTGGCTGGCCTGGTAGCGGATCCCGATTAGGGGTCCCTCCATAAAAAGCTCAGGCAAATAACCGCTGATCACTTTGTCGTGGCCGTCTTTTTGCTGGCAGTATTCATAGAGGCTGGCAAAGCTGGCGTCCACGCTCTCCTTGGTCAGCTGGTCCTGGTGGGCAGTAAGAAAAGCCCGGACGTCAGGGTCAGCGAAAACCTGCTTTTTCATCTTTTCAAATGATTCCGCCGAAAAATCCTGCCCGTTCTTGGCTGCCGCGGCCTTAGCCGCTTCACTCAACATGTCGCCAATTGCTCTCATCTAATCACCCTTACTTGTCTTTCTTGTCCGGCCCCTGCAGCATCTTCCGCAAGTCTTCATCTGAAATATTGACCGGCTGGACAAACTGCTTCTTGTTCCAGTCAGTCCCCTTTTCAAGCCGCCGGTTGCCCGCTGAGTAGTTCTTCTTTTGCCCTGCCTGGGCCTGCTTCTTTCCATCGCGCAGATGCTTGATGGCGGCTTCCGGGGTCGTGATTCCCTTTTGCAGCCAGTCGTTGGCGATCCTGTTGGCCAAATCCTGGGTCAAAACTGGCTGGTAGTTGAGGCAGGTGTAGACCAGAACATTGATCAAGCCATGGTTCAAGTGAATCTGTCTGTCCAGGTTGTTGACGATCTGCCGCTCTCTGGCCGTGGTAAAGCCGCCCTTCTCCAGCTTCATGTCATCCAAAAAATTAATCGGCGTCTTAGAGGTAACCAGGTCTAAAAGCTCCTGGTCCTGCTGGTCCACGCTTGGCCGGTCCTGCTTTTCTTCCTGGCGCTTGATTACCTGCTTGCGGCGGTGGTCAGCCTTGTAGTTGTAGTTGAGGCTCTTTCTAATCGCCGCGGCATCCAGCTGGTAGCTGCCATGCAGGGTCGGCAGGGTTTCGTTGATAAACTCTTCCTCGCTTAAGCCGTAAAGCTCCATGATGGACCGGATTTCGTCTTTTTGCCGGTCGATCTCGCTTTCCGGGATCTGGTAAGTCGCGAAGCGGTCTTTCAAGTACTGCCAGTCGATCTGCTTTAAATTGACCTGGGCATCTTCAGTCTTTTGGCTGGCATTTTCCTCAGCTGCCTTTTGGACATCTTCTGAAGGATTGATGGCCTCATTTTCCGGCAGGCGGAAGACTTCAAAAAATGAAGCGGAAACTTCTTCTAGATTGTCCAGCTGCCGCTCCTTGACCTGGGCCTGCTTGGCAAATTCCCGGGAAAGCTGGCTGAAGCGGACACCGCCAACTTTTTCCTTTAAGAGGCTGGCTAACAGCGAAGTGTTGAAAAATTCACTGGCATCCGGCACGGCATGCAGCTTAAAAGCCAAAATATCCCCCAAGCGGAGATTGTGGCTGACATAGGTCTTCAAGAGCCCCACAGCTTCCAGTTTATGCAGGGCCTGCCAGAGCTGGCGGAGGCTGCAGTCCAGGTCTTCTTGCAAGCTGTACAGGGCACTTGAAGCAGACAAGGACCGGTAAGGATCAAAGTCCTGGACCAGAGTCTGGTAAAGGGCAACCCCTAAAGCCCCGATCAAGGGCTGGTAGAGCTTGATCAAGACCTGCCCCTGGCCGGATTGGCCTGGCAGCTCATTTAAAACGACGTAGCGCAGACGCGGATTGGAATTCTCGTACATGGACTACTTGGCCTTGCTGTGCCGGTCCATCATGTCCTCCATGGTCTTCATGAAGCTGGACATGTCAGTGAACTGGCGGTAGATGGAGGCAAAGCGGATGTAGGCAACGTCGTCGATGTCGGCTAATTGGTCCATGACTAATTCCCCGATTTCCTTGGAGTAGATCTCGCTGACTCCTTTAGCTCGGATCCGGTTTTCAACATTGTCGACCAGCTTGTTGAGCTGTTCACTGGTTACCGGCCGCTTCTGGCAGGCAGCCGCCACCCCGTTCAGGATCTTTTCCCGGCTGAAGGCCTCTCTGGTGCCGTCGTTCTTGATCACCAAAAGGGGTGATTGTTCCACCCGTTCAAAAGTCGTAAAGCGGTAGCCGCAGTTTTCGCATTCCCGCCGCCGGCGGATGGTCCGCCCTTCGTCAGTCGGCCGAGAATCAATAACCCGGGAGGCATTTTGATGGCAATTTGGACAAAGCATGTTGAAGCTCCTTTCACGCGATAGTTTTCAGCAGATTGCTCAATTTCTCTCTTAGTTCTTCTATTGTACCAGTATTTTCAAGCACATAGCTAGCCAACAGGCGTTTTTCCCCCAATGGCAGCTGGGCATTCATCCGCCTTTTAGCTTCTGCTTGGCTTAAAGAGTCCCGCGCCATCAAACGCTCTAGTTCTACTTCTTCCGGCGCCGCGATCAAGAGGACAGCGTCAAAGTAGTCCTGCCAGCCAGCTTCAAAGAGCAGGGGCACGTCGATGACGCAGACAGAAGCCTGACTGTTCTTCATCTGCTTTTGAACTTCTTTTAAGACCTCGCCCTGGGTAATTTCAGACAATCTTTTCAAAGCATCAGGATTGGCAAAGACATACTGGCCCAGCTTCTTCCGGTTTAAAGTCTTATCTTTATTAAAAAAGTCCGGCCCGAATTCTTCTAAGATCTTTTGCCAGGAGACCTGGCCAACTTCGGCCTGCTGGTGGGCAATGGCGTCGCTGTCGATAACCTGGCAGCCCATATCTTTTAATATCCGGCTGGCGGTCGACTTGCCTGTGGCAATCCCGCCGGTCAGTCCCAGATAAAAAGTCATCTGCTGCTCTACCTCTTTTGACAATGCAGGCAGTAGGTGGTCCCCCGCCCGCTGATCTTGATCTTGACGAAGTTTTCCCCGCAGCGCGGGCATGGCTGTCCTTCCTTGCCGTAGACCTTGAGCCTTTCTTGATAGTGGCCGGCTTCTCCGTCAGCGTTTAAGAAGCTGTGTACGGTCGTGCCTCCGCATTTGGTAGCTTCTTCAATGGTTTCATTGATGGCTGTATAGAGCCGCTTGACCTGGTCCTCAGTTAATTCGTTGGCAGGGATCAAAGGGTTGATCTGGCTTTGCCAGAGAACTTCATCAACATAAATGTTGCCCAGACCTGCCACCAGGGTCTGGCCCATGAGCAGGGTCTTGATTCCCTGGCTCCTCTTCTTCAAGCCTTTTGCAAAATAGTCCAGGGTAAATTCTGGCGTATTTGCTTCAAGGCCTAAATTCTTCAAGCCCGTAATCTGGAATTCAGTTCCAGTTTCCACCAGCTGCAGGCGGCCGAATTTGCGAACATCCGCGTAGCGGAGAGCACTTCCGTCAGTAAAGGCAAACTGCATGTGCTCATGCTTGTCTACTGGTGCATCCCAAGTCGTTAAGTGGTACTTGCCTTCCATCCGCAAATGGGAAACGACGGTCAAGTCGCCTAAACGGAAGAGCAGGAATTTGGCATAGCGGTCAACAGCAGTAAAGGTCTTGCCCTTTAACTCCTTTTTAAAAGCTTCCGGGTCGCCGGTGATGACCTTGTCATACCAAATATCGACATGGTCGATCGTCTTGCCCACGACCAAGGGCCGCAGGGTCCGGCGGACCGTTTCAACCTCAGGCATTTCTGGCATTTTTTACCTCCTACTTTGCTTCATACCAGTCATGGCCCCAGCCGGCATCAGCGACTAAAGGCACGTCCAACTTAACGGCTGACTGCATGACTAACGGGACAATCTTCTGGATCGTTTCTAATTCATCAGCTGGCACGTCAAAAATCAATTCGTCGTGGACCTGAACAACCATCTTGGTCTTTAACCCTAGTTCATCCAGCTTCTTTTGCATATTGATCATGGCAATCTTCATGATGTCGGCAGCTGACCCTTGGATTGGGGAGTTGATGGCTGTTCTTTCCGCGAAAGAGCGGACATTGAAGTTCTTGGCGTGGATATCTGGCAGATAGCGGCGGCGGTGCATGATAGTTTCCGCGTAGCCCTTTTCTCTGGCGTCTTTAACGGCCCGGTCCATGTAGGCCTGGATGCCTGGGTACTGGTCAAAGTATTCGTCGATGAATTCCTTGGCCTGCTTGCGGGAGATGTCCAGGTTCTTGGAAAGGCCGTAGTCAGAGATCCCGTAGACGATCCCGAAGTTGACAGCCTTGGCCCGCCGTCTTTGGAGCGGCGTTACTTCGTCAACGCTCTTTAAGTGGAAGATCTTCATGGCCGTGTGGGCGTGAATGTCGTAGCCGGTCTTGAAGGCTTCCTGCATGTTCGGGTCTTCTGAAACATGGGCCAGGACCCGGAGCTCGATTTGGGAATAGTCGCAGGAATAGATATAGCCATCCGGACTTGATGGGACAAAGGCCTTTCTGATCTGCTTGCCTTCTTCCGTTCTGGTTGGGATGTTCTGCAAGTTAGGATCGACTGAAGACAGGCGGCCAGTTGCCGTCAAAGTTTGCAAATAGCGGGTGTGGATGCGGCCGTCACGCTCATCGATGACGTCTAAGAGGCCCTTGACGTAGGTAGACTGAATCTTGGAGATCTGCCGGTATTCCAGGATGTCGCTGACGACTGGGCTTTGTTCTTTCAATTGGTTTAAGACTTCAACTGAAGTGGAGTAGCCGGTCTTGGTCTTCTTGATGACTGGCAGGCCCAGCTTTTCAAAAAGGATGACGCCCAGCTGCTTTGGTGAATTCAAGTTGAATTCTTCCCCGGCTTCCTTGTAGATCTTCTCTTCCAGGTCCTTTAAACGGACAGCAAAGTCGTTTTCCAGTTCCTTTAAGCGGGAAGGCTGGACCTTGATCCCGTTCATTTCCATCTTGGCCAAAACGCGAGCCGTTGGCAATTCGATCGAGTCGTAGAGGTCGTCTTGCTCGTGCTCTTTCAGCTTGCTTAAAAGAGATTCCTTCAAAGCCGCGATAGCCGCGGTTTTTCCGGCCAGGTGGTTGAAGAAGGCTGAATCATCTGCCGGAATCTTGGCATTCTTCCCCTTTCCGTAGACTTCCAGGTCGGTCTTTAAATCATAGTAGTCGTAGCCTTGGACCAGTTCACCCAAGTCGTTGGAATTTTTCTCATTGTCAACCAGGTAAGAAGCTAAAAGCAGGTCAAAGGTCAAAGATTCAGCCTTGATTCCCAGCCGGTAGAGGCCGTAAGTGGTCCGCTTTAAGTCAAAGACATTCTTTTGGACAGCAGGATCTTCCAGCATTTCCTTCAAGGGGCTTTCCTGCAACAAGGTAACTTCCCGGCTGACGAAAGTTTCCTCGCCAATTCTCAAGGCAAAGCCGGCGAAGTCGGCCAGGTGGTAGTTGTCGCCAAACATGGCCAGGTAGAAAGTGACTTCAGCAGCCTTTGGCAGCTGGTCTAAATTGTCAGCAGTGAGAACGATGTAGTCCTGCTTTTTGACTTCCGTCTTGCTTTCAGTCAATTCCCCTTTTTGGGCTAAATCTGCCAAAAAGCGGCGGAAGTTCATCTTTTCGTAGAAGCGGCGGAGGTCGTCGATATTGCTGCCTTGATATTCAAGATCAGCAAGGGTCACTTCTACTGGACTGTCGCAGTTGATGGTGGCTAATTTTTTACCCAAAAGGGCATTGTCCTTGCCGGCGATCAGGTTTTCCTTCAACTTGGACTTCTTCATTTCGTCAACGTGGTCATACAGATTTTCCACGCTGCCGTATTCTTGGATAAGCTTAGAAGCAGTCTTCGGGCCAACCTTGGCCACGCCTGGGTAGTTGTCAGACGGGTCACCCATCAAAGCCTTCATATCGATGAATTCGGTCGGCGTCACCCCGTTGACTTCTTTCATGTGGTCTGGGGTAAAAGCTTCTAATTTAGTTACCCCGGACTTGGTCACGTAGACGGTCACGTGGTCACTTGCCAGCTGGGTCAAGTCCTTGTCCCCGGAAACAACGGCCACTTCATAGCCGGCTTCGGCCCCTTTTTTGGCCATGGTACCAATAATGTCGTCGGCTTCGTAGTTAGCCAGTTCGTAGCTCTTGATCCCCATGTCCTTGAGCATCTCGCGCAGGTAAGGCAGCTGCTCGGAGAGTTCTGCCGGGGTCTTGTCCCGCCCTCCCTTGTAGTCTTTGTACATGGTGGTTCTGAAGGTAGTCTTGCCAGCATCAAAGGCCACCAGGATATGGCTCGGGTCTTCCTGCTTCAAGACCACGTCCAGCATGTTTTTAAAGGCATAGAGGGCGTTGGTGTGGAGGCCTTCTGGATTTTTAAACTTGTCTAATTGCTGGTACATGGCGAAAAAGGCCCGGAAGGCCACGGAATTGCCATCGATTAAAAGTAACTTCTTCTTGTTCATTGTCATTCCTTGCAAAATAAAAACTGTCAAAATACCTATCTAGTATTTTAACAGTTTTTACACGTTCGTTAATTATTTAGACCCGCCTTCTGTTTTCACGTTCTTGTAGAACATGAGCCAGAGCAAGATAACTATCGCAGCCAGGAAAATAAAGGCATGTTGGGTGCCGATCGCCGTCGGCCGCGGTCCCTTTGACCCATATTGAGCTTGGCTGAGGGCCACGATTGCTGAAGTCACTGAAGTCCCGATGGCGCCGGCAAATTGCTGGATAGTGTTTAAGAAGGCATTGCCCTGAGCTGACTGGCTCGGCTTCAAGCTGGCCAGGCCATTAGTCATGATTGAGCCAACAGACATCCCCATCCCAGTCATATAGATGACGTAGATGAGGCAAATTACCAAGTTGGACATGTGCTGGGACAAGCAGGCAAAAGCAATCAGTTCAATAGCCATCATGCTGACGCCAGTGATCATGGGCAATCTGGCCCCTTTAGCGTCGTAGAGACGGCCGCCGACCACGCTCATGGCCGCTCCGATGATGCCGGCGGGCATGGTGACCAGGCCAGCCAGAGTTGCCGTTCCCCCATTGACCAGCTGGACATAGTTGGGCAAAAGAAAGGCATTGCCCAGAGAACAGAGCTGCATTAAGAGGAAGCCCAGCAAGTGCACGCTGAAGGACTTGTTCTTGAGGATTTCAAAGTGCAGGATTGGTTGGGAGATTTTTTTCGACCGGCCCAGCAAAAAGCCCAAAGAGCAGAGACCGATAAAGATTGGGAACAGGTTGGTCAGCAATTTGCCTGAGGAAAGGTTGCTGAAGCCATAGATAACGCCGGCAAAAAGGACAGCGATAAAGACAATGCTCAAGAAGTCCGGCTTGATCTTAACGATCTTGGACTTCTGTTGGATGCCGTAAAGGCCCAGGAAGAGAGACAAGATGATCAAAGGCATTAAGAAAAAGAAGACATAGCGCCAGCCCAAAGTGTTGATGATCAAACCGCCGAAAGTTGGCCCCAAGGCAGGAGCAACACCCGTGATCAAGTTGCCAAAACCCATCATGATGCCAATTTTTTCAGCGGGCACCTGCTCCAGGATGATATTGAACATCAAGGGCAAGGCAATCCCGGTGCCCAGACCTTGAATGGCCCGGCCAAAGAGCAGAACCGCGAAATTTGGCGCTAAGGCGTCCAGCAAGAGGCCAAAGAAAAAGAGCAAGTTGGCTGAAACAAAGAGCTGCTTGGTCTTAAAAGAACTTTTCAAAACAGCAGACAGTGGCACAACAACGGAGATGACCAAGAGGTAAATCGAGGTCATCCACTGAACGGTGTTGGTGGCCAGGCCAAACTGCTTCATCAAGGTTGGAAAGGCAACGTTCATTGCCGTTTCCACCAGAACCCCGCTAAAGGACATCAGTCCTGTTGCCACAATGGCCGCGTAGACTTTTTTAGGAATTTTTGAATTCATGTGTAAACTATTACCCCTCTTCTGCAATGTATTTTAAAAGCTTTCTGACGGTGGCTAATTCTTCCTTGCTGAACTGCTGGAGGAGTTCAAGATCATCGTCTTTGATTTCTTCACGGATCTGCGGGATGAGCTCATTAGCTTCACTCGTCAGCTGCACCAGTTTTTGCCTTTTATCATTGGGATCTGGCAGGCGCCTAATTAAGCCCCGCTTTTCCAGGCGCTGCAGCATGATGGTCGTGGTCGAGCGCTGGATGGCAAATTCCTCGTCCAAAGCATGCTGGTTAGCTGTTTGGCCTGCTTGCTGGCTTAGAAAATCCAGCACTGCCATCTGTTCACGCGTCAAGCGCTCCTTTCTGGCAAAGGGGCCGGAATGCTGGTCGATGCTTTTGGCCGCCCGTTTGATCCATTTACGGATTGGTTCTTCCACCTGTATCCTCCTTTTGTTAGACATCTAGCGATTATTATAGTCGGTATTTTGTTAGATGTCTAGCAATTTGAAAAAGAAACAGCGCCAAGGCTGGGGGACCTTGGCGCTGCTCGCGTGCTTAGAAGAGAAATTTAATTAAGCTGAATTTATGTTATGGATTAATGCTTGCGCTTCTTGCCGCCCAAGAGGCCGAAGAGTGAAGTCAGGGTTACCAGGCCCAGACCTAAGGCACTAAGCAGGCTGGCCTTTTCTTCATCGGCGCCGGTTTGCGGCAGCTGGCTGGCAGTTGCAGTCTTGTTTGGAGCAGGAGTCTGCTTGCCAGTAAGTGTGGTTTGCTTTGGACTTGCCGGAGTAGTAGTTGGGTTTACCGGAGTCGGGTTGTTTTGGCCTGATGGGGATGCAGGCTTTTGTGGTTGACTCGGAACCTCTGGCTTGTCCGGAGTAGTTGGAGTTTCTGGGTTGGATGGAGTATCTGGATTACTTGGTACTTCTGGAGTAGAAGGAGTAGTCTTCTTAGCGTATGGCACCGGAGTATCTGCAGTTGGATCTGCCGGAGTTACGCTTGGCACGTCAGTAGTCCAGCCAGGAACTTCTGGGGTTGGTTCATTTGGCAGAACCTTAGTTGGATCAGTTGGGTCATTCTTGTAGCTTGGCGTGTCGGCACCTGGGATTGGAGTACCGTTTTCGTCTACAGGGATGATCTTGCCGATCTTCTTGTAAGTGAAGACAGCAGTCTTGTTGCCGTCAGTGAAAGTACCAGTCGTGTCAGTAGTCTTAACCAGTACGTAGCCTTCTACAACCTTGGCGTCCTTAGTTACGTCGTAAGAATCACCATTCTTGTAGTCAGTACCCTTGTTTACGCTTGGTTGCAGTTCGTTGCCGTTTTCGTCAACAAACTTTTCAGTCAGGCCGTACTTAGCTGCTGGAGTTTCTGGAGTTGAAGGAGTTTCCGGAGTGGTCTTCTTAGTGTAAGGAACTGGAGTATCCTTAGTCGGATCTTCCGGAGTCACGTTTGGAACGTCGGTAGTCCAGCCTGGTACTTCTGGAGTTGGTTCGTTTGGAACCACCTTGCTTGGGTCGTCTGGGTCGTTCTTGTAGCTTGGAGTGTCCGCGCCTGGGATTTCGTTGCCGTTAGGGTCAACTGGAACAATCTTGCCGACCTTCTTGTAAGTGAAGACTGCGGTCTTATCGCTGTCACTGAAAGTGCCAGTCGTGTCAGTAGTCTTAACCAGAACGTAGCCAGTGATTACCTTGGCGTCGCTAGTCACGTCGTAGCTGTCGCCTGACTTGTAGTCAGTGCCCTTGTTCACGCTTGGCAGCAGTTCGTTGCCGTCTTCGTCAACAAACTTTTCAGTCAGGCCGTACTTAGCTGCTGGAGTTTCTGGGGTTGAAGGAGTTTCCGGAGTGGTCTTCTTAGTGTAAGGAACTGGAGTGTCCTTAGTTGGGTCTTCCGGAGTTACGTTTGGAACGTCAGTGGTCCAGCCTGGTACTTCTGGAGTTGGTTCGTTTGGAACCACCTTGCTTGGGTCGTCTGGATCGTTCTTGTAGCTTGGAGTGTCCGCGCCTGGAATTTCGTTGCCGTTAGGGTCAACTGGAACGATCTTGCCGACCTTCTTGTAAGTGAAGACAGCGGTCTTGTCACTGTCAGTGAAAGTACCAGTCGTGCCAGTAGTCTTAACAAGTACGTAGCCTTCTACAACCTTAGCATCCTTAGTTACGTCGTAGGAGTCGCCAGTCTTGTAGTCAGTACCCTTGTTTACGCTTGGCAACAGTTCGTTGCCGTCTTCGTCAACAAACTTCTCAGTCAGACCATACTTAGCTGCTGGAGTTTCGTTCTTAGTGTAAGGTACTGGAGTGTCCTTGCCTGGATCTGCTGGAGTTACAGGGCTTGGATCTACTGGAGTGTAGTTTGGAACATCTGGAATTGGTTCATTCGGAACTACCTTAGTTGGATCGTTAGGGTCCGTTGGGTAAGTTGGAGTGTCTGCACCTGGGATTGGAGTACCGTTAGGGTCAACTGGAACAAGCTTGCCGTTTGGTGAGTAAGTTACAGTTTCTTCAACGTCTGGGTTGTCTACAGTTGCAGTCAGACCACCTGCTACCTTCTTGTCTGCGTGGTAGCCATCTACTACTGGAGTGTCTTCAGTACCGAAAGTCTTAGTACCTGTCCAGCCAGTAGTCTTGACAACTTCGCCAGTTACCTTGTCGATCGTGTCAGTCTTGCTGAAGGCATCCTTCTGAGTTTGAACCTTGTCAGCTGGAGTGTCATCGCCCGCACCTACGTAGTGGATAGTTTGGGTTGCATCCTTGTAGCTGGTAGTTTCTTCAGTTGCGTGCTTCAGGTGAACAACGAAGTCGTTGCCTTCCTTAGCGTAAACCTGCTTACCATCAGTGAAGTCGTTTGATACGAGTTCGTAGCCTTGGTCTTCGTAGCTCTTGATCTTGTCAGCAGTAGTGTAGTTAATCTTTGAGCCTACAGTACCCTTCTCAAGATCTTCGCTGCTCAGAGTCTTGCCAGTAGTGTCGTCAACGTACTTGATAGTACCAGTTACCACTTGGTTGTAGACAACTGGAGTGTCCTTGCCTGGATCTGCTGGAGTTACAGGGCTTGGATCTACTGGAGTGTAGTTTGGAACATCTGGAATTGGTTCGTTCGGAACTACCTTAGTTGGATCGTTAGGGTCCGTTGGGTAAGTTGGGGTGTCTGCACCTGGAATTGGAGTACCGTTTGGATCTACTGGAACGATCTTACCGTTTGGTGAGTAAGTTACAGTTTCTTCAACGTCTGGGTTGTCTACAGTTGCAGTCAGACCACCTGCTACCTTCTTGTCTGCGTGGTAGCCATCGACTACTGGAGTGTCTTCAGTACCGAAAGTCTTAGTACCAGTCCAGCCAGTAGTCTTGACAACTTCACCAGTTACCTTGTCGATCGTGTCAGTCTTGCTGAAGGCATCCTTCTGAGTTTGAACCTTGTCAGCTGGAGTGTCATCGCCCGCACCAACGTAGTGGATAGTTTGAGTTGCATCCTTGTAGCTGGTAGTTTCTTCAGTTGCGTGCTTCAGGTGAACAACAAAGTCGTTGCCATCCTTCTTGTACACTTGGCTGCCATCAGTGAAGTCGTTTGATACGAGTTCGTAGCCTTGGTCTTCGTAGCTCTTGATCTTGTCTGCAGTAGTGTAGTTAATCTTTGAGCCTACAGTACCCTTCTCAAGATCTTCGCTGCTCAGAGTCTTGCCAGTAGTGTCGTCAACGTACTTGATAGTACCAGTTACGACTTGGTTGTAAGGTACTGGAGTATCTTCACCTGGGTTAGATGGAGTTACAGGGCTTGGATCTACTGGGGTGTAGCCTGGAACTTCTGGAATTGGTTCGTTTGGAACCACCTTAGTTGGATCGTTAGGGTCCGTTGGGTAAGTTGGGGTGTCTGCACCTGGGATTGGAGTACCGTTAGGGTCAACTGGAACAAGCTTACCGTTTGGTGAGTAAGTTACAGTTTCTTCAACGTCTGGGTTGTCTACAGTTGCAGTCAGGCCACCTGCCGTCTTCTTGTCAGCGTGGTAGCCGTCTACTACTGGAGTGTCGACAGTGTTGAAGGTCTTTTCACCTTCCCAGTCAGTGTATGACAGAACCTTACCAGTCACCTTATCGATAGTAACAGTCCGAGTGAAGGCATCCTTCTGAGTTACAACGTTGTCAGCTGGAGTCTTGTCACCTGCGCCTACGTAGTGAATAGTTTGACTTGCGTCCTTAACCAGGTTCTTCCGGTCAGTTTCTTCACCGTAAACTGGGCTGTTAGGGTCGTTAGGGTTGATCGGTTCGCCTGGAGTTACAGGGTTCGGATCGTTTGGAGTGATGGTTTGAGTCTTGTGCTTCAGGTGAACAACAAAGTCGTTGCCATCCTTCTTGTACACTTGGCTGCCATCAGTAAAGTCGTTTGAAACGAGTTCGTAGCCTTGGTCTTCGTAACTCTTGATCTTGTCAGCGGTAGTGTAGTTGATAGTTGAACCAACCTTGCCAGTTGGCAGAGTGTCGCTGTCAAGTTCTACACCAGTAGTGTCATCGATGTACTTGATAGTACCTGACACTTGGTTGTTGCTGTAAGTTACAGTGACAGTAGTATCAGCTTGGCCTGGAGTTACTACCAGTGATGAAACGTTTGAAATATCAACCTTGTCGTAACCTACTGAGCTTGGGTCTGCTGACTTAACTGCTTCCAAAGTCTTTTCGGTTGGAAGCCATGCACGATCTGCACTTTCAGTGTCAACCTTGCCATCGTTGTTAGTGTCGTAACCAAGGATCTTGCCAGTTACCTTGTCAACGATTGCAGTCCGAGTGAATTCAGCAGTTTGTTCGTATGAGCTAGTGCCATCTGGTGAACCGTTAACCGCATTGCCGTCTTCGTCAACGTAGTTGATGGTCCGCTTAACAGTTGAAGTCAAGTCATCCTTTGACACGCCATCTGGGTAGTTTACGTCCCCCTTAGGATTGATTGGTTTGCCTGGAGTCTTTGGATCAGTTGGAGTTACTGGCGTGGTTTGGTGGCCGTAGTATACCTTTTCCGTTACATCGGTGGTATTGCCGTCAACAGTTACCGCTGCAACTGAAGCTCTATCTGGTGCAGTGTAGCCATATTCTGACAGATCTGCAGAGTCCTGTTGAGTCCAAGTTTGTGCATCAACATTCCAACTATCGTTAATCGTGTAACTTGAGCTATCAGCTGAGATAGTACCGTAGCCAACAAAGTTGTTTTGGTCATCGTAGATCTTGTTACGGTTCAGCGTTGCGGTTTGAGTAACCGTTGATTCCAAGTTAGAAGGAATTGGTTCACCAGTTACGCTGTCGTAGTATTCGATCGTCCGAGTTACGTTCTTAGTTTCAGCTTCAGTGTGGTAAGTTACCAATTCGTAAACGTAGTAAACGTCATTAACAGTGTTGGAACTAATACGACCAGTTTCGTCAGATGGAGTTACGTTGTAAGTGTAACCGTTGACTTCTGTCGTACCAGCGGTTCCCTTAGACTTGTCACTCATAACGTAACGGTAAGTCTTACCGTTAACAGTGATGGTTTCTGGCTTGTAAGTTGAGCCAGATACGTCATAAGTAGTGTTGTTGCTTGAGTTTTCGTAAGCAGTTACTGGTGATTGAATTACAGTGCCATCACTGGTTACATAGTTAACGCGAACTTGGCCTTGTGGAGCGTAGTAGTAGTCAACTGGCTTTTGACCTTCTGGGTTAATGTTAAGCAATAACCAGTTAAATACGTACTTGCCCACCATTTGCTCATCGGTAAAACCAGCAGCCTTAGCTATCTCGTCTGTAATAACGAACGCTCCCTTTTCGTGAGAACCATTATAATTTGCAAGATTATTACCAGTAGTAGACCATTCACCAGGCTTCAGCTCTTCACTAGTAAAGACAACCTTCCAAACATCAGGATTATTAATATCATCAAGGCTCGCACCATTTAGAGCCATGCGAATACTGATAATGCTACTACCGTCAGTACTCGTGATCAAACTAGTCCGAACCATTTGAATGTAATTTGAATACTTTCTTGGGGTAGGAACTAAAAGATCACCGACTGTATAGCTACGCTTTAAAGTGCTAGTTGTTTCGGAAGGGACGGATACCAAGTCATAACCAACGAAATCACGCAGACCTGACGCGGTATAGATTGAACCCGGTCTACCGGTTTCATCGTATGTTGCTAATACGGTTTCATTACCGGCAGCGTCCTTTGCAATGTAGCGTGTTTCAATAGTACTTGCATCCGGATAATTGAAACTGATAGAGGTCCCAGAAGTTTGATTATCGCTGTCTGCTTGATATACAGCCGTAGAGTACATTGGACCATTATTAGCATCAATTGGGCTGGCATCAAATTTAATAGCCTTTGTAGTTACACCATTGACAACATTTTCTGCATATGAGTATTGGAACGGATTACCGTTTGTAGAATTTAATGCATCAATGGTCTTGTTTAAATCACCCGGCTTGGCTGAGCTTTCCCAAAGAACTGTGTCTTGATCTGCATCAACCAATTGAATATAAACAGTGTCGTCATATACTCCGTTAGTAGCTTGAGCTGCTGTTGATACCCGGATATAGTAATTTGTTCCATACGTTTGGTTATAACTGGTAAGACCACTAGTATCGATTGGCCCTAAGCTGAGAATCCCAAAAGTGTAACGCCCTTCAGTTGGATCAGCCTTGTAGCCGGATGGAATCTTTGAACTATCCTGTTTAAGACTTGCTCCATTAGCGTCGCTCATCTCAGGGGAAACATCGCTGTCAGTTAAGCCTTTGGCCTTAGCTTCGTCAGTAAGCTTGCCTTCTGCAGACGCAGCATCATCAGTAGTAGTGGAGGTACTTGCAGTAGTAGTTGAAGCGTCCGTAGTTGCTGCAGTAGCAGTAGCCTTTAACGAGGTAGTTGCTTCTGAAGTTGAGTCAGAAGTTGCTGAACTAGCTGACTGATCTGCACTGGAGTCACTAGTTGCAGTTTCAGTCTTATTTTCACTGTTCGTAGATTCAGTGGATGCAGTCTTAGCCGTGTCAGTTGCTGAATCAGTAGTAGTGGATTCACTTTTACTGTCACTAGTTTCTGAAGTAGTGCTTTCAGTTTTAGTATCTGAACTGTCAGTTGCAGTTGACTTGTCGCTTGAGTCAGTGCTTTCTGAGCTGGTAGTCTCAGTGCTGTCACTAGTACTTGAACTGTCAGTAGTAGCAGTCGTTGAAGCAGTATCAGTTGTTTCTGAGCTCTTAGTGTCAGTGTTCTCTGAGCTGGCAGTAGTGCTAGTTGCATCCCCTGACGTGCTCGTATTTTCACTGCTCGTAGTAGCAGCCGCAGTCACAGCAGTTTCAGCTGGAGTAGTAGTATCCGCTGAAACAGTACCCCCAGTAGTCAGCATGAATGACACACCGATCAAGGCTGATGCCAAACCGAAGCTGTATTTTCTAAAACCAAAACGCTGCTTTTGCTCAAGCTTGCGTTCTTGAAGTTTCCGGTTGTTCTTGGACAACATATTTCTTCCTCTTTCTGTTTGAATTTCTCTTCTAAACTATAGTCTAAGTTTGATTTAAGTCTATAGTCTTATAACCTGCTAAATATCATAACACAACATAAACCATTTTTTAACACTATGATTATACTAATTTACTTACCCACCCTTTTATTTACGCAACCGTTTACACTTTTGCTGTGCCGCTATTTGCGCCACCAAAATCCACTTTTCTCCCTATAGAGAAACTATAATATCGTAACCTTTTGCTAATAAAATAAGGGATCTTCCCACGGAAGATCCCTTATTTCTCGGTCTAAATCCAAATTTTTTCTTGCTTTTTTCTAAAAAGCCGCTACATCCCTGCAAAAGCCAGCAGCTTCTTCTGGAATTTGCTGCCTAAAGCAACTGCTGCTAAAAGCAAAGCCAAAATTCCACTCACTACAAATGCGTTAACGTGGAATACCGCCGTCAAACTGTTGACTACAAAAGGACTGACCACCCCGCCGATGGAGTTGATCGCCTGGTATACCCCGAGCGCCATCGATGTGCTGACCGGGTCAACCACGATTGAAATCAAGTAGGCAAACTGCCCCATGGCAATACTCATCGCTGCTCCGACAACAAAACTCCCGGCAAAAATCCCAAATAAATTGTGGCAGAGGCCAATCAAAATATATGACAGACCGTACAGGAAGAAGGCTAAAGCAATGGTCGAATGCGGGAACTTCTTCCCGATCTTACCGACAATAAAGCCGCACAGCATCCCCCCGATCAAGGAAATAGTTGACGTGAGTGCCGCCTGCGCGGTTGACCCCAGCTTCTCCTCAGCCACAAACAAGGAAATATTGTTGTTCAAAACATTGTTCAAAAGCATGGTGCAAAAGGCCCAGCCCGCGCAGCCAAAGACATACTTGTTCAGCTGGATCTTGCCGGTCTTTGCTCCTGCCCGCCCGTCATCAACCGGCAGCGGGTTCAAAGGAACCAAAGCCAAAACGGTAATCAATACCAGTACCGCGAACAAATAGATCCAGTAGTTGGCAACCCAGCCGCTCTTGCTGGCCAAAGAGCCGCCGCCCATGATGAAGACAATCCCCCCTAAGTTGGTGAAAGTCGTAGTCAAGCCCATCGTGCTCTGCCGCTCAGCCGCCGGCAGCATGCTGGCAATCAACACTTGTGACAGGTTGGTGCAGGCCCCTTGCCCTAAACCTACCAGACATGAGCAGACCAAGAGGAAGGCGAAGCTGCCATGATAAAACAGAGGCAGAAGGCCACCCACGCAGCAGAGTATGATCATGACGATCGTCAAATTCTTCAATTTGATCTTGCCAGCCGTCAACTTCCCCATCAAAAGCCCGGCCAGCATCATGAACAAGTTTGGCAGTGACGTCAGCATCTGCACTGCCGTGGCGCTTAAGCTGAAGGACTTGGCAATCGCGTTATATGACGGCGTAATCGCCAAAGCCGCCATTCCCATGGCACTGACCGCCAAAACACCGATTCTGGTCTTGGACACATAAGCTTGATCAGCTTTTGCCGTAACTGTTTCTCCCATCATCATCACCGCCTGTCTATTTCTTTAAGTCTTCTGCCGCGGCTAAACCTGCCAGGCGGCCGGAAGTCCAGGCAAAGCCAGAAGCCAGCCCTTCATAAGCCGGATAGCTCTGCCCTTCATAGTAGCCGCCCGCGTTGGCACCGCCGGCGTACAGGCCCTTGATTGGCTTGAAGTCAGCGTCCAAAACCCGCAGGTGGTCATCAACTCTGACCCCGCCAACTGTCCCCAGGTAGGCTGCCTGGGCCTTAAAGGCATAAAATGGCCCTTCTTCAACGCTGTAGACCAGACTTTCCTTGCCCTTGGCAAAGGCCTTGTCATCTTGGTCCTTAATTGCCTGATTGTAGTCAGCTACAGCCTTGGATAAATTATCTTCGTCAAAACCAGCCTTTTCTGCCAAGTCGCTGAGGCTTTCGCCCTTAAAGGCCGTTTCGTTAGCTACAGCTTCTTCTGCCAGCTCAATAAAGTCGCCAGGCTTGTCAGTTGCCCCAGGACCTGCCTTAGACACAGTCAGCTTGGTGCCCTTGGTGTATTCGTTCAAAGTCTTGGTGTCAACGATGATATAGTACATCCCGCCGACGTTGTAAGCAGCGTTGGCCCACAAAACCGTATCGTAAACCGTGTTTTCATCGGTAAAGCGGAGGCCGTTTGGATCAACCCACATCAAAGGAGTGAGAAGCAGCCGGGTCAAAGGATTGTCTGAAAAGCCGGCCAGGTGCTTCTTGGAAGTGTTCTGGGTTACCTTGGACTTGGCCAGTTGTGAAGCGTGGATCAGAGCATGAGAGTCAATGTTGACGGCGCCGGCCTTTTCCAAAGCCGTCATCCCTTCGCCCATGTTTGGCACGCCCAGGCCCCGCATCCGGTCGGTGTGCATGAGCTTGGCTACCCGGTCCTTGTCGCCGCCAAAGCCGCCAGTGGCCACAACGACTGCTTTTGCATGAACGATTACTTCTTCACCATTTTCGTCAACTGCCGTCAAGCCGCAGATTTCCCCTGCTTCATTTTTCAGCAAGTCCTGCATGGTCGTCCCAAAGAGAAATTCCACGCCTTTTTCTTCAACTGACTTCTGTACTCTGTCCCAGGATTCCGGCTTGTTTTGGTACATGTGGTAAGAACCGCCGGCATATGGATTGTCCAGGTGGGCAAACTGGGTGGTCTGGCTGGTCGGGTTCAGCTTGATCTCCATACCGAGGCTCTCAATTTCTTCCAGAGTCGGCTTGGCGTTTTCCACGATCCGCCGGGTCAGTGGCCCGTTGTTCAAGTAGTGGTTGTACTCGTTTAATTGCCGGATGGCTTCTTCCGTTGACAGCTTCAAACCAGCTTCCCGTTGCTCCTTGGTGTCAATGGCGAAAAAGCCGCTGGAGATCTTGGTGTTGCCGCCTGCCTGGGCCTGCTTTTCAACAACCATTGTCTTAAGCCCCTGGCTTGCACCCGCGTCAGCTGCCGCCATCCCGGTACCGCCACAACCTGCTACGACCAAATCAACCGTGTATTCTTTGCTCATCTTAGTTTCCTGCCTTTCAAAATATTGCTTTTCTTCTTGATTTCTTTTTCATCATACTTGGAAAGGTGTTACAATTTAAGCGCTTAAGTTATCCTAAAATTTGTGCTTAAATATCTTTATTGTGAAAGGACTTAGCTATGCTGAACGTAAAGCGCCTGACTGGCGAACAAGACTTGACCACGACTACTTCCCCCTATGCTAGAAAAAGCAGCCATACATTTCATATTGACCTCCTGGAATGCTTGACTGATGCCGTATTGTCTGCCGATAAGCGCCTCTTCTCTTTAAAAAAATTCGACATCATCGTCGCCACTGGTTTCAAAGAAGTCCACTTGTCTCCTTTAGCTGAAAATAGCAAAGCTGGTACTTCTGCCTCCTTCCGCCTCCTCCAAATTGATTTGGCCTACCCGGACCCTCTTAACCAGTACTTAGTTGCCGATAACGCCTTGATCCATGACTTAATGAATGACAAGTCCGGCAAATATGCCTACATCGTTTTTCAAAATCTGACTGATGGGATGACCACTGGCTATATCAATTTGCTTGAGCTTCTGGCAAAAAGAGACAAAGACGAATACGATGACTTCCAAGTCCAGCGCCTGGCCGGCCTGCTTTTGACTGAACTGCTCCACCAGCACCGGCAGAAGATCTCCAAGAGCAGGTCAAATTTTCCAAGAAAAAATGTGCGCCACGCTAACCGTGACGCACAATCTGGCGCTATTATGACTTACCTGACCCAGCAGAATGGCCAGGTCTCTTTAAAAGAAGCGGCCCAGTACTTCGGCTACCAGGCGAATTACTTTTCCCGCCTCTGCCGCAAGCTCTTTGCTATGGACTTCGTCCACCTGCGCCGCAATATCCGGATCAACCTGGCTGAAGACCAGCTCCGCTTAACCAACAAGAAGCTGGAAGAAATCGCTTCTGAACTCGGCTACCAGGACTTGTCCAGCTTTTCCAAGGCCTTTGCCGAATCCACTGGCATCACCCCAGGCAAATACCGGAAAAAATACACACTTAATCAAATATACAACAGCTAACACTTAATACATAATACTAAAACACTTGATATACACGATAGGCTTAATACACTACATAAAGAAGCCGCAAAGAATTACAACCAGACCTAAGATGATCCGGTACCAGCCAAAAGGCTTGAAGTCGTGGGTCTGCACGTACTTCAGCAAAAACTTGATTGCCAAATAGGCAACGACGAAGGATACGATCATCCCCGTCAAAAGGATGGCCAGCTGGCTGCCGGCAAGGATACCCCCGGCCTTAAAGAACTTGACCAGCTTCAACAAGGATGCCCCAAACATGGTTGGAATGGCCAAAAAGAAGGAAAATTCAGTCGCCACGTAGCGGCTGGCGCCCAGCAGCATGGCCCCTAAAATCGTGGCCCATGATCTTGAGGTGCCGGGAATCAGAGACAAAACCTGGAAGCAGCCGATCAAGAAGGCAAAGTGCCAGCTCAAGTCACTCAGCTTCGTTACCGTCGGCTGCCGCTTGGCATAAAAGTTTTCTAAAATGATGAAAAGTATCCCGTAAATGATCAGGGTGGCGGAAATTACCTGCCAGCTGGTCATGTTTTTGTCCAGCCAGTCATTCAGCGGCAGGCCAATAACCACCGCCGGCAAAACCGCCAGAATCACTTTAAACCAGAGCAGCCAGGTCGCCCGCTTTTCCGGGCCGGACTTACTTCTGGCAAAAGGATTCAATTTGTTGAAATAAAGGACCACCACGCTCATGATGGCGCCCAGTTGGATGACCACCATGAACATGTTGACAAAGCTGGTCGGTTGGCCCAGCTTGATGACATAATCTGCCAAATACAGGTGGCCGGTTGAAGAGATGGGCAAAAATTCGCTCAGCCCTTCGATAATACCTAAAATTACCGCTTTAAAAATATCTAGCATTTATTCACTACTCTTTCCTTCTAAATTTCCAATTCCTTGTTGACCAGGCCCTGCAGCCTTTTGCCCAGCCAATTGCCTAGCAGATATAAGGCTGCCAGCAAGTCAGCCAGAAGCGACAGGCATAAGCCCGCCTGCAGCCAAAATGGTATTTCTATGGCCAGGCTGGCCGTGTTCTTTCCCTTCCAACTCATAATAGTCGCCAGACCCCCGGCCCCTGGCTTCACCTTGACCTGCTGGCCGTTTACGGTCAGCTTCGACTGCCGGTACAGAACCAGGGGCAGGCGGATTTCTCCGTCTTTACTACTGGTCCAGTTGAGCTGAACCGTCTGCCCGGCAGTCTTTTTCGTAAAGAAATGCTGGCCAAGAACTGCTTGTCTGTAAGCCGCTTCAACCTGCTTAAAGTCCCCCCCGCCAGCCGGCAAATAATCCGGCACAGTCTTGCGGGCTTTTTGTAAAAACAGACCTGGGTCCATTTTTTTAGCAGCTTGCCCGGCCAGAAGCCGGTCATCCTTGTCATTGTCACTGCCCATACTGGTCGTCTTGGACCGGGCAACGCCAGGCATGTAGCCTCTGACCGCGTTGGTATAGATCTGATTTCTTAAATAGCGCAGGTCAAAGAATAAGAGCAGGGATAAGGCTATGGCAAGGACGACTCCCAGTTGCAAGTCCAAATGCCGGTCTTCCAGCTGCTTGATCGTCAAGACCGCCCCCAAAAGCAGGAAGGCATAGGCCAAACTGGCCAGGCGGGCCGGGAACTGCAAGTAGCTGGCCAAAAATGGCAGGGCCTGGCCGATTTTATCCCAAGGAGCCAAAGCTGAGCTCAGATACAAAAGCCCAGCTCCGGACAGGGTGAAGATCCGGTTCAAGCGGCTGGTAAATGTCCGGTCGAAGGCTAGAAGCAGGCAGGCCAAAATCTGCAAGGCAAAGAAGATAAACATAAGCTGGCTGAGCTGGTCTCTGGTGCTTGAATTAAGGACCAGGCCGGTCAGCTTGCTCGTTGTCTTCTGCGACAGGCGCAAGGCATTGCCAGTCAGCGACATTTTTCCTGGAGCAAGCAGCTGGTTGGTCAAGCCGAAATAGACCAAGGGCAGCCAGTAGTTCATGGTCAAAAGAAGGCAGATTCCTGCCGCTTTGACCAGCTTGATCCAGGCCAGCTTGCCCTCTTTCACCAGTCTGTAGACAGCTGCTGGCAGCAAGGCAGCCGAAAAAAGCAAAGCCGTCAGCATATGGCTCTCTAAACTGATAAAGAGCAGGATCACCAGCCGCTTGACCGGGTATTCTTGCTTTAAATCCAATAGGTCAATGATGGCAATCATGAGCCAGGGCGCTAATAGCGCCGTTATGGCGGAAAAATTGCTCCCCATCTCCCAGCGGGCCAGCCAGCCCACAGTCAGGTAGACGGCCCCGCTCCACAGGGCGGCCAGGCGGTTGCCCCCTACCCGCCGGCCTGCCCGGTACATGCCCAGGCAGGCAAAGAAGTAGACCAAAAAGCTGGTCAAGAGCTGGAATCTGTACCAGCTGCCTGCCGCTAGCAAGATCAAGCCCAGCAGGTAGGCGAAGAGGGGGCCGTAAAAGGCGTTGACAATCCGGCCACTTTGGTGAAAGCCGTAGACAGACATGAACCAGGAATAGTTGCCCGTTTTTATCTGCTGGCTAGCCTCATAAATCCGGTTGAAGTGAAAGATGCTGTCAGAGCCGATGATCAGCTGGCCCGCCCTGACTTGGGCGCTAACCAGGTAAGCTGCCAAAGCAGCAGCGATTAAGACGATAGCCAGCTCCTTCAGCCATTTTTCCATTTGCTTGTTGATCATTGCTTTATTTTTTTCTGCTTTGACTTGCCAGCTGCTTTTTGGCAAAAGTCCAGACAACCGGCAGGAAGGAAATCACGATGATGGCCAGCATGATGATGGAGAAGTGCTGACGGACAAAGCTGACGCTGCCCAGCCAGTAGCCGGCTAAAGTCATGCAGAGTACCCAGCAAAAGCCCCCGATGATGTTGAACATGAGAAAGACTTCCCGCTTCATCTGGCTGATCCCGGCAGTAAAGGGAATCAAAGTCCGGATGATCGGCACGAATCTCCCAATAGTCACCGCGCTAGGACCGTACTTAGCGAAGAAGTCGTGGCTTTCCTGCAGGTGCTTTTCCTTCACGAAGCGCTTGAAGAAGTCAGATTTCAGCCAGCTTTGCCCAAAAAGGCGGCCGCTGGAGAAGTTGACCCAGTCACCAGCAATTACGGCAGCGATGAACAGAGCCAGGGCCGGAAGCGGGTTGGCGAACTGGCTGGCCAGGAAGGCCCCCGACAAGAAAAGCAGGGAGTCACCTGGCAGGAAAGGCATGATTACCAGACCGGTTTCTATAAAAAGCAGGCCGGCAACGATGAAGTAGCTCCACATCCCAGTCTGGGCGAGCATGTTGTTGATTAAAGCAGTCATATTTTTACCTCCGTTTGTTTAGCATGCTTTAATCTTAGACAAATCCCTTCCTGCCTTATACAGACTTTTCATGAAGCAATTCTGACGTTTTTTCAGAAAAGAAATAAAAAGGCCTAACGGCGCCATTTCTGGCAGGCCGTCAGGCTTTTTTATCCCCCGAAAAAAGTCGGGATTTTTTATTTTTTGATCGTCAAACTGAAGATGCTCCCATGCGGCTCCTTGTCAGCCAAGGTCAAAGTTCCGCCCAGCAAATCAGCCATCTTTCGGGCAATGGCCAAGCCCAAGCCCGTGCCTTGAATCTGCCCCCGGACCTCGTCACTTCTGTAGAAGTAGTCAAAGACGTGCTCCTTGTCCTTGGCGCTGATCCCCGGCCCCTGGTCGGCCACGCTGATCGTCACCCTGCCCTCTTTTTCTTCAGCCTTGACCAAAACCAGTCTGGAAGCTGGCGAATACTTGCCGGCATTAGTTAAAAGGTTCAAGACAATTTCAAGCAGGCAGTCCCGGTCACTGGTCAAAACAAGCTCATCCGGGCAGTCCAGCTGGACCGGCTGGGCCAATTGGGCGCTTCTTAAAGCAGACTGCAGGGTTTCTTTTAAGTTGAAGGTCTTTTTCTCAAGCTGCCGGTGGTCAGTCCGGGCCAAAATCAAGAGTTCATCGACCATCTTCTGCATATGTTTGGCTTCGTCATCGATAAAGGCCACGGCTTCTGGGATCACCTCTGGGTGCTCGCCTCCCCGCCTTTTGATCAGCTGGGCGTTGCTGCGGATGGCCGCGATCGGGGTCCGCAATTCATGGGCGGCGTTGTTGACGAAGCTCTTTTCCTGCTCGTTTTGGTCATAGAGCTGGCCTAAAAGCTCATTGAAGCTGACGGCCAGTTCCTTTATTTCCGTCGGCTTCTCCGGCACTGGCAACTGCCCCCGGCCAGAATCAGCCGCCTTTTTGGCAGCCAGGTTCAAGACCAGCAAGGGCTGGGTAAGTTTGTCAGACAAAAAGACTGCGAACAAGACGCTGATAGCTAAAACAATGACCCAAACAAGCAAGATCGCTAAAAGAACATTCTTCACCACCTGCTTTTGCTGGTGTAAATCCACCCAGACCTGGTAGTAAATTCCCCGGGCGTGGCCAGAAGCATAGGCGTAGAGAGCATCCCCCTTATAATAGATCCCGCTAAAAAACGGCAGGGGCTGAAGGGTCTTAGTCAGCTGCTTGGCATTGGCTGAATAGTAATTTTTCCGCTTGGCATCAGACCGGCGGTTTTCCACGTGCACATAAGTCTGGCTGCTGCTCAAGCCATTGTTGACCTGCCAGTTTTTCCAGTCCTGGTCGTCGTCGATCACCGCCCCCTTCAAGCGGCGAACGATGGTCCTGGTATTGGCGCTGCTGTTAGCCAGTTCCTGCTGAACCACAGCCAGCATGGTCAAGAGGCCAAAAAGAAAGGTCAAGATGGTCGTCAAAGCCAGAAGGTTTCTGAGCAGGATGGCTGAATTACTGTTTTTCATATGATCACTTCAACATATAACCCACGCCCCGGACGGTGTGGAGGAGTTTTTCTGAAAAATTCTGGTCAATCTTCTTCCTAAGCAGGCGGACATAGACATCGACCGTGTTGGGCTGGCCTGCAAAGTCTGCCCCCCAGACCGCGTCCAAGAGCTCGTCTCTGGTTAAAACCTGGCCAGCTTGCCGCATGAACTCGCTTAGCAAAAGAAATTCCCGCTGGGTCAGCTGGATGATTTGCCCTTCTCTGATGACTTCCCGGCTCTTCAAGTTGAGAGTCAGCCCCTTGAGGGAATACTCTTCCTGACCGCCGTTTGGCCGCGTCCGCCGCAAGACTGCCTCCATCCTGGCCAAGAGCTCCTCAATGTCAAATGGCTTAGTCACGTAGTCATCTGCCCCGCTCTTTAAACCAGACACCTTGTCGCCGGCGTAGTCCCGGGCTGTCAGCATGATCACCGGGACCTCGCTGATCCGGCGGATCCGGCGCAAGACGCCCAGGCCATCCAATTTCGGCAGCATCCAGTCCAAAATGACCAGGTTGATCTCAGCCTGGAATTTTTCAAACTCCGCGACTGCCTGCTCCCCGTCCCCGGCCAAGAGGACTTGGTAGCCTTCAAACTGGAATTCTTTATTGAGGCTCTGGGCCAGACCCGGCTCATCTTCTACCAGCAAAATCGTTTCAGTCATCGCTGTCTCCTTCAAAAAAGCAGCCCCCTAAAGGACTGCTTGCTCAATTACTTTTCCAGCATTTCTTCAAATGCTACTTCGTATTTAGGAATGTCGCCGGCACCCATGAAGACGATGCAGTCGCCCTTGTAGGCCAAAAGATCCTTCAAGTTGTCAAAGTCGATGACTTCAGCACCTGGAATCTGGCTGGTGATGTCTTCACTCTTGATGTCGCCAGCCTTTTCTCTGGCTGATCCATAGATTGGCGTCAAGAAGGCCTTGTCG
Source organism: Lactobacillus sp. WILCCON 0058 (assembly GCF_057198005.1). Classification (NCBI taxonomy): domain Bacteria; kingdom Bacillati; phylum Bacillota; class Bacilli; order Lactobacillales; family Lactobacillaceae; genus Lactobacillus; species Lactobacillus sp. WILCCON 0058. The sequence continues at coordinate 1,642,929 of NZ_JBUBHM010000001.1, forward strand.
ACCCCCTTCAGAATTTCCACGTATTCTTCTTCGAATTCCTTGGTTCTGGAGTAAGTGTGCGGCTGGAAGATGGTAACCAGCTTCCGGTCCGGGAACTTCTGCCGGGCAGCTTGAATCGTAGCCCGCAGTTCAGTTGGGTGGTGGGCGTAGTCATCGATAACCACCGTGTCACCGAAGTCCTTTTCGCTGAAGCGGCGCTTGGCCCCGGTGTACTTGACCAGGCCCTTTCTGACTACATCAAGGTCGATGCCTTCAGTAAAAGCAATAGCGATAACGGCAGTAGCGTTCATCACATTGTGATCGCCGAAAAGGTGGATGGTGAATTCGCCCAAGTCTTTCCCGTGAGCCCGGACATGGAACTTGGCCCCTTCAGTGGTCTTGACCACGTCAAAGGCCTGGAAGTCGTCACTGTCCTTCAAGCCGTAAGTGTACTTCTTGGCCGTCTTTGGCTGGATCTTCTGCAGGCGTTCGTCATCGCCCCAGACAAAAAGCCCCTTCTTGGTCTGGTCAGCCGCCGTCTGGAAGGCTGAGGCATAGTCATCTCTGTCCTTGAAGTAGTCCGGGTGGTCAAAGTCGACATTGGTCATGATCTGGTAGTCTGGGTGATATGCCAAAAAGTGCCGCCGGTATTCGTCAGCTTCGTAGACGAAGAAGCGGGAGTCCTTGACCCCCTTGCCCATCCCGTCACCGATCAAAAAGGAAGTCGGAGCGGCTTCACCCAAAACCGTTGCCAAAAGGCCGGTGGTTGAAGTCTTGCCGTGTGAGCCAGCTACGCCGATGCTGGTGTACTGCTGAACGATTTCTTCAACCGTGTCCGGGTAGCTTTGCCACTTAACGCCCTTTTCCTCGCAGGCGGCAACTTCGATGTTGTCGCTCTTGAAGGCGTTGCCCTTGACGATCACCTGGCCGCTTTCCTTGATGTTGTCCTTAGAGAAAGAAGCAACTTCAATCCCAGCGGCTTCCAGCGGATCCTGGGTGAAGGTGTACTTGTCGATGTCGCTGCCGGCAACCTTGTAGCCCAAGTCGTGCAAAATCAAGGCCAAGGAAGCCATCCCGGTCCCCTTGATCCCAATAAACCAAATTTGTTTAGTCTTGTCTAACATTTTTTCGCTCCATTTGTTTCAAACGTTCGACCCTTATTTTATCATTATTAGGCTAAGAAAAAAGAGCTCCGGGCCATAATCAGCCTAAAGCTCTTTGTTTTTTGCCGTTTTTTAACAATTACAGGGTGATGACGCCGCTGGCCAGCAGTTCGTCACACTTGGTCGGTTCAAATTCGTCACCGATCTTGAAGCTGTCTGGGACAACCATGATCCCCCGCTTTTGCGGAGCGTGGGCCAGGCCCAGTTCTCTGGCTGAGCAGATCATCCCGTCTGATTCAACCCCGCGCAAGGCGCCTGGCCAAATCTGGGCCCCAGTTGGCATCAAAGTGCCTGGCAGAGCCACAACGACCTTTTGCCCTTGGGCAATGTTTGGCGCACCGCAGACGATTTGGTGGTCTTGACCGTCGCCAACGTCGATCTGCGTTACGTGCAAGTGGTCAGAGTCCGGGTGAGCAGCGCATTCCTTAACGTAGCCGTAAACCAAAGTTGGCTTTGAAACAGTCAGCTTGTCGGAAAAGCCAACGCTGGCCAGCTTTTCGTTTAAAGCAGCCACTTGGTCTTCATCCAGCTTGACTTCGCCGTTTGGCAGCTTGTCGTAGTCCAGTACCTGGTCAACGTTAAAGAAGTTGAAGCCGGTCAATTCGCCCTTGCCGTCCGTAACCCGGGTCACGTCGGCCTTTTCTTCGAAATTGCTTTCGCCATCGCCTTGCGCCAAGATGACGATCAAAGTGTTGGGATAGCTTACTTTGTTAATACTAGTGATCATTTGATCTCAAGTCCCCTCTTATCTAGTCAAGCGACCGCAAAAATGCTTCTACTTCCTGCTTGGTCTTGCGGTCTCCATTAACTAGTCTACCAATTTCTTGCCCATCTTGGTAGACAACAAATGAAGGAATTCCCATAATGTTCATTTCCTTGCACAAGTCGATAGAACCATCGCGGTCAATCTTGATGAACTTGCTGTCGGCGAAGTCAGCTTCAATACTTGGCATGGCTGGTTCCAAAAAGCGGCAGTCTGAGCACCAGTCTGCGGAGAATTCGACAACGGTCCGCCCGCTCTTGACTAAGTCAGCCAGCTTTGCTTGGTCAACTACTTTATATTCTTCCATGTTTGCCTCCTGCTTACTTTTAATAAGAGAATCGTTTACTAGCTATTTTAACCGATTTTCCCGGAAAAGGGAAATTTTCTACTTGGCCAGAAAGCCCGCGTGCAGGCAGTAGATCGGCTGCCCCTTGCTGGCAAATTTGTGCTCATATTCAGTTTCCACGTTCTTTTCCACGATTTCTTCTTTTTCGTGGTGGAGGTCAACTGACACGAAGTCAAAGTGCATCCCGTAATTGTTCATGCTCTTGACGCTGTAGGCAAAAAGGCCGGAGTTGTCGGTCTTGAATTCAATCACCCCGTCACTTGTCAAGACTGCCTGGTACTTGGCCAAAAAGTCCTTGTAGGTCAAGCGGCGCTTTTCATGCCGGCTCTTTGGCCAGGGATCGCTGAAGTTGAGGTAGATCTTGCTGGTGGAATTTTCCCCGAAGTAGGCCACCAGGTTGGCCGCGTCGGCGCAGAGGATCTGCAGGTTGTCTAAACCTTCATCCAGCTTCTTTTTCAAGATGATGCCAGCTGCCGTCTTCTGGATTTCCATGGCCACGAAGTTGCGGTCAGGGTGCTGCTTGGCCAAAGTGGTAATAAACTGCCCCTTGCCTGAGCCAACTTCGATTTCAATTGGCTTATCGCTCCCAAAGCGGGCTGCCCAGTTGATCTTTTCCGCTGGATCCGGCCGGTCCAAGGCGCTTTCCGGATGCTCTTCTACCAGTTCGTTTGCCCAAGGCTTGTTCTTTAAACGCATGTCTTTCTCTCTGTTCTTTCTAATCTTTTGTTTTATCTATTTCTTATTTTACCGTTTGCTTTAACTTTTTTCTCTTCTGCCCTATTTTCTCCGCTTCTTGTTCTTATAGCGGGATTTTTTCGCCAGTTGCTGGGTCTTATACGGCAGGTAGATTTTTGCCAAAAGGCCGCACCAGACTAAAAGCAAAAGGCTCCAGGCAAATTGGCCCGGCATAATGGCCAGCCAGAAAATTATAATCAGCCCCGTCTGCAATAGCAAGGCCCAGGCTAAGACCCGGCTGAGTTCCTGCCCCCGGTCTTTCTGGGCAATCGGGTAGACCCGGTACATGATGTTCTGGTCATATTTTTGCCCTAAAGGCAAAAGCTGCCAGACGGTCAGATACATGACCAGGGAGGACAGAAGCAGTGACCAGACCGGATCCTGGATCATGACTGTCAATAAAAGGGCAAAGGCCGTCATCCGGGCTAAAAGGTTCAAGTATTCCGGGTCCCGCAAAAGACTCCGCCGGTACAAGAAGCTGTTTGGGCTTTCCTTGCCAAAAGGCGGCAGTAAAAAGTCCAAGTACTTGCGCCGCTTGATGTTGACCTGTCTTTCCTTGACGTCGGTAAACATGGCAAAGCCAGCGTAAACCGCCTCTTTCCGTCTTGCTTCATAGTCAATGGCGTACTGCCAATCAAAGGCGGAATTTTTCCAGGCCCGCAAGGCTAAGACGGAAATAATAGCAGCAGCCAAAAGCAGGTACAAGGCATTTGGCAGGAAATACAAATTCGCCAAAAGCAAGGCTAAAAGGACTAGCCTAATCAGCCAAGATACCTGCTTGACCTTATGGTCAAAAGTCAGGCTGCGGCTGACTGCCCCCTGCTCAAAGGCCTTGGTGAAAAAGAGGGCCAAGACCAAGCTAAAGTAGTTCAGATTGCTGAGGCCCATTTTTAAACTGGCAAAGGGATACATGATCCCGCCGGCTAAGGCTAAAAGCAGGGCCGGCAGGACCAAACTGTAGCGGCGCATGGGAGCTAGATATTCGCCCAGCCGGTCGTCAGTAGCCAGCAAGAATTGCCGGTCAGCGGCCTCTAAAAGGGTCACCAGTTTGCCCGGCAAGTAGGCCAGCCAGAGCAAGGCGGATAATACCAGGGGATAATACCAGGCCTTGACTGGCAGAACCTTCATCACCTGGGCATACCAGAACATGACTGCCCCAAAGATGAAGATCAGAGCCAGGACAAAGAAATCATTGAAAACCAGGGCCAAATACTTGGCTGACTGCTGGAAGTTACTTTGCAGTCTTTTCTTAGCTAACTCACGCATTTTTCTGCTCCTGGTACAAGAGCTGGTAGAGCTTGTCAAAGGAGTCGCTGGCCTTTAAGCCATAGTGGTCCCTAATTTCATCCAGGCTGCCGGTGAACTCGATCGTGCCCTGGTTTAAGATCGCGTAGGTCTTGATGGCCTGCTGGGCATCGGCTAACACGTGGGTGGTCATCAGAATTTCCTTGCCGGACTCTTGCGCCTCTTTGATGAGGCCGATGAAGTTGGCTACAGCCAAGGGGTCAAGGCCGGTAAATGGCTCATCGATCACTAAAAGCTGGGCGTCAGTCAAAAAGGCGGCCACGATCATGACTTTTTGCTGCATCCCTTTTGAAAAGTGGACCGGCAGCCAGTCCAATTTATCTTCCAGGCGGAACATGGTCAAGAGTTCTTTAGCTTTGTCCCAGGCCTTATCCGGATCCAGCTGGTAGGCCAGGATGGTCAGTTCCAGGTGCTCCTTCAAGGTCAGTTCCGGGTAGATGACTGGCGTTTCAGGGATGTAGGCTACCAGCTTTTTGAATTCAGCTGGCTTTTCAGCCAGGTTGATCCCGTTTAAAGTGATTTTGCCGGCTTGCGGCCGCAGAAGCCCCAGCAGGTGCTTGATGGTGGTAGACTTGCCGGCCCCGTTCAAGCCAATAAGGCCGATCGCTTCACCGGAAGCGATGGTCAAATTGACGTCTTTGATTACCGGGATGCCGCTGTAGCCCCCGGTCAAATGCGATATTTCTAGAGTCATATTTTCCCTATCTTTCTTCATGTTTTTATCTGCCTCTTATGATAGCATGGAGACATAGAGAAACTGAAAAAATAACTCATTAAAATTGATCAGAGGTAACACAATGACTAAGGCTGAATTAATTGACGACTGTTTATTCTGTAAGATTATCCGCGGCGAAATTCCCAGCTACACCGTTTTTGAAAATGACGACGTGAAGGCCTTTTTGGACATTTCCCAGGTCAACGAAGGCCACGTGTTGATGGTGCCGAAGAAGCACTTGACCAACTTCTTTGACTACAGCGCTGAAGACGCCAGCCGCTTTTTGCAATACGTGCCGGAAATCGCCAAGGCCATCAAGGCCTCTGATCCGCGGATCCAGGCCATGAACATCACCAGCAACAACGGTGAAATTGCCGGGCAAGTGGTCATGCACTCACATATCCACTTCATCCCCCGCTGGGAAGGCGACGGCATCAAGTTCTTCACCAGAAACAATGCCGACCAATACGACGAAAAGAAGTACCAGGAAGTCTGCGACCGGATCAAGGCCCAGTTTTAACTGAGGGGGTAGAAAAATGCGGAATTTCAAGCACTTTGGCCTGGGCTTTTTGCTCGGTGCAGCAGCAGGGGCAGTCTTTGCCTTCTTGCCAGATGAGAACGGCAAAAGCACCAGGGACTATCTCAAAGAAGACGCGGAAGACTTCAAGGAAGGCCACAAGGAGCTGCAAGACGGCCTCTCCCGGGCCCAGGAAGCCGGCAGCCGCTTAGCCAGTGAACTGCCAGCAGCTGAGCAGATGGTCAGCGACCTCAATACCGACGTCGACCGCTTCAAGCAGGAAGCTGACGAGGAAATCGCCCGCCTGCAGGCCAAGATTGACAAACTAAGCAGCGAGCTCAACCAGGACCTGAACGAGAGCGAAAATTAATCAGAACATGATAAAAGTGTTGAATGATTACTCTGAAGTAATTACTCAACACTTTTTTTGGCTCTAAAATATTCTATTGTTTATTTGACTGCCACTGGCCAACCAGGCTGGCAACGTCACTTGCGCCCATGTCGGCCAAAACTGCTGGCAGGCCGTCAATCACGTGCTTGATGGCCAATTTGTCATGGAAGGCCATGCTGCCGATCTGGACAGCGCTGGCCCCAGCCAAGATGAATTCAGCCGCGTCTTCCGGGCTGTTGATCCCGCCGACCCCGATAATTGGCAGATTGGTTGCCTGCTTGACCTGGGCCACCATACGGACAGCTACTGGCTTAACTGCTTGACCAGACAAGCCGCCAAAGTCATTGCCTAAAACCGGCCGCCGGGTCTTTAAATCAAGGTGCAGACCCAGCAAGGTGTTGATCAAGGTCAAACCGTCAGCCCCGCCTCTTTCCGCTGCCTGGGCAATTTCCACAATGCTGGTAACGTTTGGCGTCAATTTCACGTATACCGGCAGGTCCACTTTTTCCTTGACCAGACGGGTGATCTTCTCCACCATTTCCGGCACGATGCCAAAAGTCATCCCGCCTTCAGACACGTTCGGGCAGGACAAGTTGAGCTCTAGGGCATCCGGCTTGGCCTCGGCCAGGATTTCAGCAACTTCCACGTAGTCTTCCACGCTTTCCCCGCCCACACTGGCCAAGATCGGCAGGTCCGGGTGCTTTTCTCTTAAAGCCGGGATCTTTTCACTAGCCACGACTTCAGCGCCTGGGTTGGTCAAGCCTACGGCATTCATGACCCCGTCACTCAGCAAGGCAATCTGCGGCTGCGGGTTGCCGGCCCGGGCGTGGCGGGTAGCAGTCTTTAAAACAATCGCCCCCATCTCGTCCCAGTCGAAATTCTCTGGCAAGTCGCCAAAGGCAAAGGTCCCACTCGCCGGCATTACCGGATTCTTCAGCTTCAAGCCTGGCAGTTCAACAGCCAAATTAACTTCTGCGGTCATTTTTCCTCCCGTGTGACTTCATGTGACTTCTTTAACTTTTCAATTCGCCAAAATTATCCTACAAAAAAATAAAAAAGGCAAGCTAGCCTGGCCCTTGATTTTTAAGAAAGTTCGTGATAGTCTTTTGTTAACTGAGCTTTAATTGGTACAGAGAGACCACAAGCAGCACAATCTTTTTGGTATGCACGCATTCTGCCCGCCTGGGGTCTCTGTAGACTCTGGCGGGCTTTTCTTATGCGGTCATACGCGCTTTGTAAATTTAAGGAGTCGCAATGAACAAACCGTTATTTATCGCTTTGGACTATGATGATCAGGAGAAAATGTGGCTGTTCCTCAACCAGCTGAAAGACAAGCAGGGCCTGCACGTCAAGCTGGGAATGGAAATGTTCTACCAGTACGGGCCGGAAATCGTCCGTGATCTGTCCGCCAAGGGCTACCAGATCTTCCTTGACCTCAAGCTGCACGACATTCCCAACACCGTCAAGCGGACGGCTCACCAGCTGGCTGCTTTAGGCGTCTACTGCACGACTGTCCACGCCTTGGGCGGCAAGCAGATGATCCAGGCCGCTAAAGAAGGCTTGATCGAAGGCACCCCGGCCGGCAAGCCGGTTCCAAAGCTTTTGGCCGTGACTGAACTGACTTCCATCTCTGAAGAAGTCTTGAAGAATGAACAGCACTGCTCACTCAGCCTGGCTGACGAAGTAAAGAGCCTGGCCCACCAGGCCCAGGAAGCCGGGGCTGACGGGATCATCTGCTCACCACTGGAAGTCAAGGCGATGAAGAGCGAATTCAGCGACGACTTCATGTTCGTCACTCCGGGCATTCGGCCAAAGAGCTACCAAAAAGACGACCAGGCCCGGGTGGCCACCCCGGCCCAGGCTAGAGAAAACGGGTCAACCGCTATCGTTGTCGGCCGGCCAATCACCCAGGCCGCTGACCCGCAAAAAGCATATGAAGAGATTTTAAAGGATTGGAGCAAGAACGATGCAAAATAACGAAATTATCCGCCAGCTGATCGACAAGAAGATTGTGACTATTTCTCCAGACAAGGACTTTGTCTACGCCAGCGGGATGCACTCCCCGATCTACACTGACCTGCGGCAGACCATTTCCTTCCCGGAACTGCGGCAAGCAATCGCTGAAAACCTGGCAGCCTTGATCAAGAAGGAATTCCCGGAAGTTACGGTCATCGGCGGTGTCGCTACTGCCGGCATCCCGCACGCAGCCTGGGTTGCTCAAGTCTTGAACCTGCCAATGGTTTACGTCCGCTCCAAGCCAAAGGACCACGGCCAGGGCCGGCAAATCGAAGGCCGCCTGTCCATGGACGACCACATCGTTTTGATCGACGACCTCATTTCAACTGGCGGCAGCGTTTTATCTGCCGTTCAAGCAGTCAAGGACACCGGCGCTCACGTTGACGGGGTCAGCTCAATCTTCACCTACCTTTTGCCAGACGCTGACGAAAACTTCAAGAAGGCCGACACCAAGTTTGCCCCGCTTTTGAACTACCGGGAACTGATTGAACAGGAAATTGCCGAAACGGTCAGCGAAGAACAATATAAGGAATTGTTGGCTTGGCACCAGGATCCTTGGAACTGGAAGCGGTAAGAGCAGGTAAAGAAATTCCTAAGAAAGGCGGATTTTTTCATGAACTTTGCCTCCAGGAACTCTATAGCTGGAAAAATATGTTATATTAGTAACCAGTACGTATGAAGGATGTGGAGATTTAATTTTATGAAAAAGCATTTGAAGAAAATCGCCGTTTTGGCAGGTGCCGCAGCTATCGGTCTGTCCACTGCCGCTTGCTCAAGCAGCTCAGCTACTGTAGTTAACTACAAGGGTGGCAAGATCACTCAAGACGAATACTACGAAGCTATGAAGGACACTTCAGCCGGCCAATCAACTTTGGTCAGCCTGATCATCTACCGCACGCTGAAGGCCCAATACGGTGACAAGGTATCTTCAAAGAAGATCGACGCCGAATACAACAAGTACAAGAAGCAATACGGCTCAAGCTTCAGCACTGTTTTGAGCTACAGCGGCTTGACTACCAAGTCATTCAAGCAAAACCTGGCTACCAACTTGTACTCAGTTGCTGCTTTGAAGGACTTGAAGAAGCCAACCACCACGCAAGAAAAGAACTGGTGGAAGAGCTACCACACCAAGACCACTGTTCAGCACATCGTAGTTGCCAAGAAGTCAACTGCTGAAACTGTCATCAAGAAGCTGAAGAGCGGCACCAGCTTTGCTACTCTGGCTAAGAAGTACTCAACTGACACTGCTACCAAGAACAAGGCCGGCAAGCTGTCAGCCTTCGACTCAACTGACACCAGCTTGAGCAGCACTTTCAAGTCAGCTGTTTGGAAGCTTAAGGAAGGCGAATACACTACCACGCCAGTTAAGACTTCATCCGGCTACGAAGTCATCAAGGTTTTGAAGACCACTGAAAAGGGCTCATACACTAAGAACAAGAAGTTCATCGACAAGCAGCTCTACGCTAAGTGGGCAGCTGACTCCAACACTATGACCAAGATCATCAGCAAGGTTCTGAAGAAGGCCAACGTCAACATCAAGGACAAGGACCTCAAGGACAAGAACCTGCTGGCTAACTACCTTGGCACTTCATCATCATCTAGCTCATCATCAAGCTCAAACTAATGAGAGCTGACGATTAGATGATAAAAAAGACTCGATTCATTTGAATCGGGTCTTTTTTGTTTGCTTCGCTACTACTTTTTCAGCTCATAAGCGGCCAGGATTTCCTTGGCCTGCTGGCGGTCTGCCTCTCTGGCAAAGGTCAATTGCAGGACCCCGTCGATTTCTTCTCTGATTTCCAAAATCTGCAGGCTGACGATGCTGATGCCGGCTTCTGCCAGCAGGCGGGTCACATCGGCTAAAGCACCAACTTGGTCGGGAATATTGACGAAGAGGTCGTAGTGACCTGGCGCTGCCCCCACCTGGTCTGGCCCCAGCTTGTCCCGGCTGATTTTTGCCTTTTGGAAAAAGTCATAAAGGGCAGCCTTATCTCCTGCTGCAATTTCCCTGACCACTTCCTTGAGCTCAGCTTGAAATTCAGCCAGCTGCTTTAAGATGTCCTCTGAATTGTTCAAAAGAATCTGGCTCCACATGGTCGGATCTGATGAAGCGATTCTGGTGATGGACTTAAAGCCCCCGGCAGCCAGCCTGGTCCCCAACGGCTGGCCAGCAAAAGTCTCTTCAGTCTGGTTGACCAGACCGGCAGCGATGATGTGCGGCAGGTGGCTGATTTGCGCCACAATCTTGTCATGTTCTTCTGCCGTCAGCTGCAGCCATTTCACTCTAGTGGCTTTAAGCAGGTCTTCTAATTCAAGCAGCCTCTTTTCTGCTGCTTGACTTGCAGGAATCAAGAAGTAAAAAGCATTCTCAAAGAGCAAGGCCCGACCTGCCCAAGCCCCAGTCTTGTGCGACCCGGCCATGGGGTGGCCGGCAATAAAGTCGATTCCTTTTTGGCTTAAAGCCTGTGCTTGGTCGACAATTGCCTGCTTGACTGAGCCGACGTCAGTTACCAGGACTCCCTTTTTCAGCTCCATCTGGCTCAATTGCCTGATATCGGCCTTTATGGCGTCAACCGGGCCGGCCAAAATGATGTAGTCCGCCCCTTCTGCCCCTGCTAAGCCTGGCAGCATCTGATCGGCCAATTGCTGGCTTAAGGCGTATTCCTGGGTTTTAGGATCGGGGTCAGAGGCCAAAATCCGGTAGTCTGGATGCCCCTCTCTGATTGCCCGGGCCAGGGAGCTGCCAATCAGTCCCAGGCCCTTGATAAACACTGTCGTCATTGCTTTTTTCCTTCTGTTTTAGCTTTTGCTTGATGCCTATTGCTTACCTAACCAGCTTCTCCAAGTCACTGAAAAAGCCCGGGTAAGACACGGAGATGCTGTCTTCATTAGCCAGACGAAGAGCTTTGTCGCTCTTTAATGCTGCGATGGCTGCCATCATCCCCAGCCGGTGGTCTCCGTGGCTGTCCAAGGTAGCATCTTTGACCTGCCAGTTTTTCCGGCCCTTGATGATCATCCCATCCGGCAGTTCAGTGATTTCCACGCCCAGTTTGCCCAATTCCTGGCTTACCGTCTTGATCCGGTCAGTCTCCTTGACTCTGAGCTCCTCTGCTCCCCGGATCTCGCTAGTTCCGTCAGCGCATGCCGCCAGGAGCGCCACCAGGGGCAGTTCATCGATGACAGCCGGAATATCTTCCGCCGTCAGCTTGACTGGAACCAGCTGGCTGGTCTCAATCGTTAGATTACCCAATTCTTCTCCCTTGCTTGGCACTTGTTCGATGGCAATTTTTGCCCCCATCTGCTCTAAGACCTTGACGATCCCCGTTCTGGTCGGGTTGAGGTTGACGCGGGTTAAAGTAACTTTTGAATTTGGCACGATGGCCCCGGCCGTCAGCCAAAAAGCGGCTGAAGACATGTCGCCGGGCACTTCTACTTCCTGGCCTGTCAATTCTTGGCCGGGCTTGACATGAATGGTTAAATTATCGGGATCAGTCGCAATATCCGCCCCAAACTGTCGCAACATGATCTCAGTGTGATTTCTGGTCGGCAGCTTTTCGATAATAGTTGACGGGCTATCTGCTGCCAGGGCCGCAAAGATGGCCGCGCTTTTGACTTGGGCGCTGGCAACTTCCAGCTGGATTTCTGCGCCATGCAGCTTCTGCCCCTTGACCGTGGCCGGCAAGGTCCCGGCCGGACTCAAGGCAATCTCTGCCCCGAACTTAGCCAAGGGCTGGCTGACCCGCTTCATCGGCCGCTTGCTTAAAGAGGCATCCCCGATCAATTGGCTGGCAAAAAAGCTGCCGGCCAAAATCCCCATTAAAAGGCGAGTCGTCGTGCCGGAATTGCCCATATCTAAAGCTTTATTCGCTGGCTTGAGCCCCCTTAAGCCTTGCCCGTAAACGACTAGTTTTTCCCCTTCCCGGTCAATTCTTACCCCCAGGTCTCGGAAGGCCTTGACTGTGGTCAAGCAGTCCTGGCCGGGCAAAAAGTGCTTGATCCTTGTCTCACCTTTGGCTAACGCTCCCAGCATCACGGCCCGGTGGGAAATGCTTTTGTCGCCAGGAACGGTTAACTGGCCAGAGAGGCCATTTGGGGCCATCGCTAATTCTTTCATGCTTTGTTCTTTCTGTTTTCTGTCTTTTTATTTTTGCTAAATTTTACTACTTAATCTGGTAGACGCACCAGACCATGGGAATTTCGATCCGGGCGAGGACTTTTTCAAAAGGCCGCAGGGTCACGTTCTGCTCATTGGTCAAAACGTACTGCCCCCGCCGGCGGTATTCCTGGTAGGCCAGGTACTTGCTGGGACAGGTCACGACTTCCGCGTCCGGCACGTACTGGAGCAGCAGCTTGGCCACGGCGGCATGGGTAAAGGCCAAGTGGTTGTGGACATAGGAATTTTCCAGAAGCAGCATGGGGTTCAAGTTCATGACAAAGGCTTCTTTTAAACCCAGCTGCTTTTGGTAGAGGTAGTGCATGTCCCCCGAATTCAAAAACATATCCATTAATATTCAAGTGAACACTAATGAACATATTCTTGTCCTCTAGCTTCAGCTAGAGGATTTTTTTAGGCTTTTTCACAGGGAAATGCCTTGTGCGCTCAGTTGTATGTACCTCCACTAAAGTTTCCCTTAGCTTCTGATACTTTTATCATACGCACAGTCAAAGAGTTCGCCATATTTTGCTTAACAAAGCCCGAAGACTCAGTCTCACAAAACGGGCAGGAATATATCCTAAGTTTCCCTAGTGCCGAGGCTCTAGGGCAGCGCCCAGTCCATGACTTGAAGCAGGGACGAACCCACGCTTGTGACGCTTTGATTGATAGACTATGCCATCACCAACTGTTTGTTTGCGTAACGGTCTTCAAGAATCAACTTAACATTCTTGTATGGCATGTATTTCGTTATTTCTTTGTCATCCGCTCTTTGCAAAATATTTACCGCTGCGGCTGTATTTGCGTTCATTTCTCCACAATTTGGACAGACAGCCATTTCATGATGTGCGCCTTTTCTTTCACTGAAATGTGCACCACATCTTGGACAGAACTGAGACGTATATGCTGGATTAACGTCAATGGTTTGAATTCCCAGACTGCCGCATAAATACTCGATACGTTTATCCAGTCTTCCTTTAGTCCATGACGATAACTTCCGTCTCACTTTTGCTTCATAGCGGTTTGATGCTTTAGGCAATTTCTCTTTAGTAAAAGTCAGATCTTCCTTGACAAGAACATCTGGGTCTTCTGCCACAAGCATCTGTCTAATGCTTGTGTTCATCACCCGCTCCATGTTGCGCTTCTTTCTTTCATGTTGGCGGTGGTAGAGCTTGCTGCCAAGATGGTGTTCTTCAAGACGGGCAATTTGGCGCTCAAGACTTCCAATGCGGTGTTTGATACGTTTCTTTGTCTTAGCTGAATAATCCTTGGCTAACTTTTCCTGCAAAGCAGACTTTTCTTCTCTTAATTCCTTGGCTAACTGGATGTATTCATTGCGATTTGTATTGCGGTCATTGCACCGCTCAACTTCAGCGCCTACCAGCTTGCTGAAATCTGCTCCATATTCTTGATCACTGCTGCATGAGATGAGAGTTGCCAATCCTTTATCCATACCCAGTTTCTTCCGTGGCTTGCGGATCTCATGAGCAACAGCTTTAATAGCACGATGAACTTCCAGCCGCTTCTTGTCTCGATCAAGAATGAGCTGGATATCGCCACGTTTCTTCTTATTGGCATAGCAGTATGGTCCTGTCAGCTTAAACTGCTTTTTCTTTCTGCATTTTGCCGTCATGATTTCTAGGTAGCTTGAGCCATCTTTTTCAACAACTCTCCACATCATTTCGTCACAGAGCATGCATCGTGCTTCTGTTGAATGAGGGTAGGGTTTATGTTTTCTGGTGAGACGTCTGATATATCCAAAACAGTGCCGAAGCTGCTTCTCGGATAAAGCGGCTCTTAGTGCAGGATACTGGCTCATTTCTTCATTTGGCTGTGCTTCATTCTCACGTCTCTGCAGAACGAGCTGCCAGTAATACGGAGAAGTGAAGACGTAATTGAGATAATGGCGCTCAGCATTAGCCAGTGCATCGTTAGCTTGAACCATCCTTTTCAGTTTCAAGCCAAGATTTGACCACATGGAATTGAGATTCATGCACACATCTTTAACCGCTTCTGTTACATGCCGGCCCTGAATTCCAAACTGCTCGCTCAGAAGCTTTTGCTTTGAGAGTCTGACCGTTCTTGAATCGGGAGATTTCAATCCTTGAGCTTTATTCTTCTTATAGGCCTTTTTCCAGTCTTTGACCGCTTTGCGGGCTTTCTTGATTTCACCGTCATGCTCGCGGATTTTATCTCTAGGGCCATACCAGTTAGCAACATCAGTCATGTGATTGATGCCGCACAACTGTGAATAAAGGAAGTCTCTGCATTTGCCGTAAGCAGTGAACAGCTCATCCAATTCTTTTAGTTCGTCACCAGTTAACTTTACAGTATAAGCTCTGACTGTCTTAGTTTGGGTTCTTCTCTTTTTTCTGGTCATTTTTGGAAGCGACTTTCTTTTTACGATCTTATGTTCGCGTCTAGCCGTATTATATCACAACAGCTCGTCCAAATACATTGATAACATGACCTAGAATAGAAAAAGACTACAAATAAGCATTAGTAGTCTTTAATTGTTATTTTTGACTATATATTTTTACAGCTGCTGACTTCCCAGGCCAGGCCCAGTTTCTGGGACTGAAAAGCTGCCGGGATCAAGAGATAGTCACCAGATAAGTCCGCCAGGTTTGCCAAGATGTCCTCAAAGCTAGCATGGCCGATGATTCCGATATCTGCTTTATCTTGCATTTTTTCCCGGTAAAAAACTGCCGCCTTCCAGCTGTCGGTTGCCTCCAGCCCTAACGTGTGCAGCCGCACTAGTATTCCCGGCATTCCTGCCGGTAGCGGGCCAATTCTTCCTGCAGGCGCTGCAAATTGCTGGATTCAAACTGCTCGCAGATGGCCTTGGCCAGTTCCAAAGCGATCACGCTTTGGATAACCAGGGAGGCCGCCACGATTGAGGTCGTGTCTGACCGCTCAATGCTGGCCAGATGCTTTTCCTTGGTATTGATGTCCACCGTCTGCAAAGGCTGGTAGAGGGTCGGAATCGGCTTCATGGCTACGTTCATGACTAGCGGCATCCCGTTGGTCATTCCTCCTTCAAAGCCGCCCAGGTGGTCGCTGAGGCGGGTAAAGCCAGTCCCCTTTTCCCAGTCGATCTGGTCCATGACCTGGCTGCCGAACTTGGTCCCCAGTTCAA
Organism: Lactobacillus sp. WILCCON 0058; assembly: GCF_057198005.1. NCBI lineage: Bacteria > Bacillati > Bacillota > Bacilli > Lactobacillales > Lactobacillaceae > Lactobacillus > Lactobacillus sp. WILCCON 0058. Next base: position 1,658,151 of record NZ_JBUBHM010000001.1, read on the forward strand.
AACCGTCCCCGAAGCTGACCCCCTTCATGGCATTGACGCCGACAGCGGCCGCGGCCAGCTTGGCGTCTAATTTCGTATCCCAGCTTACGTAACTGCCCAGCCCCGCCGGCAAGCCAGTTGCCACCAAGCGGATGATCCCGCCCAAGGTGTCGCCCTTTTCCTTGGTCTCTGAAATCAGCTTATGCAAATCTTCCACCTTGTCCTGGTCGATGACGTGCATGTCATTTTGAAAAATCTTTTCCCGGATCTCACTAACGTCCAGGGGCTTTTCTGAATCAGCCGCAACTTGCCCGACTTGAGCTACATAAGCCACAATGTCGATATCCAGCTGCCGCAAAAACTGCTGAGCGATATTGCCTAAAGCTACCCGCAGGGTGGTTTCTCTGGCTGATGACCGCTCCAAAACATTGCGCAGATCCCGGTGCCGGTACTTCATCCCGCCGACCAAATCCGCATGTCCTGGCCGCGGGTGCTCGAGTTTCCGCTGGGAATTTTCCGCCGTTTCTTCAGCCGTCGGCGACATGATCTCGCCCCAGTTGCCGTGGTCCCGGTTCTTGACCACTAAGGCTACCGGCCCGCCTAAGGTTACCTGGTGGCGGACCCCGCCGACAAATTCAACCTGGTCTTTTTCGATTTTTTGCCGGTCGCCCCGGCCAAAGCCTCCCTGCCGCTGGCTTAAAGCAGCATTGACTTCGGCAATGTCGATCTTCAGGCCCGCCGGCAGGCCTTCAATAATCGCCGTCAATTGTGGTCCATGGGATTCCCCCGCGGTTAAGTAGTACATGTGAGCTCCTTTGTTTTTATGCCTTATCTTCTATGTTTTCTCTTTTTACTTTTTTCTTTTTTGCTATTAGCTTTTTCTTCAACAATCATGCCAAAAGTTAACGGACAGCCGTCATGAGATTGCCTTCTTCATTCCAGGCCTGGCAGAAGTCCAGGATCTGCTGGCAGATTTCTTCCGGGCTTAAGTGGTCGGTCTGGATCTTCAAATTGGCCACCTGCTCGTATCTTTCCTGCCGGCTGGCCTTGAGCTTGGCCATGCCCTCTACGTCCAGGCTGTTGGCAAGCGGGCGATTCTTGTCATTGCCGATCCTGTCAACAATAGTCTCGATCTCCGCGTCCAAAAGGATTACCGGAGCACCGGAATTGATCAAGCAAGCGGCGTTGTCGTCCCGCATCGGGGTCCCGCCCCCGGTCGTGATCACCGCGTCTTGGTTGATGTTGTCTACTAAAGCCCGGTGCTCGCAGAGGCGGAAGTGGTCTTCGCCGAATTTGGCAAAAATTTCCGGGATGGTCATCCTCTCTCTTTCAACAATGGCCTGGTCTAAGTCGATCTGCAGCTGGTTTAACTTTTTCGCCAGCAAATCGCCAACCGTCGTTTTCCCGCATGCCATGAAGCCTACTAATACAATTCTCATCTTGTCCACTCTTTCTAAGCTAAAAAATAAAAACCACCTGTTTTGGAAGACGTCTCCAATCCAGATGGTTGCAAATTCTATAAAGAGTGGGCCCTTGCCCTCAGCCATGCTAGATTGAATTTGTATCTAGCAGGCTCAACAAACATTGGCTAGCTGAGATACGAACGTCTCGCGTCCGTATCCGCGGACGCTTTAGTCGAAATAAGCATAGCCATAAAAGAAACTAGTCATGTTTGTCTTGAGCAAGTTCATTGTTAGATCCTCTCTTTTAAATGATTGTTTGATTAAAAATATTAAAACATCTCTCATTGATTCTGTCAAGCTTTTAAGCAAAAAATCAAACAAGGAAAAGAGAAAAAGAGAAAAAGAAGATTTTTTCCTATCTTTCCTGCCTTGGCCGGTAATAACGGCGGCCGTCCTGGGACAAAAGCGGCGGGGTAAATTCTCCCGGCTTGGTCGTGGACAGTTCAGTCGTGATGGCATTGACCGCCGCGTCCAGGTCGTCGATCCGGTGCAAAAGCTCTGCTTCAAGCAGCGCCGGCAGTTTTGGTGACCCGTACTCATAGCGGCCATGGTGGGATAAGACCATATGCCGCAGTAAAAGCAGGTCTTCACTGGCCAGATCGATTCCCAGTTCCTGGGCGGCCAGCATCAGCTGCTCGTCGATCAAAACCAGGTGGCCAATCAAGTTGCCTTCTGCCGTGTACTGAGTCGCAACAGGCCCCGACAATTCCAGCACCTTGCCCATGTCGTGCAAGATGCAGCCGGCATAAAGGAGCGACCGGTTGACGGCTGGGTAGTTGTCAGCTAAGCCTCTGGCGTCTTTCAGCATGGTCAAAGTGTGGAAGGCCAAGCCGCCCTTATAGGCGTGGTGGTTAGACTTGCCAGCCGGATAAGCGAAGAAGCGGCTGGACCACTTTTTCAAAAGGAAGTCCACCAGGTCATGCCAGTGCTTATTGTCGATCTGAGCCACAAAACCCTTGATCTCCTTCTCCATCTCAGCTGGCTTTTCCGGAGCAGAGGCCACCAATTGGCTTAAGTCCACCTGGTCATCTGGGCTGACCGGATGAATGCTGAAAAGCTTGATCTGGTCATGGTTGTGGTAGTCCTCAATCATCCCTGAAGCCTCAACTACCGTACCGGCATTGAAGCGGCTGGCGTCCTCAGCCTTGGCCTGCCAGTAATTGGCCCGGATGCTGCCAGAAGAGTCGGCCAGCTGCATGAGCAGGTAGTGCTTGCCCCTCTTGTCTTGGCGCAGCTGGGAATTCTTGACCATCAAGACCAGATCAAATTCTTCCCCTTCATTGTAATCGAGCAAACGTTTAAGCATTTTGCTCCCCCTTCTTATATTTGATTGGCGCGGCGCTGACGGCTTCAGCCAAGTCTTCTCTGGCCGTAAAGACCAGGATCTGCTTGTCTTCGCTCATCTTCTTGAGCATGTCCATAATGTAGCCGGTCCGCGGGCCGTCAAAGTTGACGAATGAATCGTCGATCAAGACCGGCAGGTCGATCTTGTCCTTGATCTGCATGACAAAAGCCAGTTTCAAGGCAAAATAGAGCTGCTCTTGAGTCCCCCGGGACAGGTAGGCCAGGGGGATTTTCTTTTTGTCTTTTCTGACCACCTTAAGCGGGGTCTTCTTGGACAATTTGGCTGGCAAAAGGATTTCCTGGTAGCGGCCGCCAGTCAGAATTTCCAGGTAGTCCTGGGCTAATTTCAGCATCTTCGGGAAGCGGTCGTTTGAGGCCAGATCCAGAGTCCGGCCAATGACTTCCCCGGCTAACAGGCTGGCCAGGTAGTCCTGGCTGTCTCTTCTGAAGCTGTCGGCAATTTCAGCCAGCATCTGCTTGTCTTCAGCTACCTGGCTGGAAGAAGCGTAGCGCTTTTCATCCGCCAAAAGGTTGGCCATTTCCTGCTGGCGGGCTGAGACGGCTCTTTGCTTATCAGCCAGCTCTTTTTCCAACTCTTGCTTTTGCCCCAGCAATTTTGCAGAATCCAGGCCATTTTCTTCAAAAGCAGCTAACTGGTCACCCAAGTTGTTCTTTAAAGCAGTAATCTGGGCGGCCAGGGCCTTTTGCTCCTGTTGCTTTTTGGCCAGGGACTGGTAGCCTGCCAAATTTTCCACCCCGGCAGTCTGGTAGATGGCCAAAAGCTGCTCAGTTAAATCACTAATCTGCTTTTGGTAGTTCAAGTTGGCCGCCTTGACCTCCTGGCTCGCCCGTAGAGCCGCGCTCTCAGCTTCCACCTGCTCTTCTAAGCGGCCCAGCTGCTGGCTGATAGCCGCAATGTCGCTGCCTTGCAGGCCCAATTGCCGGGCCAGATCAGCGGCCTGTTTTTCTTTCTGGGCCAGTTCTTCCTGGGCATTTGCCAAGTCTCGCCGGTTGATGGCCAGGTCCCGGTAAGGGGCAAGCAAGGAGTCGACCTTAACGCTGGCATCGATGCCGTACTTTTCCTTAAAGGCGCTAGCCTTGTCCGGCCCCTTGGCAGGCTTTTTGAAGTAGGCATAAGCCGCTAAAGCCGCGCCGGCAAGGATTAACAATATTGCCAAAATCCGTTTTTGGCCGATCAAAGCCAGACCAATTATGGCCACGATCAAGCCGACATATGGCGGCAGGGTCTTTGGCGTTTCTTCAGTTTTTTGGCTTTCTTCCCAGTCAGCCTGCATCTGCTGGAACTGGTCCATGGATAAATCAGCCACTTGGTCTAAATGCGGGGTCAGTTCTAAGAGGCTGGCCTGCTTTTCTTCCAGCTGCTTGACCTGCTGCTTAAGCATTTCCAGGCTCTGGCTGATTTGCCCCAGTTCCTGCCGCCAGGCCCGGACCTGGTCCTTTCTTTTGGCCAAAAGGGCTGGGTCGACTGCTGCTTCTTCCTCCTTGATGGAAGCCTTGAGGGCCTTGATCTGGGCATTAAGATCCAGGGCCTTTTGGTAGAGCTCCTGGTCAAAAACTACCGGGCTGACCTGCTTTTTAAGGTCTAAATAAGTCTGGTAGTTTTTCACCTGCTCCAGCTGCTTGTCCAGCTTACTTAACTGGCCATTTACTTCCTGGACTTCTTTTTCCAGCTTTTTAGCTTCTTTTTCTTCAGCCAGCCGCTTGCCTTCCAGCTGCTGGTAGGCGTCAAATTCCTGGCCGTCAGAAGCTACCTTGTCTCTTTGCTCAGCCAATTTGAGCAAGTCCTGGTTGACCGGGGCCTTCTTCCCGCTTGGCTTGAAGAGGTCTTTGGCTTCCTTGTCAAAGTCGGCCCGGATGGCCAAAAGCTGGCTGCTCTGGGCTGCCCCCAGATAGTAGATGTTCTCCAGGATCTCGCCTTCAGACAAGGAGCTGACCTGGCGGAGGAGGTCTTCGTTAAAGATAAAGCTTTCAGCGTAAAAGCTCCCGTCAATGTTTTGAATCTGGTCGTAAAAGACGCTGGCTGGGACTTCCTGGCCGTTTAAGAGGACCTTTACTGCCCCGGTCTTGCTCTTGTCCCCCTTGCTCCAGGTCCGCTCCAGGGTGAATTCTCCTTCGCCGCTGGCAAAGACCAGCTGGCCCCCCATCGGGTAGCTCTTGGTCAGGGGTTCATAGTCTTCAAAAAAGACTGAGCTGGTGTTTTTCAAATTGAAGCCAAAAAGGATCTGCTTGATGAAGGCCACGGTCGTACTCTTGCCGGCTTCATTGCCCCCGAAGAAGGCCGCTAAATTGCCCTCTGGCAGGTCAAAAGTCTCCTGGCTGAACTGGCCGAAATTGTAGATTTGAATCTGCTTGAGTCTCATTCTTCTCCCCCAGTCATTGCCTGCAGGCGGCTGGCCAGCTTGACGGCCACCAAGTCCCTGACCTGACCGCGGAATTCCTCGTCTTCTAAAAGGTGGCGGGCATATGGGTCCTTCTTGGCCCAAGAAGCGGCCAGCTGCTGGATTTTCTCGTCGGTCAGAACTTCTTTTTCAGCAGCGGCCAGGGCTTCCCGGTCGCTGTTGTTGAGGCTGACCAGGCCCCGGATGGATAAACGGACGTCAACCAATTGTGATGGCGCCAAAGCCGCGGACAGGCCGGCCCAGGCCTCCTGGTCCTGCCAAAGGTCGAGCTCTTCACTGGTCAAATATTCTGAGCCCGAAATCTTCAAGCTGAAGTAAGTCTTGCCTTGACTGTTTTTTTGCAAAAGCTCCAGGGCTTTAGCATGTAAATTGCTTTTATCAATTGCCTGATCCAGCTCTAAAGTCAGCTGCTTCCAGGTAATTGGGGCCGTCTGGACAAAAGTCAGGCTGGTCTGCCCGCTGGTCTCATCGACTTCAGCCAGGTAGCAGCCCTTCTCCCCAAGTTCGCCGACATCCCGGCCTTGGATATTGCCGGGGTAAACGATCAGCGGCTTTTGACTTAAAATTTGCCGGGCGTGGATGTGACCCAGGGCAAAGTAGTCGTAGCCCAGCTCCTTCATCTTGCTTAAATCGAAAGGAGCGTAGACATTCCCGCTAGCCGCTCTTTGGGCCGCGTGCATAAGGCCAATTGTATAGCCCTCTTTTTCCGGGAACTGGTCCAAGAGGTCTTCTTCAATGTGGTTCTGGCTGTAGGAAAAGCCGGTCACGTTGTAGGAGAAGCCATTTTTAGTCTTGAAAAATTCCCGGTCAACTTTTTCCTGGTCGCCCAAGAGGCAGAAGTATGGGCTGTTTTCAAGCAAGAGATCCTGCCGGGTCATGTAGTCGTGGTTGCCGAAAATCATGACCACTTGGATCTGGGCGTCAGTCAGCCGCTTTACCTGCCGGGCTAAAAAGAGCTGGCTGGCTGGAGACGGCTTGTTTGAGTCAAAGGTGTCGCCGGCGATTAAAACCAGGTCAACCTCTTCTTTTAAGGCCAGGTCCACGATCCGGGTCAAAGACTGGGCAGCTGACTGACGGATTTCAGCATATTCCCTGTTTGGCAAAAAAGATAGTCCACGAAAGGGGCTATCTAAGTGCGCGTCAGCTAAATGAATGAATTTCATGATTAGGCTTTTCTCAAATCCTCGTATGCTTCAGACAAGGGCTGGCCGATATTCTTTTGTACGTCATTGAGCAGGGTGTAAACTGCTTGTTCTGCCAAGAGCATGTTTTGCAAGGTGGTGTTTTGGCCGACCCGTTCATTCAAGCTCTTGAAGTGGTCTTGCTGCTCTTCAGTCAGTTCCTTGCCAGTTTGCTGAGCTTCCATGATTTCCATTTGGGCAGCGTCCAGTTCCTTGAACAAGGCAAGGCTGTCAGCATCTGCCTTAACGGCGTCCATGGCTTGCTTTAAAGCAACAAACTGTTGGGTTTCCCGCAAGTCGTTAGCTAATTGGTTGGCAGTGTCGTAAATGTTGACCATTTTTTCTTTTCTCCTTTTTTTATTCCATAAAAATTCTGTTTGCTTATTTTCCAGTAATCTTATTGTACCATGACTGAATCGTTGATTCGGCATTCTTTACCCCATCGCTGATCGATTCTTTCAGCTTCTGACTCCAGCCCGATGAACTTGAAGACGAGCTGGAAGTTCCGTTGCTCTGGGCCAGGGAATCGGCCGATTGGACGGTGAAGCTGGTCTGCTTGCTGTAAGGCAAAATCCTGGTCATTTCGTCCTTATAAAGGGTGGTGATCCCGGTTTCAGAAATCCCCTGCATGTAGTGGTTCTTGTCGGTTGTGTCAAAGCCGACCCAGGTAGCCACGACCACGTCCGGGGTGTAGCCGACGATCCACTGGTCCTTGGTCCCGTAGGCAAAAGATACTTCAGTAGACCCGGTCTTGCCGGCTACTGAGTAGCCCGCTGGTTTAGCGTTAACGGCTGTCCCGGAAGTGAAGACGCTGAGCAGCATCTGGGTCATCTCCTTGGCCGTGTCAGCTGAAATGATCTGGCTGGTCCCGGTATTGTTGTTTTCCGCGATCACGTTACCGCTGGCGTCAGTGATCTTAGTAATCATGTAAGAGCTGTCCGGCAGCTTCCCGCTGTTGGCAAAAGCCGAGTAGGCCCGGGCCATCTGCAGGGGACTGACCCCGGTGGAAACCCCGCCCAAGGCCAGGGCCAAGTTCTGGTCGCTCTTTGAGACGGTAATGCCAAACTTCTTCAAGTAGCTGACCCCGGTGGAAACCCCGATCTTGTTTAAAAGCCAGACAGCCGGGACATTTTTGGACTGGGCTAGGGCCTGGTACATTGGGATCGTGGTCGAATACTGGTTGTCGACGTTAACCGGCTCATAGCCGTTCTTGCCGAACTTCTGCCGCTTGTTGGAGAGGTCAGAGTCATAGTGGTAGCCATTCTCCAAAGCCGGCGCGTAGACGGCCAGGGGCTTGATGGCACTGCCGGGCTGGCGCTGCATTTGCGTGGCCCGGTTGTAGCCTCTGAAGACATGCTTGCCGCGTCCGCCGACCAGGGCCTTGACCGCCCCGGTTTTGGGGTCCATGGCCACGCTGGCTCCTTGGGCCCGGGAGGTGCCGGCTGGGTTGGTCGGGAAGTTGTATTTATTCTTGAAGCTGGCCTGCATGGACTTTTGGTAGTTTTGGTCCAAGGTCGTGTAGATCTTCAGCCCCTTGCTCATGATCTCGTTTTCGCTGAGGCCATACTTGCTGATGGCTTCAGAGATGACGGCGTCAAAGTAGTAAGGATACTTGTAGCCGCTGGTGGCCTTGTAAGTGTCGACCAGGTTCATCCCCTCTTTTTTGGCCTGGTTGGCGGTCTTCTGGCTGATGGACTTGTTGTCGACCATCAGCTGCAGGATGAGGTTTCTTCTGGAAACTGAGTGCGAGAGGGAATCGATCGGGTTGTAGTAGGAAGGGTTCCGCAAAATGCCGGCCAGGGTTGCCCCTTCAGCTACCGTCAATTGGCTGGCGTTCTTGCCGAAGTACTTGCGGCTGGCGTCCTGGACCCCGTAAACCCCGTTGCCAAAGTAGGCATTGTTGAGGTACATGGCCATAATCTGCTTTTTAGAATAGACCTTGGTCACCTGGATGGCGTAGAACATTTCTTCTACCTTCCGGGACAGGGTCTGCTGCTGGGTCAAAATAGAGTTCTTAACCAGCTGCTGGGTGATGGTCGACCCGCCCCCGGCGATATTGCCGCCATGGATGACGTAACTGACCGCCGCCCGGAGAATGCCTTTCGGGCTGATCCCGATGTTGGTCCAGAAGGTCCGGTCTTCGGTGGCGACTACGGCCTTTTGGACATTGGGGGAAATCTTGCTCAAGCTGACATAGGTCCCCTTGCCTGAAGAGACGGACCCGGCTTTTTTGCCATTCTGGTCATAGATAACCGTGGTCTTAGCCAGGGAAGCCTGGAGGTTGGACAGGTTGGCTGTTTTGACTTTAAAGGTATAATAAGAAGATACAGCTAAAAAAAGGCTCAAAACGATCAAAATCAACCATCTTATCAGTTGGAAGCGGTAGTTGATCCTTTTCAGCCATCCCCATAAGCCCTTTTTAGGCTGGGAGTCGTTCATTTGTTTACGCGCTTTGCGCCTGTTTTCCATTGATTTCTGCTCCTTCGTTAGAACATAGTCTAAACAGTTTGATTTTAACATAAAAGCTGCCCGCGGCTATCTTCCAAGAAGCAAGTTATCCATTTCTTAATTGCGCTAATAAGGTTTTTAGAAAGAAAATACATCCAGTCATGATCTATCATTTCAGCTTAATCTATCCCGCAAACCGTCCTCCCGTCTCCGTCAGCGACCTGCTCAGGCAGCTCTTAATTCCTCGCAAGTGGCGGCACTATCTAAGAACTGAGAAGCAGGTTTTAGTCAATGGCCAATACCGCAGCTTCAACCAACTGGTCAAGGGCAATGAAAAAGTTGACCTCAACTTAGACCAGGTGGAATCGCTCCAGGGGGACTACCCGGCCAGTGGCCACTTGCCAAAAGTCGTCTATGAAGACGAAAATGTTTTAGTCATTGACAAGCCCAAGGGGCAAAAGACCCACCCCAACCAAGGCGAAAACGGGACAGCCCTTAATGACTGCGCCAGCTACTTAGGCTACAGCCCTTACATCGTCCACCGGCTGGACATGCTGACGGGCGGGCTCTTGCTGGTCGCTAAAAATCCCGCTGTCGTCCCGATTTTGAACCGGCAATTGACTAGCAAGACTTTAAGGCGAGACTACCTGGCCACGGTTGATTTAAACAAAGCAATACCCGATAGCGGAACAATTGACCTGCCGATCGGTCAAGACCCGTTTGATCAAAGAAAAAGACAGGTCAGAGCTGACGGCTTAAAAGCGGTCAGCCACTTCCAGGTTTTAGAAAAAGACGAGGAAAAAAAGCAGGCTAAACTGCTGGTAACTTTGGAAACTGGCCGGACCCACCAGATCCGGGTCCACTTGTCGGCCTCGGGCTGGCCGATCGTAGGCGATCCCCTCTACAACCCTAATTTTGCCGGCGAAGACCTAGCTTTAACTGGCTGGCAGCTGACCTTTGTCAAACCCTACAGCTTTGACCAGGTTACGGTTAGATTGGACAAATGACAGCAAAAACTTAATAAGAGCAAAAGAAAAGGCCCTGTAGCAGCAAATGCTGTTACAGAGCCTTTTCTCATGAAAAACATTCTGAAGATTCAGATTATTCTTCGTTAAGTGAGCTTCTGTCGAATGAAGCGTCAGCTTCCTTGTCGTCGATTGATGGAGTACCCATCCAGCTGATCATTTCCTTCATTGAGTCAGTGATAGCTTCAGTACCTGGCAAGAGCAGCTTACGTGGGTCGTAACCCTTCTTGCTCTTGTCTTGGTCCTTGCCTTCTTCGATGTACTTGCGAGTAGCTTCTTGGAATGCAAGTTGGAATTCAGTGTTGATGTTGATCTTTGAGATACCCAAAGAAATTGCCTTTTCGATTTGGTCTTGAGGAATACCTGAACCACCGTGCAATACAAGTGGAGTTTCAGGAACAGCTTCAGCGATTTCCTTAAGACGGTCGAAGTTCAAGCCGCTCCAGCCTTCTGGGTAAACACCGTGGATGTTACCGATACCGCAGGCAAGCTTGTCAACGCCAGCAGCTACGAAGGCCTTAGCGTCTTCTACTGAAGCAAGTTCGCCGGCACCTTGGTTTTCACCGATCTTGCCGATTTCAGCTTCAACAGAAATGCCGCGTTCGTGAGCCAGCTTGATGATTTCCTTGGTCTTGGCCAAGTTTTCTTCAGTTGGCAATGCGTGACCGTCGAACATAACGCTTGAGTAACCAAGCTTGATACATTCAACAGCTGAGTCGTAGTCACCGTGGTCCAAGTTCAAGATAACTGGAACTGAGATGTTCATAGCGTCCATTGAGTCTTCTACCAAGTCCTTAACGAGCTTGTAGCCACCCATGTACTTAGCAGCACCAGTTGAAACTTGAATCAACAATGGAGTTCTGGTTTCTTCAGCACCACGAAGAAGAGCGCGGGTCCATTCCAAGTTGTTAGTGTTGTAGGCACCAACAGCGTAGTGTTCCTTACGAGCCTTCTTAAAAATGTCATTACCGTTAACGAAATAAGCCATAAAAATACCTCCTAAGCTTCTTACGACTCTATTGTACCCAATAATGAATATTTGAGCAAACAAATTCTTGCCTGTAAGCGTTTTATACTAAAAATATTTGTGTTCGCTTTCTCTATGCGGAATTCCTAGCGCATTTTGAGGACAACCTTGCTGCCAACAGGCAGGCCGCCGCTCAGTCTTTGCTCATAGAGCCACTTGGCATCGCTGACCGACAAACGGACGCAGCCATGACTGTCCGGCTTCTTGCCCAGGGTGGTTAAGTGGGCTCCGCCCTTGTAGCCATAGTGGTAGTTGCCGGCCTTGACCCCGGAATTGAAGTTGTTGATCGGGACTGAGTGGAAAAGGTAGACCCCGTGCTGGTGGTAGGAAACGTAGTAGCGGGCCCCTACCCCATCATTATTGTAGAAGACCTCACCAGCTTCTTCCTGGATCCGGTAGTTGCCAACTGGGGTCCGGCTTTCGCCGTTCTTCTTGATCGCGCCCGGGGAAGCATACATGGTGTAGATGACTTTCTTGCCGGACATGACATAGGCCCGGGCTCCGAGGATAGAGACGCGGATCCAGACATTCTTATACTTGGCAAGGTCTGGGTACTTGCGCTTGGTTTCGCTGGAGTACAGGTAGTAGCGGCCGGTCATCGGACGCATGTCGCTTGGATCAGCGTATGGTCTGTTGTTTTCTTTCTTGGCGACCCGCTCCTTCTTAGGGGGATGCTCCTGGACCTTGCTTTTGCCGCCGACTTCCGGCAGGGGCTCAAAGACTGGAATGATCATCAAGCACGCGATTATGGCAATCAGCAGCATTCCGATACGTTTATGGGCCTTGTTCATCAATTACACTCTTTTCCTAATCTTCTTTTTATAACTCTGCAACCGCCAGCAAAGCGATTTCACAAAGGATTAAGTTTATTATCTTACAAATCACATGAAAAACCTAGTCAAACCACTTCAGTTTGCCCGAAATTTAAAGAAAAAGCAATCCAAAAAGGATTGCTTCATGAAAACTTATTTGATTTGTAATAAACGACATCTAACTGTAAAACGGGTCGTGCCGTCATAAGTACATGTGAATAGGCTGAGGTCGTACTTACTGCGGACCATCTTACTGATGGCGGTCGGCTGCAGGACTTCCATTTTCTGAACCTGGTAGACGTAACGCTGGCCAGTTGCGGCTTCAAAATAAATCTTGTCGCCGACTTTCAGCTGGTTCAAGCGGCCAAAGTGGTTCACGAAATTGTGCCCGGCCACGGTCCAGTCCCGGTCTTCTGCCGTCCCCGTATAAGTCGCCGGAGATACTTCCAGCTGGCTGAAGCGCCACTTGCTAGCTACCGGCAAAGTCAAGTTCAAAGTCGGGAAATTAAGATAACCACTGTAGGCTGTTCCGTTGACTTTAATCGTGCTCTTGCTTGATTTCTCAGTCTTTGGCGCCTGCTCGATCGTCCGGACGATTGCCTTGGCAGAACTGCCGGCGCGGTAGTCCTCAATTAGGTTGTGAGCCAGCAATAAGCCGGCCAGCAAGATAAAGATGGCTCCTAGCGCCATTTTGATTCTGCCCTTTTTTCTCATCTTTCACCTTTCTTCTGATCAGCCCAGCCCCAGACAAACAGGGTGAGGCCCGCCAAAGCCAAGAGTGGGATCGGCCAGTTCAATTGCCCGGTCTGCGGCAAGCGCGGAGTTTGCGGCAAAGTCGGGACCGTGCTGCCTGTCGGTGTCTTGCCATTGCTCTTGCTGGTCTTCTTCTTAGCCGTAATCGTTGGCGTGCCTGGGTACTGCGGCTTGCTTGAAACCTTTCGGTTACTTGAGCTTGAAGAAGACGGCGTACTTGGCGTATTAGGTGTGGCCGGATTAGACGGCGTCTTCTGGGTGTCCTTTGGCTGAGCTACGATATTATTAACCGTCTGCCCGTCAATTGTATATGGCAGAACCAAGCAGAAGGGGTTGATCTTCTCATAGCCAGCAGCGCTGGTTGTCTGCACTACCAGATAGACCGCGTTTGACTCCAGGCTGATTGAGGCATCCCCGCTGGATGAAATCTCAGTTGTCTGCGCGCTGAGCTGCTTGTCAGCAACATAATCAGCCAAACTGTTGGCAAAATTCGCCGTCATAATCTCATTTTGCGACAGGCCAGCGATATTCTGGCTCATTTCGGCAAAGTCACTGGTATATTGATACTTTTTCGCTGAATCAAGCTTGGCAACTTGATAAACCACTAAATTCCCGCCGGAAATCGCCTTGCCAGTCTTCTGGTCCCGCATCTGCACTGTCAATGAGCCAGTATCAGCTGCTTGAACAGGATTGACCACGGCAAAAGCTAAAAACAAGCTGAGCAAGGCCACTAACAAGCCAACTTTGTTCGACTTGGAAAGCAAGCTGTCCACCCTCCTTCTATTTATGTCTTTCTTGCCTGTGTTCCTTTATCAGTTGGCCCAGCCAAATAAGAACCAGGAGGAACATCAAGGCTACTACACTATAGTATACAACTTTTTTAAGCGGCAAATGGAAGGCATCCTTGGTCTTCTCTGCCGGATTCTTGACCCTGACTCCCCTGATCAAAAGCCGCTTGGTATTGATCCCGTAAGGAGTGCAAGTCAGCAAGGTGCAATAGTCCTTGCCTTTAACAACTTTCAAATATTTAGAGCTGTCCGGCTTGACGACATGAATCGCGTCGACTTTATAGCTGATCTTCCGGTCTAAAACAGTCACTGTAAAATGGTCACCCAGTTTGAGCTCATCCAAGTCCGTAAATAGCGTCGCGCTGGGCAGGCCCCGGTGGCCGACCAAAACCGCGTGGGTCGACTTACCGCCAATCGGCAAGCTGGTGCCTTCCATATGACCGATCCCATCCCCCAGGACTGCCTTGGCCGTGCCATGATAAATCGGCAGATGGACCCGGATCTTGTGAATATCGACATAAGCCATCACGTCTGTTGATGGCACCACCATGTCTTGCCAGTAGCCGGGGATAATTTTGGGATGATAAAAGGCGGCTGGCGTTTGAGCTAGCCGCCTATTATACTTTCTGGCCTTGGCAAACAAGTTGGCTTTCAGCCGCTTGTTTTGCCTGGCCGCCAGCTTCGCGTAGGCGTCAGCCTTCCGGCCACTGTTTTGAGTATTGAAGTGGTCGCTGACGATTGGGTACAGGGAGATGGCAAAGCCGGCCAAAATGACCACTAAACGAATGATCAGCGTATTTCTCTTAGTTTGCACGCTTCTTCTTCAAGCTTGGAGCTGCGATAGCGGCAATAACCACCAGGGCACCTGCTGCCAGGAAGATGTAGCGGCCCATGCCACCAGTGCTTGGCAGAACGAAGGCGCTGTCGGACTTGTTGTTCACAGTGGTTTCGATGACGCCTGAAGCCGTGTCAGCTGACAAGGCAGAGTTATTAACAGACAGTGAAGTCAAAGCAGCATCAGCAGAGTTTTGCTTGTCAAAAGTTGCTGAAATCTTGAAGTCGATGTCAGCAGCCTTCTTGTAGCCCTTTGGCACCGTGCTTTCGACGATCTTGTATTCACCCTGGTCAAGACCGGAGAATTCGAACTTGGTCCCGTCAACGATCTTGGCAACAATGCTGCTGTTGTCAGTAGTCTTGTCCGGGTCGATCTTAGCGATAGTCTTGTAAGTGTCGCCATCCTTCTTTTGCAGGGTAAAGCCCGCTCCAGTCAATGGCTTATTGCCGTTACCAGTCTTGTTGACTACCAGTTCGTAAGTGTAAACCTTGGCATTCTTGTTGGTAGTCGTGCCAGTACCGTTGCTGTATGGGTTGTTGGAGTAAGTCAGCTTAACATTGTTGACGTTGCCAGCTTGACCGACTACGGCGTTTTCGTTCAGCTTGGTGTTGTAAGTTACGACGATGGTGTCGCTAGTCTTAACCGTGCCAGCTTCAACCAGCTTCTTAAGGTCAGTCAATTCAACCTTGAAAGTGGTGCTGCCGTCGTTGTTCTTAGTAGTAGTTACAGTGTAGTCGGTACCCTTGGTCAATTTAGTAGCGCCAGTAGCGTTGATCCCCTTAGCATAACCAGAAGTTACGTTTTCAGCTTGAACAACGATTGAGCTTTCGTCCAAGGTCAAGCCCTTTGGCAGGGTGTCAGTAAAGTAGTAAGTGTAGTTGTCGTATGACTTGATTTGGCTGGAGATGGTCCCAGTAACCATAAATGGAACAGTGTCGCCAATGTTGTAGTCAGTAGCGTCTACATAGTCTCTTGAGCTAGTAGCACCCGGGTTGCCTTCCAGAACCTTCTTGTGAACAGTTGGAGTGGTGGACTTAACGTTCAGAGTCACGTCCTTGTTAACCAGGCCAGTCAGCAGAGTTGCTGAGTAGTTGTGCGGGTCACTTGCATTGTCCGCGGTCGCGTCAGCCAGCAGGTAGTAACCGGCGTTGTCAGTAGACAGGGTGTTTTCCCCGCTCTTGAAGGTCTGGTCAGCTTCCAGCTTGGCTGAACTGATCCCCTTGTAGGCAGCGTCAGCGAACTTCCGCAAGGTTGCGTCTTCACCCGCAGTTGAGTTGTCTGACTTGGAGTGAGCCTTGATGAAATCCTTCAAGCCATCAAAGTCGCTGACGGTTTTACCGCTGGCGTCACTTGCGGCCTTTAAAACGATGTCCTTGTACTTGCTGTTTAAAGTGTAAGTTACGGCATCGTCAGAACCGACTTCAGCCTTCAAAAGCTGATAGCCATTGTACTTTGAATCAGTACCGTTGATTGTTACCTTGATTGAACTGGCCGCGTGGACAGTCTGCAGGCTGGCCGGAATGGCAGCGAGCAGGCCGAACAGCAAAACCAGGGCGCTGAACAGGCTGCTCAGCTTTCTCGTCATTTTACTAGTCATGTTTTCCTAACCGAATCATAAAACTTACTAAATCTTGATAATCACATCAGTATTGGTAAGTTTTTCTGATATTCCTTTCTAGTTAAATCTACGGGTAGATTCAACTTGGCAAAAGAAATCAGATTTTTAACCTTTTGAAGTTAAGGTCAGTGAGTACGGTTGGCTGTCAAACAACGCCGGATGGCGTCATCCAATAGCTTTTTATCTACCCCACTGAAAACTTTTAGCATGGCAGTCTTGAAGGCATCTTGCCCGCAAAAAAGCAGGCAAGCATATCGTGATGCCTTCTCGAAGCAGTCAAGCCGCGATTTTAATACCCCGAACTAAGTTCGTTAAAGCTGACTGCTCTTACATGCTAGAGCCTTCAACGTTGTAGTATTACTAGGCTTATGCTTCTTTTATCCGACTGTCAAGAATTTCCTTAACTCGCTTGTAAGGCGTGTAAAGCGTAATTTCTTCGTCAGTTAATCTACTCAATATATTTTTTGCAGCGGCGATGTTCGCATTCATCTCGCCGCATTTCTTGCATTTAGTCAGTTCATGATGACTGCCGTATCTTTCCTCAAAATGCTGCCCGCAGATCGGACAGTACTGAGAAGTATATGCCGGATTGACATCATGAGTTTCAATCGAATTCTTGCTTGAAAGATATTCAATGCGTTCATCCAGTTGGCCCTTAGTCCATGAATTCAAGCGCTTGCGCATTTTTCTTGCGAATCTGCTGTTATCTGATTTGACGCCTTTTTCTTTTACGAACGTCAAGTCTTCCTTGGCAATGACTGCCGGATGCTCTGTCTCAATCATCCTGTTTATCGCACAGTTGATAAAGCTTCTGACAGTTTCTTGCGCTGAGCGGTAACTCTTGTCATACGACTTTCTGCCGATATTGTTCTGCTCCAGATTCTTAAGCTTGCCAAGCAGTTTTCTTTTCTTCTTCGAAGCTGTCCTAGACAAAGGTTTGTCTGCCTTTTCCAGTTGCTCAAGCTGCTGATTGAGCAGCCAGCGCAAACTCATATAAGGCTGCCGATTTGCGTTTCGCTTGCCGTACTTGTCAACGATGGCATTGGCAAGCTTGCTAAAATTTTCACCATATTCATTGCCACTGCTGCAGGAAAGAAGGGTGGCAAGCCCCTTGTCAATGCCGATCGCCTTCTTTGAATTGTTACTGTAACGCTTGCTAGTGATCAGCTTATGAACTTCGAGGCGCTGCTTGATGCGGTCTAGCACTACTGTGATATCGCCGGTGCGTGGATAACTCCACGGGCTGGTCATCTCCACAGAAAACTGCTTTCTAGGCACGTCTGAACTGAATGAAAAAATATTTCCTTCAAATGCCCAATTCAAGTCACACTTCATGCTAGAGCCAAGCTTGCCCGACTTGCGTGCTCGGTAGTGATAGCGATACGTAATCCGGCGTAAGTAGCTGTATGCTTGCTTGATTTGCTTATCCGTCAGCTTAGCTTCTATTTCAGTTAAAGCTTCGGCATATTCTTCCGGCAAATCGATTGGCTTGTGAAGAAGAACGGCTTGCCATGCACTTTTAAATTTCAAGATAAAGAACAAAAGGTGGCGCTGATCTGCAGAAAGATTTTCATTTCCTTGAATCACTTTCTTCAAGCGGTTAGCCAGATTCGACCACATACTTTTTATGTTGGCACATGCCTCGCGGAGAGCACCTACCCAGTGCTTGGTCTGAAAGTTGTAGACTGTTTCCAGCTTTCCTTTTGCGCCTTTAACCGGTTTGTCCCACTTGCGAACTTGGTTGCGCAGGGCCTGCCAGCTATTAACCGCAAGCATCGACTTGATGCCGCAGTAGCGGTTCAAAAAGAAATGCCGACATCTGCCGTATCTTTCAAAGAAGTCGGACATTCTGGCAAATTCTTCATCGCTTAACTTTTTGGAGTAGACTCTAACTGTCTTGGGCTGAGTCTTTGTCACTGTCTGCTTGATTGAAGAGCTTTTTGCTTTCTTGGATGACTCTTGCATTCTGATGCGACCTCTTTCCATACAGCTTAGCTGAGAAAACAGTGATTATAGATAAAACATCTTCGACTAGTTCTGAATTTGGATCAACGTTGTCTGTCTGATTGATGACAACCAAGTCTACGTCGTTTGCCTGGCAGATTGTCTCAATCATTTCAAAGCCAAAACGAACAAGCCGGTCTTGGTAATTTACCACGACTCGTTCGCACTGCTTCTTGCAGATCATGTTGATCAGCTCTGTCAGGCCCTTTTTCTTATAGTTAAGACCAGATCCAACGTCTTGAACGATCTTAAACTGATAGCCATTGACTTCGCAATATCTAGACACTACGTCCTTCTGCCTTTGGAGGTCTTCTTTTTGATGACCAGAAGAAACCCGGCAATAGCCGATGGTCAGTAGCTTCTTAGGCTTAGATGCCTTCACATTTCCTTGCAGAACTTCATCTAGCATTTCTTTAGTGTAGCGACGTTGATTGGAGGCGGTTCTAAGCGGTGTAATCAATCCCTCAGCTTCCCAATTGCGGAGAGTTGACTTGGCAACGTTAAGGTACTCAGCTGCTTTTGATATGGACATGTATTCGCTCATCGTTTCTTCCTTCCAATCTTTCGATATAGATATTATATCAAGAATTGGTAAGAAACGTTGCTATTTAGCATCGGATGAAATGAATAATTTTTAGCAGTTACACCCTCTTTGTTTACTCTTTCTTTTTTCTCTTTATGCTGATTCTCTCTTGTTACTCTGCTGATTTACTTCTTTTTCCTTCTGGCTGTCCAGCTAGCTGTCAAGGCCGCGCTGACGCCGATCGCCGCGTAGGCCCAGATACCGGTCGCGCCGGCTTTTGGCAAGGCAAAGTTTTCACTCTTCGCCTGGTTCAAGATGGTGATCTCCCCATTCTTGATCCCATTGTTGTTCCGGTAGCTGCTGGTGTATCCTGGCACCGCCTCCTCTTCTGCGAAATATACTAAGCTGTTTCCATCTTTATCTTCTTGCGGCAAGTCACTCCAGACATATTGCCAGTTGTTGGCACTGGAGAGCTTGACCGTGTCAACCAAGGTCTTACTAGTCTGGTCAATCGCCAGCTGCGGATCTGTCTTGTCGATTTCCGGTGAATTGATCCAACTGTTGGCCTTAATGACGATATTTGTATCTTCATTAAGGGCACTGGAAGCAAAAGCCTTGCTGCCAGACTGCAGCTGCTGGTCAATCCCGTTAACCAGGACGCTGGCTAAGCCGGAACTATCAATGGCTCCCTGCTTTTCCCAAGACAGGCTGACCGTGCTGCCCTTGGCGACTGTCCAGTCATAGCTGCTATTTGTATTGCCCCAGCCATCTATAACGGTTACCTTGACCTTCACCCCATCCAGCTTCTTGACAGCCCGGTAGAGGTGAACCGTAATTTCCGGCACTCCAGCCTGGCCGGCCGTGCCGTCATGGTTCAGCCAGGTCTTGCTTACCTTCAATTGGCAGTAGCTGTCTGGCACGTAGATTGAGCCGCCGGCACTGGCAAAGAAGTGAACGTTCTTTTGCCCGCCAATTTCATTTTGGATATTTGCAGCAAGACCGCTGTAGATCTCGCTCTTGCTCTTCTTGCCGTTCATCCAGGACAGGTAGTAGTAGTTCTGGTTGAGGCCGTAGCCTTCTGGCGCCTTAGTTTCCTTGATCCGGTAGACCGCGTTGTTGTCTAAGTCAGCAACAACAACCTTCCCTTCTTTATCTGTCGTCAAGTTTGATGAAACCTTCTTCCAGCTGCCGTTGTCCTGTTCTTCCAGGCTGAACTGGGCTCCTGGCAAAGTCTTGGCATTGTTGTCCGCGTCGACCTTGTAGACGGTCACCTTTTTAGCCGCGATGGAAGCGGAGGAGTCGCTGTTGGTCAGTTTGCTGGAAGTATTTGCTGAGTAATGGCCAGCCAGAGAAGCGCTGTTGGAAACAGTCGGATCAATGTTGTCCCCACTGTCAAAACTGTAATGGTAGACCAGAACGCAGGCCTGCTTGTCTGGCAGTTCCAGCTTTAATTGCTGCTTGTCTGGGTCATAGTTCAAGCTGTATAAGCTTGGATCTAATTCCTTGCCCAAGTGGTCCTTAGCAGTTGGGTCATACTGGTAAAGCTTGGTTTCTTTCAATTTAAGGTAAGCCTGCATCCCGTCCGGCATGGACAACTGGTCGGTCAAAATAACCGTGTCCCCGTTTGGATTAAGGTCATCAGCCGCTGGATTGATGTTGACCTGGTAAGCAACTTCATTGGTCAAGCTGCCACTGGCGTCCTTGACCTGGCTGCCAGTCTTGGCCAAAACAGGAACATCCCGGTTGATGGTCGTCTTCTGGCTGTCTTCATCACCTTTGAAACTGGCGGTGTTGACATAAGTCTCGGACTTATTCTTCATGTTTTTCCAAGCACTGTCATCTTCAAACGATGCTTCGTAGGTCAGCTGGATCTTTTGGTCATTGCTGCTGTCGTAACCTGCTGGCAGGGTAATAGTCAGCTTGGTCTGCCCGTCAGCAGTTTTCTCAGCTGCGATCTGCGGCTTTTGTTCCTTGTCCAGGTCATAGCCGTTGTCTTGCTTGGTCCAAGTGTACCAATCGTTTGAGTAAAAGGCCGCTTTAAGGGATCCTTCAACATAGGTCAAGCCTTTTGGCAGAGTGTCCGTAACGACCAATTTGCCGCTTGAACCCTTGTCCACGTCAAGCAAAAGCTTGTAGTAGATCTTGCCGTTGGCCTTGTCAATATCTGACGTAATCGGCTTGCTTTGGTAACTGCCCGCATCACCAGTCAAGCTGGCCAGCTTGCTGATGTGGTTCTTGACTGAGAAGCTGTGCTGGTCATAGCTTTCCTTGTTTTGCTTCTTGTCATTGACGCTGACCAAGGTCCCCTTGTTGTAGTAGGTCCAGGTTTCACCGGCAACTGCTTCGCTGACCTTGGCACGGGTTGAATAGTGAATCGTGTACTTAGTCGGCGTCAAAGTCTTGCCAGAAACGGCCGTCAGCTGCAACTTGAACTTCTTGACTGGAGTAGATGAGTCAGTATTTGCAACGACCTTCCCGTCCTTGTCATAGCAGGTCAGTTCCAGCTTGTAGTCTCTGCCTAAAACATAGCTGCTGTTTTCGCCAGTCAGACTTTGCTGGCTCTTGTCAGTCAATTCCCGGTAGAGCTCACTTGCTAAAGCGTAGTGACTGCTGTTTCCCCGGTCAACCGCGGCTTCATCGTGACTGGTATAGCTTGAAGCATTGTAGATGTAGTCTTCATAAGTCAAGGTTGACAGCTTTTCACCAGTCAAGGTCATATCTGAGTGCCACTTGTAGCGCTGCTCATCGGCATTCAGCTTTTCTTCTGAGTCATACTGTTTCTTTAAGTCAAAATTGCCAGTTTCTTCAGTTACGGTTGTTTCGCCGCTAGCCGTATAGCTGTGGCCGTCACCCTTGAAGTCAGCCTTGTTGGTCACCTTGGTGTTTGCTGGTAAAGAAGCTGTCTTTGTCTTGTAGACGATCTTGAAACTGTGCTTCTTCAAGCTGTCCGGCAACTTTGAAAAGTCCAGCTGAATCTGGCTGTCGCCTTTTTTGCCCTTAACAATCACTTTATTCAAAACATTTGCTGACTGACTTGAGTCATCGTTGTCAGTGATCGTTATGTCGCCGTCCAAAGTCAGCTTGTTTGGCAGATCATCACTAAGCTGGTAGTGGCTGATATCCCGGCGGGCGTCATTGACGGTGATCGTCCAATCGATCCCGCCCTTGCTGTAATTGCCGGATTTGTCAACCAGAGACTTGGAAACTGTCTCTTGGTCTCCACCATAGCTTTCTTTTTTCCCGGAGGTCGCCTTAACGTTGTTGCCAACCTGCACATAGCCGTTAGTCCCGTCTTTAGGGGTAATTCCAACTGAGTAGGTGATCTTGTAAGATTCACCCTTGCCCAGTTGCGGCAGATCTTTAATTGTAAAAGTATTGTTGTCGATCTGCGGCTTGTAGTCTGACAGACTCATCTCTGTCTTTTGGCCGCTGGCATCTTCTTTGACAATCTTGAAGCTGCCCTCTTTATACTTGCCGGTCGCATTGTTGATCCAAGCCAGCTGGTCAGTCACATTGACCTTGTCCGGGCTGCCGTTTTGCGATGAAACGGTAACCGTGTAGTCTACTTTATTCTGGTCGCTGGAGACTTGGCCAGTCTTTTTGACGGAAATGTCTTTTGTTTCCGTTTCCTCATGCTTCTTAATCGTAATGCTGGTTCCCGATCCCGGGAAAACTATCGGCTTATCGCTAGAGGAGCTGGATTTTTCCAAAGTCCCGGTGACCATCAGTTCCGCTTTTTCCAGGCCGGCAGCCGGATCAAAATTGTCATTGAAGCTGATCTCAACTTTCCCAGAAGTAGAAATAGTGTAGTCACCGATTATCTTGCTGGTGTCTTTCTTGTCATAGACATGACCGGACAGTTCTTTGTCGATCTTGAAGCCATCGGGGAACTGGTAAGTAACCTTGCCCTTGGCCGCTAATGAATCATGCGGAATCGTAAAGTCAATCTTGGCTTGCACGTTTGCCCCGTTCTCCAGGCTGCTGCCGCTATCGACCTTGACCCATTTGGCCTGGCCATTGATATTTTGCTTGGTCGAAATAGTTATATCCTTAATCCATTTTTCTTCAGCCAGGTCCGCGCTGCTCTTAACTGCAGCTACTGCTGAAGAAGGGGCGAGAATATATTCCGCTATTCCGGCCCCACATGGCAGAAGCAGGCTCAAAGTGAGCACAAGTGCCGTCAGCGAGTGGAGAAGCTTCCAGCAGCTCTTCTTTTTAACCCATTTCATTTCAAATCACCCAATTTATCATCTTTTCTCAAAGTGAAACTTTTTATACTGCTTTATCCAATTGTTAAGGAACTAATTATAACGTTATTCCTACGCCTATAAGGCATAAATAACATTAAGTTAATACACAAACTCATCACCCCTTAAAAAGCCGGGGCTAAACCTTCAACTATCGTCTTAAATATAGGCCTCTATCATCTTTTACGCAAAATTATTTCACAAAAAAGTAATTAGTTTTTAGTTATCATATGGGGCTTAAATTTAATTCACAAAAATAGTTGAATTGTATTACAGATATAGTTTTCTATACGCAGCCATTACACATCTTTGTAATATCGTAATACTAGTCGTTTTAAGTCTATACAAGACAAAAAAACAGGGCTCTTTCACTTTCTGTGAAAAAGTCCTGTTTACTTTTACATTAACAAGCAATATTGCTCTTTTGACCAGAAATTCTACTTAAAGGCCTACTTATACTTGATAACGACCTTGGTCCCTACCTTCAGCTTGCCTGAAGTCCGTTGACCGTACAGCCAGCGGGCATCGCTCAAGGTCAAGCGGATGCAGCCGTGGGAGTCCGGCTTGGTCCCCTGCACAGTCAAGTGGGCATTGCTGCCGACGCCGCCGTAGCCATAGTGGTAGCCCTTGTAGTAGACACCAGAGCCGTAGTTGTTGATCGGCACGCTGTGGAACAAGTAGTCACTGCCATAGTAGGCCATGTAGTAGCGGGCCCCTACGCCGTCTGATGAGACAAAGGACGGACCATAGGCTGCCTTGATCGAGAAGGTGCCGCGCGGCGTGTCGCTTTGGTACTTGCCATTAGTCATTTCAAAACGGCCGGCTGACGAGTACATGGTGTAGATGACCTTCTTGCCGCTCATGACGTAGACCCGGTTGCCCAAAATGGAAACCCGGATCCAAACATTCTTGTACTTGGCCAGGTTCGGGTAAGCCCGCTTCTCGCTTGACTTGAAGTAGTAGTCCCCGGTCTTGGCCCGCATGTCTGCTGGGTCATAGTAAGGAGCGTTGGCCGGCTTATGAAGGACCTGCTTGTAGCTAACCTTGACCGTAACGTTCTTGGTCTTGCTGGTTACCGTCTTGGCCTTAACCTTAGTCGTGCTGCGCTTGTAGCCGCTTATAGTAGGAACCTTATAACTCTTCCAGGTCCCTTTTGACCACTTGCCATAGCTCTTCTTAGAGCTGGTCGAAGTCTTGGTCAATTTGCCATCAGTATAGCTTTTAGTTGTCGTGGTGGTCGTCGTCACCGTTCTGGACAGCTTAACCTTTTGGGTGATGGTCTTGTTCTTGCCCGGACGGTCCAAGATGATCTTCCGGGTCTTGGTTACATATTGCTTCTTCTTGCTCTTCTTGACCGACTTCTTGGTCGTCACGACTGAAGACACTTTAACCGTGATATCTACCGTGTCGGTCGACTTGTCGGTGTAGGTTACTAAAACAATCCCTTTAACCGTGCCAGCCTTGGCGGTGCTTGGCGCCTGCTTCCAGGTCACGCTGGCCACGTTCTTGAGACTGGAAAGGTTGCTGATAGCTGAGCTGGCCGACAAAGTCTGGCCAACCTTGGCAGTCAAGCCAGTCTTGGCGACCGGGCTGTTCTGGCTGGCATAACTGGTTACTACTAAGTCGACTGCAACTTCACTGGTCGTCCCGTCAGTATAAGTGATGACTACCGTTGCCTTCTGGCTGCCGGCAGTTGACACGTCTGGCGTGGTCTTCCAGCTGTAACCCTGAACGCTCTTTAAATCAGACTTGTTGCTGATGGCGTCAGAAGCATCCGGCAGAGTGCCCACGGTCGTGGTCATCTTCTGCCCTTTGGCTTCCTGCTGGTTTAAAGCAGTTGATGCATCCGACGTATCCGTAGTCGTATTAGTTGACGTATTGGTCGTCGTGTCCGTCGTTTGCGCCGTATCCGTGTCGGCCAAGACAGCTTGGCTGCCGATTCCGCTGGTCAGCAGGGTCAAAGCGGCCACTGAAAGCAGGGTAAGATACTTTGACTTTTTCATAATTTCCTCCGATATCTAACAGGTGCTTAGGCGCTTCATCAAGCGCGGCATATAAGCAGAGATTTGCGTTGGCCGGACAAGGTAGGAAGACTGGTAAAGGTCGTCTCCTGCCCTTGAATGGCAGTAAACCGCTGCTAAAACGCTGGTCAGCTTGGGTCCAAACTGGCCAATAAAAGCGGCAATAATACCGGCTAAAGTATCGCCCATTCCACCCGTAGCCATCCCTGGGTTGCCGGCTGAATTGCGGTAGATTTCACCTGTAAAACCATATACTCGCGTTCGATGTGCCTTCAAGACCAGTATAACATTTTTCATTTCGCCCGAAAACAAACGCGAAAGAGCCGCTTGATTGGCCTGGTCTTCCTGGTCAGTAATCTTGATCCCGCTCAGCCTCTGCCATTCCATCTGGTGGGGAGTCAGAACGACCAAACCAGCCTGGAGATTTTTGAGCAGGTCTGGCTTTTGGCTGAGCAAGTCTAAAGCGCTGGCGTCAAAAATTATCGTCTGCTTTAGGCCTGCATACTTGCAGACTGCTTCCAGAATTTTCCAGGCTTTTTCATCCAGGCCCAGGCCCGGACCGCACAAAATTACGTCAGACTTGGAAATCTGCTCAGCCAGATCTGAATTGTAGTCAAGCACGGCCGCTTCCGGCAGGCGGGAATGGAGGGCGGCTAAATTGACCGGGTCAGTCGCTACCGTCGTTAGGCCCGCCCCAGAACATACCGCGGCCTCAGCAGCCATGCTGATGGCTCCGCCGTACTGGCGATTTCCGCCAATCAGCAGGACCCGGCCGTAATTGCCCTTGTGGCTTTCAGCCGGCCGGGGGCGGACCACCTGCCGGGCTAAATCTTCATCAATGCTTTTCATCTTACTTGCTGCCAAAAATGCTCCGCCACAGACGGACGAAGAAGTTGGCCTCCTGATTGTCCTTGGTTGCTACAGCTGGCGCGGTCACCGTCTTACCGCTAAGAGATGGCAATTTTCCGCTAGTTGCTGAAAACTTGTAGCTGGCCAGCTTGCTCCCCTTCTTTACAGGTGCTGATACTGCAGTCTTGGACAAAGAGGTTTGCAGCTTGCTGCCCTGCTTGGCCCAGATGGTCACCGTCTTGCCCAAAACAACTTTGCTGCTGGTTTCCTTGCCTTCTGGCACCTTGACCGTGTTAGCCCCGCTGATGCTGGACCCCTTCTTCAAGGTAACAGCCGTGTAGTTTTGGTAAACATAGTGCATCAATTTGGCCGTCTGCACGAAACGGGACGGGTCCTGGCTGTTTGCGTGCTTGGCGCCCAAAACTACAGTGATGATCCGGTGGCCGTTTTTCTTAACAGTCCCGGCGAAGCAGGCACCTGCTTTGTCAGTCGTCCCCGTCTTCAAACCGTCAACTGGCAGGTCAGAATAGTAGCTGCTGAGCCCCTTCAGCATCCAGTTCCAGTTGGTCATCTGGCTTTGAGTTGAGCCGGATGAGAAAGTAGCGCTGGTGATTGAAGTCGTCTGCAAGACTTCCGGGAAGTCCTTTAAGAGCTTCTGGCAGACGATAGCCATGTCAGTGGCTGACATCTCATTTTCAACATTCTTGCCTACGCCCGGGTAAGCCGCTGAGCCAAGGTTGCCGTTGGCCAAGCCGCAGGCGTTATAGATC
Source organism: Lactobacillus sp. WILCCON 0058 (assembly GCF_057198005.1). Lineage (NCBI taxonomy): Bacteria > Bacillati > Bacillota > Bacilli > Lactobacillales > Lactobacillaceae > Lactobacillus > Lactobacillus sp. WILCCON 0058. Next base: position 1,684,258 of record NZ_JBUBHM010000001.1, read on the forward strand.
TTGGCGTCCTTGATCCCCCAGCTGGTCAAAAGCTGACGCATCTTTTTAACAAAAGTCACCTGGTCGCCGCTGACAGCCTGGGCCAGGGTCATAGCTGCCCCATTGGCGGATTCGATCAGAGTAGCCCGGTAGAGCTCCTTGATCGTGTAGGCATGGCCACTGGTCAAAGGCACGTTGGAATACTCGGAGTTCTGGCTGACCTTGGCAATCGCGGACGTTGGCTTGGCCGTGCTGGTCCAGGACAGCTTGCCTTGCTTAATGGCCTGCAGGGTCAGGTAAACCGTCACCAGCTTGGTCATGGAAGCAATCTGCCGCGGAGTCGTGGCATTCTTGGCATAAAGGATCTGCCCGCTGTCGGCATCAACGGCAATCGCTGCCTTGACGTCCAGGTTCAGGTCCTGCTGCTGATAGTTGGCAGTTGCCGCGGAAACCGGCGCCGCCTGCCAAGTACTTATTCCGGTCAGCAAAAATCCACTGGCTGCCAGACTCAGCAGCGCCTTTTTTATCTTTTTTAACAAAATCGCTCCTCTTTTCAAAAAAAATTACGAAAATTTTGAATTAGCACTTCCATTTTACCAAATTTTTGCTATTATTAAATATGTGCTGAGGCACGAGATGCCCACTTGGCGGAATTGGCAGACGCGCAGCGTTCAGGTCGCTGTTCTGGCAACAGAGTGAAGGTTCGACTCCTTTAGTGGGCATGAATGAATAGCTGGGACGTCCAGCATGGGAGTTTTGAGAGCTGACCTTAGGGTCGGCTCTTTTTTGCTTCTACTGCCTTTTTAGCCTAGCAAAATAATAGAAAACTGCTTCTAAGAAAGAGTTAATTTTTTCTAAAAGAGAAAATATAGAAAAAGAATAGAAGGCAAAGACAAAAAAGAAGATCTCCCTCAAAAAAGGAGATCTTCTTTTGCTCTTATTCGCCGTTTAGACTATTAGTGAGAAGCACCTGAAGTAGTGTCTGGTGCAGTTTCTGGAGATGAAGCGCTAGTAGTTGCTTGAACTTGCAATGCGTCAGCCTTGTCTTCTGAGTGACCAGATGCACCTGAAGCCGCGTCAATGTCCAAACCAAACTTTTCAGCAAAGTATGAGAATGGGTGCAGAGCTTCTGCGTGGTAGTACTTCACGAATTCTGGGTCGTCCAAAGTGTTAAGTTCAGTTGAGTAAGCCATGTGCTTAGTGTACTTAACGTCGATGAAGGCCGGGCCGTCCATCTTCTTCCATTCTTCTACAGCTGCTTGGAATTCAGCCTTGTCGTGAACAGTGAAGGCCTTCATGTTCATACCTTCAGCAACCTTTGCCCAGTCGTTGTCTGGCAAGATAACACCTGACAGAGGCTGGTTTGATTCGTCACGTTGTTCTGCTTCGATGTAGCCCAAAGTTTCGTTAGTGAAGACAACAGTCAATACGTGCATGTTGTAGCGAGCCAAAGTCAGCAGTTCTTCACTCATCATAGCGAAGCCACCGTCACCGGCCAAGTGCCATACTTCACGGTCTGGCATAGCAGTTGCGGCTGCAATGGCAGCTGGTGAACCGTAGCCCATAGTTGCGTGCAAACCGGAAGTAGTCCAGCGCTGCTTGCCGTTCATGTTCAACAGACGTACGTGGTCCATGTTGACGTTACCAACATCAATTGCAAAGACAGCGTTGTCTGCGGCTTCCTTGTTGATGACGTCCCAGATTGGTTCTTGGCGTACGCGGCCTTCGTCCTTCAAGTGGTCGTCAGCAAATGAAGCAGTCCATGCGTCCCATTCTTCACGGTCGGCCAAAGCAGCCTTGTAAAGTGGTGATTCTTCACGGGCTTCACCAGCGTCGATCAAAGCACGCAAGCTCTTCTTGGCGTCTGCCAGGATTGATACGTCAACTGAGTGACGCTTGCCTTGCTTTTCTGGGTCAACGTCGATTTGGATAACCTTGGCGTTCTTAGGGAACCACAAGACTGAGAATGGTGAGTTGTTACCAACCCATACTACCAGGTCAGTGTGGCCTTGAACTTCGTTAGGAGCCTTGGCACCGATACGGCCGATAGTACCCAAGTATGGCTTGAAGCTGTCTTCAACGATACCCTTGCCCAGGTATGAGGACATCATTGGCATCTTGAACTTGTCAGAGAATTCCTTCAATTCGTCGGCAGCGCCGGAAGCACCCAAACCGAAGTAAACAACTGGGTTCTTAGCTTCCTTGATCAACTTAGTTGCGGCTTCAATTGATTCAGCAGTTGGAGCAGCGTAGTTGTCAGCAACGTGGTTGCTTGCGGAAACGCGGTAGTTGTCTTCGATTTCTTGCCAGCCGAAGTCCTTAGGAATTACCAAAACAGCTGGACCCTTCTTTGCGTAAGCTTGGCGGATAGCAGTGTCCATCAAGACTGGCAAAGCTTCCTTGGTCTTGGCTTGGTGTACCCAAACGGCAACGTCACGGAACCATGGCATTTCGTCAAAGGCTTGGAAGAAGTTGATGTCTTGACGAGGAGTTGGAACGTTGGCTACCAGGGCAACCATTGGGGTCTTGTCGTACTTAGCGTCGTACAAGCCGTTCATCAAGTGGATGGCACCAGGGCCGGCTGAACCCATGCAGACGCCAAGCTTGCCAGTAAGCTTGTATTCTGCTGAGGCAGCCAGAGAAGCAGCTTCTTCGTGACGAACTTCGATGAACTTGATCTTGTCTTGCATTTCATAGATCGCGTTCATGGTTGAGTCGAATGAACCGCCTGGGAAACCGTAGAGGTGGTCAATGCCCCACTTGTACATAACATCTAAAACTGCGTTAGCACCCTTAATTTTTGCCATAAGTGAATCTCCTTACATTTAATACCTTCAAAAAATTACTTACATTAATAATTATAGGCTTCTTGTAAGCGCTGTCAACATTGTGAAAATATTAATTTTATTTTCTTGGATATTGCCAGGACAATCTCTTGCTTTTCACAGCTTTAAGAAAGATTCTATGAATATTAGACAAAATTTTATCAATGAAAGCATGCAAAAAGCGGATCATCCGATCCGCTTTTTTTAAGCTTCTTCAAATTCGATAATGCTCTTGGTTGAGATGTAAGCTGGTGAAAATTCGCCCCGGTTGTACTTCTCCACCTTCATGAAGCCGTCCTTAGATGAAAAGACGAATTCTGCCAGTTCTTCCAGGCTGGCAAACTGGTCAGTGTAGAAAGTCCCCTTTTCCGTAACCAGCTTCATCTTGCCGGCAAAAAGTTCCCGCCGCTTAGAGTAATTGTTGGTCCGGTTTTGGTTTTGGTAACCATTTCTCTGGTTGTTTCTGCGCTTGCCGTAATTGCCCCGGCCCCGCTTGTCGTCGCTAGTACGTTTACGGACGACAAACTGCTGGTCATTTGCCGGCTCATGGCTCTTTTCAGCCTTTTCGGCCGGCTTTGCTTCTTCCCCGGCCTCTGGCTTAGGAGCAGGCTTTTCGGCCTCCTCAGCCTTGTTTTCGGCTTCCTCGGTATCATCAAAGGCAAAAGGCAATTCAACTTGCGGGTGTTCAACTAATTTTTCCGTTGCCTGGCGCGGTGCCTTCTTGATAAAGCGCGGACCAGCTGGCTTATCTTCTGCTTCTTCTGCAACCTTTTCTTCTTCGGCTGTATCAGTAGTCTCTACTTGCTTTTCCTGGCTTTCTTGTTCTTGCTTTTCTTCCTCTGCTGGCTTGTCTTCAGTCTTTGCTACTTCTACTGCTTCTGCAGCTTTTTCTTCTTTGACTTCAGCCTCAGAGCTCTTTTCTTCAGCTTCAGTCTTTTGGTCTGTTGCTTTTTCTTCAGCCTTTTCCTCTTCAGCTGCGAAGTGGTCGTTGATGTACTGGATGGCGTTTGGTCCCCAGTACTTCTTGTTGTGGTTCTTTTCATCAACGAAGTCTGGCTTCAATTCCTTGTGTTCCCGCAAAAAGATCCGCAGCTTCTTCTTGCCCAGGCCAGTGGTTTCTGCCAGGGCATTGATGTCCAAAAGGCCGTTGTCGGTTGCCGGCGAAGCTGCCGACTTGGGCAAAACCTTGCCCAGCTCTTGGAAGATCTGGCCCACCGCTCGCTCGTCATAAAATTTATTTCCGCTTGGGTCAGTCAAGGTCGGCTTGAACTTAAACTTCATGTTGATCAGGTAGTAGACCTGCTGCTGGGAAACCTGTGCCAATTTTGCGATTTGATCCATTGAGTAGTATTGTTGTGCCATGTATCTGCTTTCCTCTTAACTTAAAGTGCTGATTTTTGCTAAAAAAATTATGATAATTCATTTTCAATTTTACGTCAAATTGACATGAAATGCTTGATTTTTGCAATATTCAACAAAAAAGCCGCTCCATAAGGAGCGACTTGATGATCAAATCAGTCTAATTACCATTCGTAATCTTCAGTGTCCTGCATCCCCAGGCCAGTAGCCTTGTCCAGCAGGATTCTTTGTTCAAAGTGAGCCACGTTGAGCTTGGTTTCCTTAACCATGTCCGGGTTTACGGAAACGTAGTCAATCCCGCTCTTAACCAAGAATTCAGTGAAGTCTGGGTATTCTGAAGGTGCCTGGCCGCAGATGGAAACGGTCTTGCCATCCTTGTGGGCGGTCTTGATCAAGTGACGGATTGCCCGCTTAACAGCCAGGTTGCGTTCGTCGTAGAGGGCGGAAACGGCGTCGTTGTTCCGGTCAGTCCCCATGATCAGCATGGTCAAGTCGTTTGACCCGATTGAGTAGCCGTCAACAAACTTGTTGAACTTGTCAGCCAAAATGATGTTGGATGGAATTTCCGCCATCATGAAGACCTTGAAGTCACGGCTGCGCTCAAGCCCTTCGTCAGCCATGATCTTGGTTACCTTTTCTGCTTCTTCAACAGTTCTGCAGAATGGGATCATGACGTTCAAGTTCTTGAGGCCGAATTCGTTTCTAACCTTCTTGACTGCTTCCAGTTCCAGCTTGAAGGCTTCAATGTACTTCGGGTCGTAGTAGCGGCTTGCCCCGCGCCAGCCAAGCAGGTCAGCTGGTTCATGCGGTTCGTACTTCTCCCCGCCCTTCAAGTTCCGGTATTCGCTGGACTTGAAGTCAGAGAATCTTAAGACAACTGGTCTTGGGTTCATGGCCCGGCAGACCTTGCTGATCCCGTTGGCCAGTTCGTTGACAACCCGTTCTGGGTGGCCGGTTTCAATCAAGTAAAGCGGGTGCTGGTGGATGTAAGTGGTCCACAAGAATTCTTCCCGCATCAAACCGATACCATCAGCTGGCAGAGTTGAGTACTTTTCAGCCAGGTCTGGGTCACCCAGGTTCATCATGACTCTGGTTGCCGTTGGCGGGAAGTATTCAGCAGCGGCCATTGGCGCGGTCTCAGCCTTCTTTGGCTTAACGACTTCCTCGGCTACACCTTGGTAGACAACCCCGTTCTTGGCGTCAACCGTTACTTCCTGGCCAGTCTTCAGCAATCTGGTTGCAAAAGTCCCCCGGCTGGCGGTACCAACGATACATGGAATCTGCATTTCCCGGGAAACGATAGCGGCGTGGCAGGTCATCCCACCGTTGTTGGTAACAATAGCGGCCGCCTTCTTCATGGCTGGTACCCAGTCTGGTGAGGTCATCAAGGTAACCAGGATTTCGCCTTCCTTGAATTCACCGATGTCCTTCGGGTCGTCAATTACGTGCACGATACCAGAAGCTACGCCTGGGCTGGCTGGCAGACCCTTGACCAAAACCTTGTTGGAGCTTGGAGCCTTAACGTCAGTTTCTTCCTTGGCGCCGCCCTCCTTCTTTCTTTGTGACCAAACAGTTTCCGGACGGGCTTGAACGAGCCAGAGCTTGTCGTCCTGGTCTCTGGACCATTCCATGTCCATGTAGCAGCCATAGTGCTTTTCAATCTGCTTAGCGTAGCCGGCAAGTTCAATGACTTCTTCATCAGTCAAGCATGGAGTCTTGGCTACGTCTTCCGGGACGTCTCTTTGTTCAACCCCGCCGCCTGGCAGACGGATCAATTCAATGTTCTTGTTGTTGATGGTCTTGCTTGCGATTTGCATGCTTTCCTTGTCAACTTCGAAGTTGTCCGGGGTAACTGTCCCTTGAACGATGTATTCGCCCAGGCCCCATGAACCTTCGATCATGACCTTGGTGTCGTCACCGTTGGCAACGTTAACCGTGAACATAACCCCGGCTGACTTGGAGAAGGCCATCATTTGGACAGCTGCTGACAAAGCAACTTTCTCTTGCGGGAAGTTCTGCTTGATCCGGTAGTAGGTTGCCCGGTCCGTGAACAGGGAAGCGTAGCAGTCTTGTACCTTGCGGATAACATCCTTGCGGCTTCTAACGTTAAGGTAAGTGTCCTGTTCCCCGGCAAATGAAGCATCTGGCAGGTCTTCGGCCGTAGCACTTGAACGAACCGCAACGTATGGTTCGTTTTGCCCGGTCATCTTGGCCAGTTCGTCATATGAGTTGCCGATGTCTTCGGCCAAGTCTTCCGGCATTGGTGCCTCACGCATGATCTTTCTGATCTGGCTGCAGACCCGGTGCAGTTCTTCTGAGTCTTCTGGGTCCTTCAAAGTTGCCAGCAAGGCATTTACCTTCTCGTTCAAGCCATTGACTTCCATGAAGTGCCGGTAGCCGTGAGCAGTAGTCGCGAAGCCATAAGGCACTGGCACGTCAGTACCTGAAGTCAATTCACCCAATGATGATGATTTGCCCCCAACCAGGGCCACGTCTTCGCGGCGCAGTTGGTTAAACCAAAGAACGTATGCATTTTGGCGTTCTTCCTCAGTCAATTCCTTCTTGTCGTTAACTTCCATTGTTTTCACCTCATATCACTAGAGCTTGTAAGCCTTTTCACTTTTCACTATTGATTATTGCCCTTTTGTGAAAAAATGTCAACAGTTTCTTACAAGTTTTTTGGAGGAATTTCTTGTAACCGTTTCCTTTGCCAAAATAACAATCTTTCCAAAAGACTTTTCTGTTAAAGTACTGGCAACCATCGAATTGTTTTTATTCACAAACTAAAAAATAGTTTTATCAAAAAGACCGCCTATCCCCCGTCAGACCAAGACCTTTTGCAACTTTTTTCGCAAGATTTTTGCCATGAATAGACGATTTGGGCAAAAAAGCGAATGAAAAAATTCCAAAAATGGCGAAAAAAAGACCCTCCAAAAGGAGGATCTTTCAATGACTCTTATTCTTTTTATCCAAACTTATCTGAACTTTTGCATGATCCGGGTCACCCGGCTGCCCAAGATGTTTTCAGCCAAGCCGGTTTTAAGGCTCAAGGCCCCGTAGACTATTACGCCTACCCCAACCGCAAGAGCACTGAGCAGCATAGCTGACAGGCGGCGGTATGGACTGAGGAAGAGCCCGCCCAGCTTGACCGTGGCAAATACTGCCGCGAACATCACTAAGGAGAAGCTGGCAATCCCGATAAAGCGCCGCATGGTCCGGTCAGCCCGCCAGCGGTATTTCACGCTGAGGTGCTTGAGGGACATGGCGATGACCGCCAAAAGGCCCAGATTGGTCGCCAGAAGCGGGCCATAGACCTTGAAGAGACGGATCATCGGGTACTGGACGATTGACTTGATGACCAAACCGAGAATCAGATAGCGGATCGCGTACATGTTTTCATCCAGCCCCTGCAAGATGGCCATGAGGACCGTAAACATCCCCAAGCTGATGGCCGTGAAGGAGGACAAGTACAAGACATGGGCTCCCAGCCGGTCATAGCCGTAGAAGATCGTGTACAGAGGATCTGAAATCGCGGCCATCCCCAGTGAAGCCGGCAATAAGACAAACAGGAAAAGTTCCAAGGTATTGCCGATCTGGCGGGAAATATCCCGGTAGTCCCTTCTGGCGTGGGCCCCTGACAAAAGCGGAATGGCGGTAACGGCCATGGCCGTTGACAAGGAAACCACGATCATGATCAGCTTGTTGGCGTTCAAGCCGAACAAGGCGTACCAGCTTTCTACTTCATCAAAAGGCACGTGCATGAAGCTGGCAATCATCGGGTGGAAGGTATACTGGTCCACCAGCTGGAAGATGTTGATCCCGGAGTCAATGATGATGAAGGGAATCGACTGCTGAATGATTTCAAAAAGCAGGCTGTTGGTCGAAACTTGCACCTGATTGTTGGACTGGGCGATCAAGGGATCCACCGTCCGCTTCTGCTTGAGGTAAAAAATCACCAGCAGGCCAATACCGAACACGGCCCCGATCGCGGCAGCCAGGTTGGACTGAGTTACCGCGTCAACATAATTGCCATGCTGGACCCGCATGATCACATAGGCCGTCAAAAGCATCCAGATCACCCGGGCCAGTTGTTCCACAAACTGGGACATGGCACTTGGCATCATGTCGTTGAAGCCCTGGAAATAGCCCCGCAAAATGCTCAAGATCGGGATGATCAAAACCGCGATGGACAGGCTCCGGATCACCGGAACTTCCTGGGGGTTAAAGCCAGACAGCGGCAAGGCCAAAAAGTACATGCAGGCCGCCGAGATAATCCCGAAAGCTCCCATCAAGACCAGGCCGTGCCTAAAGAGCTTGCGGCCGACCCCGTATTCATTAAGGGCATTGTATTTGGCAATCTGCTTGGCGATTGCCCCTGGAATGCCCGCGGTGGAGATGATAATGAACAGGCTATAGATGTTGTAGCTCTTCGCCGTCAGTGAGTTGGCCAAGTTGCCATACTTTCCCATCCAGGCATACCAAGGGATGATATAGATCGCCCCAAGAATCCGCGACAGGATAGAGCCAATAGTCATCCAGGCCGAGCCCTTTAAAAGCTGGGCCTGGGAGTTGGTCTGTGATTTGTTTTTTGCCATAAAACTTCCCTAATCCTTATACTTCAACCTACTATCATATTCCTGATCCAGCTTGAAATATACCATAAATTGATTTTTTAGGAAAATTTTAGATTATTTGGCAACAATGTTCACGATCTTGTTTGGCACGACAATGACCTTCTTGATCTCCTTGCCTTCCAAAAATTCCTTGACGTGCGGCAGAGCGGTTGCGGCTGCTTGGGCTTCTTCTCTGCTTGCATCCTTGGCGATTTGGAAGTTGCCCCGCTTCTTGCCGTTGACCGTAACAGCCATTTCAACCGTGCTTTCAACCAGCTTGCTTGCGTCGTAAGTTGGCCAGCTAGCAAACTGCACGCTTTCGTCGTGGCCGAAGACATGCCAGATTTCTTCCATCATGTGCGGAGCAACTGGCGCCATCAGCTTGACGAAGCCTTCAGCGTATTCCCGCGGAATCTTGTCGACCTTTTGGCAGGCGTTCATGAAGACCATCATTTGGGAAATAGCAGTGTTGAAGCGCAATTCTTCAAAGTGTTCCGTAACGACCTTGACCGTTTCGTTGTAGATCTTGTCCAGCTTGCCGTCGTTTTCGTCACTGATCTTTTCAGACGGGATCGGGTCCAGGTCCAGGTCGTTGACAAAAGTCCGCCATACCCGGTCAAGGAACTTCTTGACACCGGAAGGACCGTTGTCGTCCCAGTCGATTGAAGCATTCAGTGGCCCCATGAACATTTCGTAAGTCCGCAGGCTGTCTGCACCGTATTCGTCAACGACATCGTCTGGGTTGACCACGTTGCCGCGGGACTTGGACATCTTTTCATGGTTCTTCAGGATCAAGCCCTGGTTGTAGAGCTTTTGGAACGGTTCCTTGGTTGGCACGACACCCAGGTCGTAAAGAACCTTGTGCCAGAATCTAGCGTAAAGCAGGTGCAGGGTCGCGTGTTCTGCCCCGCCGATGTAGAGGTCAACCGGCATCCACTTCTTCAAGAGTTCCGGGTCTGCCAGAGCCTTGTCGTTGTGCGGGTCGATGTAGCGGAGGAAGTACCAGCTTGAACCAGCCCATTGCGGCATGGTGTTGGTTTCCCGCTTGCCCTTTCTGCCGTTTTCGTCAACAACGTTGACCCAGTCAGTCAGGTTAGCCAGCGGGCTTTCCGGAGTACCAGATGGCTTGATGTTGGTTTCCTTTGGCAGACGCAGCGGCAATTCGTCTTCTGGAACCAAAGTGGTTTCCCCGTCTTCCCAGTGGATAACCGGAATTGGTTCACCCCAGTAGCGCTGACGGGAGAAGTTCCAGTCCCGCATCTTGTAGTTGACCTTCTTTTCGCCGACGCCCTTTTCAGTCAGCCAGTCAACCATCTTGGCCTTGGCTTCTTCATTGCGGAGGCCGTTCAAAAATTCTGAGTTGACGTGGGCACCGTCGCCAGCAAAGGCTTCCTTGCTGATGTCGCCGCCTTCAACGACTTCCTTGATTGGCAGGTCGAACTTAGTGGCAAAAGCGTAGTCTCTTTCGTCGTGGGCTGGAACAGCCATAACTGCCCCGGTCCCGTAAGTTGCCAGTACGTAGTCAGAGATCCAGACCGGCACTTCTTCCCCGTTGACTGGGTTGATGGCGTAAGCACCAGTGAAGACCCCGGTCTTGTCCTTGTTCAAGTCAGTTCTTTCCAGGTCAGACTTGGATTCGATGGACTTGATGTAGGCATCAACTGCTTCCTTTTGTTCTGGCGTAGTGATTTCCTTGACCAGGTCGTTTTCCGGTGCCAAAACCGTGTATGAGCAGCCAAAGAGGGTGTCTGGCCGGGTGGTGAAGATGTCAAAGCTCTTGTCTGAATCCTTGATCTTGAAGGTTACTTGAGCCCCAACTGAGCGGCCGATCCAGTTTCTTTGCATTTCCTTGATCGGTTCTGGCCAGTCCAAGTCATCCAGGTCATCCAGCAAACGGTCAGCGTAAGCGGTGATCTTCAGCATCCATTGCCGCATCTTGCGCCGGTAAACCGGGTAGCCGCCCCGTTCAGTCTTGCCGTCGATAACTTCTTCGTTGGCGACAACCGTGCCCAGGTCTGGTGACCAGTTAACTGGCACTTCAGCTTCATAAGCCAGGCCCATCTTGTACATTTGTTCAAAAATCCACTGGGTCCACTTGTAGTAGTTCGGGTCAGTGGTCTTGATTTCCCGGTCCCAGTCATAAGAGAAGCCCAAAGCTTGCAGCTGCTTTTTGAAGTGGGCAATGTTTTGGTCAGTGAAAGTAGCCGGGTCGTTACCAGTTTGCAGGGCGTATTGTTCAGCCGGCAGGCCGAAGGCATCCCAGCCCATTGGGTGCAAGACGTTGTAGCCTTGGGCCCGCTTCATTCTGGCCATGATGTCAGTAGCCGTGTAGCCTTCCGGGTGACCAACGTGCAGCCCCTTGCCTGATGGGTAAGGGAACATGTCAAGTACGTAGTACTTTGGCTTCTTTGGGTCAGTCCCAGTCTTAAAAGTCTTGTTTTCCAGCCAGTACTTTTGCCACTTCTTTTCGACAACTTTATGGTTGTACATCTGCTAAATCCTTTCCTAAAAACAAAAAACGCCCTATGTTCAAACATAGGACGAATTGTTTCGCGGTACCACCTAAGTTCCACGCTTTCGCGTGACACTCAAATGTTTCTTAAAGCGAAACAACACTTTGGCATTGTCCGGGTGAGTTCAAAATTTCTCTTTCAAGCCTCGCAGCCACCGGCTCTTCTCTGAAGAAAGAAAAATTTCTACTACTCCCTGCCCTTTATTATTTTCTCTATAACGATTATACTTTACCACATGGCCAAAATTTTACAAGGAGAAAAATTAAAAACAATTGAATACGAAAGAAAATAAAGTTAATTATCAGCCGCTTTTAATTTTTGGCGGCGCCTTCAGCATCTTTTTTGCCTATTGGGTCTACCTGATCGCCAGCAAGAATCCCTTTATCAAAACTTTTGACACGGTAGTCTACAATGCCATCAGAAACAACAGTCCAGTCGAAAAGCAGCTGACCTTTTACTGGACCCAGCTTGGCAACACGCTAACCATCACGGTCTTTACGGTGATTCTGGTCCTTTTCCTGATCTACCGGCGGAACTATATCCACGCCGTCTTCGCCAGCTTGACCATGATCGCGGCTAATTACTGCAACTCGGTTATCAAGAACATCATTCAGCGCCAGCGGCCCCGGATGGACAAAACGGTTCACGCCGACGGCTTCTCCTTCCCGTCTGGCCACTCAGTCGGCTCTATGACTTTGGCCTTGGTCTTGATCGCCTTGATCGTCGTCCTGGTAAAAAAGAAGCCGCTGAAATACTGGTTGATAGGCTTTTGCGTCTTCTTCACCCTGTCGATTGGCTTTACCAGAATGTACCTGCACGTTCACTGGCCAAGCGACGTCTTAGGCGGCTGGTGTGAGGGCCTGGCCTTCAGTTCCCTGGCTAGCTGGCTCTTTTTCAAGGCCTTGGACAAAAAGAATAAACTAAATCCTTAATAACAAAAAATCTGCTCACCAGTCCGTGAGCAGATTTTTGTTTGCATTCAGATTTTTGCCTAGTCCTTCTTCTGCCGGTAGATATGGTTGAAGACCAAAGACAAAAGCAAGGCAATCAAAGAAACGATGTAGATCCCCCGCATGGCTGAGTGCAGGATTTCCCGCAAAGGAGCCAAAACGGCCGGATCCAGGCTTTTAGCCTGGGCTGGGGAGACAATCTTGTTCATCATCTCACTGGTCAAGGAAGGGTGCTTTTTGAGCCCGCTGGCCACGACCGCGTTGAAGGTCATCCCGTAAAAGACCATCATCACGGTCTGCCCCAGATACTTCATCAAGGTGTTAAAAGAAGTTGCCACCCCTACCTGGCTCTTGTCGACCACCATCTGGGCCCGGACCTGGCTGGCCGTGGCGATGCTGCCGAAGCCAATCCCGTTGAAGACGGCAATCAAGCAGAAGACCCAAAATGGCGTGTAGGTTGGAATCAAGATAAAGGCCAGGTCAGCCCCAAGCAAAAGAAAGAGTGAGGCGTCAAAGAACTTCTGCGTTCCCCACCGACCCATAAGGTCGCCGGCCAGGAAGGATCCACAGACCCATAAAAGGGAGCTTGGCGTAATGGCAAAGCCGGCGATTGAAGCGCTGACCCCGTTGATCCCCTGCAGCCAGGTCGGGATATAGAATTCAAAGCCGATCACGACCCCGGACACCAGGAGCTGTAAGATGTTGACCGACAGAAATTCCTTGTCTTTCAAAATGCTGAAGGGAATGATCGGGTCAGCGGCAGTTTTTTCCACCTTGACAAAAAGGCAGAGGCTGACCAGCATGATTGCCGCCAAAGCCAGCAAGGTCCAGCTGAAGCCTTTTTCCAGACCCTGCAAAAGGAGCATCAAGGAAAGCAAAAAGATGACTAAGCTGAAGCTGCCCTTGAGGTCGATCTGTAATTTGTTTTTAGCAATATCCTCATGCAGGTAGAAAGCGACCAGCAAAAAGGCGATCAAGCCGATTGGCACGTTGATCATAAAGACCCAGTGCCAAGACAAGTGCTGGACGATAAAGCCGCCTAAAAGCGGAGCGATAACTGAAGCCAGGCCCCAGAAACCCGAGGTCAGTCCCAGCATTTTTGCCCGCTTGTCAATGTCATACATGTCGGCTAAAACGGTCACCCCGGCTGTCTGAATAGCCCCTGAACCAAGGCCCTGCAGGACGCGGAAGATGATCAATTCCACCATTGAATGCGAAAAGCCGCAGAGGGCTGAGCCGAGCACAAAAAGTCCGATGCCAAATAAAAAAACTGGCTTGCGTCCTACGCTATCAGCCAGTTTCCCATAAATTGGCGTTGAGACTGCCGTCATCAGCAGAAAGACAGACACCACCCAGCTCATGATTGCCAGCCCGTCCAAATCGGCGATAATGGTTGGCATCGCGGTCGAAACAATGGTGCCTTCGATCGCGGACATAAAAGTGGTGATAAAGACAGCGAGCGTGACCATTTTCACGTTTGTTTTCTTCATTCTTTTCTCCAACGAAATTTATGTTACGTTATGTCTTACGTGTATTCAGTTGTCGTAAAAATATTACTTGCGGCCGTTAACGAAAGCTCGGAGAGCTTCAGCCTTGTCGGTCTTTTCCCAAGGCAGATCGATGTCAGTGCGGCCAAAGTGGCCGTAAGCAGCCGTCTGCTTGTAGATTGGCCGGCGCAAGTCCAGCATCTTGATGATCCCGGCTGGCCGCAGGTCAAAGTTAGCCCGGACAGCTTCGGTCAAAAGCTGGTCGCTCACCTTGCCGGTCCCGGCAGTATCAATCATGATGGAAACCGGGTGGGCTACCCCAATGGCGTAGGCCAATTGCACTTCACAGCGGTCAGCCAGGCCAGCAGCTACAATGTTCTTAGCCACATAGCGGGCAGCGTATGAGGCGCTTCTGTCGACCTTGGTGGCGTCCTTGCCGCTGAAGGCACCGCCGCCGTGGCGGGCATAGCCGCCGTAAGTGTCGACAATGATCTTGCGGCCAGTCAAACCGGCGTCGCCCTTTGGCCCCCCGATAACAAAGCGGCCGGATGGGTTGATCAGGTACTTGGTCTCGTCATCCAGGAACTTATCTGGAATGACTTCCTTGATCACATCGTGGACCATGGCCACCCGGATCTCTTCGTTAGTCACGTCAGGACTGGTCTGGGTAGAAATAACTACCGTGTCCACCCGCTTAGGCTTGCCGGCACCATCGTATTCCACCGTGACCTGGGCCTTGGCATCTGGCCGCAGCCAAGGGAAAGTCCCGTCTTTTCTCAGCTGGGCTACTTTGCGCATCAAGCGGTGGGCCAGGGAAATCGGCAAAGGCATCAGTTCCGGCGTTTCGTTGATGGCGAAACCGAACATGAGCCCCTGGTCACCGGCCCCGATCTGGTCGAGTTCATCGCTGTCGTCTTCTCCCCGGACTTCCAGGGCTTCATCAACCCCGCCGGCGATGTCAGGCGACTGCTTGTCCAGTGCTACCAATACAGCGCAGTTGTCGGCGTCAAAGCCCAGGTCCGGGTCATTATAGCCGATCTCACGGATCGTCTTTCGCGCGACCTGCTGGTAGTCAACATTAGCCGTGGTCGAGATTTCCCCGAAGAGCAAGACCAAACCGGTAGTTACAGAAGTCTCACAGGCCACGTGGGCTTGCGGGTCCTGCGCGAGTACCGCGTCCAGGATGGCATCGGAGATCTGGTCAGCGACCTTGTCCGGGTGTCCTTCTGAAACTGATTCTGACGTAAATAAGTGCTTTTCCATCTATGTGTGTCCCCCTATAGACTAGCTACACGGTTACAAGGCATCTTCACCAATTTGGTGAATCCTATCAGGACTTGTAACAAATAATATTTTAAATATGTTCAGTTTTTTGTAAAAAAAAAGATTACCGTCCGGTAACCTTCTGAACAATGGAGGATACAGGGCTCGAACCTGTGACCCTCTGCTTGTAAGGCAGATGCTCTCCCAGCTGAGCTAATCCTCCATATGACCCGTACGGGATTTGAACCCATGTTACCGCCGTGAAAGGGCGGTGTCTTAACCACTTGACCAACGGGCCGTTTCGTAAGCACGTTTACTAGTATACAGCAATTCCCTGCCAATGCAAGTCTTTTTTACGAAAAAATTTTCAGAAAAATAGCAAGACAGATAAAAATAAAAACAAAAAATCCACGACCATGTCGTGGATTGCTTATAGCGGCGGGGGGGATCGAACCCTCGACCTCCCGGGTATGAACCGGACGCTCTAGCCAGCTGAGCTACACCGCCATAAAACGGAGTGTGAGGGATTTGAACCCTCGATACAGGTATTTACCCGTATACATGATTTCCAATCATGCTCCTTCAGCCGCTCGGACAACACTCCATATTAAACTCCGCCTGTCAGACTCGAACTGACGACATCCTGATTAACAGTCAAGCGCTCTACCAACTGAGCTAAGGCGGAATGTTGAGCGCGGCAGCTTCCTATCCTCGCAGGCAGTTTCCCACCAACTACTTTCGGCGTTAAGAAGCTTAACTGCTGTGTTCGGCATGGGAACAGGTGTATCCTTCTTGCCATTGCCACCGCACTCTCTTTGAGCTTGCACGCTCAAAACTGAATATCTTTTCCAAGTCAAAACCTTCATTGCTTCGCTCTTTTGGTCAAGTCCTCGACTGATTAGTACCGGTCCGCTCCAAAGCTCACGCTTCTTCCACTCCCGGCCTATCTACCTCATCGTCTCTGAGGTGTCTTACTTTCTTGAAGAAATGGGAAATCTCATCTTGAGGGGGGCTTCGCACTTAGATGCTTTCAGCGCTTATCCCGTCCGCACATAGCTACCCAGCGATGCCTTTGGCAAGACAACTGGTACACCAGCGGTGCGTCCATCCCGGTCCTCTCGTACTAAGGACAGCTCCTCTCAAATTTCCTGCGCCCACGACGGATAGGGACCGAACTGTCTCACGACGTTCTGAACCCAGCTCGCGTGCCGCTTTAATGGGCGAACAGCCCAACCCTTGGGACCGACTTCAGCCCCAGGATGCGACGAGCCGACATCGAGGTGCCAAACCTCCCCGTCGATGTGAACTCTTGGGGGAGATAAGCCTGTTATCCCCAGGGTAGCTTTTATCCGTTGAGTGATGGCCCTTCCATGCGGTACCACCAGATCACTAAGCCCTACTTTCGTACCTGCTCGAGTTGTCTCTCTCGCAGTCAAGCTCCCTTTTACCTTTACACTCTGCGAATGATTTCCAACCATTCTGAGGGAACCTTTGGGCGCCTCCGTTACACTTTAGGAGGCGACCGCCCCAGTCAAACTGCCCGTCAAACACTGTCCTCGGTCTGGATCACAGGCCTGAGTTAGAGCATCCGTCAAGCAAGGGTAGTATCCCAACAGCGCCTCAGATAAGACTGGCGTCCTATCTTCTCCGGCTCCTACCTATCCTGTACATGCTTGACAGATACCCAATATTAAACTGCAGTAAAGCTCCATGGGGTCTTTCCGTCCTGTCGCGGGTAACCCGCATCTTCACGGGTATTATAATTTCACCGAGTCTCTCGTTGAGACAGTGCCCAAATCATTACACCTTTCGTGCAGGTCGGAACTTACCCGACAAGGAATTTCGCTACCTTAGGACCGTTATAGTTACGGCCGCCGTTTACTGGGGCTTCAATTCAAACCTTCGCTTGCGCTAAGCTCTCCTCTTAACCTTCCAGCACCGGGCAGGTGTCAGCACCTATACTTCATCTTACGATTTTGCAGATGCCTGTGTTTTTGATAAACAGTTGCTTGGGCCTTTTCACTGCGGCTGATCTTGCGACCAGCGCCCCTTCTCCCGAAGTTACGGGGCCATTTTGCCGAGTTCCTTAACGAGAGTTCTCTCGCTCACCTGAGGATACTCTCCTCGACTACCTGTGTCGGTTTGCGGTACGGGTGCACCGTCTCTGGCTAGAAGCTTTTCTCGGCAGTGTGACGTCGCAGCCTTCGCTACTATAATTTCGCTCCTCATCACGCCTTGTCCTTATGAGAGCAAGCATTTGACTCGCTCTCAGACTTGACGCTTGAACGTGGTATCCAGCACCACGCGCTGCTAGCCTCCTGCGTCCCTCCATCGCTCATAACGATTCGGTGCAGTACAGGAATCTCAACCTGTTGTCCATCGACTACGCCTCTCGGCCTCGCCTTAGGTCCCGACTTACCCTGGGCGGACGAGCCTGCCCCAGGAAACCTTAGTCTTGCGGCGGACAGGATTCTCACCTGTCTTTCGTTACTCATACCGGCATTCTCACTTCTAGAAGCTCCACATGTCCTCTCGGTCATGCTTCTCCGCCGCTAGAACGCTCTCCTACCACGTGCTTGCGCACATCCACAGTTTCGGTATCATGCTTAGCCCCGGTAAATTTTCGGCGCGGCGTCACTCGACTAGTGAGCTATTACGCACTCTTTGAATGATGGCTGCTTCTGAGCCAACGTCCTAGTTGTCTGCGCAACTCCACATCCT
Source organism: Lactobacillus sp. WILCCON 0058 (assembly GCF_057198005.1). NCBI lineage: Bacteria > Bacillati > Bacillota > Bacilli > Lactobacillales > Lactobacillaceae > Lactobacillus > Lactobacillus sp. WILCCON 0058. The sequence continues at coordinate 1,701,968 of NZ_JBUBHM010000001.1, forward strand.
TTTCCACTTAGCATGAATTTTGGGACCTTAACTGGTGATCTGGGCTGTTTCCCTTTCGACTACGGATCTTATCACTCGCAGTCTGACTCCCGCACATAAATGTCTGGAATTCGCAGTTTATCTGAATTCAGTAACCCTTGACGGGCCCCTAGTCCAAACAGAGCTCTACCTCCAGCATCCTCTTTGCGAGGCTAGCCCTAAAGCTATTTCGGAGAGAACCAGCTATCTCCAAGTTCGTTTGGAATTTCACCGCTACCCACAACTCATCCCCGCAATTTTCAACTTACGTGGGTTCGGTCCTCCAGCGCGTTTTACCGCGCCTTCAACCTGGTCATGGGTAGGTCACTTGGTTTCGGGTCTGCGTCAGCCAACTGCTCGCCCTCTTCAGACTCGCTTTCGCTGCGGCTCCGTCTTTTCTGACTTAACCTTGCTGACTAACGCAACTCGCCGGTTCATTCTACAAAAGGCACGCCATTACCCCTTAACGGGCTTTGACTACTTGTAGGCACACGGTTTCAGGTTCTCTTTCACTCCCCTCCCGGGGTTCTTTTCACCTTTCCCTCACGGTACTGGTTCACTATCGGTCACTGGTTAGTATTTAGCCTTGCGAGATGGTCCTCGCGGATTCAAACGGGATTTCACGTGTCCCGCCCTACTCAGGATACTGATAGGCCTTCTTTGGATTTCGCTTACGGGGCTCTCACCCTCTCTGGCGCGTCTTCCCAAACGCTTCTGCTATCCTCTGAAGTGCCATGTCTCAGTCCTACAACCCCGGCAGATAAATCTGCCGGTTTGGGCTCTTTCCTGTTCGCTCGCCGCTACTTGGGAAATCGATATTTCTTTCTCTTCCTGCAGCTACTTAGATGTTTCAGTTCACTGCGTGTTCCTTTCTTGTGCTATGTATTCACACAAGAATAGCATGTCTGCACATGCTGGGTTCCCCCATTCGGAGACCTCCGGATCAAAGCCTACTTACGGCTCCCCGAAGACTTTCGCGGTTAGTCGCGTCCTTCATCGGCTTCCAGTGCCAAGGCATTCACCGTGCGCCCTTCTTCACTTGACCTTGCAAGTCAGTTCTTTCGAACTCTCTCGGTCGCTTTGCAATGTTTTCATTGATCTCAATGATTCTCGGTTTTTTCTTGGAATTAAGATATTCAGTTTTCAACGTACAAACTTGGCCGTTAGGCCAATGGAGGCAAACGGGATCGAACCGATGACCTCCTGCTTGCAAAGCAGGTGCTCTCCCAGCTGAGCTATGCCCCCGTAAATATCAACTTTTAAGATGTTACTCCATCTTAGCCGAAATGTAAAGACTTTTCTTCGCATTTCAATGGGCCTGGATGGACTTGAACCATCGACCTCACGCTTATCAAGCGTGCGCTCTAACCAGCTGAGCTACAGGCCCAAGTTCTTATTGTTGGTACTCTCAAAACTGAACAAAGTTTCTTTTGCAGTGTGCTTCCGTAACTCACAATCGTCTATTAGTGTTCCCACTCTCTGATTGTGTGTCTTTCCTTAGAAAGGAGGTGATCCAGCCGCAGGTTCTCCTACGGCTACCTTGTTACGACTTCACCCCAGTCATCTGCCCTGCCTTAGGCGGCTGACTCCTTGCGGTTATCCCACCGACTTTGGGCATTGCAGACTTCCATGGTGTGACGGGCGGTGTGTACAAGGCCCGGGAACGTATTCACCGCGGCGTGCTGATCCGCGATTACTAGCGATTCCAGCTTCGTGCAGGCGAGTTGCAGCCTGCAGTCCGAACTGAGAACAGCTTTAAGAGATCCGCTTGCCCTCGCGGGTTCGCTTCTCGTTGTACTGCCCATTGTAGCACGTGTGTAGCCCAGGTCATAAGGGGCATGATGACTTGACGTCATCCCCACCTTCCTCCGGTTTGTCACCGGCAGTCTCTCTAGAGTGCCCAACTTAATGATGGCAACTAAAGACAAGGGTTGCGCTCGTTGCGGGACTTAACCCAACATCTCACGACACGAGCTGACGACAGCCATGCACCACCTGTCTCTGCGTCTCCGAAGAGAACCACCTATCTCTAGGTGTAGCACAGGATGTCAAGACCTGGTAAGGTTCTTCGCGTTGCTTCGAATTAAACCACATGCTCCACCGCTTGTGCGGGCCCCCGTCAATTCCTTTGAGTTTCAACCTTGCGGTCGTACTCCCCAGGCGGAGCGCTTAATGCGTTTGCTGCGGCACTGAGAACCGGAAAGTCCCCAACACCTAGCGCTCATCGTTTACGGCATGGACTACCAGGGTATCTAATCCTGTTCGCTACCCATGCTTTCGAGCCTCAGCGTCAGTTGCAGACCAGAGAGCCGCCTTCGCCACTGGTGTTCTTCCATATATCTACGCATTCCACCGCTACACATGGAGTTCCACTCTCCTCTTCTGCACTCAAGAATGACAGTTTCCGATGCAGTTCCACGGTTGAGCCGTGGGCTTTCACATCAGACTTATCATTCCGCCTGCGCTCGCTTTACGCCCAATAAATCCGGACAACGCTTGCCACCTACGTATTACCGCGGCTGCTGGCACGTAGTTAGCCGTGACTTTCTGGTTGATTACCGTCAAATAAAGACCAGTTACTGCCTCTATCCTTCTTCACCAACAACAGAGCTTTACGATCCGAAAACCTTCTTCACTCACGCGGCGTTGCTCCATCAGACTTGCGTCCATTGTGGAAGATTCCCTACTGCTGCCTCCCGTAGGAGTTTGGGCCGTGTCTCAGTCCCAATGTGGCCGATCAGTCTCTCAACTCGGCTACGCATCATTGCCTTGGTAGGCCTTTACCCCACCAACTAGCTAATGCGCCGCGGGCTCATCCTAAAGTGACAGCTAAAAGCCGCCTTTCAAACTTGAATCATGCGATTCATGTTGTTATCCGGTATTAGCACCTGTTTCCAAGTGGTATCCCAGTCTTTAGGGCAGATTGCCCACGTGTTACTCACCCATCCGCCGCTAGCGTCCAACAAATCATCCCGAAGGAATCTTTGAATTCAGCTCGCTCGACTTGCATGTATTAGGCACGCCGCCAGCGTTCGTCCTGAGCCAGGATCAAACTCTCAATTTGAAAATTGAGCCTTTTTAATCTGCTCCAGATTATTTGCTTGCGAATTGACTTCGCTTATTTGTTTGGATCAAACAATGTTTGACCCGCACACTGCGAAACTTTGTTCAGTTTTCAAAGTACCAACTTGCGTCAAGTGACGCAACGTTTTATATCTTACTCGCTTGTTGACTTCTTGTCAACAAGTTTTTGATATTTTCTTTTTCGTGCCTCCGCAAGACTTGCTTGTCTCACGCGGCAACAAATATTAGTATACTAGCTTTTTTTGATTCGTCAAATTTGCTTTTTCATTCGTTTTATGATTGGTGCACCCGGCAGAGTTGTGACAGATAATTTTCTGCTTATATTCCACTTTTCTGTTTTTAGCTAAAAAATTCGTTTTTGCCGGAAAGAATAGTTCGATTTTTGCCGTTTTCAGCTTTAAATTTCTGTAACAAGTTTTTTACTTTTTTCGTTTCGCTTCTTAATTAATTTTGCCGGCGTTCTATGGTAAAGTTGTTTTAGTATATTTTCGAAAGGAGATCTCGCTTATCAAACAATATGATCTTGCCGTGATTGGTGCTGGACCAGTCGGCCTCTTCGCGGCCTACTTCGCCCGCCTGCATGGCTTAAAGACGGTTATCCTTGAATCCTTGAACGAGCCGGGCGGCCAACCGGAAATGCTCTACCCCTTCAAGAAGATCCTGGACATCCCTGTCTTCAATGAAATCACCGCCGCTGACTTGACCAAGCGCCTTTTAGGCAACTTGACCGACCAGGACCTGGTCACCGGCCACAAGGTCAGCCAGCTGGAGAAAACTGACGACTTCGTGATCGATGGCGAATACCAGGTCCGCAGCATTATCGTGGCAACTGGCAACGGGGCCTTCAAGGCTAAAAAGTTTCCGCTCAAGGCAACCCCGGAGGCTGAAGACCACATCCACTACTTTTTCAAAAAGCCTGACCAGTTCGCCGGCCAGAAGATCGGCATCTTCGGCGGCGGGGACACGGCCCTTGACTGGGCCCAGGAGCTTTCCCAGATTGCTGACGTCACCCTCGTCCACCGGCGCGACCAGTTCCGGGGTATGGAAAGCAGCGTGGAAAACTTGAAGGCTGACCAAAAGGTAACCTTGAAGACCCCTTACCTGCCAAAGAGCATGCAGGTTAAAAATGATCAGCTGCAAATTTCCTTGAAAAAGGTCGGCGGAGATGAAGTCGCTCAGGAAACTTTTGACCAAATCCTGGTCGCCTACGGCTTCCGGGCCGACAACCGCTTCGTCAGCAAGTGGGGAGTTGACCTGGATCAAGGACTCATTTCTGTTGACCGGTCCATGCAGACCAGCGTGCCTGGCATCTATGCCATTGGCGATGCCTGCGGTTACCCGGGCCGGGTGCCAGTTATCGGGATCGGTTTTGGGGAAGCCCAGATCGCGGTCAACGCGATCATGCAAGACCTCTTTCCGGAAAAGAGCCTAACTATCCACTCAACTAGTATTTAGCTGAAAAAGTAAAAAGAAAAGTTAAGAAATAAGAACTGAGGTTAACACATGCCATTGATTGATTTTATCCTGCACATTGATGACCACTTGGTCACCATTGTCAACCAATTTGGGGCGGGTACCTACTGGATCATTTTTGCCATCATCTTTATCGAAACTGGTCTGGTCATCTTCCCCTTCCTGCCAGGTGACTCCTTGATCTTCGCGGCTGCCGCCATGGCCGCCAATCCAAAATACGGCTTAAATGTCTGGCTGCTCTATATTACTGCCGCGGCTGCCGCCATTATCGGTGACAGCATCAACTACGAAATTGGCAAGTGGTCAGTCACTTCCGGGGCCAAGCACAGCTGGTTCAACAAGCTGATCAACGAAAACAACCGGCTGGCGGCGGAGAAATTCTTTGAACGACATGGCTCCATCACCATCGTGATCGGCCGTTTCATCCCCTTCATCCGGACCTTCGTGCCCTTCATTTCCGGGGGCAGCAAGATGCACTACCGGACCTTCGTCATTTACAACATCCTGGGCGGCCTGCTCTGGACGGCCCTCTTTACCAGCATCGGCTACTTCTTCGGCAACTTCCCAGTCGTCAAGGACCACTTCTCCTTGATCGTGATCGGCATCATCCTGGTTTCAGTCGTGCCAATCATGGTTGTGGCCTTGAAGAAGAGAATGACCATGCGGCGCGAGCAAAAGTTCGACAATTAAAGCAGACAAAAAATAAGGACCTGACGGTCCTTATTTTTTTCGGTCTATATTTTGTTTAGCTTGCTTTTCTTGCCTTTCTTTACTTTTTCAGCAAATACCGGGCCAGGTAGAGCTCATAAATCGCTCCGCCAACGGCAAAGCAGGAGGCAAAGAAACCTTCCGTCAAGACGTTGATGATTGGATCAGTCGCCGGGTCAAAAAGCCAGTTGTCATTGCGGAAAAAGAAAGTATGGAAGACCCGGAAGAAACTGTCAAAGTCGGTCAAGGCAAAAGGCATGACCACGACCGGCAGCAGCATCAAGAGCAGGGCCTGGGTCTGGGTCAATTTAATTGGCTTCTTGTAATTGCGGAAATAGCTGCTAAGGGCCAAACATAAGAGGAAAACCAGCTCGGCCAGAATAAAGAGATTCTTGACATCGGCAAAGTGAGCCGCCGCTGAAGCCGAAGTTGGCAAGTTGCTCATCTTGAGCTTGGTCTGACCGGGCCAGACCAGGTAAAGCAGGAGCTGGTTGTAATTGCTCATGACCTGGCCCACGGTCAGGTTGACCGTTTGGTAAGTTTTCTCCAGCAAGGTAAAAAGCAAAAGCAGGGGCCAGCTGATTACGATCGCGCCGACGACGGCACTGGAGACCGCAAATAGAAAATGAAAAAGGGGCTGGCCCAGTTTGCTCAAAAAATTTTTCATAGGCTAAATTCGTCCAAATTATTCACTAAATAAGTCGGCGGCGTGAGGCCGGCCAGGTCCGCCTTTTGGGTCACCCCGGTCAAGGTCAAAAGGGTGTCGACTCCGCTGTTGATTCCGGCCATGATGTCGGTTGGATAGTTGTCCCCAACGATTAAGGCTTCTTCCGCCTTTACCCCGGCCAAGTCCAAGGCGCGGTTGACGATGATGGCTTCCGGCTTGCCGATAAAAAGCGGCTTTTGCCCAGAGGCGACTTCCAAAGCCGCGCAAATTGAGCCGTTGCCCGGCCGCAGTTCCTTACCCACCGGCAGGTTCTGGTCGGAATTGGTGCCAATAAAGACCGCCCCCCGGTGAATGCAGCGGGTGGCCACCATGAGCTTGTGGTAAGTCAAATCCGTGTCCATCCCCACGATCACGTAGTCAGGATTTTCCTCGTCATAATAGAATTCCGGCCGGTCCAGGATTTCCTTCCACAGGCCAATTTGCCCAATGATATAGACACCGATCGGCCTTTTCGCCTCTTTTTCCAAAATATAGCTGGCCGTGGCCATGCTGGGCGTGTAGATCTTGGAAACGTTCGTCTTGACCCCGTGCCCGGCCAATTTGTCAGCCACCATCTGGGGCGTCCTGGTCGTGTTGTTGGTCAAAAATAAGTAGTCAAGTCCCGCCTCATCCAGGCGCTTGACAAAGCGGACGCCGGATTCAATAGTCTCCTTGCCCCGGTAAATCGTCCCGTCCAAATCAATCAAAAATAAGCGGTAATCTTTCACGGCTTCTTCTTTCTAATCACAAATGCCTTGTGCCGGCGGTTCTTCTTGCGGCCTTCGGCATAGCTGCCCTTCTTGGGCCGGCCGTCCTTGACCTTTCTCTCGGTAAAAGCCGCCTTGTTCTTCGGCCGCTTTTTGGCTGGCCGCCGGCGTTGGGTCGGCCGGGGCTTGCGGCTTGGCTGGAGGGACTCCAGGATAAAATAAGGCGCGCCCGGGTTGCAGTATTCAGTCAGGTAGTCAACGATAGTCGACTTTTTCCGGTCAATGGAGGTCTTGACATAGTCATTGTAAAAGCCCCTAAGGCGCAAATGCTCGCTGGAAACATCCCCGACCAGGTAATCGTACTGGTCCAGGTATGGATCGTATTTTTGCTTTAAGACCTCCCGGTCTAAAGCATCCCGCTGGTTGACCAAAAGGCGGTATTCGCGCTGGTTGATCACGACCTTTTCGCCGGCAACCACGACTTCTGCCAAAGGGTGGAGGGGCTTGGCTTCAGCTGTTTTTTCTTTTTGCTCTTTCCTGCCCCTAGCTTCTTTCAGCTTTTTCTCTTTATCTTTTTTCACTTCTTTCTGCTCTTTCCTCAATAAGTTCACCTTCTTTTTTTACAGGATATTTGCGGCTTAAGTAGCCAGCCACGACTTCCCTTAAGAACTGCGGGAAGAGGAATTCATTTTCACCAACAATGGCCAAAGTCGGGAAAAACGGAATCAAGACATAGTGGTCCAAAACGGCAATCTTGTACTCTTGTGCTGGATCCAGCAATTGCCCGTTGACGAAAACGTTCCTGGTCATCCGGTCATACTTGATCCCCTTGTAGTAGACCTCGCCAAAAATCTTCCCTCTGAAGCTCATCCCAATCAAAGGATAATGTTCCAAAAAATGCCGGTTCTTTTCCACTTCCATGACCAGCCGCCACAAGTCCCGGCCTAAAAGCGTGGTCCGGACGACATGCATCGGATGCGGGAGCGCATGCTGGAGGTCAAACTGGTTGATTGGCCCGCTCTTAAATGGCGTCAAAAAGAGACCCGTACTCAGCATGGCCAGGTCGGTTCCGGCGAAGTCAGCGATTGCTTCAAGGGAGACGTCAATGGCTGCCATTTTGTCATCCTTGAACTTCTCTGGCAAGTCTGCCACCTGCCGGCTCTGCAGCATTTTTTGCCCTTCATCATATAAGGCAGCAATTTCTGCTTCATCGCCTTCCTCACTTGGCAAATCCGCCACTGGCACAGTAGTTGGTTTAATCGAAAGGATCTTGTGGTCATCGCCGATTTCCAAGCTGATGTCGCCCACATAATTGCCCCACTTGCCCGTCTGGGTGATCCAAGTGTGGCCTTCCTTGACCCCTTTTTCCAAAAGGGTGTGGCTGTGCCCGCCCACGATCAGGTCAATTTCCGGGTAGTGCTTGGCCAGCCACTGGTCCATTCTGAGGCCCACGTGGGTGATCAGAATCAAGCAGTCGTACTTGCCGGCAATTTCCGGCAAAACCCGGTCCATGGTCTCGCCCAGCATCTTGATCTGCCAATGATTAGGCCCGTAAGTCAGCGGATAAGCGGCGGTTAAGCCCACTAGTGCCAGGCGGGTCCCCTTCTTGGTCTTGATGATCTTGTAGTCATTGGCCCAGGCCGGCCAGCTGCCGTCTTCTTCTCTGAGGTTAGACAAGAGGACCGGGAAGTTGGCGTGGTCAAAAAGCCGCTCCAAAACGGCATGGGGGTTGGAAATCCCCTCATTGTTGCCGATCGTAATGGCATCATAATGAAAGTCGTTCATCAAGCGGATGTTGGCCTGGCCTTCTGTAGCATCAGACAAGGGATGGGACCGGTCCATAAAGTCGCCGGCGTCAAAGGTCAATACCTGGTCGGCCGTCGCCGTTTTTTGCACCTGATGCAAATAGCGCCTGATTTTTGGAAAATGCTCAAAGTGCGAGTGCAGGTCGTTGGTATGCAGAATCCGCAAAGTTTCCATTTTCTTCCTCCTAGCCGATCTTGTTGGCTTTCAAAACCATTTCATAAGCATCCCTAACTGGACCTTTGGGCTTGTCCCATTCCACCCATTGCGGGTTCTCCCAGTCTTCTTCATTCATCAAAGTATGCAGCTGGTAGGCCTTGTTAATGTACTGCTCGTAGGTTTCCAGCGCCTTGGTACGCGGGATGTTGATGACCAGAATCCGCACGTTCTTGATTAAGCCATTGTTGACGGCCAGTTCCGCGAAGCCATTTTGGTCGATGTTGGAAATTTCATAGTACTGGCTGCCGTCATTTCTGGTAATCTCTTCGATCAAGTCAAATTGCTCGTATAAGTGATCCATTTGTGTCCCCCATTCTTATAAAAAGATTGTAACACAAAGTTCAGTTGCCTTTGCCCGGACGAAACTAAAAGAGCCCGCCGTTTGGCAGGCTCTTTAGAAAAATCTTACTTGTTCAAGGTACTTTGCTTCTTGATCAGTTCGTATGGCAAAACGATGTGCTTGTCTTCCAGGCCTTCATCGTTCATCAGCTTGGTCAGCATTCTCATGGCCACGGCACCCAAGTCGTAGAGCGGCTGCTTGATCGTGGTCAAGGCTGGCCGGACAACTGAAGCGATTTGGGTCGCGCTGGCCGTAACGATTTCAAAGTCTTCCGGCACCTTAGCCCCGCGGTCCAAAGCTGAGTTGAGCAGGCCAACTGAGGAAACGTCTTTGGTGACGATGGCCCCGTTGATCCCCTTCTTGGCCAGTTCCGGGTAAAGGTTGTAGCCGTCGGAGTAGTCCTTGATGCTGTCAAAAATCTCGCAGCCTTCCAGCTCATTGTCAGCCACGAACTTCTCAAAGGCCGGAATCCGGTGGTCCCGGTTGATTGGCGCTTCCTTGTCGCCTACAACCAAGGCCAGCTTCTTCTTGCCGTCGTTTAAGAGCAGGTTCAAAGCTTCCGTGTCGGCCTTCTTGTAGTCGATGTTGACTGACGGAAATTCCAGGTTGTCGGAAACAGTTCCGGCCAAAACTACTGGCGTGTCAGTCCGCTTGAAGGCTTCAGCTGCTTCTTCAGACAGCTTGTTGGACATGTAAATGACCCCGTCAACCTGCTTGTTGAGCAAGCCTTGAATGACGGCGTCTTCCTTCATCAAGCGGTTTTCCACGCTGGAGATGATGATATTGTACTTGTACAAAACGGCAATGTCGTCGATCCCCTTTGACAATTCAGCGAAGTACAAGTTGGTCAAGTCCGGCACGATCAAGCCGACCGTTGTGGTCCGCTTTGAAGCCAGACCCTGCGCTACCGCGTTTGGTTGGTAGTGCAGACGCTTGATAACTTCCATGACCCGGTCACGGGTTTCCTTACGGACATTGTTGTTGCCGTTGACTACCCGGGAAACCGTGGCCATTGAGACCTTGGCTTCCCGAGCAACATCGTAAATGGTTACATCTTGCTTATGCATAATAACAGCCCCACCTATCTAAATACTAATTACTGATTTAATGATACCATGAGAACGCTTTTGGTGCAATCGCTTACAGCTACTTTTTCAGATTTTTTCAGTTTTTTTAGTGCTATACTGAGGTTAATTTCATTAGTAAGGAGAATTTTGCCATGAATTTAGACAAATTACAAAACTGGCTGCAGGAAAACGGGATGGACGTGGCCTACGTTTCCAGCCCGACTACCATCAACTATTTCACGGGTTTCATTACTGATCCTGAAGAAAGAATCTTCAAGCTTTTCGCCTTCAAGGACGCTGAACCCTTCCTCTTCTGCCCGGCTTTGAACTATGAAGAAGCCAAGGCATCTGCTTGGGACGGGGACGTGGTCGGCTACCTGGACAGCGAAGACCCATGGAGCAAGATCGCTGACGAAATCAAGAAGCGGACCAAGGACTATCAAAACTGGGCTGTCGAAAAGAACGGCTTGACGGTTGCCCACTACCAGGCCCTGCACGCTCAATTCCCGGACGCTGACTTCTCCAAGGACTTGTCAGACTTCATCGCCCACATCCGCCTCTTTAAGACGGAAAGCGAACTGGTTAAGATGCGCAAGGCCGGGGAAGAAGCCGACTTTGCCTTCCAGATCGGTTTTGAAGCCCTCAGAAACGGGGTTACCGAACGGGCAGTAGTCAGCCAGATTGAATACCAATTGAAGCTGCAAAAGGGCGTGATGCAGACCAGCTTTGACACCATCGTTCAAGCCGGCGAGAACGCGGCCAACCCCCACCAAGGCCCAAGCATGAACCAAGTTAAGCCAAATGAACTGGTGCTTTTTGACTTAGGGACCATGCACGAAGGCTACGCTTCTGACTCCAGCCGGACGGTCGCTTACGGGGAACCGACTGACAAGATGCGGGAAATCTACGAAGTCAACCGGACTGCCCAGCAAGCAGCCATCGACGCGGCTAAGCCAGGCATGACGGCCAGCGAACTTGACGGGGTAGCCCGCAAGATCATCACTGACGCTGGCTATGGTGAATACTTCATCCACCGCCTGGGCCACGGGATCGGGATGGAAGTTCATGAATTCCCATCCATCGCTAACGGCAACGACGTCGTTTTGGAAGAAGGCATGTGCTTCTCCATTGAGCCAGGGATCTACATCCCAGGCTTTGCCGGCGTCCGGATCGAAGACTGCGGGGTCCTCACCAAGGAAGGCTTCAAGCCATTCACCCACACCAGCAAGGAATTGAAGGTTCTGCCGGTTAAGGAATAAGACTGAAAACAAACAAAAATGACGAGTCTTGCGGCTCGTCATTTTTTATATTCGCGTTTACTATTCTTGATCTGGACTAGTCGGCGCAGTTGGTTCAGCCGGTGCACTTGGTTCTTCCGGCTTCTCTTCCCCTTCTTCGCTCTTTTCAGCATTGTCCAGGTCGCTGGCGTCTTGTTCGCCAGGCTGGTTAGCTGAATCATCGATTACGATGTCGTCGAAGTCCTTCAGTTCAGAATCATCTTCAATGTTCTTTGGGAAAGAAGCCAGTTGGTTCTTCAAGATTTCCGTCCCGTTGTCGTACTTTTCCTTCAAGTCTTCAACGTTTGGATTGCTCTTAAGCTTGTCCTTGACTTCTTCAATCTTGTCGTCTGAGATCAGGCTGGCAGCTGCAACCCCAGCAGCAGCCCCAAAGACGGCCCCTAATAAAAAGCTACCAAATTTGCTCATGGTTGTTCTCCTTTTCTTAATCCTGACCCTTCCGCCGGAAATGTCTGGCAAAAGCCGACGTAATTACGGAAGTGATCATTCCCGTCCGGGTAAAGTGGGCATTGGAAACCTTGTTGATCATCTTCTTGGATGATTCGTTGATGTCTGAGACGCTTTGGCCCAGGTCAGCGGCGGCCTGCACGACCGGCTGCAAAGTTTCCATCTTGCCATTGACGTCTTGCAAAAGCGCGTCCGTCTTTTCCAAGAGTCCGCCAGTCTGCTTCATCAAGTCATCCATGTCGTTAGTCAATTTGGCCAAAGAATCATTGGTCAATTGGACTGTCTTCTCAGCCTCTTTCAAAGTCTTAGAAACATTAAGCAACATGGGAATCGTGAACAGGACCAGTACCAAAAAGGCAATGGCCGCGATCAAACCGGCTAAAGCGCCAAATGAAATTGTCATAGCTTGCTTCCTTTCCTTTCTAAAAAAAGTCTAGCATGAAAACGATTTAGACACAATCGAAAGATTTTCCGAAGTTTTTGCCCGCTTTTCTGTTATCCTTTAAGCATAGCTGAAAGGAGCATTTTTTTAATGAAAAATCTTGATTTCAAAATTGCCGGCATCTCCATCGACGTCGACAAGCTTTTTACCAGCGGCGTGACCATCCTCTGGAAGCTGCTGATTTCCACCCTGGTCTTCTACCTGGTCAGCCATTTCGGCCGCAAAATCATCAAGCGCTACCTGGACAAGCACAACGACAAGCTGGTCCTGTCCAAGAGGTCCCAGACCATCTCAGCCCTGGTGAACAGCCTCTTCCGCTACACCATGGTCTTTTTCTATGTCTACTCCATCTTGACCATCCTGGGCATCCCCGTCGGCACCCTAATTGCCAGTGCCGGGATCTTCTCCTTGGCCATCGGCCTTGGCGCCCAGGGCTTCATGAGTGACCTGGTCAACGGCTTCTTTATCTTAAGTGAAGGCCAGTATGACGTCGGCGACAATGTCGAAATCGGCACTGAAACCGGGACCGTGACCCAGCTGGGCCTCAGAACCACTCAGATCGTCACCACCGATGGTACCTTGATCTTCATCCCCAACCGGCAGATTTCCATCGTCAGAAACCTGACTCACGGCGGGATTGGTCTTAACCTGGACATGAACCTGGATGCGGACACTGACCTCAAGCTGCTGGCCAACCTGCTTGACCAAGCTGATGAAAAGCTGCTTGACTGGCACGAAAAATTGGTCAGCGGGCCAACCCAAATTGGGGTTGTCAGCCAGCAGGGACAGACCATCACCTACCGGGTCCACTTCCAGGTCAAGCCGGGCTTTGAAGGCAAAATCCGCCAGGCCTACTGGCAAACCTACCTGCAGTACTTACGGGTCAACCAGATCAAATTTGGCCAGGAACCAGTCATCATCAACAATAGTAAAAAAGCTTGATCTAAAAATGCTGAGCCGCGGCCCAGCATTTTTTATTTGATCTTAGTTGAATTGAGCGAACCAGGCTGGCAGTTCTTCGATCAAAGCCTTGACTGCCTTGCCCCGGTGGGAAACTTCGTTCTTTTCTTCAGTGGTCATTTCAGCGAAAGTCTTGCCCTTGCTTGGTACGTAGAAGAGCGGGTCGTAGCCGAAGCCATCCTTGCCGCGAGGAATTGCCAGCACTTCGCCTTCGCAGGTGCCAGTTACAACCAGGTCCTTGTCTTCGTGGCCCGGCATGGTCAAAACCAAGACAGTGACAAACTTGGCTTGCCGCTGGTCTTGCGGAACCCCGCCCAAGGCTGCCAAAAGCTTGCCGTTATTTCTAGCATCGTTGTGGGCTTCACCGCCGTAGCGGGCTGAGTGAACGCCAGGAGCGCCGTTCAGTTTCTTAACCCGCAAGCCTGAATCGTCAGCCAAAGTTGGCAGCTTGCTGAAGTCTGCCAAAGCGTGGGCCTTCAGCTTAGCGTTGGCTTCAAAAGTCGTGCCCTTTTCGTTGACGTATGGCGGGTTGTCCAAATCTGCATTTGACTTAAGCTCGATGTCCAGACCAGCCTTCTTGAAAGCTTCTTGCAATTCCTTAACCTTGTTTTGATTATCTGTAGCAAACAATAGTACTTGAGTCATATAGTGCTCCTATCATTTCAAAAAATAAAAAATCTCTCTACTGAAATTTTACCACTTATTCAAGCCTTTTCGAACTTACAAAGAGAGTAATTTCTGCTATTTTCACCGCTTTTTCAGTCCTGGAGAACTTTTTTCTATTTTCCGGCGATTTCCTAGCCTTTTTCTAAAACTTGTTAAAAAATTTCACCATCCTGTAATATTTAGGGTAGAATGAAAACAGCGAATAAGGATGAGGATTATGTCAGAACACAACGAACACGTATACTTTGTCAATCAACTATACCGCGACTTCTTGTTGCCAACGATTTTAGGCGGAGACACGCCGGCGATTCTTTACTGGGCCGGCAAGCGGATCACCCGCAAATATGCCCTCAGTGAATTTGAAGACTTAAGCGAATTCTTCAAGATGGCTGAATTTGGCGATTTGACCATCGTCAAGGAGCGCCGCTCCTCAGTCATCTTCTCCTTGAGCGGGCAGCCAATCAGCGACCGCCTGGCTGCCGGCAGCCGGGAATTCTCCCTGGAGAGCGGGATGATCGCCGAAGCGGTTGAACAAAACCGGGGCCGGTCAGCTGAAGCTGAAATCAGCATTGACGACAAGAAGCAGACCGTCCAGATCACTGCCTTCTTCTAGTAAGCCAGAAGATTGGGCTAGATAAAAGAATATATAAAAAATACCAGAGCCAACGGCTCTGGTATTTTTGTTTCTATTCGATTTTTTATTTCTTAGTCAGCGTACTGGTCAAGAATTTCGTTCAGCTTTTCCTTTGGAGTGTAGCCAGTCAAACGGTCAACTACTTGCCCGTTCTTCTTGATCAAGAGGGTTGGAATGGCCATGATGCCAAAGTTCTTGGCCGTTTCCGGGTTGTCGTCTACATCCATCTTAGTGAAGTGAACGTCTTGTCTTTCTTCAGCCAAAGCTTCGATGACTGGTGACTGCATCCGGCAAGGGCCGCACCAAGTTGCCCAAAAGTCAACCAGAGCTACGCCATCCTTGGTTTCTTCTTCAAAAGTTGCGTCAGTAATTGCATCTACCATGTAAATACCTCAAATCATTAATCTTAAAAACATTATTTTCTACTTGATGTTTTTAGTTTACTAGATCTACTTACTTTTTGCAAGTGACTTGCTTACTTTAAGGTCACGATCGTGGCCCCAGTCCCGCCTTCATTGGCTGGCGCGTAGCTGTAAGCCTTGACGTGCTTGTTGCGCTTGAGGTACTGCTGGACTCCCTGCCGGATGGCCCCGGTCCCGATCCCGTGAATGATGGTGACGGTGCTAAGACCGGACAAAAGAATGGTGTCAAAGTACCGGTCCAAATTGACCATAGCTTCCTCATAGCGCTGCCCGCGTAAATCCAGTGAGCTGTGGGCCCGGCTGGACCGGGAGGCGGAAGTAGCCCGTCTTTGGGCCTGCTGCTTCTGTCCGGCGGCCAGCTTGTCGATGTCTCTGTCGGTCACCTTGAGCTTGATCCGGCCCAGGGAAACCTCATAGTCATGCTCGCCCAGCTTCTTGGTGACCGTCCCGGTCTGCCCGTAAGACAGAACCTTGACCTTGTCACCCACCTGGACATGGTGGCGCTTCTTTTCCTTTTGCAAGACCTTGTTCTTGGCCAAGTTGGCCTCCTGCTTGGCCAGCTGGTTGAATTCGCCCTTGGCGTCCATCAGCTGGTTGGTCTTGACCTGCATCCCTTCCTTGCGGGCTTCTTCCAGCTCGGCAATAATCTTGTCGGCCTTCTTGCGCTTCTTAGCCACAATTTCGTTAGCTCGGTCCTGGGCAAAGTCCAGCTGCTTTTGGACCCGCTGGTTGTAGATGTCCAGGGCATCCTGCAGCTTCTTTTCCAGCTGCTTGGCCCGGTCCAGGCTGGTCTGCAGCTTCTGCTTGTTTTCCGTAGCCAGTTTTGTCTGCTTGTTTAATTCGTCGATCATGTGGTTGATGTCAGAATCATCGCTGCTCATCAGCTTCTCAGCCCCAACTACCACGTCTTCCCGCATGCCCAAACGGCGGGCAATGGCAAAGGCGTTACTGTGGCCCGGGATCCCCATCTGCAGGCGGTAGGTTGGCGACAGGGTCTTGATGTCAAATTCCATGGAGGCGTTGGTCGTCCGCTCTCTGTTGTAGCCATAGAGCTTGAGTTCCGGGTAGTGGGTCGTGACGATGATCTTGGCCCCCTTCTTTCTGAAGAAGTCCAAAATCGAGATTGCCAGGCTGGCCCCTTCTTCTGGATCGGTCCCGGCCCCGATTTCGTCGATCAAGACCAGGCTTTGGTCACTGACCCGCTTCATGATCGCCACGATGTCGTTGATATGGGATGAAAAAGTACTCAGCGACTGCTCGATTGACTGTTCGTCCCCGATGTCGGCAAAGATCTGGTCAAAAACGGCCACGCTGGAACCTTCATTAGCCGGAATAAAGAGGCCGGATTGGGCCATCAGCTGCAGCAGCCCTGCCGTCTTCAAAGTGATCGTCTTACCACCCGTGTTGGGCCCGGTGATCAAGATCGTGTCAAAGTCCTGGCCCAAAGCGATATCGTTGGCCACAACCTTGTCTGGATCGATCAAGGGGTGACGCGCCCCCAGGAGCTTAAAGGACTGGTCAGCAGATAAAAGCGGCTGGCTGGCCCGCATTTGCTTGGCTAATTTTGCCTTGGCCTGGAGGAAGTCCAATTCGCTTAAAGCCGCGGCCACCCGCTTGATGGCCTCCATCTCTTCTCTGGCGTCCAAAGACAATTCGTGGAGAATCCGGCGAACTTCCTGCCGCTCTTCAGCCAGCAGGTTCTGCAGGCGGTTGTTCAAGGGCAGGATGGCGGCCGGTTCGACAAACAAGGTCTGGCCGGAGGCACTTTGGTCATGAACCACCCCGCCAAACTTGTTACGGTATTCCTGCTTAACCGGAATAACATAACGGTCATCCCGGATAGTCACAATCTGTTCTGACAGGTATTGGCCGTTCTTGCCCTTGGTGTAGGCGGTCATCTTTTCCTTGATTTCTGCTTCGGTTGCCAAGCGGCCGTGGCGCAGGCGGGCCAGGTCAGCTGAAGCGGTATCCAGGACTTCCCCGTCATAAGTCAGAGAAGTGCGCAGGCGCCGGTAAAGGTCATCCGGCAGTTCCAGACCCTCCAGCAAGGCATCAATTGCCGCCAAATCCAAAGTTTCGTTTTCTTCCGCGTCTTCTACAAAGCGGCTGCTTTCCTGGGCCAGGGTGAAAATCAGCAGGATATTGCCTAATTCCAGGGCGTTCAAGTCGGCCTTGACCTTTAAACGCTTGAGGCTTGGCTCAACATCTTGAAAGTCGGTTAGGGGCAGCTGTCCCTTGATCCGGTCCAAATCAACCAGTGCCTTGGTTTCGCTTAAGGCCCGGCTGACCGTCTCCCGGTCGCTGGCCGGCTGAAGCTTTAAGGCCTTGCTTTTAGCCGGGGCCGTTACCGCCTGGTCGGCCAGGCGGCTGGTAATTTCCTGGTATTCCAGTATGTCTAAAATTTTGTGATTCATCATCTCAGTAATTTTGTCTAAAAATTTTTTCCTAACAAAAAAAGCGGGCTAAGCACCCGCTTCTTTCTTATTCTGCAGAATCGTCGCCGCTCAAACGGTCATCTTCAAGGAAGGTGTTGAGCACCCCTTGAACCATGTCCCATTCAGCGTCAGAAGTGATTTCGTGCAGGTCGCTGCTGGTTACGTCGCCGTCTTCGTCGGCATCGTAGCTGAAAGCCTGGACTTCAATTTCGTCGTCATCTTCTACAGCTGCCGGGTAAAGCAGGATGTAGGACTTGTCATTGTCGTCAGAATGGAAAGTAAACAATACTTCAAATAATTCTTCGTTGCCGTCTTCATCGATCAAGGTCAGTTGTCTGTCTTGATCTTCGGCGCTAACTTCAAAAGCCATAGTTATTCCTTTCGCTGTAAATCCAAATAGTTCTGCAAAATCAACACAGCTGCCATTTGGTCAACGACCTCCTTGCGCTGCCGGCGATCATGCATTCCCGCCTCTTCAACCAAAATCCTCTCCGAGGCCACGGTCGTCAAGCGTTCATCGTCATAGTAGACTGGCAAGCCGAACTTCTGCTCCAGGCGCTCGCCCATGGCCTTGCTCCGGCTGACCGACCGGCCGGCCGTTCCATCCATGTTCTTGGGCAGGCCAAGGACGAAGCCGTCCGCGTCATACTCACGGACCAGCTTCTTTAAGGACCGCATGCCGAAATTGTGCCGGTCTTCATCAATCGGGATCGTCATCACTGCCTGGGCGGTGATGCCCAAAGGGTCGCTGACGGCCACCCCGATGGTCTTGGAGCCGACGTCCAAACCCAGCAGGCGCATTACTTGTCCTTGCCCAGGTAGCTCTTGACCAGTTCTTCGATGATTTCATCGCGTTCGTGCTTCAAGATCAGGTTCCGGGCGTCGTTGTGGCGTGGGATGTACGCTGGGTCGCCTGAAAGCAGGTAACCCACGATTTGGTTGATCGGGCTGTAGCCCTTTTCTTCCAGGGCCTTGTATACGTCTTCCAGAGTGTCGCGGATGTTCTTTCCCTTATTCTGGTTAAAATCAAAGTGCATCGTCTTATCAAGCGAACTCATTGTTATTCCCCCTCTTTTGTCTATTCTACTTAAAAATTTTCCTTAACTCAATTATTTAGCCTAATTAGTCCAGCTGGCTGACTGCAGCGTCAATGGCATCCTGCAGGCCTTCAGGCTTCTTGCCGCCGGCTTGGGCCATGTTTGGCCGGCCGCCGCCGCCACCGCCGAAGATGGCTGCCACGCTCTTGATCAAGTCACCGGCCTTCAGGCCCTTGTCCAGGGCCTTTTGGCCCAGGCTGATCAGCATGTTGGCCTTGTCTTCTGACTTAGCGCCCAGGATCAAGACGTCAGACTTGCCTTCGCTCTTCCATTGGTCAGCGATTTCCCGCAAGTCGTTCATCCCCTTGACGTCAGCAATCGTGGCGATAACCGTCAAGTCGCCAACCGTCTTGACTTGGTCAAAGATCTTGCCGGCCTTGGAAGCGTTGATTTGTGCTTCGTAAGCGGCATTTTGCTTTTCAGCACTTCTGAGTTCTTCTTGCAGGCTGGCAATCTTGCTTTGGATGCCATCTGCCTTAGTAGCCTTAACTTCAGCCTGGATCTGGTCCAGGATGTCTGAGCGGCCGGCTAAGTATTCGTAAGCCAGCTTGGAAGTTACGGCTTCAATTCTTCTGACCCCGGCACCGATGGCTTGTTCAGAAATGATCTTGAAGACGCCGATTTGGGAGGTGTTGTCGCAGTGGGTACCCCCGCAGAATTCGATGGAGAAGTCATCCATTTGCACAACTCTGACCTTATCGGTGTACTTGCCGTCAAAGAGGGCCAAAGCACCCATCTTCTTACCAGTTTCCGGATCAGTTTCCGTGGTCTTGACCTGAATTGCTTCCCAGATCTTTTCGTTGACGATCTTTTCAACGTTCTTCAGTTCTCTTGGCGTGGTTGGGTCAAGGGAAGTGAAGTCGAATCTCAAGTAGTCTGGTTCAACGACTGACCCGGCCTGGTGGGTGTGTTCACCCAAAACTTGCCGCAGGGCAGCGTGCAAAAGGTGGGTAGCTGAGTGTGAGTGGCGCAGGCCTTCCCGGCGAGCGCGGTCAATCTTCAGCTTGTAGGTCTGTCCCTTTTCAAGCGGCAGGATCACGTCAACGAAGTGCAGGTTCTGGTCGTTAGGCGCGTGCTGAACGTCAACTACCCGGGCAACCAGGTTGCCTTCTTCATCGTAGATGTCACCGTGGTCAGCCACCTGGCCGCCCCGTTCAGCGTAAAATGGCGTCTTGTCGAAGATCAAGGTTGCCTTTTCGCCGTCAGCCTTGTCAACCAGCTTGTCGTCAACGATGATGTCAACCAGCTTGCTTTCTTCTTCGTAGACCCCGTATTCAAAGACGCTCTTGTCCTTGATTTCCATCAAGGTTTCGTCTTGTGAACCCATGGATTGCAGGTTGCCCCGGGCCTTGCGAGCACGTTCCTTTTGTGCTTCCATCTCAGCGTCAAAGCCTGTTTTGTCAACCTTGAGGCCCTTGTCTTCAGCAGCTTCAACCGTCAATTCGTAAGGGAAGCCGTAAGTGTCGAACATCTTGAAGGCATCCTTGCCGGAGATGGTCTTGTCTTCGCTGTTTTCAGCCTTGTCAATCAAGTCATCCAGCAAAGTCAAGCCGGCTTCCAAAGTTGCGCCGAAGCGGTCTTCTTCGTTCTTGACAACCTTGCTGATGAATTCTGCCTGGTCGCTGACTTCTGGGTAGTGGCTCTTCATGATGTCGCCGACAACTGGCACCAGCTTGTAAAGGAAGGCACCATCGATGCCCAGCTTGCGGCCGTTCAAGGCTGCCCGCCGCAAAAGCCGGCGCAAAACGTAGCCGCGGCCGTTGTTGCCTGGCAAAGCCCCGTCACCAATGGCAAAGGAAATGGCCCGGATGTGGTCAGCGATGATCTTGAAGGAAGTGTCGTCAGCCTTGTTTGCGCCGTACTTCTTGCCCGCGCTCATTTCTTCAGTAGCGTGGATGATTGGCAGGAAGAGGTCGGTTTCAAAGTTGGTCGGTGCATCTTGCAGGATGGAAAGGACACGTTCCAGACCCATCCCGGTATCGATGTTCTTGTGTGGCTGTTCAACGTAGCTGCCATCTGGCAGGTGGTTGAATTCTGAGAAGACGATGTTCCAGATTTCCAGGTAACGGGCGTTTTCACCACCTGGGTAGTTTTCAGGGTCATCTTCTGGCACGTCATTGTTTTCCTGGCCGCGATCGTAGAAGATTTCTGAGTCAGGACCACATGGGCCTTCACCGATGTCCCAGAAGTTGTCTTCCAATTGCACGATGTGGTTTTCCGGCAGGCCGACTACTTCATGCCAGATCCGGTGAGCTTCGGTATCCTTAGGGTAAACAGTCACGTACAGCTTGTCCTTGTCCAGGTCCAGCCAGTCAGGACTGGTCAAAAATTCCCAAGCCCAAGGAATAGCTTCTTCCTTGAAGTAGTCACCAACTGAGAAGTTGCCCAGCATTTCAAACAAAGTTTGGTGGCGGGCGGTCTTGCCGACGTTTTCAATGTCGTTGGTTCTGATTGACTTTTGTGAGCTGGTAATCCGGCGGTTCTTTGGCACGACTGAGCCGTCGAAGTACTTCTTCATGGTTGCCACCCCGGAGTTGATCCAGAGCAAAGTCGGGTCATCCTTTGGAATCAGGCTGGCTGACTGCATGACCATGTGGCCGTGTTCAGCAAAAAAGTCGAGGAACATTTGCCGAAATTCTGAACTGTTTAACTTTTTCATCAAAATCTCCTAAAAACACAAAAAAACAAGCATGTTTGCCTAATTCAAGGACGCTCTAGACGCGGTACCACCTTGATTGCAACAATGCTTGTTACCTCTTGATTATCTTAAATTGATCACTTTAAGGAGCATTTTCTGGCCAGCGATAAACCCTTCCCAGCTGCCGGTTCTCTCTTTGAATCGGCTGGACAGAAAACATATCTTAAACGTCACTAATTTTACTACTTAGAGAAAAAATGTCAACGGTTTTGTTCGCGCTTGCGCTTACGGAGGCGCTTTTGGTGGCGCATTTCATGCCGGGCTTCAATCTTCCGCTTCTTGCGGTTATCTTCTTGGATAGCCTGCTTGATCTTCTTTTTGTAGCCAGGCTTGCGCTTGGACTTGACCTTCTTGACCACGCCCTTCATGTGCGGGTCAAGCTGGCGGTTTGAGGCAGTCCGGTTGTCCCGGCGGCGGTAGTGGGTCCGCGGAGCGAGTGCCCCGTCCTTGATTTCCACGAAGTCAAAGTGGACGCCCATGTGCTCCAAGGCCCCGACCCGGTTCATCTCTTCTTCTCTGACCAAAGTCACGGCGTGGCCCGGCAGGCCGTTCCGGCCAGTCCGGCCGATCCGGTGGATGATGAATTCCAGGTCCTTGGGAATCTCGTAGTTGATGACCAGGCTGACGCCAGGCAGGTCGATCCCCCGGGCAGCCAGGTCACTGGCTACGACGTACTGGTACTGGCCGGCCCGGACTTCCCGCAGGGTCCGCTTTCTTTCCCGTTCGGTAATGCCGCCATGGATCTTGGCCACCTTGAGCCCTTGCTTGGCCAGGTAGTCAGCCAGTTCGTCGACCATCTGCTTGGTGTTGGCAAAAACCAAGGCCAAGTAAGGCTGGCCCATGGTCAAAAGCTTGTAGACGATCTTCTTTCTGTCCTTGCTGCCGATGTCCAAGAGGTCATTCTTGATCGTTGGGGCAATAACGGCCGGGTTGTCGATCACGATTTCTTTCGGCTTGGCCATGTACTTCCGTAAAAAGTTGGTCAGCTTGACCGGAATCGTGGCTGAAAAAGCGGACATGACCACGTCCTTTGGCAGACGGGCGGCAATCTTGTCCACGTCGCCCAAGAAGCCCAGGTCCAGAGTCATGTCAGCTTCGTCGATGACGAAGTTCTTGACCTGGTCCAAAAGCAGGATCTTCTTGTCAGCAAAGTCCAAAAGCCGGCCCGGAGTGGCGATAACCAGCTGGGGCTTGTTCTGCTCAAATCTGGCGATCTGCCGATCCCGGTCGCTGCCCCCGGCCAGGTGGGCAATGGCAATGTTCAAGCCAGAGGCATCTCTTAGCTGGCGGGCTACCCGGTAGAGCTGGTCAGCCAGTTCCCGGCTTGGGGCCGTGACGATAGCTTGCACATAGCGGGCGTCTTCGTCAATGGAGTTTAAAATCGGAATCAAGTAGGCGTGAGTCTTCCCGCTCCCCGTGGCCGCTTGCACGATCACGCTCTCTTCTTTCAGCATGGCCGGGATGACTTTTTCTTGGACCGGAGTCGGTTTGGTAAAGCCGATCTTGGCCAGGCCCTGGCGGATTTCGCTTCTTAAGCGCGTGTCAGTAAAAATGTTATTCATGGTCTTCCTTGTATTTCTTGGTTACTTCAACTAATTCCTGGAAAATCTGGTCGATTTCCGCCTGGTCGTGGGCAGTTGCCCCTGAGGCCAGTTCGTGGCCGCCCCCGTCGTGGGCTTCAGCCAGCTTGTGGATGTAAGGACCCTTTGACCGGTAGTGAACCCGGTAAGTGCCGTCTTCTTTTTCCACGATGACCAGCCAGGTCAGGATCCCCTTGATCCGGCCCGGGGTTGACACAGTGACTGAAGCTTGCGGCTGGGTAACGCCCAGTGCCTTTAAGTCTGCCTGGGTAATTACGGCGATAGCAACCAGGCCGCTTTCGTCCAGCTGCATTTTCTCCAGCGCCAGGCTCTGCAGCTTGGCCTGCTGGAAGGTTACTTCACTTTCGTTTCTGGCGATTTGGGAGATGTCGATCCCGGTCTTCATCAAGCGCGATACTACTTCAAAAGTGTGGGCGCTGGTCGCGTCGTACATGAAGCGGCCAGTGTCGCCGATGATGCCGGCGTAAAGAGCCAGGGCGATTTCCCGGTTAAGGGGCAGGCCTTCTGCTTCAATAAAGTCAGCGATGATTTCGCAGGCAGCAGCAGCTTTTGAGTCAACGTAAGACATATCAGCGTATGGGTCAACATCCGGGTGGTGGTCAATCTTGATCAGGTAGTCCCCCATCCGGTAGCGCTGGTCAGAGATCCGCGGCGTGTTAGCCGTGTCGGTCGTGATCACCAAGGCGCCTTGGTAGTCTTCATCCTTGACTTCATCCATGGTGTTGATCCAGTCCAGGTCACCGACGTCATTTTCCCCGGTGCAGAGAATCTTCTTGTCCGGGAACTGCAGACGCAGGCTCTTAGCTAAAGCAGCCTGGGAGCCGATAGCGTCCGGGTCGGGATTGGTGTGCCGGTGGAGGATGATGGTCGGATATTGCTTAATCTTACTGAAAATTTCGTCAAAAGTGTTCATCGCGGGGTCCTTTCTGCCTTATGAGTTCAAAATTTTATTTTAGCAAAAAATCAGCCTTTTAGCTATTCATCTGCAAAAAGACTGATTTCCTGATAATGTGTTTCTTCAAGTTCGCCAGCTGACAAGCCTAAGAGGCGGATGCCTTCAGCCAGAAATTCCGGTTCCTTGGCCAAGAGCTCTTTAGCCAGCTGGTAAAAGACATCCGGATCGCTGGTCGGCTGGACCTTCTGCCGGCGGGTGATGGTCTTGAAGTTGCGATCGCGGACTTTCAAAACGACTACTCTGGCCAAAAGGTTTCTCTGCTTTAGTTCAGCAGCAACCGTCTGGCTGAAGTCCTTTAAGTAGCCTTCCGCCCGCTCTTGGTCATAAACCACCGGCTCAAAAGTCCGCTCCTTGCCCAAAGACTTGCGCTGCCTAGAGGCCTGCACCGGGCTTAGGTCAATTCCGTAAGCATGCAGAGCCATGTAGTAGCCAAACTTCTTGAAATCCTTTAACAAGCGGCTAAGACCGTAATCTCTAAGATCGCGGCCGGTCAAAACCCCAGCTTCTTTTAACCGCTCCTGGGTCTTCTTGCCGATGCCGGGGAATTTCTTGATTTCCTGCCTGTCCAAAAAGGCCTGGGCCCGGTCCGGGGCAATATAAGTGCGGCCAAAAGGCTTGGCGTATTCTGACCCCATCTTGGCTAAAAACTTATTGTAGCTGACCCCGAAAGATGAGGTTAAATGCAGCTGGCGGAAAATCTGCTCTTGCAGGTAGCTGGCCAATTCCAGGGCGCTTTTGCCGGGGATCTTGCTCTGGGTCACGTCCATATATGCTTCGTCCAGCGCCACGCTTTCGATCTGGTCGGTCAGTTCGTGCATTAAGTCATGCACTTGCCCGGAAACCTGGCGGTATTTTGCAAAATCGGGCTCAACGAAAACCAATTCTTCAGCTGGAATCAGCTTGACGGCTTGGGCGGCCGGCATGGCTGACCCAACCCCGTACTTTCTGGCCCGGTAGTTGGCGGTAGCGATCACTCCGTGGCCACCCGTTTTCCTGGGATCCCGGGCAATCACGACTGCCTTATTCGCCAATTCCGGCCGGTCCCGCATCTCAACTGAAGCGTAGAAGGCGTCCATGTCCAGGTGGATAATCCGGCGGGAAAAATCGTTCCTGGGCAAGAGGTCAATGTCGGCCATTACTTGTAGATCCAGCCGTCCTCAGGATCAGCAAAAATCTTGCTGGTGTCCGGTCCCATGCAGTAGGGCCGGTACTTGACTGGCTTTTCGCCGGCAGCGTTTGCCTTTTGCCAGGCAGCTTCTACCGCGTCCACGAACTTCCAATACTGCTTCAGTTCTTCCCACTTGGTAAAGTTGGTGGAATCGTTGACGAAGACATCGTGAATCAAGCGCTCATAGCCATCTGGCACTTCAGCTTGTTCATCTTCGCTGTAGCGGTAGCGCAATCTTTCCAGACGCAGGTCACCGCCAGCAACAGTCTTGCCGTTTAAGCGGAAGTAGACCTGGTTGACCGGGTCGATCTCAATGGTCAGCACGTTGGTCTTGGCCTTATCGTCGTATAAGCCAGCTTCATCCTTAAAGACTACGTCCACCCGGGTCTTCTTTTCCCGCATTTCCTTGCCAGTTCTGAAGTAAACCGGGACGCCAGCCAGAGGCCCCTTGGTAAATTCCAGGCGGCCAGCCACGTAGGTTTCAGTCTTGGAGTCTTCCGCCACGTTAGGCTCTTTGACATATTCAAAAGTGGTTTCCGTCCCCAGGTACTGGCCGCGGATGATGTTCTCGCTGACGGCTTTTTCATCAGGGATAACTAAAGATTCCAGAAGTTCTTCTTTAGCCGCGTGGATGGCCTTGTCAGACAAGTCTTTTGGCTCTGGCATGGCTAAAAGGGTGATGATCTGCATAATGTGGTTCTGGACCATGTCCCTTAGGGCCCCTGAGTTATCATAATAGCCGCCCCGGGCTTCAACGCCCAGCCGTTCAGCCAAGGTAACCTGGACATTCTTAACCGCGCCGGCATTCCAGATCCGCTTGATCAAGGAGTTGCCAAAACGCAGAGGCAGGATATTCTGCACCATTTCCTTGCCCAGGTAGTGGTCGATCCGGAAGACCTGGTCTTCGTTAAAGGAGCCGCGGATCTGCTGGTTCAAGACTTCCGCGCTGGCCAGGTCAGTCCCAAATGGCTTTTCAACCACCAGGCGGTTGAAGCCGGTCCCGGTCAAGTGCTGGTCGGCAATGTGTTCAGCAATCGTCCCAAAGAAGCTTGGGGCCATGGCCATGTAGAAGATGCGGTTGCCGCCGCATTCATAGCGCTCGTCCAGTTCCTGGGCCAATTGCTTCAAAGTCACGTAGTGTTCAACGTTGGTTACGTCGTGGGACTGGTAGTAAAAGTGGCTGGCAAATTCCGTCAGCTGTGCTTCATCGACCTCTTCCCAGCTTTCATGGACAGCCTGGGCCACCTGCTCACGCAGGTATTCATGTGACCAGGGCCGCCGGGCAGTGCCGATAACGGCAAAGTTGTCGTGAATGACATTCCGGCGGTAGAGATTGAACAGGGCCGGATAGATCTTGCGGTGGGCCAGGTCGCCGCTGCCGCCGAAAAGGATCATTACTGTTGGAATATTGTTCATTATAGTACCTCTAAAAAATCAACTACTAACTATTTTAGCAATTAATTGGCGCAGGCAAAACAAAAACGTCCCCGAAGGAACGCTTTGTTCGTTTATTCTTGGCTGTCTTTGTCTTCGGACGGAGCTTCTGCTGGAGCTTCAGGCTTTGCTTCTTCAGCTGTTTCAGCCTTGTCTTCTGTTGGCTTTGCTTCTTCAGCTGCTTCACTTGCGTCAGCTTGCTTCAAAACAGTTCTGACCGCCAGTCTGGAGAAGGTCAGGTAAATGCCGTCAGCGTCCAAGACGATGGTCTTGTCAGCGTCGTTGATTGAGTCAATCTTGCCGCGCAGGCCGTCAACCATTTCCACGCTGTCGCCCTTCTTGAGCTGGTTCATCATTTCCTGGCGCTGCTGTTGCTGCTTCTTTTGCGGCTTGATCATGGTAAAGTAAGTAAAACCAAACAAAACGGCCAGCATAACCAGCATGAAAATGCTGCTGCCAGCACCGCCATTGGCTGCGGCTAATGCAAAAGTATTCAAATTATCCACCTCATAAAATCAATTTGCTGCTTTTTGGCAGATGCCAAAAGGCTTTAACGAACATTATACTGTAAACTGGTCTTTTTTGCTATTCTTCCTCACCAGGCAGGGGCAAATTCAACTGCTGGTAGGCCTTCTGGGTCACCACCCGGCCCCTTGGAGTCATAACGATAAAGCCATTTTGCAAAAGATAGGGTTCATACAAGGATTCGATCGTCTCCCGGTCTTCCCCAATGTTGGAAGCCAGGGTTCTGATCCCGACCGGGCCGCCCCCATAGCTCAAGATCATGGTTCGCAAGAGCTTGCGGTCAGTTTGGTCCAGTCCAGCGCTGTCAACTTGCAGCTGCTTTAAGGCCATGGCTGTCGTTTCCAGGGAAATTTCTCTTTCTCCCTTGACTTCAGCAAAGTCCCGCACCCGCTTTAAAAGGCGGTTGGCCACCCGGGGCGTTCCCCGGGACCGGCGGGCCAGTTCGTGGGCGGCTTGCGGGGAAATCTTGGTGTGAAAGACCTCGCTGGAGCGGAGGATGATTTTTTCCAAGTCCTCAACTTGGTAGTACTGCATGTGCTCAACGATCCCGAAGCGGTCGCGCAGTGGCGCCGACAACTGCCCGGCCAGGGTGGTTGCCCCAATCAAGGTAAAAGGCGGCAGAGGCAGGTGGATGGCATGAGTTGTCTGCCCTTCCCCAACCACGATATCAATGTAAAAGTCTTCCATGGCTGAGTAAAGGACTTCTTCAACCGGCTTGGCCAGGCGGTGGATTTCATCGATAAACAAGACATCCCCGGGCTCAAGGTCGGTTAACAGGGCTACTAAATCCCCGGCCCGCTCGATGGCCGGACCACTGGTACTCTTTAAGTTGACGCCTAATTCATTGGCAATGACAAAGGCCAGGGTGGTTTTACCCAGACCCGGCGGGCCGTAAAGGAGGACATGGTCTAAGGCCTCGTCACGCTGGCGGGCAGCCTGGATGTAGACTTCCATGTCCTTTTTGACATGCCCTTGCCCGATATACTGGCTGAGCAGCTGGGGCCGTAAGGAAAGTTCTACCGCTTCTTCACCTTCCGCGGCTTCCTGGCTGGTCAAATGTTCTTCCGTCATCTTCCTTTACCCCCTATTTCTTCAGCAAAAAGCCCAAGCCCCGCTTGATGTATTCGTCAGCGGACATTTCCGGCAGTTTCTCCAGTTTCGGCTTGATCCGGTCAACTTCTTTTTGGCTGTAGCCCAAAGCCCCAAGGGCCAGGAGGGCATCTTCCAAAGCCGGGGAAGTACTTTTGACCGGTTCGTCTTCGGTAAAGAGGTTTTCAGCCACATAGTTGCCCATCTTCCCCCGCAAGTCCAGGACGATCTGGGAAGCCGTCTTCTTGCCGATCCCAGGAAAACGGGTCAGGTAGGAAACTTCGCCGCTTTCAATGGCTGAAGCCAGCGCTCCGTTGTCTTCGGCGGCCATGATGGCCAAAGCCGACTTGGGGCCGATCCCGGAAACTTCATTAAGCTTGTTGAAGAGGCCCTTGTCCTGCTGGCTCTTGAAGCCGTAGAGGGTCATTCCGTTTTCTCGAACAACCTGTTCAACGTAGATCCGGGCCTTTTCCCCTTCCCGGTAGGCATAAGGGGTCGGGGTCAGGATCCGGTAGCCGATTCCGGCCACTTCAATGACGACATAGGCCGGGTTAACCACGGTAATGGTGCCCTCAAAATACTCGTACATCTAGTTTTTCACTTCCCTTTCTTAAAAAGCTTGCTTAAATCATTCTGGCTCAAGCGGACGACAGCGACCTGGCCGCTGGCATCCCGGTAAGGGTCGCTGGCTGTCTGTAAACGGAGCAGCAGGTCGGCGGCTTCTGCACCGGTTAAATTGACCCGGCGGGAAACGTTGCTTTCTGCCGCCTTAGCCGCCACCAGCTTCAAGAGACTTTTTCCATCGCTTTCCCGGCTGGACAAGAGCTGGTCCAAGAGCTCCCTTACCTGCACGGTGACTTCGCCTTTCAGCCAGGTTGGGTAAGAGTGCATCAAGAGGGTGTTTTGGCCAAAGTCTTCCATCTCCAGGCCCAGCTGGCGCAAAAGGGGCAGCTGGTCTTTTAATTTCTGGTAGTCATAGACGCTGAAGTCAAAGACCAAAGGCTCAAGCAAGCCCTGCTGGTAGTTCTCTTCTTTTTCCAGGCTGGCTAAAATCTGGTCGTATTCCAGCCGTCTTCTAGCCGCCACCTGGTCAACGAGGTAAAGGTCGCCTCCGTGTTCAGCCAGAAGATATCCCCCCATCTGGCCCAAAAGCCTAAGAGCCGGCAGGTGCTGCCTTAAAAGCTGGTCAGCCTTTGAAATAACGGGACTGGCCTTTTCTTCCCCGCCCTCAAAAGGCGAAAGAGCCGTCTGCTCTTTGACATGCTGGTCCCAGGTCTTGGTTAAGACGTACTGGTCGTCTTCTCTGACCTGGTTTAAGTCCACGTATTCCGGAGCAGAAGTTTTTTCTTTGCTATCTGCTTCTTTTGTTTTTGTCTCTGTCTTTGTTTCTTTTTTATCTGCTTTATCAGTTTTATCTGTTTTGCTTTCCGACTCAGCCACTTGGGGGACTTCCAGCTGGAAGTCGTCTGGCCGGCGGGTGTCGACCACGTTTGGCTTTAAGTTGAATTCCAATTGGTCCAGCTGGGTCTTGTCTTTAAAAGGAGTCAGCTGAAAAAGCGGGCTGGCCTCGTCTTCATCCAGCAAGGCATCAGTAACGGCACTGGTGATCAAGCGGCTGAGCTCTTTTTCCTTGGACAGGCGGACTTCTTCTTTAGTCGGGTGAACGTTAACGTCGACTAAAAGGGGATCAGCCTCAATCGCCAAAACCGCAATCGGGTACTTGCCCCCTAATTTATTGCCATAGCCGTCCAAAAGGGCACTGGAGAGCTGATAGTTCTTGATATAGCGGCCGTTAAGCAGAATTGAGATAAAGTTGCGGGAAGACCGGGTCAGGTCTGCTTCTGACACCAGGCCATAAAGGGTAAAGTCCGGGTCCTCGTTTTCCACCGTCAGCATTTTTTCAGCGACTTTGCGGCCATAAATATTGGCCACGTCCTGCTTTAGGTTGCCGTTGCCGGGCGTTCTGAGCAAGACTTTCCCGTCGCTGGCCAAGGTCAGGCTGATTTCCGGGTGGCCCAGGGCGATCCGGTTGACGATGTCCACAATCTTCAAGAGTTCTGTCTTAGGGCTCTTCAAATATTTCAGCCGGGCCGGAGTGTTGTAAAAAAGGTCCCCGACCGTGATCTTGGTCCCCTTGGCGCTGCCGGCATCTTCCTGGAACTTTTTCACCCCACCGGCAAAAGCCGCCCGGGTCGCTGTCTGCCCGTCAGTTGAAGTCAAAATTTCCACATGGGCCACGGCGGCAATTGAAGCCAGGGCTTCCCCTCTAAAGCCCAAGGTCGCGATATTGAACAGGTCGCGTTCGTCTTGAATCTTGCTGGTCGCGTGCCGCATAAAGGCCAGGTCAACCTGGTCCGGGGCAATCCCGCTGCCATTGTCTTGCACAGAGATCTGCTTTAAGCCCGAATGCTGAACTTCAACCCTAATCCGGCTGGCCTGAGCATCAATCGCGTTTTCGACCAGTTCCTTGACCACGCTGGCCGGCCGCTCAATAACTTCCCCGGCCGCGATCTGGTTGGTCAGATTTTCTGAAAGTTCATGAATTTTCGCCATTATTCTTCCTTCAAGGCCTGCTGCCAGTCAGCTACCAGCTGCATGACTTCCAGCGGCGTCTTTTCATTCAAGTTGACCTGGCTGATCTCGTCCAAAAGTTCCTCCTGCTCTTCCTTGAGCGGGTTCTCTTCCACCACTTCCACCGGGCTGAAGAGGTCCAGCTGCTGGCTGCTTGGGTTGATTTCCCGGGCCCCTTCTGCTTCCAGGCGCTTGAGCATGCTGGAGGCCTCTCTTAAAACAGCCCGCGGCAGGCCGGCCAATTTGGCCACGTGGATTCCGTAAGACTGGTCAGCTGGTCCGGGCAAAATCTTGTGCAAAAAGATCAGCTTGCCGTTTTCTTCTGTTGCCCCAACGTGGATGTTCTTTAAGTGCGGCAAAGTTTCATCTAGTTCAGTCAGTTCATGGTAGTGGGTGGCAAAAAGGGTCTTGGCGCCGACCTTGTCGTGCAGGTACTTGATGATCGCCCCGGCCAGGGCCATCCCATCGTAAGTGGCCGTCCCCCGGCCGATTTCATCAAAGAGGACCAGGGATCGGCTGGAGGCATGCTGGAGGGCGTCATTGGCCTCGCTCATTTCCACCATGAAGGTGGACTTGCCGGAATAAAGGTCATCAGCTGCCCCGATTCGGGTGAAGACCTGGTCAAAAATTGGCAGCACGGCGCTGTCTGCCGGCACAAAGGAACCAATCTGGGCCATGATGGCGATCAAGGCCAGCTGCCGCATGTAGGTGCTCTTCCCGGACATGTTTGGCCCAGTAATGAGGTAGATGCTGGTGTCTTCATCCATGACCAGGTCGTTAGGGATGTAGGAGCCCGCTGGCAAAACTGCCTCAACGACCGGGTGGCGGCCGTTTTTAACGGCAATTTCGTTTTTGCTGGAAAAACTTGGCCGGCAGTAATTTTTCTCTTCTGCATCCTGGGCAAAGGCCACGAAAACGTCCAGGGCGGCCAGCTTCCGGCCCAGTTCCTGCAAGGCCGGGATATGGGCCTTGACAGCCTCTCTCAGCTGACTGAAGAGCTCATATTCCAGGTCGGTTGACCGGCTCTCAGCTTCCAGGATCAAGTTCTCGTGTTCTTTTAATTCCGGAGTGATGTAGCGCTCGGCATTGGTCAAGGTCTGCTTTCTGGTGTAGCGGTCCTGGGGCACTTTAGAGACATTGCCCTTGCTTACTTGGATGAAGTAGCCAAAGACCCGGTTGTAGCCGATCTTCAGATTATCGATCCCGGTTCTTTGCCGCTCTTCCATTTCCATCTGGGCCAGCCACTTTTTCCCGCCATTCATGGCTTCCCTGTACTTGTCCAGGTCCTCGCTGACCCCGGCCCGGATAATGCCACCATCTTTAGCGGAAATCGGCGGCTGGTCAACTAAGCAATTAGTGATGCTTTCAGCAAGTTCGCTCTGCGGATCAATGCCTTGCCCATATTTTTCCAGG
This sequence comes from Lactobacillus sp. WILCCON 0058, assembly GCF_057198005.1. Lineage (NCBI taxonomy): Bacteria > Bacillati > Bacillota > Bacilli > Lactobacillales > Lactobacillaceae > Lactobacillus > Lactobacillus sp. WILCCON 0058. The sequence goes on from NZ_JBUBHM010000001.1 coordinate 1,733,948, forward strand.
TCCGGATTGCCCGATTCGGCTAAGGCCTGGATGATCGGCTTGGCCGCCTCCAGGCTTTTCGCCAGTTGCAAAAGCTCGCGGGGGTTGACATTGCCAAAAGCCACCCGGCCGCTTAACCGCTCCAGGTCGTAGACTCCCTTTAAAGAGTCAATGATGTTTTCCCTGGTAAAGTAGTCGTCCAAAAGGGCTTGAACCATCTGCTGGCGCTGGGTGATCCGGTCTAAAGACAAAAGCGGCCGGCTCAGCCACTGCTTTAAAAGCCGGCCCCCCATGGCCGTGGTGGTCTTGTCCAAAACCCAGAAAAGTGACCCCTGCTTCTTGCCAGTCGTGGCTGACTGGGTCAGTTCCAGATTCCGCTGGACGGTGTTGGCCATCTGCAAATACTGGCCGATTTCAAAGCTTTCCGCCACCTGCAGGTGGGCCAGGCTCCGCTTCTGCGTGGCCAACAGGTAGACAACCAGCTGGCGGACGGCAGCTTTTTCCAAAGAATCAGTCAGTTTCTGCTGGACGTAGGAAATTTCCGCGTGCTCTCCCTCCAGCTCAGCCGGTTCAGACACGGTGATATTGGCCTTTTGCAAGCTGTCCCGGTCGCTGGCGCTAAGGTTGCCAGCAAAAACGACTTCCCGGGTTCGCAAAGACAAGAGTTCATTGACCACTTCCGTGTAGTGCTTGACGTGGGTGGCAAAAATCTCCCCGGTCGACAGGTCGCTGTAAGCCAGGCCGTAGCCGCCAGCCTTTTCGACGACACTGGTCAAGTAGTTGCTTTCCTGGCTGTCGTCTGGCCCCTGGGCCATTTTAGTACCGGGGGTAACCAGCTGGATGATCCCCCGCTTGACCATCCCCTTGGCCTTCTTCGGGTCTTCCAATTGCTCACAGATGGCCACTTTGTAGCCTTTTTCCACTAAAGTGTTGACGTAAGAATCAACCGCCATATGAGGAACCCCGGCCATGGGAATCGGGTTTTCCGACTTGTTTGACCGGTGGGTCAAAGTCAGTTCCAAAATCTGTGATCCCTTGACGGCATCATCTTCATACAGTTCATAAAAGTCCCCCACCCGGTAGAAGAGAAAGGCATCCGGGTACTGGTCTTTAATTTGGTAATATTGCTCCATCATTGGAGTCGTGGCTTTTCTTGGCATAAAAACTCCCTCGCTTATCGTATGCTTTCAATTATACAGCATTTCACCGGCCTGCTTGCCCTGTCTTGCACGCAAAAAGAGCCCAGCTTTGAGCTGGACCCTTCTTACAGTAATTCTTGTGTGTGTTAAATTTCAGTATTTTACATCATGCCTGGTTGAGCAGGGGCTGCTTCAGGCTTGTCTTCAGGAATTTCTGCCACAACTGCTTCAGTGGTCAGCAAAAGACCAGCGATTGAAGCGGCGTTTTGCAGAGCTGACCGGGTCACCTTGGTTGGGTCGATGATCCCTTCGTCGATCATGTTGACATACTTGTCTTCAGCAGCGTTGTAGCCGACTTCCGGGTCAGCCTTGCGCAGGTGGTCAACAATGACTGAGCCTTCTTTACCGGCGTTTTCAGCGATTTGGCGAACTGGAGCGGTCAAGGCCCGGGCCACGATGTTGATCCCGGTTTGTTCATCAGCAGTGTCACCCTTGGTTGCCTTAACGGCTTCTTCAACGTTGACCAAGGCAGTACCACCACCAGCTACGTAGCCTTCGTCAACAGCTGCGCGGGTAGCGTTCAAGGCGTCTTCTACCCGGTAGCGGCGTTCCTTGAGTTCAGTTTCAGTAGCAGCGCCGACGTGGATTACGGCTACGCCGCCAGCCAGCTTGGCCAGACGTTCTTGCAGCTTCTTCTTGTCAAAGTCTGAAGTCGTGTCTTCGATTTGCTTTCTGATGGTGTCAACCCGTTCTTGGATGGCTTCCTTGTCGCCAGAGCCGTCAACGATAGTAGTTGAGTCCTTGGTGATGGTTACCCGGCGGGCTTGACCCAATTGGCTGAGCTGGGTGTCCTTGAGTTCCAGGCCCAGGTCTTCAGAAATAACCGTACCGCCAGTCAAAGCAGCGATGTCAGCCAGTTGTTCCTTGCGGCGGTCACCAAAGCCAGGAGCCTTAACGGCAACAACGTTGAAGGTACCGCGGATCTTGTTCAAAACAAGAGTTGGCAAAGCTTCGCCAGTCACGTCGTCAGCGATGATCAAGAGAGCGCGGCCTTGTTGCACGATTTCTTGCAGCATTGGCAAGATGTCTTGGATGTTGGAAATCTTCTTATCAGTGATCAAGATGTATGGGTTATCCAAGTCAGCTTCCATCTTGTCGTTGTCAGTTACCATGTATTGGGACAGGTAGCCGCGGTCGAATTGCATCCCTTCAACCACGCTCAGTTCAGTTTCAATCCCGCGGGAGTCTTCAATAGTGATGACGCCGTCGTTACCGACCTTTTCCATGGCTTCAGCGATCAAGTCGCCGATTTCCTTTGAAGCACTTGAAATTGAAGCAACTTGGGCGATTTGGTCCCGGCTGGAAACTTCGTGGCTGTTCTTGTGCAATTGGTCAACGGCTGCTTGGGTAGCCTTTTCGATCCCGCGGCGGATGCCAACTGGGTTGGCACCGGCAACCACGTTCTTCATGCCTTCTTGCACGATAGCTTGGGTCAAAACAGTGGCAGTGGTCGTACCGTCACCGGCGATGTCGTTGGTCTTTGAAGCAGCTTCAGCAACCAGCTTGGCCCCCATGTTTTCGTAGTGGTCTTCCAGTTCAATTGCCTTGGCGATCGTCACGCCGTCGTTGGTAATCGTCGGGTTGCCGTAGCTTTGTTCCAAAACGACGTTTCTGCCCTTAGGCCCCAAAGTCGTCTTGACCGTGTTGGCCAGCTTGTCAACCCCGTTTAAAAGTGAACGTCTTGCGTCTTCTGAAAACTTAATGTCTTTTGCCATTTTTTAATTTGCACTCCTTAAATTACTTAACGATTGCCAAAATGTCTTTTTCATGAAGGACTAAGTATTCCTTGCCTTCGTACTTGACCTTGGTGCCAGAATACTTATCGTATAAAACTTCATCGCCCTCTTGGACGGTCATAGGAAGCTTGCTGCCATCTTCAGCGTACAGGCCGCCGCCTACGGCAACAACCTTGCCTTGCGTTGGCTTTTCCTTAGCGTTGGAAGCAAGTACGATGCCACCAACGGTTTGTTCTTCAGCTTCTTTAACTTCAACGATCACGCGATCTCCAATTGGTTGTAACACGTTATTCCCTCCTGAAATTAATTGTCTTTAGAAATTCTTTAGCACTCATCTTGATCAAGTGCTAACTTACAACTATGATAATAATCCCTTTTTCCAAAAAAGGCAAGAGAAAAATAGCACTTTTTAAGCGAGAGTGCTAAAAAGTGCTGTTTTCCTTATTTATTCGTGTTGTCCATGGCCTTCTTCCGCTCTTCCAGCTGCTTTTTGATCATTTCGTCAGAGTCGAGGAAGTAGATCAAGGTCTGCAATTCGGTAGCCAGGTCGACGTTTTGGATCCGGACCCCATTTGGGGCGGACAGGCGGATTGGGGTAAAGTTCATGATCCCCTTGATCCCGGCTTCAATCATTTCATCAGCCGTCTTCTGGGCCGTAGCCTGGGGAACGGTCAAGATGGCGATCCGGATCTGCTGGTCAGCGATCTGCTGCTTCATTTCATCCATTGAGTAGACCGGCACCCCTTGGGTGATCTTGCCAGTGATTTCCGGGTTGATGTCAAAGGCACAGGAAATTCTGATATTGTTGCTGCGCTTGAAGTTGTAGTTCAAAAGAGCGTGGCCCAGGTTGCCGACTCCGACCAGGGCAACGTTGGTCAAAGTGTCCTGGTTGAGGATCTTCTTAAAGAAGCTGAGCAGGTTCTTGACGTCATAGCCGTAGCCCCGCTTGCCCAGGGCGCCGAAGTAGGAAAAGTCCCGGCGGATTGAAGCGCTGTCGACTTGGACGGCTTCAGCCAGTTCAGTTGAAGAAACCTTGTCTTTGCCTTCATCATTCAAAAGAAGCAAGTAGCGGTAATATAGCGGCAATCTTTTGGCAGTAGCCTTGGGAATTCTAAATTTGTTGTTCATAAAAGATGCCTCCGTCTGATTAGTTATTTGTGAATGTGAATCTGTAATCAATCATCTATTATGATACCCGCTTTTACTAGTCTTTGGCAAGTCGTATTTTCACAATATTTGCCATAAAATCCTTTTCATCGAATTTTTTCACAAATCAATTGAAGGAGCCTGGCTCTTTTTAAAGCTGGGAAAGAAAGGAAAAATCTGCTGAAAATCATTGCCAAAGCCGTCAGCCGGGCCTTTGCATGGTACAATGTTTCAAGGTGAAAAAATATGATAATAGCACAAGGACACAATTTGGAGCAACGCTTTGGGGCTGCTCCTATATTCAGCAAGGTTAACTTTTCAATTGAAAACAATGCCCGGATCGGTCTGGTCGGGCCAAACGGGGCCGGGAAAACGACCCTTTTAAAGATCATGACCGGCCGCCAGGAGGCCAGCCAGGGCGAATTTACCGTCAACAAGGGGATCGAACTCGGCTACATCGCCCAGGAGCACGACTTTGACGAAAAGAAGTCGATCTGGGAAGAGATGCTGACGGTCTTCCAGCCCTTGATCGACCAGGGCCAGCAGCTGGAGAAGCTGCAGTATGCCATCGCCGACCACCCGGAAGACGAAGAACTGCTCCGCCGCCTGGACCAGGCCCAGTACAATTTTGAACAAGCCGGCGGCTACACTTATCAAGCCGAAATCAAGAGCATGCTCAACGGCTTCAACTTCCCGGAAGCGACCTGGAATAAGCAGATTGCCAGCCTGTCCGGCGGGGAAAAGACCCGGCTCAGCTTCGTCAAGCTGCTTTTGAAGAAGCCCCCGCTCCTGCTTTTGGACGAACCGACCAACTACCTGGACCTGGATACTTTGGACTGGCTGGAAGCCTTCCTTAAGAACTATCCAGGTGCCATCCTAACGGTTTCCCACGACCAGTACTTCTTAGACCACCTGGCCACGCAGATTTTTGAACTCCAGCATGGCCAGCTGACTGTCTTTAAGGGCAACTACAGCCAGTACTTAGCCCAAAGAGAACTCCGTGACCAGCAGCAGGAAGCCGCTTATGAAAAGCAGCAGGAAGAAATCAAGCGCGAGGAAGAGTTCATCCAAAAGAACATCGTCCGCGCCTCCACCACCAAGCAAGCCCAAAGCCGGCGCAAGGCCCTGGAGAAGATGGAACTGGTCGACCCGCCAAAGCACAAGTCAAAAGTCCGGATCAAGTTTGACAGCGCCCGGCCATCCGGCAAGGAAGTCTTGATCTTGAAGGACCTGGCCGTTGGCTATCCAGACAAGACCATGCTTAAAGACATCTCCTTCCAGATCAACAAGGGCGACCGGGTGGCCATCATTGGGCAAAACGGGATCGGCAAGTCCACCCTTTTAAAGACCGTCATGAAGCAGCTGCCGGTTAAGAGCGGGTCCATCAAGTATGGGGCCAGCCTGGATATTGGCTACTATGACCAGGAACTGCAGGGCTTGGACTACTCTAAGACCGTGATCGACACCATTTGGGACCGGCACAAGGACATGAACGAAAAAGACATCCGGTCGATCCTGGCCAGCTTTTTGTTCACGGCCAAAGATATCGACAAGCAGGTCAGCCAGCTGTCCGGGGGGCAAAGAGCCCGCTTGACCCTGACCGTCTTGTCCATGGAGCACAACAACTTCCTTTTGATGGACGAACCAACCAACCACTTGGACCTGGACGCCAAGGAAGTTTTGGAAAAAGCTTTGGACGATTACGACGGCACCCTCCTCTTCGTTTCCCACGACCGCTACTTCATCAACGAACTGGCCAACAAGATCGTCGTCGCTAAAGACGGCCACGCCAAGATCTATGAAGGCAACTACACTTACTACTTGAATGAAAAGGCCAAGGAAGAAGCCGCCGCCCAAGAAGCTGCTGCTGAAGAAACGACAACCATCAAGGCAGTCAGCGAAAACAAGCTCTCCTACCAGGAGCAGAAAAAGCGGGACTCTGAAAAGCGGAAACTGGAGCGGCAGGTCGCCCAGGCGGAAAAAGACCTGGAAAAGCTGGAGGCCAAGGAACAAGAGATCCAGCAGGCCATGGCTGACCCGGCTATCGCTGCCGACTTCAGCAAGCTGGGGCCTCTGCAGGAAGACTTGACCGCTGTCCAGGAAAAGATCAGCCAAGTTACCCAGGCCTGGGAAGATGCCTCCCTGGCCTTGGAAGATTTTTAATTTTAGACAAAGTAAAAGCAAGTCCGTTTCTGGACTTGCTTTTTGTCTGCATTTTATTTTGCTCTTTACTTGTAATCCTCGGCGTAAGGCAGTTCCATTGACGGGTCCGCGTCCAAGGTCAGGTCGGCAAAGTCGCCGGCCAGGTACTGGTTGTAAGCGGCAGCCCCGATCATGGCCGCGTTGTCCCCGCAGAGCTTAAGCGGCGGCAGGACAACCTTCGGTGCCTTTTCCAAAGCGGCGATTTCCTTGTTCATCCGTTCTCTTAAGCCCAGGTTGGCGGCAACCCCGCCCCCCATGATGAAGGTCTTCGGCTGGTACTGCCGGATGGCCCGCATGGTCTTTTCAGCCAAAACGTCCACCACGGCCGCCTGGAAGCTGGCCGCCAGGTCATACTTATCCAATTCTTGCCCCAATTGATCAGCATGGTGGCAGGTATTGATAAAGGCACTCTTCAGGCCTGAGAAAGAGAAGTCGTAATTGTCTTCATCAATCATGGCTCTAGGGAAGCCAAAAGTGTCCTTGCCCTGGTGAGCCCACTGGTCGATCGTCTTGCCGGCCGGGTAGTTGACCCCCAGGACCCGGCCGATCTTGTCATAAGCTTCCCCGGCCGCGTCGTCGCGGGTGTCGCCCACGATTTCAAAGTGGGTCGGGTCTTTCAGCAAAACAATTTCAGTGTGGCCACCGGAAACCTGCAGGGCCAGGGCCGGGTACTCAATTGGTTCAACCAGCTGGGCAGCTGAAATGTGGCCCATGATGTGGTCAACCCCGATGAGCGGCAGGCCAGTAGCCATGGAAGCCGCCTTGGCCGCGTTGATCCCGATCAAAAGTGCCCCGACCAGGCCAGGGCCGTGGGTCACGGCGATGGCGTCCAAATCTTCCCAGCTGACCTTGGCTTCTTCCAGGGCTTCCCGGGTAATCTGGGTAATCACTTCGATATGGTGGCGACTGGCCACTTCCGGCACGACCCCGCCGAAGCGGGCATGGCTCTTGATTTGGGTGGCCACAATCAAGCTTTCGATCTCTGACCCGTTCTTGACCACGGCAGTCGAAGTCTCGTCACAGGAGCTTTCAAAAGCTAAAATGCGAATGTCTTTCTTTTCCTTCACAGTCAGTTCTTCTTTCTTAGATGGCAGATCATGTTCAAACCGTCGCTGTCAGGACGGTCATCATTGTTGTAGTAGTTCTTGCGGACAAAATTGTCTTCAAAGCCAAGCCGGCGGTAAAGTTCCTGGGCCTTCCTGTTTTCGACCCGCACTTCCAAAGTAACCGCCTTGAGGTCGGCAGACCTAGCCAGGTCTAAAACCGTCTGCACCAGGTAGCTCCCGATCCCCTGCCCTTGCTCTTTGGGCACCACCGCCAAAAAGGTAATGTGGGCTTTAGATAAACTGAAGCGGCAGCCGATGGCCCCGGCCAAAAACTCACCCTCAAGCAAAAGCAGGTAGAGGGAATCCCGGCGGCGCAGCTCTTCAGCAAAAACTTCCTCGTCCCAGGGCAGGCGGCCGGCGTAAACTTCTTTTTCCAGCAAAAGGAGGCGGGCAAGTTCGCCAGCCTCCGCTTTTTTTAAGCAGTATTCATGGCCGCTGATGCTGATTGCCCGGGGGGCGAACTGCACCAGGTCAGCTTTAAAGAATAGTCCCATAAGTCTAAACTTCTTCTACGTATGCACTGTCTGCTTCAAATTCCTGGCCGGTCTTCTTGGCCCAGTCGTACTCAGCCTGCGTCCGGCGCAAGTAGTTCGGCACGGCCTGATCCGGATCAAGGACCGGGGAATCTACCGCCAGGCGGCCAATGGCACTGGCATGCAGAAGGTTTTCCTGCCCTTCAGCCAGGCGCAAGTCCTTGTCGGCCAGACCTGCCGCGATTTCTTCCTGGTACTTGCTGAAGTCGCTGCCGACAAAAATCACCTTTTGGTCAGGCAGAGCCGCTACTTGCTTTAAGAGTTCACTTAAGTGGTAGTGGCCGTCAGCAAGCACTGCTTCCCGGCCCCGGTAGGCCCCGGCAAAAAAGTTCTTGTTTCTGGCGTCCAATGCCGCCACAACCAAGGCATCTTCACCGGCAAAGTTCTGAGCAAGAGCCTGCAAGGTTGAGACCCCGACCAGCTCTTTCTTCAAAATGCTGGCAAACATCTTAGCCGTGGTCAAACCAACTCTGAGGCCGGTATAAGAACCAGGCCCGATCGCTACCGCGAAACGGTCGATATCTTTTAGCGCCAGACCGTTTTCTTTCAGCAGGCTGGCGATGTCTGGATCAAGGTCAACGCTGTGGTTGCGCTGGTTTTCCTCGATCTTTTCGCTGACCACTTGGTCATCTTCATTCAAGGCAACGCTCAAATCGCTCGTTGCCGTCGAAATGCTTAAAATCTTCATTCTCTAACTTTTATTTCCTAAAACTTTCTACTCAGCTTGACCCGGGATAAGGCTTCCAGGACAAACCAAACCACAACCATCTGAATCCACGGGGTGATCATTTCCTTGAGGATCCGGCTGGACAAGGCTGTCATGAAGTTGGCACCATACATCATGCTGACCCAAAGGGTGTTCAAACCGATGTTGCAGATCACAGTGACGCAGATCACGGATGCAATGACCCGCCAAACTTGAACGGGCTTTTTGTACAAGAAGAAACCGTAGATCATCGGCCCCAAAGCAGCGGTCAAGGTATAACCAATAAAGAAGCCGCCCAGGTTGCCAAAAATAGCAGATGATACCAAGTCGCTCAAGGCACCGCCGGCAAAGCCCCACCAAGGCCCGAACAAGTAGCCCAGCATGACGCTGCCGATAAAGCCAAGGCCCACCTGCAAGGTAGCATCCCCAACCTTAAACTGCTCTAAAACCACCTTGATGGCGATAACCATGGCCAGCAAGACCAGCTCCCGCAGCTCCAGCTTGCTGCTTACTTTTGATTCACTTTTCACAAGACTGTCCTCCTAAAAAATGGCTTAACAAAAACAACTGAATCAGTCTCTATTAAAACACATTTTTTGCCAGTTTACCTCACAAAGTGCCATAACTTCACCTTGCCTAGTAATGGCGTGACAGGTCTTGACAGCGCTGTCTTCTGTTTCCTGCATAACCTGGCAGGCAACTTCATCGCCGTATTTGATTTCCTTCTCAAACTTAATGGCCAGCTCTTTTGGCTCATGGCTGTTGACAAAATCCCGCGGCAGACTGTCGACGATCCAGTCCAGGTAGTGGGCATTGTTGACGTGGTGGTTGGAATCCAGGTCATAGTAGTAGGCCCGGTAGATCTTTTCGTCTGAATATTCCTCTTTTGGCCGCAGTTTCTTGAAGCGGGGCATCTTGGCCAAAAGGGGTGCTCCCAGCTGCCCGGCGATTTTTTCATCGCTAGGCAAAAGCTTTCTGGTCTGTAAATCAAACAAAATCCACTGGCTGTGGGCAATGACCAGGTCATTCCCTGCTTCGTCCTCGATGCCGAAGTCCCGGTAGGACAAAAAACGGTTGTAGCCAACCGCTTCAGTCCAAACCTTGACCTTTTGCCTGGCCCGGGGCAGGTCCGTAAATTCAAATTCGTACTGGGTGACTACCCAGCCCATGCCCCGCTTTTTCATAGCGTCAGCTCCGCCTGAAGTAGGCGCCAGCTGGCCTTCAGACGTTTCCATCATCAGGTCGATCATTCTGGGCAATTTCAGCTGGCCGCTTTCCCCGCAGTCAGCGTATTCCAGCTGGTAATCCTTGTAATATCTCATTTTGCTCCCTCTTGGTGATAGCGGTCATAGAGCTCGTTTTTAGAAACTCCCTGGCTCTTGGCCACCTGCTTGATGGCATCCTTTTTAGAAACGCCCTGGTCTACCTGTTCTTTGACCATGTCTACCAGGTCAGTCCAGTCCAGGGTCTTTTCTTCCGTATTTGGCGATACCAAAACGACGAACTCACCTCTGGGATCAACTTCCTTAAAGTGCTGGATGACTTCTTCCAAGCTGCCGCGGACGAATTCCTCATGAATCTTGGTCAGTTCTCTGGCACAGACAATCTGCCGGCTGCCAGGAATTACTTCCGCCATCTGTTCCAGAGTCTTCAAGAGCCGGTGAGGTGCCTCATAAAAAATTGAGGTAGCTCTTGAAGCATTGATTTCTTCTAAAAATGGCCGCTGCTGGCTGGCCTTGCGGGGCAAAAAGCCGTAGTAGGTAAAGGGCTGCCCGTCAAAACCGGAAGCGATCAAGGCCGTGGCAAAAGCCGACGGGCCTGGCAGGGGAACGACTGGAACATTGTTTTTAATGCATTCCTGGACCAAAATATAGCCGGGATCGGAAATCACCGGCATGCCGGCATCGCTGATCTCGGCGATTGTGGCCCCATCCTGCATCAACTTGACCAGTTCCGGCGCCTTTTCTTTTGAGTTGAACTTGTGAAAGGCCACCATTTTGTTGTGAATGCCCAGCCGGTCCAGCATGATGCCGCTGGTTCTGGTGTCTTCGGCGGCAATGTAGTCAGCCTCTTCCAGAATCCGCTTGGCCCGGATCGTAATGTCTTCCAGGTTGCCGATGGGCGTAGGCACCAAATAGAGCTTGCCCTGCTGGTCATCCGCGTAGCTGTGTTGCGTTTGCATTATTTGTGCACCGACTTCTTTCCAAAATTATCCAAAATATCCAGGCAAAACATGCAGTCCGCGCTGGGATCACGGTGGGTCCCGTAGTACATGTTGCAAATATGGTAGCCAGACTGGTAGATCTGCTTGAGCATGGCCATCCCGCTCTGGCTCTTGCCTTCGTGTTCTTTAACCGTCAATTTGTCCAGCTTCTCGCGCAAAAGCTGGTTTTCAACCTTGAGCTCGGTATTTTCCTTCAAGCTCTCCAGCACCTCCTGCTGCAGGGAGTCCATGCTCTTAAGCATGCGTTCCATCTGCTGCTGCAGCTGCTGCAATTTAGTATATGGGTCCACTTTCCTTACCTGCCTTTACTGCTGCCACTTTAAGGCCAAATAGTCCAAATTGTTCAAAAAGCCGACATTGCTCTGCCGCATCCGGTCAACCTGCATTAAATCCGCCAAAAAGTCTGCCGCTTCTTGGTAGTCACCCTTTGCCAGGTCCTTTTCGCCCCATTTCTTGAGCAAAATCCAGACATACTTTTCCCAGGCCTTGCTCCCCTGCTTTTGCTTTTTGACCAGGCCCGCCAGCTGGTGGGCAGACACGATGGCCAAAGAGTCATGCTCGCGGAGTTCCTGGTAAAAGTATTTGACCGCCTGGTCGATCTCCTGGCTGCTTTTAACCTGGTCAACTTCTTCCTGGCTCATGCCATTGGCCAAAAGGAGCCTGTCTTTGCTGGAAGCTGCCTGCTGGCTGAAATTGATGATCTGAGTCCTGGACTTGATCGTCGGCAGAATTTGCCCGCCATTATTGGCAATCAAAAAAGTGACTACCGGAGCAGCCGGCTCTTCCAGCAGGTTGAGTAAGGCGTTTGCGGCCGGCAGGGTCAGCTTCTGGGCATGGTTGATCACGAAGTAGCGCCGGTCGCCTTCCAAGGGGCTTTTGGCTAATTCCTGCTTAAGCGGCCGGATCTGGTCAATCGCGATCGACTGCTTGTTTTCTTCCGTATCGATCAAAAAGACGTCCGGGTGGTTGCCTTCCAGAATCCGCCGGCAGGCCGGGCAGGTTCCGTCCGGCTTCTCTTCGCCCGTGCAGTTCACGTAGCAGATCAGCCAGTAGGCCGTGTTTAAGGCTTCCCCCTCATCGCTTGACAAGAGCAGGTAGGCATGCGACAGCTGCCCCCGGTCCTGGGCCTGCTTGAGCTGCCGGGATTCGGCCCCGCCAATTTGCTTTAAATCCAGCATTAAAAGTGGAGGAACTGGTCAACCGGCAAGACGAAGACCGTCGCGCCGCCGACCGTGATGTTGACCGGTTCAATCGGCTGCTCGAAGGAAATGCCTGGGTGCAGGCCAGGGTTGATCGTTTCTTCTCTGGTTTGGGAATGCTCTTCGATCAGCTTTAAAACGTCTTCAACGTCTTCATCTTCCACCCCAAGCAAGAAGGTGGTGTTGCCTTCACGCAAAAAGCCGCCCGTTGACGCCAGTTTAGTGGCGCCGACATTGTTGTCGACAAAAGCTGCCTGCAGGCGCTTGGCGTCTTCAGACTGGACAATGGCAATGATCAGTTTCATCTTGATCCCCCCTAAAACAATTCTGGAAATCTGCTTTTCACCAGTTTAACACTTGCGGCCACGACTTGCGGCAAATCTTGACTCGCGTCGACCACTTTTATCCGGTCCGGTTGTTTTTGATTGACTTTCTGGTAGCCCTGGTAGACCTTTTCATGAAAGTCCAGCTTCTCTTGTTCCAGCCGGTCTTCACTGCCTGACCGGGCCTTGGCGATTCTGGCCAGGCCCTGGGCCGGGTCCAAATCCAAAAAGATGGTCAAGTCCGGCTCCAAGTGGCCGGTGGCAAAGGCGTTGATCTGGGCTACTTCATCAATCCCCAATCCCCGCCCCTGGCCTTGGTAGGCCAAAGAAGAGTCAACGAAGCGGTCGGAGATGACCAGGTCTCCCCGCTTTAAAGCGGGATTGATGATCTCGCTGACGTGCTGGGACCGGCTGGCCGCATAGAGCAGGGCCTCGGTCTTGGCGTTCATTTCGGTGTTGGCCGGGTCCAGGATGATGTCGCGGATTTTTTCAGCGATTTTTGACCCGCCTGGCTCCCGCGTTACCAAAATCTCCCGCTTGCACTGGCCCTTGATGGCCTTGACGACTTCATTGATCACTGTCGTTTTGCCGGCGCCGTCGGGACCTTCAAAAGTGATAAAGTAACCTTGCATTTGTTCTTGCCTCCTAACTATCTATTTTACAGAACTAAGGCTAGTATTTACAGAGTTAACTTCCCACTAAATCTAGTAGGTAAAAATTGCAAAAAAATAATCCCCCGAAATTGAGGGATTAATACGCTTCTATTGGGAAATGGCGTTGGTGACGCCGGTATATGAAGCATGGCGGTAGCGGGCCTCATCGTATAAAAAGGCATACTCAGCTCTTAAAATCTTGTCCGCCACGATATTGTCGTCAGACATGTCCAGGGTCGTGTTGTCCAGGCCCTTGCTGAGGCTGATTTCCTGCTGCAGCTTTTCTACCAAAGCCATCAGCTTCTCATCTTCTGCTTGCTTGATTTTGTCGCTGTGCTTATTCATGCTATAGCTCCGTTCTTCCTTGAACTGCCCGCTTCAAAGTGATCAAGTTGGCGTACTCAATGTCAGAGCCGACCGCCAGCCCCGCGGCCAGGCGGGTGACCTTAAGGCCGGCCGGCTTGATCAAGCGGGAGATGTACATGGCCGTTGACTCCCCTTCAGGGGTGGAATTAAGGGCCAGGATGACTTCTTTGGCGTCATCGTTTTTCTGCAGGCGGACAATCAAGGACTTGATGTTGATCTGCTCCGGCCCGATCCCGTCCATCGGGGACAAGACCCCATGCAAGACATGGTAGAGGCCGTCATATTCGCCCATGTTTTCAAAGGCCATCACGTCCTTGGCTTCTTCAACCACCATGATGGTTGACCGGTCCCGGGCAGGATTGCTGCAGATGGCGCAAGGGTCCTGCTCGGTGATGTTGCCGCAGATTGAGCACTGACGCAGTTTTTCCTTAACGTCAACTAAAGACTGAGCGAATTCGTCCACGTCTTCTTTAGGCATGTCCATGGCGTAAAAGGCCAGGCGGGTCGCCGTCTTTTCACCGATGCCCGGCAGTTTCATGAAGGAATCGATCAAGCGGGCGATTGGCAGTGGGTATTGCAAATTACATCAAGCCTTTCGTGTACTTGCCCAGGCTCTGCTGGGTTGCCTGGTCGATCTGCTTCAAGCCCTTGTTGACGGCGTCGATGACCAGATCTTCCAGCATGTCCGGGTCATCCGGGTCAATGGCTTCCGGCTTGATGGACAAGCTCTTTAAAGTCCGGTCGCCGGTAAAAGTAGCGACCACCATGTCATCAGCTGCCTTGCCGGTGAATTCCTGGGTCGTGATGTTTTCCTGTTCCTGGGCCATTTGTTCCTGCAGCTTCTTGGCTTGCTTCATCATCTGCTGCATGTTCATGCCGCCCATTCCTGGGAAAGCTGGTCTCTTGCTCATGAAAAAAATCTCCTTTATTGTTTCGTTTTTATCTGCTTAATTTTAACGCGAAAAAAGTTTTTTGGCGAATATTAGTCCTTGATCTGGGCCAGAGAGCCAAAAAGTTCTTCCGCCTTGCTTACGACCGCGTCATCTTCTGGCGCTTCCGGCGGAGCCTGGTCCGGCAAAGGCGGCTCAGGAGCTGCTTCTTCTACCGGGGCCGGCTGGGCCTTGGCCCGAAGCTGACTAGCGTGTTCTTTGATGAAGTCCTGGCGGATCTTCGGCCATGCTTTTTCATCAACGATGGCGATGGTCCAGCTCTCCTTGGTCAATTGCTCCAGGTCAGCTTTCAGAGTTGCTAAAAATTCCTGCGGATTTGTGGCCAGCTGCCAGGCCCGTGACTGGCTGGACAAAAGAACTGCCCGGTCGCTGGCCGCGATCGGCTGCAAAAAGCCCAAGACCGTCTTGGCTGGTTCGGCCAGCATGCTTGGCAAGTCCCGCTCCCAGAGGTTGCGGGCCTCAGCTAAGCCGGGCTTGGTGGCCTGGCTTAAGACCGCGTAGATCTCTTCCTTGCTGCTGGTGATCTCGGCCTGGAGGCTTTCAGCTTGTTGCTGCCTTTCAGCTGCCTGCTGGGCCACTTCAGTTGCCCCGCCCTTTTGCGTGTAGAGCTGCTGGTTGAGCTGGAAGACATGGCGGGGGCTGAAGCCCTGGCTTGGCCGCTGACTCAGCTGCTGGACCTGCTGGGTCAGCTGGTGGACTTGTTCTTTCAAGACTTTGACCTGCCGCTCTAAGGCCGGGTCACTGGCTGAAGGCGTTGCGGCTTGCTGGCCTGCCTGGCTATTTTGCCGCTTCTGGCTGGCCTGGACTAAAAAGACCTCCAAAGGAATCTGCTGCTGGTTGGTAAAGCGGAGGCTGCCCAAGGCGTCATTAGCCTGGTCAATGATCTGGCTGAAGCGGCCTGGGCCTTGCTGGGCAATTTCCTGGGCAAAGTCTTCCGTCAGGAATTCCCCCTGCCCCGTTTTGCCATAAAGCATGGCTTGGACGGCCAGGCTGATGATTTCGTTTAAGATGTTCTGGGCACTGGCTCCGTCCTGAACGGCAGACTTAGCCAAGTCCAGGGCCTGCTGGCTATCCCCGTTTAAGAGGGCCAAAAGGAGCTTTTCTATTTGCTCCTGGGCGGCAAAGCCGGTGACCTCCAGGGCGTCTTCGTAGCGGACTGAGCTTTTTTCAAAAGAAAGAAGCTGGTCCAGAATGCTCAAGGCGTCCCGCATCCCCCCGTCAGCAACTTGGGCGATGACCTTTAAGGCCTTGTCCTCGTATTCGACCCCTTCCTGGCCCAGGATGTATTCCATCCGCTTGACCATGGCCTCGTTAGAGAAGCGCTTGAAGTTGTAGCGCTGGGTTCTGGAGATGATGGTGGCCGGCACCTTCTGCATTTCAGTTGTCGCCAAAATGAAGACGACGCTGGCCGGCGGCTCTTCCAAAGTTTTCAAAAGGGCGTTGAAGGCCGAAATCGACAGCATGTGGACTTCGTCGATGATGTAAACCTTGTACTTGCCTTCAGTTGGGGCATAGTGGACCTTGTCTAAAAGGTCGCGGATTTCGTCAACGCTGTTGTTTGAGGCCGCGTCCATTTCGATGATGTCCGGCATTGCTCCCTTGTCTGCGGCCAGGCAGTTGCTGCACTCGTTGCAGGGCTCGCCTTCTTGCAGGTTCAGACAGTTCAAGGCCTTGGCAAAAATCTTGGCGCATGAGGTCTTCCCCGTCCCCCGCGGGCCGGCGAAAAGAAAGGCATGCGAGACCTTGCCGCGGATAAGTGAATTCTTGAGGGTATCGGTAATGGCTTCCTGCCCAACCACATCATCAAAGGTGCGCGGGCGCCATTTGCGATACAAAGCTTGATAAGCCATACATTCTCCCCGTAATGAAAAAGCTCCTAGCCCCGAAGAGCTAAGAGCCTGTTAATTGCTAAATAAAGGGCACATGCCCAAGCGACCTTAGTGCTGCTACCTTCCGGTCCTGACACGCTTCGGAGGTCGAACATTGCCCAACCAATATTGTAACCTAAACTAATCCTTTTGGCAATTTTCCTGGGCTTTTTTTGCCAATTTTTGCTTGTGGCGGATTTCCCGGAAGAAATCTTTCAAAAGCTGGGCTCCCTGGTCTTTGTAAAGACCCCGGATGACCTTGGGATGGTGGTTGAATTTTTCCACGCTGAAGAGGTCGACCACGCTGCCGGCAGCGCCGGCTTTGGGGTCCATTGCCGCGAAGTAGACTTCCTTGATCCGGGAGTTGATGATGGCTCCGGCACACATGGCACAAGGCTCCAGGGTAACAAAGAGGCTGCAGTCGATCAGGCGCCAGGAGTCAAGCTTTTGGCAGGCTTCCTTAATGGCCAGGATTTCGGCATGAGCCGTCCCGTCTTCATCCAGCTCCCGCCGGTTGTAGCCCCGGCCGATGATCTGCCCGTCCGGGCCTACGACAACGGCCCCAATGGGAACCTCATCTTGCAAGCGGGCCTTTTCCGCTTCAGCAAAGGCTGCCTCCATATAGGTCTTTTTTTCTTCGCTTGAATACATTATTTCTTCACGCTCTTTAAAATGTAGTAGCCCTTGTCCCGGGTCAAGATTTCGCAGTTGCCAAAAGATGCTGCCATCAGCTTCTTCGCGCTCGGTGCCCCCTGCTTTTTCTGGATGACGACCAGCAAAATCCCGCCTTCTAACAGGTGGTCCTTGGCTTCTGCCAAGATGCTGGACCAGATGGCTTTGCCGGCCCTAATCGGCGGGTTGGTCACGATCATGGCATATTGGCCAGTAACTTCTTGGTAGCGGTCTGAGGCAAAAATATTGACGTTGCCTGCCCCATTGGCCGCCGCGTTTCTTCTGGCCAGATCCATAGCCCGCTCGTTGACGTCAACCATGTCGACTTGGCGGTCTGGCCACTTTTTAGCGGCAAAAAGGCCGATCGGGCCATAGCCGCAGCCGACATCCAGGATATTGCCGCCTGGCAAATCCTGGTCCAGCATCTGCTCAATCAAGACTCCGCTGCCGTAGTCGACCCGGTTTTTAGAAAAAACACCGGCATCCGTAGTCAGGTTCAAATTAATGCCATTAAGGTGGTAGTTGACATGGTGCTCGTCATGGCTGGCCGTGGGATTTTCAGTAAAGTATTGTTCAGCCATCTTAAGCCTCGCTGATCTTTACGGCGTCTTCGCCATCGATTTCACTGACCTGGACTTGGACGTCCTCACTGGCCGCCGTCGGGATGTTCTTGCCGATGAAGTCCGGCCGGATCGGCAGTTCCCGGTGGCCCCGGTCGATCAAGACAGCCAGAGCGATCTTAGCAGGCCGGCCCTGGTCCATAATCGCGTCAAGGGCTGCCCGGATGGTCCGGCCGGTGTAAAGGACATCGTCAACCAGGATGACCGTCTTGCCGGTCAAGTCAAAGGAAGTGTCAAAGCTGGCGATAGCCTTGGCCTTTTCTTCCCGGCTGAGGTCGTCGCGGTAGGCGGAGATGTCCAAAGACAGAACTGGCAGCTGGCTGTCTTCGATCTTGGCCAGGCGGTCGCCGATTCTTTGGGCCAGGTACCAGCCCCTGGTCTTGATCCCGATCAAAACCAAGTTTTCCGTCCCCTGGTTTCTTTCCACAATTTCGTAGCTCATTCTGGTCAGAGCCCGGCGGATCCCCGCTTCATCCATAATTTTTTTGCTCATTTTTATTCTCTCCGTATTGTAGTTTTTCTTTCTATTCTACTTTTTGTGTCAGTTGCTGTTTCTTTTATCTGTTAAAAAAGCATCGCTAACCATTTTATAAGACTGGCCCTTATTCAGTCAAATTCCGCCAGTTCTTTTCATAAGCGCTGGCCACCAGGTCCAGGTACTTGTCATAGTCAAGCGAGTTCAAAATTGCTTCCTGCTCTTCAGCTGCAAGCAGGTTGACCGCCCGGTTTTCCACGTGCATGGACCAGTCAGGTGACAAATTAGGAATCTTCTGGACGGCAGCCTCCCGGCCCTTGGCCAAGTTTCCCAGGCCGTTAGCCTTAAGAACGGCCAGGGCTTCTTGATCATGCTGAATTACGGCTTCCCCGCTTCTCTTGCGCTTGTTCAGCATGGCCGGGGTCAGCTTTTTAGCCGCGGCGGAATACAGGTGGACCGTCTTAGGCAGGCCGTCTTGGTAGATAAAAACCCGGTTGTAGCGCTGCAAGATTAAAAGCTGGCCGGCATCCCCCCGGCCGAAAATGCAGTTGGCCCGCTCCTTGCTGTGGTTGGCTGAAAGGACATTTTGAAACATTCTGAGCCGGTGGGCCGGGTCTGGGAAGGCTTCCTTGGCTTCCTCCAGAATCTGCCGGCCAAGGTCACGGTCAAAATGCGCCGCCAGGTCTGTTCTTTTTTCCAGCAGATAGCGGCTGAGGGCCCAGTCGATAATGGCCGGGTGGGCCAGGGACTTGGTCGGGCTGGTGTCCTTCCGGCAGGCCAGGCTGCCTGAAGCTGACAGGACCTTGGTCAAGTCCGGGCTGGCTTCCAGGCGGTTGTTGGAGTCTTTGGAGACCAGGTAGAGTTCTTCCGGGACAATCTCCACCCCAATTTCAGCAGCTTCTTTAGCCAGAATCTTCCGGTTTAAGTCCGCATCTAAGACTGAATAAAGGCCATCAGTATTGGTCGACACGATCCGGGCTCCGGCATAGGTCTGGGCCTGGCCAATCATATAAGTGAAGAGCTGGCCAATGATCCGCATGGACCGGATTCGGTTGTTCATTCTAATGGAGGACGGCACCCGCCCTTCTCTAGGATCAGCGGCCCCGGTAGCTGAGTTTAAGATCAGCTTGGTCCCTTCTCTTTCGATATTGAACATCCGCCGCTCTTCGTCGCTGTATTGGGGATCAGTCCGCTTTTTGTCCAGTTCCTGCTTTCTTTCAAAGATTGCCGTATACCGGTCTTCACCTAAGCGGTCATTGTAAAAAGCATTCAAGCGCCGGAGCATGTTTGGATAGTAGGAGGTAAAGTCTTCGTGATTGGTCAGGTCGCTTGAAGTAAAGGCGTAGCGGTCATCCAGTCTGACCCGGCCCCCCTGCTTTTTGAAAACGGATGGTTCATCTTGACTGAAGTCGCGCCAAAACTGGCCCCGGTCGGCCGGATTTGTCTGCTCCATCAGCTTGATCGTTGCCTTAGTGGTCAAGAAGGTCTGGTACTTTTCCACCCGGCCGTCTGGCAGGGTGACTTCCCTGGCCTTGCGCAGGTCCAGGGGATCCGGATAAAGTTTTTGCACATAAGCCAGGTCAGCCTGCTTTTTCTCCCAAAGGGCATGGTCCTTTAAATAAAGCTCTTTATTGTACTCTGACCCATGCAGGCCGCCGACAGAGAAAGTAATGTAGCAAGTCGACGGCTGACCATCTTTTTGGTAGTAGAAAAGGTTGGTGTCTTCGTCTTCAACCTCGCTTAAGTCGCTGACCGGCAGGGCCTGGTCGCCGTAATCTTCCTGGTATTCCTTTGACGGATTGAAGTTCTTGCCAGCAAACTGCTTGTAGTAGTCATAGACCCGGTCAAACTTCTTGCGCAAGTTTTCGTCCTCAAAGAGCTTGTAGAAAAAGTCCCGGCTTTCTTCCAGGATGTCCCTCTGCTTTTCCCCGGTCTTTGCCGCCACGCTGGCAGCCGGGTACAAAAATGAAACTGCCCGGTCGTCTTTTAAGCGGCCATATGGGCAAATGGTCCGGCGGGCAAAGTTGGCGGAAGTAGAATCAATGGTCAAGCGGTCTTTTCTGACAAATTCCGGGCCGATTTTAGGCTTGTAGCTGCTTCCGTCTTCTTGGTAGATCAAGTCCGGGTACTGAGCCAGGAGGCCCTTTTTCAAAATAAACTGCCCTTGGTAGTAAGGATGGCAGAAAAGCTCCTTCAAGTTGACCACGTCAGAGACATTGTAGGCAATGAGATCTGCCAGTTCTTCGGGACTGGTCAAGTAGTCCTGGCCAGGCTTTAATTTGTCACTTTCCAGAATCTGCCAGCCCAACATCCCCAAAAGCCGCTTGAGGCCAACCCGTCTTTGCCGCTCATTGAGCTGGGCCACATCGATGTGGCGGCCGGACATTTGGAAATTTTTGGCAACTAAGCCCATGGTCTTATCCTGCCAGAGGCGCAGGCGCATGTTGCCGATATAGCGGCTGAAGAGCTCATCGTTAAAGTCTCGCATCTCCCTGGCCGTCACGGCTGAAAATCTGTCCCGCTTGCCGTTTTCGCCAGGCTGCCAGGCTCTAGTGAAGTAATAAGCCAGCATGGTTAAGTCGTAGTTGCTGGAGTTGTAGCCCAGCAAGTATGGCGCTTTTTCTTCCTGGTAGCCTTTATCGGTATCGCAGACCGGGCGGAACTGGTCCGGAAAAGAGGACGGGGCTTGGGGATCATTGACATACTGAGCATCTGAGACGCCAAAGGTCTGGGCCAGGCGGGCGGCAGCTGAGCTTGTCCGGAGATTGTAGTAGTAGATCTCTCCTTTAAAATTCTGGTTCTTCTCCCGGATCCGTTGGGCAGCAGCCTTCTTAAAGTCCAGGCTGTCTTCGTCATTTAAAGCAGGATCATCGACTATATAATAAATGTCGACCCGCTGGTCGTCTGGCCGGTAGCAGGACAAAGTAAAGGCGTTGGTCAAAGATTCGATATCGTAAAAGTATGAATTGAGTTGGCTCATTTTTTCCTCCAGTCTTTTACCAATATTTTAGCAAAAAGCAAGAAAAAAGCGGGCCATCAGGTCCGCTCCCGTTCTTTGCCGTGCAGCTGCTCATAGCGCTCCAGCGACATTGAAGTTACGTGATAATTCTTGCAATAAGGGCACCGGTAAGCCCGAATCGGCATCGGCCGCCAGTGTTCATGGTTGATTTCGCGAAGGTGAACGGTCACTTCTTCTTTATAAAGAAACAGATCGGCATCGAA
The DNA here is from genome assembly GCF_057198005.1 of Lactobacillus sp. WILCCON 0058. Lineage (NCBI taxonomy): Bacteria > Bacillati > Bacillota > Bacilli > Lactobacillales > Lactobacillaceae > Lactobacillus > Lactobacillus sp. WILCCON 0058. Next base: position 1,755,127 of record NZ_JBUBHM010000001.1, read on the forward strand.
CTTCGTCTTAAAGGCCCGCTTGCCGCTCGGACAAACCAGCAGACGGCTGCGGCGTGCCCGGCGGTAAGCCTTGTTAGCTTGACTCTTTGTCATTGCCACGCCCCCTTACTCTTTTCAGAAGTAAAACAGCAAATCACTGAATTCTTATCTTAATATTCACTTTCTAGCTTGATTTTAGCACCATTGACCGGCCAGCTCAATTAATATCACTTTTTACCTAGTTTTTGGTAAGCGCTCTATTGTTTTTTAATAAAATAAGGGCGATAATAAACTAGTGTGCAAAGAATATTTCATGAATTCTTAGGAGGCAAAATGAGAAAATTAACTAAGTCTGTCGTGACTGCCTTGTCACTGGCAACCGCAACCCTGTCAGTTATCCCACAAGCAGCCGCTCCGGCCCAGGCAGCTACTCAGACCAAGACCAGCAAGGAATACGTAAATGGCAGCTATACTGTAGCCGCCAGCTTCTACGACAGCGGCAGCAAGGTTTATTCAACTGAAGCCAGCTTTTTGACGGCAGCCGCTGCTAAGGTCACGATCAAGAGCAAGAAGATTTCTTCAGTGTCCTTCACCCTGGCCAAGGACAGCCCGGTCTACAGCGACCTGACCATCAACGGTTCCAAGGCCAAGACCAGCACTGGCAAGGACGGCAGCGTAACCTACACCTTCGCGGCCGGTGCTTACCAAACCAGCACTAAGACCGCCACTTTCACGGTCAACGGCAGCAAGTTCAGCGCTGACGTTGTCTTCAGCGCTTTGCCAAGTTCAGCAACTGTAACCGTTACTGAAACCTCAGCAGTGGTCAAGAAGAAGGTACAAAAGACCTCAGCCGTTTACAACCGTGACGGTGCTAAGACCAAGTACAAGTCAATCAAGGCCGGCAAGACTGTTACTACTTACGGCACTTTGACCCGGGGTACTACTAAGTACTACAAGGTTTCCAAGACTGGAAATAAGTACATCAAGGCTTCCAACGTTGACGGCCGCTACATTACTTTAAAGAACGCTGCTGCCGTTTACACCAAGGACTTGAAGAAGACCAAGACCAGCTACAAGAAGGGCAAGAAGGTTTACGCTTACGCCTACGCTATCTTGGGCGGAGAAAAGTACTACAAGCTTGGCACGAACAAGTACATCAGCGCTTTGAGTGCTGACGGCCGCTACATCACTGTCAAGCACGGTGCAGCTGTCTACAGCAAGGACTTGAAGAAGACCGCTTCAACTTACGGTGAAGGCAAGAAGGTCTTGACCTTCGGCCGGACGACTTTGAGCAACAAGAAGAAGTACTACCAAGTTGGTCAAAACAAGTTCATCGTTGCTTCCAACGTTGACGGGACGACCCGGACTTTGAAGAAGAATGCCTACATCTACAAGAAGTCCAAGGGCAAGGCAGTTCGCTACAAGAAGTACGTCTTGAAGAAGAACAGCCACCGCAAGACTTACGGCAGCGCCGTAACCATCAAGGGCAAGAAGTACTACATCATCTCAGTTGGCCAATACGTGGTTAAGTCCAACTTCCGCTAAAACTGGATATACTAAAAAAGGTTCTGCTTTTGCAGAATCTTTTTTTATTGTTTTTTAATTTAAGAAGGACGATAATAAATTAATATCCAGAATAGATTGTTCAATAAATTAGGAGACAAGATTCAAGCATGAAAAAGTTAAGCAAATCCATCGTGACTGCCCTGTCACTGGCCACGGCTACCTTGTCCGTAATTCCACAGGCAGCTCCAATCCAGGCAGCAAGTAAGACCAAGACCAGCACAGAATACAAGGACGGCAGCTACACGGTAATGGTCACTGTAGAGAACCTGGGCAACAACATTGATGTTCCTTCCAACTTTTTCCCTTCAGCCACAGTAACGATCAAGAACCATAAAATTGCTTCCGTGTCGATTGACGTAGATAATATTGACGACGAGGGCGAATACTATGTCCAGGTCAATGATGAAGTTGCGATTGGTGAGACGAAGACCTTAACCTTTGACGGCTCTGCCTACAAGAACGGCCTGCAAAACGCAAATATCAACGTCAACGGCGATCCATCATACTGTAACATCACTTTTGGCGACCTGCCTGGCTCAGCCTTCGAGACGGTTACTGAGACTTCCGCTACGGTTAAAAAAGTCGTCAAGCGGACCGCGGCGGTTTACGACAGAAATGGCGCGAAGACCAAGGACAAGGCCATCAAGGCTGGCACAAGCATCACCACTTACGGGACTTTGACCCGGGGAAACGTCAAGTACTATAAGATCTCCAAGACTGCTAACAAGTATGTTCAGTCATCCGACGTTGACGGCCGCTACATCACTTTGAAAAACGCGGCTGATGTTTACACCCAGAGCCTGGAAAAGACAGATGTCAGCTACAAGAAGGGCCAAAAGGTCTACGCTTACGCCTACGCCATCTTAGGCGGGGAAAAGTACTATAAGCTGGGCACTGACCAGTACATCAGCGCTTTGAAAGCTGACGGCCGCTACATCACGGCCATGCACAGCTCTGCCGTTTACAGCAAAGACTTGAAGAAGACAACTTCTTCTGTCGCTGAAGGCAAGAAAATCCTGACCTTCGGCCGGACGACTATTAAGAATAAGAAGTATTACCAAACCGGCTACAACTCCTTCATCTCTGCTTCAAACGTTGACGGGACTACCCGGACTTTGAAGAAGAACGCTTATATCTACAAGAAGTCCAAGGGCAAGGCTGTCCGCTACAAGAATTATGTATTGAAGAAATACAGCCAAAAGCAGACTTACGGCAGCGCCGTGTCAATCAAGGGCAAGAAGTACTACATCGTCGGCGTCGGCCAATATGTGACTAAGTCTAGCTTTCAGTAAGAGCTAACTTAGCAAAAAAAGACAAAAACGGCAGGTCAATAAAGATCTGCCGTTTAGTTTTTCTTTAGCATTTCCACAGCTTTTTTTAGCAAGCTGTTCATCAAATGACCACGCTTGCCCGTTATCCTTACAGTACAAGTTCAAAAGAACTTGCTACTAAGCAAAGGAGGCAAAAACTATGCTGAAACTGTTTACCCAATTACTCACGATTTCATTGGCCCTGTTTGCCTTTACCCGCTACAGACGCTCACGCCGTCAACTGGCAGTAATTCCTGCCCACCAGCGGCATAATTAAGCAATCGTGACACTTCCCTTTTTCCCTTGAATTTGAATTCTATCTAATTGCTGGTACACCGCTTTAGCCAGCATTGCATTACATTAAATTTCTTATTTTTTCACAACACACAAACCTCCATCTCGATGGCAAAAAGCCCTGGCAATCGCCAGGGCTTTCTTGCGCTTATATTTACTTTTTACTGTTGTTTTTTACTTTCGGCTAGCTCTACAGGTTCTTGACCCACTTCAAGGAAGCAGAAACGTTGATCTTGATTGGATCGCCGTACTTGGCCCCCTTGTTCAAAGCTGCTAAGTCCGCCCCGTCCAGGTAGTAGACATAGTGGTAGACACTAGTTGCGTCAGTAAACTTAACTTGGTATTCCTTGCTTGAAGCAATGCCGGCGTTTACGGCTTCAGCAATTTTGGCAAAGTCATCAGCGGAAATTTCCGTCCCCTTTTCGCCAGTCAGGTATTGAGCAGCTGCCTTTTCAATCAAAGCAGTATCTTCAGCTGACAGCTTTTGCCCAACAGTCATCGGGCTGTCAATAGTAACATTGTCTAAGCCCCAAACAGTCGTGGCAGTTGCTTCAACAGTTGAAGTTGCCTTTTCAATCACCTTTTCGTCCTTGACCAAGGTTGCCGTGTAGTTGACCGTGATTGGGCTGCCGTAAGTTGCGCCTTCGTTAGCCTTAAGGAAGTTGGCCAGCTTTTCAGCAGACGTATTTCCTTGCAGCCAGTATTCGTAGTGGTAGTTGTTGCCGGCAGCGTCCTTAAACTGGTCGCTCTTGAGGCTGTCAGTAAGGCCTGAGAAGATTTCCTTCAAAGAAGCTTCACTGATCTTGGTCCCCTTAACCCCGTTCAAGTACTTGGAAACAGTCTTATCCAGGTAGTTAGTCAAAGTTAAGTCTTGTCCCACCTGCAACTGGTTTTCGGTCTTAAGGCTTGATTGATCAGCCCCGTAAAGAGCAGCCAATTTTGGCGTAACAACGGAAGCAGTGTTTTCAGCTGACTGGTAGCCTTCCAGCATCCCCTTGTAAACCATCAGAGATTGAAGTGGGTAGCCATGGTCGTCAAAGAGGGTCATGTTGTCCCAAGTAGACCCGCCCCAGGTTTCCTTGCCATTGTAGTGCATTTCATTGTCTGGAGCGTAACCGATGGCGTACTTGGAAGCCCAGCCGGTCCCGTAGACGTTGACCAGCTGCTTGTTGTAGTTCCAGCTGTTCCAGCCAGCTCTGACCGCGATTTGAGCTGGTTCCCAGTAGAAGGCACCAACACCGCCGCCAGCAACCAAGGACTTGTAGAGGGCAGTTACTTCATCGACCTGACCTTGCGGGCCAACCGCGTAGTCGCTTGGCGCATAGCCGATGTTGTTGTTAGTACCGTCTGAGTCATTGACATTGTTCAGCCAGCTGGTTTCCATGACGACTACCCGCTTGCCGAATTCCTTTTGGGCCATCTGCTGCACCTTCAGCAAGTTGTCTGGATTGTTGTTGGAGCTGCCCCAGAATGGGTAGTAGGAAGTCCCCAAGTAGTCATAGTCAACGCCGTTGTTCTTCAAGACAGTCATGATCATCCGGTAGCGGTTGACGTCTGGTGATTCAAATTGAACGGCGATCTTGGCGTCCTTGTTGGCAGTTCTGACCGCCTTAGCAGCGGTAGCCAGGTAGCGGGCAACGGTTGTCCCGTAGTCGCTCTGCCAGAGCTTGTTCCAGTCGCCGCCGGTCAATTGGTCGGCATCATAGCCGAAGGTCCCCTTGGTGATTTCATTACCGATCTGGACCATGGCTGGAGCCACCCCGGCCTTTTCCATATCGGTCAAGACCTTCTTGGTGTAAAGGGAAATAGCTTCATTCAATTCAGCACTGGACAGGTTCTTCCAGGACTTAGGCAGAAGCTGCTTGGCCGGGTCAGCCCAGAAGTCAGAATAGTGGAAGTCCAAGAGAACCTTCATCCCGTACTTCTTAGCCTGCAAGGCAGTCTTGATCAGGCTTTCTTCGTCGGTGTTACCGCCGCCGTAGCCCTGGCCGTCAGCGTTGTAAGGGTTGTTCCATAAACGCAGGCGGACCCAGTTGACCCCGGCTTCCTTCAAAACATCGAACAAGTCAGCTTCTTTGCCGTTAAAGTCATAGTACTTAACGCCAGCTTTAAGCATGGCCTGGTAGGTTGACACGTCTACCCCGCGGGCCATGTCGTCAGTCATGCCAGGAATCTTTTCAACCTTGACGCTTTCGTATTTGAGGCCAGTTTCAGTCCCGTTTTGGTAGGCAGCGGTAATTTCGTCAGCCGTCTTCTTGCTGGTTGGCGTTTCATCAACTGCTTCATTGTTATTGCCGGCCCCTTCAGTCAAGGTCGCGGTGAAGTTGGCCTTGATGGCGTCTCCGTACTTAACTCCCTTGTTCAGAGCCAGGAAGTTGGCTAATTTAGCGGCGCTGTCTGCCCCTTCCAGCCAGTAGGCATAGTGGTAGGTCTTGCCAGCTTCATCGCTGTAGTCGGTCGTGCCAACATAAGCCGTATCATCGCCGCCCAAGCCTGCTTCGATTGCCGTCAAAACATCCTGGCTGATTTCAATTCCAGCCGGGCCAGACAAAAGTGAGGAAGAGATATTGGCAAGCAGCTTTTTGCTTTCATCAGCCGTAAAGGCCTGACCATCCTTCAAACCATTCTTGACGCTAACCTTGTCTTGGCCGTAAACCTTAGTCACGGATGGAGCAAGAGTAGAGGATGATTGAGCAGGCTGAGTTACTGCTTCAACCTTGTAGATCAAGCCGGCCAAAGTGCCGTTGTAGTAGCCGGCCCCAACCACGCTGCCAGCGGCGCTGGTCGTCCCCAGCTGTCTGAGCAAGTCACTGACGAACTGGGCAGCAGTTTCATTGTTCTTGGAGACATCAGTCTTCAAAGTTGCCAGAACCTTGCCCTGCATAGAACTGTTCTTTTCCATCAAGGAAGCGATGACAGTCTTGTCTTCCTTGACATCGCCCTGGGCCAGGAGCTGAGCCATTTCGTGTACGGCAGATTCCTGGTAGCCGTTCTTGGACTCAGTCCAGTCATACTTGACCCCATTCTTCAGCTTGACTGCAGTCAGGAATTCAGTTTGATCCCGCAAAAGCTGGGCATGATCCATGCCATTTTGCACTGAACCATCCTTGTCAAAGGAAACCTTGATCCCGTTTAAGGTCTTGCTGGTGTTTCTGGCAATCTTGCCTGTCGCGTCAGCGTAATATTGCTTGCCGTTAACCTTGATGAACTGGTTCTTAACTACCTGGCCATTAGCGTCATAGTAGTTGGTAACGCCAGAAGTCGTCTTAAAGGCATTCTTGGTTGGCTGAGCAGTAGCCGTAACTGCCTTTTGAGCCGTTGCCTGGACTGCCTTGCTGGCCGTGTTAGTTGCTGGAGCAGTAGCAGCAGGCTTAGCTGTAGTGTTTGTAGTAGCAGCAGTATTAGCAGCAGTATTAGTTGGATTAGTTGTCGTAGTCGCTGTAGTTGTTGTAGTAGCAGCAGTAGTCTTGTTTTCACTTACTGCATTACTAGTCGCAGCAGTGGTATCAGTTGACTTGTTTTCAACCGTAGACTTAGCTGCAGCAAGTTTTTCAGCCTGTTGGTCCTGGACAACAGCAGTCTGCTCGTCCTTGTCAGTGGCCGTGTCCGCCTTTACGCTGCTAGCGTTGCCGACAGCCAGGCCAGTAGCCAGCAGGGCTACGCCGGCAGCTGTCAAACTCTTATTAGACTTGAAGTGCTTAATCCGTCTCTTCTTCATAAGCTTATTCCTCTTTTAATTCCTCTTAATGCAATTGAATTGTATTTTCTTTTTCTTGCTTTTCTTCTGTTTCTTCGGTTCTCTCAAAAAATGCCCAACAGAAATTGTTGAGCATTCTTTGTGAATTTGCTTGGCTTACAGGTTCTTGACCCATTTCAAGGAAGCAGAAACGTTGATCTTGATTGGATCGCCGTACTTAGCCCCCTTGTTCAAAGCTGCTAAGTCATTGCCATCAAGGTAGTAGACGTAGTGGTAGACACTGGTTGCGTCAGTAAACTTGACTTGGTATTCCTTGCTTGAAGCAATGCCAGTATTTACGGCTTCAGCAATTTTGGCAAAGTTATCGGCAGAGATTTCCGTCCCCTTTTCACCAGTCAGGTATTGAGCAGCTGCCTTTTCGATCAAAGAAGTTTCTTCAGCTGACAGCTTTTGCCCCACAGTCATTGGGCCGTCGATGGTGACATTGTCCAGGCCCCAAACAGTCGTAGCAGTTGCTTCAACAGTTGAAGTTGCCTTTTCGATCACCTTTTCGTCCTTGACCAAGGTTGCCGTGTAGTTGACCGTGATTGGGCTGCCGTAAGTTGCGCCTTCGTTGGCCTTAAGGAAGTTGGCCAGCTTTTCAGCAGACGTATCTCCTTGCAGCCAGTATTCGTAGTGGTAGTTGTTGCCGGCAGCGTCCTTGAACTGGTCGCTCTTCAGACCATCAGTGAGGCCCGAGTAGAGGGCCTTCAGAGAAGTTTCGCTGATCTTGGTCCCCTTGATCCCGTTCAAGTACTTGGAAACAGATGAATCCAGGTAATTGGTCAAAGTCAAGTCTTGGCCGACCTGCAACTGATTTTCGGCCTTAAGGCTTGATTGATCTGCCCCGTAAAGAGCTGCCAGTTTTGGCGTAACAGCGGAAGCAGTGTTTTCAGCTGATTCATAGCCAGTCAGGAAGCCCTTGTACATCATCAAGGATTGGAGCGGGTAGCCATGGTCATCAAAGAGGGCCACGTTGTCCCAAGTTGAGCCACCCCAAGTTTCCTTGCCCTCGTAGTACATTACGTTTTCAGGAGCATAGCCGATCGCGTACTTAGAAGCCCAGCCAGTCCCGTAGACATTGGACATTTCCTTGTTGTAGTTCCAGTTGTTCCAGCCGGCCTTAACCGCGATTTGGGCTGGTTCCCAGTAGAAGGCACCAACGCTGCCGCCAGCAATGATGGCCTTGTACATATCAGCCATCGCGTTGACTTGCCCTTGCGGATCAGCCGTGTAGGAAACGCCATCTGGCATGGTCGGCATTTGCCCGATTGAGTTACCAGTACCATCTGAGTCATTCATGTTGTTCAGCCAGCCAGTTTCCAGAATGACCGTCGTCTTGCCGAATTCTTCCTTGGCCATCTTTTCAACAGCCAGCAGGTTGTTCGGCGTGTTGGCACCCTTGCCCAGGCTTTGGCCCTTGTAAGTGCCGTTGTCGTTGCCGGTTGACCAGAATGGGTAGTAAGAAGTCCCCAGATAGTCGTAATCGATCCCGTGCTTCTTGAAGACAGTCATGATAGTCCGGTACTTGTAGATGTTTGGCGTTTCCAGCTGCAGGGCAATCTTAGCCTGAGGAGCAGCATTTCTGACCGCCTTGGCCGCGGTTGCCAGGTATTCAGCTACCTGGTCACCGTTGGCGCTCTTCCACAAAGTTTCCCAGTTGCCGCCGTGGTCACGGTCAGTGTACAGGCCAAAGGCCCCGTTGGTGATTTCGTTGCCGACTTGCACCATGTCAGCACTGGCACCGGCTTCGCGCAGGTCGGTGAGGACCTTTTCAGTATAAAGCTTGATTGATTCGTTTAAGGCATTGACTGACAGGTCCTTCCAGGCCTTTGGCAGGATCTGCTTGGCCGGGTCAACCCAGAAGTCGGAGTAGTGGAAGTCCAAAAGAACCTTCATCCCGTACTTCTTGGCTTCGCTGGCCATCTTGATCACGCTGGCTTCATCAGTGTTACCACCGCCGTAACCCATGCCGTCAGCATTGTATGGGTCGTTCCAAATCCGCAGGCGGACCCAGTTGACCCCGGCGTCAGCCAGAACCTTGATCAAGCTGGCTTCTTTGCCGTTAAAGTCGTAGAACTTAACGCCAGCATTGACCAAAGACTGGTAAGTTGAGATATCGACCCCGCGGATCATGTCATCAGTCATGCCAGGGATTTTTTCCACCTTGACGCTTTCGTACTTAAGGCCGGTTTCAGACCCAGTCTGGTAGGCAGCGGTAATTTCGTCAGCCGTCTTCTTGCTGGTTGGCGTTTCATCCACGGCGTCAGTATTAGTGCCCGCGCCGGCAATCAAAGTAGCCGTGTAGACAGCCTTCAAGGCATCACCGTACTTAACGCCAGCGTTGGCCTTGAGGAAGTTGGCCAGCTTCTCAGCGCTGTCCTTGCCGCTGAGCCAGTATTGGTAGTGGTAGTCCTTGCCATTCGCGTCATAGTACAGGCTGCTGCCTTCAAAAGCAGTTGCATCCCCGGCCAGGCCGGCAAAGATAGTTTGCAGGACCTCTTGGCTGATGGCCGTGCCGGCCTTGCCAGTCAACAGAGCTGATGAAACGCCGTCAGTCAAAGTCTTGGCGTCTTCATCGCTCATCTTAGTGGTAACCGGGTTGGTCACCTTGCCAGCGTCGCTGTAAACAGCGCTGACGCTTGGGTCGATCTTGGAGACAGCTTCTGCCACCTTCTTCACTTCTTCAACCTTGTAGATCAAGGCAGCAGCTACACCGTTGTAGTAGCCGGCCCCGATCACGCTGCCAGTAGCATCAGCCGTGCCCAATTTAGAAACCAGGGCAGCAGCTACTTGGCTGGCGGTAGCGCCGCTTTGGCCGATGTTCAAAGTCAAGCTGGCCAAGACCTTGCCGGACATGGAAGAGTTGTTTTCCATTAAAGTGGCGATCAAGTCATTGTTGTTCTTGACGTCACCTTGGGCCAGGAGCTGGGCCATTTCATGGGTAGCTGATTCCTGGTACTTGTTTTTGCTTTCAGTCCAGTCATACTTGACTGACTTCTTCAGCTTGCTTGCGGCTGAAAATTCGATTTGGTCGCGGAGCAATTGGCCAAAGTCTAAACCATTGCTGATAGCGCCAGTCTTGTCAAAAGTAGCGGTAATCCCGTTAACCTTCTTGGTCGTGCTCTTGGCAATCTGGCCATTAGCGTCAGCGTAGTATTGCTTGCCACTGACCGTAAAGACCTGGTTCTTGACTACCTGGCCATTGGCGTCATAGTAGGAAGTCTTGCCGTTGGTCGTCTTAAAGGCGCTCTTAGTAGCCGTCGTCGTGGTAGTAGTTGCCGCCTTAGTCGCCGTTACCGCGCTGGTCTTGGTCTGCACAGTGTTGGCTGCCGTCTTAGTAGTAGCCGCAGTAGTCTTCTTTGCAGTATCTGCAGTGGTGGCTGCAGCAGTCTTTGCAGTCTTTGCAGTATCTGCGGCAGTCTTGCTATCAGTTGCTGCAGTGTTAGCAGTCGCATCAGCAGTTTTAGTGTCAGTTGTTTGCGCTGCTTGGGTGTCAGTACTTTGGACGGCTTGCTTTTGCTCAGTTTGAGCCGCTTGGGCATTGGCCGTCTGTTGGTCCTGGCTGTCAGTTACGTCAGCCTTGGCTGGGTTGGCATAGGCCAAGCCAGTTGCCGTGGCTAACAGGGCCAGATTGGCCGCTACGATTTTCTTGCTCTTAAAATGCTTGATTCGTCTCTTTTTCATAGAGGTCCTTCCCAATTTTTTCCATTAAAATTCTATCTTAGATCATTATACCGTTTTCAATTAATTTGTTCAGCTTTTTTCTGGAAACTGGCCGCTTGTAATGCAAACGTTAAAAAAGCCATTCTTAGCCCTTTTGCCTTGCTTGTGTGTAAAAAAGAGCCAATAATATTATTTATAGAGACTTTGTAAAATTCGCGAAAAATTCATTTTGCTTTAACCCTAACTGAACTCAGAAAGCAGGTGCATCATGTCCTCACTCAATCAAAAACTGGCCAGTCTTTTCCTGATCGACAGCACTGGCGATTTTACTGAAAACCTCCGCCTTTTGGACCATTACCAGCCAGCCGGCCTTCTCCTTTTTGCCAAAGACCTGGCAGGGCTAAGCGAAAAAGCCGTCAAAGAGCGGCTGGCCGCCTACCGGCAGGCCCGGCCGGGTCTGCTGCTTGCCATTGACCAGGAAGGCGGCTTGGTCAGCCGCTTGTCTGCTCTTTACCCAAGCCGGTCCTATCCCAGCCAGGCTGAGCTTTTGCAAAAGGGCGCCGACTTTTTCTTAACCGAAAGCAGAAAGACCGCCCTGGAATTAAAAAACTTAGGCATCAACTTAAACTTTGCTCCGGTGGCTGACCTTGCCCTTGATCCCGCCAGCTTTATCTACAGCCGGACCCTGCAGCTGGGAGCTGAAGAAACCGGGCCGGCAATCGCGGCCTTTGTCAAGCTTTACCGGCAGCTGGGGATCGCCTCCTGCGCCAAGCACTTCCCTGGCTACGGGGATGCCGGCGACACCCACCAGGCTCCGGCTAAAGACCATAGAAGCCGTAAAGAGGCCCAGCTGGACCTTTTGCCCTTTAAAGCAGCGATCACGGCTGGCGTGCCGACCATCATGGTGGCCCACTTGGAAGTCACCTGCTACAGCGCTGGCCCTGCATCCCTTTCCCCGGAAATCTACCGCCTGCTTAAACAAGAGCTTCACTATTCCGGTGTGGCCATCACCGACGACTTAGCCATGGCCGCAGCACAAGAAAGCGGCTGCCCGGAGCTTTTGGCCTTAAAGGCCGGAGCCGACCTTCTCTTAGGCGGCAGATTGGAAAACTTGCCAGTCTTAGAAGCAGCTGCAGAAAGCGGCGAATTGCCGGAAGAGCGGATCAAAGACGCCCTGGTCCGGGTCCAGACCCTGCAGGACGATTACTCTCTTTAGGGTCCTTTTTACAAAAATTCTTTAACATGTATCAATTAACGACAAAAAAGGCAGATCGCTTGATCTGCCTTTTGTCTATTCTTGTTTAAGTCTTAGAGAAAGTATCAAACATGATCTCTTTCAAGATCTGGTAGCCAACGTCCTTGACCTTGTCTTCGCCAAAGCTGCGCTGGTTCAGAAGCAGGATGATCCCGTTCTTGTTGTCAGCCGTCAGCTGGAAGTAGGCAGCATAGTGGGCGCTGCCGATAGCCCCGTAGGCCAGCTTGACCTTCTCCCCCTTCTTGAGGTAGACCCCGCCGCTGTAGCGATTGATCTTGCTCTTGAGGTGGGTCAGCTGGTGAAAAGCACTTGGTGACAGGAACTGCCCTGTCCCCAAAGCCTCTTGAATCAGATAGTAGTCGCCAGCCGTCGTCAGCATGTTTCCGGCCCCAACCAGCTGGGACAGGCGGGTCTTTTCCAAAACTGCCGCCTGCTGGTAGTTCTTGCCATGCTGATATCTGTAAGATACGGCCAGCTTTTTATTCTTAGGCAGCTGGCTGCTTACATAAGTTGACGTCAGACCCAGCCGCTGGACTACCCGCTTCTTAAAGTTCCAGGCATATGACCTATGGCTGACCTTCTTGATAATGCCCGCCAGCAAAATGTAGTTGACGTCGCTGTAGTGGTAGCTGCCCACCTTGTCTTGCGGCAATTGGTTGGCCCGGGTCACGATCCATTTTACAGCTTGGTCTTCACTGTAGTTGATATGGCGGTCAACTTCTACATCTGGGATCTGCAAACCTGAAGTATGGGAAAGCAGATTGCCCACGCTGATCTTCTTGGCGTTCTTCAAAGCCGGGTACCAGCGGGAGATCTTCGTGTTTTGGCTAAAAGCACTTGAGCTCCCCTTCTTTTCCTCCATCAGCTGCATGACCATAGCGCCGGTTACTTCCTTTTGCATGGAAGCTGCCGGGTAAACGACCTGGCGGTCCCCATTTTTGATCTTCTTTTTAGCGTCAGCCAGTCCGTAGTTGACAACCTGGACGTGTCCATTCTTGATCACGGCCACGCTGCCAGCCACATGCTTCTTCTTGAAGAGCTTCTCGACAAAAACATGCATGTCAGCTGCCGTGACCTGGTCTGGCGCGGTTTCCTCCGGCCAGGCGGCGACGCAGGCACCGGCGCAAATCCCGGCAAGCAGCAGGGCCGTGATGATCTTTCTTCCCTTTTTAAACAACAGCAGTCTTTCCTCCCTTGGATACATTAAGAACATTATAAGGCCATTCCGGCAAAAAGGCAGGAAAGTTATTACTTTTTTAAAAAATTAAAAGAATGCTCACTAATTCAAACTGAAAGTTCCCGGCTGGATCTTCTGCAGCAGGCCGAAGGCCAGGCCCTTGATCTGCTGCTCAGTCTGGCTGCGCTCGTTGACGAACATGATGATCCCGTTTCTGTTGTCAGCCGTCAGCTGGACATAAGTCCCGTAGTGCTCCTCCCGAATTGAGCCAAAGGCGGACTTGAGCTTGCTGCTCCGCTTCATGTACATGCCGCCGCTGTAGGTAGTCTTTCTGGCCTTAAGGTGAGTCAGATAGTTGAAGTCACTCTGGTTCAAAATTGCCCCGTTCTGCAGGGCCAGCATGATTTCGTAATATTCAACCGGCGTGGTGCACATGTTGCCGGCACCTGGGATCTGAGAAGCCACGGATTTTGGCAGGGAAACTGGTTTCTGGTACTTTCTCTGCCAAAGGTAAGCATAAGATACCGCCTGGCTGCGGGTCCAAGGAATGTCGTGTCTGAGGCTGGTGTGGGCTAAGCCCAAGGGACGGACAATCCGGCGGTTGAAGTTGTAGGCGTAAGTGTGGCCGGTCAGTTTGCGGATGATGCCCACCAGCAAAATGTAGTTGGCATTGTTGTAGTTGAAGCTTCCGATCTTGTATTGCCAGCTGCCATTGATCTTCTGGGTCACCCAGTTGATGGCCTTGCTTTCAGACAAGTTCCGGCCCCGGTTGCTTTCAGAGCCAGGCGCCCGGTAGCCGCTCGTTTGCGTCAGCAGGTTGCCGACCGTCACATAGCGGGCATTTTTCAGCTTAGGATACCAGCGGGAAATCTTGGTGTACTGGCTGAAACTTTGCTTGGTGTGCTTCTTTTCGTTCATGATCTGCACCAGCATGGCCCCAGTCACTACCTTTTGCAAGGAGGCGGCTGGATAAGTCACATTGTAAGCGCCGTTCTTCATCCGCCGGCCAAACCAGGCATAACCATAGTTGACGGTCTTAACGCTGCCGTTTTGGACCAAAAGGACTGACCCGGCCAGGTGATTGTCCCGCATCACCCGGTTGACGTCGCTCTTAGTTGCTTCCGCATGAACCGTAGCTGGCGCTAAAGTCGGAAGCAGGAGGCTGGCAGCTAAAGCCAATTTGCCGGCTGCTTTTGCTGATTTTTTCAAAAAAAGATCTTTAAAATTCAAACTGTTTTTCCCTTTCTCATCATAAATATAACCACAAATTATGTTAGCCCTAATATTTTCTAAAAACAAGGGAAGCAGTGTTACGTTTTAATTACAGGATTTTTTCCCGCAAAAAAAGACCACCGGAAGCAACCGATGGTCATTTAGAAGTGTTCAAGATTTACTTAACGGCATCCTTCAAGGCCTTGCCTGGCTTGAAGGCTGGAACCTTGCTTGCAGGAATTTCGATTTCAGCGCCAGTTTGCGGGTTGCGGCCCTTCCGAGCAGCGCGTTTACGAACTTCAAAAGTCCCAAAGCCGATCAATTGTACCTTTTCGCCCTTAGCAAGTGCTTCTTCGATTGATGCAAACAAAGCGTCAACGATTTGAGCAGATTCCTTCTTGCTGAATTCAGTCTTTTCACTTACAACTGAGACAAGTTCAGTCTTGTTCATCTTGTTTCCTCATCTTTCTATTAAAAGGCCCAGCAAAATGCCGAAGCTTAATCATATGCTTAATTATAGCAAAACTTTGCCGCCGCAACAGCCTTTCTCTGAAATAGCTGAGAAAAAATACCAAAATTACAAAAACGTTTTAGTGTAATATTCCTACTTCACTGGCACGCAGTGCTTGTCGTTGATGGCCTTGACCTTGTCCACCCGCCGGCGGTACTTTTCTTCCATCAAAGGATCCGTGGTCAGCCAGGTCTTGACGATTTCGCCGGCCATCATATCACCGATGATCTTAGCCCCTAAACAAAGGACGTTGGAGTCGGTGTGCTGGCGGGCAAGCTTGGCGCAGAAAGGATCCTGGCAGACCGCGGCGTAGATGCCGTTGATCTTGTTGGCGATCAAGGCGCTGCCATAGCCAACCCCGTCAACGAAAATGCCCCGGTCGCATTCGCCCTTGGCTACAGCCAGGCTAGCTGGGTAGACGAAGTCTGACAGGTCGCAGGATTCTTCATTATCAGTCCCGAAGTCAACTACTTCATAGCCATTTTCTTCCAGGTAGGCCTTGATTTCGTTCTTCAAGCGGGTGCCGGCGTGGTCATTTGCCATTGCAATCTTCATGTTTATGCCTTCTTCTATTTCAATAAAAAACTCTTTCGCTTCTATTCTACCATTTTCAAAGAAAGGGGAAAGTTGCGCGTAAATTTTAGCCTTTTTTAAATAAGTTCATGCATTTTGATCAATTTCTTGCCATATTTGTTTCTAATTATCCGGATAGAATCTTATTAATATCAAGGAAAGTATTTTATGGCAAGGAGGGACTACAATGTCTGCCAGAAAAGTTATCACGAGTGTACTCGCCGTCGGAACAACCATCGCTATCGCCATCGACGGCTATCTCTTATTTTTAAAAGCTGACCAAGCCAATTCTACTGCGTCTACAGCTTCATCCAGCACAAGCACTGCTGCTTCATCTGCTTCATCAACTTCATCTTCTTCAAGTTCATTCACGTCCAGCGGCTTAAAAGACGGAACCTATAGCGGTAAAAGCGTCAGCACCCAGTGGGGCGAGGTCCAAGTCCAGATCAAGGTCAGCGGGGGAAAAATCACCACGGTCAATGTCTTAAAGTACCCGTCAGACAACGACCATTCCCAGCAGATCAACGACCAGGCCCTGCCTGTCTATAAAAAAGAGGCCATCGCGGCCCAGAGCGCTGACATCCAGCAGGTTTCCGGGGCTACCGTCACCTATGAGGGCTTCACCCAGTCCCTGCAAAACGCCATCACCCAGGCAAAAGAAAGCTAGTGGCGATCATGACTGTAACCTGCCTTAACCAAACAGTGGAAGCCATGACCATTCCTTTCACTGTTTCCGTTGCTGTTCAAGGAGAGGCATCCCCGGACTTGACCCAGGCTTTTTCAAACTCCTGCAACAAAATTCATGCAGAATTAAAAAGAATCGAAGCTGATTTTTCCGCCTTTTTGCCGGACTCCTTAGTCAGCCGCTTTGCTGAAGGCGATGAAAGCATCCTCTTGGCCAATACTGAATTTCAAGAGGTCTACGCGGCTGCCCTTTTAGCTAAAGAAGAAACGGCTGGCGCCTTTGACCCTTATTTTGCCGGCAAATTCAATCCCACCGGCCTGGTCAAGGGCTGGGCAGTGGAAAAAATCTTTGCCTCCTGCCTTATGCCCCTGGCGGCTTTTCCCGAAGTCACCGGCCTTTGCATCAACGGCGGCGGGGACCTGCAGGCCTGGACCAAGGGGGACTTCCGCTGGAAAACCGGCATTGAGAACCCGGCCCAGCCCCGCCTGCTTTTAGCCATTTATGATTTGGCCAGCCAGGCCTTGGCAAGTTCGGGCTATGCCTACCGCGGCCAGCACGTGACATTAGCCGGACCTGCCGACCTCAGCCAGGTCACGGTTCTTGCCCCAGACTTAACTTTCGCGGACATCTGGGCGACAGCCGGCCTGGCCATGGGCGAAGACGCCTTTAAGGAGCAGATTGCCCAAAGAAGGCTCAGCGGCTTATACGCCAGAAAAGACGGCCAGCTGGCCCTGTTTACAGAAGGAGAACTTCAATATGTTCAAAAAGCATGACTACACCTTGGGCGTCTTATGGGCGGCGGCGATTTTTATCCTCCCTTTGCCCTTCATCCAGACCCTGGAAGCCGGCCTGCCGGCCATCTATTATCCGCAAAAGCTGCCCATCATGGCCGGGACCATCGCCTATGTCTGGCTGCTATTGGCCATTTACCTCTCTACTCGCCCGCGCTGGCTTGACCGCTTGATCGGCCTGCCAAAGGTCTACATGATCCATGGCATCATGAGCCTGGGCGCCATCCTTTTAGCCTGGCTGCATATGCAAGGGTCACCTTCAGCTGGCCTTATCAAGCAGACTGGCAATATCGCCTTCTACCTCTTCTTGGGCCTGGCGGTTTATTCCATGGTCTTCATGGCCGGCTGGCTGACCAAGCGGATTCCATTTTTGGCAAAAATCAAGCAGGTCCTGGAAGAAAAAGTCTTCAAGCACGAGCTTTCCATTTGCCTGCACCGGTTAAACCTGCTGGCTGTCTTGCTGGTCTTTATCCACATCCAGCTGATTCCTTATATCCGGGCCATTACCCCCTTCATGGCCTGGATCTGGATTGCCACTGTCTTCGTTTTTGCCAGCTATTTCATCAGCCTGGCCAAAAGCCGGGGAAAAAGCAACGCCGAACTCCTTGACAGCCGCTTGATCGCTGACAATGTCCTGGAACTGACTTTAAAGACTGACCAGAATTTGGCTGGCTTTGAATCAGGCGACTTCGTTTTCCTCTCCTTTCCAGAAGAAAAAGGCATGGAAGAACCCCACCCCTTCTCCTTCGTCAACCTCCCGCAAGAAGAGAAGCAGGTTGTGCTGGCCATCAGAGGCGACGGGGACTTCACCAGACAATTGCAAGGGCTCAAGCCACCAGTCAAAGCCCGCCTCAGTCCCAGCTTTGGCCGCTACCAGGAAGCCATTGCCGAGGCCAAGCCGGACCAGCTCTTGCTGATCGCTGGCGGAATCGGGGTTGTCCCCCTCTTGTCGGTGATTGACGGCAATCCAGACTTGCCCACTAAAGTTTTTTACAATGCTCATACCAAGGAATCCTTGATCTATGAGGAAAAGTTCTACTACTGGAACAGCCGGGAAAACTTCCAGAGCCGCTGCCAGGTAGGCCGCTTTAAAGACGAGGAAATTTTGGATTCCCTGCCCGAAGATTTTTCAGGCCTCCAGGTTCTAATCGGCGGTCCTCAAGTCATGGCCGACCACTGGATCAAGCTATTAAAAGAAGCGGGCCTGCCTGCTGGGCAGATCTATTATGAAGAATTCGACTGGTAGAAAATAAGCCAAACAAAAAGTGAGACCAAACGGTCTCACTTTTTCTATGTGCTTAATTGGCGATGTAGGCGTACTTGAAGTTGTAGCAGACACCGGCACTGTTGTAGATAATGCCCTTGACCTTGCTCTTGATCATCCAGGCCTTGTTGGCTTGAGTCAGCGGAGTTACCCCCTGGTTGACCATCAAGACGTTTTCAGCCTTGGCCAAAAGCTTCATGCGGGCTGTCCCGGAGCTGGTCTTAGATGCCGCGATCAGCTTGTCGTATTCCTTGTTGCTCCACTTGCCGTAATTGTAGGAGTTACCGGTCGTCTCACAGTCAAGGAAGGAGATCGGGTCAGCGTAGTCGGCAATCCAGCCGGACAGGGTGCATTCAAAGTTGCCGGCCAGGACCCGGTTGAGCTTGGTCTTGGAAGGGATGCTCTGCACCTTGACGCTGATCTTGGAGCCAAAGGCCGTCTCCAGCTGGCTTTGGACAAATTCAGCCAGTTTCTTGGAAGTATCATCGTCAGAAGCTAACAGAGTGAAGGACAGTTTGCTCAAGCCCTCTTCCTTCAAGCCCTTTTCAAAGTACTGCTTGGCCAGCTTTTTATTGTAGCTGGTGTACTTTTTAGCTTCGCTGCTTTCTGCTAGCTTGGTGAAATCCTCGCCACTAACAGTGGTCAAGCCGCTGGAAGTAAAGGTCGTCGCTGCCTTGTAGGTGGCCCCTAAAGTCTTGGACAGGCTGGAGCGGTTGATGGCCATGGAAATCCCCCGGCGGAGGTTGGTGCTGGCAAACTTGCTGTACTTCTTCAAGTTGAACTGGAGGTACTGGGTGTTGGCCACTTTTCTGATCGTGTAGCCCTTGGACTTGGTCAATTGCTTGGAAGCCTGAGCGTCCAAGATGGTCCCGTCCAATTTTCCTGCCTGGTAGAGGTTGTAGGCTGTTGACGGGGACTTTTGAACAGAGTAGTTGATCTGGGTCAGCTTGACATTCTTCTTATCCCAGTAGTACTTGTTTTTGACCAGCTTCCAAGAGAGGTTAGAGCCAGACCAGCCCTTGTGAACGAATGGGCCGTTGTAGACCATGTATTTAGAAGCGGTCCCGTACTTGGATCCGTACTTCTTGACTGCTTGTTCATTTTGCGGGAAGAAAAGCGGGAAGGCCATCAAGAGCTTGAAGTATGGGATCTTCCGCTCTAAATTAACGACCAGCTTGTACTTGCCCACGGCTTTGATGCCAAGGGTGGAAGCTTTTTTCTTACCGGCCACGATCGCGTCAGCGTTTTTGATCCCAGAAAAAAGATAGGAGTATTCTGACGCGGTCTTCGGGTCAACCGTCCGCTTCCAGGAGTAGACAAAGTCCTTGGCGGTCAGGGCCTGGCCGTTGGACCATTTAGCATTCTTGCGGATATTGAAGGTCCAGGTCTTGCCGTCTTTAGAAACGGTTGACTTGGTTGCCAGGGCGTTTTTAACCTTGGCATTGTTGCCCAGGGTGTAAAGGCCCTCCATGACTTGGTTGACCTGGTTGAAAGAAACGTCGTCCATGATCTTGGACACGTCAATGGTGGACAGTTCCGCCTCTTCCATCCAGTTCAGCTTTTGATTGGCCGCGGTCTTGCTGGAACTCGTCCCGCAGGCAGCCAAAAGTGTTGACGTCATGACGGCCAAGCCGCCCAGGATAATTTTGCTCTTTTTCATGTTTTTTGCCTCAAATCAAACCAGACTGGTTCATGGGCACGCGATGAACCAGCACTACTGCCATTATTCCTAAACCTGCATGTCGCCTGTAGTTTCTCTCCTGATTCATCGCTTGTCACGCTCCTTTTATTGAGGTATAAATTAAGTTTTAAGTTATTTTTCATTCTATCAGTTAGAACGGAAAATGCAAGCATCTTTTTGTGAAAAAACAATTTTTAAGCAAAAAGGGATGAAATAATGCAAACAAAAAACGCGCCTGTGGATGTCCACAAACGCGTTCTTCGTTAATAATTAATGCCCGAGGGCTATAATTATTTAAGGGTAACAGTTGCGCCAACTTCTTCAAGCTTAGCCTTAAGTTCGTTAGCTTCGTCTTCTGACAAGCCTTCCTTAAGAACAACTGGAGCACCGTCAACAGTCTTCTTAGCGTCCAGCAAGCTTGCGCCAGTAACTTCCTTAACGATCTTGATAACCTTAACCTTTTCAGTACCTGCTGAAGTCAATTCAACGTCGAAGCTTGACTTAGCTTCTTCAGCAGCACCAGCGGCACCAGCAGCAGCTACAGGAGCAGCAGCAGTAACGCCGAATTCTTCTTCGATAGCGTGTACCAGGTCGTTCAATTCAAGAATTGAAGCACCCTTCAATTGTTCAATGATGTTAGCAGTATCCAAAGCCATTGTAATATCCTCCGAAAATATGGAATTTAATATCTAGTTTAAAATGACCAGACTATTCAGCTGATTCTTCCTTTGATTCAGCGACAGCCTTAACAACGTATGCAAAGTTGCGTACAGGTGCTTGCAATACAGAAAGAAGCATTGAAAGCAGACCTTCGCGATTTGGAATTGCAGCCAGTTCTTCGACTTGTTCCTTGGTAGCAACTTGACCTTCAAGTGCACCACCCTTAATTTCAACAACGTCGAACTTCTTAGCGTAGTCAGCAGCGATCCGGGCAGGTGCAGTAACGTTGTCTTCATCATCAGTGTAGATCACAGCTGATGGGCCAACGAATACAGGTGCCAAATCTTCCAAGCCGGCTTGAGCAGCAGCACGACGAAGGTAAGTGTTCTTGACAACCTTCATCTTGGCGTTGCTTTCACGCAATTCTGCACGGAACGCAGTAACTTCGTCAACAGTCAAACCAAGGTAGTTGATAACTACGATGGACTTAGCTGACTTAAGTTCTTCTGCAAATTCTTCAACGAATTTAGCCTTAGCAGCGATAATAGCTTGACTCAAAATTATTCACCTCCATAAAATTTTGTAAAATTCTACAAGGCCTAAAAAACTCCATGCCAAGAAAGACATGGAGAGTTTAATAATCTTCATTATCTTCTGGCCTCGGCGGGATTGTATTGAGGCTTTACGCCACCCACGTCTTAGGTTAGAAATTTACTTTATCTAGATTACCATCTGAAACAAGATCTGTCAAACCTTTTTCGCCACTTTTTGTAAAAATCTGCTAAAATCTACTGTAATGACTTTTAGGAGGTACAATTTTGAAGAGTAAACTGATCGACATTTTCTACTTCTTCTTAGCCGGCATTTCCGGCACCCTGGCTGTCTTCAGCATGTTCAAGGACCATTCCGCCGCCAGCATCGCTTTAGACGTCTTATTCCTCATCATCAGCGCCTACTTCATTGTCCGCGGCTTCCTGGACATCGAATCTGAAAACAAGAAGCTGAGCAGGAACTGGCAGATCCTCTCCTGGATCGCCTGGTGTCTGCTCCTCTTGGGCGTCATTTTGACCTTGACTGGCTATAAGCTAGGCATTAACGGCCTGGGCTGGGGTGGCTTCATCCTCTTCTTGCTCTGCTCATTCATCGTGCCTGAACAAGCCAACGACAAGAACTTCCACGTCAAGCGCCGGGACGAGACCGGTTTTGATGATAAAAATTAAGTCTGTTTTTTAGTATTTTTTAACAAAATAAACTAGCAAACGCTTGCAGCCTGCCTTTTGAAAAAGCAGGCTCTTTTTTTGCCCCTTTTTCAAACTTTTTCAGTATATTTCTTCTCTTTCTAAATTGGTCTAGAGTTTTACAAAAAGAATCTTCATGGTATAACTAAGAACATAAATCTTAGCAAGCAATTGGTATAGAGATAGAAGCAGAAAGGAAAAAAGGATGAACACAGCAAACACCGTCTTCTTAATTATCGCCGCCGTCCTGGTCTTGATGATGACTCCGGGCCTGGCCTTTTTCTACGGGGGCCTGGTCTCCAAGAAAAACGTGGTCAACACCATGCTCTCGGTCTTCATCATCTGTGCTTTAGCAATCGTCTTGTTCGTGGCCTTCGGCTATGAGCTCTGCTTTAACGGCAACGTAGCCGGGATTTTTGGCAAAGTCCAGCACTTCTTCCTCTCCGGCAGCGACTTGACCAAGGTTGTTTTAAAAGACCAGGGAATTACCGCCGCCAGCTACCTGCTTTTTGAAATGATGTTTGCCATCATCACCCCTGCCCTCTTCGTCGGGGCCACGGTGGGCCGGATGCGGTTCAACTTTCTTTTGGTCTTTGTCTTCTTCTGGTCCATCCTGGTCTACTACCCTCTGGTCCACATGGTCTGGGGCAATGGCGGGCTTTTGGCCGGCTGGGGGATCCTGGACTTTGCCGGCGGCACGGTCGTTCACATCAACGCTGGCATCACTGCCCTGGTCTTGTCCATCTTCTTAGGGCCCCGCTACCAAAAGCAGCCCCGTCCTTACAGCCTGCCTTGGGTCCTTTTGGGGACTGCCATCCTCTGGCTGGGCTGGTACGGCTTCAACGCCGGCAGCGCCTTCGGCATGAACCAAACGGCTTTGACGGCCTGCTTAACCAGTACGGTCGCGGCAGCAGCTTCCATGATGACCTGGCTTTTGCTGGAAGAAGCCTTCAGCGGCAAGGCCAGCCTGGACGGGATCTGCACGGGTACCCTCTGCGGGTTAGTCGGCATCACGCCGGGGGCTGGCTATGAAACCTGCGCCGGTGCCCTCTTTACCGGCATCCTCTGCAGTCTGGCCAGCTACTTCTTTATCAGCCAGGTCAAGGGGCGGCTCAGCTTTGACGATCCCCTGGATGCCTTTGGCTGCCACGGGGTCTCCGGCATCGTCGGTTCTTTGACTGTCGGCCTCTTTGCCAGTCAAAAAGTTGACCCGCAGATTTCCACTAGTGGCCTCTTCTATGGCGGCAGCTGGGAACTCTTAACTAAGCAGGCAGCCGGCACCCTCTTCACCATCGTCTTTACTCTCTTGATGGTCAGCTTGATTACCGTGGTCTTGAAGCGCTTCGTCAACATGCGGGTCTCCGCCCGTGACGAAGAAGTCGGCCTGGACCTCAGCGAGCACGGGGAATTCGCCGACTGCCAGATCAGCGAAAGCCAGGCTATCTTTGGCAAGTAGCAGCATTTTTCTCAATATCCTATTCATCAAATCATTTCACTTTTATCTTATCCACATCTTTTACCCTATCATCAAATCAAAAAAGCTTTGGCAAACAAACTGCCAAAGCTTTTTCTTCGTTTTACATGCTTTGTTTTTTGACTAGTTAAAGGAATACAGCCGCTGCAGGAGCAAGTAGGCCCCGCTGACCATCTGCCGCATAGGCAGGACGTCCCTTGAGACAAAATGGCCTACCAGCCGGCGTTTAAAGGACTTGTAGGTCTCCAGGTCATAAGTCTTCAAGAACTGCCAGAGCTCGTCTTTTTTGGCAATATACTCCTTCTTCTTGCCCCGGATCAAGATAACGCTGGTTACGCCCGTGACGGCCTCTAAGAAGTACTTCATGTATCTGGCATAAGGCGCCCGCTTGTTGACCTGGGAAGCGTAGAAGACGATCAGCTGCTTGTTGATCAAGATCTGCTGGTCAATCTTCTTCAGCATCACCTTTTCATTGACTGACTGGTCGTCTCTGCCGATAAAGTAGTGGTAGAGGTTGACCGGCAGGTAGCGCATGGTCTGCACCTCTACCATGGGCTCAAAGACAAAGATGTTATCATCATATGATACCTTAGTTGGCAGGGTTACCTTAGCCCGCTCCAGGACTTTCCGGTTGTAGATGACGGAGTGGAGCATAAAGTACTGGCCCATCCGCAACTTGACCTCATCCCAGGAGAAGGTCCGCCCGACCGGCAGATGCGGGAACTTGATTACCCGCTGGCGGCCAACGGCCGGCTTGTCATAGACATAGTTGGCCAAAAAGAGGTCGACTTCTGGATTCTGTTCCAGGTAATCCAGCACCTCTTGATAGGCCTCCTGGTCCAGCCAGTCGTCGCTGTCGACGATCTTGACGTACTTGCCCTTGGCCAGGCGCAGGCCGTGGTTGATGGCCCCGCCGTGGCCAGCATTTTTCTGGTGGACGACTTCCAGGTCCAGGTTTAAGTATTTAGCTTGGTAGTCATCTAGCATCCGGCCGGTTTCATCAGTTGACCCATCGTCAACCAGGATGATCTGCACCCGGTCACCGCCCGGCAAAAGGGAGTCGACGCAACGGTTTAAGTATTCAGCTGAGTTGTAGCAGGGAACGATAAGAGTTAATAATTTTTCCACCTTGATACACTTCTTTCAGTTCGGCTATTTGTCCCCTACTAGTATAGCAAGATTTCTTAAAAGAAAGCCTTTTCCAGCACTAAAATTTTCTTAAAGCAAGATTAGGGCAAAGAAAAACTCCCCGCCAAAAGGCGAGGAGCTTAATTAGCTTAACTTAGGGATAATTAGGCCATCAAAGCGATTGGGTCCAACTTGATCCCAGGGCCAAAGGTTGCGGCAACTGCGCAGCTCTTGATGTATTGACCCTTAGCTGAAGCTGGCTTTGCACGCAGAATAGCGTTTTGCAAAGCGCGGAAGTTTTCAGTCAATTGTTCTTCAGTGAATGAAACCTTGCCGATAGCAGCGTGGATTGAAGCTTGACGGTCGACACGGTATTCTACTTGACCAGCCTTAACGTTTTGAACAGCCTTGGCAGTGTCCATAGTAACAGTACCAGTCTTAGGGTTTGGCATCAAGCCCTTAGGCCCAAGCACACGACCCAAACGACCAACCTTAGCCATCATCATTGGAGTAGCGATGACAACGTCGAAGTCCAGGTAACCGTTTTGAACCTTTTCTACCAGGTCGTCTGCGCCGACTTCGTCAGCACCGGCAGCCTTGGCTGCTTCAGCTTGTGGGCCTTCAGCAAATACGATAACCTTTACAGACTTACCAGTACCGTTTGGCAAAACGATTGAGCCACGGATTTGTTGGTCAGCTTGCTTAGGGTCAACGCTCAGGTTGTAAGATACTTCTACGGAAGCGTCAAAGTTAGCGTATGAAGTTTCCTTAACCAGCTTGATAGCGTCTTCTACTGAGTACAACTTGTTGCTGTCAACCTTCTTGGCAGCTTCTACGTATTTCTTACCATGCTTTGGCATGAAAAATCCTCCTTGTATGTGTGGTCAAACGAGCTTTCTCTTTGCTCTCCCACCTGACTTGTTAATTGGTAAAAATTAACAAATTAGTCCTTTACTTCGATACCCATACTTCTAGCAGTACCTTCAACCATGCGCATAGCAGCTTCGATTGAGGCAGCGTTAAGGTCCTTCATCTTAGTTTCAGCGATTTCCTTAACTTGAGCAGTGGTTACTGAACCAACCTTGTTCTTGTTAGGTTCGCCTGAAGCCTTTTGAATGCCAGCAGCTTGCTTCAACAAGACTGGTGCTGGAGGAGTCTTAGTTACGAAGTCGAATGAACGGTCTTCGTAAACAGTGATGACTACAGGGATGATCATGCCCTTTTGGTCAGCAGTACGAGCATTGAAGTCCTTTGTAAAGCCAACAATGTTGATACCTGCTTGACCCAAAGCAGGACCTACTGGAGGTGCAGGGGTTGCAGCGCCAGCTGGAATTTGTAACTTAACAACGTTAATAACTTTCTTTGCCACGGTCAAAACCTCCTTGATTCCGTGATGCGGTTAAAATGGAGAGTTTCCACACTCTCCTCCCACAATAATAAAGTACGTTTAATATAGTACTCTGAAAAGCGGCAGAATGCAAGACTTTTTTCTTTAGTCTTCCATCTTCTTGACTTGGTCGAAGTCCAGTTCAGCCGTAGTAGCGTGGCCAAACATGTCGATGGTCAAGAAGAGCTTTTGCTTGTCATCCTGGATTTCAGCAATCTTGCCGACCATGCCGTTGAAGGCACCTTCGGTGATCATGACGTTTTCGCCAACTTCGTAGTCGTAGTCAACCTTTTCAGTTGCTTCGCCTTCTTGCATCTGCAGGATGGCTCTGACTTCTTCCTCATAAAGCGGGGAAGGCTTGGAACCACCGCCGTGGCTGCCAACGAAACCAGTAACGTTAGGAGTGTTCCGGACAACAAACCAGCTTTCGTCAGTCATGACCAT
This sequence comes from Lactobacillus sp. WILCCON 0058, assembly GCF_057198005.1. NCBI lineage: Bacteria > Bacillati > Bacillota > Bacilli > Lactobacillales > Lactobacillaceae > Lactobacillus > Lactobacillus sp. WILCCON 0058. The sequence goes on from NZ_JBUBHM010000001.1 coordinate 1,781,158, forward strand.
TTCAACCAAAACGTAGCCAGGGAAGACCTTTTCGTTAACTTCTTCCTTCTTGCCGTGCACGTCTTCGATCTTTGGTTCTTGCGGAACGACAACCCGGAAGATGTAGTCCTGCATCCCCAGTGACTGGGCCCGGGACAGCAAGTCGGATCTAACCTTGTCTTCAAAACCAGAGTAAGTGTGCAGGACGTACCATTGCTTCTTGGCGGATTCTACCATAATTTCTTTAATCTCCTTTTTGGCAAACAAAAAAACCTCGCTAAAGAGGTTTTCCTAGAAACTAGCATGATTATAACATACTTTGTCGCTCTTACAGAACTAATTGAATCAATTTTGCAAAGGCCCAATCCAAGGCACCCAAGAAAATCGCGTAAAGCAGAGAGGTTACGACCACGTTCACCGTGTCGCGCCGGTTTTCCTTAGCACTTGGCCAATGAACCAGTTTCATTTCCTGACCAACGCTCTTAAAAAACTTAATCATCCCTGTCTACCTCGTTTCCTTGTGCAAAGTCTTCTTGCCGCAGTGCTTGCAAAACTTGTTCAGTTCCAAGCGCTTGGTGCGGTTGTTGTTTGCAGTGATTGAGTAGTTCCGTGACCCACAAACGCTGCAGGCCAAAGCTGCTTTCTTTACTGCCATAATATTCACCTTCAAACTTCATTTGATTTTAGCAAAAATCCGCCCTAAAAGCAACTATATATATGACCGACTTTGCCGGGCTTTATTTTCACATCTTAAGTGGTCCCTGTGTCATAATGGTACTATCGAAAATGCAACTGTTGTATTCCATGAGGAGAAAAAATGAATCAACACCCCGAATACCTGCTTAACAAGATCAAGTCTCCAGCTGACCTCAAGGTCCTGGACCTGGAAGAAATGAACCAGCTGGCTTCAGAAATCCGCCACTTGATCATCGAAAAAGACGCGGCAGTCGGCGGCCACCTGGGTCCTGACCTGGGGGTCGTGGAACTGACCATCGCCTACCACTACGTCTTTGACGCCCCTGGAGACAAGATCATCTGGGACGTCTCCCACCAGACCTACCCCCACAAGATGCTGACCGGCCGGGCTTATGCCTGGCTGGACCCGGAAGCTTACGGCAAGGTGACTCCTTACACCAACCCCGATGAAAGTCCCTACGACTACTACGCCGTTGGCCACACTTCTACCTCCATCTCTTTAGCCACCGGCATGGCCAAGGCCCGCGACCTTTTAGGCGGCAGCGAGCGGATCATGGCCGTCATCGGCGACGGCTCCTTGACCGGCGGGATGGCTTACGAAGGCTTAAACAACGCCGCGATGGAAAAGGGCAACCTGGTCATCGTCATCAATGACAACCAGTGGTCCATTGACAAAAATGTCGGCGGCTTGACCACGGCCCTAAAGAAGCTGAGAGACAGCCAAGGGAAGGATCCGGAAAATCCTTTTAAGGCCTTCGGCTTTGACTACCGCTATGTGGCTGACGGCAATGACCTGGAAAGCATGATTAATGCCTTCAGCGAAATCCGTGACGTCGACCATCCCCTGGTCTTGCACGTCAACACTTTAAAGGGCAAGGGCTATGAGCCAGCCGTCCAGGATGAAGAAAAGCACCACTGGGTCCGGCCCTTCAATTTAAGCGATGATTCGCCAAAAACCGTGGCCGCTGGCCCGACTCCAGCGGAAATTGCCGTTAAGACCGTGGCCAGCGCTATTGACGGCGGCCAGGAAAACATCATGGCCGTCACGGCCGCTATCCCTGGCGTCTTTGGCCTGGACTCCTTTAAAAAGTCTTACCCGGACCACTACCTGGACGTCGGGATCGCCGAGCAGGATTCCGTGGCCTTCGCGGCTGGCTTTGCCAAGGCTGGCGGTCGGCCGGTCCTTTTTGAAAACTCCACCTTCCTGCAGCGGGCCTTTGACCAGCTCAGCCATGACGTGGCCGCCAACAACTTGCCAGTCGTCATGATCGTGGCTGGCGGCGGGATCCAGGCCAACTCCAAGACCCACGTGGGCGTCTTTGACCAGGTCATGGTCAGCAACCTGCCCAACTGGAAGTACCTGGCCCCGACCAGCTTGACTGAAGAAGCAGCCATGATCAACTGGGCCTTGAAGCAAAAAGACAGCCCCGTAGCTATCAAGCTCCCGGTCCGGCCAGTTCCAGCCGGCGGTGCCGTTTTAGAAGGCTACCGGCACATCCACTACCAAAAGCGGCGGACCGGGCAAAAAATTGCCATCCTGGCTTTGGGCGACATGCAGGAATTAGGCAGCCAAGTTGCTGAAGAACTTGACGCTGCCCTCTACAATCCTTTGTCAGCCAACATTTTAGATACTGACTGCCTGGACCACTTAGCCCGCCACTACCAGGCCGTAGTTACTTTAGAAAACAACATCCTGGACGGGGGCTTCGGACAAAAAGTGGCCGGCTATTTAGCTGACCGGCCGATTTTGGTCAAGAATTTTGGCGAAAAGCGGGAATACACCGATGTTGACCAAAGCTACGACCAGATCCTGGTTCACAACCAATTGACGGCTGAGCAAATCGTTGCCAGCGTCAAACAATTATTTAACTAAGACGATTTCAAAGCAGAAAAAAACGGCGACTCGTAGAGCCGCCGTTTTTCGCCCCTTCCCCTCCCTTATGGGAGACAAGAGGTCAGGAATGTAGGGAAAAGATTATTTCTTAAGGTGTTCGTTGACAAAAGCGATGATCTTGTCGTCAGAGTCGCTCATGAATGGAAGCATGGCTTCCTCAGTCTTGTCGGTGTTGTGGCCGTTTGACTCCATGAAGTAGTCCCAGAGGGCATCTCTTACAGGAGTGTCTGAGTCACTCCAGTCAAAAACTTCTTTCATTGAACGGTCCAGCAAAGCTGTCTTTACAATTTCTGACATTTTGATTACCTCCTAAACAATTTTTTCATCCTACACCTATATTATAATCCGAATTGGCTAAAAAGTTTATGCCCCAACCCGCAATTTTAGCTTGATTTTTTCCTTCACCCGGTATTTGGCCCGCATGAGCCCCATCTCGCTGACCTGGTACTGGCGCTTGATCTCCCCGGCCTGCTTATAGCCGAGCTCCAGGAGCAATTCTTCTAGCTCCAGCATGCTCAAAGACTCAACCAGGTCCCGCCAGTCCAAGACCGGCGCGGGTGGATCCGCGATCAGGCAGGAAGCCTGCTCAAGTTCGCCAGCTACGTCTTCCCAGTAGACCTGGTCACTGATAGACAGGCGCTTTTTCCGCTTGCCCCGTCTGATCAAGTTGACAGCCCGGTTGTGCAGGCTGACCTTGTAAAAGCCGACAAATGGCTTCTCTTGCGTCAGATCAAAGCGCTTGGCCGTCTTATAGCAGAGGATCAAGGCCTCTTGCTCCCAGTCCTGGCTGTCATATAGCTCCACAAAATACTGCTTGATGGTGCCGCCGATCACTGGCAGGCAGCTGTAATACAATTCTTTAAGGGCCTGCTCATCATCCTCTTTTTGAATCCGGCTGATCAGCAGGCGCTCTCTTTCCTTTGTCAATCCCATAATAAAAAGCCCTTTCATTCTGTTTGCCCACAGAATAAAGGACTTTTTCATTTGACAGAATCGAACCATTGTTTGATTCTATCACTTTTCGCAAACTGTAAACGATTTGCCTTACAAAGGGTGGCGGCTGTTAAAGGCCTGGTAGAGCAAAACCCCGGTTGCCACTGAAGCGTTAAGGGATTGGACGTGGCCAATCATCGGGATGGTCAAGGTCTGGTCCATTTGCTTAAGAAGAAGCGGGGAAATCCCCTTGCCTTCATTGCCGATGACTAAAACGGTCTTACCATTAGCATTCCACTTCCGGTAGTCGTCACCTTCCATGGCCGTCCCGAAGATCCAGTAGCCCCGGTCCTTCAAGGCCTGGCAGGTTTGGACCAGGTTGTTCACCCGGGCAACTGGGACGTGGTCAATAGCCCCGGTGGAAGTCTTTGCCACCACGCTGGTCAGACCGCTAGCCCGGCGCTTAGGGATGATCACCCCGCTGACCCCGGTCGCGTCGGCGCTGCGGAGGATGGAGCCCAGGTTGTGCGGGTCTTCAATATTATCCAGCATAAGCAACAGCGGAGCATCTTCTTGGTCCAGTTTGTCCAAGAGCTGGTCAAAGTCGGCGTATTCAAAAGAGGCCACAGCCAAAACCAGGCCCTGGTGGTTTTCTCCGCCAGTCAGCTTGTCCAGCTTGTTTTTCGGCACCCGCTGGATGATCAAATGCTTCTTTTTAGCATAGCGGTAGACTTCTCTGGCAAAGTCCTCTTGAACCCCTTCTGCCAGGAAGACCTTGTTGATCTTTTCGCTGTCCTGGGTTTTCAAAAAGTCGATTCCGGCATGGCGGCCGAAGACAAAATCCTTGTTAGTTGAAGACATATTCCCTTGTCCCTTCACTTTCCACCTCATCAATGCACCAGGCAATCAATTCCTTGACTCTGGCATCTTCTCCGGCCAAATCCAGGTAGCCGAAAACGGCTTCAAAGCCGGTTGACATCTCATACGTGGCCAGGCTGGTGTTTTTGGCCTTGGTATGGGTCTTGGCGTTTCTGCCCCGCCGGTAGGCCTTTTCTTCTTCTTCGGTCAAAAAGCCGGTGTCCAGCATTTTGGCGATCAAGCCAGCCTGGGCCTTGGCTGAGACATAGTGAGTCGCTGCTCTTTGCAAGTTCTGCGGCTTCAGCATCCCGCCCTTGATCAAGTGCCGGCGGATGGCGGCTTCATAGATCCCGTCGCCTAAGTAGGCAAGAGTCTGCCCGCTCAAGGTATTGGGATCGATTTCCTTCTCAGTTAACTTCTGTACTTTATTCACGGCTCCACCTGGTTCCTTGCGGGGTATCCTTGAGGACTACCCCCATTTCTTTAAGCTGGTCTCTAAGTTCATCACTCTTGGCCCAGTCCTTGTTCTTTCTGGCTTCCGTCCGCTGAGCCACCAATTCTTCGATTACGGCGTCATCATCGCCGGCTTCCTTAGCCAGGAGCTTGTCGACATCCAGGCCAAAGACGCTGAGCCAGGCAGCTAATTTTTCAGCAAAAAGCTGCAGACTGTCCTTGTCGGCCTTTTCAGCGTTAGCATTGGAGTTGACGGCTGGCAGGGCTTCGTAGATGGCGGTCAAGGCGTTTTGCACGTTGAAGTCATCGTCCATGGCTGCTTCGAACTTGGCCGTGGTTTCAGCAAGCAGCTTTGCCAGGTCAGGGTCTGGCAAGCTTTCAGTTGCGTCAGCCAGGCGGTACTTGATCCCTTCCAGGGTGTTCTTGAAGCGGTCCAAAATGTTGGCGGCTTGGGCCAGATTTTCTTCAGAGTAGTTGATCTGGCTTCTATACTGGACGCTGGCCATAAAGAAGCGGAGGACCTGGGGGTCAACGGTCTTTAAGATATCGTGGACGGTCACGAAATTGTGCAGGGACTTGGACATTTTTTCCTCATCCTTACCCACGGTCACGAAGCCGTTGTGCAGCCAGTAGTTGACGAACTTCTTGCCCGTCTTGGCTTCACTTTGGGCAATTTCGTTTTCGTGGTGGGGGAATTCCAGGTCCTGCCCGCCCCCGTGGATGTCCAAGGTGTCGCCTAAGTACTTGGTGGACATGACTGAGCATTCAATGTGCCAGCCAGGCCGGCCCTTGCCCCATGGGGAGTCCCAGGCAATTTCGTCTGCCGCCTTCTGCCCCTTCCAGAGGGCAAAGTCGATTGGGTCTTCCTTGCGGTCTTGTTCTTCATCGTTTACGTGCTGGGAGGCCCCTTCTTCCAGCTGGTCGATGTTCTGGTCGCTGAGGCGGCCGTAGTCAGCGAACTTTTTGGCCCGGTAGTAGACGTCCCCATCTGCTTCATAAGCGTAGCCCTTGTCGATCAAGGTCTGGATGAAGTCGATGATGGCTGGGATTTCATGGGTTGCCCGCGGGTGAAGAGTAGCTTCTTCGATGTTCAGGGCCCGGGTGTCTTCCAGGAAGGCCTTGATGTAGCGTTCTGCCAGTTCCGGCACGGTCGTGCCTTCTGCCCGGGCTTCGTTGATCATTTTGTCATCGACGTCGGTAAAGTTGGAAACGTAGTTGACCTTGTAGCCCTTGTATTCAAAGTAGCGGCGGATAGTGTCAAAAGCGATAGCGCTTCTGGCATTGCCGATGTGGATGTAGTTGTAGACCGTCGGCCCACAGACGTACATGCTGACCTGGCCGTCAACCAGGGGTTTGAATTCTTCTTTTTGCCTAGTTAAAGTGTTGAAAAGCTTCACGATATTTTCCTGCTTTCTTTTACAAGTTTTTCCTTACCTGCAATAATTCAGTACTTAACACTCTACATTTTAGCAAACTATCACGGCCCTTGGCGGCAAAATACCGGCTGGCAGTGGTAAAATCTGTGGAAACAGAGAAAAATAGAAAAAATAGAGAGAAGAAAAATGACCCTACTGACAGATTTAAAAAATTACCAGCCCTTTAACGAACAAGAAGCAGCAGACGTCAAAGAGATGATCTACCGGCTGGAGACCGGGGAAGAACTGTTCTTGCGGTCCAATTTGGCCGAGCACTTTACGGCTTCAGCCTGGGTGGTCAACCCGGCAAGAGATAAAGTCTTAATGGCCTACCACCGGATCTACGACTCCTGGGCCTGGCTGGGCGGGCACGCCGACGGCGATCATGACCTTTTGCATGTGGCTTTAAAAGAAGTCGAAGAAGAAAGTGGGGTTAAAGCAGATCCAGTCACGGACCAGATCTATTCTGTTGAGATTTTGACCGTGGACGGGCATGAGAAAAGGGGCAAGTACGTCCCGTCACACCTGCACTTAAACGTCACCTACCTCTTAGAGGCAGACGACAATTTGCCCATCCGGCCTAAAGAAGACGAAAACAAGGCTGTTGCCTGGTTTGCCTTGGACGAAGCCCTGGAAAAGTCAACCGAGCCCTGGTTTGTCGACCGGATCTACTCCAAACTGAACGCCAAGCTCAAGGACTATCCGGTGAACTAAAAACTTTTTTCAAAAAGACGCTTGACAGGCGCTTATTCCCGTTTTAAGATTACATTAATTAAAAATTAAAGCAATTTAAGAAAAGTATCGATTAGAAGAGTAACCAGGTCCGGCTTTTTCCAGAGAGCTCAAGTTGGTGCGATTGAGCAATAGCCGCCTGGCGAAACACATCTAAGAACTGGTTGGCCGAAATAAAGTAGGCCTTCCCGCTAGCGAGCGTTACCACGGCTGCCCTGGGTGTTCCTGGAAACTGGCCTTCTTTGCCCTTTCCGGCGACTAGTCAGCGGCAGTGTAAGGTCAGTTGCCGTGAGACAGCTGATGAAATGAAGTGGGACCACGACTAACAATCGTCTTCAAGGAAGCAATTCCTTGAGGGCGATTTTTTCTTTCTCTTCGTTTCTTACTCTTTCTTTTTTAATCTTTCTTTTTCTGCCAGCTTTAAAAATGATTTTGTAAAGGAGTCCGCCATGAAAGAGTCAAACATGTTCAAAAATACCCCGTCTGCCTTAAATGGCCGACATCCCCTCGCTGCTTTTTAAAAAAGAAAACGACATAGTTCTGTATCAGTAATTTTTAGAAAACACCGAGGAAAAGATCATGAAAAAATCAGCCATCATCACTTTAGCCCTGTCCGCCAGCCTGCTTTCCGCCTGCTCCAACAGCTCTGCCAGCAGCTCTAAGACCAAGCAGGTCTTAAACTGGTTCTCCGCTGGGGAAATCTCCACCATGGACCCGGCTCTTAACAATGACGTCTACGGCGGTGAGCAACTGGACGCCACCATGGAAGGCCTGGTCCGCCTGGGCAACAACTCCAAGGTCCTGCCCGGCATCGCCAAGTCCTGGAAGGAAAGCAAGGACGGCCTCACTTGGACTTTCAACCTTAGGAAAAACGCCAAGTGGTCCAACGGGGAAGCCTTGACGGCCAAGGACTTCGTCTACGCCTGGCGCCGGCAGGTCAACCCTAAGACCGCCTCAACCCAGTCCAACAAGTACTCCGGCGTCAAGAACGCTGACGCCATCGTCGCTTCCAAAAAGCCCGTCAATAGTTTAGGTATCAAGGCTGTCGGCAAGTACAAGCTGGTCGTAACCCTGGAAAGAAAGATCCCATACTTCCAATTGCTTTTGGCTGGATCTGCCTTCGCCCCGCAAAACCAAAAGTTCATTGAAAAAGCTGGCAAAAAGTATGGCACGGCCGCTAAATACACCCTGTCTGACGGCCCCTTCGTCATGAAGGGCTGGACCGGGTCCAACCTGACCTGGAAGCTGGTCAAGAACAAGTACTACTGGGACAAGAAAAATGTCAAGCTGACCAAGATCAACTTCAGCGTGCAAAAGTCCCAAAGCACCTCCTACAACCTCTACCAGGCCGGCAAACTGGACATGACCACCCTGTCCGCTTCACAAAGCAAGAGCCTGAAAAAACAAAAGGGCTGGCAGATCAAGAAAAGCAACCGGACCCAGTACCTCATGTACAACTTCAAGACTGACAAGAACTTGCGAAATGTCAACCTCCGCCGGGCTATCGCCGCTGCGATCAACAAGGAATCCCTGGCCAAGACCTTGAACCTGGCTGACATCGCTGCTACTTCTTTAACCCCAAGCGGGATCACTGACCCGGTTACCGGCAAGGAATTCAGCAAGGAAGTCGTAACCAAAGAGACCAAGGCTATCCAGTCCGGGACTAAGGCCCAGGCTAAGGCTTACTACAAGAAGGCTTTGCAAGAGCTGGGCAAAAAGCAGATCACCATCAAGCTTTTAGGTGATGACACTGACGACGCCAAGAAGACCACGGAATTCATCCAAAGTGCCCTGGAAAGCACCCTGGGCATGAAGGTCGAAGTCACCAACATGCCATTCAAGAACCGCTTTGCCAGAGAAGAAGCTGGCGACTTTGACGTCATCTTGGACGGCTGGAGCGGGGACTACGCTGACCCGAACACCTTCCTGGAAATGTTCCAAAAGACCAACGTCAACAACTACGGGTCATGGGAAAACGCGGCCTACAACAAGGCTATGGAAACTTCCAAGACCACGACTTCAACCAAGAAGCGCTGGGCTGAACTGGTCAAGGCTGAACGCATCCTCCTTACCCAGCAGGGCGTGACTCCTCTTTACTACGGCAACACCGCGACCTTGGTCAACCCAAAGGTTAAGAACATCACCCTCAAAGGCGCAGGCCTGGCTTACAACTTCAAGGGTGCCTACATCAGCAAGTAATTAACTACTAAGGAGCAAAAGATGACTTTTCCCTACCAAGAATTCGCCCGTAAAAAAATGCCAGCCCTCCTGGCTGACTTAAAAGACTTAATCGCCATCGACTCTGTCAGAAACATGGACCTGGCCACTCCCGAATATCCAGTGGGGCCCGGCCCCGTCAAGGCCCTGGAAAAATTCCTGAATATTGCTGACCGGGACGGTTTTCAAACTGAAAACATCGACAACTATGCCGGAGTCGTCACTTTTGGCCAAGGCGACCAGGAATTAGGCGTGGCCGTTCACGTCGACGTGGTGCCCCCAGACGAAGGCTGGAGCCAGGATCCCTTTACCCCTTGGGTCAAAGATGGAAGAGTCTTCGGCCGGGGAGCAAGCGACAACAAGGGGCCGGCCTTAGCTGCCTACTACGCCCTCCTGGCTTTAAAGGAAGCTGGTTTTCAGCCGAAAAAGAAGATTTCCTTTATTATCGGCACTGACGAGGAAACCGACTGGGTGGGGATGAAGTATTACCTGCAAAAGCGCCCGGCTCCTGACTGGGTCTTCTCCCCCGACTCCTCTTTTCCCATCGTAACTGGCCAGGCTGGTCTGGCTGTTTTGAAGACAGATTTCATTGCTGAGGAAAGTAAAGCAGATACTGGCTTAGTCCTTGAATCTTTCTCTGCCGGCCAGGCTACCAATATGATCCCAGCTGCCGCGACCGCCATCGTTTCTGGCGAGAAGCTTGAGAAAATTGCTGCAGCTTTCCCGGACTTTTTGGCCAAAAATGGCTTGACCGGGGAAAGCAAAGAATCAACTTGTGAAAATGGCACTGGCTTAAAGATAACCTTAGAGGGCGTCAGCGCTCACGCCTCTGTTCCTTGGGAAGGGAAAAACGGGGCCTGCCTCCTGGCCAGCTTTTTACGGAACTTTCCTTTCACCGGCCGAGCCAAAAACTTCCTCAATTTTGCCGGCGACCTTGAACTGGAGGACTACTACGGGGAAAAGATCGGGATCGCCAATACTGATCCCGAGATGGGCAAATCCATCAACTGCCCGGCCGTCTTCCGCTACCAAAAGGGCCAGGAAGCCTACATCAAGAGCGACATCCGCTACAGCCGGGGGACCAGCCCGGAAAAAATGTGCCAGCAGCTAAACGACAAGTTCGGCACTTTTTCCCAGACGAGCTTCCAACCTTACCAAGACTTTGAAAAGCCCCACTTCGTTGCCAGCAGTGATCCCTTCGTCAAGACCCTTCTTTCCGTTTACGAAAAGCAGACTGGCCAAGCCGGTGAGACCATCATCTCCGCCGGGGCCAACTACGGCCGCTTCTTTAAAAACGGGGTCGGCTACGGACCTGCCTTCCCCGGCAGCCTGGACACCGCCCACGCCATCGACGAATCCATCAGCCTGGCTGAACTGGAAAAAAGCCTGGCTATCTACGCTGAAGCTATTTACGAGTTAACCAAGTAGAACAGACAGAAAAAGACTTTTACCTCATTATTGGTAAAAGTCTTTTCTTATCTGCTTGCCTTCAGTTCCTCGCAAATCTGCCGGTGGCGGTCAGCGTAGAGGCTGCTCTTCTCCCAGATAAAGGTGAAGTCATGGCGGATCTGGAAGTCCCGCAAATTTAACTTCCGCAGCTTTCCTGCCTTTAACAGGTCACTGACCGCGGTTTGGTACAAAAAAGAGACCCCGCAGTTGGCCAAAAGCAGCTGGGTGATCATCTGCATGTTGCCGACTTGGACATACTGTTTGAAGTCACTGATTTCCCGCCCCTGGGCCTGGAGGCTGTTTTCCAGGATTTTCCGGGTACCCGATCCCGGTTCTCTGACTAGCAGCCGCTGGTCAAAAAGGTCGGCAATCTGATCCGGCTCTTTGGCAAAAGCCAAATCTGGCGAGCAGACGGCGATAAAGTCCTCGCTTTGGTAGCGCAGGCTGGCATAGCCCCTGGCCGGGTCGCCTTCCACCAGGGCAAAGTCCAGGTCCCCCTCGTCCAATTTTTTGGTCAAAAATTCGGTATTGCCGTAGACGACTTCCACATTTGTCTGGGGATGCTCCTGCAAAAAGCGGCTGAGCGGCCTAGCCAAGGCGTATTCGCCAATCGTCATGGTCACCCCGAAGCGGACAGGCGGCAGGTCGGCCTGCTTGATTTCGGCCTTAAGCAGGCGCTCATCGCTCTGCATCTGCCGCATGGCCAGGCGCAGCTTTTCTCCTGCAGCCGTCAAGGTCAGCCTCTTGCCCTGATAGCTGAAGAGCTTGACCTGGTATTCCTTCTCCAGAAAGCGGATGTGCTGGGAGACCGCCGGCTGGGTCACGTGCAGGCGGTCAGCGGCCCGGGTAAAGTTCATGGTCTCGCAGACCGTTAAAAAAGTCTTGACGCGAAAATCAAGCATTGCTTGCCCCCTTTATCAATAAATGTAGTTTATCGACAGATAATAATCTATAATTTTATTTTCTACTATTTTACCTCTATACTTAAGCATGTTCAAAAAATATCTGGAGGCAAAAAAATGAATTGGATTAAAAAGAACCTGCCAGGCATCCTGGTCTGTCTGGCTATCGCCATCCCCGCCTGGCTTTTGGGCAAGGCCTTCCCGGTCATCGGGGGCGCGGTTTTCGCCATCTTGTTTGGGATGGTCATCACCCTTTTTTGGGAAGACAAGCAAAAGGCAAGTAACGGGATCAAGTGGACTTCCAAGTACATCCTGCAGACGGCCGTGGTCCTCTTGGGCTTCGGGATGGACCTGCAGGTGGTGGTCAAGACTGGCAGCCAGTCCCTGCCGATCATCGTCTGCACCATCTCGACCTCGCTCTTGATTGCCTGGCTTTTGCACAAGTATTTCAAAATCCCCAGCAAAATTTCAACCTTGATCGGGGTCGGTTCATCCATCTGCGGGGGCAGCGCCATCGCCGCTACCGCCCCGGTCATCGACGCTGACGACGATGAAGTGGCCCAGGCCATCTCCGTCATCTTCTTTTTCAACGTCTTGGCCGCCATCCTCTTCCCCATCTTTGGCAAGATCCTGGGCTTTGACCAAACCAGCGGGAACTCTTTCGGCATCTTTGCCGGAACGGCTATCAACGACACTTCTTCCGTCACTGCCGCGGCGGCAACTTGGGACAGCATATTCCATTTGGGCAGCCAGACTCTGGACAAGGCCGTGACCGTCAAATTGACCAGAACCCTGGCCATCATCCCCATCACCCTGACACTAGGCTATTTCAGCGCCAAAAAGGAGCAAAGGGGCAACAGCTTTAGCTTGAAGCGGGCCTTCCCCGCCTTCATCCTCTACTTTGTCCTGGCTTCTTTAATAACGACTTTTGCCCTGGCCAATGGGGTCAGCGCCAATGTCTTTTCGCCACTAAAGGAACTGAGCAAGTTCATGATCGTCATGGCCATGGCCGCGATCGGCCTTAACTCCAACATCGTCAAGCTGGTCAAATCCGGGGCCAAGCCCCTCTTGCTCGGCGCTTCCTGCTGGGCCGGAATCACTGCCGTCAGCCTGCTTTTGCAGCGGGTCTTAGGCCTGTGGTAAAAAACAAAAACAAACAATTTAATCGATTGCATGAAAAAAGGCTTTTACCAAAACGGTAAAAGTCTTTTCGTTTATATGCTGTTTTATTCGATACCAGCTTCGCTAAGCTGCTTCAAGGTCAGGTCCAGGTGCTTCATAACCGTTTCCTTGCCCATCAGTTCCATGGCTTCGCCGATGCCAGGGCCGACCATTGACCGGGTAGTGGCAATCCGGATTGGCATGAAGAGCTTGCGGCCTTTGATGCCGGTTTCCTTCCGGGTGGACATGATGGCGCCCATGATCTTCTTAGCCGTGAAGTTGTCCAGCTTGTCTAATTGCTTCTTGAATTCTTCAATAGCTGGACGAGCTTCGTCCTTCTTGATTTCTTCGACTTCTTCGTCGGTCAGGTATTCGGCTTCAGTGAAGAAGATCTTGCTCAAGTCGACGATTTGCTTGGTGTAGGACATTTGGTTGGCGTACATGTTGACCAATTGTCTTACCCATTCCATCTTGCCTGGAGCCGGGTTGGCTTCAACCAGGCCTGCTTCTTGCAGGTTGTGCAAGGACAGGTCCAAAAGTTCGTCTCTGTCAGCAGTCTTCATGTACTGGTTGTTGACCCAGTCCAGCTTCTTTTGGTCAAAGGCAGCTGGTGACTTGGACAGACGAGCTGGGTCAAACTGCTTGATGAATTCGCGCTTGGAGAAGATTTCGCTTTCGCCAACCGGTGACCAGCCCAGCAAAGTGATGAAGTTGAACATGGCTTCTGGCAGGAAACCAAGTTCTCTGTATTGTTCGATGAACTGCAGGACTGATTCGTCACGCTTGGACAGCTTCTTGCCAGTAGCGGAGTTGATGATCAAAGTCATGTGGCCGAAGACCGGGGCTTCCCAGCCCAAGGCTTCGTAAACGCAAAGCTGCTTTGGCGTGTTGGAGATGTGGTCATCGCCCCGGAGAACGTGGCTGATTTCCATCAAGTGGTCGTCGATAACGACGGCAAAGTTGTAAGTTGGCATCCCGTCGCGCTTTTGGATGACGAAGTCACCGCCGATAGTGTCAGATTCAAAGCTGAGGTGGCCCTTAACGATGTCGTCCCATTCGTAAGTCACGCCTTCTGGAATGTGAATGCGGACAACTGGCTTAAGGCCCTTGGCCCGGGCTTCGTCTTGGGATTGCTTGATTTCGTCAGCAGTCATGCCTTCGTATTCGTAGACATAGTGAGGAGCAATCCCCATGGCCCGCTGTTCTTCACGCTGGGCTTCCAGTTCTTCTTCAGTTTCAAAGGAGTAGTAAGCCTTGCCTTCTTCAAGCAGCTGGTCGATGTACTTTTGGTAGATGTCCTTTCTCTCGGACTGCTTGTAAGGGCCGTAGTCGCCGCCGACGTCCGGACCTTCATCCCAGTCGATCCCCAGCCAGTGCAGGTTCTCGATTTGAGATTCAGCCCCGCCTTCAACGTTTCTGGCGGTGTCAGTGTCTTCGATTCTCAGAACCAAAGTCCCCTTGTTGTGACGTGCAAACAGATAGTTAAACAGAGCAGTACGCGCGTTACCAATGTGCAAGTGGCCAGTTGGTGACGGAGCGTATCTCACGCGGATTTTCTTATTAGCCAAAATTATGCCTCTTTCTTACTATTCTTCAACTTATTAAGTTTACTAGCAATAAGGAAAAAATTCAATCTTTACCGGCAAATACAGCCCTAACGGCAAGCAAAAATGCCCGCCAAAGGCAGGCATTTGTCAATTAATCTAATTTGCTTATTTCTTGGCTTCTACGCCCTTCTTGAAGACGAAGTATTCCGCTGCCCACAAGATGGCCACGTAGACTACTTCTGCCAGCAGGTAGAGCCAGCTGACCACCGGCAGGCTCAAGTCCGTGTGGGAAGTGTGGAAACCAGTATTGTCGATGACAAAGCTGAAGTCAAAGCCAGAATTGGAGATCATGTTGATGATCGCGCTCAAGATGCTGGTGCTGCCCCAGGAAAGAAGAGCAAGCAGAACCAGCAGGATGACCGCCTTGGCAAACTTGCTCCATCTGCCCTTCAAAGGCAGGAAGTCGCCCAAAACGCTGGCTGATTCAGTAATAAAGAGCCAGAAGCAGATGCCGCCGACATAGCTGACCAAAGTGAAGAGGATCAAGTAAAGGCTCCAGTTGATGATACTGGAAACGTATGGCTGGAAAGTCGCCGCTTCTTGAGCGTCAATCTGCATCTTCCCGCCGAAAAGGAAAGGCAGCAAGGTTAAGGCAAGGATTAAGATGTTTCCCAAGCCAAAGATGATCAGATCTGCCAGTCCCGTCAGCAAGTTGGCCGTCAAGAAGTTGCCGGTCGTTACCGGTACTTGCCGCCAGGTCTGAGACCGGTTGACCTTATAGGCAGCCATAATAATGTCGATTGAGTACCAGGCACACATGAAAAAAATCGCGGTTGCGGAAATTCCGACGCTGATACCATTTGAATCACTGCCGAAACCATATCTGATCCCGAAATACAAGTTGATCAAGAGGATAAAAACTGCTTCGATGCCCAAGGCGATCCAGGTGGTCCGGCTCTTTTCCTTGAACATGGCCGCGAAAATCTGCTTAAACCCAATCATTACTCTTCCCCCTCGTAAAATCCTTCATACCATTCTTCGATGCTTTCGTGCTCAGCCCGGATTTCATCAGCGCTGCGCTGCTCTAAGACTGAATGCTTCTTGATCAAGACGACCTCGTCGATCACCGGAGCGATTTCGTCCAAGACATGGTCGCTGATGACCAGGGTCGCGTCTTCCGGCTTCCAGAGCAGCATGGACTTGATGATCTTCTTCCGGCTCATGGCGTCAACCCCATTGAAAGGCTCATCTAAGAGATAGAGCTTGGCCTTGCGGGAGAAGACCAGGGCGATGATCAGCTTCTCCTTCATCCCCTTGGACAGGTTGCCCAGTCTTTCTTCTTCATTCAAGTTCATGAATTCCAAGATATCGGCAAACTGCTTAGCGTCAAAGTCCGGGTAGACCGTCCGGTAGAAGCTGGCCACTTCCTTGATCTTGCGGAAGTCGCGAAAAGCTGACAGGCTGTCGTTCATGGCGATATACTGCTTGCGGCGGTCTTCATCACCTTCGCCGCAAACCTCCACGCTGCCCTTGTATTGCTTGGCCAGGCCTGCGATCACCCGCATCAAGCTGGTCTTGCCGGCCCCGTTGGCCCCGACTAAGGCCACGATCTGTCCGGCCTCCAAAGTCAAGTTGACTCTCTCCAAAATCGTCTTTGAACCCTTGTGGTAGCTTAAATCCTTAATCTCCAAAGCCTTCATGCTATTCCTCCCTTGTGTCTTCTAAGTAGCTGGCCAATAGTCCAGTCAGGCTTTCCCTTTCGACTCCGAGCTTCTCCATGCGGCTGACAAAAGCAGCCAGCTCCTGCTTCAGCAGTTTGCTCTTCATTTCCTCCAGGCGGCTTTCATCAGTCGTGACGAAGTTGCCTTCACCACGCTTGCTATAGATATAGCCTTGAGCCGTCATCTCTCTCAGCGCCCGCTGAACCGTATTGGCGTTGACCGTCAATTCAAGTGCCAGGGCTCTGACTGAAGGCAGCTTGTCGCCAGCCTTGAGCTTGCCCTGGGCGATCTGCAAGTAGATGTAGTCTTCAATCTGCAAGTAGATCGGCAAGTTGTCTTTGAATTTCATTTGCACACCCCTTCGCTGTACTAGTTATCTAATACACTGTTAGTGTATAACGGATTGGCCCTTTCGTCAAGGCAGAAACAGCAAAAAAGCTAAATTTTGTCCCTTTATTGTTGACCTAGTTCTTTCCAGTAATTTTTAGTTACCTTTTTTCCTTTAAATAATCAGCAGGTTCTGCTTTTAAGTTAGACAAAGTCTGCTTTTTACCAAATGAACTAATACTTAAAGTAGTCTTTAATTTCTCAGCAGTTGCTTTAACAAGGACTTCAGTCCTGTCTCATCTTCAGCTCATAGTCGCAAGAAAGCGTTTCTTTTTGTGTATTTTCTGTTAGACTACAATTAGTGTTTGATAATGTAAACTTTTCAAGGAGGACAACATGAAAAAGACTAAGACTTTTTTGGCTGCCGGCAGCATCTTGACTGCTGCATTAGCCTTGACGGCCTGCGGCGGCAACTCTTCATCTTCTTCATCTAAAAAAGAACTGAACTGGGAAGAATCAGCTGAAATTCCTACTATGGACCTGTCCAAGGCTACTGACTCAGCCAGCTTTACCCAATTGATCAACACCATGGAAGGCCTTTACCGGGCAAAGTCTGACGGCAGCCAGGAAAAGGCCATGGCTACCAGCGAAAAGGTATCCAAAGACGGGAAGACTTACACCTTTACTCTCCGTAAGGACAACAAGTGGTCAAACGGTGACCCGGTAACCGCGCAAGACTTCGTCTACTCATGGCGCAGAACGGTTGACCCAAAGACTGCTTCTCAATACGCCTACCTGTTTGAAGGCATCAAGAACGCCATGGACATCCAAAACGGCAAGAAGAAGCCGGAAACTTTGGGGATCAAGGCCGTTGGCAAGTACAAGCTGGTTGTAACTCTGGACCGGCGGATCCCTTACTTCAACAACTTGATGGCCTTCGGGAGCTTCTTCCCGCAAAACGAAAAGGCGGTCAAGAAGTATGGTTCCAAGTACGGTACTGCCTCCAAGTACATGGTCTACAACGGGCCATACGTTATGAGCGGCTGGACTGGCTCAAACCTGTCCTGGAAGCTCAAGAAGAACCCATACTACTGGGACAAGAAGAACGTGAAGCTTGACGCGGTCAACTACAGCGTGCAAAAGACTCCGTCAACTGCCTACAACCTCTACCAGTCAAACAAGCTTGACGCTGTTTCCCTGGACGCTGAACAAAGCAAGCAGCTCAAGAGCGTTAAGGGCTACAAGCTTTATGCCCGCGGGACTACCTTCTACATCCAATTCAACCAGGCTAAGAACAAGTACCTGCAAAACGCCAACATCCGCAAGGCTCTTTCCATGGCCATCAACCGGGAAAGCCTGACCAAGGTTCTGGGCGGCAGCAACACTGTAGCTCACACCTTTACTCCAGAGAAGCTGACCACGGTCAACGGCAAGGACTACACCAGCCTGATTTCCAAGAGCGATGAAGCTTACACTTACTACAACAAGAAGGAAGCGCAAAAGTACCTTAAGCAGGGTATGAAGGAACTTGGCGTTTCCAAGCTGAGCTTCAAGCTTTTGTCAGACGACACCGATGGTGCCAAGAAGTCAACTGAAGCAATGCAATCAAACATTCAAGAAACTCTGCCGCAAGTTTCCATCACCACGCAAAACCTGCCATTCAAGACCCGGCTGGCCAGAACCGACGCCGGCAACTTCGACATGGTCGTAACTGCCTGGGGTGCCGACTTCAACGACCCGATTTCCTTCCTGGACTTGATGACTACTACCAACGCCCAAAATGGCGGCAAGTGGTCCAACAAGGAATACGACAAGCTGATCGAAGCTTCAAAGACTACTGGCTCAGACTCTGAACGCTGGAGCGACCTGTCCAAGGCTGAAGGCGTTCTGCTTAAGGACGTTGGTATTTCACCACTTTACTCAAGCACCAGTGCCTGGATCGTCCGTCCAAACATCAAGGGCTTGGTAAACCTGCGCGACCACTGGGACTTCAAGTACGCTTCTGTTAACTAGTGTCTGTCCCTAGAAGCTAACAAACTGAATCACTGAAAATAGCAGACCGTCTGGTCTGCTATTTTTGTACTTTGGCTCTATTTCTTGCTACAATTGAACTGATTTTTAAAGAGATTGGTGGCAGGCAAAATATGTACAAAGTAGTCAAGAAAGAAACTATCAAGGCTGACCGCTTCACGGTCATTCAAGAGAAGGTGGCCAAGGATGGGCAAATAGCTCCATTTTCCTACGTTACGATCGGCTTCGGGATTTCCATCATCCCTTTCGTTGATGATGACCACGTCTTGCTCTTAAAGGAATACCGGCATCCCGTTGGCAGCTGGCAATATGAATTCCCAAGCGGCGGCATTGATGAGGGAGAAGACGCCAGCCAGGCAGCTAGAAGAGAGCTGCTGGAAGAAACCGGCTATGAGGCCAGCCAGTTGACAGAGCTCGGCTTCACCTATCCTTCTTTTGGCTCAACCAATGAGAAGATCACCCTTTTTGCCTGCCGGGCTAAAAAAGTCACCCAGCCAAAAAGAGAGATTCTGGAAGAAATCAAGATGGAGATCGTCTCCGTCGACCAGCTGGAAGATTTGATCGTCAAAGGTGAATTTGCCCATGGGGCTGGCCAGGCAGCCTGGCTCAAGTGGCGGCTGCTTAATGAGAAAAGATAAGACTAGTAAGCAAGAGCAGCAAAAAGGTCAAGCGAGAAATCGCTTGGCCTTTTTTCCTCACAAAAGCAACAAATCTTTACTGGTCTTGGTAAAAGGGTGGAAGCCGTCTTCATCAAGCCAGCCGCAGTCCTCGATTCTGACGCCCCCGACGCCCGGCAAATAGATCCCCGGCTCAATGGAAAAGCACATCCCTGCTTCCAGCTTCTGCTTGCTTCCCGGTTCCAGATTCACCGGCTCATGAACCTGCATCCCGATCCCGTGACCTAAGCGGTGGGTAAAGTACTGCCCGTAGCCCGCTTCTTCGATAACCCCGCGGGCCACCTGGTCCAGCTCACCTGCCGTCATCCCTGGTCTGGCCGCCCTAGCCGCTTCCTCCTGGGCTAACCGGACCGTCTCATAGATTTCCCGCTTTGCCGGGCTGATTTCGCCCAGGGCCACCGTCCGGCTGACATCTGAAGCATAGCCGCCTTTCATGATTCCCAAGTCAAAAATTACCATATCCCCGGCCTGAACCCCCTTTTGGCTGGGCAGACCGCTGACGCTGGCCGCGTTTTCCCCTGCCTGGACGATCAATGGGAAGCTTAAGTTCCCCATCCCCTTTTTCTTCAGCTGGTAGTCCAGTTCAAGGGCCAGCTCGCTTTCACTCATCCCCTGCCCCTCTTTTAACAGGGCAAAAGCCAATTCCAGTGCCTGGTCGGCCTGTCTGCCAGCTGCCTGCAGCTTTTCAATTTCCGCCGGCGACTTGATCATCCGCTGGCTGGCCAGCCAGGAAGAGATGTCTGCTTCCAAATTCGCTTCCGGGAAAACTTCCTTAATCGCCCGGTAGTGACTGAGGGTCACCGCCAGCGCTTCTAATGCCCAAACTTCTTTTGGCCAGGCGGCCATTTTTTCTTTGGCCTTCTCCCAAGGATTCTCCCCGTCTTGGTAAAAGCAGGCCCAGTCCGCCCAAGAAGTCTGCTTGACTTCTCCTTCATTGATGGCTGGAGCCAGCAAAAGGGCCTGGCCCGTTCTGGATACCAGCAGGGCAAAGACCCGCTCCTCTGTCCAGCTGCTGTAGCCAGTAAGGTAGACAATGTCCACTGGATCTGCCACATAGGCCAGGTCAATGCCTTTTTCATCCAAGTAGGAACTTAAGCTGCTCAGATGCTCTTTCCAGGTTAATTTTCTTTCTTCTTTCATGCTTTTTCACTCCTAAAAAACTGTTTTTGCTTTGCTTTCATATTTCTTTCTTTTTCTAGTGTTTTTTTAATCAATCTCCTAGGCAAAGCCATTTGACCATTATATAATTTCTATCAAATCCAAAAGTCATTCTATTGATCCATTTTTGGATTTGGGGAAACAAAAATTTTGCATCATAAGCACTGGCTTATTAGAAAGGATAACACAAATGAGCAATAAGCTTTGTCAAAAACGGCTGACCAGCCCGCAGAAGTTAAAGCTTGATTTTCAGAAAATATTGCCGCGGAAATCTTTTCCGCGGTTTTTTTGCTGCAATTTTTCTTTTTTTCTGACAACTTTTTCTATCAATTGTTCTAAGAAACAGATCAATTAAAATGATATAATAATTCATATAGCAAAGAAAGCGCTTTTACAAGAAAGGAAACGCCTATGAACAAGCAGAAATTGCGGCTGTCCATCAGCCTCTACCTCAACTACGTGGCCCACGGCTTCGGCCTCTTGATCCTCTCCCAGAACATGACCGCCCTGGGTAAAAGCTGGTCGGTCCCCTTGAAGCTGGTTTCCTTCGTCATCTCAGGCGTGGGGATCGGCCGCCTCTTGGCCTACCTGATCACCGGCTACCTGGCCGACAAGATCAGCCGGAAGTTCTTCGTCTACCTAGGCATGACCTGCTATCTTGTTTTTGCCTTGGGCATCCCCTTCTCCAAAAACGTCTACCTGGCTTACGGCCTGGCCATCTTAGCCGGGATCGCCAACTCCGCCTTGGACGCCGGGACCTACACGACTTTTGCCGAAATGGGACAAAAGGGCAGCCGGGGCAACATCTTGATCAAGGCCGCCGCCTCCTTGGGCGAATTCATCCTGCCTCTTTTGGTGTCCAGCCTCCACCGCCACCAGCTCTGGTACGGCTACAGCTTTATGGTCATGGCCGGAATCTTAATCGTCAACGCTATTCTCCTGGCTCCCCTGAAGTTCCCGCAGCCTGGCCAAAAGGAGGCTGAAAGCGGGCAAAATTCCGCCAAGAGCCAGAAGAGCTGGCTGACCACGACCTGCTTTGCCCTCTACGGCTATGCCTCCATGGCCCTCATGATCTGGTTCACCCAGTGGATTACCCTTTTTGGGCAAAAACAAGGCTTCTCCACTTCCACCAGCCACCTCTTTCTTTCCTTATATAGCGTCGGTTCCATCATTGGGGTCTTCATCCTCTTCGGCCTGCTCAGCCGGGAAGTCTCCCCTTACGCCATCCTCTTGATCATGAACGTCTTAGCCACTTTGATGGTCCTTTTGCTTTTATTCAGCCACTCCGCCCTCTTGTCTGAATTTGCCTCCTTCATATTTGGCCTGACGGCCGCCAGCGGGATCATGCAGACGGGCCTTAACGCCTTCATGGAATTTTTCCCTGATAAAAAGGGCCTGGCTACCGGGATCTTCTACTTCTTTGGGGCAGCTGCTTCCTTTACAGTCCCGATCATCACCGGCGTCTTATCAGACATCGACATCCGCCTGGCCTTTGGCGGGGACCTGGCTGTCGGCATCTTAGCCTGCCTTTTGGTTACCGTCATCTCTGTCAGCCACGGTAAAAGAAGCGCGACTGAAGCTAAACAATAGTAAGCAAGTTGATATATTTTTTTAAGTAGTTCTCTTGCTTGAAAGTTCTTTCATCAGCTCTTGCAAAATTCAATCAGTGCTATAATTTTTATAAAAGACACGTTAATTTTTTCATGACATGAGGAAGGCACAATGGCAGACAAGCTTTATCAGTTCAGTGATCAAGAACGAGTAAGATACGAGAAAACGCCTCTGCCGCTTATCGTCCTCCAGGTCATCGATGGTGAATATCACGTTTTGCTGGTTTCCGATGACTATTGCAAGATGGTGGGTTCTGACCGGCAGTCCATGCTGGAATACCTCAACCACCACAGCTTTGGCCGGGTTCACCCGGCTGACGTTGCTCACCTGGCGACTTTTTCTGCTGCAGCCGTCAAGTACCCGGAATGCCACTTGACCTACCGCTTGTCGATCAAGGGCGAGTACCATACCCTTTTTGCCCACTCCAAGCGGATCAAGACTAGCGATGGAACTACTCTTTTGCTGGTCACCTACTTTGACCTGGGCAACGACCAAAGCCAACAAACCCGCCAGCAGCTTGAGTCTCCCGACATCGACCTCCTGACCGGCCTGCCCAACACCAGCTATTTTGGCAAGTTTGGAGATGACTTTTTAAGTAAGCTCCTGGCCCGATCCGGCCAAGTTGACGTAATCTACTTCGACATTATCTCCCTGCGTTCATACAATGACCATTTCGGCTTTCTGCAGGGCAACCAGTTTGTCAAGAAATGCGGGGAAATAATCCGAGCTTGCTTCCCTGAGGGACTTACCCTCCGCTATGTTGATGACTCTTTCTTGACCATTACGGCCCCGGTCCAGCTCAAGCGGGTACTGCCGGAGATTCAAAAGAAGACAGCCACTTTTTCCGCTGACAAAATCACGACGCTCAGAGCGGGCGTTTACCAGGTTAAAGAGCCTGAATCAGCCACCAGCGCGGTCGACAAGGCCTACCTGGCCTTGCGCCACATGGGCGACGACCGACAGAAGGCTTACCAGATCTACAATAATTCAGTCAAGAAGCACTTTGAGCTGCAGGACTATTTGATCGGTCATTTTGAAGAAGCCCTCAGCCAGAATTGGCTGAAAGTCTACTACCAGCCGATCTTCAACCTCTATTCCCAAAAGGTTTGCAGCTTGGAAGCCGTCTCCCGCTGGCAGGAGCCAGGCAAAGCAACTTTGAAAGCCAGCCGCTTTATCTCAGTTTTGGAAAGAAGCGGCTTGGTCTACCAGCTTGATCTTCATGTCCTGGATAAGGCCTGCCGCCTGCTGAGTCAAAGGCGGGCCGACAATCTGCCTACCATTCCCATCTCGATCAACCTGTCACCCAGCGACTTCAAGCTCGACAGTTTTGTCGACCAGGTTGTCGAAATCACCCAGAAATACCAGATTCCCCATATGATGATCCAGTTTGACCTTATGGCCCAGCCGGTTTCAGCTGACCACCAACACTTAAAAACGGCCGCGGCTAATTTGCAAAAAAAGGGCTTCAAGATCTGCCTGGACCGCTATGGCGGCGAAAACAGCGACTTGTCAACTGAGACTCTGCTGGAATATAATTTCGACTATCTCAAAGTCGACGTCCGCAGCTTCACCAGCAACCGGCAAAGGGCCAAGATCATCCTGGCTTCGATCATCAACATGTCCCGCTTGCTCAAGATCGTCCCCATCGTCAAGGGCGTTGAAGACAAGGGTATGCTCAACTTTATCCGTTCTTTTGGCGTCATGCTGACGCAAGGCCGGCTCTTAGCTAAAGAACTGCCAGAAGAAGAGATTGGGAAAAGCAAGCTGGAATTTGAAAACGTCGAAGAACGGGCCCTCTTTACCGGCTTAAGCCATATTAACGTCCTTGATCCCTACCTGGAGACCAAGAGCAGACTGGACAATAATTTTGAAAATCCCCACCCTAACTCCATCTTCATCGTCCAGAATCAGCAGGCTAAGCTTGTCTACAGTAACAGCGCTTTCCGCTCCTGGACCGAGCACTTGGGCTACGCGAACTTAGATTCATTCATCAGAACCTGCAACAGCGCGGCTACCGGCAACTACAGCCGCTTCTGGACCGGTGTTGATCAATGCCGGCAGGTCAATGAAATTGCCCAGTTTGACTGGATCACTGACCAAGAACAGTTCAAGATCCGCTTGCAGCTGATTTCCAAAACCGACAACCTGGCTGCTTTTCTCACAGATGGCTACAAGGTCAAGAACCGGACTCCGCAGCAAGTCTACCAGAACTGGATCGGACAAAACGGAGACCTGGATTCTGAAAAGATCCGCCTGGCCCTGCTGGAAAGCAGCAATGTTGGCTTTTTCTGGAAAAACCGGCGGCTGGAATATTTAGGCGCCAACCAACGTTTTTTGGACTATCTCGGCTTAAATCTCAAAGACATCCTCCACAAAAAGAGCAGCGGAAGATGGAACAAGGAGCTACTGGACTACCAAAAGCGGGAAAGCCAACTGTTAAAAGACGGAATGGCCTTGGATGACTACTTGACTCTCAATGTCAATGGCAATCGCCGAACCTTCCACTACTACCTCTCGCCTGTCTACGAAGGAGACGCGGTCAGCGGCCTGCTTGGCTTTACCGTTGACGTTACCAGCCGAATGGACGAACTGGCTGCCTTACAGATTGAAGCCGCCCGCGATCCTTTGACCACTTTGAAGAACCGGCGCAGCTTTGACCGGGACTTCGGCTATTTGACTCAAAAAGACATCGTGGTCAT
Organism: Lactobacillus sp. WILCCON 0058; assembly: GCF_057198005.1. Taxonomy (NCBI): domain Bacteria; kingdom Bacillati; phylum Bacillota; class Bacilli; order Lactobacillales; family Lactobacillaceae; genus Lactobacillus; species Lactobacillus sp. WILCCON 0058. The sequence continues at coordinate 1,805,618 of NZ_JBUBHM010000001.1, forward strand.
GATGATCGACATCGACTACTTCAAGACTTTTAACGACAAATTCGGCCACCTTTACGGGGACGCCGTCTTGCAGAAGATCTCCGAAACTCTCCTGCACGTCTATGGGATCGGCCACTGCTACCGCTATGGGGGCGATGAATTCTTGATCATCGAGGACTTTGAGTCCCAGCAACTCTTGCGGGAGGATGATCAAAGAGTGCGCAAGCTCTTGGAGCAGGTCAAAATTTTAGATTTAAAATTCGACATCCATATTTCCGCCGGCTATGTCTACGGCCAGGCCCAGACGGCAGACGAAGTAGACAAGATGATCCAGGAAGCCGATCAAATGCTTTACAAGAGCAAGGAAAACGGCCGCAACCAGATTAATGGCGGACCGTCCATCTACAATTAGTGCTTAGTTCTTTTATTTAGCTTAATGAACATTAAAAATCCACCCTCGCGGGTGGATTTGATATGACCCCCGAAATTAGGACACTAATTTCGGGGGTTATTTTCATGACTAAATACACTAAAGAAATCAAACTCGCTATTTACCACGAATGGGTAGACGATCATAGAAGAGGCACCTACCTCAGCCGAAAATATGGGATGGAGCGCGGAGGAATCCAATATTTGGTAGACTTGATCCAAAAGCATGGCGAAGACATTTTGGATCGCCCACAACAGAAATATACTGCTGATTTCAAGCTTGCTGCCATTGATAGAGTTCTGCTAGGTGGTGAAGCTCTTAGGCAGGTTTCCTTAGACTTAGGGCTTACAAATACAGGAATTCTTGCAAATTGGCTTCGCTCTTTCAAAGAAAACGGGTATACTGTCATTACCAAGAAGAAAGGTAGACCACCCAAGAATGCCCAAAAGCAAGGACAAACAACGGATCAAAGAGCTGGAAGAGCAGGTAAAGAGGCTTACAGTCGAGCTTGCATACATAAAAAAATTGGAGGCCTTAATTCAAGAACGGAAGAGCCAAGAAAAGAAAAATTAGCTCGTGCAATCACTGAATTAAGGCAAGAATTGCGGCTTAGCGTTAAGTACATTATCGACGTTATCAATGCCAACCCTGGATTGCCTCATATCTCAAGAAGTAACTACTACTACCAAATCCATAAGCCTGATAAGGATTCTGGTAACCAGAAGCTGATGGATAGAATCAAAGAGATCTTTCTTGAACACAGCCGACGCTATGGGTACCGGCGAATTTACGGACAGCTTCGCCGGGAAGGCTATGAGATCAACCATAAGAAGGTGCAGAGGCTCATGCAAAAGATGGGCTTATTCGCCATCGCAATCCGCAAGAAACGTAAATACAGCAGCTATTACGGCGTTCAAGGCAAGATCAAGCCAGACTTAATCAAGCGCAATTTTTACGCAATTATTCCGGACAGACATTGGTTTACCGACGTGACTGAATTCCATCTTAAAGATCAAAAGCTCTACCTTTCTCCAATTATCGATGGTTGTACCCAAGAAATCATCTCCTACAACATTTCTAGGCACCCAGACCTTAAGCAAGTGATGACTATGCTAGATGACGCATTTGAGAAGCACCCGGCTCTTAACGGGCTTATTTTCCACTCAGACCGTGGCTGGCAATATCAGCACCAAGCATATCAAGCGGCTCTGGCTAACAGAGGGATCGATCAGAGCATGTCCAGGTTGGGTAATTCTCTTGATGACGGCTTAATGGAGGGCTTCTTCGGCATTCTTAAGCGGGAGATGTTCTACGGCCAAGAACATAAATACAAGGACTTAAATGAGCTTGAACAAGCTATTCACAAATACATCGATTACTACAACAACGTAAGAATCAAGACAGGACGAAAAAACATGACCCCGATTGAATATCGGAATCATGTTTTAACAACCTTAACGGCGTAATACTAAATTGTCCCAATTTTGGGGGTCACATCAATTTTTTCGTTCTTTCTTCTTTTACTTTCGTTCTGTTCTATATTTGGCAATTTTTACCGCAGCCGGTGCTGGAACTGCTTTTCAATGCCGGCCTTAAAGACCAGGCTGTAGCCCAAGGTCGCCCCAACGGCTGCCTGCAGGCATTCAAAGGGAAACTTGACCAAAGAAATTGCCGGAGTGGCGTAGATGAAGGCCCGGCCCAGGGTGTAGCCAGTCACCATCACAGCCGCGCCTAAAAGAACACCCAAGATGACTTTCTTTTGCTCGCCGGCAAACTTATGGGCGAAGTAAGAGATGATCAAGGCTTCAAAGCCGTGAGAGAAGAGGCTGACAAACATGGGCGCCGGGTAGAAAAGGAAGTCGCCCAAGAAGGCCCCCACCCCGCCGACTACAAAGGCTTCTGACGGCGAAAGCAGCAGGGCTGCCGCCACGATGACCACGTCATTGAAGTAAAGGTGACCGCCCGGGACAGGGATACTGAATGAAGACAAAGCAACGTTCATCGCCATCAAAACGGCGACGACGGCGGTTCTTTTGACTGACCATGATTTTTGCATGTTTTTTCCTCCATCTTATTCGTTTAGTGACTATGTTTACTATTCTATCACTTTTTCAGATTTATTTAAGCTTGTTCCTTACAAAAAATAAGAAAAAATATGAGCAAACAAAAGAAATTAATAATGTTGGGAAAGAAAAAGGCCAAGCGGAGGATAGCTTGGCCTTTTCGGATTTATGACTGATAATTCTTGATTTTAATGGCAGAAATAGCTTATGTTACAGGATTGGCTTTCTTCTCATGGCCACGGTCTTGATGTTCAAGAGGTCCTTGGCAGTGATGTTGTGGGAAACTGAGTTGGCCCCGTATGAACCGGTCCCCAGGGTCAAGGATGGCATCATGTTGTTGTAGACCCCGCCGATCCCGCCGAGAGCAGCCGGGCTGTTGACCAGGATCCGGCAGGCAGACATGGCAAAGGCAAACTTGCGGATGACCTTGCTGTTTTGGGTGTGGATGCCGGCAGTGTGGCCCCGGCCGCCGTAGTTCAAGAGGTCGGTGCAGATCTTGAAGGCTTGGGCACTGTTTTCTGCCTTGTAGAGGGTGAAGACCGGGGACAGCTTTTCAGCTGACAATGGGTACTTCGGGCCAACGCCCTTGTATTCAGCCACGATGACTTGGGTGTCAGCCGGCACGGTCACCCCGCACATTTCAGCGATCTTGACCGCGCTCTTGCCGGCCATCGGGCCAGCTACCGTCCCCCGGCGCGGGTCGATGAAGTGTTCTTCAAAGAGCTTGATTTCGTCAGGCTTTAAGAAGTAGCAGTGGCGCTTTAAGAAGGCTTCCTTGACTTGATCATAGATCTCCTTGTCAACAACGACGGAGTTTTCTGAGGCACAGATCATCCCGTTGTCAAAAGTCTTGGACAAGACGATATCGTTTACTGACTGTTCGATGTCGGCCGTCTTTTCGATGTAGGACGGGCCATTGCCTGGGCCCACGCCCAAGGCCGGCTTACCGGTTGAGTAGGCTGCCTTGACCATGCCCGGGCCACCAGTTGCCAGGACCATCTGCACCTTTGGGTTGTTCATGAGGGCAGTCGTGGCCGTGAGGCTTGGGTGTTCAATCCATTGGATCCAGTTTTCCGGTGCCCCGGCAGCCACCGTAGCTTCCTTGATCAGCTTGGCCGTTTCCACGCAGCACTTTTGGGCTTGCGGGTGGAAGCCGAAGATGATGGTGTTCTTGCTCTTCATGGCGATCATGGCCTTGAAGATAACCGTGGAAGTCGGGTTGGTGACTGGCGTCACCCCGGCGATGACCCCGATCGGTTCAGCGATCTTCATCAAGCCTTCTGCCTTGTCTTCTTCGATCACTCCGACCGTCTTCATGTCCTTCATGCTTTCCCAGATGGTTTGGGAAGCGTAGGTGTTCTTGGTCACCTTGTCTTCAACCTTGCCCCGGCCAGTTTCGTCAACTGCCATTTGGGCCAGGCGGCGGGCATTGTCTTCGCCAACTTTTTCAATGACTTGGCAAAGCTTGTCCACGTCTTCTTGGCTGAAGTCGTCCATTTGAGCTAAGGCTTCATGTGATTTATCAACCAAAATATCAACATTGTGGTAGATTTCATCTTCAGTTTCAACTGCTTTTTCCACGTTAACAGCGCTTTGCTTAGGCATTATATCGTCTCCTGCTTTTCGTTTATTTCTTGTGATATATTTATCAATTACTACTATAACAGCATTTAGAAAAAAGAAAAGAGGGTAAAATCCCTCTTTTTTAATGACACAAGAAGTTGATTTTCCCTTATAATTTGCCTTATTAACGATGTAAGCGGTACCCGTCTTTTGATTTTGTGAATAAATTATTTTACTATCCTTTTCCACTTTTGCAAAAGATAGCGATTTCTATCACAAAAGTTAAAAGGCGATTTTTCAGCATTTTTAGCAGTGATTCTCTGATTTGGATACCTGCATTCTCCTTTTTTCACTTAAAAAGACCAGGTAAAAGTCTTTTTACCTGGTTTTAGTTCAGTAACTTTTTCACTTGGCCTCTGTAATTTAGTTGCTTTTTGCAAATAAAAAGGACTCAAATGAGTCCTAAAATTCTCTGCTACTTAAATGGGTTGTAAAAACGGCCCTGGTTCAGGTGCCAGAAGTAAAGCATCAAGAGAACCAGCAAAACCGCCACTCCCAAGCTCAGCCAGTCGCTGGCTTTGAGCTTTTGGGAAGTATACCAGGTCCGCTTCTTCTTAGAGCCAAACCGGCGCAGCTCCATGGCCGTGGAAATCACCGTGATCCGGTCTAAACTGGACAGGATCAAAGGCATGACGATGTTGACCGTCCCCTTGGCCCGGTCGGCCAGCTTGGCCTTCTTGGAAATCTCATTGCCCCGGGCCTGCTGGGCATGGGAGATCGCCCAGTAGCTTTCCTGGATGTCTGGAATATAGCGCAGGGCCAGGGAAAAGGCGTAAGAGAAACGGTAGCTGATCCCGATCTGGTTCAGACTGGAAGCAAACTGGCTGGGATTGGTCGTCAGCAGGAACAAGATCGCGATCGGTACGGCGCAGATATACTTGAGCATCAGGTTGAAGAGATAAAAAGTTTCCTCAGCCGTTAAAGCAAAAAAGCCGCTGCCCAGCAAGACGTGCTTGCTGCCGTAAAGGTCAGCCCCGTAGCTGGGCTGGAAGACGTAAACCAAAACTAAATTCAAGACCGCGAAAATCATGATCAAGTTGACCACGACAGACACCTGACGCCACTTGACCTGGGAAACTTTGAACAAGGCCAAAGACAGGATGCACACGATCAGCAAAAAGCGGGTGTCATAAGTCACCATGCAGGCCACCGAAGTAATAATCAAAAATAAAAGCTTGGTGGTCGCGCTCAAGCGGTGGACAAAGGTCTTCCCTGGCGTGTAGCCTAAAACAGCATCATTCATTTCTGTCTTCCCCCAATCTTTCCCGTTCATAAGCCGCGAACTTGCGGGCAAAGCCTTCTGGATCCGGCAGGCCGTAGTGCTGGGCCAGGTCAAAGAGGCTGACCTGGCGGAGGCTGGCCTCTTGGACCAGCTTTTCATCAGTCAGAAGATCAACCGGCGTGGTGTCGGCAATCAAGCGTCCCTTGGCAAAAACAAGTGACCGGTCAGTGTATTCCATCATCAAGTGCATATCGTGGGTGATGATCATGATCGTCTTGCCGGCTTCGTTCAATTCCTTCAAGAAGGACATGATTTCCGTGTAGGTCTTCCAGTCCTGGCCAGCCGTCGGCTCATCCAAGATCAAGAGGGCCGGTTCCAAAACCAAAATAGCGGCAATCGTCACCCGCTTCTTTTGCCCAAAGCTGAGGGCGGAAACCGGCCAGTTTCTGAAGGGGTACAGGCCGCAAATCTTGAGCACCTTGGCCACTCTTTCCTTGACCTCGTCTTCTGGCACTTTCCGCAAGCGCAGACCCAGGGCCACTTCATCAAAGATCATGGTCTGGCTGATCATCTGGTTGGGATCCTGCATCACGTAGCCAATCTTGTCCGCCCGCTCCTTGATTGACAAGCCGGCCATGTCCTCGCCTTTCCAGGCAATCTCGCCCGTGTTTTGCAAAAAGCCGCAGATTAAGCGGCAAAGGGTGGTCTTCCCCGCCCCGTTTTCTCCAACGATGGAGACAAAGTCCCCCTCCTTGATGACGACATTAACGTCTTTTAATGGGTATTTTTGGTCGACGCTGTAGGCAAAGCCGACATTCTTCAAGGTCAAGAGCTCTCTGCCAGCTGCTTTTTCTGCCGGCAACTGGTAGCTGTTTTGCCAGGCCAAAAGCTTGTCTTTGGCATCCCCATCAACCGGCAGATCTTCCAGCGGAGTCAACTTGTCCAATTTATTTAAATCAATTCCGGCCGTCTTCATGGCATCCAGGTACAGGGGATTTCTGACCCCAACAGCTTCCAGGCGATCAGCCTTGAGCAGGTCATCTGGCTTCTGGTCAGCTAAAATCCGGCCCTCGTCCACCAGGACGATCCGGTCTACTTCCTCAGCCAAGACTTCTTCCAGGCGGTGCTCAATAATGATAACCGTGGCCCCGAACTTCTTCTGCATCTGGTCGATAAGGCGCATGGTCTTGTAACCCGATGCTGGGTCCAAATTGGCCAGGGGTTCGTCAAAGAGCAGGATCGGGGACTCGTCGACTAAGACCCCAGCCAGGGCCACCCGCTGCTTTTGCCCGCCCGACAGGCTTTGCGGGGACTGCTTGAGCAAGTCGCCCAGATCCAGCTCTTTGGCCCAGCGGTCCACCACCTGCTTCATTTTGTCCTGGGGCACGCAGTCGTTTTCCAGGGAAAAGGCAATGTCTTCCCCGACCGTCAAACCGATAAACTGGGCGTCAGTGTCCTGGAGAATGGTTGAAGTGGTAAAAGATAAGTCAAACAGGCCAGTCTGACTGATGTCCTTGCCATCAATCAAACACTGGCCTGTGATCGTCCCTTTATCCAGGTTGGGAATCAATCCATTCAAGCACTTGCCCAGGGTTGACTTGCCAGACCCTGAGGGCCCGGCCAGCAATACTTTTTCCCCCTTCTCAATCGTCAAATTGATGTCGCGGAGGGTTGGCTCCTGCTGGCTGTCGTACTGAAAAGAAAAATCTCTAAACTGAATCAGACTTGTCATATATTAATTCCTTAATCCTTGTGCAAACTGCCCTTCTTGACCCGGCTGCCGGCGTAAAGCTTAAGCAGGATGGTGCCTAAAACCGCGATGGTCAAGCCATCCATCAAAGTGGTCAAGCCGGCCTGGGCAAAGACCTTGGCAGCTGGTTCGCTGTTCAAGACCATGTCACCCACGGCCCCTAAGAGGAACCAAACGATAGCGTTGGCCGCAACCTGCACGACGTTGAAGATGACCATTTCCTTGGTGCTGAATTCACCTTGGTCAAGGTTAACGCGCAAAGCGTAGAGGCCAATCAAGAAGCCCAAAAAGCCTGCCGCGAAGTTCCAGTTCCACCAAGTCTGCCCGTACATGATGAGGTCCAAAAGCACGTGGCCGATAAAACCGACCCCGAAGCCGACCGTTGGCCCGTAAATCATGGCAATCATGGCCAGGAAGGCGTAAACCAGTTCAAAGTTGGTGTTTGGCAAGCCGCTTGGGATTGAGGCAAAACGGCCGACAATCACGAAAACGGCTGATCCGATCCCCAAGGCAGCAATATTCTTAGGGCTTAACTTCCACATATCCTTATTCATAAAAATTCTCTCCAATTCCTATTTTTTACTTGTTGACCTTGCTGATCTTGACCTGCCAGTCGGTCCCGGTACCGATGTGGTGAACAGCGGCAAAGGATTCCTGGTTGAGGGCAATCCCGATGTTGACCAGGGAGTTGATGTAGACCAGCGGCTGGCCAAGGTTGACTTCCGCGAATGACCGGACAAATGGGATGTGTTCCTGGTAGACGGCCACATTCTGGTGCAAGATGGTAACCAAAAGGCTGTCGCCCCGGTCGATAGACAGCTTTTTAACCATTTCCAGAGGAATGTTGGTCCACAAGGAACCAAAGCGGACGTCCAAAACATCGATAGTACCGACGGCCGTGTCGCCTTGCAGGCGGGGTTCAATCACCGGCAGAGTCACCAGACTGTCGACTGGTGTTTCTTCGCCAAGTTCTTCAAAAGCCACCTGCCCGCTAGCCAGCATAGCCCCGTTATAAGCGTAGACATCCCGGCCATGGAAGGTGTTGCTTTCCTGGGAGTGCGGCAGGCGGTTCTTGTTTTCATCAATCACCCGGACAGCTTCCACCCCTTCATACTTGTAGATATGGGTCAAAGTCCCGTTGTCTGGGGTAATGACATAGTGGCCGGACTTGGTCTTGACGGCGATTGACCGGCGGGCTGAGCCAACGCCTGGGTCAACGACAGAGACGAAGACCGTATCTGCTGGCCAGTATTTGATGGTTTGGTAAAGCCGGTAAGAGGCATTCCAAATGTCGTAAGGGGGAATTTCATGGGTCAAGTCAGAGACATTGATGTCGCTGGCGACCGTGTGAGCCACCCCATGCATGGCGCTGACCGCCCCATCTACTAAACCAAAGTCTGTCTGCAGGACCAACATTTTATTATATGCCATCCAATTTCCGCCTTTCAATCGTTTTTAATTTTTAATATCTATTTAAGATACTCTCTTTGCCAGGCTATGTCAAGAAAAGCATTCGGATTTCACAAAAACGTCCAGCTTTTTAGGCTTGTTTTCGCTTACTTTTTACCGGAAAAGCTAACATTATCAACAAAAAACAGCCATGACACGGTCATGACTGTATAATCTGTTTGATTCAGTTTTAGTTATCGGCCTGCTTGTCCTTCCGCCGCTGGTGGAAGTAACAGAAGCCACCGAAGAAGATGACCCAGGCTGTGGCCAGGCTGGCACCGAAGACATCTTCTTTGACGAAGAAGAGGCTGAAGAAGATGACCAGGAAGAAGGCAATCGTCAAGGGACTGGTTACCTGGTAAAAAGGCATCTTGAAGCCGTCCGGCAAAAAGTCGCTGGACTTGCGGTACTTACGGTGAGCCAGCAGGGCCAGGACGTAAACCAGGATGAAGATGTCACTAGTTGCCCCGGCGACCATGCTGAAGGCTTCAATCGCCGTGTTTGAGAAGCTGAGGATCGGCGCGATCAAAGAGAACAGAACCGAGATCATGATTCCCTTTGCCGGTACCCCATTCGGGGAGATTTTGGCAAAATGCTTCTTCAGCCAGCTGCCCCGGTGGGCTTCTTCTGCCAATTGGAAGAAGTGTCGACCAGCTGAGAAGATGGTTGAGTTCAAGGCTGAGGCCGCGCTAGTCAGAACCACGAAGTTCAAAACTGAAGCTGCCGTGGTGAAGCCAGCCAGCTGGAAGACCTGGACGAACGGACTGCTTGAGGCAGACACTGACCGCCAAGGGACCACGCACATGATCACAGTTAAAGTACCGATGTAGAAGATCAAGATTCTCAAAAGGGTCTCGTTGACTGCCTTCTTGATCACCCGGTGCGGGTCCGCGGCTTCCCCGATCGTAATGGTCACGAATTCAATCCCCGCAAAGGAGAAGAAGACCATCGGGAAGGCCGTAAAGAAGGCATAAGTGCCATTTGGCGCCAGCTTGAAGTTCTTGGTCAAGTTGCTTAAAGAAGCATAGCCAACTGGAGTTTTTGCGTGGACCGCCACCAGGAAGATCCCGGTCAAGATCATGGAAATAATAGCGATGATCTTGATCATGGCAAACCAGAATTCAGTTTCCCCAAAGAGGCGGGCTGCCGTTAAGTTCAGCAGGGTCAAGGCTCCTAAAAAGATAAGCTCAACCAGCCAAAGTGGCGCGTGCGGGAACCAGTACTGGAAGTAAGTCCCGACTGCTGTCAGTTCGGCCATGCAGGCAAAGAGCAGGCCGATCCAATAGGACCATCCGGCAAAGTTGCCCGCCGCTGGCCCCAGGTATTTAGTAATAAATGAAACGAAGGTATGGTGGTTGGGGTCTGAGTAAAACATTTCTCCCAATGCCCGCAGCATAAAGAAGAAGAAGACACCCATAAAAGCATAAATCAAAATGACTGACGGCCCGGTGGCAGAGATTGTGCTGCCGGCCCCCAAGAAGAGACCAGTCCCGATTGTGCCCCCGATGGCAATCATCTGTACGTGCCGGTTCGATAAAGACCGGACCGTTCCGTCCGCGTTTTCGTGTTCTTTCGCCATCTGTCCTCCTAAATAATTAAAATAATATTAGTGCATAATTGTTTTAATGATAGAACAAATAGCTGAAAAAGTAAAGTTTTTAAGTTAAATTGGCTTGATTTTCGGCTTAGTAATCTTCGTTAATATAGTAGTCCAAGTCCCCCAACTGAGAATTCTTTAACGGCGTTTCGTCATATAGCTTGTTTTTCTTCAAGAAAGCAATCGTGTGGCTGTAGTTGGCGTAAACCGGGTATTCAACCGTAGCACTATCTGACTTTGTCGCTGCCCAGTCGATCTTGATCCTACCGACTGGTTTCTGCCGGCTGGCCAGCTTGTAATCCCATTTGGCCAAGTCTTGCTTGTAAGCCTTGCGGAATTCGCTGTAAAGCTTGCCGTCTTCCAGCTTAACCGTCTTCTTGCCGCTCTTATAGGCAATGGATACGGTGCCCAGCTTGTCCATGATCATCTGGTCATGGTAGATCTGGAAGTAGCCCCGCTTGTAAGCCTTTGTTTTACTGATCTGCTCGAAGTATTTATCCAGATCCTCTTCCCGCATATTATAAACTCTGGTTTTAACCTGGCCATTCTTCATTCTGAACAAGAAGCGCAGCTGGATTATCGTTGCTTGATCGTGATCCGTCTTCTGGCTTTGCTTGCTGCCGGCTTTAGCAAGTTGCAAGAGCTCGTTTGAAGACGGCAAATACATGTACTTGGCCGCGTATTCATTTGCGCTAGTACTATCGGCAGACTGGCCAATATAGTAGGCGCTAAAAGCTCGGTCATCCGGAGCAATTGCTACGCTGGCCACTTGATCACTTGCAGGCAACCAGTTGTCGAACTGTTTACCTCCCCAGTGCATACCGACAAAAATTGCCAAGCCAGCCGCGGTCAACAGCAATCCCTGGCCAAAGTGGTTCTTCCATGCGGCCAGATCAAACTTGAAGATAACTTCCATGATGCTTGCGGTCAGCAAGCCAATGATAACAGCACCCAAGATTCCGCAAACAAATTTGTTTCCAGAAATCAAGTAGCCTAAAATCCCGCCAAAGGCTGCGAAGAAGATAACCAAGATAATTTTTACTGCCTGCTCAATCCAAGCAAAGGTAACAGCTCTGCCAGCTTTTTCATTGGCTCGCTTCTGGTAGGCCCAGTATGCCAGACCCAGGTAAAGAACAGTCCAAAGCAGGTTTAAGCCTATCCCAAGCCAGTGATTGCTGTTAAAGGCCTGCGACCAAGGATTGGTGTATGGTTGCCAGCCATAGTCATCAGTACCAGCAGTATGAGCAATGGAGCTAAAGAAAGTCGAATACAGAAAGAGCACACCCAGTTCAAAGCAGGAGAAAAAGATCGTGGCTAAGCCAGCCACAAAAGTATTCCCCGTGACCATCATGCTCAAAACGGCAATCCCGTACCAGGCTGAAAAGGTCAGTAAATTATTCAAACAGCTCTGCCATATTCCAGCGTTGGTCATCACGTTGGCCCCAGCGGCCATGCAAATCGTCAGACCGACCAAGAAAAAGGCAAGGTAAATAACGCTGAAAGTAAGCAGGCTGTTAACCGTGATTCCGATATACCGGGTCTTGCGACTGATGGGTTGACTTTCATAGAAGTCTACTTGCCGCGGTACATGCAAATAGCGAAAGGCTTCAAAGCCGAAGTAGACGCCGAAAAGTCCTGTGATAATCGGCGTTACAGAATTTCGGTAATTGAAGTAGTATCTAACCGCACTCTGCAGGCTTTCATATGGTTCTTCACCACTAATCAAGAGAAGCATGGTCCCAACGATGTAGAACATGGCCATGACCAAAACAGTCAAGGCTACGGGAACCTTCCGATGCCGCAGGATTTCTTTTTGCGGCAGAGCATGTTTATTTAAGGATGAGTTTGCGCGTGTCATAGCCAACTGCCTCCGCTTCTGCAATAAAGATTTCTTCCAAGGTCAACGGCAGGATTTCGAAGAAGGTCATCGGCACATGGTCAAAGACCGCTTCGACTTCACTCCGGCTCCCCCGCACTACCAAAGTGTGCAGGCGGCCCCGGCTGCTGTGGTCAACCACCTTCAGCTTGCCCAGGACTTCCTCCATGTCCCGGTCGTCCTTAAAGACGCACTGCAATTTCTGGATTTCCAGCTTCATGTCGGCCAGGTCTTCTGATAAAAGCAGACCGCCGCTGTGCAGGAAACCGATGTGGTCACAAATATCTTCCAATTCCCGCAAGTTGTGAGAGGCAATGATCGGGGTTAATTGTCGCCGGTCCATGTCTTCGGCAAACAAACTCTTCATGCTCTGCCGCATAACCGGGTCTAAGCCGTCAAAAACCTCGTCTAAGAGCAGGTACTTGGTGTTAGCACATAATCCTAGCAGGATAGCTAATTGCCGCTTCATGCCCTTAGAATAGTCGTGTATGCGGCGCTCAGGCTCTAAGCGGAAGTCGGCCAGCAAGCTGGCAAAACGCTCTTGGTCAAAGTCCTGGTAAACTGCCGCGTAGTCCTTAGCCATAGACTCAGCTGTGGCATTTGGAAAGAAGTAGGGGTCATCCGGAATAAAGCAAAACTTTTCTTTAGCAGCTGGATTGTCATAAACCGGCAGGCCGTCAATGGTGATATGGCCAGAAGTTGGCCGCAAGATGCCAGCGATCATCCGCAAGAGAGTACTCTTGCCGGCCCCGTTGGTCCCGATCAAGCCAAAGACCCGGTCTTCTTCAATGGTCAGGTTAAGGTTCTTGATGGCCTCAGTCTGCCCATAATCCTTGTTTAGTGCATCAATCTCGATCATCTTCTGCCGCCTCCTCCATGGCTTCAGCAAACAATTCTTGTGGATCAAGTCCCACAGCTTGAATCTCCTTAATTAAATCAATCATTTTCCCTTTCAGCTCTTCTTTTTGCTTGCTCTTCAGCGTTTCATTGGCCCGGACGAAATTTCCCCGGCCCTTGACGCTGTATACGTATCCCTCCCGTTCCAGCGCGGCATATGCCTTCTGCACTGTATTAGGGTTAGTCGACAATTCCATGGCCAACTTCCGCACCGATGGCAGCTGCTCGTCCGGCAGCATGACTCCAGTCAGAATCAGCTGCTTGTATCTGTCAGCGATCTGCTGGTAAATCGGCCGGCTGTCCAAATAGTCAATAAAGTCCACTAGCTCGCTCCTTTCTAGCTGTCTCTACTGTACTATTTATTCTAGTACACTAAAAACGATTTGACAAGCAATTGTCAAAAAGAAAACAGATTGTTTCTAAAGTAAAATAATCAGCCAAGGAAATTTAGAAAGAAAAGAAAAATAACAGAAAGAAAAAATAAACGAAAACACAAAAAAGAAGCAGGTATCTACCTGCTTCTCAGTGACGGTCCATGCGGGATTTGAACCCGCGATCTCCTCCGTGACAGGGAGGCGAGATAGACCACTGCTCCAATGGACCAAATATTCTGTTATGCCTTTCGGCAATGACCCGTACGGGATTTGAACCCATGTTACCGCCGTGAAAGGGCGGTGTCTTAACCACTTGACCAACGGGCCAGATGGAGGATACAGGGCTCGAACCTGTGACCCTCTGCTTGTAAGGCAGATGCTCTCCCAGCTGAGCTAATCCTCCAATGCACCCAGTAGGACTTGAACCTACAACCTTCTGATTCGTAGTCAGACACTCTATCCAGTTGCGCTATGGGTGCATTTATTCAATTAAGCATCTCTTGATGCTAAGCGGAAGACGGGATTCGAACCCGCGACCCCCACCATGGCAAGGTGATGTTCTACCACTGAACTACTTCCGCATGATAAAAGCCAGGCTAGACAGTCTGGCTGATCGAGCGCGGCAGCTTCCTATCCTCGCAGGCAGTTTCCCACCAACTACTTTCGGCGTTAAGAAGCTTAACTGCTGTGTTCGGCATGGGAACAGGTGTATCCTTCTTGCCATTGCCACCGCACTCTTGCTTGAGCTTGCACGCTCAAAACTGAATATCTCTTTCCAAGTCAAAACCTTCATTGCTTTGCTCTTTTGGTCAAGTCCTCGACTGATTAGTACCGGTCCGCTCCAAAGCTCACGCTTCTTCCACTCCCGGCCTATCTACCTCATCGTCTCTGAGGTGTCTTACTTTCTTGAAGAAATGGGAAATCTCATCTTGAGGGGGGCTTCGCACTTAGATGCTTTCAGCGCTTATCCCGTCCGCACATAGCTACCCAGCGATGCCTTTGGCAAGACAACTGGTACACCAGCGGTGCGTCCATCCCGGTCCTCTCGTACTAAGGACAGCTCCTCTCAAATTTCCTGCGCCCACGACGGATAGGGACCGAACTGTCTCACGACGTTCTGAACCCAGCTCGCGTGCCGCTTTAATGGGCGAACAGCCCAACCCTTGGGACCGACTTCAGCCCCAGGATGCGACGAGCCGACATCGAGGTGCCAAACCTCCCCGTCGATGTGAACTCTTGGGGGAGATAAGCCTGTTATCCCCAGGGTAGCTTTTATCCGTTGAGTGATGGCCCTTCCATGCGGTACCACCAGATCACTAAGCCCTACTTTCGTACCTGCTCGAGTTGTCTCTCTCGCAGTCAAGCTCCCTTTTACCTTTACACTCTGCGAATGATTTCCAACCATTCTGAGGGAACCTTTGGGCGCCTCCGTTACACTTTAGGAGGCGACCGCCCCAGTCAAACTGCCCGTCAAACACTGTCCTCGGTCTGGATCACAGGCCTGAGTTAGAGCATCCGTCAAGCAAGGGTAGTATCCCAACAGCGCCTCAGATAAGACTGGCGTCCTATCTTCTCAGGCTCCTACCTATCCTGTACATGCTTGACAGATACCCAATATTAAACTGCAGTAAAGCTCCATGGGGTCTTTCCGTCCTGTCGCGGGTAACCCGCATCTTCACGGGTATTATAATTTCACCGAGTCTCTCGTTGAGACAGTGCCCAAATCATTACACCTTTCGTGCAGGTCGGAACTTACCCGACAAGGAATTTCGCTACCTTAGGACCGTTATAGTTACGGCCGCCGTTTACTGGGGCTTCAATTCAAACCTTCGCTTGCGCTAAGCTCTCCTCTTAACCTTCCAGCACCGGGCAGGTGTCAGCACCTATACTTCATCTTACGATTTTGCAGATGCCTGTGTTTTTGATAAACAGTTGCTTGGGCCTTTTCACTGCGGCTGATCTTGCGACCAGCGCCCCTTCTCCCGAAGTTACGGGGCCATTTTGCCGAGTTCCTTAACGAGAGTTCTCTCGCTCACCTGAGGATACTCTCCTCGACTACCTGTGTCGGTTTGCGGTACGGGTGCACCGTCTCTGGCTAGAAGCTTTTCTCGGCAGTGTGACGTCGCAGCCTTCGCTACTTTAATTTCGCTCCTCATCACGCCTTGTCCTTATGAGAGCAAGCATTTGACTCGCTCTCAGACTTGACGCTTGAACGTGGTATCCAGCACCACGCGCTGCTAGCCTCCTGCGTCCCTCCATCGCTCATAACGATTCGGTGCAGTACAGGAATCTCAACCTGTTGTCCATCGACTACGCCTCTCGGCCTCGCCTTAGGTCCCGACTTACCCTGGGCGGACGAGCCTGCCCCAGGAAACCTTAGTCTTGCGGCGGACAGGATTCTCACCTGTCTTTCGTTACTCATACCGGCATTCTCACTTCTAGAAGCTCCACATGTCCTCTCGGTCATGCTTCACCGCCGCTAGAACGCTCTCCTACCACGTGCATAATGCACATCCACAGTTTCGGTATCATGCTTAGCCCCGGTAAATTTTCGGCGCGGCGTCACTCGACTAGTGAGCTATTACGCACTCTTTGAATGATGGCTGCTTCTGAGCCAACGTCCTAGTTGTCTGCGCAACTCCACATCCTTTTCCACTTAGCATGAATTTTGGGACCTTAACTGGTGATCTGGGCTGTTTCCCTTTCGACTACGGATCTTATCACTCGCAGTCTGACTCCCGCACATAAATGTCTGGAATTCGCAGTTTATCTGAATTCAGTAACCCTTGACGGGCCCCTAGTCCAAACAGAGCTCTACCTCCAGCATCCTCTTTGCGAGGCTAGCCCTAAAGCTATTTCGGAGAGAACCAGCTATCTCCAAGTTCGTTTGGAATTTCACCGCTACCCACAACTCATCCCCGCAATTTTCAACTTACGTGGGTTCGGTCCTCCAGCGCGTTTTACCGCGCCTTCAACCTGGTCATGGGTAGGTCACTTGGTTTCGGGTCTGCGTCAGCCAACTGCTCGCCCTCTTCAGACTCGCTTTCGCTGCGGCTCCGTCTTTTCTGACTTAACCTTGCTGACTAACGCAACTCGCCGGTTCATTCTACAAAAGGCACGCCATTACCCCTTAACGGGCTTTGACTACTTGTAGGCACACGGTTTCAGGTTCTCTTTCACTCCCCTCCCGGGGTTCTTTTCACCTTTCCCTCACGGTACTGGTTCACTATCGGTCACTGGTTAGTATTTAGCCTTGCGAGATGGTCCTCGCGGATTCAAACGGGATTTCACGTGTCCCGCCCTACTCAGGATACTGATAGGCCTTCTTTGGATTTCGCTTACGGGGCTCTCACCCTCTCTGGCGCGTCTTCCCAAACGCTTCTGCTATCCTCTGAAGTGCCATGTCTCAGTCCTACAACCCCGGCAGATAAATCTGCCGGTTTGGGCTCTTTCCTGTTCGCTCGCCGCTACTTGGGAAATCGATATTTCTTTCTCTTCCTGCAGCTACTTAGATGTTTCAGTTCACTGCGTGTTCCTTTCTTGTGCTATGTATTCACACAAGAATAGCATGTCTGCACATGCTGGGTTCCCCCATTCGGAGACCTCCGGATCAAAGCCTACTTACGGCTCCCCGAAGACTTTCGCGGTTAGTCGCGTCCTTCATCGGCTTCCAGTGCCAAGGCATTCACCGTGCGCCCTTCTTCACTTGACCTTGCAAGTCTGTTCTTTCGAACTCTCTCGGTCGCTTTGCAATGTTTTCATTGATCTCAATGATTCTCGGTTTTTTCTTGGAATTAAGATATTCAGTTTTCAACGTACAAGTGAGAGTTGATACTCTCAAAATTGAACAAAGTTTCTTTGCAGTGTGCTTCCGTAACTGATGGATTTCTCTTAGCATTTCTGCTCTCCATCCATCTGTTTTCCTTAGAAAGGAGGTGATCCAGCCGCAGGTTCTCCTACGGCTACCTTGTTACGACTTCACCCCAGTCATCTGCCCTGCCTTAGGCGGCTGACTCCTTGCGGTTATCCCACCGACTTTGGGCATTGCAGACTTCCATGGTGTGACGGGCGGTGTGTACAAGGCCCGGGAACGTATTCACCGCGGCGTGCTGATCCGCGATTACTAGCGATTCCAGCTTCGTGCAGGCGAGTTGCAGCCTGCAGTCCGAACTGAGAACAGCTTTAAGAGATCCGCTTGCCCTCGCGGGTTCGCTTCTCGTTGTACTGCCCATTGTAGCACGTGTGTAGCCCAGGTCATAAGGGGCATGATGACTTGACGTCATCCCCACCTTCCTCCGGTTTGTCACCGGCAGTCTCTCTAGAGTGCCCAACTTAATGATGGCAACTAAAGACAAGGGTTGCGCTCGTTGCGGGACTTAACCCAACATCTCACGACACGAGCTGACGACAGCCATGCACCACCTGTCTCTGCGTCTCCGAAGAGAACCACCTATCTCTAGGTGTAGCACAGGATGTCAAGACCTGGTAAGGTTCTTCGCGTTGCTTCGAATTAAACCACATGCTCCACCGCTTGTGCGGGCCCCCGTCAATTCCTTTGAGTTTCAACCTTGCGGTCGTACTCCCCAGGCGGAGCGCTTAATGCGTTTGCTGCGGCACTGAGAACCGGAAAGTCCCCAACACCTAGCGCTCATCGTTTACGGCATGGACTACCAGGGTATCTAATCCTGTTCGCTACCCATGCTTTCGAGCCTCAGCGTCAGTTGCAGACCAGAGAGCCGCCTTCGCCACTGGTGTTCTTCCATATATCTACGCATTCCACCGCTACACATGGAGTTCCACTCTCCTCTTCTGCACTCAAGAATGACAGTTTCCGATGCAGTTCCACGGTTGAGCCGTGGGCTTTCACATCAGACTTATCATTCCGCCTGCGCTCGCTTTACGCCCAATAAATCCGGACAACGCTTGCCACCTACGTATTACCGCGGCTGCTGGCACGTAGTTAGCCGTGACTTTCTGGTTGATTACCGTCAAATAAAGACCAGTTACTGCCTCTATCCTTCTTCACCAACAACAGAGCTTTACGATCCGAAAACCTTCTTCACTCACGCGGCGTTGCTCCATCAGACTTGCGTCCATTGTGGAAGATTCCCTACTGCTGCCTCCCGTAGGAGTTTGGGCCGTGTCTCAGTCCCAATGTGGCCGATCAGTCTCTCAACTCGGCTACGCATCATTGCCTTGGTAGGCCTTTACCCCACCAACTAGCTAATGCGCCGCGGGCTCATCCTAAAGTGACAGCTAAAAGCCGCCTTTCAAACTTGAATCATGCGATTCATGTTGTTATCCGGTATTAGCACCTGTTTCCAAGTGGTATCCCAGTCTTTAGGGCAGATTGCCCACGTGTTACTCACCCATCCGCCGCTAGCGTCCAACAAATCATCCCGAAGGAATCTTTGAATTCAGCTCGCTCGACTTGCATGTATTAGGCACGCCGCCAGCGTTCGTCCTGAGCCAGGATCAAACTCTCAATTTGAAAATTGAGCTCTTTTTAATCTGCTCCAGATTATTTGCTTGCGAATTGACTTCGCTTATTTGTTTGGATCAAACAATGTTTGACCCGCACACTGCGAAACTTTGTTCAGTTTTCAAAGTACCAACTTGCGTCAAGTGACGCAACGTTTTATATCTTACTCGCTTGCCGACTTCTTGTCAACAGCTTTCTGATATTTTTTATTTTGCCTTCAATTGCCTTTCTTTACGAAAGCGCTTCGTGCTTGCCTTGAAGACATTTAATACTTTACCTTGTTTTTTCTTTTTCGTCAACTTTTGCCTTTTAATTGTCTTTTTCGCCAAACACCAGGAGGTGTTGTAAAAGTTCTTTTTCTCTTCTCTTTTTAAAATCCTCTTTCATTTTTGGGAAAATTGTATTTTTGGAAAAATCGTTCGGATTTTGGGCTTTTCCTGAGTTAAATGAATAAAAAGTTTTTTGAAAATTTTTGTTTTTTCAACTTTTCGCGGGCAGAAAGTAAAAAAAGAAGCAGCCAATTTGACTGCTTCTTGCTTATTTCAGATATTGAACCGTGATGTCGCTTGGGTTGATCAAGAGCATCTGATAATTTTCGAGTTTCGCGATTTGCTTGGCACTTAGCCGGAGATACTGGCCGATTTGCTTGAAGTCAAAGTAGCTTTCCCCGCCTTGGCCAACCTTTTTGGCAAAGGCGTGCAGCTGTTTGGCAGTTGCAGAATCCGGTTTGTTCCAGTCGTTGATAATCCGATCAAAAAGAGCAGGCGACCGCTTGATCTCCTTCTGGAATTCTTCGTTGGCATAAAGCATGCTGAACTGGCTGCCATCGTCCAAGACCAGGCAGATCGGCTTGTCGCTGACCAGGTCCACCAAGCCAACTTGCTGGTAAAACTTGCTCTGCCCCCAGTTTTCGATCTCGATCCCCTTCTCGGTAATCAACTGGCAGAGTTTATCAGGCGGCAAAGGCTTGCTGTAGTAATAGCCCTGGATCCGCTCACAGCCAATTGACCGCAAAAAGTCCAGCTGCTGCTGGGTCTCAACGCCTTCTGCCAAGGTGTGAATGCCCAAATCTTTAGCCATCTTTACACAGGCAGTCACAATCTTTTTTGAAGCTTCATCAAAGTCCTTCATAAAGATCATGTCCAGCTTGATCTCATCAAATTCAAAATTCTTGAGATAGTTCAAGGCAGAGTAGCCGCTGCCAAAGTCATCCATCCAGACTTCGTAGCCAGCCTGGCGGAAGTTGTGGATGGCCCGCTTTAAGCCATCCACGTCTTTAGACAGGGCACTTTCAGTGATTTCCACATGCACCAGAGACCGGCGCAAGTTGTTTTTGCGCATGGCCTGGTTTAATTCCGTCAGTGGATCCATCATCTGGAAGTCTGCCCGGGAAAGGTTGACTGAAACCGGGATGACCGGCCAGCCCTTGTCCATATGCTCGCGAATCATTTTAGTCACTTCTTGGATGACATAACGGTCAACCTTGTAAGACAGGTTCATCTCCTCAAAAAGAGGAATGAAATCCCCAGGTGACAAAAATCCTTTGACCGGGTCAATCCAACGGACTAAGGCCTCCGCGCTGCAAAGCCGGCCAGTCAAAGTCCGGATGACCGGCTGGTAGTAAACCTGCAGGTAGTGATTTCTAAGGGCATCATCCAAGTGGTCAATCAAATACTGCTTTAATTCTTCTCTTTCCTGCATGGCCGGAGTATACAGACACCAGCTCTGCTCGGGCTGTTTTTTAGCCTGGTCACAGGCCAGCTTGGCCCGGTCACAGGCCAAAGAAGCGGTCACCTTGTCAGAATATTGGTAAACCCCAACCCGCATCCGCAGCTGGTTGGCCAAAGGCAGCCGCTTTAAGCGGGTATGCAGGCGGATAATCCGCAATTCCCAGTCGCCAGGATCTGGATCATAAACATAGAAGTTGTCCGCGTTAAAGCGGGCTAATGTAGCACCTGGATAGAGCTCCTTCAAAAGTTCTGCGATTTCGATCAAGCAGCGGTCCCCTTGTTCCAGGCCATGGCGCATGTTGTAAAACTTGAAATTCTCCACGTTCATGACCAAAAGCTGGCCACCTGGCTGCCACTTCTGACCAACTTCCAAAAGAAAGTTATGCATGTTGAGCAGGCCGGTCAAAGAGTCGTAGCGGGAAACCCGCTTGTCAGTCACATCCTTGACGACCACGATCGCGCTCTGCGGCACCCGATGGTTGCCAGAACGGCCTTCGATGACTTCAAATTCCAAAAGCCGCTGCTGGTTTTCAACTTGGACATGAGCAGTCAAAAAGAAGCTGGACTGCTGGGTCAACTGCCGACGCAGATTATCACAGTTCAAGGCATTTAAAAGCGGTTGCTGGCTGTTGGGCAAGACCAGCTGACTGGCGAAAAGGTGCAGAAGCTGGTCATAGTTGTCTCCTTGCTCCAGAACCGACTGCCAGGACAAAGGCGCCTTGAAGACGGTGGCTTGATTTTGAGTCAGATCGAGAAAAAGTTCAAAAATATTGTCCCGGCTGTAGATCAGCTGGAATTCCCGGTAGGCTTCCAGCCGCTTGCTTCGCTCCAGGCGGTCCTTGGAAACTTCGTTGGCTCTTCTGATGAAAACCACTAATTGTTCAGGCTGCCCTTCAAAGTCATAGCGGTTGGACACGATAGTCAAGTGCAGCTTATCACTGTGCTGGAAAGCATGGCAGCTAACTTCCATTTCTTTGCCTTGCAGGGCCTTTTGGTAAGCAGCCACTACTTTATCTTGGTCTTTATAGGCCACGAAACTCTGGCAAAAATCCCCAATCGACTTGGCTCGGTAATAGTTGCTGAGGCCAAACCGGGTCCGCAGGTCCTTGGAAAAAATAGCCGTCTTGACCTTGGGATAGATCCAAACCATTGACAGATTGCCAGCATTAGCGCTGATGACCCGAACCTGGGCAGCAATCTGGTCTTGAGCGACTAAGGGCCAGAGCAGCTTGGCCAGAATCGTCAGCGTTTCCTTTTCCTCTTCATTCCAGACTTGGCCAGCTTGCTTTTCCTTTTGAAAGCAAACGAAGCCCTGACAGATGCTCCCGCTGAAGTAGCTGTAGACCAGATTGCCAGCTGCCATGGCAAACCTGTTGCTGAAGTATTCCCCCGTCAAAACTACCGGGTTCTCCTGGCGCAAAAGTTCGTAAGTCGTGTCGCGTTCCTGCCCTTCGGCGATCAGCAGGTTGTGGTGCATGGCTGAAAAGTTATCGCCATGAGAACAATATTGATATAAAAACTGGCTGCCACCAGCCGTGTTTTCGCAGACATAGACCATGGCCAAGCCCAGCTCGTCTTTGACTAAGTCGAGCAGGCTGATGACTTGGTCTGGCTTTGGGCGGCCATTTCCCATTATCTTTTTTTGAAAAGCATGAAAAGCATCTGTGATTTTCGTCTTAATCATTTTCTTCGCCCAAACATCATAACTCTTTTATTATTTACTCTTGACTACTTAATTGTAGCGACTTTTGCTTTAAAAATCTCGTTTTTCGGCTTATTTTTCCCAAAAATTCTCCAAAGGGACTAAAAAAGCCTTCCAAGTTAAAACTCAGAAGGCATTCTCTGTGAATTATAAAGTTACTTGTTCTCTCTCCTTGACCCGGGCCCAGTTGTTGGGATCCTGCAAGGTCGTATCCAGCTTGCCCAGCATGTGGTCAAGCTTGTGGTATTCAACATCTCTTTCTTCATCAGTCGTCTTGGCCAGTTCTGCCTTCAATTCTTCAGCAAAAACGGTCTCTTCAGCATTGGTCCAGAAGTAGTCTTCATACTGGATCCCGCTGAAGTGCCATGGCTTAAAGAAGAGGTTGTAGTGGATCAGGCCAGGGTTAGTCAGAGCCTCAGTATTTTCGTTTGGCATGGCATCCCAGCGGCCGTCCAGGTACTTGATCCGGCCAGAGCAGATTTCATTTAAGTAGTCCTGGTCCGGGGCAATGCAGTCAAAGTGGTAGCGGCCCAAGAGGCTGAAGAACTTGTCAACGAAGTTTTCTTCCCTAAAGGCCTTGGCATTCATGACCAGCATCCCTGAATTAATGTACTTCTTCGGATCCAGAGTCAAAACTTCCTTAATGTAGCGAAGCATCTTCTCCACAAACTGGATCGAGGAGTCGGTGCAGGCGCCCAAGAGGTTAGTGCCCAAGTCATGGTCATAAAGCTTGGCGATGTCGTCATTCAAAACCGTGTCACTGTCGATGTAGACTACCTTGTCGTATTCCGGGAAGAGGTCAGGGATAAAGAGCCGGTAGAAAATGGACATGGTGAAGAAGTCACCCCGCAGGTAGTTTTCCTTCCGGTCCTGGATTGGCTTCAAGAGTTCGTCAGACATCTCGTAGAATTTGATGTGGACATTGTCTCTGTTATAAGCAGCCAGGGCCTTTTCATGTTCTTGGCTTAAGCCCTGGTGCAAAAAAGTTACCGTGTAATCACGCTTTGGGTCAGCATGCTTGACCAAAGAGTGCAGTGAGACGGCCGCGTATGGGGTGAAATCGTCACTGATTGAATAAAATACTGGAACTGTCATTAATAATTTTCCTTTCCATCTGTTTTCAACCGATATACTACATTGTAGTTCTTGCCAGCTTTTTAGCAAGAAAAAATGCAAAATTAATGAAAGGATTACATACCTTTTCTCTATGAGAAAAGGTAGTGGAGGGCCTGGCGGACGCTGGAAACCGGGATTACTTCAATCCCCAAATCCTTAAGGCTTGGGCTCATATTGTATTTAGGGATAAAAATCCGCTTAAAGCCGACCTTGCCGGCTTCCTTGACCCGGGCCTGGATCTGGTTGACCCGGCGGACTTCCCCGGTTAAGCCGATTTCCCCGACAAAGCAGTCAGTCGCTGAGATTTCCTTGTCATAGTAGCTGGAAGCAATAGCCATGGCGATGGCTAAATCAATGGCTGGTTCGTTTAAGCGGATGCCGCCAGTGGCTGATAAATAGGCGTCCTGGTTTTGCAGCATGAGGTTGCCTCTTTTTTCCAAGACGGCTAAAAGCAGGGAAACCCGGTTGTAGTCAAGCCCAGAAGTCGTCCGCTTGGCATAGCCAAAAGCGGTTGGGGTAACCAGGGCCTGGATTTCACCTAAGATCGGCCGGGTGCCTTCTAAAGAAACGACCACGGCTGACCCAGTTGAGTCGGGCAGGCGTTCATCTAAGAAAACAGCAGAAGGATTGGTCACTTCGGCCAGGCCCTCAGTCTTCATTTCGAACATGCCTATTTCGTTGGCCGCCCCAAAACGGTTCTTGACTGAGTGCAGGATCCGGTAGGCATGGTGCTCGTCGCCTTCAAAATAAAGGACGGTGTCAACCATGTGCTCCAGGATTTTCGGCCCGGCGATGGACCCTTCCTTGGTCACGTGACCGATGACGAAGACGGTGATCTGGTCAAGTTTGGCGATCTTCATCAGTTCAGCGGTAACTTCCCGGACCTGGGAAGCTGAGCCCACCATGGAGTCCAGGCTTGGTTCGTTCATGGTCTGGATAGAGTCGATGACGACAAAATCTGGCTTGACGTCGTCGATCTGGTCGCGGATGTGTTCCATGTTGCTTTCCGGGTAGAGAAGCATGGGGCTTTGGCCCAGGCCCAGGCGGTCAGCCCGCAGCTTGATCTGGCTGGCTGATTCTTCCCCGGAGACGTAGAGGACCTTGTATTTTTCCGCCAGTTCACTCATGATCTGCAACATTAAAGTGGACTTGCCGATGCCGGGATCCCCGCCGATCAAGACTAAGGAGCCAGGAACGATTCCGCCGCCCAAGACCCGGTTGAGTTCTGAAGACTTGGTTAAAATCCGCTCTTCTTTTTCCGCCTTGATGGTGGACATTTTGACTGCTTCTTTAGCCCCCACGCTGGCCATCAAGCGGCTGGGGGTAGCCTTAGTTGAAGTCTGGCGGACCTCCTGGCTTTCTTTTTCAAACTGGTTCCAGGCCCCGCAGTTAGGACACCGGCCCAGGTAAGAAGCGGAGATGTAGCCGCAAGAGCGGCACTTGTACTGGGTTCTAGCTCTGGCCATTACTTGCCGCCCTTCTTGCCGGTTGAGCCAAAGCCGCTTAAACGCTGGCTTTCAATTGGCTGGTCGTCATCAGTTTTCAGGTACTTGATAAAGATCCCTTGGGCGATCCGCTCACCCTTCTTGATCTTGAGGGGACGGACGCCGTAGTTCAAGACTTGGACGAAGATCTCCCCTTCATTGTTGGGGTTGTTGTAGTAGTCGCTGTCGATGACGCCAATCCCGTTTGGCAAGGACAGGTTGCGCTTGAAGGTGTTGGATGATCGGTTGGCCAGGATCAAAACTTCGTCTTCTGGCATGTAGGCCTTGATGCCAGTTGGGACTAAGATCGGCTTTAAGACTTCTTCAGCCTGCAAAAGGTCGCTTTCGATCAAGTCGTGGCCGTTTCTGATCAAGCGGAAGATCCTGACGAAGTTCAGACTCCAAATGCTGGGGATGGTGATGTCGCGGGCCGCTTCGATGTCGTAGCCGGCGCTGGCCAAAGTCTGCCGGCGGGGCAGGGTCAAGCCTTGTCCTTCATACTTCTTAACTACTTCAAAGCCTCTTACTCTGTTCATTGTTTTTGCTCCTTTAATTATCTAGACATCTATTTTACACTAGTTAAGACAGCAAAGGAAAAGGCAAGGATCACAAAATACTTGCCGCTTTGAAAGGAAAAGCTATGCCAGACGAAAGAGAAAAAGTCATTGAAATCAAGGCTGACGGCCAGTTAGTTGCCAAAAGTCCCCTCCTCTTGATTGAACGGAAAAGCGGCCCGGTCTGGGTCATGAACCAGCTTTTTATCGCGCCGGGAGCCCCGGAAGGAATTTTGGACCAAGTCATGGCGCAAGTCGCAAAGATTTGCCAGGAGACGGGCTTAAAAGTTTGGCCTTTGGACCCGCAGGTGATTGCTTATTGCCAAAAGCACGGGGAATTAACGAACATTTGGGCCGGCAGACCTGCAAATTAAGCTGCTTTGATAGACGGAACATTTTTAATGGGCTAAAATGAGCTTAGACAGTTTTTTAAAAAGAAAAAAAGAGAAAACAGGAGGCAATAGGATGTCAAAAGAAATCAGCTTTGACACGATCGAAAACTTCACCAGCAACTTGAGCAAGCACCCAGCTTACGGGGTAGCTGCCAACGCTGCCCAAACCAATGGGATCTTCAAGGCCAGCCAAAGCACCCAAAGCAAGATTGACCTGGACCCGACCTTCTCAGTGGAAATCGACACTGGTTCAGTTACCAACCAAAAGCAGTCAGGCCGCTGCTGGATGTTCAGTGCTTTGAACACCATGCGTCACTCAATCCAAAAGGAATTCAAGCTGAAGGGCTTTGAATTGTCACAGAGCTACACCTTCTTCTGGGACAAGTTTGAAAAGTCCAACTTCTTCTTTGAAAATGTGATCTCCTCAGCTGACAAGCCGCTGGGCGACCGGAAGGTCTCCTTCCTCTTTGCCACTCCGCAATCAGACGGCGGGCAATGGGACATGCTCTGCGGCTTGATTGAAAAGTACGGGATCGTGCCGAAGAAGGTTTACCCAGAAACGGCTAACTCAGAAAACTCCCGTGCTTTGGACGACACTTTGAACACCATGCTCCGCAAGGGCGGTTTGGAACTGCGCGCTTTGGTAAACGAAGGCAAGAGCGAAGAAGAAGTAGAAGCTCACAAGGCAGAACTTTTGGACGCCATCTTCCGCATGCTGGCTACTTCCTTGGGCTTGCCGCCAAAGAGCTTCAACTTCGAATACACTGACGATGACGGCAACTACCACATCGACAAGGAAATCACCCCGCAAGACTTCTTCAAGAAGTACATTGGCTGGGACCTGGAAAACTACATCTCAGTCATCAACGGGCCTACTGCTGACAAGCCATACAACAAGGTCTTCTCAGTTGAATACCTGGGCAACGTGGTCGGCGGCCGGCAAGTCCGCCACCTCAACCTGGAACTGTCCAAGTTCAAAGACTTGATCGTCAACCAATTGAAGCAAGGCGAAGTCGTTTGGTTTGGTTCAGACGTTTCCAAGGGCGGCGACCGGGAAGCCGGGCTTTTGGACACCAAGATCTACCAAAGAGACCAGCTTTTTGACTACGACTTCTCAATGAGCAAGGCTGACCGTCTGGACTCAGGCGAAAGCATGATGAATCACGCCATGGTTATCACTGCCGTTGACCTGGTTGACGGCAAGCCAACCAAGTGGAAGATCGAAAACTCATGGGGCGACAAGCCAGGCTTCAAGGGCTACTTCGTCATGAGCGACGAATGGTTCGACCAATTCGTTTACCAGGCTGTTTTGAACAAGGCCTACTTGCCAGAAGACGTTAAGGCAGCTTACGACGAAGGCAAGAAGAACCCAATCGAACTTCTGCCATGGGACCCAATGGGCGCTTTGGCTTTCGACTTCTAAGAGATTTGAATAGATACGAAAAACGAGTTGCGGGATGCAACTCGTTTTTTGGGTGTGTATGGAAATTCATCAGATTACAAAGCTTAGTGAGAAGCCCCGCTAACCGTGTCAACCGCGAGTTCACTCTTAGCGCTGTCTGCCGCGATCCGGCCAAAAGTAAAGACGTCAGCTAAGGCGTTGCCGCCTAAACGGTTGCCCGCGTGAACCCCGCCGGCATTTTCACCAGCGCAGTAAAGGCCCGCGATCTTTTCCCCTGCTTCGTTTAAGACATGGGCACCCGCGTCAATCTTCAAGCCGCCCATGGTGTGGTGCATGGCCGGCTGGCGCGGAGTAGCGTAGAATGGGCCATTTTCAACCCGGTGGTCAAAGACGCTCTTGTGGAATTCAGGGTCATCCCCCTGGTCAACGTATTGGTTGTACTTCTTGATGCTTGCCAGTAAGTGGTCTGGGTCAACCTTGATCTGCTCTGCCAACTCTTCCAGGGTATCAGCCTTGTAAAGCTGTCCGCTAGCGATTTCCTGCTTGATCTTGTTTTCATCAGTGTTGTAGGCAGAGTTTTTGATCGTTTCATCAGCAATCAAGTAGAAGAGGCCGCCGTTGGCAATTGCCGCCTTGGCTAAAGTATCCCGGCCAGCGTATTCGTTGACGAAACGGTCACCCTTCTGGTTGACCATGACAAAGTCAGCTGGCGGAACCTGCAGGCCAGTGTTGTATTCACCGGTCTTCGGGTCAGCAACTGGCATCATCTGGGTAAAGCCCATGCCGACTAAGGCAGCCCCTGCTTCCAGGCCCAAGTTGATCCCATCACCAGTAATGTATGGGGCGTTGGTAGTCTTCATGTTGTCTGGAATGTCATCCCAGTAAGTGTTGTACTTTTGCAGCATCTTGGTGTTGGCGCTATAGCCGCCCGCCGTCAAAATTACCGCCTTGGCGTGTACAGTCAGCTTGTCAGTCTTCACGCCCACTACCCGGCCATCTTCAAGCAAAAGATCCGTTACCTTGGCATCGGTAAAAGTCTGCCCGCCATGTTCATCGTAGTACTTCTTCAAAGCCTTGATGTAGCCAAAGCCATCGCTTTCCACTGGCTTGTGGGCCCGGCGCCAAAGGGCACCAACAGGCATGGTTACGGCTGACATGTTGAAGTCAACGCCAACTGAAGCCAGCCACTTAACCGATTCCAGGGCATGGTCAGTCAAAGTCTTGGCCAAAGAGTAGTCGCTGTAGATTTCATTGCCCTGCAGGTCAACTCGCTTGCCGCCCAGGTAAGTTTGCAGACGGTGGAAAAGAACGGAGTCAAAGAGGTAGTCTTTTCCGCTGTCCAAGTAGTCCTTGATCTGCTTTTGCATCTCCTTAAAGTCTTCCCGGTATTCCGGAGCGATTTCGTCTTCCTTGACTTCCATCATTTGCTCCAGGGTGACATTTTCCCCGGGCAGGGCTGGAAACTTGTTTTGCCATTCCGGGTCAGCCGCGTTCAAAAAGCCGCCTGACCGCATGGTGTTGCCGCCGACAGTTGGCGCCTTTTCAAGCAGGGCGACCTTCAAGCCGTTTTGCAAAGAGCGGACAGCAGCGGTAAAGCCAGCCCCGCCGGCACCAACAACCGCCACGTCAACCGTGACTTCCCCGCTTTCGCTTTCTGCTTCTTGGTACTTTGGCCGCTTTTTAAATTCTTCAGCATCCCCGCCAGCCATTTCAATCGCCTGGCCGACCCCGTCCAGGATCCCCCGGCTAGTCAGGGAAGCCCCGGAGACGACGTCAACGTTTAAAGTTTGCCCCTTAACAATCGCTTCCGGGATCCGCTTCAAAGCCGCGTCTGAGATGCCAGCCGTTTCCCCTTCAGCAACCTTGACATCTTCGATCCGGTCTCCGTCAACCGTCACCGTCAGCTTAAACTTGCCATTGTGCCCTTGGGCGTCAACCGTGTATTTTCCAGCCTTCATTTTCTTGCTTCTTTCTATTGCTTTTTAATAATCTTTTTCTCACCCGTGATCGTAACACTTGAAAAAAACGCTCGCAACGAGAAATTGTGATTTTTTTCATTAGTTAAAAAGAAAGCTGCCTTTTCGGGATTTTTGAAAGCATACGAGGAAGCATTTTCTATTTCATCCCAACTCATTTCATAACCATTTTCCAATTGACAATTCCCCGCCCAGCTGTTAAATTATGATTATAAAATTCTTAATGTTATTTTAATGTATCAACCCACTAGAATCGTGTAACAGAGGAGATCAACATGGGGAAAAAGTTACCGCTTGCCACAGCTTTAGCGGCTGGGCTCCTGCTCAGTGCCTGCGGCAAATCATCCACCACATCCACGGCCAAGACCACGCTCAACTTGATGGAGAGCGACACGATCGCCACTTTTGACCAATCCGCCAGCACCACGGTGCCGATCTGGGACGTCTTAAACCAGATGGACGACGGCCTCTTCCGCTCTGACAAGAACAACAATCCTGTCCCAGCCCTGGCCAAAAAGACGGTCAAGTCCAATGGCGGCAAGCGCTACACCTTCTACCTCAAGACCGCCAAATGGTCTAACGGCGATGACGTGACCGCTGAAGACTTCGTCACCGCCTGGAGAAAAGGCGTGGCCCCAACCGCCCTGTCCGGCTACAGCTACATCTACCAAGGCATCAAGAATGCCACCGCCATCCAAAATGGCAAAAAGAAGCCTGAAACTTTAGGCGTCAAAGCCGTGGGCAAGCACAAACTGGTCGTTGACCTGGAATACCCGATCCCAACCTTTACCAAGAAGCTGACTATGACCAGCTTTTTGCCCCAAAACACCAAACTGGTCAAGAAATATGGCAAAAAGTACGGAACCAGCATGAAGACTTTCGCCTCAAACGGTGCCTTCAAGCTCGGCAGCTGGAAGGCCGGCTCAAACACCTGGACTTTGGTCAAGAACCCTAACTACTACGCTAAATCTGAAGTCAAATTATCCAAGATCAAGTACCAAGTCGTTAAAGAAGCCAACACTGCCCACCAGCTCTTCCAGCAAGGCAGCCTAGACGACGCCTTAATCAGTGGCACTACCGCCCAGGGCCTGCAAAACGACAAGCACTTAAAGCAAGTCGACCGGTCCGGCAACTACTTCATCCGCACCAACCAGGCCAAAGGCCGCGCCTTAAGCAATGACAAGCTCCGCCAGGCCCTCTACTTAGTCATCAACAGAAAGCAGCTGGCTGAAAAAGTCATGGCCAACGGTTCTAAGCCTTCCTACACTTACTCTTCACCAGGCGCTGCCAAATACCCTGGCACTAACAAGGACTTCGCCACTGTCGCTAAGCCAAAGGAAACCTATAATGTTGCCAAGGCGAAAAAGCTCTGGAAGGAAGGCTTGAAAGAACTTGGCAAGTCTAGCGTAAGCTTGACTTTGGTCGGCTACGACACTTCTACTGACAAGAACCAGGCTGAATTTTTGCAATCACAAATCGAAAGCAAGCTCTCCGGCGTCAAAATCGAAGTCAAATCCCTCCCATTCTTGTCTGCCTACAACTTAGCCGTCAAGGGCGACTTTGACCTGCAGCTGAGCTACTGGCTCAACGACTACGCTGACCCAATGAGCGAACTGGAAACCCAGGAGCTGAACAACTCCCACAACTTCGGCAAGTACACCAGCAAGAACTTCAACCAGCAGCTAAGCCTGGCCAAGTCCAAAAACGCGACTTCCCAAAAGGCCTACTTCAAGAACCTCTTGAATGCCCAAAAGCAGCTGAGTAAGGACAACCCAGTTATCCCTCTGTGCACCGAAGTTGAAGACCACCTGGTCAACTCCAGCCTGCGCGGGGTTCTCTGGAACACCACCGGTACGGCCGACTACACCCGGGCCTACTTCAAGTAAGGAGGATATATGGCTAAAGCAGTTTTTTGGCTGAGAAACGGGGCCAAGATCGTCTTGGACCTTTTGCCAGACGCCGCCCCGAATACCTGCGCCAGCTTCGTCTGGGCCGTCAAGCACCATATTTATGACGGTCACGCGATCCAGCGGATCGTGCCCGGCAAATGGGTCGATTTAAGCTACAATGCCTTTGGCAAAAAAGAGGCCAAGTACCTCCTGCCCAATGAGTTTGACCTGCATCCCGACCTCCCGCCAGTTCCCGTCACTGCCGGAACGGCCTGCATGGGCGGCTACGACGAATTGGGCCTGGCCGGCTGCGAAGTCTTCTTTCCCTTGACTGATCAGCCCCAACTGACCGGGACCTACCCTGTCTTTGCCAGAGTTGTCTCCGGCTTTGATGAAATAAAGCGGCTGGGCCAGGTCCAAACCCGGCCCGTGACTGACTTTCCTTATGAAGGAGTCGAGGTCAACGAACCTGTTATTCCACAAGTTATCGACAAGGTTACCTTGGAACCGGCAGATTTCACCCTGCCCGATCCCGTCCGCATGACCCACGGGCAAATTCCCTTGACCTGGCAGTAATTTTTTACATAAAAAAGCTTTTCCCCACAATCTTGAGGAAAAGCTTTTTCTTTGCCTTTTACCAAATGTGCAAAAGTCTGGTCCGGTCCAGCTTGCTCAAATTAAACTGGTGAACGTGTGATTTCTCGTTCTCCGGAAATTCTCTGATAAAGTCAGCCACATTGTAGAGGCCAGTCGTGTAAGACCAGGTCCCCTTGACCTTCTTGACTGGGTCCAGCATTTCGTTTCTGATCGGGTAAGCCGAAATCAAAAAGTGCTTGTGGTGGAACTTGAAGGCAAAGTATGGCAGACGGAACTCGTCGACCACCTCTTCCTTGGTCTTGCCGATCGTCACCACATTCCGGTAAGTCCCGTACTTTTCACTGAACTTGTCGTTGAAAGAGAAGTAGAAGTTGGAAATGTGCACATGTGGAAAATCTTCTTCCGCCACCTCGTCTGGGATGGCAACCACATGTGAATAATGGTCCAGATTGTTCTCTCTCTGCTGCAGGGCCTGCTCCATCTGGTTGGGCTTGATCCCCTTGACCCACTTGGGCAATTCCGGATGAGCCTTGTAAGAATTGTACATCATCGTGATGACTTCCGGCTTCACCCAGTCATACTGCATCCGGATCTGGTTTCTCTTCAACAAACCTTCCAGAGTCTGGTTCTGCATCAAATCGACCACATAGCACTCGTAATGGTACTTCTCGCACCACTTCTTGTAGTGATCGATCTCGCTGGCGACAATGTGGGTCCCGTCCACGATGACGGTTTCCCCATAGGACATCTTGTGCTCAACCAAGTTGTCCTTCATCCGCTTGGTCTGTTCCGTGACATGCCGCGGAATAACCTGGTGCAGAACGTCAGTCTTCTGGTCATAGTAAACGGTCAAATCCGCCAAAAGCAGGCGGATCGCATCCCCGCTGATCGCGTACGGCAATAAGTGGTGCCGGGCGATAAATGAAGACTTGCCAGAGCCGGGCGCGCCTCTCAAAAGAAATAATTTGCGCATACTTAGCTCCATTTTAAAAAATCTATTTTAAATATATCAGAATAGATTTTACCATAGATTGCCCCCGACATTTAGCAATCTGGAAAAAGTCTCCAGTTTTTTTCGCTTTTTCTAACTTTTTGCCTGCATGTCCTTGCCGTCCCGGTCGCCCACGATAAAGACTAATTCCGTCTGGCAGACCAGGTCCCCGTTTACTTTCGCCACCGCCGCCACGCTCCCGGTCTTGGCCCGGACCTTGAGCATCTTCACTTCCATCTCCAAAACATCCCCCGGCCGGACCATCCTTCTGAACTTAGCCTGGTGGATCGCCCCAAGGTAGGCGGTCTTTTTGTAAAAAGCCGGCGACTTCAAGATCAAAATCGAAGCTGCCTGGGCCAAAGTCTCAATGATCAAGACCCCGGGCATCACCAGATTTCCCGGGAAATGTCCCTGAAAAAAGGGCTCGTTGATCGTCACGTTCTTTACGGCTTTGATGCTCTTGTCGGCTTCTATTTCCTCCACCCGGTCGATGTAGCAGATCGGGTAGCGGTTAGGAATCAAATCCATCACTTCTTGGGCTGTCATTACTGGCATCTTGTCACACTTTCTGTTTATAAAATCTTTTCACAAGTTTTCTGATAACTTGTGACTAAGTGTAACACTCCCAAAAGCGATGTCAAGTTTTTCAATAACCGCTGACTTTTTTAGCAAAAAAGAAGGACAAAATAAAAAAACAGGCCTCAGCCTGTTTAAGTTTATCAGTTAGTTGGTGATTATTTTATCCACAATGTTCAGCTCCTGGTCAAAGTCATAGACGATGGCCTGGGCGTTAGGCACCTCCAATTTGAGGATATCCACATTGTTGATATCTTCTAAGTATTTGATCAGGGCCCGCAGGCTGGAGCCATGTGCCACGATCAGCTGGTCTTGCCCGGCCATTAAGCGGCTGGCTACCTCGTCTTCATAGTAAGGCAAAAGGCGGAGCTGAGTCTGGTGCAGGCTCTCAGCTCTTGGCAAAAGCTTGGGGTCCACTCCCCAATAGCGGCGGTCAATACTTGGCGACCCTTGCGCAGGAGGTACCGCGTCAAAGCCCCGCCGCCACTCTAAAACCTGTTCTTTGCCGAAAATCTTCCTGGACACGTCCTTGTCAAGCCCCCGCAATGCCCCGTAGTGGCGTTCGTTCAGCCGCCAGGTTTTGGAAATTGGCAGGTACAAAAAGCCCGCTGCTTCTGCCGCGATGTTCGCCGTCTCAATTGCCCGTGACAAAAGAGAAGTATGAATCAAGGTCGGGTGAAAATCACCGACTTCTTTTAATTTCTCCCCCGCTGCCCAGGCCTGCCGCCGGCCCTTGTCTGTCAAGGGGACGTCGTTCCAGCCTGTATATACGTTTGCCGCATTGGCCTGGCTTTCCCCATGCCTCAGCAGTGCCAACTTTGCCATAATTTTTGCCTTCTAGAGCCAAAAAGCCCAGATTCCAGTAATGATGAAGAGGATGCCCAAGAGG
Organism: Lactobacillus sp. WILCCON 0058; assembly: GCF_057198005.1. Classification (NCBI taxonomy): domain Bacteria; kingdom Bacillati; phylum Bacillota; class Bacilli; order Lactobacillales; family Lactobacillaceae; genus Lactobacillus; species Lactobacillus sp. WILCCON 0058. The sequence continues at coordinate 1,839,658 of NZ_JBUBHM010000001.1, forward strand.
ACAAAAGCCTTGCCCCCCAGCCCCTTCTGCTTGACGCCCTGCTTCTGCCGGCGCAGGCGCGTGATGCCGGTAATTAAATCCCAGATGCCGAAAAGCAAAACGGCATAAGGAACCCACCAGGAATGAACGTTCATATTAACTCCACAACTTTACCGCGTAATAAATGGCCACGGCCAGAATCCCGGCCCCGGTCAGATAGTAAGACTGAGCTGGCAGATTGCCCTTCTTGCCCATCCGCTGGGCGTTATAGCCCCGGGCAAATTCCCACAGGCCCACGATCACCAGCAAAACGATCGTAAAAGTGTGCGTATCCCACTTCATCGTCTAATTTGTCTCCTTGTTCATAAATCCGCGGCCTTGCAGTTGTAGTCCACGATTTCAAAATTGCCTTCTTCGTCCAAAATCCCCCGGCTGACGCTGCCGTTGTCCGGGAAGGTGATGTCGTGCAGGCCGTCGCTTTCCTTCCAGTACTTGATCCCCAGGGTCTTGATGAAGTCCCCGTGGGACACCAGCAGGACCCGGCCTTCGCCCATGGTTTCTTTTCTTAAGACCTGGATGGCCCGCTTCATTCTGGTTTCCAGTTCTTCCGTATTTTCAGCCAAATGGCGGGGGTCAGCCTTCTTGGTGACTTCCCGGAACTTATAGATGCCGATGGTGTCGATGATCTTTTTCACGTCAGTCGTTGCCGGGATGCCCGCAGCTTTAGAAACGCTGTGCCAGATGTCGTCGATGCTGCCACCTTCAAAAGAGCCGTAAAAAACTTCTCTGAATTCCGGCAGCTTTTTGATCTTGCCAATCTCAGACACCTGGTTGGCATCCTTCATCAAGTGGACGGTGTCGATCGCCCGCTTCAAGTCTGACGAGTACATGTTGTCAAAATGGATCTGCGACAAGGCATCAGCCGTCTTCTTTAAGTCGTCGATTCCTTTGATGGTCAAGGGGGTGTCGCACCAACCCTGTACCTTGTTCAGGCGGTTGAAAAGCGTTTCCCCATGTCTGACCAGATAAACTTCAGTTTTCATGCGCTGCCTCCTTAAATCAATCATAACTATTCTAACTTACTTTGCCCGGCTTGGGTAGCTTAGCCCCAAGCTTGCCAGCCCAAATAGGCGGCCAAAAGGACCGAGAAGAAGGCCGTGATTCCTCTGACCCAGGCAGGCTTTAGATATTTAATCATTTTTTGCCCGAAATAGCCACCGATAAAGAGGCCAATTGCCAAAGGAAAAGCTACCGGCCAGTCGACCCCGCCCTTAAAGGCGAAAAGCGACAGGGCCACCAGGTTGGCTAAAGAGCCAATCAGACTCTTAATGGCATTGATGACGACAAAAGAAGAATCGCTTAAAGCTGTCAAAAAGATCAAGGTCAAAACGCCTGAAGCTGCCCCAAAGTAGCCGGCGTAGATTCCAGCTATAAACAAGCCAAAGTAGGCCCCGACCCTTCCCAGCTTGGTCGCTTTTTTTGCCTGCTTTTGCCGGCCGCTATAGAGCAGCATGGCCGCGGAAAAAAGCACAAAGAAGGGCACCAGCTTTTGGAAGATTTTTCCCGGGAACTGGACCAAAAGCCAGCCGCCGATGAGGGCCCCGGTCAATTGGAAAAAGGCATAGCGCCAGAGCTCCCCCCAGTGCCCCCGCATCTCTTTTAAGCAGGAGGACAAGGAGCCAAAGCCGGTCGTGACCAGGGCTGCCGTATTGGTCATGTTGGCTGTGACGGGGCTGAGGCCAAAAAGAAGCAGGCCCGGGTAGGAGACAAGTGACGCCATGCTGGCCACCGCCGCCACGATGCCGGCCAGGATGCCTAAGATGATGAGGTAGATGAATTCCATTTCTTTTCTCTTTTCTTTTTCTAGACAATTAACTTATATTTTGTAAGTAACAAAGCCGTTCTTTATTTTAGCCGTTAGCTGACAGAATTGCAAATTGCTTAAAAAAGTCCGCTTTCAGCGACAAGCTGACCGCAATTTTGTACAATAGAGGGTAGACAATCATTAACAAAAAATTAAAAGCAATAGCTAAAAAACTATTTTTTGAATTGAAAAAAGGAGAACAAAACTATGCCAACAGCAGCAATTGTATTTTCAGACGGATGTGAAGAAATCGAAGGCTTGAGCCAGGTCGACGTCCTGCGCCGGCTGGGCATCCCCTGCGACATGGTGGCCCTGGACAATTTGACCATCACCGGCGGACACGACATCCGCTTTACTTGTGACAAATTAGTGGACGAGTCTTTGCTTGACTACGACCTGGTCGCCTTCCCAGGCGGGGCCCCGAACGCCAAGCACTTAAGAGAAAGCGAGAAATTGGCGGCCTTGATGAAGCAGCGCTTCGCCGCCGGCAAGTGGAACGCCGCCATGTGCGCCTCCCCGATCGCCTTGTCCAAGTACGGCTTTTTAAAAGAAGCCAAGTGGACCAGCCACCCGGACTTTAAAAAGCAAGTTGCTGAGGAAAACCCAGCCAGCACTTACGTGGACACCCCGGCCGTGATCGATGAGGACCACAAGCTGGTCACCAGCCGGGGGCCGGCAACTTCCTGGGCCTTTGCCTATGCCCTGGCCCAAGTTTTAGGCGTGGACACCAGCAAGCTGGAAGACGCCATGCAGTACAGCTACTTAAGAGAGCACATCAACGAGGCTTAAGATGAGCGAAGAAAAAATGGTCAGAAAGGCAGAAAGCCGGGACTTAGAGGACATTGTGACCATCATCAAGGATGCCAAGGCTCTTTTAAAGGCGCAAAATTCCAGCCAGTGGCAGGAAGGCTACCCAAACCGGGCCAGCATTGAAGAAGACCTGGAAAACCGCCAGGGCTGGGTTTTACTTAAAGATGGCCAGGTCGCCGCTTATATGGCCGCAACCAGCTTTGACCCCAATTATGAAGTCCCGATTTGGGCGGGAAGTGCTCCCTACTGGGCCCTGCACCGCTTCGCCATTAAAAAGTCTTTCAGAGGACAAGGCTTGAGCCAGCTTTTGCTGAAAAGAGTGATTGCTTTTGGCCAAGAGAGCGGGATCAAGAGCTTCCGCCTGGACACGGGCAAGCAGAACCAGGCCGTCCAGCACCTGGCTGACAAGCTTGGCTTCGTCTACCGGGGCATCATCACGGTGACCAGCGACTCGGTTGACCCGGAGCGGCGGGCCTATGAGCTGATTTTTGATAAACAGGAAAAATAACAGACAAAACTAGTTAGAAGGAAAATAAAGACACAAGGAGGAAAAAATGGCTGAACAATTGGCAATTGAAGACCTGCAGGTCGACGTAAAGCAGATTCCTTTAAAGCAGCCCTTCGTCACGGCCCTGCACAGAGTTGACGCCGTCAACGCCGTCCGGGTGACGGTCCGCCTGGCTAATGGGGTAACTGGGGTCGGCACCTGCACCCCTAATGAAAAAGTGACCGGGGACAGCTTGTCCAGCGCCCGGGCCGTTATTGAAGAAACGATCAAGCCCTTGATCTTGGGCAAAAACCTGACCGACTGGAAGGAACTTTTGAACACAGTCAAGACTTCCATCGTCCACAATGCCCCGGCCAAGGCAGCGGTAGAAATTGCCCTCTACAACACCCGGGCCAACCTTTTTGGCCTCACCCTCTCCCAGCTCTTAGGCGGCAAGGGGGGCAGCGTGGAGACCGACTATACCATCAGCATCGGCAAGGCTGAGCAGATGATCGCTGACGCCCAAAAGATGGTCGACCAGGGCTTCAAGACCCTTAAATTGAAATTGGGGGCCGGCCACTTAAAGCGGGACATCAAGCTGGTCGAAGACCTGGCCTACGCGGCTGGTCCCATGGTTCACCTGCGCTTAGACATGAACCAGGCCTGGGATGTCCGGCAAACCATGCAGGCGGCCCAGTACTGGCACAAGCAGGGCCTTTTGATCGACTTTATCGAGCAGCCGGTCCCGGCCTGGGATCTGGACTCCATGGCCTACCTCACCCGCCACTCCCCTTACCCGATCATGGCTGATGAATCGGTAGAAAGCTACCAAGACGCCCAGAAAGTTTTGGCAAAAAATGCCTGCGACTACATCAACATCAAGCTGATGAAGACGGGCGGCTTGTCTGAAGCCCAGAAGATCAACGACTTGGCCGAAAGCCGGGGCGTAGCAACCATGGTCGGCAGCATGATTGAGTCAATCGAATCTTTAGCGGCGGCCTGCGCCTTTTACCGGGCCAACCCGAATACGATTTTTGCTGACCTGGACGCCATCTTCATGGTTGACCAGGACCCGGATTTAAGCAGTTATGCCGAATGCGTCGGCGACAATATCGTGGTGAGATAAAATGCTGGATTTTAAGAAGATTGATGACATCCTGGCTTCCTTGCCAGGGAAAACTGCCCTGTTAATCAAAAATAAAACCGGCGTCCTCTACGCCAGCCCCTTAGCCGGGGAAGAATTCAAGTCAGCCAGCCTAATCAAGCTGGCCGTGGCCTGCTACTACCAGGCTCATCCGCAAGACTTGAGCCAAGTCGTCCATGTCCCGGAAGACAAAATCGTTGACGGCGGGATGCTCTGCCACCTGGCCCAAAGGGACTGGATGCTGCGGGACATTCTGGACTTGATGCTGTCAGACTCAGACAACACGGCCACCAACTTTTTGATCGACTTCGCCGGCTTTGACAAGATGGCCGCCTGGTTTGAAGAAAACTTTGCTCATCTTCACCTGGGCCGGTACTTGATGGAAGTGACTGACCGGGAAAACTACATTTCCGCTGAAACTGCCCTGGAGCTCTTAGAGCGGCTCTTAGCTGACCCGTCTCCTTTTGGCCAGGTCTGCCAAAAAGCCCTCTTTTACCAGGAGTCCGTCAACAAGCTCCTCCAGGACCTGCCAGAAGGCTGCTCTTACAGCAAGACCGGGGAGCTGGAAGACACGGAACATGACGCGGCCCGGATTTTTGCCGGGGAAAACTACTATGACATCTGCTTCATGAGCCACTATGAAGGCCTGGAAGAGCGCGAGCAGATCCTCCTGGCCCAGAACGCGGTCGGCAAACTGGCCTACCAGGATTTAACCAGAGAATAAAATATATTCTTTTTGGATAACTAGCCATTTTTATCACTACTGTGATAAAATTAAAACAAATTATCAAAAGTGGGGATATAAATGGACATTACCAATTTTTTCACGGTTGAGACTTCGGAGCTCTCTAAATCTGACCGGAAAATCATGAAGCGAATGACCTCCGACTTGACCAATGTTGAGTCGCTGACCATCAACCACCTGGCCGAAGAAGCGGGAACTTCCCTGGCTTCAGTTCAGCGCTTCTGCCAAAAGATGGGCTATTCCGGCTTTAAGGAATTTAAGTTCCAGCTGCTGACCTACATTAAGAAGCAGGAGAGCCAGGAAGCGGCAGTTTCAAGCAGTGAGTACCTGGACGACTACCATGATGCCATCAACCGGGTCTGGATGAGCAATGAGAAGGACGCCGAAGAATTGGCGGAAGTCCTGACGACCAGCTCGACCAACTTTATTTTCGGGATCTACTATTCTGAATTGCCGGCAAGGCTTTTAAGCATGGGGATGCGGGATTTGGGCAAGTCGACCTACTTTGGGGACAACCTGGCGGCTGGCGAGCACCTTTTCCCCTTAAGTGACGAAAACTCCACGGCAGTCTTTTATTCAGTCTCCGGGATCTCCAAGCTTTTTGGCTCCTCGCCCCTGCCCAAGTCGATCTCCCACTTCAAGCACAGCTACCTGGTTACCATGAACCCGGACACGCCTTTGAAGAAGTACTTTAAGAAGGTCATCGTCCTGCCGGGCAAGAACCTGGCCCAGGGCCTGCCGGTCGACCCCCAGTCGATCCCGGTGGTCTTTACTGAAAGAGTCATTGATATTGCGGCAACCAAACACCGCCGCTAAAGCTGCCGGAAGGCAGCTTTTTTGCTTGAGCTGGAGGCGGCAGTTGGGGACTTTGCGGGGAACATTTTTTCAAAAATGACTAACTACATCGCAAATCAGCCCCTAAAAGTACCTAACTGATGCAAAAATCGTTTGGTTCAGTAATAAACGGGGATCGTTTTTCGAAAAAATCGTTTGGTTCAGTAATAAACGGGGATCGTTTTTCGAAAAAATCTCGTGGCTCAGTAATAAACGGGGATCATTTTTCGAAAAAATCGCTTGGTTCAGTAATAAACGGGGATCGTTTTTCGAAAAAATCGCTTGGTTCAGTAATAAACGGGGATCATTTTTCGAAAAAATCGCTTGGTTCAGTAATAAACGGGGATCATTTTTTGAAAAAATCGCTTGGTTCAGTAATAAACGGGGATCGTTTTTCGAAAAAATCGCTTGGCTCAGTAATAAACGGGGATCGTTTTTCGAAAAAATCGCTTGGTTCAGTAATAAACGGGGATCGGTTTTCGAAAAAATCGCTTGGTTCAGTAATAAACGGGGATCATTTTTCGAAAAAATCGCTTGGTTCAGTAATAAACGGGGATCTAAACAATAAATCAGCCCCGTTTTTACCGTAGCCATGGCCAAATCAACAATAATCAGCCCCGTTTTTACCGCAGCCAAAGCCAAATCAACAATAATCAGCCCCGTTTTTACCGCAGCCATGGCCAAATCAACAATAAATCAGCCCCGGTTTTTCCGCAGCCAAAGCCAAATCAAACAAAATCAGCCCCGTTTTTACCGCAGCCAAAGCCAAATCAAACAAAATCAGCCCCATTTTTACCGCAGCCAAAGCCAAATCAACAATAATCAGCCCCATTTTTTCCGCAGCCAAAGCCAAATCAACAATAATCAGCCCCGGTTTTACCGCAGCCAAAGCCAAATCAAACAAAATCAGCTCCGGTTTTTCCGCAGCCAAAGCCAAATCAACAATAATCAGCCCCGGTTTTACCGCAGCCAAAGCCAAATCAACAATAATCAGCCCCGTTTTTACCGCAGCCAAAGCCAAATCAAACAAAATCAGCCCCGGTTTTATCGCAGCCAAAGCCAAATCAACAATAATCAACCCCGTTTTTACCGCAGCCAAAGCCAAATCAACAAAAATCAGCCCCGGTTTTTCCGCAGCCAAAGTCCATGCCTAATTGTTTGCCAGGGCTGGCGAAGATTGTTAGAATTTTACTTAAGCATTTGGTTACTTTTTGTAACTAATCTGATAAAAGCAGCTGAAACAGGAGAAAATAATGGAATTAAACTACAAAGAACTCGCGGCCGCCAAAAAGGACGCAATCTTAAAGGACTTGAGCGAATTGATCGCCATCGACTCTTCCGAAGACCTGGAAAACGCCACTGAAGAATACCCCGTTGGCCCTGGCCCGGTCAAGGCCATGACCAAGTTCCTCAGCTTTGCCAAGCGGGACGGCTTTGACACGGAAAACTTCGCCAACTACGCCGGCCGGGTCAACTTCGGTGAAGGCGCTAAGCGCCTGGGTATCATCGGCCACATGGACGTGGTGCCAGCTGGTGAAGGCTGGAATCGGGACCCGTTCAAGATGGAAATCGACGACGAAGGCCGGATCTATGGCCGGGGCAGCGCCGACGACAAGGGGCCAAGCTTGGCTGCCTACTACGGGATGCTTTTGCTCAAGGAAGCCGGCTTTAAGCCAAAGAAGAAGATCGACTTCGTCTTAGGGACCAACGAAGAAACCAACTGGGTCGGGATCGACTACTACTTGAAGCACGAACCGACCCCAGACATCGTCTTCTCACCAGACGCTGAATACCCGATCATCAACGGTGAACAAGGGATCTTCACTTTGGAATTCAGCTTCAAGAATGATAATGCTAAGGGTGACTATGTCTTAGACAAGTTCAAGGCCGGGATTGCCACTAATGTGACTCCGCAGGTTACCCGGGCAACCATCTCCGGTCCTGACCTGGAAGCAGTCAAAATGGCTTACGAAAGCTTTTTGGCAGACAAGGAGCTGGACGGGTCATTTGAAATTAATGACGGTTCAGCCGACATCGTATTGATCGGCCAAGGGGCCCACGCTTCAGCTCCGCAAGTCGGCAAGAACTCAGCTACCTTCCTGGCCCTCTTCTTAGACCAGTACGCTTTTGCCGGCCGGGACAAGAACTTCCTTCACTTCCTGGCTGAAGTTGAACACGAAGACTTCCAAGGCAAAAAGCTGGGCATCTTCCACCACGACGACTTGATGGGAGATTTGGCCAGCAGCCCGTCCATGTTTGACTACGAACACGCCGGCAAGGCCAGCCTCTTGAACAATGTCCGCTACCCACAAGGGACTGACCCGGACACCATGATCAAGCAGGTCATGGACAAGTTCAGCGGCATCCTGGACGTCACTTATAGCGGCTTTGAAGAACCGCACTACGTGCCAGGCAGCGACCCAATGGTGCAGACTCTGCTCAAGGTCTACGAAAAGCAGACCGGCAAAAAGGGCCACGAAGTCGTAATCGGCGGCGGGACTTACGGCCGCCTCTTTGACCGCGGGGTTGCCTTTGGGGCCCAGCCGGAAAACGGCCCAATGGTTATGCACGCGGCCAACGAATTCATGATGCTGGACGACTTGATCCTGTCCATCTCCATCTACGCGGAAGCCATCTACGAATTGACCAAGGACGAAAATCTGTAAGAAAAAGCTGAAAAGGCAATTTCCTGGGCTGACTTAATTTTGTTTAGTTTAGCCTGGTTAAAGCAAAATATTCTTAACTTTAGTGGGGTATCAAACTAATTTTGTTTTGACACCCCACTTTTTTTGCCCTTTCTTAAGCGATTTTTCCTTTACAAAAAATGCTGAAGCTTATATTATAAAACCATAAATTCTTATTTGATTTTAATTTTTTGTTTAGCAGAAAGGACTTGCTTTATGGAAGACCGCAGCATTCAAAACACGGACGGAACCATCCGTTCCTTGTCCAACCGGCACGTGCAAATGATTGCCATTGGCGGCACGATCGGGACCGGCCTGTTCTTGGGGGCCGGGACCACGATTTCTGCCACTGGCCCCTCAGTTATTTTTATCTACGCCATCATGGGCCTCTTCTTCTTTTTCCTCTTACGGGCATTAGGAGAGATGTTCTATTTTGACGCTAACAGCCACACCTTCGTCTCCTTCATCAGCAGATACCTGGGCGAGGCAGCTGGCCGCTTTGCCGGCTGGACCTACTGGATTGGCATCCTTTTTGCTTGCATGGCGGAACTGACGGCCGTTTCAACCTATGTCCAGTACTGGCTGCCCGGCCTGCCCGCCTGGCTGATTGAAGTAGCGGTTTTAGGCCTCTTGACCCTGCTTAATCTGACGGCGGCAAAGCTTTTTGGCGAAACTGAATTCTGGTTTGCCATGATCAAAATCATCGCCATCATCTCCCTGGTCGTAACCGGGATCATCATGGTTGCCGCGAATGCCAAGACACCGGTTGGCCAGGCCAGCCTCAGCAACTTCACCGGCAACTTCTCCCTTTTGCCAAAAGGCAAGTACGCCTTCTTCACGGCTTTCCCGATGGTCTTCTTCTCCTTTGCCGGGATTGAGTTCGTGACGATTACCATCGGCGAAGCCAAGAACCCGAAGAAAGTCATCAAGAAGGCCGTCAACGAAACCTTGCTCCGGATCCTTCTTTTCTACATTGCTACTTTAACCGTAATCATGTGCGTCATCCCTTGGGGAAAAATTACCAGCGGGACAAGTCCTTTCGTCCAAGTCTTCAAGATTGCCGGCTTTAATGCCGTAGCCTCGATCTTTAACTTTGTCGTATTGACTGCCGCAGCATCTTCTCTTAACTCCGGCATCTTTTCCGCCGGCCGCCACTTCTTTCAATTGGCTGAAGAAGCCCCTAAGGGGTCATTTTTGAAAAAGCACTTCGCCAAGATTTCAGCAAACGGCGTACCAGCCGCGGGGATCGCGGTCTCCGTTGCCTTAATGCTGATCGCGCCAATCATGAGCTTCTCCAGCACTGCTATTGAAGTTTTCGGCACGGTAGCCGGGGCAACGAGTGACATGTACATCCTGGTTTATGTTCTGGCCCTTCTGGCCCACCGCAAGTACCGGGAATCCAGCGACTTCATGGCTGACGGCTTCAAGATGCCTTTCTACAAGGTCTCCAGTCCTTTGACCATCGCCTTCTTCCTGGTCATCTTCTTCAGCCTCTTCTTTATTCCAGCTGATGTCTTCGGGGCAAGTCTGGCTGCCAGCTGGACCCTCCTCTTTGGTGGCTGGTGCTGGCTCAGCGAAAAGCACAGAAGTGCCCATCCAAGTTTAAGCAATTAAAGTCAAATAAAAATAAAAGGCGTTGACAGAAAAACTGTCAACGCCTTTTTAGTTAGGTTTTACAAGTGTATATTTGTCTATTTATCTGCTCATCGATCAAGCGGCCGGGTAGTGAGCAGGTCACCTGTCAAGGCAACTTGGTAGCCCTGAGCGATTTTGTCCTTCCGGGACGGGTGGACTACTTGGAACTTGCCCTGCTTGACTACCCGCGGGTTGTCGCTCTTGAAGCCGTCTGGCAAAGGCAGGTTGGTTCCGTGCAGAACGACAACGATCACCTTGTAGCCGGCTTTAGTAATCTGGATCGGCGCGTAATGAAGAGTCGTATTGTAAAGTTCAACAATCGAGCCCTTTGGCACGTAGAAGAGCTGCCCGTCTTTTTGCGGGTCAATTTTTCCCCTTTGATCCAATGTCTGCCGCTTGGCCAATACCATCAGCACATCATCAAGCATAATGTTTAATTCTGAGCACTGGTGGTATTCAAAAGCGGAAAAGTCATCCGTGTGGCCGATCGTGGCCCCGGCGTCAACCGGCATCCCCGCGAACACATCTCTGCCGATCCGCTGGATCGTTTCCGTCTTTTCCAAAGCCGGAATCTTTTGCAGGTAGCTTGACCCTTTAGCCGGCATTTCGACTTGAGCCATCACCTGCTCAATTTCATCCAGCGGATAGTCATACTTGACTCCGTATTGGGCAAAATCCGGATCACTTGCTTCCAAAATGGTCAAATCCGGATTGGCCTGGCGGAAGGCCTCCAGTTTAGTCATGGTAGACACCTTGAGCCCACTTCTTGTTTTCTTCGTCAAAGAAGTGTTCATTGTCCTTTTGGTCTGGATTTGGCTTGGCAATGTGGTCGATCTTATCGATCAGCTTCTTGTTTTCTTCACTTGGCTTGTATTCAGCATTCAAGTAGCCGTCGACAATGTCAAAAATGAAGTCCCGGCCCAAAACGATGCCGCCGAAGCCCAAAACATTGGCGTTCAGTTCTTCTCTGGCGTAAATGGCTTGGGTAACGTCACCGACCATGGCTGCCCGGATCCCTTCGTTCTTGTCAGCGGCAGTTGAGATACCGATCCCAGTCCCGCAAAGAACGATCCCCAGGTCGGCCCGGCCGTCAGCAACAGCTTCTGCCACCCGCTTGCCGTACATCGGGTAGTGGGTCCGGGAGTTGTCGTAAGTCCCCATGTCCAGGACTTGGTAGCCTTCATCCTTCAAGTGGTCGGAAATGAGCATCTTGGTTGCAGTAACAATGTGGTCATTACCTAAAGCGATAACCGTGTGCTTGTCAATTTTTGGATCAACGTATTCTGGTTGTGGACGATCATTATCTAACATTTTTTGAAGCCTCCGTTAACTAAATCATCTTTTCGAGCATGTCCAAACGAACTTGGTGACGCCCTGCGGCGTATTCAGTATCCAAGTATCTTTGCACGATCGTGTTGGCCAGGTCTGGCCCCACTACCCCGCTGCCCAAAGCAATTGCCTTGGCACCGTTGTGCATCGCGGTCATGTGCGCGGTCCGTTCTTCGTTAACATCGGCGGTTACCATCCCCTTGACCTTGTTTGAGGCCATGGCTGAACCTACGCCGTAGCGGTCGAACATTACGGCCTTCTTGATGCCGTTGTCCAAAACTTCGTGGGTCACCTTCAGGCTTGATTCCACAAAGTCTTCCGCTGGTTCTGGAGTAACATCCAGGACTTCATAATCATGCTTTTGAAGGTAGTCCTTGACTGATTCCTTCAAGTTAAATCCGTCTTTGTCGCTGCCGATAACAACTTTCATTGTTATGCTTCCTTTCGTTTATTCCTCGATGCGCGTTCGTATCGATGTAAATTGCCGATAATATTCCAACACGTCAGGAGAAATCTGTTCATTGGTAACCAATTCGTCGATATCGTACAGGCTGTAGAACTGGTAAAAGTCCCGGTGATTGAACTTATACATGTCGGCCACCAGAATCCGCTTTTGCGAATTATTAAGGCCAATGCTCTGCGTTTGTCCTTCTTCAATATCCGCCGTCAAAAGGGCAGCATCACTAATCCCATTGACACCAACAAAGGCCTTGTCGTAATTCATCGAATCCAGCTCATTATTGGAAAGCGCGCCATAGAAGCTGCCGCTGACCCGGCGGTAGGAGCCGCCGACCAAAACCAGCATGTAGTTGCGCGGATTGCTGCGTGCCATTTCAAAAATCGGCAGCGAATTGGTCACGATTCGCAGATTTTCCTGATTTAAGCGAGCGACCATAAATTCCAACGTGGTTCCCGGGCCGACATAGATGGTTTCATTGTCATTAACCAGACTTGCCGCCACTTTGGCAATTTCCTGCTTCTCCTGGATGTGGATTTCTCTTTTCTCCTGGAAATTCTGCTCGATCTGGGTCTGGGATGAGATAGCCTGGACCCCGCCGTGCAGGCGGATGACCTTGCCGGACTTGGACAATTCATCCAGGTCCCGCCGAATGGTCATTTCCGAGACATTCAATGCCTTTGCCAGATCAGCAACTGAAACATAACCTTGCTTGGTAACCGCGATCATTATTTGATCAAGACGTTCTCTCTTTAACATTCTCCACCTCTTGATCACCTTTGTTAATTCATGTTCGCTTACAAACATAATATAACATCGGTGAACACCTTTTTCAATACTTTTAAACAAAATTTTTTGCACTTTTCGCGCACTTCTTTTGAGTTTTACGCTAAAAGGCAAAACCATCTTGTTTAATTGTAAACCAAGCAAGGCAAAAAAACTGACACTTTTTGATAATTTCGCACAAAAAGCAATCAGTTCTACCAAGAAAATGTTCAAAATGATTAATCGAAAGTCAGTGTGGCCGTGATCTGGTTGTACATCTCTGGGAAGAGCCACTGCTCCCCATCCTTTTCGCTCAGTTCAACTGGCTGGCCATAGCGGTCTGGCAGGCCGCGGAAAGGCTCAACGCAGACAAAAGGCGCCTGATTCTCTTCCGGACTCCAGACGGCCAGGTAAGGGAAGTCGCTGATATCCAAAGAAACAGCGTGCTGGTGGCCGCTGGCCAGCTTAACGCGGCTGACAGCGTCTGCCTTGTAGATCTTCAAGCCCTTGTCCAGCATCGGCCAGCTCAAAGGCAGGTTGCCATCTTTAAGGGCAACTTTTTCTTCCTTGCCGCTTCTAAAAGGAGCAGGATCAATCAGCAAAGAGGTCAGTTCGGTTTGCTTTGGAGCAAATTCCAGGCGGTAGTCGGCCAAGTCCCCTTCCAGGTTGAAGGCCGGGTGAAAGCCCAGAGAATAGTACATCTTCTTGTCATTGAAGTTGTCGATCCGGTAGCGGATTAGCAATTCCTTCCCCCGCAGCTGGTACTTGACCTTGAAGGCAAAGTCGTAAGGATAGACCTGCTTTGTTTCAGGACTTGATTCAAAGAGCAGGACGATCTGGTCACTCTCCAGGCTGACAAGCTTAAATTCATAGTCGCGCAAAAAGCCATGCTGCTTCATCGCGTATTTTTGGCCATCCAGCAGGTAGGAATTATCATTTGACCGGCCAATAAAAGGAAACAGCAGCGGGGCGTGCCGACCCCAATAGCGGCTATCTGCCTGCCAGACGTATTCATAGCCGTCTTGCTTGCTCTTAACGCTCTGCAGTTCGGCGCCTAAAGAAGAAATCTTTACTTTCAGTTGCTCATTAGCGATCGCGTATTCTTTAGCCATTTTGCTTGCCCCCTAATATTTAGTGACCGTAACTTGCTTGTAGTATTTGTCAAATTGGCTTGGATCGATCCAGCCGGTCTTGGCCTGCATGGTATTCAGCATCCCCGTCGTCATCCCCCAGCGCAGGACATCCTCTGCCTTTTCACCCCGGTCGATAGCAACCGCCATCCCGGCCAAAGTTGAGTCGCCAGACCCAACTGGGCTGACCACCTTGATCTTCGGAATTCTAGCTTCATAGAAGTCCTGGCCGTGCTTGGCAAAGGCACCTCGGGCGCCAAGGGAAACGACTACCCATTCAATATTGGCCAATTCTGGCTGGCTCAAGGCCGCCTTAAGAGCGTCCAGGTCATCCAGATCGATTTTTTGCCCTAAGAGCTGCTGGAGCTCAGTTTCGTTTGGCTTGATCAAGTCTGGGCTGGCAGAGAGGCCTGCTTCCAAGCTCTTGCCTGAGCTGTCCAAGAGGACCTTCTTGCCGGCTTGGTGGGCCAGATCAATCAGCTTGGCATAGTAGTCAGCTGGAAGGCCCGCTGGCAAGGAACCAGAGATGGTTACCAAGCTGCTATCCTTTAAAAGCTGCTTAAAGTGGTCCAGGAACTGGTCCCCGTCAGCTTCCGTTAAGGTCGGGCCGGCTTCCAAAATTTCGGTCTGCTTGCCTCCGTCGTGCAAAATAGCGATGCAGCTCCGGGTCTCTTGGTTGATGTGCCAGAACTTGTAAGGCAATTCCAATTTCTTGAGCTGGTCTTCGATATATTGGCCGAAGTAGCCACCGGTAATCCCCGTGGCCAGGACTTCATGGTTTAACAGATTGATCACCTTGGAGACGTTGAGCCCCTTCCCGCCGGCTACCTTGCTGACCTGGCTGACTCGGTTGACGTCATCGATCTGCAGGTGGTCTAGGGGGTAAGAGATGTCGATTGACGGATTCATGGTGATGGTTAGGATCATTTTTTCTTTTCCTTTCTGTTATGTGCTCATTTTTTCAATGAAGGAGTTTAAAAGAAAACCCGCGAATTTATTAGAGAATTCGCGGATTAATGTGATGAAAGTGAATTTGTTAAGTGTCTATTTACTCAATGGTTAGAGGAAGAGAGTTTTCCATGGATTAATAACGCAACGTTCTAATCTATATGGGAGTAATTGAGGAGTTGTAATAAGTAAGTTTGGGAGAGTCGCCTTATTCAACTTCCAGCTTGTCACGCCATGACTTGGCACCAGTCAGAGCCTTGTTCAAGTTTTCGATATTTTCCTTGCCTTGGGTCCGCATCCACTTGCGGCCGGCTTCTTCGCCTTCAGCCGCGAAGATCTTGATGGATGGCTTCCAAGTTGCCCGGCCGCAGAGAACGCCGTTGAACTGGGCACCGGCTTCTTCGGCCAGCTTGATTTCAGCGATGAATTCTTCTGAAGTTACGCCGGCAGACAGGAAGATGTATGGGAGGTCAGTAGCGTCGGACTGCTTCTTGAACAATTTCTTAGCTTCTTCCTGGCTGTAAACGACTTCGTTGTCACCGTTGAAGCCTTCGACATACTTGATGTTGAAAGGAATTTCCACCTTTAAGACAGTTACGCCGTAACGCGGCTTGGAGAATTCCTTTTCAGCTTCGATTACCTTGTGGGCCTTGACCTTGGCAAATTCCGGACTTTGATTGTCGGCAATGTTGGCGTCATAAGTCAACAGTTCCAGGAAGAATGGCAAGCCAACAGCTTTGGCTTCGGCACCAACACGTTCGACAAAGGCATGCTTCTTATCGTTGATAGCTTCGCCTTCGTCTGGGTCGTAGTAGAGCAGGAACTTGATGGCGTCAGCGCCTTCTTCCTTGATCCGCAGGCCAGATTGGTTTTCGATCAAGTCGCACATTCTGCCTGGTTCACTGGTGTCGTAGCCAGTCTTTTCGTATGAAAGCAGCAGACCGCAATTCTTGTCGCGAACCTTGGTTGCCGGCAGACCATATTCAGGGTCAGTCAAAATACCAGAGGCATACTTGGTCAGTTC
Source organism: Lactobacillus sp. WILCCON 0058 (assembly GCF_057198005.1). NCBI lineage: Bacteria > Bacillati > Bacillota > Bacilli > Lactobacillales > Lactobacillaceae > Lactobacillus > Lactobacillus sp. WILCCON 0058. The sequence goes on from NZ_JBUBHM010000001.1 coordinate 1,855,493, forward strand.
TTCTGAAACTGCCTTCTTGTATTCAACGATGGTTTCTTCATCGGCTGGCTTGTTGGCAGCCTCAGCCAGCATTCTCTTCAAAGACCCTCTTTGGTCGATGGCCAAAGCAGAAATGACGCCGTCAGCAGTTGACAGATTTTCCAAGTGCTGTGCAACATCCGCAGTAATTTTAATCATTAAGTTTTACCTCTATTTTTCTTTTTACTATTCCATTTATTACACGGACTACTTGCTTGAATCTTTTTTGTCTAAAGCATGTCCAGCCCAGTTGTAGTATTTCCGGCTGTAACGGTTCTTCTTGTTGTCCCAGACAACGATTTTGTAAAGAGCATAGGTCGTACCGATCATGGCCGCCGCTTGAAAGACCCACAGCTTGGTCAAAAGGCTGACGGCATTGATGATGATCACAAATACAGTCCACATAAAGACCCGGTCACGGCGTGCTTTTTCAGCAGCCGATACTGGTGAGTCAGACTTTTTCATAACAAAAACCTCCAAGCAAGTAATTATTTACTAATTCTTCTTTGCCTTAGCAGCAGCGTATTCAGCGTTGCGCTTCTTCATTTGCTTTGCGTACCACATAAAGAGCAGCAGGTAGGCAGCCAGAGCCAAAAGCGCGTAGACGATGAACATCCCTTGCTTGCTCCAGGCGTTACCAACCAGGTAGCCCAGGAACTTTTCAACTGGCCCTTCCATAGTCGTGTCGGAAACCAAAGTGTGGGCAGGAATTGAAGCACCAACTTGGTGAGCGACGTTAGTGACGAATGGAGCAACCAAAGTACCAGCCCACAGGAAGACAGGCAGTTCCAAGGCACCGATGATGATCATGCGGATGATCTTGCCGCGGGTGACAACCAGCAAGGCAGGTGCGATCCCCATCCCGATGATCCCGCCTAAAGGCATCAGTCTGTTGCCTGGCAGAACCATGGCTTCAAGCATCATGATTGGGGCCAAAACGTTACATGCAGCCCAGATTTCTGACCGACCGGCGATGAATGGCCAGTCCAAACCAATGTTGAAGGTCCGGCCTTCAAACTTCTTGGTAGCGAAAGTAGAGATACCTTGGGAAAGTGGTTCAACGGATGCAATGAACCAAGAACCAATGACTGAGAATAATTCAATGCAGGTACCAGCAGTGAAGGACAGAGTAAACATATTCTTCCAGCCGGCTTCAGTAGTGAAGTTGGTGCCAGCCAGCAGGGAAACGAAGACCCCAAGGTAAACACCGATGGCAAAGCGGCTGCCCCAGAAGCCAATCTTTTCATTCAGCTTAGCTGAGTCAAAGTCGAACTTGTCCAGCCATGGGAAGACCTTGTCAAAGAGCTTGTCGAAGACCATGATGATTGGGTTCATCATGTAGTTCATGTGGGTCGTGGTCATTGGGTTAGTGTCTGGAGCGTCCAACAGGTCGTTGAAGGTTGGCTTCATCAAGTCAGAGTTGATGATCTTCAAAGTCCCGATGAAGAGAACCAGGATGGTTGACAGCCAAAGCGGAGCCCCGCAGTACATGCAGAAGAGGCCGACAAAGGCTGAGTGCCAAACGTCGAAGATGTCGACGTCCAAGGTGTTGGTCTTGTTCCAGAGCAGCATGACCACGTTCAAGATGATCAAAACCAGCAGGTAGTACAGGGTGTAAGGTGAACCCCAGGTGATGGTAGCCAGAGGTGCCCAGCCCATGTCCAGGATATCCATGTGGATCCCGGTGTGTTCAACGAATTGCTTCATTGGCACTTGGAAGGCCGTCGTCAGCATTGACATGACGTTGCTGATGGCTGTCAAGGCGATGGCCAGCTTCATACCACCTTCAAGCGCCTTGCTGAATTTAACTCTGAAACACAGGGCAATCACCGTCAAAACCACCAGCATGATGGTTGGCGCGCCCATGTCGATCAACGGTTTAAAAACCGCGTTCGCAAAGGAAATAATCGCATTCATTTCTTTTTGTCCTCCCGACAAAAATCTTTTACTCTTTTACTCTTTGCCTTTTTATTCCGCTTCGATCTTCTTGCAGATCTTTTCTACTTCATCATAGACCGGCTGAGCCATGGCTGGAATCCGGTAAAGGATTGGACCGGCTTCAACGACTGGGATCTTTGGAGTGAAAGCCAGGTCGGTCTTAGCAATCGTCAAGTAAGCGTCGTAGTCCTTCAGCAAGTCTTCGTTGACGTCCTTGATCATGACCGCGTCACACTTAACATTGTGCCCGCGCTTCTTCATTTCCGCTTCAACTGCATCCTTAATTTGGTGGGATGAGTTAACCCCGGCACCACATGCTGCCAAAAGCTTGATTTGTCTAGCCATTGTTAAAAGCCTCCTATAAAACCTTGTTTCCTAAAAATGTCCGATCATAAATTCATAGATTTCGTCTGTGGATTTGGAATTGAAGAGCTTCTTCAATTGATCAACTGGCGTCGAATTCAAGAAATCCATGATTTGTGCCAAGATGTTTGCCTGTCCTTCCGGATCGTTGTTCAAGATCATGAACAGAAACTTAACATCCAATTCCTTGTCCGGTTCGATCATGTTGTGAAACTTAACCGGGTGGACCAGTTCGATCGGCACGATCATCCGCGTGTTCACGAACTCGCCTTCCGTGTGTGGGATGGCAACATTTGGCAGTTCCTTGGAAATCGGCGAAGTGTCAATCCCGGTTGGGTATTGCTTTTCACGCTCCAAGATATGCGCAATGAAGTCTCCTTTTACATAGCCCCGATCGAGCAACTTTTGGTAAACTTCGCGAATCACGGCTTCCTTGTCAAGCTGCTCACTGATGAACACCGCGTCATCAGCAAACAAGTCAGTTTTCGTCGCTGTCAACATCACAGCACTCCTTTCAATCACAGACAATCAATGAACTATTCTGAACACTTTTTGTTTGCTTTTGTTTGATTACACTGATTATTATAGTTGACCGTTTTCAATTGTGCAAGCGCTTTTTGTGTTTTTTTGTGTTTTTTCGTTATGCCTGTTAAAAGCACTGTGGAATAGCGCTTTGGATAGATATATATGGACATATTTTCAGCTATTTCAAGCTGAAAATGTAAAGAACAGAACAAAAAGCAACAAAAATCGGCAATTTTTTTGGCATAATCGTGAGAAAGCGCTATATTATTTATTGGCAACAAACACAAGAATGGAGGAAAAGCAACCATGAACGCACGTACGAAAAATCTACTTTCTGCTAATTCCCGGCAGGACAGCTTACGTAAGCGGGCAGAAAAAACGAACAAATATGAACAGTTAAAGAGACTGCCAGCTAAAAAGTTAACGGAAAAGCTAACCAAGAAGAATCAAAAGTACCTAACCAGTCTCAAGCAGGCACTAATAACCGAAGGAAAACTTGGTCAAACAGAGGCAGAAGATTTAACTGCTCCCCTTTTGGCCAAAATCGTCATCGCCCAGGAAGAAGGGCAAACTGCCCGCCGACTCTTTGACCTGGCTCCAACAGACCTGGCCCGGCAACTGCTGCAGCCGAAAGAAGAGAACGAGGCAGAGAGCAAGTGGCCATACTTCTTTGTCGTCTGCCTGGCCTTTCTGGCCATGTTCAGCATCCTGGCCGGCGTCTATGAGTCAATCGCAAAAGGAAAGCTTGATCCAAATAGACAGATCGGCTGGCTGACAATTTTAGTCCTCGCCCTCTTTATGGGCTGGGTCGTTACCCGCTATAAAGACCTGGTCAAAGCGGGAATCAAGCACAGTCACCTGCAGCTCTGGTCAATCATGAGTCTGGTCATGGCCGGCGCGATTATCTGGCTCCTGCGCTTGCCAGTTTTAAGAACTGTCAACCCTGCCCTGCCAGCTCCGTTATGTTTCATTGTCGCCGCTAGCGCAATCGCCGGCTTGGTCTTCTTAATGCGGCACTTTAAGATCAGCCATATCTTTTTTGAAGAGAGAAGAAAGCAAGCTAAGCAGTAATTAGTTTTCAAATATTTTTGGGACAAGAAAAGGCACTGAGCAAACGCTAGCGCCTTTCTTAAATAAATAGATTGTTTCTTTAACAAGTTTATTTTTTACCCCAGCAAGCCGTCCAGCTTTTCTTCACTCATCAAATGGCCTTCCAGAACAAGTTCACGGACGCTGCGCTTTTCCTTAAGGGCCCGCTTGGCGATTTTGGCGGAAAGCTGGTAGCCCAGGTATGGACAAAGAACGGTGGCGATGCCGACGCTGCCTTCCTTGAGCTGCTTGCAGCGGCCCTTGTTGGCAGTGATGCCCGTAATACAGTTTTCTACCAAAGTGTCGATTGCTCCAGTCAAAGCAGTAAAAGATTCAAAAAGCTGGTAGAAGACGACTGGTTCAAAGGCGTTCAATTCCAGCTGCCCCGCTTCAGCCGCCATGGTGATGGTGGTGTCGTGCCCGCAGACCAGGAAGGCTGCCTGGCTGACAACTTCCGGGATAACCGGGTTGACTTTGCCTGGCATGATAGACGACCCGTTTTGCTTGGCTGGCAGGTTGATTTCGGCAAAACCGCAGCGCGGACCAGAGGACAAGAGACGGAGGTCGTTGGACATCTTGGACAGGCTGATGGCGCAAGCTTTAAGAGCACCGGAAACTTCCACAAAGGAGTCCAGGTTTTCCGTAGCATCAAAGAGGTCATCTGCCTGCTTGAGTTCAAAGCCAAAGAGCTTGCTCAATTCACCAGCGATGTGGTCTTCATAGTATTGAGAAGCATTAATCCCAGTCCCGATCGCTGTTGCCCCCAGGTTGATCTCGTGCATTTCCATGGTGGCTTTTTCCAAGCGCTTCTTTAAACGAGCTACCATTGAAGCGTAGCCGGCAAAACTATCGCCCAAGGTCATTGGCACGGCGTCTTGCAGCTGGGTCCGGCCCATCTTGATCACGTCAGAGAATTCATCCGCCTTGATTCGCAAAGCAGCTTCCAGTTTGTCCAGGCTTTCCACCAGCTTCTCACTAAGCAAGATGGTGGTCATCTTGCCGGCAGTTGGAATCGTGTCGTTGGTGGACTGGGCCATGTTGACCTGGTCGTTCGGGTGAACCAGGTCGTAAGTCCCCCGCTTGCCGCCTAAGAGTTCGTTGGCCCGGTTGGCAATGACTTCGTTCATGTTCATGTTCGCGCTGGTCCCGGCTCCGCCTTGGATTGGGTCGACGATGAAATCAGCTGCAAACTTGCCAGCGATTACTTCGTCACAGGCAGTCTTGATTGCTGTCGCTTGTTCTTTGGTAAGTAGACCAATTTCCTGGTTGACGCTGGCAGCTGCCTTTTTGATCAAAGCCAGGTTGCTCAAGAAAACCGGACTCATCTTTAAGTGAGTGATTTCAAAATTCCGGCTGGCCCGTTCAGCCTGAACGCCGTAGTAGGCGGCTGTAGGGACTTCAAGACTACCAATTGAATCTGCTTCTAATCTGCTTGCTGCTTTCATCTGTTTTTGCCTCGTTTTTTTAGCTCTTTTTTTGATTTCTTTCTATGGCCAATACTATAGTTTAAAATTAGACCAATGTTAAGACCCTTTCCCGTTTTCTTTGCCATCTTTTTGGAAAAGGCTTACAAAAATTAGATTATTAACTTTGTCTGAGGGAAAAATTTATCATCCAAGGCGAAAGAGTTTAGACCAGTCATTAGTGAGACAGAATAAAAGCAAAAAATCATGCAAAAATGAGTTTAATCTCCTAGTTACATTTTGCCTTTTTTTCTCCTAAAACATTGTTTATTTTCGTGGAAGCGGTTAGAATGTTAATGACAAACAAATTGCGACAAAAGGTAACAAAAATGAACACAAAATTTTTAAAAAGTAATTTTGAGCAAATCTTCAAGCAAGAAGCAGCCGACCTCTTTTTCTCACCAGGCCGGATCAACATCATCGGTGAACACACCGACTACAACGGCGGCCACGTCTTCCCTTGTGCCATCAGCTTAGGGACCTACGCCGCTTACGGACCAAGAGAGGACAAGAAGATTGCCATCTGCTCTGGCAACATGAATAATGCCTTGGTCGTCTTTGAAATTGGCGACCGCAAGTTGGAAAACGACCCAGACCACAAGTGGATCAACTACTTCAAGGGGATGACCGCCTACGTTCAAGACGAAAGCCGCGAAATTGACCATGGCTTCAACCTTTACGTTTGGGGCAACCTGCCATACGGGGCCGGCCTGTCATCATCAGCCTCAATCGAAATGCTGATCGGGCACGTCCTAACTGATGAATACGGGCTAGAGATTGATCCAGTCAAGCTGGCCCAACTTGGCCAGAAGACCGAAAACGAGTTTATCGGTCTCTCTTCCGGGATCATGGATCAGTTTGCCGTCAACATGTCCAAGAAAGACCATGCCATTTTCCTTGATTGTGCCACTCTGAAATACGACTACCTGCCGCTGGATTTGGGCGATTACGAAATCATCATCATGTCCACTAATAAAAAGCATACCCTGGCCGACTCAGCCTATAACGACCGCGTCCGTGAATGCCAGGAAGCTACCAGAAGGCTGCAGGAAAAGCTCAGCATTGACCACTTAGGCGATATTGATGAGAAAACTTTTGACGAATACTCCTACTTGATCAATGATGAGACCCTGCTTAAGCGGGCCCGCCATGCCGTTTTTGAAAACCAAAGAACCATCAAGGCCACTAAAGCCATGCAGGAAAAGAATCTAAAGCAGCTGGGCCGCTTGATCAACGCCTCCCACGTTTCTCTGCGCTTTGACTACGAAGTTACTGGGAAAGAACTGGATACCCTGGTAGAAAGCGCCTGGAAGCAAGATGGCTGCCTTTGCGCCAGAATGATCGGCGGTGGCTTTGGCGGCAGCGCCATTGCCATCGTCAAAGAAGATAAGGCAGAAGAATTCAAGGAAAAGGTTGGCAGGATCTACCAAGACACCATCGGCTACGCCGCTAGCTTTTACGAAGCCAAGATCGTTGATGGGACTCATAAACTGTAAAAAATAAGGAGACGAGAAGCCGAAATGCTGATTGAAAACTTTGTGCGAAAAATTATCGCTAATACTGATTATCAAGAAATGGACCGGGTCTACCTCTTCAACCGCCTGCAAGCTTTAGTTGGTGATGGGGACGTTGAAGAAGAGACTTCCGGTGAAAGCAGCTTGCTGCAGCTGGTTGACCTGGCCGTTAAAAGGGGCAAGATTCCAGACGACGTGACCAGCCGGGAGATTTTGGCCGACCAGCTGGCAGATTTTTTGACTCCGGCCCCGAGTGAGACCAATAGACTTTTCTGGAACAAGTACGACCAAAGCCCAAAGGCAGCCACGGACTGGTTCTATGACCTCTGCACCCATAACAACTATGTTAAAAAGACCGCTATTGCCAAGAATATTTTTTTCTCCGGCAATAGCTCCTATGGCCACCCGCTAGAAATCACCATCAACCTCTCCAAGCCGGAAAAGGATCCCAAGGCCATTGCCGCCGCGGCCAAAAAGAAAGATACTGACTACCCGAAATGCGACCTCTGCCTGGAAAACGAAGGCTACTTGGGCGACTACGGAAAGAATGCCAGAAGCAATTTACGGATTATCCGCATGAATATTGGCGGGGAGAAATGGGGGATGCAGTACTCCCCTTACGCCTACTTTAACGAACACTGCATCTTTTTAGACCAGATCCATGAGCCAATGGTCATCAAGCAGCAAACCTTGATCAATCTGCTGGAAATCGTCAAGACCTTCCCCCACTACATGGTTGGGTCAAATGCTGACCTGCCAATCGTCGGCGGCTCCCTTCTGTCACATGAGCACTACCAGGGTGGCGGCCACCGCTTCCCAATGATGAACGCCGCAGTCAAGCAGGAGCTCACTTTTGCCGGCTACCCGCAGGTAAAAGGCGGCATCGTTGACTGGCCAATGAGCGACATCCGCTTGATCAGCCAGGACACTGAAGCCTTGATTGAATTAGGCACTAAGATCATCAAATCCTGGCAAAAGTACAGCGATCCTGACTTGGGGATTGTGGCAGAAAAAGATGGCGTTCATCATCATACGGTTACTCCGATTGCCCATAAGGACGGGGATGAATACGTCTTAGAACTCGTCTTGCGCGACAACAACACCAGCAGTGACTACCCGCTGGGCATTTTCCACCCCCACCAGGACAAGTGGCACATCAAGAAAGAAAATATCGGCCTGATCGAAGTCATGGGCCGGGCCATCCTGCCTGGACGATTGAAGGGTGAACTGAGCGAGGTCAAGAAATACCTGCTTGGCCAGGAGAATAATATTGCTGAGATCCACCTGCCATGGGCCAAAAAATTGCAGGAAAAGCACACTGATATCAATGAACAAAACGTTGACCAGATCCTGCAGCAGGAATTGCTGGACGTTTTTGACCAGGTCCTGGCCGACGCCGGGGTCTACAAAGACACCGCGGCTGGTGAAGCTGGCTGGCAAAAGTTCTTAGCCATGATTGCAGCTGAAAACAAATAATAAGAGACAGAAAACAGAAACAAAGTAAAAAGGCATGGTTCCCAAACAAATGGAATCATGCCTTTCTTTTGCTGTATTTTGTTTATTTTTCTCCAGCTTACGCCTTAAAGCTGCCCCAGTAGGCACCGCCGTAGGCCCACTTGAGGTGGGACGGCACCCCGATGTAGTGCATGGAGTAAGTGCCGTTGGTGTATGACACGTTGAAGCCGTAGTAGTCCCAGTCGCCGTCGTACTTGCCGCCCTGGGTGTTCATCAAGTCCCCGGCGTGCTCCCATTCAGTGTATTGACTGAGCTGGGTAACCTTGCTCTGGTTGGCGTAGCGGTAGCCGAACATCATTGTCTTCAAACCAAAGTAGATGTCCTTCTTCATGGCCGTCATGGTGAGCTTCTGGCCATCCTTAAAGCCCGCCATATCTTCTACATAGTTGTAGTTGCCTGGCAATTTCAGGCCAACCCGCTTGGTGGCCCGGACGATCCCCGGGACATAGTGGCCGGTGGCGATCGTCTTCTTGTTTGCCACGTACTCCTTGGAAATTTCAAGCGCCAGCTTCTGGGTCCCCTTGCTGTACTTCCACTTCTTCAAGCCCATTTTTACCCGGGCCTGGTTGATCAAGCGCAAGGAGTAGACGGCCAGAGTCTTGGACTGGCTGGTCGTCAAGTGGCCATTGGTCAATTTGACGATGGTCTTGTCGTCCTTGCTGCTCTCTGGCAAAGCACTTTGGTCGAAAGTGTTAACTTGCATCCCCTTGACGTTGATTTGCCGCCACTTCTTCAGCCAAGCCGCGTTCTTCTTGTTTTTCAGCCACTTCTTCTGCTGGCTCGAAGACAAAGTAGAGTACTTGTAGGCCTTCTTCAAGTTAGCCTTGGTATAGCCCGCCGGCAAGGTAAAAACTGCCTTGCGGCTGCTGGCTTGGGCTGGCTTGACTTGACTAATGGTAAAAACTGCTCCCATTGCCAAAGCCGCTACAGTACTTGCAAAAAATTTCTTCATTGTTAAACCTCTGTTTCTCAATTCAAATTCTATCCTATTTCTTTTATTATAACTTGTTTGGCAGCTTTTTTCTCTTTAAAAAAGCAAATGACCAGCAAACAAGCAATGAAACAAAGAAAAATGGTTCCCCGAAAGGAACCATTTTCGCATAGCACGTGTCTAGTCGTTATTAGTACCAGCCGTTAGCCTGCCAGAAGGCCTTGGCTGCGGTCCATGAACCGTACCGGCTCAGAACGTAGCTGTTGGCAACCTTTTCCTGGTTGGCGGCAGAAGTGTCACCGTTCAAGTAGCTCAAGCTCAATTGGTACTTGCCGTAGTAGTTACCGTTTGAGGCAGTGTATGAGCCGCCGCTTTCCTTGTTTGCGATCCAAGCCTTAGCCGCTTCTTCAGATGATGAAGAAGTTGAGCTTGAAGTGCTTGCGGAAGCAGTTGAAGTTGAAGCAGAAGTGCTTGAACTGGTCGTGCTTGCGCTAGAGCTGGAAGTGTTGGCTGAGCCAGTGTTTGCGCTGTAGCTGTAGTTGTAGCTTGAGCCGTAGCCGTAGTTATTAGCTGATGAGCTGTAGCTCGTAGTGTAGCCAGTAGCCGTTGAGCTGTTAGTGCTCTTGGCCTGGTAACCGTTGCCAGTAGTTGAACTGGTAGTGTTGTTAGCAGTGTTAGTGCTGCTGGTATTCGCGTTGTAAGTGCTGCTTGAAGCAGTTGATGCTTCAGTGGTGTACTTGGCCATGATCCATTGGCGGTTGCCGATCTTGTACCACTTTTCACCTGAAGCATCGCGGGCGGTCTTAACTACCTGCCATGAGCTGCCGTCCTTAACGGAGCCGGTAACCGTAGCAGTGTGGTAGTTTGACCAAGTTGCAATTGATTGTCCATCAATGTAGTCAACCGTTACGCTGTCACCGATGGTTGCCGCGTCTGCTTGACCGTTCGTGCCTAAGCTGATCGCTGCCACGCCAGTCAAAGCCAAGCCTGCAGCAAATACTGATTTAAGTACGTTAGATTTGATGTTCAAAAAAATTCTCCTTTGTTTGTCGCAAGCTCTCGTCTGCCAAGTTACTTCTCCTTTGGCAAATTCCTTCTTGCTGCTCTTGTGTCATTTGACAGTTTATATGTTAACAGGGCCAAATTTCAAAACGATAGCAAAAGAGTAACGGTCCAGTTAAGAAGAGATTACAGGAAAAAGTCTTTTTGTAACATTTGTAATATTTCCTCGCTAAAAATATCGCTGGAAGCAAAAAAGACACCACGCAAACGCGTGATGTCTTGGTATGGGTCGTCAGGGGATCGAACCCTGGACACCCGGATTAAGAGTCCGGTGCTCTGCCAGCTGAGCTAACGACCCAAATGGATTATTTAATTGGCGCCGAAGCGCGATGGGTCGTCAGGGGATCGAACCCTGGACACCCGGATTAAGAGTCCGGTGCTCTGCCAGCTGAGCTAACGACCCAAATGGATTTATTTAATTAGCGCCTGAGCGCGATGGGTCGTCAGGGGATCGAACCCTGGACACCCGGATTAAGAGTCCGGTGCTCTGCCAGCTGAGCTAACGACCCAAATGGGTTATTTAATTGGCGCCGAAGCGCGATGGGTCGTCAGGGGATCGAACCCTGGACACCCGGATTAAGAGTCCGGTGCTCTGCCAGCTGAGCTAACGACCCAAGTGGGCTGCGGCTGACTTTCGTCAACCGACATTTATTTATTATACAGAAATGCGACAGGAATGCAAGCCTTTTGGCAAGATTTTTGCTCAAAAACTTGCTTTTCCTGACCAGCCCTCCTAAAAACCTTCTCTTTCTTCCTTATTTTTGCCAAAAAGCACCCCGCGGGGCGACTTCCAGCCGGCGGATCTCATCCTTTAAGCCCGCCTCTCTGACTGCGTCGACGAAGTCGCTGATATGCTGGGGGTCAACCAGACTCATGATGGTCGGGCCCGCCCCAGACAGGTAAGTCGCTACCGCCCCGTGCTCATGGCCAACGTTGCGGATGATTTCAAGTTCCGGTACCAGCTGGCTTCTGTAGCGCTCATGGAAGAGGTCAGCCTCCATTAACTCCCCGGCCTTTTCATATTCCTGGGCAAAAAGCGCTGCTACCGCCGTATTAGCCACGGCACTGGCCTGGACGGCGTCTTTAAAGGAAAGTTCCTTGGGCAAAACCGCCCGGGCATCGCTGGTCTTCAAGTTGTAGGCCGGGATATAGGCGATCATGGCAAATGGCGGCACCGGGGCCTTAACAGCCGTAAAGTGGCCGTTGACCTTGCAGCCGACAACCAGGCTGCCCAGGATGGTCGGAGCCACGTTATCCGGGTGCCCTTCCAGTTGAGCCGCGATTTCGATTTTTTCATGCGGGGCCAAGTGGAGCTGGCCCAGCTGGTCAGCCAGCTCGATCCCGCCAACGATTGCGCTGGAGCTAGAGCCCAGGCCATGAGCCAGGGGGATGTCTGACTCAACCCGCAAGTGCTGGGGAGTTAAATCTGGCTTGACGCTTAAAGCCGCTTGGACGATCATGTTGCCTTTCCCGCTCGGCAGGTCCCCTAAGTTATGGTCTACCTGCCAGTGGTCGCTTTCGCCCAAGACTTCAATGGTCAGGTACAAGGAGATGGCTACTCCAATGGAGTCGAAACCCGGGCCCAGGTTGGCGCTGGATGCTGGAACTTTGATTTTCACGCTTCTTCACCTCAATAATTGGCAATTGCTGACTTTTTAATCATTCTATCATGTTTTCTCTTTTAGAAAAATGATTTCCCCGCTATAATTAGCCATAAAGGAAAAAATCTTTTGCAACCATCGTTACTAGTTTATAGATCGCGCATCTGACTTTTAGGGAGGATTTATGATTTACCGCAGTACTCGCAGCCAAGGGCAGGAAGTTACCGCTGCCCAGGCAATTGTTCAAGGTCTGGCCCCAGACGGCGGCCTTTTCGTGCCCAAAGAATTCCCGGCTCCATTCTCAGCCGCTGATTTAAAGGAAATTTTTGCCCTGCCTTACCAGGAAATGGCTAAAAAGATCCTGGCTCTGTTCTTGACCGACTACAGCGAAGAGCAGCTGGCAGAGATCGTTAAAGGCGCCTATGGCCAGCAATGGGATGACGAGAGAATCGCCCCGCTGACTGATAAGAAAGCCGGCAATTACTACCTGGAGCTCTTCCACGGTCCGACTCTGGCCTTTAAGGACGTAGCCTTGCAGTGCCTGCCCCGCTTGATGAAGACGGCCTTGGAGAACGCAGACGACCAGCGGGGAATCGTTATTTTGACCGCTACTTCCGGGGATACCGGGACTGCGGCCATGCGGGGCTTCCAGAGCTTAGCCAAGACCCGGGTCATCGTCTTTTACCCTTACCAAGGGGTGGCTCCAATCCAGCTTAAGCAGATGCTGAGCGAAAACAGCGACAATACTGTGGCTGTTGCGGTTGAAGGCAACTTTGACCAGGCTCAGAGCCGGGTCAAGCAGATTTTTAACGACCAGGACATGAACAAGTTGCTGGCCAGCCATGACTTGACCTTCTCCAGCGCCAACTCCATGAATGTCGGCCGCCTTTTGCCCCAAGTCGTCTACTACTTCGCCGCCTACAAGCAGCTGCTGGACCAAGGGGCGATTGCATTCGGCGATCCTGTCAACTTCTCCGTGCCAACTGGGAACTTCGGCGATATTCTGGCCGGCTATTATGCTAAAAAACTGGGCCTGCCAGTTGGCCGCCTGATCTGCGCTTCCAACAAGAATAATGTCTTGACCGACTTTTTCAAGACGGGCAAGTATGACAAGAAGCGGGACTTCTACGTGACCAACTCTCCGTCCATGGACATTCTGGTTTCCAGCAACCTGGAGCGCCTGCTTTTTGACCTCTGCCAAGACCCAGATACGGTCAAGGGCTTGATGGAGCAGCTGAACACTAAGGGCGAATACCAATTGCCAGAAGACATGCAAAAGAAATTGTCAGGCTTTTGGGCTGACTACGCGACTCCAGAAGAAATCGAAGGCGAAATCAAGCGGGTTTACGCAGAAAGCGACTATGTCATCGACCCGCACACGGCTGTGGCTTCTTTAGCCGCCAAGCGCTTTAAAGCAGAAGACGACAAGCCTACTGTCGTCCTCTCTACCGCCAGTCCTTACAAGTTCCCGGAAACTGTATACCACGCGATCAGCGGGCAAAGCGTTAAGGAAAAAGGCCTGCCAGCTCTTAAGGAACTTACAGACTTGACCTGCCCTGCTCCAAAGGCCATGGAAGCCTTCCTTGGCCACAGCTCTCGGGAAATCGTCATCCCGGCCGACGACATGGCTGACGAAGTCAAGCGGCAGCTGGATTTGGACTGATTTTTCCAAAAAGAGAATAGATAAACGAAAAGCAGCTCAGGATTTACTCCTTGAGCTGCTTTTGCCATGTAATTGGAAATAAGAAATAAAAAGAAAATAAAAAATGGAGGATACAGGGCTCGAACCTGTGACCCTCTGCTTGTAAGGCAGATGCTCTCCCAGCTGAGCTAATCCTCCATATGACCCGTACGGGATTTGAACCCATGTTACCGCCGTGAAAGGGCGGTGTCTTAACCACTTGACCAACGGGCCATTTATTTTGCTTGGCCTTTTCGCAAGGCACGATTACTAGTATACCCGATCCAGGAGAAAAAGCAAGGGGCTAACACAAAAAACTTATTATTTTTATTTGCAAAAAGCTCTTGCACTTTTCCCTGCCTTTGCTATACTAGTAGATGTGCTTGCGGGCGTGGCGGAATTGGCAGACGCGCAAGACTAAGGATCTTGTGACCGCTTTTGGTCGTGGAAGTTCAAGTCTTCTCGTCCGCACTAAGCGAAAGGAACTGGTTTGTCCAGTTCCTTTTTTCTTTCTCCGAGAACTTTTTTGCTAAAATATTCTTAGAGTGCTAATTGAAAAGCAAAGCTCTAAGTAAAATAAGTTGTAAGAAGTACACTTTTAAAGGAGAAAAACATATGACTGAATTAAACTGCCGCTTGGCCACCAGCGCCGATTTAGACGCCCTCTGCCAGTTCTACCAGGATATCTGCGACCACCAGAGCCAGGACCAGTACGGGGCCGACTGGCACTGGGGAATCTACCCGGCTGAACAGGACATCAAAGAAGCCATCGACCAAAAGCGGGCCGTCGTTGGGATCAAGGACGGCAAGATCGCCTCAGCTGGCATCTTGACTATCGGTAATGACCCCCTTTACAGCAAGTTCACTTGGCCTACCCCAGCTAAAGACGATGAAATCGCCGTTCTTCACCTTTACGGCGTCCACCCCTCCTTCCGCCGGCAAGGCCTGTCCGGCATTCTTTTGACCTTTATCAAGGACCATGCCAAAGAACTTGGCTGCAAGGCGATCCGCTTAGACAGCATGGCCGGTAACGTCCCTGCCCGCCGCCTCTATGAAAAGAACGGCTACCGCTTCGTCAGCCAGGAAACGGTCCACTACGACGACATCGGCGACACCAAGGTTGACCTGCTTGAATTAGCCTTATAACAAGAAAAATCCACAAGCTCAGCTTGTGGATTTTTTCTCTGTTCTTATTTGTTTCTTTCTATTCCTTGTTCTTGCTCTTTTCCCGCCATTCCTTGGCCCGCCGGTCGGGCAAGAACCACATCAGCATGACCAAAGCCATAAAGACCCAGGACAAGACCGGCCAAGCAAAAGCAGACAGGGCGATCCCCAAATTGGCGGCCAGGGTCAAGTAGCCCTTGATCCCCATATTAACCCGCAAGTCCTGGCTGTCGCAGGCAATCTGCCAGGCAAAGTGCTGCAAGAGGATAAAACTGACCGAGGTCAAAAAGAGAACCAGGCCATAAAAGAACAGGGGTGGCCCAGCCAAGGGGTTCTTGCCCACCCAAGCTGTGGCCAGGGGAATTAAAGACGACATGAAGAGCCAGACCATGTTGGTCCAGATTACCTTGTGGTTGACTGACGGCAAAGCGTGGGTGATGTTGTGGTGGTTGACCCAGTAAATAGCCATATAAAAGAAGCTGAGCAGGTAGATGGTCAGCTGCGGGACAAGCGGCTTTAGGGCCTGGAAAGTTGCTTCTTCCGGGGCCTTCATTTCCAGGACCATGATGGTGATGATGATGGCCAAAACGCCATCGCTGAATGCTTCCAAGCGGTTCTTGTTCATTTTTCCTCCAAAACAGAAATACTCAATATGCGCGTTAAAAATACTTTTATTGTCTCTTAACCATTTTAGCCTACTTTTGCCAAAAAGAAAAAGCCTGGCAAACCCAGGCTAAATTCTATCAACTTTACTCTTGATTCTTGTAATCAGCTTCCATTTCTTGCGGATCTTCCGCCTCTTCTTCATCGAAGCTGTATTCCATCTTCTTGTTGCGGTCCTTCATAAAAGCATAGGCAATCTCAACCGCGTAGACCAAGAGGCCGACCAGGCCAAAAGCCAGAAGGAACAGGCAAACGCGTTTCTTCTTTTCCATGCTTGTCACCTTATTTCTATTGACAAAAATTACTTCCTAATTTTATTATAAGCGCTTTTATAAAAAATAACAGGCAAAAAAACGATCAGCACAAAGGAAAAAGCATCCCTCTTAGGAGATGCTTAAACAGTCTGGTTTCTGAGCAGCTTGACCGGCAGCAGGTAACTGTTTTGGGCCAGCTTCTTCTCCGGATCCGCGATCCGCTCGTAAAGCAGCTTGACCAAAGTCCCGGCTAAATCCGGAATCGGCTGGACGATCGTGGCTAGTTCTGGCACATAATTCTGCACCAGCTGGGTCCCGTCAAAGCCGACTATTTTCAAGTCCTCCGGCACCTTGATTCCTAACTTCTTAGCTTCTTTTAAGAGCAGGATCGCCGTCAGGTCGTCTGAGCAAAAGACCCCGTCGATTTTCCGGCCGCTGGTCAAGAGTTCCCGGAGTTCCCGGCCCTTGGCGGCTGGCAATTCGTAAAAGGCTGACCGGGCAGTGTGGACCGTCAACCCCGCCGCGGCTACCGTATCCGCGTAGCCATCAAAGCGGCGAGAAGTCGGATTTCCCGTCTTGACCGGGTTGCCGACAAAGTAAATATGGCCGCATCCCGCGTCCAAGAGAGCCTGGGTGGCCAGGCAGCCGCCCTGGTAGTTGTCGCTAGTCACGATCGGCACCTGGTCGGACAAGTCCCGGTCAAAAGACACGATCGGCAAGCCGTAGCGCCGGTATTCTTCAATGCCCAGGTTGTGCGAACCCGCGATGATCCCGTCAACCTGGTTGGCCTCCAGCATCCGCAGATAACGCCGTTCTTTCTCACTGTCCTGGCCGGCGTCGCAGAGCAGCATCTTGTAGCCGTCCGCTTCCAGCTTGTCCTCAATTGCCGCAACCAGTTCCGCGAAGAAGGGATTGGTGATGCTGGGCATGATTACCCCGATCATCTTGGTCTGCTTGCCCTGCAAAGACCGGGCCAGGGTGTTGGGCTGGTAGTTCAGCTCCCGCATGGCCGCGTAGACCCGGTCCCTGGTCTTCTGGCTGATGTAGCCGTAATTGTTGATCACCCGCGACACCGTGGTTGGTGAGCAGCCAGCTTTTTCCGCCACATCAGTTAATTTTGGCCTCATTGCCATCCCCCTCTTCTGTTATCCTACATGTCCTTTAACCGCCAAGTCTTGGCCTGGTAGTCAACATCACTGTCCATCTTAACAAAGCTTTGTCCATTTTGAGCAAAAAATCTACCCGTGATGACTTCTTCGCCGCCGTTGACAAAAATTTCAAAGAGGGAGTGGTCGACAAAGATCCGCAGATCCAGGTCTTCCCCGGCTGGTAACTTCACCGTCCGGCTAGTCCCGTAGTCTGGGTTGACGGCCTTGCCGCATTCACCCCGGTCAACGGTTAAGCGGGCGTGCTTGCCGGTCTTAAAGCGCAGCTTGATGCCATTCTTGCCCTCGCTGTCCGCGGCCAAGACCAGCATACCCTTCTGCCCCTTCTTGATCGTCAGTCTAAGTTCGCTTTGCGCACCTGCATCGAAGGCCAAATCGCCAGTGAAGTCTTCTTCAGCTTCTCTCAAGCTCTTCATGGCCTTGACCGGCTTTTGGATCAAGCGGCCGTGCTTTAAAGACAAGCGCTTGACCTGGCTTAAGCAATTAGCCCAGCCTTCATCGTCGCTTGGGTAAGTCATGTCCGGCAGGCCAACCCAACTGATCGCGTAAGCGTGGCCGTCCGGGGCATTAAAGGCTTGGGTAGCGTAAACGTCAAAGCCCCCGTCCAGGTTGATTGGGGCCTTCTGCTTTGTCTCAAAGTGGCCGGTCTCAAAGTCGAAGCTTTCCCCAACCCAGTACATGTTTGGGTAGACATTCTGGTAGTCGGTCACGTTCTTGTCCAGGCCCTGCGGGCAGAAGATGAAGACTGGCTTGCTGTCAACGAAGACCAGGTTCGGGCATTCAACCATGTAGCCCATGTCCGGCAGGTCAACATAACCCAAATCCTGCCATGGACCAGTTAATTCGTCAGCCTTGTAAAGACTGATCTTGCCGGCCTTGGTCTCCTTGTCTTGGGCGCCAAGGATGGCATAATACTTGCCGCCGTGCTCCAAGATCTGCGGGTCACGGAAGTGTTCAGTCACATGCTCTGGCGCGTTGATCAAAGGCGTCTCCAGCTTGGTTACTTTTCCATCTTCATCCATCCAGGCCCCAACCTGGTAGGAGTGGCGGACCCAGTTTTCGTCGCGGACATTGCCCGTGTACATCAGAAAAAGCTTGTCACCAATTGCTCTGGCTGAGCCGGAATATGCCCCATGGCTGTCCAGCGGACTGTCAGCGTAAACAGCTTCGCCCAAGTTCTCCCAGTGAACCAGGTCGGAACTGGTCAAGTGGACCCAGGACTTCAAGCCGTGCACGGCCCCAAACGGGTAAGCCTGGTAGAAGACCTGCCAGCGGCCATTATAGTAGGAAAAGCCGTTAGGGTCGTTCAAAAGGCCTGAAGTTGGCCGGATGTGGTAGTGCAGCTGGTAGTCTGACCGGGCTGCCTGGCTCTGCAATTTAAGCAAAGTTTTGGCATCCCATTTCTCATAAGGAAGATATCTTTTTTCTCTTGTCCATTCCATATTAAGCAACCTCCGCCTAATCACTAATCTCTTCTTTTAATTTCTATACTTCATTTGCCAGATTATTGTCACGCAAAAACTTCTGAATAATCAGCACTTTATCACTTTCTATTTTATGGTTGAAGCGCTAACATGTCAAACGGTTAACAGGCCTTTTTCAGTTAACAGAACTTTTATAAAATATTTTCTGTCAAACGATTGACATATTTGTCAGAAACCGTTATCATGTTAAGTGAATTAGAGAAAAGCGTTTTCAGAGGATAAGGAGAGTGTTTCTCGTGGCAATGAATTACAATGCAGTTGCCAAGCGGGTGATCGCTGCCGTAGGTGAAGACAACCTGGTAGCAGCTGCCCACTGTGCAACGCGTCTGCGTTTAGTCTTAAAAGACGATACCAAGATCGACCAAGCAGCCTTGGACAAGGATCCTGACGTTAAGGGTACCTTCAAGACTGACGGCCAGTACCAAGTCATCATCGGGCCTGGTGACGTTGACAACGTCTACAACGAACTGATCAAGCAAACCGGCCTGTCTGAAGTTTCTACCGACGACTTGAAGAAGATCGCCGCCAGCGGCAAGAAGGTCAACCCAGTTATGGCCTTCATCAAGCTCTTGAGTGACATCTTCGTGCCAATCATCCCAGCCCTGGTTGCGGGTGGTTTGCTGATGGCCTTGAACAACTTCTTCACCAGCCCTGGCCTGTTCGGGCCTAAGTCCCTGGTGCAAATCAACCCAGCCATCAAGGGCCTGTCTGACATGATCCAACTTATGTCAGCTGCCCCATTCATGTTCCTGCCAGTTCTGGTCGGTATTTCCGCCGCTAAGCGTTTCGGGGCCAACCAATTCCTCGGGGCGGCAATGGGCTTGATCATGACCACCCCACAGCTGGCCGGCTCAACCCACTACTGGAACATCTTCGGTCTGCACGTAGCACAAACCAACTACCAATACCAAGTTATTCCAGTCCTGGCAGCCATCTGGATCTTAGCCTTCTTAGAGAAGCGCCTGCACAAGGTCCTGCCAAGCGCGGTTGACTTTACCTTCACCCCGCTTCTGTCAATCATGATCACTGGCTTCCTGACCTTCACCATCGTCGGGCCAGTGATGAAGACCGTTTCTGACTGGATCACCAACGGCTTCGTATGGCTGTACGACACTGCTGGCTTTGTCGGCATGGGTCTGTTCGGTCTTTGCTACTCAGCTATCGTTATGACTGGTTTGCACCAAAGCTTCCCGGCCATCGAAACTCAATTGCTGGCTGCCTTCGCTGCCGGCAAGGGCGCGGGCGACTTCATCTTCGTTGTTGCTTCCATGGCCAACGTTGCTCAAGGTGCCGCAACCTTCGCTATCTGGTTCTTGACTAAGAACGAAAAGATGAAGGGTCTGTCTTCATCAGCCGGTGTTTCTGCCCTCCTGGGTATCACCGAACCAGCCCTCTTCGGGGTTAACTTGAAGTACCGCTTCCCGTTCTTCTGCGCCTTGATCGGGTCCGGTGTTGCTTCAGCCCTTGCAGGTCTGCTGCACGTTGAAGCTGCATCCCTTGGTTCTGCCGGTTTCCTGGGCTTCTTGTCCATCTACCCAAAGACCATCCCAATGTACGTTGTATGTGAACTTGTTTCCTTCGCTATCGCCTTCGCCTTGACTTTCTTCTGGGGCAAGGGCCACTTAAAGGAAGAAGTTGCCAGCGTTGAAGGCGAATCCGGCGTCAGCGCTGAAACTGAAGTTCCAGCTGAACAACAAGTTGAAGCTGCCAAGACTGCTGGTCTGGAAGACGAAGTAGTTCTGGCACCTGTAGACGGCGTTTCTGAAGACCTGTCAGCCGTAAATGACGAAGTCTTCTCCCAAAAGCTGATGGGTAACGGGGCAGCCATCGTTCCTAGCGACGGCAATGTCTACGCTCCTGTTACCGGTACTGTTTCCGTTGCCTACAAGACTGGCCACGCTTACGGTCTTAAGTCTGACAACGGGGCTGAAGTCCTGATCCACATCGGTCTGGACACGGTTAACTTGAATGGCCAGCACTTCAAGTCCCTGGTCACTCAAGGCCAGCACATTGAAAAGGGTGAAAAGATCGGTGAAGTTGACCTGGATGCTGTCAAGGCTGCCGGCTACGACACCACTGTCATGGTTGTCATCACCAACACCCCTTCATACAACGAAGTAGACCGGGTTGAAGCAACTGACGTAAAGCACGGCGACAACTTGATTGCTTTAACTGCTCACTAATCAAAAACTATTACTACCATGAAGCAGCCCTGCCTGGGCTGCTTTTCCTTTTATTGAAAGCCTTATTTTGAATTTACATGAGATTTTTTCTTGCATCTTGGCAAGGACATGACTAAGATTTAAATTAAGCCAAATTATAGAGAACTGTTTAGCACGGGGAGGAATTTAAGCATGACTTTACGAGTTGGTATTTTAACGAGCGGCGGCGACTGCCAGGCGCTCAACGCGACCATGCGGGGCCTGGCCAAGACCCTTTACAACTGTGTTGACGACGTGGAAATCATTGGTTTCAAGCGGGGCTACTACGGCTTGATGCATGAAGACTACGTCAAGATGAAGCCGCGGGACTTCTCCGGCATCATTAACGAAGGCGGGACGATTCTGGGCACTTCCCGCCAACCATTCAAGGAAATGCGGGTTATCGTTGACGGCTTTGACAAGGTCGCCGCCATGAAGAAGACCTACAAGAAGCTCAACCTGGACGCTTTGGCTGTTTTGGGCGGCAACGGGTCCCTTAAGTCAGCCAACATGCTGGCCCAAGAAGGCCTGAACGTGATCGGTCTGCCAAAGACCATCGACAACGACACTTGGGGCACCGACTACACCTTCGGTTTCCAAAGCGCCATTGACATTGCCACCAGATACCTGGATGACATCCACACTACTGCCCAAAGCCACTCCCGGGTCTTCGTCGTAGAAGTCATGGGCCACAAGGTTGGCCACATTACCCTGGCTGCTGGTCTGGCTGCCGGCAGTGACATCATCCTTTTGCCGGAAATTCCTTACGACATCAATGTCGTAGCTAAGAAGATCAAGCAGCGGCAAAAGGCTGGCAAGGGCTTCACGGTTATTGCCGCTGCTGAAGGGGCAATTTCCAAGGAAGACGCTGCCCTGCCTAAGAAGAAGTACAAGGCTAAGGTAGCGGCTAGAAACGGCATCAGCGTGGTTAACGAAATCGCTGGCCAATTGCAAGAAGTTCTGCCAGACGCTGAAATCAGAACGGCGGTTATCGGCCACGCTCAACGGGGCGGCCGGCCAGATGCCTACGACCGGCAAATCTCAACCCGCTTCGGGATTGAAGGCGCCCGCCTCATCATGAACCGGTCCTTTGGCCGCCTGGTTGTCTTGAAGCAAGGCGAAGTCGACTCCATCGCCCTGGAAGACACGGCCGGCAAGCTCAAGTACGTTGACCCGAATGGCAAGACCGTAAATAACGCCCGCCTCATGGGTGTCACCTTCGGGGACAAGTAAGAACCTATAATTCTTAACAGCATACAAGCACAAAAAAGAAGCATCGCGTTAGCGGTGCTTCTTTCTTTGTTGTTAACTTCTCTGCTTTACTTCAGCAATTCGCTGATGGCGTCTTGGAAGCTTTCAGCTGCCTTTTCAGCAGTTTCGATGTCAGCCTTGTTGACGCCAACGTAAGCCTTGATTACTGGTTCAGTACCAGATGGGCGAAGGGCTACCCAAGTTTCGTCATCCAGGAAGTACTTCAAGACGTTTGACTTCGGGAAGCCAGTCAATGGAGTTTCTTCGCCGTTTTCGAGCGTAACTTGTTCTTGGTAGTCTTCGATCTTGACTACCTTGACGCCGTTGATTTCACTGAGGCGTTCTTCTCTCAGCTTGCTCATCAGTTCAGCCATCTTCTTTTGCCCGCCAATCCCTGGCATTTCAATTGCCCGGGTGATTTCGTAGGCAACGCCGTACTTCTTCCAGATTTCCTGCAGGCCGTCAAAGACAGTCATGCCCTTGGAAGCGTAGTAGCTGGCAACTTCGGCGAACATCAAAGCCCCTTGCATGGCGTCCTTGTCACGGGCGAAGGCTTGGAAGAGGTAGCCGTAGCTTTCTTCAAAGCCCATCAGGAACTTGCCGTCCCCTTCCTTGTTCATCCGGTCGACTTCTTCACCGATGTACTTGAAGCCAGTCAGAACTGACTTGGTCTTGATGCCGAAGTCCTTGGCAATCTTGAATGGCAAGGCACTGGATACGATTGAGGTAACGATTTCGTAATCCGGAGTCAGCTTGCCTGAGTCCTTCAAGTTTTGCAGAAGGTAGTAAGACATCAAAGTAGCGATTTGGTTCCCAGTCAAAACTTGGAAGTCGCCCTTGTCAGTTCTTACGCAGGCCCCCATCCGGTCAGCGTCCGGGTCGGTAGCCACGATCATGTCAGCACCGATTTCGTTGGCCAGTTCAACACCTGGGTTGAAGACGTCACGGAATTCCGGGTTAGGCTTCTTGCAAGTTGGGAATTCTGGGTCCACAATTGCTTGGCTTGGCACTGGAACAACGTTGCTGAAGCCGCCCCGTCTGAAGGCGCGGTCGTAAAGCATCTTGCCAGTCCCGTGCAAAGGAGTGTAAACAATCTTCAGCTTGTCGGCGTTTTCCTTGATCATGTCCTTGTTGACATTGACCGTTTCCAGCTTGGCCAGGTAGGCTTCGTCAACATCTTCACCGATCAATTGCAAAGTGCCTTCGGCACGCAGCTTCTTGACTGGAGCTGCCTTAACGCTGAAGATGTCTTCAACCTTTTGGGCATAAGCAAAGAGGCGGTCGGCGTTTTCTGGCCCCATCTGGGCACCGTCTTCACCGTAAGCCTTGTAGCCGTTGTACTGCTTGGCATTGTGGGAAGCAGTGATGTTGATCCCGGCAAAGGTGTGCAGGTAGCGGACAGCGAAGGACAGTTCCGGCGTTGGACGCAGGTCGTCAAAGAGGTAGACGTGAATGCCGTGAGCCCCCAAAACGCGGGCAGCGTGAGTTGCCAGTTCGCGTGAGTTGTAGCGTGAGTCAAAAGAAATTACCACGCCGCGCTTCTTGGCTTCTTCGCCGTTTTCGTCGATCAGGCGGGCCAGGCCTTCAGTTACCCGGCCGACCGTGAAGACGTTGATCCGGTTGGTCCCTGGTTCCAAGAGCCCCCGCATCCCGGCAGTACCGAAGTTGATGTCCTGGCCAAAGGCGTCTTCGACCCACTTGTCGTCACCACCTAATTCAGCCATTTGTTCAGCTAAATCTTCTGGCAAAGCAGCTTGTTTCCATTGTTCAAAAATTTCTTTTGCGTCCATTTATATATTCCTTTTTATTCTTTTTCATTCCTGTCCAGCTTAAATGTCTTCAACAGATAAGCCTTCTGAGCTATGCTTTCTTGATCCAGTATATCACTTACCAGCTCTCCAATCTTCTCTGGCAGGCAATATGTTTGAAATTCTCCCGCGTCCAGGATCATATCCTGGTCGGTCTTATTGTAGCAGTAAATGACCAGTTCTCTTTGGTTGAAGCGGACTAAAGCGTTGATGCCGTAAGCAATCTTGACATAGCCGACTTTCCCGTCGACCAAAGCCCGGTTTGCCCGCCGCCAGTGGGCCAGTTCCTTGACTTCTTTTTCCAAAAAGTCGCTTTCCTTGCCCCATGGGAAGTAGCGGCGGTTGTCCGGGTCCTTGTCCCCTTCCAGGCCGGCTTCATCCCCGTAATAGATGCAGGGAACGCCAGGCACGGCGAACAAGAGGCCAAAGGCCAGGGCCACCAGCTTCTCGTCTCCCCCCAAGACGGTCTTAATTCTGGCCGTGTCGTGGGTGCCGATGTTGTTCAGGCAGTTTTCCAGAAAGGCCTTAGGATAGTTCTCAACCAGCTTTTCCAGGTCATTCAAGGCGGCCACTTCTTCCGTTTCGTTATTGGCCTGCAAGAGCGAAACGATAAAGTTGCGGACCGGATAGTTCATGGTCCCGGTCAGGTTGTCCCCGTCCATATAGGTCCGGAATTCACTGTTGACGAACTTGTGGGAGGCATCTTCCCAGACTTCCCCGATCAAGACATGGCAGTCTTCGTTTTGCAGGCGCTCGCGGATTTCCCGCAGAAGCGGCATCGGAAGCTCGTCAGCCACGTCCAAACGCCAGCCATCGACATGCATCCGGGTCCACTTGGCTAAAACGCCGTCGGGACCACAGATGAAGTTCTGGTAGTCAGCATTGTTCTTGTTGACTTCTGGCAAGGTAGTTACCCCCCACCAGGACTGGTACTTGGTCGGGTAGTTGATGAAGTTGAACCAGGAGTAGTAAGGCCCTGTCTTGTCTGTGACCGCGCTCAAGAAGTACTTGCTGTCCGCTCCGACATGGTTGAAGACCCCGTCCAAGATCAAGGAAATTCTGTTTTTGTGCAGGTCCTTGATCAAGTTCTTAAAGTCTTCTTCAGTCCCCAGCATGGGGTCGATCTTCATGAAGTCCTGGGTGTCATAGCGGTGGTTGCTGGAAGACTGGAAGATCGGGTTCAAGTAGATGGCCGTCACTCCCAAATCTTTTAAATAGGGAATCTTTTGCCGGATACCTTCGAGGTTGCCGCCAAAAAAGTCCCAGCGGGCAATGTCGCCATGTTCATCCTTAATGTAGTAAGGACTGTCTTCCTTGGTCGCGTAGATGAAACTGTCCTTCTTGCGGCCTCGGATCTCCCCATGCGGGTTGCCGTTGTTGAAGCGGTCAGGAAAAATCTGGTAGACCACCCCCTGGGTGTACCAGGGAGCCTGCGGGACTGCCCGGTCATAGCAGGTCAGCTGGAAAGTCCGGATGTCCCGGCTGTCCTGGGTAATCTCGCTTTCGCCAAAACCATCCTGGCTTCTTTGCAGAAAGTAGTACTGGTCATTTTGCTTGATATTGAAGTAGTAATAGTAGAGCCCGGAGCTGCTGATCTTGACGCTGGTCTCATACATCTTGCTTTCATCGTTGTAAGTCAAGGGGTAGGCTACCGGCGACTCATTGTTTTTAGTCAGCCAGAGGGTGATCTCCTGGATTTCTTCATCGACTTCAACCGCCCACTTGACGCTGGTATTGGCCTGCGTGGCGCCAAAGGGCTGCTTGTATTTGGTGTCCCAAGAATTAAAAATAGCTCTCATCAGTCACTCTTACGCTTTTTCAGCGTCAAATTCCACCTTGTCCAGGTGCCAGATTTCACTGGCATAGCGTTCAATGGTCTTGTCAGCGTCAAAGCGTTCAGAGTGAGCGATGTTGACCAGGCTCATCTGGGCCCATTGCCGCTTGTTTGCCCAAACCTTTTCAACCAGCTTCTGGGCCTTCAAGTAGGCTTCAAAGTCGGCCAAAACCAGGAATTCCTCGTTGTCCTTCAAGAAGTCGTCGTAAAGGGCCCGGCCTTCGCTGACGCAGTCTGGAATAGTCCCGTCAATCAAGGCGTCAACCGTCTTCTTCATGACCGGGTCGCTTTCGTAAAGGTCGCGTGGGTGGTAGGAGTGGTTTGCGTAGTAGTTGTAAACTTCATCCTTGTCCAAGCCGAAGGCAAAAATGTTGTCGCTGCCGACCGCGTCCTTGATTTCGATGTTGGCCCCGTCCATAGTCGCCACCGTCAAAGCCCCGTTGGCCATCAGCTTCATGTTGCTGGTCCCGCTGGCTTCCTTGGTGGTCGTTGAGATCTGTTCACTGAGGTCAGCGGCTGGAATGATTTGTTCAGCCAGGGAAACATTGTAGTTTTCCAGGAAGACAACCTTCAGCTTGCCCTTGATGTCTGGGTCATTGTTGACCAGGTCAGCTACAGAGTTGATCACCTTGATGACCTGCTTGGCAAAGACATAGCTTGGAGCAGCGATGGCCCCAAAGATGACTACCCGCTTCGGATGGTCGATGCCGGCCTTGAGGTCTTGGTAGAGCTTCAGAACGTGGAGCAGCTTCAAGGTTTGCCGCTTGTAGGCGTGCAGACGCTTGACCTGGACGTCGAAGATGGCTTCAGGGTCAACCACGATGCCGGTCTTGGCCTTGATGACCTTGGCCAGCTTCTTCTTGTTGGCCAGCTTGATTTCCTGCAGGCTGGTCAAGGTTGCGGTGTCGTGGTAGAACTTTTCAAACTTCAGCATTTCCTTGCTGTCAAAGCGCCAGTCGGTCCCAATGGTCTTGTCCAAAAGCTTGGCCAAATCCGGGTTGGCGATTTGAATCCAGCGGCGCAGGGTGATCCCGTTGGTCTTGTTGTTGAAGCGGTCTGGGTAGAGCTGGTAGAAGTCGCGCAAAACTTCGGTTTCCAGTAGCTGGGTGTGCAAGGCAGCAACCCCGTTGACTGAGTGGGAACCGATGATGGCCAGGTGGGCCATGTGGACTTGCCCATTCTTGACGATTCTGGTTCTTTCAATCACGTCGCCGGAAACCTTGCCTTCCAGGCCAGCCACGTAGCGGCGGTCGATTTCCTTAACAATGTCAAAGAGCCGCGGCAAAAGCTGACTAAACATGCCTACGTCCCACTTTTCCATGGCTTCAGCCATGATGGTGTGGTTGGTGTAGCTCATCACTTGGACAGTAACTTCCCAGGCTTTGTCCCAGTCCATCCGGTATCTGTCGACCAAAAGACGCATCATTTCAGCCACGCACATGGCCGGGTGAGTGTCATTGATGTGAACGGCAACGTACTTCGGCAAGTCAGGCAGGCCTTCTTCGCCATAGTCCTTCACAAAGTTGTTCAAGATACTCTGCAAGCCGGCGGAAACAAAGAAGTATTCCTGCTTCAGCCGCAAAAGGCGGCCATCATAGCTGGAGTCATCCGGGTAAAGGATGGAAGTCAAGTCTTCCACCTTCCGCCGGTCAGCGATTGACGGGTACTTCAATTCGTCTTCCGGGGCAATTTCCGCGTCCCACAGACGAAGGGTGTTAGCCACCCCGTTGTGGTAGCCGACCATGGCCACGTCATAAGGCACGGCCCGGACGACAGTAGCGCCTTCATATTGCGGAGTCAGCCAGCCGTGGTCATCAACCATGTTGACGCGGCCGCCGAACTTAACCAGGACAGACTTGCTTTCCCGGCGCACTTCCCAGTAGTCCCCCTGCTTCAGCCAGTCATTTGGCAGTTCCTTTTGGTAGCCGTTGACAAACTTTTGCTTAAAGAGGCCGTACTTGTAGCGCAGGCCGTTCCCGTTGCCGGCATAGCCGGTTGAAGCCAAAGAGTCCATAAAGGCGGCAGCCAGCCGGCCCAAGCCCCCGTTACCCAGGGCCATGTCTGGTTCAACAGCGGCAATTTCATCCAGGTCAATCCCTAAGTCAGCCAAAGCTTCCTTAGCCGTGTCCAGCCAGCCCAGGTTCAAAAGGTTGCTCTTTAAAAGAGTCCCAGGCAAAAATTCAATGGAGAAGTAGTAAGTCTGCTTGTGGCCATTGGCACTTTCCGCGATCCGGGTTCTGCGCCACTTGCTGGAGTAACCGTCACGGACCATTGAAGCCAAAGCAGCAAAGATGTCTTCCTTAGAAGCTTCTTCCACGCTTTCTTCAAAGTGCCGATCCAGCTTGCTTGCTAATCTTTCCTTGAATTCTTCAGGAGTAATCTCCCGCAAATTGCTGTTTGCGACTGATACTTTACTTGATTTCATGCTCATCTTCCTCATCATTTTCGACTATCCCAGTAATTCACCGTACATCCATTGGTACTTGCTTGCTGAGTTCTTCCAGGAGAAGTCAGACCGCATGGCAGTTCTTTGTGCCTTGGCCCACTTGTCCTTTTCATGGTAAAGTTCCAGCATCTTCTTGATGGCTTCAACCATTTGGTAGCCGCTGAATTCGCGGAAGCCAAAGCCGGTGCCTTCGTTCTTGGTCTTGTCGTAAACCCAGACCGTGTCGGCCAAACCGCCGATTTGGTGAACGATTGGCAAGGTCCCGTAGCGCAGGCTGATCAATTGTGACAAGCCGCATGGTTCAAAGGCGGATGGCATCAAGAAGGAGTCGGCCCCAGCGTAGATCTTTTGCGCCAGGTTGACGTCAAAGGCTAGGATCAGCTTGAACTTGTCCGGGTAGCGGCTGGCAATGTCGCTTAAGGCATGTTCGTAGTACTGGTCCCCGCTGCCCAAGATAACTACTTGCAAGTCAAACTGGAGAATGTTATCCAGTTCTTCCAAAAGCAGCTGGCAGCCCTTTTGAGCAGTGAGGCGGCTGACCATCCCGATAACCGGGGTGGTTGGCGCTACCGGCAGGCCAACCTGCTTTTGCAGGTCAGTCTTGTCGCGGCGCTTGTGCTTCAGGTGGTTGACGTCGTAGCGGACCTTGATGACCGGGTCAGTAGCCGGGTTGTACTTTTCAAAGTCAATCCCGTTCAAGATGCCGACCAGCTTAAAGTTGACTGACCGCAAGATGCCGTCTAAGCCTTGGCCGAATTCTGGCGTTTGGATTTCTTCAGCATAGGATGGGCTGACCGTGGTTACCCGGTCGGCGTACAAGATCCCGGTCTTCATCCAGTTGACGTCATTGTTGAAGCGGACGGTCCCGTTGTCAAACCATTCATAGCCCAGGCCGAAGAAGTTCGGCAGGGTCTTGGCATCGTACTTGCCTTGGAATTCCAGGTTGTGGATGGTCAAGACAGTCTTGATGCCGCGGTAGGCGTCCACGAAGCCCCACTTTTCTCTGAGCAGGAATGGAATGAAGGAAGTGTGGTAGTCGTTGCAGTGCAGGATGTTCGGCACGAAGTTGAAGCGCTCCATCATCATGATCACGGCCTGCTGGAAGAAGGCGTAGCGTTCGCCATCGTCGTAGTAGCCGTAGATGCCTGGCCGCTTGAAGTAGTATTCGTTGTCGATGAAGAAGTACTTGACCCCGTTCATTTCCAGGGTGAAGATCCCGCAGTATTGGTTCCGCCAGCCAACTGGAACATAGAAGTTGCCTTGGTATTCCAGCTTTTCGCGGTATTCCTGCGGCATGTCCTGGTAAAGAGGCAAAGCCACGCCGACTTCATCGCCGTCCTTGGCCAATTGGTTGGGCAAAGAGCCCAA
Organism: Lactobacillus sp. WILCCON 0058; assembly: GCF_057198005.1. Lineage (NCBI taxonomy): Bacteria > Bacillati > Bacillota > Bacilli > Lactobacillales > Lactobacillaceae > Lactobacillus > Lactobacillus sp. WILCCON 0058. Next base: position 1,884,832 of record NZ_JBUBHM010000001.1, read on the forward strand.
GACGTCGCCTAAACCGCCAGTCTTAAAGAAGGGCGCACATTCGGCCCCGACAAATAAAACTCTCACGTTTTTTCCTCCCGATTAATCCAGTACAAAGTCCTTGCTGATGACGCTGCCCTTCTTGATGACAACAGGGCTGTCAGGCTTACCCTTGACGGTCACGCCCTTTTCAATCACCACATTCTTGTCCAGGATGGCGTATTCAACGTCAGATCCGCTCTTGAGCTTGCAGTTGGCCATGATTACGGAATTCTTGGCAACAGAATCCTTAGCAAAGTTTACTCTTCTGGAAACGACGCTGTTCTTGACTTCACCCTTGACCGTGCAACCAGTGGCAATCAAAGTGTTCTTGACGTCAGATTCCTTGTCGTAGTAAGTGCCGACTTCGTTTCTGATCCGGGTGATGATCTTTTGATTGCCGTAAAGCAGGGAGTCGCGCTTGTCCTTTTCCAGCATGTCCAAGTTGGCCTCGTAGTAGCTGGAAATGTCGTGGATGTTGCGCAGGTAGCCGGTGTATTCGTAAGCGTTGGCCTTTTCCTTAACAGTCAAGGCTGCCAGACGTTCCGCAACGTCATAGGAAGCCCCGCTCTTTTGGGCCTTTTCCAGTTCGTGAATCAGCCAATCAGTGTTCATGACATAAACATTAGCTGACAGGTTAACCGGACCTTCACCAGTCAATTCGATGGCTTCTCTTTGTTCAATGACGATATTGTCATCACTTAAGACAAAGGTGTGGTCATCTGGCGCAATGTCTTTTTGGTCAACCCGCTTGAAAACAGGGGTAATCCGGTTTTCATTTGATTGGTGGAAGTGGAGGATAGCCTTGAGGTCAAAGTTAGCCGCCATCTTATTGCCGATGAAAACAGTGTATGGCATCTTGCAGGTCTTAAGGAAGAGGATCAAGTCATCAAAGTAGTTTTCCCCTCTTGACCGCCGCCGCATCAAGTTCTGGTAGAAGTCCAGGTATTCGTAAGAGCCGATCGTGTCCAAGCCCCATTCCTTGCCCCCGCCCAGGTGGTCCAGGTAAGAACGGACCTTTTCCTGGCTGATCAAGGTGTAGACGTGGTTGATATCGGCGTTGACGATGCTGGAGAGGGCAAAGTCCATCAAGCGGTACTTGCCGGCAAAGTAAAGAGTTGACAGGGCTCTTTCATCGGTCAGCGGCTTCAGCTGGCTGTATTCGTGCTGGTTGCTGAAGATTGCACACATCTTACTTGTTTTCATTTGGTAACACTCCAATCTTTTCCTTGTTGCCGACTACGGCAATTTCCCCATTTTCTTCACCAACGACAGAATTGCTGCCGATCACGGCGCCTTCACCAACGATAGCCTTGGTGATCTTGACGTTCTTGCCGATCTTGGCGCCCGGCATGATGACTGAGTCAACAATCTCGCTGCCGCGCTGGACGTCAACGTTGGCTGAGATGATTGAGTGCTTGATCGTCCCGTCAATGTAGCAGCCGTCAACGATCATGGAGTCAGTAACTTCGGCGTTTTCCGTAATCATTTGCGGAGCGTCAATGGTGTTCTTGGAGTAGATCCGCCAGCTGCGGTCGTCCAGGGCCAGGCCGTCAGAGCCGTCCAGGAATTCCATGTTGGCTTGCCAGAGAGAGTCGATGGTGCCGACGTCCTTCCAGTAGCCTGAGAACTGGTAAGAGAAGACTCTTTCGTCGCTCTTCAGGTAGTAAGGGATGACGTCCTTGCCGAAGTCGACCATGTCATCGGCAGTCGCAAAGCCCGCGGTCAAAACGTCGCGCAGCCGCTTCCAGTTGAAGATGTAGATCCCCATTGAAGCGTGGTTGCTCTTTGGCTCAGCTGGCTTTTCTTCGAATTCGATGATCCGGCCGCTGGAGTCGGTGTTCATGATCCCGAAACGCGGCGCTTCTTCCCAAGGCACGTCGATAACAGCAACAGTCAAAGAAGCGTGGTTCTTTTCATGTTCTTCCAGCATGTCGGCGTAGTCCATCTTGTAGATGTGGTCACCGGACAGGATCAAGACGTATTCTGGGTCCTGGCTGTCGATGTAGTCGATGTTTTGGTAGATGGCGTGGGCGGTCCCTTCAAACCACTTGCTGCCGCCGTTGTCCGTGTATGGCTGCAGGATAGTGGCGCTGGAGTTCAAGCCGTCCAGCCCCCAGCTGGAACCGTTGCCGATGTGGTTGTTCAGCCGCAGTGGTTCATATTGGGTGATGATGCCGACATTGCGCACGCCGGAGTTGGCGCAATTGCTCAGCGGAAAGTCGATGATCCGGTAGCGGCCGCCGAATGGCACGGCCGGCTTAGCTTGATTGGCGGTCAGTTTGCCCAGCCGGGTCCCCTTGCCCCCGGCTAAAATTAAACCTAGCATTTTTGTACTCATGGTAAAAAATCCTTCCCTACTTAATCTTTTATCTTTAATCTTTTATCACATTACATCAACGTTTCTTCGAACGCTTTCTCTTGATTGTTACCTGGTCAGGCTTGATGATCATGGCACTGAAGCCTGGCAGGTCAACAGAAATCTGGTAGTCGAAATCCTTGAATTTCTCCTCTGTGGTAGCCATTTCCTGTGGTTTCGCGGTCCAGTCGCCGCCAAATTCACTGCGTGAGCTGTTGAGGACCTCCTTATAGGTCCCGGGGTAAGGCACGCCGACTTTAAAGCCGTCGCGCTGAACCGGCGTGAAGTTGAGCAGAACGATCAGGAAATCATGCCGCACCTTTCCTTGTCTGATGAAGGAAAGGACGGACTGGTCGCGGTTGTCCGCGTCAATGATTTGGACTGACCGGTCTTCCTGTTCCAATTGCCACAAAGCCGGTTCATTCAAGTAAAAGTGGTTCAATTCCCGGTTGAACTTGAGCATCTTGGCGTTTAATTCATCACTTAAAGAAGACCACTCCAAGCCTTCTTGGTAGCGCCATTCCAGGTACTGGCCGAATTCCCCGCCCATGAAGAGCAATTTCTTGCCCGGGTAGGTCATCAGCATGGTGTTCAAGTTCCGCAGCTGAGCGAACTGGTCTGGCCGGGCGCCGAACATCTTGTTCATCAAGCTGCGCTTGCCGTGGACGACTTCGTCATGCGACAGCGGCAAGATGAAGTTCTCACTCATTCGGTACATGAATGAGAAAGTAGACAAGTCAAAGTTGTCTTTGCGGAAGTAAGGGTCCATGGAATAGAAGCGGAGCTCATCATTCATCCAGCCCATATTCCACTTGTAGTCAAAGCCCAGGCCCCCGTCTTCGACCCGGCCGGTGATCTTGACTTGAGAAGAACTTTCTTCCGCGATCAAGATTCTTTCCGGGTGCATCCCCTTGATCGTCTTGTTGAACTTGTGCAAGAATTCAATTCCTTCAATATTGCGGTTGCCGCCGTACTGGTCTGGCTTCCACTCGCCCGGTCCCCGGTCATAGTCGCGGTAAAGCATGTTGGACACCGCATCGACTCTGAGCCCGTCCAGATGGTAGTATTCCAGCCAGAAGAGGGCGCTTGACAAGAGGAATGACTGCACTTGCGGCTTGCCAAGGTCAAAGTTCAAGGCGCCCCAGCCCTTGTTCTGGGCCCGCCAACCTTCTTCAAATTCGTAGCAAGGTGTCCCGTCGTAGTAGGCCAAAGCATCGTTGTTAATGCAGAAGTGGCCTGGCACCCAGTCGGCCAGAACACCAATGTTTTCCTTGTGGCAGGCTTCCACGAAATCCTGCAGATCCCGCGGCTCTCCGTAAGCCCGCTCCAATGCAAAGTAGCCGGTGGTCTGGTAACCCCAGGAAGCATCCAGCGGGTGGGCAGTCAAAGGCAAGAATTCAATGTAGTTAAAGCCCTGTTCCTTAACGTAGGGAATCAATTCCTTTTGCAAGTCGCGCAAGGTATAAAGACTGCCGTCCTCATGCTGCTTCCAGGAGCTGGCATGCACTTCATAGATGTTGATTGGCCGGGCAAAGTGGTTTGACCGCTTATGCCAGCCAAACCAAGCCCCGTCAGTCCACCGTTTCTCCGGCAAGTTGCTTACCACGGCAGCGTTGCCTGGCCGGTGTTCATATTCCAGGGCCATCGGGTCAAATTTCATGACCTCTTCCCCGCCTGCTTGCTTGACTAAGAATTTGTAAAGCTGGCCAGGCTGGGCACGGTCAGTTTCAATAGACCAAACTCCATAAGCGTTTTGCCGCATGGGCAGGTCTTTCTCCCAATTGTTGAAATCGCTGACCAGCCAGACTTGCTGTGCTTTAGGCGCCCAGACGCGAAAGGCATAGCCATTTCCAGCCGCGTGACAGCCAAGATAATTTTGCAGATAAAATTCATTGCCAGCGGCAAAGTTCTGTAAATGTTGCTCCAGCTCGTCCATTTCTTACCTCACTTCCTATAAAAACATCACCATTTATTCATAAAGACATCAAATCATTTTCGCGTCAACGCTGTAAGCGTTTTTCGCCTACTTACATTATAAGCCTTTTTTGGTATTTTTCAGTATAAAAAATGACATTTCTCAAAAAAACGTTTTCTTTCTGCCAAAAGTAGATTTCATCTAGCTTCACGCTTATTTTTTGGTCGAAAAATCGAACGATTCGAGCAGCTTATAAAGTGTGTAGTTTTACAAATAAATGATACCATATTCTTATTTTGCTTTCATTTGATTGCTAAAACAATTTAAAGCGCTTTCTATATTGTGAATATTATGTTCTTTGCCATTTAAAGGCTGGGGCTTTTTCATATACTTGTATCGTATTTCTTTTTTCTAAAATTATTACATTCTTTCAATACTGTTTCAACAAGGATTTTGTACATTCCGAATCTGATAAACAAATAACGAGCGCCAGTAAGGGATATAAAATGAAAAGCCGCCGGCTAAGGCCGGCGGCTTTGTTAATCATTTAGTTATTAAGTCCTTGGTAGACCATTTTTCCAATCCAAAATAGGATGAATAACCAGAAAATAATAATCGGCAAGGCATAGTACCATTTCTTCGGTTTTCCGCTCTCCCACATCCCCTGGCTCTTGTCCAGACAGTCCTGCCAGACGTCTGCGGGAATCAACTTGATGGTCAAAGCAGCCAGAAGAGGCAGGATTAAAAGATCGTCTAAATAACCAATTACCGGGATAAAGTCGGGGATCAGGTCGACTGGGGACAAGGCATAGGCCACGGTCAAGAAGGCAAGGAGCTTGGCCAGCCAGGAGGTCCGCCGGTCTTTAAGGGCGAGAAAGAGGGCCGGGAGTTCAACTTTGACTCTGGCGGCCAGGGCTTGGAGCTTTTTCTTCATGATATCCTTTCGCTTTAATGTTCAGCCTGCTTGATCTGATCACCCAAGCTGGCGAGGTCAAAATCGGCCTGCATGAAGTCGGCGTTGCTAGTTGGCAGGTGGAGGTTAAAGTCACTAAAAGGCGTAAGGCTGAGCTCGCCTTCAGCCAGCTCTAGATCCAGAACGTGCCCGCCTAAGGCATGGTCGCCACTTAAATAGTGGAGGTGGAAACCACTGGAAGCAATCCCCTGGTAGAGGTCGGGAGCGTAGTAGCCGATTAAGGTGCCAGTCGTGTTTTTACCTTCAAAGATGGCCTGCTGGTCAGCAACTTCAGTTAAGCCTGGGTATGGCTTTTCCTGCTTGAAGACGGTCCGGGTCTTCATTTTGACAAAAGTGCCGGTGAGTTTAACGGCATAGAAGATATTGTTCATCCCCTGCCCTTTCAGATAGGCTTCAAGTTTTGGCAAAGATAAGCCACTTACCTTTTGGCCAGGACTTTTCTGGTCAAAGTGGACACAGGCAAAGGGCGTTTTGATGTTGCCGGACAGGGCTTCGACGGTCCCGTCCCGGCGGATGGTATAGGCTGTGCCGTCAAGGATGACCATTTCACCGTCCAGGCCGCTGCAGGTGCCGATTCCGCTATCGCCATGATTCAGTAATTCTTCGAGAGACATGGTCCCGTCAAAGAGGCCAGCGACCAGCATAGCTAATGTGCCGTGCTGGAAAAGTTTTGCTTCCTTGCTCATTTTTTCCTCCTAAAAACTAGTAATCAAGTTCGCCGGCATGGTGAATCTGCTGGCGGTGCTTCAAGTTAAAGCCAAGGGCCTCCAGGGCGTGGCTATTCTGCTGGTAGGTCAAGGCGAAGAGGTCGATCAAGCCGTCGTCGGTGTTCAGCTCGTAGACGAAGGCAGATTCGTTCTCGGGGATAAAGAGGGACTGGCGGCTTTCCAGAGTGTCGTCTTCTGAGAAAGAATAGTCATCGATCACACCCTGCAGAAGCAGGCAAGGTCCATCTTTTCTGCAGCCAGCAGGGATCGCCTGGTAGACCGCGTCTTGGTTGCGGCGGTTGTAGATGACGTCGACGTCAAAGTTTTCCCGGAGGTCAGCGCTATCGATAAAGAAGCGGTGTATCTGCCGGGCCTGCTGGTAAAAGGAGCGCCAGAAGGCAGCTTTTTCCTCTCCGCTTAAGCCAGCAAGTCTTTCAGAGATGCTGTAGCTCAGGATTTCGCTAGGATCAATCTCCAGCTCTTCCACATAGTCGTTGTCGTATTCATTGTTGTAGTCAGTCATTTTTATCACCCCGCCTTTTCTTAAATTACATAGTTATGCTTTAAAGCTCTTTTGTCAATCCTAAATATGTTAAGCCTGCGAAAAAACAGGAAAAAGACGAAAAAAAGACGTGACCTGTTAAAAAACAGAATCACGTCTTGAAAAGCAGTTAGCTTTTTAAAGAAAGAGATTAATTCTTGCGCTTCTTGTCGATAGCAAGACCGAGCAGAGCGGTCAAGGCCATTACGCCGAGGCCGAGGACTGACAGAGCACGGGACTTGTCAGTTGCTTCACCGGTCTGCGGCAGTTTGGCTTGCGCGTTTTGCTTCAGACTAGCCGTCTGCTTGCTTGAGCCAGTTGAGAAGGCAGTAGCGTTCGGAGTAGCTGGAGCGGTCTTGCCCTTCTTGCCTGGCAGGGTTGGACTGTTTGGACCAGTTGGCGCGGATGGAGCCCCCTTCTTGCCCGGCTTGTTCTTGCTTGGCTTAGACGGAGTCACGCTCTTAGTGTAAGGAACAGGAGTATCCTTGGTTGGGTCTTCCGGAGTTACCTTTGAAACGTCAGTCGTGTAGCCTAAGACATCTGGCGTTGGTTCATTTGGAAGCACCTTGGATGGATCGCTTGGATCGTTCTTGTAGCTTGGAGTTTCAGCACCTGGAATTGGGTTGCCGTCCTTGTCTACTGGAACAATCTTACCGATCTTCTTGTAGGTGAAGACGGCGGTCTTGTCGCTGTCACCAAAAGTACCAGTCGTGTCGGTCGTCTTAACCAATACGTAGCCAGTGATTACCTTGGCGTCTTTAGTAACGTCGTACTTGTCACCGGACTTGTAGTCAGTGCCCTTGGATACGCTAGATTCAAGATCATTGCCGTTTTCGTCCACGAACTTTTCAGTCAAGCCGTACTTAGCTGCTGGAGTTTCGTTCTTCGTGTAGACAACAGGAGTATCCTTAGTCGGATCTTCTGGAGTTACATTCGGAACATCGGTCTTGTAGCCTGGTACAGATGGAGTTGGTTCATTTGGAAGCACCTTGGATGGATCGCTTGGATCGTTCTTGTAGCTTGGAGTTTCAGCACCTGGAATTGGGTTACCCTTTGGATCTACTGGAACGATCTTACCAAGCTTCTTGTAAGTGAAGACTGCAGTCTTGTCACTCTTTTCGAAGGTACCAGTCGTATCAGTCGTCTTAACCAATACGTAGCCAATGATTACCTTGGCATCCTTGGTTACGTCGTACTTGTCACCAGACTTGTAGTCAGTGCCCTTGGATACACTAGGCACAAGGTCATTGCCGTTTTCGTCAACGAACTTTTCAGTCAAGCCGTACTTAGCTGCCGGAGTTTCATTCTTAGTGTAAGGAACCGGAGTATCCTTAGTTGGGTCTTCCGGAGTTACATTAGGAACATCAGTCTTGTAGCCTGGGACAGATGGAGTTGGCTCGTTTGGAACTACCTTGCTTGGATCATCTGGGTTGTTCTTGTAGGTCGGAGTGTCAGCACCTGGAATTGGGTTACCCTTTGGATCTACTGGAACGATCTTACCAAGCTTCTTGTAAGTGAAGACTGCAGTCTTGTCACTCTTTTCGAAGGTACCAGTCGTATCAGTCGTCTTAACCAATACGTAGCCAGTGATTACCTTGGCATCCTTGGTTACGTCGTACTTGTCACCAGACTTGTACTCAGTACCCTTGCTTTCGCTTGGTAACAGTTCGTTGCCTTCTTCGTCCACGAACTTCTCAGTCAAGCCGTACTTAGCTGCTGGAGTTTCGTTCTTCGTGTAAGGAACTGGAGTATCTTTAGTCGGATCTTCTGGAGTTACATTTGGAACGTTGGTCTTGTAGCCTGGGACAGAAGGAGTTGGCTCGTTAGGAACTACCTTAGATGGATCTTCTGGATCGTTATTGTAGGTCGGAGTGTCTGCGCCTGGGATTGGGTTACCCTTTGGATCTACTGGAACAATCTTACCAAGCTTCTTGTAAGTGAAGACTGCAGTCTTGTCACTCTTTTCGAAGGTACCAGTCGTATCAGTCGTCTTAACCAATACGTAGCCAGTGATTACCTTGGCATCCTTGGTTACGTCGTATTTGTCACCAGTCTTGTACTCAGTACCCTTGGATTCGCTTGGTGAAAGTTCATTGCCTTCTTCGTCCACGAACTCCTCAGTCAAGCCGTACTTATCCTGAGTGTAGACAACCGGAGTATCCTTGGTTGGATCTTCTGGCGTTACATTTGGTACATCAGTATTCCAACCTGGAACCGTTGGAGTTGGTTCATTTGGAGTTACCTTAGTTGGATCATCTGGATCGTTCTCGTAAGTTGGCGTGTCAGCGCCCGGAATTGGGTTGCCATTTGGATCTACTGGAATAATCTTGCCGACCTTCTTGTAGGTGAAGACAGCAAGCTTGCCACTATCCGTGAAGGTACCAGTCGTCCCTTCCGTCTTGACCAATACGTAGCCAGTGATCACCTTAGCGTCCTTAGTTACGTCGTACTTATCGCCAGTCTTGTAGTCGCTGCCCTTGTCGACGCTTTCTGCAAGTTCATTGCCTTCTTCGTCAACAAACTTTTCAAGCAGGCCGTACTTGGTTTCTGGGGTTTCGTTCTTGGTGTAAGGAACCGGAGTATCCTTAGTCGGGTCATCCGGAGTTACGTTTGGAACATCAGTCTTGTAACCTGGAACGCCTGGAGTTGGTTCGTTTGGAGTCACCTTAGTCGGGTCATCTGGGTCGTTCTTGTAGCTTGGCGTGTCGGCTCCTGGAATTGGGTTGTTATTTGGATCTACAGGGATAATCTTGCCGACCTTTTTGTAGATGAAGGTAGCGGTCTTGTCACTCTTGTCGAAAGTACCAGTCGTTTCATCCGTATCAACCAGAACGTAGCCAGTAATTACCTTAGCATCCTTAGTTACGTCGTACTTGTCACCAGTCTTGTACTCAGTACCCTTGCTTTCGCTTGGCGCAAGTTCGTTGCCGTCTACATCGACGAACTTCTCAGTCAAACCATACTTATCTTGAGTGTAGACAACTGGCTTATCCTTGGTTGGATCTTCTGGAGTTACGTTTGGAACATTAGTCGTCCAACCTGGAACCGTTGGAGTTGGTTCGTTTGGAGTTACCTTAGTTGGATCATCTGGGTCATTCTTGTAGCTTGGAGTTTCAGCACCTGGGATCGGGTTGTTATTTGGATCTACAGGGATAATCTTACCAACTTTCTTGTAGATGAAGGTAGCAGTCTTGTCACTCTTGTCAAAAGTACCAGTCGTTTCATCCGTGTCAACCAGAACGTAGCCGTTAATTACCTTGGCATCCTTAGTTACGTCGTACTTGTCACCAGTCTTGTATTCAGTACCCTTGGATTCGCTTGGAACAAGTTCATTGCCGTCTACATCGACAAACTTCTCAGTCAAGCCGTATTTAATTTCCGGAGTCTTGACGTAAACAACTTCAGTATCTTTAGCTGGATCCTTCGGCGTTACCTTATCACCAACCTTGTTGTCTCTTGGCTGGTAGCCATCAACCTTTGGAACAGTTGGGTCTACAACCTTGGTTGGGTCACTTGGATCAGTCTTGTAAGTTGGCGTATCAGTGTCCTTAATGTGAACACCTTCTTCGTCAACTGGGATCAGCTTGCCATTTGGCGTGTAAGTTACAGTTGCTTCAACATCTGGATTATCCGGAGTTGCCGTCAAGCCACCTTCACTCTTCTTGTTGGCGTGGTAGCCTTCAACTACTGGAGTATCTTCAAAGCCGAAGGTCTTAGTGCCTTCCCATGCACTAGTTTCAAGCACCTTGCCAGTTACCTTGTCAATCGTAACTGTCCGCGTGAAGGCATCCTTTTGAGTTTGAACCTTGTCAGCTGGAGTCTTGTCACCTGCACCTACGTAGTGAATGGTTTGGGTAGCGTCCTTAACCAGGTTCTTCCGGTCAGTTTCTTCACCATAAACTGGACTGTTCGGGTCATTAGGGTTGATCGGGTTACCTGGAGTTACTGGGTTCGGGTCATTTGGCGTGATGGTTTGAGTCTTGTGCTTCAGGTGAACTTCAAAGTTGTTGCCTTCTTTAGCGTAAACTGTGCTGCCGTCTGTGAAGTCGTTAGAAACCAGTTCGTAGCCCTTGTTTTCGTAGTATTCTATTTCCTTTGCAGTAGTGTAGTTGATCTTTGAACCAACCTCACCGCTTGGCAGAGCATCTTCATCAAGAGTGACTTTTGTCGTATCGTCAATGTACTTGATCGTACCAGATACAACCATCGGGTTATTGCTGTAGACAACCTTTTCAGTCAAGTCAGCTTGGCCTGGCACTACAGTTTCCTTAGCTACAGTGTCCTTGTCAACATGGTCAAAGCCAAGAGTCGTTGGATCAGCTGACTTAACTTCACTAAGATCCGCATTCAATGGCTTCCAAGCACGGTTAGCATCAACAGTGTCAACCTTACCGTCTTTGTTAGTATCGTAACCAAGGATCTTGCCAGTTACCTTATCAACGATTGCAGTCCGCTCAAACGTTACAATTTGTACGTATGAACTCTTGCCATCTGGAGAACCGTTGACTGGGTTGTCCTTAGCGTCAACATATTTGATCGTCCGGGTAACAGTATCCTTCAAGTCTTTCTCAGTTAAGCCTTCTGGATAAGTTACGTTACCACCCGGGATGATCGGCTCGCCTGGGTTCTTCGGATCTTCTGGCGTTACTGGGACAGTTTGGTGGCCATAGTATACAGTCACTACAGTGTCCTTGGTTGAGCCATCAACATTTACAGCTGCTACAGTTTCTTTGTCTGGAGCAGTATAGCCATGACTGGACAGATCAGCTGACTTTTGTTCATCCCAAGATCCAATAACCTTGTAACTGTCGTCAAGGGTGTAGCTAGTGCCATCTACTGAGACAGTACCGTAACCAATCTTGTTGCCCTTGCTGTCATAAATTACTGACCGGGTCAAAGTAGCAGTTTGAGTTACTGAAGGTTCAAGTTCTGATGGAATTGCCTTGCCAGTTACTGAGTCAACGTAGTTGATAGTTCTAGTAACAGTCTTAGTTTCTTCATCCTTGAGCGTGTACGTGATCTTACTGTATTTTACAGTAACCACACTATCCCCTTGACCTGGAGTAACTACCAGATCCGGAACAACAGGAGTATCAACCTCATCGTAGCCCAATAACTTTGGATCTTTTGATTGAGCCTCTAACAAGGTCTTCTTAGTTGGCGTCCATGCTTGATCGGCTTTGGTGGTATCAACTTTGTCATCACCATCAGTATCGTAACCGAGGATCTCACCAGTTACCTTATCGACAATAGCGGTCCGAGCGAATTCTGCAGTTTGTTCATATCTGCTGGTACCATCAGGTGAACCATTAACCGCATTGTCTTTATCGTCAATGTAGACAATCGTCCGGGTAACAGTATCCTTCAAGTCCTTTTCAGTCAAGCCTGCTGGGTAAGTTACATCCCCGCCAGGAATGATCGGCTCGCCTGGGTTCTTCGGATCTTCTGGCGTTACTGGGACAGTTTGGTGGGTCAAGTGAACAACAAAGTCATTGCCTGTCTTAGCATAAGTTTGAGTACCATCGGTAAAGTTGTTTGAAACGAGCGCGTAGCCCTTAGCTTCGTATTTCTTGATCTTGTCTGCAGTAGTGTAGTTGATAGTTGAACCTACAGTACCCTTTTCAAGATCTTCGCTGCTTAAGGTTTGACCAGTAATATCATCAACGTACTTGATGGTACCAGTTACAACTTGAACATAAGGCACTTCAGTATCCTTGGATGGATCTTCTGGAGTTACCTTGTCGCCAACCTTGTTGCTCTTCGGCGTGTAGCCATCTACGTCTGGAACAGTTGGATCCAAGACCTTGGTTGGGTCTGTTGGATCAGTCGTGTAAGTTGGCGTGTCAGTACCTGGGATTTGCTTGCCGTCTTCATCAACTGGGACCAGCTTGCCGTTTGGAGTGTAGGTTACGGTTGCTTCTACATCTGGGTTATCGACAGTTGCGGTCAAACCACCAGCAGCCTTCTTGTCTGCGTGGTATCCGTCAACTACTGGAGTATCTTCAGTACCAAAAGTCTTAGTGCCAGTCCAACCAGTGCTCTTGGTTACTTCGCCAGTTACCTTATCAATCGTGTCAGTCTTGCTAAAGGCATTCTTCTGAGTTTGAACCTTGTCAGCTGGAGTCTTATCACCAGCACCAACGTAGTGGATAGTTTGAGTTGCATCCCTATAAGTTGTTTTTTCTTCAGTTGCGTGCTTCAAGTGAACAACAAAGTCGTTGCCAGTCTTAGCATAGGTTTGCGTACCATCAGTAAAATTGTTTGAAACAAGTTCATAGCCTTGAGCTTCGTAGCTCTTAATCTCGTCTTCAGTCTTGTAGTCGATGACTGAACCGATCTTACCAGCCTTCAAATTGTCGCTGTCAAGTTCTTTACCGGTAGTATCGTCAATGTACTTAATCGTGCCTGAAACAGGGTTGTTGCTGTAAGTTACGGTAACAGGAGTAACAGCTTGATCTGGCGTAACTACGAGTGATTCAACAGTAGACTTGTCGACATTGTCGTAGCCTACTTCGCTAGGCTTCTTCGAATCAACCGCCGCCAAAGTCTTTTCGGTTGGCATCCATGCACGGTCTGCACTTTCAGTGTCGACCTTGCCATCGTTGTTAGTGTCGTAACCAAGGATCTTGCCAGTTACCTTGTCAACGATAGCAGTCCGAGTGAATTCAGCAGTTTGTTCGTATGAGCTAGTACCATCTGGCGAACCGTTAACTGCGTTGCCGTCTTCGTCAACGTAGTTGATAGTCCGAGTTACACTAGCATTCAAGTCATTCTTTGACACGCCATCTGGATAAGTCACATCACCCTTAGGGTTAATCTTGTCAGTAGTAGTCTTCGGATCCGTTGGCTTTACCGGCGTAGTCTGGTGGCCATAGTATACCTTTTCCGTCACATCGGTAGTATTGTGATCAACCGTTACCGCAGCAATTGAAGCTCTGTCTGGTGCAGTGTAGCCGTAGTCTGACAGATTTGCAGAGTCCTGTTGAGTCCAGGTTTTCTGTTCAATCGTGTAACTTGAACCATCAGCTGAAACGGTACCATAACCAATGAAGTTGTTTTGGTCATCGTAGATCTTGTTTCCAGTCAACGTTACGCTCTGTTTAACCGTCGGCTCTAAGTTCTCTGGAATCGGGTTGCCAGTCACACTGTCATAGTATTTGATCGTCCGAGTTACTGTCTTAGAATCACCTGCTTCAGTGTGATATTTAACCTGTTCGTATACGTAGTAAACGTCGTTAACCGTGTTGGAAATGATCGTACCAGTAGCGTCTGATGGGGTCAAAGTGTAAGTATAGCCATTGACGTCAGTCGTTCCTGCAGTCCCCAAAGACTTGTCACTCTTAACATAACGATAAGTCTTACCGTTCACAGTAATGGTTGCTGGTCTGTAAGTTGAGCCGGTTACATCATAAGTATCAGAATTCTTATACGCAGAATTCTTATACGCAGTGACTGGCGTTTGGATTGCCGTACCATCACTAGTTACGTAGTTTACTCGTACTTGGCCTTGTGGAGCGTAGTAGTAGTCAACTGGAGATTGACCTTCTGGGTTAATGTTGAGCAATAACCAGTTAAATACGTACTTGCCCACCATTTGCTCATCGGTAAAGCCAGCAGCCTTGACCGCTTCGTCTGGAATAGCAAATGCTCCCTTTTCGTGAGAACCATTATAATTTGCAAGATTATTACCAGTAGTAGACCATTCACCAGGCTTCAGCTCTTCACTAGTAAAGACAACCTTCCAAACGTCAGGATTATTAATATCATCAAGGCTCGCACCATTTAGAGCCATGCGAATACTGATAATGCTACTACCGTCAGTACTCGTGATCAAACTCGTCCGAACCATTTGAATGTAATTTGAATACTTTCTTGGAGTTGGAACTAAAAGATCACCGACTGTATAGCTACGCTTTAAAGTGCTAGTTGTTTCAGAAGGGACGGATACCAAGTCATAACCAACGAAATAACGCAGACCTGACGCGGTATAGATTGAACCCGGTCTACCGGTTTCATCGTATGTTGCTAATACAGTTTCGTTACCGGCAGCGTCCTTTGCAATGTAGCGTGTTTCAATAGTACTTGCATCCGGATAATTGAAACTGATAGAGGTCCCAGAAGTTTGATTATCGCTGTCTGCTTGATATACAGCCGTAGAGTACATTGGACCATTATTAGCATCAATTGGGCTGGCATCAAATTTAATAGCCTTTGTAGTTACACCATTGACAACATTTTCTGCATATGAGTATTGGAACGGATTACCGTTTGTAGAATTTAATGCATCAATGGTCTTGTTTAAATCACCCGGCTTGGCTGAGCTTTCCCAAAGAACTGTGTCTTGATCAGCGTCAACCAATTGAATATAAACAGTATCATCATATACCCCATTGGTAGCTTTAGCAGCCGTTGATACCCGGATGTAGTAATTGACATTATACGTTTGGTTATAGCTGGTATAGCCAGATTGATTAATTGGCCCTAAGCTAAGAATCCCAAAAGTGTAACGTCCCTCAGTTGGGTCAGCCTTGTAGCCACTAGGAATCTTTTTTGCAGAGTTGTCAAGTAACAGACTTGCCCCGTTGGCATCACTCATCGCTGGATCAACATCGCTGTCAGTCAGCCCCTTTGCTTTGCCTTCAGTAGTAATCTCACCGCTTGAAGAAGCCGCATCATCCGTAGAAGTTGTGGTGTCAGTCGTAGCCGTAGTAGCCGCTGCCAACTTTACTGACTTAAGTGCTGAAGCCTTAGCCACCTTAGAAGCAGTCAAAGCATTAGCGTCAGCTGTTTCGCTAGTGGCCGTTTGCTCTTGACTATTTTCTTCGCTGGTGGCCGTGGCTGGAGTCGTGCTTTCACTGATAGCCGTACTTGCCTTTTCACTAGCTTCACTCGTTGCAGTGCTGGTCTTACTTGCTTCACTAGTTGCGGTGCTCTCCTTAGCCGCTTCACTAGTAACCGTTTCCTTACTTGCAGTTTCACTGCTTAGAGTCGTTTCTGCCGCTGCTGACTCACTAGTCGCGGTTGAGTTTACAGCTTCGCTGGCCGTACTTGCTGCTTCACCAGTCGCATTGCTGCTTGCTTCGCTAGTCGCCGTAGAAACAGTAGCTTCACTAGCTGCAGTCGTCTGAGCACTACTTGCCTTATCCGTGCTCGTCACCTTAGTCTCAGTAACCGTTACTGCCGACTGGTCTGTCGTATCCGCTGATACAGGACTCCCCCAAGCATAAGTCAAAAAAGACAAGCCCAGCAAAACTGAAGCGGCACCAAAGCTGTATTTTCTGATACTAAAACGCTGCTTGGAGTCGCTCATTCGTTGTTCTTGAAGATGCCGATTGTTCTTTGATAACATGCTTACACCTCTTAGACAAAACTAGCCATTTTCTAGAAATAGCTCACAACAGGTTCACTTGCCATCACTCATCCAAATTGTATTGAGCAATTAGCCAACTCTATAGCCTATATTTTCCACACAGAAGTACACACATTTAGTCATAAAATTTCTGCATCCCTCTCTCTCGTCATAATTTCTCACTAAACTTTTTTCTTCAAATTTAGAATAGCTTACTATACCTAAGATAAAATAGTCATCATTATTTAATTCACCACGAGTTAGCTATGTCTTAAGTACATGCTTATCCTATTTAAGTCTATTTTACCGCCTTTTCATTTCTTTGTTAACCGGTTACACTAATGATTTTCATGCAAAATCTAAGTAAAAAATAAAAATCCATAAGCTTACCTGCTTATGGATTCACAAATATTAAGATGCGTGAGTTATAATGAAATCAAAAGCTCTGGTTGGCAAAATAGCGTGCGCGAAGACCAATGGCTTGGCCCCAAAACCAATCAAATAACGAGGGCGTGGCCGGCGAGCGTTAACTGCCCGGCTGATCGCCCGAGTCACAACCTTTGGGTTGCTCATCATGTTGCCGCTGTACTGCTTGTGCATCCCTGCCGCAACCTTATTGGCAGTCTCTTCATAAGCGCCGCCCTTGGCTGATTCTGCCAGGTGATCAGCCGCGATATGGCCCCAGTTGGTCTTAATGCCGCCTGGCTCAATCAATACAACGTTGATCCCAAACTGCTTGGTTTCCATCCGCAGGGCGTCGCTGAAGGCTTCAACCGCGTACTTAGTCGCGTGGTACCAGCCGCCCATGAAGGAAACAATCCGGCCGCCCATGGAAGAAATGTTGATGATGGTTCCTAAATGCTGAGCCCGCATGTATGGCAAAACTGCCTTAGTCAAAGCTGCCAGACCAAAGAGGTTGACGTCAAACTGCCTTTTAGCTTCAGTCAAGTCCACGTCTTCGATCGCGCCATAGCTGCCGTAACCCGCGTTGTTGACCAAAACATCGATGCGGCCTTCCTGGTTGATGATCTCTTCAATCGCTTCTCTGCAGGAGCTTTCATCAGTCACGTCTAGGTGAATTGGGGTTACCCCGTATTCCTTCAAAGACACCATCTTTTCTACCCGGCGGGCTGCCCCGTAGACCTTGTTGCCCTGCTGAGCTAATTTCTTGGCAGTTTCGTAACCCATCCCGCTGCTGGCACCAGTAATCAAAATAACTTTCTTTTCCATCTTCATTTACCTAGCTTTCTCTTGGCTTATTTTCTTAATTTCTGCTTCGTCTCTTGATTTGATGATTACAGTATATCTGCTCTAAGCAAAAAGCAGAACATCACTAGATGCCAGGGTAAAATCAATTCGTGCCATTCAAACTCTTTCAGCCGCCTGCCTGGTCTGCTGGCGGTAAGAAGTCGGCGACAGGCCCTTTTTAGCGGTAAAAATCCTGATGAAATAGGTATCATAGTCAAAGCCGACCGCCTCAGCAATTTCCACTACCTTCATTCCGGTGTGCGTAAGCATCTGCGCGGCAATCTTCATCCGGTACCTGGTTAGGTACTCCATGGCCGTGCAGCCAAAGCGGTCTTTAAAAAGCTGGTTCAAAGTCACCCGGTTGATGCAGGCTTGTCTGGTCAGATCCTCCAGGCTGATTTTTTCATAGTAAGCCGAATAGATGTAGCTCAAAGCCAGGCTGACCGGGTCTTCCGCGGTCAAAGCGCTCAAATCCTCCGCCATGCTCAAGATCTGAATCAGGTACTTTTTGATCCTGCAGCACCACAACTCATCGCTCTGGGCTGCCACCTCCATCCCCATGATAAAGAACCATTCCCGGATCTGCTCGTAGATCTTATTTGGCAGCTCCCAGTATTTCTGCCTGGCATCCTTGGCAAACAGACGCTGGCCGGTCTTGAGCGCCAGATGGAATTCCTGGTCCGGCTCACGGCTGAACGGAGCCGTCTTCAAAAAAGCCTCGTCAAAGCTGAAGGACTGGGCCGCGAAATCCCCGCTGGCCGTCACCCGATCGGCCTCATTTAAGAAAAGCAGGGCCGGGGCCTTGACGGTAGCCGATTGGCCATTGATCTTCATTTTCGCCTTGCCATGAGTCAGCAAGGCCAGGCTCATAGCCCGGGGCGTCTCCAGGACGGCGACCGGCTTAAATTCAATATTCAGCACCCGGTCCTTGTAGCGGTCTTTTTGCGGCATGACTTCCTCCTTAATTGACAGATTGTATAGTTCCTTTTTTCATATTCTTTATTATAAAACATCCAGCGCGTTCGTATAATGATAATCGTAAAGGCCAGCCAATCAAGCCGTTTCTCGGAACTATGAAGCAAACGGCGGCTAGCCGGAATTCGGATAAGAATCAAGGAGGATTACAAATATGTCAGTAAAAGTTGCCATCAATGGTTTCGGCAGAATCGGCCGTCTGGCCTTCCGGCAAATGTTTGGAGCTGAAGGCTATGAAGTAGTAGCCATCAACGACTTGACCAGCACGGAAATGCTGGCCTACCTGCTGAAATATGATACTACCCACGGCCAGTTCCCAGGTGACGTTTCATATAACGACCATGCCCTTCTCGTCAACGGGCAGGAAATCTCAGTCTACGCTGAAAAAGATGCCAGCAATTTACCTTGGGGCGAATTACACGTTGACGTTGTGCTGGAATGCACCGGCTTCTACACTTCCAAGGAAAAAGCCAGCGCCCACCTGCAAGCCGGCGCCCGCAAGGTCGTCATTTCCGCTCCAGCTGGCAAGGATCTGCCAACTATCGTCTATAACGTCAACCACCAAACTTTGACAGCTGACGACAAGATCATCTCTGCTGCTTCTTGCACCACCAACTGCCTGGCCCCGATGGCCCAAGCCTTGAACGAACTGGCTCCCGTTACGGCCGGCGTCATGACCACCATCCATGCCTACACCGGTGACCAAATGCTTTTGGATGGGCCGCAGAGAAAGGGCGTTTTGCGCCGGTCAAGAGCTGCTGGGCAAAACATCGTACCTGCATCTTCCGGTGCCGCTAAGGCTATCGGCCTGGTTATTCCTCAGCTGGACGGCAAATTGACTGGGGCAGCCCAAAGAGTGCCAGTAGCCACCGGGTCTTCCACTATCCTGGATGCCGTAGTCGACGGCGTGGTCACCGCTGAAGAAGTCAACGCTAAGATGAAGGCCAGTGAAACTGAATCTTTTGCCTACAACACTGACGAAATCGTTTCTTCAGACATCATCAACTCCCGGGCCGGGTCAATCTTTGATGCCACCCAAACCAAGACTATCCCAATGCCTGAAGGCAAGACCCTGGTTCAAGTCGTCAGCTGGTACGACAACGAAAATTCATACACTTCACAGATGGTGCGCACTATTCGTTACTTCGCCCAACTGTAAGTCTGCATCCCTCTTTAAGAACAACAAAAAGTCCGCTGCGTTTGCAACGGACTTCTTTGATACTCTGAGTGCCAATTATTGGAATCGAACCAACGACCTTCTCTTTACGAGGGAGATGCTCTACCAACTGAGCTAAATTGGCAATTTATCAACTCTTTCATTATAGCAAACAATCTGCTTTTGTCAAAAAAGTTTTCGCCAATTCTCGCAAAAAATCTGTCTACTTTAGGCCGCCTTCTCAGCTCTTATTTCTCAATAATTGTAATCTCGCCGATCCTCATGACTCCTTCGTAAACCTGGACGCTGCTGCCATCATAAAGGTTCTTGTAAATTCCTTCTGGCAGCTGGGTCGGAATCGCCTGCTTCTTGCCAGTCATATTAAACAAGCCGATCAGCTGCTCTTCTTCTTCGCCTTCACCCAGGCTGTGGACTGCTTCAAGAACGCCCTTTCTGACCTCTTTAGCCTCATAGCTGCCCTTGGCCATGATTGGCAGCTGCTTGATTTCATGCATCTTCTTTAAGAGGTCAGTCAAGTCAAGATCGCCGCTCCAGTCAACCGGGTCCTTGTCAAACAGGGTCACGTGGTGGGCATCCCCTTTTTCTTCCCCATTGTAGAGCAGCATGGCCCCCTTCATGAAGTAGATAAAGGCCGTCATTGCCCGCAAAGACGCCGGATCATCAATCATCCCGTGGGCCCGGACCACGTCATGATTTTCCAAAAAGTGCGCCTTGACGTAGTTTTCCGGGTAGACCCCCTCTTGCCGGTTAAGACCAGCCAGGTAGTCAGTCAAGTCCTTTTGCCCCAAAAGCGCTGCTCTGAGGTCTGGGTAGATGTCATAGTCATAGGTCATGTCAAAAGCCTGGTAGAGCTCAGAATCTGACCCGCCGACTGCTCCCTTGCTTCTCAAAAAGCGGATAAAGTCCGGAGCACCGGATTCAGCCAGCCAAATAGCCCCTGGCCGCACCTTGGCCACTTCTTCTCTGGCATATTTCCAGAAGTCCACCGGCACCATTGGGGCCACGTCACAGCGGAAGCCGTCCACGTACTTGGCCCACATGACCAAAGTCTCCGCCTGATACTGCCACAGGTCCTTATGGCTGTAGTCTAAGTCGATAACGTCGCTCCAGTCGCCCACCTTGTTGCCGAAGCTGCCGTCTTTCTTGTGGTAGAACCAGTCCGGGTGCTCCTTAGCCAAGACTGAGTCTGGTGAAGTGTGGTTGTAGACGCAGTCGATGATGATCTTCATCCCCTTGGCGTGGACGTCGTCACACAGGCGCTTGAAGTCCTCCATGGTCCCGTATTCCGGGTTGATGGCCCGGTAGTCGGAAATCGCGTATGGTGAACCCAGGCTTCCCTTCCGCTTCTTCTTGCCTGACGGCTGGATTGGCAAAAGCCAGATGATATCCGTCCCCAAATCCTTGATCCGGTCCAAATCCTTCCGGACCCCTTCAAAATTGCCCTCTGGCGAGTAGTTTCTGACAAAAATGCTGTAAATCATTTGCTTGCGCAAGTCGATCTTGGTATCGCTAGCCATTTTTTCCTCCTTGGCCTGTGGCCACTTTTTTCTCACCCTTCTATCTTAGCGGTTTTCCTAAGCGCTTTCACATTTTCCGGTCATGTTACCGGTAACTCTTTTTTAAAAAAGCGTCCTAGATTTAGTAGCATGTTTAGCGTTTCCAGCACAAGATCTTGAAAATTTCACCTTGTCCTTACATTGCTGACATGGTATCCTTAACACATCGAATAATATTGACCCTATTTAAGAATATTGTTCGTGTATTGTCTAAAAGTCCAAAGATTAATAAGGAGAATATCTTAACAATGAAGACTAATCGTTACATTGTTGCTTTGGCGGGGGTCATGCTGCATCTGATGATCGGCTCAGTATACGCTTGGAGCGTCTACACTAAGCCAATCGCGGCACAGACCGGCTGGAGCGAATCATCAGTTGCATTTGCATTTAGTTTGGCCATCTTCTTTTTGGGGATGTCCGCGGCTTTCATGGGCCGCCTGGTTGAAAAATTCGGCCCGACCTTGACCGGGACTGTTTCCGCCATCCTTTACGGGAGCGGGATTGCCTTGACTGGCCTGGCTGTTCAAAGCCAGCAGCTCTGGCTCTTGTACGCTTCATACGGCGTCATCGCTGGTCTGGGCCTGGGTGCCGGCTACGTCACCCCGATCTCAACCATCATCAAGTGGTTCCCGGATAGACGTGGCTTGGCAACTGGCCTGGCCATCATGGGCTTCGGCTTTGCCGCTCTTTTGACCAGCCCAATTGCCCAATTCCTGATGTCCAGCGTTGGCTTGGCGGGTACCTTCTACATCTTGGGGGCCGGCTACTTCCTGGTCATGATCGTTTCTGCCCAGTTCATCAAGCGGCCAAGTGCAAAAGACCTGGCCAACTTCAAGAGCGAAGACAAGGAAGCTGTTTCCTTAACCGGCGGCCTGCAAATGACGGCCAACCAGGCACTGAAGACCAAGACCTTCTACCTGCTTTGGTTCATGTTCTTTATCAGCATCACCTGCGGGATCGCCCTGGTCTCTGCCGCTTCACCGATGGCCCAGGAATTGACTGGGATGAGCGCGGCTACTGCCGCTGTCATGGTCGGCATCATCGGCCTCTTCAACGGCTTTGGCCGCTTGATTTGGGCAACCTTGTCCGACTACATCGGCCGGCCTTTGACCTACAGCTTGATCTTTGTCGTTGACATGGCTATGTTTGTGATCTTGAT
This sequence comes from Lactobacillus sp. WILCCON 0058, assembly GCF_057198005.1. Lineage (NCBI taxonomy): Bacteria > Bacillati > Bacillota > Bacilli > Lactobacillales > Lactobacillaceae > Lactobacillus > Lactobacillus sp. WILCCON 0058. The sequence continues at coordinate 1,906,809 of NZ_JBUBHM010000001.1, forward strand.
CTTCACCCACTCACCATTTGTCTTCGCTGTAGCCCTCAGCCTGCTCATGTCCTGCTACGGGGCCGGCTTCTCAGTTATCCCGGCTTACCTGGGCGACATCTTCGGCACTAAAGAGCTCGGCGCCATCCACGGGTCCATCTTGACCGCCTGGGCAGCGGCCGGCATGGTTGGCCCGCTCCTGCTCTCCTTCACCCACGAAGTTTTGCAGAGCTACTACATCACCCTGGCCGCCTTCATCGTCCTGGCCGGCCTGGCTCTTTGCGTCTCCTTCCTGGTTCAGCGTGAATTTGCCAAGCTGACCGACCTGGCTGACGAATTAGATTAACGAATTTTCAAGTTCCTGCTTAGGCGGGAACTTTTTCTTTTCCCCGCGAGCTTTTAGCCAGGCTAGAGGCTATAATATTATAGAAGAGAGATTGATGAGGGGGAAAAACATGATGCTTCCAAGCAAGTTGCGCGACCTGCGCAAGAAGCATGGCTTAAGCCAAAAAGAATTAGCGGAAAAATTAATGACCACGCAAGCCAACGTGGCCAGCTGGGAAAACGGCGACAGCGTGCCCGACATATCTTACATTGCCAAACTGGCGGTTTTATACGACGTGTCAGCTGACTACCTGCTAAAAGACGACAAGCAAGAAGGCCAGACCATCGAACCAGGCGAAGAGATGGACCGGCCGAACAAGAAAGATGCTGATCCTAAGCGCCTGGGCAGGATCAACAGCATCTACTGGACTATCGTTATCGCCGTCTACCTGCTGGCCAGCATCGCGACCGGCCGCTGGTCTACCAGCTGGGTCCTCTTTATTTTAGGGGGCGCCATCTGGCTCATCGGGGCTGGTTTTCACTGGATCAATTCGACTAAATAACAAAGGAGCTGCTTCTTAACTAGAAGTCAGCTCCTTTTGCTTTCTTATAAATTGTTGGATGACATGATGTAAAAAGTCAGCGGGACTGTCACGACCAGGTACAGGACCGTTGCCAGCAAGTAGGCTAGAATAATATTGACGCCATGTTTGGCAAAAGTCACAGCCAGGAGGTCAATCCCGCAAAGCAGGGCAAAATCAGCAAGCGAAGCCCCAAACTTGGCTTGGCCAAAGTGACTCAACACTAATCCAGCAAGGACAGCGACCACAATACAGATAGTCCACCGCCGGCTGGTTTCGGGCGGATAGGCGCTGATTGCCCGCTCTTTAAGATGCTGCATGTAATTCTTCATCATTTTCCCCCTAGTAAAAATTAGATTTCTTCTATAAGCATATTATAGTCTTTTTTGTGAGAATGGTAACAAAAATCCATAATTTAGCAAATTTCCCCGAACCTGATACAATTAAGGCAAAACACTTCAGAAAGCAGGAACAGCATGCTGAAAGACGGTATTTACGAACAAATCCTTAACCAAGAAATCCTGGACCAGCTGGAAAAACTTGACCCTAAAACCACAGTTTATAAATTGGAAGAACTGGACGCCGATGACTCCCGCCAGCTCTTGACCATCTACCTCTCCCAGGTCATCCGGTCAGGCCTGCACTATCTACGTGACAGCTTCAAATCCGGCGAAGACAGATCTGCCCTCATCGCCCAGATCCGCCTGGCCAACTCCATCGTCGACCAGGTCGCCCAGCATACCGGCGAAGCTGACTATGAGGACCTGCAGATCCTGGAACAAGGCGAAGTCTTGACCTCCATCTACCACAAGCTGACCCAGTCCCAGAAGATTACTCCCATCCGGCCCCAGACTTCCATAGTGGAGAATGCCCTTTTTACCGGCAGCAAAAATGAGCCCAGCATGCTCAGCGAAATCAAGAAGGAAATTGCCTCTTCCGACCAGGTCGACTTGCTTGTTTCCTTTATTAAATGGTCTGCCATCCGCCCCCTTCTGGGAGATTTGGAAGCTTTTTGCCAAAAAGCCGGCCACCAGCTGCGGGTGATCGCTACGACCTATACCCAGGCAACTGACTACAAGGCCATCCTGACCTTGAGCCAGCTGCCCAACACTACAGTCAAGATCAACTACGAGACCGACCACGCCCGCCTGCATGCCAAATCCTACCTTTTTAAAAGAGAGACTGGCTTCTCTACCGCCTACATCGGTTCCTCCAACCTCTCCAGCGCGGCCTTGACCACTGGCTTGGAATGGAATGTCAAGGTCACTGAGCAGGAGTCCTTTGACATCGTCAACAAGTTCGCCGTTTCCTTTGAAAGCTACTGGAACGACCCCTCTTTTGAAACTTTTGACCCGGATAAGGAAGACTGCCGGCAAAAACTGCAGACGGAACTGAACCGGCACAAGGAAAGTACTTTCCACCTGGAGACCACTATCCGCCCCTACAACTACCAGCAGGAGATCCTGGACCGCCTCCAGGCTGAGCGGGAAGTCTACGGCCATTATAAAAATCTCCTCGTCGCCGCCACCGGGGTGGGGAAAACCGTCATCGCCGCCTTTGACTTCAAGCGCTACTTGGAAAAGCATCCCGACGCGCGTCTGCTCTTCGTTGCCCACCGGCAGGAAATCCTGGAGCAGAGCCTGCAGAAATTCCGCGAGGTCCTCAACGACTTCAACTTCGGCCAATTGCTGGTCGGCCAGTACAAGACTGACGATGTCAGCCAGCTTTTCGTCTCCATCCAGTCCTTTAATTCAGAAAAAATGGCTGACCTCTTGCCCAGCGACTACTACGACTTCATCATTATCGACGAATTCCACCACGCCGCCGCCAAGTCCTACCAAAAATTGCTCAGTCACTTTAAGCCCAAGATCCTTCTAGGCCTGACCGCTACCCCCGACCGGATGGACGGGCAGGACATCTTGCAATACTTTGACGGCAACATCGCCGCCGAAATGCTTTTAGGCGAAGCTATCGACCGGCAGCTCCTCTGCCCCTTCCAGTATTTCGGGGTCACCGACAATGTCGACTATTCTAGCATGAAGTGGAGCCGGGGCCAATACGAGGTCAGCGAGCTGGAAAATGTCTATACGGCTAACGACGCCCGGGCCAAGTTGATTTTGCGCAGCCTGGACAAGTACAGCAACAATTTGGAAGACATCAAAGGCCTGGGCTTCTGCGTCAGCGTCAAACACGCCGAATTCATGGCCGCTGCCTTCAACCAAGCCGGCATCCCTTCCGCCGCTTTATCTGGCCAAACTGCCCAGGCTGACCGCCAGCAGGCCAAAGAGGATTTGACCTCCGGCAAGCTCAAGTTTATTTTTGTCGTTGACCTTTATAATGAAGGGGTCGACATCCCGGCCGTCAACACCATCCTCTTTTTGCGGCCAACCCAGAGCCCGACCATTTTTCTCCAGCAACTGGGTCGGGGCCTGCGGCTCAGTCCAGGCAAGGACTGCCTGACGGTTTTGGACTTCATCGGCCAAGCCAACCGCCACTATAACTACGAGGCCAAGTTCAAGGCCTTGACCGGACCAGGCCACGCCCTGCCATATGAAATCAGCGAGGGCTTCCCGCATCTTCCGGCAGCCTGCTATCTGGAGCTTGAACCTGTTGCCAAAAAGTACATCCTGGCCAACCTTGGCCAAAACGCCGCTAACAAAAAGGGCTTGACCCAGCGGGTGAAGACTTTTAGCGAAGACACAGGCCTGGAATTAACCTTGGCCAACTTCCTCAAGGCCTATGACATGAGTCTTTACGACTTTTACCACGCCAGCGGATCGCGGTCACTTTTCCGCTTGAAAAAGTGGGCCGGGATAATCAAGGATGACCGGGATGTGGAAAACCAGGTCTACCAGAAGTTCAGCAGCTTTTTCCACATCGATTCCAAGAAGCTCCTGGACTACTGGCTGGCTTACCTGGAGACGGCAAAAGAAGCAGCCAGCGAGAATGAACGCTTGATGCTGGGGATGCTTTACTACAGCTTCTACAAGAAAAAGCCGGCCCAAATGGGCTTTAAGGACCTGCATGAAGGGATCGCAAGCTTTTTAAAGGAAGACTTCGTCAAAGAAGAATTGATGGAAGTCCTCCGCTACCGGCGTAGTCAGTTAACCGTCCTGCCCGAAGCTAACGAATACCCCTTCACCTGTCCTTTGGAAGTCCACTGCCACTACAATGTCAACCAGATCATGGCCGCCTTTGACTACTTCAACCAGGACCAGGCCCCGGAATTCCGGGAGGGGGTCAAGTACTTCGCTGACAAGAAGACGGATATCTTCCTTATTAATTTGAACAAGAGTGAAAAAGACTTCTCCCCGTCAACCATGTACGAGGACTACGCCATCAATGCTCAGCTCTTCCACTGGCAGAGCCAGAGCCAGGACCGACCAGCTAGCCCCAAGATTCAGCGCTACATCCACCAGGGGGAGACCGGCAACATGATTTCCCTTTTTGTCAGAGAGTTCAAAAAGCAGGGAAATTATACGGCTCCTTACACCTTCTTAGGCAACGCGGATTATGTTTCAAGTGAAGGAGACCGGCCAGTTTCCTTTGTCTGGCACCTGCACCAGGCGATCCCGGCCAGTCTTTTAGCCAAGGCCAACAAGGCGATTGCCCTCTAATTGCTTCAGCCGGGGAAAGCATTTTCTGTTATACTAGGTATCAGTTAGGTTTTGCAAAAAAGTATAAAAAAGGAGTTAATATGAAAATTTTAGTTGTAGGTGGTGCCGGCTACATCGGCTCCCATGCTGTAAGACGGCTGGTTGCCGATGGCAACGACGTAGTTGTTTTGGACTCACTGTTCACTGGCCACAAGGAAGCCATTGACCCAAAGGCCAAGTTTTACCAAGTTGACCTTTTGGACACGGAAGCAGTCGCTGACGTCTTGAAGAAGGAAGAGATCGAAGCTGTAATGCACTTTGCTGCTTACTCTTTGGTCGGCGAATCAGTCAAGAAGCCGCTCAAGTACTACAAGAACAACGTATCCGGCATGATCAGCCTGCTGGAAGCCATGGAAGAAACCGGGGTTAAGTACCTGGTCTTCTCATCCAGCGCTGCTACTTACGGCATCCCTGAAAAGCTGCCAATCACCGAAGAAACTCCGCTCAACCCAATCAACCCTTACGGGGAAACCAAGATGATGATGGAAAAGATCATGCACTGGGCTGACAAGGCCAACGGGATCAAGTCCATCGCCCTGCGCTACTTCAACGTGGCTGGTGCTTCCCTGGACGGGTCAATTGGTGAAGACCACCACCCAGAAACCCACTTGATTCCTAACATCATGAAGGCTGCCCTGGCTGGCGGCGGTGACTTTACTATTTTTGGCGACGACTACGACACCAAGGATGGTACCAATGTCCGCGACTACGTGCACGTGGTTGACTTGATCGACGCCCACGTCCTGGCTTTGAAGCACTTGATGGAAACCAACCAAAGCGACGTCTTCAACCTGGGTACGGCCAACGGCTTCTCCAACCTGGAAATCTTGAAAGCAGCCATCAAGGTTACCGGCGTTGACATTCCTTATACTATTGGGCCACGCCGCGGCGGTGACCCGGACTCACTCGTTGCTGACTCAAGCAAGGCCCGGAAGGTGCTGAGCTGGAGTCCGAAGTACGAAAACGTCGACGACATCATCGCCAGCGCTTGGAACTGGCACCAAAAGCATCCTAACGGCTTTAGCAAGTAAGACAAAGAAAAATAGTGGAACTTCCTCAGATGGAAGGTCCACTATTTTTTTGCCTATAATTCGTATTCTTCTAGTACTGCCCCGTATCCACACAAGTAAATCAATCGCTTGATTCCATGTGCGTTGTCACTCTCACCTTTATTCAACTGACGCAGATAATTTGCTAGCAGCTTATATATAAACAACCCTGGATACGCTGGCAGAACATTGATAAACTCGTATGCCTGCTCAAACATTTCTTTTGCAGAGTTGGTAGAGCACATATACATGAAATTAAGACTTGCTTTAGCCAACATCTCAATCCGATCTAAGGGGACCTCTCGCAACTTATTGCAATAGCTCGACAGCAAGACGTCAGTGAAATCTGCTGCTCTTTCAAAGTCAAAATTGGTCATTGCATCCACAAAAAGCGAGATTGCCATATCATCGTTTGTCCAATCATCGAGCCGCAACAATTGTCTAATTACGTTTACAGTCAATTCTTCATCATAGGCAAAACGCTTTTTACCATGTGACCGGTCAAGCAAGATCTCAGCATGCAACTTAGGAATATTTGTTTTACTTGTCCAGTTTATTTCCAACATACGGGCGAGACTGGCACAGTCTTTTTTTAAAAAAGCTTCATCACTATCTAAAGCAGACAGTTCTCCTAGCAATTGGTTAACAAAGCAGCGGGCACTTACCTGCTGCGCAGTAAGGATTTCGAACAGGTCGTCAGCTCTTATTCTTTGATCCCCACTCTCAATTCTGGAATACTGCGTTACAGACATAGTCATACCAGCCATTTGCTTTTGAGATAAGCCCAAATCCAATCTTATCCTTTTCAGCAGTTCACCCACCTTTGTACTGCATCCCATAACTATTCTTACTCTCCACACTAATACACAAAAATATTAAACGGATCCTCGATTATCTACCGCTACTAACTAAGCTTATCTTTCCTTTACTTAATCAGCACCATGCTTTTCAATCCCCAATTTTGGTGCAATCCAATCGAAAATTATTGTGCTGACAATTCCGGCCAGCAGATTTGACAGATAGATGTTTATCGACAACTTCGAAAACAGGTATTCCATAATCACAAAAATAACAACAAAGCTCCCTAACGATTTGGCTTTATCTAAGAATTTGTTCATGCTTAACTCCCACTCGAATCTAATTAATATAATACCAAATAACCGAGGCAATTACGGCAGTTGCTGCATTAGCAGCCCACTTTGGAACATGGTTATTTACAAGAAACTTATAAATTTTCGGTGAAACACTATTTGCTAGACTTCCAAGGAGAAAAGTATTCCAATACTTGCTGAACTTCTTTAGTGAAATCTTTTTAATGACTGCCTTTGGGAGTCTGCCATAAATTTTCTTTGGAAGCTCTTTTTGAATGAATTTCCTGCCATATTTTTTGGCTAGCTTCTTCAACAAGGTACTTTGAACACTTGCGTCCACATGCTCTGTTAATGCAACAGCCTTAGGAATCTCCTGCTGTGGCAGTTCAGAGTTTGCATCTGTTTCGATAATACCAGGTGCTAAATCGACATAAGTTTTCAATTCATCCTTGTCTTGATTTGGTAAAGAATCTGTCTCATCAGAATTGATAACCTCATATGCCTCATAGAAATCATGCTCGTATCGATTATCTTCTGCTTTTACAATTTCTGCTTTTACAATTAAACCAGTAGCCATTTCTTCATAGCTTGAAAACCAAATTCCTGTTAAGACAACGGCAGTAAATACTTTTAACAAACTATTTTTTGGTAATTTCCTCATTTTCTATTATTTTGCCTCCTATTTTTCTATTTGTTTTGTATTTTAGCCAAAAAATAAATGCTTGTCTTAAAAATTGCAGATTTGCAAATCCATTTCATTGCTTTTGCTAAAAGTATAACTGTATCTGCACATAAAAAAGCCTTTCATGGCAGAAAGGCTTCTTGCTATATGCTTTATTCCTCCTAAAACAGGGAACCGCACTTCTCGATCATTTGGAAGAGGTCAGCCCGGTAGTCTGGGTCTTCCTTGCGGAGGCTGCTGATGGCTACCCCGAAGTGCTCCTTATAGCCAGTCGAGTTGATGTACTTGCCGTGGCCCAGGTACATGGCGATATGTCCCGGGAAATAAATCAAGTCCCCTGGCCGCAGGTCTTCAAACTCAATCTCATGTACCGGCCAGGCTTCTTTGATTTCCGCGTCCCGCCAGAGCAGGACCCCGTTTAGCATGTAGCTCATGAAGACCAGGCCCGAGCAGTCGATCCCCAAGGGACTCTTGCCCGCCCACCGGTACTGGCATCCCAAATATTCTTTGGCGGTCTCCGTTACCTGCTTTCTGAAGCTTTCTTCATCTGGCTTTCCCTGCAGCAAAAAGTACTCCGGGTCAGCTGACCACAAGAAGTCGTCTTCATCCAAGCGGGGCCCTAAAGCAGTCTTGGATACCCAGCCGCTTCGCCCGTCCAAGAGCTTAACCTTGTAATAGCCGTCTACCAGTTCATCCGTCACATTAAGCAGGCTGCCCTTATAAACCGTCAGCAAAATGTCGGCTGAAACCTTGGGCTCAGCCAGGACATCAATGACTGACCGCCGGACTAGTTTGACCTCCCGCGCCTTGACTTCTTCCAGACTCACCGGCGTTACCGCAGCCTTTGGCACGTAGCCTTCATAGCCATAATGGCTGGTCACGTACCAAAAGTCTTCCTTTTTCCCGGTCGCCTTGACGGCCCAGCCGTATAAAAGTTCATCGCTCCTGGATTTGAGGTCGTCTTCTGTCATGAAGACTGCTGGTTGATTGATCAAGCCGTACATTTTGCCTTCCTCCTAACTTTAATCACTTATTTTTTCCTTCTTTATCCTAATCGTAGATAATCCCGGTCATTTTTGCAAGAGGACAAATCGGCCTATTTCTTAAGATTCCTTTGCCTTATAGACTATTTCCTTAAATTAATTTCACTTTTTACTAGCTTGTGTTAAAATATTTCATGTAACTCAATGGAGGTTTTATGGAAGAAAAGAAAACACAAAGTACTTACAAGCGGTCTTTGACCAATGCACACATTCAGCTGATTGCCCTGGGCGGGACGATCGGGACTGGCCTCTTTCTTGGGGTCGGCAACAGCATCCAGAAGGCAGGACCGGCAGTCATCTTGATTTATATCATCGTCGGCCTCTTCCTCTTTATCTTGATGCGGGCCTTGGGTGAACTGATCTTATCTGACTTAAAGAAGCACACTTATATCGAGTTTATTGAAAAATATCTCGGCAAGGATATCGGCAAGGTGACCGGCTATCTCTACTGGCTCAGCTGGCTGATCCTGGCCATGGCGGAAACGACGGCCTTAGGCATCTACTTCAAGTCCTGGCTGCCCAACCTGCCGACCTGGCTGCCCGGAGTGCTCTCAGTCGCGGTCCTGCTCTTGATCAATTTGATCTCTGCCCGCTTCTTCGGGAATCTGGAGTTTGCCTTCGCCATCATCAAAATCTTGATGATCGTCGGCTTCGTCATCTTCGCGGCCTTTATGCTGCTGAGCTCCGGCTCAACCAAGTACGGCCAGGCCAGCTTCAGCAATCTGTACGCTGACGGCTTTTTCAATAACGGAGCAGGCGGCTTCCTGCAAGGCTTCCAGATGGTCATCTTTTCCTTCATCGGGGTGGAACTGATCGGGCTGACGGCCGCTGAAGCCAAGGACCCGCACAAGACCATTAAGAGCGCGATCAATGAATTGCCACTGCGGATCATCCTCTTTTACGTTTTGGCCATTATCGGCATTCTGGTGATCCTGCCTTGGGACAAGGTTTCCACTTCCAGCTCACCATTCGTGCAAGCCTTGATGGGAGCAGGCTTTAAGGGCGCCGGCAACTTGATCAACTTCGTGGTCATCACGGCAGCTATTTCAGCTACCAACAGCTTCCTCTACAGTGCCGGCCGTCTGCTCTTCTCCGTTACTTTAGGCGGGGAAAGCAAGTGGAGCAAGTTCTTCGGCCAGCTCAACCACCGGCAATTGCCAATGAGAGCCCTGGTCTTCTCTGCTTTGATCATCATCTGCGCGCCTTTGATCACCTTGATTATGGGTGACGAAGCTTTCAGCTTCATTTCATCAATCGCGACCAGCATGTTCCTTTTGATCTGGATCATCATGACCATGACTCACCTGCGTTACCGGCAAGTTACGCCAAAGGACCAGCTGCACGAATTCCAAATGCCAGCTTATCCTTACCTTGACTACCTGCTCTTAGCCTTCTTCGGCGCCATGGTTGTCCTGCTTCTCTGTCTTGAGAGCTACCGGGTGCCAATGATCACTGCTTTGATTACCTTCGCTGTCCTCTACGGCTTCAGCAAGGCTTTCAACAAGAAAAAAGCAGAAACAAAATAATTAATGAGATACAACAAAAGCTGACCGCAAGGTCAGCTTTTTTATGTGGTGTTTTACTTTTTCAACAAGAAGAGGCCGTTACGCTTAAGCAGCTTATTGACCAGCTTCTTCGACTTCTTAGAAAGCTTATACAGATCAGCATCAATGCCGCTTTCGATCCGGAGCAAGGAATAATGCTTCTTCTCCTTAAAAAGGACATTTACCCCGAGGTAGTGGTCTGTCACGATCAACTTCTTGATGATCTCCAGCAAATCAGCTACAGGCAGCTTGGTCAAATCACGGTCAAGCAAGTCAGGATAAGCTTCTTTAGCCAGATCATGGTCCAGAAAAATGTGTGTCTCATACTGGCTGACCAGCATTAATACCAACAAAAGCATTTTGTCCGCATATGCTTCGCCAATCGTATGCGACCTCAGGCATTCGAATATCTCATCATAATTGTCTGGCGGCTCCATTTTAGGAAAACAATCGATGTAGTAATCCCTTGGTCCTGGATGGCGAAGCTGGTCCACCAGCTTATAAGCCTGCTTTGCTTTCATGGCTATCCCCTCTTTCAAAACTATCTATTCAGTATAACACGGAGATATGTAATCATTGGAGCACAAAAATAAGCCCGGACCAAGTCCGGGCTTATTTCCATTCTATTTCTTTTTGCGAGTAAAGAAGAGCTTGATCGTATCCCAAACTCCCAAAGCCTGCCGCATGTGGTCGGCTGGGACGTACTTACGGATCGCCCGCAGAGTCTTCTTCGGATCCTTGGTAATAAAGATGAACTTGCCATCCTTCTTAGTCCGGATCTCAAAACGGGGAATGTACTTCCCTTTGAAGTGAACATCTGCAACTACATAAGTTACCTGATCCCAAGGAATCTGGATATAGTCTTCAACATTCTTCTCGTTATAGAATTCAAAAGCTTCATCGCCGATCATGACTTTGCCATAGGTAGACATGGCACGGAACCAAGTTCCTTCTACAGCCAGATCAACGGTCTTATTCATTGATTGAGCCATTTGTTAATCTTACATCAAGCCCCATACGTGGAAGAGGATACCAACAACGAAGATCCCCAAGATGATGATGATTGGAGAAACTTTCTTCTTCAAGAGCCACATGCAGAGGAAGGTAAGCAGCAAACCTGCCAAACCTGGAATCAGCATGTTCAAGTTGTCTTGCAGAGTAGTAACCTTAGTATTAGTCAAGGACAGACCAGCAGCTTGTTGGGTCAAGGCTTCCTTGATACCAGCAGCACCGCTTGGCAGCTTGGTCCAGTCGATGTAGCCACCCTTTTGGATTGGCACTTCTGAAACCTTCAGAGTGAAGGTGATGCTTACCCAACGTTCGATCAAGGCACCCAGGACGAACATACCCATCATGGCAGCCCCACGGGTAACCTTCTTCAGCAGACCACCTGAAAGGTCGGCACTGATAGCGGCACCAGCCTTGTAACCCAATTCTTGAGTGTACCACAAGAAGGCGATACGGATCAAGTTCCAAAGAACGAAGAAGAGGATTGGCCCGAGGATGTTGCCGTTGGTGGCCATTGAGGCACCAATAGCACCGATGATTGGACGAACAGTGTACCAGAAGACTGGGTCACCGACACCGGCCAAAGGCCCCATCATACCAACCTTAACACCTTGGATGGCTTCGTCGTCAACTTCAACGCCATTGGCCTTGTCTTCTTCCAAAGCCAGGGTAACACCAATGATTGGTGAAGCCAAGTAAGGGTGAGTGTTAAAGAAGACCAGGTGACGTTGCAAAGCAGCAGCCATGTCTTCCTTCTTTGGGTACAGCTTTCTTAAAGCTGGGATCATACTGTAGACCCAACCACCGTTCTGCATTCTTTCGTAGTTCCATGAACCCTGCAGAAGTTGTGAGTGCCACATAACGTCCCAACGATCACGCTTTGATAAAGTTACTTTCTTTTCAGTCATGATTTATCTCTCCTTTCTGGCTTGATTTCTAATAGTCATCAATGATGTCGCCCAGCGGGTCACCAGTACCAGCTGCGGCAGCATCGCCAGAGCCCTTGCTTACCTTGTCTTCCAGAGCAAGGTACATCAGAGCCAGGGATAAACCAATCGCACCCAAGGCGATCAAAGTCAAGTCCTTAACGCCGGCCAAAGCAAAACCAATGGCGAAGAATGGCCATACTTCACGGCTGGCCATCATGTTGATAACCATAGCGTAACCTACGGCAACAACCATACCACCACCGATGGTCATACCATCTGACAGCCAGGCTGGCATAGCGGCCAAGGCGCTTCTAACAGTTTCAGTAGGGATAGCCAGCAAGCAGGCTGCTGGGATGGCGATACGCAAACCCTGCAGGCTGACAGCGATCCATTGCCATACGTTGATCATGCGCCAGTTGCCTTCTTCGGCGTGCTTGTCCATGATGTGAACGATGGCAGTTGAAATGGTCCGGACCAACATAGTCAGGAACAGACCGGCAACGGCCAAAGTGATGGCCAAACCGGTGGCAGTCCCGATACCCTTGGTACCTTGACCACCCTTGATCAAAATGATGGCTGAGGCAACAGCGGCCAAAGCGGCGTCAGGTGCGACAGCGGCACCGATGTTTGCCCAACCCAAAGCGATCATTTGCAAAGAACCGCCCAGCATAATACCCAAGGTAAGATTGCCAGTAACTAAACCGATTAAAGTACATGCAACCAATGGTTGGTGGAATTCCCATTCATCCAAGATACCTTCCATCCCGGCCAGGAAAGCTACCACAATCACCAGGATGACTTGAATAGCATTTAAGTCCATTTTTAACTCCTTTTCCCACTACTTCTTTTGCTCATCGAGCAGGCTTTGTGCCTTCTTCAGAATTGAATCCATGTTTTCTGGGTTGTCTGAAGGAACCTTGCGGACGTCGAACTTGATGCCCATCTTTTCGAGTTCACGGAAAGTGTCGACGTCAGTCTGGTCCATGGACAGAACGGTGTTGGCGTTAACCTTGCCCTTGCTGTATGACATGGAGCCGACGTTCAAAGTCTTGATGTCTACGCCGTTCTTGATCGTTTGCAAAGCATCTTCTGGGTTTTCAAACAACAAGAAGGCGTGCGTAGTACCAAAACGCGGGTCTTCAGAGATTTCCTTCATCTTCTTCAGCGGAACGGTGTGTGCTACCGTACCAGCTGGAGCAGCTTCACGGATCATGCTCTTGCGCAGGTCGTCCTTGGCAACCTTGTCAGAAACCACGATAACCCGGTCTGGGTGAAGTGATGGAATCCAACCAGTTGCAACTTGACCGTGCAACAAACGTGAGTCAATTCTGGCACCAACGATCTTGATGTGACCGTCGCCCAAAACAGTCCCTTCTGGGATTGCTTCCTTAGGCGCGCCAGCTGCGGCTGCAGGTGCAGCTGCCTTTTCTTCTGCAGGCATTAAGCTTTCAGGCTTGGTCTTGATACCATCCTTGGCTGGCTTAATGATTGCAGTTGCGATGTCTTGCGCGGTAGCCTTGTCATTGATCATTCTTTGGGTCAAGGCTTCGACTACCATTGGCAAGTTCAAACCAGAAACGATTGCCCACTTGTCGTGACCATCGAGCAAACCGTTGGCCTGGTTGAAAGGCGTGCCACCCCACAGGTCGACCAGGAACAAAACTTCTTCCTGGTCTGCAAAAGAAGCAATCGCTTCATTCATCTTACCCTTAATATCATCTGGGCCTTCAGAAGGCTTCAGAATGACATGGGCAAAATTGTCTTGTGGGCCAAAGAGCATTTGCGCGGATTCGGCAATGCCGTCCGCGAAACCGCCATGGCTAGCTAAAACAATTCCTACCATGATATTTCCTCCTCAAAAACTTCGGTACGTTCCTATTATACAATAAAAAGCGCTTACGTGAAGCACTTTCTTGAAACCTTTTTCAACTTTTTTGTTAATTTTATCTCTATAACTGAAAATGCATTACAATAACGCAAAAAGTGGCCTAAAAATTGAATTATTTAGAAAAAATCCCGGATTTAATTAAGGAAGGAAAAATACTTTTTGGAGAAAGAAAAAACGGCTGATCAGCTAAATCAGTCGTTTTCTTTATATATTTGCTGTTATAACGGAGTAGCAGAGATTCGAACTCTGGCGCCAGTTTCCCGACCTACACCCTTAGCAAGGGCGCCTCTTCAGCCACTTGAGTACTACTCCAAGTCATGTATATTAATATTAGCAAACTTTTCCGGGTCCGTCAAACCCTTTTGACAGATTTTTTGTCTCTTTCTGGCTAATTCTTGCTTTTTTATTTTCAAAAGCAGGGTCTCTGCAAATCAATTGAAAGCATATCTCATTTTTCATTATCTTTAGCTATCCTCTTTCGTTTAGCTTAAAAAATAATTAAGCAAAGCCGTGTCAATAACTTGGGATAATGTCCCGTAAAATTTAAATTATTAGCGGGGAATTTTCCCCGCTATTTTTATGTGAATCTGTGATACTTGTGCGCTTTTTCCTGCTGCTCAATGAACGAAGCCCGCTTCCAAGGATGGGACATCGGTGGAATATACTTTTTCCGCGGTTTCTTCTTCTTGGTCTCAAAGTCGAGATCCGGAGAGACCTTGGCATTCTTCGGAATCTCGGTTAAAGCATACACTTTCTCGTCAACGGTGACCAACAACTGGCCATCTAACGCTTGGATAACCAGGCATTTAGTGCCTTTGGCAAAGCAAATAAGCTTGTTTGAGGCATCTGTGGCTTGATAATAGTGATTCTTGTAGGAGATAGCCGAGCCGCTGTCAAACGTGCGTGGAGATAGTACTGCCAGCGTGTAGTTGATCTTCTCGCCATCAGGGCTGTCGTCGAAAGCTGATTCAAATTTGCCTACATCTTGTCCAAACTTCTCGTTGAATTTTGGCACAAAAACCTCCCGGAGATACTTGTTGGCATCTTCGATTGTAGTAATATTGTGAAGCCTCAGTTCGGGCTTCAAACGGCTCTGTACGGTCTGATTCGCCCGTTCTACCATGCCTTTGGCCTGTGAGACGCTAGTGGTTACGATATCTGTTCCGAGGGTCTTGCAGGCATAACCAAATTGCGTAAGTACATCTTTGTGCTCTGCCTTGGTCTTAGCCGTCTCGTAGTTGAAAACAGTCCGATTATCGGTCTTGAATCTAAGAGGGATACCGTAATCCACGAGAATCTGCTCATAGACGTGGTAGTATGCATTCAGAGTCTCCTGCCAGTCGAAGTAGGCGCCGACCAGGTTACCTGTGGCGTTGTCTATGGCTAGGTGCAGGTGAGCCTTCTTATCGCCAAACCAGAGCAGGGAAGAGGCATCCATTTGAATTTCCTCACCGAAGTACTTACAGCGCTCGTGGCGAGGATGTGCGTCTTCCAAGGCTACCTGGTGGTCGATAACCTTTTCGGAAACTTTGGTTGTCTGCTTTGGGTGATCCCGGTACCACTTCTTTTTGGCCATTTTCCGCTTAGTTTGCCTACAAGGCTTTGGCGAAAGGATGTAATTGTCCTTAAGCAGGCTATAGACTTTGGTGTAAGAAACAGAGATGTGCTCGATTTCTTCAAGTAGCTCAACGAAGTGAGTCAAGTTGCAGTCTTGATATTTGGTGCGATATAGAGTTACAATTTGTTTGTTAATTTCTGTGGTGAGACAATTAACAGGTAAGCGACCGGCGTTCCCATGAACAAAGGCCGCTTTTCCTTTGCTTCGATACTGGTTGATTCTTCTGTTCAGCTGTCTGACAGAGATCCCCAAGATAAGGGCAGCTCTTTTCTTGTTTCCGCCATGATCAACCAGCTCTTTGATGATTCTGTATTGTTCTTCGTACTTCATAGTTAACCTAACTTTCTTCATTGTCCGTAACCTCCGATATATGGAGATTATCTCAGACATTTACCTTTTTGGGACATTTTTCTCTGTTATTACTTAAGACATTATCACTTGTTAAACACAAGCTTAAAAAATAATTAAGCAAAGCCGTTGCTTAATAAAGCTCTTAATGTTATAGTAGTAAACATGAATTTCGAGTGATCATTCAGTAGCAGCCAGGCTCAGCGCTCAGAAAACCGGTGGTTGATGCGAACCGGACAGGCCTGGAGCAGCGAATTACAGGATCAAGATGCTCGGCCGGTCTAGCCCCGTTACGGCTAAAACGAGTGCAGCATGCTGCAAAGTTGGGTGGTACCGTGCCGATAAGCGCCCCAGCCTGAGTCAACCGACTCGGCTGGGGCTTTTTGTTTTTAAGAAAGGAAAAATATGAAACGATATCAGGCCTTGGTTTCAATCAATAAGTAATACTGGATTTTAACTAAGGAAAAACACATGAACAAACAAATCTCTTTTAAAGAAGCAGTAACTATTCTTATTTTGATGCTGGTCATTCTCGGCTGGGGCGTCATCGGCTTTGGCCTGTCCCCGCAGATCCCGGTCCTGACCGTCATTGCCCTCCTCATCTTCTGGCTGCAGATCCGCGGCTTTGAGTGGGAGGAAGTCATGAAGGGGATCAGCCAGGGGATTTCCACGGCCATTGTCCCGATCTTTATCTTCCTTTTAATTGGGACCTTGATTGCTGTCTGGATCCAGGCTGGGATTATTCCATCCTTGATGGTCCTGGGCTTTCACATGATCAGCAGCCATTTCTTCGTTCCATCGGTCTTCCTGGTCTGCTCTTTGGTCGGCCTGGCCATCGGGTCCGGCTTTACGACCGTGTCTACCGTTGGGATCGCCCTCTTCGGGATGGGGAGCACTTTGGGCATCAACCCGGCTTTGACGGCTGGGGCCATCATCTCCGGTGCCGTCTTTGGCGACAAGATGTCTCCTCTGTCTGACTCAACCAACCTGGCTTCCGCGGTAGCTGAAGCCGACCTTTTTGACCATATCAAGAACATGATGTGGTCAACCATTCCTGCTTTTATCGGCTCTTTGCTCTTTTTCTTCTTCCTGGGCCAGAGCAATAAGGCAACTTCCTTAGCCGGCATCGCGGCTGTAGAAAGCAGCCTCCGCCAGCACTTCTCAGTCTCCTTCTGGGCAGCTTTGCCGATCATCTTGATGTTTGCCTGTGCGTGGAAAAAGGTGCCAGCCATTCAAACTCTTTTTGCCAACATCTTCTTGTCTGTTGCCATGATTTTCATCCAACATCCGGGCTTCAAGATGCAAAAGCTGGCTACCTTGATTGAATCCGGCTACGTTTCAAATTCCGGCAACAAGACCGTTGACGCCCTCTTGACCCGGGGCGGGATCTCCAGCATGATGGGGACTGTTTCCTTGATTATCATGACCCTGGCCCTGGGCGGGATCTTGATGCACCTGGGCATCATCGACAGCGCCATGAAGCCTTTGGTTGAACGCTTGAAGAAGCCAGGCTGGCTGATTTTGACGACGATCATGGCCGGGATCGGGATCAACCTCTTCGTCGGTGAACAATACTTGTCAGTTATCCTGCCGGCCAACGCCTTTAAGCCAGCTTACAAGCGGATCGGCCTTGATCCCCTGGCCCTCAGCCGGGTCTTGGAAGACGGGGGCAGCGTCATCAACTACTTGATCCCTTGGGGGGTGGCTGGTTCCTTCGTCGCCTCTGCTTTAGGCGTACCAGTCTTGGACTTCCTCCCCTTCACCATGTTCAGCCTCTTGTCACCAGTCTTCTCCATTCTCAGTGGTTTTACCGGTATTGGCTTGAAGTGGAAGAAGGCAAGTAAATAGAATATCAGAATAATAGCAGTTTAGTGTTGAATAACTACCAAGCAGAGTAGTTGTTCAACACTTTTTCTTTGATAGTCCTCAACGCAAAAAGGAAAACAGCCTTCTGCAGACATTAACCAGCAGAAGGCTATATTGTTCATATCAATAAAAAAATCAACTCCATATGCATGTGTCACAAGTTAAATAAGGCATCTAGCATATAAGTTGATCTAGTAGGTATTATAGCACAAAAACCAAGAAAAACAAAAAGAGCCAGACTTCCGTCTGACTCTTGATTCGCGCGGCAGCTTCCTATCCTCGCAGGCAGTTTCCCACCAACTACTTTCGGCGTTAAGAAGCTTAACTGCTGTGTTCGGCATGGGAACAGGTGTATCCTTCTTGCCATTGCCACCGCACTCTTGCTTGAGCTTGCACGCTCAAAACTGAATATCTCTTTCCAAGTCAAAACCTTCATTGCTTTGCTCTTTTGGTCAAGTCCTCGACTGATTAGTACCGGTCCGCTCCAAAGCTCACGCTTCTTCCACTCCCGGCCTATCTACCTCATCGTCTCTGAGGTGTCTTACTTTCTTGAAGAAATGGGAAATCTCATCTTGAGGGGGGCTTCGCACTTAGATGCTTTCAGCGCTTATCCCGTCCGCACATAGCTACCCAGCGATGCCTTTGGCAAGACAACTGGTACACCAGCGGTGCGTCCATCCCGGTCCTCTCGTACTAAGGACAGCTCCTCTCAAATTTCCTGCGCCCACGACGGATAGGGACCGAACTGTCTCACGACGTTCTGAACCCAGCTCGCGTGCCGCTTTAATGGGCGAACAGCCCAACCCTTGGGACCGACTTCAGCCCCAGGATGCGACGAGCCGACATCGAGGTGCCAAACCTCCCCGTCGATGTGAACTCTTGGGGGAGATAAGCCTGTTATCCCCAGGGTAGCTTTTATCCGTTGAGTGATGGCCCTTCCATGCGGTACCACCAGATCACTAAGCCCTACTTTCGTACCTGCTCGAGTTGTCTCTCTCGCAGTCAAGCTCCCTTTTACCTTTACACTCTGCGAATGATTTCCAACCATTCTGAGGGAACCTTTGGGCGCCTCCGTTACACTTTAGGAGGCGACCGCCCCAGTCAAACTGCCCGTCAAACACTGTCCTCGGTCTGGATCACAGGCCTGAGTTAGAGCATCCGTCAAGCAAGGGTAGTATCCCAACAGCGCCTCAGATAAGACTGGCGTCCTATCTTCTCAGGCTCCTACCTATCCTGTACATGCTTGACAGATACCCAATATTAAACTGCAGTAAAGCTCCATGGGGTCTTTCCGTCCTGTCGCGGGTAACCCGCATCTTCACGGGTATTATAATTTCACCGAGTCTCTCGTTGAGACAGTGCCCAAATCATTACACCTTTCGTGCAGGTCGGAACTTACCCGACAAGGAATTTCGCTACCTTAGGACCGTTATAGTTACGGCCGCCGTTTACTGGGGCTTCAATTCAAACCTTCGCTTGCGCTAAGCTCTCCTCTTAACCTTCCAGCACCGGGCAGGTGTCAGCACCTATACTTCATCTTACGATTTTGCAGATGCCTGTGTTTTTGATAAACAGTTGCTTGGGCCTTTTCACTGCGGCTGATCTTGCGACCAGCGCCCCTTCTCCCGAAGTTACGGGGCCATTTTGCCGAGTTCCTTAACGAGAGTTCTCTCGCTCACCTGAGGATACTCTCCTCGACTACCTGTGTCGGTTTGCGGTACGGGTGCACCGTCTCTGGCTAGAAGCTTTTCTCGGCAGTGTGACGTCGCAGCCTTCGCTACTTTAATTTCGCTCCTCATCACGCCTTGTCCTTATGAAAGCAAGCATTTGACTCGCTCTCAGACTTGACGCTTGAACGTGGTATCCAGCACCACGCGCTGCTAGCCTCCTGCGTCCCTCCATCGCTCATAACGATTCGGTGCAGTACAGGAATCTCAACCTGTTGTCCATCGACTACGCCTCTCGGCCTCGCCTTAGGTCCCGACTTACCCTGGGCGGACGAGCCTGCCCCAGGAAACCTTAGTCTTGCGGCGGACAGGATTCTCACCTGTCTTTCGTTACTCATACCGGCATTCTCACTTCTAGAAGCTCCACATGTCCTCTCGGTCATGCTTCACCGCCGCTAGAACGCTCTCCTACCACGTGCTTGCGCACATCCACAGTTTCGGTATCATGCTTAGCCCCGGTAAATTTTCGGCGCGGCGTCACTCGACTAGTGAGCTATTACGCACTCTTTGAATGATGGCTGCTTCTGAGCCAACGTCCTAGTTGTCTGCGCAACTCCACATCCTTTTCCACTTAGCATGAATTTTGGGACCTTAACTGGTGATCTGGGCTGTTTCCCTTTCGACTACGGATCTTATCACTCGCAGTCTGACTCCCGCACATAAATGTCTGGAATTCGCAGTTTATCTGAATTCAGTAACCCTTGACGGGCCCCTAGTCCAAACAGAGCTCTACCTCCAGCATCCTCTTTGCGAGGCTAGCCCTAAAGCTATTTCGGAGAGAACCAGCTATCTCCAAGTTCGTTTGGAATTTCACCGCTACCCACAACTCATCCCCGCAATTTTCAACTTACGTGGGTTCGGTCCTCCAGCGCGTTTTACCGCGCCTTCAACCTGGTCATGGGTAGGTCACTTGGTTTCGGGTCTGCGTCAGCCAACTGCTCGCCCTCTTCAGACTCGCTTTCGCTGCGGCTCCGTCTTTTCTGACTTAACCTTGCTGACTAACGCAACTCGCCGGTTCATTCTACAAAAGGCACGCCATTACCCCTTAACGGGCTTTGACTACTTGTAGGCACACGGTTTCAGGTTCTCTTTCACTCCCCTCCCGGGGTTCTTTTCACCTTTCCCTCACGGTACTGGTTCACTATCGGTCACTGGTTAGTATTTAGCCTTGCGAGATGGTCCTCGCGGATTCAAACGGGATTTCACGTGTCCCGCCCTACTCAGGATACTGATAGGCCTTCTTTGGATTTCGCTTACGGGGCTCTCACCCTCTCTGGCGCGTCTTCCCAAACGCTTCTGCTATCCTCTGAAGTGCCATGTCTCAGTCCTACAACCCCGGCAGATAAATCTGCCGGTTTGGGCTCTTTCCTGTTCGCTCGCCGCTACTTGGGAAATCGATATTTCTTTCTCTTCCTGCAGCTACTTAGATGTTTCAGTTCACTGCGTGTTCCTTTCTTGTGCTATGTATTCACACAAGAATAGCATGTCTGCACATGCTGGGTTCCCCCATTCGGAGACCTCCGGATCAAAGCCTACTTACGGCTCCCCGAAGACTTTCGCGGTTAGTCGCGTCCTTCATCGGCTTCCAGTGCCAAGGCATTCACCGTGCGCCCTTCTTCACTTGACCTTGCAAGTTTGTTCTTTCGAACTCTCTCGGTCGCTTTGCAATGTTCTCATTGATCTCAATGATTCTCGGTTTTTTCTTGGAATTAAGATATTCAGTTTTCAACGTACAAGTGAGAGTTGGTACTCTCAAAACTGAACAAAGTTTCTTTGCAGTGTGCTTCCGTAACTCACAATCGTCTATTAGTGTTGCCACTCTCTGATTGTGTGTCTTTCCTTAGAAAGGAGGTGATCCAGCCGCAGGTTCTCCTACGGCTACCTTGTTACGACTTCACCCCAGTCATCTGCCCTGCCTTAGGCGGCTGACTCCTAATGGTTATCCCACCGACTTTGGGCATTGCAGACTTCCATGGTGTGACGGGCGGTGTGTACAAGGCCCGGGAACGTATTCACCGCGGCGTGCTGATCCGCGATTACTAGCGATTCCAGCTTCGTGCAGGCGAGTTGCAGCCTGCAGTCCGAACTGAGAACAGCTTTAAGAGATCCGCTTGCCCTCGCGGGTTCGCTTCTCGTTGTACTGCCCATTGTAGCACGTGTGTAGCCCAGGTCATAAGGGGCATGATGACTTGACGTCATCCCCACCTTCCTCCGGTTTGTCACCGGCAGTCTCTCTAGAGTGCCCAACTTAATGATGGCAACTAAAGACAAGGGTTGCGCTCGTTGCGGGACTTAACCCAACATCTCACGACACGAGCTGACGACAGCCATGCACCACCTGTCTCTGCGTCTCCGAAGAGAACCACCTATCTCTAGGTGTAGCACAGGATGTCAAGACCTGGTAAGGTTCTTCGCGTTGCTTCGAATTAAACCACATGCTCCACCGCTTGTGCGGGCCCCCGTCAATTCCTTTGAGTTTCAACCTTGCGGTCGTACTCCCCAGGCGGAGCGCTTAATGCGTTTGCTGCGGCACTGAGAACCGGAAAGTCCCCAACACCTAGCGCTCATCGTTTACGGCATGGACTACCAGGGTATCTAATCCTGTTCGCTACCCATGCTTTCGAGCCTCAGCGTCAGTTGCAGACCAGAGAGCCGCCTTCGCCACTGGTGTTCTTCCATATATCTACGCATTCCACCGCTACACATGGAGTTCCACTCTCCTCTTCTGCACTCAAGAATGACAGTTTCCGATGCAGTTCCACGGTTGAGCCGTGGGCTTTCACATCAGACTTATCATTCCGCCTGCGCTCGCTTTACGCCCAATAAATCCGGACAACGCTTGCCACCTACGTATTACCGCGGCTGCTGGCACGTAGTTAGCCGTGACTTTCTGGTTGATTACCGTCAAATAAAGACCAGTTACTGCCTCTATCCTTCTTCACCAACAACAGAGCTTTACGATCCGAAAACCTTCTTCACTCACGCGGCGTTGCTCCATCAGACTTGCGTCCATTGTGGAAGATTCCCTACTGCTGCCTCCCGTAGGAGTTTGGGCCGTGTCTCAGTCCCAATGTGGCCGATCAGTCTCTCAACTCGGCTACGCATCATTGCCTTGGTAGGCCTTTACCCCACCAACTAGCTAATGCGCCGCGGGCTCATCCTAAAGTGACAGCTAAAAGCCGCCTTTCAAACTTGAATCATGCGATTCATGTTGTTATCCGGTATTAGCACCTGTTTCCAAGTGGTATCCCAGTCTTTAGGGCAGATTGCCCACGTGTTACTCACCCATCCGCCGCTAGCGTCCAACAAATCATCCCGAAGGAATCTTTGAATTCAGCTCGCTCGACTTGCATGTATTAGGCACGCCGCCAGCGTTCGTCCTGAGCCAGGATCAAACTCTCAATTTGAAAATTGAGCCTTTTTAATCTGCTCCAGATTATTTGCTTGCGAATTGACTTCGCTTATTTGTTTGGATCAAACAATGTTTGACCCGCACACTGCGAAACTTTGTTCAGTTTTCAAAGTACCAACTTGCGTCAAGTGACGCAACGTTTTATATCTTACTCGCTTGTTTGATTCTTGTCAACAAGTTTTCGATATTTTCTTTTTCGTGCCTCCGTGAGAACTTCCTGTCTCACGCGGCAACAAATATTAGTATACTCGTTATTTTTGAAAGGTCAAATTAACCTTTTCATCCGGTTTACGTGAGGAACAGCAGGTGGTGTTGTAATATTTAACCTTGTCAGTCCCGCCTCTTTTATTCTGCTTTATCTTTCTTTTTAATTCCTCAATGAATTCTTTGTTCGCTTTTTGCTTTTTTTACCGGAAAAAATATTTTTATCTTTTCTATTTTTCCTTTTTAGCTTCTCTTTTCTCTTTTAACTGTGCTTATTAACTCTCTTTTTCCTTTATTTGCTTGTCTGTCTCGCTTATATAAAGATCTTCGAAAATAAAGTCGCCGCGATATTGGGCTTATGACAGCCCTTTCCCTCACTTTTTCTGCCTCGGTACAGTTATCAAATCCCCTTGATTTTTCATATAATTTTTCTTGTGTCCTTTATGTTCTATATTCCATTTTGGACTATTGTTTTCTTGTTTAGAAAGGCTGATCCAACTTCCATGATCAAAATCCGTCTTATCAAGCAGCTGGGCTCTTCCAGCCGCTATGTCCTCTGGCAGATCCTCTGCCAATGGCTCTCTTTATTGGGCCAAATCGTCTTTATCTTTGCCCTGGCGCAAATCTTAACCGGGCAAAATTCCTGGCTTGCCTTACTCGCTGGCGCTGCTATCCAGCTTTTGGGCCAGTACGCCTATAACCAGGCCAGCTTCCAAGCAAGCAGCAAGGTCAAAGAAGTCTTGCGGCAAAAAATCTACGCCAAGCTGCTTATTTTAGGCGACAGCTATAAAGAAGCAGTCAAGCCAGCCGAACTGGTCCAATTGACCAGCGAAGGGATCGAATCCGTCGACAGCTACTTCAGCCGCTACCTCAGCCAGTTTGCCTATGCCTTCCTGGCTCCCTTGACCCTTTTTGCCATCTTAGTCAAAATCAATGCCCCGGCCAGCATCTTCCTTTTATGCACTGTGCCTCTGATTCCCATCGTCATCATGGTCGTCATGCTGGTCGCTAAAAAGATCCTCAGCCGCTACTTTGCCATCTACCACCAATTAGCCGATACCTTTTTGGAAAAAATGCAGGGCATGACTACTTTAAAGGTCTACCAAAACGATTCTGCCGCTGAAGCCGAACTGGCAGCAGAATCTGAACACTTCCGGCAGATCACCATGAAAGTCCTGACCATGCAACTGCTCAGCACCGTGGTCATGGATACCGTGGCCTATGGCGGCGCTGCCTGCGGGATCGTCATTGCCCTTAATAACCTGCGCCAAGGACAGGTGGACAAGCAAGGAGCCATCATCTTGATTCTCTTGGCCGCTGCCTACTTCCTTCCCATGCGGCAGCTGGGCAGCTACTTCCATATTGGCATGAACGGCATGAAGGCCAGTGACCAGATTTTTGCCTTCCTGGACCTGCCAGAAAAAGCCGCCGGGCAAATTTCCCTGCCGGAAAATACCGATATTTCCGTCAAAGATCTTTCCTTTGCTTATCCGGATGCTGATCAGGCCGCTTTAAGGGAAATCAATCTGACCATCCCTGCCCCCGGCTTTACTTCCGTCGTTGGCCTGTCTGGATCGGGTAAAAGCACCCTGGCCGCTCTTCTAGCCGGCCGCCTGTCGCCAAGCAAGGGGCAAATCACGATTGCCGGCATCCCTTTATCCGATCTTTCCCCTTCCGCCTGGCAAAAAACCGTCACCCTAGTCACTTCAGGCAGCTACCTTTTCAAGGGCAGCGTCAAAGACAACCTGCTTATGGCCGGACCAGCCAGTGACAGCGACTTAGTCACCGCCTTAAAGGAAGTCCGCCTCTGGGACTTTTTGGCCAAAAATTCCGGCCTGGACTACCAGCTGACAGCCGGGGCGACCAACCTCTCCGGCGGGCAAAAGCAGCGCCTGGCCCTGGCCCGGGCACTTTTAAAAGACAGCCAGATCTACATCTTCGATGAGGCCACTTCCAATATCGACCTGGAAAGCGAAGCCGCCATCATGGCCGTCTTGCACGAACTTGCTCAAAAGAAGACCGTCATCCTCATCTCCCACCGCCTGGCCAACGTCACTAAGAGCGACCAGATCTACTTTTTGGAAAAAGGTCGCTTAGTTGAAAAGGGCAAACATGAAGAACTCTTAGCCAAGGGAACTTCCTACGCCCAGCTCTTTAAAGACCAGGCTGACCTGGAAAATTACGCGAAATTTGGAGGAAAGCATGAAGAATAACAGCAACTTTAAGATCCTCTGGCGCCTGCTGGGCCTGGTCAAGCCCCTCTGGCCGGTCATGGTCCTGGCCATCATCTTGGGCAGCGCCGGCCAATTAGCCGCCAGCTTCGTCACCATCAATGCCGTGGCCGCGGCTGGCAAATTAATTAACGGACAAAATGCTTCTGCCTTGATTATCCTTCTCCTCATCTGCGCCTTTTCCCGGGGAATCCTCCACTACGGAGAGCACTACTGCAACCACTTGCTCGCTTTTAAAATGCTGGCCCTAATCAGGGTCAAAGTCTTCCATAAACTCCGTCTGCTCAGCCCCGCTAAATTGGAAGGCAAGGACAAGGGGGACCTGCTTTCCCTTATCACCAGCGACATCGAGCTCCTGGAGGTCTTTTACGCCCACACCATTTCCCCCATCGCCATCGCCTGCGTCTATACCATTTGCCTGCTGGCCTTCTTTGCCCGCTACTCATTCGCCTGTGCCCTTTTGGCCCTAATTTTTTACGCCCTGGCCGGCCTCGTCATCCCACTTGTTTTTTCCCGCTTCTCCAGCCTCCCTGGCCAGGATATCCGGGAAAAAATGGGCCAGATCAGCAACTTTATGCTGGACTCGATTCTGGGTTTGGCAGAAAGCCTCCAGTACGGGCAAGGAGATAAGCGGAAAAAAGAATTGGCAGCAACTGACCAGGACCTGACCCAAAGCCGGGCCAAGCTAAACCAGCTGACTGCCCTTCAGCAGACCTTGACGAGCCTGGTCATCCTTTTAGCCGCAAGTACCATGCTCTTTTTGACCACGCGGCTCCTTCACCTGCCCTTTAGCCAGAGCTTAACAGCAACCAGCGCCGCGCTGGCCAGCTTTGGCCCGGTCAGCGCCCTTTCCGCTCTCTCGACAGGCTTGACCGAAACTGTCGCCAGTGCCCGCCGGGTATTGGCAATCTTGGCTGAAGAGCCAGTCGTAGAAGAAAACGCGGCCGGGGTCAAGCCGGCTTTTTCCTCAGCCAGCTTAGAAAAAGTTGCCTTCACCTACCCAGATGGAGACCGGCCAGTCCTAGAAGACTACTCCTTGACCATTCCTAAAGGAAAAATCATCGGCATCCACGCCCCAAGCGGCAGCGGTAAATCCACCATCCTCAAGCTCCTCGCCCGCTTCTATGACGTGCAAAAAGGGCAAGTGGCAATTTCAGAGACCAACATCAAGGACATCGAAACTTCCGCCCTCCGGGGCCTGGAAAGCTACATGCCCCAGGAGACCTGGCTGGCTACGGACACGGTTGAAAACAACATCAAACTGGGCAAATCCGCCAGCCGCGAAGAAGTAGTCGCCTGCGCCAAAATGGCCAACATCCACGACTTTATCATGACCCTGCCCAAAGGCTACGACAGCCTGCTGGGCGAAAATGGCAACAGCCTGTCAGCCGGGCAAAAGCAGCGGATCGGGATCGCCCGGGCCTTCCTGCACGGAGGCGAACTTCTCCTTTTAGACGAAATCACTGCCAACCTCGACGCCTTAAACGAAGGCATCATCCTCAAGGCCCTCAAGGAAGCCAGACACGGCAAGACCGTGATCCTGGTCTCCCACCGGCTCAGCACCCTGGCCATCGCCGACCAGGTCATCGAGCTGCCAAGCCGCGAATAAACTAAAAACGCCTGGAAGAAATTCCAGACGTTTTTTTGCTTCATCTTAGCCGATCGAGCCCACCATCTGGTACTTGATCAGGCGGTTCAGTTCCACCGCGTATTCCATCGGCAGTTCCTTGGTGAAGGGTTCCAAAAATCCCATCACGATCATCTCCGTGGCCTTGGCTTCTGAAATCCCCCGGCTCATCAAATAGTAGAGCTGCTCTTCAGAAATTTTGGACACCTTGGCCTCATGCTCCATGGAGACGTTCCCGTTCAAAACCTCATTATAAGGAATCGTATTGCTGGCTGACTTGTCATCCATGATGATGGTGTCACATTCCACATGGGCCAAAGACCCATCACTGTCCGGATTGAAGCGGACCTGCCCCCGGTAGTCCACCCGGCCCCCATCTTTGCAAAGGGACTTGGAAACAATGGAGCTGGTGGTCTGGGGAGCATTATGAACCATCCGGGCACCAGTGTCGGAGTCGATCCCCTGGCCATTTGAGTCGCAGCCGGCAAAAGCAATCGACAGCATGGTCCCCCGGGCCCGGCGGCCGTTTAGGTAGACGCTGGGGTACTTCATGGTAACTTTAGAGCCAAGATTGCCGTCCACCCATTCCATGGTCGCGTTCTCCAGAGCTTGCGCCCGCTTGGTTTCCAAGCTGTAGACATTGTCTGACCAGTTCTGGATGGTCGTGTAGCGGCAGTAGGCGTCTTTTAAGACATTGACCTCCACGACCGCCGCGTGCAGACTGTCAGCTGAATAGTTGGGTGCCGTGCAGCCTTCCACATAGTTGACGCTGGCCCCTTCATCGACAATGATCAAGGTCCGCTCAAACTGGCCGGAATTGCCGGCATTGATCCGGAAGTAGCTCTGAATCGGGACTTTGGCCTGAACCCCTTTTGGCACGTAGATAAAAGTCCCACCGGACCAGACGGCGGAGTTGAGGGCCGCCATCTTGTTGTCATCCGGCTTGACCAGCTTACCAAAGTACTTTTTGACCAAATCAGGCACCACTTGGACGGCGGCGTCGGTTGACATGAACAAAACGCCCTGCCGGGCCAGGTCCTCTTTGATTTTTTCATAAACGACTTCTGACTCGTACTGGGCGGATGATCCGGCCAGATACTGGCGCTCGGCCTGGGGAACACCCAGCTTTTCAAAGGTCTCCTTGATCTTGTCCGGCACCTCGTCCCAGTCCCGGACCGCCTTTTTGGCATCCCGGCGGAAGTAGTTCAAGTGGTCAAAGTCGATCTTGGTCAAATCCGGGCCAAAAGTCGGCAGGGGCATTTTAAGATAGGTCTGGTAGGCCTTGAGGCGGAAGTCCAGCATCCAGTCCGGCTCATTTTTCGCCGCGGAAATCTGCCGGACCACCTCTTCACTCAAGCCTGTACCCGTGGTATAGATGGGTTCGATCTCGTCTTTGAAGCCGTACTGGTAGTCCTGGTCCAGGGCCTGTAAGGTTTCATCTTTTTCAGCGGTCATCTAATTTTTCCTTTCTATTGCTTCACTCAAGCCTTGCCAGGCCAGACCCGCGCACTTGACCCGGGCCGGAAAGCGGGAAACGCCCTGTAAAAGGGCCGCGTCGCCCAGCTCCTTTTCTTCTTCCTGGCTGATTTTTTCTCCTTCAAGCATCCGCCAAAAAATTGGCAAAAGAGCAAGTGCTTTTTCAACTGGGGCCTGGTCGACCAAGCCGGCCATGATCGCCGCTGAAGCCTGGGAGATCGTGCATCCCTCAGCCAGGCAGGCGACCTGCACGATCTTGCCATCGGCGATTTCGACTTGCAAGGTCAACCGGTCCCCGCAGCTTTCATTGACCAGGCTGACCACCTTTGTCGGACTGGCCAAAGGCTGCCGGTATTTTTGGCTAGCCGCGTAGTCCAAAAGGACTGCCTGGTAGACCTGCTTTAAATCATCTAGTGCCATTGAAAAACTCCTTCGCCGCCTGAACCCCCTTAATCAAGGCTTCCACATCAGCTTCGTTATTGTAAAAAGCCGCGCTGGCCCGGGCAACTGCCTTGACTCCTAACCAGTCCATCATGGGCTGGGCGCAGTGCTGGCCGGCCCGGATGGCAATGCCCTGGGCGTCCAGGGCCGTTGCCAGATCATGGGGGTGAACGCCAGGCAGGTTGAAAGAGACGATGCCGCCACCTTGGCCGTAAACCGTGACTCCCGTTTTTCTCAAGCCGGCAGCCATGGCCTGGCCTAATTCTGCTTCCCTGTCTTTAACAGCGTCTAAGCCGATTTCATTCAAATAGTCAATCGCTGCTCCCAGGGCAACTACGCCGGACACATTCTGGCTGCCAGCCTCAAACTTTTGCGGGGCCGGCTTGAAAGTTGCTGTAGTTTTGCTGACCTCCTGGATCATCTCCCCGCCAAATTCCAAAGGCTGGGTCTGGTCTAAGAGTTCTTTTCGGCCATACAAGACCCCGGTCCCGGTCTGGCCCAGCATCTTATGGGCGGAAAAAGCGTAAAAGTCAGCGCCTAATTTTTTGACGTCAACCGGCAAATGGCCCGCTGCCTGGGCCCCGTCGACTAAGACCAGGGCCCCGCGCTTTTTGGCCAAAGCGGCCAGCTCTTTGACCGCTTGCTCAGTCCCTAAGACATTGGTAACTTGGGCCAAGGCCAAAAGGCGGAGGCGGTCAGACATGACTTTTTCTGCTTCCTTTAAGTCAACCCGGCCCTTTTTGTCCAGGGGCAAAAAGACCAGCTTGGCCCCAGTCAAGGCGGCAAGCTGCTGCCAAGGGACCAGATTGCTGTGGTGCTCGGCGGCAGTTAACGCGATCTCGTCTCCCTTTTTTAAATGCCGCGAAAAATAGCCAAAGGCAGCCAAATTGATGGCTGAAGTCGTTCCCTTGGTAAAAACTATTTCACTGGCCTCGGCATTGATAAAATCACCGACTTTCTGCCGGACCCCTTCGTAAGCCTCAGTTGCCTTTGCCGACAAAGCGTAGGTTCCCCGGTAGATATTGGCGTTTTCCTTTTGATAAAAAGTATTGATTGCCTCAATCACGCACTTGGGCTTCTGGCTGGTCGCCGCGTTATCCAGGTAGACCAAGGGCTCGCCATTCATTTTTTCAGCCAGGATGGGAAAATCCTGCCTGAATTTATTCCAATTCTTGTCCATCGATCAGCTTTCTTTCTACCATTGCAAACAAAGGCTGCCGGCTGGCTTCCGGGATCTTGGTCAAAACCGGACCCAAAAAGCCCCGGATGACTAAACGCTCAGCCAAAGGCTTGGGCAGGCCCCGGCTCATCAGGTAATAGAGCTGCTGGTCATCGACCCGGCCGACGCTAGCCGCGTGCCCGGCAAAAACATCGTTGTCATCGATCAAAAGGATAGGGTTGGCATCCCCTCTGGCCGACCTGGACAGCATCAAGACCCGGTTTTCCTGCTGGGCGTTGGCCCCCTTTGCCCCCTTCATGACATGGCCGATCCCGTTGAAGACCAGGCAGGACTTCTGCAGGATCACCCCGTGCTGGAGGATGCGGCCATCTGACTTTTTGCCGTAATTATTGACGACGGTGTTCAGGCCCTGGACCTGGTCGCCGATAGTGATGGCGATCACGTTCATCTCAGCTCTGGCTCCCTGCCCGTAAAGGTCGGAGTCATAGTCAGCCAGAATCTTCCCGTCGCTCAGCATCCCCATGGCCCAGTCAACTTTGGCGTCCCGGCCGACCCAGGCCACCCGCTTTAAGTAGGCGGTCGTGTTTTTGCTCAAGCGGTCGATTCCGGCATACTTAACCCGGCTGCCGGCTAAGGCGCAGATCTCCACCACCAGGTTGGCGGTAGCTTCGTTGTCTCCTTGGCTGGCCACTTTTTCAAAATAGGAAAAATCCGCGTTCTTCCCGGCGACGAGCAAGACGTGCAAGGCAAAGTCCTCTTGCTTTTGGCCATCTTGCAAATAAGTCACCGTCAAGAGTTCAGCCAAGGCTACGTTGTCTGGCACATAGACGAAGAGCCCTTGCTCCATTTTGGCCACGTTTTCGGCTAAAAGGCGGTTTTCCTTAAAGCTGGCCGCCCGGCCAAAGTACTTTTCCACCAGGTCCCCGTGCTCAGTTAAAGCCGTCTCCCAGTCGCAGGCGACGCAGCCTTTTGTCCAAAATTCAGCTCCAGCTTCAATGGAAAAAGCTGCCGTCTTTTGCAAGGGCCGGGTCAAAGACAGGGGCCAGGCCCGGTAGTCCACCTTGGCAAAGTCGGGCCTAGGCAAGTCCGGCAAAGCGGCAGCGGCTTCTGCCTGCATTTTTGCAAACCATGCTTGTGCGGTCATGCTACCTCCTTAAACGTCTTCATCTGTCAGTTCAATATCCAGGCCCAGCTCATCGCGCAGCTTGGTATAGCCTTCCTTTTCCAGGCGCTTGGCCAAATCCGGCCCGCCTTCAGCCACGACCCGGCCGCCCATCATGACATGGACCTTGTCAGGCACCACGTAGTCCAAAAGGCGCTGGTAGTGGGTGATCATCAAGGCGCCGAAGTCCGGCCCCCGCAAGTCGTTGACCCCTTTTGAGACCACCTTCAAGGCATCGATGTCCAGGCCCGAGTCGATCTCGTCTAAAATCGCGAACTTAGGCTTGATCATCAGCATCTGCAAGATCTCGTTGCGCTTCTTTTCCCCGCCGGAAAAGCCCTGGTTCAAGTAGCGCTGGGCCATTTCAGCCTTCATGTCCAAAAAGTCCATCTTTTCATAGAGCTCTTGGAGAAATTCCCTGGCCGGGACTGGATCGCCTTCCGGCCGGCGGGCGTTCAAGGCGCCCCGGATGAATTCGGCGTTGCTGACGCCGGGGATTTCAGCCGGGTACTGCATGGCCAAAAAGAGGCCGGCCCGGGCCCGCTCGTCAACTGGCAAATCCAGCAGTTCTTGCCCATCCAGCTTGACAGACCCCTGGGTCACCTTATATGCCGGGTTGCCCATAATGGCTTCTGACAGGGTTGACTTCCCCGTCCCATTTGGCCCCATAATGGCATGGATCTCTCCGGTTTTAAGCTGGAGGTTGACCCCTTTGAGAATCTCCTTGCCGGCAATTTCTACGTGCAAATCAGTGATTGCTAACTCTGACATGACTCACCTCAACTAGTTATCTACAAAATTTAGTGTCACGTCTATTTATAGCACACAAGACCTAGTGGTTACAGAGGGCAAAAGGAGAAATATGCGATTTTTTAAAAGATTGCAAATCAGCAGAAAAATATCCGACTTTTTTCAGAAAATAAGCAAGTGATTTGACAAATCTTTTTAGCCTGCTACAATAGCTAAACATAATCAAGCAGTTATGGAAAGGAACTCTGTCAACCGTGAAAAAACGTCAAAAAAACGACTTTGCCAAAGAAATCCAAGTCAAGCCTTTTAACGAGCTCTCTGCCCGGGAGGTCTTCTGCCTGTCCAGAATCCGCGATGACGTTTTCGTCGCCGAGCAGGAAATCACGGTTCCTGAACTGGATGACCAGGACCTTTCCGCTTATCACGTTTTCCTTTTAAACGAGGACAAGAGCAATGCCCTGGCCGCCGCCCGCTTCTTTAACGAAGAAGGCCGCTTTTACATCGGCCGGGTCGCCGTGCAAAAAGTTGCCCGCCACCGCGGCATCGCCAGCCAGCTTTTAAAGGCCATTGAGAACTATGTCTTGGAGAACGATTTGACCCAGGAGCTTTACCTCCACGCCCAGGCCAGTGCCCGGGACTTCTACCTGGCCAATGGCTACCACGATGTTGGCCCCGTCTTCATGGAAGCCGGCATCCCCCACCAAATGATGGCTAAATCCCTCGCTTAAGCAGCCGCAAGGCTGCTTTTTTCATGCAAAAAACTGCCCCGGGAAAGGTCCTGGAGCAGTCTGGCGATTTGTGAGTTAGTAAAGAAAGTTTTATTAAATAGAGGAGTAAAAATAAAAAATTTGGATTAAAGAGTAATGTTAAAAATGGTAAAAATCATCGCGCCGCGCGTTAGTTAAAGACAATTTCCTGCGCGTCGTCACCCGCCTCTACAGGGCGCGGGTCGACATCCTTGACTTCTTTAAGCAGGTCCATGTTTGTGTAAACCACCATGACCGTGTTGTCCAGGCCGTGGTCAGCAACTGCCTTGATGTCCATTTCAGCCAGCTTGTCGCCGGCCTTGACAGAATCGCCTTGGTCGACGAAAAGCTTGAAGGGTTCCCCCTTCAGTTCCACCGTGTCGATCCCCAAGTGGATCAGGACTTCCAGCCCTTCAGCCGTCTTGATGCCGATGGCGTGCTTGGTTGGAAAAAGAGTGGTAATGGTCCCGGAAACCGGGGCAACTACTTCCTGGCCGGTCGGCTTAACGGCAAAACCGTCGCCCAGCATCTTTTGGGAGAAGACGTCATCGCTGACTTCGGACAGGGGAATCAGATTGCCCTTGATGGGCGCCTTGACTTCATTGCCTTTTGACTTGGACTTTTTAAAGAAATTAAACATGAACATCACCCTTTCACCGCTCTAAAGGCGAGAACTACATAGAATACAAAACAAATTACGAATAAAGAAGCAATCAAGTAGGTCAAGGACAGCAGCTGGCTCGGCTTTACCTTGCTCTCTTCAGGCAGATCTCCTCCCCGCCGCAGGGCAAAAATGGCGAAGAGAAGGCAGAACCAGTTGCCAACGATCAGCTGGGTCCACAGCTGCAGCTTCATAAACTTCATATACTGGCGCCGGTCGGCCAAGAGGGCCCCGCCGTCAATCCAGCAGAGGTAGCCCAAGAGGAAGTCACCGGCTGCCACGATGATTGACACCGTGGTCGCGGGACTGGCCGCGATAAAGTCAGTGATCGTCTGCTTGGCCGCCCCGGCCCGCAGCTGCAAAAGCAGCAGGTAGGCCAGCGGGGCGAAAAAGAGGACAAAGGTGTAGATCTTTAAAATTCTTTTCGGCGTCAGACCTGCTGACTTGGTCAACCTGTCCAGCCAATTCAAAGCTTTCTCCTGCATTATTCATCCTCTTTTCTCAGCCACTCGCAGTAGCCGTTAATCAATAAATCAATCATTATGTAAGCCGGACTAAAAGCCCAGTTCTTGGTGCTGATGCTCTCATGGAAGAGACTTGGCTGGAAAAAGAGACTGTAGTCAGACAGGCTGGCCAGCCGGCTCTCCTTGATGGTCGTCAGCGAAGTAATCGTCAAATCCGCGTTGACCAGGTGCAGCTCTTCTAGGAGCTGGCACAAGTCGGGATCTTCCCCGGAGAAGGAAATCACGATCAATTGGTCATGATCTTGCAGCCAATTCTTCGACATCTTCAATTCACTAATCGCTGACGGCATGATGACCGTCGGCTTGCCCACATTCACCAACAGCTGGTTGGAGAGATAACTGGCGATTGATGCCTGTTGCCAGCCGGTGGTGTAAATGTAGATATTTTTCGTCTGGTTTAAGGTCGAATAGAAGCTTTCAAAATCCAGAGTTCTGAAATAGCTGAGCTCTGAACGGAGATTTTTGACCAGGCGCTCGGCAAAGGTATCCTGTTGCTTGACCATTTGCTTCTCCCCCTTGGAAAAATCCGCCAGCTCGTATTTCAATTCACTGTAGCCACTTAGACCGATCTTCT
Source organism: Lactobacillus sp. WILCCON 0058 (assembly GCF_057198005.1). Lineage (NCBI taxonomy): Bacteria > Bacillati > Bacillota > Bacilli > Lactobacillales > Lactobacillaceae > Lactobacillus > Lactobacillus sp. WILCCON 0058. The sequence goes on from NZ_JBUBHM010000001.1 coordinate 1,941,130, forward strand.
TGCATAAGCGAAAAATGGCCGATTCTGAAACATAAAGTTTCTTGGCCAATTTCGCCAGACTGAGTTCGCTGCATTCAGCAGCATTGTTCAGCAAGTAATTCAAGATCTTCTTATCCGATGGATTGAGATCGCTTGATTTGTCCACGATTCGTGCTTTTAGTCCTGCCATAAAAGTCTCCTCTTGCTAACTTGTTGACGTTTTCACCTAGTTAACAGAATAGCACTTTTACGCTTTCAGACCAATTTAAAAGGCTTACACTACTTACATAATTTCTTTCATTTTATCGACAACTCGTTCAGCTTCCAGGCCGACCACGATGTCGATTTCCTGGTCATCCCGTCTTTCAACGGCACTGGCCCCGACCTTCTTGAAGTCATCGTCAGCAGCGACCTTCTTAGTGTCAAAGACGTGGGCTCTTACTCTGGTTGAGCAGGAGGTCAAGTCCTTGATGTTGCTTCTGCCGCCCAGCAGGTCCAGGTAGCCGGTAGCCTTTTCTTCGTCAGGATCGGCTTCAGCCTTGGCAACGGTATTGCCGCTGTCGGCGATGATGCTTTCAATTCTTTCCAGAACTTGGGCAACGTCCAGACCAACGATGACCTGGATGGCTGAACCGTGACGGACAACCCCGACTGCCTGGTTCTTTCTGAAGGCAGCGTCGGCACCGACCTTGTCAGGGTCCTTGACAGTTACCCGCAAACGGGTAGCGCAGGAAGTGATTTCAGCAATGTTTTCCGGCCCGCCCAAGAGAGTCGTGTAAGCCGTAGCTCTGGCGATGTATGGGTCAGAGGAGTTTTGCCCGGCAGCTTCAGCTGCTTGTTCAGCAGCCTTGGCTTCCTTGTATTGCTTCTTGTTCATCAGCTTGACTTCCTGGTCGTCAGCTTCCCGGCCTGGAGTAGCGTAGTTGAACTTGACGATCATGAAGCGGAAGACGAAGTAGATGATAACGGCATAGATCAGACCAATGATGAATTGGGCCATGTAAGTGTGCCAGTGGTTAGCCCAGAGTGGCAGCCAGTTCATAGAAGCAATCCCGATGGCCCCGTCAGTCATTTGGCCGACAACGCCGAAGATGTACATGGTCGTGTTCATGGTTGCGGCCAGAACTGAGTAGACAACCCAGAGGATTGGAGCCGCGAAGAGGTAGGTAAAGTCAACAGGTTCGGTAATCCCGGCCAGGAATGAAGTCAAAGCAGCTGGCAAAAGCAAGGCTGAAGTCTGCTTCTTCTTGTTCTTCTTGGCGGTGTGGTAGAAGGCCAGGCAGATGGCTGGCACAAGGAAGACTTTTTCATTCCCGTAAAGCATGAAGCCCATGTTTGGAGCCAGGCTCTTCAAGCTCTTGGTGCTTTCGGCAAATTCAGTCAAGTGCTTGAGCCACCATGGCTGCAGCCCCCCAGCAACAACGGCTGGGCCGTATTGGAATGGAATGTAGACCAAGTGGTGCAGGCCGGTTGGGATCAGAACCCGGTTCAGGAAGTTGAAGATCCAAACCCCGATCAAGCCGCTGGAAGCCATGAATTCCTGCAAAGCAGTGATACCCATTTGCACCTTTGGCCAGATAAGGCAGGTCAGGAAGGCAACTGGGAACATAGCCACGAAGCCCAGGATGACAACGAAGGCTGAGCCCTGGAAGGTACCCAGGAAGTCCGGCAGCTTCTTGTCAAAGTAGCGGTTGTGCAGCCAAACCACGATACCGGCAATGACCAGGGAACCAACGATACTGGTGTCCAGGGTCTTGATCCCGGCAATCATGGTCAAACCATTGTTGGTTGAGTTGGCCACGATCTGGGTCTTGACGTAGTCCTTAAGGCCGAAGAAGGCGCCCCAGTGGGTCAGAAAACCAGCGATAAAGTAGTTGAAAGTCCAGTAGGTAACGATGGCTTCCATGGCTGCCCGCCCATGGGCCTTCTTAGCCAGCCCGATTGGCAGGCCGACCACGAAGAGCATGTCGACTTGGTTAAAGACGGTCCAGCCACCTTGTTGAACGGTGTCCCAAAGACCGTACCAGAAGGTATTAGTGTTTGCCAGCGAGCCAAAGATCAACGGGTTGTTGAACAGGCTGGTCAAGGCAACCACGATACCGGCGAAAGAGAAAAGCAGGACAGGCACGAACATAGCCGCCCCGAATTTCTGCAGTTTCTGCATCATAAGCAATCTTCCTCCCTTGCTGCTTATTGCAAGTATCTTGCTTGTTGTTTCTTATTTCAATTCATTCTGACTACTTCAAATCCGGCCAGTAAGGCTTGTTGACGACCATCATGTCGTCCAGGATCTTCTTGGCAACGCTAGCGTCTGGAACAGTCTTGTTCAAGGCAAAGGCCTGCAGCATCTTGATGTAGGACTTTTGCTCATAAGCATCAACAACCAGCTTTTCGCAGGTAACTTGTTCCATCATCAGACCTAATTGGAAGCGGCCGGCTTCACCAACTACCAATGGTTGCACGCCGTCTGAGCCAAAGAGGCAAGGCACTTCAACGATGGCGTCGTCTGGGAAGTTGCTGATGGCCCCGTTGTTCGGGATGTTGGCCAGGTACTTCTCGTGGGTGTTGAAGGCAATCGCGTGGCAGATGTCAATGATGTAGTTGGAGTGCACTTCGCTTTCCCAAAGGTTGCCCTTGGCCGTGCCTTCCTTGACGATCCGGGCACATTCACCGAAGACGATCTTTTGCCGGTATTCCAGGATTTCATCGGTTCTGGTGTAGTGCGGGTTGGCGTTTTCCACTTCGTATTGCGGGAAGTAGTAGTACTGCATGTAGTTGTTTGGCAGAGTCGTCGGGTCCAAGGCGTAGCAGTCAGCAACCTTCTTGAAAGTTGCGACCCAGCTGGCTTCGGTTTCCTTGTCGAAGTCTCCACCCACATAGTAGCCGTTCTTCTTGACATAGTCTTTCAAAAGCGGCATCAGGTCTTCCCCGGTCTTCTTGTTGGTGACGCTCTTCCACCAGCCGAAGTGGTTCAAGCCGTAGTAGGTAAAGTCGAGGTCCTTGAAGCTCTTGAGCCCGGCAATGGCAGCCATTCTGCCCATGTCATCGATTGGCATGTCGCAGATGTTGACGACCTTGGAGTTCGGGCGGAAGCGCCGGCAGGCTTCAGAAACAATCGCGATCGTGTTGGAGTAGTTGACCATCCAAGCGTTTGGCGAGTACTTTTCCATGAAGTCGATGATTTCAATGATGGCCGGGATTGACCGCAAACCGTAGGCCATGCCTCCGGGGCCGGTAGTTTCCTGGCCGTTGACCCCGTACTTCAAAGGAATCTTTTCATCCTGGCTGCGCATTTCGTACTTGCCGACTCTGATTGAGCCCAAGACGAAGTCAACGTCAGTGAAGGCTTCTTCCGGGTCAGTCGTATATTCGAATTCGACTTGCGGTGCCTTTTCCTTGACGATGATGGCGCAGGCGTCACCGATCTTCTTTTGCCGGTCAGCATCAATGTCGTACAGTTTCAGTTTCCGCAGGGGAAGCTTGTCTTGGTTGGCACAGAGACTGATGACAAAGCCAGGGGTGAAGGTACTGCCACCGCCGGCAATAACTACTGAAAATTTCTTGTCTGACATAAATCAATTGCTCCTTACAAAAGACATTGTTTCATCACATGGGGCCTTTCAGGCGCCCCGACCTCCCGTGAGCTAGCTTACACTTTAATTATGTCACCGCTTCCAGATATGTAAAGCGTTTACGAAAACAACGGACCATATTTCAGATTGAGAAAAGTATTTCGCAAGGGCGAAAAATATTTCGGAAAGCAAGCTGGAAGAATTTTTGCAAAGAAAAAAGGCACTGGTCTTGCCAGTACCTCGCGATTGACTTAATTTAGTTAACTAAAGCTGCAGACCATTTGGCAGAGCCAAGGCCACAGCGAAGATCAGCAGAGCAGCACCGATCCCCCAAAAAATGATCTTCTGCCCCTTTGGCATATCCTTTTCAACCCCAAAAATTACCAAGCCCAGACCAATCAAGCCAGACAAAAGCATCATCCAAAAACCCATTGCTATCCTCTTTCTATCACTCTAAACTAATTTTTTTGCTTATATCCATTCTACAACTAATGCTGGCCTTTTCAAGGACTTTTTTGAAAGCTTAATATGTAGATAAGTATACGTGAATACAAAAAATCCGCCTTCCGGCGGATTTCCTAAATTCTGTATTTTCTGCGCAGTTCCCGGTCCTGGTCGCGCTTCTTGATCGTTTCGCGCTTGTCGTATTCCTTCTTACCCTGCGCTACGCCAATCAAGACCTTGGCAAAGCCGTGCTTCAAGTAAACCTTGAGCGGCACGATGGTCATCCCCTTTTGGGCCTTCACATCGGCCAGTTTGGCAATCTCCTTCTTGTGCAAAAGGAGTCGGCGGCTTCTCAGCGGGTCATGGTTGTAGCGGTTGCCTTCCTTATATTCATCGATATGAACATTTTCCAGGAAGGCCGACCCGTTGATGATCTGCACATAGCCGTCACGCAAGGTCACATGCCGGGCTCTGACTGACTTGATTTCCGTCCCCGTCAAAGCAATCCCGGCTTCATAAGTATCCTTGATGAAGTAGTCGTGCCGGGCTTGCCGGTTCTGCGCGAGGACATTTTCATCCTTGGCTTTTTGTTTCATAAAAAATCCTCCCGCTTACTTTCTAGCGGTTTGGCCGCCGGCGATTGCCTCGCTCGCTTTGCCCCAGCCGCTGGCCGCGGTTGTTGCGGCTTGGCTTGTGGCGTCTGTCACCGCTCTTGTCGCGGCCGCCGTAATTGCGCCGGCCCTTGAAGTTCCGGTCCCCGTTTCTTCTGCCCATCCCGCGGTCATTGTGGGCCCGCTTTTTGGCATCTGGATCGTAAACTTCAAAGTCCAGCTGGTGCTGCTCAACATTAGCATTGGTCAAGACAACCTTGATCGGCATCCCTACCTTATATTTCTTGTGGGTTGCCCGGCCGGTCAAAGTCATGGTCTTTTCATCGTATGAGTAGTAGTCGTCCTTCAAGTTGGAGATGTGGATCAAACCTTCCACCGTGTTCTCCAACTGAACGAACATCCCAAAGCTGGTGACTGATGAAACGACCGCGTCAAACTTGTTGCCAACTTGGTCAGCCATGTATTCGGTCATCTTCAAGTCGTTGGTTGCCCGTTCCGTGTCGATTGACCGCCGCTCTTGGGTTGAAGTCTGGTCAGCTACTTCTGGCAGTTCTTCCTTAAAGTGCTCCTTGACTTCCTCGCCTGTTCCTTCTTCCAGGTAGGCGTGGATCATCCGATGGACCATGGTGTCTGAATACCGGCGGATCGGGGAAGTGAAGTGAGTGTAGTACTTGGCCGCGATCCCGAAGTGCCCCAGCGGATCTTCTGAATAGTGGGCCTGCTTCAAGCTCCGCAGCATCATCATCTGGACAACCGCTTCTTCCGGCGTCCCCAAAGTCTTGGTAACCACCTTCTGCAAGTCCAGCGGCTTGATGTCGTTTGGATCTGCCTTGACGTTCAAGCCGAAGGCACTGCAGAATTCAAAAAATCTGGTGATCCGGTCAGCTTCCGGCGTCTCGTGCACCCGGTAAAGGAAAGGCACCTTTTTTCTGTAGTAGGCTTCCGCTACCGTTTCATTGGCCAAAAGCATGAAGGATTCGATCATCTTTTCGGCCGTCCCCCGGCTGTGCAGGACGATATCCACCGGCTTGCCCTTTTCATCCACGATGATCTTGGCTTCTGGTTCTTCAAAGTCGATGGCCCCCCGGGCATGGCGCTGGTTATACAGGGCTTCATGCAAGGCCGCCATGTCCTTAAGCATTGGCCGCACCTTGACATACTTGTCTTCCAAGTCGCTGTCCGGCACGTCGCCGCGCAAGGCCTGGTTGACCTTGTTGTAGGTCAAGCGGCCGTGGGACCGCATCAAGGCTGGGTAGATATCATAAGATACCCGCTCACCTTCCGGGGTGATTTCCATGTCGCAGGACAGAACCAAACGGTCAACGCCTTCGTTCAAGGAACAGATCCCGTTGGACAGTCTGAACGGCAGCATCGGAATAACCCGGTCGACCAAGTAGGTACTGTTGCCCCGGGCAAAAGCTTCCCGGTCTAGTGGCGTTCCTTCCTTAACATAGTGGGCCACGTCAGCGATGTGAACGCCCAGGTGGTAGTTGCCGTTGTCCAGCTTCCACAAAACGACCGCGTCGTCAAAGTCCTTGGAGTCATCCCCGTCGATCGTGACGGCTGGCTGGTCAGTAATGTCCCGCCGGCCTGGTTCATGCTTTTCTTCTTCAGTCACGTGGTCCGGGATGGCATTGGCCTGCTCTAAGGCATCTTCTGGCCATTCAGTCCGGATGTCGTGTTCAGCCACGATGGACATGATGTCCACGCCCGGGTCATTTTTGTTACCGATAATTTCGACAACTGCCCCGGTCATCTGGTCTGGCAAGTCTTCAGTCGGGTAGGTCTTCAGAGATACCTTGACCATGTCCCCCATTTGCGGAATCAAGCCGTTTTCCGATACATAGACCCGGTACTTCTTGAACTTCTTGTTGGTCGAAATCACGTAGCCGGCAAAGTGGCTGATCTTGACCTGCAGGTCTTCTAAAGGCGTGTATTCGCCGACAATGCTGCTGGCCCCGCGCTCCAAGATTTCTTCAACCTGTCCTTCCGGCCCCTTCCCGTTCCAAGGGTTGCCGCCAGCCGTGATCTTGACCTTGACCCGGTCCCCGTCTAAAGCCAGCTTGGTAGCGTCAGAGTTGATGAACACGTCATCGGCCTCTTCATCATCCAAGCGGACAAAGCCAAAGCCCTTGTCGTTGGCCCGGAAGACCCCTTCGACTTCAGTATTTTCCTGGGCCAGCTGGTAGCGGCCGTTGCCATCAGTGATGATCTGCTTTTCCTGCTCCAGGTAGGCCAGGGCCTTAACCAGGTCGGTAAAGTTGCCCAAGCGGTCCCGGCGGGCCTGCCGCTCAATTTGGTCAACGCTGAATTGCTTTTGCGGGTTGTGCCGGAAGATCTCCAGCACGCCCGCCAATACAGTCTCATTTTGCGCCATTATTTTCTCCATCTGTATTTTCGTTAAAAAAAACCTCCCATCAAGCAAGTGATCGGGAGGTTAATGATTATTTAGAAGACAGGATTGCCAAAATAATCGAAAAAGCAAAGAACAATACCAGTAGAACTGACGTCACTTTTTCCATAAAGGCTTCAAAGCCCCGCTTCTTGGTCTGGCCGCTAAAGACGGCACCGCCTGACAAAGCGTTCAAGGCATCTTGCTGCTTCTGTGGTTGCATCATTGTCGCAATAATGATCAGCACTGAAACAATGATCAACAGCGTCATAATAAAGTTGTACAATGCACTGCCTCCAATTTATTCTACAATTACTTTACTATTCTATCATAGATAGACTTACTTTGTCTTAGTTTTTTTCAGTTCAGGCGCGTCAGTTTTATAAAGCTTCTCTGCGTCCTTCTTGCCCAGCTGGCTCTTTAAGCTGGTCTTGCTCTTTCCGGCTTCCTCCAGCTTCTTTAAAGAGTCGGTCTTGTTGTAGTCATAGTCACTGGTCTTGACCGGAGTAAACCAGGATGGGTGGTAGAAGCGGAGCAAGTTCCCGGTGACGACCCGGTCAGACAGAGTCAGCTGGGTCAAAACCTGGTTGGCGATCAAGCGGCAGGCCTTCTTTTCCTTGGCATTCGTAACCTTCTTGCCCGTCTTAGTGTAATAGTAGCTGCTCCCCACCTTGGTGTAGACCGGGGTAATAAAGTTCCCGTTTCGCTGGGCCACGACTTGCGGGTTCTTTTTGCTTAAAAGGTCATGCCCAAACAAAATCAGGTCCTTGCTCTTGATCCCCAGCAGGTTGAGCAGGGTTGGCATCACGTCGATTTCCCCGCCATAGGTATGCTTGATGCCGCCTTTTAAGTTGCTTGAGTAGAACATGAGCGGCACTCTTTGCTGCTGCTGGTCGTCGAACTCACCGTAATTTTTCTTGCCGGTCAGCTGGGCCATGGCCTCGTTGTGGTTGTTGGAAATCCCGTAGTGGTCTCCGTAGAAGACCAAGAGGGTCTTTTTGTCCAGGCCGGTCTTCTTCAGCCAGGTCATGAATTCACCGATCGCCTGGTCCAGGTAGTGGGCCGTCTGCACGTAGCCGTCAACCGTGTTGTCACCGGTCGTGGTCTTCTTGATCGACTGGTTCTGCTTGTCCAGGGTATATGGATAGTGGTTGGTGACCGTGATCATCTTCAGGTAAAAAGGCTGGGGCAGTTCAGAGATATACTTGGCCGACTGCTTGAAGAAGATCTTGTCCTTTAAACCGTAGCCCAAGTACCAGCTGTTTTGGTACTGGTAGTAGTTCAAGGAAGCAAAATAATCGTAGCCAAAAGACTTGTAGGCATTGTTCCGGTTCCAGAAGGACCCCGTCCCCCCGTGCATGACGGCGGTAGTGTAGCCGCCCTTTTGCTTTAAAATGGCCGGCATGGATTCAAAGGTGTTGCTGGTCCCGTAAGTCGACATGGCTGAGCCGGACTGGACCCCGAAGAGGGAGTTTTCCAGCATCAGTTCCGCGTCAGAAGTCTTCCCCTGCCCCACCTGGTTGAAGAAGTTGTCAAAAGCCAGGGTGTGCTTGGAATGGTAGATCTTGTTCAAGTTAGGCGTGACTTCCTTGCCCTTCCACTTGTAGCCGATCAAAAACTGCTGGAAGCTTTCCAGGTGGATGACGATGACGTTTTTCCCTTTGGCTGCGCCCGTATAAGCTGAGTTTGGCTGAACGTAATTGGCCTTGAGGTATTTTTTGACCGAGCTCAAATCCGACACCTTGGCATTGGCCATCTGGGCATTGGTCTGGGCCGTCTTGATCCCGTCATAAAGGGCATATTCGTTGATCCCTAAATACTTGACGATGTAGTTGTTGTCAAAAGTCCGCGTGAGCAGCCCTGACCGGTCCTTTTGGGCCAAAAGGAGGTTGCCCCCCATCAAGATGAGGGCCGTCAGTTCAATCGCGACCTTCCTTTTCCAGGACTGGGCGTAGAGGTCCATTTTGAAAAATTTCCCCAATAAAAGCCCCAGCAAAATCAAGGGGTCAGCGAAGGCTAAAAAGTCACTGCCCTTGAGGATGCCGGCAATGCTTTTGCCCAAATTCTCCGAAGCACTGCCCGAATTCTGCAGCAAAGAGAAAGAGAGGAAGTTGGAGAATTCCCGGTAGTAAAGGATGTTGGCAAAAAGCCAGGTGGCCAAGAGAAAGTCCAGGACAATCATGGTCCAGTAGGACTTGCGGCCCTTCATCAGCATCCCCAAACCCAGAATCAGCATCCCCGACGGAATGGGGTTGATGAGCAAGAGGAAGTTCTGCATCGGCCCCGTCGCCCCCAGGGTAAACTTGGTCAGATAGATTAGGTAACACTTGAGCCAGTAGCCGAAGACCGCCAGGGCAAAGAAGCCGTTCTTAGAGGTCCTGAGCCAGGTCCCAAATGCCTTGATTTTCTGCATTTCTTTCACCTCAAAAAAATCAGTCCCGCAACTTAGCCGGCTTGAAGGACCAGCCAAAGATGCCAAGAATCATGCCAAAGAAGTAGGTCGCGAACCGCCACAAGAACATGGCCAAAACGACCACCCCCGGCTGGCTGATGAAGCTGGCAAAGAGGGTCTGGAAGCTGAATTCCGCCCCTCCGCTGGCCCCAGGCAAGGGGATCACGGCCATGAACATGATGATTAGGATCGTCATCAAGGTCACCTGGACATAGTCAACCGGCTGGCCCAAAGCCCGCAAAGTCAAGTATGGAGCTGAGTAGTAGCAAAGAAGTTGTCCAACCGTTAGGAGCACCACGCCCCAGAGCTTTTTCTTCTCCGCCTTGAGGGCCTGGCTTTCCTGGTAGAAGCTTTCCACTTGCTCCAGGGTCGATTTCTCCCAAGCTTGGGCCCTTTCCTGGCCAAAAATCCGCCCCAAAAGCTTCATCAGCTTCTTAACCGCCTTAACCGTCCAGTCATGGGCGAACATGGCTAGCAGGAGCAGGATGATTGAGAAAACGTGGAGGGCAAAGCCCAGGAAAATAAAGATGGCCAAAGCCGCGAACTTGCCAGCCACAAAGTGAAAGCCAAAGATAAAGGCAGTCAAGTAGGCAAATAAGACCACCAGCTGGTAGCAGATGAACTTCATCATCAAAATTGAAGTTGCCCGGCCACCGGCCATGCCCATTTCCACCATGGCCGCTAATTGCGACGGCTGCCCGCCTGTCGCCATCGGGGTGATCCCGTTGAAAAGGGCCTGAATGAGTGGAATCCGCATATAAGACCAGAAGCTCCGCTTGGCTGTCCCCGGCCTTTTGGCCAAAAGACGGAGGATCAAGGCTTCACAGACATAGGACAAGGCCATGGCCAAAAAGACTAGGGCCAGGCGCCAGGGAATGATCTCTCCGGCTGCCGCCTTTAAAGTGGCCATTGGCGTTGACCGCAGGTCAAAGTATAAAACAAGGGAGCTGATCAATAAGACGATCAGAACTCCCCACAGATTTTTCTTATTCATAGCTGATCTGCCCCAATTCCCGGCCCAGCTGGTACTGCTCTTGGTAGAAGTCCCGCCAGATTTCAGCCAGGTGGTCTTCAGAGTACTGCTGGCTGGCCTTGCGGGAAAGCTCCTGCTGGCGGGCCAGGACTTCCGGATGAGTAGCCGCGAAGCGCAGCTGTTCGTTCATTTCGGCAAAGTCCTTGCCAGACAGGTAGTAGCCATCGATGATGGCCCGGTAGAGGTCCAGGTCTCTGAGCAAGACCGGGGTTCCGCAGCTGAAGGCTTCCAGAACTGACATCGGGAAGAGCTCGTCAAAGGACGGCAAGATAAAGAGGTCGGCCATGTTCAAGTAGTCAACCAGCTTTTCCCGGTCGATGATCCCGGTAAAGGTCAAATTCTTTGGCGGGTTTTCGACCAATTTTTTGAAGTGGTCATAGCCATCCGTGATCTTGCCAAAGGAGAAGCCGCCGGCCCAGATAAACTGGTAGTCGGGATTGGCTTCCGCCAACTTGGCAAAGTCATCGACCCCTTTTCTGGCCTGGACTTGTCCGTCGCCAAAGACGACGAACTTGTCCTGGGGGATGCCCAATTCCTGCCGGGTGGCGTTCTTCTTGGCCTGGGTCTGTTCATAGAACTCGCTCTTGGCCACGAAGTTCGGGATATAGCGGATCTTGTTTCTGTCCAGGCCGTATTCAGTCAGCTTGTCGATGAAGATCGGGTTGACGACCACGATCTGATCCATCCGCTTGTAAAAGTCGATCACGTACTGGTAGAAGACCTTCTTAGCCACTCCTGGCAATTTGATTGACCCCTCCAGGGTATCTGGCAAAAAGTGGACATAGCCGATCTTGCGCCCTCTGGCTGGTGAGAAGCTGTTGGCAAAGTAGGTCGGGTTGATGGTATGGTAGTGAGTCAAGTCGCTTCTGCCATACTTGTTGATGGTCACGTAGAAGTCATCGACCAGGTGGGTCCGAAGAAGCCGGATCAGTTCCAGGTAGGCTGCCCCGACCCCTTGCCCGGCGACTGAGTCTGCCTGGGAAAACATGTTGATTCTAATCATTGCTGCCCTCTTTTTTCACTTGATAGTTGTCAATCGCGTACTGGTAAAATTTGCAGACCTCGCTGGCAAAGTGGCTGGCTGAGATTTCCTCCAGCTTCTTTTCCAATAATTGCGGCGGAATTTCTTTCCGGCCTTGCCGCAGGTAAGCCGCGATTTCTTCCTTCATCTGCCGCAGGCTTTCAAAGGTCATGCCGTAGGCCGGATCATCAAAGACCTGGTCGGTGTAGTCGGTCTTGTAGACCACGCATTTGCGCCCGCTGCCCAGAGCTTCGATATAAGTCAGCCCCTGGGTTTCCGTGTCGCTGGCTGAAACAAAGAAGTCTGCCATCTTATAGTAGCTGCCGACCTGGTCATGAGGAATATTGCCGGCAAAAATTACATGGTCTTCCAAAGTCAGGCGTTCAACTTGCTCTTTCAAAACGTCCACGTCTGGCCCATCGCCAGCAATGACGAAGACCAGCTTAGGGAATTCCGTCAAAAGGTCCGGCATGACCCGAAGAATACGATCAATCTTCTTTTCCGCGGCTACCCGGCCCAAGGTGATGATCACCTGGGCATCCGGGGCAATCCCTAATTTTTCCCGCAGATCAGCCTTGTCCGGGGCACTGATGGCGTCCAGGTCAACCCCGGTAGGAATCACCCGCATGGGGATTTCCACCCCGTAGCGGGTCAATAGAGCCGCTACCCGCTGGCTGGGCGCGATGACGCCGTCCATGTTCTTCAAGTAGCTCTTGGTAAACTGCTGGACATGGACCGGCCGGAGCAGGTGGCCATTTAAGACATAGTGCAGGTAGTCCTCGTACATGGTGTGGTAGGTGTGGATGGCAGGGATGCCCAATTGCTTGGCCACGTACTTGCCAATTGTGCCCATGGAAAATTCGGTCTGGGTGTGGACGATGTCCAAGTTGACTTCCTTGGCCACCTTGACTGCTTCAAACAGACCCCGGAAAGCAATTCGCCGCTCAGAGAAGCCAATGAAGGGCACGGAGCTGAAGCGGAAGATATTGGCCTCAACCGTGTCCTTGTCAACATTGGGATCAGTAGTCGTAAAGATGAAGACATTGTGCCCCTGGGCCTCCAAAGCTTCTTTAAGGGTTTTGATCGACGTCGCCACCCCGCTGTTTTGCGGGAAGTAGGTGTCTGTAAACAAACCGATGTTCATGTGCTTTCTTTACCTCCATACTAAAAGACATTATAGAGAATCGGCAAAAGAGGTGCAAATTTCTTAACCAAAATACAAAGAATAAAACATATTTGCGGCAGGAAAAAAGGGGAAGGGAAAAGGAGACAGATAAAACAAAAACGACTCCCAAGAGGAGTCGTTTCAAGCAATAGCGGTGATCGGGGTCGAACCGATACGTCCGTAATGGACACCAGATTTTGAGTCTGACGCGTCTGCCAATTCCGCCACACCGCCGTGATATTAAACTTGAATAGCGGTGATCGGGGTCGAACCGATACGTCCGTAATGGACACCAGATTTTGAGTCTGACGCGTCTGCCAATTCCGCCACACCGCCATGCTATTCTACTTGGCCGTTAAGCCTAAGGCGGGGATCGGAGTCGAACCGACGATTAAGGTTTTGCAGACCTCTGCCTTACCACTTGGCTACACCGCCACGATTATTCTTTTCTGCCCTTCGGCTAGGGCGGTATGTGGGAATCGAACCCACGTATGCTGGATCCACAAACCAGTGTGTTAACCACTTCACCAATACCGCCATATTCTCATTAACAGGGATAGTAGGAATTGAACCCACACCGACGGTTTTGGAGACCGTAGTTCTACCTTTAAACTATATCCCTATTATGGAGGAAAGTGGATTCGAACCACCGAACTCAGAGAGAGCGGTTTTACAGACCGCCGCGTTTAGCCACTTCGCTATTCCTCCATTTTCAATGGCGCGGGACGGAATCGAACCGCCGACACATGGAGCTTCAATCCATTGCTCTACCAACTGAGCTACCGAGCCATCAAACGGTCCATGCGGGATTTGAACCCGCGATCTCCTCCGTGACAGGGAGGCGAGATAAACCACTGCTCCAATGGACCAATATTGCGGGAGCTGGATTTGAACCAACGACCTTCGGGTTATGAGCCCGACGAGCTACCAGACTGCTCCATCCCGCGATAATAAAAAGGAGGATGTGGGATTTGAACCCACGCACGAGTCGCCCCGTCTAACGGTTTTCAAAACCGTCCCCTTAAGCCACTTGGGTAATCCTCCAGATGATGGATAGAAAATATTCAATTCTTGCCTTTCGGCAATGACCCGTACGAGATTTGAACTCATGTTACCGCCGTGAAAGGGCGGTGTCTTAACCACTTGACCAACGGGCCGTCATAAGCACTCTTAAGATGATACTCGCTTAAGCTCATCTTGTCAAGCGGCTTTTTCAATCTTTTCAAAGGCCACTTGCGTCAACGCTCGCGCGTCAACAAATACTAGAATACAGAAAAATCCTGTCTTTTGCAAGCCTTTTTTAGAAAAAAAGAGCCACTTTTTTGCCTTTTCCCCTGCTCTCCTTCTTATTTCTAGACTTAGATACAAAAAAAGAGCTGCAGGGCAGCTCTTTATTAGGCGGAGTAAGAGAGATTCGAACTCTCGCGCCAGTTTCCCGACCTACACCCTTAGCAAGGGCGCCTCTTCAGCCACTTGAGTATTACTCCAATGGGCCTGGATGGACTTGAACCATCGACCTCACGCTTATCAAGCGTGCGCTCTAACCAGCTGAGCTACAGGCCCATAAGCGGGTAACGAGAATCGAACTCGCGACAACAGCTTGGAAGGCTGTGGTTTTACCACTAAACTATACCCGCAAATATTCAATTTATGGCGCGGGACGGAATCGAACCGCCGACACATGGAGCTTCAATCCATTGCTCTACCAACTGAGCTACCGAGCCAGCTTATTTAAAAGCAATTGCGGGAGCTGGATTTGAACCAACGGCCTTCGGGTTATGAGCCCGACGAGCTACCAGACTGCTCCATCCCGCGCTGACAAAAAATGGACCTTGTAGGACTCGAACCTACGACAGGACGGTTATGAGCCGTCTGCTCTAACCGACTGAGCTAAAGGTCCAAGTTTACAAAATAGCGGCGGGGGGGATCGAACCCTCGACCTCCCGGGTATGAACCGGACGCTCTAGCCAGCTGAGCTACACCGCCATACTGTAACCAATATGGAAAATATTAAATTACAAATCGGGAAGACAGGATTTGAACCTGCGACCCCCTGGTCCCAAACCAGGTGCTCTACCAAACTGAGCCACTTCCCGGATCTATGCACCCAGTAGGACTTGAACCTACAACCTTCTGATTCGTAGTCAGACACTCTATCCAGTTGCGCTATGGGTGCAAGCATGCCGAAGACCGGGGTCGAACCGGTACGGTTGAAACCAACCGCAGGATTTTAAGTCCTGTGCGTCTGCCAATTCCGCCACTCCGGCATATATATAATAAAAAGCGGAAGACGGGATTCGAACCCGCGACCCCCACCATGGCAAGGTGATGTTCTACCACTGAACTACTTCCGCACAATGCCGATTATACGACTTGAACGTACGACCCCCTGTTTACAAGACAGATGCTCTACCAACTGAGCTAAATCGGCATGTTATAAAAACAATACGGGTGGCGGGACTTGAACCCGCACGTCCGAAAACACTAGAACCTAAATCTAGCGCGTCTGCCAATTCCGCCACACCCGCAGATCAGGGCCATGAGTCGTGAGGGACTTGAACCCTCGACCCTCTGATTAAAAGTCAGATGCTCTACCGACTGAGCTAACGACTCGATGGAGGATACAGGGCTCGAACCTGTGACCCTCTGCTTGTAAGGCAGATGCTCTCCCAGCTGAGCTAATCCTCCATATGACTTGTTTACGGCATAGGCCGTAAGCACAAATACTAGTATATCGTATTCAGCCAGGAATGCAAGTCTTTTTTCCTTTTTTTATTTTGAAAAAATAAGCCACAGCACAAAAAAACAGCGGAAAACCGCTGTTTTGGGAAAGATTTTAATTTCGATTACATAATGTCGATCGTCTTGTTGGCAATCAGAACAATGGACAGAACGCAGAGGATTGCAATAACGATAAAGGTGATCTTTTCGTTCTTGTTGAGCTTTCTGCCTTGTTCACGAACGCCTTGGTAGTAAACGATCAAGCCTGGGATGTAACTCAAGGAAACAACCAGGACGTATTGCCAGCCGGCCAAAATCATGCACATGAATTGGAAGAGGGCTGCCAGCAGACCGTAGGTCCATTGGCCCCATTCCTTGCGTTCACGGCTGAACTTCATTTGGTACAAGCCGACAAACAGGTATGAGAACAAGATGGCACTTGAAGCCAAAGTGTAACAGAATTCGTAAGCCTTGTCAGTGAAGAGCAAGGAGAAGAGGAAGATGGTCTGCAAGATAGCAGTAGTGAACAGGGCGTTAGTTGGCGCCTTCTTGCTGTTCAGCTTGCCCCAGAACTTAGGAGCAGCACCGTCTTCAGCGATCAAAAGCATGGTTTCTGCTGGCAGCATGGTCCATGACAGCCAAGAAACGATAGTGGAAATGATCAAGCCAATGTTGATGATCATAGCGCCCCAGTCGCCGACGATCATCTTCAAGTCGCTGCCCAAAGCTGGTTGTGCAGCACTGGCCAATTGAGCCCGGGTAAGTGAGCCGTATGGCAGGATTGAGATCAGCATGTAGAAGACCAAAAGCAGGACGAAACCAAGCATGGTTGCTTGTTGAGCTTCCTTCAGGCTCTTGGCACGTGAGCCCATGACTGAGGCCCCTTCAACACCGATAAATACCCAGATCAGGGTCATCAAAGTCCCCTTCATCTGTGGCCACAAACCACCAGTCGTCGTCCCCTTGGACAGGTTGTTGGCAACTCTGCCCCAGAAGTCAGCGGTAAACATCCCGCCCTTGAAGGAAACGATGCAGATGATAACAAACATGATCAATGGCACAACCTTGCAGAAAGTACCGATCGTGTTAACGAATGAGGCACTTTCAACACCGTTGTTAACCAAGAAGGTCAAGGCCCAGCAGAAGATGATGGCTACAATGATTGATGGCAGGTTTGAACCGCCCTTGAAGACCGGAATAAAGGTCCCGATCGCGCTCATCAGCATAGTAGCAAAGGCCAGGTTGCCCAGCCAGGCACTCAGCCAGTAGGCCCAGCCGGAAATGAATTCACCCAATGGGCCATAGCCGGCCCCGGCGTAAGCGAAGATACCACCCTTAAGGTCGGATCTCTTCTCAGTCAAATTGTTCAATGACAGAACAAGCATCAAGAAACCAAAGCCAACCAGCAGCCAGGACAAAATAGCGGGCCCTGGAGCGGCAGATGAAGCAATGGAACTGGTAATGCCGAAGATCCCAGTCCCAATAGAGGAACTGACGATCAAAGCGGTCAGGCCAACAAGGCCTATCCCGTTTTTGTTTACTTTCTCTTCCATGATTTTTACCTCCCAAATACTCTTTCCACCTAAAAAGGCGGAGATAGTCTAAGCCCTTGAGCGATAGACCAGCTCCGCGATTTTAGATTCAAAAACCAATTAGATGTCTTCACGGACAATTGGGCAAGACATGCAACGTGGGCCGCCACGACCTCTTGACAATTCGCTTGAACGAACTTCGTGGACCAGAATCCCGTGTTCTCTCAGCAAAGCGTTGGAAACGTAGTTTCTGTTGTAAGTTACAACTTCACCTGGAGCGATTGCCAAAGTGTTTGAACCGTCGTTCCATTGTTCACGCGGAGCTACGATTGGGTCGCCATTGCCAGTTGGGATCAGGTCGATTTCTGACTTGCCCAAGGCCTTCTTCAGCACTTCCTTGATGTCAGTGTGGTGTTCGAAGGTAACTTCCCCATCCTTGCCTGGGTGCAGTACCCAGTTGTCAACCTTGCCATCTTCAGTCAAGATGTCTGGGTGAACAGTGAATTGATCGTAGTTGATCATGGTGAACACCGTGTCAAGGTGCATCATTGCGTGGTTGTGCGGAATTGAAATGGCAATTACAGTGTCGTAGTCAGAGTTTGCGAACAAGCTCTTAGCGATGTCTTGAATTGCGTCGGCAGTAGTACGTTCTGAAATACCGATTGCTACTACGTGGTCGCTCAATACCAGTTCGTCACCACCTTCGATGTGACTTTCGTGGTTTCTGTCGCGCCATACCTTAACCTTGCCAGCAAAGCGAGCGTTGTACTTCAAGATGTATTCAGTGATCATTGATTCACGCTGACGAGCTGGGAAAGTCATCTTGTTGACTGACATCCCTTCGCCGATTGAAGCTTGCGGGTCACGGGTGAAGTAGGCGTTTGGAAGTGGATCCATCAAGAATGGCCATTCAGTGTTTTCTGACACTGCTGCCAAGTCAAGAGTGGTCAGTTCCAGGTCATCTCTGCGGATACCTTCGTAGATTCTGGTTACCAGTTCAGTTGGAGTCAGAGCCTTAAGGTATTCAACCAAAGCGTCGTGAGTTACGCCGGCAACAAAGCCAGCTTCTGCTACTTGTCTTTCAATGAATTCGTTTCTGACAGCTTCGTCTGCCAAGGCTTCGGCAGCCAAGTCTTCGGTGTAGATAACTTCGGCACCGTTGTCGCGCAGGGTTTGTGCGAAGAAGTCGTGTTCTTCTTGCGCGATTGGCAAGTATGGAATGTCGTCAAACAAGAGACGTTCCATTGAATCCGGCGTGATGTTTTCGATTTCGCGCCCTGGCCTGTGCAACATAACTGTCTTCAACTTACCAATTTCTGAAGTTACATGAATAGGACTTGTCATGATCTTTACACTCCTATAATTGCTAATTTACCTAATATCCTAATGATTTGTGTGGTTATAAATCGTCAAGTCAACCTACTAACGACTTAACTAACTAGTTGTTCGTAATTTTTAAAGAGAGATTTTTACACTAAAATTTAAACCGGTCGATGAGCAAACGCGCTTATGCGTGGATAACAGTCCCCAACTGTCCAGCAAGAGCGGCGTCTAAGCCTGACAGAGAAGTAATGATGGCTTCTCTTTCCGGGTGGCCTTCAACGAATGACATGCAGGCTTGAACCTTAGGAAGCATGCTGCCGGCAGCGAATTGACCTTCGTCAATGTACTTCTTAGCTTCTTCAACAGAGATGTTTTCCAAGTTCTTTTGGTCTGGCTTGTTGAAGTTGATTGCCACGTAGTCAACGGCGGTCAAGATGATCAGCTTGTCCGCGCCAACATTGTCTGCCAACAATGCGCTGGAGCGGTCCTTGTCGATAACGGCTGGCACGCCCTTGAGCCCTTCTTCGGTCTCAACTACAGGCACCCCGCCGCCACCGCCGGCGATAACGAGTTCATCTGCTTCAATCAAGGTCTTGATGCTGTTCAATTCAACGATTCTCTTTGGAGTCGGTGAAGGAACAACCTGCCGCCAGCCGCGGCCAGCGTCTTCCTTGAAGATGTAGCCCTTGTCTTCAGCGATTGAGTCGGCTTCTTCCTTAGTGTAGAAGGCCCCAATCGGCTTAGTTGGGTTTTGGAAGGCTGAGTCAGCCGGGTCAACAACGATCTGCGTTACGATAGTCGCTACGTCCTTGGTCATGCCGCGCTTGTGGAGTTCGTTTTGCAGACTTTGCTGCAGGTGGTAGCCAATGTAGCCCTGGCTCATTGCCCCGCATTCAGGGAATGGGAAGGCCGCGCTTTGGCCATGTTCAGCAGCGTAGCTCATGCCCAGGTTGATTTGGCCAACCTGCGGGCCGTTACCGTGGCTGATAACTACTTCGTTGCCGGCGCTGATCAAACCGATCAGTGAGGAAGCTGTGTTCTTAACCAATTCCAATTGTTCGGCTGGTGACTTGCCGAGGGCGTTGCCGCCCAATGCTACAACAACTTTTGACATAAGAGCACCTCTTCTTGATTAGTCGCCCAAGGTAGCAACCATGACAGCCTTGATGGTGTGCATTCTGTTTTCAGCTTCACGGAAGACAACTGAGTGCTTGCTTTCGAAGACTTCGTCAGTTACTTCAAGTTCCTTCAAGCCAAACTTTTCGTAAACTTCGCGGCCAACTTCAGTTTCCAGGTTGTGGAAGGCTGGCAGGCAGTGTTCAAAGATAACGTTAGGGTTTTCAGTAGCCTTAAGAACGTCCATAGTGATTTGGTATGGTGAAAGCAATTCGATCCGCTTCTTCCACTTGTCGTCGGATTCACCCATTGATACCCAAACGTCGCCGTAGATTACGTCCATGCCCTTAACGCCTTCCTTGATGTCGTTTGAAACAACGATCTTGGCGCCAGTTTCCTTAGCGATTGCGTTAGCCTTTGCCAAAGTTTCTTCGCTTGGGTTCAGTTCTGGAGGAGTTACAACGTGGTATTCCATACCCATAACTGCGGCACCCAGCATCAAAGCGTTTGATACGTTGTCGTGACCGTCACCAACAAAGGCAAACTTAATGTCCTTGTATTCCTTCTTCAAAACTTCCTTAGCAGTCAAGAAGTCGGCCAAAACTTGAGTTGGGTGGTCAGCGTCAGTCAAACCGTTCCAAACTGGGACACCGGAATACTTAGCCAAAGTTTCAGCTGCTTCTTGTGAGAAGCCACGGAATTCGATACCGTCGAACATGCCGCCCAATACGCGAGCAGTGTCCTTAACTGATTCCTTGTGGCCGAAGTGTGAGCCGCTTGGCCCAAGGTAAGTTACGTGAGCGCCTTGGTCGTGAGCACCAACTTCGAATGAGCAGCGGGTTCTGGTTGAGTCCTTTTCGAAGATCAAAGCAATGTTCTTGCCCTTCAAACGAGGTTGTTCAACACCAGCGTACTTGTCCTTCTTCAGTTGTTCTGCCAGGTCAAGCAAGTATTCCATTTCACGAGTGTTGAAGTCTGCGAGAGTTAAGTAACTGCGGTTGCGTAAATTAAAAGCCATGATAGCTTCCTCCTGTTTTCTATTGTTTTGTGTTTTTCACTTGTTTACGATTATCATTATAGAAAGCGTTTTCAGACCACAACAGTAAAAAACAAAAAGATTTACCAGAAAAAAATAGAAATCAATTAATTAGTTTTTCTGAACTGTATAATCGAATTTTTTAAGTGAATAGAAGGCCGCTTATACGGCCCCTTGGGTACTTTTACCATGTTTATACACTTTTTTATTTTAAGTCTCCTTTGTGCTACAATTGGATAGTTGACTCAGTAGACTTCAACTTGCTTCAAAAACAGGGAGAAAATACAAAAATGCACTTTTATATCACAAACAAGAGCACCAGGAACTTACAACTAATTAGTGACGCCCTGGAGCGGAACTTCGAAAACATTGTCGTCGGCCGGTCAACCGATGCCCAAAGGACCTTTGACGACCTCCGCCAACTCAGAGTTGACGTATTGGTTGTCGACTATGATCTGGCACCCTTTGACGGCCTAACCCTCTTAAGGCGGCTCAAGCAGGCCAACATCCTGCCCCGGGTGATTATGACGGCCAATACCCCGTCAGAATCCTTGATCACGGCTGCCTACCAAAACGGTTGCGACTTTTTCATCCACCACCAGCTCAATTCTGAGGAAATCGCCCATATTTCCAAGATTATCAGCACCACCCTGCAGCTCTTGAGCAACATGCGGGTGATCAGCGAACTTTCGGGCAGCTTGAACAATCCATCTGGCCGCCAGCAGACCACCCGCCGGCAGCAAATCGACCATGTGACTGACACCCTGCGCTTTTTGGGCATTGCATCTGAAAAAGGCTATGAAGACATCATGAAGATCATCCGCTTGATGGTCGACAAGGACATGAGTTTTGACCAGATCGATCTGGAAGAAAGCTTTGGCATCAGCGGCCGGGAGAAAAAGGTCATCTACCAGCGGATCCGCCGGACCCTGCACATCGGGATCGTCAATCTGGCCACCATGTGCATCGACTACCCGGACAATGAAATGCTGCTGGACTATGCCAACAACCTTTTTGAGTACCAGAACATCCACGTGGAAATGCAGCACCAAAACGGCAAGGAGCTAGAACGGGGGCAGATTTCCCTGCAGCACTTTTTTGACGGTCTGCTGCAAGAAAGCTACCGGGTCAAGCGAGGCAGCGATAATGAGCTCTGGTAAGGAGCTTTCTGCTTATAGTACAATTGGATAGTAAGGAAAAATCTTATCTCTTTTATATAGAAAGAAAGGTTCAACATGTTAGAAAAAGTTACCGTTGACCCAAGCTTTTGGGAACTCTTCCCTGACGCGCAAGTAAACATCATGCTCGTCAGCGGCATCGACAACCACGACACTGATGACAATCTCGCCCGCCGGCGCAAGCTGCTCAGAGAAAGCAGCGACAAGGCGGAAGACTTCCTGGGGGCAGCGGCTTTTGCCAAGAACCCAGTCGTTGCTGAATGGCGGCAAGCCTACCAGCAATTCAAAAAGAAGAAAGGTGTCCGGGCTTCCATCGAAGCTCTTTTGAAGCGGATCGACAAGGGCGAAGATTTGCGGCCGATTTCACCATTGGTTGACGTCTACAACTCAGTTTCCCTGGCTCATGGTGTCCCGATTGGCATCGAAGACCAAGATAAGCTGGCCGGCACCATGCACCTGGGCCAAGTTCATGAAGGCCTGGCCTTCCAGCCAGTCGGCGCTGACAAGGACGAACCGACCCTTGAAGGCGAAGTTGCCTGGTACGACGACCAAGGTGCCGTTTGCCGCTGCCTCAACTGGCGGGATGCCCAAAGAACCATGCTGGATGAAGATTCAACTAAGGGCGTAATCGTAATTGAATCTGTCAACGCTGACCAGGCGCAGCGGGCTAACGAAGCCATGAGCGACTTGGAAAAGCTTTTGGAAGAATTCTTCGGCATCAAGCCGGACAAGTCTGTTGTGTTGACCAAGGACGCGCCAAGCGTAGACGTTGACTAAAAAATTATCAACAAGTTTTCCACAGATCAAAAAAGTCTTACCTGTCAAAGGTAAGACTTTTCTATTGCCTATATTTCTTTAATTACATTAATTCTTTTCCTGGCTCCAGACCTTTTCTCCGCCAATCCAGGTGGAAGCAGGCTTGACCTTGGCTAAGTCAGCCGCCTTTTGGCTGAAGATGTCTCTGTCCAAGATGACAAAGTCGGCGTCCTTGCCCGGGGTCAAGGTCCCGTTGTTGACAAAGCCGCCCATCTTAGCCGCGTCTCTGGTGTATGCCAGAATGGCCCGGGCAACGGAAATACCTTCATCTTCGTTGATGAAGCCGCCTGCTGCCGTGTGCCGGGTCACTGCCGCGTAGATTCCGTAAAATGGACTGTCCGGTTCTGCCCATGGGGTGCATGGAGCGTCTGAACTGAGGCTGAAGAGAATATTTTCTTGGTCTAAGCTCTTGATCCGGTAGGCCATCTTCAGCTGATCCGCTGACAAAAACTGCCGGTAGGAATCCTCTTCGGCGAAGAAGAAGATCGGCTGGGTAGAAACAGCCAGGCCAATTTTTGCCTCCTTCAGCTCCTTGAGCATGGAGTCAGACAAAAGTGAAGCATGCTCGATTCTGACTGACGGCTGACATTCAAGCCAAGGGTCCATATTTTGGCAAACATCAATCACCCGCTGAATGGCCGCGTCGCCCATGGCATGAACCGCGACCTGCAGCTTCTTTTCTCTGGCATAAGCGATGATTTCCCGCAGGCGGTCCTCACTGGTTAATGCTACCCCCTTTTTGCCAGATGGGAAGGGATCCTTCATCAAGGCCGTTTCACCGGAAATGCTGCCATCCATAAAGACCTTGAGCCCGGCTACCCGCAGGCGGTCGCTCTCTTCGATCTCAAAGGGTCCGGAAATTTCATCAGCCACGTAATAGATGGCTGACTTAGGCTTAAAGCCCTGTTTGTAGGCATCCTGGTACAAAGAAAGAGTGGCGTAAGGGTGAAGGCGACCCATCATTTCGCCGATGGCCACCAGGCCGTTTTCCAGGTAGTGGCTGGATGACTTGACCAGGTTGGCCACGTCGTTTTCATAAGACAAGGCAGATTTGGCCCGGATCAAAAGCTGGCTGGCCGCGACCTCCCGCATGAAGCCAGTTGGCCGGCCGGAAGCATCTTTTTCAATCTTCCCGCCTGCTGGGTCCGGCGTATTCTCATCAATTCCTGCTAATTCCAGAGCCCGGGAATTGCCCACTGAAGAGTGGCAGTCAGACCGGTACAAGAAGATCGGCTGGGTGGTTGACACCTGGTCCAGGTCATCTCTGGTCGGGCTCCGGTGTTCAGCCAGCTTGCTTTCGTCAAAGCCCCAGCCTTCAATCCAAACATCAGGCCCCTGGCCATATTCCGGAGTGTGGCGGAGGGCTTCCTGCATCTCACTAATACTGTTGACCAGAGGCGGGGTGCAGGCTGCCCCATGCAGGGCATCGGCAATATACTTGGGGTGGGTATGGTTGTCAATCAGACCTGGCAGGACGGTTTGACCTTGAAGATCAATGATCTCCCCCCGGCCCTTTTCCCCAATAGCCACGATCTTGCCGTCTTCAACCGTAATTGAATCGGTAAAGGCCGTCTCATTTTCCCCGGTAAAAATTTTCCCGTTTACAAAAGTTCGGCAGTTCATCTTTTTCTCCTGTTTTCCTATTAATCCTATTTTTTATTCTAGATATTAACCGCTTACAATATTATTCTACTCAGAAACAGTACAAATAACAGTAAAAATTAGACAAATAGAAAACAAAAAAAGAAAATAAAACAAAAAGAGCCAGACTTCCATCTGACTCTTGTCTCGCGCGGCAGCTTCCTATCCTCGCAGGCAGTTTCCCACCAACTACTTTCGGCGTTAAGAAGCTTAACTGCTGTGTTCGGCATGGGAACAGGTGTATCCTTCTTTCCATTGCCACCGCACTCTCTTTGAGCTTGCACGCTCAAAACTGAATATCTCTTTCCAAGTCAAAACCTTCATGCTTCGCTCTTTTGGTCAAGTCCTCGACTGATTAGTACCGGTCCGCTCCAAAGCTCACGCTTCTTCCACTCCCGGCCTATCTACCTCATCGTCTCTGAGGTGTCTTACTTTCTTGAAGAAATGGGAAATCTCATCTTGAGGGGGGCTTCGCACTTAGATGCTTTCAGCGCTTATCCCGTCCGCACATAGCTACCCAGCGATGCCTTTGGCAAGACAACTGGTACACCAGCGGTGCGTCCATCCCGGTCCTCTCGTACTAAGGACAGCTCCTCTCAAATTTCCTGCGCCCACGACGGATAGGGACCGAACTGTCTCACGACGTTCTGAACCCAGCTCGCGTGCCGCTTTAATGGGCGAACAGCCCAACCCTTGGGACCGACTTCAGCCCCAGGATGCGACGAGCCGACATCGAGGTGCCAAACCTCCCCGTCGATGTGAACTCTTGGGGGAGATAAGCCTGTTATCCCCAGGGTAGCTTTTATCCGTTGAGTGATGGCCCTTCCATGCGGTACCACCAGATCACTAAGCCCTACTTTCGTACCTGCTCGAGTTGTCTCTCTCGCAGTCAAGCTCCCTTTTACCTTTACACTCTGCGAATGATTTCCAACCATTCTGAGGGAACCTTTGGGCGCCTCCGTTACACTTTAGGAGGCGACCGCCCCAGTCAAACTGCCCGTCAAACACTGTCCTCGGTCTGGATCACAGGCCTGAGTTAGAGCATCCGTCAAGCAAGGGTAGTATCCCAACAGCGCCTCAGATAAGACTGGCGTCCTATCTTCTCCGGCTCCTACCTATCCTGTACATGCTTGACAGATACCCAATATTAAACTGCAGTAAAGCTCCATGGGGTCTTTCCGTCCTGTCGCGGGTAACCCGCATCTTCACGGGTATTATAATTTCACCGAGTCTCTCGTTGAGACAGTGCCCAAATCATTACACCTTTCGTGCAGGTCGGAACTTACCCGACAAGGAATTTCGCTACCTTAGGACCGTTATAGTTACGGCCGCCGTTTACTGGGGCTTCAATTCAAACCTTCGCTTGCGCTAAGCTCTCCTCTTAACCTTCCAGCACCGGGCAGGTGTCAGCACCTATACTTCATCTTACGATTTTGCAGATGCCTGTGTTTTTGATAAACAGTTGCTTGGGCCTTTTCACTGCGGCTGATCTTGCGACCAGCGCCCCTTCTCCCGAAGTTACGGGGCCATTTTGCCGAGTTCCTTAACGAGAGTTCTCTCGCTCACCTGAGGATACTCTCCTCGACTACCTGTGTCGGTTTGCGGTACGGGTGCACCGTCTCTGGCTAGAAGCTTTTCTCGGCAGTGTGACGTCGCAGCCTTCGCTACTTTAATTTCGCTCCTCATCACGCCTTGTCCTTATGAAAGCAAGCATTTGACTCGCTCTCAGACTTGACGCTTGAACGTGGTATCCAGCACCACGCGCTGCTAGCCTCCTGCGTCCCTCCATCGCTCATAACGATTCGGTGCAGTACAGGAATCTCAACCTGTTGTCCATCGACTACGCCTCTCGGCCTCGCCTTAGGTCCCGACTTACCCTGGGCGGACGAGCCTGCCCCAGGAAACCTTAGTCTTGCGGCGGACAGGATTCTCACCTGTCTTTCGTTACTCATACCGGCATTCTCACTTCTAGAAGCTCCACATGTCCTCTCGGTCATGCTTCACCGCCGCTAGAACGCTCTCCTACCACGTGCATAATGCACATCCACAGTTTCGGTATCATGCTTAGCCCCGGTAAATTTTCGGCGCGGCGTCACTCGACTAGTGAGCTATTACGCACTCTTTGAATGATGGCTGCTTCTGAGCCAACGTCCTAGTTGTCTGCGCAACTCCACATCCTTTTCCACTTAGCATGAATTTTGGGACCTTAACTGGTGATCTGGGCTGTTTCCCTTTCGACTACGGATCTTATCACTCGCAGTCTGACTCCCGCACATAAATGTCTGGAATTCGCAGTTTATCTGAATTCAGTAACCCTTGACGGGCCCCTAGTCCAAACAGAGCTCTACCTCCAGCATCCTCTTTGCGAGGCTAGCCCTAAAGCTATTTCGGAGAGAACCAGCTATCTCCAAGTTCGTTTGGAATTTCACCGCTACCCACAACTCATCCCCGCAATTTTCAACTTACGTGGGTTCGGTCCTCCAGCGCGTTTTACCGCGCCTTCAACCTGGTCATGGGTAGGTCACTTGGTTTCGGGTCTGCGTCAGCCAACTGCTCGCCCTCTTCAGACTCGCTTTCGCTGCGGCTCCGTCTTTTCTGACTTAACCTTGCTGACTAACGCAACTCGCCGGTTCATTCTACAAAAGGCACGCCATTACCCCTTAACGGGCTTTGACTACTTGTAGGCACACGGTTTCAGGTTCTCTTTCACTCCCCTCCCGGGGTTCTTTTCACCTTTCCCTCACGGTACTGGTTCACTATCGGTCACTGGTTAGTATTTAGCCTTGCGAGATGGTCCTCGCGGATTCAAACGGGATTTCACGTGTCCCGCCCTACTCAGGATACTGATAGGCCTTCTTTGGATTTCGCTTACGGGGCTCTCACCCTCTCTGGCGCGTCTTCCCAAACGCTTCTGCTATCCTCTGAAGTGCCATGTCTCAGTCCTACAACCCCGGCAGATAAATCTGCCGGTTTGGGCTCTTTCCTGTTCGCTCGCCGCTACTTGGGAAATCGATATTTCTTTCTCTTCCTGCAGCTACTTAGATGTTTCAGTTCACTGCGTGTTCCTTTCTTGTGCTATGTATTCACACAAGAATAGCATGTCTGCACATGCTGGGTTCCCCCATTCGGAGACCTCCGGATCAAAGCCTACTTACGGCTCCCCGAAGACTTTCGCGGTTAGTCGCGTCCTTCATCGGCTTCCAGTGCCAAGGCATTCACCGTGCGCCCTTCTTCACTTGACCTTGCAAGTTTGTTCTTTCGAACTCTCTCGGTCGCTTTGCAATGTTTTCATTGATCTCAATGATTCTCGGTTTTTTCTTGGAATTAAGATATTCAGTTTTCAACGTACAAACTTGGCCTTGCGGCCAATGGAGGCAAACGGGATCGAACCGATGACCTCCTGCTTGCAAAGCAGGTGCTCTCCCAGCTGAGCTATGCCCCCGTAAATATCAACTTTTAAGATGTTACTCCATCTTGGCCGAAATGTAAAGACTTTTCTTTGCATTTCAATGGGCCTGGATGGACTTGAACCATCGACCTCACGCTTATCAAGCGTGCGCTCTAACCAGCTGAGCTACAGGCCCAAGTTCTTATTGTTGGTACTCTCAAAACTGAACAAAGTTTCTTTGCAGTGTGCTTCCGTAACTGATGGATTTCTCTTAGCATTTCTGCTCTCCATCCATCTGTTTTCCTTAGAAAGGAGGTGATCCAGCCGCAGGTTCTCCTACGGCTACCTTGTTACGACTTCACCCCAGTCATCTGCCCTGCCTTAGGCGGCTGACTCCAAAATGGTTATCCCACCGACTTTGGGCATTGCAGACTTCCATGGTGTGACGGGCGGTGTGTACAAGGCCCGGGAACGTATTCACCGCGGCGTGCTGATCCGCGATTACTAGCGATTCCAGCTTCGTGCAGGCGAGTTGCAGCCTGCAGTCCGAACTGAGAACAGCTTTAAGAGATCCGCTTACCCTCGCGGGTTCGCTTCTCGTTGTACTGCCCATTGTAGCACGTGTGTAGCCCAGGTCATAAGGGGCATGATGACTTGACGTCATCCCCACCTTCCTCCGGTTTGTCACCGGCAGTCTCTCTAGAGTGCCCAACTTAATGATGGCAACTAAAGACAAGGGTTGCGCTCGTTGCGGGACTTAACCCAACATCTCACGACACGAGCTGACGACAGCCATGCACCACCTGTCACTGTGTCCCCGAAGGGAAAGACTTATCTCTAAGTTTTGCGCAGGATGTCAAGACCTGGTAAGGTTCTTCGCGTTGCTTCGAATTAAACCACATGCTCCACCGCTTGTGCGGGCCCCCGTCAATTCCTTTGAGTTTCAACCTTGCGGTCGTACTCCCCAGGCGGAGCGCTTAATGCGTTTGCTGCGGCACTGAGAACCGGAAAGTCCCCAACACCTAGCGCTCATCGTTTACGGCATGGACTACCAGGGTATCTAATCCTGTTCGCTACCCATGCTTTCGAGCCTCAGCGTCAGTTGCAGACCAGAGAGCCGCCTTCGCCACTGGTGTTCTTCCATATATCTACGCATTCCACCGCTACACATGGAGTTCCACTCTCCTCTTCTGCACTCAAGAATGACAGTTTCCGATGCAGTTCCACGGTTGAGCCGTGGGCTTTCACATCAGACTTATCATTCCGCCTGCGCTCGCTTTACGCCCAATAAATCCGGACAACGCTTGCCACCTACGTATTACCGCGGCTGCTGGCACGTAGTTAGCCGTGACTTTCTGGTTGATTACCGTCAAATAAAGACCAGTTACTGCCTCTATCCTTCTTCACCAACAACAGAGCTTTACGATCCGAAAACCTTCTTCACTCACGCGGCGTTGCTCCATCAGACTTGCGTCCATTGTGGAAGATTCCCTACTGCTGCCTCCCGTAGGAGTTTGGGCCGTGTCTCAGTCCCAATGTGGCCGATCAGTCTCTCAACTCGGCTACGCATCATTGCCTTGGTAGGCCTTTACCCCACCAACTAGCTAATGCGCCGCGGGCTCATCCTAAAGTGACAGCTAAAAGCCGCCTTTCAAACTTGAATCATGCGATTCATGTTGTTATCCGGTATTAGCACCTGTTTCCAAGTGGTATCCCAGTCTTTAGGGCAGATTGCCCACGTGTTACTCACCCATCCGCCGCTAGCGTCCAACAAATCATCCCGAAGGAATCTTTGAATTCAGCTCGCTCGACTTGCATGTATTAGGCACGCCGCCAGCGTTCGTCCTGAGCCAGGATCAAACTCTCAATTTGAAAATTGAGCTCTTTTTAATCTGCTCCAGATTATTTGCTTGCGAATTGACTTCGCTTATTTGTTTGGATCAAACTTTGTTTGACCCGCACACTGCGAAACTTTGTTCAGTTTTCAAAGTACCAACTTGCGTCTTAGTGACGCAACGTTTTATATCTTACTCGCTTGTTTGATTATTGTCAACAGCTTTCTGATATTTTCTTTTTTGCCTCCGCGAGACTTGCTTGTCTCACGCGGCAACAAATATTAGTATACTAGCTTTTTTTGATTCGTCAAATTTGCTTTTTCATTCGTTTTATGATTGGTGCACCCGGCGGTGTTGTTGTTACGCACCTTTCTCTTCCAGTTGCAATAAATCGGATTAGCTGTATTTTTTCTTTTTTTAACAGAAGATTGTTCTTAATTTGCTTGTTTTTCTCTGGAAAAGCCGGAAAAATTTCTGCGATTTTTTCTAAAAAACTGGGCAAAAGAAAAATGGCGACCTAAGTCACCATTTTCTTCACTCCATTATTCTCTTTTGTATTCTTTTTCTTTTTTCTTTTCTCTTTTCTTATCTTGCTCAACTTATCTCTGCAGCTTGGCTACCAGCTTGTTTGGCAAAACGAAGCTCTGGCTGCCCATGGACATTGGCCCAACTTCACCTTGGTTAAAGACGATAACCACCTGGTTCTTCTTGTTGATGTAGAACTGCTGGTTCTTCTTGATTTGGCTGAAGCCGTCCGGGTCGCCATTTTGCTTGAGGAAGTAGCTCTTGTTCTTGTCAGCCTTCATCTCCTGCTTCATCTGCTTGATGATGTTCTGGCTGATGGCCTTTTGGTAGTTGCTGCCGCTCTTGAACAAGTCGCCCAGCTTGACCCGCTTGCCGCTGGCCTTGCTGAAGACATAGTAGCGGCTGCTTTCGCCGCTGTCGGCTTGGGTTTGCACGGCCGTCAGCTTGATCACGTACCAGTAGCGGTTGTTAGTCACTTGCTTAGTCTTGACTGTCAAAGAACCATAGCCACCCTTCTTCAGAGAAGCCTTGAATTCCTTGGTCAAACTGTCAGTTTCCTTGGCAATTTCCCGGTTGACTGCCTGGCTGCTCTTCTTGGCCTCCTTGGCTGCCGGCCCGGTCACCCCGCTGACAGCAACTTTGTCAACGGAAATATCGGCTGAATGCTTGCGGCTTTCGTAGTGGTAATCGCGGAAGGTCACCAGCTTGAAGTAGTTACCCACAACTGGCAAGTTCTGCATGGCATTAGCCACCTGCGGACTCGTGTTTGGCAAAATCACGCTGAAAGCTGCCGCTGCCGCGATCCCTGCCACCAGGCGGACCCACGGCTTGCGCTTGGCGGACAAAGGAACGACCTTCTTTTGCCCCCGGCCGGCTGCTGCCTCCACGATATACTCAGTCTTGATTCCGCCCATTGCATCCATTAAGTCAGTGTTTTTCATAATAGTATCCCCTTTAAATAAACTTTTCTTCTTGCAGTTTTTTGCCCAGCTTGCGCCGCATCCGCATCAAAGCTACCTTAACGGCCGATGCCGTCATCCCGTTAGCCGCGGCAATGTCGCTGATGGCGTCCATGTAAAAATACCGCTGAACAAAAATAATTCTTTTTTCTTTTGGCAGGCCTGCCAGAAAATCATTGATGATCTCCGTCAAAGCGCTGCTCTCAATCCCTTCCAGCTCTGGCTGCTCCTGGACCGCGCCGGATGATTCTCCAATTTCATCCAGCGAGGCGGTATATTGATCCCCAGCCCGTTTCTGCCGCTTTTGGTCGCGGACCATGTTCAAGGCTCCGTTGCGCGTGACGCGCCCCAGGTAGGCCAAGAGGCTCTGCGGCCGCTTTGGCGGAATCGTGTTCCAGGCTTTCAGCCATGTATCGTTCAGGCACTCCTCAACGTCCTCCTTATCCCGCAAGATGTTGCGGGCAATCGTTGAGCAATATGCCCCATATTCACTCTGGACTGAAGTGAGCGCAGCTTCGTCTCTGGCGAAGAACTGCTCGATGATTTCAGTTTCTCTCACTGTCTTTTTCCGTCCTTTTACTTTTTGTTTTTCGAGGCCCTCATCTCCTCTACCCTAATAGACACCTAAGGGAGCTGAAAGGTTACACTTTTGCAAAAAGTTTTTTAAAAAAAATTTCCACGCAAAAAGGAACCCCTCCGCGGAGTTCCTTTATGACTAGTGCCACTTAACTTCTGGCGTGATCTTGGTCATGCCGTGCATGTATGGGCGCAAAGCTTCTGGTACGGTAACCGTGCCGTCTTCGTTTTGGTAGTTTTCCAAAATAGCGGCAACCGTCCGGCCAACAGCCAGGCCTGACCCGTTCAAAGTGTGGGTCAATTTAACCTTGCCGTCTTCGTCCCGGTAACGGATTTGTGCCCGGCGGGCCTGGAAGTCAGTACAGTTGGAGCAGGATGAGATTTCCCGGTAAGTGTCTTGGGCTGGCATCCAGACTTCCAAGTCGTAAGTCTTGGCACTGGTGAAGGATGCATCCCCGGTTGACAAGGCTACGACCCGGTATGGCAGACCCAGCTTTTGCAGCAGGTGTTCAGCGTTGTGGGTCAGGTTTTCCAGTTCCTTCCACGATTCTTCTGGCTTAACGACCTTGACCATTTCAACCTTGCGGAATTCGTGCATCCGGATCAGGCCCCGGGTGTCGCGGCCAGCTGAACCAGCTTCACTTCTGAAGGCTGGTGACAAAGCAGTCACGTTGATTGGCAAGTTCTTGCCATCGATGATGTCGCCTCTGAAGTAGTTGACCAAAGGAACTTCAGCAGTTGGAATCAAAGTCAGGTTCCGCGGTACTTCTGGGTCGTCATTTTCAACGATGGTGTAGACGTCTTCAGTAAACTTCGGGAATTGGCCAGTCCCTTGCATTGAGTCGTTGTTGACCAAGGATGGGGTGATGACTTCAATGTAGCCTTCGCTGGTGTTTTCATCCAGGAAGAAGTTGTAAACGGCCCGTTCCAAGAGAGCCCCGGCACCCTTGTAGTAAACGAAGCGGGCTGCGGAAACCTTGCTTGCCGCGTCCCAGTCCAGGATGTTCAAGTCAGTGCCCAGGTCCCAGTGAGCCTTTGGTTCATAGTCAAACTTGGTTGGTTCGCTCCAGCGGCGGACTTCTTCGTTGTAGCTTTCGTCAGGGCCAATTGGGTCTGAGTCAGCTGGGAAGTTTGGCAAACGAAGCAGGATGTATTCTTGCTTTTCCTGCAGTTCATCAACTTCTTGGTCCAATTCCTTGATCTTGGCACCGACTTCACGCATGTTGGCGATAGCTTCGCTGGCATCTGCCTTTTCCCGCTTGGCGGCAGCAATCTTCTTTGAAACTTCGTTTCTTTCTGCCTTCAAGTTTTCAGCTTCTACCATAGCTTGCCGGCGCTTGGCGTCGATAGCTACCAGTTCATCCAATTGCTCAGGCTTGATGCCCCGAGTTGCCAACTTTTCCTTGGCCCAGTCAAGATTCTCGCGAATGACCTTAATATCCAGCATATATAACCTCCGAAAAAAATAAAAAGCCGGTCCGTCCCAGTCTTGGGACGAATCGGCGCACGGTTCGCGGTACCACCCAGTTTCGGCTCAAAGAGCCGCACTCAGTTGGGCGCTAACGGTGCCCGGCCGTGCAATGATTAATTGCCCACACTAATGAAATCTGGAAGCGACCGCCGTCCGCTCTCAGCATACGCGGACTCTCTGTCGGCAGTCTAAGGATTTCGTGTTTGTCTCTATTCTATGCTATTCGGTCCGTTTTAGCAAATAATACTTGGCCGAAAAATCCAAAAAAGGGGGAATTTTCCGGTAATCGACTTCATACATCTGCCGAAAGCCCAGTTTTTGCAATAAATGCTGAGGCCGCAAATTATCCGACCGGCAGCCGGCCCAGATTTCCTTGATCTCCGGATCTTTAAAAGCTTCCGCCAAAAGACAATTGATGCTTTCAGTCATGTAGCCCTGCCCCTGGAATTTTTTGTCCAAAAGAAAGCCCAGTTCCCGGGACTGGCCATCCCGGGGGTAGAGTTCCAGCAAGCCGATTGCCTGGCCGTTTTTTAAACAAATCATGTAACTGGCCGGTCGTCTCTGGTAAGCTAAGGCACCTTCTTCAGCTTCAAGCATGTTCCGGTAGTGGGCAAAGCCTGCCGTTTTCTGGTAGTAGGGATCCTGCCCCCAAGACAAAAGCAGGTCAGCATCCCCTAACCCGACCGGCCGCAAATATATCCGCTCGCTCTCCATCACATCAGCCTCATGATCCAGCGGGCCCCGTAGACCAGGCCCAGGCTGTAAGCAGCGATGGTCCAAGGCTTGCAGAGGACGATGATCCAGAAGTAGGTCCAAGGCTTCATTTCCGTCAGACCCGCCAAAAGGCAGAGGAGGTCATCCGGGGCAACCGGGGCCAGGATGCAGATGGCGAAGAACCAGTTGAACTTCTTTTGGTTCTTGGTCCACTTGGTATACTTCTCCAGGCTCTCTTCCGACACGATGTGCAGGATGAAGGACTTGCCATAGTAGCGGGCCAGGAAGAAGTTGATCAAGGAGCCGATGACGATCCCGATATAGTTGTAGATAAAACCAGGTCCAGCGCCGAAGAAGACAACCCCGGCCAAAAGGGAGACCCCGCCGGGGATAATCGGGATCACGACCTGGATGATCTGAATCAAAACAAAGATAAAGGGACCCAGGATCTTTTTGTCAGCCAAATAGGCGCTCATCTTGGCCTGGCTGGTAAAAATCCCCAGCTGGTACCAATAGATGCAGAGGCCAATGATCACGATGGTTGAAATAATGGTCAGCCGGTTGATCAGCTTGCGGCTTTGTTCGTAACTCATGGTCTTTTCCCCCTAAAAACAAATTCCAGGATAATTTTAGCAAAAAGCCTCCCCCCTCCACACTAGTTTGCTTCGGGCTTTAAATAAACTTATGTATGCTGCCTTCTTTTCCCTTGCGAAAAAAGACAAAAAGCAAGCAGAAGTTATTGCTTTGAGTATATAATTAAGTTAGGATAAAAAATCAGAATTCAAATCAGATCAGAAAGGAAAAATGAGATTATGGTTGTGACTGTTAACAATATCGCTTATGACCTCAAGCACGGCCTAAAGACCGACATCTATTATCCCAACGATACCGACTCACAGACAAAAATCCTCATCCTCTGGCACGGCGGCGGCTGGTTTAGGGGAAGCAAAAATGGCATCAGAGACGTGGCAATCGACCTGGCCAACGCTGGCTTCATGACCTTCGTGCCCGACTACCGGCTGGCTCCAGCTGACCATTTCCCAGCTGCCCACGAGGATGCCCTTAACTTCGCGGCCTGGCTTTTGGCATCAAACTACACCGATGAGGGCGATGAAAACAACATCGTCCAGATCGGCGCCAGCTCCGGCGGCACCCTGGCCTTGAAAGTCGCCGGCATGTACGGCTTCCCGACGGTCACCTGGTCAGCCCCTGTCGACTTCAGCAGCTGGCTGGCCGACCACCAAGAGGTCAAGCCTTCAGTCAATGGCAAGGAAGAACTGGGCTTGACCACCCAGCAGGCCATCAATGAAGCCTTTTACAAGTACTTTGTCTTGACCTACGCCGGCAGCGAGGACTCTGACCTTTTGGCCGACTTGGATGCCCAAAGCTACGACTATACCAAGTTGAGCCGCCTGCTCATGATGAACTCAGCGGCTGAACTGACCGACCTGGCCGGCGTTACTGAATTTGCCGGCCGCCTGGCTGGCCGCGGCCACCAGGTTGACTTGGAAATCATCCCCGGTCATGGCCACGCCATGGACTACGGCCGGGATTATCTCAGGGAAAGCATAACTTATCTCAACTATGCCCTCAGTCTGAAAACAGGAAGCGATTAACCATGATAAACATTGAAAAATTCATCAAAATCCGCAAGTCGCTCAAGCTGTCGCAAAATGAGCTCTGCAATGGGATCTGCACCCAGTCAACCTTGAGCAAGTTCGAAAACAACGGGCAGATTCCTTCTTTCAAGATCCTCAAGCAGCTCTGCGAGCGGATGAACATCTCCTTATCTGACATCATGCTGACCAGCACGGAAAGCGAAATTGCCCAGAAGCTTTTTTCCGCGGACTTCTGCTTCATCACTTATGACTATGACCAGGTCCGCAAGATCCTCAAGCAGGTCAATGAGAAAAAGATCCGCGACAAGCAAGACCTTCTCCACTACAACTACCTTTGCGGGCAGCTGGCTCTGGACGGGGACCACAACGAAGTCTCGGCCCTTTTCTACTTCAACAATATCCTGACAACCGACAACCTTAAGGCCGGCAACATCTACCGCCTCCTGGCCCTTAAAGGCTGCAGCCAGGTTTATGCCAGCCAGGACATAGGCAAGGCCTCTCATTACTTTGACCAGATCCTGGACCAGATCAAGAAAGTCGAAATCAAAGACAGCTTGAGAGAACTCCAGGTCATGTCCATTTTGACGGCGGCCGGCGAATTCTACGGGCAAAGCGGCCAGTACAAACATGCTGACGACCTGCTCAACTATGCCTACGAGCTGGCTTCCGAACATCATGTGGTCTACTTTTTGGCCCGGGTCCTTTACCAGCTGGCCTTAGACGACCTGGCCCAAAAGCGGTCCATAAATACCACCCTGGAACACCTGCACGACGCCCTGGCCTTCGCCCGTTTGAACAAAAACGAGGTTATCCTCAAAGAAGGCGGCAAGCTCCTCAAAGAACTCGAAGAGAAAGCATAAGAAAACGGTCAATCGCGAGATTGACCGTTTTCTTATGCTTTAAATGGTGCCGTAACCGGTCAGCGGCCGGCATGGGCAGTTGTTAAAGTCGTAAGTCTTCAAGAGTTCCAGTTCCTGGTCGCCCTTGATAAAAGCCGTTGCCCCTTCAGACAGCATCAGGTTCATGATCGGCTTCTTTTCCGGGTGGTTAGTGAAAGGTACGATGATGACCGGCTTGTTCTGCGCCCGCAAAAAGCCGATTTCAAAGGCGCAGCCGTCATCCAGTTCATCCATGTCGTAAAGGAAGAGGCCGCAATTAGCCATGGACAAGCCGTTGATGTCGTTTTGGAAAGTCTGCTGCTTCCAAAAGAGGCTCCGTTCATCCCCAAAACCAACATTCGGGTCTTCCGCCGGGTCGGTTACCTGCTGGTCAAAAGGAAAATGAACGTGCTCGACCGTCGGGTTGGCCGCCAGATATTCGCGGACCTGCTTGGCCCGGGCTTGATGGTGGTCGCGGTGAAAAGATGAACCTAAATAAATACGTGCAGTTGCCGTCATGAATCCTCCTAGTGGACGCTTAAATAATCTAACATGGTGTAAATAGCGCGCTTATTGGCACTTGGCAAAGGCTGGGCCAGAATCTCGGCTGGTGTCTGGTGTAAGTCATTGCCGCTTTCGGCATAGGCGCCGTCATTGATGACGATTTCGCGGACGTTGTCAGCCAAGGGCTCTAAGTGAAACTGCAGGCCGATCACGTTGCCATTGACCAAAAAGCCCTGGTTGGCCAAGAGGTCGCTGGAATAGAGCAAGTGGCTGCCAGCTGGCATTTCAAACATGTCCTGGTGCCAGTGCAGGGCCAGGAGCTTGTCTGGCAAATCAGCAATAGCATCACTTTGCTTGTAGACCGGAGCCCAGCCGACTTCCTTGTGGGCGGCCGGGTGCACGCTGCTGCCTAAGCAGATGGCAATTTGCTGGGCACCCAGGCAGATGCCCAAAATCGGCAGGTGCTGCTTGAGGCAGTCCTTGATCAGTTGCCGTTCTTCTTTAAGCCAGGGCAGGTCGTCGCCCGGGCTCATCGGCCCGCCCAAAACGACCAGCATGTCGGTTTCATCAGCTTTCGGAAAAATACCGAAAGTTTCCGGATGGTAAACATAGACTTTGTTGCCCCGGTCTTCGGCCCAGGCCTTGATGGCCCCCGGCCCCTCATTCGGGGTGTGCTGCAAAACGTTGATCCGCATAATCTCGTCCTTTCAATTTTTAAATATTTTACCATGCTGGCAGGATTTTTTCATTAAAGGAGAGATTTTTACCAAAAAATTGAAAAAATTGCCGTTAAAATATTCCTTCAGATAATAAAATTATTTCAGCCTTTAGCTATACCAAAAATCAGAAAGCGGTTTATACTAGAGAGAGGGATATTTGTGAATCTTACACTAGATTGGCGCTAAAGGCCGGTCTGATCAACTTTTAATTCGAAAGGATGAAGAAAACAGCTATGGCAAAATACGAATCAGTGAACCCATATACCAATGAAGTCTTCGCGAGCTACGAGAACCCGACTGACCAGCAGATTGAAGAATCTCTGGCCTTAGCCCACGCCCTCTACAAGAAGTGGCGGCATGAAGAACCGAGCAGCCGGGCAGCCATTTTGAAGGACATCGCGGCCAAGTTCCAGGAAAAGGAAGAAGAAATGGCCAAGACCATGACCCTGGAAATGGGCAAGAAGCTCAGTGAGGCCAAGGAAGAAGTTGAGATCTGCATCGGCATCCTCAACTACTACGCCGACCACGGCCCAGAACTTTTAAAGCCGGTCGACCTGCCCAACCCATACGGCCGCGCCTACTACTTAAAGCAGGCTACCGGGGTGATCATGGCCTGTGAACCATGGAACTTCCCTCTTTACCAAGTCATCCGGGTCTTTGCCCCGAACTTCGTGGTCGGCAACCCAATGCTGCTTAAGCACGCCCACAATGTGCCAACTTCTGCTGCCCTGGCCGCCAAGATCGTGAAAGCTGGCGGGGCGCCGGAAGGCAGCTTGATCAACCTCTACCTCAGCTACAGCCAACTGGACCAGGTCATCGCTGATCCGCGCGTGCAAGGGGTGGCCTTGACCGGGTCTGAAAGAGGCGGGGTGTCCGTAGCCGAAAACGCCGGCAAGAACTTGAAGAAGTCCACTATGGAACTGGGCGGCAACGATGCCTTCATCGTCTTAAGCGACGCTGACCCAGCAGTTTTGAAGGCAGCCTTGAGCGACGCCCGCAGCTACAATAATGGCCAGGTCTGCACCTCATCCAAGCGGATGATCGTTTTGGCCGACCGCTATGAAGAAGTTTTGGCAGACATGAAGGAAATCTACTCTGGCCTTAAGTGGGGCGATCCGCTAGAAGACTCCACTACCCTGCCGCCGATGAACTCCCAAGCCGCAAAAGAGAAGCTGGCCAAGCAGGTTGAAGCGGCAATTGCCGGCGGAGCCAAGGTTTACTACGAGTACCCGGAAATTGACGCCCCAGGTGCCTTCAGCCGGCCAATTATTTTGACGGACATGGCCAAGGACAACCCAATGTTTGACCAGGAAATGTTCGGGCCAGTCTGCGTGGTTTACAAGGTTAAAGACGAGGCTGAAGCCATTGCCTTAGCCAACGACTCAAGCTACGGGCTGGGTTCTTCCGTCATCTCCAGTGATATCAAGCATGCTGAAGAAGTAGCCAGCCAGATTGAAACCGGGATGACAGTCATCAACGGCCGCTGGATCACTGACGGCAGCCTGCCATTCGGCGGGGTCAAGAAGTCAGGTTACGGCCGCGAGCTCAGTCCTTTGGGCCTGGACGCCTTCGTCAACGAGCACCTGGTTATCGACTTTACTGACCAAAACAAGCAATAAACGGAATTTAATCAATCTCTTTCAATTACACTCACTTTTACTTTTTTCTTTTAATCTTTATTACATTACCTACTTTCTTTTTAGTGTTTCTTTTGTACTAATTCAAATTTTCCACTCTTTAGTTTTTGTTTTTCACGAATCTCCAAGTAGAAAAATAGCAAGAAAAGGCCGCTGGTCACTCAGACCAGCAGCCTTTTTTCTGCTAACAAAAACTATTCTTCGTTATTTTGATCTGCCTTGGCCATTGGCTGGAACATGTTGATGCCGGCCAAAACCGTAGTCAAGCAAGAGACCAGGATCAAGAGGTAGCCGGAAATGCCGATAGCCACGGCATAGCTCTTCAAGCTGGAAACAGCCTGGCTTAAGTAGCTGGTCGCGCTAGTCGTCTGGGCCAATTGGTAAAAGAGGTAGATCAAGACCAGGCTTTCAACAAGGGACAAGGCGAAGGCCCGGACCCGGGAAACCCTGGTATTCTGGCTGACGGCCAGCATGATGAAGACCGGCAAAAGCAGGAAAACCGCCAGGAAGAGGTAAAGAATCAAGGCGGGAACGATCTTGCCCGCCGTGATCTGCCTGTTGGCAACTTCAAAGAAGACGCTGGCCACGGTCAGCTTGCTGCTGGAGGTTACGAAGCCTGTCCCCAGGAAAAGGAGGACCAAGGTGATCAAGCTGGTCAAGAGAATGGAGAGCTGGATGACACCAAAATTCCGCGGCTTCTTGGTCTTCTTCTTCACCTTTTCCACTTTGGCTTCAAATTTCGGGTGGGACTCGGTAAACTCTTCATTCTTCTCCTCAATTTCGTTTTCCTTGTCGTCAAAGGCATTGAAGACCTTGGAGCCCCAATTCCGGATATACTCAGTCAAGTTCCGGTCAGCCGTGTATTCGCCCTGGGAGTCCCGGTGACCGGTCCAGATAAGCAGAGCCATGGAGACAGCAAAAGCCGTCCAGCCCAGGGGCCGGGAGAAACTCATGATGATCAAGAGGCCCACGCCAACCAGGAAGGCAATCGTGGTGTTGTCTCTCAGCCACTGGATCATCTTTTCCACGGTTGGGTTGCCGGTAAAGGCATTCTGCTCCTGCTTTTGCCGGTAGGCGGACCGGCTGAGCTTGCCGGATGGATCTTTTTCCAAAGTCCGGTCGGCTTCCTCCCTGTTTATTTCAGTTCTTTCCACATTTTCTTCCGCGGTTTCTTCAGTAAAGTAGTCGCGGCGGTATTTTTCCACATTGAATCCACAGTTTGGGCAGGTCTTTTCCTGGCCAGTCAGGGTCTGTCCACAGTTGGGACACTTTTTCATAGTAATCGTCCTTTGCTAGTGTTTCTTTTTCCACATTATAGCATTTTCCTAGCAGCGGCAAAAAAGAACCCGCCAAAGATGACGGGTTCTTAATGCATTATTTAGCTTTCATTTAAGACTTCTTACTGAAGCTGAAGCCATTCTTGCGGATCGGCCACTTTAACCATGGGAAGCCTTCGTAGGTCAGCTTGGTTGCAGCTGACAGGTTGATTGGCATCAAGAAGACCAAGATAGCCAGACCGATGATGACCCCGATGGCCACTTCGATCAAGGTTGGCACGCCTGATGGGATCAAGGCCGCGAAAGTACCACCCAGGATGACGGCGGCTGAGATGACAACCGTCCCGATAACCGTACATGCCTCCAGGATTCTTGCGCTAGGCAAGGCGTGCGGATCGCTGTCGCGGTAACGCATCATGACGAAGATGCTGTAGTCGACCCCGAGGGCGATCAACATGATGAAGGTGAAGAACGGCACATTCCAAGCCAGGGTGCTCCGGCCCATCACGCCGCTGACAACCCAGCGGGTGATTGACAGAGAACTGATGTAGGCCAAAAGCAGAGTCCCCAGGATGTAGATCGGCTGAAGCAGACTCCGGGTGACGAAGATCAAGGCAATGCCGATACCGATCAGCATGATAGCCATAGTTCTGGTAAAGTCGCCGCTGGCCGTGTTCTTGGTGTCTTCAATGGTTGAGCTTTGCCCGCCCATTTCGACATCAGCCTTGCCCAGGTCGGTCCCCTTCAGGGACTTGCGGGCCATGGCGCTCAAAGCTTGTGAGTGCTCTGCAGCACTTTCAGAACTTGGGTTGCTGTCCAGGATGATGATGATCATGGCACTCTTCTTGTCCGGGCTGAGGAAGACCTTGAGGGACTTCTGCAGGTCGGCGTTGTGCTTTAAGACATAGCTTGGCACGTAGAAGGTGTCGGAAGCCTTGGACTTGCGCAGGCCGTTCAAGTATGAGCCGGCGGAAACCAGACCATTGTTGACGGCAGTCAAGCCGCTGGTGATGGCTGGCGTCTTAGTGGCCAGCTTGCTTGCGCCACTTGAGAGTTGGCTGGTACCGGACTGCAGCTTGTCAGCCCCTTCAGCCAACTGGCTTGAACCGTTGACGCCTTGAGCCAGGCCGTTTTGCAATTGACCAGCACCGGATTTAAGTGAGCTTGCACCGCTGGTCAAGCGGCTCGCGCCGTTAGCCAGTTGAGCCGCGCCGCTGACGCCGCTGGCTAAGCCGTTAGCCAATTGGCCGGCACCGGAGTTAACCTGGCTGGCGCCAGTGTTGACTTGGCTGGCACCATTTGCAACAGAGGATGCACCAGAGTTGACCTGGTTAGCCCCGCTGACCAAAGTGCCAGTGCCGGAGTAAAGGCTTGCGGCACCAGTGTTCAGCTTGCCGGCGCCAGTGTAAAGGCTGGAAGCGCCGGAGTTAACTTGTCCGGCACCAGTGTAAAGGCTTGAAGCACCAGTGTTGACTTGGCTGATCCCGTTGTAAAGGGATGCGGCACCACTGTTTAACTTAGTAGCACCTTGTGACAAGGCCAAGGCCCCTGCCATACCCTTGCTCAAACCGCTGTAAATTGAGTTTGAACCAGTGTAAAGCTTGTGGGCGCCGGTTGCTAGGGCATCAACTGCTGACTGCATCTGGCTGATCTTGCTCAAACCAGACTTTAAGCTGCTAATCCCGCTGGCTGCCTGGGTGCTCAAAGTGCTTGAGCCAGAAGCAAGCTGAGAAACAGCCGCTTGCAGTTGCTGAACTTCAGCGCTCAAGTCAGCCGTTGAAGCAGTAGAACTGCTGCTGCTCAAACTGCCAGCTGCTGATTGAATGCTGGATGAAGCACTCTTCATGTTGGTTGCGGCAGAACCCGCAGTAGTCAAACCGCTGCCTGCAGTGCCCAAACCGCTCTTAGTAGAAGACAGGCCACTATTAAGGGTTTGGAGTTCCTTTTCAAGTTCTGCCTTCAAAGTTGGGTCTGAAACCTTGCTGATTGAGCTTGCCAGGCTGCCTGCAGCTGAGCTGGCAGTTCCCAGACCAGTACCGGCAGTGGTCAAACCGCTCTTGGCATTGGTTAAACCAGATTCAAGTGATGAAACTTGCCCTTGCAGACTTTGCAGGCCGCTGACCAGGCTAGAGATCTTTGAAGTGTCGATGTTTGGCACGCTGATTTGGCTGACCTTGCTGTTCAAGCTTTGCAAGCCGTTGTTCAGGTCGGTCAAACCAGATGACAATTGGTCAAGCTGGTCAGCGTTCAAGGAGCTGGCATTCTCTGACAGCTGGCTCTTCAACTGGTCAAGACCGGCAACCAAAGTGTTCATATTGGCCGTCAAGTCCTTGGCGCCATTGGTCAAGGTTTGAGTGCCAGTGTAAAGACTGTTTGCACCAGTCACAAGAGAGCTGGTGCCGTTCTTCAAGCTAGTGCTGCCAGTCAAAAGCTGGGCAGTACCGTTCTTCAAAGTACCAGCGCCAGTGTAAAGACTGGCAGTACCGTTCTTTAAAGTACCTGCACCAGTGTAAAGGCTGGCGGTACCGTTCTTCAAAGTGCCGGCACCGTTTCTCAAGGTTTGAGCACCAGTTGCCAGAGAACCGGTCCCGTTAGCCAGAGTCTTTGACCCACTGGCCAGGGAGCTGGTCCCGCTCTTCAGCTTCTGAGTACCAGCAGACAGGGTGTTGGCCCCGCTGGACAATTTCTTAGTGCCGGAGTAAAGGGCATCTGCCCCAACTGACAGGGTCTTGGTCCCGTTAAAGAGGGTACCTGCCCCATCGTAGAGGGCGATTGAACCGTTGTAAAGCTTAACCGTCCCCGTGTACAGGTCCTTGGCCCCGTCACTCAAAGTGCCGGTGCCTTCGTCAAGCTGGTCGGCCCCGTTAGCCAGTTTCTTGGCCCCGCTGGTCACCTGCTCGCTGCCCTTAGTCAATTTGCCGACACCCTTTTCCAATTTAGCGGTCCCGTCGGTAACTGACTTCAGCTGCTTCTTAACGTAGAGCAGCTTGATCTTTTCGTTGTATGGCTCAGTCGCGGACATAACCTTGTCCACGCCTTCAGAATTGCGCAGTTTCCGCGTCAATTCGTCGATCAGCTTCAAGTCCTTCTCATTGTCGAGCTTGTGGTCACTCTTGATGTAAAGGTATGACGGCATAGCCATCCCCTTGGAGAAGTGCTTTTGCACCAGGTTCAGCCCTTGCTTGGAAGGAACTGAATCTGAAATTTCCGCCGTGTCGTCGTAGTTCAAAACGTTGGAGTAAGTAACGAAGAACGGAGCAACGACAACTGCTACTGCTGCCAAAAAGACAATCGGCCGCTTCAAAGTAGCACTGGAAATCCCGTGCCACATCTTGCTTGGGTTTTCCCCGGCAAATTCCTTGCTTGGCCAGAACATCTTCTTGCCCAAAGTGGCCATGAAGAATGGGTTCAAGGTCAGCAAAACAACCAGCAGAACCAGAACGCCGACGGCAACGCCGGAAGCGGACCGGTAAACGGAGAAGTTAGCTAAGCCCAAAGCGGAGAAACCAATCAGGATTGAGGAGCCGGAGTAAAGAATAGTCCGGCCGGCCTTCTTGATCGAGTCCTTCGTGGCCTCAGCCACCCCCAGGCCATTGCCCAGGTCCTCCTTAAAGTGGTTGTATAGCAGGATGTTGTAGTCGGTCCCGATCCCGAACAAGACGATCACCATGAAGACTTGGGTGAAGTTGGAGAACGGGAAGTTGATTTGGTTGACCAGGTTGGTCACGATTGAGAAGGAAACCAGGAAGGAAATCCCAACCGTCAAAAGTGACACAAGCGGGACAACCGGTGACCGGAAGACGATGATCAACACGATGAAGATGAAGACCACCGTGATCAGTTCCGTCTTCTTGATCCCTTCTTGGATCGAGCTGGTAAAGTCATTGTTGAGGACGTCTGCCCCAGTAACGTAGGTTCTGACCCCACTGGTCTTGACGGCCTTGTTGATCTCGTCGTAAACCTGGGAGATGGTCCCATGGCTCTTGGAGATGTTCATCTGCATTACCCAAGTCGTTCCGTCTTTAGACTTGAGCAGCTTCTTGGTCGCGATGTTATCTTGCGGCGCCAGGTAATCCTTGATGCCGTATTTCTTCTTGTTGCTGGTCAAGCGGTCGATCGAGGCTTCAATGTTGCCTTGGTCGGTCTCGGTCAGCTTACCGGATTTCTTGTTGAAAACAACCGCGACTTCGTAAGTATTCTTTTTCTTACTGCCCCATTCGTTCTTGATTAGTTTGGCTGCTTCGCTTTCCACGCTGCTTGGCAAAGAGATCTCGCT
The DNA here is from genome assembly GCF_057198005.1 of Lactobacillus sp. WILCCON 0058. Taxonomy (NCBI): domain Bacteria; kingdom Bacillati; phylum Bacillota; class Bacilli; order Lactobacillales; family Lactobacillaceae; genus Lactobacillus; species Lactobacillus sp. WILCCON 0058. The sequence continues at coordinate 1,985,540 of NZ_JBUBHM010000001.1, forward strand.
GTGAGCTCTTGTCAGTGAGTCAACGTTTGGCAGGGCAACCAAAGAAATCACCAGAATGAGCACCCAGGCGATCAAAGCGCCAAGGTGGTTCTTCAGTAACTTCTTCAACGTCCTTTTTCCTTTCTTTGTCTTTTACAATCAGTCTACTAAGCTAGGCATTTGACTGCTGGGTGCTGGGCGAAACCAGCCGCCAGACCATTTCGTGATAGTTCTCTTCTGCTTCTTGCGGGCTTTCCGGAAAATCCCGGCTTCCCTGGTCCTTGGCAAACCTGTCTAAAAAGACATAGCCCAGGACCGCGCCAACCAAGGCGTGCTGGGAAACCACGTGTCCCGTGTCCACCTGCAGCTGCTCACCCAAGTCCAGGATCTTGACTACTTCCTGCACCAGGTCTGAATCATCGGAAAATTCATCCATATGGTAAAGCAGAGTCGCCAGGGCCTGGTCTTCCAAAAGGCGGTCGCGGACCACGTCAGCAAACTTAAACAATGCTTCGTGGCCTGACAAACCAACAAGCTGCTTGAGCAAGTCCTGGTAGAGCAGGCGGATCCGGCTGGCCGCGACCAGCGACAGAAGTTGAGAACGGTTCTTCACGTAATGATAGAGCGACTGGCTGCGAACGCCCAGAGCCTTGGCAAGATTTGGCATGGTCGTCTCGCTTAAGCCCCGGCTTTCGATCATTTCCGTGGCTTTGGCGATGACCTTGCCTAAGTCCAAAGTTCTTTTTTGAGTCATACTTTCTACCATTTCCTTTCAACTGTAGCAATTATATAACTACTGACTGAAGATTTCAATCTACAGATTGTAAATTAATCCTCTTTTTTGTTGAAAACGGTTCCTAAAAGCGCTATCATATATTCAGATAGGAGATGAAAACTAAAAATGAAAATCTGGTGGTTCGCAAACTTTTACTGGTTCAGTTTACTGATTTATCTAAATGTTTTCATGTTCAATTTTCATTACGCTGACGGCAGCAGCATCAATCCTTTCGTGGTGACCTTCCTGCTGCTGGCTATCTGCATTATGATCGGGGAATTCCAATTCGCCTGGTACATGTGGCTGGCCAAGAAAACTTATAAACCACGTAAACGCAAGAAAGCACAAAACGACTCTACTGTCTGGCTGTAGAGTCGTTTTTCATTTCTTCTGTTCTAATTATTCGTTCTGGATTTACTTTTCCATGACTTTCTTAAAGACCGTGTAGTTCTTATCACCATGAAGCCCTTTTGGGTTAGTATAAACCGCAAAGTGGATTTCCTTGAAAACTCCATCGTATTCTGGAATAACTTTTTTGTAGGCATGAGCAACAATAGTCGGGCTGTTGCTAAAAGCACCGCAACCAAATGCACCAAGGACAAGATAATCAACTTGATGTGCAGCAGCAACGTTAAGTATCTGGCGGGCACGCTGAACATGGATAGCGTATTGATCCTCTGGGCTAAGAAGACGGCCAGAATAAGTGCGCAAATTAGGAGCAGCACAAGTAATTACGTCTGCCCTAATCCAATCTTTTTCCTCCATCAACTGGGGAAGATCTTCATCAGACTTGAAATTAATGATATCCGGAGAATAAATACAGTCATCTGAATATGCAGGCTGTGGATTAATGCGGTGTAGAAGATAATATTTCTCCATCGGCTTGGCTGAAGTTAAAACAGGATATAAGGTCGAAACACGACAGAGGCTCTCTTCTTGAGCTCTTGACCCATTAACCACTCCGCCACCTGGATACTCAAATGAAGCAAAATTATGGACACAAGTTCTTTCTGTTGGATCGGATTTATTGATAGACTGAGCATCTTCAAAGCTCCTATTGCTGTTCACCACAATATCCGTGTGAACATATCTCTTTTGCAAATCAGTTGTAAATCCCGGGGCAATGATCTCAGTATTGGAAATAGAATACTCTATTGCTTTTTTTAAAATCGGACTGCTACGATAAAATCGTTGCGTGTCCTTAAATACTTCTATTAAATCCCTAATCGTTGCCATAATTTCACCCTACTTTTTTGATATAAAAACACCTCCAAAAATAAACTCTGTCATTTTGGAGGTGTCTTGAAGTAACTTCTATTTCTTCTGTTCAGTTTGGTCTGCCTTTACTTTTCCATGACTTTCTTGACAGCTTGTCCCAAGGAAGCAAAGTCGTCAGTCTTGCTAGACCAGGCGCTGACCACGTAATTGTGGCCGTTATTGCTGATCAAGGCGACCTCTAAATTGCCATCGGCATACTGGTAGACAGTCCCCTTAGCCTTGCTGGCCAGCTTGGTCTTCCCTGTCATAGCAGTCAAAACCTGCTGGTTGTAGCTGCCGACCAGCTTGCCTTGGTAGATGGAAACCATGATCTTGGCCAGATCACTGGCTGTCGTCTTGCCGACCACGGACTTGGAGAAGGTTCCAGTCACTTTGCTCTGGCTGGCCCCCAGCTGTTTCAACACCTTATTGACCTGCTTAGTTCCGATCGTCCGCAAAAGCGCGTTAGCCGCGGTCTTGTTGCCCTTCAGCATCTGCTCGCGCAAGTAGCTTGGCCCGTAACTGATCCCGACCGCGATCGCCGTACTTGTCCCAGCCTTGTCAGCCTTAGTAACCTTGATAGCCGTGCTGGCCCCGATCTTGCCGGACTTTTCCTGGGCATAAAGGGCGATCAAGAGATAGAGGTAAAAAATCTTCTGGGAATCCTGGCTGCTCTTGGTGTTGGCCACTTCCGCGAAATGGCTGCTCTTGCTTAAGTCATATGCCGCCACCTGGTAGCTGACGTCCTGGCCCATGGCCTTCTTGATTGCCTTGACCAGTTGCTTGTCGCTGCCCTTGCTGCTCTTGACCTGGTTGTCATATTCAATGGAATTGACATTCGGTTCCTTGTCAGTAGAAGAAACCGTCTTTTTGACGCTGCCGGACTTCTTTACCTGCACCACCGTAACCTTCCGCATTTCAGCATCCTTGTTGGTGCTGGTGTAGACGACAAAAGCCAGCAGGGAGGCGATCAAAGCCCCGACTACAATATTGTTCTTCATTAAGACTCCTTGTTTCTAGCTCCTAATTTCCTTTAGAAAAGATGGTGCTTGCGCATGAGGAAGATCAGCCAGACCATCAAAAGGACGGTGATCAAGATAATGATCACCCAGTCATAGTTGGCTCCCAAAACCGGCAACTTCACGTTCATCCCGTAAAAACCGGTCAGAATGGTCGGGATGGTCAAAACGATGGACCAAACCGTTAGGAACTGCATGGTGTCGTTCAGGTTGTTGTTCATCATGTTATTGGAAGTCGATGACAAAGTCTTGGTCACCTGCCGGGAAATCTGCACCATTTCTGAAGACTGGCTGGATTCGATCAAGACGTCGTCCAGTCTTTCCTTGGCCGCTTTGGAAAAAGTCAGCCGGGAGTGCTGCAGGCTGTGCAGCATCATCTGGTCAGTCTGAATCGAGCTGGACAGGTAGACCAGACTCTTTTCAATATTAGACAGTTCCACCAAGTCCTTGTTGTCGATGTCATCGCTCAGCTTGACGTCCAAGTCGTTGCGCTCAGCATCCAGCTGGGTGATGGCCCGCTGGAAGTACTGGGAAGCATACATCAAAAAAGTCGCCAGCAGCTCCGTCACGTCTTGGGCGTGGGACAGCCGGCGCAAAACCTGGGGATCGTTGAACTCGTCAAAGACATAGCTGGTCTCGATCGTATGGAAAGAAAAAAGGTTCTTGTCCTGCAACAAGAAAGTGATTGGCCGGGAAGTGAAGTGCTTGCTGGTCGTCGTTGGCCAGACTGGCACGTCATAAACCAGCAGGTGGGTGTCGGTATACTGGTCGTAGTCGTAGTGGGGCCGTTCATGCCGGTCGGAAACGTAGGAAATGATTTCCGGGGTGAAATAAAACTCCGTCTGCAGGCGCCGGCTGTCAGCTTCATTCAAGCCATTGACGTCGTACCAGTTAAAGTCAGTTTCAATTGGAAAAATTTGTTGCTTAATCATGGCTGTCCCCACCTTCATTTTACTCATTATTCATGTTACCATTTTTTTAAAATGAAGTTGTTTAAAGTAGGTAAAATAATGATGCAAATCACAGAAAAATATCTTCCGTTCGGAAATTGGCAAACTTACTGCCGGATCGTGGGCGAGGCGACTGACCGCGCCCCGCTCCTGCTTCTCCACGGCGGGCCCGGCAGCAGTCACAACTATTTTGAAGTCCTCGACCAAGTTGCTGAAAAAAGCGGCCGGCAAGTCATCATGTATGACCAACTAGGCTGCGGCAACTCCAGCATCCCCGACGACCAGGCAGAGACGGCCTACACGGCCCAGACCTGGGTCAAGGAGCTGGAAAATGTCAGAAAGCAGCTGGGCCTTGACGAGATCCACCTCCTAGGGCAAAGCTGGGGCGGGATGCTGGCTTTGATCTACCTGTGCGACTACCAGCCTGAAGGGGTCAAAAGCCTGATCCTCTCCTCTACTTTAGCCTCCGCCAAGCTCTGGAGCCAGGAATTGCACCGCTTGATCAAGTACCTGCCAGAAAACGAGCAGGCCGCTATCAAGGAAGCTGAAGCAAGTGGCAACTATGACTCCCCGGCCTACCAGGCGGCCAATGCCCACTTCATGGATCAGCACGCCATCAAGCTTACGCCGGACATGCCGGAGCCAGTTTTGCGCAAAAAAAAGGGCGGCAGCCTGACCTACTTGACCGGCTGGGGCCCTAATGAATATACGCCGATTGGCAACCTGCACGGCTATGAGTACACTGACCGCTTAAAGGACCTGCACTTGCCGGTCTTGATTACCAGCGGCACTGACGACTTGTGCACGCCATTGGTGGCTAAAAGCATGTACGACCACTTGCCGAACGCCCGCTGGGAGCTCTTTGCCGGCTGCGGCCACATGCCTTTTGTCCAGGAAAATGCCAAGTACCAAAAGCTTTTGTCCGACTGGTTAATCAGCCAGGACTAGACGAGAGGCTTTTTTAACAAAAAATCTGTCTGACGGTCATCGCCAAGAACGAAGACATGCTCGCTGAACCGGGTCAAACCGCGGCTGGCATAGAAGTTCTTGGCGTTTTCGTTGTGTTCCCAAACGCCCAGCCAGAGGACGGACTTGCCCCATTCTTTGCCTTTTTCTTCCGCGAACTCAAAGAGCTGCTTGCCCAGGCCCCGGTGCTGGAAGGATTTGCGCAGGTAGATCCGCTCAACTTCCAAGCCATCTGGGTCGACATCTTCGTTTTGGGCGTCGGCAACGTCCAGCTTTAAGTAGCCGGCAACTTCCCCGTCCACCTTCAAGAAGTAGAAGAAGCTGCCTGGAGTTGCCATTTCTCCCCCAAGCTTTTCTTCATTATAGTTTTCATCCAAAAACTTGGCCATGTCTTCGGCGCTGTTGTACTCGCCAAAAGTGTCGGCGAAAGTCTCCCGGCTGATGGCCACCAAGGCCGGCAGATCTTTTTCAGCGACCTGGTCAATCTTTACATCCGTCATCGCTGCTTCCTTCTCTTTTCTACTTTAGTTAAGTCCAGTCAAGACCCAGGTTCTGAGCAGCATCCCTGCCCTTTCCCAGTCTTCTTCCCGGTAGTCGTGGCCGGCGCCCCGCATCTGCAAAAGTTCGCCCTGCTTCATTTGCTTGGCCATCAATTCCAGGCTAGCCAAAGGAGCTTGGTCGTCTTCGCTGCCGGCAACAATATAGCTGCGGCCCTGGTAGCCCTTGATCTTGTCCCAGTCCTTGATAACTGGTGACATAAGGAAGATTCCCCGGACTGAGCGGCCGATTTCACTGGCGGCCACCGCGGCAGCATCTCCAGCTTCCCCATAGCCGGCGAAAACGATGTACTCACTGGCTACCCGGTCGTCGTTTCTGAGTTCGTCAAAGGCCAGGTGGTAGCCGCTGATGGCGCTGGCTGAATCTTCTGCTTCAAAAGTGAAGGTCAAGATGCCGGCGTCATTTAAGTAGCGGCTCAGCCACCGGGCCTGGTCCTTATCGCCAATCTTGGCCAAAATTACCAAGGGGGTCAGCCCTTCAATTGGGTTGACTGCTTCGCCCCAAGTCCCTTTTAACTTGCCCTTGGCGCTGATTAAGGTCATCTCTTCTTCCATAAAAAACTCCTTACGATTTCTTACTTTACATTAAAAACTTACAACATTTCTATTGTACTATTTTTGGCAAGAAATTAGGGCCGGTACTTGTAAATCGAGTTGTTGAGATTGTCCTTTACCAGCTGGTCGAAGAGTTCTTTGCCCTTGGCCGTGATTTTATCAGCAATCGCATTATTGGCTTCCGTCAAAAAGTCTACCAGGTCTGCTTGGCTTAACTTTTCAGCTTCTCTGTCAGTTTCATCAACATGCTGGATCGCCAGGCTCTGGCAGTCAGCCTGGAAGGCCCGGAGCTTTCTCTGCCAATCCTGCTGCTTGCCTTCAAGCAGGGCCTGGATGCACTTGTAGAGCCAGTAGGCGCTACCCATCGGGTCAGCCTGGCCGGTCTTGATCTGGTAGTTGGCCGGGGTGTCCTTGATGTTGGTGTAGAAAGGCACCCAAGGCGCTGCGGCGTAAAGGCCGAAGCAGAGCCACTGGATGGACTTGTAGCCTTCTGGCCGGTCGTTTCTGATCTGCATGATGGAGCATTCCTGGGATACCGTCACGGAAATTGGCCGGTAGGCATTCTTGACCGGGCTTTCTTCCTTAGTTAAGTAGTCATATTCCGTGTTTTCGTAGTGGCTGCTCAGGTAAAATTGCACGTCTTCGATGGCGATCTTCTTGGCTGGCACCCGGCAAAACGGCATGTCCAAGTCGTCGATTGCCTGATCCACTTCCGGGTTAAAGAGCTTTTGCCCATACCACATCCGGGGCGTGTTGTAGCGCAGGTCGTCTTGGTCTCTTGGGGCAAAAATCTCCCGGAAATTGAAGCTGCCAGTCTTCGACGGATTCAGGTGGTGGTCCTTGACGAACTGGCGAAGGTTAGTGGAATACATGTAATTGGCCGGATCATCAAAGTCGATTTCCCCGATGATCATCATGTTCGGGGCCACGACATAGCTGTCGTCTGGCACCCGGCGGGCAACCCACTGGTGGCCGGCCCCGGTTTCCATGTACCAGATTTCATTTTCATCGCCAAAAGCAATCCCGTTGCTTTCGCTGGACCCGTATTGTTCAACCAAGCGGCCCAGGCGCTCAACCCCTTCTCTGGCCGTCTTGATGAAAGGCAGAACCAAATAGAGCATGGAGTCTTCCCCGATCCCATTTTTGACAAAAGGATCATGGCCTAAGACCCGGCGGTTGCTGGCTTCGCTTTCGGTTGAGCTCATGGCCACGTTGTAGCTGTTGATCCCCTGCTCGTCAAAGCGGCCGTAGTCTTCTACAGCATCGCGGACAGCGGTGAAGCCGCAGCCTTCCCCCTTTAAAGGAATTTCAACGCCGGTTCCTTTGGAAACAAAAACTTCATCATAATTTTTAGCTGGATAGTAGACAAAGCGCTTTTCGTTAAAGCCCTGGTCGTAGTCTTCATCTCTGGCCACGATCACTGACCCGTCAAGGCTGGCCTTCTTGCCCACCAGCATGGTTGTACAATTATCGCGCATTTTTCTTCCTTCTTTCTATTCGCTGACCTGCATGCTCCGGTCAATCTTCGCCCGGCCCGTCTGGTAGTCAAACTGGTAGCCTGGCTGCACATTATAGATGTAAACATTGAAATCCAGTGTCCCGTCGGTTGAAACTGCCTGCAGGTTGATCCCCCGGGCCATAAGTTCCCTGCCTTTAAAAATTGGCGTTGCCTGGTAGATGACCTTTTTCCCACTTCTTAAAGCTGACCGGACCTTGCTTTCAAAAATCGTCTGGATCTTTTGGTTGGAGAAGGCCGACTGGGTAAAAAGGTTCTTAGGGTTGTTCTGGTCACCGGACTGGTTCTTGGGGTTGTAGTTGCCGTCCTGGTCAATGCCGGCGGAAACTGAGTAGGCAATGAGGTGCCCCCGGTTGTAGATCTGGGTCCCGTTTTGCCGGTTGGAGTGCCAGCCGGTTGGCTGTACGTACTGCCTTACTCTTAAGGAGTCGTTGGCCACGTTCCGCTTTTCCAAAAAGGCGGTGTTGGAGCTGGAAGTCCGGTTCTGGCTGTCCAGGTTGGAGTAGATGACCCGGTTGACCTTCCAGGCGCTTTTCACCAGGGTGGAGTGGTTGTTGTTAACATAGCGCCAGCCCTTGCCTCCGGACTTAAAAGTCTCATTGGCTAATTTCTGGTAGTCGCTCTTGGCTAATCCCCCGTAGACGGTTTTAGCCGTTTGGGCCGAGCTGACTGCACTTGATGAAGTGCTGCTGGTACTGGAGCTAGTTAAATTTTCCTGGCCGCCCTTGGTGTAGACGCCCCAAATGATTGCCGCCGCGGCAATTAAAACCGACAGGAGGCTGGTATTTTGGCGCTTCTTGCGCCTGCGTTTTTTTGCCATTTCTTTTCCTCGCTTTTTAGACTAAACCTATTTTAGAGGATTTTTGCCGGAAACCAAAAGATTTAACCTATAATTGATAGAAAAAGAGCAAACAGCAAATATAAAAGAAAGGAAAAAATCATGGAAGAATTCAACTTAAATGATGGAAACAAGATTCCAAAGATCGGCTTTGGCACATACAAGATCAAGGGCTACCAAGGGGCCCAGGCCATCAGCCAGGCGATCGAAAACGGCTACCGGCTCCTGGACTCAGCCGCCCGCTATGAAAATGAAGGAGCCCTGGGCAAGGCGATCAGGAGCAGCTCAGTTGCCAGAAGCCAGCTTTTTGTAACTTCCAAACTGCCGGGGGCCCACCACGAATACAAGGCCGCGATCAACGAACTGGAAGAGGGCCTCTTAAGAAGCGGCTTGGACTACTTTGACCTCTACCTAATCCACTGGCCGAATCCTTTGGAAGATCATTATGTAGAAGCCTGGCAGGCCTTGATTGACGCGCAAAGATTTGGTTTGGTCCGGTCGATCGGGGTGTCGAATTTTGAACCGGGGCATATCGACCGCTTGATCAAGGAAACGGGGGTTACGCCGGCCGTCAACCAGGTGGAGCTGCATCCCTATTGGTCCAGCCGCGCCGTCCGGGCTTATGACGATGAGCATGGAATCGTTACGGAAGCCTGGAGTCCGCTCATGCGGGCCGGGGAAGTTTTCCAGGAAGATTTGATTAAAAAGCTGGCCGCCAAGTATGGCAAGAGTCCGGCTCAAGTAATTTTGCGCTGGGAAATCCAACTGGGAGTAGTGCCGATTCCAAAGGCTTCATCCAGCCAGCACCAGTTGAGCAACCTGGACATTTTTGACTTCAGTTTAACTGAGGAAGAAGTAACAGCCTTGACGGATTTGGATAAGGCAGATGGCCGCCGGCCCGACCGCGACCCTAACCAGCACCAGGAATTTTAAGAAGTGGAAATAAGCAGTTGCACTGGTCAACTGCTTATTTTGTTTTTCAACATCTGCAAGAATTCGATGCTATCTCACTTTTCCCTGCTTTGATAAGCAAAATTTGTGCTCTGATTTTTAAGATAATTAATTTTCCGCCCTTTCAGACCTTATAAAGTAACTCAGCTCTTGCACGATATAGTTATATCGCTAGAAATTCATGACTAAGCGTCTATATGCTTGCTCACATAATCGCCCATCTTGCGCGGGAACTTTATAATATCTACGTGCATTTATGACAAACAACTAATCTTCGCTATTTATGTGCTCTTTCTGTAAAGAAAGCGTTATCATATGATTGATGAATCGATTTATCAAAATTCGTTTACTGAAAAGTGGAGGTCGAATCATGAAGAAGCGCGATAAACCACATATCGTTCACCCATTTACTTTTGTCGGTAATTTTCAAGGTGACTTCAAGGCAAGTTACATTCATCAGATTACCAGTTGGAAGTGATCTACCATGACAAAAACAGAAAAAATTTTTTCAACAATCATTAAAGCAGTCAACTGCTTGATCTTCCTAGTCGAAGCAGTTCTAATCTGGCTCATGGGAGCAGAGCAGGTCACATTTCAAACTAATCTGAAAGAGCTTGAGATCGGCTGGTCATTCATCTTGATTTCAGTCGCACTCGTATTGGCAGCTGTACTTATTTGGACAAGCAAGTTCTCAATCCTCTTCTGGATCACTGAAATTGTCCTAGTTGCCGGATTCATTGCCTTGACTTCTTTACGGGTGATGAATACTGGTACAGCTTTTGACATACTCGGACCTGCAGCAATTCTCGCCATCATGCGCTATGGCAAATTCGCTAAGCCATACGTAGGACCGATTACAGTTGTCATTCTCAACTTAGTTTACATTTATCTTTCAACCATTCCTTACGACTGGTACGTCAATTACTGGTTTACGAAGTAAAAAAACTAATCATCCGACAATAACAAAACTGAGCTCACATCAATATGAGCTCAGTTTTTTCTATATTCAGCTAAAAATTTTCCTGCTACTTTTGCATCTCTTGCAGCAAGGCAAAAAGGGCACCATAGAGGTTGGTATCATTTCTGAACTTGGCCGCCACGATTTCCGGAGGAATTACCTGCTGGCCCAAAATCGGGTTGTCCTTTAGGATTTCCCCAAACTGCCGGCGGATTTCCTCAATTAGGATTTCCTGGGCGCTGATCCCGCCGCCAATTACAACCTTTTCCCCGTTGATCACGGTCTGCAGGTTCAAAATCATCACCGCTACATCCAAGCAGTATTGGCGGAAGATCTTGCCTGCCTCTTCATTGCCGGACTTGATGGCGGCAAAAGCCGCCAAGCCATCCGCAAGATCTTCATTGCCCAGTTCCTGGTTGACCTTTTCCACCATGCCAACGGCTGAGCAGCGGGCACCAGTATAAGCCGCCATTTCTTTGAGCCCGGCACCTTGGTTCGTGATCATCCAGCTGAGTTCCCCGGCCTGGAAGCTGCTCCCGTGCAAAAGCTTGCCGCTAACGACGATCCCGCCGCCAACGCCGGTGCCCAGAGTCAACACAGCCCCGGTGTCAACTCCCTTGAGTTCACCTAACCATTGTTCACACAAAGCTGCCGCCTTGCCATCGTTTTCCGCGCCAACCGGAACCCCGTATCTGGCCCCCAAGGTCTCTTCCAGGTTCAAGCCATCTAAAAAAGGCAAGGCCCCGCCAAAGTGAATGATCTTCTTTTCCGTGTCGATCTTCCCTGGCGCGCAGACCGCGATCCCGGCAAACTTGCCCTTATACTGGTCGCCGACTTCATACAGAGCCGCCACAAAGTCGTCCAAGTTGTCCGCGCTTGCCCGCTTGCCTTTTTCCAGCAGCTGCCCTTCACTATCCATCAAGGCGTACTTCACGTTGGTTCCGCCAATGTCAAAAACTAAGTATTGCGTCATTTTTTACCCTCACCTCTAAAAATGCATCTTTAACTATCATTATAAGCGCTTTCTGTAATCAGCTCTATGCCAAAAATTGACCAAAAAAAGGCCAGCCTTGAGCTGGTCTTAGAGCAATACTTATCAACTATCTAAAAAATGCTTGATTAGTGGTGGGAAGCGCCGCTAGTTGCTTCTGGTTCAGCTGGCTTCTCTTCTTCCTTGGCAGCAGCTGCCTTGGTTGAAGGACCAGTCTTAGCGTCTGGGTCAGAGTTGCGGCGGTAAGTTGCGCCAGTTGAAGCATCTGGGTCAACAACCAGCTTCTGGCCAGTTGATTCGCAGAAGTACTTCACGAATGGGTAGATGTCTTGTACCCATTCATAGATACCCATGTAGTTGCCTTCTTCGTCTTCCACTCTCTTGTAGTAGTGCAAAACGAGTTCAGTCAAGTTACCAGTTGGCACTGGCATCCATACTGAGTCATGGCCGCCTTCTTTGGTCCGCAGGGCGTGAACAACCTTCTTGGCAGTTGGGATAACGTCACGGATGTCTGGGTGAACCGCGCCCATAGTGTCGCCGACTTGAGCTGGCACACGGCCGGCCTTCATCTTGTAGTTAGGGTCTTGCGGACGGTTGTACCACAGGAACTGGTTGTTGTCGTCCACATAAGTCATTTCCCCAAAAGTGTTCCGCAGCATCCAGTTGATTTGGTTAACGGTCAAAAGACCAGCGTCCAGCTTAACGTAGTCGTCGCCTTCAGCCGCGTTAACCTTGGCAGCTGCCTTGTCCAGCCATTCCGGGTCGTTCTTGTCCAAACCGTCAACAGTGTAGCGGCTGTGGCCAGTTGCTTCAAAGTCTTCCTTCAAGTATTCTTCAGGCTTCATGTCCTGCAGCCATTTTGGTTCTGCCATAATTCAGTCTCCTTCAGTCTTGCAACAAAAATTTTTCTTTAACTTTTACTTACTTGCTTTACACTCTCAATTGTATCCTGTAAGCACTTACCTTGCAAGTACAATATATCATATTTCTCATATGTACAAAAATAGATATTCCGCTTTTACTGAATTAAAAAGCCACTTAACATATATTTTGCTATATAAAAACAAGCAAAATAAAAAGCCAGCTTAAGCTGGCTTTACTTTGTCCAAAACTATAATCTGGTCGAACATGGCCTTTTCCACGTCCGAAATCTTGTGGGCGACTTCGATCACCGCTACCTTTGGGTTGCCCAGCAGGGTCTCATGGATTTCCAAAGACAGGCGGGGGTCCAAAGCACTGGTGGCTTCGTCAGCCAGCAGGATCGGCCGGCCGGACAAAAGGGCCCGGGCAATTTCCACCCGCTGGATCTGCCCGCCGGAGAGATTGTTGCCGTTCTCCCCAACTGGGTAGTCCAGGCCGTTTTCCTGGATCAAGTCGTCCAGGCCAGCTTCATGGCAGGCCATGAGCAGCTGTTCTTCATCCACATCCCGGCCCAAAGTCACGTTGAAGCGGAGGGTGTCGTCAAACATGAACGGCTTCTGGTTGACATAGGAGTAGAAGTTGTGGGCCTTGTACCAGTCCCCCGTCACGTCCTCGCTGTTGATCAAGATTTCACCATGGCTTGGCTTGTAGATGCCCAGCATGAGGCGCAGAAGGGTAGTCTTGCCCCAGCCGGACGGAGCCATAAGGAGGATCTTTTCCCCTGGCTTTACCTTGATGTTCACGTGTTCAAAAATCTGCCGCTTGCTGTGCTTGGTCACGTAGGCCACGTCCCGGATCTCCATGCCGTCAAAGTGGTCAACCGGGTAGCTGTCGTCTTTTTGCACGTAGTTGAGGGCCCGCTGGGTTCTCTGCCACATCGGCACGGTCGACTTGACCTGGTTGAATTCGTTAAACAAGGTAACGACCGGACTGATGAAGTTGATGGCTAAGTCAACCATCATGACCAGAGTCCCAACTGCCAAGCGCCCTCGCATCATCATGATCCCGCCGATCGTGCAGGGAATGATGAAGCAGAAAAGTTCAGCTGCTGAATAGATCAATTCCAAAGCCCAGGCTTGGGTCAAGGTCATGTTCCGGAGGGCCGTTTCCATGTCCCCAGCAGCTCCGACTGCTCGCTTGACGATATTGGTGCGGACGTTATAAAGCCGGGCTGACTGGGCCCCGTTCAAGCTGTCTGACACATACTGGGTGTAAACGGCGTTCTTCTGGGTCCAGATCCGGGACTTCTTGGTGATGATCCGGCTGGTAAAAATCTGCACGCCGGCTGGAGCCAGAGTCGCCACGATAAAGACCAGGGTCATTTCCCAGGAGTTATAAAAGGCAAAAGCCAAAGAACCAACAAAGGTCAAGCTTTGATAGATGATGTCCAGCTGGGCCGTGATCCGGTTGGTTTCAATCTGCTTTAAGTCATTGGTCATGAAACTCAGCCCGTCCTTGGTGTCCAGGCTGTTTTGATCGATCAAGTAGCGCAAATTGGCTTCTTTTAAAGTCATGTTCACGCTTCTGATAATGTTCATTTTGGTCGTTTCATAGACGAAATTGCTGGCCATGAACAAAAGCTGGCCCCCGGCCGTCAAGGCGGCGAAGCCGATCAGGCGCTGGTAGTCGCCTTTGCCGGAAGAGGCAATGTTCAGCATGATCTTGAGCATGTAGGCCACGAACAAAACATTGCAGGCCTTGATGGCAGCCAGGAAGGTGAATAGGGCGACCTGGCCTTTCCGTGCGTATTTGAGACTCATTGGATAATCCCTCTCTTTCATAAACATTATAGCAATCTTTCCTGTTTTTGCCGCCAGCATTGATATAATTAAGATAATCCTAAGAAAGTAAAATCTTGCTAAAGTCTGATTCCTGGCAAATTGCGGTAATTTTTTGAAAAAGACAAAACTAGAAAAGAGAAGACATAAAAATGAAATTAGTTGAACTGCACACCAAAGCCGACCAATTATCTGGCAGCTACTATCTGGGCTACCTGGTCTACCAAAGTGCTGACGCGGCCGCCCTCATCAGCCTGGACGACGACGCTAACGCCGGCGGGGTCTTAGTCATCAACAATCAGGACATCCTGGCTAGCGTCGACGAATCCCCCAGCCTGGCCTACTGCCAGCGCCTTATCGATGAAGGCAAGTCGACCGACCCCTTCTCCCTCATGCCCCTCAACCAGGAGCTTTTAAAAACGCCATTGACCAGTCTTGGCGCGGCCAGCGAAGCCGCCATGGAAAAGGCCCTGGTCGTCAATATTACCTTAACCAGCGGGGTCGTCTACACCGGCATTATTGTCCGCACTAGCCCTAAAGAAGTCCAGCTCAAGCAGATCGGCGACGACTATGAACTGGACCCTCTCCGCTTGATCGTGCCCCTGGCCGACATCTCCAGCCTGGAATTAAACGCCCCTTTAAACAAGCTCTGGAAAAAGTACCAGCCGGTCAAGGACCAGTTTGCCGGCAAGAATCCCTACGGCCTGGTTGAACTTTACCTGGACTGGCTGGATGACGCCCGCTTTGGCAGCTGCATCTTGGGCCGGGTTATTGACCAAAGTGACCAGTATCTCCTTTTTGAAAGCTTGAACGACTACGGGCAACTGGAATCCATCTGCTTGATCAACAGAGAAGACGTGGTGCATGAGACAGTCAATTCCGCCGCCATCGACTTCTCCAGCTTCCTGGTGGCCTATAACCAGCAAATGGAAATTTTTGACCCAGGCCACTTGAGCAAACTGGCTCAGTCCTTAGACCATGTCCCGACCGCCCGGGAAGTGATTGAAAAAGCCGGCAAGCAATTGGTCAGCGTTGACGACTACGAATTAGCCGGGGAAAACCTGGGCTACGTAACAGCGGTAGATGAAGAAGGCTTCACCATTGAGGATCCGGAAAGCGGGCAGGAAGTCAGCCACCTTTTTGAAAATGTCTGCTCTTTGGATTTAGCCAGCACCGAGCTGGAAAAAATGCGGGAATTCCTGGCGGCCCAAAACCAGTAGGCAAATAAGGCATATAATAATAGAGGCATTTACTGAACTAGAGTAGTTATAGTTAGGAGATTTTTTCAATGAAACAAGGAACGACGATTTTGACTTTGGACAACGGCTACCACCTTTGGACCAACACCCAAGGGACAGGCGACATCCACCTGCTCTGCCTGCACGGGGGCCCGGGCGGCAACCACGAATACTGGGAAGACACGGCTGAACAATTGAAGAAGCAGGGCTTGAACGTCCAGGTCCACATGTACGACCAGCTGGGCTCTTTGTACTCTGACCAGCCGGACTACAGCGACCCAAAGATCGCTGACAAGTACCTGACTTACGAATACTTCCTGGACGAAGTTGAAGAAGTCCGGCAAAAGCTGGGCATCGACAACTTCTACTTGATCGGACAAAGCTGGGGCGGCCTTTTGGTCCAGGAATACGCCGTTAAGTATGGCGACCACTTGAAGGGGGCCATCATCTCCTCCATGGTTGACGACATTGACGAATACGTGGCCGCGGTCAACCGCCGCCGGCAAGAAGTGCTCCCGCAGACCGAAATCGACTTCATGCACGAATGCGAAGCAAAGAACGATTACGCCAACCAGCGCTACCAAGATGACGTGCAAATCTTGAACATCAACTTCGTTGACCGCAAGCAGCCTTCCAAGCTCTACCACCTGGGCGATTTGGGTGGCACTGCTGTCTACAACGCCTTCCAGGGCGACAACGAATTCGTCATCACCGGCAAGCTGAAGGACTGGCACTTCAGAAGCCAGCTGCCAAAGATCAAGGTGCCAACCCTGCTGACTTTTGGCGAAGTGGAAACCATGCCCCTGGAAACGGCCAGAACCATGCAGAAGCTGATTCCTAACTCCCGCCTGGTGACTACTCCTAATGGCGGCCACCACCACATGGTCGACAACCCGGATGTCTACTACAAACACCTGGCTGACTTCATCAAGGAAGTTGAAGCTGGCACTTTCCAAGGCGAATAAGCAGCGATTTGTAAAGTCCCCTAAGGGGGCTTTTTTTGTAAAAGAAATCTTAACCTTTGGTAAAAGATCCAAGTTGGAAAAGGCTTCTGCCTTTAGCTTTTGCCCTTTTTCAAGTAAAATAGGCTAAGACTAATCATAAGCATTTAGGAGGCAAAAATTTGACAATCGGTAAAGAACTACAGAAACAGCGCCGTGCCAAGCAGCTCAGCCTGGAAGCCGTTAGTCAAACCCTGCGGGTCGACCAGGCGACTCTGCAAAAGATTGAAGCCGATGATTTTCAAGGCTTAAACCCAGTCCTGGTCAGAAGCTGCATCCGGCAATACGCCAGCCTGCTGGGCCTGGACGGGGCAAAGCTCTTAGACCAGTTTACTGAACCTGCCGTTGCCGGCAAGGACATCCCTGCTGCTAATACCCAAGCCGCTAAGCCGGCCAGCCCAGTTAAAGAAAAGATCACTGAAGTCCGGGCCACTAATCCGGCTCCGGTTAAAGAGGCCAGCCCAGCTGGCAAGGCCAAGGAAATTTTGGACAAGAGCAAGGTGCCGCATGGCTTCAAGGCAATTTTTAAATTCTTTGATGCCATCAACTTAGACAAGCTCTTAAAGATCGGGATCTGGGTCATCTTGGGCCTGGCCGTGGTCGGGTCCGTAGCCGGCGGCTTCGGTGCCCTGGCTTCTAAAGCCACCAGCACTACCCGCTCATCCAGCTCTTCCCGTTCCTCGTCATCATCTTCTTCATCATCTAAGCCGGAGCAAGATAATTCCGCTAAGCCTGATGAAAACAAGCCGAGCCAGGATGACCGGCAGAGCCAACCGAGCCAAAGCCAAAGTGAAGAGAAGCAGGCAAGTTCTTCCAGCCAAGAGCAGAGCCAGGCCAGCTCTGCAAGTTCTGCCAGTTCCTCTAGTTCCGCGGCCAGCTCCTCCAGCCAAGAGCAGAGCAGCCAGGAAGCTTCCTCTAGCAGCCAGTCAAGCACTGACACGACGACTGATACAAACGAATAAAGTGCATGCAAAAAGCGCCCGAGCAATCGAGCGCTTTTCGTTTACTGTTATTTTTGACCTTAAGCCCGGCCCTTGTAAGTCCCTTCCAGGGTGTTGATGACCAGTTCGTCGCCTTCGTTGATGAAGTCTGGCACAGTGACAACCAGGCCAGTTTCCATGGTAGCTGGCTTGCCGCCGGAAGCAGCGGTTGCCCCCTTGATGCCTGGCTGGGTTTCGACAACCTTCATGTTGACAGTTGATGGCAATTGTACTGCCAAAAGTTCCCCGTCTTCAGTGAATTCCAGGATGACTTCGATGTTTGGCATTAGGTACTTGACGTCGTCACCCAGTTGGTCGCCGGAAATAGCGTATTGTTCGTAGGTTTCCGTGTCCATGAAGTTGTAGCTGTCGCCTTCAGCGTACAGGTATTGGGCGTTCTTCTTGACGACTTCGACCAGCTCGATCTTTTCACTTGGCCGCATGGTCTTGTGGATCACGCTGCCGGCCCGGACGTCACGCAGGTCCATCTGCATAACGGTGTTGCCCTTGCCTGGCTTGTGGTGGTTGGCCGCCATAACCAGCATCAGCTTGCCGCCATCGTCAAAAATCATGCCTTTTTTCAATTCGATTGCTTGCATAAAAAAATCTCCCTAATAAATTTTTTATCACCGTTCTCCATTATACCATTGACTTAAAAGCCGCGAAGGTAAATTTTGTCAATCAAGTGCCCCTCAACCTTATGCAGGATCAAGTTGGCCCGCTCCTTGGTCGGGGCGATGTACTGACGGAGGTTGACCAGGTTGACCATCTGCCAGGTTTCTTCCGCCAGGCGCAGGGCCTCGTCTTCCGGCCCGTTGGCCAGCTTGTAGTAGAAGTTGCTTGGATCGTTCTTCTTCATTTTCATGATCTTCTTGAATCGCTGCATATACCACTTTTCAATCAAGTCTTCTTCCGCATCGATATAAATTGAAAAGTCGAAAAAGTCGCTGGTTACCAGCTGCCCGCTTTCCGGCAGCTGCAGGGTGTTGATCCCTTCAATGATCAAGATATCAGGCTTTTCCACATGGCCGTAGCGGCCTGGGACGATGTCGCTTAATTCCTGGGAATACAGGGGATAAACGACGTCATTTTTCCCGCTGACCACGTCCTGGAGGAAGTCTCTGAGCATCTGCATGTTGTAGCTTTCCGGGAAACCCTTCCTGGGCATCAGCTTCCGCTTCTCCAGCTCCTGGTTGGGGTAGATGAAACCGTCAGTGGTCATCATCTGGGTCTTTAAGTCCGGGTAATACCGGGTTAAAAGCAGCTGCAAAAGGCGGGCAGTCGTGGACTTGCCCACGGCAACTGAGCCGGAAATGCCGATGATAAAAGGCAGATTTTTTCCTGGCAGGCGTAAAAAGGCCGCCTTCTTGGCCGCTGTCTCCCGCTTGGCCTGGTAGGCCAGGTGGATGTAGTTCAGCAGGGTCTGGTAGATTTCGTCGACGTCCTTGACGTCCAGCTGGTCGCCCAAAGACTTGACCTTGGCCAGCTCTTCATTGGTCACCGCCAGCTCGGTCTTGGGGGTTAAAGCTGCCCAGGCCTGCCGGCTGAATTCAGTATAGTTTCGCATCTTTTTACTTGTCCTTTTCTCATTCTTTATCTATTATAGTAGAAAAAGCAGGAGAAACTGGCAAATGCCAGCTTCATTTTTCGAAGAAATGGGTGAAACAAATGAAGAAAGTCGTGCTTTTTGGCGATTCAATTTTTAACGCGTATGACGGGCGAAAGGATACCGACCGTTTGACCAAGGCCTTGGCCAAGCGGCTGGGAGATGCTTACGAGCTCGTAAACATCTCGGTCAGCGGTGCCTGTGCCCAGGACGTCCTGCCCAGAGTCGGCAGTCTGCCCGCCTGCGACATTTTGGTCGTAGAGTACGGGACCAACGATGCCGCCAGCTGGGGCTGCAGTGCTTATGACTACCAGGAAGGGCTGGAAAGCTTGATCAAGCAGGCCCAGAAGGTTACTGGGGCCAGCGATACCCTGGTTCTGGCTCCGTCCATGCCGGACTTGACAAATCCGGAAATGGCCGCGGCCTACGACTTGGAAAAGCTGGACGAGTACGTCGACATCGCGCAAAGAGACGCCGGCAAGACCAACTCCTTCTTCTTTGACTTGACCCACAAGATGGAAAAGCTGAAGGACCTGCCTTCCTTCATGATTGCAGACGGCCTCCACTACAGCGAAAAAGGTATCTCCTGGCTGGCCGATGTCCTGGCTGACCAGATTAACAAGATGGCATAGGAAAAGCGCTCGATTGCTCGGGCGCTTTTTGCATGCCGCTTAAACAGAAAAAATGACCGCTCACGCGTCTGTTCTTTCATTTTTGCTTCATCTTCTTCATAATAATATCTGAAAAGGGGGAGAAAAAATGCAGGTAGAGTTTAAACAAGACGACCAGCTAAAGAAAGACCAGCTCATCATCAAGGCTAAAGAACTGACGCCGGAAATCAAGGCGGCCTTAGCCTTTTTAGAAGAAAAGCTGGCCCAGAAGATCACGGTTTACCAGGATAGCGATGAAATCATCCTGCCCCTGGCCAGCATTCTCTTTTTTGAAACCAGCGACCGGCATGTCTGGGCCCATGACCGGGAAGGCAGCTACCTGGTCAAGCAGACCTTGCGGCAGCTGGAAGCCAGCCTGCCCAGCGACTTTGACCGGGCCTCTAAGAGTGCCCTGGTCAACTGCCGGCAGATCAATGCTGTCAAACGGTCGCTGACTGGCTGCGAGCTCGGCTTTACCGCTTCTTACAAGAAAGTTTTCGTTTCCCGCCGCTACTACCAAACTTTGATCAGCCATTTACATGAAATGAGGTAAAAATAATGAACAAGAATAGAAAATCCGCGGTCAAATGGGGCATGATCTTGATCGCTATCGCCATCCTCTTGCTTTTAAGTCAGCTTTTTCCAGGCTACTTCGCCCTCTTTAGCATGTTCAACCTGAGCTGGGGGCAAGTCTTCTGGATCCTTTTCTTAGCCTGGATCGCCTGGACCAGCTTCAAGAACCGGGCCCTCTTCTTTGGAATTTTTGCCAGCGGTTTAATCGTCAAAATCATCGGCCAGGCCGGCCACTTCTTTAAATGGACCGGCTACATGTACCTGGCCCTCTTCCTAATCGCCCTGGGCTGCCAGCTTTTGGCCGGTGGCAGCCAGCTGGAGATCAAGATGAATGTAAAAAGCGGCAAGAAAGACGATGAAGACAATACCAGCTTGAGTTACAGCGAGGAGATTGGCGAAAATGGCGGAAAGGTCTCAATCGACTCCGTCTTCTCCAAATGCGTCCGCTACATCCACAGCCAAGCCCTGCGCAAATTGTCAGTCTCCGCCGTCATGAGCCCGGTAACCATCTACCTGGACCAGACCCAGCTCAAAGACGGACGCGGCAAGCTGGATTTGGATGCAGTCTTCTCCAAGGTCGACATCTACATTCCAAGAGACTGGGAGGTCCAAACCGACGCCAGCCCAGTCTTCTCCCGCTTTTCCGCCCTTAACCCCAATGGTTTAACAGCCGATGCCCCACTCTTAAAAATCGATGCTGACTTGGTCTTCAGCCAGGTTACCATCCACCGGGTATAAAAAAACTGTTCAGTTCCTTATCTAATAAGGCTGAACAGTTTTTTCGTTTATTCTATTTCGCGCTAATCAACCTTGCCCAAGTAATCTGACTTTTGGCCAAACCATTTCTGGTTGATCTTGGTCAAAGTCCCGTCGGCTTTTAAGTCCGCCAGGGCCTGGTTGATCTTCTTCTTCAATGTCTTGTCGCCCTTCCGCATCCCTACGGCGAACAAGTCCTCTGGCACCTCTTTGTTCAAGATGACCTGGTAAGACTTTGAGTCTGCTTCATGCTGGATGTAGTATTCCGCATAAGTTTCATCCAGCAAAATCCCCTTGATTCTGCCGGCGTTGAGGTCCAGGAAGGCCGACGGAATAGTGTCGTAAAGGACCTTGCTCTTTGGCTTTAAGACCTTTTGACTGCCATCCAGCCAGATCTGGGCGGTTGACCCGCTCTGGGCGCCGATCGCCTGCCCCTTCATCTGGGCAAAAGACTTGATCCCGCTGGACTTTTTAACGACCAAAACCTGCCGGTTTCTGAGGTAGCTGCGGCTGAAGGCGACTTTTTTCTTCCGCTGACTGGTCACGCTGTAGCCATTCCAAAGGACATCAATCGTCCCGTTTCTCAGCTCTGTTTCCTTCATGGACCAGTCGATAGTCTGGAAGTCCGCCTTTAGGCCCAGCTTCTTGCACACGGCCTTGGCCAGGTCGACGTCGTAGCCGACCAGCTGCCCGTCTTTTTGCCGGAAGTCCATGGGCACAAAGGTGTCGTCTAAGCCGATCACTAAGCTGCCCCGCTTTTTAATCTTGGCCCAGGTGTCTTTTTGGTTGGCTTCTTTAGTTAAATTGCTGCAGGCTGTTGTCAAAAAGCACGACAAGACCAGGCCCAGCAGCAGGAATTTCTTAAACCACTTCATCTGCCCTTCACTATCCTTCCAGCGGCTTAACTTCCAGGACTTGGTCGGCCACCTTTTTGGCAAAGTCCATGTCGTGGGTGATGATCAATTGGGTCAAGCCCGATTCCTTCAAGCTCAAGATGAGGTCGGCCACCTGGTCGCGCAAGGCCGGGTCCAGGGCACTGGTCGGTTCATCGTAGCAGAGCATCTTTGGCTGCATGGCCAAAGCCCGGGCGATGGCTACCCGCTGCTTTTGCCCACCGGAAAGCTGGTAAGGGTAAAGGCCGCCCTTGTCAGCCATCTGCAGCTTCTCCAAAAGCTCCTTGGCCTTAGCTTCCGCTGTCGCCTTGTCTTCTTTTAAAGCCAACTGGGGAGCCAAAGTAATGTTTTCCAAAACTGACATGTTGGGAAAAAGGTTGAAGTCCTGGAAAACCACGCCCACGGCGCCCCGCTCTTCGCCGCTGAGGTCGTATTCTTCCCCGTCCAGAGTCATGGTGCCCGCGTCAGCTGTTTCCAGACCCGCCACGATTCTGAGAAGCGTTGTCTTCCCGGCCCCGGAAGGACCAACCACCGTGAGGATTTCCCCGTCCTGCAGGCTGAAGTTCATATTTTTTAAAATCTGCCGGTTACCAAAAGACTTGGCTAAGTTTTTTACTTCAAGCATCGTTCAGTCCTCCTATCTGTAGTATGAGTAGTGCTTTTCCAGCTGCCGCAAAAGCAAAGTGCACAGGCCGATCAAAAGCAGGTAGATCAAGGCCACCAGCACCAGCGGAAGTAAAGTCACGTCACGGGCCGTAGCCAGGTTGCCAGCTCTGAGCAGGTCGCCCAAACCGATCACATAGACCAGGGAGGAGTCCTTGACCAGGTTGATTACTTCGTTGCCGATTGAGGGCAGGACGATTTTTATTACCTGGGGAATAACGATTTTTCTAAGGGTCTGCCCGTAGGTCAATTGCAGGACCTTGGCTGCTTCAAACTGCCCCCGGTCGATGGCCTGGTTGCCGCCCCGGAAGATTTCAGCGAAGTAGGCCGTGTAGTTCAAGACGAAGGCAAACAAGGCCGCCGCGTACCGCGGGAAGGTCAAGCCGACGATCGGCAGGCCGTAGAAGACGAAGATCAGCTGCAGCAAAAGCGGCGTCCCCCGCATCAGCCAAACGTAGAAGTTAAGCAGCCACTTCAAGGGAGCAAAGCGGCTGCTTAAGCCGAAGGAGACCAGGATCCCCAAAGGCAGGGAGAAGATCAATGTTTCAAAAAAGATTTGCAAGGTCATCCCCGCCCCGCTGAAAAGGGAGGGAAGTATTTCCATAACGTATTTCATTCGTTTTACCCGCTTCCTAGAAAAAAGAAAATAAAAAAGTCCTCCCGGCCCCGAAGGGCCAAGAGGACGCGTCAGCGTGATTCCACCTCGTGTTCACCGGTCCCTCGCGGCAACCGGCCTCACCAGCTTGAAAAAGCCTTCAAGCTGCAGCGGTAACGGGCTGACCCGGAAGGAGCTACTAAGCCTTCACCCCTCCTGCTCACAGACGTGTGTTCAGCTAGCCCCTGCTCCCCTTTCCACCGACGGGAAGTCTCTATCTGTCCAGGCTGGCCTACTTCTTCTGTTCATCGCGTGAAATATAACCGACTCTTGGTCTGTTTTTAGTAATATTAAACTAATATTAAAAAGCCGTCAAGCTTTTCTTTTATTTTTCTGCAAAAGTTGCTTCGTCACTTGGCAAAAGCGGACTCTTTTCCCCAGCATAGACCAGGTCCAGCTTGTACATGGCCCGGGAAGCGATCGTGTAGACCAGCTGGGTCTCGTCTTCTTCGTGGTAGGTCTCTTTAGAGGCATCCCACATGATTACGGCGTCAAATTCCAGCCCCTTGGCCAGGTAGGACGGCAAGACCAGGTTGCCTTCCACCAAGCGCTGGTTGGCGCTAGAGATAAGGTGAACCCCATCCAGCTGGTCAGCCAGCTTTTTGGCAGCCTCCAGGTCCTTAGTGATGATGGCAGTCGTCAGCTTCTGGGCATCGTTTTCCGCCAAAGCCTCTTTCAAAGCCGCCAAAGCTTCTGTTTCGTCACTTCTGCCCCAAACTTGCGGCAGCGGTCCTTGCCGGTTGAAGCTTTCGATTTTTTCACCATGGCGGAGGATCTGCTTGGTGTAGTCAGTCAGCTGCTTGGTTGACCGGTAGGACTTGGTCAACTGGACCACCTTGGTCTTTTCCGGGTCAAAGAGGCCGGAGATCTGCTTTAAGAGGCTGCTGGACTCGTCTTTAGTAAAAATCGCCTGGTTCAAGTCGCCCAGCATGGTGAACTTGGCCCGGGGGAAGTTGTAACGGAGATATGCCAGCTGGAAGGCTGAGTAGTCCTGGATTTCGTCGATAAAGCAGTAGCGCATTTCCAGATTGGTCTGGCGGGCAATGATCTGGTCGTACAGATAGAGGTAAGCAGAAGCGTCTCTGAGGTCAATTTCTTGGTCTTTGAACTTAGCCTTGACCTCTTCAACGTGATTCAGCCATTCTTCTTCGCTGATCCCGTACTTGGCCAGGTCCGTCATCTTCGGCACGGCCCGCAAAAAGGCCAGGTACTGGCCCCGCAGGTTCAAAAAGCCGTTGTGGTTGATCCGGCGGGCAACTTTGGCCAGGTGCTGGATGACGATCTTTTTGCCCAAGAAGGCCCGTTCAGCTTTTTCTGAAGGGAATTCCTGGTCCGGCCGGTCGTACATGTCCAACATCTGCTCGTGGCTGAGCCCTTCGATTTCCCGACTGACCCAGACCTTGCGGGCTTCACTGGCGACCCGCTTGTTCAAGCGGCGGATCAGTTCCTCGCGGGTAGCGTCAATCCGGTTGCCCAGCTTGTAGTTTTCATTGAAGGAGTAGTAGAGCTCCTTGATTTCTTCCTTGCTGAAAAATGGCTTCTTTTTGGTCCGGAAATAAATATTGCGGAAGATCATGCCAGACTGGTTGAGGTGCTGGCCATAGCGGGTGGCCAGCTTGTAGAAGGCCAGCGAGTCCTTGAAGCGGCCGATGGCCGTGTCAGCCTGCCGGTCTTCGAACTGGTCAAAGAGGTTCTGCACCTTCATCTTCGGCAAGCGGCGGGCGATAAACTGCCAGTAAGTCATCTGGACCATGTTCTGCTCGCCCATTTCCGGCAGGACGTTTTCGATGTAGTCGTTAAAGAGCTGGTTGGGACTGAACATGATCACGTTCCCGCTCTTGAGGTTGCCCCGGTAGCGGTACAAAAGGAAAGCGATCCGCTGCAGGATGGCGCTGGTCTTACCCGACCCCGCTGCCCCTTGGACAAAGAGGAGGTCGCTGGTGGTGTCGCGGATGATCTTGTTTTGCTCCTTTTGGATGGTCTTGACGATGGACTTCATCTGGATGGAGGACTTTTCTGACAAAACTTCCATCAGCATCTGGTCGCCGATAGTTTCGTCAGTGTCGAACATATTGATGATGGTCCCGTCTTCGATCATGAACTGGCGCTTTTTGCTCATGTCGACTTCAACCGGGCCCTCCGGTGAGTAGTAGGTTACCTTGCCGATCTTGCCATCGTAGTAGATTGAGGAGATCGGGGCCCGCCAGTCGTAGATCAAGAGCTCATTGTTCTCGTCCATGAAGGAGGCCAGGCCGATGTAGATGCTTTCCGGCTCTTCGCCAGCCTCTTCAAAGTCGACCCGGGCAAAGTATGGATGGACATGCAGCCGCTTTAAAGTAGCCAGTTCGCGGGCGTTGACCTGCCAGGCATTGTCGCGTTCTTTGAGCATTTGCTGCTGCTGCTGAATCGACAGGGCCGTGTCCATTGAGGTTGAGTAGTCGTCAAAGTCCAGGCGAATATCATCATAGAAGTGGGCGCTGATGTTGCGGGCTTCAGCCTTGTCTTTGCTGATAGCCTTTTGCAGCTGGTCCCCTTTTTGATCAATTTTTTG
The DNA here is from genome assembly GCF_057198005.1 of Lactobacillus sp. WILCCON 0058. Lineage (NCBI taxonomy): Bacteria > Bacillati > Bacillota > Bacilli > Lactobacillales > Lactobacillaceae > Lactobacillus > Lactobacillus sp. WILCCON 0058. Next base: position 2,011,117 of record NZ_JBUBHM010000001.1, read on the forward strand.
CAGGACCTGGTCCAGGTGGGCTTGTTCTGCTTTGCGGTCTAAGTTTTCTGCCATGTAATAAACACCTTATAACCTTTTCTAAAAAATAACTCCAACAGCTTTTCTTTGCAAAAACTTGCCTAATATTCTAACATTTTTCAGCTTAAAACTAAAGTCAGAGCTCCTTAGGAAAAGCTTAAGCAGTTTCAGCAGCCTTTTTGCTAGGAAAAAGAGCCGGCAAATCTTATAATAATTAGCGCAAAGGAGAAAATTGATGCGACGCTTTTTTAATTTCATCAAGAACCTGCTCATCTTAGCAATCATGGCCGGAGCTATTGTCAACTATCATGAGCAAATACAGAATTTCCTGCTGGAAGCGGCGGGCGCGGCCAACACTTATCTGGAGCAGAAGGGCTTAAAGAGCAAGACTCTGGACTTAAGCGGTGGCATCGTCACTGAAAGCAATAAGAAGGTCACCAAGAACACGACCGGCTACCGCTGGCCAAAGGCGACGGCCAAGGTCTACATTGGGGTCAAGCAAGCCGACCTCTACAACGCCACGGTCAATGCCATGGCGGCCTGGAACCAGACGGGAGCTTTTACCTTTAAGCAGACTAAGAACAAGAAGAACGCCCAGATCGTGGTCGTGGCCAACTCCAAGAGTAACGGGGCAGCGGGCCTAACCACTTACAAGTACCTCAGCCATACCAACCGGCTCTACTCAGCCCAGGTGGCTCTGAACACTTACTATCTGGAAAACGATTATTACAACTACACGCAAGCCAGAATCGTCAACACGGTTGAGCACGAACTAGGCCATGCGATCGGCTTAGACCACCGGACCGGGGTTACCGTCATGTACCCGACCGGGTCCATCTACACGATCCAGCCAAAGGACGTCAAGTTGGTTAAGAAGATTTACAAGAGCAAGTCATAAGGCAAGTTAGAAAAAATGAAACGGATTTATCTGGTTAGACACGGGAAGACTTTTATCAACAAGTACAACAAGATGCAGGGTTGGTGCGATACCCCCTTGACTGACGAAGGCCGTAAAGGCGCTGAAAAGGCTGCTGAAGCCTTGCAGGATCTGCCACTGGACATCGCCTTATCCAGCAACACCTTGCGGGCCAGTGAGACCTGCGAGATCATCATGGAGAAGAACTGCAACAGGGATCTGCTCCAGCACCTGGCCTACCCCTACTTCAGAGAGCACTTTTACGGCTACTTTGAGGGGATGGACAATGACGTGGCCTGGCGGATGGTTGGCGCGGCCCACGGCTTTTCTAACGCTGCGGATTTGGCTGAAAACGCGACTTGCGACCAGATCGCCGACTGGACCAAGGAAGCTGATCCCTACCACGATGCTGAAGACAGCAAGGAATTTTGGGCCCGCTGGCAGAAAGGTTTTGACTTGATCAAGCAATTGGACGGGGCGGAAAATATTCTGCTGGTCAGCCATGGTTTTGCCATCAAGACCCTGGCCCAGAGATTTGCGGTGGACGGAATCGACACGACTGTTCACCCGAGAAACTCATCGATTTCAACTTTAGTGATGGACGATGCTGGCAATTTAAAGATGACCAGCTACAACAAATTGCAGCTGTAATTTTTACCAGATTTTTACAGGCAAAAGGCTTGCAAGTTGGCATAGAGCTACTATAATATGAGCCGGCAAGAGAAAAAGCAAGATTCCAGTTTAAGGATGGAGCGCAATTAAATATATGAGAACGAAGATTTTTGGTCACCGCGGTTATCCAGCCAAGTTCCCGGAGAATTCCCTGGAGGGCTTTGACTACTGCATGCATCACGGAGCTGAGGGGATCGAATTCGATGTCCACTTAACCAAGGACGGGGTGCCGGTGATCATGCATGATGAGAACATCAAGCGGACCACCAATGGCAAGGGTCTGATCAAGGATTTCACCTTGGCGGAATTGGACCAGTTCCACCTGGCCAATGGCGAGCGGATCCCCCGTTTGAAGGACCTCTTCCAGCTGACTGAAGAATCTGGCTATGCGGGCCAGCTGAATCTGGAGATGAAGACCAATAAGTTCGATTATCCAGGCTTGCCGGAGAAGATTTTTGCCCTGGCGGACCAGTTCAAGTTCAAGGAGGAGATCATCTACTCCTCCTTCAATTTGCAGACGCTGATCCACGCGCAGAAGATCCGGCCGGAGGGAAACTACAATTTCCTGACGGACAAGCGGATTAAGGATCCGGCAGCTTTTGTCAAGGAACATGGCTTTAAGGGGATTCACCCGAAGCGTTTGCTCGACACGGACACGCCGGAGCGGATCTGGACGGTAGACAGTCCCCTGCGGGCCAAAAAGATCATTGAGTACGGTGCGGCCGGCTTTTTTACCAACAAGTTCGAAGATATGATGGACCTGCGCAAGCGGGTAGCCAACTACTAACGCGAATATATGAAGAGAGTTGCCTTAACGGGCAGCTCTTTTTTGCGTGGTATATCATAAGTTAATCGCTATATCAAGTATTGTATCCGGTTCCAGTGAGTGCTAAAATCGACTTGTCCAATATGTGTTAATGAATTAAGGAATGTGTGATTATGAAGAAAATTTCGAAAAATGTTCTGCTTGTATCATCAGTCGGTTTAGCTGGGTCTGCATTCGCGGTTACTAATACCCATCCGGTATTTGCGGCAAGCAGTACTAGCAAGAAAACTACTGTTTCCAGTGACCAAGCCAAGGTTAAAAGCGCGCAAAAGAGCGTTGACCAAACCCAAAGTAAATTAACCCAGGCACAAAACGATTTAGATACTGTCAACAAAGATATGCCTCAAAAAGAGACTGAATTGGCAGATGCTAAGAAGACGACTGAAGCCGCTGATAGTAAAGTGGCGGCTGCGAATAAGAGCAACGATGCTGCACAGTCCGTTCTCAAGCAAGCTCAGTCAGCCACTGATTCCGCAAATAGCGACTACCAAAATGCCACCAAGGACAGCACAAACAAGCAAAAGGATTTGACTGACTCACAAAATAAAGTAACTGATCTCCAAAAGCAACTCACTGATGGCGAAAAGAACAATAACAACATCAACCAAAAAGTTACTGACAAGAACAAAAAGATTAGCGACAACCAGAAAACTTTGTCTAGCTTACAACAAGAAAAGAGTAAATCTGACGCTAAGCTTTCATCAGTGCAAAACGATCTTACTGAAAAGAAACAAAAGGCTGATATCGCCTCACAAACCTTGCAAACAGCCAAAAAGGATTTGGGTTCAGCAACTAGCACCAACGAAAGCTTGACCCTGCCACAAAGCTACATTGACTATGTAACTGGCAAGTCAACTGATTGGGATACTGCCAAAAAAAACCTGCAAGATGCAGTAAGCAGCCACACTTATCCATTTACTGATGGTGATGAAAACGATACTGTTTACGACGATCCTGCTGCCTTATCCGAAACTGATCAAAAACGTTTGGACTTCTACGTGAAGAGCTTGATCGATTCCGTCAAGTCTCAAGTTGGATCAACCAGCAAGCTGACCATTACTGACGGTTCACTTGAATTCGCCAAGCGTTACACGCAAGAGTACCAAAACAGCAACTATGTCTTCAGAAAGTACAATGCAATCAAGTCAGCTTCAAGCATCATGGGACTTGATGAGTATTCCGTTACTGGATATGACATTGCCGCCAACAGACAAGTTACCGGTCGGTCCATTTCGATTATCAATGGGTACATATATAACTCATATGAATTTGGGACAACAAAGATGAGTGAAATTGCCAAGGCGGCTTTTGACTTGGTAACACAAGAGCTGGCTAATCCAACTGATTACAACAATATCATCAACAACAATGGTTACTTCTCAGTTGCTGTAACTACCCAAGATGACAAGTTCTACGTCTGCCTTTTGACGATCAACCCGACTAACGCCCCAAGTAGTTTTAACACCAAGGAAGTTGTCAAGCCGAGTCAAGATGAACTTTCGTCTGCTGCTCAAAAAGCTCAAGCTGATTCGGATCAAGCAAACAAAGATGTAGAAAGCGCACAAAGCACTTTTGATCAAACCCAAGCTGAAAATCAAAAGATTAGCCAACAAATCAGCGATTTGCAAAAGAAGATCAGTGACAGTCAAGGCGATGTAGCGTCCTTGAAGAAACAGCTTACTGACACGGATAAAATTCAATCTCAAATCAAGGAGACCAAGGATTCCTTGCCAGCAAAGCAGGCTGCTCTGCAAGCTACGAATGAGAAGGTTAAAGCCACCCAAAGTAAACTTAATGACTGCAAGACTGCTTTAGCAGTCGCTCAGAAAGAAGCGGCAAATGCTCAAAGCAACTTGGACAAGGTAAAGGCTGACGCAAACAACGCACAACAAAAGCTCCAAACTGCTCAAAATGCCTACGATGAAGCAAAGAAGAAGCAAGAAAAACTGACTGCATCTGTTGCATCCCTCACCAAGAAGCTGGCCTACGAAAAGAAGCAACTGGCACACGCTAAGGCGGTCTTAGCCCTTGCCCAAAGCAAGAAATCTTCTACTAAGAAAACTCCAAAGAAGGCTACTAAGAAGTTGACCAAGAAGACTGTTAAGAAGTCCTCAAAGAAAGCAAAGTCAACCAAGAAGAAAGTCACCAAGAAGGTAAAGAAGGCCAAGAAAGTTGTTGTCGCAAGCAGTAAGTTTACTAGCTTAAAGGGCAGCAAGAAGGCCTTTGTCGGCAGCTGGAAGAAGGCTAAGTCCGTTTCCGGCTACCAGGTTCGCTACAGCACGGCTTCCTCAATGAAGAAAGCCAAGACTAAGAGCACTAAGGCAACCAAGCTTAAGGTTTCCGGTTTGAATAGCAAGAAAAAGTACTACGTACAGCTCCGCTCCTACCGCAAGCTCTCCGGCAAGACCTACTACTCTGCCTGGTCAAAGGCCAAGACTGTAAAAACTCGTTAATCTAAAAATCAAACCTAACTCCAAACAAAAACAGCTATCTCACGCTTCTACATGAGACAGCTGTTTTTTAGTTCTCAACAACGGCGCTCATCGATGATACTAATTCCGCGTCGTTTAAGGTAACCTTGTCCGCACCATTTTTAATCATATCAGTAACGGCATCATCATTCTTGTAAACCGTCCAGATCCCATAGTCCACGCCATACTTGCGGGCCGCGAGAATATCATCAAGCGTCGTCGTATCCTTATTGCGGTCAGCACCAGCCTTTAAGTGGGACAGGAAAACGTAGTCATTGTCCGTCAAGTGACGGTTGTAAATCCCCATCATGGCAATTTCTTCGCCACCAGGAATCACGTTTCTGACTTCTTCCAGTTCACCAATATTAAAGGAAATCAAGGTCGTCTGCTTCTGCATCCCTGCCTCGTTAATTTCCTTAACTACCTCTTTCAAGGCCTCCATATTGTTGATGTTCTTCAGCTCCAAAAAAGCTTCCTTGCCATACTTCTTGCAGATATCTAAGTACTGGCGCAAAGTTGGCAGATGCAGGTCATCATAAACCTGGTCCTTGTCGATTCCATCCAGCACACCCTTGATCTTGTAGTTTTCCACTTGGTCAAAAGGTATATCGTTGATCTTTTTGCCATAGTTTGGATCATTCTGACTGATATCAGTTGTTCGCGCCAAAGTGTTATCGTGCAAAATGACCAGCTTGTTATCTGAAGTATTGGCCACATCGGTTTCAATTCCCCAGATGCCGGCTTCCTCACCAGCTTTTTCAAAAGCCAGGGTGGTATTTTCCGGATACTTGGTGCTGTAGCCGCGGTGAGCGATAAACTTGACTGGCGCTTTAGCCGCGCCAGCAGTACTTTGCGTCTTCACATCAGCATTTTCTAACCGGACCAGCTTGGCAATATCCCCAATTTCGCTTTCCGAAATCTCTGCCTGGTTGCTCTTTCTCACCATGATCAAGTACTTGTAGCCCGGATCCAGGATAATCCCCTGCTTTGACCAGTTGGCCTGCACGCCAACATAACTCGGCTTTTCATCATCGGTGTACTTGAACGCCTTGATCTGGTAGTCAAAGTAATTGTCCAAAGCCAGGTACTTGCTCTGGTCCGCCTTAACATAGTCAACAGTCGTCAGTTCCTTTTTGCTTGGGTAAAAATTCCCCGCACTATCAACACCCCAGAGGCCCAGGTCCCTTTCTGGATTCGCGCTTACCGGCAGCTTGCGGTATTGGGCGTACAAGGTGACGTCTTTTAAAGCGTAACTATCGCCTAGATCATACTTTTCACCGCTGCCGTCAGCTTGCGTGTTAAAGGAGTCGAGGACGTAGCCGGGCTTACTGAAGCCTGTCTCTGGCAAGGTTGCCTTATCGCCTTCCTGCTCATGGAGAGTGATATTTTGCCCAAATCCCTGACCCGCGTCGATCTGAATCGTGTAGTTTTCCAGCTTGCGGTACTGGGCGTACAAGGTCGTATTCTTCTTAAAAGTGTAGGCCTTGCCCAGCCGGTATTTCTTCCCCTCTCCGTTTGCGGCAACGGTGTAATTTAAGAACTTATAGTCCTTTCTCTCGAAACTGGTCTTAGGCAGGGTTACCTTCTTGCCAAATGAAAAAGTCAACACTTGCCGGCGGCCAGACCCGTCATTTGCTGCCAAAGTCAGTGTTCTTTTTGGAGAAGTCACCATAACCAGACAGGTGTAGCGCTTTTTGCCGTTTTTCGCGGTAATCTTGGCTGTCCCTGCCTTAATTGCCTTGACTCTGCCCTTGGAAGAAGCTGTGGCTACCTTCTTGTTGGAACTTTTCCAAGTTGTTTTCTTCTTGCTGTTCTTCAGATACAGGCGGGCAGTCTTTCCCTGCAGCAAGCTCAGCTTTTTCTTATTTAAAGAGACTTTTGCCTTTTTGACTTTCTTGGCCTTCTTGCTCCTTTTCGCCTTCTTAACTTGCCGTGTGGCTTGCACCGGCTGCAGCGGTTCAAGTCCTTGCCCCAGTCCCAAAGCCAGCAAAATCGCTGAGGCCAGCAACAACTTTTTTCTATCTTTCCGTTTCTTCAAAAAATTCACTCCATTTTCTTTTCCTGTTTATTAGATCAACACTTCTATTCTAGCGTATTTTGCCTAAATAAAACAAAACCAATGAACAAATCGCCTTTTGTCCATTGGTAAAATTTAATCTTGATTTATGTATAGTTGCTTTATGCTATATTTCATCGATAAAGCGGTCAATCTGCAGGAAGTATTCCACCAATTCCCGGTGCTTTTGCCCGTCTTTTTCATAGTAGTCCTGCAGATCAGCCAAATCCATCTGCTCCATCAGCTTGGAAGCAGTCTTATCCTTGCTCCAGCTCTGATGGCGCTGTTGCATCAGGTCATACATGTGCTGCTTAACGTCCTCGTAGGGCTCAAAGATATGAGTCTTCTTGCCTTCTTTAAAAACCAGATAGTTCTCAATCTCCCGCTTAAAAGTAGCATGGATATGGTCCTGCATCCCCGGGTATTTTGCCCTAATCCGGTGCAAGTGATGCTGGCTCTGCTTGGCTTCTGGCGTCCCTTTATCTGAATCAATCAAGATGAACCAGGGCTCATTTAGCTTAGAAAAAAGGTCAAAGTTCAGCCAGGCTAATAGACTTCCGCATCCCCCAACCGGCAAGATGAAGAGCCCTTTTTCAGCAAAAGTCGCCTCTACCATTCCAGCTTCATACATCCACTGGTTGATCTTGGTCACGAAACGAACGTCTTCCTGTCCTTCCACCAAGAGAACGCAGCGGGACTTGACTGCCCGCTGGTCTGCCGCCAGGCCCAAGCTGCTTGACGCTTCCGCCAAAATCTGGTTGTCACTTAAAAGCTGCTGCTGGCCGGCAACCTTCTTAATAATCTTAGTCCCTTCCAAAGGCAGAAGACCCATTAAGTGCGGCGTGCGCGGGATCAAAATAACCTGCTTGTTCTTGGCAACCAGCTTCAACAAAGCTTGAGCGAGCAAGGTCTCATCATCTTCTGACAAATCATTTGCTTCAAAGGCATAGACCACGTTGTCAATATTTGCGTTTTCGCTTTGGGCCAAAAGAAAAGACAGTATAATCCGGCTGACCTTGGCGGTCCCGCTTACCCCAACTTTTTCCTGCTGCTTGATCAATTCAGCCAAGTCTGGATCTTGAAAGACAAATTGGGGAGCCGGCTCGCCTAAGTCCCGGTAATTGGCCAAAAGCTGGGAAAGATTGCGGCCCAAACGTTCATCCAAGTAGTCCTGGATCTCCTTGATTTCGGCCGCCTTGTCGCGGATGGCGCTGCGGACCACAAAATTCAAAGGACTGGATGCCTTTGATTCTTCATCAAAAAAGACATACATCGGCATGCGGGCTAAAAGCTGCCGGTAATGTCCCCTGTTCTGGTCAGTGACAGCCGTAAATTCTCCTCCGCCTTCCGCGAAGCTATCACTTTCTTCAAGATATTGCTTGAGGTCAAAGGACTTTCTGATGGCAAAATCATCAAAGTAGCAAGTAATCGCAATTTGCCAGTCCCCAGCCTTGAGGGCTTTCTCATTAAGGTCCTGCAGTTTCAAAGGGCGCTTAGCCAAGGGACCGTTGAAAAAGATGTCCAAGGCCCGCAGAATGGTCTTCTTGCCAACTTCCCCTTCGCCCAAGAGACTGGTCAAGGGGGCAAATTTCAACTTAAAATTGCGATAACCGCGAAAGTTATGCAGCTCAACCGCGCGCAGCAACATGGTTTGCTCCTTAATCGGCTTGGTCGCCGTGTCTTTGCCGGTAGTCCTTCCGGCTCATCTTAACCTTCGGTACCTTTTCAGTTGGGTTGGCCAGTTGCCGGCTGACCCGGTCCAGGCGGGCAGCTTCCGCCTCCCCTTTAGCTTCAGCTTCCGCGTGTTCCCGGGCTTTGCGGAGTTTTCTTGCCTGGATGTCCCGCATCCACAAGGTTGGCATGATCGATACGGCTCCTAAGAAGGCACCGGTAGTGTTGGCGATCATGTCATTGACATCATACGTCCCCAGCCCGGTCAACCGCTGGAAATGTTCAATAAACCAGGACAGGCAGAAAGCCATAAAAGTGGTGATCATAATGCTGTGCAGCCACTTGGACCAGGATGGAATAATATAGCCCAAGGGCACAAAAAGCAGCACATTCATCAAAAAGCCATAGCGGCCGCCATAGTTTGAGCTGGCAAAAACTTTTTTCAGCCCCCACTTCCAAAAGGCCGGGTCTTCCAAGACCTCAGAGCTAGCGGCCATTTTCACCGGGTGCTGCCAGTAGTAGACGGCAGCCGTCAGCATTCTTGAGGCAAACACATAGTAAATTAATGCACAGCCATAGACAATCGTCACTACCAACCGCAAAAATGAGTTGCCCGTGCGGATGGCCCAATAGCCGGCAACCACACAGGCAGCAATGACCACAAAGCGGATCAGCAAAGCCAGTTCATGATACATTCTTTTTCACTTCCCCTTACGAATTCCTTTTTACATATTTTATAACAATCAATTAGCTACCACAAAATTTAATAGTCCGCATATTGAAATAAAGATATTTTTTCTTCTCCATTCAGTCTTCAATTGTTTTATAATATTTTTAGTAAATGCTGTTAACTAATATATTATTGAATTTGAACGTTTTTCAATGGAAAGGAAAAAGTTATGAACAGAATGCACTTCTCCTCCGGGAAGAAACTGCTGGCTGCTGGGGCTTTAGCTCTGGCTTTAACAGCCGGCGCTGCCCAGACAAGCCAATTCAAGGCTTTGCTACCGGGTAATGGCGAAGCCAAGGCTTTTTACGTGCCTACTGACGCTGAATGCCGGTACGTTATCAAGAGCCAGGCAGATATTGACAAGTTCTTTAGTCAGAATATCTTCGTCAGAGACTCCCTGCTTGAATTCAAGTTTGAAAACTCCACTCCGATTAAGTTTCCAAAAGACGATGACTTGAAATTGATGCGAGGAGTCAAGTTTGACTTCACCGGCAAATCAACCGGCAACATTGACTTCAACGGGACCAAAATGATGATCAACCGCCGTTACGGCACCAAGAAAAAGATTGACTGGAATGCCGACTGGCCAGAAACTGTCAGAACCAGCTGGACGGTTGAAGGTGACCACAAAGGTCAAGTCATCTCCAACTTAAACGTTTATGGTTCTATTGAAGGATCTGTCAACTCGAAAGGTGTCGTAACTTCTGACTACAATGGCGGTCTACAAGTTTCCATGCTCCACACCAAGAACGTAACCTTCAAGAATATGAACTTCCACCAAGTTCATTACTACAACCGGCATGTCTTTGACGTCATGGGCTGCACCAATATTACTTGGGATGGTTGCCGCTTCTACGGCTACGCTGGTTCTGGCTTCAACCAGGCTGGCTGGAATGCTATTTATTCCAAGAACAAAGATCCTCATGGCGTCTACTCAGAAGCTATTGAGCTTGGCGTTGCCACTAAGGCAGACGCTGGTGGTGACCCAAACGTTAATGAATCTATTTTTGGTAAAAATATGTACGACGGGGCTGGTACTCAAAATGTCACGATCAAAAACTGCTATTTCGGGCCTGAAAAGAATGGCTTGACTGGTGGTGCCATGATCAATGGCTTAGACAAACGAGCTACCTTCCCTTATGGATCATCTGTTGGTAACCACAGTATCGATGATGTAAGCAAGAAGTCACACTACAAGAATCTGAACGTTACTAGTACTACTTTTGAAAACACTGCAGTAGCCACCAACACGACACCGACTTACTACAAGCACATGGCGCCTGTTCACTACCGCTACTCACCACTTGATACTCCTGCCCAGGTCAACTCCTTGACAGCAAGCAACAATACCTATATCAACGTTCTTGACCGCGGAGACAGTGGTATTCCAGATACTTTAAGCGGACAAAATCGGCCGGTCTACAAATTAGATCTGGGTCTGCATAAGGCATGGTTCCGGAATGCGCCTGTTTACCTTGCGACAGTTTCAAATAACTTCGCAAAGTTGAACTCACATGGCAGCAAGTACACCAAAGTTGTTTTGGCAAGTTCAGTTAAAAAGACCGCTCCTAAGAAGACTACTAAGAAGAAGGCCGCAACGAAGACTACTGCTAAGAAGTCAACTAAGAAAACTAGCAAGAAGAAAGTAGCTAAGAAGAAAGTAGCTAAGAAGACTACTGCCAAGAAAGCAACTAAGAAGGCTGCTAAGAAGACAACCAAGAAGGCTACTGCTAAGAAGACAACTAAGAAAAAGACTGCTAAAAAGTCAAGCAAGAAGAGCAAGAAGAGCACTAAGAAGACTTCCAAGAAGAAGTAATTCTTCACTCTAACTCTCAAAGTCCGTCAGCAAGGCTGGCGGGCCTTTTCTTTGCTCTGCATCCCAGTACAATTTGTGTTATCATTTTCTACGGTATTTTTGAAAAATCGTTATTATCAGCAACAGAAAGAAAAACAAACATGGACAAAGAAAAATTCAACGAATTATGGGACAAGTACAAGGACATCATCCCCTACGTCTTCTGGGGCGTCATGACCACCCTGGTCAACATCTTCTCCTACTGGCTTTGCAACAGCATTTTCAAGTGGGATATCATGCCGGCAACGATCATGGCCCAGTTCCTGTCGATCGTTTTTGCCTACTTGACCAACCGCAAATGGGTTTTCCACAGCCAGGCTTCCACCTTTAAGGAATACGCCAGCGAAATCGCCAGCTTCTTCGCGGCCAGAATTGGGACTGCCCTCTTGGACATGGCCATCATGTTCATCTTCGCTGAACAAATGCACTTAAATAGCATGATCATCAAAATCCTGGCCAACGTGGTCGTCGTTATTGTCAACTACGTGGCTAGCAAGTTCTGGATCTTCAAATCCAAAGACTCAGAATAACTCATTTGGATTAATTGCTAAGAAATGGTAATTATTCCGGCTAAAAGTTTCAACTAGTGCATTTTCGTGTTAATCTTGTAGGCAGTTTAACAGAGAGGAAGGGTGAAAATGCGGAAAAGAAATATGATTTTAGCCTTTTTGGGATGTCTGGGGTCAATCCTCTTGATCAGCGGCTTGACTTTCCAGAATTCCAGCCAGTCAGCCCAGCTGACCTTGAAGTTTGTCAACTTGTTTGAGAAGGTCCATTTTCACTTAACCGGTACTATGGTGGCTGAGTATCCGATCTACCACATGATGCGGAAGCTGGCCCACACGGCTGAGTACTTCCTGCTCGGCGCCAGTGCCTGCTACTTCTTCAGCCGCTGGCAAAAGCGCTATGCCTGGTCAGCCCTGGCCCTGTCAGCCGCCTGGTCTCTCTTTGACCAGACCAGCAAGCTGCTGGTTCCCGGCCGGGAATTCGACCCAACCGACTTTCCTTTCGACATCGCCGGCTACCTGCTCGGGATCGGCTTGATCCTCTTGCTCCAGCGGCCATGGGCCAAGCGGGCCGTCAACTAAGGCGCTAATACAATTTGCTAATTACTAAAAAGAGTGCTTTCGCGGCACTCTTTTTTCATCTTCAACAATTCCTTGATTCATCATTACTAAATTCGAATTATCATAAACGGCTAAAAATCGTATAATATGTATTGTTTAACATTTACAGTCAGAAGAAAGGAAAAATTACTAACCCCTCCGCATCCAAAAGATCATACTTTCCTCTCGTCAACAGGCGATACTTTCACAAGAGAATGCGGCGGAGCATTAAAGGAAAGCTTAATGAAAAAGAACAAATTTACAATTAGCTGGGGAGACTTCAGCCACTACCGAAGCAATATGTTTGGCCTTTCGATCATTGGCATCATGGTCTTCCACTACTTCGAGCATATTCGCAGCGCCCACCTGCTCATGGCATCAGAGCAGTTCTGGGACTATTATATCGGATCAACCGGAGTGGACTTCTTCCTCTTTTTGTCAGGAATGGGACTTTTCTATTCCTTGACTAAAAATGACGATATTCGCCAGTTCTACAAGAAAAGGCTGGTCAGAATCCTGCCAGCCTACCTGCTTGTTTCAGTGCCATTTTTCGTCTGGCGGGACTTTATCCACTTGCATACAGGCGTTTTAACCTTTACCAGAGACCTGCTTTTCCTCAATTTTATTGATCATGGTGACACAACTTACTGGTTCATCTTCTTTATAATCGTGATGTACCTGCTTTTTCCCCTCTTGTTCAAATTCTTGGATACCGCGAGCCAGGGAAAAAGATTTCTCCGCCTCTTGGCCGTGTTAACCATCTATGCCCTATTTTCCTGGGGGCTTTTCACCTTGAATCACGTAGTCTTTGACAACGTGGACATTGCCTTGTCCAGAGTGCCGATTTTTGTTCTGGGCTGCTACTTCGCGCCCCGAATTAAGAAAAATGACCGCTTTACCATCTGGCAGATTATCCTCTTTGTGCTCGCGACAGCACTATTGATGTACTGCAAGTACAATATCCACTTTGGCATCTGGCTGCCCCTTCCTTACTACATCCGCTTGACTAACAGTCTTTGGGCCTTTCCACTGATGATCATTAGTCTTTATCTCTGCAAGCTGATCAGCCTCACCAATTTCCTACAAGGCTTTGTTAAAATTTCCGGAGCCTTGTCACTTGAACTATACCTGGGCCACGTTTCGGCGCGGATTTTTCTCACTGCCCACCACATGTCCTTGTACATTCTTTGGCAATACCTGGTCATGATCGTCCTCTCCTACCTGGGCAGTTTCCTCTTGAAATGGCTGGAAAACAAGATCCAAGGCCGGCTCTTGCCGCCATCGCGTTAAAAATAGAAAGATATAGCATCAAAAGAATAGAAAGGTATTTCTAAATTGGATATAAAAAATAATCTCCACACTAACAGCGAGAGCAACCCGCGTAAATTGAATTTGATTTACCTGGGCCTTTTGCTCTTCGTTACTTTACTGACCACCCTTTACCTGGCCAGCACGAAGGCGATCTTTGCCTTCTCAGACTGGACCTTCCACGCCGCGCGGGTAGAAGAAATCTACCTAAATCTCAAATCTGGCTCCTTCTTTACTTTTATCGCGGCCAGAACTTTCCACAACACCGGAGCTGCTTCTTTCCTCTTTTACCCATATATTTTCTTTTATCCATGGGCCTTCCTGCGTTTTGTTCTCTCTCCGGTCAACGCCTTTTACGCTTGGTATGCCCTGGTAACCTTTGCCACGGCCGCAATCAGTTACTTCTCCATGAAGACATATTCCCAAAAGTCCCTGGCCAGCTTCATCTTCTCCCTGGTCTATACTTTCGCCCCTTACCGGCTCTACTTGGGCGGAGCAGTCTTTGGCGAATACCTGGCTGTAACCTTCCTGCCCCTGCTTTTTCTTGGCATCTATGAAGTCCTGTGGGGCAATAAGAATAAATGGTACCTCTTGGCCATTGGCGGGGCGCTGATTGCTTATGCCCACATCCTCTCAGTTTTTTTGAGTCTGGAATTTGCCGTGATCCTCTTCATCATCAAGCTGATTACAAGCCGCGGCATCAGCGAAGATCGGCTTAAGTCCCTGTTTTTGGCTGCCAGCGTCTGCATCTTTCTGGTTTTACCAGTGATCGTTCCATTTTTCACTGACTTTATCGGTCAAGGGCTCTCCAGCGCTAAGCCAGGCATCAACTATACCATAGGGCCACGCTACCTACTTCTCAACTCCTTCTCAGCCCAAAAGGGCTGGAAGCTGAGCTTCATGCTGATGCTAACAATTTTTACTGCCTGGGCCTTTATTAAAAGCCGAAGGAACTGGATCATCTATGCTTTGGGCCTCTTTGCCTGCTTCTTAACTACCCGCTACTTCCCTTGGAAGCTCACTGCTGGCTCGCCTTTTGAAATGGTCCAGCTGACTGCCCGCTATCTTTCTTACGCTTCACTTTTCTTAACCATCCTTTTTGCCTTGGGTAGTAACGACGTACTTGAAGAACATGTGGCCGACCGAAAAAAGCTTGCCCTCTGCTGCAGCCTGGCCGTCTTCATGGCTCTCTTCTCCCTCAGCTCCCTTTCAGTTTACCGGGATACCTTGAAGCGTGTTAAAGACATGCCGAAAACCAGTGCTAACAGCACCCAGCCGGCACCATTCAATCGCTTGCGTGACTATAACTATTACAACCAGTTCAATTACAAGATTCTTTTCGGAGCCTTTGACTACATGCCAAAGAGCTCACTGACCAGCGTTCAGAAGCAAAATTCCCTCTTGATACACCAAGCCTACCTTAATGGCAAGACTTTAACCTTGAGTCCTTCAATCAAAGCCAATCAAATTACTTACCAAGTCAAGAGTGAAAAAGCAGCTGATATTGACTTGCCAGTAATTGCCTACAAGCACACCACTGTCAGCGTTAACAAGCAAAGCCGGCCATTCCACCGCGGAAATCGAGGAACTGTGGTTGTACAGATCAACCGCGGGCAAAACATTGTCGCGGTTAGTTACAAGGCTAGTCCTGTCCTCTACTTAAGTATCGTCATCAGCATCATCAGCTGGCTCGCCTTACTTATCTACCTATTCAAGTTCAAGACAAAATAAATACAATAGCAAAGCATTGAAAAAAGAGTACGCGAGAAATCACGTACTCTTTTTGAATATAGCCGATTAGTTCATCATGATCGTACCGTTGTTTGAACCGCCAGTTGATTCTCTAGTAACAGTCGAAACCGGAACCCAGGCGATAGCGCCATAGTCGTAGGCATTTCTGTGACTAGAGCCGCTGCCAGCGCTATAGTAGCATGGGTCATAAACTAGGAAGCGGCCGTTCTTGTAACCAGCGATAACCTTAGCGTGGTGCTTGCTGCGGAAGTAAGTTTCATAGCTTGAAAAACCGTAATAAATCACTGGGTGCCCGCTCTTTACGACAGACTCGATCTTTGCCATGCTGCTACCAGTAATGTTGGTAAAACCGCCGTCAAACTTCTTCATGTAGTTGGTTAAGCTTGATGCTGACAGCAAACCGTGGAAGTTGGCAGTTGAGTAAACGCCGCCGTATTGCGGCAGATTGTTATAGGCGTATCTCATGTTGAAAGACCGGTTCTTGATGCTCAAGAGAGTTGCTGAAGACGCGACCGCGCAACCTTCTGGCGCGTAGATTGGCGTAAACTGGCTGTGCCAAGTTGGGGCGTGTAGGACACCGCTTGACAAAGCGTAGTAGTCTCTGCCGCCGACAAAGGCAAACTTTTTGATGAACATAGCGCCGGTTTTCTTGTCAAAGTAGTAGCCCTTGCCCTTGATCTTTTGGTAGCCCGTCTTTCTTTGCCCGTTTGAAGCGTAGTACTTCTTAGATTTGCCAACGGTTTGCAGGCCTGTAGTCATACAAGCGTTCTTCTTGCTGAAGTAGTAACACTTGCCATTGACCTTTTGTTCACCGTATTGCAACTGGCCGTTCGTCGCGTAATAAACCTTATACTTCTTGGTAGTCTTTTTCTTGTACTTCGTCTTGATCAGCTTGCCGCGCTTCTTGACCCACTTGTAGGCTGTCTTGTAAGACTTCTTAGAAACGGTTTGAAAACCAGTCTTCATCGCGCCAGACTTGTCAGCGAACCAATACCAATGACCGTCGATCTTCTTCTTGCCGTAAACCATGTGACCACTAGCATCATAATAAACGGTCTTCTTTTGCTCAGCAATCGTCTGGAAACCGGTCTTCATCGCACCGGTTTCATCATCGAACAGGTACCAGTTGCCATCAACCTTCTTTTGCCCATGGACCAAATTTCCACTAGCATCATAGTAGACTGTTACACCGTTTTCCGTAACAAAACCGCTCTTTTCCACCGCTTGAGCTTTGGTGGCCGCAAAGGCGGTCAAGCTGCCGGTAAGCAGAAGAGCAGTCAATAAGCTATAACCTTTTTTCACTTTTCCATTTCCTTGTTGCAAACAATAGACAAAAACTATAACGACACGGTTAAACAAACAGTGAATATTTACATTACGGCAAAACTTGCTATTTTACTTGTCTTATTCTAAGCCAAACCGGCAACTTACTCCCCAGCTTCTCCAGGCTCCAGTAAAACATATCCAAGAGCAGGCTGGCCAAGACTGTTATGGCCAGCAAAGTCAGATAAGCTACTAGAGGATTCCTTGACCAAAAAACCGCAACCACAAATGGGTAGAAGTAATAGCAAAAGAAAGTGTGAGTCAGCCACATATTTGTGCTCAAATGGCCGAAATACTCAAAAATCTTCCGCGGCCACTTCGCCAGATCCAGTAGCAAAAGGCAACCTGCCATAAAGACCGGAGTGATAATCAGCATCATATCGCTGACATTGCCGAATACCTTTTCTTGAAAATAAAAGGCTGAAACTATCAGCAAAATTCCGATCACTGTCCGCCAAATGGTCGTATAGCCGCTAAAGAGACGGCGAAGATTGCTGAAGACATCATATTTGCCAAAAACGATCCCAAACAAGTAAGTGCAGATAAATGCATTAGGCATAAAGAGTTGGGTCCACAGGTAGCTGGAATCCAGGCTGTTGAACGGTGACAGCTTGGTCAAAGCTGGCAGGAACCTAACCGTAAAGACGGACAGCAGCAAGACCAGGCCTGTTTCCACATAGACATTGTTGACCTTTTCTGTCAAATAATAGTAGACGCTGCCTAGCACAATTGCCGCTACGAAGACACGGACAAACCACCATTCACCGTTATAAGTCGAAGCGTAGCCGGTCAAATTCTGAATGAATTTTCCAAAAGAGAAATCAGCAAAGCGATTCCACATAAAAGCCCGCGAATACCGCGGCTGCTGGCTGAAAAACAAGAAGCCCAGTGGGACAAACAAGAAAAATACGCGCCAGTAAACCCGGTACAAGTTCCAGATTTTCCTCAGCAAATGAAACTTATGCGCCTCAATCTGTTTAGCAAGGCCCAATCCGCCCAAGAACATAAAGATATACACGCAGATTTTGCCGAAACTGCCGACCATCTGCAAATGCTTTAAAGCCTCAGCCGGCAAAGCAAATTTATATTTGCTTGGAATCCGGTCGGGGAAAGCCATACTGTGGTGCAACAGCATCAGCAAAATTGCGATACCCTTCATCGCCTTGGTGTCTTGGCGCGAGAATTGCCATTTGTTTATATTCAAAATAGTTACCCTTTATCATTTTATCTAAGCATATGCAAAACTGTCAATCACTTTATATCAAAATATCAAATTACGTAAAAACAACTTCTTAAGCCTTGAGGCCGGCAATTGTACGCTGAGCCCCTTCTTCTAAAGAAAATTTAGCCTGCCAGCCCAGGGCTTCCAGCTTTTCAGCATCTAAAGAAGAATTAGTCATCAAGTTGTAGCCTTTTTTCTCCACGTCTGTCGGGTTCTCAAAAACAACATGAGTCCCAGCTGCCTTGGCCAGAGCTTCGGCCAACTGGCGGACAGTAACAACGGAATTCCGGTTGGAAATGTTGTAGGCATTGGCGTTCTTGCCATCAAGCAAGATGGTCAAAAGCGCTGACGCGCAGTCTAACGTATAGCAGTATGACCGCAGCTGCTGACCCGCGCTTTTCATGACGATGTCTTCGTGATTGACCGCGTTACGAGTAAATTGGGCTGAGGCCCGGCTATCAGACTTGGTAATGGTTGGTCCGTAAATATGACCGGGGCGGGCGATTACCGTTTCCAAGCCATACTCTTGGCTAAAGGAGGCGCACAGAGTTTCTGCCGCCCGTTTAGCACTTGGGTAGCAAGCACGTGAGTTTAAAATGTCCAAAAAGCCATAGTCTTCTTCTTTGAAAGGATCATTATTGTCTTTGTTCCCGTAAACTTCACTGGAAGACAAGTACAAGAGGCGCTTGGCCCCGTACTCTTTGCCCATCTTTAGCAGAGAATAGAGGCCACTGAAGTTGGCCAGCATCGTTTCAACCGGCTGGCTGACATAATAAGAAGGATTGGCATTGCTTGCCCCATGGATGATATAGTCAACTTTTACATTCAGATCTACTTCTTTGGTAGCATCGTACTGGAAAAAGATATAGTCTTTTCCTTCTCCAAACCCGGCAAAACGGGTTGCCATCCGTTCACGGCTGCGGCCGGCCAGGACCAGACTAATTCCGGCATCTCTGTTTTTGTTCAACCAAAGCAAGACGTCAACCAGGGCTGAACAGATCATCCCTGTTGCTCCGGTAATAAATAATTTCTTACCAAAAAGCAGTTCCAGATTCGGAACTGCCTTTTGCACGTGGTCTACGTCATCCCAATATTGTTCAGTGTACTTCATCGTTACCTCGTTACTTGAGCCACTCGTCTTTCTTAGTGGAAAGCAGGGCTTCAAAAATCATCAAGTCGTCAACCGTCGTAATTTTTAAGTTGGTTTCCGACCCTTTAGAGAAATAAACTCTTTCTCCCAAAGCCTGCATCAAGGTGCAAGTTGCGGCCGTGTTGGTAATACCGCGCTTGCCGGCTTCTTCATGCGCCCAGAGCAGCTTGCCCAAGGTGTAGACGTGCGGCGTCTGCGTTCTGTAAAGCTGCTCACGCGGAATTGAATCAGTTGAAGATACGCCACCGTCACCGCTGCGGAAAACTGCTTCTACACACGGAATAGCGGTAATCGCACTGCCGTGTTCCTTAAAGGTAGCCAGGCTGTCAGAGATGATTTCCTGGGAAACATTGCAACGGTTTCCGTCATGGATTAAGACAACTTCATCATCTCCTAATTCCTTGGACAGGACTTCCAAGCCATTGTGAATTGATTCTTGGCCGGTTGCCCCACCTGGCACGACCCACTTGAGCTTGCTGATGTTAAACTGCTTGGCATAAACTTTCAAAACATCCATCCAGGCGGGCAGGGTAACCACCATGATTGCATCAACCAAGGGATGCTTTTGGAAAGCTTCCATCGTGTGAATGATGATCGGCTTGTTGTTCACATGCATGAACTGCTTGGGAATATCCTGCTTCATCCGTGAGCCAACACCGGCTGCCGTCAATAATGCTACTACCATTTTTACTCCTTCAGCCATTTTCTGGCTTTGCTGTTAAGCCATCAATGCAACTTCTTATTCAAAATTCTCCGGCAAAAACTCGCCATCACTTTCATTTTAACAGATCTATCCAACATTTGAACCGCATTAACAATCTGCTTATTTAGGTATTTTTGTCTTTTCTTCCTGTCATTTTTTAAATTTCTTTAAAAAGAAGAATAAAATTATTGTGGTATACTTGGAAGTTAGTATTGTGCAAACCAGCATACTTTTTCAACTAATGCATCTGCATAAGAATGTGAGGAAATCTAGGTGAACAATTTTTACAGTATGGCTGACACCACGCTCACTTTAAAAGAGCTGGCCAAGCTGATCTGGAAGAATCTACTGCTGATTATTATCGGCACGGCCTTGTTTGGCTGCCTGGCTTATGGAACTGCCAACTATCTGCTTCCAGCCAGATACACTGCCAGCATGAACTTCGTGGCTAAGGGCAAAATCACGCAAGGCGGTTTTACCAAGCGGCAGGCCAGAAGCCAAAACGAGCAAGCAGCCAACGGCTTTCAAAATATTGCCATCAGCCCTGGCGTCATCGATCATACCACTAATGAAATTGACAACGTTTCGCCAACGGCTCTGCGTGAGAATATAACCGTAACATCTACCCCGCGCTCCAACACCTATACCTTGACTGTCACCAGTTCTTCGCCTAAAAAGGCCAAAAAGACGCTTAAGGTTGTGGCCAAAAATTTCAAGAAAGAATTTAAGCTTGAATACAAGCGGGGTCGCAAGGCCATGCCAACCAAGAAAAAGAAGCGCAAGTACTTGAAACCGATCCTGCCAACTGTCCTAGTCAAATCCATCAAGTTCAAGGATAAAACCAGCGTCGTGAAGAGCTACCCGAATATCAAGTTTGCAGTAGCGATCGGCACGGTAACTGGCTTCCTGCTGGCGACTTGGAGATCAATTTACTGGCGCCTGCGCAGAAGTTACCGATAAGGAGGTTAGCGTGAAGTCTATCAAATCAGCTGGTGACCGCTTCTTTGCAGTCATGGCTTATATCATCGTCATCCTGTCGGTCATGTCAACGACAGTCATGTGGAACTACTTAAGAGGAGCTTTCATCCCAATCGGTACCTACCGCTACCTTCTTTTGGGGATCGGGATCCTTTTGGTTTTGGCTACCAATTCTTACAACTTTAAGGACTTGTCCTTCATTGTCTTGATCGTATGCTACCTGCTAGTCTTCATCTTTTTTTCGCAGGCCAATCCTTTCAAGTACTTTTCCAACCTCTGCCTGCCTTTGACAGCGGCCCTTTTGATTACCTTTGTCTACTGCCGGCACGATAATGGGCATCTTCTTTGGGACAGCTATGCCAATATCGTCTTGATCGTGGCTGGCGTGTCGCTCTTCTTTTACTTTTTCGGCAGCATTCTTGGCCTGCGGATTGGGGCCGTTGACACCTTCTATTACTGGGCCAACAACCCCCACTTTACAACTAGCTACTGCTACCTTTATTTCCACCAGCCCTTACAGGATCAAATGTACCTGGGCCACCACGTGATCAGAAATACGGGGATCTTTACCGAAGCTCCAGGCTACACCCTCTTCCTTTTAAACGGCTTGATTATCGAGCTCTTCGTCAAAAAGTCCAAGACCTTCTGGCGGATTAGTCTCATCCTGGTCACCCTGCTGACAACCCTGTCCGCAACAGCAATCCTGCTCGGAGTTTTGGCTGTATTGATTTCCTTTTTGCAATACCTGCAGGCACAGGGTAAGCTCAACTTGAAGATCGTTATCCCAGTCTTCCTGCTTCTTCTGGTATTAGGAATCATTGTCATCCGGATTAGAAAATCTGGTGGGTCATCTTACTCAGTCAGAGTAGACGATCTGCGCATTGGATTGACTGTTTGGGGCCAGCATCCGATCCTCGGAGTAGGTTTTGGCAATGAAGGAGCCTTAATCAAGATGTTTGCCTTCCACCGGGCAAACAACGGCCTAAGCATGGGGCTAACCACTTTGATGGCTACTGGGGGGCTCTACCTGGCTCTATACTTCCTTGTGCCATTCTTTACCACATTATTTGCTCCAAGCCGCCGCTATCTTCTGCCAATCAGTATTTTATTGCTGCTGGAAATCATTATCTCCAATATTTCTACCAACCCGGTCTACTTAATGGCCATGGCTCTTCTCTGGTATGCCACTTTAAACGACCTTAGGGAGCGAAAATCTTTTGCCGGGCCGAACTATACTAGCCTCTACTTTTAAGGCTGAGAAAAGCATTTTTAGACATTAAAAGAGCATTCCCAGCGGAATGCTCTTTTACTTTGCCGATTTAATTTTTATCATGGTCTGGATCAGTGTCCAAATCATCATGAGATAACTTGCTTTCTTCAGTTACCTCATTAGCGTCATACAGATCATGCTTAATCTTGGAAGAACTAATTTCCGGGGTTCTTGGCAGGTAAACGACGTTGACGCCTTCTTCTTTCAAGAAGTCGAATTTGCCTTTCCAGTCATCCCCCATGACAAAGGTATCAATGTGGTATTCATGCATGTCGTTACGCTTTTGGTCCCAGTCTTTTTCAGGGATGACCAGGTCAACGTAACGGATGGCTTCCAGCAGCTGCTTGCGCTGCTCATATGAGAAGTAGGTCTTCTTGTGCTTGGAGTTCCAGTTAAACTCATCAGTAGACAAGGCAACGATCAAGTAGTCTCCCTGTGCCTTGGCTCTTCTCAGCAGGTTGATGTGGCCGTAATGCAGCAGGTCAAATGTTCCATAAGTAATTACACGTTTCATAATTGCTCCTTGCCCCCTATTTCAGGTATTCCTTGTAAGACTTGTCTGGATCAAAGATGACTGAGCCATGGATAGACCCGCCTCTGACAAAGACATTCCACTTGCCGTACTGTTTGGTCAGCAAAGGATCGTAATCCTTTGGAATCGGCAGGCTGAGCATCTCAAATGGCACTCTGACTGGATTTGCCACGTACTTGCGCTTCCAGCAGCACTTTTCCGTTTCCAGCATGACCATCATGACTTCTTGGGTATCTTGGTCGTCATATTTGGTAATTTCCTTGGCAAAGCGGTCGTAATAAATGTTGCGGCCACCACTCTTTTTCTTATCAAAAAAGAATTTGGTGTAAAGGAGGGACTTTTTCAAGCCGGACAAATTCTTATTCGGATAGCCGTTGCAGTAGTTGTAGAACTGCCGGGCCCGGTGCTTGAGCTGGTTGACGTTTTTAACAAAAGCTTGTCGCTCTTCCAGATCGTCTGGCACACTGTCCAATGGAAAGATATCGATGAAAATCCCCTGGTTAAACTGGTAATGAAAATTCTGTTCAGATTTGAGAATAGCCGTGGTCGAGGAATTACGCAACTGGGCGTGCCCCCTCATGGCACCAGGGTCGGTCTCTTCTGTTTGGAAGAAGTACGGCTCGGTAAACTCATTCTTAGCCACTTCGCACAAACGGTCAAAATCCTTCCGGTACATCATCAAATCGATGTCATCATCCCAAGGAATATAGCCATGATGGCGTACAGCACCCAAGAGAGAACCACCCGACAGGTACCAGGGAATATCGTATTTCTGGCAAACCTGATCCAGTTGGTCCAAGAGGTCTAATTCCACGGCCCAGATCTTTTTCATTTCCGGGCTGACCGTGTAGTCGTTTCTGACTTCTTCTTTAAAAAAATCGTCTGAGAGCTTGAGCTTAATATTGTCCATTGTCTTTTCTAAATTCTCCCTTATCCTCTGCTCAAAATCTTCTTAAGCAGGCCAACTGAATCATCCTGCAAGATAAACAAGGTGCCCAGGTAAGTCCCCGCTCCAAGAATAAACTGAATGCCCAGCTTGATAATGCCAGGATGGCCAAATGGGTTCAAGGTCAGGATGACCAGCATCATTAAAGTCCCGGCAATCAGCTTCTTCCAAATCACCTTGCCAATATAAGCTAGCTCCAAGTAGCCATTATCATGGTAAAGGTAAAGCAGACTAATTGTCAATTCCGCGATGATTGAGGCAAAAGTCGCCCCGGCACTGGCAAAGCGCGGAATCAAAAACAGGTTCAAGACGAAGTTGACAACTGCTCCGATGATAATATAAACCGCGCTCTGCTTCCGCAGGCCGGCCGGGTTATAGTATTGCGAACCCAGGCAGTTGGAAATTCCAATAATCACGATCTGCGGGCTAAACAGACGAAGCAAGAGCGCCACCTTATCCCAGCCATGACCGAAGAAAACCGGCACAAATGTATCCGCGATTCCGAGCAGGCCAAAGCCGATCCCCACCCCGATGAAAAGGATGTAGTTTATGGATCCTTGGATCCGCTGCTTGATTTCCTTCTCTTTCTTCTTGGCAAATAAGTAGGAAATTCTAGCTCCCAGGACATTGTTAACGGCGGTAAAAGTCACTGCCTTGGTCAGGTTGATAATCTTTGTTGCCTGCTCATAGTAGGCGTTCTCCGCATTATTCTGGGTCATGAAGCCAATCAAGGTTTTGTCCATGTAAGTATAAATAGAGGTTGCGATAGTCGGAATAAAGTAGATCAGAGTTTCGTGGAAGTGCCGTTTCAAGTTGGCTAGTTTGATTGGAACTTTTACCACGAACTTATGCAACTCCAGCCACATGGACATGGTCCCCAGCAGGGTCGTCCCCGTCATGATGAAGACGTAAAGGTTGGTATCCTTAGGGCTCTTGACAAAAAGCAGGATCAAGACAACCCCAGCCACCTTGACCAAAGCGTTCTTGGTTACAGTGTACTGAAACTGCTCCAGTCCATCAAAGAACCAGGAGATGTCCAGCATGGTGTTGAACAGGTTCAAGGTCAAGATAAGAAACATGACCCGGTAGTGGGTCTGAAAAGCCACGTAGCCTCCCCATAAGAGTAGCATGGCCAAGGAGGTGAACACGCTCAGCAGTTCAATTTCCCAAAAAATCTGGCTTCGCTTCTTGGCATCGTTGCGGCTACGGGCAATTTCCCGCATCCCATACGAAGCTGTCCCCAAGGCCGCGACCAGGGAGAAGTAGGTCTGGATTGAGGAAGTCCAGCTGTAGGCACCGATCCCATCAGTTCCGATGACTCTGGAAACGTAAGGCGCCGTAATCAGTGGTGTAATGATTGCCAGAATCTGGTACAGGGTGCTGATAACTATATTCTTTTTAATACTAGGATTCTTCATTAACGCTTCCGATCTGATACTACTTGCCCAAATACATCTGGTAAACCTGCTCAGCAGATTCCTGGTTGTCGTAGCCCAGCTTGGTCAGCTGGTTTGCAAATTGCCGTCGGTCCTGGCCGTTGGCCTGGCTGGCCACTTGCGCAATCAACTTGGCCCAGGCAGCAGGATCAGCCTGCAGGGATTCCCGGAAAATCAAGCCCTCGAAGTCCATTTCTGAACTGATGACGTCAGAAATCACGCATGGCAGACCAGTCGTCTGTGCTTCCAGCAAGGTTACTGGCAGTCCTTCATAAAGAGACGGCATGACAAAGGCATCCATGGCAAACAAGTAGTCTGGAATCTTGTCAGTAGACAAGACTATGGTCACCTTTTCCTCAAGACCCAAATCTTTGATCTTAGTCCGCAGGTCTGTTTCCTTTTCCCCGCTCCCGATCAAAAGCAAGTGGGCTTGCGGATTGCTTTTAACCAGTTCATAAAAAATGTCTACCAGGAAAAGCTGATTCTTTTGGTCTGCCAGGCGGCCAATATTGCCTAACAAGAGCTGATCGGCTGCTAAGCCCAAGTCTTCTCTAGTCGCCTGCCGCTTTTCTTCAGAAAAAACATAACGGTCTCGGCTGATCCCGTTGTGGATGATCCGAACTCTGCCTTGGTCTTTAGGATTAAAAAGCCAAGCAGCCGCCTCTTTTGAGCAGGCCGCCAGGTCCGTGGCATAGCGGGCAATCTGCTTGCGCTCGTAAGTTACGAAACCAGGTAGTTTTTGGATGCCGTGTAAATGCTGCATGGCATTGTGGGAGTGGACGATCACACGCTTAACGCCATTTTCCCGGGCTACCTTGGCCATGTCATAGCGACTAGGCAGGTCAGTATCGATATGAACCACGTCATAGTGGTGCTTTTTCAAAAACTGGTCAACCACGGCCACCCGGTTGCGGTGGCTCTCAAAGGAGTTCTTGCCCGAGTAGCGCAGAGGGTAAACATGAACACCAAAAGCCTCCACGGCTGCTTCTTTTTCAGGGATGCTCTTGTCTGGATCGAGCAGGACGTAATCATAGTCCACCCGGTCATGGAGGGTCTTGATCCATTCGTATTCAACCGAGGTCACACCATCATAGTAGAGCATCCCCCTAATCAAAAGTACCTTCAACTTGTCAGTCACGCTATCACCTGTTCTTTTACTCGCGTCTTACTTATCTAAACTTTTGACCGCCTTCTCCAAAGCAGTCTTAGTAAAATAGCCTGCTCTGAGCTTCTTAGCCACATCCCTGGCATTAGCCGCGAAAACTTCGTATTCTTCTTCCGTTACATTTTTTAAAACTTCCGGCAAGTCGCGCAGGGAATCAATAGTTAAGCCCAAATTCTTGCTCTTGATGAAACTAGCTTCGGCAGCCTGGCTCCAGATGATAACTGGCAGGGCTGAGGCCAGATACAAGGAGAGCTTGTGGGGATTGTTGTAACGGAGGTAGTTGCCAAAAGGGCCATCACAGGTCTCAATGCTGCTGCCGTCCCAAATCAAGCCAAAGCCGGAATTCAGCTGCTTCGGAATTTCATCGGCTGGAAAGGCTCCATGGTATTCAACGTTTTTGTAGGCATCCAAAGTGAAATTCAGCCCGTAAAGGTTAAACTTAGCGTCGATCTTGCCGATATCGTTCAAATACTGGGTCTTACGGACATCCAAATTGCCGGCCACGGAAACAGCCCGTTCAAACTTGGCATGATTGATCTCGCCGTCTGGAATCAGATAATCAAAAATCCCCAGCGTAACCAGCTTCTCTGGTGCGATCCCCCGGTCAATGAAGAACTTCTTCATGGAATCATTATGGACGATCAAACAGTCAGCGTATTTCATCATCTGCTCAAAGTCTTCCGCGAAAAATTTCTTGTAGAAGAATTGTCTCAATTCTTCTACATCATGGACTAGATAAATGAATTTAACGTTCTTTTCTTTTTTCAGCTTGGCCAAGGTTTCTTCCCGTTGCAGCTGGTGGTCCCGGGACGGGGCCTGGAAGAGGACGATAGAATTAGGTTCGATCTGTTTGTAGAGCTTTTGCCAGCTGAAGCGGTAGTGCAACTGCCGGCGAACCCGGGAAAGGGCATCCTTTTTTCCAGCGCAGACCCGGACCAAGCGCAGGCTTTCAAAGCCCGCCTTTTCCGCGATCTGGTTGATGTCAGACGGAGCCTTCCCTAAGGCAGTGTCGTCTGAACTGAAAACTTCAAAAATCTGGTACTTCTTCATTAATCCTTGTCTTCTCCCAAGCTGAATTCAAAGAGCGGGTGCTTTTCCCGCTTGTCGACCGGCGGCGGGGTCATGTAGTCTGGCCCATACAGCCGGTTCATGTAGCTTTCGATTCCGGCTGGAAGCTTGACCTTGATCCCCTCAAAAGTTCCTTCCGTAGCCTGGCACATATTCTCCCGGGTATCCATTTCCCCGAAATAGTGCTTGCGGCCGCTTGGAATCGTCACGTACTTGGAGTTGTCATTCTTGCAGCCGGAGTAAACCTTGTAAGTCCAGCGCGTTGCCGTATCCAGCGGGATGAACTTGAAGAAGCGGCCGACCTTGTATTTTTTGCCAAAAGCCGCTCTGACTTCCGGCGTGTCCTGGATTGCCAAGAGCTTTGGCAGGTAGTCGTAAACCTTCCGGCAGCTGAGCAAATAGCCTACTGCCAGGCTCCAGTAGCCCCTAAGCTTACGGGCCAAGGCATTGTCCGGGGTGTTTTCCAGGACAAAAATGTCAATGCAGATCCCGCAGTTTTCCTTGGGCTCAGCCACGTCGTTAAAGGTGCGGTAAACCGTCCCCTTCTTGATGAAGCGGCTGGCAGCTGCCCCATAGCCTGGGGTCAGTTCAGGGGCAAGCAGCTTGTAGCCTTCCCCTAACTCTTTGTCAAAAACTTCCTTGAGCTTGTTGAAGTCTTTTCTGGGCATGTTGATGTCGATGTCGTCGTCCCAAGGGATAAAGCCCTGGTGTCTGATCGTGCCCAAGACTGAGCCCCCACTGAGCGTATAGTTGAGGTCATACTTGGCGCAGACGGCCATGAAGTCCTGGAGCATCCCCAGCAGGGTTTGCTTCAGCTTTTTCAAATCTTCGCCTTCAACGTAAACTACGTGGTCGCTGCCTGCAAAAGCATTCTTCTGGGCAGCGAAACCGTCCTTGGTTCCTAATTTGCTCATGCTTAAAATTCCTTCTCGACGGCTTCCAGGGCAGCAGCGATGACCTGGTCCATGTTGTAGTACTTGTACTGGCCCAGGCGGCCGCCGAAGATAACCTTAGCATCTTCCTTGTCAGCCAGTTCCTTGTACTGGGCATACAGGGAGTTGTTCCGTTCGTTGTTGACCGGGTAGTAAGGCTCATCGCCTTGGTGCCAGTCAGCCGGATATTCCCGGGTGATGATGGTCTTGTCCGGGTCACCCTTGCCGAATTCGAAGTGCTTGTGTTCAATTACCCGGGTATAAGGCGTTTCAGCGTCGGTGTAGTTGATCACGGCGTTGCCTTGGTAGTTGCCGACGTTCTTTTCTTCAGTTTCAAAGCGGAGAGACCGGTATTCCAGTTCACCCAAGCGGTAGTCAAAGAACTGGTCGATCGGGCCGGTGTAGACGACCTTGTCAAACTTCTGCAGGTATTCGTCCTTCTTGTCGAAAAAGTCAGTGTTCAGTTCAACCGTGATCTTGTCATCCTTGAGCAGGTTTTCCACCAGCTTGGTGTAGCCGCCCTTAGGGATGCCCTGGTAGTCATCGTTGAAGTAGTTGTTGTCGTAGATCAAGCGGACTGGCAGGCGCTTAATGATGAATGCCGGCAGTTCAGTTGCCTTTCTGCCCCACTGCTTTTCCGTGTAGCCCTTGATCAGCTTTTCGTAAATGTCGCGGCCGATCAAAGAAATTGCCTGCTCTTCCAGGTTTTGCGGGGTCTTGCCCGCCATTTCAGAGCGCTGCTCGTTGATCTTGTCCATGGCTTCTTGCGGCGTCCGGACGCCCCACATCTGGTTGAAGGTGTTCATGTTGAAAGGCAGGTTGTACATCTTGCCCTTGTAGTTGGCTACCGGGCTGTTGGTGTAGCGGTTGAATTCCGCGAATTGCTGGACATAGGTCCAGACTTCCTTGTTGGAGGTATGGAAAATGTGGGCCCCGTACTGGTGAACCTGGATGCCGTCGATTTCCTTGGTGTAGATATTGCCGGCAATGTGGTCACGCTTTTCAATTACCGTCACCTTGTGGCCGCGCTTGGCAGCTTCGCGGGCAAACACAGCGCCAAAAAGACCTGCACCGACTACTAAATAATCAGCCATAATTTTCTCTCCTGTTCTTCTTTCCTAAAAGTGGGTTTGCTTCTTGCCAACGCCAAGCTTGCGCTTGATGAGGTTGATCCCCTTCTTGATCTTCTTTTCTCCGCCCAGCTGGCCCCAAGTCATTTCAGTATAGTTCTGCTTGGTCGTGTAAAGCCAAACATCCATCAACCGCTCTGAAATATAACCATAGACTCTCTGGTCTTGGACGGAATAGCCGGAAATATCGATTTGCCCCTCCAGCTTGCTCAAAACGCTGAAGATGAATTGACAGTAGTCGGCAAACTGCTCCTTCTTCATGACGAACATGTTAAACATGTGGGCGCTGCGCCGCTTCATCATCATGTCAAAAGCTGGCAGATAGTCAGGATAGTCCTTGGCCAGAATCTCTCTGGTCTTGTCCAGAGGTTCTGCCGGGTGGGCGTGAACATAGTGTTCGTAGTTGCTTTCGATATAGTAGTTCCGCTTGGTCGGGACAATTACGTCATATTTTTCAAGCAGCTTGGCATAGTCGGCCTCGTTCGCGACATTTTCCAAGGTGAAAGGCTTCTTCACGTAAAAATAGCGGCGATAGTGAACCAGACCCACCGCGTCAACGTCTTTTAAGTTCTTCCAAGCCCAGTAAATCCCGGTCAGCTCGTTATAATAGGGATTCTTGGCTGAAATGTTGTCGCCTTCGTCATCGCGCTGGTAACCGATTCCAGGCTTGTAGTTCTTGACCGCGCCAACCAAAACCGGCATGTAGACAGAATCGGCCGGCATTGGAAACTGCTTGTGGGCCGCGACTAATACTTTAACCTTCACTAATAAGCCCCTTCTTTTTTGAAAATGCTAAAAATCGTCTGGAAGAAGATCTTCACATCATAGGCAAAAGAGATGTTGTCAATATATTCCAGTTCAACATCGCAGCGCTCCGGATAGCTGATATTGCTGCGGCCCGTTGCCTGCCAAAGGCCCATGGCACCTGGCCTGACTGAAAGAAACTTGGCCTTGCGGTCACCATATTCTTCCAGCTCTTTCTCCACCACCGGACGTGGTCCAATGATGCTCATGTCACCTTTGAGAATATTGACGAATTGCGGCAGCTCATCAACTGACGTCCGCCGCATCCAGCGGCCGATTGGTGTGATTCTTGGATCCTCTTCAGCCAGCAGCTTGTAGTCGTTTGCTACATATTTGGCATACAAGTCAGGGTCACTTTTCAAGATCTTCTCCGCGTCCATTTTCATGGAACGGAACTTGTACATCTTAAAGG
Organism: Lactobacillus sp. WILCCON 0058; assembly: GCF_057198005.1. Classification (NCBI taxonomy): domain Bacteria; kingdom Bacillati; phylum Bacillota; class Bacilli; order Lactobacillales; family Lactobacillaceae; genus Lactobacillus; species Lactobacillus sp. WILCCON 0058. The sequence continues at coordinate 2,041,569 of NZ_JBUBHM010000001.1, forward strand.
GCTTGCCGCCCTTGCCAATTCTTTCTTGGGCAAAAAAAGCTGATCCGCCATCCTGGCCCTTGATGATTAGGGACAGAAGCAAGAAAATCGGCGAGAAAACTATCAGTGCCAGCAAGCTGCCGACAATGTCCAAGAATCTCTTTATATACTTGTAGGCGCCCAAGTCGGTCTCGTAATTGGACGATTTTGCTTCTTTACTCATTTATTACCCGTACAACTTAACAACTTAAACTTCCCACTTGCAAAAGTGGGCTAGTACCTTGAAAATTCAATAGTTTTGCCAACAAAAAAGCACAAGGCCTTCGTTCGCTTGATATAATTAAGTCGACCAAAACATCATCAATATCAAACGAAAGGCTTGTGCTATGTCTAGTTTACCATCATTCGATACTGAAAACGAACCTAAAATTGCCCGCTCTGTTGAAAAGTTCTTTAAGGACTACAAAGTTATGGAGCTTCTCCGCAGATCTGGGCTCCGCAAGTCCAAAGGAGTCCCGCTTTGGTCGATCCTTTCATACATCTTCAGTAATGTGTTTCGAGACAGAAGCATGTACATGCAACAGAAGTCTGGCAAGTGTACTGCTGGCTTCTCCAAAAATACCTACTATCGATTCATGCAGAACCCACATATCAACTGGCTTCGCTTCACTATTCTGCTAGCTGAGAGGATCGTCAATGGGCATCTGAAAGATCTGACCTCTGACCAACGTGCGGATTGCTTCGTCTTTGACGATTCGCTCTACTCCAGAACTGGATACAAGAAGACTGAGCTGGCTGCCAAAGTATTCGACCACGTTTCGATGACCTACAAGAAGGGGTTTCGGATGATGACCATGGGTTGGACTGATGGATCCTCCTTCGTCCCAATCGCTTCATCTCTCCTGTCCTCAAAGAACGATCAGAATGTCATCGGGACAACCAAGAAGATCGACAAGCGCACAATTGCGGCCAAGAGGCGGATTATGGCCCAATCAAAGGGGACCGATGTAGTTATCCAGCTGCTCGATCAAGCCTTGAAAGCAGGGCTCACTGCCAAGTACGTCATGTTTGACACTTGGTTTTCCAATCCGCATCAGATTGTCCAAATCAGTCAACGTGGTTTGAACGTAATCGCCATGGTGAAGAAAAGCTCCAAGATCACATACGAGTTCGAAGGAAAGCGGATGAACGTCAAGCAGATCTTCAACGCATGCAAGAAGCGTAGAGGTCGCTCAAGATATCTCCTGTCCGTCCCTGTAAAGGTTGGAGATCCTGCCAAAGATGGTGCCCAGATTGATGCCAGAATAGTCTGTGTGAGAAATCGCTCCAACCGCAAAGACTGGATCGCTCTTATTTGTACGGACATGACGATCGATGAAAATGAGATCATCAGAATTTACGGCAAAAGATGGGACATCGAGGTCTTCTTCAAGACCTGCAAGAGCTTCTTGAAGCTTGGCACTGAATACCATGGACTCTCATATGATGCATTGACTGCCCATACGGCTTTCGTCTTTCTGCGCTACATGTTCATGTCAGTTGAGAAGCGAGACGATGAAGACGATAGGACAATAGGCGAGCTCTTTTATTGCATGGTAGACGAGCTTGCGGACATCACTTTCAATCACTCGCTTCAGATCCTGGTGGAAGCCATGTTCGAGAGTGTGAAAGAGATCTTCCAACCAACAGAAGAGCAGATGGAAAGGTTCACCAAAGCTTTCATTTCCCGCCTCCCGAAGTACATGCAAGAGGCATTATCGCCATCACTAGCAGCTTAATTGAATATTTACTGGCTAAACTATTGAGTTTTCAAGGCTTCATAGTTCTTTTTGGTGTGGGAAGTTTAAGTTAACAACTAAAATATTTCAGCGGTTCTACTTTGCTTATAAGAATCATTCAGCTTAAGCGTATCAGTCAAAGACACTATTAACCGCATTGTATTCAAGTATAACATTTTTGACCTGGATTGTGCATCACCAATCGCAGATCGCCGCTATAAGCAAAAAATGCTGGATGTTTGCACCCAGCATTTTCTAAATTATTCTCGATTACTGAACCGTCTTGGTTTTAAGGCCCATGGCCTTTCTGATCAAATTGCTGATTCTCTGACGCTCAGCCGTAGATACCTTCTGGTATGAGACACCGTCTTCCATGAAGCCAGTCCCGTGAGTGTAGTCAGTTACGACATTCTTCGTGGCTGGCAGGTATGAGCTGGCCAGGGAAGTCAAATCACTGAAAGTCAAGTCGGTTTGAACCTGCTTGGACAATGATGAAACAAAACTCGTATTCAGCAAGGTTTGGGCGGATTCCGCCTTCTTGACCAGAGCCTGCAGCACTTGCCGCTGCCGCTTCTGGCGGCCGTAGTCGCCTTCTGGGGCGTCATAGCGCATCCGGCTGTATGCCAGAGCCTTGGCCCCGTCCATATGGGTCTTCTGGCCCTTGGTGAAGGTATAGCCTTCATAGCTGAAGCTCAAGACTGGTGAAATGTCGACCCCGCCAACCTTGTTGACGATGGTCTTAAGCCCGCCCATGTTGACCAGAACGTAGGCATTGATTGGGATGTTGAAGTACTTCTTCAGCACCTTGGCCAATTCACCGGCATTGCCATAAGCGTAAGCCGCGTTCAGCTTAGACGGTGAGTATTCCGGATAATCTGGCAGGTTGACTTGGATGTCGCGTTCAAAGCTGACCAAGGTAGTCTTCTTGGTCTTGGGGTTGAGGACCGCGACCATGATGGAGTCGGTCCGGCCCTTGTAGGTTCTGCCCAAGGCCCCGGTGTCAGTCCCCATCAAGAGGACTGCCAGCGGCTTCTTGTTGCTGATGACATCGTTCTTGCTCCCGTTTTCGGCACTGCTGATCCCGCCGGATCTGTAAGCAGTGTTGGCCGCGTTCTTGACTGAGCTGTATTCATACCAGGCAAAGCCAGCCAGACCAATTACGATTACCCCAATGACAGACCAGAAGATCCGCCAAAACTTGTTGCGCTTCTTGCGCTGTTCTGTTCTTGAATTTATCTTTTTCTCATTCACAGCTTTTCACCATATGTCCAATCTTTAGAATTGATGCAATAGTTTCATTATATATAAAAACGCGGCGTCTGCACCAATTAAATCACTTTCTTCTGTTTTTCTTTAAAAATTCAGAAAATTATTGTCTAACACTTTAATTTTACCAGACCTTTTAGGTATTTAGCCCGGGTAAATAAAGAGAGCACGCAAAAAGGAGTCAAACTGGACCGTTTGACTCCTTTGTTTCTTGTTTTAATAACCCGCGTCAGTATTTTGGCCTGGCCCATTTGAGCCGCCCGGCGTGCCAGCGCCGGCATTGTAATTGCTGCCAGCATTTGTGCCTGGACCAGCATTGTTGCCAGGGGCGGAGCCGGTTGTGCCGGCTGAGCTGCTTGAAGTGGTCGTGCTGCTTGAGCTGGTTGAAGTGTCGATTGAATCAGTCTTCACCTGCTTAGTCTTTAGGCCTAGGGCCTTTCTGATCAAGTTACTGATTCTCTGCCGCTCTGAAACAGAAATCTTCTGGTAAGAAACGCCATCCTGCATGTAGCCCGTCCCGTGGGTGTAGTCGGTCTTCAAGTTCTTCGTGGCGGAAACATAGTTTTTGGCCAAAGCGGTCATATCGCTGAAGGTCAAGTCAGTCTGCACCTGCTTGGACAATGATGAGATAAAACTGGAATTGAGCAAGGTCGTCGCGCTTTCCGCCTTCTTCAAAAGGGCAGACAATACTTGCCGCTGCCGCTTTTGCCGACCGTAGTCACCTTGCGGGTCGTCATAGCGCATACGTGAGTATGCCAAAGCCTTGGCCCCGTTCATGTGGGTCGTTTTGCCCTTGGTAAAGGTGTAGCCTTCATAGCTGAAAGACAGCACCGGAGCAATATCGATCCCGCCGACCTTGTTGACAATGGTCTTAAGCCCGCCCATGTTAATCAAAACGTAGGCATTAATTGGAATATTGTAGTACTTCTTCAAGACCTTGGCCAATTCCTTGGCATTGCCGTAAGCATAGGCCGCATTCAACTTGGAAGGCGACTTGTCCGGATAGTCAGGCAGATTGACCTGTTGGTCTCTTTCAAAGCTGACCAAAGTCGTCTTCTTGGTCTTGGGGTTGATGACCGCGACCATGATTGAGTCAGTCCGCCCCTTGTAGGTTCTGCCCAAAGCCCCGGTGTCTGTCCCCATCAAGAGGATCGCGATCGGCTTGGAGCTGCTGATAACGGAATTCTTGCTCCCATTTTCAGCACTGCTGATCCCGCCGGACTTGTAAGCTGAATCTGCCGCGTTCTTCACCGTATGGTACTCGTAGTAGGCAAAACAACCGATCCCTACCAGGAGAACGCCCAGAACGCTCCAGAAGATGCGCTTGATTTTACCATTCTTCTTTCGCTTGCCGACTCTGGTATTTATATCCTTGTCATTTTTCAATATTTTCACCAGTATCCTATTCTTTTGAGATAAAAATCATTATCTTCATTATAGTTAAACTTGAATCAAATGGATGCTGCCGACAATTTTTTTATCTTTTTTGAAGAGTATTTTCACATCTTGGTCAAAGAAAAAATCCCGCTGATGCGGGATTTTTTGTTTAATATTAGAAGTTTGCGGACTTGATGTACTTGCCGCTAGCTACAGCGTAGAACTTCTTGCCTTGGAAGATGACTACTGAGCCGTAAGTGTACTTAGTGCTCCCCTTCTTTTGCAAGCCCTTGAGTGCCTTAACCTTCTTGCCCTTCTTAACATAGATGTAGGCATTCTTCTTAAGAGTACGCTTCTTGCCGACAGTAATGTTGCCAGCCTTGATATACTTGCCGTTGCTGAGCTTGTAGTAAACCTTGCCCTTGATAATTCGGATGCCGACAGACTTAGTGTACAGGCCCTTCTTGTAGGTCTTGGTCTTAGTACGCTTGCCCTTAGCTGAGTAAAGTGCAGCGTTGTGCTTCAAACGGATGTAAGTACCAACCTTCTGGTAGCTGATCTTAGCACCTGACTGCTTGTCAAACATGTACCACTTGCCGTTGATCTTCTGCAGGCCATACAGCATTTGGCCGGTCTTAGGACTGTAGTAGACAGTCTTCTTTTGGCTGGCGATGTACTGGAAGCCAGTTTGCATCACGCCGGTCTTCTTGTCAAACATGTACCACTTGCCGTTGATCTTAATTTGGCCAGTAACTCTTGCGCCTGAACCTGGAGCGAAGTAGTAAGTCTTGCCATTGATCTTTTGCAGACCGTACAGCATGTGACCAGTAGCTGGGTCGTAGTAAACAGTCTTGTTTTGGCTGGCGATGTACTGGAAGCCAGTCTGCATTACGCCGTCTTCCTTGCTGAAGAGGTACCAGTAGCCGTCAAGCTTAATTTGGCCGCCAAATCTTGCACCTGAACCTGGAGTAAAGTAGTAAGTCTTACCATCAATCTTCTGCAGGCCGTAGAGCATGTGGCCAGTTGATGGGTCATAGTAAACCGTCTTGTTTTGACTTGCCAGATATTGGAAGCCAGTTTGCATCTTGATTGAACCGTCGTCGGTTGAGTCGTTATACAGGTACCAGTAGCCGTCCTTGTTGACTTGGAAGCTGAAGCTGTCAGTTGACCGCTTGGCTTCCTTTAAAGATGCGGCTGCCAGTTCAGGCTTAGGACTGTTTTCGTTCCAATCCCAAACACCTTGGTCAGTAACCGAGTTGGCCAAAACTGTTGTCTTGTCGCCATCGATCAAAACCAAGAAGCTTGGCCCAAGAGTCGAGTTGAGCCCCTTGCCAGCGACTTCACCCCGGTTACCCATGTAGGAGTTGACCAAAACAACGTGGTTGACGAAGTAGTCCTTGTCATAAGTTACGCCATTGACCGTAATCTTATCACTCTTTAAGTTAGCTGGATTAATCTTGACTACATAGTATGAGTAGGTAGCAGTCCGCCAAGTAGATGGTACTGAAGCACCTACAACCAAGCCATCACCGTTTAAAGGAACATAGTCCCCATCAACCTTGTCAGAAACAAACCCCAGCATAGTGACGTTATCCCCAACCGCGATGTTGGTATTAACAGCTAAATCAGTGTCAGCTGCGTGGTTAACCCGGGCATCGACAAAGAGGTAGTACTTGCCATTCAATTTGACCAAGTCAGGACGTTCAATTTCGTCCCCTGACAATACAGTCTTAACCAATGGATTGTAAAGAACCTGCTTACCATTTTCGTCAGTAGCTACTTTAGGATTCTTAGGGTCACTCATGTCAAGCTTGAGCAAACCAATCGCACTGTTGCTTACGATCGCTCTAGTGTACATGTCGGTACTGTTGAGTAACTTGAACAATTCACTTACGTTGTAAGCAGCGTTGCCACCGTATCTGCTCCAATCGTACAGATTGTCAGCTCCTTCTGGATCGTCGCCGAGATCACCAGTAGCAGTTTCAAAGGCGAGATAGTAACTGCCATCGCTGTCCTTAAAGACGTGGCCATCACGCATTTGTGGGTTGTTTGCTCCACGGTTTTCGCTGTTCTTCCATTGTTCATAGTTTTGGTAAACAGTACCATCACCGATAAAAAGTATGTGGTCATTTTCAGTGTTCTTGATGTAAACACCGTCAGCGTTTTGGCCAATATTTACGGTGACAGTAGCAACTCTTTGGTTATTACTTTCTTGAACAAGAACATTAGCATAAAAGAGCTGGATTGAACCATCTTCATTAAGCATGGCAGAACCGGACCATTGACCAGTAGATGGGTCATTGTTGTAGCCAAAGATTGAGCCAGCAACTTTCCAATTAGCAAAGTTGTTATCACCATACTTGCTGTAAAGCAGGTACAGGTGACTGTCGCTCTTGTGCGGAATCCCCATCATTGCCACGACCAACTGGTAGCCATTCCAGTTTTGTACGTAACCAGTTTCCGGGTCTTGCACTGGCCAAGAGTCCCAGATATCCATGGTTGCTTCTTCACCTGTCTCCGCGTCCTTGACCTTTTCCAAGCCAGGCATATTGACAACTTTCTCACCATTAAAGAGCGGGATTTGGGAGCTACTGTCACGGTTGACAATCTTTTTGGTAATTGAATCATAATCCTTAAAAGTATACTGGTTGTCGTCCGTCTTGTTCAGAACCATCTTGTTCAAAGCAGCAATCTGCGTATCAGTCAGCTTGTCCAGTTCCAAGGTACTGCCTTCTCTTAAAGCGGCAGCCACGATTTTCTTGCCAGTGTCATTCAGTTTTGCATAGTTGTCTTTGGCAGTTTGCGTGGTTAGGTAGCTGTTAATAACCGAGCCTTCGCCAATGTTTTCGTTTGAGACGTCTTCGCTGACGTTTTGCTTGCCCAAATCCGAAGTCTGGTCGCTAGAAGTATTGCCAGTTGATGAGCCGGGATGGGTCTGAGTATTGTCACTTGATGAACCAGGGTTGTCAGTCGTGTTCCCAGTACTCTTAGTGTCCGGATTGGTGCCAGTAGTAGTGCCAGTTGAACCTGGGTTAGTTGGATCTGGAGTACCAGTGGCCGTGCCAGTTGAACCTGTGGTGCCGGTTGTAGTGCCAGTAGTACCTTGGTCGGTATTGCCAGTTGCTGCGCTAGTTGTCCCAGTATTTGTGGTACTAGTATTATTGTTAGTACCAGTTGCAGTATTGTCATTAGCTACAGTAGTAGCCGCAGTAGAATTGTTGGCTGTGGTGGTAGTCGTAGTAGCAGTAGTGGCGGCTGTAGTTGTTGCCGCCTTAACCTCAGTCGTTGCCTTGTCAACAGTATCAGCCTTAACGGTTTGTGCCTTGCCCGCGCCAGCAAGTAAACCGATGGTCATTGCTGACAGCATCAAATAATCCTTGCCGAACAGGTTGCGTTTCTTATCTTCCTTTTTCATAGCCTTAAGTTTTTCCTCTAAAATATAGTCTATCTATTACTTAAAAATATAGAATATTTACACATTTTACTCAGCCAGCTAACAAGCACACTAAGCAATGGTTTTATTTTACAACAATTCTTTCACATTTTTTATAACGTTCGTTTTAACTTATCTATTTAAAGGTAAATCGCTTTACCGTGACCGTTTTCCTCTGATTTTTCTTAAAAAATTAAACCTCATTCATTCCGAGCCGTTCAGCTTGTATTTTTTATTCTTTCTCTATCCAATCATGTTAGAATGTCAAAGTTGTTTGTTCTAACACTAAAGTGATTTTGTAAAGAAGAGGAATTTCCGTGAAGAAAACACTGCAAAAATTAACGGCCCTCCTGCTGGCCTCAGCCAGCTTCCTTGTAGCCAGCCCCGCAAAGGCCAGCAGCCTGGCTGAGCAAAACTACCAGGGCAAGAAAGTCATCACCGTCAACCGGAACCGGCCAACTTTTTCCAAAAAGGCCCTTTCAACTGAGAAAGGCGCCTGGCAAAGCTACCATAACTTGGACTCTTTAAACCGGGCCGGGGAAGCCGATGCCATGCTGAACAAGCGGCTTATGCCGACCAAGGCCAGAGAGCCCCTTTACTGGAACCCAACCGCCTGGCACAACAAGAAGATCGCCGGCGGCTGGCTCTACAACCGCAGCCACTTGATCGGCTACCAGCTGACCGGGCAAAACAACAACCCCAAAAACCTGATCACCGGCACCCGGCAATTGAACGACCCGGGCATGCTCAAGTACGAAAACCAGGTGGCCAGCTACCTTAAATCCTCTAGCCGCCACTACATCCGCTACCGGGTCAAGCCGATCTTCCGCGGCCGGGAGCTTTTAGCCCGCGGGGTTGAAATGGAAGCCCAGTCCACTGGCTCTAACGCTGTCCGCTTCCACGTCTACATCTTCAACGTCCAGGACGGCGTTAAGCTCAACTATTCAAACGGCACCAGCGTGGTTACCGGCGCGGCTAAAAAGACGGTTGTCAAAAAATCCACTTCTTCCAAAAAGAAGATCAAAACTTCTACTACTGGCCGGATCGTCGGCAACCGCCGGTCCAAGATCTACCACGTTCCAGGCCAGGCTGGCTACCACATGAATTCAGCCAACGCGGTCTATTTCCGCACCGAAACAGAAGCCAAAAGGGCCGGCTACCGGCGGGCACTTCGCTAGGGCATATTTCTTGAATTTTTGCAAGGGCCTGTGTAATATTGGCATTAGGAAAAGGCAAGAGAGATGAACCTACCTTTTCCTGTGAAGGTTTTATATCATACTCTTTTCTTATTGCATTTTTACACACATACTCTTTTATCTTATTTGTACACTTTTGGTACAACATGTTGGCATATCGGGCGACTTTCTATACACTTCTAACATCTTTCGCATTTTTACCGATTCCTTTCTATTCATAAATGCATCGAAGCGCCATATGCCACCCCTTTTACACATCTATTCAAAGAGGAGTCCCAACTAAGTTGGGGCCCCTCTTTTGTTTTATTCTGCTTTCTTCTTGCCAGACTGCTTTTCAGCTTTCTTAGCCGTCTGCTTTTTCTTCTTTTCCGTCTTCGTCTTCTTAACCGGCAGCGGACTCTCTTCCAGCTTGTTCAAGCTGATCTGGCGGAGCAATTTCTTGAAGTGGGCCTGGGCGCCGATTTTTTCCACCTGCCCCCGGTTTCCCTTGAACCAGTAAACGCCGCTGGCATCTTGAAACAGGCAGACCAGGTCAGAGCCTGCATAAGCACCGGTCAGGCTTCCCTTGGTCTCACCAATCGCCACTTTCTTCCGGTAAAAATAGCTGGGCTTAGCCCCGCCAACTGGGAAATAGCTGGGCAAGCTGCTTAAAGTAACCCGGCCGCTGGCCGCTAGCGCCAAAACCAACAGGTCACTCACTGCCTGCCCGGTCTGATTGTCGATTTCCAGCTGGAGCTGGCTGCCTTTTTCTGCCGTCTCCCAGACATTTAATCCCGCCGCCGCGCTGGCTGCTGGCAGGTCCTGGTTGGCCTCTTTTAGTGCCCCGTTCTCCTTGGCCAGGCTGGAATTCTTCTTTTTCAAACTGGAATTGTCGCTCTCCAATTTGTCCAGCCGCTTTTTAAGACTTGATGCCTCACTGCTCTTGGTCCGGCTGGCCTGGTAGAGCTGGCCGGCCAGCTTGCTGTTTCTCTGGGTCTGCTTGGCGGCTTGCGCGCTCAGCCAGACGCTGGCCCCCATGGCGACAAAGCCCACGACCAGGGCTAAGACTGTCAGCCAGGTCAGCCAATTTTTCTCCTTCATCGTTCTATCCCCCTTATTTTTCAAATATCACTCTTTCATTATACTACGCGTGGTGCTAGTTGAAATATAGTTTCAATTTCTTAACAAAAAAGGTCCAACATTGTAGACTCTAGTTGGAAAAAAGAAAGGAGTCCTTACAATGTTGAACCAACTACAGATTAAACGTTATAGTCACCGTTTGCAAGTGGAATTTCGAACTTTGTCGAAAATCTGCAAGAAACTTTATTACAAGTACGCTCCATCTCGGTTAACTCACCGTCGCAATGCCAGTCTGGTAAAGGTTCCAGACTACGAAATTATTGCATTACTTGTCTGGCAAGCTGAGGAAGGTATATCTTCTCAGCGCAGATTTGCTCGCTGTTGGGGACTTTGTGGGCTCTCCAGATCTCGTTTCAATCGCAGAGCTAGAGCGCTTCTTGGCATCACTGTTCAGATCGTCAACGAACTAAACTCAAGAGTCGATCTGTCTGATCAGTACATGATCATTGACAGTCTACCCATGCCTTTGTGTCAGCCAATCAGAAACCGCAGAGCTAAAGTGTTTGAAGGAATTGCCAACATTGGCTATAACTCAACCAAACAGTTTTACTATTACGGCTTTAAAGGCCACTTTGCCGTAGCTCAAGACGGTTATGTTCTTGGCTATGTAATCACACAAGCATCAATACACGATGCAAAAGAAGCAGAAGAGCTGATTCTCACTACCCATCCCGAAGGGCACTTTATTTTAGGCGATGAAGGCTATATAGGCAAGCAGCTGCACGATACTCTCAAGATAAACGGCTATATACTGTGGACACCTTACCGGAAAAATATGAAAGGTGCTAAGCAGCATAACAAAAGAGAGCTAATGGCAATTCGCCGAACGATCGAGAGTGTGTTCTCTGTACTAAAGTACTACGGAATTGAAAATATTCTTGCAAGAAGTACAGACGGTTTCCAACAAACCGTCGAGATAATCGTACTAACTTACAATATCAGCTACATCCTACAGAGATATGGACTCAACTTCTTCAACTAGCACCACGCGTATTATACTACCTTTTCATGAAAAGGCTTACGCTTTGCAAAGCAAAAGAAAAAGGCGGGGACTTCCCGCCTTACTGAGCATCGCGCTCGGCGATATCGCAGCGCATCAGCTTCTCAATAATGTCAATGTATTCCCGCGGCACTTGCCGGCCTTGATAAGTGAGGCGCACATCCCGGTCGGTCAAGTCGACCACCTTGCGATCAATCAGCCCTTCCTGCTCCAGTACTTCCACCGGCAGACCGGCTAAAATACTGCTTCTGGACACGCCAAAAACATTCGCTATCTTCTCAACAGCCTTCATCCGCGGCACCTTGCGGCCAACCTCCCAATTGGAAACCGTCTGCTTGCTTACTCCCAAGGCCACGGCCAGCTCCCGCTGGCTCATTCCCCGCTGGCGGCGCAGGTCTCTCAAATACTTGCCAATCGTGTTCTTATCCATCCAAAGTCACCACCTGTCATAAGCATAGCATAAGTTATGACAAAATGAAATGTTTATGAGAGTGATTTACCTTTTTTTAGAAAAGAAAAAATAAAAAGAAGTCTGCTTGGCGCAAACTTCTTCATAAATCTCTTTACTTGGTCATTTCTGACTTCTTTTCCCGCATCATCAAGGCGTCAACGGTTTCCCGGGCGTCGGCACCGTGGTTGACTACGGCATCAACGGCAAAGACGATTGGCATTTCCACGTCATACTTCTCAGCCAGTTCCAAGGCAGCTGGAATAGCATTGATCCCTTCAACAACCATGCCCACTTCCTTCTTGGCTTCTTCAGCGCTCTTGCCCTTGCCGATCAGGTAGCCGGCATTGTTGTTCCGGCTTTCCTTGCTGGTGGCGGTAACGATCAAGTCACCCATGCCGGCCAGACCGTCAAAGGAGTCTTCCTTGCCGCCCATCTTGAGGCCCAGGCGCTTGATTTCCGCCATCCCGCGGATGATCAAAGCGGCCCGCATGTTGTCCCCGTAGCCAAGTCCCGAGCAGATCCCGCTGGCCAAAGCAATCACGTTCTTCAAGGCCCCGCAGAGCTCAACGCCCAGGCGGTCAGAGTTGGTGTAAACCCGCATGTTCTTGTTCATGAAGACGTCCTGGACCTTTTCGGCCACGTCTTGGTCTTCACAGGCGGAGACGATGGTGGTTGGCAGGTCCTTTGCCACTTCTTCAGCGTGGGTCGGGCCAGACAGGGCAACGTAGTGGACATTGCCATGCTTGCCATCCTTGTTTACTTCGTCAGCGATGACTTCAGTCAAAGTCAAGAGAGTGTCCGGTTCGATCCCCTTAGCCACGTCAACGATGATCTGCCCATCTGGAATAAACGGGGCAGCAGTCTTGGCAGTTGAGCGGACGAAGACTGATGGTACGGCGAAAAGGATGATGTCCTTGTCTTGGCAGGCTTCTGCGATTTCCTTGGTAAATTTAATTTCGTCAGGAATAACCATACCTGGCAGGTTCTTCTGGCGACGAGTTCTTGAGAGTTCGTCGACTTCTTGCGGCAGGGCTGACCAGACGGTCGCTTCATGACCAGAGTTGCTGAGCATCCGGGCCAGTGCCATGCCCCAAGTACCTGCTCCCAAAACACCGATTTTTGCCATATTATTACCTCACTTAGTTTGTTGATTCCTATTCGCGGCAGACAATCGGCCGCCGCTGATCTAACCTATTATAGCACTCAGCCGGCAACTTTCTCTTTACCCCCGGCCTAATTATTAAAAAATTAGCCTCTACCAACGCAAAAAAAGACGTTTCCCAATTGAAACGCCCATTAGAGAATAGCCATATTAAAAAGTGTAAACAAAAACAGCTATGAATTTATCTCCAAGTGAAAAACTCAAGAGTTTATTAAAAGCAACCGCTTACTCTTGCATAGCCTATTGTATGATGTAAAATAGTCTTTGACAAGAGTTTTCGTGAATTTAAACATTTTTTATGCACTTTTTTCAAAAGGCGAACAACTTTTTCCTAATTGCTTTCTCAGTTTTATAACATTTTAACAATTTGTAATAATACTCTCCGCTATAGTATACTGAACAATAGGATTATTCGTTAGCAATTTGAACAAATCCGCAGCCAGTGACGTTATAACTAAATCGAAAATATATTATAGTAAAAGCAAGGTGCAATTCAGCAATGTTTAAACAGCTTAGGAAAGCAAATCAAAACGACTACTTGCTCATCGCGGCCACTTTGATTTTGCTGGCCGTCTTCAATCTCAGCTTGCTCAGCTACGTCCAGGAGCAGCAGAAAGCTGCCGAGCGCGACCAGGCCCAGGCCCTGGCGGCCGGTTTCTCCCGGACCTTGAAGGGTGAGATCAAGAATGCCTTGACCCTGTCAACAACTCTGAAGGAACTGGTTTTAGCCAGCAATGGCAAAGTCCAGAATTTCTCCACCGTGGCCAAGGACCTTTTAGAAGAAAATGAAGCAGCCAGCAACCTACAGCTGGCGCCTAATGGCAAAGTCACCGAGATCTATCCTTTAAAAGGAAACGAAGCAGGCAAGATCAACCTTTTAACCGACCCGATCCGCGGCCCTCTTTGCCGCTACGGGATTGCCCACCAGGTCACCGTGACCCAGGGGCCGATCTCCCTTAAACAGGGCGGGAAAGGCGTGGTCATGCGGACGCCGATTTTTATCAAGAAAAACGGCAAAAAGCAGTTCTGGGGCTTCGCCATCGTAGTGATGAAGATTCCTCAGACCTTCTCCTCCACCGCAGCCAACCTTAAATCAGCCGGCTACAGCTATGAATTGGAAAAGCAAGTTTCTCCCTTAAATACCAGCTACAAGCAGGTCATGCAGCAAGGCAATCTCCACGAGCCGATCAGCTACAGCTTCACCACTGCCGACAACAGCCACTGGTTCTTGAGAATCGCTCCGGCAACTGGCTGGCGCTACACTAAGTGGAACTGGTTCATGGGCTACCTCATACTCATCGACTTTGCCATCGCGGGTCTCATGCTCTGGGTGATCAACCGGCGGATCAGCGGGCGGATCCTGGAAAGAGAAGCCACGCTAGATCCTTTGACTCAAGCCTACAACCGGCAGGGCTTTGACTGGAAGCTGTCGAGCCTGTCTGCTAAAAAGCAGCCAGAGACCACGGTGATCATGCTGGACATTGACGATTTCAAGTCAATCAACGATGTCTTTGGCCACCAAACCGGGGACGCGGTTTTAGTCCAGCTGACCAAGAATTTGAAAAAGTGCTTTGGGCCCAATGCCATCATTGGCAGAAACGGCGGGGATGAATTCGTCGTGGCACTTCCTGGCAAGATGTGTGACAACCAGGAAGCTATCAAGGGCCTTTCTGTTTTAAAGCAGGAAGTAGAAAGCAACGGGGAGGAAATTCCTTTCTCCGTCTCCATCGGCTACAGCGAATTCCCAGGCCAGGCCAAGGACTATGAAGAAGCCCTAAAATTTGCCGACGCTGCCTTGTACGAAGTAAAAATTGCCGGCAAGAACAATTTTGCCAGCTACAAGTCCAGCCTGTCGGAGAAGAAGCACCGAAACCAGTTGGGCCTGGGTTTAAGAGCCCTGGCGGCCGGCGACCCGACTCCTCTTTTGGTCATGCAGATGGATACCAAAGAGGTCATCTACGTCAACAAGAGTCTGCTGGAATTGTTTGGCTGCGAATTGTCGGCTGACTTTTATGACTACTATGGCCAGTCCCTGCTCAACTTGGTTTCACCAAGCGACAGAGACAGGATCAAGGAGGAGTTTACCGACTTTGTTGAATCGGCAGCTGATGAAGAGCGTTTTAGGGACGACTGCCAGATTTTGACGGCGGACGCCCGGACCCTGCGCGTCTTCTGCGACATGAAGTATTCTGTCAACCAGCGCTATGGCGCCTTGGTTTATATCAGTTTTATCCTTAATTAACGGAGGCAGAAAAAATGGCTGAAGAACAAGAAAACAAGCTGAACATTCCCAATCTGCAAATTTTGGGTCAAGACGACAGTCCCCTTTTTCAAGGAGCAGGCAGCGATGCCAAGAAGGTTGTCTATCCCAAGCAGTTTGCCAACCACCCGGGCTTTAAGCAGGTCTTTCAGCCGGGTAAATTGACTTTCGGCTTAATGGCGCCTTTTAAGGGCTACCCGGACAGCCAGATTCCAGATGTCAGCGACCTTTTTGACTGCGCCAAGGCAGCGGAAAAAGCCGGCTTTGACGCCTTGTGGATCAGAGACGTTCCTTTTTATGACCCATACTTTGGCGACGTTGGCCAGGGACTTGATCCATTCACGACTCTGGGGGCTCTGGCCATGACCACGGACAAGATCGTATTGGGGTCTGCCGGCTTTATTTTGCCTGAGCGGAATCCGATTCACGTGGCCCAGGCGGCCGTGTCAATCGACCGGCTCAGTGACCACCGTTTCTTGTTGGGTTTAGTCAGCGGGGACCGGAAAAATGAATTTAAAGCTTTTGGCCGGGACTGGAACGAGCGCAGCGAGATCTTCAGAGAAGGCTGGGATTTGGCCAAAAAGTCCCTGACTCACCCCAACCGCCTGCACTTCAGTGGCAACTACTACAGTAAGCTGACCGGGTCTTTGAGCGTCGTGCCTCAGCTTGAAGAGGGCTACCAGATGCCAATGGTCGCGATCGGCCGCTGCCGGCAGGAATTATCCTGGCTGGCCAATGAGCCAGACGTCTGGATCTGGCATGGGGTTGGCGAAGATGAGACGGCATCGGTGGTTAAGAAGCTGAACGACTTGAATGAGGACGGCAACTGGCATCCCTTCGGCTACCAAAACTTCGTTGAACTTTTGGATGACCCGGATGCCCCATGCCAGCTCTTCAACAAGATCTACCTGCGCGGGGGAGCAAAGAGCCTGGGACAGTTCTGGCGCAAGCAACGCGAGGAAGGCTTAAACCACGTGATCATCAACTTCAAGCCAACCAAGCGGCCAATTGCTGATTGCCTGGCTGATATGGAAAAGTACGTTTTCCCGGAAGTAAATAAGGACTAAAAAAAGGCTCTGCCATCGTGATTGATGACAGAGCCTTTAGTTTTGCTCAAATTAATTACTTAGCTGAGCTAGTTGAAGATGCTGAAGTTGACTTTGCGCTAGTCTTCTTAGCGGCCTTCTTGGTTGACTTCTTAGCAGTCTTAGCGGCCTTCTTAGTTGACTTCTTAGTGTCCTTAGCTGCCTTCTTGGTAGTCTTCTTAGCAGTCTTAGCGGCCTTCTTAGTGTCCTTTGCAGCCTTCTTAGTTGACTTCTTGGTAGTCTTAGCGGCCTTCTTAGTGTCCTTAGCTGCCTTCTTGGTAGTCTTCTTAGCAGTCTTAGCTGCCTTCTTAGTGTCCTTAGCTGCCTTCTTGGTAGTCTTCTTAGCTACCTTCTTTGCAGCATTCTTGGTGGTCTTCTTAGTTGACTTCTTAGCTGCCTTCTTGGCGGCCTTCTTAGTTGACTTCTTAGCTGCCTTCTTGGCGGCCTTCTTAGTTGACTTCTTTGCTGCCTTCTTGGCGGCCTTCTTGCTTGATGATGAAGCTTCTGATGAGCTTGAAGCCTTTGATGATTCAGATGAGCTGGTCTTCTTTGATGAAGTTGATGAGCTTACTGAGCTGGTCTTCTTTGATGAAGATTCAGCAGCAGTCTTGTTGCTCTTAACTTCAGTCTTGTTTTCAGTTGCGGCCAGAACTGGGCTTACGCCAGTAGCAAGCAGTGCAGCGGCAACAGTAGCTTTACCAAGGTTCTTCATTAAACGGTTGTTCTTCATAATACGGTTCCTTTCCCTATATCGAGATCAAAATTATTTTTATTGCTTGCCCTTAATTATACTCAATTATTGAAGGATGTTAAGCTAAAAAATGAAGAAAATGAAGAAAATTAGAATTAAACTTTTATCCTAGGAATAGATAAAATTATCCAGCTTATTTTCTAGTCATGCACGTTTTTAACCTGCTTTTTCCACCTATGAACATTGTATGATTCATTTCTATATGTCTACACAAAAAATAAAAGTTATATTTTGCCTAAAAAGTATAAGAAAGTATAAACAAAAACAGCCCTGCTGCTCGGCAACAGGACTGCTAAAAAACTTATTCTCTTTATCTGCTCCGCCGGAGCAAGGCGATCAGCCAGACTACGACCAAAAGACCGAGCAAGGCCATAGCGCCGTAATAGATCAGCTTCTTCGGGGAAATGAAGAAGCCTAACTTGCCCTTCTTATCCTCCGGCAGGTTCTTTACTCTGCCCCCTCTGACCAAGAGCCGCTCGGTGTTGATCCCGTAAGGCGTGCAAGTGAGCAGGGTGCAGTAGTCCTTGCCTTTGACGATCTGTAAATACTTGACGTTGTTAGGCTTAACGACGTGAATAGCATCAACCTTGTAGGTGATCTTTTTGCCTAAAGTGGTGACCGTAAAGTAGTCCCCCTTCTTCATGGCATCCAGGTCAGTGAACAAGGTCGCGCTCGGCAGACCCCGGTGGCCCACCAGTACCGAGTGGGTCGACTTGCCCCCGATCGGCAGGCTGGTCCCCTTCAAGTGACCGATCCCGTCACCCAAGACGCTGTTGGCTGTCCCGTGGTAGACCGGCAGATGGACTCTGATTTTAGGAATGTCAACGATAGCCATCACGTCCGTGTCCGCTACTTTAAGCTGACTTGAGTAGCCCGGGACCAGGTTTGGGTGATAAAAAGTTTCTGGATCTTTGGCCAAGGCCTCGTTATAGGCTCTAGCCTTTTTAAAAAGCTGCTGGCGCTGCTTTTTGGTCGCCTTTCTTACGGAACCGGCGTAGCTGTTGACCGCATTGCCGCTGTTTTGCGTATTTACATAGTCACTTATGACCGGATACAGAAGGATGATGAAGCCGGCCAGGATCACCAAGAGCCGGATGATCAGTGATTTTTTCGACATTTTTTCAGTCACTTTCTATTCTTTCTGTACAATATTCTACTACATGCCGCTGGCCAGCAATTACATTGCGGCGATAAAAATACTTGTCAATTCTGCCCTAAAGATGATTCGGGGGTTCTAAATTGAAAATTGTCGCTTTTTTATGCTAGTATACGTCTAGAACATAGTGAGGTAAAAATAATGATCGATCCACGACTACTTGAAGAATTAGTTGCCTTTGCCGAAAGCGGGACCCTCAGCGGGGCAGCTGAAGAGCTGCACTTGACCCAGCCGACGGTGACGCGGGGGATGCAGAAGCTGGAACAAGAGATGGACGTCGCCCTTTTCAACCGATCCGGCAACAACAAAATCACTCTGAACACCACTGGCCAACTCGCCGCTAAAGAAGCCGCCCGTTTGCTCGCCATGGAGAGCAGCATGCTGGAAAAAGTCCAGAACTTCGCTAAAGGCCAAACCCGTTTCCTAGTCGGTTCAGACGCCCCTGGCCCCTTGCTGCTCAGTGAGCGGATCGAAAACAAGCTACCGGTCAAAGTTGAGCTGGACCAGAAGCTGCTTGAAGAAAACGAGCTTCTGCCGGCAGTTGAAAGCTACCGCTACCAGATGGTTTTCAGCAGCCGTGAATACCAGACCGACCTTTGTGAGTCCCGCTATATCGGTTATGAGCAGCTTTTTCTCATGTGCGACAAGGATAGCGACTTAGCCAAGAAGGGCTCAGTTACCTTCCAGGAGCTTGCCGGGGTCAGCTTTATCGTCTTGCAGGATATCGGCCCTTGGAAGCAGATCAAGGAAAAGGCCATCCCTCATCCTCACTTCATCTACCAGGATGATGTGGATTCCCTCACCGAATTAACCAAATACTCCCAGCTGCCCGTCTTCCGGTCCAACCTGTCCAACCCTGACTACCCAGAACTTGGCAACCGGGTTCCGGTCAGAATTGCTGACCCGAAGAACCGGCTTGACTTCTACGCCGTCTACCGCAAGGACCAAAAGAAGATGGTCACCCCTCTCTTGGACCTTTTAAGCAAAAACTGGCCAGAAGATTTTCCATATTAATTTATAAGCAGTAAGCATTTTTCCTTTTTTTAGAGGTAAAATTAAATAAACTACGAAAGAGGAGGATAATGCTATGCAATTCACCAAGCAATTTGAAGGCACTTTTGCCCAAGTTAAAGAGCAAATCGACAAGTTCGTTGCTGAAGGCGGCCACATCGACGCGGTCATCACTGACCACACCGGCGAAAAGGTTACCGAAGACCACACCTTTGGCTACAAGATGCGGGTCATCGCTATCTGCAGCGAAGAAGAAAGCTAAATAAGCGCAAAAGACGCCATCCCCAAATCGAGGGATGACGTCTTTTTTCTCTGCAAATTATTCAACGCTTGGCAGCTTAACGTCCACGCCGTGCTTGTCAGTGACTACCGTCATGACCGTTGGGTCGTAGCCGGCTTCCTTGATGCCGTCCAGGTCAAACTCGATCAGAGTCTGCCCGGCCTTAACCAGGTCACCTTGTGCAACCTTGACGTTAAAGCCCTTGCCCTTAAGCATAACCGTGTCGATCCCGATGTGGATCAGCACTTCCGCGCCGGCCGTAGTCTTCAAGCCAATCGCATGGCCAGTTTCAAACAAGGCTGCTACTTCACCGTCAACCGGAGCCTTAACCACGCCCTCAGTTGGCACTACCGCGAAGCCTTCGCCCATGGCACCAGTTGAAAAAACTGGGTCGTTAACGCTTGACAAGGCAATCACCTTACCAGCTACCGGAGCAGTCAAAGTTTCGCCCTTTTGCTTGGCTTCGCTGCCTGGCCGCTGCTTCTTTTCAACCTTCTTGCCGGCAACCATTTCATCATTGTAGCCCCAAACCCAGGCCACGATGAAGGAAATTACCAAAGCTGCCGCGCTGGACAGAAGGAAGGCGTAGAAGCTGGTCAAGTCGCTTGGATTCTTCGGGTTGAAGAAGGATGAGAAACCGATCAAAGAACCGGTAAAGCCGTACATGGTCCCGTGCATCAAGCCAGTAATCAAACCACCGACTGCTGACCCGATCAAACCTGAGATGAAGACCTTCTTAAAGCGCAGGTTGATCCCGTAGATAGCTGGTTCCGTAACCCCGCAGAAGGCTGAAACAGCTGCGGAGATACCCAAAGTCTTGGTCCCCTTCTTCTTGGTCTTCAAGGCTACAGCCAAAACTGCTGCACCTTGGGAAACCATGGTAGTAGAAATAATTGCGTTCAGTGAGCTCTGGCCACTTTGGGCAATCTGCTGGGCAACCAGCGGTACAACACCCCAGTGCAGACCGAAGATAACCAGAACTTGGTAGAAGGCACCGATCAAGAGGCCGCCGATCCAGCCAGATGCTGAAACAACCCAGTTGATCAAGTCGGCAATCCCGTTGGCTACGCCTTGAATCACCGGACCGGTAACCATCAAGGTCACTGCTGAAACCAGCAAGATAGTGATCAATGGAGTAAAGATCATCTGCAGGTAGTCCGGCAGGTGGTCCTTCAGCCAGTCTTCCAGTTTCTTAGCCAGCCAAGCGGCCAGAATCATCGGGAAGATTGAGTAGGTGTAGTTCAGGAACTGGAAGTTAAAGCCCCCAATACTGAACATGGTCTTGTACTGTCCGCCCCAGGTAACCAGTTGCGGGTAAGTCAGGACCCCGCCGATTACCGCGGCCACGATTGGGTCGCCGTTCAACTTTTTAGCAGCGGCGAAGCCAACCAGGATTGGCAGGAAGTAGAAGGCTGAGTCCGCCATGGCACTGACCGTGATGTAAGCCGTGCTCTTCACGTTCAAAAGTGCCCCTAATTGCGGCAAAGTCAACAGGGCCAGGATCCCCTTGATGATACCGGAAGCAGCGATAACGCCAACTACCGGACTCATGGAACCGGTGATGAAGCCGATCAAGTTGCCAAAAGCTCTGGAAACCGGGTTCTTGCCGTCGTCTTCCTTAGTCTCAGTTTCTTCGCCGCCTTCTGGCAGGCCGCCCAGTTCCGCCATCACGGCGTCGTAAACCTGGGTAACCGCATTGCCGATGACCACTTGGTACTGGCCGGAAGCGTGCATTACGTCGATGACGCTGTCGGTTTCCTTTAATACTTCATCGTTGGCCTTGCTTTCGTCCTTAAGGTAGAAACGCAGACGCGTGATGCAGTGAATCAAGCTGTTGATGTTCTCCTTGCCGCCTACATTGGCGATGATCGTCTTCGCCAGGGCGCTGTAATCTTTCTTTGCCATATTCATTCTCCAAAAACTTAGCGGGTAACCGCTTTCTCTTAACTGTCTCCATCTTACACTTGTGCATACAAGTTGTCAACAACTTTTCTAAAACCTTTTTCCATCAGCATTGTTTCCGGTTTCTGTTTCTAATTTATCTTGTCCATACATGTTGAAAAAATCTGCCTGCCCGGCTATAATGGAGGCATAAAAGAATTTGGAGGCAACTGACATGACTGCCAAGCAAGACATGATTACCCAAGACCTGGCCGGCAAGATCCGGCACGGGATCTACCCGCCCAAGAGCTTTTTGCCCAGCGAAAACGAACTGGCCAACCTCTACGGGGCATCCCGGAACACGGTCAGAAAATCCCTGGAAGACTTAACCAGCCTGGGATTAATCCAGAAGATCAAGGGCAAGGGCTCAATCGTCCTCGACTTTTCCCGTTTAAGTTTTCCTATTTCCAGGATCACGACTTTTAACGAGCTGAACCAATCCCTGGGGCTGAAAGCTCAGACCAAGCTTTTGGAAATCAAAGAAGTAAAAGAAGTTCCCGACGACTTCAGCTGCGACAACACAGAGCCTTTTATCAAGGTCAAGCGGCTCAGAATCATTGACGGTGAGCCGGACGTTTTGGACGTGGACTACATCTCCACCAAATACGTCAAGGAAATCAGCCCGTCCGTGGCGGAACATTCCTTATATGACTACTTTGAAAATGACCTGGGTCTCAAGATTTCCTACGCGGTTAAAGACGTCAGCGTGCAGACCGTGAGTGAGGAATTAGCCAAGATGCTGGAGCTGGACTCCGACCGAAAAGCCGTTTTAGTTAAGAGCATGGTCTACTTAGAGGACACCTCCCTCTTCCAATTGACCGCCTCTTACCACAATCCCAATCGTTTCAGATTTATTGACTTTGCTCGCCGCAGCAAAATATAGGAGAAAAATATGCAAAATTTAGGCCAAAAAGTCATCTACCAGATCTACCCAAAGTCCTTCTACGACGCTAACGGCGACGGAATCGGGGATCTTCGGGGCATTATCGAGAAGATCGACTATATCAAGAAGCTGAATGTGGACATGATCTGGTTCAACCCCTTCTATGTTTCCCCGCAAAACGACAACGGCTATGACATCGCCAACTATAGGGAGATCGATCCCCTTTTTGGCACCATGGCTGACTTTGAAGAGCTGCAGGCCAAACTGGCGGACATCGGCGTTGGCGTCATGCTGGACATGGTCTTGAACCACTGCTCAACTGAACATGAGTGGTTCAAGAAGGCTTTAGCCGGGGATGAAAAATACCAGAAGTTCTTCTACCTGCGGCCTGGCAAGCCTGACGGCAGCCTGCCAAACAACTGGCAGTCCAAGTTCGGCGGCCCGGCCTGGTCCAAGTTCGGCGACACTGGCCTCTACTACCTCCACCTCTATGACCCAACCCAGGCTGATCTGGACTGGCACAACCCGGAAGTCAGAAAGGAACTGGAAGACGTGGTCAACTTCTGGCGGGGCAAGGGCGTCAAGGGCTTCCGCTTCGACGTCATCAACGTGACGGGCAAGAGCGAAGACCTGGTCGACTCCACAGACCCAACTGAAGAAAAGACCCTCTACACCGACACGCCGGTGGTTCACGACTACTTGAAGGAACTGAACCGGACGACTTTTGGCCAAGATGAGGACTCAATTACAGTTGGGGAAATGTCTTCAACCACCATCCCCAACAGCATCCGCTACACCAACCCTAAGGAAAAGGAACTGTCCATGGTCTTCACCTTCCACCACTTGAAGGTCGACTATAAGAACGGGGAAAAGTGGACCAAGATGCCTTTTGACTTCATGAAGCTGAAGGGCCTGCTCAGCTCCTGGCAGACAGGGATGACGGCAGGCGGCGGCTGGAACGCGGTCTTCTGGAACAACCACGACCAGCCTTGGGCCTTGAACCGCTTTGGCGACCCGGTCTACTACCGGGAAAAGTCAGCGGAAATGCTGGCGGCGACGACTCACTTTTTGCGGGGAACGCCATTCATCTACCAAGGTGAAGAACTGGGGATGGTTGACCCGGACTACCAGTCAATGGACGAGTACGTGGACGTGGAATGCAAGAACGCCTACCAAGAATTGCTGGACAAGGGCATGAGCGAAGATGAGGCTTTTGCAATCATCAAGGCCAAGTCCAGAGACAACTCCCGGGTGCCGATGCACTGGGACGACAGCAAGTACGCCGGTTTCAGCCAGGTTAAGCCGTGGCTTATGCCGACCCACCAAGACGAAATCAATGTCGAAAAGGAACTGGCTGAGGGGGAAGTTTTTGCCTTCTACCAGAAGCTGATTGCGTTGAGAAAGCAGGAAGACGTGATTTCTGCTGGCGGCTTCCGGGAAATTCTCCCGGATGACCAGCAAGTTTTTGCTTACGTCAGAGAACTGGACGGGGAAAAGTTAGCTGTCTTCAACAACTTCTACGGAAAAGAAACCATTGTGTCCGTGCCAAGCGACCTGCGGGAGAGCGGGCAGGTTCTTTTGGACAACTATCAAAGAGAGCTCAGCCAGCTGCCAGCTGAATTGAGCCTGCGGCCATACGAAACTTTAGCCTTTAAAATTCAATAAAAATGAAAATGCCTTGCAAGATTTAGACAAAAGTCTGATGCTTACAAGGCATTTTTTGTAATATTCATCGCTTTTTCGTATTTGATCGTCCATTATAGCGATTTTTTGCTAAAATTATTTATAAGGACTTACTTTAATATTGTTCGTTTAGATTATAAGTAGAGGAAGTCCTTTTCTTATAGCCAATTGAGTGTAATTTTCTAAGCATGTATCGTTTTTCAATGATACATAAAAATTTTTACATAAATATATAGTTGTTTTAGTATAAAATCATAGAGGACTGATAATCATGAGCCATAAACACGATCCCTACTTCAACGCCAAATTAAATGGGAAAGAAAAGTTTGGCTTTCGTAAATTATCGCTTGGCCTGGCGGCAGTTGCGTTAGGAACCAGCTTTTTCGTAAGTAACGGGCAACTGGTGCACGCGGCTGACGATCAAGCGACTGAAACTGTCGTGCAGCAAAGCAGCAGTGCGAGTGACACCGGCGCGGCAGATACAAGCTCTAGTACTGCAGCTGCAGAGAATACTAGCAGCGAGAATGCTACTGCTGCCGCGGAAGAGACTGCTACTGCGGAAAACGCAACTGAAGAGAGTACTAGTAACGAATCTACCGTCACAGACACGGCAACTGCAGAAAATACAAGCAGCGAATCTACTAGGGAAGAGACTGCTACTGCTGCTGAGCAAAAGCAAGCAGATGTAACAAGCAGTCAAACTGCTTCAGCAGAAACAGCAGACAAGGAGACTGCTGAACCAGCAAAAGAAAGCGCGGCAGCCGCTGAAAGCAGCATCCCGGAAAACGAGACAAGCACTTCCCAAAATAACACTGAAGCCCAGGAAAGTAAGCAAAGCAATGTCAACTACAACATCACTGTCTACGACAGCGCGGAAAATGCCAAAAGTGCCAATCCTGCTGGCAAAATCGAAAGTTCCCCGGACAAGCCTGAGAATTTGACGCCAGGCAATCAAAACATCTATCTGCGCTTCAACATTTCTGGCTTAGCGGAGAATACCACCCCGCTTACGATTTCTTTTGACAACGCGGGCGGCTTAAGAAACAGCAGCAAGGATTTTGTCATTTCCTATAACGCGGGCACTACCACCCTGCTTGAACAGAGCAAGCCGGTTTGGAACTTAATTAATAACGGTGACGGCACCCTCACTTTAAGCCGGGCTGAAAACACCAACGCTACTAGCGCGGATTTTTACATTCCTGTCCAAGCCAACCGGGCAATCAATCCCAGCTTAAGTGACGAAGGAAAAGACAGCAGTTTAACGCCGGTGATTACTACTAGCGACGGCACAGCAGTTTCTTCAACAACTAGCGGCCCGGTTCTGTACGCCAAGATTACGCCGGCCAAGGATTTTGTCCAAAGCGATGAGATCCTCTACGGTTTTTCCATGGAAGAAAGATCTCTGACCGATGAAATGAGATATAATCCCGGCGCGAGCGATGGCGACTCCACTGATATTTCGCTTGAGCATGAATTGGACTTGCTGAAGGCCAACAGCGACGGCGATGTGAAGCAGTTTATCGACAGCGCGGTTGCCAACAACACTGTCTACCAGTGGGGATACTACTTCAACTACCCTAAGACCAGTTTGGAAAACGCGGACTTCAGATCATATTTTGACAAGATGCAGATCCCGCTTTACTCGACGCTTAAAGTTTTTGCAGTGCCTGACGATTTAGTCAGCTACACTAATAGCGCGGGGCAAACCGTCAGAATTGGCGAAGACCAGAAGTTAAGCGAGCTTCCGGAAGATATTCAAGCTCATTATATCGATGGAAAAAATATTACCGGGGACACGACCGTCTACAGTATCATCACTTCTACGCCAACTGTCACGGACCTGCAAGACTATTTAAGAGACTTGATTAAAAAGCAAACCAGAACAACAAGCAATGGCTATGATTCAAGCATCCCTACTGAGGAGAATGGTTTTACTTACGACCAGACTGATTTGACCCAGTACGCGGGCAAGGCTTACTTTTTCCAACTAGATACCCTGCCTTCTGCCGGGAGCGGAACTAGCATGCACTTTGAGGACGGCCGCGCCGGGACGTATAACGTTCCGCTAAACAGAAACGGGGATGCTGGCGGCTTCGGCAGCGGCAGCACGATCACGACCAGAGAAAGCAAGACGATCACTGAGCAGATCAAGTACGTCGATGAAGACAAGATTGGGGCAGATTCTACTGCTGAGGAAATTTTTGCCGTGGCTTTTGGCAACAATGGTGATCAATACTCGATCAGCAGCGACTATAAGTCTGGCATGGTTACCTTGACTAGAGATGTGATCACTGAGGAGGCGACCGGTGTAAAAAGCTATGGTGACTGGACTATTTCCAGCGGCTTTAGCGCGGTAAGCAACCCAGCTATCGATAACTATAAGATCGATGCAAGCAAGATCTACGAGCAGTTCATGGGCGTGGCCAGCGCTTTAGCGTCAACTAGTGCGGACAGCGTCGGCAGTGTTTCGACTGATGCAATCCTTAAGGAAGCCGATGCCATCACTGATGGTTCTGTTCTGCAAGTTGTTGTTCCATATAAGCAGAACATCTCAATTTCTCAAGAAACTAAAACTCTCAGTGAACAGATCAAGTACGTCGATGAGGACAAGATCGGGGCCGATTCTTCTGCTGTGGAAATCTTTAATGCGGCTTTTGGCAACAATGGTGACCAGTACTCTATCAGCGGCGACTACAAGTCTAGTGCTGTCACTTTGACTAGAGACGTTTATACTAATGACGTCACTGGTAAAAAGACTTACGGCGACTGGACGGTTTCCGGCGGCTTTAGCGCGGTAAGCAACCCGGACGTTGCAAACTATAAGATCGATTCAAGCAAAATCTACGAACAATTCATTGGCGCAGCCAGCGCTTTAGCATCAATCAGTGCGGAAACTGTTGGCAGTGTTTCGGCTAATGCAATCCTTAAGGAAGCCGATGCCATCACTGACGGTGCTATCCTGCAAGTTGTTGTTCCATATAAGCAGAACATCTCAATTTCTCAAGAAACTAAAACTCTCAGCGAGCAAATCAAATACGTTGATGAGGACAAGATCGGGGCAGATTCTTCTGCTGTGGAAATCTTTAATGCGGCTTTTGATGAAGGTGGTGACCAGTACTCTATCAGCGGTGATTACAAGTCTGGCATGGTTACCTTAACTAGAGACGTTTACACTAATGACGTCACTGGCGAAAAGACTTACGGCGACTGGACGGTTTCCGGCGGCTTTAGTGCGGTAAACAACCCAGCTATCGATAACTATAAGATCGATGCAAGCAAGATTTACGAGCAGTTCATGGGCGCAGTCAGCGCTTTAGCATCAACCAGTGCGGAAACTGTTGGTAGCGTTCAAGCTGAGGCACTCCTTAAGGAAGCAGACACCATCACTGACGGTGCTATCTTGCAAGTTGTCATTCCATATAAGCAGAACATCTCGGTTTCCCAGGAAACTAAGACTCTCACTGAGCAGATCAAGTACGTTGATGAAGACAAGATCGGGACTGATCCTTCCGCTGTGGAAATCTTTAATGCTGCCTTTGGCAAGGACGGTGACCAGTACTCTATCAGCGGTGACTACAAGTCTGGCATGGTTACCTTAACTAGAGACGTTTACACTAATGACGTCACTGGCGAAAAGACTTACGGCGACTGGACGGTTTCCGGCGGCTTTAGCGCGGTAAGCAACCCGGACGTTGCAAACTATAAGATCGATTCAAGCAAAATCTACGAGCAGTTCATGGATGCAGCCAGCGCTTTAGCGTCAACTAGTGCGGACAGCGTCGGCAGTGTTTCGACTGATGCAATCCTTAAGGAAGCCGATGCCATCACTGATGGTTCTGTTCTGCAAGTTGTTGTTCCATATAAGCAAAACATCTCAGTCTCACAGGAAACTAAGACTCTCACTGAGCAGATCAAGTACGTCGATGAGGACAAGATCGGGACTGATCCTTCCGCTGTGGAAATCTTTAATGCTGCCTTTGGCAAGGACGGTGACCAGTACTCTATCAGTGGTGACTACAAGTCTGGCATGGTTACCTTAACTAGAGACGTTTACACTAATGACGTCACTGGCGAAAAGACTTACGGCGACTGGACGGTTTCCGGCGGCTTTAGCGCGGTAAGCAACCCGGACGTTGCAAACTATAAGATCGATTCAAGCAAAATCTACGAGCAGTTCATGGATGCAGCCAGCGCTTTAGCGTCAACTAGTGCGGACAGCGTCGGCAGTGTTTCGACTGATGCAATCCTTAAGGAAGCCGATGCCATCACCGATGGTGCTATCTTGCAAGTTGTTGTTCCTTATAAGCAGAACATCTCTGTCTCACAAGAAACTAAAATTCTTAGCGAGCAAATTAAATACGTTGATGAGGACAAGATCGGGGCCGATTCTACTGCTGTGGAAATCTTTAATGCGGCCTTTGATGAAGGTGGTGACCGGTACTCGATCAGCGGTGATTACAAGTCTAGTGCTATCACTTTAACTAGAGACATTTACACTAACGACGTCACTGGCGAAAAGACTTACGGCGACTGGACGGTTTCCGGCGGCTTTAGCGCGGTAAGCAACCCAGCTATCGATAACTATAAGATCGATGCAAGCAAGATTTACGAGCAGTTCATGGGCGCAGTCAGCGCTTTAGCATCAACCAGTGCGGAAACTGTTGGTAGCGTTCAAGCTGAGGCACTCCTTAAGGAAGCAGACACCACCACCGATGGTGCTATCTTGCAAGTTGTCATTCCTTACACAGCAGTACCAACTACGCCAGATAAGCCGACTACACCAACTACTCCAGACGTGCCTACTACGCCAACCACGCCGGACGTACCAACTACGCCAACTACACCAGACGTACCGACTACACCTACTCAACCGGATGTGCCTACTACGCCGACTACACCAGACGTGCCTACTACACCTACTACGCCGGATGTGCCGACCACTCCAACTACGCCAGATAAGCCGACTACACCTACTCAACCGGATGTGCCGACTACACCAACTACGCCAGATGTACCGACTACGCCGGTAGTACCGAATGAGCCTACCACTCCAACGGTACCTTCGAAGCCAACCACACCTAACGAACCTACCACTCCAACGGTGCCTTCGAAGCCAACCACACCTAACGAGCCTACCACTCCAACGGTGCCTTCAAAGCCAACTACACCTAACGAGCCTACTACTCCAACGGTGCCTTCGAAGCCGGCTACTCCTAACGTGCCTGCTACCCGGCAGCTTAGTCATGGTGGTACGCCAAGTAAACATAAACATGTCACTACTAGCAAGAGTAATGAAACTACTTTGCCACAAACTGGTGAAAAGAAGTCTAACTACAATCTTGCAGCAATGATTCTGACTTTGCTTAGTACTCTTCTTTTTGCATTCACTGGCAAAAAACGCAAGAACGATTAGTTAGGTTAAAATTATCGAGATAAAAAATCGCAGTACCGATAATGGTGCTGCGATTTTCGTTTGATTAATAAGTTTCAAAGCGAACAAACTCCGCGAATCTAGGCAGGGCAAAGGAGATGGTTCCATATCGGCGGGTATCGATCAAGCCCTGGTTCTTGAGTCGGCGCCGGTATTGATTGAACAGGTTAGGATTCATTTCCAGCCGTTCACGGAATTCCTTCACCTTTCCGCCTTCGTTTTCAGCAATCACGCTCAAAACACGCTGATCCAATTCAGACAGCTCACTCCATAACTTGGCGTATGAAGCATCAGCTAAGAGCTGATCGTATTCTTGCAGAGTATCTTCGCCAATCTCACAATTTCCCTGCTCCCAGCAAACATAACCTAGAGTCTGAAAAGCAAAAGGATAGCCCCGGGTCAACTTGGCCATTTTTATACTCTGCTCTTGATCAAGCTTGAAGATGCTGGAATACGCATTGGCTACCGCCATCTGGTTCAAAGGCGCCAACACAATCTTTGGCGACCGGTAAAGGAAAGTCAGATTTTTAACATCTTGCAAGGACATGATTTCATCATATAAGCCAGTTGCCAAAAAGTACAAAGGACGATTATTACTGATGAAAAGTTGGAAAGCACTGGCAAATCTTTGCATCTGCGGGGTGTTGGTTGCTTCATCGATTGCTACTAACACTTTAATCCCCTGCTTTTGGAAGGCCGCCAAAGTCTTGTCAATGGCATCTACCAGATTAAGCTCCGGCCGCTGGTGGTTAACCGTAACACTTGCGCCGAATAATGAAAGGCCATAACTTGCTTCGTAATTGTTAGGATTGAAATAACGGCTGTTTTGCAAGTCGCTGTACAAAGCTTCCAGAATATCATCTAGAGGACTAATCTTGATTACCAGCCAATTTTTCATTCGACCGATCCGCTCACAGATGTCCGTCAAAAGAACCGTCTTGCCGCTACCTCTGATACCCATCAAAATATATACTTGATCAGTTACAGGTGGTTGAGTAAACGTTGTAATTACTCTGTTGCTGTCACTTAAACGGGTAATATATTCTACTGGTTTTCGTCCAAAAGAGATACTAAACGGGTTTTTACCTAAATACATGTCTGCCCTCCTTTTAATGTTTGTCTTTGTGTTAATTCTTATTATACAAGTTTTTACAACTGTATACAACTGACTACAACTTTTGATTTCTTATACAACTGACTACAACTAGCTACAACTGTATACAACTTTTTTCGCAAAAAATAGCAGCATCCCCGCGATGCTGCTATTCGTTTTCCCTCTTAAAATCAATGATCAATTCCGTACTGTCCTTGTCAGTAAGCAACTTCGGCTGAGTCGCCTGGAGCTTGGCCATGGTCTGGTAGATCCGCTGGCCGCCATTGCCCGATCTTTCACCCAGCCTTGCCCGCATGCAGGCTGAAAAAATCAAGGGGTTGCGGGGCAGGGACTTGCCACCTTTAATGAAATCGCTGGTGGAAATCTGCATCCCTCCCGGGTTGAAGAAGTCAATCGCCGTCCCCTTCATCGTGATCTTGCTGGACAAGTGGGAAGAGTAATCCGCGTGAACCAGGAAATTGACCAAGGCCTCATGTAAAACCAGATCTTCCTCCTCCCGGTTCGGCGAATCCTGGATATCGCGGTTAAACCGCTGCCGGACTTGCATGTAGAAGGAAAACAGATTTTCCGGGCAGCCATTTTCTGAAGAAGTATAGATTCTGCCTAGATCGGGCTGGTCGGGATTGCTGATGAAATCAATGAAAAAGCTAGGGAAAACGTAGCGGATCGAGTCGTACTTGCCAAACAGCAAAAGTGCCGCCTTGGTGTACTTCCACACCCGCTGGCTGGATGACCGGTCTTCCTTGATGAGGCCGATCGATTTCAAAAAGCTCTCGTCATCCAAGGCCACATAGCTCCGGCTTCCCCTGGCTTCCAGCAGGGCCTGGTATTGGCGCAAAGACGGCAGATCAAAATCCTGCAACTCAAAATTGTCCAGCATTTCTGAATCTACAATCTGCCCGCCGCCCTTAAAAAAGCTCTCCAGCCGGCCGGCGTTCAGCTCTTCAAGAAATGGAATTTCCTGGGCAAAAAGTTCCGCGCAATTGCTCATCACAAGACCCTCCCTTTATCGTTTATTTTAATTTTACAATGAAGCTGAACGACTAACAATTAATTTTCTATGCTTTTCTACTTAAAAAGCTATAAATTGCGCTACTCTAAGTAGAATTATCAGCAAAAGCATTACCGGTGTGTATAATATTTAAGTTATAATAATTACACAAAAAATAACAGCACCGTAATTGGTGCTGTTATTTCACATACCGATATTTTCGTCAAAAATCCGGTTCTTTTCAACGTCAAACTGGCGAAGCTTGTCTTCAACCCGCTTGAGCACCATCCCGGAGCCAACCACCAGGAAGAGACCCCGGCTGATTTCTTCAGCCGTCAGGATCTCCTTAAGCTGGTCATCCTTAAAGCGGTGCTCCTGCTGGTCCACTTTAGCCCCCTTTTCGGTCAGGCCAGTGAACCGGTCAGCCAGGTAATTTTCCTCCTGCCCCCTTGACCAAATCAAGTGAACAGGCCGCTTGCCAGCATATTCTTCCGCCAGGTCGATCAAGGGCGCTATCCCTGTCCCCAAGGCATAAGCAACCAGGGGCCGGTCTGGATTCTCCCTTAAAATCTGGTCAAAAAGTCCATACGGCCCTTCCAAATTTACCTGGCTGCCAACCGGCAGATCGGCCAGCTTCCGGGTGTAGTCGCCGACTTCATGGATCAAGAAGGAAACTTGCTTGTCTCCTCTTTTGAAAACGGAGAAGGGATGCTTTTCTCTGGAAAAACCCGGAGCCTTGACGGACAAGAAGTAATAGCCATCCGCTTCCAATTTCGGGGCATCTTCTCCCAGCTTGACGGTTATTTCCAAAACGCGGCGGGCCAAGCTTCTGCTGCCCGCCAGCTGCCCCTGCCGGCGCGGGTCGCCATCTGCCACGAACTTCTGGTACGCGTATAAGGAAAAGAAGAACAGTGTGTACAGGTTAAACGCCAGAGTAAAATATGGCAAATTTCTGATCCGCGGAATCACCTGGACATGCAGCCAAATCAAACCAATTACGACAAAATTCAGCCGGTGCAGCCAAAGACTCAACTGGTGGGGCAGTTTTTTCTTCAAGCGGTCAAAAAAGACGATTCGGTCACTCAGCCAGCCGGACAGGAAGACCACGGCCAGGAGAATGAGCACGATTTCTAAGCCCCAGGCAAAGTTTCCCGTGTTCCGGATGATGGCATGGAAAGAGGAAAGATCCAGCTTGTGGACCGTCACCGCCAGAAGCGCCGCGATCCCCAGCATCCCATGCAAAGCATACATGACTGGCAGACCCAGCCGCTTTTCCAGCCACTTAGGCCGGGTTGCCAGGAAAACAATGGCCAGCCACCAGACATAAGCCGCGATCCCCAGGTCGATCGCCAGAAGATTGGCCAGGCTGTCCACCAGATAGCGGTTGAGAAGCAGGGTCAAGGGCAGAGGCAGGAACAGAAACAAAACAATCCCGGTCATGACTGATGCAAATTGGTGTTTTTTCATATGCTAGTATCCCATCTTTTTAAAAACCAGCTTGGCAGGATAAGTCTTCTTTAAAGGCTCAGCCGCTTTTTTCGAGCTGGACGCCTTCATCGCCGTGACCGGAACTACTTTTTTGGCCTTTTGGGCGGCAGAATACGATTTCTTGACCTGCGAAACCTTTAGAGCAGACTCTGGTGAAAGAGAGCTGGTCTGCTGGCCAGGGTAAAAAGCAAAAACGCCTCCGGCCGCCAAAACAAACCCTATTATTATCAAAGTACGTTTCATTGTCATTCCCCGATTACAGCAAAATACACTAATTAATCAACGATGACGTAGGACTTGATGACCTCGCGCTTGTCCATGGCTGAGTAAGCCTGGTCAATTTCATCCAGGCTGAAACTGCCGGTAAAGACCTTGCCCGGGTTGATTTCACCCTTGAGGACGGCATCAAGAAGGACCTCCTTGTCATAAGTCGTTACCGAAGCCGGACCACCAGCCACGCTGATATTTCTGTAAAACGGACTGGTCATATCCTGAGCAGGCACGTGTGGCAGACCGACCCGGCCGACAGTTGAGCCTGGACGGCCGACAGCCATGGCGGTTGCCGTTGACTGTTCAGTGCCGACGCATTCCAGAACTGCGTCAGCCCCGAAGCCCCCGGTCAAAGCCATGATGGCCTTGACCGCTTCATCGCCGCGGACGGCCACATTGTCAGTTGCCCCGAATTCCTTGGCCAAAGCGGCCCGGTCCGGGTGGCGGCTGGTGGAAATGATCCGCTTAGCCCCCAGCATCTTGGCGGCAATAATCGCGCATTGGCCAACTGCCCCGTCGCCCATAACGACGACCGTGTCGCCTTCCTTGACGCCGGCGACTCTGGCAGCGTGGTAGCCAGTGGCCATGACGTCAGCCAAAGTCAGGAAGGACTTGAGCATCCCTTCGCTGTAGTCTTCCGGCTTGCCCGGAATTTTCACCAGGGCCCATTGCCCGTGCTGGAAACGGATGTATTCAGCCTGGTTTTCGCCGCTGAAGTTGTCCGTGTGCCCCTGGCAGGCCCCGTCAAAGCCCGCCCGGCAGGCTGGGCACTGGCCGCAGCCGTGGGTGAACGGCGCGATCACGAAGTCGCCCGGCTTGACCGTGGTGATGGCTGAACCAGTTTCCACCACGATCCCAATGGCCTCGTGGCCCGAGTTGGCGGAGTCAGCGCCGACGTGGTCGACGTCGCGGTAGTTCCACAAGTCTGACCCGCAGACACAGGCCCGGATTACTCTGATGATGACGTCATCGTCTTTTTCCAGCTTGGGCTTAGGCGCGTCAACCAAAGCCATTTTTCCTTTTTCCGCAAATACTGCTGTCTTCATGAAGACCTTGTCCTTTCTTTAAAAAATCGCTTAATCAGCCGTCTC
This sequence comes from Lactobacillus sp. WILCCON 0058, assembly GCF_057198005.1. Classification (NCBI taxonomy): domain Bacteria; kingdom Bacillati; phylum Bacillota; class Bacilli; order Lactobacillales; family Lactobacillaceae; genus Lactobacillus; species Lactobacillus sp. WILCCON 0058. The sequence continues at coordinate 2,075,765 of NZ_JBUBHM010000001.1, forward strand.
GATTTCAACCTGGTCAAAGTCGATCTCCGGGTCGTCCAGGATGATGTCGTCTACGTGACCGACCTTGATCTTCCCGCTGACCGGGTTCTTGATGCTCATGATGTCGCCGGTGATTTCGGCATCGATATTCTGGCAGTATTCAAAGGCCAGGTCGGTCCGCCGGGTCCGGCAGTCCCGCATCTTTAGCCCGTCGATGTAGCACAGGCCCTGGTCGCTTTCGATCGTGCAGTTGATCAAGGTGATGTTCTTGGTGTTCCAGGCCAGGTACTCCCCGCTGATTCTGGAATCATAAATCGTCACGTTATCGCAGTTCCAGAAGGCATCTTTAGAAACCAGGCGGGAATTGTGGACTTCCACGTTCTTTGCCCCGTCAAAACAGTAGTTGCCGATCAAATCCAGGTGGTCAATGTAGATGTTCTCGCTGTTCATGCCAAAGTAGTCCCCGTTGACCGTCAGATTGGTCAAACGGACATTTTTACAAGTCCACAGGGTTTCTTCCGCATTGGAAAAATGCACGTGATCCAAAGTTACCCCGTCGCAGCGGCGCAGCTGCTTTGGCGCCTGGATGCTGCTGTCGGTGATCGTAATGTCGTCGGTATACCAGATCCCTGACCGGGCCATGGTTTCAAAAATCGTGTCTTTTACTTTGACATGCTTGTCGTACCAGAGAGGGTACTTCCAGGTAAACAGCACCCCGTCTAAGTCCAGGTTGCGGCCTTCCTTCAAAGGCGATTCGCCCGTGCCAAAAGTCACGTCCTTGATCACCGCGTCCCGGGTTCCAAACAGGGGGCGCTCGCCGTCATAGTAGCCATTGCTGATTTCTTTCATTTCCGGAAATCTCCTCTCATTCAATTTTCGTCACAATCTTTTTCTCTAGTATAATTCCATCTGCCTCTTATAACTAATCGATAAAAGTTATACATCGCTATTCTTCTTTGGAATAGTACTGCAGCCACGGGCAAATATCTTACATTTTAAGCATAACTGGCGGGTGGCCAATGGAAAAATGCTTTCTAAAAATGGTAGTATGTCCTCGAAGAATAGCATTCCGGGTCAAAAAACTTGCTTTTTTCTTCCGGCTTGCACTAAGCTGAACAAGAGACAGGAGGCAAACTTATGAAGACAACGATTTTTCTTTTTCACCCGGATCTGACCGCTTCCAAGGTCAACCGGGCCCTGGCCGCCGCTGCCAGCGAGGCGGGCTTTGAAGTCCGCGACCTCTACCGGCTCTACCCTGACTGGGAGATCGACGTCCAAGCCGAGCAGGCCGCCATGGAAGCCAGCGACCGGATCGTCCTGCAGTTTCCGATGTACTGGTACAGCTGCCCGCCTCTTTTGAAGAAGTGGGAAGACCTGGTTTTAGAATACGGCTGGGCTTACGGATCAACCGGGACCAAGCTGCATGGGAAGGAACTCTTGCTTGCCGTTTCCCCTGGCGCTCCGGCTGACAACTACCAGCACAGCGGCTCCGTCAACTACACGGTAAGCGAACTGCTCCGGCCCTTCCAGGCAACCAGCAACTTAATCGGCACCAAGTATTTGACGCCTTTCGTGACGGCCGGCGCATCATCAATTTCTGACCGCGACCTGGCTGAGCAGGCGCAAAAATATGTGAACTATTTAAAAAATGACAACATTCCGCTTTTAGCAGCACACGAATAGGAGAAAAAATGAACTACGATTTTGATACGATGATTGACCGCAAGGCCAGCAACTCCATCAAGTGGGAGGTCAAAGACGGCGAGCTGCCGATGACGATTGCAGACATGGACTTCAAGACCGCCCCGGAGATCATAGAAGCCATGCACGAAAAGGTGGACAGCGGGGTCTTTGGCTACGAGTACCCAACTGAAGAATACTTCAAGGCCGTCCAGTCCTGGTATGCAAAAGAGCACGCATCCAGCGCCCCAACCAGCTGGATGACCTTCATGACCGGGGTGATCCCGGCAATTACGGCCAGCGTCAACCATTTCAGCCAGACCGGCGACAAAGTCTTAATGCTGGAGCCGATCTACAACACTTTTTACAACTCAATCATCAACAGCGGCCGGCAGGTTCTGGCCAGCCAGATGACTTATGACCCGGACAAGCTTCGTTATGCCGTTGACTGGGCCGACCTTGAGGAAAAAATGGCCGATCCTTTGACCACCATGATGATCCTCTGCAATCCCCACAACCCAACTGGCCATGTCTGGAGCAAGGAGGAGCTGGAAAAGATCCTGCTTTTGGCGCAAAAGCACGGCGTCATCGTCATCAGTGACGAAATTCACGGGGACCTGGTCCTAGAAGGCGATGACTACACGCCGGTTTTCTCCCTGGATGAAAAGCTGATCAAGAACGCCATCACCCTGGTTTCGCCAAGCAAAACCTTCAACCTGGCCGGCCTGCACGCCGCTACGGCGATCGTGTCCGACCCAATCTTGCGCGAGCGCTTCGTCCGCGCCGTCAACAAATACGACGTTGCTGAACCCAACCTCCTGGCTATCCCGGCAACTATCGCGGCCTACACCAAGGGCAATGCCTGGGTCCATCAGCTCAAAGATTATGTTTTGAAGAACCGGAACTACCTGGCTGACTTTTTGAAGAAAAATCTACCCCAGATCAAGCTGGCTTCTGAGAATTCAACCTACCTGGTCTGGGTCGACGTCAGCTCCGTCACTGACGACAGCGCTGAATTTGCCCAGCAGCTGCGGGAAAAGACGGGCTTGATCGTCAACCCTGGCACCGTTTATGGGGGCAACGGCAATAAGTTCATCAGAATCAGCCTGGCCTGCCCGCTCGCCCAAGTCAAGGACGCGGCAAGCCGCCTGCAGAAGTTCTTTACTGAATAATCCTGAAAAAAGCGCTCAAACGAGCGCTTTTTTCATGCAGTTTAAAAGAATCTTTTCCTTTTTTTGCTAAAGTAGGTCAAAAGAAAGGAGCTCAGAGATGCGAATCGAATACCTGCAACAGTTTATCACCCTCTCTCAAGTCAAAAATTACCAAAAGGCGGCCGACGCCCTCTACATTTCCCAGTCTACTTTGACCAAGCACATCCAAAGTCTGGAAAAGGACCTGGGCTGCCAATTGGTCCGGCGCAAGGGGCGGAACTTTGAACTAACCGAAGCCGGCCTCCTGGTCGTCCGCTATGGGCACGGAATCTTGGACGCCAACCAGTGGCTCTTGACTGCCCTCAAGGAAAATCAAGCCAACGAAAAGATCGAGATCAACATCGGCTCAACTGCCGTCATGATCGAGTACGGCCTCTTACGCCTCATCAAACAAGCCATGATTGCCATGCCGCGCCTTAGATGCAATGTCCAGGAGCTGGCCGCGGAAGAGATCAACACCCGCTTTGACCAGGACAAGGTCGACCTGGTCTTCGTCAGAGAAACCGCCCCGGCTAAAAAATCTCCCGCCAGCTGCAACATTTTAAAAGAAGATCTGGTCGCCATGTGCCCAGCCGCTTCGCCTTTAGCCAGCCAAGATCAAATCAGTCTAGCCGAACTCGAAGACGAACCCCTCTTGTCCACACCCATGACCAGCCCGGAATACCGCTTGCTTAGCCAGTGGTTTGCCAACTATTATGAAAATCATGACCAAACGGATCTGAACAAGTACCCTAACGTAGTTTTTACCGCCAACCGGATTGAAAACCTGGTCTCCATGGTCCAAGCTGACGCTGGCACCGCCATTTTGCCCAGAAAGCAGGCCGAATACTACCAGGCCAAGGACACGGTCATCATCCCCCTTAAAGAAGATCTGCCCCTCTACCTCAATCTAGTGGTAAACCCTCATCTCTTAGACGACCAGCAGCGCCCGCCCAAACACATCCGCCGCTTCATTGAAATCGTCCTGGGTAAATGATTACCTTTTGGAATAAGTCCCAGCTTAAAGCGAATTGATAAAAGCGTTTTCTCCTCCTAGAATTCTAAGTAAGAAATCTGAAGGAGGAAGATAAAACATGACAGAAGCAAGCAAAAAATTACTTTTTGACCCGGAAAAATACACGGTCAAGCAGACAGAGGACGGCTTTGCATACTGCAGCTGGGAAGGATTGGACTACGTGGCTAAGCCTGCAGATCCAATTCAGAAAGTGAATGTATTCGCTCCCGCCGCCTACGCTAAAGGCGAAAAGTGCGCTGCCTACAGCAGAGAAACCGCCCCGATCTTTATGCCCAACACGGTTGGCGGCTATATGCCAGGTCCCCGCGACTACCCGGGCAACAAGAATTTTCCATCCAACTCCAAAACCATCGTGGCTGCTTTAAAGCGCGGCTATGTCGTAATTTCAGCTGGTCTGCGCGGGCGGACTTTGGCAAGCGGCAAGGCACCAGCCTTTATCGTCGACATGAAGGCAGCAGTTCGCTGGGTTAAGTACAACTCTGGCCGCCTGCCAGGCAACGCCCAAAGAATCATCACCAACGGGACCAGTGCCGGCGGGGCGACCAGTGCCTTGACGGGTGCTAGCGGCAACAGCAGCTTTTTTGCCAAATATCTGGCAGAAATCGGAGCAGCACCTGGGACTGACGATATCTTTGCCGTTTCCGCCTACTGCCCGATCCACAACTTGGAACACGCCGACGCCGCTTATGAATGGGAATTCTGCGGGATCAACGACTGGCACCGGACCAAGATTGACGGCTTCAAGGATGGGGAACCGAACTTTGTCCCAATCTCCGGTGAATTGACTGAGGAAGAAAAGGCCCTCTCCCCGCAATTAAAAGACCAGTTCATTGCCTACCTCAACTCCTTAGAGCTGAAGGATCCGGAAACTGGCACCCTTCTTTCCCTAAACCCAGACGGCAGCGGCTCTTTCCGTGACTTAATCGTCAAATACTTGAAGGCTTCTGCCCAAAAGGCATTGGCTGACAAGCCGGAATTAGCGGAAGCTGACTACTTGACGGTTGAAGACGGCAAGGTTACCGGCCTTGACTGGGACAAGTACCTCCACTTCATCACCAGAATGAAGGCTGTTCCTGCCTTTGATGACTTGGATGCTCAAAGTCCGGAAACCGACCTCTTCAGTGAGATTGGCGGCCAGCCCCGGCACTTTACCCAGTTCTCTCAAGAACACAGCCATGTAGACACAACTTTGGCGCCGGCAGATTTGATCGCCGCGGTCAACCCGATTACCCACCTGCTCAGCGGCAAGACAGACACGCCAAAGTACTGGCGGATCCGGCACGGAGCCAGCGACCGGGACACTTCCTTTGCTATTCCGGTAATCCTGGCCACCCTCTTGGCCAACCAGGACAAGGAAGTCGACTTTGCCCTGCCATGGGGGATCCCGCACAGCGGCGACTATGACTTAGATGATCTTTTCGCCTGGATCGACCAGATTATGCAGAAAGAAGGCTAGGGTCATGGAGAACACAATGAGTAAGAGCAAAAAGCAAGTCAATTCCGGCAGCTTGATGTTCAAGACCGCGATCCTGTCTTCCACCCTGCTTTTAACTGGGGTGGGCCTGGGCTCAGTCTTCCTGCCGAGCTTAAAGGCCAGCTATCCAGGCATCTCAGACGTCATGCTCAAGTCCTTCGTCTCCCTGCCTAACGCCACCCAGCTTTTAGCCCTGGTTTTGGTTGGCCTTTTGACCAGCAAATTTGGCAAAAAGAACCTGCTTATGTTCGGGGCCCTGCTCTTCGTGGCCAGCGGGATCGTGCCCATGTTTGTCAGCAGCTTCACCGTCATCTTGATTGCCCGCCTCTTCTTGGGTTTCAGCGTGGGCCTGGTTCAGCCAATCGGTACCAGCCTTTTGGCCGACTACTACACCGACCAGGAAAGAAACAAGCTGATGGGCTTCCAAAGTGCCTTTTCCGGCCTGGCCAACACCTTGATGACCTTTATCGTTGGCCTCTTCATCCAAACCAGCTGGCGGACCGGCTTTAGTGTCTACTTGATCGGTTTGATCATTTTCTTCCTGACCTGGATCTACCTGCCAAAAGACCAAAAAGTTCAAGCTCCAGCAGATATGCCAGCTAAAGGTAAGACCAAGCTCAACTTGAATGTCATCTGGTGGATGCTGGCCATGTTCCTCTTTAATATGGCCTATAGTTCCGGAATCCTGGAATTCAGCCTAACAGTCGTGGAAACTCATTCCGGGACCGCGACTGACGCCGCCAATGTTACAGCCGGCGTTGCCATCATTTCCTTGGTAGCTGGCCTTTTCTTTGGCAAGTACATGCAGCTGGCCAAGAAATATGCCGGGATTTTAGCTATCGCCTTGATTGGGGCCGGCAACTTCATCATGGGCCTGGGCGACGGGATGGGTGCCTTTATCACCGGTGACTGCATGGTTGCCCTGGCCTTCGGCCTCTTTATGCCATACGTTATGGCCGCCGTCAACCGCAATTCCACCAAGGAAAACTCAGCTGGCTTGACTGGCCTGGCCCTGTCAGCCGGTTCCGTGGCCAACTTCGTGTCGACCTATTTCTATGCTGCTTTTGGGAAGATTTTTGACAACACTAGCTCCCAGTTTGGCTTTATCTTCGGCGGCATCTGCTGCGTCCTCTTGGTTATCGAAATGAGTTTTATGCTCAAGAAGAAGATGCTGGACTAAAATCCGATTATTCTCCCTAATCTCTTATCAATAGCTTTTTATCACTAATTATCCTCAGAACTCAATCATTCAGAAATACCGCTAAGCAGATATCTTTAGCGGTATTTCTTTTTCTCTGACAAAAAATAAGCAGTTTTATCAATAGAGATCTTTTTAGCAGTTGAAAAGAAAAATCTATTGACAATAAGCCAAGTTCCTTTAAAATTAAGACTATGAAATAAAGATTACAGAAATATTAAATTACTTTTTGTCTGATATGGGAGGAACAAATCATGAAAGAGGTCAAGCGAATTATGGTCGCCGCTGCCGCAGCCGTCATGGCGCTCACGGCAGCTGGCTGCAGCTCATCATCGTCATCATCATCCAGCAAGTCTTCTTCCAAGGTCTACAAGATCGGCATCTGTCAGCTGGTCCAGCACGAAGCCTTGGACGCGGCTACTAAGGGCTTCAAGGATGAAGTCACCAAGGAACTGGGGAAGAGCCATGTCAAGTTCGACACGCAAAACGCTCAAGGTGACTCCTCAACAGCCACCACGATCTGCAACAACTTTGCTTCTGAAAATGAAGACTTGATTTTGGCCAACGCGACGGCATCCCTGCAGGCAGCCAGCGCGGCTACTAAGTCAATTCCAATCTTGGGAACGGCGGTTACCAACTACCAAGTGGCCTTGAACCTGAAGAAGTTCAACGGTACGGTTGGCGGCAACATTTCCGGGACTTCCGACCTTGCTCCTTTGGACAAGCAGGAAAAAATGATCAAGGACTTTGTTCCTAAGGCTAAGAAGCTGGGCATCCTCTACTGCTCAGCTGAGCCAAACTCCAAATACCAGGCTGATGAAGTGGCCAAGTACGCCAAGAAGGACGGCTTAAAGGTCACTAAGTACACTTTTTCCGACACCAACGACGTCAACTCTGTTACCCAGCAGGCAGCTAGTGCCAGCGACGTCATCTACATCCCAACCGACAACACTGCCGCATCCTGTGCAAAGACCATCAACAACGTGGCTCTGAAGGCCAAGGTGCCGATCATCGCCGGTGAAGAAGGGATCATGAGCAAGTGCGGGGTTGCCACCCTGTCTATCGACTACTACGGCCTGGGCAAGCAAACTGGCAAGATGGCCGTGCAAATCCTCAAGGGCGAAAAGAAGGTCGGTCAAATGCCGGTTCAATACTACAAGAACCCAGTTAAGGAATACAACCCAACCATCTGCAAGAAGCTGGGCATCAAGGTTCCAGCCGGCTACAAGGCTTACAAGAACTAGTTTTTAGTTTCATTTTGTAAAAAGCTGCTTGAGACTGGAGGACATTATGGCAGGATACTTATCATCATTGAGCTTCCTCGACTTGGCTGGCCGTTTGCCAGCGTCAGTCGCGCAAGGGCTCTTCTGGGGCATTATGGCCCTGGGCGTTTACATTACTTTCCGGATCTTGGACATCGCGGACTTGACGGTTGACGGGACCTTCGCTACAGGCGGGGCAGTCTCAGCCGTCTTGATCATGAAGGGCGTCAACCCCTGGCTGACGGTTCTGGTAGCCCTCTTAGCAGGTCTATTGGCCGGCGCGGTAACGGGCTGGCTGCACACCCTCTTTGGGATTCCGGCAATCCTGGCCGGGATTTTGACCCAGTATGCCCTCTACTCCATCAACTTAGCCATCATGGACTTCAAGGCCAACACGGCCATCAGCTCTTTGACCCCTGGCCTGGTTATCTCTGGTTTGACGGTCAACGAATCTATCTTGGTCTGCGGTTTGATCGTCATCGCTTTGGTCGCTTTGATGTACTGGTTCTTCGGGACTGAGCTTGGGTCATCCCTTAGAGCGACCGGTTGCAATCCGGAAATGAGCAAGGCACAAGGCATTAACATCAACCGGATGAAGGTTTTAGGTCTGGCCATCTCCAACGGCTTAGTTGCCGTGGCCGGTGCCCTGTCCTCCCAGTACTCTGGTTTTGCTGACGTCAACGCCGGCCGTGGGTCAATCGTTATCGGCCTGGCTGCTGTCATCATCGGTGAAGTTTTAGGCGAAGCAATTTTGGGCAAGAAGCTCAACTTTGCCGGCCACTTGATTTTCGTCGTAGTCGGGGCGATCATCTACTACGTGGTTTACACTTTGGTTCTGTGGCTGAAGATGAACCCGAACATGATGAAGCTGTTCACGGCTATCATCGTTGCCCTCTTCTTGGCGGTGCCATACCTGAGAAGCCGGGCCAAGAACTCCTTTGCCAAGGCGGGCAAGAATGCTAGAAAAGGGGCTTAAAAATGCTAGAACTGACCAACATTACCAAGACTTTTAACCCCGGGACGATTAATGAAAAGCATGCCTTGAACGGGGTCAACTTGAAGCTGGAAGACGGCGACTTCGTGACGGTTATCGGGGGCAACGGGGCCGGCAAGTCAACCACCTTGAACGCCATCGCGGGCGTTTGGCCGGTTGACACGGGCTCTATCGTTATCGATGGCCAAGACGTAACTGGCCTGCCGGACTTTAAACGGGCGCCTTTGATCGGCCGGGTCTTCCAAGATCCAATGACCGGGACGGCGGCAACCATGCAGATTGATGAAAACTTGGCCTTAGCTGCCCGGCGGGGCAAGCGCAGAGGGCTTAAGTGGGAAGTTACCGCTAAAGAACGGGAAGAATACAAGGAAAAGCTGAAGGTGCTCAACCTGGGCCTGGAAGACCGGTTGACTGCTAAAGTAGGCCTTTTGTCCGGCGGGCAAAGACAGGCTTTGACCTTGCTGATGGCAACTCTGGTCAAGCCAAAGGTTCTACTCTTGGATGAACACACGGCGGCGCTTGACCCGAAGACGGCGGAAAAGGTCTTAAACGCGACCGACCGGATTGTCAAGGAAGGCAAACTGACCACGATTATGGTGACTCACAACATGAGGGATGCCATTGCCCACGGCAACCGCTTGATTATGATGAACGATGGCAAAGTCGTTTTGGACATCAAGGGCGAAGAAAAGAAGAAACTGACAGTGGAGAAATTGCTCCACCAGTTCGAAGTCGTGTCCGGCGAGGAATTCGCCAGCGACAAGGCAATTTTAGGTTAGAAAAGAAGAAAACTGGCGATTTCCAAAGCAAGGAAGTCGTCAGTTTTTTCGTTTATTCGAAAAGCTGCCGGTATTCGCCGTAACCCGCTTCTTCCAGCTGGTCGTAAGGGATGAACTTGAGGGCAGCAGAGTTGATGCAGTAGCGCAGGCCGCCCTTGTCCAAGGGGCCGTCGGTGAAGACGTGGCCCAGGTGGGAGTCAGCCTGGCGGCTGCGGACTTCGGTTCTTTCCATGCCAAAGGACTGGTCCCGGTGCTGGGTAAGTTTAGCGAGGGGCTTGGTAAAGGCTGGCCAACCACAGCCGGAATCGTACTTGTCCAAAGAGGAAAAGAGGGCTTCCCCGCTGACTACGTCGACGTAGATTCCTTTTTCAAAAAAGTCGTCGTACTCACCGGTGTAAGGCGGTTCAGTCGCCGCGTTTTGGGTCACGGCATACTGCATTGGCGTCAGCCGGTCTTTCAAATCTGCTTTTTCGTTCATCTTGATCACCTCATCTATTTAGATAAGGCTATTGTAGCTTGGTTAGATTCGCGAGGCCTTGATCTGGATCAAGAAATTAATTAAGAGATTCCTTATTTTTGGCCTGTACCTCTGTAAAAGGCTTAATTGCTGACAAGTCACGGCTAAGCTTCTTCTTTGCATCCCGCAGATCAATATCACTCTGCAGATTAAGGAAGTAAGTATCTGACACGCCAAAGAACTTGGCTAATCTGAGTGAAGTGTCAGCAGTGATTTTCCGTCTGTCATGCAAGATATCCTGGATTCTAGACGTTGGAACATTAATGTACTGTGCCAGCTTGTAAGCACTAAGGTCTAACGGCTGCATGAATTCTTCATTGAGAATTTCACCAACTGTAGGCGTCTTGATATGTTCAGTCATTTCGGTCACCTCTAAGCTCTAGTGATAGTCCACTATTTCGACATTTTCAGCATCTCCGTCTTCGAAATTGAAGCAAATCCGGTATTGCGAATTAATTCGGATGCTGTATTGTCCTTCTCTATTTCCTTGCAGCTTTTCCAACCTGTTTGCAGGTGGCATCAGCAAGTCATTTAATGATTGTGCCGCATCGATCATAATCAATTTCATCAAAGCTTTTCTTTGAATTTCTTTCGGAATACGCTTTGAAAAAATTTGATTGAAGACTTTCTCAGTCTCTTTATCTGCTATGCTAGTAATCATGATTTTATTATACCTGCCTTACGTGTACATGTCAAACAGATGCACTGCCGACAACTTAGTTATTCTAAAAAAACAGTCATGTACATGGTCTCTCAACTTCAGCGCAGACTTTTTAGGACTCTCTCCTGTCCAGCAGTTAAGATCCGTAGCATTTCTTCAACGAAGAAAGTCAGCTCTGCCCTGTTTTCTGCTCTATCAGCTTCTTTGGAGATGCGGTAGTAGCTAGGCAGCTGAGCATGAATTGCCGTAGAAACAGAAAAGCCAGTAAAACGATCATACTTGCCAGACAGATAGGCAGACAAAAGATACCGGCCCATCCGGCCATTGCCGTCCAAGAAGGGATGCGTGTTTTCAAAGAAGAAGTGAGTTATTAGAGCTTTGAAAATTGCTGGCAAATCGGCTTTGTTCATAAAGGTAATCAAGCTGCTTAAGGCCTTAGAGATAGCAAGTTCAGATACCGGCGGAACATGGACGATTTTGGTAGCTGAGCCAATTACGATGGTGCCATAGGGCAGTTCATCCCGGAAAAGCTGGCCGTTTGGCTGCTTGTCTGCTGGAATTTCACCTCTAAGAAGTTCGTCGTAGATATCACGGAAATCGTGTAAGCAATTGATTTTTGGAAGGCTACCTTGGTACATGCGAACCATTGACCCAAGCCGCTTCCCCTGCTCTTCTGGATGATCACCGATACTTTTGATGATTGCGCTAAGTTCGGCTGCATCGGTTTCGACGCCCTCTATACTGTTGGTGTTAATGATTTCGTCAAGAAGGAGGTCATCCAGAAAGTGACTGACAGCTGCCTCGGGCAAATCTTGACTTACTTGAACGAGCTCCCAAGAGTTGCGGTTAAACTTGCTGAACAGCTTAACCATCTCAGTCGTGTAAATGAAGAAGAGCGGATACTGTGCGGTCTGCCGGCCGTCCTTTTTGTAGTCAAGCAAGGGATGCATCTGAGTCACAACTGCTGAAACATTGTTTAAACGCCACAGATATTCCGTTTCAACGGAGAAATCTGTGTCATACTCATGCTGGTATTTTGTAATCTCCAAAGGCTGATACAGCTTCATCTTCCTGCCTCCTTCTTTCCCTTAAAGCAGCAAGCTTTAGCTCTTACTACCTAATCTAAATTTATAAAGAAGTATACGCCTCTCTTTTCCCGTCTCATAATTCCAAGGTCACAACATTTTCGTATAATCCTTGTTGCCGCATCAGGCCTAATATTAAAAAAGATGGCCAATGCGTCTCTATTGAATGAATAATCTGATTTATATTTCATATAAAAATCAGCTAGTTTCTCTAATGTTCGAGCTTGAAAGGGACCTTGTCTATTCTTTTGCTTGCCAATTTTTTCAATTGCGTCAATTATATTGTCTACTGCAGGCGGGTCTAATCTGATCGGTAAATCTTCTGCTTTTATCTCATACTCTAAAAAGCTCTTTTCAATATTTTGTGCTCCAAGTTTATTCGCTAACGCACTTTTTTCAACGATTTGACCGCTAAGTTTATTCGCTAACGCACTTTTTTCGACGGTTTGGCCGACAAGTTTATTCGCTAACGCACTCTTCTCGACGGTTTGGCCGACAAGTTTATTCGCTAACGCTACTTTATCATCGATTTTGCCGACAACTTCCTTCGTTAGCGAATCTTTCTCAGCCATTTGCCCCTTAGATTTGTTCGCTAACGTGGATTTCTCATCGGCTTGGCCGACAACTTCCTTCGTTAGCGAACCTTTCTCAGCCATTTGCCCCTTAGATTTGTTCGCTAACGTAGATTTCTCATCGGTTCGGCCGACAACTTTCTTCGTTAGCGAACTTTTCTCAGCCGTTTGACCCTTAGATTTGTTCGCTAACGTGGATTTCTCATCGGCTTGGCCGACAACTTTCTTCGTTAGCGAACCTTTCTCAACCGTTTGGCCCTTAGATTTGTTCGCTAACGTGACTTTCTCATCGGTTTGTGGCCCAACTTCCTTCGTTAGCGAACCTTTCTCAGCCATTTGCTCCTTAGATTTGTTCGCTAACATGGTTTTCTCATCGGCTTGGCCGACAACTTTCTTCGTTAGCGAACTTTTCTCAACCGTTTGACCCTTAGATTTGTTCGCTAACGTGGATTTCTTATCGGTTTGGCCGACAACTTTCTTCGTTAGCGAACTTTTCTCAACCGTTTGACCCTTAGATTTGTTCGCTAACGTGACTTTTCCAGTATACTGTGGCGGGATTTTTTGTACTCTCTTAGTGCCCGTAAAGCTTCTGTTGGGCATAGTAACAAGGAAGATGTTTTCATCAGAATAGAAAGTCGGCTCTTTGCTATAGTTCTTGTACGAATTCAGTATGCGCTGAATACCGCTACCTCTACGATCCATAAAACCCAGCCGCCCAAAGATATCTGAAATCTTTTCATTTCTTCTCATTGAGGGAATATGTTCTTTATTCATATTCTGTATACGACTGCCGCTCATCATTCCACCAGGGGACATTATCTCCATGCGGTCATCAAAGATATCCACATGAATTTCAGTTCCTAAAATCTGATAGTTCCGGTGGATTAAAGCGTTCACGAGAACTTCTCTAACTGCTTTGAATGGATAATCGCTTTTCTCTTCTCTTACCATTCCCCTAATCGTCCACCTATTTTTAGAATTAGTGCGGATGAAATCCTCAGCATTTGACAGCAGCGTTATTAAACTCGCATCTCTATACTCTTTATCATCCAGAGCATCCCGAATTCAAAAACATATCCATTAATATTCAAGTGAACACTAATGAACATATTCTTGTCCTCTAGCTTCAGCTAGAGGATTTTTTTAGGCTTTTTCACAGGGAAATGCCTTGTGCGCTCAGTTGTATGTACCTCCACTAAAGTTTCCCTTAGCTTCTGATACTTTTATCATACGCACAGTCAAAGAGTTCGCCATATTTTGCTTAACAAAGCCCGAAGACTCAGTCTCACAAAACGGGCAGGAATATATCCTAAGTTTCCCTAGTGCCGAGGCTCTAGGGCAGCGCCCAGTCCATGACTTGAAGCAGGGACGAACCCACGCTTGTGACGCTTTGATTGATAGACTATGCCATCACCAACTGTTTGTTTGCGTAACGGTCTTCAAGAATCAACTTAACATTCTTGTATGGCATATATTTCGTTATTTCTTTGTCATCCGCTCTTTGCAAAATATTTACCGCTGCTGCTGTATTTGCGTTCATTTCTCCACAGTTTGGGCAGACGGCTGTTTCATGATGTGCACCTTTTCTTTCACTGAAATGCGCACCACATCTTGGACAGAACTGAGACGTATATGCTGGATTAACGTCAATGGTTTGAATTCCCAGACCAATACATAAATATTCGATACGCTTATCCAGTCTTCCTTTAGTCCATGACGATAACTTCCGTCTCACTTTTGCTTCATAGCGGTTTGATGCTTTAGGCAACTTTTCCTTAGCAAAAGTCAGATCTTCCTTGACAAGAACATCTGGATCTTCTGCCACAAGCATCTGTCTAATGCTTGTGTTTATCACCCGCTCCATATTGCGTTGCTTTCTTTCGTGTTGGCGGTGGTAGAGCTTGTTGCCAAGATGGTGTTCTTCAAGACGAGCAATTTGGCGCTCAAGACTTCCAATGCGGTGTTTGATACGTTTCTTTGTCTTAGCTGAATAATCCTTGGCTAACTTTTCTTGCAAAGCAGACTTTTCTTCTCTTAATTCCTTAGCTGACTGTATGTACTCATTACGATTTGTATTGCGGTTATCGATCCGCTCAACTTCAGCACCTACCAGCTTGCTGAAATCTGCTCCATATTCTTGATCACTGCTGCATGAGATGAGAGTTGCCAATCCCTTGTCCATACCCAGTTTCTTCCGTGGCTTGCGGATCTCATGAGCAACAGCTTTAATAGCACGATGAACTTCCAGCCGCTTCTTGTCTCGATCAAGAATGAGCTGGATGTCGCCACGTTTCTTCTTGTTGGCATAGCAGTATGGCCCTGTCAGCTTAAACTGCTTTTTCTTTCTGCATTTTGCCGTCATGATTTCTAGGTAGCTTGAGCCGTCTTTTTCAACAACTCTCCACATCATTTCGTCACAGAGCATGCATCGTGCAGCGGTTGAATGAGGGTAGGGCTTATGTTTTCTGGTGAGTCGTCTGATATATCCAAAGCAGTGACGAAGCTGCTCCTCGGATAAAGCGGCTCTTAGTGCAGGATACTGGCTCATTTCTTCATTTGGCTGTGCTTCATTCTCACGTCTCTGCAGAATGAGTTGCCAGTAATATGGAGAAGTGAAGATATAATTGAGATACTGGCGCTCAGCATTAGACAATGCATCGTTAGCTTGAACCATCCTTTTCAGTTTCAAGCCAAGATTTGACCACATGGAGTTGAGATTCATGCACACGTCTTTAACCGCTTCTGTTACATGCCGGCCTTGAATTCCAAATTGCTCGCTCAGAAGCTTTTGCTTTGAGAGTCTGACGGTTCTTGAATCGGGAGATTTCAATCCTTGAGCTTTGTTCTCCTTGTAGGCCTTTTTCCAGTCTTTGACCGCTTTGCGGGCTTTCTTGATTTCACCGTCATGCTCGCGGATTTTATCTCGAGGGCCATACCAGTTAGCAACATCTATCATGTGGTTGATACCGCACAACTGTGAATAAAGGAAGTCTTTGCACTTGCCGTAAGCAGTGAACAGCTCATCCAATTCTTTTAGTTCGTCACCATTTAACTTTACGGTGTAGGCTCTAACTGTCTTAGTTTGAGTTCTTCTCACTTTTCTGGTCATTTTAGGAAACGACTTTCTTTTTACGATCTTATGTTCGCGTCTAGCCGTATTATACCACAGAAGATCGTCCAAATACATTGATAACATGACCTAGAATATAAAAGACTACAAATAAGCATTAGTAGTCTTTAATTGCTATTTTTGACTATATATTTTTACAGCTGTTGACTTCCCATCAACCGAACCTTTTTCTACCCCCTTCCACCTAGTACAAACAACCACTGATTGCCGCAAATATCCTTGATCGCACATTAGCAGTCCGGCATTTGTAACCCTGCCACTTGAATCGACAAGCCCCATCGATTCAAGATCTTTTGTCATGTCAAAGTCATCACCGGTCATCTTTTTAAAGGTCGCCGCTAAGAGCGTAAAACTGACGTCAGACAATTTATAAGAGCTTGGTAAAGCGTCATAGGTCCTGTTTTGTCCTCTTAAAATCAAAGCATTAAGCTCTACATCCGAAGCTTTCTCAGATCTGTCGCCTCTTCTGACAAAGGCTTGCCGGCTTTGGCTATTTACGTAGCGGTAAGGATAATCCGGACCCGCCTCTACTTTAAGATCTATGCAAACCACCCCCTTTGGCAAACCTCCAATTTGTGTAAGCGTGAATAACGGATTAGGCGATACCATAGAGACAATTTTTTCTGAGATCTTTGACGAAGCCTCTTGCGGGTTTTCCAGTCCCACAAATTTATGATCATCAGTCACGCCAAAAACAATATGTCCACCATCCGTATTGGCAAAAGCAACGACCGTCTTCAGCCAGCTTTTAGCTTTGACAAGCTCTACTTTTTCTTTAAAATCGAGACGACTTGCCTCGACTTCTTCTATGTTCTGAATGTCTGTGTAATCCATAGTCCCTATCCTCCTACCATCTGCCCCCATTCTATTCCTGCCAAGCCAGATTTTCTTGGAACATGTATTCGGTAGAGGATTCCCGTCACTACAGCATTCTTACACAGCAAACTATTTGTAAACCAGCCACCGCTAGCGCCTTTCTAGGAGAAGTTCTTGCCACAAAAATTTTTGGCCGATTTTTGGGCAAACGAAAACCCCCTTGGAAATTGAGAGCATATTCCAAGAGGGCGTTTATATCTTTTTGCAGCACCACGCTTGACACATGGTGTGCACGGCGCTATCTACCTTATTACCTATAATATCATATTTTGCTTGTTTAGTCCTACGCCGCGCTCTATTTGCTGCCACTTGGATGATTACCATGAGTATGCAAAAAAGCACCGGATTTCACATCCAGTGCTTTAAAAAATTGCTTAGTCTAAGGAAGCCTTTTGCTAAAAAACGCTACTTTCTTTTAAGAGATCGATTACTTCAATCACGGTTGCCGACGGCCTCTTGCTGTACACGATGCCGAAAGGCACGGTACAATTCCAAGCCACCTTCTTTGCCTTCAAGAAGGGATGCGCGGTTTGCCAGTCCTCCGCGGAACAAAGCAGCCAGTCATTAGAAACGCATTGATTCAGTACGTTCATGTCAAAGCCGGAAATCTCCTGCAGGTCAATTTTCGGATTCTGCTTTAAGAAGTCCCTGGCCTGGTCAAAGCACTGGAATTTCCCCTTGGCTGGCAGAGCAATCTTCTGGTTATCCAAATCTCTTAAAGTAAGCTCATCCTTTTTAGCCAGGGGGTTATTGACAGGGACTGACAGTCTTAACGGGGTGATGTCCAGCCGCAAAGCCTGGATATCGTACTCGCTTAAGAGCTTCTCATCATAAACTGAAGAAACCAAGTCAAAGTCTTTACCGATTCCCGCCAAAAATTCATTAAAGTTGCCCAAGGAGCAGGAACAGGGGATGAACTGAAACCGAAGCTGGGGAAGTCTTTTCCCAACTTCAACCCACAAATTGGTGGTCGCTGTTCCTGTCGCGAGCGGTCCAGCACCGATCTTGATCGACATCTTCTTTCCCGTCGCGTTTCTGGCACGGTCGATCGACTGGTCGTAAGCCGATAACAGCCTGACGGCATCCTTATAGAACGATTTGCCTGCTTCCGTCAACGTAACACCATTATGATTACGGTCAAACAACTTTATTTTTATAGAATCTTCCAAATGGTTAACTTGCTTAATGACTGCCGGGGCTGAAAGATACAATTCATTGGCTGCCTTATTAAAGCTTTGGTTGTCAGCCACCGCAATAAATGTTTTCAGTTGATCGTTCATTTTTTGCTACCTACTTGCAACTTCTGGTTATTAGCTACTAACATTTTAATACTTCTGTCTGATAAGGGAAAAAATTAAGATTTATGTGTAGAGAAAAAATTGAACACAGAGTATAGGAGACAAAACAATGACAAAAAGCAAATTTAACCCCGGCACTTACACTGGCAAGGGCAAAGGTATTGGCGACCTAAGCGTCTCACTAACCGTCAACGAAAGCGAGATAACCAAGGCAAGCCTTGACTTGAAAAACGAAAGCAGAAACGTGGGCCAAAGCGCTGATGAAGAACTCGCTAAGCAGATCATCGACAAGCAATCCGCTGATATCGACGGTGTAACCGGCGCCAGCCTGACCACCAAAGGCGTTAAAGCAGCAGTGAAAGATGCCTTGAGACAAGCCGAAGGCAAGGCAAAGTCAACCAGCCTCGCCTTAACTGAAGGCAGCTATATCGGCTATGGATCCGGGCACGGCGGGCAATTAGCCGTTAAGCTTGACGTTTTTGACCACCGCATCGGCGATCTCAAAATTATCTCCAGCCATGAAACGCCAAATGTTGGCGATGAGGCCGTAAAGCTGATTCCCAAGGAAATCGTCAGCCAGCAGACCTTGAACGTTGACGCGGTTTCCGGCGCTACCCTCACTTCAAAGGCAATTATTTCCGCCAGCGAGGATGCAGTGGAAAAAGCCGGCGGTAACTTAGCTGCCTGGACCAGCAAGGCCTACCACCGTCCACTGACCATCAACCATGAAGATTTAACCGCCGACGTCGTTATTGCCGGAGCCGGCTTAAGTGGCTTAATGACTGGTGCCTTCGCTGCCACTAAGGGTCTGGACGTCGTTGTCGTGGCCAAAGGCGAGCAAGTTGGCGGCTCTTCAAGATACGCGGGAGCCGTTTACGCCTTAGCAAACTCCAAGCTCGCTAAAAAGCAAGGCATTGACAACAGTATCGATAGCATCATGACTTATGTTGACAACGTTAACGCCGATGCCCAAAAGGCGCACGACAGAGAGTTCATGAAGAAGCTGATGACTGAATCCGGCAAGACTTTTGACCAACTGGTCAGCATGACCAATACCAAGGGAACATTCATTGGTCAAGGGCCGATCGTTTACGGCAATTTCGCCAACGGGGCCAGAGTCGATGAACTTCTCAGTGACATCATCAAAAAGCATGGTGGCAAGATCATCCTCAACAGCCGGGTTACCCAAATTTTGACAGATGGCGACAAGGCAACCGGCATCAAGGTCGAAAGCAAAGACGGCTCTGACTTTACGATTACTGCTGGCTCCGTCGTTATGGCTACTGGCGGCGCGTCATATGCTCCAGACCTGCTTAAAAAGAACACGCCTGCGGTAGCCAGCGTGCATGTCTTCAACCAGGCCAGCCGGGAAAACACTGCTGACGGCTACCAGCTGCTTCAAGAAATCGGGGCCGCCTTCTCCGACAACGATGTTTACAAAAATGGTAATCTTGACTTCAACCCGCAATTATACATTACCTGGAACAACGTTCCCGACTATTCAACCGGCATGATCATTGACAGTCAGGCCAAGCGCTTTACCAATGAAGCACCTTATGACAGCTTGAAAGTCACCTCAAGAATGTACCGCCACGGCAGTGACAGATACTATTTGCTTTACGATGACGAAAACCTGCCGGAAATTCTGCGCCAGGGAATCCATAAGCTGGATGAAAATGCCAAGCTTTACGTAACGGCTGCTTCTGTTGCTGAATTGGCTGAAAAGCTGAGCCTGGACGAAAAGCAGCTTGAGCGGACCTTTGCCAGCTACAAGCAGGCTGCCGCAGATGGCAATGATGAATTCGGCAAGCCGCAATCCAAGATCAGACCCTTGAATGAAAAGCAGCTCTACGCCTTCTACGTAATGCCTGGTTCCTGGGGCACGATCGGCGGGGTGAAGATCAACCATGATACCTTTGCAGTAAAGAAAGCAGATGGTTCTGACTTCCGCGACCTCTACGCGGTAGGTGAAATGTCAACCAGTGACTTGTTCACCGAATACTACATGGGTGGCTTCTCCTATGCCTGCTACTCCACTGAAGGCCGACTTTTAGCAGAAGAATTATACGAAAAACTTTAAGCAGCTTGAATTAGTGCTGAATGATTGCTTAGCTGAGCAGTCATTCGGCACTTTTTTTCTAGCAAAAAAGCACCGGACAATCGTCCAGTGCTTGCAAAAATTGCTTAGTCAAAGAAGCCGTCAGCCTTCAAGGCTTCCAAGTAGCGGTGCACGGCGTCTGGCCAAGTTGGCAGCGGCTTGAAGCCGTTCTTTTCCAGCTTGCTCTTGTCCAAACGTGAGTTGAACGGCCGTACAGCCTTGGAGAGGCCGTATTCTTCCGTGGTAACCGGGGTTACCTTGGTCTTGTAGCCAGCCTGGCGGTAGATTTCCTTGGTGAAATCGTACCAGCTGATATAACCGGTCTTGGTGCCGTTTTCATCATAGCCGCTGGCAGTTTCCGGCAATTCCGCGTTGGTTGCGTGGTAGTAGCCATACTTGTCGGTTTCGATCATGTCGACCAAAAGACGGGCCAAGTCCAAAGTGTAAGTTGGCGTACCGATTTGGTCGCTGACCACCTTGACTTCATCATGAGTCTTACCCACATTAAGCATGGTCTTGATGAAGTTCTTCCCGTTCAAGCCGAAGACCCAGGCGATGCGGACAATGAAGTACTTGTCCAAAGTTTCAGATACGGCAAGTTCCCCGCCCAGCTTGGTTTCCCCGTAAACGTTCATTGGCTTGTAGCCCTTGAAATCCGGGTCCCATGGCGTAGTGCCCTGGCCATCGAAAACGTAGTCAGTGGAGATGTAAACCATTGGCACGTCTAATTCCTTGGCTACGTTGGCGATGTTTTGGGTACCTTCAGTGTTAACCTTGCGGACAGCTTCAACCTTGTCGTCATCTTCAGCCAGATCAACCGCAGTCCAGGCAGCGCAGTGAACGATCACGTCCGGATTTACTTCCTTGATGGCCTTCTTTACGCCTTCTGCATCAGTAATGTCCAGGGAAACGTAAGGTGCAGTAGTAACAGCTGAGCCGTCAGCGATCCCGCTGTATTCTGGAACCAAGTCGCTGCCTACGCCTTCGTAGCCGCGCTTAGCCAATTCGTTCATCACGTCGTGGCCCAGTTGACCGTTGACGCCAGTTACGAAAACCTTCATGCTTTTTCCTCCCAATTAAAACTTGAAAGTGTCCTTAAGCCCTTGCCACTTTTGGTCCTTGTCGGACAAAGTCAGCTTAGTGCCGTCTTCCAAAGCGTAGCCGCTGGCGTCAGCTGAGCCTGGGTATTCGCCAACAACTTGTGGCCATTCAATCCCGATTTCAGGGTCGTTCCAAGCCATGCCGCCTTCATCGTTTGGGTGCCAGAAGTCGTTAACCTTGTAGCAGAATTCAGCTACATCGCTCAAAACCAGGAAGCCGTGGGCAAAACCTTCTGGAATCAAGAATTGCTTCTTGTTTTCAGCGGTCAGTTCAACCCCGTACCACTTGCCGTAGGTCTTGGAGTCGCTTCTCAGGTCAACGGCAACGTCGAAGACGTCCCCGCGAACGGCCCGGACCAGCTTACATTGCGGGAAGTGCTTTTGGAAGTGCAGGCCCCGCAAAACGCCCTTGGTTGAACTTGATTGGTTGTCTTGGACGAAGTTGATGTCAAAACCAGCTTCCTTCATGTCGTTTTCGTTGTAGGTTTCCATGAAGTAGCCACGGTCGTCCCCGTGAACTGCTGGCGTGATAACTGCCAGACCTTCAATACCGCCGACATTCTTTTCAACTTTGATTTGACCCATTTTTCTGATTCTTCTTTCTAAAAAACTAATACTTCAGCTTGCCTTCAGCCACCGCCTTGAGGTGCTGGCCGTAAGGGCTCTTGCCATAGTGCTTGGCTGCTTCCATCAACTTGTCTTCGTCGATCCAGCCGTGCACGTAGGCAATTTCTTCAGGAGCGGAGATGCTTACCCCAGTCCGTTCTTCCACCATCTTAACGAAGTTTGAAGCGTCTACCAGGCTCTTCATCGTCCCGGTGTCCAGCCAAGCATAGCCCCGGCCCAAAAGCTGGACGTCCAGGATGCCGTCGTTTAAGTACATCTCGTTCAAAGAAGTGATTTCCACTTCCCCGCGGGCACTTGGCTTAACCTGGGCAGCTCTTTCGCTCACGCCAGCCGGGTAGAAGTACAAACCAGTTACGGCGTAATTGCTCTTTGGCTGAGCCGGCTTTTCTTCGATGGAGATAGCGTGACCGTCCTTGTCAAATTCGACAACGCCAAAGCGTTCCGGGTCGTTGACGTAGTAGCCAAAAACCGTTGCCCGGCCGTTTTGCGCGTCTTTTGCGGCGTTTTCCAGCATGTCAGTAAAGCCGTTGCCGTAGAAGATGTTGTCACCCAAGACCATGGCGCAAGGTTCGCCGTTAATGAAGTCCTCGCCCAAGGTAAAGGCTTGAGCAAGGCCGTCTGGACTTGGCTGAACCTTGTAAGAGAGCTTGACGCCGAATTGTGACCCGTCGCCCAAAAGTTCCTTAAAGCGCGGAGTGTCAGCTGGCGTGGAGATGACCAAGATGTCCTTGATCCCGGCCAGCATCAAAGTTGACAACGGGTAGTAGATCATTGGCTTGTCGTAAACAGGCAAAAGCTGCTTACTGGTAACCAGGGTTAATGGATACAGACGAGTGCCTGAACCACCTGCTAAGATAATTCCCTTCATTTTTCTAATTCCTTAGTCCTTGTCTAAAACTTCTTTTTTACCATACATTTCTTGGTAGTAGTTTTGGTAGTCGCCGGAAATGATGTTTTCCCACCATTCCTTGTTGTCCAGGTACCATTGGATGGTCTTCTTGATACCGTCCTTGAACATGGTTTCTGGTAGCCAGCCCAGTTCTTCGTGAATCTTGGTTGGGTCGATGGCATAGCGTTGGTCGTGGCCCTTACGGTCAGTAACGTGTTCGATCAAGGAGTATGGCTTGCCCAAGTAATCGCAGATCAGCTTAACGATGTCGATGTTGTGCATTTCGTTGTGACCACCGATGTTGTAGACTTCACCAACCGTCCCCTTTTCCAAAATAAGGTCGATGGCCTTGCAGTGGTCTTCAACGTAAAGCCAGTCGCGGACGTTTTGGCCTTCGCCGTAAACTGGCAAAGGCTTGTCGTCCAGGGCTCTTTGGATCATCAATGGGATCAGCTTTTCCGGGAATTGGTAAGGGCCGTAGTTGTTTGAGCAACGGGAAATAGTTACAGGCAGGCCGTAGGTTCTGCCGTAAGCCCCAACCAAAAGGTCAGCGCTGGCCTTTGATGATGAGTATGGGCTGGAAGTGTGCAGCGGAGTGTCTTCGTGGAAGAAGAGGTCTGGCCGGTCCAGCGGCAGGTCGCCGTAAACTTCGTCAGTTGATACTTGGTGGTAACGCTTGATCCCGTACTTGCGGCAGGCGTCCATCAAGACAGAAGTACCGATGATGTTGGTTTGCAGGAAGATTTCCGGGTTTTCGATTGACCGGTCAACGTGGCTTTCTGCGGCGAAGTTAACGACAACGTCCGGGTGTTCTTCTTCAAAAAGCTTGTAGACGCCTTCGCGGTCGCAGATGTCCAGCTTGACGAAGCGGAAGTTTGGCTTGTCCATGACATCCTTCAGGGTTGACAGGTTGCCCGCGTAAGTCAGCTTGTCCAGGCAGATGATCTTGTAGTCTGGGTGCTTCTTCATCATGTAGAAGACAAAGTTGGAACCGATAAAGCCGGCACCGCCGGTAACGATAATTTTCATGAAATGAACCTCCAAGTTCAAACTAAGCAATTTTTTCTCTTAACTGACTCAAAGTATAAAACATGACGTTACGTAAGCTTCAATAGGCAAAAATAAAATAACTGCCGTTTTTTAAAAACTGGCAGTTATTTGCGGCAGATAAATGCTCCGGCGTCTTTAGTGATGTGGAAGCCTCCAGCGACCTCGTCTTCAACAAATTGCTTGAATTCCTGGTAGCGGTCCAAGAGAAGGGCATTTTGGTTGCCGTGGCAGGACAAGATATAAGAAATAACGGGTTCTGCTTCACCCAATTCGATGGCATCCTCATAGCGCTGGCAGGTCACATGGTCAAAAAACGGGGCCAGGATGGCGCCGCCGTTGTCTAAGCCAAAGCGGTCGTAGAGGTTGACTGAAGACAAGACGATTTGGGAGTTGAACTCCTGGACCAGGTCAGTGATTTCGTGCATGTGGCGCTTGCTGTAAGTTGACGCGCAGAAGCGGCCCCCTTTTTTCAAAACCCGGCGGACTTCTTTAAGGACCTGGGGGATGTCGTCGCAGTAAAAAAGCATGTGGTTGGCGACAACCAGGTCAAACTCTTCGTCGGCAAAGGGCAAGTGGGCAGCATCACAACGGTCATAGGAAAAGCGGCTGTCTTCGCCGATTTCCTTTTTGGCATCGGCCAGCATCCCTTCTGAAATGTCGGTCAAAATAACCTGGCAGTCCTCTGGCAGGCGGTCGTGGCTGGTAGCCCAGAGTTCACCATTCCCGCAGCCGATCTCTAAGATTTTTAAACCAGGAGTCAAGTCCAGCTGGCGGAAAAGCCAGGGGAACCAGCCCTCCTTGTTCATGGAGTAATCCCGGTGCAGGCGGATCCGGGCAGAGATGTTGGTGGCGTTCTGGTACTGGGTCTTGAGGCTCTGGGTCATGGTTGACCGGTGGAGCAGTTCCAACATCCGGCTCCAGTCAACGGGCTTGCCAGCTTCCAAGGTTTGGGTGGTTGAGTCGATGGCGGCTTCAACGGCGGTCATTTCTTCAATCCGCTCTTCCACCAGGCGCCGCTGAATTTGGAGAGAATCCAGGAGGCGGCGCCGGTCGCTGGCTCCCAGGGTCAAGCCGCGAATTTCCCCTAAGGAAAAGCCCAGGTATTTTAACAAGAGGATCTGCTGGAGCTTGGCGAAGTCAGCGTCGCTGTAGCGTCTGGCCCCGCCCTTGCTTCTGGCTGAAGGCTTGAGGAGGTTCTGCTGGTCATAGTAGCGGATCGTTCTGACGGACACGTGGGCCCGCTTGGCAAATTCACCGGATGTGTAGTAGTCGGTCATGGCGGCTCCTTTCTGCCTTAGATTATAACCGATTTTTTCCAGGCAAAAATACCCTTGAGCTCGCGCCGGAGTTCAAGGGTAAATTTTTGGCTTAAAAATTCTACTTTAACAATGCCTGCAGGCCGCTAGCTAAAAGACCACCGGCGATTGGCCCTAAGACAGGAACCCAGGCGTAAGCCCAGTTAGCCCCGCCCTTGTTTGGCACTGGCAAAATCGCGTAAGCCAGACGAGGTGAGAAGTCCCGGGCCGGGTTCAAGGCAAAGCCAGTCGTTGAACCCAAAGCCTGGCCAACAACCATGATTAAGAAACCAACAATTAATGGCTTCAAGCCTTGGGTGAAGTTGCCCAGGTTGAGCAAGGTGAAGATGAAGACAAAAGTCGCGATCGTTTCACTCAAGAAGTTGAAAACAGGATTGTTGATGGCTGGGCCAGTCGCGAAAATCCCCACGCTGTTGCCTTCGTCAGCCTTGGTCGCCTTGAAGTGCGGGTAGTAGTGCAGGATTACCAGAGCTGCCCCGACAAAGGCGCCCAGGAATTGCCCCAGCAAGTACGGCATAACTTGGCTCCATGGGAAGAAGCCAAAGGCCGCGAAGCCAATAGTTACCGCTGGGTTGAGGTGACCTTGTGAGCCAAATTGGCCAGCCACGTAAACGCCGAAGGTTACCGCCATCCCCCAGGCCAGGGTGACGAACAGCCAGCCCTGCCCCTTAGCGTAAGCCTTATTCAAGCTGATCCCGGCCCCGCAGCCGACACCCAGCACGATCAAAATCATCGTTCCTAAGAACTCTCCTAAAAATCCATTCATTTGTACTTTTCCTTTTCTAGTTCAGTCTAATATCCACATTATATTGTAAGCGCTGCCGTTTCACAAGTTTCTTTGTCTAATTTGTACAAAAACTCCTCCTTTCTTACTCCCGTCTACTTCCGCGCTTAAACTCCAGTAAGACCCGGTTGCCAAGCAGATATAAAATCACAAAGTAACCGGGGATGGCCCAGAGGGCAGCCCAAAAGACTGTCGCTCCTGGCCCTAGGCCCTTAGCTAAAGCAGCTTGGCAAACCAAGTAAACATAGAGGCAGCCGAGCAGGCTGCTGGCCAGCTTTTTTCCGCTGGGCAAGAGGCGGGCCGACTTTTTCGCCAAAAAGTAACAAGCCAGGCAAGTCACCAGGTCGGCAAGCAAGGTTGCTAAAGCCGCCCCTGCCTCCTTAAAGGCCGGGATCAGCAGGAAGTTCAAGCAAATATTGACTACAGAAGCGATACTGATTGCAAGCAAAGCCGCCTTCTCCTGCCGGGCCGGAACTAAAACCGCCGCCATATAAAACCAGGACAAAAGAGAGAAGACCAAGGCCAGGCCCAGAAGTTTCATGGCCCCCGCGGCCGGCGCGAAATCTAAGTCCGCGGTTAAAATGACAACCTCCTCGCCTAAGGCAAACAAGGCGCAAGCAGCCGGCAAGGCCAGCGTCACTAGCAAATCCGCGATCTGCCGGGCCAATTTTTGAAAAAGGCCTCCGCCCTTTTGCCCATATAAGCAAGCCAAACGCGGCACGGTAACAACGATGACGGCACCTAACAATTGCTTAAGCAGGGCCGTGACTTTGCTGGCCACCGAGTACAGGCCCGTATAATAGTCGCTGGTCATCACTCCCAGCTGGGTTACATCCGCGCTTACATAAAGCAGGTTGACCAGAGCGTTGGCGAATAAGACGAAGATGGGCAGGAGGTGCTTTTGCCAAGAAAAGCGCCAGGTCAAAGACCAGCTGCAATACCTACGCAATCTGATAAAGCTGACCAAGTTGGCCCCGGCGCTGGCAATGACCGTAGTCCAAGCATATAGCAAAAGGTCGCTCTCGTCCTTGACATATGTCAAGAGCAAAAACAAAGACAAGATTTGAAAGCAGATATTGCGCAAGGCCAGGTAGCCATATTCCTCGTGAACCGCATAGAGCCACTCGCAGCCCAGGGTGGTAAAAATAATGCTAGTACTCAAGGTCCAAATCAGCGGTCCATATTCCCTTAGCTTGCTGGAAAAAAGCAGACAGGCCGCCAGACCCAAGTAAGCCAGTAAGGTCGAGGCCAGGTTGATGACCAGGACTTCCGAAGCAAAGCGGGACAGCTCTTCCGGGTCATCCCGCTTTTTTGCCCCTTCCCTAACCCCATAGGCGTAGATTCCCAGGCCCGCCACTAGCGCCGCCCAGCTGACAACCGTAGCCGCGAAGTCATATTGACCCAGTTGGTCAACCCGCAAGATCCTGGCCAAATAGGGGTAAGTCACCAGGGCGCAAACTAGGCGGGTCCCCGTCTGCAGGCCGCTGGCCAGGGCATTGCGGGACAGCGATTTCTCAACTTTTTCCATCTGTCACCTTCTTTCTATTCTCTCTATTCTCTTTTCCTCTATCTTTCTTGTTGTTTTTGCAAAAAATCACTGGTCAAGCCCAAAGCTATTGCCAGAAAGACTCCCGAGGCGCTGGTAAAAATCGGGTTGCCCGCCGAACTGATCAGGAAAAAGGCAATGAGGCCCAGAGCCCCGGCCCGCGGCTGACCCGGCGGAGCTTTTTTCAAACAATAGCCCAGCTGGACAACTAGCCAGTACACATATAGGAAGGCCCCAAAAAGGCCGAATTGGGCCAAAAGCATGGGCCAGAAGTTGTCGTTCATGGCAAAGCCCGTTTCCTGGGCCAAAGCGTAGTCGTGGTGGAAGCCAAAGCGGACATAAAGGGGGGAGTAGTGCTTAAAGGCCTGGTCTGACCCGTAAGTCGCGAAGCCACTGCCTAAAGGAAAATAGTCCCGCAGGACGATCAGGGAATGCCTAAGCAATTTCGACCTGACCGTTTCGCTGAAGAAGTACTCCTTAACCTGGGGATAGCCCAGGCAAAAAGCCACAAAAGCCGCACTGACGCCTTTTTTCCAGCTTAGCCGGACCCCTTTTTTCTCAAAATGCAGGCCCAGAAGCAAAATCCCGCTGGATCCGATTCCCCCGGCCCGCAAGGTCATGACTACAGTTGCCAGGTACAAAAGGAGCCAGGCCTTGCTCTGCCTAAGTCCGCGCTCATTTTTCTTCTTTTCCCCAATTCCTTCCCCCAGCATAATCAGCACTAAGGAGACCAGCAGGACCTCATTTAAGGCCGCCGGGTTCTCATAGATGAACTTATAGGACCGGATCCCGTAGCGGAGGTCGTAGCTAAAGCCAACGTCAACCGCCAGATTGACGATGCCGCCGAGAAAAGCCAGCAGAATAAAGCATTTACTGGCCAAAAGCAGGTTGCGCACAAGCGTCCTTTTTTCCCAGGGGCGCAAGCAACAGCTGACATAAAAGAGGACCAGGGGCAGCTTGACCAATTTAAAGGCATCGACCAAGACTGGTGTCCCGCCAATTAGCCCCGACATCCCGTTTGAGATTAACCCCAGGCTTTCCACAAGGATCAGGGCAAAGCAAATTTTTAACAATAGTCCCTCTTTTTCCTGGCCCAGCCGCTTACTTATTAGTGCCCAGGCGATCCCGATCAGGCAAAAAACGGCCAAAATTTCATCCTGGCTGTCGGCCAAAGGCATTGGACAGACTTGATTCAAGCAGGCAAAACAGACCATCTGCCCGCTTAAGTAAAGGGTGACCAGGTTCTGCCGGCGCAGGCGGACTACCATACTAGCGCTTAAGGACGTACTTGTGGTAGCGCCGACTCCAGATGAAGGTCCAATAAGCCAGCTTCACCCGGGCTTCCCCAATTAGATTAAAGCCGTTATAGCGCTTGATCTCCCCCATGGTCACGTTAAAACCCGGTTCTTTAGCGTAGAAGCCATCCTTGCCGATAAAGTAGGAATCGCTTTGGTAAAAATTCTGCCGCATCCGCCTTTTGGGAAAATGCAGGTAGGCCAGCTCTTCATAGTTCATTTTCCCGCCAGCGTAGTAGGCCCGGTAGACCCGGCCTTTTTCATAAAAGAAGACCTGGCGGGCACTGTTCAGCTTTTTCTTCTCCCGCCCCCGCAAGTATGACGTCGTCCGCCTCATCTGCTCACGCCAGGAATAGATATCAGCGAAGTCCCGCTTTAAACAGCACTTGGCGCCCAGTCTGGCAAACTTTTTCTGGATTCCTTCCACCTCGTCAAAGACGCAGGGCAGGTCCGTCTGGAAAACCTGCCGAAAGTTCTGACCCCCCTTGGCCACGAAGCGGAGGTTGTTGGTCAAAGTATTGCGAAAGACCGTCAGATGGCCATGCTGGTAGACCTTGTCGTATTTTTCCAGTAATTTCTCCGGCAAAAATTTCTCCAAGTCCCCCATGACCTGGTCCAAATCGCAGTGGCCCCAATAGCGGTAGTCCTTGAGCCAGTCGGACAGGAGCCAGCCAAAGGCCGGCCGGTAGTCACAGATTTTGTAAGGCGCATGCAGCCGGATCTGAAAGCCCAGCTTCTTTTGAAACTTTGCCCGTAAATCCGCCAAAGTCAGGTACTTGATCTTGAGATTGGCCGGGGGATTCTTGACCAGCTGGTCGGTGGCCAAAATAAAGTCAGTCGCCGGATTCTCCTTAACTGATCTGAAGAATAAATCCGCGTAGGCCGGGAAAGGACCGAAGTAGCAGATCACTAACGCCAGTTTCTTCTCTTTAGCCATTTTTGCCTCCTTTCGCCACGACTTGGGCAAAATAAGTCCCCTTTTGCAAAAACATCCCCGGCGGGAACTTGTAAGACAGCTTGTGGATACTAGTTTGCTCCTTAATCGCCTGCCAAAAATCCGGCTCATACTGGTCAAATAAGCGCTGGCCTAACAGGTGGGGGGCCCCGCTGTCCACAGGGATTACCTCCGCAAATTCTTCCGGGCAGGCCTCAGCCGCCAGCTGGAAAAAGATGTGGAAAATGTAATAGTCAAGCAACTTGTCATGCCTTCTCCAGTAAGCATAGAGCAGGTCCCGGGTGATCAAAAGCAGCCTGTTTCTTTTCGGGGCAACCAAGAGCCAGTTGGACATGGGGATGGCTTGCCCGTCCCTGCCCGGCTTGACGATCTGGTAGGCAAAGAGGCGGTTTTTAAACAGAAAATCCGGCAAATCCCCGCTGTAAAAAACGGTCGCGTCCGTCCAGATGCCCCCGTAATTGATCAAGAGCTCCAGCCGGATCAAATCGGCTAAATGCGCGCCATCTATAATTCCGCGCTTAATTTTCGCCTGGATTTCCCGCGGAAAAGTCACATAGTCCTGGTAGTTGTCTTCCGTAATCAAGGTCAGCTTCCCTTTTCCCGCGTAAGCCGCCAAAGCTGATTTATAGCAGTTTCTGACGACTTGCGGGGCCGTGGCCAAGCCTTGCAGCCAGCAGAACCAGACATAGGGCTGGTCATTTTCAGATTTACTTTTATCCTTCTCTTTTTCCCCAGCATCTTTGTGCAGCTTAACCAAATGGTCAAGCTCCTTCCGGTACCGCCTGGCCAGCTTCTCCTTGACCCGGTACTGGGCGCTGAGGCGGAGGATCTCCAGGGCCTTTTCTTTCGTTCCAAGCAGAAGCAGCTGCCCTGCCGCCAGGGGCAGGTTGCCGGCCGCGGCGTACTGGCGGACCAGGTCCCAGCCTCCTTGCTGTTTAATGAGCTTGCGCAGGTCGCGTGTTTTCATTGGTCATCTCCTTCGCGTGAAATTTTGTAAGCAATAAATTAGCACACAAGTGCAGGATTGTACAAGACCATTTCCCGTTCTTCCGGATTCCGTGCTTATTTTTTACTGACTTTGTGAAAAAATCCCCCGCCTTTTTGCGGCTGTCGCCTAATAGGAAAAAATCTTCTTTTCAGAAATTTCCAGCAACTTTTTGCACGAGGAGGAAAGAATTTCTTAAGTTTTCCAGACTTGACGGGCCATATTTTGGCCTGCTAAATTATTTGACTACAAAGCAAAAAACGAATTTTGAAGGAGACAGACATGCGAAAACTCACAATTAGCGAGATACAAGCGGTCGAACTGGACAATCTCCAGATAATTGACCGGATTTGCCAAGAGCAGGACCTGACCTACTACCTGGCCTACGGGACCCTCTTAGGCGCCGTCCGCAACCAGGACTTTATCCCCTGGGACGATGACACCGACATCTGGATGCCCCGGCGGGATTACGAGGCCTTCATCGCTTACTGCGAAAAAGACCTTCCTGCTCCCTACCGGATCGCGACCCGGGAAAACAGCCCGGGCTATCCCTATGGCCTGGCCCGCTTTAGCAACCAGGACTACGAGTTCGTTTCCACCAAGCCCGCCGAGCAGTTTTCTGCCGGCATCTTCACCGACATCTACCCCTTGGACGAAAACGGCTCTTCCTACCCGGTGGCCCGCCAGCTCTACCGCCGCTGCAAGCTAGTCAACATGGCCTACTACGCCTACGCGGCGACCTGGCCCCAGAACTTTTTGACCAAAAGTGCCCACCAAATTTACAAAAAGGCGGTTGACCGGATCTGGGGCGAGGGCTTTGCCCAGGCCGTTGATGAAAAAATCCAGCGGATCATTTTTACCAAAACGAAAGAGGGCCGGCAGAAGGTCGGCGTCCCGGCCTGGCCGGATGGCGGGGTCCACATGCTGGAGAAAAAACACTTCGGGGAGGGCAAGTACGCCCCTTTTGCCGGGTCCAGCTTCCGCGTTCCGGCTGATCCTGCTCCCATCTTGCGGGAATACTACGGGGACTATGAAAAATTGCCCCCGGCTAAGGACCGCTATCCCCACCACGACTACAAGATCTATCCCAAATAGTCTTTTAACCATAAGCAGAATTTTTGGTGCAATTAAAAGATGTCATTTTATCTTATCCATCAGCCATGCTAAGCTGTTAGGACAAGATATATCTCGAGTTTTTTAGAAAAAGAAGGTGACCACATGTCCTACTTAAGTCAGCGGGCAGTCACGGCGCTTGCCGTCTTTTTCCAAGCTGACCCTGATGAACTGAATTTCGTGCCTTTACACAAGGGCATGACCAACCACTCCTTCCGCCTGGATTATGGCGGAAAAAGCTACCACTTCCGCCAACCCAGGCCTGGCCGGCAAATTATCGACCGGACCCGGGAAGCCGCGGTCTACCAGGCCATCGCCCCCTACAATTTCTGCGACTCCCCCCTTTACCTGGATCCGGAAACCGGCTATAAGCTCAGCCCCTTTTTACCCCAGGCCCGGTCCTGTAACCCCAAAAAAGAAGCTGACCTAGTCCGCTGGATAGAAAAAATCAAACGCCTGCACCAGGCAAAGATCGCAGTTCCACATAGCTTCGACCTTTTTGCCCAGATCAAGCATTATGAACAAATTAGGGGGCCGCGCCCCTCCCTTTTCCCAGACTACCGGGAAACTAAAGGGCAGATTTTTAGCTTAAAGCCCTACTTAGACACAGTGCCAAAGGAAAGCTGCCTGACCCACCTGGATCCGGTGGCCGATAACTGCCTTTTTTACCGAGAAGGCAGACAAAGCAAACTGCAATTAACCGACTGGGAGTACGCGGGGATGCAGGACCCGCACGTGGACCTGGCCATGTTTGCCATCTACGCCGGCTATGAAAGGGCGGAACTTGATCACTTGCTGGATTTATATTTTGAGAAAAAATGCCCGGAAAATATCAAGAGCAAGATCTACTGCTACATGGCCATTTGCGGCCTGCTCTGGTCCAACTGGTGCGAGGCCTTCCAGCCTAAGCAGGCCCTGGCCCCTTACGGCCGGCGGCAGTACCGCTATGCCAAGGAGTACGCGGCAATAGCTTTGAAAAGAACGGGGGTGGCCTAATGACGTGCGCCGACAACGCGGTAATCTTGGCCGGCGGGACCGGAGCCCGCTTTGCTCCCCTGTCTTATGACAAGCCCAAGGGCCTGATCGAGGTCAAGGGGGAAGTCCTGCTTGAGCGGCAAATCCGCCAGCTCCAAGCGGCCGGAGTCAGCGACATCTACATCGTTACTGGCTACAAGAAAGAGCATTTTTACTACTTAAAGGGCAAGTACGGGGTGAAATTGATCGACAACCCTGCCTATGCCCGGCAAAACAGCGCGGCCAGTCTCTGGCTGGCCCGGGGCGTGATCAGAAACAGCTTCATCTGCTCGGCAGACAACTACTTTTTGTCCAACCCTTTCCGCCTGGGCCTGGAAAAGGCCGGCAGCTACTACGCCGGCCAGTACAGCCAGGGTGAAACTGATGAATGGGGCATCACAACTGACCAGGAGGGCTATATCGACCGCGTGACCAGGTCGGCGAAAAATTCCTGGTACATGCTGGGCCATGCCTTTTGGCGGGAAGACTTTTCCCAGCGCTTTTTTCAAATCATGGAGAAAAAGGGAGACGCGGCCAGTGGCAAGTATTGGGAGGAAATTTTTGCCGAAAACTTAGACCTGCTCAAGATGCGGCTGGCCAGGTTCCCGGCCGGCTATATCAAGGAATTCGACAGCCTGGAAGACTTGCGCCAGTTCGACAAGACCTACCAAGAGGATTCCCGGTCCTATATCTTGAAAAAATGCGCCAAAATTCTAGCTACCGATGAAGGACAACTGGACCGGATCAAGCCCATCAAGGGGCGGGGCAACGAGGCGATTGGCTTTCACTTCCGCCATGACGGGCGCCTGTATTGCTACATCTACCAGCTGGGCCGGGTCATCCGCTGCCAGCGGCTGGGGCATTCCTATTAAATAGGAAGGAAGGCGATCATGTTAGCGGGAATTTTAGCTGGCATCACTTGGGCAGTAGAAACCCTGCTCTTAGGCGGGGCGGTGGCTCTGCCGGTTTTCAGCCGGGATTTAGAGGCCGCCTTTTTAGCCCCTTTCGTCTGCGCCTTTTTCCATGACAGCCTCTCTTGCTTCTGGCTGTGGGGGCAGAGATTAGCGTCCGGGGAAAGGTCTGCCTGGAAAAATTGGCAAAAAGGCGGCGGCTGGATCGTTTTAGCCGCGGCGGTTGGCGGCCCGGTCGGGATGACGGGCTATGTTTTAGCGGTCAAAT
This sequence comes from Lactobacillus sp. WILCCON 0058, assembly GCF_057198005.1. NCBI lineage: Bacteria > Bacillati > Bacillota > Bacilli > Lactobacillales > Lactobacillaceae > Lactobacillus > Lactobacillus sp. WILCCON 0058. The sequence goes on from NZ_JBUBHM010000001.1 coordinate 2,109,447, forward strand.
TCATGGGGCCAGCCTTAGGGGCCGTAGCCTGCGCCCTTTTTCCGGCGGTTGGGGCCCTCCTGGCCCAGCTGCTATTGGGAGAAAGGCTCCCCCTCTCCCGCTGGGTCTGCCTTTTAGCGAGTTTAGCCGGAGTATATGGCTTGACTACTAGCGGGCAAGTGACTGAAGACAATATAGTCTTGGGCCTGGCCAGCGCTATTATGTGCGCCGGCGGCTGGGGACTAGAGGCAGTGATTTTAGCCAAGTGCTTTAAGGGCGGGATCAAGACCGGGCAGGCCTTGCAGATAAGGCAGACTACGGCGGCAGTAATTTCGGGGATGCTTTTGGTCACGGCCCTGCAAGCGGGAGACTTTGTGGGCGAGCTGGTGACTAAAGGGCCGGGTAAGCTGGGATTTTTGCTTGCCGGTGCCAGCGCTATGGCAACGGCCTCCTACTTCTGTTACTACAAGGCTATTGAGCAAGTGGGGCCAAGCAAGGCGATGGCCTTGAACGTGACCTACGCGGCCTGGGCCTTTCTCTTTACGGTTCTGGCGGGCGGCTGGGATTTGGTCAACTGGCAGACTATCTTTTTCGCCGGCCTGGTCTTTGCCGGCAGCATTTTGACGGCGGCAGACTGGCGGGCATTGTTTAAGCGAGGTGATGACTGATGGAAAAAATCAACTACCGGAAAGTAAAGGGGCGGCCGGTCTACCGGACGGCCAGCCGCTTGCTGGATTTGGGCTTGAGCAGCTTAGGCCTGGCCCTCTTCTCCCCCCTGCTTTTATATTTGGCGGTAAAGATCAAATTAGAAGACGGCGGACCGGTTTTATATTCGCAAACCCGCCTGGGCCAAGGCGGGCAGGCTTTCAAAATCTGGAAGTTCCGCTCCATGATCGAGGGGGCGGACCAGCTGAAAAAAGATTTACTGGAGAAAAATGAGATTGCGGGCGCCATGTTTAAGATCAAGGATGACCCGAGAGTGACCAAAATTGGGAAGATGATGCGGCGGTATAGCTTGGATGAACTGCCGCAGCTGGTCAATGTGCTTAAGGGCGAGATGGCCTTGATTGGTCCCCGTCCGCCCCTGCCGGAAGAAGCCAGGCAATACAGCGCATATGACTGGCAAAGGCTCTTAGTCAAGCCGGGATGCTCTGGCCTGTGGCAGGTGGAGTGCCGGAACGAGGGCGATTTTGACCAGATGGTGCAATTAGACATCAAGTACATCAACCAGCGGTCCCTGTGGCTGGATTTGCGGTTGATTTTTAAAACCCTTGGCCTGCTCTTTAAGCCAACGGGGATGTGAGGAGGGATTTTTCTGAAAGAGAGACATGTATTTATTATCGGTTCTAAGGGCCTGGGCTCTTATGGCGGCTATGAGACCTTCGTCAAGCAGCTCCTCAACCAGCACGCGGATCATGAAAAGATCCAGTACCATGTGGCCTGCAAGGAAAACGGGGATGGCGCCATGGAAGGCAGCCGCATCCGCTTTAAGTACCGGGGCGCGAATTGTTTTAAGATCCGGGTACCGGAAAAGCTGGGTCCGGCGCAGGCGATCTATTATGACCTGGCGGCTCTGGACTATGGGATCGATTATTGCAAGCGGCATGAGCTTGAGGGACCGATTTTTTACATCCTAGCCTGTAGGATTGGGCCTTTTATGAAGAAGTACGTGAAGCAGATCCACCGCTTAGGCGGGCAGGTCTTCATCAACCCGGACGGGCATGAATGGCGGCGGGGCAAGTGGCCCTGGCTGATCCGGAAGTACTGGCAAGTGTCGGAAAGATTGATGGTAAAAAACTGCGACCAGGTGATCTGTGACTCGATTGAAATTGAGCGCTATATTTTAAGAACTTACGGCAAGTACCGGCCAGAGACCGCCTTTATCGCTTACGGCAGTCAGCTGGCGGCTAGTCCCTTAGGCGATAGCAACCAGATTTTTAAGAACTGGCTGAAGGAGAAAAAATTGCGCGCCCGGCAGTACCACTTGATTGTGGGCAGGTTCGTGCCGGAGAATAATTTTGAGACGATGATCAAGGAATTTATGGCCAGCAAGAGCCGGAAGGATTTGGCCATTATCACCACGGCTAACGAGCGTTTTTTGGCAAAACTAGAAGAGAAATTGCACTTCAAGCAAGACCCGCGGATCAAGTTCGTGGGCACGGTTTACGACCAGGATTTGCTCAGAAAAATCCGGGAAAATGCCTACGCCTACCTGCACGGGCACTCAGTCGGCGGAACCAATCCGTCCCTTCTGGAGAGCCTCAGCAGCACCAAGCTGAACCTGCTCTACGACGTTGCCTTCAACCAGGAGGTAGCCAGGCGGGCTGGCCTTTACTGGAGCAAGGAGCCGGGGAGTTTGCGGCGGTTAATCGAGAAGGTTGAAGGCTTCAGCCAGCAGGCGGTTGAAGACTTTGGCCAGGCGGCCCGGGGGCGGGTCGCGCATGCCTACAGCTGGCCCACGATTGCCGGGGAATACGAAGAATTGTGGCTGAAATGAAGAAGGCCCGCATCCATGATTGGGTGCGGGCCTTACTGATTCTATTTAGTGTAAGGCAAATCGTTTACTCTTTCGGAATAGTGTTAAGTGGCCGAATGCGTTCCCTTGCTCTTTTGAACCCAAGGTAATAACATAATGTATACCAAGAGAAAGGAGCGATTAACATGGACAAGGGATTTGACGTCTTTAGGGTTTCAAACTTTGTAATCGATACTGCTAAGGAAAACAATATCGAATTAACCAATTTAAAGCTTCAGAAGATTTTGTTCTTCTTGCAGGGATTCTACCTGCACAAGTACAAAACTCGCTTGATAAATGGAGAATTTGCCAAGTGGCAGTATGGCCCCATAGAAAGAGAGGTTTACGACTGCTTTAAATCAAATGGGTCTTCACCGATTCATGATGAAGCCTTTGACTTTTCACTCGATACTTTGACGATTATACCTATTCCTCCTATTTCTGTAGCTGACGTTGGCCGCGATATTTTTCCTAAGCTTAAATCGGAACTACTGAAGTTGCTTGAGATCCCGACTTGGAGACTGATGGAATTGACTCATAACGATTCTAGTTGGTCAAACTATCAGGATGAAATAAAGAACTATTCAGCTGCTGACTATACCAATCAAGAGATCGAAAGCTGCTATATCAACAACTTCGATTCACAATACTGCGAGGCTTAAGCCCATGGCTTCACGAATCTCTGATCAGCAAATCATAAATCACTCTATTGACACTTTTGTAGAATATATAAGCAGCAAAAGAGCTAACCAAGACAAGGTAATAAATGCCCTCACTACGTTTTGCAAAACGGAAAACCTTGCTAGAGCATATCCTGAAATAAGCAAGAAAATATATGCTCTATCCCCAACTAGCTTTACCAATCTTGAAAAATTCATGGGAATTACTACTGGCAACAAGAGCAATGAAAGCCATTTCGATAGTCTTTCACAAGGAATTAAAGAATTTGTTGATATCAGTAAGACGGACAATCTTAGACGGCTTGAACGTCATATAAAGCTAAGCTGCTACCAGCGTGACTACATCAACAGTACTGCCCAAAGCGCAAACGATGCAGCTGAGAAGGCTGTCAAGAACTCCAAGAAGGCACAACAGAAAGTAAAAAGCATCTACTCAGAGTTTGTCGGGATCTTAGGAATCTTTACAGCAATGTCCTTCGCCATGATGGGCTCCGTCGAGATTCTTGGAAATCTGTTTAGCGACTTAAAGAATCTGTCTAGCGCTTCTCTGGGATATGCCTTCATAGTTGGTGGCGTGTACCTAATCGTCATCTACTTGATAATTTTGATGCTGTTTATCGGCATTAAGAAGCTTTTTGCCGATGGGGAATATCAAATTGATCTTAAATTTTGCATATCGCTTTCGATAGTTTCCATTGTATTTTTCACCGTGGGAATTGTGCTGCTCAATACACTGCACTTGACGTAATGGGTTAAAGTCCATAAAAGATAAAAGTTCTCTGCTCCGTTAGAAGTGAAGTCTAACAGTTGCAGAGAACTTTTTTCTAATGCTATTTAATTCTGTACCCGGCTGGTACCATCACTGTAGTTCAAAACAACGCCGGGCTGGACGTTAAAGACATAGACGTTAAAGGAAACCGCGTTGCTGCCAACAGACTTGGCCTCCATTTGAACGCCACGGGCCAGAAGCTCATCGCCTTTAAAGATTGGCTTAACCCGGTAGCGGACGTAGTTGCTTGAAGACTCCTTCAAATAGTCAGCTACTTCATTTTCGTATGGCAGTATCCCTGATACGTTCATTTCTTCCGTACCAGTGATTAGGTTCTTCGGGTTGTTATTCTGCCCAGTCAACTGGTAGCCGATCAAGTGACTCCGGTTATAGAGCCAGCCGCTGGAAATCCGCTTATTGTGCCAGCCAGTTGGATCCCAGTGCAAGGGTTCTCTTTTAGCAGTCGGCATCAAGGACTGATTTAGCATTGCATTGGCCGTAGTAGCCCGGTTCAAGCTGTCCAGATTGCCGTAGGTCTGCCAGGCACCGCGGCTGGTTGAGAGGTCACTCTGACTGAAGTCGGGCTGGTTGTTATTTACTTCAGTAGACAGTTGCCCACTATAAGTCAGGGATGCCAGGTCAGTTTGCTTTGGCTTAGCAGAAGCAGTTTCTTTCGTGGACGTAGTTTGGCTGGTCTTACTGCCCGGCATTTTGGCCAGCTTTTCCTTAGCTTCCTCTGTCTCACCTTTAATACGATCAGTCTCAGCTTCTAAAATAAGATTATCAGACTTGTAATCTTCGATCTTATCTTTATACTTATTGACCCGCTTGGTCTTAACGGTAATTTTTGGATAATTCTGGGAATCAACCGGCTTGGTAGAAGTCACGGCAAAAAGCAGAACAGCCGCGCCAGCAGCAAAAATGATGTGACCCCCAAAATTGGGACAATTTAGTATTACGCCGTTAAGGTTGTTAAAACATGATTCCGATATTCAATCGGGGTCATGTTTTTTCGTCCTGTCTTGATTCTTACGTTGTTGTAGTAATCGATGTATTTGTGAATAGCTTGTTCAAGCTCATTTAAGTCCTTGTATTTATGTTCTTGGCCGTAGAACATCTCCCGCTTAAGAATGCCGAAGAAGCCCTCCATTAAGCCGTCATCAAGAGAATTACCCAACCTGGACATGCTCTGATCGATCCCTCTGTTAGCCAGAGCCGCTTGATATGCTTGGTGCTGATATTGCCAGCCACGGTCTGAGTGGAAAATAAGCCCGTTAAGAGCCGGGTGCTTCTCAAATGCGTCATCTAGCATAGTCATCACTTGCTTAAGGTCTGGGTGCCTAGAAATGTTGTAGGAGATGATTTCTTGGGTACAACCATCGATAATTGGAGAAAGGTAGAGCTTTTGATCTTTAAGATGGAATTCAGTCACGTCGGTAAACCAATGTCTGTCCGGAATAATTGCGTAAAAATTGCGCTTGATTAAGTCTGGCTTGATCTTGCCTTGAACGCCGTAATAGCTGCTGTATTTACGTTTCTTGCGGATTGCGATGGCGAATAAGCCCATCTTTTGCATGAGCCTCTGCACCTTCTTATGGTTGATCTCATAGCCTTCCCGGCGAAGCTGTCCGTAAATTCGCCGGTACCCATAGCGTCGGCTGTGTTCAAGAAAGATCTCTTTGATTCTATCCATCAGCTTCTGGTTACCAGAATCCTTATCAGGCTTATGGATTTGGTAGTAGTAGTTACTTCTTGAGATATGAGGCAATCCAGGGTTGGCATTGATAACGTCGATAATGTACTTAACGCTAAGCCGCAATTCTTGCCTTAATTCAGTGATTGCACGAGCTAATTTTTCTTTTCTTGGCTCTTCCGTTCTTGAATTAAGGCCTCCAATTTTTTTATGTATGCAAGCTCGACTGTAAGCCTCTTTACCTGCTCTTCCAGCTCTTTGATCCGTTGTTTGTCCTTGCTTTTGGGCATTCTTGGGTGGTCTACCTTTCTTCTTGGTAATGACAGTATACCCGTTTTCTTTGAAAGAGCGAAGCCAATTTGCAAGAATTCCTGTATTTGTAAGCCCTAAGTCTAAGGAAACCTGCCTAAGAGCTTCACCACCTAGCAGAACTCTATCAATGGCAGCAAGCTTGAAATCAGCAGTATATTTCTGTTGTGGGCGATCCAAAATGTCTTCGCCATGCTTTTGGATCAAGTCTACCAAATATTGGATTCCTCCGCGCTCCATCCCATATTTTCGGCTGAGGTAGGTGCCTCTTCTATGATCGTCTACCCATTCGTGGTAAATAGCGAGTTTGATTTCTTTAGTGTATTTAGTCATGAAAATAACCCCCGAAATTAGTGTCCTAATTTCGGGGGTCATATCAAAATCATTCTTTTCTTTTTCATTATCTCTTAGCCCTCCGGTAACCTGCTCTCTGCGCTTCTTCTTCACTGTTGAAGTAGACAGCGTTTGACGAATTCATCCGGTAGCCGGCCTGGCCAGGGACATGATAAATTTTGGAATTGACATTACCAACGATTTTCTGAGAATCAGCCGTGTTCATATCACCGCGCTGGTCACTTGAAGTATCAGCTGAGTCATCAGTGTTTGAATCACTGGCACTAGATGCGGCAGCGGCTTGCTTTTCCGCGGCTTTACGGGCGGCTTCAGCCTCCTTTTTGGCTTCAGCTGCTTGCTTTTCCTGCTCCCGCTTAGCCTTTGCGGCTGCTTCTTTTTCGGCCTTTTCCTGAGCTTCCAGCTTCTTAACCTTCTTAGCCAGAGGCGCGTAGGCCAGTAAGGCGGCCTTTTTGGCAGAAATCAGCGCTGCATTCTTTTCTTTTGCTTGTTGGTATTCCTTAGCGCCAGTATACTTAACCACGACTTTGGTCCGCGGACTGTATTCTTCCGCGGCTACGCTGCCAACACCCACAGTCACAAAAGAAAGGGCCAGCAAGAGCCAAGCGGTAGCCTTTTGTACCTTTAACTTGTGTTCTTTTTTACTGTAGGCAAAATACATCAAAACAAAAGTGGCAATAAAGAGGCATCCGCCTACACTTGAAATTCCTAACGGCAGATAGCTCATCATAACGCCTAGCAGGGACATAAAGGCAAAGCTGCCCCACCCTCTAACTGAATAGTAATCTTTATCAGCCTTGCCAGATTTTTTCTTACGATAGCTGATCGTTACCATAGCAGCAGATGCTACCAGCAATATAGGCCATAATACGGCCATAAATATCCTCATCTCTTCCTCCTCAAAAAACACACGATTAAACAGTTAAGTGCCGAAGCTTCCACTTAGACACTCAGACTTTACATTATAGCACGCGTGTAAAGGGGAAGAGATTTTCTATAGAAAGAGCGAGTAGTTGGTTCAAAAAAGTGCGTAAAAAAAGAGCGCCTATTAAGCGCCCCAACCGGTTCGGCACAAGTAATCAGCTGGTACCATTTTTTGCACATCAGATGTGGACTCCGGTTCATTATCTTAGTACCTACATTATAGCACACAAAGAACCCCCTTGACACAAAGAGAGCACGTTTCAAGGGGGGCGCGGAAAGAACATTTATTTCTCACTAGTGTGATTAGAGAGTGTAAAATGCAAGGCACTATTAACCCGGTCAGCGATTACATCGTAGTCGAGCGGGTGATAGCTGAAGAGGTTGTCAATCATCGTATAGGTCAAGCCAATGCTGAAAACCGTCACAAAGTCGCTGGCCCTGTGGTTGTCGGTCATGCCTTCGTCTGTGATGATCTTTCGTAGCAGCACTGCGATATGCCGCGAAATCTCGCCAATTACATCGATTTCTTTTTGACTTGAATACACACTTTTGTAAAAATCCCTATTCTGCTCAGCACTATAGAAGACTTGTGCGATAACTTCTTCCCAATCCAGCCTGTCGATGTTGCTTTCGACATCGGCTTCCATCATTGCCTGGATTGTATAACCGAGCAAATCATATTTATCTTGGAAGTTATCGTAAAAAGTCTGCCTTCTAATACCGCTCTTCTTCATCAAGTGAACTACACTGACGTGGTTAAAGCCAGTTTCAGCAACTTCAGCCCTAAACACGAGTGCAATACGCAACTTAAGATCTTCGGACATCGGATCACGCTTTCTTAAGGCTGATTGTCGCCAAAAACTGTTGTCTCATTTTTAAACCATAACCGCTAGTTGCTACAACGTGCAAACAGACCGTCCGGTACTCACGCCAAGCCGGACAGAATAGAACATATCATATCTTGCGTTTTAGGAGAACCCTTAATTACTCCAGCCTGTATTATATATTGCCTATCGTTAATAGCAACCAGCGGCTACCATCAATAATATGCCCGAAAGCGGATTAAATCAACGGACAATTTGTAAGTGTTTGTCCAAAAATGATAAAAATTACGGCGCAGATGGATGAAACTTCCCCTGTTTTGACGTGTTACGATTTATCTCAATTCCACAAAGTATTCTGTTACAATTCTGTCCAATTGCTCCTTGATAAACGGAAACTCCTGCCCCAGGTCCAGGGTCTTCACGCTGATCTGGTTTCCGCTCATCTGATAGTCTTCATCTGGGACAATCTCCTCGTCAGTCTTGGCATACAAGAGCATCCCTGCTACCGTATCATCCCTACGCATGGCCGCCAAATTCTTAACATAGGCAAAAATTTGATAGAGGTTAGCTGAGTGTATCGTCTTCGTGTCAAAGTTGCTCTGTAAGCTATGAGCATAATATTTGGCATCGATTACCAATTTCCGGCCACCATATGACAAAAGCACATCCGACTTCATTACTGGCAATAAATTATTGTTGCCATCATCCAGCTGCCATGGAATCATGGCAGCCTTCGCGGTAAAGCCTCGATACTTTTGGGCGTACTCTTGCACATAATACTCCAGAATGAACTTCTCATACAGGTGCGACATCCGCTGATCATCAGCAAAGTCAGTCAACCGTAATGTCCCTTGCTCTGTGTCCATGATTTTGCCTTCAGTCAGCAGTTCACATAACCCTAGTAGCAGCCGGTAACTTTGATTGTAGCGGTGAAAACGGATCTTCTGCCAGGACACTTTAGACAGATCAACCATATCGATCTCACTAAAGAAGACCAGCTCTTTCTTGAGCTGATCCCGATATTTCTTGTCAACCTTCTTTGACCACGCTAGCTGCCAAGCAGTCGATTTTAGAATTTGATTGTATAAGTTATTGGCAGATAACTCATCAAAGTCACAGGCTATAAGTTTCCGGCAAGCCAGCTGATTGCGGATAGTTTCAACCAGGTCAATCTTGCCGCGGACGGCCGGCAAATTATCATGACAAGCTACATATTCACGGTACAGGCCCTGTTTAAGCTGCTTGCCGATCCCCTTAGCTAAGATTGCGGCAAACAGATTATCCAAATTATTAAAGCTTCCCTTATCGATATTTTTATACTCTGTTTCATGCAGGTTGCCAAATGCATAGCTCAGCATATAGTAGACGTTCTTGATGAAGATACTCTTGTCTTTAATCATTGAGAACCTCATGCAGAGCACTTTCCCAATGCTCCAGCTTATCCTGGTCATCAAACCAGTATTCCCTCAGCATCGGCAAAATATCGTAATCAACAATCAGTCTTAGTTTATCAAGCGTCCATTTCCCTTCGGGATTGCTAAAATAGCTGTGGCCAATGCAGAAACCTGGCCCAAGAGAAGGATCTCTGCTGATCTCATCATTGAGTTCTTCAATTCGGTTGATCAATCTGTCAAAAGTGACATTCCCGGAAATTAGTTGCTGCTTCATAAAGCCAGTACTTTCAAAAGCTGGTTTCATATCAAAGAAGCTGAATCTTCGCCGCAAAGCATAGTCAATTATCGACAAGCTGCGGTCAGCAGTGTTCATCATACCAATCAGATAAACATTGCTTGGGACGGCAAATGGTTCATCCGTGTAAGACAAAGTTATCGGCTGATCCCGGTAATCCTTTTCAACCAGCATAAGCAGCTCACCAAAAATCTTGCTTAAGTTGCCGCGATTTATCTCATCAATGATGAAGAAGAACGGTTCATCTGGATGCTCAGCTGCCCGTTTGCAGAAGCGGTAAAAGCTGCCATAGCGAAGTTCAAAGCCCTGTTCAGTTGGCTTGTAGCCCATCATAAAGTCTTCGTAAGTGTAGCTTTGGTGGAACTGGATCAGCTCAATATTTTCATCCTTTTTCTGCCCCATCATTGCATACGCCAGCCGCTTAGCCGCAAAAGTCTTGCCTACGCCAGGTGCACCTTGCAGAATTATGTTCTTCTTGTACTTTAACAGTGCTGTTAAGCGATCATAGACTGCTTCTGGCATGTAAACTTCTGAAAGGAAATTCTCTTTAGTATATGCCACCGGATTATGCTCTCTGACCTTATCCATGATGAAGTTGAATTCATCTTCAGTTACCTTGAATAGTGAGCCGGTTGGGCTGATGAAAACTTCTAAGTCTTTCAGTTCCGGGCATTGCCGCAGGTCTTTATAAGCCACTGGATGTTCAAATTCTTCGATTTTCTTGAAAAAGACTGCCTCACCATCACTAGCCCGGCTGATTTCCATCAAAGCTACAACATTCCGGCTAGGATATGATTCATAGCCAATAACCTTGTCACCAACCTTTGCATCCAAGAAATGCTGGAAGACCCGTCTTTTATGGCCGCTTTCACTATAAAGGGTATAATAGCGCTCCTCACCAATCTTTAAATCAGACAAGTTCCAAAAACTGGGATTAGCATTCAGCCACCAATACTGCTTCTGACCAATTGCAGGAGCCAAATCACGATGCTGGGCAAGATAATTACAGATATCGGACGCTAGGACCAAAAGTTTAGAATCCTTTTCAGCAGACCATTGAAAATCATTCCCGAACTTGTCGCATAGGTAATGTAGATAATTCGACTCCTCTTCAGTATCCCATTCAAGATAGTACATGTACTCATCAAGCAGTAGCTGATTATCAGATAATTGCTCAATAATTTCCTGGGCTACGACTAACCAATTTTGTAGATTCTTGACAGTAGCTTGTTGCTCGAATTCATAGTCTAATTTGAGCCAGCTAGCCAGTCTCTGACAACCTCGCAAGTTAAATACACTGTATTTATTAGGTGAATTAAGACAGAGCAACATGCTGATCGTCTCTTCATCTAAAACATTGTCCCCATTTAGCAACTCATTGGCTTGCTGCTCAAAGTTTTTGATTCGATTGACGATGTCTTGACTTTCGTCAAACAGATCAACCATCATTGCACGGACCATTTTTGGCGATCTTTCAACTAATTCCAACAGTGTATCATGATCAAACGTAAACGTATTGAGATTAAGAATTTCACCTACATTCCGCACAACATCAGCAAACATGCTTTCAAAATCTTTGGTATCTAAGCTCCAATTATTCTGAAAGCATGCTATTGCTAACCACAAAGAATGATCACTATGAATTCTATACTCAAAGTCCTTCTGGTACTCTTCCACTAAGTCGTCAAATCTGATCTTGTCCAACATTTCTAGTTTCCTCATCACATTTCTAACTGTACAAAAAGCTCTATAGCTATTGTACTTCAGTGACCTAACTCAGTGGACTTTAAGCTGCACAGAAAATCGAAACGGCCTAATAGCATAGCATATTATGTTAGTCTTTCCACGTTTTCATATACTTTTTATAAAAACGTGAAGATCTTACCTTCATTAATTTCAATCCTCTTCATCATCGTCTTTCTGTTCTTCCGGCATTGCGGCGTTCTTAATGTCTTTTCCAATCAGTCTTGCCTGTGCTTTGATCCATTCTTCGTCTAGCCCAAAAGCGCCTAGTATTACTTTCTGGGTAGCCGTGACTGCGTGATCGAGCTTATAGTTGCCGTTCGGCTGTCGTATCAGTTCAATCTTTTCGAGCTCTTTCAGTGCTGAAGGTACGCTCAGATAGTTAGGCTTGCCCGGCATTTCGGCTTTACGTTTTCTCAGAAGCGTGTAGATTCTTGCCCGGATTATCAAAGCGATGAACTGAATGAAGATCTTAGCTTCAGCTGCCTGGCTGCTTGCGACTCTAAATGAGCGGTTGCCAAGGAAAGTCTTATCACTGCCAAACAGCTTCTCTGAGATATCGCGGCTCTTGTAAAGGTTCAAAGCTTCTGAAGCGGTCATCTTTTCGGAGGTCACGATCGCGAAATAGCCGCACAGCTGCAGCTCTCGTTCGATGACATCTTCCCGTTCCTCGTAGCCATAGAACTTGTCTTTGTGGTAGGTGAGCTTGAAGTAGTGCTCGTATCGTTTGGGAAGCTTGTATTCTCTGCCTTTTATCTTGTCCATCTCGGCTTCCATTCGGTCCAGATCAGCTTCCAGTCTGGCACGCTCGCTGGCCTGCTTCTTGGCCTTGTAGTAGATGTGGAAGTAGCGGTCAGTGTCGTCATCCGCGTACAGTTTGGCTTTAACAGTCATGCCGTAAGTCCGGTATGCCTTGATTGAGCAGGCTCTCTTTGATTCGAATTCACCCATGTGCTCCATGATCAAGCCGTGCACAAAGGAGGCTCTGCCTTTAACCATCATCACGAAATCATAGTCGCACGAGTCCATGAATTGAATATTGGCCTTACTGAAGTACCCGCGATCAAGGATGAAGCCTATTTTCTTATAGCCGTAGCCGCGAATCTTCTCCAGCATGTATTTCAGCTGCGAGACGTCAACGATACTGCCCGGGTAGCTCTCGTAAAGCAGGGGCTTCTCATTGGTCATATCGTAAGCAATCGAGTAGTTGATGATTGGTGCGCCAACGTCATTCTTAGGGTGACCGTATTCAGCCATCTCAATATCTCCAGCCTTGCAGTTCTTGTTGGTGGAGTCATAGGAAACGTAGATTTTCTCATTCTTGTCATGGGTGGCGTTCCAGCTGTTCAAGAAGTCGACCCTGTCATTGTCATCGATCTCGCGAATGAAGCGAGAGATTGTAGAGTCGCTGTAAATCTTATTCTGTGGCGTCATCAATGGATGGTTGTAGGCATAATCCGGGAAGTGCTGAGCCACGTTGCTTTCTGCGATAACAGAGTAAGCGGCCATGTCAAGGAGCAGTCCTTTTCCCCGATCATCCCAGCGCTTCAAGTGTTCAGCGAGCTTGTAGTCTTCAATAATTCGTCTGACTACAGAGAAGGCACCAATTCGAATACAGCTGCTTCTGGATTCATTGACTGGTTCAGCCGTCGTTCCTTCGGCGAGAATCTCAACATCAGGGAAGAATTTTTCGAAGTTGGGGTTAGGGAACATCATTCCCGGATGATTAGGGTCAGCTTTCCCAATGGTCGTTCTTCTGGCAACGTTGTATTTCTTCTCTGGAAGGTACTCTCTAGCATAAGTGTATTCGATGTAAGTAGTCTTCCCCCGTTTATTTCTGGAAATTTTACCAGTGTTTTTAGGAATATTAACCAGGCAATTGTAGTACATGATGGCCTCCTTCTTTGAGTATGATATCATACTCAAATTATAACATAGAAAAGCACATCAATGCAAGCAAAGATGTGCTAAAAATGTAGTATTTTTGCGGGTTTAGAGCACTTGATTAGGCGACTTGAGTTTGATTGGCCTGGGAAGTTAGCATTAAAGCTAATATCGAAGCGCTCAAAGCAAATAACGAAGAATTGCTCAAGCAGGTTGCCCTTCTTACTGAACAAGTTGCTTATTTGACTAATAAGCTTTATGGCAAGTCCTCCGAGAAGAGAGCTGTCAACCCAGATCAGCTGAGCCTTTTTGAGGAAGACAACGCCTCTCAAGATGACGAGGACTTACCCTCGCGTTACCGAAACTATTACCTATAAGAGACGCAAGCAAGTCGGCAGAAAGCAAGATATCTTAGATTCTCTGCCGGGCGAGGAGGTTCATCATCGTTTGGATGACCTTACATGTCCAGACTGCCAGCACGAGCTGAAAGAGATCGGCAGCTTCTGTGCTAGAAAAGAGCTGCTGTACATTCCAGCCCAAGTTAAGAGAATCGATCACATCCAACACTCTTACAAGTGCCAGCACTGCAGTGATGAGGCACCAGCTGACAAGATTATCAAAGCACCTGTACCCAAGGCACCGTTAACCAACAGTCTTGGCTCAGCTTCTTTGATCGCTGATACGATCTATCAGAAGTATGTCCTCAAGGTTCCTGCCTACCGACAGGAGAAGGACTTGCGGCGTATGGGCCTTCCGCTTGATCACAAGACGGTTTCGAATTGGCACATCAAAGTCTGCGAGTATTACCTATCCAGCCTTCACGAACTCTTGAGAAAAGAGCTGCTAAAGCTGGATGTCATTCACGCAGATGAGACGCCATATCGAGTCTTAGACAGCGAAAGAGCCAAAGACTACGTCTGGACCTTCTTATCAGGCAAGCATGCCGAGAAGCCGATTGTTCTGTATCACCATGGATCACGAAAAGGCGCCGAAGCGTGGGATTTCCTCATAGGCTTCAGCGGATACCTTCATTATGATCAATATCCTGGCTATTTACGATTAAGCCAACAGGATGTGACTCTTGTAGGCTGTATGGCTCATGCAAGACGCAAATTCCATGACTCCTTGCCTAAAGACAAGGCTAGAGAATCAGACGCAACTTCAGTGGCTAATCAAGGGATCCACTACTGTAATCAAATGTTTAGCCTGGAGCACGCTTGGGAAGATCTTTCCGCTGAAGAGAGATACGAGAAGCGTCAGTCTGAATTAAAGCCTCTGCTTGAGAAGTTTTCCGACTGGTGCTCCAAGAAATCAATCTCCGTGTTGCCTTCTGGCAAGCTGGGGACGGCCTTCCAGTATTGCATAAAGCACATGGACAAGTTCATGAACGTTCTAAAAGATGGTCGCCTTGAACTGTCCAACAACAGAGCAGAACGAGCAGTCAAAGAGATAGTCATGGGACGCAAGAACTGGCTCTTTTCACAGAGTAGTTCCGGCGCCAAGTCCATGGCTATCATTATGAGCATACTCGAAACTGCCAAGCAAAATGGCTTGGATCAATTCAAATATATCAACTATCTTCTAGACAAGCTGCCCAATGAGCTGTCATTATTAGACAATCAACGTCTGGAAGCCTATTTACCATGGGCTGAGAATGTTCAGCTCCACTGCAAGTAAAGTCCCATAAACTGATTAATCCCATCTTAGCATTGCTAGGATGGGATTTTAATATACTCTGCTATTGGGTGCTTACCCTGCGGTTAATGGAACTATCGCGGAAAGCTTCCTAAGTCTCTCAGTCATTTACACAAGTTTTTATACTGAACCGAAATTAGCAAAAGACTGTTTAGCACTATCATTCATTTCATCTACACATCTTTACAATTATCAAAAATATTTGACAGCAAATACGAATTATTTAATCCTCATCATTATATTTTCTAACGCATCAAGCGCAAATTTATTTCTTAGCCCAATGAGTATCAAACCATATTCTATCGCTGATAATGTAACATCAAACAAAATGATTATTATCGTTGAATTAAATAAAATACTGCCAGCAAAACAAATAGCTACTATAGTCGCTGCACCAACCGCATAAAGTAGAATGTCTTTCCAAAATTCTTTATTATACAGTTTCTTGACTATATCCCTACTATAATATATCCCCAAAATCATAGAAATTGCCTCTGATAATGACGTTGTTATTGCAGCGGCATTCTCTTTTAGTGACGGCATTAATAGCAAGTTCAAAACCAAATTAACCATAGCACTGATCACCGTTATGATCAAAACCTTATTTTCGCGTTTTGCGGGTATCAAGACACAACTAGTAAAAATCCAACTAAAAATTGAAAAGATCAGTGCCGGACATAGCAAACGCAATGAACTAACAGCCCTAATATATTTTGCACTAGAAAGTAATATCACGATCTGGGGCGCCAACATATAAACACCGACAGCTGCTGGAATTGATATCAGAGCTAGTACATTAGATATTTGCAATAATAGTTGTCGATATTCTCTGTATCTATTTCTCCCCCATAGTAATGCAAATCTTGGAATTGTAACGGTTAGCACCGCAGCAATGAGCTGCTTAACAATATTATACATTTTTGTTGAAACAGAATAGATCCCCACAACGTAATTATTGTTTATTAAGCCTAGCAAAGTTGTATCTAAGCTTAAATATATTGTCGTAGCAACTGATGAAGCAAAAATTATTAATATTGGCTTTAGATGTTCTTTCCAATCAATTTTAAGAGTAAACCTAATTGCACAAAACTTTTTAGCATGTAAATAATTTAGTACATTTGAACCCACAGCAGAAAAAACAGTTATACCGGCATAATTTAGGTAATCTCCTGGTTTTCTTACGAAGATAAAAAGCAGTATTACTGATAATATTTTAAATACTATACTTCTGGCTGTAATGTACGTATATTCTTCAAAAATCGTGTATATCCATTCCGTCCCTAATGTGGTAAAAATAATCTGGATGCTAAATATGTAAATACATGCCGCATAGCTTTGTACCTTTGGAAATATAAGGATACATAAGAACAATAATACATACGATGCTATTGTAGAAAAAATATTAATCGAAAACACCTGACTTGAGAAGTCACTGATTTTTTCACGATCATTTCTAAGCTTAGCACCTTCTCTAACCGCATATGTTGCAATTCCTAGGCCAGCAATCAGTAAAAAATATGATACGAAGGAATTAGACCAATTATACTTCCCTAACTCTCCAACATTTAATACCCTAGAGACATACGGAAATGTAATAATTGGGAATATAATATTTAAAATGCTCCGTAACCCATTTAAGAATGCGTTTTTTCCTAATGACTTATTTTTCACGTTTTTTCCTTCTACTCTATATTCGGTAACCAATCATTACGATTTTTCGGAGATAGGGTATACCCATGGCACACCTATAAAAACTAATTTAGGATATTATATAAACACATTGCATGTTTATCATAATATCAAACAATGATGTCATATTTTTTCTTAGATTTAGAAGAAATAGTATACTTATACTGAATTAAAGTTTTAAAGACCTATTTAAGATTGGATACGTCTTATGCAAAAACTCAAGCATCGTCAATTGAGACGAATCCTTGTAGTATTCACATAGGGCGCAATACCATCCCTTTAATTCTCATTTATAGATGTAACTCATAAAATAATCACGCTTCATTAGCTAAAGCTTTTATGAAACATGATTCTCAGATAAGTTTACTTGGAGACCAACCTATGTCAACGTAACGTTATTCTTTAATATCTTTTTTACTAGTATCTTAATGAGCCCTACAATATCAAAGATATATTTTCCATGTAGGAACAACAAAACCTCTATTTTTAATTTTCCACTTAGTTTATAACACTGTGTCTCATGTGTTTTAATAAAGCCACTCAACTTTAAATAGTCACCATCCGAATTATTATACTTATATAAATAACTGACTATAGCCACGACGGTATTCTTAAAAATTTCACCAAAATATTCTGGATAGTTTTTTTCGATATATTCGCATAAGTCCAAGTTAGCTATAGCTGCATCTTTAAAATGTGCTTTACTTTTACTAAAAGATGCTCCACTTCCGTTTTTTCTATACCCATATAACTTGCTATTAGTTAAAAGGAACTTTTTAGCCTTATCAAAAGCCATATAACAAAATTCCATATCTTCACACATAATCATTTTGTTTGGAAATGAGATGCTATTTTCTATTATTAGTGATTTTTTAAAAATTTTATTCCACGGAAATGTAGCAAAGTCTGGGTCTAACAGAGAATGGATGGCCTCTTTCTTACTTATCTTCAAGACTTTTTTCTTTTCGACGTCATTCGTCCCTTCAAATTTATTTTTTAAGAGATATCCACAAATGTATATATCAAAATCGGTGGTGGTTATTGTTTCAATAACATTTGAAAGAGCTCCATTTAGTAGAATATCATCACTATCAACGAACCAAACATATTTTCCAGTTGCTAGTTTCAATCCGAAGTTTCTTGCTTTAGACACTCCACCATTCTTTAAATGTACTACTTCAATATTATCATTGTTTTGGGAATACTCATCACAAGCTTTAGCACTACCGTCTGATGAGCCATCGTCTACTAAAATG
This sequence comes from Lactobacillus sp. WILCCON 0058, assembly GCF_057198005.1. NCBI lineage: Bacteria > Bacillati > Bacillota > Bacilli > Lactobacillales > Lactobacillaceae > Lactobacillus > Lactobacillus sp. WILCCON 0058. The sequence continues at coordinate 2,127,447 of NZ_JBUBHM010000001.1, forward strand.
ATCTCCACTCTAGCATTGTTTTTAATCTCATTATTTATGATCGAATTAACACACTCTTTTAAATAATGCTTAGAATTATAAACTGGTACTACAATAGTTAATAAAGGTGAATTTTTTTTCATAGTTTTTAGCTTTTAGTTTTTAATTTAATAATGTGACATTTTCTCTCTTTACTTTAGCCGGAGAACCAGCAATCATACAATGTGACTTCGACATTTTCAAACCAAGAACTAATGAACAAGCACCAACAATACTGTACTCACTAATTACCGTGCCCTTCAAGATGGTTGATTGTGCTGCTACCCAACATCCTTTTTTTAAACAAATAGGTGCAGATTCACCACCAGTCACACCTTTCTTATTAACGGCATGACCATCAGTGTCCCGGATGCTTACTCTCCATCCTATTAGAATATTATCTTCTATAACGCTTCTATCTTCGCATTGAAATAAGAAGTCTCTATTAGCATATACGCTTTCACCAATCGTTAAGCTTCCACCATCAACAAATATGTTGCAACCTTCGCCAAAAATACAATCCCCGTTAAAAATCAACTTTCCACCATTCAAAACGCTTAACGAAGATGAGCCATATGAAATGAAGCTAGAACCTTGGAACCCTATTTTGATCATAAATCTAGAAACAGGCGCTTTTATGATTATACTTCCTCTATTAAGCTTGCTCTTCACTTTATAATTTATTTTGATTGGAAGCAAAATAGCTTGCTTAAACGGTAAATATCTCAAATTAAAAAATATCGTATACATTAAAGATAATAGCTTGGACATAAAACAGATTCCCTACTTATATTTCTATCACTTGTGAACTAGAATAAACAGCTGCGATAATTACAAATCCTATAAAGCTAAGACTTATAGTAATCTCAAATATAGCCAAAACACTATACATATCCAGCATCGCAATAATTGGAATAAGAAAATTTTCCTTTTTTTTGTCTATTTGGTAGATAGAATAAATTGTTAGTAGAGCTAAGAATGTAAAAGAAACTATACCTACTTGTAATATGATATCCCAAAACCCATTCTGTGTATTCGGCATATTTAAATAGTTATGAATTACCTCATACGAACTACTAGGTCCGTATCCCCATAACCAATGTCCCGACATTAAATGTGGTAGCTCCTTATAAATGTTCATACGTCCTGTCAGGGTAACACCTCTATCAAGGGATCTTACAAAGAGTTTTTGATATATATCTGTTTCAGCAATATAATTATAATTATATACAGATACGAAGGAAAGTACTGATATTACAACCCATAGTAAAGGATTTCTGGTAATTTTCTTCGGAAGTAAAAAGGCTAGTACAATGAAAAAAAGTACACCCATAACTCCGGTAATACAATCTACTAACAATGATATGGTTAAAGAATATAGAATCAATACTAGCGTAATATTCTTCTTTGTTTTATTACCTAAAGCTCCTTGAAAAATATAGAAAGCTACCATTTCTAAGTGCATATATGAAACAGAAAATTTATTTCCTAATAAGTAGCCTTGTGTTGCCCTAAAAACTGTCATTTGAGGAATGAAAACTAAGTCATTTATCAAACAATATATTAAAGAGATCACAAAGAATTCTTTTATAATTTCTTTACCATCACCTCTCTCTACAGAATAAACTAGCATTACAAAAAAAGACAATATTCTAAATACAAAATATATTCCTGCTTGCCAGCTATTCATCTGCATATAGCTTTCTCTACTACAATACGTAGAATATAATGCTCCTGCCAAAAAAAGAAATAGTAAGATATCGATTTTAATTTTTGACCTATTATAATTCGCAGACTGAAGCACTATCAAAGCAATAAATAAACTAATAGCTATTCCTATCATGTTGATTGCTTTTTGAAAAGAATCAGGAGTTAGGGTACCAAATAACAAATTAAATGAAAAAAACGATATAATAAATTCGATCAAATTATGTTTGCTTAATACAATTTTTTTGTTCATTAGTATCTACCGGTTCACCATATACGATCATGGTTCTTTCTCATCACTATTAACATACAGTTCAGATTCCTAGTTTTTTCTTTAGACCGTCTTTTTTCCATTTTAACAACAGCTTAAATTTCCTAAATGAATATACTCTGTGCTTTATCTTTTTAAAATTACTTACAGTGACCTTTTCTTCATCCATGCTATAAAATCCGTCTCCAAGAATTTTTATAGCAGAAGTTTGTAGTGCCTTTTTGTCCACCTTCATTTTTCGTTGTTGAAAATGCATGTACATGTATTCTTCGCTATATATTTTTCCCTTTTTCAACTGATACCGTAAAATTTTTCCATTATCCCAAACGAAGATCGAATCGTGATATTTCTCGACTTTAAAGCTATTACTTTCAGGAACATAACGTATCCTTTGCAAATTCGCTGGGGCAATATTGCAATTAAACGACCAGTCTTCTTCTAAAATTTTTTTATTATAGAACTTAAAAAGCGTGTTAATATTATGTGTTCCACCATACGTCTCGTCAAATACAGTAGTTTTTGGCGACAAGAATGATTCTCTATACCATATCTTACCATTTACAGGTTTCATAAACATCCTGTTATTTTCGTAATTATTTTTAAACATCACGCAATGCCCTAAACAAAAGAGTTTATCATATTTTCTCAGTATGTCATCCGTGATAAATGCATTCATGTCCCCAAAAATTGTATCTAAATCACAGTAGCCCCAAAATTCGAATTCCTTTATGTAGTCTTCAAATATATAGCCAAATGCTGGCTTTAAGTCACAAATTTTATGGTACTCTTGTATTTCTGGGTCAAAACCTAACTTATTTTTAGTGATGTTAAAAAACTCATTAAAGCTCATTGACTTCAAAACTACATTTTTAGGTACTTGATATTTATGCTCATCATCAGTAAAAACAAGCCATTGGTAATCAAGGTTTTTTTCACATGACTTCGCAAAAACCTCAAAGTAATTTGGTAATTTTCCAAAATATGGAATGATAAAACAGCACTTTTTCATTTAATTGCTCCATACTATATATTATCGATAATTTTAACAACTATTAGACAGTCAGTTTCCGCCAAAATTGATAGACCAAAATAAGTTCACTACAAGTACTAGATAAAGCGCAGAGTACCGTAAGCCTTTACAACAACTCTATGGAATCTAAAAATTCTATTATCAAGACGAGGGCTATATAGTATGTAGCCATTTTTTCTATTATATAGCGTAGACTGCGATTTGCTTTGGTTTAAATTTTTAATCAGATGCAACTTTTAATTTTTTTAGCTGGAATCCCCGCAGCAATTGTATGTGCTGGAACATCGTGAGTCACTACGGCACCAGCTGCTACTACAGCGCCAGTACCTATATGAACTCCTTTAGTTATAGTGGTATTTGCTGCAATCCAAGCATTATCTTCAATTACAACTGGCGCTTTAGTCAATCTGTCTTGAACCACACCCACTGTATCCATTACATGATCATGATCTACAATTACAACATTATTTGCAATAGTAACATTATCTCCAATAATTACACTATCTGCAGCTGTAATGGAGCAATTGTGATTAAAAAAGACATTATCTCCAATTATAATATTTGCGTCCGGCAGTGCCTTTAAATATAACGGCCCTTGCGTCATCAAAAACTTTCCAATTTTTAATGTAGCATTTGACTGCAATTCAAACTTATTTATTCCACGAATAGAATTTACTATGTGCAAATCACATCTATTCCCGTATCGTAGCTTTAAAAATACGAAGAAAAATATTGCTCTTGCACCTAAAAAAAGTTTCTTCATAGTTTACCGCTTATTCCTCTATCTATTCTAGTAATCCATATTTGGACAAGACAGCCAAAATAGTTACACATTTATTTTTAACCATATGAATAAAAACTTTTTGACTAATCCCCAATTGGCTGACCGGGTAGGCTTTTATCGCCTCTTGCAAAACCAAATTTGAACATATTTTTCTTATGCTTTGCTTGATCTCATGAAACGATCTTTCTTTCTCTAAAGCAAAGCAAGATCTTACATTTATAAATAAATTTTTAGTTAGTCTTAGCCTAGCTTCATCACAAATTTTTGTATAAACCATTTTATTGGTCATATACTCAAAAAAAACAACACATTTTTCGAAGCGATCCGGTCTATACGTTTTGGACAACGAAGTCGGATTAGACCTATAATAATACGCCGTTGAATCAATTATTTCTGTGTTCGTTGAATACTTAAAATAGTCAGAATCCCATACAATATCTTCAGAAATATATTGCCGTTCTGACACAAACGAAATGTGGTTTCTTTTAATTAATGAAGTTGAATATAACACATTCCAAACAGATGCTTTTATAGAATCATGTTCTTTTGGACTGCTTCCTAGCATTTTACAAAAAACTTTGCTGTAGCATTCTTCGTCATTAAAATCCTCTTTAGGATATGATTCCACATATATCTTCTCCCCTTTATCGGTAATTTTAGTAAAACCACCGATAACGGTATCATTCTCACCATGCTTTAACCCATCTACTAATTGTTGAACTGCATCAGGTGCTAAATAGTCATCACTGTCAACAAAAGTTACATAATCTCCCTTAATTCTTTCCAAGCCATAATTTCTAGTCAACCCTAGTCCAGTATTATTTTTATGATACGCAGCAACATTAGAATATTTTTTGGCAAATTGATCACATAACATTCCACTACCATCCCTTGAGCCATCGTCAATTAATAGAATCTCTATATTTTTATATGATTGAGCTACCAAAGATTCAACGCACTGTGTTAAGTACTTTTCGACATTATATACTGGTACAACAACAGATATTAACGGTAGCATAAGATATTCCCCCTTGTTTTAATAATCAGAAATTACAAGAATAGATTGACCCTTACATTAGAACCTAGTCGCTATGAATGCATATGACAGACGTTAGATGTGATCATTTTCTGCTTCAAGGAACACATCTGAAGTTTTAAAATCTAGGGCAGAGAGTTAGACCAAAATATTCAAGGCAAACATGTCTACGAACCTGGGTTCATTGTTAGTTGGACAACACTTAGATACTCTGTTGTATTTAGATCAGTAGTACTTCCAAAGTTTACCAATATCATTCATGATGATGCCCAAAGTCTTTTCTTCCATACTTAATCATGGAAAAATTGGTATATTTTTGTGTAGAATAAATATTATATAACACTATATTTTCTCATAGAAAGAAATATATTTTTTTTGCAAGACATCAAACGAAAATTCTTCATCATAAGTCTTTTTGACAGCACCTTTCATCGATATCTTTGCGTTCTGATCAATAGCAGTGATTACCTTCTCAGCTAAATCTTCGCTATTCTTTGGTTTAGCTAAGTAACCATTATAACCGTCTTGAATCTCTTCCGGGGTGCCATCTACAGCCGTACCTACAACTGGAACCCCTACACTGAATGCTTCAATCGGCGTTAAAGGCAATCCTTCCCAAAGAGAACTAAGTACAACTAAATCAAGCTGACTCATCAAATTTTGGACATCTTTACGAAAGCCTAACCACACAATTGCATCCCAAACACCTACATTCTTAGCTTGTTGTTTAAGCTTATGCTCAAGCTCACCAGCACCAATAATAATGAATTTCGTTTGTGGGTACTTTCCAAGAATGCTAGGCATCGCGTCAATAAAGTATTCAAAGCCTTTTTGCTCCGATAAACGGCCAACATTACCTATCAGCTGATAACCTCTTTCATGCAATTCCTTCAAAGTTGGTTCCTCAACAACAGGACCTTTAAACGGTTCAACCGCATTATGAATGACAGTAATATCTTTTAAGCCAAAGGTATCCGTAAGATTCTTTTTAACCATCTCGCCACAAGCAATTAAGTGCGCATACTTATATGAAAAGTGCGTGAATTTCACTTTATCGTGAAATGTATTGTGACTAGTGTTGATAAAAACACACTTCTTATAAAGCCCTAACAATGTAACGTAAAACGCAGCCATTCTATGGTGGGTATGAATCACTGTAATATTTTCAGACTTAACTATATGTTTAAGCTTGAAGGAAATATCTAGCATTGTCTTAGGACTCTTATCAGCTAAATCTGGAATTTCATAGAACTTGATTTGCATTTCTTTCAAAGCATTCTGATCAAAGCCCTTACCTGCACAGACAATAATTTTATTGACTAGTGGCTTAAAAGTTTCACACAATTGTAAAACGACGTTCTCAGTCCCACCATGAATCGGTGCTCTAGCGATGAACAGAATGTTTTGTTCTGCCAAGTTCATTAAGCACATACTCCTTTCGAATGACTACATAGTTAATTACATCTATTGCTTTCTTAAAGCTAATTTCTTTGCGTTTTTATTTTCTAGGTAAAACTTTATACTTTTAACACCTTGTGAACTAATTGCCAGTAAACAACAGCCGCTATATAACTAACAATCAAAGCAATCAAGCCTAAATTTACCTGGCTCATTAAGCTCTGTGGATTTAACAAAAAGATAGTTGTGAAAACCACTACATGGACTAAATACCATTCATAAGAATACTTACAAATTGGCTCCCAAATTTTCTTTGTGCCTTGCCCTATAACAGCGTATAACCATATCGCTAAAGCAGTATACCCAAGAAATGCCGGAACATCATTCAAGGCCTTCAAAGTAGGAAACTTAAGTGCTATTACACCTTCTAGTCCAATACCAACAATTGCTATGAGAAACAGTTGCCACTTTTTAAACTCGAGCTTTTTACCTGTTCTTAGTAATTTTGCTGCTTCCATACCCAAACAGAATTCCCATAAAAACTGTAAAAAGAAACTATTCAGAACACGTTCTTCACCAAAACCTAGAGCTGTCACCAAGCATGACCACACTAAGCTGACAATCACTGAACCGATAACAAACTGTTTGCCATTAATTTTTTCTCTAACCTTACAAAGTAAGATAAAGACAAAATAAAACTGAAACTGTGTTGACAAATACCACAGCTGAAAACCAAAACTACCTTCATATCTTGGCACAAACATCTTAAACAGAAAAATATGACTGAGTAGAGCAACAAATCTATCAGATCCAACATACATCCATGGTAGTATGAATGAAATGATCACAATCAATATATACGGAATATAAATTTTGCCGAATCTCTTTTTCATAAATTCAGTAAACGTCGTTGAATGCTTAAGGTAGCTTAAGTATAAACCACATCCTGAAGCAAAGAAGAAAACGTGCACCCCCGTACCACCTAATGAAGATGCTGTATTGATTACGGATGGTAAAGCCTTGAGATAATTCTGACACAAATGCATCAAAACTATTGTGATAATTGAGAAAGCTTTTAAAAAATCTAGCGTTTGAATATGTACTTTTTTATCAAGTTCAAATCCAACAACTAGTTTATCTGTCTGTCTGTCTGTCTGTCTGTCTGTCTGTCTGTCTGTCTGTCAAGATTATGTCCTTTTTACTGCAAAGTCAACTGTATGACAAATTTAGTTTTTCTTCTTGTACTTCAAAGCTAGCTTGAAGATTTTACGATCATCAACTAAATAGCGTTTCGCCAGTCTTTTTGGATCTTGAGTAATTCTATAGAACCATTCAAGCCCATGATCAGCCATCCACTTTGGAGCACGCTTAATTTGGCCAGCTTCAAAATCCAGGCTAGCTCCCAAGCCCAAACTAACAGGTACACCAAGGCGTTCACGATTATGATAAATAAATTTTTCCTGCTTAGGAGCTCCCAGACCAACAATCAAAATCTGCGGAGCAGCATCCTTGATCATCTTAGTAATCTTATCCATCTCAGACTCATCATTTTCAAAGCCATAAGGCGGGGAGTATACACCACAAACGTTCAAGCCTGGGTAACGATTTTCCAAGTTCCTAGCAGCCTTAGCAGCAACTCCTTCAGCAGCTCCAAGGAAAAACATCTTATACCCCTTTTTAGCAGCTCTTTCACAAAGCAGAGGAAAAAGATCTGAACCTGAAATTTTTTCCCTAATCGGTGTTCCATACCACTTAGCTATCCAAGTAAGGGGCTTACCATCACAAAGAATCAAATCTGCGTGTTTATATACTTCTACAATCTCTCCCCCACGTTCGAGCTGGATAATGTGATCAACATTAGGAGTAACAACGTATGCATTCTTATCAGCCGCTACTAACTCTTCAATGGCATCCAATGCTTCCGTCATTGTTAAGTTGTCGATCTCTGTGTTCATGAACTTAATTCGTGACATTAATTAATTCCTACCCACCTTTAAATATACGCAAACCTGAAGATAAAATCACCTTCAGGTTTACGCATAACTATATATTCGTTTCTATTCTTTGCTATCAAGTTTATAGCTTGATTTATCACTAACTGAAATATCGGAACCAATTTGAGTTTCCAAGACAGACAAGTTAGTTCTGGCAATAATAGTGTGTTTACTACCGGCTGGTAGAGTAATCACACTCCCCGGTTGAATAGCTCTCTCTATGCCATCAACAACGACGCGACCAACACCAGACAGAATCGTCCAGACCTCTTCACGGAAATCATGACTGTGATATGACATTCTGTGACCAGCCTTCATGGTAGCTTTAGCTACTAAGTTGTTTTCACCAACACTGATAATCTGATATGATCCCCATGACTTATCTGCATAGCGCACATCAGTAGCAATTTTTTCAACATACGGTTTCATATAACCTGATTGCTCTTTATCAGCTACTAAGATACCGTCACCTGATGCAGCAACAACCATGTCGTGTGCACCCATTACTAAAATAGGAATATCCAGCTCATTAATTACGTGTGTGTTAGTCGTCGTGTCATCCAAAGTAGCATTACCAATCACGTTGTCGGCCATTACCTCGGACATCATGTTCCAAGTACCGACATCACGCCATTCGCCCTTGTAACGAAGAACGTTAATGCTACTTTCCTTTTCAACAACAGCATAGTCAAAACTAATCTTTTCACATTTATCGTATTTGTTGTAAAGGTCTTGGTAATTTTTAAAGTCAATCAGCTCGTGCGCCTTTTCCATTAAGTATGACAACTTAAAGGCAAAGATACCTGCATTCCAGACAGCTCCCTGCTCCAAGTACTTTTCTGCAGTTGCACGGTCTGGCTTTTCCTTAAATTCTTTAACTGGACTAACCTTGTCCTTTGATTCAGGGATGATGTAGCCATACTTTTCAGAAGGGTAAGTTGGTTCGATACCCATCAAAGTAAGATTGGCTTGACCAGCAAGTTTCCCAAGCTGTTCGACAGCTTCGTAATAGCTATCATCAACATAAGGGTCAACAGGACAAACAACAACTGGTTCGTCATCCTTTACACCCATTTCATCATGTAAGTATGCTGCTGCTAAAACGATCGCTGGAAATGTATCACGGCGCATCGGCTCTACGCATACTGAGACATCTTCACCTAATTGATTGTGAATTGCAGGTACTTGAGACTTGCTAGTTGCAATCGTGACCGTTGCATCCTTGTCAACACGCTTAATTTGACGATAAACGCGTTGAACCATTGATTCATGCTTGTCGCCATTTTTGAAAAGCTTGATGAATTGCTTACTTCTGACATCGTTAGACAATGGCCATAAACGCTTGCCGGAACCACCTGAAAGTAAAATGATGTTCATTTGATTTTCCCTTATTTCATGTACTCAGCTAATTGATCAGCAACTTTCTTTTCAGTTGCTTCTGATTCTTCCATCGTATCTGAAACAATAGAAACGTAAGCCTTCAGCTTAGGCTCAGTACCTGAAGGACGAACAACAACTGAACTTTCACCTTCCAAAAGATACTTCAGCACATCTGACTTAGGAAGTCCATCCAAGCCTTGACTGTAGTCAAGAGTCTTAACTACCTTACGACCACCAAATTCATCGATACCTTGGTGGAAGTGCTTCATGATCTCTTGCATTTTTTCAAAACCAGCTGAACCTTCAAAAACGTATGAGTGCAAAGTGTTCAAGCGGTAGCCATATTGCTTGTAGAGGTCTTCAAGCTTCTCTAAAAGACTAATGCCTTGAGTCTTGTAGTAGGCAAACATTTCACAGACCATGAATGCACCGCCAATAGCATCTTTGTCACGTACGTACGTACTTGACAGGGTACCGTATGATTCTTCGAACCCGAAGATGTAGTCATCCAAATGTCCTGCCTTTTCCAAGAGGCCAATCTGTTCCCCAATGAACTTGAAGCCAGTCAGAACATCTATCGTCTTTACACCGTAGTGATCAGCAATCTGGTTGCCCATGTCTGAAGTAACGATAGTCTTGACCATGACTGGGTGCTCCGGCATCGTGCCATGTTTGATACGTTGACTACAGATGAAGTCAAACAGAAGCAAACCGATTTCATTCCCGGTCAAAAGACGGTAATCTCCATCCTTAGTCTTCACACCGACACCACAACGGTCCGCATCTGGGTCAGTAGCTAAAAGGATATCTGCACCAACCTTCTTGCAAGTGTCAAGACCAAGCTGCATTGCTTCACGGTATTCTGGGTTAGGGAACGGGCAGGTTGGGAAGTTACCATCTGGCATTTCTTGTTCCTTAACCAAAGTAATATTAGTGAAACCAGCTTCTTTTAAAGCTCGAGTCATTGGAACACGGCCAGTACCATTTAACGGAGTGTAAACGATGGCCATATCACGGTTGATATCTTCAGTAACAACCGATTGTTTCTTAACTTCTTCAATAAAGGCTGTCAACACTTCATCCGAGATGTATTTAACCTTACCTGCTTCCAAATCAGCGTTGAAGTCTCCCATCTTTACGTCAAAGTAGTCAATAGCTTCGATTTCCTTAAGGATTTCAGCAGCAGTTTCAGTAGTTATCTGACAACCATCGTCACCATAAACCTTGTAGCCATTGTACTTAGCCGGATTATGCGATGCAGTAATCATAATACCAGCTGAAGTATGCAAGTAACGAGTCGCAAATGAAACAGTAGGAACCGGACTAAGTTGTGGCCAAATATTAACTTGAATACCATTCAGTACAAAAACAGTTGAAGCAACTTTTGCGAAAAGATCTGACTTAATCCGTGAATCGTAGCCAATTGCAACAGAAGGATTGTCGTACTTCTTGTTCAAATAATTGCTTAACCCTTGTGATGCTCTAGCAACAGTATATACATTCATTCTGTTTGTACCGGCGCCAATAGTACCACGAAGACCACCAGTACCGAATTCCAAATCACGATAGAATGCATCTTCAATTTGCTCTTCATTCATACCGTTGAGTTCAACACTTAAATCTGGATCAGCAATCGCTGACTTTGACCATCTACTGTATTCATTCTTGATATTTTCTTTTAACATTTATCTTTCCTTTAAAAATGCCGTTTCTTACTCTTCGTACATCCCGTTCGGGTGGAAGATAACACCGATTGTCTTAATAATGATCCACAGATCAAAGAAGATGCCACTTCGGTTAATGTATTCGATGTCGAGCTGCACCATATCCGCAAAATCAGCCGCATTCCGGCTGGTTGCCTGCCAAAGACCACTGCATCCCGGCTTGACCAGCAATCTCTGCTTGTCATAGTCAGTATACTGCTCAACCTCATTAGGCAAAGGCGGCCGAGGCCCGACCAGCGACATATTCCCAATCAGCACATTCCAAAGCTGAGGCAATTCATCCAAGCTGTGCGCTCTAATGAACTTACCAATCTTAGTGATCCGCGGGTCATCATGCATCTTAAACATGGCCCCTTCGACTTCATTTTGCTCCAGCAGATCCTTCTTCAGCTTCTCGGCATTGACCACCATAGACCGGAACTTGTAGATACGGAATGGCTTTTCATCCTTGCCAATTCTGATTTGTGAGTAAAAGACTGGCCCACCATCTTCACCATGAATCTTGATCGCCAGCACCAGAAAAAGCGGCGACAACAGAATCAAGGCAATCGCAGAAGCCAGAAAGTCAAAGAGACGCTTGATCCCATGGTAGAGAGGACGGCCCTTGACTTTGGACTGCTTAACATATGCTGGACTGCTACTATATCCCATATCCATTTTTTCCTCTCCTTCATCCAAATTTCTACTTTATTAAAACAGTCCTAAGAATTTTTTCCGCTTCTTAGGCAATGATTGCCAATTTAGGTAAACCGGATCACCATTGATTACCGCTTGCGCATTGTCTAAATACTTCTGTTTCTTATCTTCACCAAATTCTTTTGCCAACTTGTTTAACGCTTCACTCAGTTGGTATTGCCGTCTTGGCAAGTCATGAGCGTCACTGGCAAAGAAAGCACATTGTCCAGCCTTGATAAACTCCCGGCTGCAGTCTTCAATTTCTTTGCCAAACAAGCCGGTATATGAGCTGGCGGTAATCTGTACCAAAACTCCCATTTCCAAGAGTTCCTGCAGCTTCTGCGGATTTGCCAGAATTTCTTTATTCCGTTCTGGGTGAACTATGATTGGCGTAATCCCTCTTCTGGTCAGTTCGTACACCATGTTCTTGGTGTAATGTGGCACTTCATTGCTTGGCAATTCCAAAAGCATGTAGTGACCTTCTTCATCGCAGAAGAGGATGTCATCATTGTCGAGGGCTTCAGTTAAGCCGCCTGACAATCTGACTTCATGTCCTGGAAAGACCGTCAGCGGAATACCTGCTTGGTCAATCCGGTCTTGAAACTCTTCCGTCAGCTTGATCACATCTTGCTTGTGGTTGGTGTAGCGGCCATTTAATGTGTGTGGAGTACACAAAGCATGAGTTACTCCATCGGCAACCGCGGCTCTGGCCAAGTTCAGAGATACTTCCCAAGACTTAGAACCATCGTCGATTCCTGGCAAGATGTGACAGTGTAAATCAACTACCGGCATGAGCTACTTCTTTCTGCCGAAGAGGCCCTTCTTCTCCTCTTCTTCACCGTAGCCATAACCGTATCCATAACCATATCCATAGCCGGCATCCCCATCGGCATCAACATCGTTCATAACATAACCCAAGATTGGTGAGTTAGTCAGCTTAAGCAACTCAACTGCCCGCTTAACCGCTGACTTCTGTGACTTAGCCTGCCGCACAACCAAGATCGTCCCATCCAGAGAACTGGTCAGTTGCTGGGTTTCAGCCGCGTCCAAAATTGGCGCTAAGTCGATTACAACCATGTCGTATTCTTGCTTCAGGTCTTCAATCAAATCCAACATGTGCTTGGAAGACAGAAGTTCTGAAGGGTTCGGCGGGATCGGACCTGCCGTCAAAATTGACAGGTTCTCTACGCCGCTTTCCCGAATCACACTGTTTGCGTCCATTTCCTTTGCCCGGCTAGTCAACAGAGTCGTCAAGCCGTTGCTATTGGATACATTGAAAGTGGAGTGCAAGGTTGGCCGACGCAAGTCCGCGTCGATCAAGATCGTCTTCTTGCCAGCTTGTGCCATGGTAATGGCTACATTAGCGCTGACCGTTGACTTGCCGGCGCTGGCCATGGCTGAAGTAAAGGCAATCGTCTTTACTTCCTTGTCAACGTTCATGAAGTTGATGTTGGTCCGGATATTTCTGAACTGTTCAGAAATAACGCTTTGCGGGTTAGCCAGGGTAATCAGCTTGGCCCCGTTCTTCATCGTTTCGTTGTCTAAATGCTTCTTTCTACCGAATGCCATGCTAACCCTCCTAAACCCGTCTTCTTGAACTGCCGCGCTTTTCAGCCGTGTTAGCCGTAAAGGTCCAGTCCTTCGGCATCGTGATGCTTGAAATCTCACCCAAGTTAGTCAAGCCAAGTTCGTTAGTCATGAATGAATCTTCCCGAACAGTCGTGTCTGACAAGTCCTTGATGATGATGATCAACAAGCTGATTACCAAACCGGCCAAAACGCCAACCACAGTAATCATCTTTACCTTTGGGTATGACTTAGTCCCCTTAGAAGCTTCCGCAACAATAGTCACGTTGTTAACGTCCATGATCTTTGGAATTTGTTCTTTGAATTCCTTGGCAACCGCATTGGCAATTGCTTGTGCCTTGGCTGGAGTTTCAGCCGTAGCTGACAAGGTGAAGACCTGAGAAGAAGTCGTAGTGGTTACTGAAACAGCACTAGCCAATTCACTAGCTGAGACTGAGTAGCTCTTGCTTTCCCGCTTGTAAACCGCTGGCTTAGCCTTAACCGCCTTCTTAACCAGGGTTCTAGTCCCATCATCATTGGTCTTGTAGACGGCCTTCTTGGCTGGAGTAGCCTTCTTAACCAGGGTTACTGGGTTAGCCAGGTACTTGGATGCACCCTTTAAAATGACGTTACTAGTGATAATGTCCTTGTAAGTGGTAACGGCATTAACGTCAGCTTGTTGGTTGGCATAAGCTTGATTAGCATCCGTTGACTTACGATTGACCAGGAGCTGAGTGCTGGCTGTGTACTTTGGCACCAGAACATATTCTGAAACCCCATAAGCGATCAAGCCCAGGCCGATCATCCAAATCAAGATGCTGACGATGTGCTTCTTGATCAAGATGAAAAGCCTGCGCAGGTCAATGGTTACTTCTTCATTATTCTGTTGTTCAGCGCTCACTAGTTGTCCTCCTTATAAACGTTGACATTCTTAATTCCTAAAGTCTGCCGGATGTTGTTGGAAATCCGCTGTCTTTCCTTAGTCGACATGATTTCAACTTCCATGTTGCCAAATCTTTGATTGTTGACGCTGCTGCTCGTCCCTTGAGCGTAGTCTGACTTAACATTGTCAGTCGCGCCTTGGTAATTCATGGCCAACTTGATCATGTCGTTCAGACTCAAGTCAGTCTGCAGGCTGTCACCCAATGACTGCATGAATGAGCTGTTCAAGATAGTCTTATATGACACGCTCTTCTTAATTGCAGCCATCATCACCAGACGCTCACGCTCCTGGCGGCCGTAGTCCTGCCGCGGGTCACCGTGGCGGAGCTGGACAAAGGCTAGGGCCTTCTTGCCGGAAATGTGGTATGCTTGCCCTTTCTTAAAGGAGTAGCCCATATTGTCAAAGGTCAATGGAGAGATGACATCCACCCCACCCATCTTAGTGATGATCCTCATGGTGCTTTCCCAGTTGACCAGCACATAACCATCAATTGGCACGCTGTAGTACTTGTCCAAAGTCTTGATCGTCTCGCTGACCCCGCCCAAAGAGTAGGCGCTGTTCAGCTTGATCGGTGAAACCTCCGGGTAGTCCGGCAGGTTGACCTTGGAGTCCCGGGCAATCGTGGTTACCCGCGTCTGTTTCTTGCTTGGGTTGACCGTAATAAACATCATCAGGTCAGTCAAACCGTGATATTTCTTCACGCTCCGGCCTTCAGCCCCGGTGTCAGTCCCCAAAATCAAGAGGTTGACTGGCTTCTTGGCATCCAAGATCTTGTCTAAGCTAGACCGGTTCTTGTTTGACTTGGTGTTCTTCGAGACCGGCGTGTACATCGTCGTCGCTGCATCCCTAGCATTCTTATAAGCATAACCAGCTACTAATAATATTGCAAGTAGCAGCACTCCAACAATCCCCGCGATCCAGCGGCCGATATGGCGCTTGCGGCGGCGGTGATGGTGATGATGGTGGTGATGATGATGAACATGCTGTTGATCAGGTTCCGTCATAATACTCTTTTCTTACTCTCCTTACATTCCATACCCATTTTTTATCTCTATCTTTTCAAGAAATTAATTATTCTTGTAGGATAAGCTTCGCTACTAAGCCAAGCACAATCCATGATATTGTCCTATTATACATCACATCTCATTCACAAAAAAGGTCTAAACCGTTTCCAATCTATTTCCATGAATCAAATTTTCTTAACATTTATCTTGTTGATCAGTCTCTGCCTAAATTTAGGCAAATTCAGCGATTTTTCTCGTCAGCTTCTTTACAATAGATAGTAAATAGATGGACAAATTCTAAGTCTTGCAATATAGAAAGGAAGCTATAGATGATCGACAATCAAAATCATACAGTCAAGGCCTATTTGGCCGGAGTCAACCTTGACGATCCCAACTTTGACTACTCCATGACCGAACTGGCCAATTTAGCAGAGGCCAATAATTTCACCGTCGTTGGCTCTAGCCAGCAGAAGGCGGAAAACATCGTCGCCTCCAGCTACCTGGGCAAGGGCAAGGTGACGGAAATCAAAGACCTGGCCCAGGGACTCGGGGCCTCCGTCCTCATCGTCAACGATGAACTTACCCCAGTCCAAATCCGCAACCTGGAGCACATGACCAAACTCCGCGTCATCGACCGGACCGAACTAATCTTGGAAATTTTCTCTTCCCGGGCCCGGACCAAGCAGGCCAAACTGCAGGTCCAATTGGTGCGCCTGCAGTATGAACTGCCCCGCCTCCACCCTTCTGAAAACAGCCTTGACCAGCAGCGCGGCAGCGGCGGTTCCACCGGCGGGGGCTTCGCCAACCGCGGGGCCGGGGAATCCAAACTGGAAATGAACCGGAGAACCATCGGCAAGCAGATCTCCGCTATCAAGCATGAATTAAAGGAAATCTCGGGCCAGGAAGAGATCAAGGCCGCCCGCCGCAACCAAAGCCACCTGCCTAAGGTTGCCCTGGTCGGCTACACCAACGCCGGCAAGTCCACCACCATGAATGGCCTGCTCAAGGCCTTCGGGGCTGGCAATGAAGACAAGCAGGTCATGGCCAAGGACATGCTCTTTGCAACCTTGGACACGTCGGTGCGCCGGATCGACCTGGACGGCTTCTCCTTTATCTTGTCCGACACAGTCGGCTTTGTCTCCAAGCTCCCCCACAAGCTGGTCGACTCCTTCAAAGCGACCCTGCAGGAAGCCAAGGACGCTGACCTCTTGATCAATGTCGTTGACGCCGCTGACCCGAACATGAACCAGATGATCAAGACTACCCTGGAAGTCTTAGACGAAATCGGGGTCAAGGACCTGCCAATGATCACCGCCTACAACAAGGCGGATTTGACCGACCGGAACTACCCGCAGATTGAAGGCAATGACCTTCTCTACAGCGCGGTTGACCCAGCCTCAATCCAGGCCTTGGCCAAGCTGATCACAACCCGCCTCTTCAGCAATTACCAGATCACTGACCTCCGCCTACCGCTGACGGCTGGCAAAGACCTGGCCTATCTGCACCAGCACTCCCGGGTATTAAAGGAAGACTACCAAGCTGACGGAATCGAAGTTTCTGCCCGCCTGTCACCCCAAGACCGGGCTCGTTTTTCCGCTTACCAAATTTAGACCGCATAAAAAGCCAGACTCTATCTCTAGAGCCTGGCTTTCCTATTGTTAGAGGACTCTTCTTGCCCGACTAGGCCAGAAGTAGGTGGACAGGCTGGCTTGTACGACCCCTTGCTGGTCTCCAGCAGCGGTAACATACTTCCCGTCCCCCACGTAAATAGCTACATTATATGGCTTGCTCTTGGAACCCCAAAAGAGCAGGTCCCCTTCCGCAAAGCCAGAACTTGGATCTACCGCGATCCCCTTCTTGACCTGGCTCTTAGTGCTAGAACCTGTGTTGACGCCAGCTGCCTGCTTGTAGACGTAAGCAACCAAACTGGCATTGTCAAAGGCATTTGGGCCCTTGGAACCCTTGACATAGGCCTTGCCGACCTGCTGCTTGGCTAAAGTTACGACCGCCTTAGCCCGGGCCTTGGAACCCATCGGGGCAGACCAAGAAGCTGCCAGACTGGCAGCACTGCGGGCCTTCTTGACCGTCTTCTTCTTGGTTTTGGCCTTGGTCTTCTTGACCTTCTTTGCCTTCACAGCCTTCTTGGCAGACTTGACCTGGTTAAAGTACTTGGCCATGACCCATTCCTTCTTGCCAATCCGATACCAAAGGTTGCCCATGGAGTCAGTTGCCGTCTGGTAGACAAAATGACTGCTGCCCTTCTTTAAATGAGTCGCAACATGCCGTCCCTTCTGGTAGTTGGTCCAGACGGTGACGTATTGCTTGCTGATAACTTTGATCCGCTTGCTGGCGGCCTGGGCCGGCTGCTTGACCGGCTTGACCCCTGTCGCTGAGATCCCTAAGAAAGTCAGCGCTGCAGCAGAAAATTTGATCATATTAGACTTCTTCATGCTCATTTCCTCCCTTACACCGCTAACTCTATTTTAACACGGAAACTAGAGAATCCGCCGGGCCGTTGACGGCCAGAAGTAACTGCTGATGGTTGCCAAGATGACCCCTTGCTGCTCATCAGCGGCGGAAACATATTGACCATTGCCCACGTAAATTGCAACGTGATATGGCGCTGCCACATCCCCCCAGAAGAGGAGGTCGCCTGGCTGCAGGCTGGCCGTTGATACCGGCACAGCCACACCTTCATTAACCTGGGTATAAGTAGTCCGGGAAACGGTCTGCCCGATCGCGGTCTTGTAGACCCATTGGACTAAGCCGGAGCAGTCAAAGCTGGTCGGGCCAGTCGCACCCCAGACATAAGCCTTGCCGACTTGCGCCTTGGCTAAGGCTACCACGGCATTCTGCCGCCAAGATGAACCAACGGGTGCCTGAGAAGAAGCAGCTTGCGTCAATTGATTGGTGTTTAAGACCGGGTTGGAAGGAGTCTTGGATGCAGTCTGCTTGGTCGTCGTCAAGACAACCGTGTACTTGCTGGCAATCCACTTTTTATTTCCAACCTTCAGCCAGACCTTGTGCTTCTTGTCAGTAGCTGAGGCCTTGACCTGCTTGACCGTACCCTTCTTAAGGTACTTGTGGGTCTTCTTGCCCTTCTTGTAGTTGGTCCAAACCGGAGCCTTCTTGACTACCTGGACCTTGGAAAGGTGACCCTTAACTTGCGCGTTAGCTGGCTGGCCGCCTAGGCCCAGTCCCCCGAAAAAGAGCGCCGCCGCGCCCATGAATTTAATCCATCTTGCATTACCCATATTTTTTCCTCCAGCGGAAGCAAAATTTATACCTAATATTAATAATAAGCGCTTGCCCCCCTGGCCCGCAAGCCCCCTGATGATTACAAAATGATTACAAAAACGGGGAAGGCGCTGTCGCCCTCCCCGCTGGAAATATGCAAGTGTTGAATAATCGCTGTAGCTTGTCCTAGTGGAACAAAAAAGCCGTCGTAACGACGACTAAATGAAATTGAAATAATATTTTACTTGGCCGTCACCGGCTCAATTCTGAGTGTTACCGCACAAAATCATTCTACGCAGTTTGGAAGAAAATAGCAAGCAAAGTTGCTAGTTAACACTAGCCTTTTGCCAAACACACGTGCTATAATATTTCCGATTGAGCATAACGGTGGCGGCCTCTACGGAGGGAGTGATGCCCTTGATCTTTTCATCGGCTCCTTCCTATCATTACGGAAAGGAGCCACCGTAAAATGAGCCTGCTGGCTCACTTAATCTGGATGGTGGGCGGATTGAAACTGCTTGTGGACATGACCAATTTGCTCTTGAAGAGCTGTGTCGCCATGGTAAAGACTCTCTGCCTGCTAATCGACTGGGTGGATGTTCTTCGCAAGAAATTGCGGGAACAAAAAAGCCGTCGTAACGACGACTAATTTCTTAATTTAACTAAATTGAAAATTGGCCGTCACCGGCTCGATCAATGAAAGGATGGGTGTTCCCGCACTCGTCCTTTTTCTATTGCCTATTTTACGCAGTTTAGCGGAAAAATGCAAGCAAAGTTGCCGGCAAACAAAAAACCGTCGTAACGACGGCTAATTCAAACGTGTAAACTTTTAAATTGGCCGTCACCGGCTCAATCAACGAAAGGATGGGTGTTCCCGCACTCGTCCTTTTTCTATTGCCTATTTTACGCAGTTTAGTGGAAAAATGCAAGCAAAGTTGCTGGCAATCAAAAAAGCCGTCGTAACGACGACTAATCAAAAGATTTAAATAATTTTAAAATTGGCCGTCACCGGCTCAAGTTCATTCTACTTAGACTGAAGGAAAATAGCAAGATAAGAACACGGCTTAAATTACTCTCCGCGCGCTGGATGGGTAGAACGCACTGGAGCGGT
Organism: Lactobacillus sp. WILCCON 0058; assembly: GCF_057198005.1. Classification (NCBI taxonomy): domain Bacteria; kingdom Bacillati; phylum Bacillota; class Bacilli; order Lactobacillales; family Lactobacillaceae; genus Lactobacillus; species Lactobacillus sp. WILCCON 0058. The sequence continues at coordinate 2,147,325 of NZ_JBUBHM010000001.1, forward strand.
TCGTGCTGACCTTGGACTTGATCACCCCAACCGTCGGGCTGGAGGCATGGACAAACTTGCCGCCGCCCACGTAAATCCCGACGTGGCTTGGAGCTGACTTGGAACCAAAGAAGAGCAAGTCACCCTTAGCCAACTTCTTGGTTGATACCGCCTTGCCGTAGTAGAGCTGGCTGACTGAGTAGTGCGGCAATGACAAGCCAGTTGCCTTCTTGTACACGTACATGGTCAAGCCTGAGCAGTCAAAACTGTAAGGGCCAGTTGCCCCCCAGACGTAAGCCTTGCCGACTTGCGCGTTTGCCAATGCAACTACCTTCTTTTGCTTAGCCGTCTTAGCCGCGGCTGCCTTGATTGAAGCGTACTTGCTAGTAGATACAGTGTTAGTGCCCAGAATCCACTTGTTGCTCTTGATCCGGTACCAGGTCCGCCCCTTGTACTGAGCCTGACCCGTGGCCGTAAACTTATAGCCGGACTTAACCTGGCCAACATTTTTCTTGCCGGCCCCGTAAGTATTCCAAGTGTTGACCTTGTTGCCCTTATTGTAAGCAACCAAGGTCTTCTTCACGATCGTAATATTGCTGTCCTGGCTGTCACTTGCCGCGTAAGCCGGCTGCGCCCCGCCCAGCCAAGCTGCTAATAACAAAAGCACTAAACTGAATTTCCGCTTCATCTTTCTTTTTCCGCTCCTAAATTGAATTCGCTTTTTCTAGTGTAAGCAAGTTGTGTTACAGAAAGGTTACAGAAAAAATACAGTTGTTTTTTAATAGCAAAAGGCAAAAGAAAAAGGACGCCAGCTGGCGTCCCATATAAAGGATATTTCTCAATTAAATCAAGCGCTTGGCAGTTGATGGCCAGAAGTAGTAGCTCAGGCTCTGCTTGATCACACCCTGGCTTGGAGTAGCCGCGTGAACAAACTTGCCGCCGCCCACGTAAATCCCGACGTGGTATGGGGAAGACTTGGAACCCCAGAAAAGCAGGTCCCCCTTCTTCAAAGTTGCAGTAGAAACAGCAACCGTCTTGCCTTGGTGCACTTGGGTGTAAGTGGTCCGGGTAATGTACTTGCCCAGAGCGTGACTGTAAACGTAGCTGGTCAAGCCAGAGCAGTCAAAGCTGTAAGGACCAGTTGCGCCCCAAACGTAAGGCTTGCCCACTTGCGCCTTGGCCAAGGCAACAACCTTGTTTTCCTTAGCCTTCTTGCTCTTGGACAACTTCTTAGCCGCCGCAGCCTTCTTAGCTGCCTTGGCAGCGGCCTTCTTGGCAGCAGCTGCCTTCTTTGCCCAGGCTTCAGGACTCAAAGTGTAAGAAGCCAGAACCCATTCGTTGTCAGCGATCTTGTACCAGGTTTGCTTCTTGTACTTGACTTCGCCGATTACCGTCAAAGTGGTCCCGTGCTTGAAGCTGATGCCAGTATCATTGGCCGCGCCGGTCTTGACCTTGTAATTCTTCCAGGCCTTAACGCTGTAGCCGGCCACGTAGTTGATCACGACTTGCTTGTTGACAGCCTTGACAGTAGCTGCCTGGGCTGCCGGCACTTGAGCAGTAGCTGCTGCAGGAGCAACCAGGGCCAGGGCCAGTAAAACTTTGACTAATAAACTCTTGAACTTCAAAACTTTGATATCCTTTTCTATTCCGATTTTTTACGCAAGTTCTATAATAGGTTACCAATGTTACAGGAATGTTACAAAAAGAATACTAGACTGTTAAAATTAAGTCCAATTTAAAAAGGCCAGCGATTTTTGCCTCGCCGACCTTCTTTTTTATCGTTGTTATCGTAATTTTAGCAGGTAATGGTAATTTAGATGACCCGCTTGGCCGTTGATGGCCAGAAGTAGGAGCTCAGGTACTGCTTGCGGACCCCTTGGCTTGGAGTAGCCGCGTGCACGTACTGGCCGCCGCCCACGTAAATCCCAACGTGGTATGGAGATGACTTGGAGCCCCAGAAGAGCAGGTCGCCCTTCTTCAGCTTGGCAGTTGAAACCTTGATGGTCTTGCCCTTCTTTACCTGGGTGTAGGTGGTCCGGCTGATGGACTTCTTGATCGCCTTCTTGAAAACGTACTGGGTCAAGCCTGAGCAGTCAAAGCTGTAAGGGCCGGTAGCGCCGTATACGTAGCGCTTGCCAACTTGCTTCTTGGCCAAGGAGACGACCTTGTTCCGCTTGGTCGTCACACTGGCTGCCTGGGCTTGGTGGCTGTTTGCTTGGATTGCGACAGGAACAACCAGGGCCAGGGCTAAGGTTAATTTTGCTAAGATCTGCTTAAACTGCTTCATTACGTTGTAACTCTCTTTCTCTTTTCTCGATGCTTATATCATAGCCGATGAGTGTTACAGGAAATTTACAGACCGTTTGCAGTTTCTTTAATAAGCCTTTGCAGTTTTTTAACATCCGGCAATTTTTCCGTAAAAAAAGGCCCTGGCCAAGAGCCAGAACCTTAATTTATTAAGCCCGCAGCTTCTCAGAAGCAGCTGAGGAGCTTTCAGGCGCGGCCACGACTTCATTGCGGGCATCAACTGCCCCCTCAGTGGCCATGTTGTGGAAATTGTTAAAGGACAAGGAGATCATGTCTTCCAGGGCTGGTTCAGTAAAAGAGCCCATGTGCGGAGTCAAAAGCACCCGCGGGTAAAGGTCCATCAAGGACTGAACTTCTGAGTCCGGCACGTCGCTTTCAGAGGCGAAGTTGTGGCCCATGATCTTCTTTTCATTGGAAACCACGTCAGCGCCGTAGCCAGACAGGTGGTTGCTGGAAACAGCAGCGGCAATGGCGGCTTCATCAGCCAGTTCGCCCCGGGCCGTGTTGACCAGAACTGCCCCTTCCTTCATCTTAGCGACGAATTCGGCGTTCATCAGCTTGTCGTTCTTGCCTGGGAAGTATGGCACGTGAACGGAAACGATGTCACAAGTTGCCAGCAGTTCGTCTTCTGTGACAAAAGTGCAGTATTGCTTGGCGAAGTCGGACGGGAATGGGTCATAGGCATAAACTTCAGCGCCCAGAGCCTGCCACATCTTGCCTTCTACCGCCCCGATCTTGCCGGCCCCGTAGATGCCGACCTTCAAGCGGTTGAATTCCGTAGCGAAGTAGTCTGGGTGCATCCCAAAGTCCTGTTCATGGACATGATGGGCAGCTTCACCAACGTGTCTTGACAAAGTCAAACCCAGGGTAAAGGCCAGGTTGGCTACCGCATATGGGGAATAGTTTGGCACGCGGGCAACGGAGATCCCCAGGTCTTTAGCAGCTTCCAGGTCAAAGTGGTCCACGCCAACTGACCGGGTGAAGACCCAGGAGATCCCGTAGTCCTTGAACTGCTGCAGGTTGGTCCGGTCACAGAGGCAGTTGCCCCGGACCAGAACGGCGTCGCAGTCAGCAGCTTGCGTGACGTTTTCCCGGTTCAAGTATTCAGGAATGAGCTTCAAGTCGTAGTCGTACTTGTTCAGTTTTTCAAAATAACTTCTTTCAAGCGGCCTAACGCCGTAACATGCAATTCTCATCTTGAATACCTTCTTTTCTAGGACTTCACTTTACTTGTTTCAATAATTGCCCCTATTTTATTTAATTCCTTTCTCATTTACAAGCCCTTAGCTTAACTTCTTAACTATTTAATTTTCTCCCGCCTCCCTAAGGCAGGTAAGGGCTGACAGACTTTGCTTTCCGTAAATTCTTCCCTTAAAAGTCCAACTTTTCTTTTTAATCTAACAGAAAAAAGGCAAAGAAAAACGCCCCTGAGGCGGGTGCCTCAAGGACGGTGATTTGATCATTTTGAAGTTTGCTAATTAGATGATCCGCTTGGCAGTTGATGGCCAGAAGTAGGAGCTCAGGTACTGCTTACGCACGCCCTGGCTTGGAGTAGCGGCGTGAACATATTGGCCGTTGCCGATGTAGATACCTACGTGGTATGGGGAGGACTTGGAACCCCAGAAGAGCAGGTCGCCCTTTTGCAGGCTGGCAGTTGAAACGGCAACAGTCTTGCCTTGGCGAACCTGGGTGTAGGTGGTCCGGGTGATGTACTTGCCGATAGCGTGGCTGTAAACATAGCTAGTCAAGCCGGAGCAGTCAAAAGCGTTAGGACCGGTTGCCCCGTAAACGTAGCTCTTGCCGACTTCCTTCTTGGCCAGGGATACGACCTTGTTGCGCTTAGTGGTCTTAGAAGCAGCTTGCACGGTGCTGTTTTGAGTATTTACAGTGTTGACTACAGCGAAACCGGCGAAGGCCAGGGATACGGCTGTTAAAACTTTGGCTAATGACTTCTTGAACTTCAAAATGATTTACTTCCTTTTCTTAACTTGATGTTTAACATCTTACAGGAGAAATATTTCAATTCTGTTTCAAAAAGGTCACGCCTTTTTTACAGTTTATGAGAAAAAGCTTAATCTTGCATTTTTTTGACCAAGGCAGCCAAGCTGGCATAGGTCGCTTCCAGGTCGTCGTTGACCAGGACATGGGCGCGATTTTCCAGGTCTGCCGGTAATTCGTTAAGTTCGCTGCCGGCCAGGCGCTTCTTGATCTGGTCACTTGAATCGCCTCTGTCAGCCATTCTTTTGGCCAAAGTATCCAGGCTGCAGGTCACATAAAGGAAGTAAACCTGGTCACCTAAGGCCTTTATGTAGGACCTGGCCCCCTCGATGTCCACGATCAAGCTGACCAGGTCGCTTTTTGCCCAGGCTCTTTCCAGCCCTTCTTTACTGGACCCGTACTGGTAGTCCCCGTATTTGACATGTTCAAAAAAGTGCAGCTTGGCAAAAGAGGCATCGTCTTCAAAGTAGTAAGCTGACTCGCTTTCCCCAGGCCGCCTTGGCCGGGTGGTGTGGGTAATCACCCGGGGGATCTGGTAGCGGTCAGCCAGGTATTCAGATATGGTTGTCTTGCCAGCCCCGCTGGGACCGGCGATCAAGATAATTTTTTTAGCCAAAAAGAGAGTCTCCTAACTTGAATTTTTTCGCTCTATACTATATCATAGCCTAGTTGAAATTTTAACCGTTTGAGAATTAAGGAGATTGCCATGAAGAAAGCCGATGTTGAATTAGGTGCCGTCGTTAACGCCAAGTCAGAAGAAGAACTGAAGAAGCAGTTCCAAGGCACGGTGGAAAAGATCTATGAAAACTCCGCCCTCCTGGCCATCACTTCCTTTGACGACGTTGACGCTACTGCCGTCAGCGACCTCAACTACAAACTGGTCGTCAACTTCAAGAACATGAAGCCGGCCCGGTCAGCCAAGAAGGCCAAGGCCCTCTCCACCAACAACATTACCATCGAAAAGGTGGCCCCGACCATGAAGGCTGACGACAAGGATAAGGACAAAAAGGAAAAGAAGGCTCCGGCCAAGAAGAGCAAGTAAGAGAACTCCGCGGTTATCCCGCGGAGTTTTTTGTTAAGATAGTAGAGAAAGCGAGTTGACAACATGAAAGAAAAAACTAAAAGCCTGCTCTACTGGTTCATCCTCCTCCAGCCCTTCCTGGATTTGGACTTCTTCTACCGGGGGAAATTGGCCACCATCCTGCCCTTCACTATCCCGACCATCATCCGGATCGCCGGAGTAGTCGTCCTGGTTGGCCTCCTTGTCTGGGGGCAAAAGAAATTCCCTCCGGCCTGGCTCTGGGCCTACCTGGCTATTCTAGTCCTCTATGGGATCTTCCACCTCTGGCACATGCAGAACTTTAAGAGCCTCAGCCCGAACGACTACGGCTACTCGAATTTCGGGGAGATTTTTTACCTCTTCAGAATGCTCCTGCCCCTGGCCTTGATCTGGGTGACCAAGAATCTGGAAATCAGCCAGGACTTCTTGTTAAAAGCCTTCGCCTGGGTCAGTGGCCTCTTCACCGGCACTATTGTCTTGAGTAACCTCTTCGTGATTTCCCTGAAGTCCTACGAAACCGGGGTGATCTCCGGCAACATCTTCACCTGGTTCATGGGGCCGCTTTACGGCTACTCCCACAGCGCCTCCAAGGGTTTCTTCTACTTTACCAACACCTTGAGCGCTATCCTCTTGATGCTGGCTCCGGTCGTCTTCTACCTGCTGCTTGAGCGCTTCTCCTGGAAGAGTGGCCTTTTGGCTCTCAGCCAGACTTTGGCCATGCTGGAAGTCGGCACGAAAGTCGCCCTCTACGGCTTAGCCGGGACCCTGGCCGTCAGCTTGATCGCCTGGCTAATCCACCTGCTTTTCTTAAAAAACGTCAAGTTTTCAAAAGGCGGTCTGGTCACCCTCTTGGCCTTAGCCGGGATCACCGGGGTCTGCTGGCAGGTCTCCCCGGCTGTCCAGCGCTACAAGTACGAGATCTACTGGGCAAACAGCCATGACTCCCAGATCGACAAGGAAAACGCGATCTTAAAGGCGGGCCTGGCCAAGTACAAGAATGACCCGGACAAGCTGAAGGAGTTTGAGCAGGACTTTTTGGCCAAATATTACCAGAAGTACGCCTTAAACAAACGCTTCATCACTAAGTCCTACCCATATAAGTACGACCCGCAGTTCTGGATCGACTTGCTTAAAGAGCCGGCCAGCGTCCGTTTAGCCAACCGCAAGGTCGAAGAAGCCATGCTTAAGCAGGTGGTCAAGTACGACAACGATCCTTTGGACAAGTGGCTGGGGATCGGTTATATGCGGCAGACCAACATCTTCAACCTGGAGCGGGACTTTACGGCCCAGTACTACTCCTTGGGGATCATTGGCGCCTTCCTTTACCTAATCGCCTATCCTGCCATCATTCTTTACGGGGCTTTTGCGTGGCTGAAGGAAAAAGCCTGCCGGACCTTCTATTTAACCAGCCTCTTGCTCGCCAGCGCGCTACTGCTGGGGGCCAGCTACATGTCCGGCAATGTCCTGGACTTCCCGACCTCTAACCTGCTGCTCGCCTTCCTCGACGGCGGTCTTCTGGCTTACATCAAAGAAGAAAAAGGCCGAAGCACAGGACTCCGGATAGTCAGATTTAAGAAAAAGTAATAGCAAACCAAAATAAAAAATCGTCTTCTAACTTAGAAGGCGATTTTTGCTTTGTTTTCAATTCTTACTTGCTTTCCTTGTCAATAAAGGAACTGTCCGGGACCCGGATCAGGTAGAAGCGCTTGGCTTGGCGGCCAGCGTGCAGGCCGATCCCGTTAACCGCGGTATTCTTGTACTTGGCCGTATAGATGGCCACGTAAGCCTGCTGGTAGCGGGAATCTTCCTTTTTCAGCTCTTTACGGCTGAAAGGCAGAGCCGCCGCCGTTACATTGATCGGGTCCTTGCTATAAGATACCGTCGCCAGGTGGCTGGGCACGGTGTACTTTTTACCCTTAACGTAAAAAATGTACTGCTGGTTCAAATCCCGGTTCTTAGTGGACTTGACCTTGACATAGTAGCTCTGGCTGGCGCTAGGCTGCAGGACCAGGGGCTGGTAGGTCACGGATGAAGTAATCCGGGAAGTATCCGTCAAGTTCGGGTCGTCAAAAAGGCTGATGGCCAAGAGCCAGCCGGCCAAAAGGCAGAAGCTGACGACTTCCAGCAGACTGATCAGGGAGTTGCCCCATTCAAACTTGTGCTGGCGCTGGATAATCATCTTCAGCCGCCGGCGCCGGATATTTTGCACGATAAAGACCAGGTAAACGATGGCTCCCACCCAGAGGGCCACCCCCAGTACGTTCCAGCTCCACATAATTATGCCTCTTCCTTAGTCTCGGCCTTGGCTTCTTTGGCCGCTTCCTTGGCGGCTGCTTCGCCTTCCTTGACCTGCTTGATCTTCTCGCTCATGGCGTCAGCCAGGCGGTCAGCTGCCCCTTCAACGTCAGCCACTAATTCGTCGCCATCCATGAAGAGGTCGATTCTGAAGTGGGAAGCGTTCAGGTATTCACTGGCCGTTTCAAAGTAAACCTTGACTGGCTGGGCTTCTTCTTCGTCAAAGAAGTTGATCAGCTTCTTGTAGTTGGCCAAAGGCAGGTTGATGATGTTGGTTTCCAGGGCAAAAGTGATTGGGTTCTTCCCTTCCAAAACCAGCTGAACCTGCATCAAGCGGTCCTTCTTCAAGGCCGTGGCCACTTCCTGGACCATGGTCAAGGCGTGTTCTCTGAGCTTCTTTTTGCTCCGGGAGACTTCGGAATACTTGATGGTCTCCATGTCAGACAGGTAGGTCTGTTCTTCGATTGCTTTAGTTAAGTCTTTCAGGTTGATCTGCATTTTTTCTCTCACCGTCCATTTATGTCTGTATCTACATTAACTAAAAAAGTCCCCGGGTGCAAGCGAAAAAAAGAGCCGGCCAGGGGGCCGGTTCTCATTAGGATTAATAGGAAATGTAGGTTGTCACCAGCACTCGACTGATTTATAACCTCCGGGGCGGCGAAAACATGGGGAAAACACCGCCGCTCCGGGAAATAGAGCCTGCCGCGCGGCAAGTTCTCTATTACCATGCTATTTTACCATATCTGCCCGCATTAATCCTTTATCATGTGCGATTAACGCGAAAAAAAATCTAACTATACTTGAATTATTAAGGGCTTATTCTGGCCAGAAGAGATCGTTCAAGGTTTTGCCAAGAGCCTGGCAGATAGCTATGCAAAGGTTGACGGTCGGATTGTAGTTGCCTTTCTCAATAGCACTTATGGTCTGCCGGGAGACCCCGACGATATCGGCAAGTTGCTGCTGGGAGAGGTCTTTTTCTGCCCGGGCCGCTTTAAGGCGCAGATTTTTCACGGCTAATCCTCCTCCCGGCGGTCGATCACGGCCTTGATCAAGAGACTGCCCACGATTGCCAGGTAGGCAGCTAAGATCATCGGACCAACTGCCGCGTCAGTTGCCGCCCCATTCTTAAAGTAGACGATTCTGCCGCTCATCAGATCGTCAATCTGGATCATGAGCTGGGAAAGGAAGATAAGGGTCCAGGCAACCGCCAGGCTCAAGCGGCCCTTAACTGGGAAGGCATCCTGGAAGATGCAGTAGCAAGTCAGAACCGTGCCGCCCAGCATGATGGTCGCCAGGCTGGATGCAAAAGGCGTGGCCAGGGGCCGGTCAAAATTGATGCAGGCCAGGCTGTAAAGGATGTTGGCGACGAGCACTGTCCAGAAGGCGTATTTGTAGCCCCGCCCCCGGAGCAGAAGCTGGCGTTCGTCCAGCCGCTGGCGATTCTGCTGGTCTTTAATGGCAAAGTAGACAGCTAAACAGATAGTCAAAGCACAGATTAAGAAGAGTGTCATGATTTTTCCTTTCATAAGTCCCGATGTCAAATATACTTTACATTGAGTATCAACTATCTTAGCTAAAATGTCAACTATATTTGACATTATTTTTTGAACAAAGTGGAGAAAAGTGTTACACTTAAGTCGTCAGCAAATGATAGCGATTACATTTTTATCTATAGAAAGGTGATTGTCATGTTTGATTTCAAGGACTACGGACCGGATCCATGTGCTTTGGACTTAAAGCAGGCGGCCTTAGAGAATGAGAAGTATCGTGAAACTTTGTGGACGGGGGACCACTTCCAGGTAACCTTGATGTGCATCCCTGCTGGTGGCGGCGACATCGGGCTGGAGATCCACCACGACAACGACCAGTTCATCTATCTGGTCAGTGGGACTGGCCGGGTGCAGCTGGGCAAGGAGAAAGACAACTTGACCGTGGACAAGATTGTTCACGCTGGTGAAGCTGTCTTCATTCCAGACAACACTTGGCACAATGTCACCAATGCCGGTGACGAGCCGATGAAGTGCTTCAGCTTGTACGCTCCGGTAAAGCACGCGCATGGCACGACCGAATCGACCAAGGCCGACGCGATCGCCCAAGAAGGGCCACTGGAAGGGTCTAACGAATAATTTTTAAGCACGTGAATCTTTCACGTGCTTTTTTGTTGGAATATGCTGATTTTTTTAATAAGGAGACTATAATTTGAAGTAGAAAATGGTTGTCGGGTATTTTTTATTAGGAGGAAGAAAATGAAGGCAATTAAACAGCTCTACCATGAGCACAAGATCATCACGCTGATTCTGACCTCGCCAATCTGGCTCTTTGTCCTCTTCTCCGTCTTGTTTACGGCCAACGAGATCTACAAGTCAACCCAAGAAGGCGTGGTAACTGAAGTTCTGAACAAAACCCTGCCCAAGCACGGCTATAGCGACATCTACTATTTAAACCAGGTCAAGGCCGACAGCCATTTCGGCATGGGGACCACTTATGTCAGCAGCTTCTCAACCAAGCGGACAGTTAAAAAGAACCAGGCCCTCTTCGCCAAATCCGGCAAGAAGATAGACAAGGGCGATGCCGACCTCCCCTACTACAAGGAAGTCACTGTCCGCCGGAGCGGGATAGGCTGGAAGGTCACTGTTTCTGACTCGATTGGACAAGAGGAAAGCAGTTATAGCGTAAAATGACAGCAAATAACAAAATGGAGCAAGGTTGGCCCTGCTCCATTTTTCGTCTGCTCATCTATTTAAATTGTTCCCAGTAAGCATCATCTGCTTTAACTATTGGGTCCTCCGGCAAAAGTCCCTGCCGGATCAACTTGTCCCTGGCAAACGCGTAGTCCAGGGATTCCTTTTGTTCTTTTTCTGAATCCATAAGGCATCCCTCCCCTGCTGCTATCCTACTTCATTTTTTACCCAAAACCAACAAAAAAGCCGCCAGAAGCGTACTTGCTTCTAGCGGCTTTCTTACTCAAGGCACTTGCCAAACGGCAAATGTGACTCCTTCTCGTTCACATCAAGGGTGTGTCAGCATCGACGCTTCCCGCGTCTGGCCAAAGGCCTGATGCCCTCTATCTCAAAAATACGCACCTTTGCGTTTTCCTCGACTCGTCGATATTCGATTATACGCTCTTTCCCAATCCTTGTAAAGCTACTTGCCCAGCTTCTCCCGCAGCTTGAGCCGCTTGATGTACTTGTTCCAGGCTTCTTGAAACAGGGTCGACAGCAAGAAGCCCAAAGCGATTGACACTGTCACGATAGCCACCCGCATCATCATCTGCTGGGCAGCGATATACTTGCCGTCAATTAGCCGCCTGACCACCATGTAAGCCGGCGCCCCCGGCACCAGCGGCACCAGGCCCGGGACACTGAACAAGGTGACGGGACACTTTTTCCACTTGGCCAAAACAACAGCGACCAAGCCCACGGCAAAAGCGCCCAGAGTGTTGGAAATCATCCGCCCGCCAGAGGCCTCCGTCACCAGCCAGTAGACCATCCAGCCCGCGCAACCGCAGATCCCGCTCCAGTGAATCACCCGGTGGGGAATATTCACCGTCAAGGCAAAGCCCACCGTGGCAATATATGAAAAGACCAAGTTGATCAAGACGTCCCAGATGTTGAAACTAACCTGCATCCCCAGCATGACTATGCTCCTAAAAATCTAATCATGATCCCGACGCCGCCGCCCAGGGCAATCGCCGTCATCGCCGCCTCACACATGCGCACGATCCCTGACACCCAGTCGCCCATGAAGAGGTCTCTCAAGGCGTTGGTCAAGGCCAGCCCTGGCACCAGAGTCATCAAGGCCCCGATCAAAATATTGTTCACGTTGCAGGCCGGGAAAATCCGGCTGATGATAATGGTGAGCAGGCCCATCTCCATGGCCGCGATCAGTTCGGCCAAAAAGCGGACCTTGGTGTGGCCCTTAAGCCAGGAGTCCATCAAATAGCCACTGGCCCCGATCAGGCCGGCAACCGGGAAGTCGACCCAGTCATAGACGTCCAAAAAGAGGACCATCAAGGTGGCACTCAAGATCCCGGCCCCGATGACCTGCAGCCATAAAGGAAAGGTCGGGGTCTGCTCCTCGACTTCTCTCAGCTTCTCTTCCAGCTCCTCCAGGTCAATCCGCTTGTCAGCGAATTCCCGGGAGAACTCATTGACCCGGTCAACCAGTTCCAGGTTGATGGCCCGCTTCTTCACGGTTTCCAGTTCCGTCACCGTGCTGCATTCCCCATCATCCAGGCTGACGAAGAGGCCGGTTGGCATGGCAAAAACGTTGACCTCCTTGATGCCGGCGTTGATGGCGATCCTGCGCATGGTGTCCTCCACCCGGTACATTTCGCTACCGCCGGCCAGCATGAGGCGGCCAGCCTTCAAACAAGTATGAACGACTCTTTTCATGTACGCGTCTGTGCTCATTTTTTTCACCGCGAGCCTGCCTAAAGGCAGCTAAATCAATTATTCATGGCTTCAATATCGACGACCTTGTCGACCCAGTCACCTCTGAAGAAGTCCCGTTCGTGACTGACGACAATGACCCCGCCTGGGAAGTTGACGATGGCCTTTCTCAGGCTGTCCTTAGTTTCATTGTCCAGGTGGTTGGTCGGTTCGTCAAGGAAAAGCAGGTTGGCCGGCTCAAACTGCATCTTAGCCAGCTTCACCTTTTCCTGCTCGCCCCCGGACAGTTCCTTCAAAGGACTCATGACCAACTGGGCCGTCAGCCCCATCCGGGCTAAAGCCTGGCGGAGTTCCTTGGGCTTCTTCTGGTCAAATTCACTCTCTAAGTACTGCAGAGGAGTCATATTCTGGTTGGGCCAAGTCAAATCCTGCTTAAAGTAGGCCAGCTTAGCCGTGGCCGACAGGTCAAAGCCCCCGTAGATAGGCGGAATCTGCCCCAAGAGGGTCTTAAGCAAAGTGGTCTTGCCGATCCCGTTAAAACCGGTGATGGCCACCTTTTCCCCATTGCCTACGGAGAAGTTGAAGGCTTCCTTAACCAAAGCCTGGTCATAGCCGATCACCAGGTCCTGCGTTTGCAAAAGCAAGTTGGAGGCTGTTTCAACGTATGGGAAGTCAAATTTAGCCTTCTTGCCGTTTTGCGGAGGCGTCAAAATTTCCATCCTGTCCAGCTGCTTTTGCCGGGACCGGGCGCTTTTGGCCCGGGTGCCGGCCTTGTTTTTTCTGATATAGGCTTCAGTCTTGGCAATCTGCCGCTGCTGGTTGGCATAGGCCTTCAGGTAGGTCTGCCGGTTGGCTTCCTTTTGCCGCATGGCCTGCTTTAAGGTCCCGGTATAGCGGGTAATGGTCCCGAAGTCGATGTCGATAATACAGTTGGTGATCCGGCCCAAAAAGTCATAGTCGTGGCTGACGACGATAAAAGCACCGGTAAAATCATTCAGGTAGTCGACCAGCCAGTCGATGTGGCCGACGTCTAAGTAGTTGGTTGGTTCGTCCAGGACCAAGACCTGGGGCTGCTCTAAGAGGAGCTTGGCCAGGATCAGCTTGGACCGCTGGCCCCCGGAAAGCTTGGAGACGTCCCGGTCAAAGCCCAGTTCGGCCAGGCCCAAGCCACTGGCCACCCGGTCGATTTCAGTGTCCAGGTCGTAGAAGTTGTTTTCTTCCAGGTAGGTCTGCAAACGGCCTGCTTTGGTCAACAGGGCCTCATCGCCGCTTTCGCTGTAGTCGATGTAGAGCTGGTTCAACCGGGCTTCATCTTGGTAGAGCTGGTCAAAGGCAGTTTTTAAAAAGTCCCGCATGGTCAGGCCGGGCGTCAGTTTGGCGTACTGGTCCAGGTAGCCGACGGAGAGCTTGTTTTGCCACTTGACGCTCCCTTCATCGGGGAGGATTTCCCCGGTCAGGATTTTGATCAAGGTGGACTTGCCGACCCCATTTTGGCCGGTGACCCCCATGTGGTCTTCCTTGTTTAAAACAAAATTGGCGTCTTCATAGAGGGTCTTTTCCGCAAAGCCCTGGGTCAAGCCGCTGACGGTCAGTAAACTCAAAATTTTTTCCTTTCTTACAGGTGGAAGTCTTCCGCCTGCTTGCGCTCACGGTCGTACTTCTGCAAGGTCTTGAGGATCCGCGGCCAAAGATAGCGCGGAGCGGTCAAGTGCAGGTGGTCGTCAGCCACCCGGAAGTAGCTGGGACTGAGCTTGGTCAAGCCGGAGAGGAATTCCTCATCCAGGTGGTACTTGTCAGAGATCCGCTGGATTTCGGCAATGGCGTATTCGGTGTAAGACGAGCTCACGAAGACCAGGATGGCGCCGATGATGCCCCAGACCAGGGACTGGGTATTGGTCAAGGCGAAAGAGTGCCGGCAGATGTAGAACATGGCGATGAAAGTCATTACGCCGGCGATTCCGCCATAGATGTATGGATAGTAGCGTTTTTTCACGAAAATCCCTCCTAATTCTATCAACTATCTTAACGTATTTTGCCCCCTGGTTAGTAGGAAAATTATTGCTGAAAAGGAAAAAATAAGAGGGATCCAGAATCCCTGGACCCTCTTATTCAACCACAATCTTTACCTTGTCATGCTTTTGGGCAGCTTGGGCAAACATTTCAATGAGCCGGTCACAAAGCTGCCGGGACTGGTCAAAGCGGAATTTCTTCTTGCGATAATTCAGCAAGTCATTGTAATACTCTTCCGCGTCCACGTAGCAGTCAGGCTCTTCTGCCCAAGGGCCTTGCTCAAAGAAATAGTCACGGCTCATTTTTCCCCATTCTGACTTAGGAATTTTAGGATATTCAAAAAGGTCTTCCACAAATCCCTCCCAAACCCGCAGTTTAGTTCTGCCATAGGAAAAATCAACTTCGGGTTCATCTTGTAAGTCTCCATTATAAAAAGTCTCATCAACTTTGGTCTGGCCAGTGTCCATTTTTGAGCAGCTCCTTATCACTATTTCTCTTGAAAAAGCTGGCGGACCTTCCGGCTGTTTCTTACCGAAAAATATTGGACGTCGCCAGTGATGAAGGTCAGCTTTTTCTCCTTCAAATCCACTTCTTTAACGTTGGCGGGGTTGATGACGCAGGATTCGCTGACCTGCACCAGGGCCGGGTACTTCTCTGGCAGTTCCTTCAGCTTGCCGATGAATTCCGCCCAGCCGGTCGTCTTGACCAGGCGAAGCTTGTGGGGAACCGACGTCGTCTCCACGTAAACCACATCTCCCATGCTCATGTTTCTGACGTCATGGCCGAATCTGTAGCTGAAGGTGTTTTTCTGGATATAGCGGTACTTGGCGATCGCGTCCACCGCCTGCTCCAGGGAATAAGTGACATCCCGGCGCAAATCGTCCACGTTGCCGTTTTTGACGATAAAATTGCTGGCCCCCAGCCGTCTTTGGAAGGTCAGGAAAGCCATGTCCTGGTGACTGGTCACAAAAATCAGCTGGGCCTTGGGGTCCTGCTTCTTGATGATCTCGCCCAAGTCCAGGCCGTTTTGCTCGTCCAGCTTCTTGCCGATTTCAATATCCAAAAAATATATGCCGGACGCGAGCGGCTTTTTGGTCAAAAAATCCAGGGCCTCATCGTAGCTGCCTGCCGCCTTGACGACAGCAAAGTCCAGCTCTTCTTCATCGCTTAAAATAATCTGCGCCCGCTTGATGCAGTCCTTGACCAAATCGATCTGGTCTGGCTCATCGTCGCAGATAAAAACTGGATACTTTATTTTTCTCCCTCCTTCAGAACCATCAGACTAAATGTAAAAGTGTTGCCTGTCGTATCTATATCAACGATCATTTGCCCGGCATACTTGTTCACGATCTCCAAGGCGTTGCTTAAGCCCAGGCCGGCATGCTGGTCCTTACTCGTGTAGCCTGGCTCAAAAATCCGCGGAGATGGGATATCGGCGGTCTTGTTTTTGATGACAAATTCGAAATCGCCGTTTTCTTGGTAGAACATAGCTTCAATCCGGCCGCCTTTTAGGCCGTTGCTGGCCTCAATAGCATTGTCAAAAGAAATCCCGATGACCCGGACCAGGTCCATTTTTTCCATTTCAGAGACCAAAGGCAGGTGGTCGATGTCCTTCTGGCAGCTGAAGCGGTAGGGAATCCCTTGATCGTAGATTTTCGACAATTTGGTAATCACGATGCTTTTAAGCAAATCGTCATGGATATGGTTGACATCTTGAAACTTGGCCAAGGCATGCTCATCAAAGTTTTCCCTTGAGTACTCATTCAGCTTCTCCAAAAGCTGCTGGGAGTCGTTTTGGGCCGCTGCCAGCTTGAGGCTGCTCAGAATATTGCGGTAGTCGTGCTTGAAGCGGCGGAGGCGGTCCTCATCCTGCTCCAAAGAAGCCGCGTAGCTCTTCAGCTGCTGGTTGGACTCATAGAGCTGGCGGTTCTGCGCTTGCAGGTGCCGCTCTTCTGCTTCGTTTAAAAGGGCGGTCTGATTTTTGATACTGAGACTAAAGCTGAGCACGGCATAGATGCCTTGAACGGCCAAGATGCCCAAGAGGATCGCCAGGCCAACCGACATCTTCTTCACCTGCATCCCGACGACGTAGGCAAAAATTGTCGAGACATACAGGTAGGACAGCAGAAACAAGCAGTTCGTCTGATAGCGGACGTCGCTGATATATTTGCGGATTTTTGGCAAAAGCGGCCAAGCGAGCAAAAAGCCAGCCAGCAGGAGACCAAGATCAATCCACAAGCTGGCCGCAAGAGTTTCCGGAAAAGACCAGCTGATGATATTTACTATGATGTCTTCTAGCAAACCAATAATACCAATAATTAAGGCCGCGCTTACTGCCTGCTTGACCTTTTTGCCTTTGATCTGGGTTAAAACCAAGAGGGTCAGCTCAAAGATTTTTAATTGCAGGTCAATGAAATAGGACGGAACCGACTCAATTGTGATCCCGTCAATCACACCAATGAGCCAGATGCCAAAAAACATGGTCCAAGCTCGGCGGCTAACTAGCCGCTGGTCAAGCAGCCGCAAAAAGCAGGCAATATCAATCATAGGCGCCAGCATCATGGTGCCGGCATCAAGCAGATACAATAAAATCATCTATCCATCCTGTTTTCGCTTCGTTCCCTTTTCAGTCCTCATGATACAACAAAAAGCGCAACTGAGTTGCGCCTTTATGCCTTAATATTAACCAAAAATTGCCTTAATTCTGTTCCAGCAAATGAGTGAAATCTTGTAAGTACTACCTCGCTTATGACTCTTTCTCTTAATAAAGCTAACCGTTGGATCTAAGCCTTGTAAGCCTAAAATATCCTGATTACTGTTTTGCATCTTCTTTCACCTCTTTTCTAATCCGCAAACAAGAACCTTTCATTCCCAATGACTGGCAGCCACTTGCCCCAATTGTGGTCCCTGGCGCCCAGCAAGATGGCCAAAAGTCCAACGGCACCGGTGGCCAGGTCCAGGGAATTTTTCAAGCCATAGACTCCAGGAAGCAGAATCCTGTCTTCATCAAAGACCAAGTAGTTGGCCAAGTGCTGCAGTTTTTCTTCCAAAAAGCCCTCATAACCCAGACTTTCTGCCGCGATGTCGCCCAGCATAAGTCCCGCGAAGCCGTCAAAGAGGCCATTCATGTAGGCTAATTTGACCCGGTTAGTCGCGATCAAGCCCTTGATCATCCTGCTGTCGCCTTTAACCTTGACCCCGTCTTTCGCGAAGTCCAGCAGGACCAGGAGCAAGCCACAGGAACCCGAATTAAGATAGGGCAGATAGCTTTCCTCGCCATTGACTTCCCCTTTTAAAAAAGTTCCGCCTTTTATTTGACTGACTTCCTGCTCTAAAAAAGTACTCAGCCTTTCTTCTGCAGCTTTTAGCAAGTTATTCTGGTCCAGGTACTTGCCAGCTTTTTCAAGATAAAGAAGCATCCCTAATTTTCCAGTAAGCAAGCCAGCTTCCTCCCAAGCATCATAGCCAGCTAATAGCTCTTGGGCAATTTTTACCAGCTCCTGCTTTCTAGCCTCATCTGGTTCAAGCAGCTGCAGGGACAATTTGGCCAGACCTATCCCCGCCAGGCCGCTCTCTAGCGACAAGTCTTTCATCTGATCAACTTCAATTCCATCGATCAGCTTTTTGCCTAATTCCTGGTCAACTTCTGAATACAAGACTGCCCCCATCCCGGCCGCGCCGGTAAAGAGGCCATGATCCATTTCACTTGCCTGGCAAATTGCCTTTTGATTTTTCAAGCACCACTTTTTAAAAGGCTCCCGGTCTTCCGGCAAAGCGGACAAGACAAGGCCCAGGCCCAGCGCTCCATTTTCAATATTCAGCATCCCTGCCGGCTCAATAAACTGGGCAATATCGCCCTTGATCAAACGCTGACTTGTCCAATCGATATTCGCGTCGATCCCTCTCTTGATGCCCGCAATCAACTGGTCCAGAGACTTCTGCTCTACCGCTGGCAACTTTGGCAAAGTTAGGTCAGCTTTTTCAAAACACTCTCTTTTGAATTTCCGCAAAAAATCTCCCGCTGCCGGGTCCAGATTTTCCTGCCTAACTGCTTCGCTTACTTCCGGCTTTTTGGCCAAATGACTGACGTCGATGACCGGCAAAAGGGTGTATTCAATCATTTTGTATAAAGATAACCAATCCTGCTGGCCCATGGTTTTGGCCTGCAGGTCGCTGAAACCTGGCGTGGACAAGCCTGGTTCATAAGTCTGATCAAGTGGCCCTGCCTGTTCAAAATCAATCAATACCGGTCCCTTTTTGCCCAAAAGAACATTGCCTGGCTGCAAGTCACCAATGGCTATCCCTCGCTGGTGGATGTCCTCTACCGCCGCAAACAGCTGCTTGGCCAGCTTTTTTACCATTTTCAGATAGCGGCCATGATCTTGCTGGAAAGGATACTTTTCCTTGATCAGCTGGTCCAAGTTTTCTGCTGGCAGATAGTCCTCGACCAGATAATAATGAATCCAAACCTGGAAAGAATCCCGCAGCTTAATGACATATGGGGAGTCTTGCAGCTGCCTTAAGAGCTCTGCTTCATGCTTGATCCGGCTGAAGCCATCCCGCAGGTTCGCGTCGATCCCGGCTCCCTGCCGGCCTTCCTTGATCAAGTACTTCTGCCCGGATTTTTGCCCCAGGTAAATCCCGCCGGCATTGCTAAAAAGCAAGGCTGACGAAATATTGTACTGACTCAAGCGGGAAAAATCGCCGCGGCCTGCCCTTTTTTCAGCTGGAAAAGGATCTGACACAAAATCTGGCTGCTGGTAATAAGGCAGACGCTGGTCTGGCACTAACTGACCTTGCTCGTCCCTTATGCAATAGTTGCCTGCCTCATCGCGGAGCTCCTTAAAGGCTCCATAGCGGTAATAGACATTGCTTCTTTTATACCGCTTGTCAGACAGGATATAGGGCCCTAAATCATACTCACTCGTTAAAGCCGCCAAGTCAGCCGCGGCCTGCTTGAACTGCTCCGTATCCTTTGGATAAGCCGTGATAAACTTGCCCGACTCAGTCCGGTCAGCGTTTTTGGAGTTTTTGACGATCCATTCGCCCCGGCTGACCGTGAACTTGAAGCTGATTTTTTGCTTAAAAAGATAGTCAGCTGCTGCCCTTAAAAGCTCTCCTTCGTCCTTGTATCCGGCTGACAAGTGGATCTTCCAGCCCTGCGCCGGCAGCTCGCCAGGCGCCAACATATAGGTCCAGTGGCGGTCACTCCAGGTCTGCCAAGCTGCTGGCTTAGTTACTTGACAAGGCTGCATTTTAGGCGCCGCGTCTTCAAAAAAGCTGCTCTTTTCAGCCAAGAGAAAGGGCACATAGTCCTCGATCGCGTACTTCATTTTTACTTGAACAAGTTGTCAAAAAAGCCGTAGAAGCTGCCATAAATGGTGTGAAAGCAAATCAAGCTGCGGCGGACGTCACCATTTTTATCCTTCTTTGCCTTCTTCAGCTGCAAATTCAAAACTTCTTCAATCAGGTTTTCCATTTTTCCCTGCCTCCTTTTGCCTATTAGTTTAGTGCCTTCCCTCTTATTTTTTTCAAGAAGTCATTATCGGGCAAAAAAGGCTCATAAGCGCAAAAAAATACCCCTAGCTGAGCTAGAGGCATGATTTGCTGTCTTTTTTCCACTTCCTACCAAGAATCACTGCTTCTTGGCGTAATTGAGTTGGCTTCATAAATCGTGTAGTTGGTGATGGTCTCATTGCTGGAGAAGTCGACCCCGTTGTAAGTCTCGTTCAGACTGTTCTGCCGGGTTTCCTGGTTGGTCAAGGTCTGCGTCGGCAGCCCCAGGCTCTTTCTCAGCTTGTTGGACCACTTCTGCAGTTCTTCAGTTGACGCGATCTGGAAGCTGGTCCCGGAAATCGTCGCGTCGTGGCCCTGGATGTAGCCGCTGGAGATGTTGCTTGCCGCGCTTCTGTAGTTGATGGCCAGGCTGGTCATGTCGCCAAAAGTCAAGTTAGTCTTGACGTACTTGGCAAAAACCTTGAGCAGCTTCTGGTAGTTGGCTAAACCGTTGACGGACAGGCCCTTCTTGACCACGGCCTGGATGATCTGCCGCTGGCGCATTTGCCGGCCGTAGTCCCCCCGGGGGTCGTCATAGCGCATCCGAGCATAAGCGATGGCGTGGCGGCCGTCCAGGTGCTGCTTGCCCTTATGGAAGTCACACCAGTCATAGCTGAAGCTGAAAGGCACGTTGACGTCAACCCCGCCTAAAGCGTTGACCAGGCTCTTCAAAGCCTTCATGTTAACTTCCACATAATAGTTGATCGGCACGTTGAGCATGGCCGAAACCGTCTTGACTGACCCGCTGCTGCCACCAAACTGGTAGGCAGAGTTGACCTTAAACATGTAATAGCTCTGGCTGCTTGTTTCACCCAGAATCTCCGTCAAGGTGTCCCGGGGAATCGAGGTCATGGTCGCCTTCTTGGTCGTCGGGTTGACGGTCACCAGGATGATGGTGTCCGAATTCCCTTGGTCATGCCGCCCTTCCAGCCCCTGGTCGACCCCTAAAACCAAAATCGAGATCGGCTTCTTGGCCGCGATCCGGGCGCTAGTCGCGGTATTGCCGTTATTGCCGTTCATGCTCACCAGGGCTGAATGCAGGGAGAAGTAGGCATGCGCCCCCCAGGTCGCCGCGATCATAACGACAAAGGTCACTAAGAGACCGATAATCGTTGGCACGGGGCGGCGGGATTTTTTCAAAAGGCCGGCCTGGACGAGCGTCACATTGCGAAATATTTTATTTTGTCTTCTACTGTGTTGCTCTTCCATGGATTGACCCCTTTAGTAATTTGCTATTATTTATTTTCTCATTAAAAAGCCGTTTAATAAACCAGACGTGGGAATATTTAGACTATCTTATTTTTTTGGCAAAAAGCCGCTTTGATAGTAGAATATCTAGTATCGTAAAATAGAACGTAAAGTAATGTGAAAAAGAAGAGGTACTTGTATGGAAATCCCTTATCGCAGCGAGGTTCCCAAAGAGCAGACCTGGGACTTGACCCGGGTCTTCAAGACTGAGGCGGACTGGGAGTCCGCCTTTAAGGCAGTCAAGCAGGAAGTCAAGGCCCTGCCGGACCTGGAAGACGGCTTCACGGAAAGCGCGGCCGTTCTCTATGACCGCTTGACCCAGATTTTTGCTGTTGACCGCCGCTTGTCCAAGATCTACGTCTATGCCAGCATGGCTAGCGACGTCGACACCAGCAACCAAAAGAACTTGGCCCTCAATTCCCGCGGCCAGAGCCTGGCTGCTGAATACCAGGCCGCTGTTGCCTTCATCCAGCCGGCTGTTTTAGCCTTGGGGAAAGAGGCCCTGGACGCCTTTTTCAAGGAAGAGCCAAGGCTGGAAAACTACCGGCACTACTTGGAACAGATCGTCAAGCAGGAAGAGCACGTTTTGCCAGCTGAAGAGGAGAAGCTGGTATCGGCGGCCGGGGATGCCCTGTCAGCTTCAGCCAACACCTTCAACGTCTTGACCAACTCTGACCTGCAATTCCCTTACATTGAAGATGAAGACGGAGAAGCAGTTGAACTGACGGAAGCCAACTACGACATCTTGATCCAGTCCCAAAACCGGGAAGTCAGAGAGGATGCCTTTGACGCCCTTTACGCTGGCTATGGCCAGTTCGCGTCAACTTTTGCCTCCACCTTGGCCGGCAATGTCAAGGCCCACAACTTTGACGCCCAGACCCACCACTACCAGGACGCCTTGGCCGCGGCTCTGTCAGAAAACAACATCCCTGTCGAAGTCTACAACCAGCTTTTGACCAGCGTCCACAAGCACCTGGACCTTCTGCACCGCTATGTCAACTTAAGAGAAGAGATCCTGGACCTGAAGGGCGACCTGCAAATGTGGGACATGTACGTGCCAATCACGGGCAAGCCAAGCCTCAGCTACACTTTCGCTGAAGCCAAGGCCCAGGCAAGAGAAGCACTGCAGGTTCTGGGTGAGGACTATGTCAAGCACGTCGACTACCTCTTCAACAACCGCTGCATCGACTACGTAGCCAACATGCACAAGCAAAGCGGAGCCTACTCCGGCGGGGCTTATGACACCGACGCCTATGAGCTCTTGAACTGGCAGGGGGACCTGGATTCCCTCTACACCCTGGTCCATGAGACTGGCCACTCAGTCCACAGCATGTACACCCGGGAAAACCAGCCATACGTGTACGGGGACTATCCGATTTTTGTCGCGGAAATCGCCTCAACAACCAATGAAAACCTGCTGACCAACTACTTCCTGGACCGGGTGACGGATCCAAAGACCCGGGCTTTCCTGCTCAACTACTACTTGAGCTCCTTTAAGGGAACGGTCTACCGGCAGACCCAGTTCGCGGAATTCGAGAAGTTCATCCACGAAAGCGACCAGGCGGGTGAAGCCCTGACGGCTGACTACCTGTGCGGCTTCTACGACCGGCTCAACCAGCAGTACTACGGCCCGGCGATCAGCCTGGGCAGCGACATCGACCTGGAATGGGCCCGGATCCCCCACTTCTATTACAACTTCTACGTCTACCAGTACGCGACCGGCTTTGCCGCGGCGACTGCCCTGGCTAACAAGATTACTTACGGCAGCCAGGAAGACAAGGAGAAGTACCTGGACTTCCTCAAGTCCGGCTCCAGCGACTACCCGATCAACATCATGCAAAAGGCCGGCGTCGACATGACCAAGTCCGACTACCTGGAAGATGCCTTCAAGGTCTTCGAAGAAAGACTGGACGAATTTACTGACTTGATCAAAAAATTATAGAAAGCAAAACGAAGCTGCTCAAAGAGAGCAACTTCGTTTTTTGCTGTTAAATTTGATACATGTTCAATCTTAGTGGTGTGAAGCACCAGTAGCCGCGTCTGGTTCAGCCTTGATTTGGTTAGCTGCGGTAACTGGGTATGGCTTGCGCACCCGCGGATCAGTGCTGGATGGCTTGGTGTCGCCAGCGTACTGGAAGTCAGTCAAGCGGGCGTGCTTAACGTCTTCAATCGTCTTGCAGCCAGTCAGTTGCATGTCGATCTTCAATTCATCGTTCAATTCGTTGATGACTGAAGCAACCCCGTGCGGGCCACCCAAAGCCAGGCCGTAAAGGTAAGGACGGCCAATGCCGACCAGGTCAGCACCCAAAGCCAAAGCCTTGAAGACATGGGAACCCCGGCGAACGCCACCGTCGAAGATAACCGGGCAGCGGCCGTTGACTGCTTCAACGACTTCTGGCAATACGTCGATAGTTGCCGGAGCACCATCGATTTCCCGGCCACCGTGGTTAGTCACGTAAACGCCGTCCGCGCCGGCAGTCAAAGCAACTTCAACGTCTTCAGCACAGTTGACCCCCTTGACGATAACTGGCAAGCCGGACATTTCCTTAATCCGCTTGATGTCGTCCGGGCCGATGTTCTGGGCGCTGGAAGCGTACATTTGCGCAACGGTTTGCCCTTCACCCTTGGCACCTTGGAAACGGGTGAAGAAGTCAAGCGGTACCGGGAAGGCAAAGTTGGTCCGCAGGTTGGCTTCCCGGTAGCCTGATACCAAAGCGTCAACCGTCAAAAGGATGGCCTTGTAGCCGGCCGCGTTGATGGCGTCAAAGACCATCTTGTTGAAGTCCCAGTTCTTTGACAGGTAAAGCTGGAACATCCGCGGAGCATCTGGCGCGGCAGCGGCGATTTCTTCAACCGGCTTGTTGCCGTAAGTGCTGGAAGTGAACATGGCCCCGGCCAAAGCAGCACCCTTTTGGGTCGCTACTTCAGCATCAGCGTGGGAGATCCCATGACAAGCAATTGGTGAGATCATGATCGGCGTCTTCAGCTTCATGCCCAAAAATTCAGTTTCAGTTGACGGGTTGTCCATCCCAGTCAAGGCCCGGGGAACGATTTGGTAGTGGTTGAAGGCAGTAGTGTTGTTTCTCCAAGTCCATTCGTATTCTGAACCTGAAGCCACGTAGTAGTAAGCCCCTTCCGGCATTACTTCCTTGGCTCTTTCTTCAAGCTCATCGACGTTAACGAATTTTAAGTCTTCATCTGCTTCGCTTTGCGGGAAGCCCTTGATGTAATGTGTCATGGAAATCTCCTCAATCATTTAAAAATTACTATCAATTACTGTTTACTTACAAGATTTATCATAGCATTAATCGCTTACTTTTGGGCCAATCTTTTACTTTTTAGGATCAGCTTAAAAAATTAAAAGTGCAATTGCCCCGTGGCCAAGCCGACCACGTACAGGAAGACGCAGATGATGGCGGTGTAGATCCCGCACCACTTGAAGGCCTGCTTCAAAATCGTGCCTTCACTGCCTTCCTGGCCGATAGCCGTAGACGCAACCGTGATGGACTGCGGGGAAATCATCTTCCCGGCAGTGGCCCCGACCATGTTGTTGGCCACGACCCAAGTCTGGTTCACGCCCAGGCTTTGGGCTGCTGAGGCTTGCAATTTGGCGAAAAGGATGTTTGAACTGGTGTCTGACCCGGTCACGAAAGTACCTAAAGCACCAATGATTGGCGCGATCAATGGGTAAACCGGACCCATGATCTTGACCAGAACGACCGCGATGGCGCTAGTCATGCCGGCGTAGCCCATGACCTTAGCCAGGGCCACGATAGCGGAAATAGTTACCGCCGTCTTGCCGATTCCTTTAATCAGGTCCCAGAGGATGCCAAAAGTTTCCTTAACGCTCAAGCCCTGGATCAAGGCCCCGATAAAGGTGGCAACCAAGATCAAAGTCCCTGGTGAAGACAGCCAGTTGAGGCTGAACTGACCAGCATTTTTGCCAGTGTAAACCTGGAATTTGACAGTCGCGGAGTTGAGCAGGCTGTTAACGGCTGGGAACAGGGAGGAAGCGGCCAAAACGAAGACGAAAACCAGAATGAATGGCGCGCAGGCCTGGAGCAGTTCGCCAGCTGAGTGCTTGGCGATTTTTTCAGTTGAAGCCGCGTATTCCGGAGCATCCTTGTGCTTTTTGGCTAAAAAGGCCGTGACTAGGATGCAGATGATGGAACCAGCGATGGCTGGCAGTTCCGCCCCAACGTACTTGGCAACCAGGATCTGCGGCAAGGCAAAGGCCAGACCGGACATGAAGGTAATGAAGCCTACCCCCTTGATGGCCTTGGCGCCCCCGCCAACCAGGCCGACCAGGATGTAAGGGATGACCAGGATCAAGACGCTCAGCTGCAGAGAAACCACGAAGGCCGTGTTCATCACGTCCAGGCCGGCAGTCTGGGCCAAGGTAATGACTGGCAGGCCGACCGCCCCGAAGGCAGTTGGCGTGGTGTTAGCCACCAGGCAGATAACGGAAGCTTCAATCGGGTCGATCCCGAAGGTCATCAAGATGCTGGCCGGGATGGCAACAGCAGTCCCGAAGCCGGCGATGGCTTCTAGGAAGCCCCCGAAGCCCCAGGCGATCAAGAGGACCAGGACCCGCTTGTCGGTCGTCAGACCACAGAGCATGTCCTGGATTTTTTGCATGGCGCCGGATTTAAAAGTTACCTTGGAGGTGAACATGGCGGCCACGATGATGTAGACAATCGGGAACAGGCCGCCCAGGATCCCTTCCAAAGTCCCGGTCAAAGTATCAACGACTGGCAGCTGGAAGGCCGTAATGGCCAGAATGATTGCCAGGATAAGAGAAATAACGGCTGCCTTGGCCGCAGGCATCTTCAAGGCTGTCAGAGAGACGATCAGCCAGACGATCGGGATCAAGGCAAAAATGAATTTAACCCACATTCATGTAGCTCCTTCTATAAGTATTTTCCACAAAGATTATTGTACATGAAAGCGCTTAAAAATTCATGTGAATATTGATTTAAAGCCTTGATATATCAACGTCCGTGCTTGAATTTATTTCACAATGTTTCCGCTTGCTAAAAGAGGGATCCAAAAAAGCCCCGCCATTGCGGGGCTCTATATATTTTTTCACAAACTTGCTTGTTAACAAAGTTCTCTTGCTTGATCGCGAAAAAAGATTTAAAAAAATTTGCTATTTAGCATTGGGAGTGCCTAATTTTTCCAAAACGTAGTCACCGTCGCTGTCCTGGCTGATAATCCCGTTTTGGTAAGTGTCAGTCACGCTGGTGTCATCCTTGTCGCCGGTGTAAGAGAGGTTGTGGGTTACCGTGTAGTTGACATAAGTCTTGCCGCTGCCGGCCGGGCTGGTGGACAGGACGCTGACGACTTCATTGTAATCAGAGACTGAGTCAGAATCATCCCAGTTGTCGTGCAGCTTCTTGATGCTGAGGTAGCCAGTATTGCTGCTGCCGTTGACCCAGTCTTCGCTGTCATTGTCGTCCCAGATCTTCTGAAGGAGGTCTTCAGCGTCTTCGGTACTTGCCAAGCCTGGCCAGGATGGAGTCAGGACCCAGCTGCCGTTGACGGCCTTGATTTGGTTGTCGCTTTGACTATCGTCATCGCTGTCATCACTGAAGTCATAGTCATCGTCATTGGCATTTTCCTGGTCGGCTGGGGCCGTCACGTACTGGTCAAAGTTGTGGATCGTGTCTGACTGGCCGATGCCGGACTTTTTCACGTAGAGGCTCATCCCTGACGTAATCTCATAGTCCTTGAAGCTGGCCTGGCCCTTGTCGTCCAGGTCGGCTACCTTCTTGTCATTGATGTAGACTTCCCCATTAGGCACGCTGCTGACCGTGAAGCTACCAGTCAAGATGTTCAAGCTGACTTGGTGATTGCTAAAGAGGTCCAGCTTAACCGGGCTAGGTGAAATGGTCTTCCCACTCAAGTTGGCTGAAACTGAGAAGGTGTAGCGGCCGGCGATTACCGGGTCCAGCTTCTTTTGGTAGTAGTCACCAGACGCAGACAGCTTGCCCACGTTTTTCCCGTTCATCTTGATCGTGGAATTTTTGTGGTTGGTCACGACCGTTGGCGAATAAGTTTTGACCATGAGCTTGTATTTCGGGAAAAGGAAAAAGTAGTGGCCATCCTCGCCTAAAGAAACGGTGTCCTTGAAGATATCGTCAAAGTCATCTTCCCTCTTCCACTCGCTGCCCAGGTTGTTGGCCTTGGTCTGGTTGGCCTTGTAGTATTCCTGCAGAGGCTGCACGCTCTCCTTGGTCAGCTGGAAGCTGCTGTCGTCGGTCTTGACGTAAGGAGACAGGTCTTTCTTTGGGTCCTTCATCCGGGTCACGATTTCGTCGATTTGCTTGTCCTTGGCGTAGTGGGCCTTGCCAAAGCCGTAGCCGGCCAAGAGGACCAACAAAACAGCCGCGGTGATCAAGATTGGCTTCTTCCACTTCTTGGCCTTTTTGAGATCGGCCCGCTTTTTGACTGTTTTAGCTGGCTTAACAGGTTGGACTTGCTGAACCTGTTGAACTGGTTGAACTGGTTGAACCTGCTGGACTGGCTGAGTTGGCTTAATTAATTTAGCCCCGCATTTGGCGCAGAAAGTGGCATCGGCCTGGTTTTTGGCGCCGCATTTAGCACAGTAGATCATTTTTACATCCTCCTCTTTGATAAAAAGCCTGTATGCTTAACTGGCAAAAAATACTCTCAAGGCAAGTATAGCATATAAAAAAACAATTTTAGCCAAAAGAAAAAGGAGCCAAAAAGCTCCTTAAATTCTATATTTGCTTATGCCCGCTTCTTTCTGGCGTGGGTGAAGTAAACCAGCAGATAAGCCGTTACCTCAATTAATGAAATGAAAAAGGTCACTGGCCAGTTGGTGACGTAGCCCAAGCACAGCCCGGCCCAGACCCCCAAAAGGGCCAGGCCGACCGACCAGGCCAACATGCTGGGAATCGACTTGCCCAAATAGCGGGCCGTTGAGGATGGCATGGTCAAAAGGACAAAGACCAGCATGGACCCGACCACCTGGGATCCGATTGAAACCGCCATGGCCAGAGCCACCAGGAAGACCACCCCGACAAAGCCCGTATTGATATGGTGAGCCGCTGCCCCGATATGGTCAAAGGAGTCATAGTTTAGGGGCTTCTGGATGACAAAAATGATCAGCAAGACAACCACTGACAGGCCAACCAGCTGGTAGACGCTGGATCTGGACACCCCGATAATTGACCCAAACAAAATGTTGGTCGCATAGCTGCTGGCCGAGCTGGACAGGGACAAAAAGAGGATCCCAAGGCCGATAAAGAAGGCTGAAATCGCGGAAATCGACGACTCCTTCTGCTCAGTCTGCATGGACAACTCCCCGACCCCGATCGAGCCCAGGAGGGCAAAAATCAGCATCCCCGTCAAAGGCTTCAGTCCCATCAAGACGGCAAAAGCTGCCCCGGCGAAGCCGATTTCCGACAGGGTGTGGGCCAGAAAACTGAAATTGCGGGCCACGACATAGACGCCCACCACCCCGCAGGTAATCGCGATGAAGGTGGCCGCCCAAAAGGCATTGCGCATGAATTCGTAGGCAAACATCAGTTGAAACTCTCCTTAAAATCTTCCATCTTCCCCTGGCTGACCGTCCCGTCGCTTAAGTAAAGATAGTCCTTCATATAGCGCTTGGCCAAAGGAATATCGTGGGTGACGAACAGGACCGTCATCTTGTGCTCATGGTTGAGGTGGGCGATCAAGTTCATCAACTCTTCCTTGGCCTTGGGGTCCAGGCTGGCCGTGGCTTCATCCAAAATAATGAAGTTTGGCTGGTCCAAGAGAGCCTGGGCCAGGTAGGCCCGCTGCTTCTGCCCGCCGGAAGCCTCCCCCATTCTGGTATTCGCCAGGCCCTTTAAGTGGGTCTCCTGCAAAATATGGTTGACCTGGTCCTTAACCTTCTGGCTCTTCCAAAAAGGCGTGTTCAGCTCGATAAAAGACTTGATCGACAAGGGATAGTCCGGGTCGATATTGCGGAACTGGGGCACATAGCCCACCTTCACGTCGTCAGCCAGCTCAAAATAGCCATGGGTCGGGCTCAGCATCCCCATCAGTATCCTGACCAGGGTGGTCTTCCCGGCCCCGTTAGGGCCTAACAGAGCCGTCATGGACCCGGTCTCCAGGCTGAAATTAAGCTTTTTAAAAATCTCCTGGTCGTCGAACTTCATGCTCAAGTCCACGACCTGCAAAGCTTTACTCATTTACTTACCTCTAGTTTCTCTATTGCTTCTTCAGCAAGTCCAGCATCTTATCCTGGACGGCACTTTCATCGCTTGAGCCGATGATCCCGTTAGCCGCCCGCTTGGCTTCCGGCAAAGCAGTAGCTGTCGCGTAGCTCTGGCCTACATATTGCAGCATGGCCACGTCGTTGCCCCCGTCGCCGAAAGCGACCATTTCGTCAGCCGGGATATTGTAGCGCTGGCCCAAAAGCTTGAGACCCACCGCCTTGTTCATGCCCAGCTTGCTGATGTCAACGGCTGAGTCGCTGCCGGCCACCATGTCCAGGTTTGGGAATTCCCGCTTGAGCTGCTGGGCAAAGGCTGATGACTCCCCTTCCTCGGTCGCCACAGTAAACTTGAAGATCCGGTCCTTGACGCTTTCGTAGTCATCCACCACTTTCAGTTCCTGGTAAAAAAGGTGGAGGTAGTTGCAAAATTCTTCCCCATAACTCTTCAAGGTGTAGGCACTATTCACCCCGGCCAAGACAGTCGGGTGGTCCTGGCCGTACTTTTCCTTGATCTGGCGGATCGTAGCCAGTTCATCGCTGTTTAAGTCCACGATGTTGAGGATTTCCCGGCCTTTGAGGACATAAGCCCCGTTTTCAGCCACGAAGTAGAGCTGGCTGAGGTATTCTTTCGGAAAACGGGTCACCAGGTTTTCATACTGGTTGCCGCTGGCGATGACGAACTTGACCCCCTTTTCCCTGGCCAGGTCCATGATTTGCGCGAACTTGTCCAGGTCGTAGGTTTTCTTGGAAGTCAGCCAAGTTCCGTCCATGTCAGTTGCAAGCAATTTAATCATTTTTTCTTCCTTTCTAACTGCTTTTTCGCTAAAAGATCTTTAACGTTATAGAATACCAAAATTTCGTCCTCCTTGCAAAATTGCGGGCTCACGGGGGGCGGTGCGGGAGTTTGGCTGTGGCTGCGGTAAAAGCGGGGATGAGTTTGCGGGATTTGGCCCTGGCTACGGTAAAAGCGGGGATGAGTTTGCGGGATTTGGCCCTGGCTACGGTAAAAGCGGGGATAGTTTTGCGGGATTTGGCCCTGGCTACGGTAAAAGCGGGGACAGTTTTGCGAAATTTGGATGTGGCTACGGTAAAAACGGGGATAGTTTTGCGAAATTTGGCCCTGGCTACGGTAAAAATGGGGATAGTTTTGCGGGATTTGGACGTGGCTGCGGTAAAAACGGGGATAGTTTTGCGAAATTTGGCCCTGGCTACGGTAAAAATGGGGATAGTTTTGCGGGATTTGGACGTGGCTGCGGTAAAAACGGGGATAGTTTTGTGTAATTTGGACGTGGCTGCGGTAAAAACGGGGATAGTTCATCGCTTCGAGCCCCGCTTTTTACTGAGCCACAGCCTTTTTCAAAAATTTTAGCCCCGCTTTTTACTGGGCCACGACCTTTTCCAATAATTTTAGCCCCGCTTTTTACTGAACCACGGCCTTTTTCAATAATTTTAGCCCCGCTTTTTACTGTACCACGGCCTTTTTCAATAATTTTAACCCCGCTTTTTACTGAACCACGGCCTTTTTCAATAATTTTAGCCCCGCTTTTTACTGAACCACGACCTTTTTCAATAATTTTAGCCCCGCTTTTTACTGAGCCACGACCTTTTTCAATAATTTTAACCCCAGTTTTTACTGAGCCACATGAACCTAAAAAAATAGAACACCTACTTCAAACAATCTCCGAAATTCTTTTCTAAAATTTCCTCAGCTTTCACTTGCTCGGTTAGAGATAAATGCGAATTAGCAGAAATATTGGTTGAATATTTGTGCCATTCTCTTAAGGTCAACAGTTCCTCCGGCGAAAACTTATCAAAAGTGAAAGTTATCCCAACAATTTTATTCGCTTTGCCGCTCTTGACCACTTCGTAGCTCAAATTGCCAAAAAATGGCACCAGTTGAAGTACAGCGGGCTTAATCTTATTCCTCATTACCTCATAATTCGAATAGCTATCCGGCACCGCCAGAATTTCCCGCATCTGCTCAAAGGACACCTGGTAGCAGCCGGCTGCTGAAGCTTGCAGCAGCTTGCGGAACAAAGTCTTGGCGTTGTTCAGGCTGATTCGGCGCAGCAATTGATAATTCCAGCAGGTGAAGTCCTTCGTGCAGCCGTTAAACAGGAACGAGTACTTCTTGCTAACGCTGACCGTCAATTTCTTGTCTTCATACTTAGCCTTTTGAAAAAGCTTGCTCTGTTGCATGAACTCAGCCAATTCGCTTAACTGCTGATCCAGCCGCAAAAAATCACGCCCACCATAGCCAGCCCCAGTCCGCAACTCACTTCGGGTCAGCTGGAGCGTGCCGCACCCGAAACCATAAAGCCGGCCCACGATCAGCCACAACATATTCTGCTGCTTTCCGGTCAAGCCTGTGAGCGGATAATCATTTAACCGCCCATGATACGTCACGTTCTGCGCAAGCGGAATTCCAAGCCTGACAGCCTGGCTGATCTGTCTGGCTTTATCCAGATGCGCCTGCGTCAACTTAAAACGGACATTGGCTGGATAGGTCCGCCGATCAGGCAGGCGCTGGCTTTGAATCGCCTGCTCAATTGCCTGGATCTGCTGCTGATTCAGCAAGGCGAACCCGTCATTGCTCAAAAACAGGTTCAAGACCGACAGCTTGACCACCTGCGAACCAGCCCGCTGCAGATCCTCCTGGTTCTTCAGCTTGAAGTCATCATTCCCCAGCCGGTTGATCACCACCACAATCGTCTTAATAAAATTGGGACTGATCCCCATTGGCTGCAGGACTTGTGCCAGCGCCTCCTTGTGGTAGCTAATCTGATCATAAATGCCCCGGCCCAGCCGGTTAAAGTCGAAAAGCTTCCCCGCAATTTTGCGCACCTTGACTTCAATACAATAAATGCCGGTACTGGTAATCACCAAATTATCAATTTGGTTGTCGCCAACTGGCCGATTTCTATCATATTTGCAGGGCAGAATCACATTATGAAAAACTGCCGCCGCGACGGACTTGACCGCCTGATCGACTAGCCACTCACCCGCCGCGCCCGCTAATAGATTTTCCGCATTCACCAACTGCTCTTGCGTCAAAGTCGCTGCCTGGTCAGCCCCCAGCTGGTTATAGCTGACCAGCAAGCCGTTCAGCTCGCGCACCCCAGCCAAATTCTGATCAGATAGCTGCCGGCTGTGGTCATAGTCCGGATTGATCAGCTGCTCAGCTGCCTGGGCCGATTGCACGACGGCGTCATTTTCAACTTCTTCACTGGCCAGGTACCAATTTGTCCACATTCGTTCCATAAGATCGCTCCTTTGCTTAGTCTCTCTACTGACTATTACACGAAAGAAGCGATTTTTACCTAAAATAAAACGAAAACGGTCTTCTGAGACTGCAAGTCACAAGAAGGCCGCTATCGCATCGATCCATAAATTATTACGGACGATCTTCGCTTTAATTAAGAATGATCAATTGTATAGCTATGACGTAGCCAAACATAACCAAAGACTTTTGTCATAAAAATTGATCCAATAGATATTATAACAGCCTCTTTTTCGAAATTACAGAAGGTGGCTGTATTTACCATGCCCTAAATCAGATATTTGACTTGATTCTCCAGGAGCCATTTCCCGATTAGGCCCTTATTTCAAAATAAAATTGCCTAAAATCGTTGATAACACTTGACTTAGAGTAGAAAAGAACTCGGAAAAATCCGAGTTCTTTTTTTGAGAAAATTAGTTCTTTTGGTCAATTGGTTTCTTCCAGAAGCCCAAGATCAAAGCAGCAACGATTGAGCCGATAGCTACGGCGCCCAGGTAGCCAAGCCAGTTGGTTGACAGAGCGATAACCCAGAAACCACCGTGAGGTGCAGGCACGCCGACATGCCACAGACCTACCAGGGCCCCACCGACAGCACTGCCGATGATTGATGAAACGATAACGTGCAGCGGGTCAGCACTGGCGAATGGGATGGCCCCTTCAGTGATGAAGGAGAAGCCCAGGATCCAGTTGGAAACGCCGGCCCGGCGTTCGTCTTCAGTAAACTTGTCCTTAAAGAAAGTAGTAGCGATCGCGGTCGCGAATGGGGCTACCATACCACCGACCATAACAGCAGCCATCAAGATAGCTGAAGTCTTGGAAGTCGGGTCGTTGGCAAAGGCACCTGAAGCGAAGACGTAAGCAGCCTTGTTGAAAGGACCACCCATGTCGATACTCATCATGCCGGCCAAGACAGTGGTCAAGAGAACCAGGTTGCCAGTGCCCATGCCGTTCAAGAAGTTGGTAATAACCGCGTTCAAGGCACCGAAAATTGGGTTGACGATGTAGTACATAATCAAGGCAACCAGGAGCAGGCCGAAGATTGGGTAGAGAAGCATTGGCTTCATACCTTCAACGCTCTTTGGCAGCTTAGCGAAGAGCTTCTTGAGGCCCAGGATCAAGTAACCGGCGATGAAACCGATGGCAATCCCGCCCAAAAAGCCGGCTGGTGAAGCGGCCTTGGCGTTAACGTTAACAGCGTAAGAGCCACCCAAGGATGAGTTGGTGATTGAGGCCATGAAGCCACCGACGAAACCTGGCATCAAGGCTGGCAGGTCACCGATTGATTCAGCGATGTAGCCGGCCAGAACTGGAACCATGAAGGCAAAGGCCAGGTTACCAGCACTGTTCAAGAAGATGAAGGCCGGGCTCTTGGCACCACCCATGTATTGTTCGACCAGGAAGGAGATGGCCATCAAGATACCACCGCCGATAACGAACGGAAGCATGTGGGAAATCCCGCTCATCAAGTGCCGGTAGATGGTTGACCATACGCCGCCGTTGCTTGCTGAAGTGCTTTCGTTTGCTTCACCGGCTTCAGCGTGGTAAACGCTGCCCTTGCCGGACAGGATGTCGTCAACCAGTTGGTCCGGCTTATTGATCCCGTCAACAACTGGGTGCTTAACCAGTTCCTTGCCGTCAAAGCGGGCCATCTTGACCTGCTTGTCGGAAGCAATGATAACACCCTTAGCCCGCTTGATTTCGTCAGCAGTCAGTTCGTGCTTAACGCCTTCTGAACCGTTGGTTTCAATCCGGACTTCAACGCCGCGCTTTTCACCGGCCTTGATCAAGGCTTCTTCAGCCATGTAAGTGTGGGCGATCCCGTTGATGCAGGCAGTAACGCCAACGATCAATGGCTTTTCGTCTTCACTTTCAGCCTTCTTGGCTTCTGCTTCCTTCTTAGCGGCCAGCTTGGCTTCACGTTCAGCGTCTTCCTTGTCCTTGTCAGCTTCTGCCTGGCTGAAGAGGTCGATAACTTCGTCAGGAGTCTTGGCTACCTTCAGCTTTTCAACCAGGTCAGGGTTGATCAAAAGGCTGCTCAGCTTAGCCAGGGCTTGCAAGTGGGTGTTGTCAGCACCAGCTGGGGCAGTGATCATGAAGAAGAGGTGGACTGGCTGCTGGTCTAATGAGTCGAAGTCCACGCCCTTTTCGCTCTTGGCAAAAAGCACCCGAGCCTTGTTGATGTATTCGTTTCTGGCGTGAGGCATGGCAATCCCGCCACCGATCCCGGTAGTAGATTCCTTTTCCCGGGCCCAGATGGATTCAACGAACTTTTCCTTGTTGTTGACGATGCCCGTAGCTACTTCCAAGTCGGCCATTTCATTGATGGCGTCGTCCTTGGTGGTGGCCTTTAAGTCCATAATCATGGACTCTGGGCTCAAAATATCTTTAATCCGCATCTTTTTTCCCTCAGTTACTTAAAAATTACTCGATTACTTTTTTATCGCTTTATTCAACGACGTCGATCTTGATTTGCGGCAAAACGGCGTCGATTTGGCTCTTGACCGCGATGTCTTCAGTGAAGGCCGTAGCCCCGCCGCAGGCACTGCCGACCCGGAGGCCTTCAGCAGCGTCGTGCTTTTCAAACCAAGTGCCGACGAAACCGGCAATCATGGAGTCCCCGGCACCAACGGAGTTGACCGCCGTACCCTTGGCCGCGTTAGCGTGGTAGACGTGGTCAGCAGTTACCAGGTAAGCACCTTCGCCAGCCATGGAGATCATGACGTTTTGGGCACCCATCTTCTGCAGCTTCTTGGCTGCTTCCAGCATGTCGGCAGTTGATGAGAAGCTAGTGTCAAAGAGGTCAGCCAGTTCGTGGTGGTTTGGCTTGATGACCAATGGGTTGAACTTCAAAGTCCGAAGCAAAGCTTCACCAGTCGTGTCAACAACGAATTCCGCTCCCTTTTCCCGAATCAAAGGCAAAAGGCTTTCGTAGAAGTCAGTTGGCAGGCTTGGTGCCAGGCTGCCGCTCAAAACAACGACATCACCTGCTTCCAGGTCGTCCAGGCGGGACTTGAAGGCTGCGACTTCCTGGTCGGTAATGTTCGGACCAGCCGCGTTGATTTCAGTTTCCACCTGGGCGTGGATCTTAACGTTCACCCGGGTGTCGTCGCTGATTCTTACGAAGTCGCTGTTGATCTTCTTGACGTTCAATTGGCGGATCAGTTCTTCGCCGGTAAAGCCGCCGACAAAGCCCCAGGCGGTGTTGTCCACGCCTAATTGGTTAAGAATCTGGGAAACGTTGATCCCCTTGCCCCCAGCCAGGAACTGGGTGTCGCTTGACCGGTTGGTCTCCCCGTCCTTGACTTCTGGCAGTTGCAGAACATAGTCCAAAGCTGGGTTGACAGTCACGGTGTAAATCATTATTCAGCCTCCTCAAGTTGAATATTTACTGGCAATTTCTCCCGGTCGCCTGCTTCCAGACGGCTGATAATGGTCACCTGGTCGGTCTTGGCGAATTCGGCAAAAGTTACCGCGTTAAATTTGCTGCGGTCGATTAAAACGAAAGCCTGCTGACTTTGCTGGATAGCTGTCCTCTTCACGGCAGCTTCCTCAGTGTCCGGCGTGGTCAAAAAGCCGGCCGGGCTCAAGGCGTTGGCACCGATGAAAGCCGCGTTGAAGTTCAGTTCCTGCAGGCGGGAGACAGTGGTCGCGCCAATGGCCGCGTGGGTCTGACGCTTGACGTGCCCGCCTAAAAGGCAGCAGTCAATTCCCGCGTCAGTCAGGGCCAGGGCTGTTTCCAGCCCGTTGGTCACCACATGCAGGCCGCTGATCTCTTTTAAGAAGGGAACCATTTCATAAATGGTCGTCCCCGCGTCCAAAAAGAGATAGTCGTGCGGGTGCACCTTCTTGGCGGCCAGCCTGGCAATGGCCAGCTTGTCTTCCTTGTTCAGATTGAAGCGGATCTGCTGAGCCACGTCCTGGCCAAAGGCCTGCAGGCTCTGCGCTCCGCCATGGACCCGTTTAAGCAGGCCCCGGTCTTCCATTTCACTCAGATCGCGTCTGATCGTCGACTCAGATGTCGAGGTCAAGCGGCAAAGTTCCGTTACGCGGCAAATCTGATGTTCGTCTACATAATGGGCAATCATTTGTTGCCGTTCTTCCGTCAGCATCTTTATCTCACCTCGATATATATTGTAAAGGCTTTCTCGGTCAAAAGCAATCATTTTCCGTCAAAAATGAGCGCTTTTTCTAAAAATTTGACTGTTTTTGACTGAACACAAAAAAGCCAAGCAAAAAAGACCAGGGCTTCCTGGTCTTTTATTTAATCATATAGATATTTCTGGCAGGCCTGGCGGGGATCTTGCCCGTTTCTGATCGCCAGAGCCAGTTCGATCGTCACGTCAGCGATGATCGACTGGGGGTCGATCACCTGGTAAGGGTGGTCCGGCGCCTGCTCCTGGGCTAAGGAAAGTTCCGTGCAGCCCAGCAGGATCACGTCGCAGCCATAGTCGTCGTGCATCTTGCGGAGGATCTCATGGTAGAGCTCCTTGTCGACGATCCCCTTCTCCTTGATGTCCCGGTAGATCAGTTCCGTCACCATCGGCTGGATCTCGGGACCGCCGAATTCGACTTCCCGGCCGATCCGGTGGATCTCGTCTTCATAAAGGTGGTCGTAAATTGACCCTTCAGTCGCGATCAAGCCGATCTTCGGGCTGTCCGGGTACTGGTCAGCATACTTGTGCACGGCAATCCGCATCATGTGCAGGAAGGGAATGTCGGTCAAGGCCGCCAGGTCGTCGTAAAAGTAGTGGGCCGTGTTGCAGGGCATGACCATGAAGTCCGGCCCCAGCTTGGCCTGGCCTAAAACATCTTCTTTAAGCGCATTGAAAAAATTCGGCTGGCTGTGGTCCTTGATGTAGGCCGTCCGGTCTGGCACCTGGGCATCGTTGACCAGGATGTAGTTCAAGTAGTCCTGGTCCTTGCTGATCTTGACCCGGTGGTTGATCAAGCGGACATAGCTTTCGGTCGCGATGGTCCCCATCCCGCCGATAATGCTGAAGAAATGCTTCAAATAATATCAATCCTTACTTTTCTAATTCCTGGACCACCTGCCGGGCGATAACAATGTCGCCGGCATATGGGGTGTCTACCCCGCGGACCTTCTGGAAGGCGTCAGCCCCCTTGCCGCAGAGCAGGACCACGTCGTCTGGGCCAGCTTCGGAAATAGCTTCCTTGATGGCCTTTTCCCGGTCCAGTTCGATAACCGTTTCACACTTGGAGTGGTCGATCCCGGCATCGATTTCCTCACAGATGTCCTGGGCACTTTCAAAGCCAGGGTCGTCCGTAGTTAGGTAGGCCTTGTCAGCTTCAGCCGTCAAGCTTTCGCTGAAGCCCAGCCGGCGGGAAATCCCCTTGTCCCCAGGCGCGCCGACAACGACGATGACCCGCGGGTTGGTGAATTCCCGGCGCATGAAGCGCATCAAAGCCAGCATGGAGGCCTTGTTGTGGGCATAGTCCACCACGATCAAACCGTGCTTTTGGGTAGTGACGGTTTCCATCCGGCCTGGGATGGTCACGTGCCGGATACCTTTAGCGCAGTCTTCGTAGCTCATCCCGGCTAAACCAGCCCCGATGATAGCACCGGTAGCGTTG
Organism: Lactobacillus sp. WILCCON 0058; assembly: GCF_057198005.1. NCBI lineage: Bacteria > Bacillati > Bacillota > Bacilli > Lactobacillales > Lactobacillaceae > Lactobacillus > Lactobacillus sp. WILCCON 0058. Next base: position 2,185,271 of record NZ_JBUBHM010000001.1, read on the forward strand.
GTTTCGTTGAAGTCCCCGATCATCTGCAGGGTGTATTCACCAGAGATCGGCAGCTTGCGGGCCTTGCTTGAAGCTGTGGTCAAGGTGAACTTGGTTTCAGCCAGGTCAGTTTCCACAGACTTGTAGCGGAAGTCGATCGGCTTCTTCAGATCCGGGTTTTCAAAGCCGTCCCGGGCAAACAGGTAGATGCTGTCCGGGTTGGTCGTGGTCGTTGCTGCCGCGTAGACATCGGCGAAGCGGTCAGTTTCCGCGTTGATGATGCACTTGCGGGAGTTGACCAAAAGCTGCAGCTTGCAGTGAAGGTAGTCCTCAAAGTCCGGGTGCTCGTTGACCCCGATATGGTCCGGGCTGATGTTCAAGAAGAAGCCCAGGTCGTAAGTCAGGCCAAAGACCCGGCTCTTCTTGTAGGCTTGGGATGACACTTCCATAACCATGTGGGTCATGCCGTTGTCCACTGCCCGCCGCATGTCTCTGAACAAGTCCAGTGATTCCGGCGTGGTCAAGCTGGACTTAAAGGTGTCTTCCGGAGCTGGCCCGAGGATGTTGTTGACTGAGGACAAAAGAGCGGTCCGGCCGCCGTTGAGCTGGTCCAGCATCCCCTTTAAGAAGTAGGCGGAAGTGGTCTTGCCCTTGGTCCCGGTAAAGCCGACCAGGAAGAGGTCGTCTTGCGGGAAGCGGTAGAAGGCAGCTGACAAAAGAGCCATCGCCTTGGACACGTTGCGGACGATCAAGGCATGCATCCCCGTGCCTTCCGGGTATGGCTGCTCAGCCACGTAGGCAATTGCCCCGTTTTCCTTGGCCATGGTCAGGTAGGTTGGCCGAAAGCCCGCCCCCTTGCAGAAGAAGAGGCTGTTGTTCTGGACGTCGCGTGAGTCATAAGAAACAGCCTCCATCCGGCTCTGGACAGTGTCCTGGACGGCACTGGACTTGAGCAGGTGGTGTTCTTTCAAGATTAAAATACAGGTGTTTAATGAGATGCTCATTTTTACTCCTCACTGTCAATTAAGATTCAGTTCAAATTATACCACAGGTCTATGAGCGAAGTTATTGGCCTGGGGATCCCGGGGCAAGAGAATGATAAAACTGGTCCAATCCTTGTTTGATTCACAGCGGATCGTTCCCCCGTGCAATTCAACGACCCCCTGGACGATGGACAGGCCTAAGCCCGTACCGCCGGTCTTGGTGTTGCGCGAGCTTTCCACCCGGTAGAAGCGGTCAAAAATCTTCTTCAATTTATCCTTGGGAATCGGTTCCCCGTTGTTCTCCACCCGCAGCTCAACCTGCTCATGGTTGATCAGGTTGGCCACCAGGTTGATCCGGCTGGCCCCAGCCGCGTACTTCAAGGCATTGGAGATCAAGTTGTTGTAGACCCGGACCAGCTTTTCCACGTCGGCGTTGACGATCAAGTCGTCCGGCCGGGCTTTAACGTTAAAGGCAATGCCCTTCTTTTCAGCTTCCAGTTCAAAGCCGGCCGCCACCTGCTCCATCATGCCCTTGATATTGATTGGGGTCACGTTCAGCTTGGTCTTTGTCGACTTCAAGGTGGTGTACTCAAAAAGGTCATTGGCCAGGGACTTCATCTGCTCAGCCTTGTCATAGGCGATATTGATGTACTTGAGCATGTCCTCCTGGCTGGTCACTGCCCCGTTCTTAAGCAGGCCCAGGTAGCCGATGATGCTGGTTAAAGGAGTCCGGATGTCGTGGGAAACATTGGTGATCAATTCGTCTTTTGACTGTTCGATCGCCTTTTCTTCATTGATCGCCCCCACAGTTGAGTCAACCAGGGAGTTGATGGAGTCGATCACCTTCTGCATGTCAGTATTGACGCTAAAGGAAATCCGGTGGTCAAAGTGACCGTTGGCGATATAGTGCAATTCAGAAATGATGTGCCGCAACTGCATCTGGTGGTAGCGGCGGATCAAGCGCCAGTATAAGACGACGACGTCGGCGATTCCCATCATGATGATCCCGATTCTTTCCCAGGACCAGATATGGTAGCCTGGCCCGATCGTCATTGTTCTTTTCAAAAAATAGATGCCGTTGACCAAGCTCTTGTCCTGCAGGACCGCCAAATGGTAAAGGATGATGACGGACATGTTCAAGAGCAGCATGATGATGATTGTCACCACGCCTTCCGCGAAAAGCTCGCTCTTTTCAGCCGCGGTCAGCTTGACCCGGGGCCGCTTGCCCTGGACGACTTGCTGTTCTTTTTTATCTTGCTTAGGCTTCAACCTTGTAACCTACACCCCATACAGTCTTGATGACTTCCTCGCCATCGGTGGCCTTCTGGATCTTGTCCCGCAAGTGGGAAACATGAACCATGACCGTCTTGGCGCTAACGATGGACTCTTGCTGCCAGACCCGCTCGAAGATCTCATCAGCTGAGAAGACCCGGTTGGGGTGGCTGGCCAAAAGGTAGAGAATGCCGAATTCCAGGGCCGTCAGCTGAATTTCCTTGCCTTCGACCGTCTTGACCTCATGGGAGTCCTTGTTGATGATCAAGGGACCAACTTCCAGAACGTCAGGTTCTTCTTCCTTGACCTGCTTCTGGCTGCGGCGCAAAAGGGACCGGACCCGGGCCATTACTTCCAGGGGATTGAACGGCTTGGACACGTAGTCATCAGCCCCGGTGATGAGCCCCTGGATCTTGTCCATGTCGCCGGTCTTGGCGCTGACGATGATGATCGGAATATCGGAATCTTTGCGGACTTCCTTGACCACATCGATCCCTGACATGTTCGGCATCATCACATCCAGAATCATCAAGGCAATATCCGGCGTGGTCGAGAGCTTGGTCAGGGCTTCCTTGCCATTATATGCGGCAATTGGCTCATAGCCTTCATTCTTCAAATAAATGCTTAAGAGTTCCACGATTTCGTGGTCATCGTCGACAACGAGAATTTTCATCTGCTAAACCTCTTCTATTCCAAACTTATCTAACCTATATTGTAACCTTTATTTTAACCAATATACCAAAAAGAGCGTACTTTGACGTACGCTCAAACTTGGATTTTAGCAAAAAATAAGATTCGCCCTTATTGGATTTCTTTTTTGCCGGTGTAGAGCTCGTAGTAGTAGCCCTGCTTGGCCAGAAGCTGGTCGTGGTTGCCGGCTTCCAGGACCCGGCCGTGGTCCAGCACCATGATCAAGTCGGAGTTGACGATGGTGGACAAACGGTGGGCGATAACAAAGCTGGTCCGGCCAGCCAAAAGGTTGTCCATCCCGGCTTGCACCAGGCGCTCAGTCCGGGTGTCGATGGAACTGGTGGCTTCGTCCAGGATCATGACCGGCTTGTCAGCGATCATGGCCCGGGCAATGGAGAGCAGCTGCAGCTGCCCTTGGGAAAGGTCGCCGCCGCCCCCGTCAATGACCGTTTCATAGCCGTCATCCAGGTCATGAATGAATTCGTCGGCCCGGGCCAGGCGGGCTGCCTGGTAGACGTCGTCATCCGAGGCGTCAGGCCGGCCGAAGCGGATGTTTTCCATAACGTTGCCGGTAAACATGTGGGTTTCCTGCAAAACGATGGAGACGGACTTGCGGAGGTCATCTTTTTTGATATCCATGATATCGATGCCGTCGTAAGTGATCGTGCCGGAATTGATTTCATAGAAGCGGTTGATCATGCTGGAGATGGTGGTCTTCCCGGCCCCGGTTTCCCCGACCAAGGCCACCTTCATGCCTGGCTTGGCATCAAGGGAGATGTCATGCAGGATCTGCTTGCCTGGCACGTAGCCGAAGTTGACGTGGTCAAAGACGATGTGCCCCTTGACTGGGACGTACTTAAAGCCGTTTTCAGTTGGGACCTTCCACTGCCAGGCATTCTTGACGCCTGGCTTTTCTTCAATAGTGACCTGGCCATCGTCGACTTCAACTTTTTCATCCAGAACCTGGAAAATCCGCCGGGCCCCGGCAATGGCTAAAACGATAGCGTTCAGCTGCTGGGAAATCTGTGCGATTGGCATGATGAAGGCCTTGGACAGCTGCATGAAGGAAGCCAGTGCCCCCAAGGTCAGCGGAATATTGCCGGCTAAGATAGCCGCCCCGCCGATCAAGGCAATCAAAACGTAGAGCAGGTTGCCGATGTTGCCCATGATCGGGAACAAGATGGTAGCATAGGTGTTGGCCTTGCCTGAGGCAACCCGCAGCTGTTCGTTGTATTTGTCAAAGTCCGCCTTGGCTTCTGGCTCATGGGAGAAGACCTTGATGACCTTTAAGCCGTTGAGCATTTCTTCGTTGTAGCCGTTGACCAGCCCCACAGTCTTTTGCTGCTGGTCAAAGTAGTAGCTGGACTTCTTGGTCAGGTAGCGGACAACTCCCAAAGACAGGAGGACCACTGCCAAAGAAACCAGGGTCAATTGCCAGCTGAGGTAGAACATCCCCGCCAAAACAAAGACCACGGAAAAGACCGAGTTGGCGAACATCGGCAGGGCTTGAGAAATCATCTGCATCAAGGTGTCGATGTCGTTGGTGTAGCGGGACATGATGTCGCCGTATTCGTTTTGGTCGAAAAAGGCGATCGGCAGCCGCTGCATGTGGCTAAACATTTCATTTCTGATCTGCTTTTGCACCTGCTGGGACAAAACCATCATCAGCAAGGTGAAAAGGTAGTTGGCCACCAGCCCGATGGCGTAAATGCCGGCCATGAGCAAAACTGCATGAGCCAGAGGGCCGAAGTCCGGGCTCTTTTGCTTAAGCATGGGCGTAATATAGCGGTCGATAACCTGTTCAATGAACAAGGAGCCGACGACAGAAGCTGCCGCGCTGATGATCACGGAGACCAGGGAAATGATCAAAGATGCCGGACTAACCCGGTAGACGTACTTCAGCAGGCGGTTCAAGGTCTGCATTTGTGATGGTTGCTGAGCTTGTTTTTTAGTCATCGATTATCACCTACTTGCTGTTTTCTTCCTGGAACTTGGCGATGGATGAGTACAAGTCGTTGCGCTTGATCAATTCATCGTGAGTTCCGACGTCTTCGATCTGCCCGTAGTTCATGACCACGATCCGGTCAGCATCCTTGATGGACACGATCCGCTGGGAAATGATGATCTTGGTCGTTTCCGGCAGGTCCCGCTTCAAGGCTTCCCGGATTTCCCGCTCGGTCTTAGTGTCAACGGCACTGGTAGAGTCATCCAAGATCAAGATCTTTGGCTTCTTCAAAAGAGCCCGGGCAATGGTGATCCGCTGCTTTTGCCCCCCGGAAACGTTGTTGCCGCCTTGTTCGACCATGGTGTCGTAGCCATCTGGCATTTCCCGGATAAAGCCGTCAGCGTGGGCAATCTTGGCTGCTTGGACGATTTCCTCGTCACTGGCGTTTTCATTGCCCCACTTGAGGTTGTCCTTGATAGTGCCGGAGAAAAGGACGTTCTTTTGCAAAACGACCGCCACGTTGTCACGCAAAGTCTTGAGGTCGTAAGAGCGCACGTTGTGGCCGCCGACTCTGACTGCCCCGCCGGTCACGTCGTAAAGACGGGGAATCATGGAGATCAAGGTTGACTTGGAGGATCCGGTTTCCCCGATGATCCCCAGGGTTTCCCCGGACTTGATCCGCAGGTCGATGTCCTTTAAGGCGTAGTGGGCGTCTTCCTTGTCGTACTTGAAGTCAACGTGGTCAAAAACGATTTCCCCGTTGGTAACGCTGGTCAAAGGCGACTTGGCCGGGTTGACGATGGTCGGCTTAGCCGTCAAAACGTCAGCTACCCGGTGCCCGCTTGACTGGGCCATCATCAGCTGGGTGAAGATCATGGACAGGATCATCAAAGACATCAAGATGGACATGGTGTAAGAGAACATGGAAACCAGCTGGCCAGTTGCCAGTTCGTGGCCCACGATCAGTTTTGCCCCAAACCAGGACAGGGCCAGCATGACGGCATCGATCATTAAAGTCATGACCGGGCCGTTGAAGGCCATGATGAACATGGCCCGGCTGAAGAGCTTGTAGATCTTGCTAGTGGACTTTTCAAAGTTCTCAATCTGCTCTTCTTCATGGACGTAGGTCTTGACTTCCCGGACCCCGCGGATGTTTTCCCGGACCTTCCGGTTCAGTTCATCATAAGCCCGGAAGATTCTCGGGAAGTACGGCCGGGCATTCTTGATGATCAAGATCATGGCAAAAGCCAAAACAGGAACGGCCACAAGGAAGACCAGGGTCAATTTCCAGCTGATCGTCGCTGCCATGACAAGCGAAATGATCATCATAAACGGTGCCCGGACGGCCATTCTGATGCTCATCTGGTAAGCCTGCTGGATGTTGTTGGTGTCGGTCGTCAGCCGGGTCACCAGACTGGCGCTGGAGAACTTGTCAATGTTTTCAAATGAGAAGTCCTGCATGTGGTAGAACATGTCCTGGCGGAGGTTGGCGGTAAAGCCGGCTGCCGCGTGGGCTGAAAAGTAGCTGGCACTGGCCCCCAGAACCAGGGAGACCAGGGTCAGCAGGATGGTAAACAAACCCATCTTGCGCACATAGTCCATGTCACCCTTGTTGATCCCGTTGTCAATCAAGAGTCCCATGATATACGGGATATACATTTCAATGAAGACCTCGCCAATAACGCACAAAGGAGACAAGAGCGTCTCTTTTTTGTACTGGCGGACGGACTTCAATAAAGTCTTAAGCATTGATGACCTCCTTTTTCATTGCTTTTTATAAAAAATCGTCAAACAAAAACAAATAGATGCTCAGCATCTATTTGTTCTTTAATTATCAGCTATTTATTTTACACCCATTGAGAATAAAAAGCACGCTATTGATTTACTTTTTCTTCATGGTCAGCTTATCCGGGCTGAGAGAGGTCCCTTCAATCCCGTAGTGGCGGCGAAGCAGCCAGCGGATCCCGTAAGCAACAGCGGCCACCAGGATGTCAGCCCAGCCTGGCAGAACCGGGTTGATGACGGACAAGGCCGGAATTGAGAGGACAAAGACGATCAGCATGATGATCAAAAGTGACCCCAGAAGGCCCCAGATCACCTTGCCCCAGGCCGGCTTGCCGGTCTTCGGGTCAGGCTGCATCCAGGAGTTGTATTTGGTGAAGTACCAGCCCATGGCCAGACCCATCACGATCAAGGTCACGATCCCGGAACCAGAGGATGTGGACTTGCTGTTGTCCGTGAACAATTGCAAGACCCCAAACAAAACCGTCAGCATAGCCGTGTAGAAGAGGGCACCGTCCAGGGCAACCAGCTTGTCTGGCACCTTTTCCGGCTTAACGACCGGGTGCAGGATCTGGCTGGCCTTCAGCTTTGGCGCCGCGCCAAACAAAACGTTGGCCGGCTGCCCCTTGATCTGGGCGTCGTAGATTTCCGGCAAAAGGCTGTCGATCTTGCCGTCAGCGTCGCCTTCGCTCAAGCCCCCGGCAACCAGTTCCTTCTTCAAGCGGTAGATGTAGTCCTTGTTCTTGTTGGACAATTTCCCCCGGAGTTCTTCCGGGTTCTCCTGCTTGATGCTTTCCGTCTTGGCTTCTGCCTGCCCCTGCTTTTGCAGCTTGGCTTGAGAAGCGTTCTTAACTTGCTTTTCTTCGCTCACTTCTGTCTCCTGTCTTATACGTTAAATCTGAATTCGATGATGTCGCCGTCCTGGACTTCGTAGTCCTTGCCTTCCAGGCGGACTCTGCCAGCTTCCTTGATCTTCTGCATGCTTTCGTACTTGTCCAGGTCTTCGAAGGAAACGACTTCGGCCCGGATGAAGCCCCGTTCAAAGTCGGAGTGGATGACCCCGGCGACTTGCGGCGCCTTCATGCCCTGGTGGAAGGTCCAGGCCCGGGTTTCCTTGCCCCCGGCCGTAAAGAAGGTTCTAAGACCCAGCAGGTGGTAGGCAGCCCGGATCAAACGGTCCAAACCGGATTCTTCCACCCCTTCAGCTGCCAGCATTTCTGCCTTTTCTTCATCGTCCAGGCCGGCGATTTCTTCTTCGATGGCCGCGGAGATGCCCAGGCAGCCAGCGCCTTCCTTGTCGGCGTGGGCCTTGACGATTTGGTAGTACTTGTCGCTTTCCGGATCAGCCATGGATTCTTCAGCGATGTTGGCCACGTAAATGACTGGCTTGGAAGTCAAGAGGAAGAGGCCCTTGACGATCTTGGCTTCGTCGTCATTGAACTTGATGGACCGGACCGGGTCGCCGGCTTCCAGAACTGGCTTGATCTTTTGCAGGACATTGTATTCAGCCATGGCTTCCTTGTCCTTTTGCTGGGCCATCTTCTGCACCTTGCCGATCCGGCGGTCAACTGAGTCCAGGTCAGCGTAGATCAGTTCCAGGTTGATGGTGTCGATGTCTTCTTCCGGGTCAACCTTGCCGGAGACGGAAGTGATGTTTTCATCGTCAAAAGCCCGGACCACGTGCACGATGGCGTCGGTTTGGCGGATGTTTTCCAGGAACTTGTTGCCCAGGCCTTCACCCTTGGAAGCCCCCTTGACCAAGCCGGCGATGTCGGTGAATTCAAAAGTCGTGTGGACGACCTTCTTGGCCGGGATCAGTTCCTGGATTCTGGCCAGGCGCTTGTCCGGCACTTCAACCATCCCCACGTTTGGTTCAATAGTCGCGAATGGGTAGTTGGCCATTTCCGCGCCCGCCTTGGTAATTGCGTTAAACAGAGTTGACTTGCCGACGTTTGGCAAACCGACGATACCAGCAGTTAAAGCCATATTTTGTAATTCCTCTTTCTTGTTTTTTCTTGCTTGCGTGTTTAATTCTTGGCCTTTTGGCCAGATTAGTCAATGCCTAGCCGAAATTTGGCCGGGCGATGTCTTCCTTTGGCACGTAAAAATCGCTCTTCAGGTTGACGGGATCATTGCTCTTGGCTAAGAGCTTCTTGACCTTCTTGTTGAAGTCAGCCCGCGGCATCATGACCACATGCCCGCAGCCCATGCATTTGAGGCGGATGTCGGCGCCCAGGCGCAGGACCTCCCAGTTGTTGGTCTGGCAAGCGTGGGGCTTCTTCATTTCAACCGTGTCCGCCAAGTCAAAAGTAAAATTTTTAGTCATCGAGATTCACACCTAACAAATCCAGAATCCGGTTCAATTCATCCGGGGAAGCAAAGTCAATTGACAAGTGCCCCTTCCCCGTCTTGTTTTCAGTAATGCTTACCGGCGAGCCGAACTTGGCCGCCAATTGGCTTTCGCTGGCCCGGACAAAGGCCGACTTGCCAGCATTCTTTTTCTTCTGCTTCTGCCCGCGCTCGTTCATCTTGGCCACCAGCGCCTCAACCTTGCGGACCGGCATCCCTTCCTTGACCACCCGCTTGGCCAGTTCATCGATTCTGTCCTTGTCCTTCAAGCCCAGGAGGGTTCTGGCCTGGCCCATGGACAATTCCCCTCTTTGCAAAAGGCCCTTGGTCTTCTGCGGCAGGGTAAGCAGGCGGAGGTAGTTGGTGATGTAAGGACGGGACTTGCCCATCTTCTTGGAAACCTCTTCCTGGGTCAGGCCCAGGTTCTTTTGCAGCATTTCATAAGCCTGGGCTTCTTCCAAAGGAGTCAGGTCTTCCCGCTGCAGATTTTCCAGGATGGCCACTTCCATCATCTGGCTTTCGTCAAACTGGCGGATGATGGCCGGGATGGTAGCCTGGCCGGCTAATTCGGAAGCCCGGCAGCGGCGCTCACCGGCGATGATTTCGTAGCCGCCGACTGACCGGCGGACGATGATCGGCTGCAGAACCCCGTTTTCCTTGATGGATTCGGCCAGTTCGGCCAGCTTCTTTTCGTCGAAGTTCTTCCGCGGCTGGTAAGGGTTGGGCCGGACTTCTGCCAGAGGCAGGTCTTCGATTTCCTCGGCCGGCTTTGCCTGGGGCTCTTCTTCAAAAAGCGCCCCCAAGCCCCGGCCCAGGCCGCCCTTCTTCTTTTCCTGTTTCTTATTTCTTGAGTCTCTTGCCATGAGCCTTCAGCACCTCTTTTGCTAAGTCATCATAAACCTTGGCCCCGCGCGAACTTGGCGCGTATTCCGTGATTGCCTCCCCATAGCTTGGCGCTTCGGCCAGCTTGGTAATGCGCGGGATGATCGTCTTGTAGACCCGGTCGCCGAAATATTCCTTGACCTGCTGGACCACGTCAGCCCCCAGGTTGGTCCGGGCATCCAGCATGGTCAAAAGGACCCCTTCCACGCCCAGGTCCTTGTTGAAGTGCTTCTGGACTAAGCGGATGGTGTTGAGCAGCTGGCTCAGCCCTTCCATAGCGTAGTATTCGCTTTGGACCGGAATCAAAATCGACTGGCTGGCCGTAAAGGCGTTGATGGACAATTGCCCCAAAGAAGGAGGACAGTCGATAAAGACGAAGTCATACTTGTCGCCCAAGTCTTCAATGGCCCCCTTCAAGCGGGTTTCCCGGGCCATCATGCTGATCAGCTCGGTTTCCGCCCCGGCCAGATTGATCGTGGCCGGCACGATGTCCAGCTTCTTGCTGCTGGTCGGCTTGATGGCTGAGGCAATCGGGATTTCATCGATTAAGACATTATAGATGTCGTACTCGATGGTTGACTTCTCAATCCCCAAGCCTGAGGTGGCATTGCCCTGCGGGTCAATGTCGACAATCAATACCTTGTAGCCTCTCTTAGCAATGGAGGCGGCCAAATTGATGGTCGTCGTGGTTTTGCCAACGCCGCCCTTCTGGTTGGCGACTGCAATGACGCTGCCCATGCTAGTCCTCCTTTTTCTTTCTCTGATTCTTCATCACAATGGTGATCTGGTATTCATCCGGGCTCTTGGCCTCGGTGATTTTGACTTTCACGCCGGATTCCTTGGCCAGTTTGACCGCCTGCTTGATCGTGTTGATCTGCAGCTGCATGTCCCGATCATAGCGGACCACCGGCTTCTTTTTAACAACCGGCTTAGGATTGGCCAGCTTAACCGCCCGCTCTTCCGTCTCTTTCACGCTGAGGCCCTGCTCGGTGACCTCCTTGGCCAATTTCACCTGGTCTTCCTCGCTTAAGCCCAAGATGGCCCGGCCGTGGCGGGCGCTAAGGTCGCCTTTGGCCAAAAGTTCTTGCACGGGTTCGGCCAGCTTGAGCAGGCGGAGCTTATTGGCCACGTAAGACTGGGACTTGCCTATGTCCTGGGCCAGCTGGGTCTGGGTCAAGTCGTTGAGCTCCATCAATTGCTCATAAGCCTGGGCCTCATCGATTGGGTTCAGGTTTTCCCTTTGCAGGTTTTCAATCAAGGCCAAAGAAGCGGTCTGCTGGTCATCGAGATTGTTCACGATGGCCGGGATCTTTTCCCAGCCCAGGCTCTTAGCCGCCCGGAAGCGGCGCTCGCCGGCGATGATTTCGTAGCCGCCCTGGTCCTGGCGGACAATGATCGGCTGCAAGAGCCCTTCTTCTTGCAAGGTCTGGGCCAATTGCTGGATGGAATCGTCGCTAAAAGTCCTTCTTGGCTGGTAGCGGTTCGGATGGATTTCCGCTAAAGGCAGGTCCTGGACCTGCTTGTTTTGGGGAATTTCATTTCGATGGAAAAAACCAAAAGCCATTTGGGAACCTCCAAAAAACTACAAGGGTTTCCGGTTCGGCGTGCCTGCCTGGCGCGGGTACTTGCCCGGAGTTGCCTTGACCTTGTCAATCAGGACGAGGGTCCTTTCTTCATCGCTGCCCGGCAAGGTGAAGACCCGGCTGAAGACAGCTTCGCCGCCCAGTTTCTTCAGGGCATTCTTGGCGTCTTCCAGCTCTTCGTCAGCCCGCGGGCCCTTTAAAGCCAGGAACTTGCCGCCGACTTTGGCCAGGGGTAGGCAGTATTCGCTTAAAACGCTCATTCTGGCCACGGCCCGGGCGGTTACCAGGTCAAACTTTTCCCGGTAGTCCGGGTTCTGCCCTACATCTTCGGCTCGGCCGTGCACCAAGTTCACGCCTTCGATGCCAAGTTTCTCCAGCAAGTCGGACAAGAAGTTCAGCCGCTTGCCTAAAGAGTCAACGATGGTGACTTCCAGGTCCGGGCGGAGAATCTTGATCGGCAGTGACGGAAAGCCGGCCCCGGCCCCGACATCGCAGAGCTTGGCCCCTTCGCTAAAGACCTCTGGCCAGAGCAAAAGCGGGGTCACGCTGTCGTAGAAGTGCTTGAGGTAGACCTCGTCTTCGTCCGTGATCCGGGTAAGGTTGACATGTTCGTTGACCCGGACCAATTCCTTAAAATATGTTTTAAATTGTTGCTCTTGGACAGGAGACAACTTAAAATTAGATTTTGACAATGTTTCTGCAAAAAGTTCAGGATTCATTCTTTCACCTGTGAAACTGTGTTTCACACCCTTAAATGTAACGCAAAAAGCAATCTTGCGCAAAAAAATGTTACACAAACTATCTTAACAATTATGGATTATTTTTGCTTGAAGGTCAAAAATAATCCTTGGAAAATTACAGCTAAAAACAAAGGATAAAAAGATGCTCTTAGTTATTTTCGTCATTCTCTATATCGCCTGGCAGACCTACAAGGGCTACCACGTAGGTTTCTCCAAGCGGATCGTCAACCTGATCTTCGCCGGTCTGGTCTTCATGCTGGCCATTATGCTGCAAAACCCAATCGGCAATCTGATCTACACCCAGTTCGTCCAAGGACAGGCGGGGGACTCCAGCATGGTCTTGCAGGCCTGCCGCTTCGGGGCCTTCTTCGCCCTCTTCTTCATCCTCAAGCAGGTCGCCAAGATCTTCAAGGCCTGGCTGCCAGATCAAGAGACCAAGACTGGTTTCACGGCCACTTTGGACCACATCGCCGGGGCCATCGTTTCTTTCGTGGCCTCCTACTTCTTCATGTATGTGGTCCTGTCCATCCTCAACTCAGTCGGCGTCAGTCAGCTGAGCCAGATGATCAGCGATTCCCAGCTGCTCAGTTTCATCGTCAACGACACGCCAGGTCTGTCAACCGGGGTCTTCAAGACTCTCTTCAGCGTCAGCCGAACTACTGCCTAAAAAAAGCAGCTTCACCAGAAGGTGAGGCTGCTTTTCGTTTTCTTTTAGTAATCCAGGCCGACTTTTTCTACCCGTTCATCGTTATAAACGTAAACGGCGCCTAAGCGGCGGCGGTTGACCCAGCCAGCAATTGGCTGACCGGCAAAGAAGCAGCGCTTGCACTCAATTTCCGCGTCAACGGAATTCTTGGTGAAGGTCGTCACCCCGGCAATGTTGGTTTCCACCGGGTAGCCGGTCCGGGAGTCGATCAAGTGGTGGTACTTGTGGCCATCCACTTCCAAGAAGCGCTCATAAGTCCCGCTGGTGACCACGGAGCATTCCGGGATCATCATGGCCGTGATGTTTTCTCCCCGCGGCTTCAATGGATCCTGGACGCCTACCGTCCACATCCCGTTGGCCCGCTTTGGACAAGGGTTGACGAAGAGGACGTTGCCGCCTAAGTTGATGATGCCGGCTTCGACCCCGTAGGCCCGCCAGAGGTCCCGGATCCGGTCGGCCGTCCAGCCCTTGGCGATCCCGCCCAAGTCCAGCTCCATGCCTTCCTGCTTCAAAAAGACCGTGTGGTCATCGTCGTTTAATTCGACTTGCCAAGGATCGATCAGCTTCATTTTCTCTTTGATTTCCGCGTCACTTGGCACGCGGGCGTCCTTAAAGCCGATGGACCAGAGCTTGACGAGCGGGCCAATCAAGGCGTTAAAGCCGAAGTTTTCCCGGCTGGTCTCAACGGCCAGCTTAATCAAGCCGTAAACGCTGCTGGAGACCTGGACAGGCTCCTTGCCTGCTTGATCATTGACCCTGGTGACTTCTGAAAGGCCGTAGCGGGGGTCATCCGGTTTGCGGTTGACCGTCAGCAGGTCTTCAAAGTGGTCGATCAAGGCCTTGGTCTGGTCCAGGATCTTTTCCGGGTCTTCCCTTGCCCCGTAGATCTGCAGGCTGATGTGGGTCCCCATGGCCCTGTGTTGGGCCATGACTTGGTCAGTTGATATGTATTTGATGATTTCCATTTTTAAAAATCCTTACTCTTCTAGATACTTGGCCCGGAGCTGGTCCCGGAGGGCCGAGCTGACGCCCAATTGCCGGGTCAAAAAGGCTTCCATGCCGCCGTACTCCTGGTTGATGGTGATCAAGGCGCTGTCTAAGTACTCATTGTTCACCGTGCCCAGTGACCGGAGGTTGGCCCGCTGAACCAGGCTTTCCCCGTTTTCCCGGGCTTCCTTGTCCCTTTTGGCCCGGTAGCCGTTAAGGCAGGGAGCGGATAAAAGATAGTCCTGGCGGATGGTTTCCTGGTCAACCCCTAAGACTGTCAGCAAAAAGACGGTCGCCAGGCCCGTCCTGTCCTTGCCTTCTGAGCAGTGGTAGATGGTCCCGCCTTCTGCTTCAGCAAGATAAGCCAGCACTTGGCCAAAGGCCGCCTGGGCGTGCTTTTCCGTCACCATCAGCCGGTAGCTCTCCACCATGTGACGGAAGCCCGCCAAGGGGTCTAAGCTATACTGCTTGGCTAATTCCGCCAGGCTGGCCGCTGCCTTGGTCTGGTCCCGGCTGTTGACGGGAATATTGACGTTCTGGATGCCGGCCAGCTGCTTGTCCGGCCGCTTGCGGCACTCTTGGGGAGAACGGAGGTCGATGATGGTTTTGACCCCGCGGGCCCGCAAATAGTCAGCATCCTCCTCGCTGATCGCCGCGACCATCCCGGTCCGCAGCAAAAGTCCGGCCTTGATCCTCCTGCCGGCAAAGCCGGTATAGCCGCCAAGGTCCCGCGGATTGCGGACCGTTTTCAAGGGTAAAAGCTCCATTGCCATCTTTTTCTCCTCCTTCACTTTCTCCCTACAATTTTAAACCAAAACAAGGCGGAAGCGCCAAGCCACCGCCTTGTTTTTAGATTTTTGCTTTTTCGTCCTTACTTCTTAGCTTGTTCTACGAAAGCAAAGAAGGCTTCCATGACCTTGTCCAGTTGGGCGATTGAAGCTTCGTCAACCAGGTCGCCGCTTTCCTTGTCAAAGCTGCTGTAAGCCCGGCCGATCAGCAATTCGTTGCCTGGCAAAACGTTGGCCGTCATGTCTGGTGACAGCAGGATTTCCCGAGCATCTTCCTGGGCGCGGGAAGCGCCTTGGCCGCCCAAGGACACGCCGACAACGCAAACTGGCTTGTAGGCCATGACCTTGCTGCCAGCGTGGCTGCCCAGCCATTCCAAAGCACTCTTCAAAGCGGCTGGGATACCGTGGTCGTATTCTGGAGTAGCGATGATCAAGCCGTCAGCCTGGTCAACCTTTTCCCGCCAAGCAGAAACTCTGGCGTCAGCTTGCCCTTCCTTGTAGAAGGCTGGCAGGTCGCCAATTTCAGCGACTTCGATTTCCGCCTTATCGCCAAAGCGCTTGGCGATGAACTGGCAGAGCAGACGGTTGAAAGAAAAATCGGCATTAGTTCCGACAATAGCTAATAATTTCATTTGGCAATCCCCCCACTTACTTCGTGATTTGTGCGTACCAGGCGTCGACTTCGTCAAAGAAGTGTTCCAGGAAGTCAACGGTGCCGGAAATCTTCAAATCGCCATTTTCGTCAAAGGCAGAAGCTGCCCCGCCCATCATGAATTCGTCGTCGTTGAAGACAACTGGGTGCAGGCCTGGGGAAGCCAAAATCGTCTTCAGCTTGGTCTGTGACCGGGCAGCCCCTTGGGCCAGCGGTGAAGTTGACACAACAACAACCGGCTTGCCATTAAACGGGTGGGAGTTGGTTGACAGCCATTCCAGGGCACTCTTCAGAGCACTGGTTACTGAGTGCTGTTGTTCCGGTGACCCGATCAAAACCAGGTCAGCGGCGGCAACTTGCTCACTCAATTTGGCCACGTCGGCCGGGTCTTCCTGGCCTTCCTTAAACATCGGCAACCCCTTCACGGTCGCGAATTCAAAATCATACTTATCAGCGAAGTGCTTGGCAATGAACTTCAGCAGCATTTCGTTGTAAGACTTGTCAGCGTTAGATCCGTTAAGAGCTAAAACTTTCATAAAAACCACCTTTCAGATTTTCCATTACTCCCCTTATTATACCCAAATTAAAGGGATTTCAGCAGGCTTTTTGTGAAAAAATTACAAGGATAGAAAGACCCAATCGATAGAAGGATTTTTTTAATGGATTAGCGGTCAAAAAAGGGTCTCCAGCTGCCGCCTGATAATCCGGACAAAGTTGTCCTGGTCGTAGTCAATCAAGCCATCGACCAGCATTACAGCCAGGCCGTTGGTGATGATCCAGTTGAGGGCAATCACGCGCTTCTCCAAGTCAGAGTCAAAATCGCGCTGGTACTGCTCATGCAGCTTGCTGCGGCCCAAATCCATCAAAATGTCGCGGATCAAGTCATCGCCGAATTCACCATTGACGAAAATCGTTGAGAACAGGTTCCGGTGGTCGCGGGCAAATTGCAGGTAGGACAAGTCGACATCATATAAGGGCTCATCAATAAATTTCTTCTGCAGGATTTCATCGCGCAAGGTGTAGGAGACGCGCTTAAGCACTTCCTTGCGCAGGCCATCCATGTTCTTGAATTCCAAATAGATCGGCTGGGTTGAAAAGTGGCCAGTTTGGGCAATGCTGCGGGCGGTCAGGTTCTCGATCCCGTTGGTCAAGGCCTTCTTGTAGGCGATGTCCAATATTCGCTCGCGATTAATTTCTTTCCTTCTGGCCATCATTTACTCCACCTAATTTCATCATATTCTGCTAACACTTTTAATACTTCATTCCTAACAAAAAACGTTTTTTACACTGGACTTTATTAGACTAAGCTAATGAATCAAGACTACCCAGCCTATAAAAAACGTTTATTCGTACTAATTTATATATTAGCACAATATTTAGGGACAGGCGTATTTTTAGGGAAAAGTTAAGAAGATGAGGCGGCTTGTCTGCCGGGGAAGGCAAAATAAGGTAAAATTTAAACAAAAGCAAATGGAGAAAAGAGGACAATTTATGACTACACACGGACGTTCATCCTGTACTTCAATCTTGATCGGGAAAAAGGCCAGCCTTGACGGCAGCGTGATTATCGGCCGCAACGAGGACTCACGGACGGCCTGGCCTAAGCACCTGGCCTTCCACCAGCGGCAAGAAGGAGCCCAGACTTTCAAGTCACATGATAACAAGTTCACAATTGACTTGCCGGAGGAAGCCTTTGCATATTCATCCACGCCAGAATGGACGAAAAAGTACGGGCTTTTTGAAGAAGACGGAATCAATGAATTCCATGTGGCGATGAGTGCTACGGAAAGTGCTTATGCCAACGAACGGGTTCTGGCCATCGACCCCTTTGATACCGAAAAGGGCCTTTTGGAAGAAGCCATGGTAACCATCGTTTTGCCTTACGTCAAGACGGCGCAAGAAGGGGTCAAGCGCTTGGGCGAGATCGTGGAAAAGTACGGGGCTGCTGAATCAAACGGGATTCTGTTTGCGGACAGAGACGAGGCCTGGTACTTGGAAATCGGGTCAGGCCACCACTGGGTTGCCCAGAGAATTCCGGATGACTCCTACACGGTAGTGGCCAACCAGCTGTCAATTCAGGAGATCGACTTTAACGATCCGGCCAACTTCCTTTATTCAGCCGGTCTGCAAGAGTTCGTTTATGACCACCAGCTTTGGCCACAGGAAGCCAAGTTCAACTGGCGGGAGATTTTTGGCACGAGAAGCGAGAGCGACCTGCACTACAACACCCCGCGGGTTTGGTACGGGCAGAAGCTGCTGACCCCATCAGTTAAGCAAGAGCCGCAATCTTTTGACTTGCCATTTATTCAAAAGGCGGACCGGCCGCTGAGCATCCAGGACGCACAGGCGGTGCTGGCCAGCCACTACAGCGACACGGATTACGACTTGACCAACCCGAAGAACGCGGGTCAGGCCACCTTCCGGCCGATCGGGGTGGCAACGACCCAGGAATCCCACCTCTTGCAGCTTAAGGGCGAGGACATGTACCACTGGCTGGCCATGGGGGTTACGGCGCAGAGCGTCTACATTCCCTTCTTCCCGCAGGGGACCAAGGTGCCTTACATGTGGGGCAACGGCAAGGTCGACTACAGCCCGAACTCTGCCTACTGGATCTTCAAGTTGGCCGGAGTCCTGGTTGACCGGAACTGGAATAAGTACGGCAAGGAACTGGCTAATGCCCAGACTGAAGCCAAGGAAAAGGTCCTGCGCTTGCGGTATGAATACGACCAGAAGCTGCACGCTGACCCAAGCCAGGCCACGGCGATCGCGGATGAGGCCAATGCCAAGATGGCCAAGACGGTGACGGATATTTACAACAAGCTGATCAGCAGCTTGATTACCCAGCAGACGGGCGATTCCCCGCTCAGCTTCCAGATGGATCCGAACTTGTAAAAAAGCATATTAAAAAAGGCGTGAACCCGCATCCCTGTAGCGTTCACGCCTTTTTTGCCGTTCTAGCTTCTATTTCCTATTTCTGTAGATTGAAATGATATTTGACGTACTTGCCTTTTTTCGGGTTAACGAGCAGGTAGAGATATTGCTCATTGCCGTTTTTCGAGGCTTTAACCTGGACCTTGTTTACGCCGGATCGCAGGTGGCTAGTTGCTTGCCCATTGATTTTTAAAGAGTCGATCATGGTCGTTCCCTCTTTCAGTCCTTGATAAAGGTAGAAATCATTTCTGGACAGCTTCTGCCCGGTCTTGGCCTTGACGTAGATAGTTGCCAGGTAGCTATCGCCTTCAGTCTTGCCCTGCCCGCTTTTGACAGCCAGATTTTGGCTGATCTCGCTATAGGCAGTCTGACTGACTTCAATTTGAGAGACCTGCAAGTTCCGATAGACTTGGTCGATATGCTTTTTGCTTAGAAAAAGGCCCAGCAGGCACAAGAGCAAGATTGCAGAGAACCAGATTCCTTTATGCTTCAGCTTCATGGTTTTGCTCCAATTCTTTGACAATCTTGCCTTCGCTGTAGACGAAGATGTGGTCGGCGACCCGGTTAAGGAAGTCTTTGTCGTGACTGGAGACGAGGATGGTCTTGTCCTGGTCCTTCAATTCCAGCAGGAGCCGGGCCAAAAAATCCTGCCCGTCTTCATCGAGGGCATTGGTTGGCTCATCGAAAAGGAGGATCTGCTTGTCGCCTAGGAGGGCGGCGGCGATCAAAAGCCGCTGCCGCATGCCCAGAGAATACTCTTTCAGTTTCAAGGGATTGGCTGGATCCAGGCCTACCCGCTGCAAGATTGCCTCCGCCTGGCTGCTTTGGTCATCGTTCAAGACTTTGAGCAGATTGAGGTTTTCCAAGCCGGTTTTGTCTTCTAACAGGCCGTATTCAGAAATCGCGAAGCCGGTGTCTGGGGCAAAGATGACGTCCTGGCGGATTTTTTTGCCCAAAACTTTGACAGTTCCGGAGTTTGGCCGGATAAAGCCGAGGATGGTTTTGAAGGTCACGGACTTGCCTGACCCGTTGGGGCCTCTGAAGCCATAGATTTTGCCAGTATCAATGCTGAAGGAAACGTCATCAAGAGCCAGTTTGTTTTTAAAGCGCTTGGTGACATGGTCACCTTCTATAATTTTCGTCATTTTTTACTCCAAAGAAAAATCGATATTATCGTTAGGCATATTGAACCATCTGGTAAAAAGCCCGGCTACCCAAACAACAATAAAGCAGAAAGCCATAAATCAGATAAATCAGCGGGTCAAACACAAAGAATGTATTATCGATCAGATTTACCAAGCCGTGAGCCAAGAAGAGGGACCAGCCCAGCTTAGCTATGCAAAGGGTATCCAGTAAGAGCAAAACTTCAACTGCAGCCCCTGCCTTTAGTTTATCGATCAAGAAGACCAGAGTGTTTAAAGAGAGAATCAAGACAAAGACACCCAAGAAGTGGGCCAGCAATATGATTATTTCTGAATCAACCTGCGGAGCTATTGGTGCTTTCGTCACGAAAGCAGAAATCAAGCTGCCGATCAATAAACTGATGATGAGCAAAAACATTTCAAAAAGGGTATAGATCAGCAAGTACTGGCGCAGCCGTTTTCTTAAAGCTAAATAGAAAAATTCAACGCTTTGAGGGCGGCTGAAGAAAAGCAGGCTGCTGACTATCAGCAAAGGGGCGATGAAGTAGAGCTGATTGTGGAGGTTGGTAACAGTTAGGCGGACATTGCTCAAGGCCGGCGTGCCAGGGGCAACGATCTTGTTATGCATCAAAAACAAAGCAGTATAAACCAAAACCCAAATTATCACAAACGAGATGCTTTTTATCGCCAGCCAGGCCCCGCTCTTTTGCCGCAAATAGTTAACTAAAGGCATGGCGTCTTACCCCGTAGAAATAGATTAAGCTGAACAAAAGCGCCCCTAAGAGGAGTTCTGACAGGGCTGCCGTCAACGAAGGAATATAAAGCGGGCAAACCGGTATGACAAAGAGGTTTGGCGAAAGAAAAGCTTTATCTGTCGCGACGGAAAAAACATTGAAGATCAATGTGACTAAGAGAGCAGCAGCTACATCAGCAAAATAGTTGCTAATAAAGCACGTCACAGCCAAAGAGATGGTAGCGGCCAAGCCCCCGGCAAGTCCTGCCAGGAATAGGTAAAAAGCCACGTGCAGCAAGGGATTTGAATAGTACAAACCAGCAAGATAGGTTAAATCTGACGTAACACCCGCGCTCATATTCAGAAGAGGATCTGGCTTCATATTAGGCAAGGTGCAGTAAAACAAGACAAAATCCAAAAGCAGTGGCAAAGATACTGTCAAAAAGCCTGCCAAGAAACTGATCCCCAAGTGGGAAAAGCTGTACTTTACAACCCCTTGTTCCTTCACCGCATGCTTGATAAAGCCACTTTTTAGGTCTTGATAGAAAAGCTGGTTGGCTGTCAAGCAGGCTAACAACGGCAACAAAGTATAATAAAAAGTTGTCATAGCACCAACATCATAGCCAATCCACCGTGTATACGGTGTAAAAAATGCAACGTTTCCATCTAGTTGTGGCTTAATTACGTAATAGTCAGAAATAAAATGAAAAAGCACAATTATCGTGCCTATCGCTATCCCTACATACACTTTCGGCGACTTTAGTCGCTCTCTAATATACACAATCAACCTCCTCCATATTGAGCAATTAATAGTCAATGAAAATTATAATTCAGTCACTTTTTGTTTGCAAGTTAAGTTTTTATTTAGATAGCAATTACCTTTTTCTTATACCCAACAGTAAGATAACCAGATACAAGCACTAAACAAAACAGGCGTGAACCCGCATCCCTGCAGCGTTCACGCCTTTTTTCATCTAAATTAATGGTAGCTGATCGTCTGGACCGCTCTTTTGGCATTGATCTTCCTAAAGAAAACCGGTGCCGAGACACCTTTGAGGATCTGGTCGTTGGTATAAGTCACGATCACCGTGTCATCATAGCCAAGCCCGCGGAGCAGCTTGCGGTTCATGGTCGCCAATAGCTGCCCCTTTTTAACTTCCTGGCCGGCTTCAACTAAAATGTCGCAGCCGCCCCCGCCCAGCTCTACCGTGTTCAAGCCCAGGTGGATCAAGAGATCCAGCCCTTCCTTGGTCCGGATGCCGATCTCATGGTTGGTCGGAAACAAGGAAGTAACCGTGCCGTTCAAGGGAGCGTAGATCAAGTCGCTAGACGGCTGAACCGCGAAGCCCTCACCCAGTCCCTTGCTGGCAAAAATCTCATCGTTGACGTCCTCGAGCGGGAACAGCCTGCCCTGGACCGGAGCCAGAACCTTGCTCAGCCGGGCCTTGCTCTTTAGCAAATCAAAAATTCTAAACATAAATCAACCTCAAAATGATATTCAGACTAAAATATGTAAGCGCAATCATCACTGTCTAGTTTATCATTTTGATGGTAGATTTACTACATGTTCCCGCTAACAATTGCCATTTTCCAAAGTCAATTCTCCGCCAAAGGCTTCCAAGCGGCCAACTTCAGCCAGGTTGATCTGGCCAGCAAAAGTCTCGTACTTGCCAGACGGGTATTGCTCAAAGCTTAAGGCATCCCCTTCCTTGCTCTGCAAGACGCCATATTCTGCTTCTTCCTCATCCTTCATAACAAAGGATACGACTTGCCCGGCAGCTAATTGCCAGAAGTCCTGCATTTGCTTGATGTTTGCTGCTTTGCCTTGAACTTCAAATGGATCTTCTAATCCTCTTTCCTTAAGCTGGCGCCGGCAGCGGCTGATATCTTGCAAATACTCTGACTTATCAATTACTCTGTCAACTGCCGTCTTCTTAACCAGCAGCAATGAGTCATCCCTGCCAATTTCGTCGACAGTCAAATACAAGCTGAAGTCGTCATCAGCACACAAGAGCCGGCCAACCGCGAATGAAGCTGGATCTTCTTTCAGATGAACTTCACGCAAACCATCTACAGTTGTACCTTCAGTATCCCGCGTCTTAGGATTGTCCAGCAGCCATTCACCGGAGAAAGCGGCTAACCGCCGGAGTTGACTGACAGCAACTTTTCCTGCAAATGGCTGGTATTTGCCAGATGGATATGCCGCAAAATTAACATGACCGGCAGAAATTTCATCGATATATCCCCATTGCTGGTAATCTTCGCCTTCCAGGCCAAAATACACAACCTGCCCGGGCAATAAGTCCATAAAGTTTTCAACTGACTTGATCATGCTAGCTTTGTCTTCCAGCTTGAAAGGATCTGCCAGGCCTTTTTGCGTCAGCAGCTTCCGCCGGCGCTGGATCTCTGCCAAATAATCCGATTGATCCAGCAGCCGCGTGACCGCTGACTTTCTGATCAAGAGCAGCGAATCATCCCGGCCCAGCTCATCCAAAGTCAAGTAGAGCTGCCAGTCGTTTTCTTCAAACAAGAGGCGACCAACTTCAAAACTGTCTTCGGCAGCGTCTGTGTAGATTTCGTATAATTTTTCCATCCCTAACGACCTCACATTTCTTACTCGTTTTCTTATTTAAGCATACTCTTTTTCCAGATTTTTTCTGCCAAAAATTCAAATCCGGTCGTTTTTCCTCGTATCCGGTCAAAAAAGGCCCCGCCTGAGCGGAGCCTTTTTGATCTTATTTTCTTTGCGTCAGCTGCCCGTCCATCATGTCATAGATGTGGTCAGCGTATTTTTCCAGTCGCGGGTCGTGGGTGACCAAAATGATCGCCTTCCCGTGGTCCTTAGCCAGCTTCTTAAACAAGCGGCCGACTTCTTCCACCCGTTCACTGTCCAGTGATGCCGTTGGCTCATCAGCCAGCAAAATCTTCGGGTTGGCGTACATGGCCCGGGCGATTGCCACCCGCTGCTTCTGCCCGCCTGACAGGTTTTCCGGATACTTCTTGACCAGGTTCTCAATCCCCAGGTCAGCCAAAAGATCCTTTAATTCTTCCTGGCTCAAGTTGCCGGTCTTCTTCACCTTGTCCACCAGCTGAAACTGTTCCTTAACCGTCAAGTAAGGCACCAGGTTGTAGGCCTGCAAAACAAAGCCCAATTTGTTCAAACGCAGGCGGCTGCGGTCCTTCTCCTTCAACTGGCTGATATCCTGGCCGTCGATTTCCACCTGCCCGCTCGTCGCGTTCTGCAAGGCGCCCATAATCGTCAGCAGGGTGCTCTTCCCGGCCCCGCTTGGTCCCATCAACAGAACCACGTTGCCAGTGTCCGCGCTGAAGTCGACCCCCTTGAGGGCAACCGTTGCTGCATCCCCTTGCCCGTAAACTTTTTTCACGTTCTTGATTTCAATCGCTGCCATTTTATCCTCCAATTGCCTGTACCGGGTCAATCTTCAAAATCGTTCTGACTGGGTTAAGCCCGCCCAGCAGTGCCATTAACAACATCCCGCCGATCGCTGCCACGAAAATCCCTGGCGTAAAGGCCATCGGAGCAGATGCCGGCATCGCGGCCGCCGTGCCCCAAATTGCCAAAAGGGCCAAGACCAAAGCGCTCGTTACCAAAAGCAGACTCTGGCTGACCGTAGCCCAGATCAAAGTCTTGGCCGGCACGCCTTGTGCCCGCAATACCGCGTAGTTCGGCAGCTTCTGGATGGTCAAAATGTACAGGAAGACTGCTACGATGACCAGGGAAATGATGAACATGAAAGCAATCATCAATTCAAAAGTCAGGTTCTGTTCAGAGTAACCTGGCAGTTTTTGCGTAAATTCCTTAACCCCGTAAGTCTTGAAATTCTTCCCCTTAACGGACAATTTCCGCTGGGAAATGATCCCGGAAGCTTCAATCCCTGGTGCCACGTTCTTCAATTCCTTCCATGCCGGCAAAAAGCCATACATGATCGGCTCAATATTGATCTTGGCATCCTTGACGAAGCCGACGATCGTGTACTTGTGGTCTGACCCGTTCAAGGTCACCTTGTCGCCCAGCTTATAGCCCTTGTCCTTAAAGCGGCTGTCAGCTGTAACTTCGTACTTGCTCTTAGCCCGGCGGCCAGCGATCAAGTCCTGGTCCTTGTAGATGAACTCACCCTTCTTGACCCCCATGTACTGGGCGTTGATCCCGCTTTGTCCCTTCTTCTTGGCCACTACCTGCAATTCGCCGACCACGGCTTCCTTGTCAGTCAAGTCGATCTTTTTCAAGTCGTCCTTGGTCAAAATCGAGCTGTTCATGGACAGGTTGGCGTTCTTGTTCAAGACCACGCTCTTGGTCTGCCAGCTCTCCAAAGCCACCGTGTTTTCCCGGGCCAGGCCGTATGCCAGGCCCCAGGTTGCCAAAATCATGTACGCGATCAGAAAAATCATGAAGACGATCAAGCCGTACCGCTTCTTTTCATGCTTGATCTCTTTTAGTGCTAAAAACATTTTTTCTGCTTTCTTCCTTTCTTATATCCTCTTTTACCCTATTCGTGGCCGCTAAAGAGCTTCTCTAAAGCCTCGCGCTCCCGGTCTAAGTAAAAATCAGCGTTATCCGGGTCCAGCAAGGCTTCCTTGATCGCCTCATGCGACAGGGCCATCGCAGCCCAGGCACAAGCCGGCATTTGCTTGGGCCTGCTGCTTGGCAAAAGCGCCTCGTTAGCCGCGTAGTGCAGGCGGATCAAGTCATAGTACTGGCTGCCAGTGGCCTTGGTCACAAAGTCCTTGGTCATCTGGTAGAGCTCGTCTGCCCCCATCCGGCCGGTCAGACCCGTGTGCAGGTCCCGCATGGCCAGCTTGAACAGGTATTGGTAAGCATCCATCAGATCCTCAAAGTACTTGTAAAAGGCCCCCCGGGCAATGCCGGCTTCCTTGACGATCCGCGCCACCTGGGCGCTGGCCAAAGTATGGGCGCTGAATTCTTTGAGCAGGGCGGCTGTAACCCGATCCTGCTTGTCTTTGCTTAAATTCTCAAAAGTTGCCTTGACCATTTTTTACCTCCGTGACACCATGTCACCTTTAACTGTTTTCTAGTATAAGACCAAAGTGACATCGTGTCAACATAAAAAGTGACGCGATGTCATTTTTCTTGCACAAAAAAGGGCTGCCGGAGCAGCCCTTCCCTGTGATAATTAATTTGTGAAGCTTAAAAATTAAAATGTTGTTTTGTTGTTTTGCTATTGTTTTTATGTACTTATTGCTAGGTACTTGATCTTTTCGGTTTTTGGTTAATTCTTGATTTGCTTAGTTGATTAGTTCTTGATTAGTTTTTGATTCGGATTTTTAAAGGTTGCCGCGCGGAGGGAGCCGTGCTTTAGTCTAACGGGAAGATCTTGTCTGGGTTAAGGATACCCTTAGGATCAAAGAGGCCCTTGACCTTTCTGAGCAAGTTGGTGTAATCCTTGCCATAGAAGTCTTCGTAGTAGTTCTGGCGGGCGTAGCCAACCCCGTGTTCACCGGACATGTTGCCGTCCACTGACTTGGCGGTCTTGTAGAGTTCGGAGATAACGGTGTCGCCCTTCTTGGCGAATTCTTCGTCAGTCATGTCGTCAGAGCACAGGTAGATGTGCAGGTTCCCGTCGCCGGCGTGGCCGAAGTTAGGGATCCGCATGTTTTCTTCCTTTTCCAGCTCTTCGATCCGGTGCAAAACCAGCGGAATCTTGCTGATCGGCACTGAAACGTCGACTTCGTCCATCTTTGGAGTTGACTTTTGGATGGCCAAAAGCAGCTTTTCCCGGGCGTCCCAGATGGTCTTGGCTTCTTCTGATTCAGCATTCAAGACAGTTTCCTTCAAAGCGTGGAACGGCTTGACTGCTTCCAAAGCTTGAGCCAGTTGCGCTTCAGCGTCGCTCTCAGTAAAGGAGTCGATGCCCAGGATGATGAAGCCGTCGCCTTCCTTGATTGGGAAAGTAGCGTCGTAGTACTTTTCCCACAGGTTCAAGACCTTGCGGCCCATGTATTCAACAGTGGTTGGCACAACGCCGGAAGCCAGGATGGCTGGCACTGATTCGATGGCATCGTCCAAAGTCGGGAAAGGAATGATGGCGTTCAAAGCGTGCTTTGGTCTTGGGTAAAGACGCAGAACAGCTTCAGTGATGACGCCTAAAGTCCCTTCTGAGCCGATGATCAGGTCCTTCAAGGAGTAGCCGGATGATGACTTAACTGACTTGGAGCCGAACTTGTAGACCTTGCCGTCAGTCAAGGCAACCTTGACTTCCCGGATGTGTTCACGGGTTACCCCGTACTTGATGGCCTTCAAGCCACCGGCGTTGGTGCTGATGTTGCCGGCTACAGTAGCCCAGTGCATGGCTGGTGCTGGCATGTAGGTAAATGGCTTGTCTGCCAAAAAGTCTTCCAGTTGGTTCAGACGGATGCCTGGTTGAACAGTGATGGTCAAGTTGGCTGGGTCATAGTCAATGACCTTGTTCATCTTAACCATGTCCAGGGAGATCCCGCCATGCACAGTCAAGTTGGCCCCCATCAAGCCAGTTGAGTTGCCCCGTGGAGTCAAGGCAATTTCGTGGTCGCTGGCGTACTTCAAGACGCTGGCTACTTCTTCAGCCGTAGTTGGCTGGATTACCAGGTCAGGCATGGCCCGGACAGTCTTGAATTGGTCGTGGTCCCAGTGTTCAGTTACTTCAGTAATGAAACGTTCTGGGTCGGCAATCATTGGCCGCAAGTTTTCAATGTCTTCAGCAGTTAACTTATGATATTCCATTCTAGCTCACCTTACAGTTTTCTTTTTTGTGTTTCAATCTCTGTTTCTATTAAATCACATTTGAAAGCGTTGTCAATTTTATGAATTCTTGCACAAAAGAAAAAAGGCCGGTCAGCAAGCGCTTCCTAGCCTTTTAAAAGTGTAAAAATTTTTTCTTTTTTCGTACTTTGTGAAAAATCGTCATGCCTTTTTACGAAAAACAAGCTGGTCTTCCCCGCTTTGGTCTGGGGCAAAGGCATAGCCAAAGCCCGTGAAGTCCGGCAGGTCAGACAGGTCCCGGCCCCCTTCAGCCAGCCAGCGGACCAGACGGCCCCGGGCCATCTTGGCATGAGTTGCCTGGGTCCGCCATTTGCCGTTTTTCTCTTCCTGAAAGCCAACTTCAAGCAAGCGGTCGCCATCTTTAAGATAGGGAGCCAACAGGCGGCTGTATTCCTTAGAAGCCAGATTGAGGACGACTGAATCATCTTGGTAGAGCTCTTGGTAGACTTTTTCTCCCCAGAATTCATAAAGGCTCTTATACTTGAAGTTAGGCAGGGGGCTCTTCATTTCCAGGCGGTAAGTCACGATACCATCAAAAGGCCGCAGACTGCCGTAAAGGCCGGACAGAACGCGCAAATGCTGGTCCAGGTAGTCCAGTCCGGCCTGGTCTAAGACATCAGCTGCCAGATATTGGTACTGCAGGCCGCTGTAGGCAAACAGAGCCGGAACTTGCCCTTGATTCAAGTCAGCGGCCAGCATCTGCCGGGCTTCTTCAGTGATTTTGGCATTGGCCCGCCAGACTTTTTCCAAGTCAGCTTGGTCTAAGGAATTCAGATAGGACCAGAGCTCCTGGGCTTGATCAAGAAAGACGGGTTTGGTCTGCGGCAAAAAGCCGCCATCCGTCTGCATTTTTTTAGCGGGGGAAATTACGATCTTCATTTTTTACATCCTTACAATAATTTAGTAAAATAAAACATGTGTTTAACAATAAGGAGGAGCAAGCAATGATCAACCCTGATTTTGCGATTATCTTAAATTTTAACCCAAGTGGGGAAAATGTAAACGCGGATGCTCTGGTCCGCCGGGCAAGAGACATCGGTGCCCGCGCCGTCAGCGGCCCTGAAGAATTACAGGCAGCCTGTGAAAAGTACACCATTGCCTACCTGCCAGAGCAAGCTGGCCAGCATTACAAGGCAGATGAAGTCGTGGACGCCCTGGTAGCTGCAAGAAAAAATGGCCAGGCACTGGTGATTGACGTGGATGCCGCAGACGAAGCTGACCAGACTACTTTAGAGGCCTTAAACAGCTGGATGCACAAGTTTGGCCACGCGGTTAATGAAGGGCAAGCCAGCGAATTATCAGCTGACGCGGAAGATGCTTTCGTCTTGACCAACCGGCACGCGCCCTACCAGGCCTACCTTTTCTTAAAGGCCCCTTATCCTGCAGAGGTCAAGGTGACTGGCTTGACTGAAGAGCCAAACCGGATTGAATGGATTGACGGCCGGGAAGAATGTGCTTTTGTTTTTGAAGCAGGCGTCTTGACAGTTCAGTTAAAGAAGCAGGAAAGTCCTTTTGCCTGGCAGCTGGTCCGGATTCAGGGCCACCGGCCGGAAGACGATATCGCGGAGACTAAATTTTAAATTCATATTAAAAAATCCCTCCGTACATTTTAATCGCTAAGCGATTCGTGTTATACTGAACACAATCTTTTGAATGAACAGATTGGAGTTATTAATGACTTCTCGCAAAGACTACCGGAAGAAAAACACTCAAGGCAGCAAGTACCTGATTATCGCGGGCGTGGCGGTTATCGCCTTAGCCTGCGCGGGCATTTGGGGACACAATGCCTACCAGCAGCACCAGGCAACGGTTCTGGCGGAGAACAAGAAGCAGGTGGCATACAACAAGAAGCACTTCAACGCCAACGTCACCATTTATGGCGTCAAGGTGGGCAAGCTGACGGTTGACCAAGCGGTCAAGAAGATCCAGGCCAAGGCCGTCAACAAGCTGGTCTACAAGGATGGCAAGATCAGTGCTGTTAGAGACAGCAAGCTGACGACCATCAGCAAGGAAAAGGTCCAGAAGTACTTTGACAAGCAGTACACCCAACTGCCGACCAGCAAGAGCTACACTTACGAAAACACGGCTCTGAAGAAGGGCAAGAGCAAGCTGAAGGCTATTACCTCGGCCAGCGTGGACTACTCTGTAGCTGGGAAGACTTTTACCTTGGCGGCTAAGGACTACTTGACTCAAGTCAGCTACTACAACGGCGCTGTTCACTATGACGACACCAGCAAGCTGACGAGCAAGCTTAACGCCATGGACAAGGAAGTCAAGACTTTGGGCAAGAGCTACAAGTTCAAGACTCCTGCCGGGTCAACCATCACCGTTACCAACCAGAGCTACGGCTGGGGGATCTGGACGGCCAGCGCCAAGAAGGCGGTTCTGGCAGCTTATGAAAGCGGCAAGAAGACCATTGACGGGAAGAACCACATCTATGGCGAAGGCTACACCACGCAAGGTTTGGGCTATGGCAAGAGCAACAACGGGCTGGGCAACAGCTATGTGGTTGTATCAATCGCCAGCCAGGACATGTGGGTGGCTGTCAACGGCAAGGTGGTCGTAACTGTATCTGACGTGGTTACGGGGACGGCCAACAAGGGCGACAACGCTACGCCTACTGGGGTTTGGTACATCATGTACAAGCAACAGGACGCTACTTTGAAGGGGCAGAACGACGACGGGTCGAACTACGCTTCCAAGGTCAGCTACTGGATGCCATTTACTTTGAGCGGCTGCGGGTTGCACGACGCGTCATGGCGGACCGACTGGTCAAGCACGGCCTACCTGGAAGGCGGGTCACACGGCTGCGTCAACATCCGGCCTAGTGAAATCAAGTCCGTTTGGAACGCGGTTAAGGTGCACATGCCTGTGATCGTTTACTAAAACCTAAATTACATATGAAAAAGGATCTATCTTCTCTTTGGAAGCTAGATCCTTTTTTGATTGCGTTAAGTTTAGCGGGTTAATCACCCAAAGCTATTTGTCATATGATGACGTGTAAGACAGTTCTACATCATCATAATCATCTGATTGGAACGACTTAGTAATTGATTCCCCAGGTTGTAAACCATCGGCATCATCTGGTTCCATTAATACCTCATTTTCATCTATTACTTTTCCATTCTTTAAGAGGAATACATGTACATTTGGGTAATAGATCTTTTTAGATCCGATATTAGTTGCCTTTACATCATATCCGTAGTCATCATTTTTAGTAACTTCTACTTTCAAATCAGAGTTTGCGGATTTTTTAACTGATTCTGTTAAATTAAGATGATAATCTATATGATCAAAGTAATAGGGTCTCTGATCCCTAAATTTTCCCCATAAAATAACAGACTGATTTGGCGCAATAGGGCCTCGGTTGTCATCGGCTATAAGCCCAAGATCCTTACCGTGACTATCTTTTGGCTCTGCAGCCATGCCTATATCCAGTGTCTTCCCAGATCTATTAGTAATTTTCAACATTATATATCTTTCAGTTGGAGATTTTGGTTCATCAAAAGCTTTAACTGATACCGCATCTGCTATCGAATTTATTTTTACTGTTACTGGTCTTGTTATATCCATAGAACCATCTGGATAACGCACTTCAATAGTTTGAGTGTACACCCCTGCCTTTTCGTAATTCACAAAAGTCTCGCTTAGGAAATGCGTAAATGTTGTTCCTTTAGGGAGTTCTTCCTTATTAGTTATATATTCACTATCGTCTCGGTATTCTCCCTCAAATAATTCTAAATCTTTAACCTTAGGTTCATAGATTTCAGCATCAGTTTTGGGTCTCACACGTACTTGGATCGTATCTGAGCTATTTTCAGATCCATCTGGATACTGGGCAATGACCTTGATGTGATACGTTCCAACTTTGTTTAAATCAGGCTCTTTATCAAACTTAAGTTTCGTACCCGAGGGAAGTTCATTTTCGTTTGAAATTAACCAACTCCACGGCAACGGATCACCTACTGCTACACCAACATCTGGTTCACCAGCTATAGGCTTATAACGATCAGCATCCTTACTCTCTTTCACACTTGAACTGTTTTCTGGTTTGTCAGATGGCTGATCAGTTGATGGCTTATTAGTTGGTTGTTCTGTCGACGGCTTCGTAGAAGGTTGACTAGCTGATGGCTTATTAGCTGGTTGTTCCGTTGACGGCTTTGTGGACGGTTGATTAACCTTTGCATTTGTCGTTGACTTTGATGTTGGTTTCTTAACCGTCTTCTTCGGTTTTGAAGTGGTCTTCTTTACTGACTTCTTCTTTGGCTTGGAAGTAGTCTTCTTTGCCGTCTTCTTCTTTGACTTTGAAGTAGTCTTCTTTACCGGCTTCTTCTTTACCGACTTCTTCGACTTTGAAGTGGCCTTCTTTACCGACCTCTTCTTTGGTTTTGAAGTAGTCTTCTTTATCGACTTCTTCTTAGATTTTGAACTAGATTTCTTTGTCTTTTTCTTCTTAGCAGTCTTCTTTTGAGCCGCTGCAACTTCAGCTGGCTGTACTGAACTAGGCACCGTTTCAACAGCACTACCTAATAAAACTAACGCTGCTATAAGCGTCAGAATACGACTAAGTTTCATTTTCATATTCCTAATCCTCAATTACATTCCACAAAATACGCGTGGCACTAGTATAAGAATGGAGATGTGTTCCAACTAGAACCACGCGTACATTATTTTCTATTTATCAGCTAATTCCTTCAGTTTCTGGACAGGTTCGCTCTCCTTGAGCTTTCTCTTGCCCTTCTCCATGAGGATCCCTGCCTGCACGCCCTTCAAGAATGGAGCTGACCGCTTCAAAGCCTGGCCACCAGCGTAGCCTAAAGCCAGCAAAAGGGCGATTCTCTTAGCATGTTTCATCTTCATTTTGCTCACCTTATTTCTCACACATCTCTGACCATTTCTTACCATCTATATTATAGCGCTTTCTCAGCGGCAAAAATAACAACTTAGGCGAATTCCGTCACGTCTTTGACATCATAACGGGCAGTATCTGGAACGACTTCGCTTGGGTCTGGCTTGCCAATGGAGATGGCCATCACTGGAATGTATTGTTCTGGATCCAAGCCAAATTCCGCGGCTGCCTTGCTTGCGTCATAGCCAGCCATTGGGTTGGTTTCGTAGCCGTGTTCACGGGCAACCAGCATCAGTTGCATTGAGACAAGTGAGGCATCAACCATTGCATCTGCGACTAACATTTGCCGGTCAGCTTTCTCGTAAAGCGGAAGGAAGGTGTTAACCGCGGCATCGCGTGCTTCTGGAGTTACCTTCTTGGCTTCTACCATGCCATTCCACAGGTCACGGTACTTCAGATATGACTTGGTGTTGCCGAAGACCATGATGGTAGCAGGAGCCGTGTCAACCTGTTGGTAGTTGAACGGCATCAAGAAGTCATGAAGCTTCTTCTTGCCTTCTGGAGTGTCGACGATAACGAAGTGCCATGACTGCAGGTTGCAGGCACTTGGGGCAGAGATAGACTCATTGATGATTTCCAGCAATTCGTCACGGGAAATCTTAACGTTGGAATCATAGTGCCGGATTGACTTTCTGTTTTGCATGATATCTTTAAAATCGTTGTTCATTGTGTTTACCTCAAAGAATGTACGATAGTATTTACACCTATATTGTAACCGATTGCAGTCAGATTGAATACATACAAAAACTGTTTCCAGCTCATGCTAGAAACAGTCATTTTATTTTCAATTAATGCTTAACCAAGTTTGCAACTTCGCTACCGCTGACGTTAAACAAAATATCAGGCTGTAAGCGTTCAGTAGGTTCAACACTCGGATAATCTACGCCTGCAAACGTCTTAAGCACGGCCATCAAAATATGCTTCATCCCCTCTGGCGGAATCGCCATACCGATTTGGCGACGAACGCTTTCTTTCCCGCCAACAAATACATAATCATCTGGGAAAGTCTGTAAACGCGCACGCTCTCTATTTGTTAGAGCGCGATTTTCACTCCAGTGATACATATGAGTGCCACCACCGCCAGAACCAGTTACCGTATAAGACGGTTTATTGAAGGTCAAACGCTTATAAATGTTGGAGAGTTTTGCCCCTTTAACATGCAAACGCAATTCTTCTGGAATAGACAACGACCATGCATTGCCGCCTTCGGGGATATAATTAAGCATATCAACAGTACGTTTGTTGTGATGTGTCATTTCATTGTTTGGTGCATCAGCTGGAATTGGTGGATTAGTCAATGCTTCACCCGCCGTCTTGTAGTCAGATGGATTTGGCGTAGTCGGTGCAGGGACATGGAACTTGATTCCCTTTTCTGCTAAATCGTTTCTGATCCCAACAATAATGATACGGTGTCGCATCTGAGGAACACCATACTGTTCAAACTTGTAAAAGTTTGGTGTCAGAGTGTAACCAGCTTCTTGCAATGCCTTTAAAATTTGAATGAAGGCTTCACCCTGGTTTGCCGAAGTCAGCCCACCAACGTTTTCAGCCACAAAAACTTTAGGCTGATATCTCTTCAAAACGTGTACGCCATAGCTATAAAGTGGACCATAAGTCCCTTCAAGACCTTTATGCTTCCCCACCACTGAGTAGTCATTACATGGAAAACCGAAAATTAAAGCATCAATGTTTCCAAGCTTCTCATCGTCATCTAGATTAAACTTGCGAACATCTTCACAGTAGACAGTCTTTGCATCTGGATCATTAAGAATGTTCAGCTTATAGGTTTCAACAGTGTCGGGATCATATTCATTAGCCCAAGCGTGGGTAAATCCCCATTCTACGCCGTTCTTGTCTACGAAATGGCTTTGCTTGGCAGCATATGCACCGCCACCTGGGCCAGCAAAAAGTTCTGCAGTCCTAAAAATCATATTTGAGCTCCTCAGTAATCAGTTTTCTTGCTACAAAAATCATATCTACCAAAACATGCGTTTTGGCATATGACTATGCTAACATTTTACCTTTTTTGAACGCAGCTGGCAATAATAATGTACCGTACCTCTATTTTCGCTGTAATACAGCCAAATAATACGCGCACCACATAATTCTGACAAACTATTTTTTAGCTGATAGAATTTAATTAAACAAGAAACTAATAGGAATATAGTTTCGATTTCTTAGAAATGAGGTATAAATGATGTCAATTTTGTATACTGATGTTCGTCCGTTGATAATACCGAGTGGCAAGAAGGTAATATCAGAACAATTTGAAGAATCTCTTGCACAATCTGATAAGCTTGAGATTGCAGTAGGTTATGTTTCTGTAAAAGGGCTCCAAAAAGTCGATGAACTTGTAGAAAAATATAATATTAAAGACGTTAAGCTGATTTGCGGAATGTATTCCGTTGATGGAATGCCCAGCAGCATTCGCAATGAAATAATTCGTCTTCACAAAAAGTGGCAAGCCAGTGGAATTGGTGACTTATACATTGTCAGAAGTATGGAATATCACGGCAAGCTGTACATCTTCTGGAAAGATGGCAAACCGTTTCTCAGTATTCTAGGATCTGCAAACTTAGGTGCCTTAAATCCAACCGGCCGTACCTTACGTCAATATGAACTCTCCAAAACAAATGAAGACATCGCAGAGAATCAAGAGCTATCTGAGTTTATTGCCAATTTGCTAGAGAAATGTTGTATCACTGTAGAGAAAATTGATGAGATCAAGACTGTTCACGAAAGAAACGACTTATTGACTAATATCGAAGATGTATCTGAATTAACTGAATCATCAGTTCAACACTTCAACGAGAAAGAGAACGATATTTCGTTTCACATCCCAATCAAGGCTCCAAAGTATGCAAATCGCTTCAGTACGGATAGAAAAGACTTCGCAAGTTCAAATATCAATGTGTGCTACGGAAACGGCAGAAAAGGCAAGAACGGTAAAGTTGCTCTACGAAACTGGTTCGAAACCCAAATTACTGTTAGCGTAAATATTACCCGTGAACCTGATTACCCAAAGGACAAGCCGTTTTTCTTGGTAACTGATGATGGATACATGTTTGAAGCACATACCACTGCTCAAAATAACAAACAGTTGACGGCATACGGCAATGACCGTATCTTTGGGAGATGGATCAAAGGTCGCTTAGTTGCATCTGGATTACTAACGCCTTTTGACAATAAAGATGACGATCCAGATCGACTTGGTATGGTAACTGAGGAGATGCTCAAACAATCTCACATGACGACACTCGAATTGCACAAGACCAATGAGAAAAGACTTGGCAAAGTCTTCAAACGAAATGAAAATAACCGCCTGGATAAGAAACACTGGATAGAAGAGCCGTTAGATGTTTGGACGATCCACTTTTGTGATTAGCTTAAGGAAGTAATTGATGGGCTACTTAGATAACTATATAGATAAAATCAAAAATGAAGGAAAGACTGGCTTTGCTGATTCGATTGAAAAGACCGCAAAGCAAGTAGGAGAAAAACGACTGTCACAATTTGACTATGCGTCACATCAAATGGGACTCCTATTTGGCAACATTCAATCTGGGAAGACTGGACATGTTTTTGGCGTAATGTGTGAAGCCGTTGACCTCGGATTTCCCTTCTTTCTGTTTCTGACTACTGACAATACTACTCTTCAAGAGCAAACCTATGACCGTGCAAAGAACGACCTGACGGATTTCGTAGTATGCAACGAAAATGAAGAACAAAAATTTAGGAACCACGGTGATAAACCCGTAGTAGTTGTTGTTAAAAAGAATTACCGAGTTCTTAAAGCATGGGCAAATAGATTCAGAAATACAAACATGCTTTTAGGGAATCCGCTATTTATCATTGACGATGAAGCAGACGCAGCATCTTTGAACACCAAGGTCAACCAAGACAAAGTGTCATCTATCAATAAATATCTCCAAGATATTATTGATACAGCTCAAAGTAGCATCTACTTGCAAATGACTGGTACTCCTCAATCCTTGTTATTGCAATCAAGCATCTCCGGCTGGCACCCCCTTTTCGTAGACTACTTCGAACCAGGAGATGCTTATCTTGGCGGCAACTTCTTCTTTCCGAAAGACAAAACACCAGATTTTGTGCGCTTCATTAACAGCGAATCTACTTCAAACTTAGCTCGTGATGTAGTCATTCGACATTTAGTTGTAACGGCACAACTCTTCCTAACAGGTCATGAAGTGTCTAATTGCTTAATTCATACAAGCCGCTTGCAGTCAGAACACAACAGAACGGCAAGGGAAATCAGCAATGTACTTGACGAGCTTTCTGAATCATCCGATGATCCTAAGCTAAAGGATGAGATGAAGAAGGAATATGACACGCTTGCTCCTGTAAAAGATCCAAAGCAGTCTTTTGAAGATATCTATCAGCTCGTTCAAAAAATCTTGAGCAAGAAGGAATTCAATATTGTTAAATTAAACGGTTCAAGCGCTGATACAAGTGAAGACTATGAACGCGGGTGTAATTTCGTAGTTGGTGGTACCAATCTTGGTCGTGGCGTAACGTTTAGTCAGCTACATACTTTCTATTACGCACGCACGAGCAAACACCCACAAGCAGACACAATGTGGCAACACAACAGAATGTTTGGGTATGATCGCGATAAGGGGCTTATCAGTCTCTTTATTACTCATGAGCTGTACAACCTGTTCTCTGAAATCAATGAGACAAACAACGCAATCGTTGAGCAAGCCCGCAAAGGAGAAAAAATTACTATCAGCTATCCTGACGGATTAAATCCAACACGTGAAAATGTGTTAGACAAATCTTTGCTTAACATTCTTCCAGGTAACAGTAACCACTTCCCATCAAATCCTCACAACAATACTTTTGATGAGATTTCCAAAATGGTGGAAAAGTTTGATGGAACTGAAGCACCTCAAGCAGTTCCTCTTCAGCTGATTATCAAGATTTTAGACAAATTTGAAGATGACAACTTCAATTTTGCTGGATACAAGAGCATGATTCAATCTGAAATGCACAAAACTCCACTTGCTACAGGCATGCTTATGGTACGACGAGACCGTAACATTACCTATGGCATGCGGGCCTTACTGTCACCAAATGACTGGGCTGCTACAAATGCATTTACCGACAAGTTTGTCTTAACGCTCTATCAAGTAAATGGCGACAATCCCGAATTGAATTGGCCTGAAGGTAAGAAGCTCTGGGTGCCAAACATCAAACTTCCTGGCACTAGCAACATTTATATGATTGACTAGTTTCTCAAGAATGGGGCAGGTATAGCCTATGGCGTATGAATTTAAGACCAACCCTAGGACCAGCAAACGAATGTCAAAGGTTCATTCTACCGAAGGCAAGGACGAAGTTATTATTCGCAAAATTCTTTGGAAGAATGGCATTCATTATCGAAAGAACTATAAAGATCTTCCGGGAAAGCCAGACATTGCACTTACCAAATATAAAGTCGCAGTATTTATCGATGGCGAATTCTGGCATGGCTATGATTGGGAAAACTACAAAAAGCATATAAAGAGCAATCGTGACTACTGGATTCCTAAAATTGAGCGCAACATGAAACGGGACCAAGAAGTCAATGCAAAGCTCAAAGAAATGGGATGGACCGTATTGCGGTTTTGGTCCAAACAAGTGCTCAAAAATCCAGAATACTACGCAGAATTGATCATGTTGTACACTCGCAGTGATGAATGAATTATTGTTCAAGATGATCAAAAAATCTCTTCTTTCTCCTAACATATAGTTGTATCATAATCAGTGAACATAGTTTTCACGCAATTATGAGGTAAAAGAGAATGAAGAAATTCCAAAAAGCATTAGCGATTTTAGTCGCTATGCTAGGACTGATTGCCGTTATCAGTTTCAATAACCAAGCCGTTTCTGCTGCAAAATACGGTCGAGGAAAACAGATCGTTGTACCTAAGAACCTACGAGGCAAATGGTATAGTTATGATGTTGGCCGTGATGGAAAAAAGCCAGTTGTCTTTACCAAATATACCTATTCTGGTAGCTTGGGTACTAATATGCGCATTTATGCTCGTAAAGGCTACCCTAACTACCACTATGGTGATAAGCTCACAAAGAAACAAAAAAATGAGAACAGAGCCATCGAAAAAGCATCTAAGCATTGGGTCGCAGGTGAGTGGGCAAAACGTGGCCTTATCATCAAAAACCATACTAACGGAACTTACTTATGCTTGTCAGGCTGGTATGGACTTGGCGAAAATTTTCCATCATTTAGACACATCACTCGGAAAATTAATGGCAAGAAGGTTAATATTTTAGTGTTTACCAACGTCTATACTTGGGCAAACTACTATCCTACTAAGGCCTTAGCTAAGCAATACAAAAATAAATCTACTCCTGATTACAAACACCTTTCATTCAAATAGAAGCTAAAAGACTACAGCTCCTTTACGAGAACTGTAGTCTTTTTCCATGTCCAACTTGCTATCCTTGGAATATAACGTCGTTGTGGTATTCGATAAATTCTACTGAAGGAATAAATTTCTCTGGAAGAGCTATTTGACGATGATCGTAACTCTTCAACCACTCGCGAGTATTGTTATCCATGTCAGTTTTTGCGAGATTATCAGAAATTATCACATGAAGTCCTTTGTCAATAGTAATCAGTCCGCAGTCAAAGGCCTTATCATGCAATGAATTTAAGCATAAGCCATTTCTGGGATTAGTTTTCTCAGTTGCGGCATCACTTACGCTCCATGGTTTAATGTGACTGGCTACAAGCAATTCTGAGTTGTTAATGCCGGTTATGCAACACTTGTTATGATAAGAGCTAAGAACAACTCTCCGAAAAGCATCCTGGCCAACTCTGGTCTTTACTTCCCGTACTTTGTCCCTTCCCTCTGGCATGTTGACTGGTTCTTGATTGTAGTACTTTGGTTCGTGTATTTCCCCAGTTGAAAGACTTTCTTTGATCAACTGGACTTGATAAGCAAGTTCTTCAAGATTTGATTCATACTTCCTATACACAATCTCATCCATCTTGCTGCCGTTTTTTAAACCGCCAACATTCCTTTTTTGTAACTCTGGGTCAAAACGGGCAAGATTACACATTTTCATCCCCACTGAGCCTGGCGTTCTTCCAAGCAGCTGTGCAAGCTTAATAACTTTTGGATTCCTGCCAGTTATCTGACCAAATGGTATCTCACAATATAAAGCATACGCCAGCGTTGTCTCTTCTTCCGTCCAGCGTTTTCCCCTATTATTAGGCATAACTAAACCCCTAGCTTTTTTGCCAAAATAGATTTATCGCTTTCAGGATAACACAAAAAAAGACAAGTTTGTCAAAACAATACATACAAAAAACTGTTTCCAGCTCTC
Organism: Lactobacillus sp. WILCCON 0058; assembly: GCF_057198005.1. Classification (NCBI taxonomy): domain Bacteria; kingdom Bacillati; phylum Bacillota; class Bacilli; order Lactobacillales; family Lactobacillaceae; genus Lactobacillus; species Lactobacillus sp. WILCCON 0058. Next base: position 2,224,455 of record NZ_JBUBHM010000001.1, read on the forward strand.
ACCGGAAACAGTTTTCTTATGCTCTATTTAATTACTTCTGCAAAGCAGCAGCAACCGCGGCGTTGACGTCAGCTTGTTCGCTGGCAATCAAGTCTACCCGGGTAGCGATGACCTTCCGGTCCATCTTGATTTCCCGGTTCAGCAGCATGTCGCTTTCCTTGTCAGTAAAGAAGGAGTTGTATTCGTCGTAGCGTTCCTGAGTCTTGAAGACGCGGGAGATGACAGTGATGAAGGTAGCGAATTCCATGTCGCCGCCGACCGTCTTTTCCATCCATGCCCATTCGTCTCTGATCCAGTTCCAGGCCAGCTGTTCACCTGCCGGGTTGGACAAGACGCCGTTAAACCAGCCGCGCAGGTCCTGCGGCTTGACGATTTCAGCGTTTTCGAACCAGGATACAATCTTCTTCAGTTCGCCTTTGTCCTTGCTCTTCACGATCGCGGCTTCCAAGTCCATCTTGAATGATGGGTCGCTAGTTGCCTGGTACAAACCGATCAGCTTGTCAGTCAATTCGCTTGACCCGTAGTTTTCAACTTCGTTGATCAAAACGTAAGCCCGGATGTCTGCGGACAATTCTGCCAGCTTATCAGCGTATTCCACGTAAATTTCGTGGGCTTGCTTTTCAGAATCAGCGTTGCGGCCGTAAAGACTTGCGGACAAAACGTATGGCCGGGTCTGGATGTCCTCATCGCTTTCCCCTGCCTTAGGCAGCCAGCCCAAACGGGCAACTTGGTCCTTGGACAGGTCGTTGTACAGTGCCCGCAGGTTCTTGTCGGCTTCGCTGCCGGCTGGGGCAAATTGCCGCAGCTTAGCAGCAGTCGTGTACAAAGCGTCGTTAACAATGTGGCTTTCTGAGTTCTTGAAGAGTTCCAGAACTGGTACCACATCAGCGTATGAAGCCTGCTTGCCTTCTGCCAAAAGCCGCAGGTCTTGCAGCAATTGCAATTGGGAAACTGGGCCCAAGTCCTTGGCTTCCTTCATGATGTCGTCCATCAAAGTCTGGTCGTACTTCACGATGAAGTGAGAGTTGTTGCCCACGTTCAAGCGCAGAGCGTGACCAGCTTCTTCTCTAAGAGCTTGGTAGTCGCCCAGGTCAAGTTCAACATCAGACATGATCTTTGGTGCCTTAAAGTTGGCGTTAAGCGGAATTTCCCACTTGCGGCCGACTTCCTTGCCTTCGCCGATGAAGAATTGCTTCTGAGTCAGCTTCAAGTGGCCGTCCTCAACAAAAGCATTCACCACTGGGTAGCCAGGCTGGTCCAGCCAAGTGTGCATGATTTCCCCAATGTTCAAGTCAGTAGCCGTTGACAAGGCATCCCAGAGGTCGTCACCAGCCGCGTTGCCAAACTTGTGCTCGTCAAAGTAGCGCTTAAGGCCCTTTCTCAAAGCTTCGTCGCCCAAAAGTGACCGGACCATGACCAGCATTCTTGAACCCTTGGCGTAAACGATCGCCCCGTCAAAGAGCGCGTCGATTTCAGCCGGGTCGTTGACTTCCACGTGCACTGACTGTACCCCGTCGGTCGCATCCCGGGTCAAGGCAGCCGCTGCTTCAGAAGTCTGGAACATTTCCCAGATGTGCCAGTTAGGTTCCAGGTGGTCAACTGACAGGTATTCCATCATGTTGGCGAAACTTTCGTTCAGCCAGAGGTTGTCCCACCATTCCATGGTTACCAGGTCGCCGAACCATTGGTGGGCCAGTTCGTGGGTCACCACAGTCGCAACCAGCTTCTTCATTTCCAAAGTGGTGTTGTCTGGGTCCAAAAGCAGGTAGGCTTCCCGGTAGGTTACCAGACCCCAGTTTTCCATGGCGCCGGCTGAGAAGTCAGGCAGGGCCAGCTGCAGTGATTGCGGCAACGGATATGGAGTTTGGTAAAAGTCTTCGTAAAATTCAATTGCCCGCTTGGCAATGTCCAATGAGAAGGTCAGTTCCTTTTCAGTGTGGGCTTGAGTTGAGTAAACCCCGATCAAAACCCCGCTCTTGGTGTGGGTGGTCAATGACCGCATTTCACCAAAGGCAAAAGCAACCAGGTAGCTGGACATGCGGACAGTTTCCTTAAAGTAGTGAACGCCGTTTTCTACCCGGTCTTCCGGCATGTTGGCCAAAACAGTTTCGCCTTCGTGTTCGTCGAACTTAAGGGCCAGGGAGAAGGTTGCCTTAGCTTCTGGTTCGTCGACACATGGGAAGGCTTCCCGGGCAAAAGTAGTTTCAAACTGGGTCCCGATCAGTTCCTTCTTGACGCCGTCAACTTGGTAGTAGGACGGGTAGATCCCCATCATGGTGTCAGTCAATGGAGCTGAGTAGTCGATCGCAATGACCGCTTCCCCGGTCTTGCCGGCTTCGATCTTGATGCCTTCAAAGTCATCGCCGAAGGTGAACGGCACTTCCTTGCCGTCAACCGTGACCTTGCTGATGGTCATGTACTTTTGGTGGACCAAGACAGTTTCTTCCTGGATTTCACCATGGATGGTGGAAGTCCCTGAGAAAGATCTTGCTGCCCGGTCAACGTCGATGTACAGATCGTAGTGATCTGGATGGAATGTTTCGTAAAAGCGCTTAACAGCCATTGTTTCCTCCTATAATCCGCGGCAGATTTTCCCGCGATATTTTGTATTCACACTTCTCTATTCTAGCAAAAAAGCCGAAATAAAGCCGCTTTAATGCAAAATATCTGGATTTTGCCCTAACAATTAATTCCATTTTTGAAATAATAGTTTGAAGTAAATTCCACTTTATGTCATTCTCTTGACAATTGTTACTAATGTTACTTATTCGTTCAACTAATTTAAAGCGCTTAAAATGATAATTTTGGCCCTCTTTTCTGCTTTTTTATGACATTTTTGCCAAAAAATTGTTCATTTTACCGGATTGTTAACGAGCTGTGGTCGTTTTGTAACGTTCCTGTAATATTCCTTTAGTAGCATAGACTTAGTTTTTAAGAGAAGCAAGTGAGGAGTTTCTACCATATGAAGTTCAAACGTAATTTCAAGAAAGTTTTATCAGCAACTGCTTTTGCAGCTGCCCTCGTGGTTGCTCCCGCCGCTAACGTTTCAGCGGCAACCAATGACGCAAATTCTACCCAACAGTCAGCAACTGCAACTAGTCAAGACAAGCAAGCCAGCCAAGACCAGGCCGCAAGCCAGTCTAGCGCTGCCAATCAAAGCTCAGCTACTGCTGCTTCAGCAAGCTCAACCAGCTCAAGCACTTCTACTTCTACTAACACGGTAAAGAAGACCACTAAGAAGGCCAAGAAGACCACTAAGAAGGCCAAGAAGACTACTAAGAAGAGCAAGAAGAAGGCTGTTAAGAAGACCAAGAAGACTTCAAAGAAGAAGTCTACCAAGAAGGTTGCTAAGAAGACTACTAAGAAGAAGGCAACTAAGAAAGCTAAGAAGGCTGCCAAGAAGACCACTAAGTCTGCTACCGCAGCTGTAACTGCCAGCGCTGACCAAAGCCAAGCCTCTGACCAAAGTTCAGCTTCAAGCCAAAGCTCAACTGACCAGCAAGACGACGCGGCTAAGAAGGCTGCTGAAGCTGCTGCCAAGAAGGCCGCTGCTGCCGCTAAGAAGGCTGCCAAGAAAGCTGCTGCTGCTAAAAAGGCTGCTGCTAAGAAAGCCGCCGCTAAGAGAAAGGCCGCTGCCAAGAAGAAAGCTGCCGCAAAGAAGAAGGCTGCTAAGAAGTCAGCTGAAAAGGCAGCCAAGTACTGGATCGCTATGCGGGAATCAGGCGGTTCCTACACTGCCAGAAACGGCAACTGTTACGGCCGCTACCAACTCTTGATCTCCTACCTGGGCGGCAACCTGTCCAAGGCAAATCAAGAACGGACTGCTGACCGCTACGTATACGGCCGTTACGGCTCATGGGTCAACGCCAAGAGATTCTGGCTGGCTCACAACTGGTACTAAAATCAGACAATGACGAAGGAGGAATCGCTTGATTCCCCCTTCTTTTTTGCTCTTTTTTAGCTTTTTGTCTTTTTCAAAAAGTGATACCTTTTTACTTATTTTACAAAAGTGACCTTTTGCTTTACAATATTTAAATAGTCTTTGAAATGTCTAAAATTGGGAGGAAATCATGCAGCTCAGCAACGACCAGCTTGCAAACATCGCACACGACTACTACATCAGCAAACTCAACATCGCCGAAATTTCCGCCAAGTACAACCTGTCCCGCTACCTTATTGACAAAGCTTTGAACGACGCGGAAAAGACCGGCATCGTCCAGATCAATATCAAGGAAGGAGCCAAGCGGAATCCCGGCCTGGAAAAGACCTTTCGCCAACAGTTTGGCCTCAAGGAAGCCTTTATCTTAAAGAAGCTGGAGACCAAGAACCAGGACAGCGAAAAGATCGTCAGCTTCGCGGCTGAACAGATCCAGAGCTACATGCAGTCCAGCAAAAACGTCGGCATCACCTGGGGGACGACCATGCTCGACATCATCAACTCCTTTACGGATGTCAAAAATGATGACTTGACCTTCGTCCAGCTGGTTGGCTATCCCCTCCAGGGCAGCGGGCGCAAGAATCCGCTGGAAAGCGTCGCTGCTGCCCAATGCGGGGGCCACTTCCGCGCCCTGCCAGCTCCCCTTTACTCCTCCAATCCCGACCTGGTCAACTTGATCAAGAAGGAGCCTTTTTACGAGAAGCTGGATGAGCTTTACGACAACATGGACCTTCTGGTGGCCAGCCTGGGCACCTTGCAGGCTTTTGAAGAAGAAAGCTTCCTGCATGAAAAATACGAAAGCCTCCTCTTTAAGAACATCCACCAAAAGAACATTTCCGGCATGATCTTCGGCCGGCCATACGACCATGATGGCCACTTCTTCAGCTCAATTACTGACAAGATCATCGGCATTTCCGACCAGCAGATCGTCAAGACCCCTGTCCGCTTCGTCGTGGTCAACGACCGCTTCAAGTCTGAAGCCCTCCTGGGCGCCCTCAAGTCCGGCATCATCACCCACCTGGTCACCAGCGAAAGCATCGCTGACCGGGTCCTGCAGCTGCAAGAAGAAGGCAGCCGGTAAAAAATTAATTATTTCCACTGCTTAGCAGGCAAAAGGACCAGCTCCGAAAAAGAGCCGGTCCTTTTTTCAACCGGTATAATCTAGCTGTCCCCTATTTTACATGTAAAAGTCTTTCTCATTTTCTAATAATTTCCTGCCCAGTTGCTTCTTAATAAAGCAGCTTAGCTTTTCGTATAGGGTTGTAATTTAATGGCAAAAGGCTTATGATTTCTTTTAGTAAGCGCTAACAAGCGCTGCTGTGTGATTGATAGGATTATGTTTGATAGGGGGAAATATCATGCGTAAGTTTATTTTGGCTGCTGGTGCCCTGGGCCTGGCAGCTGCTTTTACCGCCTCGCCTGTCAAGGCCTGCACGACTGTAGTAGTTGGCAAGAAGGCCACGACCGACGGATCAACCCTGGTCGCCCGCAATGAAGACGTGGGCGCCTGGTCCAAGCACTTCTATGTTCACCAGGCAACCAGCAATGGCCCGACCACTTATGTTTCTGAAGACAACGGCTTCAAGACCAGCCTGCCAAAGACGGCCCTGCGCTATACCAGCACGCCGGACGGCGAGCAGGAAAATGGCCAGTGGATTTTTGGCGAGAGCGGGATCAACAGCGAAAACGTGGCCATGAGTGCTACGGAATCAGCTACGACCAACAAGAAGGGGCTGAAAGCTGACAAACTGGTCAAGAACGGGATCTCCGAAGCTTCCATGCTGGACGTGGTCCTGCCTTACATCCACTCTGCTAAGGAAGGCGTCCAGCGCCTGGGCCAGATCGTTGAAAAGCAAGGCAGCGCCGAAAACAATGGGGTTATCTTCAGCGACAAGAATGAAATCTGGTACATGGAAATCGGCTCCGGCCACACCTGGGCAGCCGTCAGAGTTCCAGACAACAAGTACGCCGTCATCCCTAACCAAATGGTGATTGGCAAGCTCAACCTCAAGGACTCTAAGAACTACATGGCTTCAAGCAACCTGGTCAAGAAGGTCAAGGCCTGGTCCAAGAACAAGAAGATCAAGCTGGCCGGCTATGCAAAAGGCACGGTCAACTACGCCAAGGCTTTTGGTACCAACGACAAGACTGACGCCGTCTACAACCGGCCGAGAATGTGGGACGGGCAGAGAATCTTGACCCCAAGTAAGAAGCAGTCAATTACCAAGAAGTCCTACACCCTCTTCCTTAAGCCGGACAAGAAGGTCAGCCCAGCCAAGGTTGGCCAGGTACTTTCCTCCCACTTTACGGGAACCAAGTACTCCAGCTACGGCAAGTGGAAGGGCGGTTACCGGCCGATCAACGTGCCAACTGACGTGGAATCCCATATCCTGCAGATCAGAAACAATGTACCTAAGGAATATGCTGCTATCCAGTGGCTGGCCATGGCCTCCCCGGCGACCAGCGTCTACCTGCCTTTCTACACCAACATCAGCGACACGCCAAGCCAGTACAAGGTTGATGGCGACTACCAAGACCCGACTAATACCAAGTCTGCCTACTGGACTTACAAGACCACGGCCATGGTGGTTGAAGCTTACAAGCACAAGAAGTTTATCGACAGCGCAACTGGCAAGAAGACGGACCTGATCTACAAGGACGTTAATCCAACCAAGAAGGCCGTAACTAAACAGCTGGCGGCCAACCTGGCCCAAAGCGACAAGACAGCCAAGACTTTGTCCGGTGACAAGCTGACGGCCTACTTGACTGAACAGAACCAGAAGAACGCTGACTACGCGCAAGGCAAGTGGCAGACCATGAACAAGAGCCTGATCGTCCACTCCAACAAGCTGGCGCCAATGACCAAGTCCAGGCTCACTTTCAACAAGTAATTTTATTGCCGTAATCTCCATAGTAACTGTAAACAAGAAGCATTTTAACAAGTAAAAATAGCAACATCGATATTTTAAACCGCACGAAAAAGGCAGCTCCATTCTGGAGCTGCCTTTTCACTTACAAACTTTTACTTTACTTACAAGTACTTTTCAAACTTGCTTTTAAACTTTTACCACAGGCCGATCAGCTTCATCCACAAGCCGCCGATGCCGCCGTAGACTACCAGGTAGAAGAGACCCAAAACGAAGCACATCTTCCACCAGTCAGTCTGCTTGACATAGCCTGGGGCAAAGAGGGCGGTTGCCGGCCCACATGAGTAGTGGGTGGTTGACTGGAAGATCGCCCCAGTCATCCCCAGCATGATAGCCGCGAACATTACCGGTACGCCGGCACTCTTGGCAATCAAGAGCAGCGGAGCGTACATGGCAACAACGTGAGCCGTGCCGGAGGCAAAGAGGTAGTGGCTGTAGAAGTAAACCAGAACCAGGATAGCCATGACCAGAACTGGTGACATACCGCCGATAACAGACTTGATTGAAGCCTGCAGCCACGGAATCACGCCACCCTTAAGGCTCAGTTGGTTGGCCATAAAGATCAGGATTGAGAACCAAACGACAACGTTCCAGGCACCAGTTTCGCTCAGCATGTCCTTGGTAGTCAAAACCCCGGTTACCAGCAGAAGCGCGGTTGCCAGGAAGGCTACCCAGGTAGCGTCCAGGCCGATGAAGCTGGACAGCATCCACAAGACAAGAGCCAGGATGAAGACAGCCATCATAACCTTTTCAGAGGCCTTCATGGCGCCCATTTCCTTCAATTGGCCGTCAGCCCATTCCTTAGCGTTAGGAGTTTCCTTGATCTTAGGCGGGTACATCTTGTAGATGATGATTGGCACTAAGATGAAGGAGATCAAGGCTGGCACGATAGCTGCTGCTACCCAGCCGAACCAGGAAATCTTGACCCCGTTAGCTGCTGCCAGACCAACCGCGGCCACGTTAGGAGCTGAGGCGGTCATGAAGAGGCTGGATGAGATCGTGTTGGCGTGGAATTCGTTGAAGACCAGGTAAGAACCGATCTTGTCTTCCGTACCATCAGAAACCTTGGAACCGAAGGTGTCGGACAAGGATTCAATGATTGGCAGGACGATCCCACCAGACCGGGCAGTGTTACTTGGGGTGGCTGGTGAAACGACCAGGTCGATCATGGACAAGGAGTAAGCCAGACCCAAAGTCTTTTTACCGAAGGCCCGGACAAAGATCAAGGCGATCCGCCGGCCCAAGCCAGTCTTGGTAAAGCCCCGGGCAATCATGTAGGCCATGGCGATGGTCCATGGAGTTGAGTCAGCGAAGGCTGACAGGGCTGGCTTCATTTGGACCAGGCCCAGGCCAATGATGATGACGTAGGCGATGATAGATACCCCGGCGATTGGCAGAGGCTTGGTGATGCAGGCAATGATCGTCGCAAGGAAGATGGCGAACATGTGCCAGCCGGCAACGGTGATGGTTGCCGGACGCAAAGGAGTGAGCAGGAAGAGCCCAATCCCGATGATCAAAGGCCAGATGAAGCCTTTGTAATTAACTTTTGCTAACATTTTTTCTCCCGCTTTTTGAAAAAGACTATTCTTCTGGCTTAGTCCGGTCGATGTTGGTCATAGCCATGTAGTCCATCCATTCATCGTATTGTTCTTCGGTCACCTTGCCGCTCTTGAGGGCAGCTTCCTTCAAGGTAGTGCCTTCGCGTTGAGCAGTTTGCGCGATTACGGCAGCTTCGTGGTAGCCGATCTTTGGTGACAGAGCAGTAACAGTCATCAAGGAGTTTTCCAGCAGGTCGTCCATTCTTTGTTCGTTGACAGTCAAACCGTGGATCATCTTGTCAGCGAAGCCAGTGATAGTGCCGGCCAGGATTTCAGCTGATTCCAGGAAGGCAGCAATCATGACAGTCTTGAAGACGTTCATTTCGAAGTTGCCTTGGCTGGCAGCGAAGTTGATGGTTACGTCGTTGCCCAATACGCGGGCTACAGCCATGGTTACGGCTTCAGCTTGGGTTGGGTTAACCTTGCCTGGCATGATTGATGAGCCCGGTTCGTTGGCAGGAATGTTCAGTTCACCGTAGCCGGCACGTGGGCCAGAAGCCAGGAAGCGGATGTCTTGGGCAATCTTGAACATGTCGTTGGCCAAAGTCTTGAAGGCGCCGTGCATTACGCTCAAAGCTGAGTGGTGAGCCAGGCCCCAGAACTTGTTGGTGTCAACCTTGAATTCGTGGCCGTAAACTTCTGACAGCTTGCCAGCGATTGCTTCAGTCATGCCTGGTGCTGCGTTTAAGCCAGTACCTACGGCAGTACCACCGATAGCCAATTCGTAAAGGCTTGGCTTCAATTCTTGGATGTAGGCCAGGTCATGCTTCAAGGCTGAGATGTAGCCGGAAACTTCTTGGCCGAAAGTCAAAGGAGTAGCGTCTTGCAGGTGGGTGCGGCCAACCTTGACAGTCTTCCAGTACTTGTCTTGCTTTACCTTAAGTTCGTCAATCAAGTGTTGAATAGCTGGTTCCAGCTTGTCGACAGCTTCAACGGCAACGATGTTCATTGCAGTTGGGTAAGTGTCGTTTGAGCTTTGGCCACGGTTGACGTCATCGTTTGGCAGGATGTTCAAGCCTGGGTGAAGCTTGTTGGCCAGGTTGGCAACAACTTCGTTGACGTTCATGTTGGTTTGAGTACCTGAACCAGTTTGCAATACGTGAAGTGGGAAGTCCTTGCGCAAGTCTTCGTCGCTGAGAGCCAGCAATTGGTCGATAGCTTCTTCGATTGCTTGTCCCTTTTCAGCTGGTTCATCGCCAACTTCAACGTTTGATTCAGCAGCAGCCTTCTTCAAGTGCAGGAAAGCACGGATGATAGCCAATGGCATCAATTCGCCGGATGGGAAGTTGTTGCGGCTTCTTTCAGTTTGCGGGCCCCAGAGAGCTTCCTTAGGAATCTTAACTTCACCGATCGTGTCTGATTCAATACGGTATTCTTGTTCTGCCATCTTACAAATCTCCTTACAATAAACTTTTACAAAAATCTTGCTTAACTACTTGCATTATATAACGGCTTTTTTGAATTTTGTTAAAAATGACACAGCTTTTTGTTGTTTTTTAAAGAATTTCAAGGACTGTCTATTTTTTGAAATTTGAACAATTTTTTGGCAAAATTCTTAAAATGCAAAAGTTTTCAAGCTGAAGTAAGCGGTTGCTAGAAGTATTTCGCAATTTAATTTGACGTAGGGAAAATTTTTTGGCCTATTTTTTACAGGGAGTTAATGAAAAATGTAACTTGTGAAATGTTCATTTGCTAAAAGTGATTTAGACAGTTCCTTCTTATAATAATACGCTTTCATTGCTCTTAAGAAGAATGCGCAAAATGAGCATAGCGGAAAAAGCAGATTTTTTCAGTCATACATCCCCCGGTACAAAAACAAAAATACAAGGGAAAAAAGAGCTCCAGAAGTTGCTAAACGCTTCTAGAGCTCTTTGTTTATGGACTGATTTTTAGGAAATCAGGACTTACTTTTCTTGCTTTCTTTTCTTAAAGCTAAGGCCAAAGAGAGAAACTCCGGCCAGCAGAGACAGGATACCTGCCAAGATGCCAGGCTTAGCTTCCTTCTCACCGGTTTGCGGGAGCTGAGCTGCAGCCGCGGCTGGAGTCTTTGCGGCAGAAGCAGACTTAGCAACAGGTTGGGCAGCTGGTACCTTAGCAGCTGACTTAGTCACAGGAGCTGGAGTCTTAACAGCAGACTTAGTTGCTGGCTCTTCATCCGCGTTCACTACAGTTACAACGTCACTGTCGTCGGTATCTTCATCTGTATCAGCTGGTTCTTCAGTATCAGTTGGTTCAGTAGATGGTTCTTCGGACGGCTCGGTAGTCGGTTCTGTCGTTGGCTCAGTAGACGGTTCTGTACTTGGCTGAGTCGGGTCTTCTGTTGGCTTAGTCGGTTCCGTTGGAGTTGTTGGTTCCGTCGGCTTAGTCGGTTCCGTTGGACTCGTTGGCTTCGTCGGTTCAGTCGGCTCAGTCGGAGTCGTTGGCTCTGTCGGCTTGCTTGGCTCCGTTGGACTCGTCGGTTCAGTCGGCTTTGTCGGCTCTGTTGGGGTCGTCGGTTCTGTCGGAGTTGTCGGTTCCGTCGGCTGAGTTGGTTCGGTTGGAGTCGTCGGTTCGGTTGGCTTAGTCGGCTCCGTTGGGGTCGTTGGCTTCGTTGGAGTCGTCGGTTCCGTTGGAGTTGTTGGTTCCGTCGGCTGTGTTGCTTCCAAAGCAGCCAGGCGGGCCTTTGCCAGGTTCAAAGCGTGCAGAGTTGCGGCCACTCTTGCCTTGGCTTTCGTCAACGTTTCCTTCTTATCCGCCAAATCAGCTTCTGCCGCGGTCAAAGCAGCTTGCGCGCTTGCCGCATTAGCCTTAGCGTCTTCAACTGCCTGGTCTTCCTTTTCCGTGGAAGTTGACAGCTTGGCACTTTCTTCTGCCTTAAGAGCAAGTTCACTGACTTGAGCATCAGCATTTGCCTTTGCCTCTGCAGCCGCAGTTTCTGCAGTCTCTGCTTGAACCTTTGCTGCCTGCAGGTCAGCCAGCTTTTGCTTAGCAGTTGCCAATTCAGATTCAGCCTTCTGACTGGCCGCATTAGCAGTGGCCACTTTTGCCGTAGCATCTTCTACCGCGGCATTTGCGTCAGCTGCAGCTTTTTCTGCATCCCCGACTGCCGTTTCAGCCGCGTCAACACTAGCTTGCGCGCTTTGCAGATTCTTTGCGCTCTCTTCAGCCTCTGCCTTAGCAGCCTCCAGCTTGGCGGTTAAATCCGTTACCTTGCTTTCTGCTGCCTGCAAAGCCTCTGCCGTGTTCTTTACTGCTGCTTCTGCCGTACTTGCCGCTTCAGTCTTTTCCTTTAAAGCTGCCTGCTTTTCCGTCAAAGCGGTCTGGGCGCTGGTCAATGCCGTTTGTGCAGCTGCCGTTTCTGCCTTGGCCGCGTTCAAAGCAGTCTCTGCCTTAGTAGCCAGATCTTGCGCCTTGGTCAAAGCCTCCGTCTTAGCTGCCGTCGTTTCCTGGGCAGCAGCGTAGGCTTCTTGTGCCTTCTTTACAGCTTTATCTGCCGCGGCCACTTTATCTTTTGCCGCCTGCAGATTACTATTAGCCGTCTCTAGATTGCTAGTCGCGGTAGCTAGATAATTCTTTTCTGGTTCCAGGTAAATGTACTGGTATTGATCCCGCGCGCCTTCTTTTTTAGACAGATCAGTTATTGCGTCAATCACCTTCTGCCGGTCCCCTGTCCCCAATGCCGGAACTTCATATTCGGTTGAATGGTCATTAGTGAAGCTGACTGAGTTAAAGTGGATCTGCAGGTAGTGATCGATCGACACGCCCAAGTATTCCGTTCTGGTTGGGTTGGCAAAAAGGAACGCCTTCATGTGCCCCCAATTTGACCCGGAGTCGTCAACCAGGCACCCCAAGATTGACTCATAGATCGCCTGCTTAAGCTTGTTCATACTGATCGTGCCAGTGTAGGCCTGCATATTTGTAGTTGCGTTTCTGACTGCCGTGTATTCAGCAAGATTCTTGGTCTTTTCATCTTGCGTGTAATTCAGCCAGACAAAACCGTTGGTCGCATTCTCTGATTCGCTGTTGCTATAGATGCCGCGGCTGCTGTAGTCCATTGCTACTCTGTTTAATGCCAGCACGTCGTGGCCTCTAGTCCCCAGCAGCCAGTGGTCGGCATCATATTCTTTTGCTACGTCACTGGAATATTGCACTGAATTCTGGCTGACCTTGTAAGCCTGGCGGCCATTGGCCTCGCGCAGCGGATTGATCAGGGAAGCCGCGTACAAAGTCAGTTCCTTAGCGTCATCCGCGTTCATCACCTGACCGTCGACAAATTCCACCTTCCGGCCTTCATCAGCGGCCGCGGAAATATAGCGGTTGTTGTAGGTGAAGCCTGGCAGGCCCTTTTGCCCAACTTCGTACAGCTTCTGGGCCGCTGCCGCCTTGCTGTTTTCGTCAGCAGCATAGTATTCCTTAGCCGCCTCTAAAAAGCCGTCTGGCAAAACAATCTTGTTGACGTCACCTTCTGCCGTCTTAGTGGCTTGAAGATTGGCTTCCGCGTCAGTTACAGCCTTTTGATAAGTATTCTCAAAAGTATTCTGCCGCTCTTCTGTCAAATTCTTGTGGTAGTTATAAGCTGCTTGCGCGGTCTTGGCCTTCTTCTCTAAATCCAGAACATCGCCACTGTATAAAACTTCAGTTGCCACTTCAGTGTCTACGGCAGACTTGGCCTTGGCTTCGTCATTGACGGCCGCGGTCTGCTCTGCCTCTGCCGCAGTCTTGGCGGTTTGGGCATCATCGTAAGCCTTTTGAGCTGCTTCTTGGTTGGCTGTCTTTTGGTCAGCATTGGCCTTGGCTGAATCGTAGACAGTTTGAGCTTGATCAGCTGCTTTTTGGGCCTCTTCTTCTGCTGCCTTGGCCGTTTCCTGGGCCTTTACCGCATCATCATTGGCCTTTTGAGATGTACTTGCTTCTTCGCTCGCGTTTTGCAAATCTTGTTCGTTCTTCGCTACAGCAGTATTTGTTGAGTTTGCTTGGTCAGTCGCCTTAGCTAAGCCGTCTTGCGCGTTTTTAAGATTAGCAGCAGCCTTGTCTTTAACCGCGGACTTTTGCACCGCCTGGCTTTTGGCCGATTCTTGAGCTTGAGTGGCGGAAGCTGCCTGTTCTTTAGCTTGCTTTGCTGCCTCTTCCTTTTGGCTGACCTCTTTTGCCTGCTCGCTGGCCGCTTGGCTGGCAGCAGCTGAATTATTCCGCGCGTCCTGGAGGGCTTGCCCTGCCTTAGTTTGCGCTTCTTTTGCCTGGTCTAAATTGGCTTGATCAGCAGCTTGAGTGGCCTTGTTTGCCTCTGCAGTTTTAGCAGCTTCTGCTTGCACGTCTTGAGCCGCGGTCAAATCTGCCTGGGCAGCTTCATTGGCCTTTTGCGCCTCATTGACGGCACTTTCCTGGTCAGCAACCGCGCTTTGCGCTTGGTCTGCTGCCTGTTGAGCCTGCGTATTTTCTGCTTCAGCCGTCTTAACATTCTCTTGCGCCGTCTTCAAGTCATCCTGGCTGGAACTAGCCTGCACGTCATTAGTGGCCGCGCTGACTGGCTGCGGTAAGTTTACCGCCCCTAGGCTGACTGCCCCAATACCAGCAGCCGCAACTGCCGCCATCTGCTTGATCCGGGTCTCGCTTCTCGCTTTCATGTTTTTTCCCCTTTTCGCTCTTAAATAGTAAAATCACATATATATTTAATTATAAAGGATGGAGATATCCCCGGAAAAGCGGGAAGCATCGGAAAAATAAAGATTCTTTTATCTATTAGAAAGACAAAAATATCATCAAAATGCAATAAAGCTGCTAAACTATTTTCGCCCAAAGGATCTGTAATTAGCTTATAATTTAAGTTAAACCGTCTGAAAAAAGAGCCTTTACAGGCCAACTTGTGCTAGGCTTGTGATTGCGAAAGGAAGTTTTTTATCATGGCAAGAATGTCGCGCAGACAGTACCAAGAAAGACAAGAACAAACCGCGCAAAAGCAGACGCGGCAGACAAGCTTTAATTCCGTTCCCCGACTGGACACTGACGGGGCTTCAAGAAGCGAGCAGAAGGTCCGGCTCAACTTCTGGCAGATCTTCGCTGACCGCCCTTACGTCACGGTCATCATGATCAGCCTGGCCATCTTCTGCATCCTGGCCAAGTGGTGGATCGGCCTGGCCATCATCATCGTCTTGACCATCGCCGGCATCTTCGTGATCGGCCGCTCCCATCACCCTAACCGGGTTCTCAGTCTGGAATTCAAGCTCAAGGCCTCCCGCAAGCTGAGCATGATTAAGGCCCTGCAGCTTCTGGGTTCAACCATCATGTTCCTGGCCGCCTACATGCGGCAGATCGTCAGCGTTGACTTCACCAGCGCCGGGACAACCGACAGTTTGACCGTCGTACAGAACATGCTCTCCAGTCAGGGGACTTTCGGCCAGCAAGGGTCCTATTTTTTGAACCTCTTCAACCAGCTGACCGGGGGCTCTTTATGGGGGACTTACCGCTACGCCACCAACAGCTCGCAGATGATGAACTCCACTGCCGGCACCATGATCATCCTCTGGATCTTCCTCTTGATGATCGCCCCAGCCTTCTGCGTTTTGTCCCAGTTCTTCAGAGAGCCTTACTCCCGGCACGTGATGACGGTGGCCTCCTTGATCTCCACCATCTCCTTTGCCTTGACGCCAACTCTGATGAACCGTTGGGTCATCTCATACGCCGTGGAAAATCAGATGAGCCAGGCAGCAGCGGAAAAGGCTGTCCAGGTCGGCAGCATGGTCTACCCGGCCATCATCTCCGCCGTCTTTGTCCTCGTCCTGGCTATCTACCGGGAGATCAAACGAGATGAATTTGAATAGCAATGAAAAAAGCTTCAGTATTGCTTTACTGAAGCTTTTTTGCTTGATTCTAAATCTCCATTTTCCTACCCCAGCAATTTCTGGTACAAGGCGTAAGTCCGGGCATCGTAGGCCACCATGATTACCCGCATTTCGTAATCCTTGTGTTCTCTCAGCCACTTGCGGACCTCACCGAAGGCCACCTTGCTGGCCGCGTCCAGCGGATAGCCGTAGACCCCGGTTGAAATCGCGGAAAAAGCGACCGAGTGCAGGCCGTTTTCCTTGGCCACCCGCAGGCTGTTTCTGTAGCAGGCCGCCAAAAGCAGAGGATCGCTATGCGAACCCGAGTAAACCGGCCCTACCGTATGGATGATGTACTTGGCCGGCAGGTTAAAGCCTGGCGTGATCTTGGCCTCACCCGTCTCGCAGCTGCCCAGGGCCCGGCAGGCCTCATTCAATTTTTGTCCCGCTGCCCGGTGGATGGCCCCGTCGACGCCGCCACCGCCCCGCAGTTCCCGGTTAGCCGCGTTGACGATCGCGTCCACCTTCAAAGTCGTGATATCTCCTTGCCAGATTTCCAAATTCATTAGTCCTCTTCGCCCTCCTCTAAGTACATTTCCCGGAACTTTTCCAGATCAGCCTGCTTGAAGCCCAGTTTTCTGGTAAAAAATTTGTCAAAACTGCCCCAGCCCTGCCGGATAGTCTCCGTGATTCCTTTAACCGCCGGTCCTTCACCCCGGGTCACGTTCATCTTCGCGATCACCTGCGACAGCTTCTCATTAGTCGGATGCTGCTTCTCAATGGAAAAATCGTACAGCTCATCCGTCAGCAAATAGTCCTCCGCGATCGTCTTGTCGTCCACGCCCAGGGCCATCAAGATCAAAATACTGATGATCCCCGTCCGGTCCTTCCCAGCCGCGCAGTGGTAGACCAGGGCCTGGTCCTTTGGCAATTTCAGCAGCTCCTCAAAGACCCGCTTGATCCCCTCTTCTGAGTGCTCATTCAACAAAACCTGCTGGTAGATCTTGGGCAGGTAGTCGTCAAATTCCGGCAGATGGTGGAAAAAGCGCAAGAAAGGATGGGCCTGGTTGAAGCGGTCACCTTCAGCGTAAAGGCCAATATTCACAAAACGGACCCCCGGCCAGGTCTGGTCCGGATACCCTTTTTGCTCCCGGCTGGACCGCAGGTCGCAGTCCACCGTAATGTGCAGGTTGGCCAGAATCACCCGGTCCTTGGTCGACAGCTCGTTTAAAGCCGCCGACCGGTAGATCTTCCGCCACTTGACCCGGCGGCCGTCCAAGCCTTGATAGCCGCCCAGGTCACGGAAGTTGACCGGCATGTCCAGCTCAATCACCCTTTGCATCTCCATCCTGCATCCCTCTTTTCCAAAAAAACGCGAAAATTTCTTCTCCCTTCCATTTTAGTTTTCCCGTAATTTTTTGGCAAAAAAACCGCCCCAGCCAAAGGCGGAGCGGTAAAAAATTCTATTCCAAAAACTTGTCCCTAAGCCGGTCCAAGTCTCCTTGGCCAAAGCCCAGGCTGGCAAAGTAGCGGTCAAAGCCGCCCCAGGTCTGCCGGATCGTTTCCGTAATCCCGTAAAAAGCCGTCTGGCTGACCTGGGTCTGGTTCATCTTGGCAATCTGCTTGCCCAAGCGGTCATTTTCATCCGCCTCATCCCAGTCTCGGCTGTATTCCCGGCTGAGCAGGTAGTCCCGCAGGATCTCCCGGTCATCCAGGCCTAAGGCCATCAAGACGATCACCGATACCATCCCGGTCCGGTCCTTGCCCATGGAGCAGTGGTAGAGCAAGGCATCGTCATCTTCCAGAGCCAGCATCTCCTTAAAAATCTCCCGCATCACCAGGCCCGTTCTGGGAGCGACAAGATTCTGCTGGTAGATCATGGCCAGGTAGGACAATTTGGGCAGCTTGCTGGAATACTTCTCCCAGGCCGCCTCAGCTTCTTCCTCTTCATCCCCGCTCTCGCTGTAAAAGTGGGCGTCGATCAGTTTTGCCCCTGGCCAGAGCTTGTCAGGGAAGTTGTCCTGCTCATGCCGGGAGCGCAGATCGCAGTCCACCACAATCTTCCGCCGGGCCAGTTCAGCTTGGTCAGCCTTGGTCAAGTAGCTCAAGGAACCCGACCGGTAGAGCCGGCCCCACTTGACAGTCCGGCCGTCCTGGCTCTTGTAGCCGCCCAAATCCCGGCAGTTGTAGCCGGCTTCCAATTTTACGATCCGCTTTGGCATTTTTATCCCTTCATCCTGTCAAAAACTAAAAATCTTTCCCGTGGGCAAAGACCCGGGTGGCCAGAACCGCCCGCTGCCAACCCGCATAGAGCCGATCTCTTTCCTCTGCTTCCATCTTCGGTTCAAAGGCGGCCCCGGTCTTGGCAATCTCCTTCAAGCTGCTTACATCTTCCCAGTAGCCGACGGCTAAACCAGCCAAAAAGGCTGCCCCCAGGCCAGTGGTTTCCAAATCCGCTGCCCGCTCAATCTTCTTGCCTAAAAGGTCAGCCTGGAACTGGAGGAGGTAGTTGTTGTTTGAAGCCCCGCCGTCGACTCTGAGAACTGGAATTTCAATCCCCGAGTCCTTCTGCATGGTATCGACCACATCCCTGGTCTGGTAGGCCAATGATTGCAGGGTCGCCTTGATCAAGTCCTTGTCACTACTGCCTCTGGTCAGGCCAAAAATCGCCCCCCGGGCTTCACTGTCCCAGTATGGTGCCCCCAAACCGGTAAAGGCAGGAACCACGTAGACTTCATTGGCATCTTTTGATTCCAGGGCTGCCTGCTCAGATTCTGGGGCTGAGTTCAGCAGCTTGACTGAATCTCTCAGCCACTGAATGGCTGACCCGGCCACGAAGACGGACCCTTCCAAAGCATAGTTTACTTGCTCGCCCAGCTTGTAGCCAATCGTCGTCAGCAAATTGTTCTTGGATTCGATCGGTTCCTCCCCCGTGTTCATCACGATGAAGGACCCGGTCCCGTAGGTGTTCTTGACCATCCCCGGCTTGAGGGCCAATTGGCCAAACAAGGCAGCCTGCTGGTCCCCGGCCATCCCGGCAATCGGCACTCTGCCCCCGAAGAACTGGTAAGGGTCGGTTTCCCCGTAAACTTCAGAATTTGATTTAACTTCCGGCAGCATGACCCGCGGAATCTTCAGCAAATCCAAGATCTCCTGGTCCCAGGTCAAGTCATGAATGTTAAAGAGCATGGTCCGGCTGGCATTGGTGCAGTCAGTTACATGGACCCGCCCCCGGGTCAGTTTCCAGACCAGCCAGGTGTCGATCGTGCCAAAAAGGAGCTCCCCTTTTTCTGCCCGCTCCTGGGCTCCTTCCACATGGTCTAAAATCCAGCGGATCTTCGTGGCGGAAAAGTAAGGGTCGATCACCAGTCCCGTCTTTTGCCGGATCATATCGCTATAGCCGTCTTTAACCAGCTTCTCCGCGATCTCGCTGGTCTGCCGGGACTGCCAGACGATAGCCGGGTAGATTGGCCGGCCAGTCTCCTTGTCCCAGACCACCGTGGTTTCTCTTTGGTTGGTGATCCCGATGGCCGCCAGCTGATCCGGCCGGATGCTTGAATTGATCAAGGCCGTTGAAGTCGTGATCTGGACCGCGTTCCAGATTTCTTCAGCCTGGTGCTCTACCCAGCCGGGCTTGGGGAAGTACTGGGTGAATTCCCGGGCCACGCTGGCCACCTGCTGGCCGGCATGGTTGAAGATGATTGCCCTGGTTGAGGTCGTCCCCTCGTCGATTGCCAAAATGTATTGTTCGCTCATGTTTTCTTCCTTTTAAACTTATCATTTTTTGCTTTACTTACTGCTTTTTCGCCGTCTTTTTGCGAAAACGCTTACCATTTAAGTCTAAGCCAGTTTGTGAAAAATGCAAGCTAAAAGGACCTGTCTTTAGATTATTATTTTTCTCCCTTTTAGTTTATAATCAGTGTAATTGATTACGATAAGGAAGAATTTGACTATGGCTGATAATTTGATTCGCATTGCCTACCTCTACGAAGACTTGATGAACACCTACGGGGACTCTGGTGACGTCAAGATCCTCCGCTACTTTTTGCATAAAAAAGGCTACCAGACCCAAATCGACAACATTTCCCTGGGCAGCCAGTTCAACGCGGCTGACTATGACTTTGTCTTCTTCGGCGGCGGCCAGGACTATGAACAAAGCATTGTGGCCAAGGACCTGCAACGCTTCAAGGAAACCCTAAACGACTACATCCAGGCCGGCAACCCCATGCTGGCCATCTGCGGGGGCTACGAACTGATGGGGACCTACTACAACACCATTTCCGGAACCAAGATCAAGGGCCTGGGGATCCTGCCCCTGCACACGGAATTTGACCCGGAGAAGCGGATGATCGGCGACACCAAGTACGAAACTGAATGGGGCCCGACCATCGGCTTTGAAAACCACTCCGGCCAGACCTTCCTGGACGACCGGGAAATGCTCAAGCCTTTCGCCAAGGTGGTTGAAGGCTACGGCAACAACCATGAGGAAAAGGAAGACGGGGTCCGCTACAAGAACTTCATCGGCTCTTGGTCCCACGGCCCGATGCTTAAGAATGAGAATGTCGCCAGCGCCCTGGTGGACATGATTTTAGACCGGCATGCTGCCCGCGTGGCCCAATAAGACAGCTTTTTGACCAGCTTTTTTAGGAGCTGGTCTTTTTTTCGCGATTTTTTAAAAAAATTTACTATTTCACACTTGTGCTATACCACAGATGTGGTATAATAATTGTCGTAGGGAAGTGAGAACGATGAAGATCGATATTATTCGATACCTCGACGACAAGCACCTGACCATTTACCGGGTGGCGAAAGAGTCGGGCTATGGCTACACTACCCTTCACAAGTCATTTAACAAGCAGCAATCAAATGCGACGTCAATCAACTTGCGCGATCTCGACGCGATCGCCCGGGCCCAGCACGTGGCGATGTGGCAGGTTCTGCGTGAGCTGGAGAATGATTATCTCAGCGATGACGATGATGACTAAACTAAATACGAAGGTTGGTTTAACCGCTGAGCAAGTCCTATTGTGTTGATTTCGATTGATGCAGAAGGGCTTTTTAGTTAGCCTAAAACCAGCACCTTATTTTACTCAGAAAGAGGTAAAATCATGGCTTACGACAACTTTAACGATATGGATGATCTTTTTAGAGACTTAATGAACGGCATGGGCGGCTTCAATTCCGAAAACCGCCGCTACTTGATCAACGGCCGGCAGGTAACTCCGGAAGAATTCGCTGAATACCAAAAGACCGGGCAACTCCCAGGGCAAGGACAAGCTAAGAATGTCCAGGGCAAGCAAAAGAAGGCCAACGGCATTTTGGAAAAATTAGGCCGGAACTTGACCGCTGAAGCCCGGGAAGGCAAGCTCGACCCGGTCATCGGCCGGAACAAGGAAATCCAGGAAACGGCGGAAATCCTCTCCCGCCGGACCAAGAACAACCCAGTTCTGGTCGGGGACGCCGGGGTCGGCAAGACCGCGGTCGTTGAAGGCTTAGCCCAGGCGATTGTCCATGGGGACGTGCCAGAAGCAATCAAGAACAAGGAAATTATTTCCATCGACATCTCCAGCCTGGAAGCCGGGACTCAGTACCGGGGCTCCTTTGAGCAGAACATCCAGGACCTGGTCAAGGAGGTCAAGGACAGAGGCAATGTCATCCTCTTCTTTGACGAAATCCACCAGATCCTCGGCGCCGGCGGCATGGGCGACGGCAATGGCTCCAAGGGGATGAGCGACATCTTGAAGCCGGCCTTGTCCAGAGGTGAAATCACCGTAATCGGGGCCACCACCCAAGACGAATACCGGAACACCATCATGAAGGACGCCGCTTTGGCCCGCCGTTTCAATGAAGTAACGGTCAACGCACCAAGTCCGGCTGACACCTTCAAGATCTTGATGGGGATCCGGTCCCTCTATGAAAAGCACCACAATGTGGAACTGCCAGACGACGTCTTGAAGGCCGCCATCGACTACTCAGTCCAGTACATTCCGCAGCGGTCCCTGCCTGACAAGGCCATCGACCTTTTGGACATGACCGCCGCTCACCTGGCTGCCCAGCACCCGGTGACCGATGCCAAGACCATCGAAAAGCAGATCAAGGAAGAAAAGCAGGCCCAGGAAAAGGCCGCTGAAAAGGAAGACTACGAAGCCGCCTTGGAACACAAGACCAAGGCTGAAAAGCTGGAAAAGCAGCTGAGTGAAAACCACGAAGAAAGAAAGACCGTGGCTACTCCAGCTGACGTGGCCGCTGCCGTTGAACGCTTGACCGGGATTCCGGTTTCCAAGATGGGCGCCAGCGACATCGAACGCCTGAAGGGGCTCAGCAGCCGCTTAAAGGGCAAGGTCATCGGCCAGGACGAAGCCGTTGAAGCTGTAGCCAAGGCTATCCGCCGCAACCGGGCCGGCTTTGACGACGGCAACCGGCCAATTGGCTCCTTCCTCTTCGTCGGCCCGACCGGGGTCGGCAAGACGGAACTGGCCAAGCAGCTGGCCTTGGACATGTTTGGCTCTAAGGATGCCATCATCCGCCTGGACATGTCTGAATACTCCGACCGGACGGCCGTTTCCAAGCTGATCGGGACCACCGCCGGCTACGTGGGCTACGATGACAACTCCAACACCTTGACTGAAAAAGTTCGCCGCAACCCTTACTCAATCATCCTTTTGGACGAAATTGAAAAGGCTGACCCGCAGGTCATCACTCTGCTCTTGCAAGTGCTTGATGACGGCCGCTTAACTGACGGGCAAGGCAATACGGTCAACTTCAAGAACACCATCATTATCGCTACCTCTAACGCCGGCTTTGGCAATGAAAAGCTGATGGGCAACGCTAAGAAGGACGAAAAGCTGATGGACCGGCTGGCTCCTTACTTCAGACCGGAATTCCTCAACCGCTTCAACGCGGTCATCGAATTCAGCCACCTGACCAAGGAAGACTTAAAGGAAATCGTCAACTTGATGCTGGCTGACGTAAACAAGACTCTGGCCAAGAAGGGCATCAGCTTGACTGTCAGTGAAAGCGCCAAGGACTACTTGATTGAACAAGGCTACGACGAAGCTATGGGCGCACGGCCACTGAGAAGAGTCATCGAGCAGGAAATCCGTGACAAAGTCACCGACTACTACCTGGACCACTTGGATGTCAAGAAGCTGAAGGCTGACATGGTCGACGGGGCTCTTGAAATCAGTGAAGACAAGTAATTCATTTCTTTAACCAATTTGCATAATCATAAAAAAGGCAGTCTTTTGACTGCCTTTTTTGCTTTTGTTCAGATCTTTGTATTATAATCAATAGGTAATATAAGAACGCTTACGGAAGGTTGCTATATGCCAGATAATTTGTACGATTTTAGTGAAGACGCGCGGGAAACTTACGAACGCTCTCCTTTTCCCATCCTAATCTACCAACTGATTGGCGGGCAATACAAAGTCATTCTCTTATCAGATGGCTACTGCCAGATGGTCCAGTCAGACCGGGAATCAATGCTGGACTATCTCAACCAACGCAGCTTCAACCGGATCCACCCGGATGACCGGAACCGGCTGCTGGCCTATTCTAGAAAAATGGGCCAGCAAGCCAGCGGACAGATGACCTACCGCTTGTCGATCGGCGGTCATTATCACCAGCTTTTAGCTTATTGCAAATCACAAATAACTAAAACTGGTCAAAAGCTCTTGGTCGTCCATTATTTTGATCTGACGACAGGCGGCAGTGACTTAATCGACAGCCTGGATCCCTATCTCAAAGCTCCTAAAAAGCATGACTTGATCGACGGGCTGACCGGCCTGGCCAATATGACCAACTTCAACGAAAGCGGCGGCCATTACCTGCGCGAGATCATCAAGGACCGCGGCCAGGCAGCCGTGGTTATTCTGGACGTCAACAACATGCACGTCTACAACAACCGCTTTGGCTACCTCAAGGGTGACGCCTTCCTTTGCCAATTGGCCACGCTGCTGAAAAAGGAATTCCCGGATGCCCACCTGGCCCGCTACTTCCAAGACCAGTTTGTCATCAT
The DNA here is from genome assembly GCF_057198005.1 of Lactobacillus sp. WILCCON 0058. Classification (NCBI taxonomy): domain Bacteria; kingdom Bacillati; phylum Bacillota; class Bacilli; order Lactobacillales; family Lactobacillaceae; genus Lactobacillus; species Lactobacillus sp. WILCCON 0058. Next base: position 2,247,731 of record NZ_JBUBHM010000001.1, read on the forward strand.
TACTGACTCCAGCCAGATTGACAACCAGCTGGTCAAGCTGAATCTGAAGGTCAAGGCACTTTCTGAAGGCCACCTGGCCACTATTCACTGCGGGATCTACCTGGCAGATGAAGACAAGGAGCTGGCCCTGGCCGCCGTTGACAAGGCCCGCTTTGCCCTGTTTGCCTCCCGCAATTCAAACCGGGTCTGCAACTACTACACGGCCAAGGTCCAGGAAAAAGTAAATAAGCGCGACTACATCCTGGGCCACTTTACTGAAGCCCTGCAGAAGGGCTGGATCAACTCTGACGTGCAGCCAGTCATCAACTTGATGAATCACAAGATCGCGGCCTTTGAACTCCTTGCCCGGTGGAAGGATCCGGTTTACGGGATCATGTATCCAGAAGACTTTCTGCCGGTGCTGGAAGAAAGCCAGCTCTCCCACCTGCTGGACCTGCATGTTTTGGAAGAAGCCTGCAAAATCTACGCCTGTCGCCGGAAACAAGATCTGCAGATCGTCCCCCTCGTGATCAATTTGTCCACCGATGACCTGGAAAACGAGCTTTTCCTTAAAGAAGTCAACCGGCTGATGCAGAAATACCAGCTGCCCCACAGCCAGCTGATCTTTGACCTGGCCGTTTCCAGCTCCTGCAAGCCGGAAACGATCAAGCAGCTTTTAGCCGCTTTGGAAGACAATCACTACGCCTGTGCCTTTGACTGCGCCAGCAGCAGCTACCCGACCACGAACTTTTTGACCCACTACTCTTTTGAGTTCATGAAGTTTGACCTGCTTTCGCTGAACCCGGTCCGCTCCAAGGAAGCCGCGGTTCTGTCCAACCTGGTCAGCGCCTGCAAGCAGCTGGGAATCCGGCCGATTTTTAAAAATGTGGAAAACAAGCTCCAGCTGGACTTCCTCAAGTCCATCGGCGCGGTCTTGGTCCAAGGCAACTGCCTCTTCCCAGCCACGCCTTTCAAGGACAGCTTGAAGCTGCTCGGGCAAAAGGGATATTCAGCTCAAGGCCATGAGGAGCAGACCTTCTATCAAGAGATAAACCAAATCGACTTGCTAGATCCAGCCTACCGCTTCTTTGACCATAAGAAGCCTGGCCTGGGCAGCTCCGTTCCCGTGGCCGTCTACTTGATTGATGGCAACCAGGTCCGCCTGGCCTATCTCAACCCGCCCGCCCAGGACTGGGTGGCCAAGGTCAATGGGACGGAAAAAGACTATGTCAATGAACTGGAGCTGGGTCAAGACAGCAATAGCCTTCGCTTCTGGGACGCGGTCAAAAGCTGCACGGAAATCGGCGACAGCTCTTCTTACGTCTTAACGGGGCCACACTTCCACTACCGGATTCTCCTGCAGTTGGTGGCGGAAAACGGCATGACCAAGGCCTTCCTCTCAACCATGGATGGGCAGCCAGTCCGTAATCCAGTCTTTTTGGACAAGGACAAAGGAAAAATCAAGACGGACAACCTTTGGGACGCTATCACCCAACAGATCAAGCTCGGCCTTTTCTGGAAGGACAAAGAGCGCAATTTCATGGGGGCCAACCAGCACTTTTTAAACTACTATGGCTTGTCCTTGCCTGAAGTAATCGGCCATAATGATAATGAGCTGGGCCTCAACATCCACCCGGAAAACTTCCAGGAAAGCGAAGAGCAGCTTTTGCGTGACGGGGTCCCAATCAGAGAACTGGGCAAGACCCTGGCCCGGGGAAGGGTCAGGGAAATCCTGGTCTTTAAAGCGCCTGTTTATGACAAGGGACAGATCGTCGGCCTGCTTGGCTTCTTTACGGACGTGACCAACACCAGCAAGCGGATCAACCAGCTGGAACATGAAGCCGCCAGAGACGACTTGACCAGCTTGAAAAACCGGCACAATTTTGCCCGCGACTTCAACTACCTTACCGGCAAGCCGATCCTGGTCATGATGCTGGACGTCGACCACTTCAAGAAGTTCAACGACAATTTTGGCCACCGCTATGGCGACGAGGTCTTGAAGAAACTCAGCCAGCTTTTGCTCAAGATCTACGGAATCGGCCACTGCTACCGGTATGGGGGCGATGAATTCTTGATTCTGCGCGACTTTACCGATATTGACACGGTTAAAGAGCAAGACCGGCAGCTGCGGATCGAACTGGAGCATGTGCAGATCCTGGACCTCTACATGAACATCACCGTCTCTGCCGGCTATACCTACGGGATCGCCCACAACAGCGATGAAATCAAGAGCATGATCCGCCTGGCCGACCACAACCTTTACCAGGTTAAGAAAAACGGCCGCAAGGGCAGCTGCGGCAGTCCATACAAGCCTGCTTATTATTAACAAAAAGAAACAGCGTGTAAGCTTAATTTGCTTTCACGCTGTATTTTTATCTGTTGTTTTTTTGCAAGGAAATACTTTATTTTAGTCGGCTAATTCGACTGCCCGGCTGCTGGCCTTGCTTTTGTACAGGTGGATACCCAGGCCCAGCAGGTAGCCGGCAATGCCAAAAGTCAGCCAGCCCAGCCCGAGTGAGAAGAAGGGCAGGTAGTGGCCGGCAAAGGCCAGGGCGGCCTTGGCAAAAGCAGTAGTGGAAATTACGCTTGGGGCCGCGTTCAAACCGTCAAAGAGGGCCGGGATGATGGTGAAGTAAACCGCAAACTTGTAAACTGCCGGATCATTGTTGAAAAGCTTGCTGGTCAAGCCGCAGAAAATCAAGGCGATGGCCAGCGGGTAGAGGAACATCAAAACCGGAGTTGACCAGGCGATGATGGTGGTCAGGCCAACATTGGCAATGGCAAATGAGAGCAGGCAGTTGAAGGTCAGGAAAGTCCGGTAGGAAATTTTTGGAAAACGCTTATGGAAGTCCTGGGCGAAGGCAACTACCAGGCCGATGGCCGTGGACATGCAGGTGATGGTGGCTAAAGTAGCCAGGAGGGCTTCCCCGAAAGTGCCCAGGTAGTGGCGGGCGATTTGGGCAAAAGCAATCCCGCCGTTTTCAGACAATTTGAAGTAGTGCAGGCTGCTGGCGCCCAGGGCAATCAAGATAAGGTAGATGATGGCGATGCCAGCAAAGCCGATGGCACCAGTCTTGGCCAGGGCCAGGGAAGTTTCCTTGCCTTCCTTGAGCTTGAAGCCCTTGATGGCCGTAACGACCGTAATCCCAAAAGCCAAAGCAGCTAAAGCGTCCAAGGTGTTGTAGCCCTGCAGGAAGCCGTTGGTCAAAGGAGCAGTAAGGTAGTCGGCACTTGCCTGGGTGCTGCTGGCAGCCCCCATTGGCTTAAAGATGGCGATCAAAAAGATGATGAAAAGCAGGGCCAGGAAGGCTGGGTTAAGGATTTTGCCAACCCGGTCGGTGATCTTCCCTTCGCTCAAAGAGCAGTAGTAAACGATGCCGAAGAAGATGGCTGAGTAGATCAAAAGAGCCCAAGGCTGCATCCCCTTTGAGAAGTGGTCAGAAAACATGGAGAAAGGCACAGTTGCCGTCCGCGGAGTCGCGAAGAGCGGCCCCAGGGTCAGGTGAACCAAGATCAAAAAGGCCAGGGCGAACTTTTTCCCCAGCGGCCGGGCTAAACCGAAGATCCCATCAGCCCGGGTAACGGCCAGGGCCAATAAGGCGGCCAGGGGGATCAAGGTCCCGGAAATGATGAAGCCGATGGCGGCGGGAAGCCAGTTTTTGCCGGCCATTTGCCCCAGGTGAACCGGGAAGATCAGGTTCCCGGCCCCGAAAAACATGCCAAAAATCAAAGAGGCGATGATCAAATACTGTTTGCTAGTTAACTTTTTCATGATGAATCTCCTTGCAATCACTAATGATATCCGGAGATCAGCGCTAATCTCGAGTTGCTAAAAAACGAGTAAAAAAAAGTCCTTGCAGAAACGATTGTTTCTACAAGGACGCTTGCGCGTGTTACCACCTTTGCTTCACCGCTTTGTCGCCAAAACGGCCTTACCCCGTGCTGGCCCGTCGGCCAAGACGTTGTCGCTGTAAAGGGCGAACCCATTTGACACTTCGCAAAGACGTCGCGCCAACCACTCAGAGCCTACTTTCGCCTTGGACCCGTCTGCCGCTTTCCCAGCTGACCGCGGCTCTCTGTGAGACTTATGTCCAGGGCTACTCTGCTCTTTTCAGTGTTTCAACTCGTTTTTTAACTTGTTTATAATCTAATACTTTTCTCAGCTAAATGCAAGCTTTTTGTCCAAAAAATTTTAAATCAGCCGCAAAAGGGCCACGCTGGCCACCCCGGTGACCACGATCCACATCAAGCTCTTGGTGAAATAGGCCACGACAAGTGTCGGCAGAGTCGCGGTCAGATACTGCCAGTCGACCTTGGGCAAATGCCCCTGCCTGGCCGTAAAAAGGCTGCCGAACCACAAGGTGGTCATGATGACGATCGGCACGAACTGCAGGAATTCCACCATCCACTTGGGCAGGCAGAATTTTTTCAAAATCAAGAAAGGCAGGATTCGCAAGAGAGTTACCCCGCCCCCGCAGACCAGAAAAGTTATCAGTAATTTACTCGAAAAAGACATGCTTGATCACCATCCCCACTAAACAACCGACTACCGTCACCACAATCGTGGCCACGCTGGCCGGCAGGAAGATCAGACCTAAGTAGGTCAGAACCATCGTTACCCCGATCATGACCAGCTGCAGCTCAATCTTGACCGACTGGTCGGTGATCAGCTGCAGATAGAGCAGCCCCAGGAACATGGCGACCACCGCGTAGTCCAGGCCCAGGGCCTTGGTATCGGTGATCACGCTGCCGATCAAAGCCCCAAATAGGCTGGACAGGCACCAGGCGGCATAAGCCACGATATTGGCCGCGTTCAGCCATTCGTAATTCAGCTTACCCTTAGTGTAGTTGAGCTTGGTGATTGCCAAAGCAAAAGTTTCATCAGTTACCAGGCTGCCCAGCCAGAGATTTTTGACCAGTTTCTCGTCCTTGAATTTCGGTGCCAAAGTCATGGTCATCAAAAGCATCCGGGCACTCATCAAATTGGTGGCCGCGAAGATTGAAAACAGGCTGCTGCCGGCTGGAAGCATGCTGACCAGGGCGAACTCGCCCGAAGCCGTGTACACCAGCAAGGACATGACAAAAGTCTCCAAGGGACTAAAGCCGTTGGTATGCGCGATAATGCCAAAAGCGGTCCCGATCCCCACGTAGCCGAGCACGGTCGGCAGGGTATCCTTGACCCCGGTTTTGGCGTCTAATACATTGTTCAATTGTTTTTCCCCCATGTTAATGATCAAATCATTGCTTTGATTTTAACACAGTTTCCCTTGAGCTGACGGGCTTTTTCGGCAATATGCATAAAAAGTTCTAAAGATTTCTTTGCAATTTGCCCCGGCAGGGACTGGGCACGACCTGCAGGCAGGTGGCCAAGATGATCAAGAGCCCGCCAATCATCTTCATGATGCCGAAGTCGCTGCCTAAAAGAGAAACCGATAAAATCGTCGCTACTAGTGGTTCAAAGGCTTCCAGCATGCTGGCCAGGCCGGCTGAGATGTACATGACGCTGGACAAATAGAGCGAGTAAGCGAAAACCGTACCGGCAATCACGATGTAGATCACCAGGCTCCACTCCTTAACCGTAACGCCCTTGGCCGGCATGAGGGCCAAAGACGGGCTGAGGATAATCCCGCCCAGCAGCATCCCCCAGGCCAGAATGGTGATGGTCCCGTACTTTTTGAAAAGCTTGGCCGGCATGGCAATCGCTAGCGCCTGGGTCAAGGCACTGAAGAAGCCCCAGACCAGGGTCTTGGGGGTAACGGCCAAATGAGATAAATTGCCATTGGTCACCAAAATCACCGTCCCAACCACTGCCAGCAAGACCGCGATCAAATCGATTCTCCGGGGCATTTGCCGGGTCTTAGCCGCCATAAAGCAGATGATCAAGACCGGGGCCAGGAAGACCAGGACGGTGGCTGTCGGCGCGTTTGAGGCCGCCACCGTATAGAAGTAGGTGAACTGGGCCCCGGTAATGCCCAATATGGAGAACACGGCCGCGTAAACCAGGTCGCGGGGATTTTTGAAAATGGCAAAGGTCCCCTTCCCCTTGTGGACCAAGGAGATGAGCAAGAGGCTTGCCCCAGCCAGCCAAGACCGGACGTCAACCAGCCAGAAGGTATTGATGTTGGGGTTTTGGTAGAGCATTTCCGCCGCGGTCCCCGAGGTTCCCCACAAGGAAGCACCAATAACTGCCAACAGGATTCCCAAATGCTTGTCTTTCATCTTCTTCACCGTCATCGTTTCACGTGTAACATTCTATTTCTGTCTGAAAAAGACAGATCCTTTTACATTATGACAGCTTTATGAGATTTTTGTTAGTCTCTTTCTAAAAAAGGCAAAAGAAAAAGCAGCGAAAACGCTGCTTGAGTTTATTTCTGCTACTTCTTCTCTTCTTCTGCCTTATCAATTAGGTACTTGAAGAGGCGGTTCATGATGGTCGCTTCCGGGGCCGGGTTAGCGTGCATTTCTTCCGGGTGCCACTGAACGGCGATGATTTTGCCGTCAGTGCTTTCCAAGGCTTCCGGCACCCCGTCGCCGGCGCTGGCTGATTCAGTCAAGTCTGGGGCCACTTCCTTGATCAGCTGGTGGTGGAAGGAATTGGTCATGAGGCTGCTTTCGCCCATGATTTTTTCCAGGGTGGTTCCGCTCTTGATCTTGACCACATGGGTGCCCACGTCCGGCCGGGTAGCCTGCATGTGCTTTAAAGTATGACCTGGCCGCAGTGACAGGTCCTGCCACATGCTGCCGCCGTGGGCCACGTTGATGATCTGGGCACCCCGGCAGATGCCCAGGACTGGCTTGCCGGTCTCTTCTGCCCGCTTTAACAGGGCCATATCGAAGGCATCCCGGTCCGGCCAGGTTTCCCCGCTCTTTTGGTCAACTTCTTCACCGTACAGGTGAGGGTCAACGTCATGGCCGCCGGACAGGATCAAACCGTCAACCAGATCCAGCTGCTGAAAGGCCATCTCGCTCCCGCCAGCGGTAAATGGAATTACCAGGGGAATCCCGCCGTTCTTGAGGACTGAGTCCACGTAGGCGGCATTGACATAGGTCCGGGGCTCGCCCATGAAGGGACCAGCCTGGATCGTGACTTCTGAACCAGAGATTCCGATAACTGCTTTTGCCATTTTTTATTCTCCCATGTCTACAAACTTCTCCACCGCCAAGGCGATACCGTCCTGGTTGTTGCTGGCCGTGACGTAGTCAGCCGCGGCCTTGATTTCGTCGATCGCGTTGCCCATGGCCACCTTAAAGACTCCAGGCAATTGGAAACCGGAGAGGTCGTTGTTGTTGTCGCCAAAAATCATGGCTTCTTCCGGCTTGATGTTCAACAGATCCAGCAAAGTGGTCAGTGCCTTGCCCTTAGAGGTACCAGGTGTGTTGAATTCCAGGCACTGGCGGCCGGAAGCAGAGATTTCGAACTCCCGCTCAGTTTCCGGACTGAAGCTGGCCTTGAATTTCTTCATCTTGCTTGGCAGAGAAACGAACTCACCCTTGATGAATTCGTAGTGCTTGCCAGGTTCAAGCCGCTTGACCCCCATGTTCCGGGCCCGGGCGGTAAAGCCAACGATGAAGGTGCTGGCGCCGGGCGCCACGTAAAAGTCCTCCGTGTCCATGAAGTAAGGGCCAAAAATCCCCTTTTGCTTCAAGCTAAGCAGGTGCTTGACGTTTTCGTCAGTCAAGGGGCTGGCACTCAAAACTTCCCCGTCCATCCGCTGGACCAGGCCGCCGTTGTAGCAAATAGCAAAGTTGTCTGCCGGGTCCAGCTTGAAGGGCTCAAAGACCTTCAAGACGCCAGGCAGGGGCCGGCCGGACAGGGGCACCACGTAAATCCCCTTTTCCCGGGCCTTCTTTAAGGTCGCCAGGGTCTTAGGGCTGACCTTCTTTCTGGAAGTCAGCAGAGTCCCGTCCAGGTCCACCGCGATCAATTTAATCTTCATGCATGTATCCTTTCATCTTTGCTACTATTTTACGGCAAAAAGCGGCTGCCTCCTAGTCACTTGCACTAGTTGACTTGTGCTTGGTGTTTTGGCTGTTGCTTGGGCCCGGCTTAGTCTGCTGCTTGAGCAGGTACTGCTGGATCATCTTCACCACCTGCTTGTTCTGCGGCAAACTGGAGTGCTGGGCTTCAGCCCCGGTGACGGTCATCATGGTGTAGCCTTTGACCTGGTTTTGGAAGATGTACTTGCCGGCTTCCACGCTGCTTTCCGGCACGATCCCGTCAGATTCGTAGTTTTCCCCGCCGGATAGGGAGTAGACGATCAGATTTTTCGGCAGGCGCTTGCGGTACTTGATAAAGTCCGTCAGCATTTGTGTCTTGTACTTGGTGCTCTTTTCACTGAAGTTGTATGGCGAGCCCAGGGTCATCAAACGCTTGATGGTGATTTCGTCTGAATAGTCGCTGTAGTAGTGTTCCAGCCAGTAGGTCCAGATGAGGCCCCCGTTTGAGTGGCCAAAAGCCTTGAAGTTGTTAAACTTGTAAGTCTTGGCAATCTCGTAAAAGGCATCGTCCAGCCAGCCGGCCTGCTTCTTGATGTTGCTGTAGCCGTCATGGTTGTTTTGGAAGCCGACCACGATAAAGGGTTCATTGTCCCCTTTTTTAATTGAGCCAGAGTAAGTCAAGGTCCCGTCTTCACTAATTTCGACCTTGAGCAGGCTGTGCTTGTAAGGAGTGTTCTCGTTAAGCAGGTCAACCAGTTCGTTGAAACGGTTGACGGTGGCACTTGAGCCGGGAACCATGATTAAAGGCGACAGCTGGGACCTTTGCCGCTCAGCGTGTTCCTTGTTGGTCTTTTTCATCCAGGAATAGCCTGGAATGGCCAATAAAATGATGATCGTCAAGGCAATGACGATCAGTTTCCAGTTGCGGCTCTTAAACATGACGGTCATCCTCCATTTCATAGTCCTTCAGCAGGGCCTTGGTCCGGTTGTCCAGCTTGACGGCTGGAATCATCAAGACGACGTCCAGGCAGAAGAGGAAGATACTGAAAATCAAGGTTGGCCAGTTGCCGTTAGTAGCAAAAAACGGCACCAAGGGCCCCGGCGTCCCAGTCAAAATCGGGTAAACCGGCGTTGGCACGATGTGCAAGGAAATCGCCAAAGCCGCGATCAGCATGTTCACGACTGGCACGAAGACCAGTTGGAGAACATAGATCGGGTTGAGGATTACCGGCAATCCAACCAAAAAGCCCCGGGGAGAGCTGAATAAAAGCGGCCAGAGGTTCATCTTGGCTACGGTTTCCGGTTCTTTGCGTCTGCCCCAGATCAAGATGGCTACGGCCAAAGCCAGAATAGCCCCGCAGCCGCCCATGACCCCGTAAGTCGAGATCAAGGATCCGCCCAGATATGGGTACGGGATCTTCCAGATTGACCCCCGCCGCAAGACGTAAGTCAAGTTGGCGGTTGCCGCGGCTGAATTTTCAACATTGCTCAAATTGAGAATCGGGGCATCGATACCCAGCCAGCTGAGGAAGGAGGCCAGAGCAGTCGATGGTACGGTCATAAGCAGGTTGTTGGAATTTTCAACGGTTGAAGTCATGGCACTGAGACTGAAGTTAGCCTTAACCTTGCTGATGACGGCATAGAGGATCCCACCGACAATGACGCCGCCAATTACAGTGACCAGAGTCGGCTTCAAGGCCTTGATCGCCCGGTCCTGAACTAATTTGGTGTGTTCATAGTTGACAGACTCATAATCGGCTCCCAGCCAGTGAAAGACCTGCCCTACCCCATAACCCAGCAAGAGGGCAAAGAAGGCGTACTGGAAGCCTAAATAGCCCCCAGAGAGCAAAGAAATCCGCCCAGTCAGGCCCAGCTGAAAGAGGTAGACCATGACCAAGAGACTGGTCAGCGCGCTGATTCCGGCCATCGTGGCATCTTTACGGTAAATTTTGGCCGTAAAAGATGCTGAGAAATAAACCGTGAACAGGCAAAAAAGGCCGAAGATAACTTCAACCACGGACTGCGACAGGCTGGTCCCGATGTCCCAGAAACGGTCGCTCATGATTTTGTCAAAATCAAATAAATTGTAGATAAAACTTTCCGGCGCAAAAATGCTGTCCTGCAAAACCTGGAAAAAGGCCCCGACCGTCGCGATCGGCATCAGAACGGCAAAGGTCCGCTGGGCCACTCTGAAAAAGGAGCGGCGGCGCAACCAGATGCACCACTTGGCTAATTTATCCATTTACTCTTCCCCCCACAAAAACTACCTTAATTATACAAATTCGAATCACGAATGAGCAAATTTTTCTCCGCTTTTTTTCACAACAAAAACCGGACCAATTCCTGGCCCGGTTTAAAAAAGTAACAAAAGAAATGTATTTATTCAACACTGTTAGCTGTCTCAGTTGCCAATGTGGGGTTAACCAGCATTACCAAACCGATGATGAGTGTCAGTAAGCCGAATTCAAAAACATATCCATTAATATTCAAGTGAACACTAATGAACATATTCTTGTCCTCTGGCTGAAGCTAGAGGATTTTTTTAGGCTTTTTCACAGGGAAATGCCTTGTGCGCTCAGTTGTATGTACCTCCACTAAAGTTTCCCTTAGCTTCTGATACTTTTATCATACGCACAGTCAAAGAGTTCGCCATATTTTGCTTAACAAAGCCCGAAGACTCAGTCTCACAAAACGGGCAGGAATATATCCTAAGTTTCCCTAGTGCCGAGGCTCTAGGGCAGCGCCCAGTCCATGACTTGAAGCAGGGACGAACCCACGCTTGTGACGCTTTGATTGATAGACTATGCCATCACCAACTGTTTGTTTGCGTAACGGTCTTCAAGAATCAACTTAACATTCTTGTATGGCATATATTTCGTTATTTCTTTGTCATCCGCTCTTTGCAAAATATTTACCGCTGCTGCTGTATTTGCGTTCATTTCTCCACAGTTTGGGCAGACGGCTGTTTCATGATGTGCACCTTTTCTTTCACTGAAATGCGCACCACATCTTGGACAGAACTGAGACGTATATGCTGGATTAACGTCAATGGTTTGAATTCCCAGACCAATACATAAATATTCGATACGCTTATCCAGTCTTCCTTTAGTCCATGACGATAACTTCCGTCTCACTTTTGCTTCATAGCGGTTTGATGCTTTAGGCAACTTTTCCTTAGCAAAAGTCAGATCTTCCTTGACAAGAACATCTGGATCTTCTGCCACAAGCATCTGTCTAATGCTTGTGTTTATCACCCGCTCCATGTTGCGTTGCTTTCTTTCATGTTGGCGGTGGTAAAGTTTGCTGCCAAGATGGTGTTCTTCAAGACGAGCAATTTGGCGCTCAAGACTTCCAATGCGGTGTCTGATACGTTTCTTTGTCTTAGCTGAATAATCCTTGGCTAACTTTTCCTGCAAAGCGGACTTTTCTTCTCTTAATTCCTTGGCTGACTGGATGTATTCATTGCGATTTGTATTGCGGTCATTGCACCGCTCAACTTCAGCGCCTACCAGCTTGCTGAAATCTGCTCCATATTCTTGACCACTGCTACATGAAATGAGTGTTGCCAATCCTTTGTCCATACCCAGTTTCTTCCGTGGCTTGCGGATCTCATGAGCAACAGCTTTAATAGCACGATGAACTTCCAGCCGCTTCTTGTCTCGATCAAGAATGAGCTGGATATCGCCGCGTTTCTTCTTATTGGCATAGCAGTATGGTCCTGTCAGCTTAAACTGCTTTTTCTTTCTGCATTTTGCCGTCATGATTTCTAGGTAGCTTGAGCCATCTTTTTCAACAACTCTCCACATCATTTCGTCACAGAGCATGCATCGTGCTGCTGTTGAATGAGGGTAGGGTTTATGTTTTCTGGTGAGACGTCTGATATATCCAAAGCAGTGCCGAAGCTGCTTCTCGGATAAAGCGACTCTTAGTGCAGGATACTGGCTCATTTCTTCATTTGGCTGTGCTTCATTCTCACGTCTCTGTAGAATGAGCTGCCAGTAATACGGAGAAGTGAAGACGTAATTGAGATAATGGCGCTCAGCATTAGACAATGCATCGTTAGCTTGAACCATCCTTTTCAGTTTCAAGCCAAGATTTGACCACATGGAGTTGAGATTCATGCACACATCTTTAACCGCTTCTGTTACATGCCGGCCTTGAATTCCAAATTGCTCGCTTAGAAGCTTTTGCTTTGAGAGTCTGACCGTTCTTGAATCGGGAAACTTCAATCCTTGAGCTTTATTCTTCTTATAGGCCATTTTCCAATCTTTGACCGCTTTGCGGGCTTTCTTGATTTCACCGTCATGCTCGCGGATTTTATCTCGAGGGCCATACCAGTTAGCAACATCAGTCATGTGGTTGATGCCGCACAACTGTGAATAAAGGAAGTCTCTACATTTGCCGTAAGCAGTGAACAGCTCATCCAATTCTTTTAGTTCGTCACCATTTAACTTTACGGTATAAGCTCTGACTGTCTTAGTTTGGATTCTTCTCTTTTTTCTGGTCATTTTTAGAAACGACTTTCTTTTTACGATCTTATGTTCGCGTCTAACCGTATTATATCACAGAAATTCGTCCAAATACATTGATAACATGACCTAGAATAGAAAAGACTACAAATAAGCATTAGTAGTCTTTAATTGCTATTTTTGACTATATATTTTTACAGCTGCTGACTACCCATGGTAACTGCCTACTTTCAAACAAAAAGAGCCAGACTTCCGTCTGACTCTTGTCTCGCGCGGCAGCTTCCTATCCTCGCAGGCAGTTTCCCACCAACTACTTTCGGCGTTAAGAAGCTTAACTGCTGTGTTCGGCATGGGAACAGGTGTATCCTTCTTGCCATTGCCACCGCACTCTCTTTGAGCTTGCACGCTCAAAACTGAATATCTCTTCCTAGTCAAAACCTTCATTGCTTCACTCTTTTGGTCAAGTCCTCGACTGATTAGTACCGGTCCGCTCCAAAGCTCACGCTTCTTCCACTCCCGGCCTATCTACCTCATCGTCTCTGAGGTGTCTTACTTTCTTGAAGAAATGGGAAATCTCATCTTGAGGGGGGCTTCGCACTTAGATGCTTTCAGCGCTTATCCCGTCCGCACATAGCTACCCAGCGATGCCTTTGGCAAGACAACTGGTACACCAGCGGTGCGTCCATCCCGGTCCTCTCGTACTAAGGACAGCTCCTCTCAAATTTCCTGCGCCCACGACGGATAGGGACCGAACTGTCTCACGACGTTCTGAACCCAGCTCGCGTGCCGCTTTAATGGGCGAACAGCCCAACCCTTGGGACCGACTTCAGCCCCAGGATGCGACGAGCCGACATCGAGGTGCCAAACCTCCCCGTCGATGTGAACTCTTGGGGGAGATAAGCCTGTTATCCCCAGGGTAGCTTTTATCCGTTGAGTGATGGCCCTTCCATGCGGTACCACCAGATCACTAAGCCCTACTTTCGTACCTGCTCGAGTTGTCTCTCTCGCAGTCAAGCTCCCTTTTACCTTTACACTCTGCGAATGATTTCCAACCATTCTGAGGGAACCTTTGGGCGCCTCCGTTACACTTTAGGAGGCGACCGCCCCAGTCAAACTGCCCGTCAAACACTGTCCTCGGTCTGGATCACAGGCCTGAGTTAGAGCATCCGTCAAGCAAGGGTAGTATCCCAACAGCGCCTCAGATAAGACTGGCGTCCTATCTTCTCCGGCTCCTACCTATCCTGTACATGCTTGACAGATACCCAATATTAAACTGCAGTAAAGCTCCATGGGGTCTTTCCGTCCTGTCGCGGGTAACCCGCATCTTCACGGGTATTATAATTTCACCGAGTCTCTCGTTGAGACAGTGCCCAAATCATTACACCTTTCGTGCAGGTCGGAACTTACCCGACAAGGAATTTCGCTACCTTAGGACCGTTATAGTTACGGCCGCCGTTTACTGGGGCTTCAATTCAAACCTTCGCTTGCGCTAAGCTCTCCTCTTAACCTTCCAGCACCGGGCAGGTGTCAGCACCTATACTTCATCTTACGATTTTGCAGATGCCTGTGTTTTTGATAAACAGTTGCTTGGGCCTTTTCACTGCGGCTGATCTTGCGACCAGCGCCCCTTCTCCCGAAGTTACGGGGCCATTTTGCCGAGTTCCTTAACGAGAGTTCTCTCGCTCACCTGAGGATACTCTCCTCGACTACCTGTGTCGGTTTGCGGTACGGGTGCACCGTCTCTGGCTAGAAGCTTTTCTCGGCAGTGTGACGTCGCAGCCTTCGCTACTTTAATTTCGCTCCTCATCACGCCTTGTCCTTATGAAAGCAAGCATTTGACTCGCTCTCAGACTTGACGCTTGAACGTGGTATCCAGCACCACGCGCTGCTAGCCTCCTGCGTCCCTCCATCGCTCATAACGATTCGGTGCAGTACAGGAATCTCAACCTGTTGTCCATCGACTACGCCTCTCGGCCTCGCCTTAGGTCCCGACTTACCCTGGGCGGACGAGCCTGCCCCAGGAAACCTTAGTCTTGCGGCGGACAGGATTCTCACCTGTCTTTCGTTACTCATACCGGCATTCTCACTTCTAGAAGCTCCACATGTCCTCTCGGTCATGCTTCACCGCCGCTAGAACGCTCTCCTACCACGTGCTTGCGCACATCCACAGTTTCGGTATCATGCTTAGCCCCGGTAAATTTTCGGCGCGGCGTCACTCGACTAGTGAGCTATTACGCACTCTTTGAATGATGGCTGCTTCTGAGCCAACGTCCTAGTTGTCTGCGCAACTCCACATCCTTTTCCACTTAGCATGAATTTTGGGACCTTAACTGGTGATCTGGGCTGTTTCCCTTTCGACTACGGATCTTATCACTCGCAGTCTGACTCCCGCACATAAATGTCTGGAATTCGCAGTTTATCTGAATTCAGTAACCCTTGACGGGCCCCTAGTCCAAACAGAGCTCTACCTCCAGCATCCTCTTTGCGAGGCTAGCCCTAAAGCTATTTCGGAGAGAACCAGCTATCTCCAAGTTCGTTTGGAATTTCACCGCTACCCACAACTCATCCCCGCAATTTTCAACTTACGTGGGTTCGGTCCTCCAGCGCGTTTTACCGCGCCTTCAACCTGGTCATGGGTAGGTCACTTGGTTTCGGGTCTGCGTCAGCCAACTGCTCGCCCTCTTCAGACTCGCTTTCGCTGCGGCTCCGTCTTTTCTGACTTAACCTTGCTGACTAACGCAACTCGCCGGTTCATTCTACAAAAGGCACGCCATTACCCCTTAACGGGCTTTGACTACTTGTAGGCACACGGTTTCAGGTTCTCTTTCACTCCCCTCCCGGGGTTCTTTTCACCTTTCCCTCACGGTACTGGTTCACTATCGGTCACTGGTTAGTATTTAGCCTTGCGAGATGGTCCTCGCGGATTCAAACGGGATTTCACGTGTCCCGCCCTACTCAGGATACTGATAGGCCTTCTTTGGATTTCGCTTACGGGGCTCTCACCCTCTCTGGCGCGTCTTCCCAAACGCTTCTGCTATCCTCTGAAGTGCCATGTCTCAGTCCTACAACCCCGGCAGATAAATCTGCCGGTTTGGGCTCTTTCCTGTTCGCTCGCCGCTACTTGGGAAATCGATATTTCTTTCTCTTCCTGCAGCTACTTAGATGTTTCAGTTCACTGCGTGTTCCTTTCTTGTGCTATGTATTCACACAAGAATAGCATGTCTGCACATGCTGGGTTCCCCCATTCGGAGACCTCCGGATCAAAGCCTACTTACGGCTCCCCGAAGACTTTCGCGGTTAGTCGCGTCCTTCATCGGCTTCCAGTGCCAAGGCATTCACCGTGCGCCCTTCTTCACTTGACCTTGCAAGTTTTGTTCTTTCGAACTCTCTCGGTCGCTTTGCAATGTTTTCATTGATCTCAATGATTCTCGGTTTTTTCTTGGAATTAAGATATTCAGTTTTCAACGTACAAACTTGGCCTTGCGGCCAATGGAGGCAAACGGGATCGAACCGATGACCTCCTGCTTGCAAAGCAGGTGCTCTCCCAGCTGAGCTATGCCCCCGTAAATATCAACTTTTAAGATGTTACTCCATCTTGGCCGAAATGTAAAGACTTTTCTTTGCATTTCAATGGGCCTGGATGGACTTGAACCATCGACCTCACGCTTATCAAGCGTGCGCTCTAACCAGCTGAGCTACAGGCCCAAGTTCTTATTGTTGGTACTCTCAAAACTGAACAAAGTTTCTTTTGCAGTGTGCTTCCGTAACTGATGGATTTCTCTTAGCATTTCTGCTCTCCATCCATCTGTTTTCCTTAGAAAGGAGGTGATCCAGCCGCAGGTTCTCCTACGGCTACCTTGTTACGACTTCACCCCAGTCATCTGCCCTGCCTTAGGCGGCTGACTCCAAAATGGTTATCCCACCGACTTTGGGCATTGCAGACTTCCATGGTGTGACGGGCGGTGTGTACAAGGCCCGGGAACGTATTCACCGCGGCGTGCTGATCCGCGATTACTAGCGATTCCAGCTTCGTGCAGGCGAGTTGCAGCCTGCAGTCCGAACTGAGAACAGCTTTAAGAGATCCGCTTACCCTCACGGGTTCGCTTCTCGTTGTACTGCCCATTGTAGCACGTGTGTAGCCCAGGTCATAAGGGGCATGATGACTTGACGTCATCCCCACCTTCCTCCGGTTTGTCACCGGCAGTCTCTCTAGAGTGCCCAACTTAATGATGGCAACTAAAGACAAGGGTTGCGCTCGTTGCGGGACTTAACCCAACATCTCACGACACGAGCTGACGACAGCCATGCACCACCTGTCTCTGCGTCTCCGAAGAGAACCACCTATCTCTAGGTGTAGCGCAGGATGTCAAGACCTGGTAAGGTTCTTCGCGTTGCTTCGAATTAAACCACATGCTCCACCGCTTGTGCGGGCCCCCGTCAATTCCTTTGAGTTTCAACCTTGCGGTCGTACTCCCCAGGCGGAGCGCTTAATGCGTTTGCTGCGGCACTGAGAACCGGAAAGTCCCCAACACCTAGCGCTCATCGTTTACGGCATGGACTACCAGGGTATCTAATCCTGTTCGCTACCCATGCTTTCGAGCCTCAGCGTCAGTTGCAGACCAGAGAGCCGCCTTCGCCACTGGTGTTCTTCCATATATCTACGCATTCCACCGCTACACATGGAGTTCCACTCTCCTCTTCTGCACTCAAGAATGACAGTTTCCGATGCAGTTCCACGGTTGAGCCGTGGGCTTTCACATCAGACTTATCATTCCGCCTGCGCTCGCTTTACGCCCAATAAATCCGGACAACGCTTGCCACCTACGTATTACCGCGGCTGCTGGCACGTAGTTAGCCGTGACTTTCTGGTTGATTACCGTCAAATAAAGACCAGTTACTGCCTCTATCCTTCTTCACCAACAACAGAGCTTTACGATCCGAAAACCTTCTTCACTCACGCGGCGTTGCTCCATCAGACTTGCGTCCATTGTGGAAGATTCCCTACTGCTGCCTCCCGTAGGAGTTTGGGCCGTGTCTCAGTCCCAATGTGGCCGATCAGTCTCTCAACTCGGCTACGCATCATTGCCTTGGTAGGCCTTTACCCCACCAACTAGCTAATGCGCCGCGGGCTCATCCTAAAGTGACAGCTAAAAGCCGCCTTTCAAACTTGAATCATGCGATTCATGTTGTTATCCGGTATTAGCACCTGTTTCCAAGTGGTATCCCAGTCTTTAGGGCAGATTGCCCACGTGTTACTCACCCATCCGCCGCTAGCGTCCAACAAATCATCCCGAAGGAATCTTTGAATTCAGCTCGCTCGACTTGCATGTATTAGGCACGCCGCCAGCGTTCGTCCTGAGCCAGGATCAAACTCTCAATTTGAAAATTGAGCTCTTTTTAATCTGCTCCAGATTATTTGCTTGCGAATTGACTTCGCTTATTTGCTTGGATCAAACAATGTTTGACCCGCACACTGCGAAACTTTGTTCAGTTTTCAAAGTACCAACTTGCGTCAAGTGACGCAACGTTTTATATCTTACTCGCTTGTTTGATTCTTGTCAACAAGCTTTTGATATTTATTTTTTGTCTTGCTTCAAGCACTTGGCTCGTTTCAAGACAAATAATACTTTACCTTCTTTTTATCCTTTCGTCAAATCGGCTAGTTTATTCGGTTTATTATGTGAACACACGGCTTCGTTGTCATTTTTGTTTTTTCTTTCTTTTTGCTTTTGTTTAATTTTATCTTGGTTATACCAGCAAAAGCTGCTTCTTAGTTCGCTTTTAGGTCATTTTTACCAGAAAACTTTTTCAAAAAAATGTTATTTCCTGGTAAAAAAGAAAAACCGCGGATTAAATCCACGGTTCTTAGTTCTTGCTCTTATTTTAATCTGCTTTCTTCTTAAAGCCATTTTCCAGATAGCTGATCCGGCGGTCAAGCTGCTGCTTCAATTTGTCTAAGTCAACCTTCCTGCCGGCCTTGTAATCCGCTGCTCCTTCAGTAATACAGCTGATCATCGTTAAAAGCAGGGCGTGCAGGAGGAACTTCAAATCCCCTTGGTCCTGCAGATTGACTTTTTCCGCCATCTTCTCCAGTTCTTCCTCGCTGAGACAGTCAAGCGGGTCCATAGGATGATTTCCTGCCTGCGGATGCGGCAGATGCTGCTGGTAGAGCAAGTCAATCCGCCGGTAGAAAAACATCTTGTTTTCCCCGTAAAAAATTTCCTTAAGCCACAAAGGCAGGACTTCCCGGGCCATTTTTATCGGGTCATAATCATAATCCTTCAGCTGCTGGTGGCTTTCCGCCAGCATTTTCCGCTGAATCTGGTCACCCAGGTAAAAGTACACGTCTTCCTTGTCGTCAAAATACTGGTAAAAGCTCCCCCGGGGAATCCCCGCCGCCTTGATCAAGCGGTTGATTGAAGCTTCATCGAAGCTGTGGGTGAAAAATTCCTCCCGGGCCGCTGCCATAATCCGGTCCTGCTTTTCCTTAGGCAGGTTGAAAAAAGTCTGGCTGGGCATTTTTTACTCCTTCCGCAAAGCTTCAACGGGATCCAGCTTGGAAGCGTGGTTGGCTGGCAGGATCCCGGCGATCATGCTGATGACGATGCTGATGATCAAACCAGTCAAGGCGTATTGCGGAGTCAAGCTGACCACGGCCGCCTTAAAGGCTGACTGGGTGAAGCTGTTGATCCCTTGGGCCAAAAGCCAGGTCAAAGCAATGCCGACAATCCCGGAAGCCAGGCCCAGCAAAAAGGCTTCGCTGGAGAAGATCCGCCGGATGTCCTTGCGCCGGGCACCCAGGGCCTTCATGACCCCGATTTCCTGGGTCCGTTCGACTACAGAGATGTTCAAGACAACCAGAATCATGATAGCTGAAACCAGCAAAGAAACTGCCGCGATAGCCGTCAGAACATAAGTCAAAACGCTCAAGATGCTGTCAAACATTTCCGTCATCTGCTCCTGCATTGAGCCGGCAAAGCCCTTGTCCTTGGCTGCCTGCTTGATGGAAGAAGTGTACTGCTTGTCAGTTGCCGTCAAGTAGACCACGTTTGGCTTCAAGGTCAAGCCATTGTCTTTGAAAATCTTCTTCAGATCACTGTAAGGCAAAAGCAGGGTGCTGACCTGGCCGGAGCCGGAAGCTTCATAGATCCCGACTACCTTGACCGTCTTGGTGATGGTCTTGGTTCCGATTTGCAAAGTCGCCTTGACCTTCTTGCCTAAAATATTCTTGCTCAAGTTGTCGGCGCTGCCGCTGTCAATCATGACTTCGTTCTTTCCAGCCTTAGGCAGGCGGCCCTTCTTGATCTCTGACTTGGCGATCCCGTCATTGACCGTCTTAAGGTAGATCATGCTGGCCGTCTTCTTGCCATATTTCAGCTGGTTAGTCCCCAGGGAAATCGCGCTGTAGCCCTTCTGCAGCTTTTTGACATGGGAAATCTTCTCCAGCTTCTTCAAATCCTTCTTGCTAAAAGCCGAAGCGCTGCTGGTCCCGGACAAAGAGGCCATATTGCTTTGCTGCTGCTTGGCCAAAGCTGCCCTGTCCCCTGTCTGCTGGGCCTGCATCCCCTGCTGGCGCATCTTCTGGCTGGAAGTCTTCTGGATTTCCGCGACCAAAGGGTTAGAGTAGGTGTTCATCTGCCCGCTGACGTAAGAGGTAACCCCTTTGCCCAGGCTGAGCATGAGAATCACGGACATGATCCCGATCCCCATCCCGGTTGAAACCAGGGCGTTGCGGCCAAACTTGGCCTTCATGTTCTTAAAAGCCAAAGAGATCGCCTTAAAGAGGCTCATCTGCTGGATCTTGACTTCAGTTCTCTGCTCCAGGTGGTGGTCAAGTGGCTTTTGCTCCTGGTCACTGACGATCTGCCCCTGGTCGATCCGCAGAACCCGGCTGCAGTGGCTGGCCACCTTGTCTGAGTGGGTCACCATCAAGACCAGCTTGCCCGAAGCCGCGATGTCTCTGATCATGTTTAAGATCACGTCAGTCGTGTCCGCGTCCAGGGCCCCAGTCGGTTCATCAGCGATGATCACGTCCGGGTCATTGGCCAAAGCCCGGGCAATGGCCACCCGCTGCTTCTGCCCGCCGGACAGTTGGTCTGGCTTCTTGTGCATGTGATCCTTCAAGCCCACCTGGGTTAAAAGTTCTTCTGCCCGGTCGCGCCGCGTTTTTTCATCCGCGTTGGACAGGGTCATGGCGATTGACACGTTGTCGATCAAGTCCAGGTGAGGGATCAAGTTAAAGTTTTGAAAAATAAAACCGATTGATTTCTTATGGTAGTTGACCATTTCCTTCTGGGAAAAATCCCGCAGGTTCTTCCCTTCGTATAAAATGGCCCCTTCAAAGTCAGAGTCCAGGCCCCCGATCGTGTTCATCAAGGTTGACTTGCCTGACCCTGATTCCCCGACGATGGCGACCATTTCCCCGGCGTCAAATTTCGCATTGACCCCGCGCAGGGCCTCGTACTGGCCCCCGCCCGGCATCTTGTAGTACTTTTTGACGTCTTTTAATTCAAGAACAGTCATCTATCCGTCTCCTTATGCAAAAATATGACAACTTGTCATATGACATGTTGTCATAATAATCCCTCTCCCAGCTTCTGTCAAGCAAAAACAAAAAACATGACCCCGTATTTCGGTTAAAATGATGGTAGAATGACTTAATTCCAGTAAAAACAGAAGGGGACAAGCATGACTGAACTTTTTCCTAAAGAACTGGCTGAGCTGACAGCTTTAAAAAATGACATGGCCAAATACCGGCCCTTGAGCAAAGAACAAGTTGACCTGCTGAACCAAGACATCCGCTTGGAACACGTCTGGACCTCAAACGCTCTTGAAGGCAGCACGCTTACCAGGTATGAGACCGACTCCATCATCAATGCCGGCATTACCATCCATGGCAAATCTTTGACCGAAACCCTTGAAGCCGTAAATTTGAGCCAAGCCTACGACTACATGATCGACTTGGCTACGCAAAAGGAACCCTTGACCCAGGCCGTAGTCAGAGACTTGAACCGGCTAGCTACTTTGGAAAAAGATAAAGCCATGGCTGACCTGATCGACTGGGCCCGAACCGCGATAAAAGCAGAGCATCCCGTCCAGTACGCGGCTGACCTGCACCGGAAATTTGTCAGCATTCATCCCTTCTCAGATGGCAATGGCCGGACCGCCCGCCTTTTGATGAACTTTGCTTTGACAGAGAGCGGCTACCCGGTAATCAACATCCAGCCCGACGCTAATTCCCGGGAGCAGTACATGCTAGCCTTAAGCGACTACCAGGAAAACGGCAACGAAGCCCCCTTCACCAAACTGGTAATTGACTACACCAGGGAAACTTTGGAGAAGCGGATCAAAATTCTCCGCGCCAACGAAATCGCCATCAAGGAAGCCGAAAACGACACCAACCTGCCTAGAAAAAATTAATCTGACCAAATCAAAAAACATGACCCCGGCAAGTTCCGAAGTCATGTTTTTTAACGTTCTTTAGCAGCTGGCGCCGTTTTGAATCTGTTCAGCGGTAAGTTCACTTGGCACGTAAACGTTGACGCCGACCGCGCTGTCGATCAGGCCGCTGCCGTCGCTCAAGGACAGCATCCCGTACTGTTCGCCAACGCTCAAGCTGTCATCTAAGAAGCCCATTTCCGCCTGGCCCGTGTACAGGTCCAAACCCAAAGCGTTGTCGATCTTGATTTGGTAGTCCGGGTCAGCCTGGTCCAAAGCGACGAACTGGAAGTTGGCCCCGATCGTGCAAGTCCCGCCTTGCAGCGAGTACTTGTTTGACCCGTCATTCAAGGCCAGGAGCAAGACTGTCTTGTCTCCCCGCTTCTTTTGCAAAAATTCCCCAGCTTCCGGGCTGAAAGTCATTTTAACCATATTTGTTACCTCCCCATCGAACTCACTTATTTTTTGATAGTTTAAGTATAGCAAGTTTTTTCTCAGCAAAAATTGATCCAAGTCAATTTTCTTTGCCAAAAAGGCGGGAAAATGCTTAAGAATGTTATAATTTGCCTAAAAGCAGTGAGGAGGTAAGCCACATGACTAAAGTCAAATTCAACCTGGACGACGACCTGGCCATCCTGCTTGAATCCTACCAGGAGGAAAGCGGGACAGACAAGGACGCCATCATCAACCAGGCCATCAAGAATCTGCTGGTCAAAAAGCTGGGTAAAAAACGGATCGCCCAGCTGCTCAAGGACAGCGAAAACGGCAGCGACTACCAGCTGGAACAGTTCTTCAGCCGCTACGACTGGCTTGAATAGCAAACAAAAAAGCCCAATTCCACCAACATTGGAATCAGGCTCACACAGTGCGTGCCAAAGCAAACCACATATTAAGGGCTGCTTTCGCTACCGGAGAAAACAGCCTAAGCATTTGACACAAGATAGATTATATACTCAAACTGGCTTTCGGACAATCTTTTCAGCCCGAAAGCTTATTTTTTTAGTTTTGCCAGGACGTCTTTGTTAGTTAAAGCCACCGTCGGCAGCTTTTTCTTTTTCCGCCAGGCCTGGGTCAAGTAGTAGTCGTTGATCGCGTACTCAGGTTCCGTGTACTTCTGCTCCATAAACGGCTTGACAGCCTGGTCAACGGCCAGCCAGCCGTTCCAGCCCAGGTGGATGGTGTCTTCCATGAAGTACTTCTTCTTGCCGTCCTTGGACAGGTCGTAGATGTTGTCAAAGCCCTGACTGATCAGCTGGTGCTTGATCTTAGTCGTGGCCGTGTTGTACATCTTCTGTGACAAGCCAGTGTACTTCTGCCACTTGGCGTTAACCGGCGGAATAATGAAGAGGACCTGGGTCTTGTCCTTGGCGAACTGGTTTAAAAGCAGCTCGAAGTCGGAGTATTCCGGAGATTCAACATAGTTGAACTTCTTCTGGCTCCCCTTCAGTTTCTTGAGCAGCTTGGCGTTCAGGCGCTTTTTGTAAAAACCGGTCCGGATGCCAAAAGGATTGCCCTTGGTATTCTTCTTGGCTTCCTTCTCTGAGGCCTTCTTCAAGCCCGCGTAAGAGTAAGTATCCGGCAACTTCTTCCCCTGCTGCTCGATCTTTGGCAAGCGGTCGCGCAATTGCAGGGAAGTGAAAAAGCTGTCTTCATTGGAATACATCCGCCGCCGCCAGCGGAGGTAGTAGCGCTCATTCTTAGAGATCCCTACCCCAGCCGCGATTTCCAAAAGGGCGTGGTTGATCACGTGCTCGCTCTTCACGCTCGGCATCTGCAACAGACGGCGGGCCGCGTAGCGGTCAGCTTCCGTGTCCTTGGCGTTCAAAATAAAGTCGCTGGCGTGCAGAGGCGAGTAGTAAAGACCGAAGGCGTCCGGGTTCTGCCCCTGGGCAGTAAACCACTGCGGCGAAATAATCACCACGGCTTTCTTGCTTGGCGCGTCCTGCATCCCCAAGTACTGGGCCAGAGACTGGCTGCCCGCTCCCCCAAGCAGGAAAGGCGTGTAGGAGCGCTTGTACTTGGTGGCCAGGACAGTCGGGTGCATGTTGTCAAAACGCGACAATTCACTTGACCCATAGAAAGGCACGTAGCCCTGCTTATAGGCCTTCTGCCGCATGGCCTTGCCCTTGAAGACCGTCGTGGTCTGCGAAGCGGCTGCCTGGAAGAGGCTGCCCGCTGAAAAGGTCCGCTCCCAAGGCAGGGAGAAGATCCCGATCAGCAAGAGTGCCGCGCAGATGACTGGCCCAAAGATCAGCCAAAGTTTTGTCTTATTCTTCATCTTGCAGTTTCTTCACCTGTTCAACCAGCTTGTTTGGGGTGTTCCAGTCGTCGCGGTTGAATTCAGAAACCGGAACGGTGATGTCGAAGGTTTCCTGCAGAGTCAAGAGCATCTGCACAGTGGACATGGAGTCCATGATCCCGCTCTCGTAGAGTTCTTGGTCCATGTTGTCTGAGAAGTCTTCACCAGTTGCTTCAGCTAAAATGTCAACGATTTGCTTTTGAATATCCATGATTTTCCTCTTTCTTTTTCAATCTATTTCTCTAGATCTGTTTCTTTTTCTGTTTTGTTTTCTGTTGATTTTTTAAAAAATTACTTGCCCAGCGGCACATTGAACCACAGGTTGTTCAAAAAGCCTGAGAAGATCAAGAAGCTGAGGCAGACCACGTGGAAGGTCACGAAAATCGCCACTGCTTCAGTGAACTTGTTGTGCTTGACCAGCTTGTGCTTCTTCTTGAAGCGGAGCCAGATGTCATTGATGATGATGGCCAGGGCGTGGTAAAGACCGTAGACGATGTAGTACCAGGTCAGACCATGCCAGACCGCCATCACCATGAAGTTGACCAGGTAGGCCACCTGGGAAAGCCGGTTCCGGTTCTTGATCAAGCGCTTCTTCATCGCGAAGAAGGTGAAGCGCATGAAGATGAAGTCTCTGAACCAGAAGGACAGAGTCATGTGCCAGCGGTTCCAGAATTCCTTGATGTTGTGGGCCGCGAAAGGCTTGTTGAAGTTCATCGGCGTGTGGATGCCCATAAAGTAGGAAATCGACACGGCGAAGAGGGAGTAGCCCGCGAAGTCAAAGAACAGGTACATTGAGTAGCAGTACATGACCCCTAAGAGCCACCAGGACAGGTGCAGGGGATGCATCCGCCCGGCTAGGATGGCCTGCTGCTCAAGGTATGGCAGGCAGTAGGTCCCGAAGAACCAGCCCAAAAGGAACTTGTACAAGAAGCCCTGGAAGAGGTATCTGACCGCGTAGGACAGATCCTTGATGTAGTCTTCCCGGCTCGGCGCCTTGTCATAGTCCTTGACGAAGCGGCGGTAGCGGTCGATCGGGCCGCTGGAGATGGTCGGGAAGAACAGGAGGAAGCGGGCGTACATTACCGGATCCACCTGCTTAATCGTCCCGTCGCGCAGCTCCATGACCACCTGGACCGTCTTAAAGGTCAGATAGGAAATCCCTAAGAAGCCGAGGTCAATCCCCTGCTTGTGAGGAACAACCGGCCAGATTTTGACCGCCGCCAAAGGCAGGATGGCCAGGATCACGGCCAGGCAGAAGACCCAGGTCTTGTTGGCCTTCCCCGTCTTCTGCCTGTAGTGCTGGTAGGCAAAAGTCACCAGGAACTGGTAGACGATGTAGCAGATCAAGGTTACCCCCTGCTGCCACTTGTCCGCGTCGAAGATGAGGAAGATGAAAGCCAAAGACACCAGAGCTTCGTACCACTTGTAGCGCTTGCCGAAGTAAAGGCCGATGATCAGAGGCAAAAGCGCGACCAGCAGGTAGACAAAGTACTGCGGGTTTTCATATGGTTGCAGATTTATCACGCCTGGTTAACCTCCTTGATGACCGCCTTGATGTCGACCTTCCCGTTCTGGGAGATCGGCAGGGCCTCTTGGTAAAGGTAGCGCTGCGGGATCATGTACGGCATTACGTCCTTGGTCAGGCCGTCTCTGATCTGCTTGGTGATTTCCCCTTCATCGTACTTGCGGCTGACCCCGTCGTTTAATTCGATCACGGCCACCAATTGCTTGATCGTGTGGTCAGGCTTGTAGATCGGGGCGGCAACCGCGTGGCGGACCAAAGGGTTCTGGTTCATGTAGAAGTTGATTTCTTCCAGTTCGATCCGGTAGCCGTTGAACTTGATCTGGAAACCGATCCGGCCCTTGTAGAAGAGCAGGTTCCCATCAAAGTAGCCCACGTCCCCGGTCCGGTAGTGCTGCACGCCGTTTTCCTGGTAGAAGGCTTCTTCAGTCTTTTCCGGGTTGTTGATGTAGGCCTTGGAGACTGACGGACCGGCAATGATCATTTCCCCGCTCTTGCCGTCATCACCCTGTTTGAGGTCAATAGTGATTTCCGTGTCTTCCTTGACGTAGCCGATTGGCAGGCGGTCGTATTTTTCCAGAATTTCCGGGGTGATCTCCACTTGGGTGACCGCCACGGTGGCTTCAGTTGGCCCGTAGGTGTTAAAAATCCGGCTGTCCGGGAAGCGCTTCTTGAGCATTTCAACTTCCTTGCGGGGCAGTTCTTCCCCGCAGAAGAGGAAGTGGCTGAGGCCGGCGTGGTGGCTGGAAGCAAAAGTCCGGTCCAGGAAGCACATTTGAGCAAAGGACGGAGTTGATACCCAGACGTTTACGTCGGTTTCCGGCAGGGCTTTGAAGAGCTGGGCAAAGTTTTCCGTCACTTCGTGCGGCAAAACGACCAGTTCCCCGCCACTCAACAGGGCCGGGTAGATGCTCATGACTGACAGGTCAAAGGAGTAAGGGGCCTGGGCCAAGAAGCGCGGATGCTCTGGCAGGTCAAAGTCCTTCAGTTCCCAGTCAACGAAGCTGACCAGGTTGTCGTGGCTGATCTGAACCCCCTTGGGCTTACCGGTCGTCCCGGAAGTACAAATGATGTAGAAGTTTTCGTCGCCCTTGACGTAGTCTGCTTCGTCAGCTTGCCCTTCTTCTGGAACGTCGTCTGGCATCAGCAGGGTCAAGTCGCCCAAGTCAACTTCTGGCAATTCGCTGATGGCGATCAAGACCGGGGAAGCAGAGACTTCTCTGACCAGGTCGATTCTTTCAGCGTTTGAATAGTCAGCGATTGGCACGTAGCAGTGCCCGCTCTTTACACAACCTAAAAAGCAAGCCAGCATGTCAAAAGTCTGCCCGCCCCAAATCATGACGGGTACCTTGGCCGCTGCCTTTTCCTTTAACAAGGCGGCCCAGGCGTTAGCCCGCTTGAGCAAGTCAGCGTAGGTGTTCTTTTGACCCAGGTAGTCGTAAACTACCCGGTCTGGTTCTCTTTGCGCGATCTCATCGATCGTCTTGACAATATTTCTCATTTCCATTTCCACTCAACTTTCCTAAAATTCATTGTAAATAAAGCCGGTTGAACCCAAGCCACAATATTCATACAGATAAACCAAGCCTAATAAAATGAGGCTGTAAAGCAAGGTTCGCAGAATAAAGGACCGGATGATCTTCCCCCGGCTGGCTGGTGTCTTGTTTTCCATCAAGCTCATCTCCTCTTCTTTTTCACCAGGTCTGCTATCCCAACAGAATGAAACAACACAACTCACTTACGTGATTACAGTAAACTGTAACACATTATTCATATTTCGTTCACAGTCTTCTGACATTTTACCATTTCTTAAAGTATTAAAAAATACAAAAAGCAACATTTTCCCGTTATTTTTTTGCAAAAAGCTATTTAAGCCCGGCCTTGCGCTCCTGGCTGTAGCAAAACAACAGCGGAATCGAAGGCAGAAAGCCAACGAAGAACATGGCAATCAAGCTCATCCGCAAGACGTAGCTTGGCGAATGCCACTTGTCCAGCTTGGCGGTCGCCAGCACGTAAGCCGCGTACAAAACGACCAGGGCCAGGCCCCACAAGAAGCTGGCGTAGTGGGTGACCTGGTAGAGGTAGAGCAGGCCGCTTGCCGGAAGCAAGCAGGACCAGCCGGAAATCCGCACGTCGATGATGATTTTTTTGGCAAGTTTACTATCCATGTATAATATTGTCTCCTTTATTTGTATTTGCTGTCTGTTAATTATTGTCCAGCAGGGCGTCGATATTGACCGACAAGGTCCGGTCCATGACCGTGATATCCTGGCGGGCGTACTTGCTGGATGCCGATTCAAAAAGGCAGAGCAGCTGGCCCTTGTAGACCGTGATCTGCTCTAAGTATGGCGGCATCCTGACCACCTGCTCGGCGTTTGACTCGTCCAGGTTGTTCACGGCCGTGATCGGGAAGATGTAGAGCTTGGAATCCTTGCGGCCATATGACTGGCTGAGGAAGATCTTATCCCCGTAGATGGCCAGGCCCTGGATCTGCTTGTTCATGCTGGCCGTCCCGTCCGGGTCAGACCAGGAAACGGACTCGTTGATGCTGGAAATCTCGCTGGTGGTGATGGTGTTTTTGTACTGGCCGGACCGGGCAAGCTTGTAGCTGGCAACCTTGCCGTGGCCATTTTCATTGAAGTAGCCGACAAAGAGCTGGTCATCGTAATAAGTCAGAGCTGAAGCCTTGGCGATTGAGTTGATCGGAATCTCATGGTCATAAACAAGTTGATCGCTGGTCTTGGCGCTGGCCACGTATTCAATCAATTTGGCCAAGGAAAAAGACATCAAGGCCGACTGCCCGTCCTTTGACCCGGTCAGCCAGATCTGCATCCCTTTAGGGTCGTAGGCAATCCCGCCCAAGTGCTGGCGGCCGGGCAAGCGGACCGTTTTCAAAAACTTCCCCGTCTTTTTGTCCAAAACATAAATGACCGAGGCATGCCGGTGCTGGCCGTCATAGGCCGTGATCAGCAGATACTTGTAGACCACGGCGATCCCCTGGGGAGTCATGGCGTTAGTCGCGCTGATCTTTTTAGTCTGGTAGTCATAACTCCGCGTCGAGATCAAACCTGGAATGACCACGTCCTGGCCCACCGTCGTCCTTTTCGGGGTCTGGTAGGCGGCCTGGTAGACAAAGCTGTAATTGTCCCTAATCGCCTTTCGGTAGGCCCTCAGCTTGTGCCAGGCCGGACTGGTGCTGGTCCCGTCCTTAGCCTTGGTCACCTTGGGTCGGGCCGCCAGCATGGCCTGCTTCATCTGCCACTTGCTGTAAGTCGGGTAGGCCCAGTAGTAGCCCCAGGCCGCCAGACCAGCCAGCAGGATAAGGTTAAAAATCAGCAGGCGCAGCTTCCGGCGGAAGTGATGCTTCTTCCGGCTGACTAGTTTTTTTCCGCTTTTTCTGTCTTTTTTACCCATTGGCCCTCCTTTCAGCCTCTTTTCTGCAAGTTTTTCCACTAAAAAAGAAAATTCCCCTCTATCTTAACAAGCCTGGCCAGGGGCGAAGCAATTTTTTTGGCTTTTTTTGAACTTTTTTGCCAAACGTCATACTTTGTTCACATTTCCAGTATAATATAATAGCTGTAACAAGCGAGAGCTTGTTACTACACTCAACTTTTTGTTTTTCATTCATACTCCTCCAAAGTAAATGAAAAATATCGACTGACTCCATAGTCGATTCATATCTATCCCTTTCGGCTCACGTGCGTTGCGTGAGCTTTTTTGTTGCCTTGACAGGCCTTTTTCGTTCTTTATAGATCCGCAAGCAATTCTTTACTCTTTGTTAAGGAATTCCAAACCCTTTATTGAGAATTACCCTGTATGATAAACAATGTAACGAGCTGGTAGAACTCGTTACAAATACTCCCACTTTTTTATTTCATTCATTCTTACTCCTCCAAAGTAGATGAAAACCAATTAGGCCTGCGCGAGCAGGCCTTTTTCTTTTTTCTTTTCCCAAATAGTCTTATACTTAAATTATGTCAAAACGTTTTTTAGCATAGAAAAAATATAAGGAATTAGGTTGATGATTTCAGCAGCTATTCAACGCGTTATCGCGGAAAAGTCCGGTTCCTTTTTGATTCCGGCCAGCAAGATTGCCATCGTTGAAGAAGACAATCCCCTTTACCATGCCTTCTTGATCTTAACCAAGGTCAAGTACGCCAAAATTCCCGTCTTGAACAAGAAAGGCCAGATCACCGGCCTTTTGAGCCTGGCCATGATCACCGACAAGATGCTGGACCTGGATGGCATTTCTGTCAAGGCCTTAAACAAGTACAAGGTCAAGGACGTCATGGAAACCGACTTCGTTTCCGTCAACTTTACGGAAAAAGACATGGAGACCCAGCTTCACCTGCTGGTTGACAACAACTTCCTCCCTGTCGTCGACGACCAGGGAGTCTTTCAAGGGATGATCACCCGGCGGGAATGGTTTAAGGCCTTCAACTACCTGGCCCATACTTTTGACGACCACTATGTCACGATTGACAAAAAGCAGGTCCTCAAGCTTGAAGCAGAAAATTAACAATACAATCATAAGCATTTCCAGTGTAAGACATCCAATTTGTGTTAAAATATATCTAATAAGATATATTGTCTTTTAAGATAAAAAAGTGTGTGTGTTCACACTCCTTACTTTTAATGGGAGGAATAAATCATGAAACGCCAATGGAAATTCATTGTCGTCCTGGTTCTCGGGGCGATTGGGCTGATCACTGACAATGTCCTGCACATTCCAGGAATCGCGGAAGTTCTGTTCGACATTGCTGGTGCATACGTCAGCTTCTCCTTAGCCAAGGAAATGTTTAATGACTTGAAAGAAGGACACTGGGGCATCGACGTCCTGGCCCTGATCGCGGTCATTTCCATGATGATTACCCGGGACTACTGGGCTGAATGGATGATCCTGGTCATGTCTACTGGTGGCGAAAGCCTGGAAGACTACGCGACCGGCCAAGCCGACCGTGAACTGCGGGCCCTTTTGGACAAGAACCCGCGGGTAGCTGGCAAATTGGTTGACGGCAAGGTGGTTGAAGTCAAGGTTGACGACCTGCAGATCGGCGACCATGTTTTGATCAAGCCAGGCCAGCAGGTGCCAGTTGATGGGACTATCATCGAAGGCAGCTCTGCTTTTGACCAGTCATCCTTAACTGGTGAATCAGTGCCAGTTGACAAAACGGTCGGCGATGACCTGATGTCCGGTTCACTTAATGGTGAAACTGCCGTAACCATGGAAGTCAAGAAACTGGCCAAGGACTCTGAATACCAGTCTATCGTACAACTGGTTAAGTCCTCCGCCGCCCAGCCGGCCAAGTTCGTCAAGATGGCCGACCGCTACGCCGTGCCGTTTACCATCATTTCCTTAGCTATCGGGATCATTGCCTGGGTTGCGGCC
Organism: Lactobacillus sp. WILCCON 0058; assembly: GCF_057198005.1. Classification (NCBI taxonomy): domain Bacteria; kingdom Bacillati; phylum Bacillota; class Bacilli; order Lactobacillales; family Lactobacillaceae; genus Lactobacillus; species Lactobacillus sp. WILCCON 0058. Next base: position 2,278,765 of record NZ_JBUBHM010000001.1, read on the forward strand.
GGCGACTTCACCCGTTTCGCGGAAGTCATGGTCGTTGCTTCCCCATGTCCGCTCTTGATCGCCGCTCCAGTTGCTCTGGTAGCGGGGATGAGCTCCATGTCCAAGCACCACATCATCGTCAAGTCCGGTCCAACCTTGGAACAACTTGCCAAGGCCAAGACTTTTGCCTTCGATAAGACTGGTACTTTGACCCAGAACCAATTGGTCATCCAAGACGTTCTGCCGGAAAATGGCTTTGACAAGGAAACCATCCAAAGCTACGCGGCCAGCCTGGAACAGCAGTCCGGCCACATTATCGCCAACTCCCTGGTTCAAGGGACTGACAAGTCCATGATCCAAGCCGTAAGCAACCTGCAGGAATCAACCGGTAACGGGGTCAGCGGGACCGTTGACGGCAAGACCGTCATGGTCGGCAAGCTTTCCTACGTGGCGCCAGACGCTAACGTAAACAAGGCCAAGACTACTGCTGTCTACGTTTCTGTTGACGGCAAGTACGCCGGCTGCATCACCTTCAAGGACCAGTTGCGGCCAGAAACTCCGCAAACTTTGGCCCGCCTGCGCAAGCAAGGCGCAAAGCACATCATGATGCTGACCGGGGACAACAAGGACGTGGCCCAAGCGATTGCTGACGTGGCCGGCGTCGATGATGTCCGGGCCAGCCTTTTGCCAGCACAAAAGATTGAAGCCATCAAGAACGTGGCGCCTGAAAACCGCCCAGTCGTCATGACCGGGGACGGGATCAATGACGCGCCAAGCTTGACGGCTGCTGATGTCGGCATTGCCATGGGGGCCAAGGGTGCCACCGCGGCCAGCGAAAGCGCCGACGCGGTCATCATGGTCAACGATTTGAGCAAGATCAATGATGCCGTGGCCATTTCCAAGCACACCATGAAAGTGGCCGAAGTCGACGTCATCACTGCCATCGTAGTCGTTATCCTTTTGGAATTGGTGGCCTTCACGGGTCTTATCCCAGCCTTCTGGGGCGCTGTTTTGCAGGAAGTGGTCGACATGATCGCCATCTGCTTAGCCCTTTTGGCCAAGACCGAACCGAAGAATCCAAAACAGACCGGTTTGTAAAATTTGTCTTTTTTCCAATTTCTTGCTAAAGTATTATTAGTTAACATAACACTTTCAGAGGTTGGAGTTTCAAAACTTTCAAGAATTTGCTTCTTTGGGTCAAGAAGCTTTTTCTTGGGAGTTTTTTTGCTTGCCAGCCCTTTTTTGAAACGGAGGTCAATATGGAATTTATTGGACAACTGATACTGGTCTTGCTGATGACGACCCTGCTGGGGCAAGTCTTTGCCCGCTTCAACTGGCCCCCGGTCATTGGGCAGCTCTTATCGGGGATCCTGCTGGGACCGGCTCTTTTGGGCTGGATCCACCCTAATGAAACGATGTCGCTTTTTTCCGACATCGGGGTCATCATGCTGATGTTTTTAGCCGGGATGGAAAGCGACCTGGACCTCTTGAAGAAGTACTTTAAGATCAGCTTCACGGTGGCCACGGTCGGGGTTATCCTCCCTATCCTTTTCATTGGCGGAGCCTCCATGCTCTTCGGGATGCAGTTCCTGGAAGCCCTCTTCATCGGGATCGTCTTCGCGGCCACCAGCGTCTCCATTTCAGTAGAAGTCCTGCGTGACACCGGGAAACTCCAGACCAAGGCCGGAACGGCGATTTTGGGGGCAGCGGTGGTCGATGACATCCTGGCGGTGATCGTCCTCAGCCTCTTCACCACCTTCAGCCATGAAGGCGGCAAGTCGGGTTTGACCGACAACTTCTTCTTGAACCTGCTTTTTGAAGCCCTCTACTTTGTCTTCGTCTGGCTGGTCTACAAGTTCATCGCGCCGAAGTTTATGCAGCTGGCGGAAAAAATCAACGTCAACTACTCCGTGGTCATCGCCTCTTTGATTCTGTCTTTGGGCATGGCCTACATTGCTGAATTAGTCGGCTTGAGCGCCGTAGTCGGGGCCTTCTTCGGCGGCCTGGCCATCCGGCAGACCAAGCAGGAAGCTGAAGTCAACTCCTCAGTTTCCGCAATCGGCTACTCAGTCTTCATTCCAACCTTCTTCGTCAACATTGGCCTGTCGATGACTTTTGCCTCCATCGGCAAGGACTTCCTCTTCATCGTAGTTATGACCATTCTGGGCGTTCTGTCCAAGTACTGGGCCGGCAAGTACTCTTCAGAAGCCTTTGGCCTTAAGCCCCTGGAAGGCAGCATCGTCGGGGCTGGGATGGTCTCCCGGGGGGAAGTAGCCTTGATCGTGGCTCAGATCGGGATTGCCCACCACCTTTTTCCAAAGGACATCTACTCCAGCTTGATTCTGGTCATCATTTTGACGACGGTTATCTCCCCAATCATGCTCAACCACTACATCAAAAAAGAAGAAGCGTAAAACTAAAAAGCAGCGAAGCTTTGCTTCGTTGCTTTTTATGTATATAGATAGTTTTCTCTTTATCTTTATAGTTATCTTTTCTCTTTTTGCCTAGCCAAACAAGCTGAGCATGTTCCACATGATGTGGGTGGCCATGGAGTAGCGCAGGTCCTTGGTGGTCATGTAGACCCAGGCCAAGACTGACCCCATCATCCAGTAAACCAGGAGATATGGTGACCAGAAGGGATTGTGGGCAAAGGCAAAGAAGAAACCGGAAACCAGGATCCCAGCCCACTTGGCAACCTTGCCGGCATGGTTGAAGAGGAGGTTGAAGAACATCCCTCTGAAGATGATTTCCTCCATAACCGGGGCAACCAGGACCACCATGATATTGTAGGTCGGGCCCGCCGTCTGCTGGAGGTCATCCAGGTTCTGCTGGTTGACGGAGACCCCGCCGCCGATCAGGTTCATCAAGAGGATGTAAAGCAGCTGCATCAAGAAGAAGCCCCCGACTGAGGTGGCCAGCTTCCGCCAATCCCAGTGGAAGTCCTGGCTGAAGCCCCATTCGTTCTTGTCATCCAGCTGCCCCTTATAGAGCCAGAAGCTGAACCAGAAGACCAGGACGGTCGAGAGGGCCAGAATAAAGGCCTCAGCCGATCCGAAGCCAAAGATGTCCGGGTAGAAGTAAAACTCCTGCAGGGTCGTGTACAGCGCGAACACGATTGCGATTTCGATCAGGTAAAAGAGATAATGCCCAATTTTTTTCACGTTTGTCACCTTGTTGTCTCAAAAAAATTCTTATCCTCTATTATAATAAAGTTTGACCAATTTTCTAAATGATATGGACGAGGACCTAAAAAATGCCATCTAGATTAAATACCCTGCTCTTTCTGTTCAGCCAGAACCGGGCTTTCAGCTACTTCACCATTTTGGTGGCGATCGCCGCGGTAACCTTTATTTTCTCCTGGCTGAGCGACCCGCGCCGCCTGATCAACGGGGTCTTTTTCACCTTTTTCATCGCTTCGCTGGGGGCCTGGTTCACCTTCCTGGTCTATGCCACCAATCTGCCCAGCTTCCGCAAGGTCTACCTCTGGGTCCTGGCGATCCTGGCAATCACCGTGGCCGTCATCGTCTCCTTCTCCTGGATCCTGCTTTTATGGAACTCCTACGTGGTCTTGAAGCATGAGAGCCACACCCTGCCCAACCTGCTGACCTTGATCCTGGCGGTAGCCATGCTGGGCCTCTGGATCTTCATTTTCATCGGCCACTTCACCCGCAGCACGCCGACCGGCCTACGCCTCATCCTGGACATTTTCCCGACGGTCGCGGTCTACCTGGCAGCCGTCATGTACAACTTCCTGGTCAACCTCCTGCTCTACCAGATCGTTCCCCGCCGCTACCACCAGAACTACCTGATCGTTTTGGGAGCGGGCCTGATCCATGGGGACCAGATTTCCAACATCCAGGCGGCCAGAATCAACCGGGCCATCCAGTTTGCCTACCACCAGCAGGAAAAGGGCCAGCCCTTGCCCAAGTTCATCATGTCCGGCGGCCAGGGTCCGAATGAAAAAATCTCTGAAGCGGCAGCCATGGCCGCTTACGCTATCAAGCGGGGAGTCCCAAAGGAACTGATCCTGCTGGAAGACCAGTCCAGAAATACTGAGCAGAACATGGAATTCTCCCAGATCGTGGCCTACAACGACTATGGCAATGACAATTTCAAGGCCTGCTTCTTTACCAGCAACTACCACGTCTTCCGGGCAGCAATTTTTGCCAAGCAGGCGGGGCTGGACGCCAACGGGATTGGCTCTTACACCCGCCCTTACTACCTGCCCAACGCGGTTTTGCGGGAATTTGCCGGGATGTTCGTCATGAACCGGCTCCGCCACTTTACCGTGATGGCCCTAATCGTGGCCGGCTACATTGCCTTGGCAATTTGCAAACTGCTAAACGTTTTTTAACTTTTTAAAAATTACCTGGGAAAATCCAGGTAATTTTTTATTTTTTCTAGTATGCCCTTCCAGCTTAGAGCCATATATCTTGAGGGCATTTTGGCAAAAACAGGAATCCCGTCAAATCAACACTTTATCTAGTGGGTACCCTTTTGACACAACTACCAAATATTGATAAGATCGTAATCGTGTTAAATTTAAGGGGGATTTTATCGTGAAGAAAATCAAATTCAAGCAAGTTTTGGCCACTGGTACTGTTTTGGCAGCGGGGATTGCTTTGACAGCCTGCTCAGGGGCCAAGCAAAACGGCGGCGGCTCCAACAAGAAGAGCTCAGCCAGCGTGGCCTTGATCACTGACATTGCCGGGGTTGACGACCACTCCTTCAACCAGTCCGGCTGGGAAGGGATGGTGGCTTACGGCAAGTCCCAAGGCTTAAAGCGTGGTACCAACGGCTACCAATACTTTGAATCAAGTTCAGCTTCTGACTTTACGCCAAACATCAACCAGGCGGTTGCGGCCGGCTACAAGACTATTTTTGGCGTTGGCTACTCACTTAAGGGCGCGATTGCTTCAGCAGCCAAGAAGCACACTGACAAGAACTTCGTCATTATCGACGACGTGATCAAGGGGCAAAAGAACGTGGCTTCCGCCAACTTCAAGTCCCAGGATGCTTCCTACATGGCCGGGGTAGTTGCGGCCCGGACCACCAAGACCAACGTGGTTGGCTTCATTGGCGGGGTTCACGGGGACATCGTCGACTTGTTTGATGCTGGTTTTGCCAAGGGCGTGCAAGACACGGCCAAGAAGATGGGCAAGAAGATCACGGTTTTGAACCAATACGTCGGCTCATTTACGGCTGCTGACAAGGAAAAGTCAATTGCCAAGGCTATGTTTGCCAAGAAGGCGGACGTGATCTTCCACGCTTCAGGTTCAGCCGGCCAAGGCTTGTTCAGTGAAGCCAAGTCAGTCAACGAAGGCCTGGCTGCCAACTCCAGCAAGAAGGTCTGGGTCATCGGGGTCGACTCTGACCAGTCCAGCCTGGGCAAGTACAAGTCCAAGGACGGCAAGAAGTCCAACCTCTGCCTGACCAGCGTGATGACTGGGGTCAACGTGGCAGTCAAGGACATCGCCACCAAGGCAGCCAAGGGCAAGTTCCCAGGTGGCAAACAGCTGGTTTACGGCTTGAAGCACAACGGTGTCTACCTGACCCGGGGCTACGTGGCTGACTCAGTTTGGAAGCAGGCACAAACTGCCCGCAGCCAGATTCTGGCCGGCAAGGTTTCTGTACCAAGCCACCCAAGCAAGTAAGCAAATAAAAATCTCTGAGCGAGCAGCTCAGAGATTTTTTGCGTATTAGGCGTTTTTTTCGCGGCTGGACTGGAGCAATACCAGGCAGAAGGTGACGAGGAGGATGATGGCGCCAGCTGAGAAGTAGAGGGCCACGCTGCTCTTTACCCGGCCTTCAAAGAAGCTAAGGGCCAGGGCCATGATCAAGGTCAAAAAGATGCCCACGAAGCGGAGCAAGGCCGTGCTCCGTCCCTGGTAGGCGGCGGGAGTTTTCATGATCCGGCTGGTTTCCAGGTAGGTGTAGACGGGGATGTCGGTACCAAAAATGCTGCCAAGCAGGAGGCCGAAAACAAAGGGAGACAGCTGGCGGCCTGCCCCGCCGCTTAGGTAGGTTGCCCCTGCAGAAAGGACGATCAAGGCAAGGACAGAGAGCTTTTTGTGGCCAGCAGGCAGGCTGACCACGGCCCGGTTGAGGCCAGCACCGACAGCCACGGCTAAGATGATGCCCAGGCCAATCACCAGGATTGACTTGAACTTGGGATCATAGCGGCCGATTTTTAAAATTACCAGGCTCATGACCAGTTGGTTCCGGCAGGTAAAAAGGACTTCGGCGGCAAAGATCAAGGCAATGCCTTTTTTTAAAGACGATGCTGACTGATTCCCGGATGTCGCGGGCCAAGATGGAAAAGCTGAAGGAGGGTTGGGCATCAGCCACAACCTGGTCAGCCGGCACCCGCAGCCAGATTAAAAGGGCCAGCAGGTAAAGGGCGGCGCAGAGGTAGAGATAGTTGGGCAAAGCCACGAAGCTGAGGGTCACGAAAACCAGCAGATAACCGACAATTGAGGCGATAGAGTTCAGCGAGCTGATCCCCTGCTGCACCAAAGGAATGGCCTCCCGGTTCTCCTTGCGGACGATATAGACGGTTCTGGCGGCGTTGTCGAACTCGCTGATAACGGAAATGACAATGTCGACGACAATCAAGACGCCGATGAAGGCCGCCTTGTCCAGGTCAAAAATCAGCGGCGGAAGCAGGCAGGCTATTCCAGAAAGCAAGGTGGTGAAAAAAAGGATCCGCCAGGCACCATGCTGGTCAACGAAGCTGCCGATAGCCAGGGCAAAGGCCACGCTTACGGCAACGCTGATGTTGTTGACCAAGCTGTTGACCGCGGGGCTGGAAACATACTCCTGGACTATGAAGGACAGGGCTACGCTATAGATGCTGGCGGCCAGCATGATCATTCCTTGCGAGGAATTGAAGGGCAGGGTTGGAATTTCTTTTTTCATTGTTCACTCACCTTGCTTTAACTTTTCATTCTTTACTGAAAGTATACTCCTTTTTCGTGCAAATGGTATCTTTTTTATAAAACGGATATAAAAAGTGCTGGGCAGAGGCTCAGCACTTTTCCATCTATTAATTTTTCCCGGCTTTAACAGCCCAAGAGACCAGGAGCAGGCCAGCGAGAAACATTGCTTCTGGCAACAGCATGCTGGATAAGTCAAAAGCAGCATCCCGCAAAAAGTAGAAGGCCAGCAAGGCGCTGATGATCAAGACGGCCGCGAAATCGCGCCAATCTTCGCTGGTGAAAGCTTGCCGGTCCTTTTTAACAAATATCATGACCAAGCCGGCAAGGCCCAGCAGCAAATAGAGAGCCGCGATCACAAAAAGTACCAGCGCCGTTTCGAACTCTTTTCTGACCAGCATCCCTTCAACCAGGAGTAGACTCCCGCTTGCCAGAAAAATCACCGCCAATTTCCGCCAGCTAAAAGTCACCGGCAACTGCTTAAAGCCGCTCAGCAGCATCCCGCAGCCGATCAACAAATTTACCCAAAACAAGCTATTCATTTCTTTCCTCCCTTTTACATCCGAACTATCCTTTCGGCCTAATCAGAATTATAGTTTCAGCGCAAAAAAGAGGGGCAAGAAATTCAAATCCAGTCATTTAACCGTCATAATCGGTCAATTCTGCTTCAGCTCCCGCAGCTGGCGGCCACAGCTCCGCGCGTATTTCAGCTTCTCCCCGTCAAATAAAGTGATAGTCCTGGCGCGCAGGTCTACCTCAGCTATATTTTTAGGATTGATCAAGCAAGATTGGGAGATTTTCAGCAAAAAATCACATTCCTGGTCAAGCTGCTTAAGGTTGCCGACAAACTCCGCCCGCAGATTTTTCGCGACTAGCTGCAGCTTATGTGGAAATGGCGTCGTCGCGACGTAGTAGACGTCATCAGTGTTGACATTTCTAAGCTGCCGGCCGACTTTATAGGTAAAAGTCTGCTTTTTGACCAAATTCAGCCTTGTAAGCCTCTCCAGTGCCAGGCGCAAAGTTGCCACAACCCTCTCCTGCAGACTATCCAAATCAGCATTTTTTACGATATAGTCCAGCGTACCGATTCTTCGCTGAAAAGTCTGCAAGGCCAGCTCCGAATGCGTGGTTACAAAAACAATCTGTCCCTGTGGGTCAAGACGCAAGAGCGCTTCAGCCAAGTCCAAGCCGTCCATTTCTGACTTGGCAAATTCAATATCCAAGAAATAGATTCCCCGCTGAAGCTGCCGGTCAGCAGCGTAAGCCAAAGCTTCTTGCGGAGATCCCATTGCTGAAACAGAAACGCTTTGTCCGTAATCCTCCGCTAAAAATTCTCCCGCCAGCTTGACCGTCTTTGCCAAAGACCGAGCCTGTAACAGGTCGTCATCACATACCAGAATTTCAGTCATCTTTCCCCCTAATCACGCGATAGTCAGCGCGAAAATGAACTTGTCTCCTTCAATTCGATACTCAACAAACAAATTCGCGTATTTCTTCTGCAGCTCCTGCACATTGCTCAGCCCCAAACCCGCGTGTCCCCGCTTGCTGGTAAAGTTTGCCTGGCTGAAAACCGGTAAATCTTCCTTTTGCTGGTCACGCAGCTTGTTCTTTATGGTAAATTCCAGAGAATTTTCCTGATCCCGGTAAAACATGATCTCAACAACAGGAACCTGTCCACCAGCTTTGTATAAAATGCTTTCCTCAATGGCATTGTCAAAAGCAATCCCAACGATTCTGATCAAGTCATATACGTCAATTCCAGCTGGGACTTCGATCATCTGCCGAGCTTCGAAAACATAGCGGATTTGCTGGCGGCGGAGTTCCTGCAGCTTGGCAATCACCAAGCTCTGCAGCTGCAGGTCAGCAATCCGGTCAACGTCCTTGAACTGCCACAGTTCTTCTCTTTCCAAAATGTCATCAGAGTACTTTTTCAAGCTGTCCAAGGCAGCTGAAGCCTGGTCATTCTTTAAAGAAAGCTCCAAGCTGCGCAGCATGTTTTGATAGTCATGCTTAAAGCGCCGCAATTCTTCCTCGCTCTTTCTGACACTCTGCAGATAGCTGCGCAAGTTCTCTCTTTCCTGGTCAGCCAGCTGCCGTTCATAGTCCCGCTGATTGGCCAATAACACCAGCAGGGTCAAGCAGCCCTGCAAAAGCAGCAAGATCAAAAGGCTGGCCTCTGACCAGCCAAACAGCCACAAGCTGAAATCCCAAGCTAAAAGACTAGACAGCAGATATATTTTCAGCAGATAATCCGGCTGCTTATGCCTTTTTTCATTCAGCCGCCGCCAGCCTTCTGCCGCTAATGCCAAAACCGCGTAAGCCAGAATAAGCAGCAAAGAGCTCCTTCCAGCTTTGAGAAACGCTTGTAAAAGCAGCAGGTTCCCCAAAGCCACGCTCAAGCCATAAAACAGAAGCATTTGCCAGTTTTGCCGATGGTAAAAGTAAAAAGCCGACAGCAGCAAAACAATGTTTGCCAGATACAAGGCGACCTGCTGGTCTGCCTCTTTCGCCAGAATAAATTCAAAAGTCAAGACACCCAAGCCCGCGGCCGTCAGCAGGTCTTCTATTTTCCAACTCACATGCATTAATCTAGCCAAACTTGTCAGCTCAAACAAAGCTGAAACAGCTGCTAAAGCAATCAATACCAGCTCTTCCATTTTCACCCTTTCCTCCTCCAACAACTAATATCCGCCATCCTACTCTATTATTCTTCTTCGTTCAAGCTCTGGTAGCCGTAATTTGCCAGCTGCTGGTCAGTATCGATCACCGACATCCCCCTAACCAAACAGTAGATCAAGACCGCGTCCCGTTTTACGTTGGCATAAAGCGCACCATTATCGCTCAAAGACAGCAGTCGGTTGGTTTCAGCCAGAGACAATTTCAAGCTGAGGGCCAGGGACAAAACCTTATTCCTTGATGGCAGGCGCCGCCCCTTCAAAATTTGATAGCCATAGCTGCGTTCGATCATGGCCTCATTGAAGAGCTCACTCTTCTTGACCCCCTTGTCTTCGATCAGCTTGTTCAGGTAGCCGGCAAAATTGTAATCAGCCACTTGATCTAGTACATTAGAAATATGATCTGCTTTCAAAGCAGCAAGTAATTTTTCAGTTTCCATTTTTACCCCCATTGTTACCATTATGGCAGAAAGATTTTATATAAGATGAAGCAAGGAAAAATAAGCGATTACGTTAATCCAGTTCCCATTAAGATAACGGACGACAAAGCAATTTTCAAAGTTGAAAAGCTGGTCCCGACCCCTTACATCGAGCGGGTCCTTCCTTTAGAGTACGCTCCTTTATATGAACAGCTGGCTGAGCTGGACACCGCGATTCCCAAGATTGTCTGCCTGGAAAAAAGCGACCGCTTGACCGTCATTGAAGAATACATCGACTCTCCCCGTCTCGACCAGTACTTAGAGACCCACAAGCTCACTTCTGCCCAGATCCACGACTTGATCTGCCAGCTGCTGGACGTACTCGCGATCTTGCACCAGCAGACGCCGCCGATCATTCACCGGGACATCAAGCCGGAGAATATTTTTTATGATGGCAAAAAGCTGATCCTGGCCGACTTCGATATCGCCCGGAACATGCAGAAAGATGCCGCCCGTGACACCCGCGTCCTGGGGTCACTGGGCTACGCGGCCCCGGAGCAGTTCGGCTTCAGCCAGAGCGGGCCAGCCAGCGATTTCTATGCAGTCGGGGTGCTGATGAACGTTCTGTATACCGGCTGCCTGCCCAGCGTTCAGCTTTATCAAGGGCCTGAACGGGAAATCATTGAAAAAGCCACCCATATCAACAGCCAGAAACGCTACCAAAGCGCCCAGGAATTTAAGGACGCGATTATTGGCTTAGGTCGGTCCAGCTGGCTTTTGCCAGGCTTCCGCGGCCATCAGCCCGCCCGCATGCTTACAGCTGCTTGCGGCTACTTATTGATGCTGTTTAGTTCCTTTAATATGGACGCCAAGAGCGACTCAGCGGCTGACCGTTTCCTGCTCCGCCTGTCCTTTTTCATGGTTCTTTTCTTGATCGTCCTGTTTGCCTGCAACTACCGCAATATCAAGAGCATGTGCCTTTTCCATTCATCCAAGTCCAAATTTACCCGGGCCTGCGGGATCATCATCAGCTACCTGCTTGTGGCCACGGTTTTGACCACGGCTTTAGCCGCCTTATCGGTAGCGATTTCATCTTTTGGCCATTAGTGGGCTGCCTGCCCACCAATCCTTCTCTTTAAAAGTCTACACTTAAACTGGATGCTGACCCATGCAAGATGGAGACTTTTTTAGCTGAGAATTCTGCTTGAGCCGCTTTAGGCAAAAATGGAATGTGTGCTAGCAGACTTTCAGCTTTCAGCATCAATTAAGTCACTTGGTTAAGGAGAGGATAAGATGAAAGTAGTTGGAATTCTGTTAATCATTTTAGGCGTTATTGGTATTGCCATCGGGCTGATGATGTTCGGTGATATTGGCGTAGCATGTATTGTCGGCGCTCTTGCCGCCCTGTTGTCGGGATTCGGCTTCTTAAGCGTTAACAACAAGCTGAATAGTTCTGAGTCTTAGAGCCGGGGGGATCTTGCCATGAAGTCCAATAAAAAGCCATTTTACAAGCAATGGTGGGCTGTGACCATCGCCTTCATTTTCGTATTTTTTGTCGGCTACATCTTCGGCTCTGCCGCTTCTTCGAGTGACGACTCCAGTGACGAAGCCTCTGTAGCCAGTTCATCAAAGAGTTCTTCTAAGAGCACTACTGACGACAAGTCTTCTGGGAAAAATAATGCTAAGAAAACTCTGACTGTCAGCTATAAAAATTACGAAATTTCTTCGGAAAAGACCTTTAAGCCGAACTATACGAATAACAGCTGGGCCGGCGGCAGCGTATCTGTCGACAGCATTACTTTGTACAAGACAGCCAAGGCCTACAATTATGATAGTGCCAACGATGGCAAATTTACTATTCAAGGTTTCATGCAGATTCATTACGTAATTAAGACCAAAGCTGATGTTTCAGTTTACCCGACTCAAGGAACATATATCTACTCCAATGGTGAACAGCACGGAGCAGATTCCACTGAAAGTTGGGATGGCGATATTTCAAAGAACGTAACAAAGCAAGGAACAGTAACTGTCCCAGTCGAAAAGATTTCAAACGTCAACAGTGTCCGCGTGAAATTTGACGCGAGTGGCCAAGACTTTAGTGATGATTCTTTAGACCACGATTTTGATTTCACTATCACTTTGTCCTAACAGACAGCTTGATCTTTAAGAAATTTGGTTGGCGAAGCAAAGACTTCCGCCAAAAAGTTGCAGCTGCAGTACAAGACCTCAATTTGGAACAACAATACGGTTAAATTCAAGCTCAAATAAACCGCGAAAGCGAAGCCTGCGAGAGCCAGGTTTCGCTTTTTTGTTAACCGCTATCAAAAAACAGTTCGGAATTTCGTTTATATTGTTGCTTTTTTCTATTTTTACACTATAATAAACTAAGATAAAAATAAACATCTTTCGCGATTGTCACACAAACATTCGTGTTGTAACGGAGGAAATCACGTGTCTGTTTCTAAATTTAAAAAGTTAGCAACCATCGCTACTGCTGCTGTTTCAGTTTCAGTTCTGCTGACTGCCTGCCAAGGCAAGAAGTCATCATCTTCAACTGGTACTAAGACCACCAAGCACAGCATCGCGCTTATCACTGACAACAACGCCATTGACGACCACTCCTTCAACGAAGCTGCCTGGAATGGTTTCAAGGCCTTCGGTAAGAAGCACGGTCTGAAGCAAGGCAAGGGTGGCTACCAATACTTTGAATCTTCATCAGCCGCCGACTTTACTCCTAACGCCAACGAAGCTGCCAGCTCCGGCTTTGAAACCATCTTCGGTGTCGGCTACCAACTGACCAGCGCCATCAAGTCCGCTGCCAAGAAGAACCCTAAGAAGAACTTCGTGATCATCGACGACGTGATCAGCGGCCAAAAGAACGTTGCTTCAGTTACCTTCGAAAGCAACCAAGCATCATACCTTGCTGGTGTCGCTGCTGCTTACACTACCAAGACCAACCACGTAGGTTACATCGGTGGTGCCAAGTCAGCTACCCTGGAACTGTTCGAAGCCGGCTTTAAGCAAGGTGTTGAAGCAGGTGCCAAGGCTTTGGGCAAGAAGATCAAGGTTGACGATCAATACATCGGTAACTTCACTTCAACTGACAAGGCCAAGTCAATCGCTCAATCAATGTACGCCAGCGGCGCGGACATCATCTACCACGCAGCCGGCAACGCTGGTAACGGGGTCTTCACTGAAGCCAAGGACATCAACAAGAACCGCAAGGCTTCCAAGAAGGTTTGGGTCATCGGTGTTGACGTTGACCAATCAAACCTGGGTAGCTACACTTCCAAGGACGGCAAGAAGAGCAACTTCGTTCTGACTTCAGTTCTGAAGGGCCTGGACGTTGCTGTTGAACGTCTTGCTGAAAAGGCATACCAAGGCAAGTTCCCAGGCGGCAAGCACTTTGTCTACACTCTTGAAGGCAATGGTGTTTCTGTAACCAAGGGCAACATCGACTCCAAGACTTGGAGCAAGGTTCAAGCAGCCCGCAAGCAAATCTTGAACGGCAAGGTTAAGGTTGCTGAAAGCGTAAGCGACTTGAAGTAATCTCAAACAGCAGATTTTTTAAAGGTACTCATCATTCGATGAGTGCCTTTTTTCTTCTCCCTTGCGTTATAATTATATTAAGAAAGCGCTTTTATAAAAGAGGTGACAACCATGCCTAAAAAGCTACGTAACACACTGTTTGCTTTAGCTGCCATACTGAGTTTTACGACTTTGGCGGCAACTCAAAATACAGTTTCAGCAGCAAGTTCAGCAAAATACACGCCCAAATATATCAAACGGCAAGTCGTACTGCAGTTAAACTGCAACAGCTATGTATATGACCGTTATGGCAACCGGATGCCTTGGTTTAACGGGCTTTACGGACCTCTCGGCTACCTAAAGAAGGACAGTTACGTCTACACAACCAGAAACAGAATTGAACGGACTGACAAAGACGTCCGCTACTTTACCTTATTCACCAAATACCACGTTACTAAATACAATTATGGCTTCGTAGGTAAGAAGTATTGGCTGCCATATAAAAAGATCAACGGACATTATTTCTACTACATCGGCTATGGTGCCTACATCAAGGCAAGAAACGTCTCTTTGATCAACGATCTGCCCCAATATTCAAATGGTGAAAAAGCCATGATTGAAATGTCCGGTTATCCTTTTACATTTGACAGTAAAACCAAGAAAATAAAAGATTTGACCAAAAAATGTAAAGCAGGTAAATACGTAGTAATAGATGGACTGCGGCAATTTACGGACAGTGATGGCTTTATATTCTGGGACACCGATCAACCAGTCTATGCTCGGTTAAAAGGAACAGGCCACGGCACTACGGGAACATATATCGATGTTGCCGCTTTAAGAGCTAAGGAGCTCTACACTTTCTATTCAGATCCAGAAGAAGGAAGTAATCCGAATTATCGGATTAACTTAGTAGATATTAACAGACTCGAAGATTACTATACCGATACTAAGAAAAAAAGAAATAAAAACTTTCTCCACTCACAAAATGTTAGGGAGAAAGCCAATAACTAATCTGAAGAAAGCAAGTCACCTTATCGTGCCTTTTTTCTTCGCCCTTGCGTTATAATTATATTAAGAAAGCGTTTTTTTGCAAAAGGGGTGATAATCATGCTCAAACAGCTACGTAACACACTGTTTGCCTTAACTTTTTCGCTAGGCTTTTCTGCTTTAATTGCAAACACTGTGCAGGCCGCATACGATACGCCCTACCTAAAAGGCCAAGTCGTACTGCAGTTAAACTGTAACAGCTATGTCTATGACCGTTATGGCAACCGGATGCCTTGGTTTAACGGGCTTTATGGTCCCCTCGGCTATCTAAAGAAGGGCAGTTACGTCTACACAACCAGAAAAAAGGTTGAACGGACAGACAAAGACGTCCGCTATTATTTCCTCCATAGTACAAAATATCATACCTATGAAATTGACAAAAAATACTGGCTGCCTTATAAGAAAATCAATGGCCACTACTTTTACTACATTGGCCATGGAGCCTATATTAAAGCCAGAAACGTTTCAGAGATCAACAACCATTCTCAATATTCAAATGGCGAAAAAGCCATGATTGATGAAACTACATACGCATTTAAATTTAACAGCAAAACCAAGAAAATCACTAATCTTAAAAAGAAATATAAATACGGTGATTACGTCATGGTCGATGGCCTTAGGCAATTCACTGACAGTGATGGATTTCCTTTCTGGGATGCCGACCAGCCATACTATGCACGTTTAAAAGGCACCGGTCATGGCTATACAGGAACGTATATCCTTTTGGGCAATTTACGAAAAAAAGATAGCGATATATTTTTTTGGGACATCGAAGAAGATAACCATCCTAACTATCGAATCAACATACTCGATATCAATTGGCAAGAAAGCAAGTATAAAAAAGCTGAGAAAGCTAAGACTCAAAAGAGTAAGCAAGACGACTGATCTATACTAATAAGTCACCTTATCGTGACTTATTCTGTTTTCTCGAACACTTGTTGCCTTAACTAAACTTTTGTGCTAAAATTACATTGTACCCGGCAGAAGCCAGTGTACAAATTTATGATAGGAGGACTAATTTTTATGGTTAAATTTAAAGAAACCACGAGCATTTCGCTCAAGAAGACAGTAGAGCTGAATCCACACCATCATTCAGCCGTTCAAAAAGCTAATGTTGGTTCAACTTACATTTATTGCCTTCAGTTGAGAAACAAGCAAGAAGACACCTACGTCGTACGCGGTAAAACTGGTGATATGACTGAGACCATCTTACACTTGAGTGATGTCGCTGCAGGCCACACGCAAACTTAGGAAGTCAACAGCTGTAAAAATATATAGTCAAAAATAGCAATAAAAGACTACTAATGCTTATTTGTAGTCTTTTATATTCTAGGTCATGTTATCAATGTATTTGGACGAGCTGTTGTGATATAATACGGCTAGACGCGAACGTAAGATCGTAAAAAGAAAGTCGTTTCCAAAAATGACCAGAAAAAAGAGAAGAAACCAAACTAAGACAGTCAGAGCTTATACTGTAAAGTTAACTGGTGACGAACTAAAAGAATTGGATGAGCTGTTCACTGCTTACGGCAAATGCAGAGACTTCCTTTATTCACAGTTGTGCGGCATCAATCACATGACTGATGTTGCTAACTGGTATGGCCCTAGAGATAAAATCCGCGAGCATGACGGTGAAATCAAGAAAGCCCGCAAAGCGGTCAAAGACTGGAAAAAGGCCTATAAGAAGAATAAAGATCAAGGATTGAAATCTCCCGATTCAAGAACGGTCAGACTCTCAAAGCAAAAGCTTCTGAGCGAGCAGTTTGGAATTCAGGGCCGGCATGTAACAGAAGCGGTTAAAGACGTGTGCATGAATCTCAATTCCATGTGGTCAAATCTTGGCTTTAAACTGAAAAGGATGGTTCAAGCTAACGATGCACTGGCTAATGCTGAGCGCCAGTACCTCAATTACGTCTTCACCTCCCCATATTACTGGCAACTCATTCTGCAGAGACGTGAGAATGAAGCAAAGCCAAATGAAGAAAAGAGCCAGTATCCTGCACTAAGAGCTGCTTTATCCGAAAAAAAGCTTCGGCACTGCTTTGGATATATCAGACGCCTCACCAGAAAACATAAACCCTACCCTCATTCAACGGCTGCACGATGCATGCTCTGTGACGAAATGATGTGGAGAGTTGTTGAAAAAGATGGCTCAAGCTACCTAGAAATCATGACGGCAAAATGCAGAAAGAAAAAGCAGTTTAAGCTGACAGGGCCATACTGCTATGCCAACAAGAAGAAACGTGGCGACATCCAGCTCATTCTTGATCGAGACAAGAAGCGGCTGGAAGTTCATCGTGCTATTAAAGCTGTTGCTCATGAGATCCGCAAGCCACGGAAGAAACTGGGTATGGACAAGGGATTGGCAACTCTCATCTCATGCAGCAGTGATCAAGAATATGGAGCAGATTTCAGCAAGCTGGTAGGTGCTGAAGTTGAGCGGATCGATAACCGCAATACAAATCGTAATGAGTACATACAGTCAGCTAAGGAATTAAGAGAAGAAAAGTCTGCTTTGCAAGAAAAGTTAGCCAAGGATTATTCAGCTAAGACAAAGAAACGTATCAAACACCGCATTGGAAGTCTTGAGCGCCAAATTGCTCGTCTTGAAGAACACCATCTTGGCAACAAGCTCTACCACCGCCAACACGAAAGAAAGCAACGCAATATGGAGCGGGTGATAAACACAAGCATTAGACAGATGCTTGTGGCAGAAGATCCAGATGTTCTTGTCAAGGAAGATCTGACTTTTGCTAAGGAAAAGTTGCCTAAAGCATCAAACCGCTATGAAGCAAAAGTGAGACGGAAGTTATCGTCATGGACTAAAGGAAGACTGGATAAACGTATCGAGTATTTATGCGGCAGTCTGGGAATTCAAACCATTGACGTTAATCCAGCATATACGTCTCAGTTCTGTCCAAGATGTGGTGCACATTTCAGTGAAAGAAAAGGCGCACATCATGAAATGGCTGTCTGTCCAAATTGTGGAGAAATGAACGCAAATACAGCCGCAGCGGTAAATATTTTGCAAAGAGTGGATGACAAAGAAATAACGAAATACATGCCATACAAGAATGTTAAGTTGATTCTTGAAGACCGTTACGCAAACAAACAGTTAGTGATGGCATAGTCCATCAATCAAAGCGTCACAAGCGTGGGTTCGTCCCTGCTTCAAGTCATGGACTGGGCGCTGCCCTAGAGCCTCGGCACTAGGGAAACTTAGGATATATTCCTGCCCGTTTTGTGAGACTGAGCTTTCGGGTTCTGTTAAGCAAAATATGGCGAACTCTTTGACTGTGCGTATGATAAAAGTATCAGAAGCTAAGGGAAACTTTAGTGGAGGTACATACAACTGAGCGCACAAGGCATTTCCCCGTGAAAAAGCCTAAAAAATCCTCTAGCTTCAGCTAGAGGACAAGAATATGTTCATTAGTGTTCACTTGAATATTAATGGATATGTTTTTGAATTCGGAATATGCTGGTATGGCGAACAAGTGGTTCATTGGTGTCAAGAAAACAAATACCCGTAAGAACAAATGGGATAAGCAAATCGCCCGTGTCGATATCAAGGCGCAAAAAGGAAGTCACAGCAGTCATTCAGACTTTCCCCGCTTAGCTTACCTCAACCGTGCGGGCAGTCATCCATATCCCGGAAAGGATTTTGTCAGAGCAGAAGCTGCCGTATCACCAAACCATCAAAAGTTTCTCTTAGCAACCATCGATTCTTCTGGCAACGGCTACTTCACAATCTACTCTCTGAGTACAATTAACAAGGCTTTGGACCAAGTTGCCTCACTTAGCGATGGCAATAACTACGTTAATATGGGTAACATCGCCTATCTTGAGTCGTTCTATTACCCTAACTTAAGCAGCTTAATCAATTCCTACCAAGGCTTTGATATGGATGATTACGGCAACATCTATATCTCTAGTCAATTGGCTCCAAAATATAAAGACAAAAAATGGACAACCCACCACAAGCAGATCATCAAGATCCCAACCAACAAGCGGTCCTTTGCAGACCAGTGGATCAGCGTCAACTTGAGTGATTGGGGCAAGATCGACCACAAGGGCTATCATTCTGAAGTCGAAGGCTTGCAAGTCATCGGTGAAGATCATGTTTATCTCACCGTTGCCTATCACGCATTAGATTCAAACGGCGATCCTTGCACTGCGTACAACAATCTCTACGAAATTTCCTGGTAAAAATTAATTAACTAACTTTCCTGATTCGTTAATTTTGCCAAGAACACAAAGGCACTCATCATTCGATGGGCGCCTTTTTCTTAACGGTTATAACTTGCAACAAAAAAGGCAGCCTCGCGGCTGCCCTAGATTAGCTAACTTTCCTGATTCTCTAATCTGCTACTAATTGTATCACAACTATCTTAAACTTCCCAGTCCAGGAACTGGTCTATACAAAGTTACTACTTTGTTCGTGAATCAACCGTTTTCCTAGCCACTAAAAAATTTTTTCTCCAAATTTGTCCAAAAAAGCGAATATTCGCCTATCTATTCTCTTGCTTTTTTCCAAACTAAATGCTATCTTTAATACATAATCGTTCGTCTATGAAAAAGAAAAGAAGAAAAAGAAAGAAGTAATTTCGCTATGCGCTTTAATTACAAGAAATTGGTTGCCGCTGGGGCAGCCACTCTGTCAGTTGCTGCTGTATTGACTGCCTGCTCCGGCAAGAAGTCCAACACCTCCGTCAACAAGGACACCAAGCACGGTATCGCCTTGATCACTGACGGTAACGGTGTCGACGATCACTCCTTCAACCAAGCTGCCTGGTCTGGTTTCAAGGACTACGGCAAGGAACACGGCCTCAAGCAAGGCAAGGGCGGTTACCAGTACTTTGAATCATCATCTGCTGCTGACTTCACCCCTAACCTGACTCAAGCTGCTCAAGCCGGCTACCAAACCATTTTCGGCGTTGGCTACATGCTGACTGACTCAGTTAAAGCCGCATCCAAGAAGTACCCTAAGAAGAACTTCGTCATCATCGACTCTGTCGTAACTGGCCGCAAGAACGTTGCTTCCGTCGGCTTCAAGAGCAACGAAGCTTCCTACCTTGGCGGTCTGGCTGCTGCCTACACCACCAAGAGCAACAAGGTCGGCTTCATCGGCGGGGCCAAGTCCAGCGTCCTGGAACTCTTCGAAGCCGGCTTCAAGCAAGGTGTCAAGGATGGTGCCAAGGCCTTAGGCAAGAAGATCACCGTTTACGACCAATACATCGGTAACTTCACCTCAACCGACAAGGCCAAGTCAATCGCCCAGTCAATGTACACTGACGGCGCTGACATCATCTACCAAGCTGCCGGCAACGCCGGTAACGGTGTCTTCACCGAAGCCAAGACCCGCAACAAGGCAACTACGGCTGCCAAGAAGGTCTGGGTCATCGGTGTCGACGTTGACCAGTCAAACCTGGGCAACTACACTTCAAAAGACGGCAAGAAGGCCAACTTCACGCTGACCTCCGTATTAAAGGGGCTGCGTTTCGCATGCAAGGACATCGCTGACAAAGCCTACAAGGGCAAATTCCCTGGCGGTAAGGTAATTTCCTACGGCTTAGCTCACGATGGCGTCTCTGTCACTAAGGGGAACCTTGATGCCAAGACCTGGAAGGCAGTTCAAGCTGCCCGCAAGCAGATCCTGGCTGGCAAAATTAAAGTTGCAACTACTCCAAGTAAGTAGCACAATATATAGTAGTCAATCTGAAACACTCCGCATATTTACGGAGTGTTTTTTGTAAAAGTAATACAGAAAGTTTTGTCATATGGAAAAAGAGATCAAAAACATCATTGAGATGCGCCATATCGTGAAAGACTTTAACGGTTTTAAGGCCAACAACGATATCAACCTCACGCTCCGCAAGGGCGAAATCCTGGCGCTTCTTGGCGAAAACGGCGCCGGCAAGTCTACTTTAATGAGTATTCTTTCCGGCCTGCTCGAACCAACCTCTGGCGAAATCTACGTGCGGGGCGAGAAAGTCAACATCTCCGGCCCAAACGTCGCTACCAGCCTGGGGATCGGGATGGTGCACCAGCACTTTATGCTGGCCCAGGCCTTCACTGTCCTGGAAAACATCATTTTAGGCCACGAAACCACTAAGGGCCTGGCCTTGGACTTCAAGACCGCCAGAGAAAAGATCCTGGCCCTTTCCAAGCAATACGGCCTGGCCATCGACCCTGACGCTAAGATTTCCGACATCACCGTCGCTCAGCAGCAAAGAGTTGAAATCCTGAAGGTCCTTTACCGCGGGGCCGACATCTTGATCTTCGACGAACCAACTGCCGTTTTGACGCCGCAGGAAATCACTGAATTCATCAAGATCATGAAGAACCTGGCCAAGGAAGGCAAGTCCATCATCTTGATCACCCACAAGCTGAAGGAAATCAAGGAAAGTGCCGACCGGGTCACTGTCATCCGGGCTGGTAAGTCCATCCAAACCGTCAACGTCGCTGACGCGGATGACGAACAATTGGCCGAAATGATGGTTGGCCACCATGTTAACTTTAAGCTGGACAAGGCTCCCCTCAATCTGGGCAAAAATATCCTGGAAGTCAAGGACCTGCACGTCAACGAAGACCGGGGGACCGAAGCAGTCAAGGGTCTCTCCTTCACTATCCGCAGCGGGGAAATCCTTGGTCTGGCCGGGATCGACGGCAACGGCCAGGACGAACTGGTCGAAGCCATCACTGGCCTGCGCCATGTTGAAGGCGGCCAGGTCGTCATCAACGGCCAGGACCTGACCAACAAGCCAGTCCGCCAAATTACTGAAGCCGGCGTCGGCCACATCCCTGCCGACCGGCAAAAGTACGGCTTGATCCTGCAATTGCCTTTGTCTGAAAACATGGCCATCCAGACCTACTACAAGGAGCCTTACTCCAAGCACGGGATCATGAACGAAAAGGCCATCCGGGAACACGCCCGGGAACTGATCAAGAAGTTCGACGTCCGCACGACCAGCGAACAATTGCCGGCCAGTGACCTGTCCGGTGGTAACCAGCAAAAGGCCATCATCGCCCGGGAACTTGACCGGGACGCTGACTTGATCATTGCCTTCCAGCCAACCCGGGGCCTGGACGTCGGGGCCATCGAATACATCCACAGCCAGCTGCTGAAGCAAAGAGACGCCGGCAAGGCCGTTCTCCTTGTTTCCTACGAACTTGACGAAATCCTGCAGCTGTCTGACCGGATCGTCGTCCTGCACGACGGGGCCGAATCAGGTGAAGTCAAGCCTGACCAGACTAGTGAAACTGAACTCGGTTTGCTTATGACCGGGAAGAATACCAAGAAGGAGGCTGCCGCTAATGATTAAGGTGAGCCCTAAAGCCAAGCGGCTTTTAGTGCCGATCGTTTCTGTTATTGCCGGCTTTTTAGTCGGGGCCATCATCATGCTGGTCTGGAGCTATGACCCATTCCAGGCCTACAGCTCAATGTTTGAAAGTGCCCTGGGCTCAGCCAACGGGATCGGGGAAACCATCCGGAACGCCACCCCGTTGATCTTTATCGCCATCGGCTTCCAGATCTCTTCAGCCGCTGGCTTCTTCAACATCGGCCTGCCGGGCCAGGCGCAAGCTGGCTGGCTGACCGCTATCTGGATCGGCCTGGCCTTCAAGAGCCTGCCGGTCTACATCCTCTTGCCATTTGAAATCATCGCCGGGATCATTGCCGGTGCCTTGGTTGCCGGGATTGCCGGCTGGCTGCGGGCCTACTTCGGAACCAACGAAGTTATCTCAACCATCATGCTTAACTATACCGTCCTCTACCTCTGCCAATACCTGCACCAGGACGTCATGAACAAGAACCTCCGCGTTGACACCGACACTACCAAGACCATCGGGGCCAACGGCAGCCTGCGGATTCCGTGGCTGAGCGAAATGTTCGGCGACTCCCGGATCAGCGGCGGTATCTTCCTGGCCATCATTGCCCTGGTTCTCTTCTGGTTCTTGATGAAGAAGACCACGGTCGGCTTTGAAATCAAGGCAGTTGGTTTGAACCCATTCGCCAGCCGTTACGCCGGCATGAGCGACAAGAAGAACATCATCATCTCCATGCTCCTGTCAGGGGCCTTCTGTGGCCTGGGCGGTGTTGTACAAGGTCTGGGTACTTACCAGAACTACTTCACCCAAACGACTACCTTGGACATCGGCTGGGACGGCATGTCCGTTGCCCTTTTGGGCGGCATGAGTGCCATCGGCATCTTGCTGGCTTCCCTGCTCTTCTCCATCTTGAAGATCGGTGGCCTGGGGATGCAGACGGCAGCCGGGATTCCATTTGAAATCGTTTCTATCGTCATCGCTGCCATTATCTTCTTCGTAGCCATCAGCTGGGCTGTCGGCCTCCTTTTCAAGGAAAAGAAGTCTGACAAGACCGCGACCTATATTGCCACGGCGGAAACCGCCAGCCGGCAAGCCGCTAGTGACCAGCAAAAAGGAGGGGAAGCATAATGAACTTCGTGACTGTTTTAGCCTTAATCGTTTCATCAACTTTAGTTTATTCAGCTCCCTTGATTTTCACCGCTTTGGGCGGGACCTTCAGTGAAAACTCAGGGATCGTCAACGTTGGTTTGGAAGGGATCATGACCATGGGGGCCTTCACCTCCATCGTCTTCAACTTGAGCTTCGCCTCAACCTTCGGCGCCGCTACTCCATGGCTGGGTGCCCTCTTGGGCGGGGTTGTCGGGATCATCTTCTCCCTGCTGCACGCCGTTGCCACGATCAACTGGCGGGCTGACCACGTTATTTCCGGGACGGTCTTGAACTTGATGGCACCGCCATTGGCCGTCTTCCTGGTCAAGGCCATCTACAACAAGGGGCAGACCGAAAACATCAACCAAAACTTCGGCTACTTCTCCTTCCCTGGCCTGGCCAACATCCCGGTTATCGGGCCGGTCTTCTTCAAGAACACTTCAGCTCCAGCCTGGGTGGCCATCGTCTTGTCCATCTTCCTCTACTGGGTACTGTACAAGACCCGCTTTGGCCTGCGCCTGCGGTCCAGCGGTGAAAACCCGCAAGCTGCCGACACTTTGGGGATCAACGTCTACAAGATGCGTTACGCCGGCGTCTTGATCTCCGGTTTCCTCGGCGGGATCGGCGGGGCCGTCTTCGCTGAAGCAATTGCCGGGAACTTCTCAGTTTCCACTATTGCCGGGCAAGGTTTCATGGCCCTGGCTGCCATGATCTTCGGCCGCTACAACCCAATCGGCGCTATGCTGTCCTCCCTCTTCTTTGGCTTTGCTCAAAGCTTGAGTATCATCGGGGACCAGATTCCAGGCATTTCTAGCCTGCCATCCGTTTACCTGCAGATCGCGCCTTACGTCTTGACGATCATCGTTCTGGTGGTCTTCTTCGGCAAGACCGTCGGGCCAGCTGCCGACGGGCAGAACTACATCAAGTCGAAATAATGAAAACAGGGCAAAAGCCCTGTTTTTTACTGACATTTTTTCCGAAAAAATGTTAAAGTAGATTAATGACAAGTTTTTAGAACAAGCTTTGTGGAGCTTAGTTCACTAGAATTTAAAACTGAGTAGCAACTCCGTTTCTAGCCGAATTCAAAGACCCTTTTCCGGTCGCGAATTCGCGGAAGCGGAGTTTTTTATTGGAGGTAATAATTTAATGGAAGCTCATGAAAAAGTTGCCCCTTCCGTGATCTGGTCGATCATCGGGACCGCGGGCGTGGCCTGCAGCGGGGTTTTGGTCGAAACGTCAATGAACGTGACCTTCCCAACCCTGATGAAGGTCTTCAACCAGTCCTTGAACAACGTGCAGTGGATTACCACTGCCTACCTGCTGGCCGTTACCTTGACGATTGTCCTGGCTGCCTACCTGCAGCGCAGCTTCAAGTTCAAGAGCCTGGTCATCGCCGCGGGCACGGCCTCTGTCATCGGCGGGGTGATCTGCATGCTGTCCAATACCTTGTCGGTCATGCTGCTGGGCCGGGTCATTCAAGGGATCGGGACGGGGATTTCCATGCCCCTGCTCTTCTCAATCATCATGCTGGAGGTTCCCCGGGCCAAGCAAGGCTCTTTCGTCGGGACAGCAGGCATGATCGTTGCCCTGGCCCCGTCACTTGGGCCAACCTACGGGGGGATCTGCCTGTCAGCTCTTAACTGGCGGTTCAACTTTATCTTTACCCTGCCGATCACCATCATCTTCTGCATTATCGCGGCCTGCTTCATGAGCGACAACGAGGCTCACCGGAATCATTTCAACTTCAGCGAATACCTCTTGATCGTCCTGGCCCTGGTTGCCTTGACCCTAGCCGTCAACAACCTCAGCTCCGGCTTTGCCAGTCCGCTGGTTTGGGGCGGGCTTTTGGTCACGGTCATTTCCTTTGTCATCTTCTTCAAGCTGGCCAAGCAGGAAGGCAAGGCCCACATCATTAATATTGCCGTTTTGAAAAATATCAGCTTTAACCTGGGCCTGCTGATCTACACTTTCCTGCAGTTCATCCAGATCAGCCTGACCTTTGTCATCCCTAACCTGGCGCAATTGGGTCTGAAGACCAGTGCCTTGACCAGCGGGATGCTCCTGCTCCTGGGCAGCCTCTTGTCCGCCTTCTTCGGGCCGGTAATGGGCCGGCTCTTGGACAGCCAGGGCTTCAAGAAGCTCTTCTTAATCGGCAGCATCCTGGCCATGGCCGGCATTCTGCTCTACATCATTTTTGCCCAAAAGCTCTCCATTGCCTTGATCGTGATCTTCCACGTCATGTTCATGACCGGCTTCAGCATGATGTACAACAACTCTATGACCATCGGCCTGCAGCAGCTGGAAGTCATGCACATCGCCGACGGCAACGCCCTCTTCAACATGCTGCAGCAGTATTCTGGCTCAATTGGGACCGCGGCCATGTCCGTGATCATTGCCATCGCCGGCAGTCCTTACCAGGGGCAAAGCAAGCAGGTAGTCATGGGGTCACAAGCCGCCTTCATCGTTCTCTTCGTCTTCACCCTCTTGATTTTTGCCTGCGTCTTGAGCTTGATCAAGCGCGACAAGCAAGGTCTGGTCAAAAACTAAAGCAAACGAAAAGCCTTACTCCGCACGCGGGAGCAAGGCTTTTTTCAGATCTTAAAAAGCAAAGTTGCCAGCAGGCGCAAAAGCGCGAAGGCCGCGAAGACCCAGATGCCCTCTTTGATCCCGCCTAAGTAGCGGCGCTGGTAAAGAGTCATCCCAGCAGCTGCGGCAAAGAGCAGGATAAGAGATACGGCCGCCAGCCAGCTGCCCGGCCAGTAGATCAAGTGGATCACAAACAGGCAGGCCAGGTAAGGCCAGGACCACTTCAGCCGCAGCAGGGTAAACTGCTTCCGGGTCAAGTGCCGGGTCAGCAAGAGCGGCTCAATCCCGGCCAGATCCAGCCGCGGTAGCATGACGCTGACCCAGTCAAAGAAGAGCAGGTCTCCTGACAAGATCTGGTCTCTGACGGCATAGGTGTAATAGCCAGTGTTCGCCAGATCCAGGCTGCTCCCCTTCAGTTCAACGAAATGCTTTCTGGCCAGGACCAGAATCGCTGCCGTCAAAACAGCGTAAATAAAATAAGCGATGTTCTTTTTATTTTTCATGCAGTTACACTCTTTTCTTTCCCAACATTCTTACAAACTGCATGATAGTGCTCTCTTTAGCCGCTGTCAACCACCATCCGTTTATTTATCAGCTTTCTGCGGGAATTTTGCTTCCTGTATGCAAAAAACTAAATGCTTTCCAAAGGCTGCTTATGTTTGGGCGGCAGGTAGTCCCGGTCCAAGGCCGCCAGTTCTTCAGCCGTCAAGACCAGGTCAGCAGCGGTCAGGTTGGCCCGCATGTGGGCGACTGAACCGGCCTTAGGGATAGATAAGACCTGCCCGGTCCGCATGGTCCAGGCCAGCAATACTTGGTGAACGGACACGCCCCGTTTGTCCGCGATCTGCTTTAAGCTGGGCTTGACCGGGATGGATTGCCCGTCGCCGGAGTTAAAAGGTGAGTAGCCGATAAAGGCAATATCGTGCTGCTTTTGCCAAGGCAGCAGGTCATATTCAACGCCCCGCTTGTCAAGATTATAGAGGTCTTCATTGGCAAAAACCGCCCCTTCCCCGGCGATATCTACCAGCTCTTGCATGTCAGCCGTATCAAAGTTGGAGACGCCCCAGTGGCGGATCAGGCCAGCTTTTTGCAAATCCTGCAGGCCCTTGACGGTTTCTGCCAAAGGATAGTCGCTCTTCCAGTGCAAAAGATACAGGTCCAGATAGTCTGTCCCCAGCCGCTTCAAGCTGGCGGCCAGGCTTTTTTTCTGCTCTTGGGGGCTGGCGTGCCAGGGGTAGAACTTGGAGATGAGGAAGAGCTGGCTCCGGTCCAGGTCCTTAATAGCTGCACCGACCAGGCTTTCGGCCCGCCCTTCCCCGTACATTTCAGCGGTGTCGATGACGTTGACGCCGGATGACAAGCCATACCTTATGGCCGCGATTTCCTCCTCCCGCTTGCCGGCATTTTCTCCTATGTTCCAGGTGCCCAGGCCCAGCTGGCTCAGTTTTTCTCCTTTGACGGTCATGTATTTCATGCTCTTGCCTCCATTTTTCCTATTTTTCTGCTTTGCTGTGTCGTTTCTTTTTTCTATTTCTTTTTCCCTCTAAGCATAGTACAAGGGCGGCCATTTTTGGAAAAAAGCACTTGGATTTTAGCAAGATTTATTGGTCTATACCTTGACAAAAAATCTCCGCGGAACTAAAATGGACTATACCAATATGAGTGAGTAAAAAATCAAGGAGTCGTGATCATCATGAAAGTTATCGTTGTGAAAAACACCAGTGAATTAGGCAAGCAGGCCTTTGACCTTTTGGCAAAGGCAGTTGGCGAAGGGGCCAAGACCTTGGGCTTGGCAACCGGGTCTTCACCGGTTGAGCTCTACCAGGAGATGGTGGCCAGCCAGCTCGACTTCAGTCAAATGACCAGCGTCAACTTGGATGAATACGTTGGCCTCAGCCCGGAAAACCCGCAGAGCTACCACTACTTTATGAACCAGCATCTCTTCCAGTACAAGCCATTCAAGCACTCTTACCTGCCGGACGGCCAGGCAAAGGATATCCAGGCAGAGTGCGGCCACTACAACCAGATTTTGGCGGAAAACCCGGTAGACTTGCAGGTCTTAGGGATCGGGCAGAACGGACACATCGCCTTCAACGAACCAGGCACGCCCTTTGACAGCGTTACTCATGAAGTGGCTTTGACGGAAAGCACGATCAAGGCCAACGCCCGCTTCTTCGACAGCATTGATGAGGTGCCAAAGAGCGCCATCTGCATGGGGATTGCCAATATCATGGCGGCTAAGGAGATCATCCTTTTGGCCAAGGGGGAAAGCAAGGCTAAGGCTATTCAGGCTATGGTTGAAGGACCGGTAACTCCGGATGTCCCGGCCAGCGTCCTGCAAAAGCACCCGAACGTGACCGTGATTGCCGACCAGGCAGCTGCTAGCTTGCTCAAATAAGAAGTAAAACAGGAGGCTAATTAATTTACTTCGTAATTACAAAATACTAAAATGTGATTACGAGGTGATGGTAATGCAACATTCAATTGGGACGTCTAAACTGTTTAAATCCGGAAATTCATATGGTTTTAGAGTGACAAAGCACGACAAGGAATTACTGTCTGCCAACGCTGGAGATGTTTTTGATAAAGAAATATCTCCCGATGGCCAAACAATTACTTTTAAAAAGAGGAAAAAGGTTAGTCCTGAAACACTTGCTTTAATTGATAAACTGTTTGACGAAAATCGCGAATTGATGGAGCGGCTGAAAGACGAATGAAATACTTAAGCGCTGAAGAGATAATAGCGGTTAATAAACGAGTGCTAGAAAGACTGGGGCAAAAAGCAACAGACTTGCAATACCCTCAAGGTTTGTCTGTCGTAGTTGAGCAACCTCAGATGGTTGTTTTTGGCACAGAACTTTACCCGACTATTTGGCTGAAAGCTGCCTACATCATGCAAAAAATAACCAAGAAATATATTTTTGAAGATGGAAATAAACGCACGGCGTACATTAGCACTCTCTTATTTCTCCACAGAAATGGCTACCAATTAAGATTAACTACAGATGAAGCTGAAGCTCTGATCTTACAAATAACATTGTCAGACGATACTGAAGACGAAATGAAGAAAATTGCAACAGTTCTGGAAAGAAACAGCCTGGCTATTATTGATTGATCCGGTTTAAAACTGTAAGCGAAAGGGAATGATGATATAATGAATAAGAGATATAGTTAACTTGCATAGCATTGGGAGTGATGAAAATGCCTTGGTTTACAATCATGACGGTCATCGTAGTCATTTTAGCAGTCTTCGGCCTAATTGCTTTGGCCAAGTATCTGATCAACTACTCTAAAAAAGGCCGCTAAACAGCATACGCAAAAGGATCTGCCTCAACAGAAGGCAGATATGACCCCCCGAAATTAGGACACTAATTTCGGGGGTTATTTTCATGACTAAATACACTAAAGAAATCAAACTTGCTATCTACCATGAATGGGTAGACGATGACAGAAGAGGCACCTACCTTAGCCGGAAATATGGGATGGGGCGTAGAGGAATCCAATATTTGGTGGACTTGATTCAAAAATATGGTGAAGATATTCTGGATCGCCCTCAACAGAAATATACTGCTGATTTCAAGCTTGCTGCCATTGATAGAGTTCTGCTAGGCGGTGAAGCACTTAGACAGGTTTCTCTAGACTTAGGACTTACAAATACAGGAATTCTTGCAAATTGGCTTCGCTCTTTTAAAGAAAGCGGGTATACTGTCATTACCAAGAAGAAAGGTAGACCACCCAAGAATGCCCAAAAGCAAGGACAAACAGCGGATCAAAGAATTGGAAGAGCAGGTAAAGAGGCTTACAGTCGAGCTTGCATACATAAAAAAATTGGAGGCCTTAATTCAAGAACGCAAGAGCCAAGAAAAGAAGAATTAGCTCGTGCAATCAATGAATTAAGGCAAGAATTGCGGCTTAGCGTTAAGTATTATCGACGTTATCAATGCCAACCCTGGATTGCCTCATATCTCAAGAAGTAACTACTACTACCAAACCCATAAGCTTGATAAGGATTCTGGTAATCAGAAACTGATGGATAGAATCAAAGAGATCTTTCTTGAACACAGACAGCGCTATGGGTACCGGCGAATCTACGGACAGCTTCGCCGGGAAGACTATGAGGTCAACCATAAGAAGGTGCAGAGGCTCATGCAAAAGATGGGCTTGTTCGCCATCTCAATCCGCAAGAAACGCAAATACAGCAGCTATTACGGCGTTCAAGGCAAGATCAAGCCGCTCTGGCTAACAGAGGGATCGATCAGAGTATGTCCAGATTGGGTAATTCTCTTGATGACGGCTTAATGGAGGGCTTCTTCGGCATTCTTAAGCGGGAGATGTTCTACGGCCAAGAACATAAATACAAGGACTTAAATGAGCTTGAGCAAGCTATTCACAAATACATCGATTACTACAACAACGTGAGAATCAAGACAGGACGAAAAAACATGACCCCGATTGAATATCGGAATCATGTTTTAACAGCCTTAACGGCGTAATACTAAATTGTCCCAATTTTGGGGGTCACATCAATTTCTCGGAATTGTCTTTTGTTTTTTCTTTCTTTTCGTTTGGACCATTTTCGTTTTACCTCCTTTCCTAATAATTCATCCACTGGCCTTAGTGTTACTTGTTCGAAAAGTAATATAGATCACTGACTGTCTTTGGATTATTTCTATGATTTTAAGTTCTTCTACATTCTCGTACCTCTGAGAATTATTATATCACGCCCCACCGAACCGAATACGAACAAAAGGTAAAGAATTGATTTATTCTGTCAAAAGCAACAGTATGGACTAATTTGACTCAAAATCCTCCATCATATGAAAAAATCTTTTTGGACAAAAAGCTTGCTAAGGCACTATATCTTGCAATAAACTATTAGAGCAACGTAGATCTAGTATAGTATGAATAGAAAGAGTGTGATCACCGTTATTGTCTTAAGTGGCCCAATTGGAGCCGGCAAATCCAGTTTAACCAGTATCCTCGCCAAGCACCTTGGCTCAACAGCATATTATGAAGAGGTCAACAACAATCCGGTTCTGCCTTTGTACTACAAAGACATGAAGCGGTACACCTTCCTCTTGAACACCTACTTCCTGAACAAGCGGCTGGCTGAAATCAACGCTGCCGCCGGCAACCACAACGACGTTTTAGACCGGTCCATCTATGAAGACCTGCTCTTCTTCAACATGAACGTCGACAGCGGTGTGGCCGACCCGACTGAATACCAAATCTACCACGATTTGATGGACAACATGATGGAAGACGTGCCAGGCAATCCGCGCAAGAAGCCGGACCTCCTGATCTACATCCACGTCTCCCTTGACACCATGCTCAAGCGGATCGGCAAGCGGGGCCGGGAGTTCGAACAGCTCGACTCCGACCCGGGCTTGAAGGAATACTACCAGAACCTCCTACGCTACTACGAGCCCTGGTATGAACAATATGACGTTTCACCAAAGATGATGATCGATGGTGACAAGTACGACTTTGTCGACAACATCGATGACCAGGATCTGGTTCTGGACATCATCGACAACAAGCTGCGCGAAATCGGTAATTTATAGTTAGTTGTTAGAAGGAACGTGATGACCGTTATTGTATTAAGTGGGCCCGTTGGAGCCGGTAAATCCAGCCTAACCGCAATTCTTTCCAAATATCTGGGGACCAAGCCTTTCTACGAAAGCGTTGATGACAACCCTGTCCTCCCGCTTTTCTACAAGGACCCCCTCAAGTACACCTACCTGCTGCAGCTCTTCTTCTTGAACACGCGCTTCCACAGCATTAAAAAAGCCCTCAGCGACGACAACAACGTCCTGGACCGGTCCATCTATGAAGATTCTCTTTTCTTCCATATGAATGCGGACATCGGCCGGGCCAATGACCTGGAAGTCCAGACCTACGATGAGCTGCTGGAAAGCATGATGAAGGAACTGGAGCGGATGCCTAAGCGCCATCCTGACCTCCTGGTTCACATCAATGTTTCCTATGAAACAATGATCAGCCGGATCCAGAAGCGGGGCCGGTCCTACGAGCAGCTCAGCTTCGACCCGACCCTGGAAGACTACTACAAGCGGATGCTCCGCTACTATGAGAAGTGGTATGATGACTACGACTACTCACCAAAGATGATGATCGACGGCGACCACTACGACTTCATGGCCAGCGAAAGCGACCGGACCGAAGTCCTGGACCAGATCACCCAGAAGCTCAAGCAGGTCGGCAAGCTGCCAAAGAACTGGCATGCTGGTGAGATTGCCACTGAATCAATTGAATTTTCTTCTTAAAAAGCTCCCCAAGCGGGGGCTTTTTTATTTAGGTCAAATTCCTTGTTTAGTTATTTTTTGGCCACTCAGAATGAATTATCTTAATTATTTTTGGGTTCTCACTTTAAAAAGGAAATTGGTACCGGTTGCTTTCGGCCGAAGATGAGCTGAATAAAATGAACCGTTTCTTAAAAACGTGATACAATATTGACAATCTGTTTTTTTAGCGGAAGAAATCATTTATGAAAAAGGGTGAAAAGATAATATGCATTTAAAGAAACTTCGCAAACTTCTCCTGCTGCCAGTCAGCCTGCTCATCGCCGCGCTGTTTTTAACGGCGCCAAAGGCCCAGGCTGCCAGCAAGAAGACTTACATCATCGGTACCGACCAAACTTTCAAGCCCTTTGAAATCCAAGACAAGGATGGTACCTACAATGGCAAGAACCCCGGGATCGACATCGAAATCCTCCGGGAAATCGCCAAGCACGAAAAGTTCAAGTACGAGCTGAAGATCATGTCCTTCAACGCCGACGTCCAGGCCCTGCAGTCTGGCCAGATCGACGGGATGATCGCCGGCATGAGCGTGACCAGCGAAAGAAAGAAGACCATCGACTTCAGCAACTCCTACTACACTGACGGGGTCTGCCTGGCCGTGGCCAAGGACAGCAAGATCACCAGCATGAAGGACCTCAAGGGCAAGACGGTCAACGTCAAGACCGGGACCACTTCTGCCATCTATGCCAAGTCCGTCCAAAAGAAGTACGGCTTCAAGCTGAAGTACTATACCAACTCCAACACTTCCTGGGCTGACGTCAAGGCCGGCAACGCTGACGCCTGCTTCGACGATGGTCCGTCCCTTCGCTACGGGATTGCCAACGGGACTGGCCTGCGCATCGTCGGCAAGCAAGTGGCCAACGCTCCTCTGGCTTTTGCCGTTAAGAAAGGCAAGAACCAGGAACTCCTCAAGATGTTCAACGACGGTCTGGCCTGGCTGAAGAAGACTGGCCGCTTAAAGAAGATCGTTAACAAGTACACCAGCAAGAAGGCTGTTAAGAGCCAAGTCGTAACTGATACTTCAATTTTTGGCTTGATCAAGGACAACGCCGGCGCTCTTCTGCAGGGTCTGTGGATGACCATCGAACTCTCAATCGTCGGCATCCTGGCCGCCCTGGTCTTCGGTTTGATCCTCGGGATCATGGGGATTGCTGAGCACAAGTTCTGGCATGGCCTGGCCAACGTAATCATCTACATCTTCCGCGGGATCCCAATGATGGTTCTGGCCTTCTTCATCTACATCGGCATGCCGACCCTGCTGGGCCACAAGCTGCCCCTCTTTACTGCCGGCATTCTGACCTTGATGCTGGACGAAGGGGCCTATATCGGGGCTATCGTCCGCGGGGGCTTCGAATCAGTTGACGTGGGCCAGTGGGAAGCTGCCCGGTCCCTGGGTCTGCCTTACTACAAGGCCCTGTGGAAGGTTGTTGCCCCGCAAGGCTTCAAGCTGATGATTCCATCCCTGGTCAACCAGTTCATCATCACTCTTAAGGACACTTCCATCCTTTCCGCCATCGGGGTCATGGACCTGACGCAAACTGGTACCACCTTGATTGCCCAGAACTTCCAGGGCTTCAAGATGTGGCTGATCATCGCTGTAATGTACCTGATCATCATCACCCTGCTTACTTGGCTGTCCAACTACATTCAAAAGAAGATGCAACATTAGTTAAAAGGAGGCTTTTTCCATGGAAGAAAAATACAAGGTTCAGGTAACTGACCTGCACAAGAGCTACGATGGCGTTCACGAAGTCATCAAGGGCGCCAACTTGAACGTCCTGCCCAGCGAAGTAGTCTGCATCATCGGTCCCTCCGGCTCCGGGAAGAGCACCTTCCTGCGCTGCATCAACAAGCTGGAAGAATTCCAAAAGGGCCACATCCTCGTCGACGGGGCCGACCTGGCTGACCCCAAGGCCGACATCAACAAGATCCGGGAAAACATCGGCATGGTCTTCCAGCACTTCAACCTCTTCCCGAACATGACCGTTTTGGAAAACATCACCCTGGCTCCGGTCGAACTGGGCAAGATGGACAAGGAAACGGCCATCAAGGAAGCCCACAAGTACCTGCAGATGGTCAACATGGACGACAAGGCCGACGTCAAGCCGACCACCCTGTCCGGTGGCCAGCAGCAGCGGGTAGCCATCGCCCGGGCCCTGGCCATGAAGCCGGACGTCATGCTTTTTGACGAACCGACCAGTGCCCTGGACCCGGAAATGGTCGGCGACGTTTTGAACGTCATGAAGCAATTGGCCCAAGAAGGGATGACCATGATCGTGGTGACCCACGAAATGGGCTTTGCCAAGCAGGTGGCCGACAAGGTTGCCTTCTTCTACGGCGGCGTGATCAAGGAACTGGGTACTCCAGAAGAAATCTTCGACCACCCGCAGGAAGAAGAAACCAAGAACTTCTTGAACAAGGTTTTGAATATCTAAGCTGAGTTTAGATTTTTTAAAAACAAGTGGAAAATTAAAAGGAAAGCGCTTGAGTTGCCATGCCCAAGCGCTTTTTAGCCCCTTCATTCAGCGGAAGCATACTTTATAATCACTGATAAAATTATGATTCGTATTTACATCCAAGTTATTCCGTGATAAGGTAGAAATATCCCCCTCTGCCGAGGGAAATTCCGAACAATATCTATTGGAGGATCAAATGGAATTTATTAACAAGTATTTCGAGCTCGATAAGCTCGGTTCAAACCCTAAGCGGGAGTTCATCGCCGGTCTGACAACCTTCTTCGCGATGTGCTACATCCTTTTCGTCAACCCTAGCGTCTTGGGCGCCAGCGGGATGGACAAGGGCGCGGTCTTCACGGCAACTGCCCTGGCCAGCGCGCTTGGCTGTTTGATCATGGGTATTTTTGCCAACTACCCGATCGCTACTGCCCCGTCTTTGGGTCTTAACGCCTTCTTCGCCTACACTGTCTGCATCGGCATGAAGGTGAAGTGGCAGACTGCCCTGGCTGCTGTTTTCGTGGCATCAATCATCTTCATTTTGATTACTGTCTTCAAGCTGCGGGAACTGATCGTTGACAGCATCCCTAACGACTTGAAATTTGCCATCTCCGCCGGGATCGGGATCTTCATCGCCTTCCTGGGCCTGCAAAACGGCAAGCTGGTCGTCAACAGTGCTTCTACTCTGGTAACTATCGGTTCCTTCAAGGACCCGGCTGCCTGGGTAACCATCTTCGGTTTGCTGGTCACCATCTTCTTGATGATCCGGCGGGTTCCAGGCGCGATCTTCATCGGGATCGTCCTGTCATCCATCTTCAGCATTATCGTTGGCCAAAGCAAGATGCCAACTTCTGTCGTTTCCCTGGCGCCAAGCTTGAAGCCAAGCTTCGGCCAAGCCATCTTCCACCTGGGCGACATCAACACGGTGCAGATGTGGACGGTCGTTTTGACCTTCCTCTTGGTGGCCTTCTTTGACACCACCGGTACCTTGATCGGTCTGGCTCACCAGGCTGGCCTGGTTGACAAGGACGGCAAGATGCCAAGAATCGGCAAGGCCATGGCGGCTGACTCAACGGCCATGATGGCTGGTTCCATCATCGGTACTTCACCGGTTGGCGCCTACGTTGAATCTTCATCCGGGATCGCTGCCGGCGGCCGGTCAGGTCTGACTGCCGTTTGGGTTGGTATCTTCTTCCTTTTGTCCATGTTCTTCAGCCCGCTCTTGAGCGTGGTAACGACTACGGTTACTGCTCCAGCCTTGATCATCGTCGGCGTTTTGATGGCGGCCAACCTGGCCAAGATCTCCTGGGACAAGCTGGAAATCGCTGTTCCAGCCTTCTTGATCGTGATCGGCATGGGCTTGACCTACTCCATCGCTGACGGGATGGCCCTGGGTCTGATCGTTTACCCGATCTCCATGACTGCTGCCAAGCGGACCAAGGAAGTCAGCCCAATGATGTGGATCCTGGCTGTAGTCTTCGTGATCTACTTCTTGATCTTGAACGTCTAAACGATAACAATAACAATTTTTGCCAAGCTAAAAAGCCTCGACTGCTGTCGAGGCTTTTTCTTATGCATTTTCAGCTTTACTCTTTGGCTTCCTGCAGGCTGGCCATCTTGTCATAGACCAGACCCCGCTGGTTTTCGTCGATTTCCAAGACTAAAAGGTCGCCGGCTAGCAGCTGGGTATTCCCGTCGGGGATAATGTCCTTTTGCCCCCGGTGGATGACTCTGACCAGGGTCCGGTCCGGCCAGGCGATTTCCTTAACCTGGTGGTCAGCCAGTTGGCTGCCTTCATAAATAGAAACGGTCAGCTGGTCTGCTTCACCGACATAGTCGTTGTCTTCTTTGGTCTGCATCCGGCCGGCCAGGCTTTCATAGATCGGCACCCCGCCCAGCAGTTCGTTGACGACATAAGCAGCAACTGAAACCACGGCCAAAGGCATGAGGTGCAGCAGTGACCCGACCATTTCCGCGATCAGCATGATGGCGGTAAAAGGCGAGCGGACGATGGCTGAAAAAAGCCCAGCCATGGAAAAAATGATCAAGTTGACGACTAATTTTTGGTCCAAAAGGCCCAGGTCAACCATGAACTGGCCATAAACTGCCCCTAAGAGGGCCCCCATGGTCAAGATCGGCAGGAAGATCCCGCCCGGCAGGCCAGAATCGTAAGACACGATGGAAAAACTGATCCGCAAGAGGAAGATCAAGACCAGGACATTTACGGCATGAATTTGGTTCAAGCTCAAAATCAAGTTGTTGCCCCCGCCGACATAGCCCGGGAAGTAGTACATGACCGGCACTAAGATAAGGGCCGGGATGATCCCGTGCAGCCAGCGCGGAAGGACGGTGATTTTTTGATAGACATGGCTGAAATTGAGCAGGCCCCACTGGTAGAAGCGGCCGATCAAGCCCAAAAAAGCCCCCAATAAGAGCAGCTGCCAGTACTGAAGGATGGGGAAACTGTGCTTGTAGTCGATCGCTAAGACTGGAGTCTGGCCAAAGACATTGGAAACCACGAAGTTGGCCATGATAGCTCCGGCTAAAGCGTTCAGCCAGACCCGGGGAGAAAAGTTGTGAAAGACTTCTTCAACGATGAACATGGCCCCGCCCAAAGGCGCGCCGAAGGCCGCGGACAAGCCGCTGGCCGCCCCGGTTGCCAGGAGGACCCGGGAGTCGCTTTTCGAGGCCTTGAAGCCCTGGGCTACCCCCTGGCCGACCGTTGAGCCCAATTGGATTGATGGACCTTCCCGGCCTAAAAAGAGGCCAGACCCGATCGACAGAACCCCGCCGATGAACTTCCGCCAAAGGATCGGCCACCAGGCCAGTTGCAGCTTGCCCTGCAGCTGGAGTTCTACTTCAGGGATCCCGGACCCGCCGGCATGGGGCTGCTGCTTGACTAAGAAGCCGGCTACAATCACGCTGACCAGAACGCCCCCAGCTAAGAGCCACAAGAGGGTTGGGTTAGCGTGCGCTGCCTGGTAGCCCTTTTGCCACATGGCCAGGGTTTGCCCGATCAGCCAGCGGAAGCTGCCGACAACGATGCCAGCCACCAGGCCCACGACCAGGGCTTCAAATAATAAGCGCAGGTTGGATTTGCGCGTTTGTCTGTCTTCACTCTCCATATATTGTTTGCCCACCTTTTTTTGCATATAAAAACAGCATAAACCTTTTAGGCGGACATGTAAAATCCACTTTCACCTGCTTTCCAAAGGCCGCAGCTGGTCTTCGACATAGGCCCGGTACTTCGGTAGCTGCTTGAGCAATTCTTCATGCCGGCCAGCTGCTTGAACTTGGCCTTGATCTAAGAAGTAGATTTTATCGGCATTGGCGATCGTCGACAGACGGTGGGCGATGATGATGACAATCTTTTCTTGGGCAATCCGGTCAACGGCCTGACTGACCTTGGCTTCTGACTCGGGGTCCAGGTTAGCCGTGGCTTCATCCAGGATCAGGCAAGGGGCATCCCGCAAGTAGGCCCGGGCAAGCTGCAGGCGCTGGCTTTGCCCCAAGGACAGCTTCCAGCCGCCCTCTCCTGTCCGGGTGTCCAAGTCCAGTTCCGGCCAAAGGTTGGCAACTTGCAGGGCCTGGATCATGTCCGACCGGCTGACGGATTTTTCCAAGCCAAAGAGCAAATTGTCGGCGACTGTACCGGCAAAAATATTGTTGTCCTGGGCAACCACGCTGAAGAGGTCCCGCCAGGCAGGCAAGCTGCAGCTTTTAGCTTCCAGGTCACCCAGCAGGATCTGCCCTTGATAGCCAGCTTCTAAGCGGGTCAAAAGGTTGATCAAGGTCGTCTTGCCGGCCCCAGATGGGCCAACTAAAGCTGTTTTCGCCCCTTCTTTAAAGTCCAGGGATAAGTCCCGTAAAACCGGGCTCTGGCTGCCTGGATAGGCAAAAGTCAGGTCGCGGACCTTGAGGTCAGCGGCTTTCTTAGGCAGCTCTTGGCCGGGATCAGCTTCATCCGCCTGGGCCAGGATTTCACTGATGGCTTTAAGGGAGCCCCGGGCTTCAGCGTAGCTCATGTAAAAGTTGCCCAAATTATTGATCGGGGAAATAATGCCGAACATGTACATGATAAATGAGCTCAGCATCCCCAAAGACAGGCTGCCATTAGCCAGGCGCTGGCTGCCGTAGAGCAGGATTAGGAGAAAGCCGGCCAGGGTCAAGACCGTCTGCAGGGGTCCAGTCACGCTGAAAACCGCGTCAGTTTTCCGGGACAGGGCAAACAAGTCCTGCAGGTCGCCGCGGAATTTTTGCAAAACGCCGGCTTGGGCATTGGTCAGTTTGATCAGCTTGATATTGGCCAGGTTTTCATCCAAATCAGCAGATACCCGGCTGAGCTTGGCCTGGTTTTGGTAGGCGAAGTGCTCATTGATTTTTCCTAAAGGAAAGGCGCTGCTGGCAATCAAGGCAAAAGTCAAAATGATCACCAAAGTCATTTTAACGTCCAGGCTGAACAAGATTCCCAGGCTGGCAACAACCGTCAAAAGGCTGACCAAGGCTGAAGGCAGAACGCTAACGGTAAAGTCCTTAACCACTGAGCTGTCGTTTAGGACGTGGCTGAGCAGGGAGCCGCGACTGTTTTCTTTATAGTAGTTCCAGGGCAGGCGGAGGAGTTTTTCCTGCAAAAGCAGGCGCAGATCTCTGATCCGCTCGTCTCCGGCCAGGCTGAGCAGGTACTGGCTGCCGGCTTCCAAGAGGCTGGAAATGAGCAGGCAGAAGCCGATCTGGCCCAGGCTGTTTGTCCAGGAAAGCATTTTTCCGCGATCGATCACTTGCTTTAGCAAGAGAGGAATTTTCAAGGACAGGGCCGTGGCCAGGCAGCTCAAGAGGATCGCCAGGACTTGCCGGCGGTCAAGGGAAAACAGGCGGATTTTTCCAGCTTTAATCATTGCTGTGGAAGCAGATGAAGCTGTATCTATGCTGTCTTCTGCGGTGCCGCTTGGCGCTTTTGCCGTCACGTTCCAGGATTTTTTCCATTTCCAAAATAAAATTGAACATTGTTTTTGCTCCTCATCTAATCAACTTACAAGGCAATTGTAGGCCAAGGAGCTGGCCGTAAACGAAAGCCGTCAAATTTGCCGCTTTTCGCGTCATTTTCGTCAGAAAACGGGCAAAAGAAAAAGAGCGAAGCTCACGGATGGAGTCTCGCTCTCTAGAGTTATATTCGCTTTTAGTAGTTGGTTACGGTTGCCTGGCCAACGCCGATGATCTTGAATTGGGCAGCTTGGCTGCTCTTCTTGCCAGCAACTGAGGCAACGACCTTGAAGTTCCCCTTCTTGCCCTTCAGTGACTTGGCTGAGAAGAAGACCTTTTGCTTGTCCTTGGTCAGCTTAGCCTTCTTGACCAGCTTGTTCTTGTAGTAGAAGTTCAAAGTAGTCTTCTTTTTGGCATCGGTCGTGAAGGTCAGCCCCTTCTTGGTCCGGTCAGCCTTGAGCAGGGTTGGCTTAGCGGCAGCGTAGCTGTCCTTGGCCAAAACGTAGGCCTTGGTTACGGCAGCCCCCTTGGCGTTCAAGCCAGTAAGAGTGAAGTCCTTGTAGCCGGTGAACTTGACGGTCGTCTTGAATTGGCCCTTCTTGCTTACCTTGACTGGCTTGAGTGCCTTGGCATTGTAGCTGACAGCCACCTTGCTTGCGCCCTTTGCCTTACCAGTGATCGTCAATGACTTGGTCTTGGCGCTATAGCTGGTCTTAACAGCAGTTACGGCTGGCGTGGTTGCCGCGTTTACATGACTGCCTTGGCCCAGGGTAAATGCCGGCAAAGCCAAGGCTACAACAGCAGCAGAAGTCAACAGTTTTCTCGTTTTCATGATTCCTCCTAAAAATCTGCTAACAGTTATTTTCTTTTTTGATTATAGCACTATAAGAAGTAAGCGGTTGAAATCTTTACTTATCCGAGAAAAAGTTTATTTTGTCAGCGTTTACCATTACGATGCAATCAAAAATATCGCCCTCTACTTAATATAAAAAGCAGCCCAGAACTAACGCAAGCGCTTCCCGAAAACGATATAATATTGGTAGAACAGTGTGTGTAATTTCGGAGGTTTTATCATGAAAA
This sequence comes from Lactobacillus sp. WILCCON 0058, assembly GCF_057198005.1. Classification (NCBI taxonomy): domain Bacteria; kingdom Bacillati; phylum Bacillota; class Bacilli; order Lactobacillales; family Lactobacillaceae; genus Lactobacillus; species Lactobacillus sp. WILCCON 0058. The sequence continues at coordinate 2,319,239 of NZ_JBUBHM010000001.1, forward strand.
AGAAAGCTATGGTTATCGCCTCTGCCTTCTTAGGCCTGCTGACCCTGGCTGCCTCCCCGCAGCCGGCAAGCGCGGCCAAGAAGAAAGGCACCATCAAGGTTACCAGCATGACTACAGTTAGGGACAAGAAGGGCAACAGTCTGGAAAAATACCGCGGAAAGAGCGCCAGCCTGCTTTTTGACGAGAAAGCCAAAACCGTCAACTACTACGGCATTCACTATGTCAAAGAAACTCACAAGAGAGTAAGAGCTTACTACTACATTGGCCATGGCGGCTATGTCCCGGCAGACTCTGTCATTTTGATCAACGGCAAGCCGGCAATTGCTTTAAACAGCAACAGCTACGTCTACAATTCAAAGCTGAAGCGGACCGGCAAGAAGTACAAGGTCTACCAGCCTTTGATCTACGCTGGAAAAGTTAAGTACAGCAGTAAAGAAGGCAAGAAGGACAAGTGGTCCTACTATAGCGGCAATACAAAGAAGCCATATGCAATACCTAAGGTTTATAAGAAAAAGTACCTTAAAATCGGGAAAAACCGCTATATCAAAGCCGTTAACGTTTTCTCTATAAAAAGAGAAAAGTTGACCGTCAAGGGACCTATCACAGCTACGGTTAAAAAGAACATGTACTCCTTTGACTCCCGCTTATATGAAACCAACCATCTCTACAAGAAAGGGCAAAAGGTTAAGCTGGACAAGTGTATTAGTGCCGGCAGTGCCGATAATACCCTTTTCTACTATCGCGTTGCCAAGACCCATGAATACCTTCTTTGGGGTGATACGGATTATTGGGCTGAAACATACGAAGATAGTACCTTCTTCGATGACAGCAACCTAAAAATCAAGCAGCACATGGATGCTGGCGACTTTTTGCCAGGCAAGACCGAATATGCTGTAGCCAAAGACAGAAAAGCTAAGAAACTGCAAACATACGATATGACCGGGACCGCCATCAAAGGCAAGAAGATTTTAAACTTATTTGTTCACGTGGATGGGCAAGCTTACCTGCTCAACCCGCAGACTAAGAAGATTGAGCTCTTCTACCACCTGCAAGACCAGCACCTGATCGGCGAGTTCTTCTGGTTTGAAACTCAAGCAGATGACGAAGATTTCAAGGCAACTGATCAATACAATGGCTTCTTAAAGGCCAGCGAATTTAAGAAAGCAAAGCTGCCGACCATCATTTCCAAGAAGGCGGCCAAGACAAGCGACCAGCCGGCCAGCGCAAGCCAGCTGGCAGCCTTGAAGAAGGAAATCGCCAAGGCTGAAGCCGTCCAGAAGAAGACGGTCTACAAGCTGTCATCTTCCTACCGCCGTGACTACCTGGACTACGCGCTCAGCAACGCGCAAAAGGCTCTTTCCGGCAATAAGGGTGAGGTAACTTTTGCCAAATGGCTCTTGGCCAACTCTGAGACTTACCTCAACGGGAAAAAGGCCCCAGTCACCAACATTAACAAGCTCAGCAAGGCTGAGTACGAACGCGTGTGGAGAATCGTCTCGGATGCAACGCCAAATGGCTACATCCCGGCCGTTTACTACAAGCGGGCAGATGGCACTTGGCACAGAAGATACAGTTACACTTGGAACAACAAAACCTGCAAATTCGTTTATGTCAACAAGACGACCAAAGAAAAGAAATTCTTGAAGATCAGCGACTTCGCGAAGAACAGCAAGTAATAGTTTACAGATGAAAAGCAGTCAACTTTTTGAAAGCTGACTGCTTTTTTGCTCGCTCATTTTTTCTTTAAGCCCGATATTTTGCCGGAATCAAGCGTAGCCACTTTGGTCAAGCTGCCCCTGTACTGATAAAGGCTGCCCTCATCTGAAAGACCGGCATTGTATTTTAGAAAGGCATAGTAGTCATCGCCAAGCTTAAACAGGCTCAGCATCGCGATAGCGTGCTTGCTCCTCTTGGCGATCAGCTTAGTTATCTTGACCCAGTTTTCATCAGAAGAGACCTGTTTGTTTTTCCTCAGTACTTTCTCGTTTACCGTTAAGTAAATATTGTTTTTCTTGTCCGTATGCTCCACAAAAACTTGTGGATCTACTTCAATCGGCTTAACAAACTGCTTGTTTTGACTGGACTTGCTTTTTTCGACCTTCCCGTTATCATAGATGGTCGCGAAGCTAGTTCCAGAGCCATCGTCAGCCGTTATTCTAGCTTCCAAAATCGCGCTAGCGCTGTTGTCGACGTGCTTTAACAGCAACAATGTCCCAAGCAGCAGAACGACAATTAAGCCAGAAATAGCCAGTAGCCATTTGTGAGATCGAATAAACTCCATAACATGCTCCCCCTATATCTTTTTAACCGCTTTCAGTATATTTCTGACAGATTTATTTGTCAACTATATATTTAACAGCTATTTTATGAAAAGAACAGTATAAAATAGCCATGGCCAGTTTTTTATTCTAATTATGTAATAGCTTTCCTTAATCCATATCCCCAGCATCTTGCTTCACTAGCTATGCAAACAAAAAGAGTGAAACTTTCCAACGAAGTTTCACTCTTTTTCATCAATACCGTTTGTTATTTTTCCTCATACCATTCGGTATGGTAAACGCCCTCGCGGTCGTTTCTGTAGTAAGTGTGCGCACCGAAGTAGTCTCTTTGCGCCTGAATCATGTTGGCCGGCAGGCTTGGGTTGAAGATTGATTCCAGGTAGTTCAGAGCCGCGCTGAAGCTTGGAGTCGGCACGCCAGCTTCCGCTGCCAGCTTAACGACTGCTCTTAAGGCTGGCAGGTTCTTTTCCATCACGCCCGCAAAGTATGGGTCTTGGAAAAGGTTGTCCAGTTGCTTGCCATCAGCGTAAGCATCTTCAATATGATACAAGGTCTTGGCGTGGATGATGCATCCCGCTTCCCAGTTCTGCGCGATTGCCGGGTAGTTCAATTCCCAGTCGTAAGCCTTAGCGGCCATGGTCAATTGCTGGAAGCCTTGAGCGTAAGCCACGATCTGTGCCAGGTACATTGCCTTGCCCAAGTTGTCGATCAAGTCGCTGGCAACTTCGCCCTTGTAAACGACTTCCTTGCCTTCACGGGTCGTTGCCTTGGACATAAACCGGGCCAAAACGGCTTCAGCTACCACCGTAATTGGAGCGCCCAGCTTGATGGCATCTTCCAGCATCCAGTTGCCAGTCCCCTTGTAGGAAGCAACGTTCAAGATGTGGTCGATCACGTCGTCGTCAGTCAAGTCATCCTTTTGCCGCAAAACTTGTGAAGCAATTTCAATCAAGTAGGCGTTCAAGTCCCCCTTGTTCCATTCGGCAAAAATATCTGCCATTTCCTTGTTGGACTTGTGGGCTACCTTGCGCATGATGTCGTAGACTTCAGAGATTTCCTGCATGATCGCGTATTCCATCCCGTTGTGGACCATCTTGACGTAGTGGCCCGCCCCTTCTGGCCCAATGTAGGACACGCAGGCACGGCCGTCTTCAGTCTTGGCGGCCATCGCGGTTAGGATTGGCGCAGCTTCTTCATAAGCTTCCTTGTCCCCGCCTGGCATCAAGGCCGGGCCGTTCAAGGCACCTTCTTCACCGCCGGACACGCCCATGCCGATAAAGTGCAGGCCGTGCTTCTTTAATTCGTGGTAGCGGCGGTTGGTGTCGTGGAAGTTGGAGTTCCCGCCGTCAATAATGATGTCGCCCTTGTCCAAAAGCGGGATCAGCTTCTGAATGGTTTGGTCAACCGGGTCACCAGCCATGATCTGCACCAGAATCTTGCGGGGCTTTTCCAAAGAATCAACGAATTCTTCCCAAGTGTAGCACGGCTTCAGCTTGTCGTCCTCGTACTTGGCCAAAGCATCGACTTCCGGCTTGTCGATGGAGAAGCCGGAGACTGAAAAGCCATGATTTCTAACATTGAGGGCTAAGTTCTTGCCCATGACCGATAAACCGATCACACCAAATTGTTGCATTTATTTACCTCCTAGTATGTCTGCCTCTTTTATTATACTTGCAAGCAAGAAAAAAGCGAAACCAAAAGGTTTCGCTTTCTTCTTTATTTATATTTCTCTTAGTGAGAAGCACCTGAAGTAGTGTCTGGTGCGTTTTCAGGAACTGAAGCACTTGAAGTTGCTTGAACTTGCAATGCGTCAGCCTTGTCTTCTGAGTGGCCGGAAGCACCTGAAGCCGCGTCAATTTCCAAACCAAACTTTTCAGCAAAGTATGAGAATGGGTGCAGAGCTTCTGCGTGGTAGTACTTCACGAATTCTGGGTCGTCCAGAGTGTTAAGTTCAGTTGAGTAAGCCATGTGCTTAGTGTACTTAACGTCGATGAAGGCTGGGCCGTCCATCTTCTTCCATTCTTCTACAGCTGCTTGGAATTCAGCCTTGTCGTGAACAGTGAAGGCCTTCATGTTCATACCTTCAGCAACCTTTGCCCAGTCGTTGTCTGGCAAGATAACACCTGACAGAGGTTGGTTTGATTCGTCACGTTGTTCTGCTTCGATGTAGCCCAAAGTTTCGTTAGTGAAGACAACAGTCAATACGTGCATGTTGTAGCGAGCCAAAGTCAGCAGTTCTTCGCTCATCATAGCGAAGCCACCGTCACCGGCCAAGTGCCATACTTCACGGTCTGGGTAAGCAGTTGCGGCTGCAACAGCAGCTGGAGCGCCGTAGCCCATGGTTGCGTGCAAACCGGAAGTAGTCCAGCGTTGCTTGCCGTTCATGTTCAACAGACGTACGTGGTCCATGTTGACGTTACCAACGTCAATAGCGAAGACAGCGTTGTCTGCGGCTTCCTTGTTGATGACGTCCCAGATTGGTTCTTGGCGTACGCGGCCTTCGTCCTTCAAGTGGTCGTCAGCAAATGAAGCAGTCCATGCGTCCCATTCTTCACGGTCAGCCAAAGCAGCCTTGTAAAGTGGTGATTCTTCACGGGCTTCACCAGCGTCGATCAAAGCACGCAAGCTCTTCTTGGCGTCTGCCAGGATTGATACGTCAACTGAGTGACGCTTGCCTTGCTTTTCTGGGTCAACGTCGATTTGGATAACCTTGGCGTTCTTAGGGAACCACAATACTGAGAATGGTGAGTTGTTACCAACCCAAACAACCAGGTCAGTGTGGCCTTGAACTTCGTTAGGAGCCTTAGCGCCGATACGGCCGATCGTGCCAAGGTATGGCTTGAAGCTGTCTTCAACGATACCCTTGCCCAGGTATGAGGACATCATTGGCATCTTGAACTTGTCAGAGAATTCCTTCAATTCGTCAGCAGCGCCTGAAGCACCCAAACCGAAGTAAACAACTGGGTTCTTAGCTTCCTTGATCAACTTAGTTGCGGCTTCAATTGATTCAGCAGTTGGAGCAGCGTAGTTGTCAGCAACGTGGTTGCTTGCGGAAACGCGGTAGTTGTCTTCGATTTCTTGCCAACCGAAGTCCTTAGGAATTACCAAAACAGCTGGACCCTTCTTTGCGTATGCTTGACGGATAGCAGTGTCCATCAAAACTGGCAAAGCTTCCTTGGTCTTGGCTTGGTGTACCCAAACGGCAACGTCACGGAACCATGGCATTTCGTCAAAGGCTTGGAAGAAGTTGATGTCTTGACGAGGAGTTGGAACGTTGGCTACCAGGGCAACCATTGGGGTCTTGTCGTACTTAGCGTCGTACAAGCCGTTCATCAAGTGGATGGCACCAGGGCCGGCTGAACCCATGCAGACACCAAGCTTGCCAGTAAGCTTGTATTCTGCTGAGGCAGCCAAGGCACCGGCTTCTTCGTGACGAACTTCGATGAACTTGATCTTGTCTTGCATTTCGTAGATCGCGTTCATGGTTGAGTCAAAAGAACCACCTGGGAAACCGTAAAGGTGGTCAATGCCCCACTTGTACATAACATCTAAAACGGCGTTTGCGCCCTTAATTTTTGCCATAAGTGAATCTCCTTAAAAATTATTACTTACAGCCCTTTATTAAACCACATTTTTTCACTTTTGCAAGTGCTATCAAAACCTACTATAGCAAGGATTAGCCGCTTTTTAAGCTAGTTAATTCACAAACTTGCTTTTTCCGGATAAAAAGTTTGTGCTATCTTCCCTTTCTTTTTTGTGAAAAAGTAGCTAACTTACGGAGAATATTTTTAGGTAAAGTTTTTATTAATTTTTAAAAAAGTATAAAGGCAGTCGATTATTTCAAGTAAAAAAGCGGTCAAGCCCCTAGGGACTTGACCGCTTGACTACATGAACGTGATAAAATAATTCATTCCGCAAAAAGCAATAATAATGATCACTGCTCCGGCGATGCCGATGTTCCGCGCTGTCCGCCGGTAACCAGCTCTAGCAGCGATGGTCATGATTACGGCTGCAGCGACAATGAAGTTAACAATTATTGTAAAGAACTTAAACTTCCCACTTTTGCAAGTGGGAAGTTTAAGTAACAATGTATTTTTTAGAAGTAGGCGTCATGGAGGATAATCCTCCGTAGCTAATTAATAGATATACTACAGAGATCATACCAGAATTTAGCAACATTTTAAAAATATCAGTATGACGCTACACTAGTTTATAACCTGACTGCCCACTCCTGTATTCCAGTATTTATATAATGATATTGACACGTTCCTGCTCGCGTATTATTATACATATTATAAATAAGTTGTGTTATGAGGTAAAACTATGAAACTAAAAAATATCCTGATTTCTTGTCTAATTGCTCTCGTTCTTGCAACTGCTACTTCTGAAAGTATAACTAGTACTACAGAAATAGCCTTAGCTAAGAGTGAAAAAATTGAGCAGTACAGTTTTTCGAAAAAAGAGGAAAATGTATGCTAAATAAAATGGGTATGGGTGAACTTAAAAATCTAGCAAAAGTAATATTTAAACCTTTAACAGTTAAGTATTTAAAATCACACGCCTGGAAAAAGGCCTCTTCTATAATGGTACGCACAATAACTAAATATGCATCTAAGAAAGTAGCAAGCTTTGCCGTTAAGCGTCTTGCAAAACTTGCTATGCCTGGAATTGGTTGGGGATCTGTAGCTCTTTGGGGCGCCGAATGTGGTTGGGATGAATTTCATTAAAAAGTTAGTCAGTTGGCTTGGTGGATTAGTCTTGATCATTATATTTGGTCTAGTCTTAATCACCCTCTACAATGCCTATTACTGCTTCGGTCCCATGATTTTTGGTGAGCACCTCGCTAGTGCCAGCAGCCAATTCTGGTTTGCAGAGTTGCTGCTTGGCGGTGGCTACACCGTAGTCGTTTTGCTTATCGCTATCGGAACTAAGCTCACTAGAAAGAACAAAAACAATTGAGAATTACTCTCATTTTTTATCCACTCAAAAAAGCCATATGCATCCCCCCACAGCAAAAAAAGGCGAACCCCACCGGGTTCGCCTTTTAACTTACTTCTGAACCTTGGCGTATTTTCCGTTTTGCACGTAGACGCTCAAGATGGCCAAATCGGCCGGGTTGACCCCGGAGATTCTTTCCGCCTGGGCCAGGGTTTCCGGCCGGATCTTGGCGAACTTCTCCCGGGCTTCCGTAGCCAGGCCCTCGATCTGGTCATAGTCGATGTCCTTCGGGATCTTCTTGGCTTCCTGCCGGCGCAGGCGGGCCACTTGAATCTCCTGCTTCTTGATGTAGCCGGCATACTTGATGTCGATTTCCACCTGTTCCTTGACATAGCGGTCCCCGGCCAGTTTCTGCCCGGTCAGGCGCTCAACGTCTTCAACCGTCACCTTTGGCCGTCTGAGGAAGACATCTGCCTTGACCCCGCCGTTTAAGCCAGTTTCGCCTAAACCAGCCAGGTATTCGTTGACGGCAATGGTCGGGTGGACGGTGATCTCGCCCAGCCGGTCCAGGTCTTCCTGGATCAGTTCCTTCTTGGCCAAAAATTCAGCATAGCGATCATCGTCAATCAAGCCCAGGTCATGCCCCTTTTCCGTCAAGCGGAGGTCGGCATTGTCGTGACGGAGGAGCAGGCGGTATTCAGCCCGGCTGGTCAAGAGCCGGTAAGGTTCTTCCGTCCCCTTGGTTACCAGGTCATCGATCAAAACCCCGATGTAGGCTTCATCGCGCCCCAGGGTAAAGGCTGGCTTGCCTTCCGCGCTCAAGGCCGCGTTAATCCCGGCAATCAAGCCCTGGCCAGCGGCTTCTTCATAGCCGGAAGTCCCGTTCATCTGCCCGGCCGTATACAGGTGCTTGATCCGCTTGGTTTCTAAAGTGTGGGTCAACTGCCATGGGTCGACCACGTCGTATTCAATGGCGTAGCCCGGCCGCATCATTTCAACCTTTTCCAGGCCGGCGACCGTGTGCAGCATTTCCAGCTGGATTTCTTCCGGCATGGAGGTTGAAAAGTCCCCGACATAGATTTCTTCCGTCTTCCGCCCTTCCGGTTCCAGGAAGATCTGGTGCCGGTCCTTGTCAGCGAAACGGACGACCTTGGTTTCAATTGACGGGCAGTAGCGCGGCCCTACCCCGACGATGTCACCGGAGAACATCGGTGACCGGTCCAGGTTTTCATTGATGATTTCATGGGTCTTCGGGTTGGTGTAGGTCATCCAGCAGGAAGTCTGGTCAGTCAGGTAGTCTTCATCCTTGCTGGTAAAGGAGAAGTGGCGGGGTTCCTTGTCACCCGGCTCTTCTTCGGTCTTGGAGTAGTCGATGGTGTGCTTGTTGACCCGCGGCGGCGTCCCGGTCTTAAAGCGGCGCAGCTTGAAGCCCAGTCTCTCCAGGCTTTCTGACAGCTTGATGGCTGGAATCGTGTTGTTGGGGCCGGATGAGTAGTTCAGTTCCCCGATAAAAATCCGCCCTCTGGCCGCGGTCCCTGTCGTCAAGACCACGCTCTTGGCCCGGTAGCGGGCCCCGGTGTTGGTCACCACGCCCCGGCATTCCCCGTCTTCAACGATCAAGTCGTCAACGACCGCCTGGCGCAGGGTCAAATTAGGGGTGTTTTCGATGGTCCGCTTCATCTCTTCGTGGTAGTCCCACTTGTCAGCTTGGGCTCTTAATGCCCGGACAGCCGGCCCCTTGCCCGTGTTCAGCATCCGCATCTGGATGTAGGTCTTGTCGATGTTTTTGCCCATCTCCCCGCCTAAAGCGTCGATTTCTCTGACCACGGTCCCCTTGGCCGGGCCGCCGACTGACGGGTTGCAGGGCATAAAGGCCACCATGTCCAGGCCGATGGTCAAAAGCAGGGTCTTCTCCCCCATCCGGGCACTGGCCAGGGCTGCTTCGCAGCCCGCGTGGCCGGCGCCGACCACGATTACGTCATATTCGTTTGAAACATAAGTCTTCATCTTTTTCGTCTTCCTTGCCTTCCTCGCTATTTCCCTAAGCAGAACTGACTGAAGAGGTCATTGATCAATTCATCTGGCGCGCTATCTCCGGTGATTTCGCCCAGGCTTTCCCAGGCTCCGGTAAAGTCGATCTGGACCAGGTCGACCGGCATCCCGTCTTCAATCCCGCTGGCCACGTCGGCCAATTGCTGCTTGGCCTTGGCCAAAAGGCCCGCCTGCCGCTGGTTGGTCACCAGAACCTGGTCGTTGGAGTTTTCGATCCCCTTGAAGAACAGCTTCTTGATCAAGGCTTCCAATTCGTCCAGGTTTTCCTTCATCATGATCGAGGTGCTGATCACTTCACTGCCGCTTTCTTCAGCGATCTCAGACGCGGCCAGCTTCTGACCCAGGTCCGTTTTATTCAGCACGATGATCCGCTTTTTGCCATTTGTCAGATCCAAAAGCTGCCGGTCTTCTTCCGTTAATTCCTGGCTGCCGTCCAGCAAAAGCAGGATCAGGTCCGCCTGGGCAATGGCCTTCTTCGACCGCTCAACCCCGATTTTTTCCACCTGGTCCTCGGTATGGTGAATCCCGGCCGTGTCGATCAACTCCAGCGGCACCCCCTTGACGGACACGAACTCTTCCAGGGTGTCCCGGGTGGTTCCGGCCACATCCGTCACGATCGCCTTGTCGCTTTGGGTCAAGTAGTTCAAAAGAGAGGACTTGCCCACGTTAGGCCGGCCGACAATCGCCGTCTTCAAGCCGTTTCTGAGAATCTGCCCCTCCTGGGCCGTTTCCAAGAGGCGATCAATCTTGCCGCTAACATCTTCCGCGCAAGCCAGCATCTTTTGCGCCGTCACTTCTTCTTCATCGTATTCCGGGTAGTCGATATTGACCTCGACATTGGCCAAAACGTCCAGGATTTCCTGGCGCAGGGCCCGGATTTCCGTCAAGAGGCCGCCGGAGAGCTGCTTGACCGCCACCTGCCGGGCCTTGTCAGTCTTGGCCCGGATGATGTCCATCACGCTTTCAGCCTGGGTCAGGTCGATCCGGCCATTGACGAAGGCCCGCTTGGTAAATTCGCCCGGGTCAGCCATTCTGGCCCCATTGGCCAAGAGCAGCTGCAGGATGTCGTTAGTGACCACGATCCCCCCGTGGCAGTTGATTTCCACGATGTCTTCCTTGGTAAAAGTCTTCGGCGCCAGCATGACGGAGGCCATGACCTCGTCAATCACCTGCCCAGTCGCCGGATCCACGATGTGGCCGTAGTTGATCGTGTGGCTGGGAACTTTTTCCAAGTCCTTGCCCTTAAACAAGCGGTTGACAATGGCGACCGCATCTTCCCCGGAGACGCGGACGATGGAGATCCCGCCTTCTCCCAGCGGCGTTGAGATCGCCGCGATCGTATCAAATTCAGTTAAACGTTGAACCATCTCGTTACCTCGTTTTTTTCCAATAAAAAAAGCGCAATTTCCACCATGAAAAATGATGGATAAAGCACTTTCACTACTTTATCTAAAAAACTTTAGATGAATATTCAATTATTTCCGCTTGATCCGCTTGTAAGCCCGCCGCATCTTGCGCTGGCGCTCGCGTTCAGCTTCTTCCTTGGCTTCCTGTTCCCTGCGGTACTTGAATGGGTTCTGCAGGACCAGGGTCTGGCCAACCTGGAAGAGGTTGGAGATCACCCAGTAAAGGGAGATCGCGGACTGGAAGACGATGGCCGAGATCCCGACCATGATCGCCATGGCATAGCTCATGACCTTGGTCATCGTGGTCTGGGAAGACTTAGGCACCGACAGAGTCGCGATATATGAGGACAGGAAGGTAAATACCGCTGCCAAAACCGGCAGGATGTAGTATGGGTCTGGCTTGCCCAGGTCCATCCACAAGAATTTACCGTTCTGCAGCTCTGGCGTCCGCCAGATGGCCTGGTACAGGGCCCACATAACCGGCAGTTGGATGACCATCGGCAGGCAGCCGGCGTAAGGATTGACGCCCGCTTCCTTGTAAAGCTTCTGCGTTTCTTCATTCAGCTTGTTCCGGGTCTCCAGGTCCTTGCTGGAGTACTTCTCTTGCAGGGCCTTCAGTTCCGGCTGGATCTCCTGCATCTTTCTGGTGCTGTTGATCTGCACCGCGTTCAAAGGCAGGAGGATCACCCGGATGATAACCGTAAAGATGATGATGGCCCAGCCGTAGCTGCCCCCGCAGACTTTGGCAATCCAAAGCACGAACTGGGAGAGGTAGTAAACTACCCAGGCATCCCACCAGTTGCTGGAATTATGGGAGATCGGCGTTGGCTTCTGGGTGGTCTGCGAAGCGCAGCCGCTCAGAACAAGGGCAAAAACCGTCACCAGTGCCAGAGCGGCCAGAAGGCGCTTGGTACTCTTCTTCGATAAAATGTCCTTCACTATTTTTCCTCTTTATTTGGCTCTTCTTCAATGACGTGGGCCAGGTTCAGCGCGTGAAGCAGGTTTTCCCGCGTCTTTTCCCAATCAAAATCGCGAGCGTAGGGTCTGGCAATCACCAAGAAGTCCAGGTCCGGCTTAATCCGATCCCGGTTCTCGGTCAGCACCGCCCTGATGTAGCGCTTGAGACGGTTGCGCACGACGGCCGTGTGACCGACCTTCTTGCCGACAGAGATGCCGACGCGAAAATGCTTATTCTGCTTTCTAGGCAGGACATAGATCACAAAAGCCCGGTTGGCAACTGATTCGCCATTTTCAAAGACGGTCTGAAAATCCTGTTCAGATTTAACTCGATATGACTTTCTCAAAGCTCTTTACACTCTTGCAAATTAAAAAAACCACTGGGATTCAGTGGCTTAAGCAGATAATACTTTTCTACCCTTTGCACGGCGTCTAGCCAATACCTTACGGCCGTTGCTTGTAGCCATACGCTTCATGAAGCCGTGAACGCGTGAACGGTGACGCTTCTTAGGTTGGTAAGTTCTCTTAGTTGACATATATTTGCACCTCCATTTTTTAGTGCTACGTGCACAATTTCTTATCTAGAATAGCACGGAAATCAAAAAAAACCAAGCTTTTTCTTGCAAACTTGCCCGATTTTTTCCTTAGACTGCCTGAAGCTAATCCCCCGCCTGTGGACAGAAAGCAGACCGCGAAAAAATTTTTTCCCGGCAATCAACAGGCTTTTTTGCAGACTTATCCACAGTCCACACCCTGTCAAAAACTTTTTCAACACCCTGTGGATATATCTGGTCAAAAGTGGGCTCTCCTTTTGCCACTCTAAGAAAAGTTGTCCACAGGACTTATCCACTTTTGGCCGATTTTGATAAAATTATCAGCAGAGTTCACAGTCATCTTTTTATTTCTTGTCCACAGCCTGTGGATTCTGGATTTCTTTCTTCCACCTGTGGAAAACCTGGTCAGTAAATGCTAAAATAATTTTGCTAAAAAATTTTTTGGAGGGAATGTTTT